>CAWCLJ010000001.1:0-51164 GCA_963796365.1 uncultured Chloroflexia bacterium
AGGTTTCGTGCCTTGTTTAATACCGAACGGAAATCCGGTCTCAAGGATAAAGGGGTAGGGAGGATAGAGTTTCTTTCCTGGGCCACGCTTATGATAAAGCATAACCATCCCTCTATCCTTGACCAATTCTTCACTTACCAGCTTTGTCCAGACTTCGGAGGCATTTTGGGGAGGTAAAGTTATTCGTGTAAAATCCACCGAATCTCTCAATTCATAATCAGCACAAAAACAGGCCAGCCAGTAAAATCCAAAGTACCACGGAAGCCCCATCTGCCTTAAAGCTTCTAAGCCTGATTTTATTACTTTCTCCCAGCCGACTTCTTTTCCCCAGTTCTCAGCTTCACCCTCGATCTCCAGAATGGCTGGCTTGAAATTCATCTTGGTTCGAGTGTCTCGGATACTCTCTCTCCATTGCGGCCATGCATGTAGGGCTTTCTCTAAGATGTATGGTTGCATTAGCTTCTCCTTGAAACGCAGTTATAAAAAATAACCATACTTATCCTTCCTCCCGCGCCTAGCGTCAAACTGCTGTTACTTTATAGGCCAGAATATGTGGAGGTTGTTAGCTACTCATACCCAATTTTACCTCGGTTACCGGTAAATCTAAAGATTCGTCGTTTTAGAAGGAGGCCTTTGAACTTATTTGCCCAGCAACTGGCGGTCCAATAATACAATCGCGTAAACAATAACACTTGCGGATATACTTGCTCCAACGCCTTGTTTTATTCTAGAAAATCAGCTAATCTTTAATAACACGACGCCTTGACCGTTTAGCCAAGCGTTTTGACAACACAAGTCGAAGAAGTTCTGAAATTGTATCAATTGCATCCAGTCCTCCTCCGCTAGCAGAGAGGGAGGGGCGGAATTGGCAAAAGGGGGAAAGGGATATTACATGGGGGCGGGAACCCGCCCCTTTTTGTTTTAAGATGAGGATTTATCTTTTTCCTGTAATTTACTAAATCTAGTATGGTCGATTTTTTCCCTAAGAATATTTTCAAATTCTGCAGTTTCATAATACGGAACATCTGATATAGGGAAAATTATTGCTTGTCCATTCTTAAAATAGAGTACGTAGCACCCCGCATTTTTACTCCATCGTTGGAAAGCTTCCCATTTATAAATCCACTGCCGAGAAAGATACTCTACAACAATTTCATCTTCACCAAAATTATAGTTTTTATTTATGAAAAAATACTGGTTATTTTTCGACCAATAACATTGATATAGCAACCATATCAGATTATAAAGTAATACTGCTAAAATACCAGCACAAGGGATAATTAAAGGGATAAAATATTTTTGAATAATTGAAATAATAACAATAATAATGGCCATGCCAACAAGGGCATAAAGCCATACAGAACGTAAAGACATTAATATGATATGTTTTACGTAGGTCTTTCTTGTTAATGTGCTTTCAATTTCCATCTGATATTTGTTCTCAAATCAACACATAAAGAAGATTATAATAGAGGAAATAACAGATTGCAAGTAAATATATGTATTGAAAACTCGCTCCCTATTTTAGTATAAATGGACTATATCAATTTTTTCAGAAAAGGATAATACTAGAGGTAAAACAACAGGAAGGAGAGAAAATGCCAGCGACAAAATACGGCAAATACTTCAAAAACTACAAGGCGAAGCCGGAAGAGATAGAACTCGGACGCACGGGAATAGCCCGCGTCGACCGGGACACTTTTCAGGGGTGCAATTTCTACTGGGTCCACTGGAACCTTCCCCATCCTCCCAAGCGTTCGGAAGGGACACATGGAGTGGGGCACCCGCCGCATACCCATAAAGACGCGGAAATCCTGATACTCATCGGCACCAACCCGGACAACCCGGAGGACCTGGGGGCGGAAGTTGAATTACAGATGGGACCGGAACGGGAAGCCCATATTATGACCAAATCCACCACCGTTTATATCCCGCCGAACATGATACACTGCCCGTACATTATTAAGAAAACCATCCGGCCGTGGATATTTATTGAAATAAACCAGGGGCCGGTACATACCGAAAAACTGTTTCCGCAAATATTGACCGAGGCTGAAAGAAAATCCGTTGACTGGTCCCATTGGAAAGAGGAAGGCTATTAGCCAAATTCAAACAAACAGCAATTTTATTTCACCGGGGCGGGATTGTTACCCGCCCCTTTTTTATTTCGAGGAACAAATCCTCCTTGACTCCTCCTTTAACAGGGAGTGACAATCCATCGGTTATGAGCTGAGATTTACGCCAAAGAGGCAAACATCGTTCCCCTTGTCAAAGAGCTTGTCCTGAGCGAAGCCGAAGGAGGAAGCCGAAGAGGATTTTGATTCATCGGTCTTTTTTGCGCGCCTCCTTTTTGTTTGACCCTATATTTTCACAGCCTCAAAAAATGACTCAATTATGTTATGTTTTATTTCTTGATTTTATAACTTATTAATAAGGTCAGTGATAATATACTCCCGGATGGAGGTAAAAACTCAGGCTGTCAACACATAACCGATATGGGAGGTGGCATATGCTTTTCCAAATAATGCTAACGCATACAAGTGAAAATTGCCCGGCAAGATCGCCGGAAAAATTGAAACCGGTCCAGGACTGGTGGCAAACGTTTAAGAAAACATCCGGGGTGAAAGTAATTGAGGGGTCGGTTTCTTCCCTGGAACATACTTTCTATATTACTGTAGAAGCGGATGATTTTACGACCCTCTCACGGGCGTTGGTCCCCGTTATTACCCTCGGCCAGGGCCATATCGAACCGGTTCTTCCTCTCGACCAGGCATTTCCACTGGTCGCATCCAGCGCGTTCCGGGATGAAAAAGTCGCCGCGATGAAAATGTGAGTTTGGGGCGGGTCTATTACCCGCCCCTTTTTGTTTTTAGAGGGGAAACGGCTATGATTGGTCGGCGTAGCGCCACCAGGAAAGCGTTACAATAAAGCTTATCACGCCGGTCAATACGACGAGGATATAGCTAATCGCGCCGAGCGGTTCGGCCACTTTCCCGGTTAACGATTCCGCCGCACCGCTGAATAACATCGGAACGGTCCAGGGGAAATACTGGCCGTTGCCAAGCTGGGTGATGACCTGCGAGAGTATCATCACCAGGAAAATACAGGCGACGGCCGGCAGATAGCCGCGGGTAAAACTTGCCACCAGAGAAAACGGGATGCACAGTAGCACCGTCAGACAGCCGGTCGCCAGTAAAAACCCGGCCCCGCGCCAGACTACCGCCGCCGACCACCCGGGAAGCCGGAGCATTCCGCCGATTGCCAGCATGAGCATAAATACCAGCATCATCAGCGCGACTGACCATAGCGAGGCTACAACAATCTTGGCGATGATAATCGAATACCGTGAAGTTGGTAACGAAAGCGTATCATAGACCGTCTTATCGCTGAATTCACGGCCGAATATCCAGGTAAAAATAAAGCCGAATATTATCAGGCCGCCGACGCTCATTAAAATCAGCATCAGGTTGAAAAAGCTCAGCCAGTCCGCCGTGCCGCCGAATATCTGCGCTTTAGCGCCGACCAATCCCATGCGCCTCGCCTGCTCCGGGTCTTTCAGGATAAACATGAAAACCCCGCCGATAGCCACCGCCAGCAATACCGCCAGCGCGGTTATCCAGAGCGTCCGGGAACGGCTTACCTTTTTCAATTCAACCCAAAAAGCCGACGTAAAATCATGAACGAAAGCTGTCATTTGACGGCCTCCTTTTCCCCGCCGACGAGCTTGAGAAAATATGCTTCGAGGTCGGAGCGCTCTACCGCTAATTTGTGCGGCGGATTATTTGCCCGGACGAGCAAAGTCGCAATTTGTTCGGGATGATTAATAGCTGATTCGTCTCTAAGGACCAATGACTGCTGCCCGTCGAGCCGCGGGTCAAAGCCGGAATTCTTTAGAATAGATAGTGCGGAAGGAACGTCAGCTACACCGACCGCGAGGCGGGGTTCTTCCTGTTCCAGCAAGGCGGCGGTATCTATTTCTTTAATGAGCCGTCCCTCATGGATAATCCCGATGCGCGTGGCCAGGCGGGCGATTTCACTCAAGATATGGCTGGAAATAAAAATCGTTACGCCGTTATTTTCCGCCAGGCCGCGGAGCAGGTTGCGGATTTCCACAATGCCCGCCGGGTCCAGGGCGTTAGCCGGTTCATCTAAAATCAGCAAGTCCGGGCGGTGAAGCAAGGCTTTAGCCAGACCCAGGCGTTGGGCGTTGCCGAGTGAAAGGTGCCGCGCGAAACGCTTTATATAAGGGGTCAAACTTAACTCTTCGATAATTTTATCTACCGCCAGTGGGCCTTCGATATGGCGCAAACGGCGGTATATCTCCAGGTTCTCCCGTACGGTGAGGTCGGGATAATGGTGGGGAGTTTCCACCAGGTAGCCGACCCTTTCCCATATATGGCGACGTGATGGGGCAACTTCTTCTCCAAAAAGCGCCACAGAACCGCCGCCCGGCTTTATCATCCCCAACAGCATACGAATAGTGGTAGTTTTTCCGGCGCCGTTCAGCCCTAAAAAGCCGTATATTTCGCCCTTCCGTACGTTTAACGAAAGATTATCAACCGCGGTAAACTTTCCGAAACGTTTGGTCAGGTCTTTTGTCGTTATTACTGGCGGCATCGTCATAAGCCCGCTCCTTTCATTCAAACTCTTTATAATTTCTGTAATGTTTATCTATATTTACTCTAACAATTCTAGTTCCAATTATTGTAATTGTCAATATGCAATGCTATAATAATTATAACAATGCAGGCAGGAGGCGAGATATGGACGGGTTCGAGCGGCGTAAAGAGCAAAGTAAAGAGGACATCCGGCGCGCGGCCGAGGAGCTGTTCTCCCGCTTTGGGGTGGACAAGGTAAGCGTTAACGACATCGCGCGGAAGGCCGGCGTCTCCCAGGCGACAATTTATAATAACTTCGGCAGTAAAGACGAGCTGGTCAAAGACTACCAGCATTCCATCATCAGGATGCTGGCGACCCGCTTTAGAAGCATCCTAATCTGGAAAAAGTCCTGGGTGGAAAAGCTCCAGAGCGCCATACAATCCTGGCTGGATATCGCCGACCAGTACAAACTGGCGGTGGAAAACGGCTCGCTTTCAGAAGTATCGGAAATCGAAAACACGTTCGGGGAGTTTCTTAAAGAAGGCAGAGCACAGGGCAATTTGCGGAAGGATATTTCCGATGAAGCCATTATTACCTATCTTAGATTTTTCCAGCACGGCATCGCCGAGACGCCGGCCGTATACGATCGCATGAAATACGATAGCCGGTTTTCCAAAGACTTAATTTCGCTGTTTATCTACGGCATCAGCGGGAAAAACATTTAAAATAAAATTCACCTTGATTAAAAGCGAGAAGCGGGCCTATTGCCCGCCCCTTTTTAAAGTATTCTTTAATAAATCTTGACTTTATGCCGGTTCCGTTATCCCGGGTGCCGCTCCTCATTTTTCAGGCTGCGTTCGGCGTCCTCGTAACCCCGGTCGGTATATTCGTCCCGCTGGAGCAAGACCTGGCTTTGCTTCATCCTGTTTTCATCCAGTGTAGGAGCATTTTCATTGCACCGGTCATTGTTCTCTTCGACCCGTTTTTTGTTTTTCTGAACTGGCCTGCTCGTCATTTTTCTCCTTTCAAGTTCTAATTCTAAATACTTTTCATTTACCGGTTATCAGCGCGCCGGTCAGGATGTTTTTTCTGCTGCCGGCGGTTGGTATTATTGTCCGGGGGGATTTTATTGCTAAGCCTTAGCGATTCCTCCCTTTCCAGCTTCTCGATGACCTCTTCATTTTGGTCCTCGCGGTCAAGGTTAGGGTCAGTGCTGTTTTCCCGGCTATCAACACTTCTCCGGTTACGTTCGATATCCTCTGCCCGCCATTCCGGTTCAATTTGCCGTTTACCTGTCATTTTGCCCTCCTTGACCGGATAATAATTCTATAATTGGAATTACATTAAAAGATTAATTATTTTATTTATGCTCCACTATAGATAGCGGCACTTATTCCGGTTCGCGTCTGCGAAAGACAAAACATTGTAATTGCGTGTACTTTATGACAAGTGAATACGATGAACCGGAATCCCTCTCCTGCCTCCCCCGTATCAAGTACGGGGCAGCCTCTTGGCCAAAAGGAGACGCCGATACCCTGAAAAAGAATATGATTCAATGGTATTGGATTATTTACCCGCTTAAACTCATTATTATTGCGGTTATCTTATGGCAAGTGTTAATATTATCTTAGGTGTTCGTATGTCCGTGAGGTCAAACAAAATATGGAAGAATTAACCAAGTATGATAAAGCTAAAAAACGGTTTGTAGAAATCAAAAGAGAATTGTTGAAAATAGAAAATGAAATAGAAGATATAAGAACCGAGAATGCAATCATTTTCGCTAAATTACAGAAAGATATTTGGTCAAGCAAAGAGTACGATGAATTTGAATACAATAATAGAGAGAAAATAAGACAATCAGATATGACATTGAAATTAAATGATAATTTGGATTATAAAAATAGCCTAAAGAAAATAAGGGAATTAGAGTCGAATCGGTCTGAATTACAGATAGAACAATTAGAATTAGAGTTAGTACCAGTTGAATCTGATAACATTTCTGAATAAAACAACGAAAATAAGTTACTAATTTAAAGCGAGTAAAACTTGTTTACCGGAATCATACAGGAAATTGGGAATATTATATCCGTTTCGGCGGGAAAATTGACCGTGTCCGCCTTTAAGACCTTAAAAGACATGGAACCGGGCGGGAGCATGGCGGTCAACGGTATTTGTCTGACAGTTACCAAATTCGACGACAGCTCTTTTTCCGTCGATGTCATGCCGGAAACGCTAAGAAGGACCAACCTCGGCCTGCTCAAACCGAAAGATAAAGTAAACCTGGAACGTCCGCTGACTTATAACGGAGAAATCGGCGGGCACCTCGTCCAGGGGCATATCGACGATACCGGCAAGGTCATCGAGATGGTCAGGGAAGGCGATGCCGTGCTGATGCGCTTTCAGACCAATCCGGAAATCATGCGCTATATCGTGGAAAAAGGTTTTATCGCCGTTGACGGCGCCAGCCTGACGGTCACGACACGGGACAATACTTCTTTCGGCGTTTCGCTGGTGGGATTCACCCGGGAACACACTATTTTATCCGAAAAAAAGCCGGGAGACATCGTCAACCTGGAAGTGGACATCATCGGTAAATATGTCGAGAACCTTAGCCTCAAGCAAAGCGTTCCGATAACGGCCGAATTCTTACGTGAGCACGGTTTCCAGGTAAACTAAGGCTCCGTCCCAATAAGGAGAAACCCATGCCGCTGGCAACGATACCCGAAGCAATCGAAGACATTAAAAACGGTAAATTCGTCATCGTCGTAGACGATGAGGACCGGGAAAACGAGGGCGACCTCGTGATGGCCGCAGAGACGGTAACACCGGAAGCCATTAACTTTATGGCCAAATATGCGCGCGGCCTTATCTGCATGCCGATGACCGGCGAAAGGCTGGAATACCTGCGTATACCGATGCAGGTTACCAATAACACCTCGCTTTTCGGAACGGCTTTTACGGTATCCGTGGAGGCCAGACAAGGCACCACCACCGGTATTTCCGCCGGCGACCGCGCGACGACCGTGCGGGCGCTCGTAAACCCGAAGACAAAGGCTGAAGACATCGTTATGCCGGGGCATATGTTCCCGCTGCGCGCGCGGGACGGCGGCGTTTTAGTACGCACCGGGCAGACCGAAGCGACGGTGGACCTGGCGAGAATGGCGGGCTTTAAACCGGCCGGTGTCTGCTGTGAAATTATGAATGAAGACGGCACGATGGCCCGGATGCCGCAGCTTGAGAAATTCGCGAAAAAGCACGGGCTGAAAATCATCTCCGTAGCCGATTTAATAACCTACCGCTACCGCCATGAAAGGCTGGTGACCAAGGTAGCCGAAGCCAAGCTCCCGACCAAATTCGGAGACTTTAAAATCATTGCCTACCGGAGTAACACCGACCCCACCGAGCACGTGGCGGTCGTTATGGGCAACGTGGCAACCGATGAACCGGTACTCGTGCGCGTCCACAGCCAGTGCCTGACCGGTGACATTTTTCACAGCCTGCGCTGCGATTGCGGTGAACAGATAGAAATGGCGATGAGACGCATCGCGGCGGAGGGTCGCGGGGTAGTGCTTTACATGAGGCAGGAAGGGCGCGGCATCGGGCTGCATAATAAAATAAAAGCCTATGCCCTGCAGGACAAAGGGATGGATACCGTGGAAGCCAACCTGGCGCTCGGATTTAAAGCCGACCAGCGGGACTACGGCGTGGGCGCGCAAATACTCGCCGACCTTGGAATACACAAGATGCGCCTCATGACCAATAACCCCAAGAAAATGACCAGCCTTTCCAGCTACGGCCTGGAAATCATTGAGCAATTACCCATCACGACCAAGCCGAACAAGTATAACAAGCGCTACCTGGCTACCAAGCAGAACAAAATGGGACACCTCCTCTCGATAATCGATAACGAAGGTGATACAATAGGCTAAATAAAAGAGTCCAGAGGAAATTTCTTCTGGCGGTCCGCCTGAGGCGGACGGGGGCGTCTCCCGGCCACCATAATTCCCTTGAACTCGGGAAAATAGTAAGGTTTTTGGTTATTTGAAGTAATTAGTTTAGGAGACTTTAAGATGGCTAAGACTTTTGAAGGCAATTTAATCGGGAAAGGGCTGAAATTCGGGGTGGTGGTATCGCGTTTTAACGAGTTCTTCAGCGGTAAGCTGCTGGAAGGCTGCCAGGACGCCCTGCTGCGCCACGGCGTGCTCGATACCGATATCGATGTTGCCTGGACGCCCGGGTCTTTTGAAATTCCCCTCATCGCCCAGAAGATGGCCGAGAGCAAAAAGTATAACGCCGTCATCTGCCTGGGAGCGGTGATAAGGGGCGGCACGCCCCACTTCGATTACATTGCCGCCGAAGTCAGCAAAGGCATCGCCAACACCAGCCTGCATACCGGTGTGCCGGTTATCTTCGGGGTCATTACGACAGATACGCTGGAACAGGCCATCGAACGTTCCGGGACTAAGGACGGGAATAAAGGCTTTGACGCGGCAGTAAGCGCCATCGAAATGGCCAACCTGGTAAAAACGATAGAGAAATAATTTAAATTATCCGGTAAAATGTTCGCCGCCCGGCTCGGAAAAGACCGTGTCTCCCGGTCTCACCCGGTCTGGTACTTTCACGCCGACTTCATCGCCGCTTTTGGCCTCATTGATGTTTTGATTATCGATTTGCATCGAGGCCACTGTCATGGCAAAATCCGTGGTATGCCCTTTGAAGTGCAACCGTTCCCCTACCTTGATGTCCCCGGATAGCTTGATGCCGGCGACCATGGGACGGATAAAGAAGTCGCTTACTTTTCCTATCTCTTTTTCAGCCATATTTCCCCTCCTGGAACGCCCCGGTTTTTATGTATTGTGGATTATACTCTCGGGCCGGGGGGAAAGCAATAAGGGGGAACACGGAAAAATAATTACCAATATCAAATCCGCCTCAGGCGGACCAATTTCAAATGTCCAATACCCCACCCGCCTTTTCTCCACACGTCATTCCTGCGCAGGCAGGAATCCAACAATGAGCTCGGTCATTCTTTGCCTTTTTTGATGGATCCCCGCTTTCGCGGGAATTACAATAAAGGTCATGGGTGGTGAGGCGTATTTGTCATTGGTAGTATTTCCTCCCTGACCCTACCAGTCATTCACGTCGATATCGCCGCTGATCCGCTTCTTCCGCCGCACCCAGTTAGTGACGACCATGGAATTAGGTATGAAGACCACATCATCGCCGACGGAAAGGGTGGTGTGCGTCAGGGCGATTTCCGAAACGGTGCCGGTGATGCCGCTAACGGTTATTTCCTCCCCTATTTTTACCATGCGGGTAGCGATAATCACGATAGCCGCCAGAATGCTGGCGCCGATGTTCTGCGTCGCGAAAGCGATGACGACGCCGGCGATGGCTCCAACGCTGATGCCGAGCGCCGTATTGGATGCCAGTATTGAGATAACCGATACCAAGCCGACGGTATAGCCGACGATACGGATGATAAGCCGGATGCTGGAGCTGTTTTTAGGTATTTCAAAACGGCTTAAACGCAGTGTCGCGATCCTGGCCAGCGCTTCGATAAAGAACACTACCAGGAAAATAATCTCGATGCTTAAAATATAGTTTTCATTCTTTGCGATGAATTTATTGATATCGTTTTTGCTGATTATCGAAGTAGCTACCAACAGCGCGATAAGAAGCACCATCACAACGCTCGATACAATGATTGACCTGCGATGAGACCTGGATAGAGAGTTTGAATTATCGACGGCCTTTATCATAGGACGATTCCTTTCAATAACCTGTCCGGTATTAATATTTTACCTGAACATACCACCAAAGTCACTTTTGACTAATTCTATCTAAAAACTTATAATGACACTATCTAAGCCTTGAGAGGAAAACTACTTTGGCCAAGCAGGACGAAAACGGCAACCAAGCACTGGAAGCAAACGTCGAAAAGCTCCAAGAAAAATTCGACATGATGAACGACCGGCTGGATAACATCGATTCCATCGTGACGGCGGTGGCCGAACGCGTCATGAAACAGCCCATAACGATGGTCGTTACCTGCTCCCACTGCGGGCATAAAGTAGAAATCGCTCTCATCGGTGTAGAGAAACCGACCAAATAGCTTCCCTCCCCGACCTTAAAAAATATTCCATACCAGGAGAATACTATGACTATCGGGACAACCATCGAACAGCGGAAACTCGGGCTTTTCAAATGGCGTTATGACCTAAGCGTCTCCAAAAAGCTGGGGCTGGCCTTCGGCATGGCTGTCATTGTCGGCCTGATGGCCCAGATAAAAATAATGACGCCGTGGAGCCCGGTGCCCCTGACCGGCCAGACTTTCGGGGTACTGCTGGCCGGCATTATGCTGGGGACATGGTGGGGCGGTATCAGCATGGTAATTTACGCGGGGCTGGGGGCAGCTGGCGTCCCGTGGTTCCAGGGGTTCCAGGGCGGCCTGGCATACATGTCCGGACCTACCGGAGGGTATATTATCGGGTTTATCTTGGCAGCGCTTTTCCTCGGGTATTTTACGGACAAATTTATTAAGTCGCGCCGCTTTTTGCCGATGCTGGGGCTGATGCTCTTTGCCAGCTTCGTATTGATTTATGGGCCCGGTCTTTTACAGCTCAACCTCTGGCTATCCTTCGTTAAGGGAAAGCCGACCTCTTTCGGGCAACTGTTGATGCTGGGCGCGGTGCCCTTTATTGCCGGAGACATCATTAAAGTTGTCCTGGCGGCGCTGGCGGCGAGGGCTATCACCCCAAAAACAGCCTACGGTAAAGAAATAGATAGATAGTTTAATAAGTAACAAATATTAAGTAACAAGTGGCAAGGAAGTAAGAAATTAGCAACTGATAAGGATTAAAAGTCCCTACCTCCTCTTATTACTTATCACTTAAATATTCCTTGTTACTTGACCGGTTGCTACTTGATACTTAACCCCATATCAGCATGCCCTAAGGAGATTTATCTATGGCCAAATTAAATCCCCAGGCGAAAGAACTTAACGATATCATTAGAGGCAGCAGCCCGACCGTTTACAACCTGCTCTCCGGCAAAGGCAAAGCCATCTATTTCCCCCGCAAGGGCATCCTGGCGCAAGGGATGGCCGCCAAAGACAAGGAAATCAACGCCACTATAGGCACGGCGTATGAGGACGACGGTAAACCGCTGGTGCTGCCCAGCATGGCCGGCCGCATTACCCTCGATAGCAAGGATGTCTTTCCCTACGCCGGCAGCGAAGGGTTAAAGGCCATCAGGGAAAAGTGGCAAGAGCTGATGAGGCAAAAGAACCCCGGACTGGGCGCCAAAGAAATCAGCCTGCCGGTGGTCACCTGCGGCGTTACCAACGGCTTGAGCATCATCGGGTACATGTTCGCCGATGAAGTCGATAAAGTCACCGTCGCCGATTTATACTGGGAAAATTACGACCTGGTTTTTACCAATGCCTACGGCGCTAAACTAAAGTTTTTCAACCTTTTCAAAGACGAGAAATTCGATATCGAATCCTTCGGGAAAACGGTAAATGAAAGCTCCTCGGGGAAGAAAATCATCCTGCTTAATTTCCCCAACAATCCTTCCGGTTATACCCCCACCGAAGAAGCGGCAGACGGAATCGTTCAAGTCTTAAAAGAAGCCGCGGAAAAGGGTAACAAGCTGGCGGTTATCCTCGATGATTCGTATTTCGGGCTGGTCTTTGAAGAGGAGATTACCACCGAATCGCTGTTCGCCCGGCTCGCGGACCTGCATGAAAACCTGCTGGCCATCAAGGCGGACGGGCTGACCAAGGAAGAGTACGCCTGGGGCCTGCGCATCGGGTTTATCACCTACGGCATCAAGAACGGGAACAAAGCGCTTTACCAGGCGCTGGAAGAAAAAACGGCCGGGGCGGTGAGGGGCAATATTTCCAATTCGCCCCACCTATCGCAGTCACTCTTCATCAACGCTTCAAAGGCGGACACTTACCGGCAGGAAAAGCAGCGGAACAAGGAAAAAATTAGAGAACGTTATCTGAAAGTTAAAGAAATTCTGGGAGCGCACCCGGAATTTAAAGAATACTTTGAAGCGCTGCCTTTCAACTCCGGGTATTTCATGTGCGTTAAAATTAAAGGCCGGAGCGTGGAGAAGGTCTGGCAGACGTTACTGGATAAATACAGCACCGGCGTTATCTGCTACAGCGAAAAAGACCTGCTGCGTATTGCCTTTGCTTCCACGCCGACGCAGAAGCTGGAGAAGCTGTTCAGCAATATTTTAAATGCCTGCAAGGATGTGGGTAATTCTTAAGCTGTTAGCGGTCAGCAATCAGCTTTTAGCTGTCACTTCGACTTTTTCTCCTGACCTCCTCTCCGCTGGCAGAGAGAAGGCAATAGTAATAGCTTGATTCAAGAGTAACTTTTGTCTCCCTCCATGCTAGCGGGGAGGGAGAACAAGAGGAAAGGGTCGGGACTCCAAAATCCTAAATTTTTATCACCTTACGCGTTGAATAAACAAACCCGATGACGCTCAATAAAGTAATGCCGGCGGCGACATAAAAAGCAAACCGGACATCAGTCGCATCCACTACGGCGCCGGCGATAATCGGCGCCAGGCCCATCCCCAGCCCCTGCCCCATCATCGAGACGGAAGTAGTTACACCCATCCCGTATTTCCTCCCCTCCTGGATGATAGCGGCCACCGCGGGTAGCGCTGAAGCAGCATCGAAAATAGCCCCTAATACAAGCAAGAACAGTAATAGCCAGAAACCGTTAGAAAGCGGCAGCAACGTCATGTGAATTACCAGGCCGAGTCCCCCGGCAATGATCAGGATTTTCCGGCTGAACCTGTCCGCAAAATGGCCGGAGGGTATCTGGAGCAAAGAGTTGATAACAATCGTGACGGTCAATACCGTGCCGATAAGAGAAGTACTCAAGCCTACCGCCGCCGTAGCGGCCAGGACCGGCACAAAAGTCGTCATGATGCCGCGGTCGGCGGAAGAGCCGAGCTGAAAGCTGAAAATACCCCGCGTGATATCACTTTTGGTAATATCCCGGAAAGAAAATTGCGCCGCCGATTGTTTCCGTTCCTTAATCTCCGGCAAAAATATAAGGACGCTCAAAAAAGAGACAAGGTTAAGGATGCCCATGATATAAAATGCCGCATTCATGTTGAGATGGTCAGCAACGACACCGCCGAGCAGCGGCCCGGAACCAAACCCGATGACAAAAGTGGCATTATACCACCCCATCCATTTCCCCTCCTGGCCGGGCGGAGTAATATCGCCGATGTAGGCCTGGGAAATCGGTGAGACCGCCGCGGAAGCCGCCCCCTGGACGAGGCGCACTGCCAGCAAAGAGCCGATACTGTGCGCCCAGGCATACGCGAATGATGTCAAAGCATAGCCCAGCAGACCGAAAGCCAGCAGGATTTTACGCCCGTGTTTATCGGAAAAGCGGCCGGCAAAAGGCATGAGGACGGCGCTGGCGATGGACGAGCCGGCAAAGATAACACCGAGCCATAAGCCGTTGGCACCGAGTGTTTTAGCATAGATGGGAAGGAGGGGAGCGATAATGCCGCTGCCGAGGTTGGAGCAAAAGACGGTCAGTGCCAGGATAGGTAAGAGGCGGCGGATGGATTGGGACATGTATTAGTGTAACATGTACACTATGTGAATGTAAAAGATAACTTAAATCTCAAAACTTAAAAAGCTTGCCCCGTACTTGATACGGGGTCAAAACCATAACTTAAAGCTAAAAAATAAATCCTCTATAATTCCCTTTTTATAAAAGGGGAACAATCCATCGAGTTAAAACTTTAAACTCCATATTTAATACCAAACATCGTCTTTACAAAAGGGAGAGCCGAGAAGGATTTGATTAAAGCTTTAACTATTTACTACTTCCTTGATACTTGACCGGTTGCCACTTGGTACTTTCACTCCTCCTCCCCCTGATTGCGCCCGTAGCTGAACGTTGTTATAATTAAGCGGACGAATGAAGAGAATTGGATAAATATATGGAAGAAGAAAACAAGCAAAATGAACTGGAAATCATGCGCCATTCCGCGTCGCATGTCATGGCGGAAGCCGTCCAGTCTTTATTCCCGGACGCCAAATTCGCCATCGGCCCGGCCATCGAAGACGGTTTTTATTATGATTTTGACCTTCCCCGCCCCTTAACGCCGGAAGACTTGCCGGAAATAGAAAGGAAGATGAAGGAAATCATCAAGTCCAACCTGCCATTCAACCGCAGCGAAATCAGCAAGGAAGAAGCCCGGAAATTGTTCGCCAACCAGCCTTACAAGCTGGAACTCATCGACGGCGTCGAAGGCGATATTGTAAGCATCTACCGGCAGGGCAGCTTCACCGACCTTTGCCGCGGCCCGCATGTCAGATATACCAGCCAGGTCAAAGCATTCAAACTGACCAGCATTGCCGGGGCCTACTGGCGCGGTGACGAGCACAATAAAATGCTGCAGCGCGTTTACGGCCTGGCTTTCAAGACCCAGAAAGAGCTGGAAGACTATGTTTTATGGCTGGAGGAAGTTAAACAGAGGGACCACCGCAAACTGGGCAAGGACCTCGACCTGTTTGTCTTCTCCGAGCTTGTCGGCAAAGGCCTGCCGCTCTACACGGAAAAAGGCTCGACCATCCGCCGGGAGCTGGAACGTTTTATTGTGGACGAGGAATTGAAGCGTGGCTACAAACACGTTTATACACCCGACCTGGCAAATGTAGCGCTATATAAAACATCCGGACACTATCCTTATTACAAAGATACGATGTACCCGCTCATGAAAGTGGACGAAGAAGAGCTTATCCTGCGTCCCATGACCTGCCCGCATCATTACCAGTACTACGCGAGCAAGCCGCGCTCTTACCGTGAGCTGCCCTTCCGTATTGCCGAGCTGGCCAAGCAGTTCCGCTACGAAAAATCAGGCGAACTGACCGGTCTGGCGAGGGTGCGGCTTTTCTGCCTGGCGGACGGCCACATTATTTGCACTAAAGAGCAGGCCGTGGGTGAAATCAACGGGGCGTTGGATTTAATTGAATACGCCGCCGGGGTATTTGGATTGAAAAAAGGCGAGGACTACCGCTACCGGCTCTCCCTGGGCGATAGAAACGATTCGAAGAAATATTTTAAAGACGATGCCGCCTGGGACTTCGCGGAAGATGTACTTCGGGGCGTGTTAAAGAGTCGCCAAGCCAGCTTCTTTGAAGCCGCCAACGAGGCCGCTTTCTACGGTCCCAAGATAGATATCCAGATGAAAAACGTCTCCGGTAAAGAAGAGACCGCTTTTACCACGCAATATGATTTCGTACAACCGAAACGCTTTAATCTTACCTATATCGATAACGACGGCAAGGAAAAGGAGCCGATAGTTATCCACCGCTCGTCCATCGGCGCTATTGAAAGGACGATGGCTTTCCTTATCGAGCATTACGCCGGGGCGTTCCCGCTCTGGCTTTCCCCGGTGCAGGTAAAGATAATCCCCATTTCGGATAGGCACAATGAACACGCCGCCAAAGTCATGGCGGAAATGAAAGCCCGAGGCATCAGGGCCGAGATTGACGACCGCTCCGAGCGGATGAACATGAAAATCCGCCAGGCGCAGCTCGATAAAATAAATTATATGGTCGTCCTGGGCGATAAAGAAACAGCCGACAATACCGTTTCCGTGCGCAAACGCAGCGGCGAACAATTGCCCACACAGCCCTTATCGGATTTCATCGAAGCGCTGGTGGAAGAAATTAAGACCCGGAAAATATAGGGAACGCTTATTTTTCATATAATCTCAGGCAGTTAAGTTTGACTTTACTGTTTTTCCCCTTCGGGACGCTTGATTTCCACGATAGAATATGGTATAGTTTTTGTTCGTAGGACACCTGTGTCAGGAGGTTACATACAACTATAATTAAACAACTGCGAGTAAACGATAGAATTATCGCCAAAGAGGTCCGCCTAGTCGGTGAACAAGGTGAGCAGCTAGGCGTGATGACGCTGGCGGCAGCCAGAGAATTGGCTAAAAAAGCCAACCTTGATATTGTAGAAGTTGCACCCACTTCCGTCCCCCCTGTCTGCCGGCTTCTGGACTACGGCAAATTCAAGTACGAACAACAGAAAAAAGAACAGCAGTCCAAGAAAGCCCAGAAGGTAACGCTTTTAAGGGAAATCCGATTGCGTCCCAAGATAGGCGTTCATGACTTTGATTTTAAAGCGCGGACAGCCAGAAAATTGCTCGTGGATGGAGCTAAAGTTAAAATAACACTGATGTTCCGGGGCAGGGAAATAACCCACCCGGATTTAGGATTGAAAGTCTTGCAGCGCATGGCCGAAACGTTAAACGACGTTGGCGCGCTGGAAAGACAGCCGGTGGTAGAGGGGCGGCGTATGGATATCATCATCGCGCCGGTCAGCTCCAAACCGAAGCCGAAACAGGAAGCGAAGGCTGAAGGCAAAACAGAAAATAAAGCGGCTGTCAAAGCCGCCCCGGCCAAAGTCGGGGAAGCGGCAGCCGCCGGAAAAATGATAGAAAAGGAAACCCAGAATGCCAAAACTTAAGACCCACAAGGGCGCTAAAGACCGCATCAAGATAACCGGGAGCGGTAAATTAATGCGCACCAGAGGCCCCAAGAGCCACCTGCGCTTTCATAAATCCAAGCGGCTAAAGAAAAACTTAATCGAAATGGTTCCTTTGAGCTCCGCGGATAAGAAACGGATTTCAAGGATTTTACCCTACGGGACGAAGTAGAACGGAGTAGTAATTAGATGCCTAGAGTCAAGAGAGGTGTTACCTCACACGCCAAGCATAAGAAGGTACTGGCCTTAACCAAGGGCCAGCGCAGCACAAAGCACCGCCTTATCAAACGCGCCAACGAGGCGATGATTCATTCTTTGAGCTACGCGTTTTTCCACCGGCGCGAACGCAAGGGCGATTTCCGCCGGTTGTGGATACAGCGCGTTAACGCCGCCTGCCGCGCCCAGGGCATGACTTACAGCCAGTTCATGAACGGGCTGAAGAAAGCTGGCGTTGAAATCAACCGGAAGAACCTGGCCGATATGGCCGTGATGGAACCGAAAAGCTTTAGCAACCTGGTCACTCTCGCAGGAGGGAAAGGCCAGGACTAAGGGCACACGGTTCTCAATCCATCCGTTAATTTAGAGTATTAAGTCCCCTTCCCTCCCAGGAAGGGGATTTTTTTAGCAGGCGAAAAATATGTTGAATAAAATAGAAGAAATTAAAAAACAGGCCCTCGAGCAGTTAGCCGGCATCACCGAGACAAAAAGCCTAGATGTATGGCGCGTCCAGTACCTGGGTAAAAAAAGCCCGCTCACGGAGATTCTGCGCAGCCTTTCCGGCTTATCCATCGAAGAAAAAAAGTCCGTGGGGGCGGAGGCTAACCAGCTCAAGGTTTTGCTGGAAAGTTTCTCCGGAGAGAAAGCGGCCGCCCTGAAGGAAACAGAGCTCAAGGCGGCGGGGCAGAAAGAAGCCATCGATATCACCCTGCCGGGCCGGCCCATTGCCGCGGGACACCGGCATATTATTTCCGAAACGATTGAAGAGATGTGCGATATTTTTATCTCGCTCGGCTTTACGGTCCGGGAGGGCCCGGATGTCGAGTGGGACTATTATAACTTCGAAGCTTTGAACATCCCCGCCGAGCACCCTTCCCGGGACAACATGTCGTCCTACCTGGTGGAAGCGCCGGTCGGAGAAAAAGGCCGGCAGATAATGCGGACGCATGGCACCGCCATCAGCGCCCGCCTCGTTGAATCCATGCGGCCGCCTATCCGCACCATCGAGCCGGCGCGCGTTTACCGCTACGAGGCGGTGGATGCCCGTCACCTGAATATCTATCACAATTTAGACGGCTTGGCGGTGGATAAGAACATCACCATGGGCGACCTTAAGGGCGTCCTGTTCGAGCTGGTGCGCAGATACTTCGGGAAAGACCGGCAGGTACGCTTCCGCGTGGACTTCTTCCCCTTTGTCGAACCGGGGGCGGAAATCGCCGTTGATTGCGCTATATGCCACGGTTCCGGGTGCCGCACCTGCGGTGGGGCCGGCTGGCTGGAACTGGGCGGCTGCGGCATGACCCACCCTGATGTCTTGCGGCGGGGCGGCATCGACCCCAAGGAATACTCCAGTTTCGCCTTCGGGCTGGGTTTGGAACGCTTCCCGATGATGCGCTACGGCATCGATGTTATCCGGCTTTTCTACGATAACGATTTAAGGTTCTTGAAACAATTTTAGGGGGGTAGACAGTACACAGTCAACAGTAAACAGTATCCCCACCTTGTTCCCCCACTGTAAACTGTCAACTGTAAACTGTTAACTTAAGATATGAAAGTACCGATTAAGTGGCTCAAAGATTATGTAAACATTACTATGCCCGTCCAGGAGCTGGCAAAAAAGCTGACGCTTGCCGGATTTGAGGTCGGGGAAATTATTACGACCGGCGGCAACTGGGAAAATGTAGTCGTTGGCGAAATAAAAGCCATCAACCCCCACCCCAACGCCGATAAGCTGCGCCTTGCCACCGTCAACCTGGGTCTGAAAGAACAGACCGTTGTCTGCGGCGCCCCCAACCTGACCGTCGGGGATAAAATCGCGTTTGCCAGCGCCGGTGCAAAGTTGACCAACCCCCAGACCGGCAAGGAAGAAGTTCTGAAACCCGCTAAGATACGCGGTGTTGAGTCCAGCGGCATGATTTGCTCGGAGAGAGAGCTGGGCATCTCGGAAAACCACGCCGGCATCCTGGTGCTCAATAAGGAAGCAGTCATCGGCACGCCCCTCGCCGATATGATGGGTGAGACGGTACTGAACATAGATATCACCGCCAACCGGCCGGATGGCCTTTCCGTTATCGGCATCGCAAGGGAAGTAGCAGCGATTTGCGGCCAGAAGGTCAACGTGCCGGAAGCTCACTATGCCGAGACCGGCGAGCCGGTAGAAAAACAAATCGACATCGAAATCAAGGACAGCGAGCTTTGCCCGCGGTACTGCGCCTCGCTGATAACCAACGTTAAAATCAAAGAATCGCCGGTCTGGCTGCAGGAAAGGCTCATCGCCTGCGGTCAGCGGCCCATCAATAACATCGTCGATATCACCAACTACATCATGCTGGAATACGGCCAGCCTCTGCACTCATTCGATTATGAGAGGTTGAAGGGTAAGAAAATTATCGTGCGGCGGGCGAATGAAGGCGAGAAGTTTTATACGCTGGATACCGAAGAGCGCGTGCTGACCGGCGATACACTGGTGATTGCCGACGCGGAAAAAAGCGTCGCTATCGGCGGGGTGATGGGTGGCCTTAACAGCCAGGTGACCGACAGCACGACATCGATTTTGCTGGAAGCCGCCAGTTTCAAACCGGCCAGCATTCATTTAACCAGCCGGAAACTCAATCTTTTAAGCGAGGCTTCATACCGCTTCGAGCGCGGCATCAGCGCCGGGGTCACCGTCCCAGCTTTGAAACACGCCACGCAACTCATGGCGGAACTCGGGGAAGGCACCGTCGCTAAAGGCATCGTCGATGTTTACCCGGCGAAGCAAGAACCTAAAACCATTACGACCACCACCGCCAGTGTCAAGAGACTGCTCGGCGTTGAATACAGCCTCAACCAGATTTCCGACGCTTTAACGGCTTTCGGAATTGAAAACAAAATCTCCGGCGATGAAGTAACGGCAGTTGCTCCCTACTGGCGGAGCGATATTAAAATCGAGGAAGATATTATCGAGGAAGTAGGCCGCTATTACGGCTACGATAAGATTCCCATGACTCTTTTCCGCGACCCGGTTCCCCAGCAGGACACTTTACCCATCGTTGTATTGAGAAAGAAAATAAAACAGGCCCTGGTTGGCTTCGGTTTACAGGAAATCATGACCTATACCCTTATCAGCAAAGACATCATGCGCCATATTTACAGCGAGGCGCACGACCCGGAACCCATGCCGCCGAAGGTTGCCAACCCGATGACGGCGGAACAGGAATACCTGCGCCCGAGCCTGCGCCCCAACCTGTTTGCCGCGCTGGCCGCCAACCAGCGAATCTCGGACGGCAGCTTGAAGCTTTTCGAGGTGGGTAAAATCTTTTTGGCCCGCTCCAACAACCTGCCGGACGAGCCAGAGATGCTTTGCGGGCTGATGACCGGCAACCGTTACGAGCAGTCATGGCTGGGCGGCGAAGGCAACTATGACTTCTACGATGTTAAGGGCGTGATGGAGGAATTTTTCGAGAAACTGGATATCGATGTAAGCTTCGATAAAAGCGAGGACCAGACCCTGCACCCGATACGTCAGGCCGCCATCGTTATCCGGGAAAAAGGCAAAAAGCCGGTGGCTATCGGCGTTATCGGAGAGGTGCATCCTAAAGTGGCGGCGGCTTTCGAAATTTCCGGCACGGTCTGCTTATTTGAAGTCGAACTGGCAAAAGTTCTGCCATACATCAAAGAAAAAGCCTATAAACAGATACCGCGCTTCCCCAGCATTATCCGCGACCTGGCGCTGGTCGTAGATATCAACGTGCCGAACCAGAAGATAATCGATATTATGAAGAGCTTCCCGCTGGTAACCGAAGTTAAGCTCTTCGATGTTTATACAGGGAACCAGGTAGCGGCGGGGAAAAAGTCTTTAGCTTACCACCTGACCTATCAGTTACCGGACAAGACCCTCACCGATGAAACGGTCAACAAAGTCCAGGAACAGGTCCTGAAGAAAGTGGCAGCCGAGACCGGGGCGGTATTAAGGGGATAAATAATTTGTCATCCTGAGCATTAGTGAAGAATCCGTAATCAGCATAAATAATAACCGGAGAGGGGGCTTAATAACCCCCTCTTTTTATTTCCCCACTTGACAACCCCCTTTTCCTCGTCTATAATATCAGTGTATTCTGATTTTTCTGATTATTCATATTTATCCTGAAATTAAGGAGCAAGAAATATGGCTAAAGAAAAAGACACCTGCTGCTCAACCGGTGCCTGCTGTAATGTCGAAGCTATTATCAGCGTGGACGAGCGCGGGCAGATGGTCCTGCCGAAAGACGTCAGAGAGAAAGCGGAAATCAAAGCCGGGGACAAACTGGCGGTCGTCATTATGAAAAGCGATGATGATAAGACTTGCTGTCTCTCTTTAGTTAAAGTGGCATCGCTGGCAAATATGGTCAAGCAAATGCTCGGCCCGGTGGCGGACGAGATACTCAAGAAATAATACAGGGAAGGTGTAAAAATGAAAGACACGGAAATCAGACAAAATGTAAGGGAAGGCTATGGGAAAATCGCGAAAGAAAGCAGCCGTTCCTGCTGCAGTACCGAAAGCAATCAGGCAAGCTGCTGCAATACCAATTCGGCGGTATCCGCCCGCGAAGCCAGTAAAAGCATCGGCTACACCGATGAAGAAATGAATAGCGTGCCGGAGGGAGCCAACCTGGGCCTGGGCTGCGGCAACCCCCTCGCGTTAGCCTCTTTAAAAGAAGGCGAGACCGTTCTGGACCTGGGGAGCGGGGCTGGTTTCGATTGTTTCCTGGCGTCACACCAGGTCGGCAAGACCGGCAAGGTCATCGGCGTGGATATGACGCCGGAAATGCTGGAAAAAGCCCGCGAGAATGCCCGCAAGGATAATTACACCAACGTCGAGTTCCGCATGGGCGAGATAGAAAACCTGCCGGTCGCCGATAATGCGGTGGATGCGATTATCTCAAACTGCGTTATCAACCTCTCCGTCGATAAAAGCCGCGTTTTCCAGGAGGCTTACCGCGTCCTCAAGCCGGGCGGTCGGTTGATGGTCTCGGACATCGTCCTGGAAAAAGAGCTGCCGGAAATTGTCCGTAAATCCGTCGAGGCATATGTCGGCTGCGTGGCCGGGGCGATGCTGGAAAAAGATTACCTCGGAGCTATTGAGAATGCCGGATTCAAGGATGTCCGCGTGGCAGATGAGACCGGTATCGAAATCGAGTCCATGAAAAATGACCCCATCGCTGCCTCTATCGCGGAAAGTACCGGGCTGACTGACGACCAGATGTTTCAACTGGCGGCATCAATTAAGAGCATCAAGGTTTCGGCCGTAAAAGCAAAATAATCGAAAAAAAGATTTTTACCTTAAAGAGGGGAGCTTCAACTCCCCTCTTTTTTTTTATTTCTGGTTTCCCTTCGCCATCCATTCCATCGCCGCTTTTTGGACCGGGTCCCAGGGGCTGGATAAAGGCGGTGAGTAAGACAAATCAAGGTCGCGTAGTGCTTCTACTGTCATGCCGTTAAAAATTCCCGCCGCAATTATATCGATACGCTTGGATATTTCCGAATTATAATGCCCTACGATTTGCGCCCCTAATAAGCGACCAGAAATACGGTCGCCGGTAATGTTAATAACGATTTCTTTTACCCCGGCATAGTACGGGTTCCGGTCGGTTGTCGTCAGCGTAACGGTCAGCGGGTTGAACCCGGCTTTAGCCGCCTGGGCGTCCCGTAAACCGGTCCCGGCCGCAACTTTATCGAAGACTTTCACGGTTTGCGTACCAAGCGTACCCTGGAACTCGTGGTTCCCTCTCACCAGGTTTTCCCCGGCAATATATCCCTGTTTGTGTGCGGTAGTACCCAGCGGCATATAGACGTTGTCTTTTAAAATACGGTGCCAGGTCTCGACACAGTCGCCGGCGGCCAGGATATCCGCGGCATTGGTGTTCATTTTCCTGTCTACCTTGATCGCCCCGCCAACACCCAGCGCGATGCCTGCGCTCTGCGCCAGGCCGGCCGACGGCTTGACTCCCGTGGCCACCAATACCATATCCGTGGTTAACGGTTCCCCGCCAACGGTATGGACTTTTAAAACGTTGCCGTTTCGTTCGATTTTCTGGACGCCCCTGCCGGTGATTATTTTCACGCCTTTATCTTCGAGTTCATTCCTGATTAGCCGGCCCATATTCGCGTCCATCGTGGAAAGTATTTCCGGTAAAAATTCAAGCACCGTAACTTCCAGGCCGAGATGCTTTAATGCATCCGCCATTTCCAGCCCGATATACCCGCCCCCGATAATTACCACCCGGCGGGGATTCTCTTGTTCGATAAAATCTGTGATGGCAAACCCGTCTTTCATCCAGCGCAAAAAGAAAACGCCGCGCTGGTCTAATCCTGTAATCGGCGGCCTGGCGGATTCAGCTCCGGTGGCTATCAAAAGTTTATCGTAACCAATTTCTTCGGCATATCCTTCATTAGAAATAACGCTCACACTATTTTTAAGAGGATTAATTGACGTTACCCTTTTATTAAGTAATAGTTGGATGTCACGCTGCTCAAACTCCCTGGTGTTATGGTGAGCCAGAGTGTGCCAGTCAGCGACTTCTCCGCTAATAAAAAACGGCAGTCCGCAAATACTAAAACCGGGATAAGCGTCACCTGTAATTAATTTAACACCGACTCTGGCATCAAGCTCCCTGATACGCAATGCCGCGCTGATTCCCGCATCGCTGCCCCCGATAATAAGAATATGTGACATCTGATATTCTCCTTACTGTCATTACCCTCTACCAACAGTATATCAGCCACGGCTAAGAGTATCTATTCATTCACACAGTTCTGTCGCGTAAGGTAAAAGACCTGTTTGACAGACTTAAATCCTTATGTTACTATATTCATAGATGCAGGTATATGCATATAGTTGGAGGTAGATATGAGGACGACGGTGAAGGCTTTCAAAGCTCTTTCGGATGAGACTAGGTTACGTATCATTAATCTTATTTCGGAAAGAGAATGCTGTGTCTGCGAGATTGAGCAAGCGCTGCAAATTTCGCAATCCAAGGCGTCTCGCGGTTTGACAACTTTATGTGATGCAGGGTTTCTTACAATGAGAAGAGACGGACTCTGGTCATTGTATTCCCTAGACGAAAATTTAGAAGACCATTTGTCTGAAATGGTATCGGCCACGAGGAAAGCGTTGAAAAACAACAAAATAGCTGCCACCGATAAAGCGCGGCTCAAAAAAGCTAAACGCACAGGTTCCAATTGTGCAACAACCGGTTCAGAAACAGCGCGGGCTTTACAATAAATTCAATTAATCTAGCTAATAATAGCTCAAAATAGAAACAATGGAAGACAATCATGACAAAAGAAACTAAAGCATGCAGTTGCGGCATTAGCTCTGCCAGGTCTCCGGCCAATGAAAAAGCAAATGGTAATCGGAATCGGTTAATCACGTTGCTAGCCGGAAGTTTGGTCGTATGGGTAGTGTTGTATATTTATTTGCAACGCGCCGCCAACTATTTTACGTACGATATTCTACGCTTATCCCCTGCCAGTCACCTCGGCAGCAGCGTGGCGTTTTTCCTTTATGATGTACCGAAAGTGCTGTTGCTTCTCGTTTTGATTATTTTCGTAGTCGGCATTATCAGGTCATTTTTCAGCCCCGAACGTACGCGCAGTATTTTAGCTGGAAAGCGTGAATTTGTCGGCAATATTATAGGAGCTTCACTTGGAATCGTCACGCCGTTTTGCTCGTGCTCCGCTTGCCCACTTTTCATTGGTTTTGTGGAAGCCGGAATTCCGTTGGGAGTGACCCTCTCATTTCTGATTGCATCACCTATGATAAACGAAGTGGCACTTGTACTGTTATATGGCATGTTCGGCTGGCGTATCGCCCTTCTTTATATTGGAACAGGACTCGTTATCGCAATCGCCGCGGGATGGGTTATCGGCAGGCTCAAACTTGAGAGGTATATCGAAGATTGGGTACTGGAACGCAGGAATAGTACAGGAACTGTTTCAACTGAATCTAATCCTGAATCTGTCGAAAGCAGAATAAATTATGGACTCAAGGCAGTGCGTGACATTTTGGGTAAAGTCTGGCCATATCTTATTGGAGGCATCGCAATTGGCGCAGTCATTCACGGTTATGTCCCTGAAGGCGTACTGGCTTCATTCATGGGTAAAAGTGCTTGGTGGAGCGTACCTATCGCAGTGCTAATAGGTATACCGATTTATTCCAACGCCGCAGGAGTAATTCCTATAGTTCAATCACTTCTTGAAAAAGGCGCCGCTCTCGGCACGGCCCTCGCTTTTATGATGGCTGTCGTCGGTCTTTCCCTACCGGAAACAATCATTCTGCGGCGGGTATTGAAATGGCAACTGCTGGCCATTTTCATCGGCGTGGTAACTATCGGCATTATCATCACAGGTTATCTGTTCAACGCAGTTTTATGAATTGAAATACAGCATAACAAGGAGGGAAAACATGAATATCAAAGTCTTAGGCAGTGGCTGCGCAAAATGCCAGCAATTGGAAAAGACCGTCAAAGAAGCGCTCAACGAGCTCGGAGAGAATATCCAGGTAGAGCATGTCACGGATATCAAGAAGATAATGGAATACCGCGTCTTAGCAACGCCTGGACTGGTCATCGATGATAAAGTGGTCAGCTCCGGCAAAGTTCCTACCAAAGCGGAAGTGGCATCATTCATCACAACCGCGCTGGCCAGGCAGTCTTAATAATAAATATTAACAATACGGAAAGGTGGTAGAGAAATGCCGCAGAAACGTTACGGGAATACACCTCTTGATAATTATAAGCTGACTTTTATTATCGGTAAAGGCGGCTGAGAATGAGCCGGCGGAGGACCGACGCGTGCCGTCGTCAAGCTTTCAGGAGATATCAGCAAAGAGATGGCGATTGTTGCTAAAGCAATCCCCTCCTGCGCTTACAATCCGTCTGCCCCGGTTGCGGCTTTTCGCTATCATAACTGGCGGGTCATTTTAGATAAGAAGGAAATAACGGTGAAAGACATTGAAAAAGAGGCGGATGCAGTTGAGGCCATAAATTACCTGAAAGATATTATTGCCAGATCCAGCGAAAACGGCAGGCTGTGACCGGTACTATTTTTAATGGGAGATTGGCCGTTCGATGGCGGCCGGGGAGGCCAGATGGGAAAAAACTGGCTATTATTCTGGATATATTCCGAGATTGGTGAAAATTATGAGTACTGTAGAAATCAAAAACAATATCGTAGATGTAGCCCTGGGAAATGGGCTGACAACGGAAGAAGTACAAACAAGGCGCGCCCAATACGGGTACAATGAGATTCCCGAGAAAAAAGATCGCTTTCTCGTCAGGCTCGGCAAGAAATTCTGGGGCATCGTACCCTGGATGCTCGAAGCTACGGCCATTGTCACCCTTGCGCTTGGCAAATACGTGGACACCGGGGTTATCGTGGCCCTCCTTCTTTTCAATGCGGGAATGTCGCTATGGAGGGAAGGTAAAGCCAAAGCAGCCATGGCGTCTCTGAAGCAGAAGCTAAGAATTCAGAGCCGTGTTAAAAGAAACGGCCAATGGGTGGTCATTCCGGCCAGGGAACTTGTCCCGGGCGACCTTGTCCGGGTAAGAATCGGAGATTTTTTACCGGCTGACGTGAAGATAATTGATGGTTCTCTGGGGTTGGACCAATCGCAGCTTACGGGGGAATCCGTAATCGTGGATAAATCCGCTGGAGAAGTCGCGTATTCCGGGTCGGCCGTCGCCCGCGGCGAAGCTACCGGAGTCGTGCATGCCACCGGCATAAAAACATATTTTGGAAAGACGGTTTCATTGCTGCAGATGGCAAAACCGAAACTCCACATGGAAGAAATAACCGCCAGAGTTGCCCGTACGCTTGCTATCATCGTGCTTGCTGCACTGCTGTTGGTCTTCATTTACGCGCTGTTTTCCGGCTTTGCTCTCGCCTTGCTCCTGCCATTAGCGGGTGTATTGCTCGTGGCATCCGTACCGGTTGCCATGCCGACGATGTTTACCGTGAACATGGCGCTCGGTTCGGCCGCGCTTGCCAGACAGGGAGTGCTGGTGACGAGGCTTAGCGCGAGTGAAGACGCCGCCATGATGGACGTACTGTGCGTGGATAAAACCGGCACTATCACCATGAATAAGCTCTTCGTGGAAGAAACCGTACCGTTAAACGGCTTTAGCCAGGCGGAAATTTTGCTTTATGGTTCACTTGCTTCCAAAGAAGCCAATCAAGACCCCATCGACGTTGCGTTTTTAACCGCCGCGAGAGAGGCACAAATATCGTTAGATGCTTATATTCAACGTGAATTTGTGCCTTTTGACCCAAAGACCCGGATGACCGAGGGAAAAATCCAGAAACAAAATGAAACTTTCTATGTCGGGAAAGGCTCATTCGAGGCCATCTGTGCTGTATGTAATGCCCCGGAAAAAGACGCGGCGGTTTTAACAAAACAGGCTGAAACGCTATCGGCAAAAGGGCTAAGGGTAATCGCTGTTGCGAAAGGCGCTGACCGGAACAATTTACAGGTCGTCGGCCTGGCAGGAATTGCGGACAGGATAAGGCCGGATTCGCGCCAGACGCTAGACCTGATACAGGGACTGGGCGTCTCGGTAAAAATGCTCACCGGCGATGCGCTTCCCATTGCCAAAAATATCGCTCAGCAGGTCGGGTTGGGGGATAATGTTACCACCATGTCAAAGGTCAATGAAGCTGAAGCGAAAACAAACTCTCGCGATTTATTGCTTGAAGACGCCGGCGGTATCGCCCAGATTTACCCTGAAGATAAATTCAGCGTGGTCAAGGACCTCCAACGCCTGGGGCACATGGTCGGCATGACAGGTGACGGGGTGAATGATGCCCCCGCTTTGAGTCAAGCTGAAGTAGGCATCGCCGTTAAGAACGCAACCGATATCGCTAAAGATTCCGCGAGCGCTGTGCTCACCGATGAGGGACTTAAAGGAATAGTCTCCATGGTCAAGACGTCCCGGACGATTTATCAGAGAATCTACAGTTGGGCATTGATGATGGTCGCCCGTAAATCTCATATCATCGGTTATATCGTCCTGATGCTGCTCATCACCCATTCTTTCATGTTGTCCATCACCGGTACCGTAATATTGCTTTTCCTCGGTGATTTCGGTTCGATGGCATTGTCTTCCGATAATGTACGTTCCTCCTTAAAGCCCGATGAATTCAAAGTTTCGCGGTTGTTTGGCGTCAGCGGTTGGCTTGGCCTGTTGATGATAGCCGAGAGTGTAGCTTTTACCGTGCTGGCGTTTTCGGTTTTCGGGCTTACCGGCAACATTGATAAAATCTATACTTTTGGTTTTGCGTACCTGAATATGTCCGGTATCTTAACCATACCAATCGTGCGTGAGCGCGGGCATTTCTGGGAATCTAAGCCCAGCCGGTTTTTAGCCATTACAGTATTAGCCGAACTCACACTGGTGACTATTATCTCGCTGACCGGCGTCCTGGAACTTGCGCCGCTTGGCTGGGCGGTGACTTTTTCCATCCTCGGCTTTGGGATATTAATGACCTTCCTGGTCAACGACCCCATTAAGGTATTGCTGATACGCAGGCTTAAGAGTACCTAATCGGGCGCTAGAGACTAAACTATGGCCAAAAACCGTTTTTAATGTTTGTACCTATCTTTCCTATACAGGAGATGTAATGAATAGCAAACCACAAATCGCAACGCGCCGCCTTTCCTTCCTCGACCGTTTGCTTACCCTCTGGATTTTCCTGGCCATGGCTATCGGGGTAGCGTTAGGCTATTTCATTCCTGAAGTCGCGAAGTTCATCAACTCTCTTAGCGTCGGTACGACATCAATCCCCATCGCCATTGGCCTTATTTTGATGATGTATCCGCCGCTTGCCAGGGTGCGCTACGAGGAAATGGGACGGGTCTTCCGCAACTGGAAAATACTGGGGTTATCTCTGGCGCAGAACTGGGTCATCGGCCCCATCTTGATGTTCCTGCTGGCCGTCGCCTTCCTCGGCCATGTCTGGCCCAATACCGCTTATATGCAGGGGCTTATCATGATAGGGCTTGCCCGCTGCATCGCCATGGTCATCGTCTGGAACGAGCTTGCCAGCGGAGACCGGGAATACGCGGCGGGGCTGGTAGCTTTCAATTCCATTTTCCAGATACTTTTTTATTCCGTGTACGCTTATATCTTTATTACCTTGCTGCCGAAATATTTCGGGCTTCAGGGTTCGGCAGTGAATGTGACGATAGCCGATATCGCGAAAAGCGTTTTAATTTACCTGGGGATACCATTTTTCGGCGGGATGTTGACACGATTCATTTTCCTGAAAACCAAAGGGCGCGAATGGTATGAGAGAGAATTCGTTCCCCGGATTAGTCCGGTAACACTGGCGGCCTTACTGTTCACCATCATTATTATGTTTTCTTTAAGAGGCCAGACAATCGTCCAGATACCGCTCGATGTCTTAAAGATTGCCGTTCCTTTGCTTATATACTTCGTGATTATGTTCCTGGTATCTTTCTGGATGGGGAAAAGAGCGGGGGCTGATTACAGCAAGACAACCAGCATCGCTTTCACGGCGGCGAGCAATAATTTTGAACTGGCTATTGCCGTAGCGGTGGCGGTGTTCGGCATTGGGTCCGGGCAGGCTTTTGCGGCGGTTATCGGCCCGCTGGTAGAAGTGCCGGTACTGATAAGCCTGGTGAATCTGGCCTACTATTTCCAGCGAAGATACTTTAGTCATGTAAATAAATAATTACCCGGTGCTAATATTTATTGAGAATATATATCAGGAGAAAATTAATGGATAAAATTAGAGTTCTGTTTTTATGCACCTCTAATTCCGCTAGAAGTCAGATGGCAGAAGCCTTTTTACGAAAATATGCCGGAGACAAATATGAAGCATATAGTGCTGGAATAGAACCAAAAGAAATCCACCCTTTGGCCAAAAAAGTGATGTCAGAAATTGGAATTGACATCAGCCGGCAGCGTTCCAAGGCGCTTAAAGAATATATGGGCAGGGTACACTTCGGTTACTTAATTACCGTTTGCTCAAAGGCTGATGAACAGTGCCCTACTACATTTCCCGGTATGGGCCAAAGACTCCGATGGGATTTTGAAGACCCGGCTAAATTCGAGGGGACGGAAGAAGAAAAGCTAAACAAATTCAGGGAAGTCCGCGATTTGATAAAACAACAAATACAGGAATGGATAAAAGACCAGAGTATTAGTTAAAACGCGCAATGGAACGGTTCTAAAAGTTAAATCTGGAACACGCCGTAAGCAACGCCGCTTAACTTAAAAGTCGTTCCCCCATCATCAGGTAATGCTTTAGCCCCCCGCCCGATTTTTAAAAATTTGTTGTTCGTTCTTATACCATCGAGCCGTATTTCCGCCGGTGAACCGGACGGGTTTAAGATGATAAGGAACTCTTCCCTCAAGCACTTTCTAATATAAGCAAATTGCTGCCGTCCTTTTTCCGCGAATACCGGGATGAGTTCTCCGCTTGTCTGGAGGGCCGGAAAGTTTTTTCTTAAATCTATCAGCTTTTTAACATGATTTAAGAGGGAATCTGTATCATTCTGCTGGGCTTTGACCGTGGGGCGGCTGCGCCGCTGGTCGATAAGCAGATACAACTTCTTCGAGGGCGCGGTGGAAAATCCCGCATTCGGACCATCGTCCCACTGCATGGGCGTGCGCGTGCCGGTTCGTTCATAGCCGCCTTCTTTCGAGGGAAGGCCTTTAAGATAGCGCATCCCTATTTCATCACCGTAGTAGATAAAAGGCACGCCCGGCCAGGTCAGCAGCATGGTAAAGATGACCTTTAAATCTTTCTCGGTTCTTTCGTCCGAAGCCGGCCTTTGGTAATCATGGTTGGCGCTGGGGATGGAAATCAGGCCTTCTTTGGTTTTCAAAACCTGCTCCAGGTAGGGCTGAAGGAAACCATTGATATCCCGGCCGCCTGCCCTCCGGAAAAAACAGTCTTTGGTAAGCATTAATTCGCCGTAGCCCGGGACTCCGAAGTGAAACATAAAATCAATGTCGAACCCCGCCTGTATAGCCTCTGCCGGGTTGCCCCATTCGGCAATTAAAGCCGCTTCCGGGTTACTCCCGCGTATTTCCCGCCAGATTTCACGCCAGAGTTTAATCGTCTCGCGGTGGCCGGGGTCGTTTTTAACGAGGGAACCGGCCATATCAACGCGGAAACCATCGGCACCTTTATCAAGCCAGAAGCGCATGATTTTTACGAGTTCGCGGCGGTTGGCGAGCGGGCCGGGGGCATTGACCGGCTGCTGCCAGGAGTATTTGGGGTCGGGGTTTGCAAAACCATAATTTAAAGCCGGCTGGCAGTAAAAAAAATTGGTGAGATAGCTGCCGTTTCTTTCGGCGTAACCCTTGATAAACGATAAATCGCCTCCGCTGTGTTCCCAGACCGTCGACGTCCAGATATAGCGGTCGGAGTATTGATTAGGCTGGCTCCGGCAGGACATTTTAAACCAGGGGTGCTCGATGGAAGTATGGCCGGGAACTAAATCGAGGCAGACTTTAATATGGCGCCGGTGGGCTTCATCGCAAAGTTTTTTGAGGTCGGCGTTGCGGCCGTACCGGGGGGCGACTTTATAATAATCGGCGACATCATAGCCCGCGTCCTGAAAAGGTGAAACGAAGCACGGATTCAGCCACAAGGCATTTACCCCCAGCGATTGTATATAGTCCAGCCGCTGAATGATGCCGTTAAGATCTCCTGTCCCATCGCCGTTGGAGTCCCGAAAAGATTGGGGGTATATCTGGTAGAATACGGCATTTTCCAGCCATGAGGGCCTGTCCTTAAGCATACGATTATTTTAACATAAATTTTCCGGTATAAACTTATTCCCACCGGAAGAATTTAGCCGCAAGTCCGGCCGCGACAACCGTAATACCCAAAGTAATTAGAGACGCGCTGGTGTACCATCCGAAGCCAAGCCAGGGGTTCTGGAGCGTATAAATGACATAGTGCAGCGGCGTCAGGTCGCCGATAATCTGCATCGGCCGCGAAAGCACCTCCGGAGGCGGGCCGGCGCCGCCGAGTATCATCATGATAAAAAACAGCAGCATTCCCACGCCCTGTGCAGCGCGGGAGGTAGGCAAGACCGCCCCGAGGAAAAACCCGAAGCAGCTAAAACATATCGTTCCGAGGATAAACGCCCCGATAAGCGGCCCGATATATACCGGCCAGTGCGGATCATAGACCGTTTTGCCGAAGATGGTTATGAGAATACTGCCGGCAATCGCGATAACAAAACTTACCATCATTTGCGAACCCAGCACTACCCACACCGGGAAAGAAGAGGCCCGGAAACGCCGGAGGATGCCCCGCTCGCGGTAGCCGGCCAGGTGACCCGGCAGCGCCACGGTGCCGATGGCCATCATTATCAGACCGTAGTAGGAAGGCATATAATAGTCCATCGCGCCGACGCCCCGGTAAATGTTCGGGCTCGCTTTATTCCCGAAAACCCCGCCCATAACGAAAAGGAAAATAACCGGCAGCGCCAGTGTAAACACCACCGTAATAGGTTCACGCAGGAAAAGCTTTATTTCCACCTGGGTCAGTTTTAATAAAGTTCTCATTATTTTGTAAATTCCAAAACTCTAAACTCAAGATAAATATTAAATATAATGGATTGTTATTTCTTTAGTATGTTTAGAATAACCTTTCGAGTTTTAAGTTTTTCTTCTTCCTCGTCCGCGGTATGGCCGGTCAATTTCAGAAAAACATCTTCCAGCGTCGGCTGCTCCACGCGCAGGTCGGCGGGAACAATGCCGTGTTGAGAAAGCGCGACCGCGGTCAATGCCAGCACCGGCCCGGTGCCGGTAATTACCACCCTTCTTCCATTAACGCTGATATTTTTTACGCCGGGGATATCCTTCAGCCATGGTAAATCCGTATTTTGCGAGGTGAAAATCACTTTCAGCTCGGCGGCATATTGCGTGATGAGCCCCTGCGGCGAATCGGAGGCGATGATTTTCCCTTTATCGACGATGGCCAGGCGGTCGCAGAGGGTTTCCGCCTCATCCATAAAGTGAGTCACCAGCACAACTGTCGCGCCTTTTTCGCGTATCTCTCTTATCAAATCCCAGGCAACGCGGCGGGCGGCCGGGTCAAGCCCGGTGGTCATTTCATCGAGGAAAACGACCCTGGGATTATTGACCAGTGCCAGGGCGATAAACAAACGCTGCCGCTGGCCGCCGGACAGGCTGGCAAACGTGGCGCCTTTCTTTTCCCCTAATCCCCACTGCCCGAGTAGGGTGTGCCAGTCCGCTGAATCGGATGAAGTGGAAGCGAAAAGGTCCAGCGCCTCCCAGACTCTGATACGGTCCGGTAAAGCCGATTCCTGCAACTGCGAACCGATGACCTGCCGGCAGGCAAATGCCTCATGTACGGGATTATAGCCGCAGACACGGATCTCGCCGGAATCCGGGTGCCTTAAAGCCTGGAGGCATTCCACGGTGGTGGTCTTTCCGGCGCCGTTGGGCCCTAAAAGGCCAAAGATTTCTCCTTCTTCGATTTCGAAAGAGATGTCATCTACGGCAATGACTTTGCCGTAAGTTTTGCGCAGGTTTTTGACGGAAATAATCGAGGGCATCAATTAAATTATATAGGTCATAGAAAAAGGTTGCAATGAAAACTAATTTTTTAAGTTAATACTTAAGAAAAAGGATTCTAGTGGAAATTCCTATGGCAGGGTCAAGGGTGGTGGGTACTCATTACTAACTACCCACACTCACACTCAAGTCCCCCAGGACTGGGGGGGTCATTAAGAATTATCTGGATGTTTTTTAAAAACCAGCCGCCCACCCCTTCTTCGGAGGTGGGCGGCTTTTTATGCTCAATTCTTTTTGCGGTTACGGCAGATACTTACATAACCTTTTTAGAATTGAAGCACTTATCGGCTTTTCTGCTTTAATTCTGGATTTAGAGGTCGGCGGGGACGATACTTTATCAACCTTTGCCTCAACCCCCCGGAGTACCGTCCCGCTACCTCCACTTCTAAGCCTAGCCTGGTAGATTATGGGCTTGAGCTAGTAATTTACCAATAAGTGGTATTACTAGTTTTATGTAAGTAATACGTATATAAAGATAGCTTAAACCTTAAAACTCAAAAGTCAGAACCATAACTTAAGATTATAAACTTACCTTTTCCTCATCTCCATCTACTTCAACATAGAGGGACGCTAAGTCAATCTTGATGATAAATGGTTAACATGAACAACTCTAAGGGAATAGCCCTGACGGAGAGGGGCGAAGCCCCTCTCTTAAAACCCCCTCTCCAAATAAACTGATAAAAGATCTAGAATATCTTTAGTTTGGAGAGGGTGGCCGCAATGCGGACGGGAGAGGTAAAGCTGATGACCCCATTGTGCCAAAGAAGAATAACAAGGCAAAAAAGAAAGTATAACCTTTAAATCAGCCCTTTTAGCTTCTCGATAATGTCCGTTATTGGCACGATTTCCGCGTTTTTCTCCGTGCGCTTCTTAAATTCCACGCTGTTCTTTTCCAGCGTGCGGGGGCTGACGGTAATGCGGTAAGGAATACCGATTAAGTCCGCGTCATTGAACTTGACGCCGGGGGCGGCGTCTCTATCGTCAAAAAGGACCTCGATTCCCGCATCTTTCAGGCCATTGTAGAGTTTTTCCGCAACCTCCGCCACTTTTATCCCCTCCCGGTAAAGCGGGCAGAGGTACACCTGGTAGGGCGCGATGGATACCGGCCAGATAATGCCTTTATCATCGTGGTTTTGCTCGATAGCAGCCGCCATGAGGCGGCTGACGCCCAGTCCGTAGCAGCCCATAATGATAAGATGTTTCTCGCCTTTTTCATCGAGGTAATTAGCGCTGAAAGGTTCGCTGTATATCGTACCCAGCTTAAAGATATGCCCCACCTCGATGCCACGGGTAGCCGTCAGCCTTCCGCCGCATTTCAGGCAATGCTCTCCCGCCCTGGCAGTGGCGATGTCCGCCACGACGTCGGCTTTAAAATCACGGGGGTAATTAACGTTTTTAATGTGGACGTCCGGTTTGTTGCCGCCGGCTACGAAATTCCCGCCCATCGTTACGGACTCATCGGCGATGACTTTAATATTCTTGAGCCCGACCGGAGAAGCGGCCCCGGGGACAATTCCGGCATCTTTCACCTCGGTCTCGGTAGCCAGGCGCAGGTCGGTGCAATGGAGGTGGTTTTTAAGTTTAATTTCATTTACTTCGAGGTCGCCACGGATGACCCCGAAAATAAATTGCCCGTCGGCAATATAAAAGACGGCTTTCAGAGTTTGGGAAGGCTTTACCTTGAGAAAATCGGCGACCTCTTCGATGGACTTTTTTCCGGGGGTTAAAACAGGCTCGATGGGAAGTAAATCGCCGCAGTTATATTTCTCTTTTAAGCTGACGGCTCTTTCCTGGTTGGCGCCGTAACCACATGACGGGCAGCTGATAATCGTATCTTCACCGGAATCAGCCAGGACAATAAACTCATTGGAATCTTTGCCGCCTATGGCGCCGCTGTCCGCTTCTACCATAATAGAAGCCAGGCCGCAGCGCCGGTACATGTTTTTATAGGCCTGCTGCATGCTCTTATAGCTGGCATCTAAAGTTTCCTCATTCACATCGAAGCTGTAAGCGTCTTTCATGATTAGCTCGCGTGTGCGGATAATCCCGCCGCGCGGCCGCGGTTCATTACGCATTTTGTCCTGTATTTGATACAGCATCAGCGGCAGGTCCCGGTAGCTTTGCACATAGCGCGCGGCCAGGCCGGTAATCACTTCTTCATGGGTCGGGCCTAAAACGAGCGTATGGTCGCGCCGGTCGTGGAACCTGAAGAGAACATCTTTCATAGTTTCATCGCGTCCGCTCTGCTGCCAGATTTCCAGCGGCTGCATCACCGGCATGCTTAATTCCTGCCCGCCGGCTTTATCCATCTCTTCGCGGACGATGTTCTCGATCTTCTTTAGTACCCGCCACCCCAGCGGCAGGTAGGTATAAACGCCGGCGGCGAGCTGGTTGATATAACCGGCCCGCACCAGGTACTGGTGGCTGATGGTATCCGCATCTGCCGGGACTTCTCTTAAGGTCTTGCTTAACAGTTTGGAAATGCGCACGCGCGGCTCCTTTATTAAGAAAGTTGGGTTGCCAATGATGCTATTTGTGCTTTGAGACTGTTAATCAGAGTTTCCTGGGCAGTCCGGAGTTCAACCAGTTTGTTGTACAACGTTAAATATTTGTCGGCTTCCGTTTGGCTCGTGGAATTATTGTATGAGGTCATTGCTTTGTTGACTTCATCATTGAGAACATTGCGGAAACCTACTCTAAGGTCATGCTCTTTACGCAGGTCGTTATTCGTCTTGAGGTCCGCCGGACTGGCGAAAGACCAGCCCCGGTAATATAGAGGTTTATCATCGCTGGAGACTGTAAATCCGCCGGTAGTTTCCAGCGCCAGTTTTTCACCGTTGCCGATATCAGCCAGCACCCAGGCATGATCGGATTGCATGATATCTGTTATGGGATCGTCTATGCTGCCAATGACAATTGCCGAGGAAATACCCTGGGCTTTAAGCATATTCCAGACCTCGGATGCCATATCCGAGCAGACGAAATAATCGATCGTACTATAAACATGAGTAGCATGGTAATTTTGAACGACTTTTTCAGCAATTTGAGCGGTAGTCAGTCCAATAAATTCATATTGAGCTTTCAGGTCGGTAATTTGCTCTTGAAGGTCGGCATTTTGCTTCTGCAGGTCGGTGATAGTTGTCTGCGCCGTTTGTAAATCGGTATTAGGTGTCGTTGTAACCTGCTGTGCCTTGGCCAGATCGGATTGCGCTTGTGTAAGCTTTGATTGGACATCGGACAAACTGGACTGGACCGTCGCCAACTGGGCTTTAATAGCATCGTAATCAGCCTGGGAAACCCCACTCCCACCGCACCCTGATAGAAAGACAGAAAGTATCAAAACAAGAGCCGCTATTATCGGAAAAAGCTTTCTCATGAATTAGTTCCCCATTCTATTTGCTAACGGTCAAAGTGCAGGGCAAGGTGCCGAAGTCCTCGCCGTTGATTAATATCCCGATATCGAACTTATATCTGCCGATGGTAAAATCGGCCGGGACATTTATGGAAAGAAGGCTGCCGCTGGCCAAATCGCCGGACCACTGGGTAACTTCTTTGACCGGCAGCCCGGCCGGAACGGACAGGGTATAAATGCTAAGCGTCGTAATGTTATTCTGCGGACTTGTTTCACTCTCGTCCTTGCTGGTCAGATAAACGGATATGATATTATAGCGGATTTCACCCCGTGGGCTTTCGATATCGGCTCGGTAGGAAACATGGAGACTGGTTGTTCCTTTTTCGAGCGTTGCCTGGGCGATATTTACCGGCGGGTAATTATTTTTATTAGCGGAAGCGGAATTCCCGATGTAGCTGGGGCCGCTTTCAAACAAAACGATACTGTCATTGGCTACCGGGGCGGGCGGGGTCCAGTTTTCAGAAGGGGAAGCGGTATCGGTGGGCACCAGCTTTTTCACCGGCCCGCTGCGGTTGCAGGAACTCAATACCAGTGATAAGCAAAGGATAATAAGGCTTACAGTACAAAATATCTTAACTATTTTCATTTATTTCTCCCGCGGGGTTTTAAAGGAAACCATAGCTATAACTCATACCATTATACCGTATCGCTTTAGAATCGGGAAATAATAGATTCGGAGAGAACGGTGAACATGAAGTGAAGTAATAATTTTTATCCAGATCCGTCTCCCCCGCAAAAGGAAGGCATTAACTTACCGACCTCTCTTCCTGTCCCTCTTTCCGCTGGCTGAGAGAGGGCAATTGATTTGTGTTAGGTATAAATTGACTTTTTGTATTACTTTATCAGCATTATTCAGTACTTCTTCATTGGGATAACGCAGGATTTTTAGTTTCAGTCTTTCAAGATATTGCTGCCTTACCGCATCTTCTGCCGCTTTATATTGATGGATTGGACCGTCTACCTCTATAACTAATTTGGCTCTTCTGCAATAGAAATCGACGATAAACTGACCTATGCCATGCTGACGTCTAAAATTGAGGCCGCTCAACTGATGCCTGCGCAGCCTTTGCCACAACAATTTTTCAGCCTCTGTTGGTTTGCTTCTTTTTTCACGGGCAATAGGTTTAAGCTTTTCCCATAAATCAGGATCGGTATACCATCTTTTATCTTGTTTTATCATCTCTACTTAAATAGTAATTTTATGTATTCGTTTTTCTGTTATCTTCCTCTCCATCAACGGGGAGGGAGATAAAGAAGGAGGGGTCGGGACAGAGTTAAAATAAACGTTTTTGTTTACCTTGACCATTTCCTTACGAAAGTTGTTAATAACAACGTCATCATAAAGAACCCAATAAAAGTTTCAAAGACTCCTAAATATCTTACAAATCCAGAAGCTTCTTTAACCCAACCTCCATACCCAATTGCAATAAATGAAATAGCACTAAAATAGAGACTGTCTATAAAACGATTGGGGTTTAACGTACCGATTAAAAAATAAATAACAGAAAACAAGAAGATTATCCCTAGTATCCAGAGTAAAAGCCTTTTCCATCCCTCACCATATCCAAAAAAAGCCCAACTGAACCATCCCGCAATTTTATCATTTAAGTGTTTCGCAGCTTTTCTACTTACTTCTTTTTCGCGATAATAAAATTTTGCCGCTTTATCATAAATACCCTTTTCGTTATACCAGGTTTTTAGACGCCTGTAATTATACCCGGCTGAATAATAATCTTTTTTAGTTTCTTCTCCAATAACAAAACTTCTTCCCCAATCGACTTCTTCCAAATGAGCTTCAAGGATATTTGCACCTCTTATAAAGGCACCCTCAAATTTTGTTCCATATAAATAACATCCACTAAAATCAGACCTGAAAAGTGTAGAATTTCTAAAATCAGTATTTTCCAGGGATGCAGGCCCAAAGGTCAGATCGTCTTTTTTACCGAATATAGCACAACTAAGGTCTGCACCTTGAAAATTAGTATTAAGTAGAATTGTTTTCCTAAAGTCAGCATTTTCCAAGATCGTTGGTTTGTTTTCGGTTATGCCAAAATCAGCATATTGAAGATTAGTATTTCGAAAAACGGCGCTTCGGAGTTTTGAACCATTGAATCTATTTTTCCCTTTTCCTGTAAACGAAAATATTGAATTTTCAAAAATTGCATCTTCAAGGTTGAGTTCGCTAAGATCAATCGCATCTGAGAAATATTTACCTGAAAAGTTTAGCCCTTTAGTTTTCGATATGTTTTCCACAATCAATTTAAGCACATCTTCACGGATATATGGATTTTCTTTCGTTCCATCACCCATTTTTTACAACCTTTTATTCGCTTTCATTTGTTTCAATATATCTTCCCTAAATCTCGGGGCAAGTTCTTCGTTTTTCTCAATCCAATTCGATAATTCTTCAACTAAAGGTTTATTTTTATAATATTCGTTATCAAATATTACTTCTATTTCTTTATCTTTAAAATATTCAATAGATCTTCTTACAAAATCCTCGAAATCGATGTCATAAAAACCTCGTTTTTTATTCATTTTTCTAAGAAAATCAGCTAATTGAAACCAGCAACGTATAGCTGGAGGCCCTGCGTATGATTCTATTGCTAAATGTTTATCAACAATTTCTTCATTTGCTAACGCACCTAATAACTCAAATTTATCTATCAAATTTTCTATTCTATATGAATCAATTATACGTAAAATTGGGAAATTATTTCTGTCTATTGAATATATAAAACGTAGTGTATTTTTTGTTTCTTCATCACGTAATTTATCAAATAAGTCAACAGCAATTTGGGCATTTGTGCTTTTTCTAGCTTCCTTTATTTGAATAATAGTTAGGGCAACGCCTCCTGTTAAAATCCAAGTTGCAAAACCAGACAATATATTCCAATTATATTCTTTATATTTAGCCCCATACCAAATAAATGCTCCTATTCCAATAAATATCCATATTACTGCAAGGTAATTGATATATCTTGACCAATGAATATTCTTCAAATTCCACACTTTACAGCCCTTCCACTTCTCTCATCAGCGCCACAAGAAAGTCCTTTTCTTCCACCACCGCCACCTTTTCCCCCTTCTTGAAGATAACGCCCTTGCCCTTACCGCAGGCGATGCCGACGTCCGCATCTTTGGCCTCGCCGGGGCCGTTGACCACGCAGCCCATTACCGCTACTTTAATGGGTTTATTAATCTTTAAAAGTCGCTTCTCCACTTCCTGCGCCAGAGCTAAGGTGTCCGCTTCCGTACGGCCGCAGGTGGGGCAGCTTACGAGCACCGGCCCGCGCTGCCTTAAATCCAGGCTCTTCAGAATCTCATAGGCGGCCGCCACTTCTTCCACCGGCGGGGCGGTCAAAGATACTCTTATGGTGTCCCCGATGCCCTGCCAGAGCAGCGTCCCGATTCCCACCGCGCTCCTGATAATGCCGGCGCGGGGCGTGCCCGCCTCGGTGATGCCGATATGCAGAGGATATGTGATTTTATCCGCGATTGCCCGGTAGGCTTCTATCGTGGTGGGGACATCGAAAGCTTTAAGGGAAACTTTGATAAGGTCGAAATCGAGATTTTCCAGTAACTTTATCTGTTCGAGGGCGGCAGATACCATTTGTTCCGCCACGGAAAGTTTTTTGTTCCCCGTCTTTGGCAGGCTCCCCGCGTTCAGCCCGATGCGGATGGGCACGCTTCGTTCTCTGGCGGCCAGGGCCACTTTCTTTACCTTGTCCGGCTCCCCGATGTTGCCGGGATTAAGCCGCAGCCCGTCCACGCCGGCTTTCAGCGCCATCAGCGCCAGGCGGTAATCGAAGTGGATATCCGCTACCAGCGGGATTTTGATTTGTTTCTTTATGTCAACTAACGCTTCAGCTGCCTCCGCGTCCGGGACGGCGCAACGGATGATTTCACAGCCGCAACTTTCGAGCTCTTTTATCTGGCGGACGGTGGCTTTAACATCGCGGGTATCCGTCTTGGTCATGGACTGCACCGCTATCGGTGCTTCCCCGCCGACAGGCACACTACCGATATGTATTTGTTTGCTGATGCGCCGGTGAATGGTCATTCTGGAATGATTATACACCAAGCTAAAGAAACACGTAACAATAAATTAATATGAAGCTGCTCCAAAGCTGATTTGTGACAAAACTCTATTGACAGCTTTCTCTTGGTTTGTTGTATACTGTAATCCCGTTGTCATGCTGGAGGAGCACAAGCGACGACCTGTCCCGCATGAGTAAGCGAATCGGGAAGCATCTCAGGGTAGGAGTGGGCGATACCTTCCCATTACCTGTCTCTCCCTTTCCTTTTCACGTCATTCCCGCGTAGCCTGCCCCGCATGACAATCGGGGGCGGGAATCCAACATAGGTTTAAAGACATTAAAGAATTAAATATCATTCGCAGTTTATGCAGGGTCATTCCTCCCTTTCTCCGTGTACGGGGAAAGGGAGAAGAGAGATAGGGGTCGGTAAAGCACCTTAACAACTTAATGACCCCGTGGCACAGGCAGTAATTGTAAGAAATATTTTCGTCCCTCCTTCGTAATGAGGGATAAGAGGGAGATTTAAATTAATCGTCCCTTTCCTTTTCACGTCATTCCCGTGTAGCCTGCCCCGCATGACAATCGGGGGCGGGAATTCAGCATGGACTTAAAGAGGTTAAGGCATTAAATTTCTTGTGCTGCCCATGTTTGGTCAATCGTCCTTTCCCCTGCCAGCGGGGAGAAGGATAAGAGGTAAAGGGGTCAGTAAAAAACCCACTTAATAACCAAACGACTTCAAATTAACAAAACGAACGAGGCTAAATCACTAAAAAGGCCTGGAAAGTTACAAAACCAATGAGGCTGAAAAGGTCAAAAGCACTGAAAAAATAACAAATCTAATCGAAGCTGAATTTATGAAAAATCGGGAAAAAGGCAAAATTCCTACAAAACCAATCAAGACTATAACGATTTTTCCGTTAGCAAAATCACAAAACGAAGCGAATCTAAAAAAACAATCTTACAAAACGATTAGCTTTAAAATCAAATTTTTAGAAAACGCCCTTTTTCCAAAACGAATCAGCTTCAGCCGCCCAGCAGGCTTCCCCCGCTTATCCAGCGGGCCAGGTCCTGGTAAGTAATCAAAACCATGAGCGCCAGCAGGATGATAAAGCCTATCGAATGCACCATGTTCTCTACCTTCGGGGAAATACGCTTGCCGCGCCTCACCCACTCGATGCCGATGAAAAGTAGCCGCCCGCCGTCGAGCGCCGGAAACGGTATGATTTGCGTAATGCCTACTGCAATGCTGATAAACGCCGCCAGTTCCAGCACCGGGCTCACACCGCTGTGGGCGACTTCACCCGCTACCTGAACGATTCCCACCGGGCCGGTAGGCACAAAAGGTACCGTGCCGATAATCATCTCGATAATACCGTTCTTATAGAGGATAAGCGTGTCCCAGACCGATGCCACGCCGGTCGGGATCGCTTTCCAGACCGGCAGGCTTTCACTGGTCGTCTTGTAATTGACCTCCTGGGAAGCGATGCCGATAGCGCCCTGCCCCTGCGGCGGCTTCCATCGCGGTATCAAGTTGACTGTTTGCTCGGCATTATCGGGGTGTTTGACTGTGATTTCGATCTGTGTTCCCAGGCCAATCTGGACATCACGGGAAAGGTCGCTGACGCTTCTTATTTCTTTTCCGTTAAGGCTAAGGATGATATCTCCCTTTTGAATGCCGGCCGCCTGTGCCGGGGAGTTAGCCACCACGTCCTGTACCACCACCGTGCCGTCAACGATGGTATGGGGGACCATATAGGCGATAATCATGAGCAGGAAAGGGAATAAAAGGTTCAGGATAATGCCGCCGCTGATGACCAAAGCGCGGATGCCGTGGCTGCGGGCGGCTAAAGCCCGGGGCGCGGTTGGGTCGACTTCTCCCGAAATCTTGTTAAAACCGCCGAAAGGTATCCAGTTGATGGAATATATCGTTTCCCCGATTTTCTTGCCCCAGAGACGCGGCGGGAACCCGATGCCGAACTCCTCTACATAGCAATGAGTGGCTTTGGCCGCGATAAAATGGCCCAGCTCATGCACCAGCACGAGCACGGATAAAACGACAACCCCCACCACAATCGTCAGCAGCATCAGTTCTTCCTCCCCGCCGTCTCCAGAATCGTTTCACGCGCCCATTTGTCCGCCGCCATGATATCATCGATGTCCGGTTGCTGACTATTGTTATGTTTTTCCAATACCATCTCCACCAAATGCGGAATATCGGTGAATCCGATACGCCGGTCAAGGAACATCTCCACCGCCAGCTCATCGGCGGCGCAGAGAACGGCCGGATACGTGCCGCCTTTCTTTCCCGCTTCGATGGCCAGCCGCAGGCACGGGAACTTCTCCATGTCCGTCTGTTCGAAAATTAGGTTACTAAAATTCTTCCAATTTACGTGCGGCAACTCCCGGTTTTCCAGCCGGTCCGGGTAAGTAAGAGCATACTGGATTGGCAACCGCATATCCGGGATGCTTAATTGCGCCTTTACTGACCCGTCTATAAACTCGACCATGGAGTGAATAATGCTCTGCGGGTGAACGATAACTTCAACCTCTTCGTTTGGGACGTTAAAAAGCCAGTGGGCTTCGATGACTTCCAGTCCTTTGTTCATTAAAGTGGCGGAATCGACGGTCACTTTTCTTCCCATGCGCCAGGAGGGGTGCGCCAGCGCCTGTTCGACGGTAATATTTTTCATCTGCTCCCCGTTATAATTTCTAAACGGCCCGCCGGAAGCGGTAAGAATGATGCGCCGGGGGGGCTGTTTTTCCCCGGCCAGGCACTGCCATATGGCGCTGTGTTCGCTATCCACCGGTAATATCCGGGCAAAGCTTTTCCGGGCCGCCGCCGTAATAACCGACCCGGCCGCCACCAGCGATTCTTTGTTGGCCAGCGCAATGTTCTTCCCCGCTTTGGCGGCGGCTAATGTTGCCCCCAGCCCCGCCGCTCCGGAAACAGCGATGACGACGGTATCCACATTCGGGTGGGATGCCATCTCTTCCAGCGAGAGGAAATCGCACCCTATTCTCTTAAAGCGTCCCTGCTGGTTATGGTCGTCACCGGAAGTTGAAAAATTGATATAATCCGGATTGAATTCCGCTACCTGTTCCGCCATCATGTCCAGGTTGCCGCCGGTAGCCAATCCGACGACGTTAAAGTAATCCGGCAGCGAACGTACTATATCCAGTGTTTGCCGCCCGATGGAACCGGTGGAACCCAGCACCGCGATGCGTTTTACCTTTTTAAACATGCTATTTATATCTTACACTAAAAGCTAGCTTGAATCTATGCGTAAATAACAAAGAAGGGGAGCTTCCGCCCCCCTTCCCATGGTTTGCCGGTATTAACGTATTAAACTACAATTTCTGATTTCCTGGATTCGCCGCCTCTCAAAAAGAGGATGGTCACGATGTCGCCTGGCTTGATGCCTACCAGCGCGTGCTCCATATCCGCCGCATTCGTTACAAACTGGCGGTTGATTTGCGTTACAATATCGCCGGTTTTCAACCCGGCTTTTTCCCCCAGGGCGCCGGGAGATACCTCTCCGATAATAGCGCCGGTAATTGCGACCGCGCCTGCCGGGGGCGTGACTTTCTGGGCATCCGCGATTTTAAGCCCGAAACGTACCGGTTGATTGCCTGCCGGCTGCTTCGAAGCCTGAATAAGCTCCTGTATCCGCTGGCGGTCGAAACCGATTATCTGCTCACCGTCAATAACGATTACCGGAACGCCCATCTGGCCGGTAAGATTGACCATTTCCTGGGCTGCCGCACGGTCGCGGGAGACATCCTTTTCCTGGTATTTCACACCGTTCTGGCTAAGAAAACTCTTAGCTTGATAGCAGTAGGGTCACGTAGGCGTGGTATAAATCAAAACATCCATAAACTACACTCCGGCTTAAGACTCGTTCTCCTTATCCATTTCTACATCCGGCATCTTTGGCAGGGTCAGAGGATTGGCATTTTTCCGCAGCGGGTTAAAAGACGGGAAAGCATTCAGGAATTCCCGCTTTTCTCCGCAGTATTTGCATTTACCCAGGCTGGAAGGTCCGTTGGCAACATCAATCACCCAGAAATGGTGACATTTTTGTTCTTCTTTTTGAGGTCTTTCGGCTGTTTTTACAACTGTGTTTTCTTTGACGCTCTTTTTCATCACACACCTCCTTCTCCTCTCCTTGTATTATTCTAGGTTAAGTGTTCTGAAATGTCTGCGACTTTTATCCCATCCCTCGCAGCTTAAATCATAGCTAAAAAATATGAAGATATTATGAATTTTGAGAAAAGAAAACAACTAAAATAAAGTGATATTGTAGAAATACGGGTCTGGCTAGTCATCATCGTCTTCTATGACGATATCGAAGGGGCAGGAGATAGCGCCGTTCGGGCAGACAAGTTCACACATGGCGCACCAGCCGCACTTAACGCCGGGGATTGAAGTGACGATGTGGTTTTTTATCTGCAGGCCGCCGCAGGTGCAAACGCTGACACAAAGACCGCAGCCGTCACACTTTTCTTCATCGATTATCGGATTCTCCGGCATACTATTTCTCCCGTTTAATCCTATGTTAATACCTAAAGATGCCTATGTATGCGACATTTCTCTCATTACTCAACGCCAGCTAAGTCTCTTAATAACTGCCTGTCAGCAATGATGATGCGGTTGCGTTCAATACGTATGGCGCCTTCACCTTCCAGGCTCTTAAGTGACCGGCCGACCATTTCCCGCGCCGTACCTATCATCGCGGCGATTTCCTGCTGGGTAAGGCGGGGTTTCTCACCGCTTTCCCGGCCGGTATATTCCAGGAGTATCTTGGCTACCCGCCCGCTGACTCGCCGGAAGGAAAAGTCCTCGACAAGGGTCATAAGCTCTTCAACGCGACGCGAGAGCACGTTGATGATATTGAGAGCGACCATCGGGTATTCCTTGATAATCCAATCCAGTTCTTTCTTCTTGATGCCGTTAAGTGTGACCGCGCTCATGGCGCCGGCGCTGGCCAGGTTGATGCCTCCGCTGAAGACCGGCACGTCATTAAAAGAATCACCGGGGCGGATGATGCTGAAAATCTGCTCCTTGCCGTCCGCCGAGGTCTTGAAGACTTTGACCACGCCTTCAACTACGAAATACAGAACATCTGCCGCATCGCCTTCGAAAAAGAGGATTTCTCCCCGCTCCGCCCGTTTCTCAAAGACATGCTTCTGTACCGCGCTGAGGTCGCCATCGTTCAGGCCGGAAAAGTAAGGAATCGCTTTTAAAGATGATAACTGTATCGCCATAATAAACCGTTAAACGCCATCTTTATAAAAATACTAACAGAATTATACCAGTTTACGATGCACATCGTAAAGCAAGGCGGTAACGGCAAAAACGGACGATTCAAACCGGAGCTAATTGACGCTGCGGAAGTAATAACCGACGCCGGGTTCCGTTAAGATATAGGTTGGCGATGATGGTTCCGGCTCTATTTTCTGGCGCAGGTGGGAAACATAAATCCGCACATAATCGACGTCATCGGCATACTCAAAACCCCAAACACGCTCCAGCACCTGCTGGTGAGACATGATGCGGTCAGCGTTTTCCACGAGTAAGGCCAGCAAGCGGAACTCGTGCGGCGTAAGCTTGAGCCGTTGTCCGTTGACAACGACTTTCCGCTCCGGAATATCGACAGTAAGATAATCATTGGAAAAAACCGGATTTTTCCAGGCATTCTCGGGCGACTTTTCGGCACGCCGCAGGGTCGCTTTAATTCTGGCCAGGAGCTCGCGGTTGCTGACGGGTTTGGAAAGATATTCATCCGCCCCGGCATCCAGGCCGAGTATAATATCTTCCTCCGAATTGCGCTTGCCGGTAAGCATAATGACCGGGACTTCACTGATTTCCCGGATAAGACGGCAAGTCTCGCAACCATCGATGCCGGGCATCATGATATCGAGCAAAATTAGGTCGGGTTTGTCCTGGAGCATCACCCGCACTACCTCCCGGCCGTTGCCTGCTTTAAATACCTTGAAACCGCTGGCATTCAGGAGACTGGAAACCATCCTGATTTGCGCCGGATCGTCATCCACCACCAGTATTTTTTCAAACATATATCCCCCTTTAAGCCTCATGCCCGCGCAACCGTCAGGGCGTGTTTTTCATTGGGAATTATCTGAAAAACGGGATGAACTGTCCCGGTTATGGTTTACAATTTGAAGGGGGCTTCTTCCAGATGGCAATGTCATTAACCAGGTCTAGCATCTGCTGGGTGTTCGTCAGGATATCTTTCAATCCGTCGCGCTGCTCTTCCGTCATATTTCCCAGCACGCCGTCAAGCATCAACTCCGAATAACCCATAATGATGTGAATGGAAGAGCGAATATCGTGAATGGTTTTACCTATGTTAACGCCGGTTGTCTCCTGGCTGCATGGGGGCGGGGGAAGCAGCCCGACGGCGCTTTTTTCCGGTATCATATAAGTATTTTCGTATGTCACGTGGGGGATTGTAGCACAATAAATTGCCAAATGTCCATCACAAAAAAGGGTAGAATAGTCTCAATATTATCACAAATTGGTGCCGAGAAGTATTTATTGTGCCCTTGACAATTTGTGGAATATTTTATGGTTGATTTCAGAAATGTCCGGGGGCGAATGGAAAGAAATAAATGACTAATGTCCAGAAAGTATAACGCTCCGAGGGGATTTTTGAAAGCACTAATTAAACGGTCAAGAATAAGGAATAATTAAGGGGTAAGTGTGATTAGGGGGTTAGGGGTAAGTAAGCACGAATATCGAAATACGAAACAAAGGGAGGAATAAACAATAACCAGGATGCAAGCACAGGGGTGAATAAATACCAATATCCAATGTCAAATAGGGGAAAGAGGTTGGGAATTTGTAATTAGTATTTATTTGAAATTGGTATTTATTTTCACCGTATCTCGGTTATTTCCTCCCTTTCTCACTTATTAATTCCTTAATACTTGATACTTGGCATTTGATACTTCCATGTACGTATAGTTTATTGTATTTAGCTTAACCTTCTGCCTATAATATTTTTGTAAAGAGTTTAAGGAGCGTTTATGAGCCGATTAATTGAGAAAATAAAGAAACAGTCAGAAGCGCCTCAAATACAGATGGGTTTCCGCCGAACGCTCCCGGCCAGCACGCCGCCTTCAATTCTCCTTATTGCCAGAGTAAATATCGATGAAGCAGGAACGCCCTTAAAGAACATCGATGGAGCGGATGCCGTGCTGCTGGATGCCGCTAACTTCGAACTGACGGCCAAAGCCCTCCCCAAAATCGTAAAACCGCTTGGCGAAACGCCCTGGGGCATATTTCTCGAGGAAAGCATAGACACCGCGGAAGCGCTGGATAGTACCGGCTATGATTTTACCGTTCTTTCACCGGCGTCTCCCATAGCTGCCGCGCCGAAGAATGAAAAAACCGGGAAGATATTACAGGTAGAGTCCTCGATGGATGACGGACTGCTGCGGGCGCTTAACGACCTGCCGGTGGACGCTGTGCTGGTAACAGACACTTTCGGTGAGGGCAATACCCTGGGATACCATCACCTGATGATTTTACGCTACCTGGCTATGCTGGTGAGAAAACCGCTTATAGTTCCGGCGCCCCCTTCTATTTCTAACGATGAGCTTAAAGCCCTCTGGGACGCCGGAGTCGAGGCGGTGCTGGTGCCGGTTGATTTAAGCAAAGACGAAAACCTGAAGGCCCTGCATGAAGCCGCCGCCAAGCTTCCGCCGCGTACCGCGCATAAGGACAAGAAAATCGATGTTTTCCTCCCCCACCCCGGGGAGAAAAAGGAAGCGCCCCCACCGGAGGAAGAGGAAGAGGACGAGCCGTAACCGCCTTCGCCGTACTTTTATTACTATATAGAGCTCAAACCTGTTTCACGGTCAGGGGCACCTGTTTCCCGCTCATGATTAATCAGTAAAATATCCGCTTAAAACGGTTTTCGTATACCCCGCCATTATATCCAAAATAAAATCTTGCAATTGTTTACATTAGCGCTTAAAAAAGATATAATTCCAGATTGTTGTCTAAAGGAGTGCCATGACTGGCGACGCAGAAATAACCAACTACGATTCCATTGCAGATATATTCATAGCCCACGCCGGAAGGACAAACTCATGGAACAACCTCTATGAAAGACCAAACACTTTGGCCCGGTTGCCGGACTTACCGGGGAAAAACGTCCTCGATATAGGATGCTGTACCGGCTTTTATACCGAATACGCTCTGGAACATGGCGCTAACGTTACAGCTATCGATGCCAGCCAGGTACTGATTGACAAACTAACGCAGAGTATAAAGTCGCCGATGGCAACGTTCTATTGCGCGGACGTCGGACAGTTGATGCCGTTCCTTAAGTCCAGCTCCTTCGATATTGTGATAGTTTCGCTGGTGCTGGACTATATTAAAAATTGGGACAATGTGTTTTCCGAGATTTACCGGGTGTTAAAAAAACATGGGCGAGTCGTGATTTCCACCACACATCCTTTTTCGGATTATTTATATTTAACGAAACGCAACCGGCACGAAAGTTATCATACTTTCAAAATGATTGATGATACCTGGGCAGGCGGCGGCCCGCGGCCGTTTGAAGTGCATTATTATATCCGTCCGCTCAATGAAGTACTACGCCCCATCATCAACTCAAAATTCAAGATCATTAGTATTGATGAGCCGCTGCCGGATGAAAAATGCAAACAAATCGACCCTGAGACATACGAGCAGCTCATGGACAGGCCGGGGTTCCTGTTCATCGTGCTGGAGAAATAGATGCGGAAAGAAGAACTTTTTCTATTTGATCCTCACCACCGACATTCCATTCGGCTAAAAAACTTCGACTATTCTTTGCCGGGCACATATTTTGTAACTATCAACGTTTTTCGAAGAGAACGATTATTTGGAAATGTGGTTGGAGAAAAAATATATTTGAACGTCTTTGGCCAGATTGTTCAAATCTGCTGGGATAATTTGATTAAGCATTATGCTAACATCGTCTTAGATTCATTTGTTATAATGCCCAACCATTTTCATGCCGTAATTATTATTAAAGGTGCTATGTTAAATACAAATCATGTAAGGGCGGGTTTGAAACCCGCCCCTACGAAGGACCACCCTCTTTCTGAAATCGTTCGTGCTTTCAAAACATTCTCCGCGAGGAAGATAAATGAATTAAGAAAATCTCCCGGCTTACCTGTCTGGCAGCGCAATTATTTTGAACGTGTTATCAGAAACGACGAGGAATTAAACGAAATAAGGGAATATATCAATAACAATGTCACCGTTTGGAACAAAGACGCAGAAAACCCGAAAACAATTGATATGTAGTATATAATAAACGTAGGGGCGGGTCTGACCTGCCCGATAAACAAATCAGACATGAAAACACCTGAAGAATATATAGACAAAATCTCGCAATGGGCAAAGACCCAAGATGTCATTGCGGCTTTGGCTCTGGTAGGTTCCCACGCAAGGAAACAGGCAAGACCAGATTCAGATATCGATTTTTTGCTTCTTTGTAATGATAAAGAAGCTCTTTTAAAAAACTTATCTTGGATAAATCATTTCGGTAAGGTTGTGAGTTTTTCCCGTGAAGCATGGGGTATTGTAACATCTGTTAGGGTTTTTTATAAGGACAAACAAGAAGTGGAATTTGGAATAGGACCATTAAGTTGGGCAGATATACCGGTAAACCACGGGACCCGCCAGGCAGTTAAAAATGGAATAGTGATCCTTAAAGATTCATGTAAA
>CAWCLJ010000002.1:0-224651 GCA_963796365.1 uncultured Chloroflexia bacterium
ATTACTGGAAAAATTAACAAACTATTTGGTCAAATACACGGAAAAACCTATCCCTGACTCTAAAATTTTATAGTCTTTAAAAGCCGTCCTGGAAATCAAATCGGTTAATCCTTCCTTTGTATAAGCGCCTTTTTTCAGGAAATATTTAAACGCTAGCTTTTCAAAAAGTGCATCCATCCTTTTTAAGTTACCGCTTTTTATCATCGCATCGATATCCTGGTTCTTAACATTCGCCTTCATATCGATGACAAGCGCGGTGCCGCCAGGCGTTAAAACACGGTACATTTCATTCAGCACTTTTAGCGGCTCTTTAAAATTCTTGAACGCCGCCGTGCAGATAATAAACTGATAAGTATTTCCCGGCAGCGGTAATTCCGCCGCGTTGCCCTGCTGAAAATCCACCTTAACGCCCGCCTCGCCGGCATTTTTACACGCAATCTCGACAAAGTCACGGCTGATGTCCAGGCCGGTTATCTTATAATTGCCGAGCTTGGCAAGAGCTATGGAAAGATAGCCGGGACCGGGCGCGATTTCCAGGACGGTATCCCCTTCCTTTATGTGACCGGCGACTTCACGCGCGTAACCCTTCATTTCCTCCATGCGGTGGTTTTTAGAATTACGGTCGTACCAGCGCGCCATTGACCCGTTGATGCCAAGGTCGTTAAAACGTCTGAAAAATTTCATCATGGTGATATCTCCTGAAGAAATAGCAAATACCGGCGGGCTTTTCATTAATAATAATAGGCCGCCGGTTTTATAACGGCACCATACACGGAGATAGTTTGATACTGGACAAACGGCCAGTTTTGTGGAAGGGTGATAGAGAACTAGCTTAGACTTTCTGCGCTATCTGGTAGGACTTGCCTTCTGTCGGAAGAGAGGGAGCGATGACCATCTCGGCGTTATGGAATTCCTGGATGGTGGCCGCGCCGCAGAAGCCCATGGCAATATGTAAAGCGCCCACCAGGTTTTCCGTACCGTGAGTTAATGATGTAGGTCCGAAGAGCAGTTTTTCCAGAGTGGTGTTCGTCCCCACTTTGATGCGGGTGCCGCGCGGGAGAGCCGGATGAGGATGGGACATTCCCCAGTGATAGCCGTGACCGGGGGCGCCTTCGGTTGCGGCAAACGGCGAACCGATCATAACGGCATCAGCGCCGGCGGCAAAAGCCTTGCAGACATCGCCGCCCTTCTTGAAACCGCCGTCGGTAATTATCGGGATATATTTTCCGGTCTCTTTTTGATAAATATCTCTGGCCGCCGCACAATCGATGGTAGCTGTAATCTGCGGAACGCCGATACCGAGTACTTCACGGCTGGTGCAGGCAGAACCCGGGCCGACTCCTATAAGAACGCCGGCGATTCCCTGGCGCATTAATTCGAGGCAGGCGTTATAGCTGACGCAGTTCCCAACTACAATGGTCATTTGCAGTTGTTCAGCTAATTCGGACAAAATAAGCCCGCGGTAGCTCCTGGAGATATGGCGGGCGCTGGTGACGGTGGATTGAATAACGAGGATATCGCAGCCGGCTTCTTTCGCGATGGGCGCCAAGCGCTTGGTATTGGCCGGGATAAGGGAAATGGCACAGGTTATTCCGGCTTTTTTAATCGCCCGGACTCTATCGCCGACAAGGTTATCTTTAATCGGCTCCTGGTACACTTTTTGCAGTAGAGCGGTAACTTCAGCATCGGAAGCTTTGGCGATTTTTTCGAGGATTTCGTCCGGTTTTTCATAACGGGCCTGGACGCCGTCGAGGTTAAGGACTGCCAAACCGCCGAGTTTACCCATCCTGATGGCAAAATCAACGTCAACGACACCATCCATAGCTGATGCAACGATGGGTACTTTGAAGGTGAAATCGCTGATTTGGAAATCCGTGGTAGTCTGCTCCGGATTGATAGTGACGTCTCCGGGCACAATTGCTACTTCATCGAAACCATAAGACTGCCGGAGCTGTTTGAACCTGGGGGTTGCTTTTGCACTATTCATGTTAGTGCTACTAATAATAACATATTTTTTCAAGGTTTTGCAACAGTTTCTTTTACTGAATTTTGAATGTAGACACCCTGTTACTTACGCATAAATAGCTTCAAAAATAACATTTTTATTAAATTTAATGTCCTTTAATCAATATCCCGGTTTGCATAATAAACGACCTGACAAACCTCCTTTAGTTTGACATTCCATCCTTAATATTAATAAAATGCTAAACAAGGGACCCGGAGTAAAAACATGATAATTCTTTTTATTGTATTAGCGCTTATCTTCCTCGCCTCCGGCGGCGTCGGATTGTTTTACGTCAATACCGCCAGCCATGTTGCCCATGATAACCCGCTGTTTTTTCTTGGCAATCTTGGCTTTGGCACTTTTTTAGCTATCGGTCTTTTGATACTGATTTTCATCGCCATTTTCAACGCCGAGTTCGATTAGAAAAAGTTTGTTCATATTTCACACCTTTCCTTTTCTTATCCCTCTTCTCTCCTCCCTATTCCCTCAACCCTGTATCCTATTCCCTATCCAAGCTAGACACGAAGCGCCATTCATCTTATAATATTTAAGATTGGGACATTGTAAGAAATGGCTGTTCTTTACGTTGTGGCTACCCCTATCGGCAACCTGGAAGATATCTCACTGCGGGCGCTCCGCATCCTGCGCGAGGTAAAGCTTATCGCGGCCGAAGATACCCGTAAGACCCGCCGTTTGCTTACCCGCTATGAAATTAAAACACCCATGACCAGCTATTACGAACACAACAAAATGACCAAACTCGATAACATCCTGGAGCAGTTGAAAGAAAATGATATTGCCCTGGTTTCGGATGCCGGTATGCCCGGCATTTCCGACCCCGGGTATGAGCTGATTGCCGCGGCGGCGCAGCAAAATATCACCGTTGTTCCTATCCCCGGGCCCTCCGCGATTATTTCCGGTCTGGCGGTCTCCGGCCTGCCGACCGATTCTTTTAAGTTTATCGGCTTTTTACCGGGCCGGACGGCGGCACGGCGGAGGGCTTTAGCCAGCATTAAAGATGAACCGGGCACTATTATCGCGCTGGAAGCTCCGCACCGCCTGCATGCCGCACTGGACGATATTTTGCTTACGCTGGGCAATAGAAAAATAGCCGTTTGCCGGGAACTAACCAAACTCCACGAGGAAATTTTTAGAGGAACGGTGGCCGAGGCCATCAGTCACTTTACCAACCCCCGCGGCGAATTCACACTGGTTATCGAAGGCAAAGGGAACAATCAAAGACCGGAAGTCACCGGCGATGTAGAATCGATGCTTCATAAACTATATCTTAAGGGCGCCTCGGCTAAAGAAGCCGTCGCTCGGGTATCGGGTGAAACCGGATTAAAAAGAAAAGAGCTCTACCAGGCGTGGCTCAAGATGGTATAAAGGGGTAAAATAAAAGATAATAAATCAAATCTCAAAGATACAGATTAGAAATTAAATCTGATGTTCGCCTTCGATAGTAGATATTTGGTTTGCCCGTATTCATTTTTGATTTTTGAGTTGTGGTTTTGAGATTTGATTTTTAAGATTTGAGTTATATTCAGGGCTTAACTGGATTATGAAATAGTGAACCGGATATAATTGAAACCAAATAAAGGAGTGTGGAAAATGAGACGTGGATGTGTATCATTAGGAGAAATCAAATGCGATAGCTGCCAGAAACCTATTCCCTACCCGGACCGGTACCTGGCCATCGATGAAAAAAACGGTAAAGAAGATGAGGAAGGCGATACCCACCGCTATTGCATCGAGTGCGCCATGAAAAAAGGTTACGCCCACTATAAAGAAGAGAAAGGCGAAAAGATACTGACCTTCTTTTAGGTCCGTAATATCTCCTCAACATGAAAGAAATTATTTATATCGGGGTGGCCTGGCCGTATGCTAACGGCTATCTTTCAATCGGGCATATCGCCGGGGCATACCTGCCGGCGGATATCTTCGCCCGGTTTCACCGCGCTAAAGGCAATGAAGTGCTGATGGTCTCCGGTTCTGACCTGCACGGCACGCCTATCACCATTCGCGCGGAACAAGAACATACCACACCAACCGTTATCGCTGAAAAATACCACCAGGCTTTCCTGGAGTCCTGGCAGGGACTGGGTATTTCCTGGGATTTGTACACTACTACAGGTACGCCCAATCACGCCGCCGTGGTGCAGGACATGTTCAATACGCTGATGAAACACGGGTATATTTATAAAGCTACCACGTCCCAGCCGTACTGTCCCAAATGCCAGCGTTTTCTTCCTGACCGATATGTTGACGGCATCTGCCCGTTCTGCGGGGATAAAGGGGCGCGCGGAGACGAATGTGATAAGTGCGGTAAACCGCTCAATGCCGCCGAACTCAAAGAACCCCGTTGCCATAACTGCGGTACTATACCGGAATTCCGCGAAACGGAGCACTTTTTCTTTAAATTAAGCGCTTTTAATGACAAGCTTCTGGAATGGGTAAAGAAACAGGAGCATTGGCGCGCCAATGTTAAGAACTTTACTATCGGATTCCTGGAGGAAGGCCTAAAAGACCGGGCAATCACCAGAGACATAGACTGGGGCATCAAAATACCGGCGACGGGGTTTGAAAATAAACGTTTTTATGTCTGGTTTGAAAATATCATCGGCTATCTTTCCGCCGCTAAACAATGGGCGAAAGAAATAGCCGGTGATGAAAACAAATGGAAGGATTTCTTTGTGGATCCCAAAGCAAAGACCTATTACTTCATCGGCAAGGATAACATCGTCTTCCATACCATGAGCTGGCCGGCCGAGCTGATGGGATACGGAGGCCTCAATCTTCCCTACGATGTGCCCGCTAATGAATGGCTGAATATCGAGGGGAGAAAGATATCCAAGAGCCATAACTGGGGGGTCTGGGTGCCGGACTATCTTGCCCGGTATGCACCGGACCCGCTGCGCTATATGATGTCTATTAACATGCCGGAAACGAGCGATACCGATTTTTCCTGGCGGGAATACGTCCGCCGCAATAATGACGAACTGGTAGCTACCTGGGGCAACCTGGTCAACCGCGTGCTCACTTTTACTTATAAGAATTTCGAAGGCAAAATACCGGAAAACGGTAAGCTCAATGAAGCGGGGAAAGCTCTGCTCGAAAAAGCCCGGGAAGCGGAAAAACAGGAGGAGGAGGCGTTAGCCGGCTGTCATTTCAAGCAGGCTATTCAGCAGGCGATGTTGCTGGCGCAGAATGCCAACCGTTACCTGGACGAGCAGGCCCCCTGGAAGAAAATCAAGGAAGACAAAGCCGCCGCCGCCGATGCTCTGTATTCAGCCGTCTGCGTTATTTCCCGCCTAAAGAATATGTTTTACCCGTTTTTACCTTTCACCTCCCAGAAAGTTCATGAATACCTGGGATTTGACGGCAAACTGGAAGATTATTTACGGGCAAATCCTGACCCGCCTCTGCCGGCGCCCGGTCAGAAGTTAAGAGAACCGAAACCCCTCTTTACCAAACTGGATGAAAGCATTATCGAAGAGGAGACGAAACGCATTGGAACTTAAGCAGATTTACGCTCCCGTCAAAGAAGACCTGGAAAAAATCAAGGAAGAACTTAAGTCCGTCAGCCAGATAGATTATCCCTGGCTTGCCGAGCAGCTTGCTTATATCGTCGGCGAAACCGGCAAAGCCATGCGCCCGGCCTTTGTGCTGCTGGCCGGTAAATGCTTTAAATACAACTGGGAATACCTGCTGCCGATGGGCGTCTCCGTCGAGTTGATGCATACCGCTACGCTGGTGCACGATGACGCGATAGATAAAGCCGATAAAAGACGCGGCCGGGACACGATGAACAGCCGCTGGGGCGATGAAATTGCCATCCTGATGGGCGATTTTCTTTTTGCCAAAGCCGGCGAATATGTATCGGACACCAAGACGCCGCGCGTCATCAAGCTTTTTTCCCACACCCTCGCCACGATATCGAGCGGAGAAATCGGGCAGTTCCGCGGGTCGTACAACCTTGACCAGGACCGCGACGCCTATTTCCGGCGCATCTATCGAAAGACCGCCTCCCTATTTTCCCTTTCCACCCAATCGGGCGCTATTTTAAGTCAGGCCACCGAGGAACAGGTGGGAGTAATGAAGGAATATGCCGATAACCTCGGCATTGCTTTCCAGATTGTGGATGACATCATGGACTTTACCAGTACCGAAGAAGCGATGGGAAAACCGGTCGGCTCCGACCTTATTCAGGGAACGCTGACGCTGCCGGCCATGATGGTCATCGAACGGAACCCCAAAGACAACCCGGTCAAAAGCGTATTCGAAACCAGGGACATGAAATATGTGGCGGAAGCTATAAACCAGGTGAGAAACTCCGGCATCGTTAAAGAGTGCTACAAAATTGCCGCCGATTATGCTGAAAAGGCCTGCGCCAAACTGAAGACTCTGCCAAAATCCCCCAGCCGGGAATCTCTGCTTAGCCTTGCCGATTTTGTAATAAAACAGGGGACCTAGAAAATACTACAAATAAGTACCAATCCTTCCGGTGTTTCTTAGATTCGACCTTCTATCATATCGGCAATTACCTTAGCGTATTTCTCGTGTATCATGTTGCGGTCAAATTCCCGGAAAGCATCGAGCATGGCGTCCTGTTCTTGTTTGTCAAAATATTCCTGGACAGGGTAGAAAAAGTGACTGTCCTCTTTCTCGATATGCTTCGGATATAATGCGGTTAGTTTTTTCAGCCCCTCGATTGTATCTTTAATGGCGCCGGCATCGCCTTTAGCATACGCCGCCACCGAGCTATTCAACCCGCCGACGGTTTTCCTGGCAAAAATATGTTCCTGGACAAGCTCGTCCATTATTTTTTGCAGTTCAGGCGCAAGCTTCTTGGTCTTTAAAGCTTTAAAGAGGATGTCTTCTTCTTTACCGTGATGGGTTCTATCGGCATAAGTCCTGAAGAAATCGGTAGCTGTAAGAATGAAAAAAGAATTAATTTTGCCCGTGTCCGCAATCCTCTGTATTTCTTTTTCGAGCAGAGGAATTATCTTTTCGATGATCCGGTGTTCTCTCATTAAAGGGCCGATGGGTTTCATAATTCCTCCCGTTAACTTTAATGTCCTTCAAACGTTGTGCCGTCCGTATAAGTCTCTTTTTTGGTGGTAGGCAATCTATCTTTAAAAAGGTCGACCGTCCGCCCGGCGGCCGCCAGTCCTTCTCCGCGGTGCCCCGCGCCGATGGCTACGACAAGATTGATGTCCCCGACTTTTAATACACCGGTACGATGGTAAATGACGACGCTGTTTACCTGGAACTGTTTTTTTACTTCATCGGCGATGGCTTGCAGTCTTGATTCAGCTTTTCCGTCAACATCCCGGTATTCGACCGATTTAACCCTTTTACCCCGGGAATTGTCCCGTATCAGCCCGACATAGGTAGCGACACAGCCGCTATCCGGCGTTTTTGCCTGGTTGACTACCGCTTCCGGCGATAAGGGCTTGTTCGTAATCTTGACCATTTACTCCACGCTCCAAACTTCAAATGAAAAAAAAAGTTAGAATTTCTTCCAATCAGCCCCCTGAATCCCCCATTCTTGGGGGACTTGAGAGTCTGGGGGACACCCCCAGAACCCCCGCCAGAGGAAATTTCCTCTGGACTCTTTTTAACATTATAGCTTACTTATCGGGATAAAAAAGAAGGAGCAGGTTTTAAATCTGCCCCTTTTACAAAACTTATTTTATTAACTAGTTGGAAGGTTCCGGGTTATGCTTGGGTACCAGGCGCGGTACGCCGGGCGCTTTCTTGGGCTGGTTAACCGCTTCGCCTTCTTCAGCCGGTTTAACCGGCACTGGTATATCGGTCTTCACTTCCGTCGGTTGGTCCGAAGGGAGTCCGAAAGATTGAAAGACTTCTTCCAGCGCCGGGCCTTCCAGCGTTTCCTGCTCAATAAGCTTCGTGGCAAGAAGCGTTAGTTTCGCTTTGTTGGCAGTCAGTATTTCCCGGGCAGTTTCATGGCCTTCCCAGATAATCCGGTTAACTTCTTTATCAATAGTATCGGCTACTTTATCGCCGTAGTCTTTCTGCTCAGAGATTTCGCGGCCGAGAAAAACCATTTCCTGTTTGTCTCCAAATGTCCTCGGACCCAGTATGTCACTCATACCCAAGTCGGTTACCATCCGATGGGCAAGCGCGGTGGCCCGCTTGATATCATCAGAAGCACCACTGCTTATTTCATTGAAAACCAATTCTTCAGAAGCATTCCCGGCCAGCAGAGTCGCTACCATTGCATTAAGCTGGCTGCGTGTCATCAGGTAGCGGTCTTCCACCGGCAGCTGCTTGGTGTAACCCAAAGCCAAACCGCGGGCAATAATGGAAATCTTATGCACGGGGTCGGCGTTGGGGAGCATCCTGGCAACGAGGGCATGTCCTGCCTCATGGTGGGCAATGACTTCCTTTTCTTTAGCGCTTATTTTACGGCTCTTGCGTTCCGGACCGGCCATCACTCTGTCCACTGACTCTTCGAAGTCGCACTGGCTGATAACCTTCTTGCTCTTGCGGGCGGCCAGTATGGCAGCTTCATTTACCAGGTTGGAAAGATCCGCGCCGCTGAAGCCTACCGTACCCTTGGCGATAGACTCGAGGTTTACGTCCTTATCCAGCGGTTTTCCGTTGGTATGTACTTTAAGAACGGCCAGCCGACCGACGATGTCCGGCAAATCAAGGATGACGCGCCGGTCAAAACGGCCGGGGCGGAGAAGGGCCGGGTCAAGAATATCCGGGCGGTTGGTAGCCGCGATAACAATGACGCTGGTATTGGTATCGAAACCGTCCATCTCCACCAGATATCTGGTTAAGCGTCTGCTCGCGCTCATCATGACTGCCGCCAAGGCCGGTACCGCGCTGGCGGCCGACCGCATCTATTTCATCTATAAATATAATACAGGGCGTGTTGCGCTTGGCCTGGTCGAATAGGTCCCGCACGCGGGATGCCCCAACGCCGACGAACATTTCCACAAATTCACTGCCGCTGATAGAAAAGAAAGGTACATCGGCTTCACCGGCAACGGCGCGCGCCATAAGCGTTTTACCGGTACCGGGCGGCCCGATAAGTAGGACTCCCTTGGGGATGCGGGCGCCGATGGCCTGGAATTTCTCTTTGATTCTTCAGGAAGTCCACGACCTCCTGCATATCCTGCTTGGCTTCTTCCGCACCGGCCACATCGGCAAAGGTGACGGTGGCGCGGTTGGCCGGGAAAAGCCTTGCCCGGCTGCGCCCGAAACTCATCGCCTGGTTGTTGGCGCCGCGCGCCTGGCGGAAAAGCAGGAACAGCAAAGCACCGAAGAACAAAATCGGCAGGAAAGTGATAAGAATGCTACCCCAATCGATGCTGCTGTTGACTTTAAAGGAATAAACGGACGGTAACACCAGCCCCATGTCCTGTAGGTCTTTGGGATTGAGGGTGCCGATGGTGGTCGTATATTGCTTGCCGTCAGTCGTGGTGACCAGCATCGTATTGGTCTCAAAGACGATGTTCTGGATTTCACCCTTTTGAGACATCGTGATGATATCGCTCAAAGATGTTTCCGTCGGCTGGGGGCTCCCCGGCCGCAGCAGTGAAAAGATAATCACCGCGGTGATAAAGACTACAATATATATAATACTATTACGTTTCCAATTCGATTTCATAGATTGCCTCTATCCCCAGGATAACTTAATTATACCACATTCAATATTAATAACCTTTGAAGTTATCCTGGATATAGTCCCTAATATAAATTGTACCACTTTTTTTGAAAATGCAAGTATCGATAAATGCGTATTCAAACCAGGGTATATCACCCGCCCCGGCACGTACGTTATAACTTGACAAGGATAACTGCGCTATAGTAAATTTTATAGGATTGCGTAAAAAAAGCACTCCTTCTGCGTTTTTCCCTATCTCTTTGAAATATCGGCACGCGTACAAAAACGAGCAAAGCCTAAGATAACCGCACAAATTCTTGGAAGGAGAAAAACTGTATGGCTGTCCAAAGAAGCAAAAAAATGGATGTGAAGCCAGATAAGAGTGTCTATAAGTCTCTGGCGCTGGGCGGTCTGCTCGGCGGCGGCGGTGAATGTTCCGTCGATTCAAAAGACGGTAAAGTCATCCGGATACGACCATGGCACTATGACGAAAAATATACCAGGGAAGAGTTAAGACCCTGGAAGATAAAGAGAAACGGCGCTACGCTGGAACCGTTAATGAAAGCGCTGCCCGGCACTTTCTCGCTGGCCTATAAGAAGAGGGCTTTCTCTACCAACCGGATTAAATATCCCCTGCTTAGAGTGGACTTCGACCCCAACGGCGAGCGCAATCCGCAGAACCGCGGCAAGAGCAAGTACCGCCGGATTTCCTGGGATGAGGCCACTACCCTTGTCGCCAATGAAGTCAAACGGATGCACAAGACCTACGGCCCGCTCTCCATCCTCGTGCAGGGCGACGGTCACGGCGAATGTAAGACCATCCATACCCCGCACGGCCACCAGGGCCGCCTCCTCGATATGATGGGCGGTTTTACGCAGCAGGTAAGAGGCCCGGACAGCTGGGAAGGCTGGTACTGGGGCGCCAAGCATGTCTGGGGGCAGGGCTTCCAGGGCATGATGTCCCCGGCCGCCAACCTTATTAAAGATATCTCTGAAAACTCCGATATGTGCCTCTTCTGGGGCTGCGATCCGGAGACTACCCCCTGGGGTTTCACCGGTCAGTATGCCACCCGGGTCTGCTACTTCTGGACGCAGGCTAGCATCAAGCAAATCTACATCTGCCCGGAACTGAACTACGGCGCCGCCGTCCACGCGGACAAGTGGATTCCGGTGCTCCCCAACACGGATGCCGCTTTACAGCTGGCCATCATTTATGTGTGGCTAAAAGAAGGGACATGGAAGAAAGATTATGTTAAAACCCATGCGGTAGGCATGGATAAAATCCAGGATTACGTACTGGGTAAAGTTGACGGCATTCCCAAGACGCCGGAATGGGCTTCTAAGAAGTGCGGCGTACCGGAATGGACGATCAAAGCCCTGGCCAGGGAATTCGGCAAGAAAGTAACTTCCATCATCCATTACTTCGGCGGTTCGATGGTTCGCGGCCCTTACTCTCATGAACCCGGCCGTCTCGAATGTGTTTTACTGGGCATGCAGGGACTCGGCCGACCCGGCGTCCACCAATGCCAGATAACCTACTTCGGTATGCCGAGGGCGCAGGGTCTCAAGAGCATCCGCTTCTTCAACCCGGATTTAAGCGAACGCCTTAGAATCCCCTGCCGTACCACCATCGATGCCTGGGGCAAGCAGCTTATTCCGAAGACGATGATACAGGATGCCATCCTCAAGCCGCCGATTGAATTTAACGGCAGCGGCGGCCAGGAATCGCAGACAGAAGACCAGTTTATCCATTACACCTATCCTATCGCCAAGGAAAAGGGCGGTACGGAAGTCCACATGATTTGGACGGACACGCCCTGCCGCATCACCTGCTGGGGCCACGGCAACTGGACCATCGATGCTTTCCAGCATCCTTCCATCGAGTTCATCGTCGCCCAGCATCCCTGGCTGGAAAATGAATGTCTGTATTCCGACCTTATCCTGCCGGCGAATACCACGCTGGAGGTCGATGACGTCGTCACCAATACGCGCCAGGGGCCTCACTTCCAGAGCGTCACCATCCAGGACCAGGCCATGCAGCCCATCGGAGAATCCAAGAGCGATTATGAAATCGTCCTGGCCGTTGCCGAGAAACTGGGCATGGGCAAGAAATTCTCCGAAGGCAAGACGACTAAAGACCTGATTAAAGACGTTTACGATACTATGGAAATAAGCGACCAGATAACATGGCAAGAGTTCTGGGACAAGAAATGCTTTATCTACCCCACCGCCAAAGACTGGGAGAAAGACCCGCCCGGTTTCAGGGCATTCTATGATGACCCGGTAAAGAACCCCCTGAAGACGCCTTCCGGCATGTTGGAGTTCTATTCCGCCAGGCTGGCCGAACACTTCCCGGATGACAAGGAAAGACCGCCTTCTCCGCAGTGGATTGAAAAAGGCGTAACGCATGACGAACGCCTTTCCAGCGAACGCGCCGCCATGTTCCCGCTGCTGCTCATGTCCAATCACGGCCGGTGGCGCACCCACGCCCAGGGCGATGACATCACCTGGTGCCGCGAAACACCGACCGGCAAGGTGCTCGGCCCGGATAACTACCGCTACGAGCCGGTCTGGTTGAACCCGAAGGACGCCGCAAATCGCGACATCAAGGACGGGGAAATCGTCAAAGTGTTCAACGAGCGCGGCGTGGTGCTCTGCGGCGCCCGCGTCTGGGAGCGCATGAGCCCCGGCGTAGCCTATGTCGACCACGGCGCGCGCCATGACCCGATTATCGATAATGTCGACCGCGGCGGCGCTATCAATACCATCTCCCCCAACGGCATCGTTTCCAAGAATGCCTGCGGCCAGGCGACCAGCGGCTACCTGGTTGATGTCCAGAAATTAACCGAGAAAGATTATCAGGAATGGCGGGCGAAAGACCCCGCATCCTTCGATGATTGTTTCAAGAGAGATTACGACCCGGCATACGGCCCGCGCTTTAACGGCTGGGTTGAAGGAGGTATGCAGTAAAATGGGTAAAGTATTCGTAATTGATGTAGGAATTTGTAACGGCTGCTATAGCTGCCAGATTGCGTGCAAAGACGAGCATGTCGGCAATGATTGGACGCCAATCGCCAAACCGCAACCGGATACCGGCCATTTCTGGCTGAAACTCCAGGAGTATATCCGGGGCACCGTACCCAAGGTAAAGATGCATTATGTCCCGCTGCTCTGCCAGCATTGTGATAACGCCCCGTGCATGCCGGCTTGCCCGGTCAAGCGCTATCTATAAGCGAGAAGATGGGCTGGTCATCATCGACCCGGTAAAGTGCACCGGCTGCCGGAACTGCGTGGACGCCTGCCCTTACAGCGTCATTTACTTCAATGATGACCTTAACATTGCGCAGAAATGCACCGGCTGCGCTCACCTGCTGGACGGCGGGGAATGGAAAGTACCGCGCTGCGCGGACTCCTGCCCGACCGAGGCGATCAAGTTCGGCGAAGAGTCGGAGTTTAAAGCGATTATCGCCAAAGCGGAACTGATAAAGCCCGAACTCAAGGGCACGAAACCGCGAGTTTACTATTTAAATATCCCAAAGAAGTTCATCGCCGGCACCGTTTATGACCCCATCGAGAAAGAGGTCGTCATCGGCGCGACGGCCACGTTGACCGGACCCAAAGCCAAGACCTATACTGCCACCACCGACGGTTTCGGCGATTTCTGGTTCCAGGGCCTGCCGGACGGCGATTATACGTTGAAGATCGAAGCCAAAGGCTTTGCCGCCAAAGCCTTCGATAAGATGAATCTGGGTAAAGATATCAACCTGGGGGATATTCCGCTGGCTAAAGCCGGTAAGAAATAAGTCCCAACTTTTAAAGATTAGCTTAGAGGGGGAGCCGACGGGCTTCCCCTTTGTTTTAGTATTTGATAATATCCTGTTACTGGTTGTAACTAATATTTGGTCTAAAATCTTAAAATAAGCAGTCATGTAGGGTGGGCCAAACCCTTTACGTCCTTCTTTTGCCCACCAAACCCCCGGTAGCACCGGCGTCCCTGCCGGTGTGGGCAGGCAAGATGCCTGCCCTACCATATCGCTTTCCCCCTTGTCATCCTGGAGCGTCTTGTCCGCCGAAGCCTTGGCGTAGGCGGAAGCGAAGGATATCAGGGTTGGGTTGGCGTAGTCCCTTATTTCCTGCGTCGTTCTCGTGAAGGCGGGAATCCATCTCCCCCACATGTCATCATGGAGCGTCTTGTCCCGCATGAGCAAAGCGAATCGGGAAGCGATGTGAGAACATAAATCATCGGCCTAATATACCGCTCATGACGACCTGTTAGCCGAAGTGATGTAGGGTGGGCAAAATCTTTACTCCCCCTTTTGCCCACCAAGTTATCCCCCTTTTTCAACGTCACTTCTGCGAAGGCAGGAATCCATCATTGCCTTAAATCTATGATAAAGATTGCCGCGCCCTTCCAAGGTACAAGGGTAACGGAAGGACTCGCAGTGACGTACCCCCCAGCAGAGCTGGGGGGCTTCTCCCTTCCCTACCCCTTTTCGAACATCCTTAACTGACTGTCTTTATCTTCATATTTCTGATATTTGATATATTTCTTGATCACTTCACTCGTTACTTTATCCCCCACACTCCTAACATAATAACCCTCGTTCCACATCTTCCCACTCCACATTATTTTCCTCATCCTTGGGTATTTCTTAAATACTTCTTTTGCCGATATACTCTTTAACACCTGCACTATTTCTGATGGCGAGTACGATGGCGGCGCTTCGATAAATACATGTACATGATCCGCCATTACCTCCATCGCCTCTATTTGAAAATCATACTCCTCGGCTATCTGCCTGAAGATTCCTTTTAAGTACTGGGTTACCTCCCCACCCAATATATGCGCTCGGTATTTCGGTACCCAGACTAGGTGATACTTCAGCTCATAAACCGCGTGTTTCGTCCTTCTTATTGCCACCCCACCTTTATACCACGATTTTCCTATCCTATCAACCGCTTCGCCTTCGGCGAACTCGCTTTCCTCCCCCCAGCCTAGCTGGGGGGTATCCAGCGAGCTCTTAATGACAATCCCTCCTCCCCTCTCCTTGCACCTATTCCCTATACCCTGTATACTATTCCCTGTATACTATGCCCTATACATTATTCCCTGTCATTTAACATAACTACCCTAAAAATAGCCCTTGAGCCTGAATCGTATCTAAGCTTTCCATAATATGTCAAAAAAACGATTTATGCCTGGACCGAGCCTGAATTGACATAAAACCCTTAAAAAACGACTCATGGGTAAGTCGAGATTGGTTTAACATAATACCCTTAAAAAACGAATCACGCCTGGGTCGAGGCTAAGATAACATAATAGTGGGAACGAACTTTTCATCGCTGTCTCATGTTCACACATATCCATCTTCGTTTCTCCTTACAGCATATATTAGCACTAACGTTCTAGTTATGTCAATAGCATTTTGTCACAAATTGAAGCTGCTGCAGGCATGAAATAAAAATATTATATACAACCATTTTTATTATATTTTTATGTCATTTAATATCCTCTTATTCGTACAAATCGGCTAATAGGAAAACACACTTTACAAACTCTTTCGCCCTCCCCTATACTGTCAACAGTTTGCGGTTTTACCCGCCTTTAGTTAAACTCACTTTATAATTAGTCGTTATCGAGGTGTGTTCATGGGAAAACAGAAAAGCATCGTTATTATCGGCGGAACGGCCTGCGGTCCTAAAGCGGCGGCGCGGGCACGGCGCCTGGACCAGGCCGCGAAAATTACCATCATCGAACAAAGGGACAATTTATCCACGGCCACCTGCGGTCTGCCCTACTTTCTCACCGGCCTGGTCAAAAAGGGCGACCTGACGGCACGGGGAGGTGGACTACTTCCGTAACGTATTTAAGCTGGATGTTCTCACCGGGACAAAAGCCCTATCCATCAACCCCAAAGCCCACAGCGTAGAAACAACGGACATTAAAACGCAAAAACAGAATACCCTGGAATACGATAAACTGGTCATCGCCACCGGGGCATCGCCTTTTGTGCCGAACCTTGAAGGCAAAGACCTCAAAGGCATCTTCACCCTGAACAACATCCCCGATGTGATGGGGATATACAATTACATACTTGGTAACAAACCGAAAAATGTGGTCGTCGTGGGGGCGGGGCTAATCGGGATGGAGGCGGCGGAAAACCTCGTTAATCAGGAATTGAAAGTTACCATCCTGGAGGCTCTCGGCTGGCCGCTGCCGGGGCTGTTAGATTACGAAATGGCCGCGCCGGTAGAAAAGCAACTAAAAGCCAGGGGAGTAAATGCAGTTTACGGTCAGCGCGTTTCCGGCTTCCAGGGGGACGCCGAGGGAAAAGTTAAAAAAGTTATAGCCGGCAATAACGGTTTCGATGCGGACATGGTAATCATGGCGCTGGGGGTACAGGCCGAATGTCGAACTGGCAATCAAGTCCGGCATAAAAACCGGGCTGCTGGGAGGCATCGATGTCAACGAATACCTGCAGACATCCGACCCGGATATTTACGCCGGCGGCGACTGCGTGGAAGTGACCGACATCGTTTCCCATAAGAAAATACTCGCTCCGATGGGGTCCACTGCCAACAAGCACGGCCGCATCATCGGGACGAATGTAACCGACGGTAAAGACACATTTCCCGGGAGTGGCAGGCACGGCGGCCGTCAAAGTCTTCGACCTTAACGTGGGCAAGACAGGGCTGAATGAAACCCAGGCACGACATGCCGGTTTTGATATTTTTACCACACTTGTCCCTTACTTCGACCATGCAACTTACTATCCCAACTCAAAAGAGGTTTTTATCAAGCTGGTAGCGGAAAAGACCACGGGCAGGATACTCGGCGGGCAGGCGGTCGGCCCCGGCGATACCATAAAAAGAATCGATGTGCTTGCCACCGCTTTGAGTTTTGGGGCGGATGTGGAGGCTCTCGCCAACCTCGACCTTGCTTATGCCCCGCCCTACAACAGCGCCATGGATCCGCTGCACAATGCCGCTAACGTTACCCGCAATAAACAAAAAGGCATTACACCTTCTCTAACACCGCAAGAAGTGAAACAAAAATTAGATAACAACGAAAAATTTATACTGCTGGATGTACGTTCGCCGGGGGAATGGAACGCGAACCACATCGCGGCGCCGCAGGTAAAATTATTGCCCTTACCGGAGCTTCGCAAACGAATCGAGGAATTACCCAAGGACGGGGAAATCGTCACGCTCTGCCGTACGAGCATACGCGCCTATCAGGCGCAAAGGATATTAATAGGCGCCGGATATAAAAATGTTAAGGTCATGGATGGCAGTATGACAGCCTGGCCTTACGATACAGTTGCCGAGCCGTTAAAGAAATAATTAGAAACAATCCATAAGCAGCCGGCAGGAGAGTTGAAGATATAAAGAGAAATAGATTTTAGAACGAAATTCCCCTTATTCACGATTTCAAATGAAAAAAGGGAGAAAAGGTAACGCACCCGCACCTTTCCATTTCTCTCCTGTCGAGGGAGAGGTTAAAAGGAAGAAAGGTGTAAAGGTAATATCCTAACGGGAGGAACGATGAACATAGGTTTCATAGGCATCGGGCAAATGGGAAAACACATGGTTAGCCGGATTTGGCAAGCCGGTTATACGCCATACATTTTTGATATTAATAAAGAGGGGGCAACCCCTCTATTGCACAAAGGTATGAAATGGTGCGATTCTCCCGCGGACGTGGCCCGCTCGTGCCGGATTGTTGTATCCTCTCTACCTATGCCTAAAGACGTGGAGCAGGTAGTGTACGGGAAGAACGGCCTGAAAGAAGGCTGGAAAACCGGCGATATCTATATCGATATGAGTACTAATTCGCCAGCCACAATCAGACATATCTCGGAAGATGCGAAAACGATGGGAGTCTCGGTGCTGGACGCGCCGGTAAGCGGGGGCACAAAGGGAGCTGAAAATGGTACGCTGGCTATTATGGTGGGCGGAGATGCCGCGGCATTGGAAAAGGCTAGAGGCGTGCTGGAGGCAATGGGACAGAAAATCTTTCCGGTCGGCCCGGCAGGCTGCGGTAACATCGCTAAGCTGGTAAATAACCTCATCAGCCTGGCCTGCAATTCAGCCTCCGCGGAAGGTTTTGCCCTGGGGGCAAAAGCCGGCATCGACCCAGGCGTACTGCTGGAAATCATCAAAGTCAGCACCGGCAACAACTGGTGTGCGCAGCAATACCCCAATACCACTTTCAAAGGCAACTTCGAGCCCGGGTTCAAAATCAGTCTGGCTTTTAAAGATATCAACCTGGCGTTGGACCTGGCTAAAGAGAACGGCGTGCCGGTACCGGTAAGCGTCGCGGTACGGAAAGACCTCGAAGACACGATAGCCGCGGGTTTACAAGACAAGGGCGTAGACGCCGTTATCCTGCCCCGGGAAAAAGCTTCCGGCGTAAAAGTGCGTTTACCATGATGAAGTTGTATGATATATAGGTATTTACAGGCGATAAGCACGAAATTCTAATATCGAAATACGAAACGGGGGGAAAAGACTAACAAAAAATCAAGAAACAAATTACAAACAATTATCAATGACCAAATTCAATTACCAAATATTTGGAACTGGTCGTTCGTGTTTTAAGATTTGTTTGGTTATTGTATCTTGTTTCCTGGTCGTTTATTTTATTCTTCGGATTTAGTGCTTCGAGTTTTTCCGTCAGGAGGGCAATAAATGATAGTCGTCAACAGCGTTGATGTTAAGACCGTTGAAACCAACGAGAGCAACGACCAGATAGTGGGGAAAGGGCCCGTTCTGCGCAAAGAACTTTTTTCCGCTAAAGATACCGGAGGGTTCGGCGCCCTGCTAGTAACATTCCCGCCCGGTTCAAAGCTGCATTTCCATACCCATACTTACGAGCAAATTCTTTATGTAACCGAAGGCAAGGGCATTGTGGGAACACGTTCAAAGGATTATACCGTAACGCCGGGGACCATCGTTTATATCCCTCCAGGTGAAGCGCACTGGCACGGTGCAACCAAAGATTCGTCGTTCTCACACATCTGCCTGCAGAAACCGGGCATACAGCTGGCGAAATAGCCGGTATTTTTTCTTTTAACAAGGGCTTTTTTATGATGCAATCTTATGATGCGAAAACTATTGTCCTTGATACAGCGATGGAAATGTATCAAAAGGGCTTGGTGATTGGTAATTCCGGAAATATCAGCCTGCGCGTGCCGACAAAAAATAACACCGGACTGATGGCCATAACCCCGACTTCAAGGCATTACGATACCTTGAACCCAGACGATATACCTATAGTGGACTTCGAGGGGAAAATCGTGGAAGGAAAATTAAAGCCATCGGTGGAAACACCGCTTCACATCGCTATCTACAAAGCGCGGAAAAACGTGAACGCGGTAATCCACACCCATTCCGTGTTTGCCAGCGCGGTGGGGGCAGCCGGTAAAGAAATACCGGCAATTATGCTCGACCAGGTAATATTTTTAGGCGGGGAAATCAAAGCTTCTAGCGGACCGCTGGTAAGCACGCCGGAACAAATAGCTGATTTTATCGAGGCGCTGGGAGACCGGAGCGGAGTGCTTATACCCAACCACGGCGCGGTGGGCACCGGCAGGACAATGCGGGACGCTTTTAACGCCTGTGAGCTCATTGAAAAAACGGCACAGGTTTATTTGCTGGCGCTGGCAGCTGGGAAATTCAACCTGCTGCCGGAAGAAGTAAGAATAATAGAAAAAGCAGCTTACGATAAAATGCAAAATTTATAAGCGGTACAATATTCGCATATAAGCAAGCCCATGAGACGAATTGCGGTAAAAATAATAAACTTCGGGATTATTGTGCTGCTATTATTCGGCCTGTTTTTATGGTCGAAACCTGCCGCGGCGGGCGTTTCCACATGGTCGGCGGAGACAATACCGAGCACTACCGGGTATATGCTCGGCCCATCCGGAACCGGCAATAATACAGACATACGCGACTGGGCCATTGGCAACGATAACAAGACCATTTATGTCGCCCCTGGCGACAGTATCACCAGCAATATCACTTTTAAATCCGTAGACGGCGGGGTAACCTGGGCGGCTTTAGCCACTCCCATCCGCACCGACAAGGTCGCCGTTTCACCGGACGATAACAACACCGTCGTTATTGCTAATAACAGCACGGATATTTACCTGAGCCCCGACGGAGGGGGAACGTGGAATACATTGAATTTTCCGGGAGCAATTCCTACTCCGGCCGGGATTAATGATATTGCTATTTCAACCGGAACAAGCGGAATCCATTACATCGCAGCGGCGGGATGGGAAGCCAGCGACAGTGCTGACCTCTGGTATTTCCCGTACGGCGCGACATCTCCTGCCTGGCAAAATACTAACGGATTTCCGGGTTTTACCTCTAATAACGAAACAACAGCGTTAGCGTTCTCCCCGGACTTTGCATCGGATGGAACGCTGGTAACGGTTACAAGCAACGCAACCACCGGCGCATATCTTCAAATATTTAACGTCCTGTCTTCATTATGGAACGAAAGTGCATCATACACCGGTTATCCACTAAATATTACCAGCGGCGCCGATATGACCAATATGACAAGGCTTCTATCCGCCTCAATTTCACTGGCGCCGACTTATGACGGCATGGATGTAAATAACCATAATCTGTTTATCGGGATGACTATAGGAGGAGACAGCAATGCGGCTGCCGCCAGTGGTATTTACCGCTTCCAGGATACTGTTGAGACAAGTATTTTATCAGGTAAATTGATCCGAAGCGTAGCCTATAACGGTTCATATCTTATTGCAGGACCATATGACAGTACAACGGTTTACAGTATATTAAGCCCGATGGCGGTTAGTTCGTGGACGGTAAGAACATCCACACCGACGAAAAATCCGGGCGGAGACAACCAGACGCTGGTGGCCTGGCTGGGCAGCAGCGTCGCGGCAGGGACAAGCGGCAGCGAAAGCGCTTTTTCCATTTCCCAAGATACCGGCATGACTTTTAACGATATCAGTCTGATAGACACGAAAATAACCAATGCCAGTGACGTGGCAGTGTGCATAGACGCCAGTAAAGTCTATTTAGTCACCGATGACGGCGCTGACACAAGCGTCTGGTACGAGTACTCAAATACATGGACCAGAGTACTAAGTCTTAAAGGAGTAACTAATTGTATTGTCAGGGTGGAGGAGCAGAGCGCCAATGTAGTTTACGTGACACAAAAAGGCAGTGCATTAATTTACTATAACGGTGCCTCCGGCGCCGCACAATGGCAAACCCGCACCAGTCCTATTCCCGTCCAGGATATCGCAGTTGAAAGTTCGAGTGTTTTGTATGTACTGGATAACACCGGAAGAGTAGTTAATTCTAACAATAACGGCCTTTCATGGCAAACGGTTGTCAGCACAACCCTGACCAGCGGCAATATGCTTTACAGCATCGGAACAAATGAATTGCTGGCAGGTAGCCAAGACGGGTATGTAGCTTATACGCTCAACGGTATGTCATCCTGGACCAAAATTCCCCAGGCCTTCAGCAGCGGGGCAACTAACATGCAGATGCAGGCCGTTCCAGACCAGAATTTTGCGACTAACCAAGTAATTTACGCCGCGACACAAAGCCCCGGCGAGGATATCAAGAGCTGGCAAATCGGGACAAGCAACGCGTGGACGGACATTTTTCCCGTCGGGGTGCCCGGCGGCATTTACGGCATGGCGGTGGACAGCAACACTCTTTATGCGTTGGAATACGATACCACAACCTCGCAGAGCACCTTATGGCGTTTTACGAATCCAATTAGTGCCACGGCAACGGCGGCAGGATGGACCGGTATTTCTACGAACGCGACCACGGATACTTATAATTACAGTGTCGCGTTAAATGCCGAACCAGAAGCATTAAAAGTAAGCACCAACAAGTTATGGGCGGTGAAAACCAATGGGACTAATGAACTATACAGCTTCACCGATACTATTATCAATGTCTCGATTGCTCTCAATACGCCACAGAATAACTTTGTCAGCCACATCAATTCCAAATCCGGCCTGGCATATGATGTCACTTTTTCGTGGCAGCGCCCATCCGTAGCGACACAATACGAGCTCCAGATGGCCACCGACCCTGATTTTACACAAATGGCAAGTTCAATAATTATCAATTCCACGGCAGATGTTGTTTCCATTACTCTCGGGCATGACCAGGCAGTCCCAAATTATTTCGATTTTTCGCCTAGTTCGACGTATTACTGGAGAGTCCGCTCCACAAGCCCCGGTTACAGCCAATTCTCCACTACCTGGGAATTTTCGATAGAGTCAGCTCCCTTTTCTTTCAAAACGGCGATACAAATACTTTCACCGGCTATCGGCAGCACAATTATTGAAAGAACCCCGTCATTTTCCTGGCAGCGGCTGCAAAATACGACGGAATATGAATTCAAGTTAAGCGAAAATCTGGATATGTCAACCCCGCTGCTGGACGCCATTGTGGCGACGCCGGGTATAAAGATGATAAAGGAACTTGAAACCGACAAGACCTATTTCTGGCAGGTAAGAGGAACAAGCCCCATCGAAAGCGACTGGTCACCGCTGGGTGTTTTTACCGTAGAATCCGTGGTGACGACGACAGCGCCGGTCATAACTCCCCCTACCACGGTATTCAAAACCACCGTTATACAACTACCGAAACCCACGCAAACTCAAGTGATATTTGCTCCGCCCACCACCAGTACGCCAAAAAAAACGGTACCGGGATATCTCATTTTTTCAATCTTCATCCTGGCAGCGATTGTCGTCGCGGTTTTATATTTGATAATAACACCGGCCGGCAGGCGATACGGCACAAGGGGTGGAATACATGTTCGCCAGTCAAAAGAAAATGTCCAGAGGGCGAATAAACCCACAAGGCCGTCTGCGCCAGAACCGGGAAGCGGGACAAACGGAACAACGGCGGAGAAAATCCTGGGGAAAAGCAAAGACTCCGCCACCGTTATTTTCGCGGCTAAAAGCCTGATGTGGATGAGTACGGCAGAAAAAGGAACGGCAGAAGCCATTACCGAAAAAGAAAAGACGGCCCTGGGTAAAAAACTGGCGTCGAGAATCCTGGAATTATCTAAAAAAGAACCGCTTTATATCCGGCATGCCGAAGACGCAGCCATGCTGCTACATATATGGGCGCAGTACGGTTCCAGAAAAGAGACCAACCGCTACCTGACCGAGTCCTTCAAATCCCGGCCGGAAAATGCGGTAAGGCTGCTTAAATGCTATTTGCCGCCGGGAATATCGCCGGAAGCCAGCAATGCCGATACGGAATTTACGATGGAAAGTTACGAAGCAATCGCCGAAGTAGTGGATGCCGATAAAGTTTATGAAGCGCTGACAAAAGAGTCCAAGTTTAAGCCCGAAACCTCGAAAGAGCCAATCCGCGTCAACCCGGCGGACCGGAACATCGCTGCAAAATTTATGCGCCTGCATCTACAGGTGAAAAATAACGCATAACACATCATTCAGCCGGTTGACCAGTCAATTTTTCAGTAATTTTATCCGGATATTTTACGTTATATAACAATCCGAATTATTTAAGAATACTCTGAAAAAGTCTCTTTCAACCACCTAAATACCCCAATCCTGGGGACATAAAAGGCCGGAGGACACCCTCGATAGCCCGCGAAAGCGACCCTTGTACTCCCTATTCAGAGATTCTTTAGCGCTTTCTTCGTTTGACATGCATCGGGAAAAAGCTGTAAAATAATACGATACAATTTTCTGGTAGAAATTGTATCTAGCAAGCTAAGGGGACATAGTTTTTGACCGATACCTCAACCATTCAACACCTATAAGTTTGCATTTACCACCACCTACGAGAAAGGCAATTGACCTTTTTGTGTACCAAAGCAGTTTGCGATAGTATGGGAACAAGCGTGTCAGAACGGGTAAAATTTTCTCATTATTATCTTTCTGCAGCCATTTCATTTCAAGCCGGGCCAGCCCGGTTCAAACGCCTATTTAATTCAAGTTGATTTTCCGGCGGCGCTCCAAGCCGTCAAACAGTGTTCCTTTGCCAGCGGGATAAGGAATAACGCCCGGCAAGTTAAAATATCTTTTGTTTAAAAATAAAAAAATAAAAATATTAGCGGAGGAAAAACAATGTCTTACCCAACTTTCAATTCCATTCTCCTCGAAAAAGATAAGGAATACCCGAAGGTTACCTATCTAACCCTGAACCGCCCGGAAAAGAACAACTGCATCAGCATCGGTGAAGAATACATGACCGGCGATATTAAAAAGGCCATGTGGGAAATCAACCATGATGATGACTGCAACGTCGTGATTTTCAAGGGCGCCGGCAAGAACTATTGCGCCGGGTTCGACCTCTCCATGGTGTACCGCGTATATGGCGGCGCCAAGGGTTTCAAACCCAGCCAGAGAATCAGACTCCAGACCGATCAGGACCAGCTTTACGGGTTCCCCCAGGCAATCCTGGACTGCAACAAGGTAGTCATGGTGCAGGTACACGGCTGGGCCATCGAAGCCGGCCTGTACATCACCAAAGCAGCCGACGTCGTGGTCTGCGCGGATACCGCCAGATTCTCCCAGATGGGCCAGCGTCTCGCCTTCGGCGGACTTCCTACCCTACCGCTCGAACTGGTCATGGGCCACACTAAGAAAGTAGAAGAAATCCTGCTCACCGGCCGAACCATCGGCGGTAAAGAAGCTGAAGAAGCCGGATATGTAACCAAGTCCGTTCCCGAAGAGGATCTCGAATCCGAAGTCCACAACCTGGCTGCCGCTATTTCCCTGCTCCCGCGCGATGTTGTGGTTATGGGCAAATTTGCCCGCCGCCACATGCTCTCCAGACTGGGCCTCACCAACCTCAAGGAAGTCATCCTGTATCACACCTTCTCTACCAACCTCAAATACAGCGAAGACGAACGCGACCTTATGTTCATCCGCGACCGTGAAGGCATGGGCGAAAGAGAAGCCTTCCACAAGATGCATGAGCAGTACGAAGCCCGTCTGAACAAGACGAAGTACTTCAGAAGCTACCGCCCACCGGAAAAGAAATAGTCATCTCCTCAACTTAAAAAAGGAGTAAATAAATGGCAGCACCCGGTAAATATCCAGAATTTGTAAAAGACGACTATTTCAAGATAGACGTCGAATGCCATCTAAGCGGCGAGGCAAACAAAAAATACTTTAACTACTTCCCGGAATACCGGAAGTGGGTCTACGGTACGGCGGAAACCGCCCGTGCTTTCGGCGCCGTTCCCCACCACGTGACGAAAAACTGGAAGGAACCACCGGTAACCAAAGCCGAAAAATCGGAAATGGCGGAAGAAGACCAGCTTATTGTCTACCTCGACCGCTACGGCGTGGACATGGCCTGTATCCTCCCGGAATCCATGATGGAAACCACCGGCTATTCCACGAAATGGTCCACTAACGGCCAATTACTGCTCGCCGCAGAAAAATACCCGGACAGGCTAATCGTGCAACCCAATCTTGGCCCCTTTATCAAGAGAGGGATGAAAGATGTCCTGTGGGAACTCGATTACCTGGCCCAGGAAAGAAACTGCAAGCTGTTCAAGTTCTACCCGCCGGAAGACACCTACATCAACGACGAGAGAATCTGGCCCTTCTACAAGAGGGCTGAAGAACTCGGCGTGACCGTCTCCATCCACACCGGTTGGAGCTGGTGTCCTCCAGGCAAAGCAAAGTACTGTCAGCCACTACTGCTGGATGACGTCGTGAATGACTTTTACGACCTGAAAATCATCGCTTTCCATGCCGGCTGGCCGCAGTGCCGCGAACTGAACATGGTAGCTTTATCCCACCCCAACGTTTATATCACCTTAAGCCTGATTATGCCGTGGTATAAAGCAGCACCCCGCCGCCTGGCGGAAATCATCGGTGAAGCTATACAGTTCGCCGGACCGGAACGCATTGTCTGGGGCACCGATTTCTACGGCCCCGGCGGTTTGTTCCGCGAAGCAGTCATCGGCCTTAGAACATTCGAAATGCCGGAACAACTGCAAAAAGATTACGGTTTCGCGCCGGTTACCGACGAAATCAAACGCGGTATCTTCGGCACAAACCTTGCCAGGTTATTAGGCGTAGATACCTCCAAAAGAAGAGCAAAATAAGAGAGTACAGATAAATAAAGGAAGGAGAAAAAATGTCGGATTTCCCTATCTTATTCTCGCCCATCAAGTTGGGACCGCTGGAGATAAAAAACAGAATCGGCGGTTCTTGCACCACTACCGGCGGCGCAGATGAGAACGGGTACATTAGAGAAGAATGTATCTATTCTTACGCCGGCCGTTCTGAAGGCGGTGCCGGTTTCATCACCATCGAGTGCACCTTCGCGACCGACTGGGGCGCCAAGACAACCAGCTTCGGCAACCCCCGCATCAGCGGCCGTACCTATTTCGAAGGTCAATCGAACCTGGCTGAAGGCATTAAACAGTGCGGCGCCAAGGCGTTCATACAGATTACGCCCAGCTTCGGCCGCCAGGGTTCCAGCAAGACCTCCGGTGAGACCCCCGGAGCGCCTTCCGCAATCCCTTCCGAGCGCCCCCAGGACTACGAACAGCGGATCATGCCCCGCGGTTATGAAACAAGATCGCAGTCGCTCGGCGGCACGACCATTCCTAAAGTCCTGACCGTCGAAGAAATCGATTACATGGAAAGAACGTTCGCGGATGCCGTGGCGGCAGCCAGGACCTGCGGCTATGACGCCGTCGAGTTCCACAGCCCGCACGGTTATCTGATTCACCAGTTCTTATCCCCGCGCTCCAACCAGCGCAATGACTACTACGGCGGCTCGCTCGAGAACCGCTTCCGCTTCCTGCGCAACCTGCTTATCAGCTCCCGCCGGAGAGTCGGCCCGGACTTCTGTCTCGGTATCCGTCTTAGCGGCGATGAGCATATGCCCGGCGCCATCCACGAGGATGAATTAATACAGGTAGCCAAGTGGTGCCAGGACCTCGGCGCTAACTACATCCACCTTTCCGACGGTTCCTATGAAGCTCGCAAGTGGTTCTTCCCGCAGGACCCCTTCTGCTTCATCGAGCATGCCAAGAACTTCAAGAAAGAATTAAAGATACCTTTGATCGTCCCCGGCCAGCATGACCCCTACCTCGCGGAAGAAGTACTCCGCAAGGGCTGGGCGGATGCCATCACCATGGGCCGCCAGCTCGTAGCCGACCAGAGGACCCCGATTAAGTGGGAAACCGGCAGAGTAGACGAGGTCACGCGCTGTCTACGCTGCAACGTTTGTCTGGCCCGGTTCAACCGCGGCCTGGCTATCCGCTGCGCCGTAAACCCGAACATCGGCCGTGAAAAATACGACCCGAAATACAATACCACCACCATGGGACAGGCGCTCCGCCCGTTACCCGAGCCGTTCATGCCGCCCTGCCAGAACACCTGCCCGGCCGGCCTGGATGTCAACGCTTACGTCCTGATGGCTGCACGCGGTTACATGGACGAGTCCTACCGCTATCTGAAGCAATATATCCCGTTCCCCGGCGTCATCGGTCGCGTTTGCCCGCATCCCTGCGAGAAAGAATGCAACCGCGGCAAGCTGGACGACCCGATTTCCATCAACGCCATTAAACGGTTCGCAGTCGATTCCGTCATGGCCGATGGACTTCCGGACTATCTGAAAGCGCAATCGCTGCAGGAAAACATGCCGATAACCAAGAAAGAGAAAGTTGCCGTGGTCGGCGCCGGCCCGGCCGGTCTGACCGCTGCATACTTCCTGATTAAGAAGGGTTATACCGTAACCGTATTGGAGGCTGCTTCCGTGGCCGGCGGCATGATGGCCTTCGGTGTGCCCGAACACCGACTTTCCCGCAAAGTCGTGGACTGGGAAATCAATTCCCTGAAGAAAATGGGCATCCAGATAAAGACGAACAGCGCGGTCAAAGACCCCGAATCGCTGCTCGGCAAGGGCTATGATGCAGTATTCGTAGCCGTCGGCGCGCAGAACAGCGCTAAACTCAACGTAACCGGTGAAGACGCCAACGGCGTCGTACCGGCGTTAGCCTTCCTGAAAGATGTCAACCTGGGCAAGAAACCCGCGGTCGGCAAGAAAGTCGTCGTCGTTGGCGGCGGTTCCGTCGCTATCGATGCGGCCACTTCCGCCCTGCGGCTGGGCGCCGGCAGCGTCAGCGTGATCTGCCTCGAATGCAGCCATGATGAAATGCCCGCCCCGAACGAGGAAATCGAACAGGCCATCGAAGAAGGCATCAATGTCGATATGTCCTGGGGCCCCAAAGCCATAACCGTCAGCGGCGGTAAGGTGAAGGGCGTTGAATTGAAGCGCTGCACCACCTGCTACAACAAAGCCGGCCAATTCGCACCGGTCTATGACGAGAAGGAAACCAAGAAAATCGACGCCGATATGGTCATCACCGCTATCGGCCAGAGAGTCGATACCTCCTTCATGAAAGACAGCAAAGTTAAGACGACCAGGAGAGGCACGATCGAAATCGGCGCCCGCGGCCAGTCAACCAACGTCAAAGGCATTTTCGCCGGCGGCGATGTGACCCGCGGCCAGGGCCTGATGATCGAAGCGATGGCAGACGGCCGCCAGGCGGCTGTCGCTATCGACTGCTACCTGCAGGGCAAAGACCTGCCGCCTGCTGCTCCGGCGCCCATCCTGGCAGACGTCACCGAGCCCGCCTTCGTATTCCATTTGAGGGAATACAAGAAAGAACCGAGAATCGCCACAGAGTATACGCCCGCTGCAAAGCGGAAGACCAACTTCAAGGAATTCAGCCTGGGCTTCAAAGATAAGAAAGCCTGCGTTGACGAGGCGCGGCGCTGCCTCACCTGCCGGTGTTCCGCCGTCAGATACTAGAATAGAATAATACGGAACAAAAAAGACCTTACCGGGGAGGGGATGCGAGACACATTCTGTCTCCCCTCCCCGAGGTTTTTATTAGGGGTAAGTTATTAGTGGTCAGGGGTAAGGGAAAAAGTAACAAGCAGCAACCGGTCAAGTGACAAGGAAGTGTAAGTCTCAAATATCAAAGCAGATAAATTTTCGGTTAAAATTTCCTACTTGCTATTTCCTTGATACTTGATACCTGGCAGTTGATACTTAAATAAGGAGGCCATTATGGGCTGGCAAGAAGAATTTAAGAAAAAAATAGTGACCCCGGAACAGGCGGTCAGCGTTATTAAATCCGGCGACCGCGTCTGTTTCGTACAGGGGAACGAACCCCAGGCGCTCGGACTGGCACTGGCGGCGAGACTCGGGGAAATAGAAAACGTCCTGCTTTCGCTGCGCACGCCGGGCAGGGACTTCGGGTGGTACGACCCGGTCTTCGAAATGTCTTTTAAAATCGAGGTGGGTTTCCCGCTGCCTATCGTCCGCCAGATTATCTCGGAACGGCGGGCGGACCTGGCCATCGGCGGCCTCGGCTTTGTCTTCACCGATGACCAGGAGAGAGGCCCGGCCGACGTCGTCATGGTAGAACTTTCACCGCCGGATGACCACGGCTACTGCAGCTTCGGGGCTTCTGTCTGGACCAAGAAAACGGAAATCCGCCGCGCCAAGATAGTGTTAGCCGAGCTTAACAAGAACCTCATCCGCACTTACGGCGATAACTATATCCATGTCGATGAAATCGACTATTTTGTCGAGCATACACCAACCGGTAAAGCGCCCGGAGGCACCGACCTGCTGGGCAGGAAGAATGTAGAAGCCGGTGAAGTGGAAAAGAAAATCGCGGCTTATGTAGGCGAACTGCTTAAAGATGGCGACTGCCTGCAGGTGGGCGTCGGTTCTACGTCAGAATGGTGCTGCACACTTGGCACATTCGAACCATTTAAAGACCTGGGCTGGCATTCCGAGACAACACCGCGCGGCATTATACCGCTCATCCGCAACGGAATCATCAACGGCAGCCGCAAGAATTTCAAAACCGGCATCGCGGTGGCGACAGCCTGCGGCGGCGGCTCCAAGGAAGATATGGACTTCGTAACGATGAACCCGGCCTTTGAACTGCACAGCGCGGAATGGGCCCTTGATGCCAGAAACATCGGCGCTAACGATAACATGGTAGCCATTAACAGCGCAGTCAGCGTAGATTTTGCCGGCCAGATAGCCGCCGAATCCATCGGCCCGCGCGTCATTAGCGGCGCCGGCGGTCAGACATCTTTCGCCATCGGCGCATTCATGTCTAAAGGCGGGCGCTTTATAACCGTCATGCCCTCCACAGTGGGCAGCGGCGAAAAGAGAATGTCCAGAATCACCCCCCTCCTCGCCGAGGGCACCATCGTGACCGTACCGCGAACCATCAGCGATTACGTGATAACCGAGTTCGGTATCACCCACCTAAAGGGCAAGACACAACGCGAGAGAGCGCTCGGCCTTATCAGCATCGCGCACCCGGACTTCCGCACCGACCTCAAAAAAGAAGCGGAAAAGCTTTACTGGCCATAGACCCTGGCGGGTAAAAAACAAGAACCAAGATACAAGCACCAAAGGGGGCGGAAAGAAAAAACCGCCCTCTTTATTATTACTTTCCTGTTAACCTTGCTTTACTTTTATTAATACTAATTGGATAATAAAGTTTCGGGTTGATTTTAGCTTTAAACCAAGGGCCAATTCCTTCACGTCTTATCAACAAACATTTAAGTAAAGGTTGACTTCTAACCATTAGGTGATCGGGATCAAGTTTGTCAGCAAGCCAATTAACAACACCAGACCAATCTATTTCCTCATTCAAATAATAACTATGCTCTTCAAGAACGCAAAAAACCAAAGCTCGTAATAATGCAGAGTTTACGAGAGTAATAGCACACACACAATCATCATGAACCGATATCTGAAATACCACTTTTTCTTCTTGTTTGAGTTCATAAGTATTATTCTCAGGATCCAGAGTAATTCCAAATAGTTCCTGAATTTCAGAAGTTAATTGATACTCCAAGTAACCATTGTTAGTTCCCATTACTTTTTCAATAGGTGAAATATCAATGTGTTTAATTTTTTGTATTGAGTTAATACGCAATGGATTAACACCGATTAAAAGCGTATTATCGTTCCACTGCCCAAATCCAACTGAAAACCATATTACAGGACTACTAATAAATGCAGTAAGGACTACATTTAAAGGCACTCCTAAGTTAATAAACCAATTATTATCATAGCTTAATATCGTAGTTTTATGATTAGTATACCAACAGTTTTCATGTGAAGGTCTTATCATAGTGTCTTTACCTGCTTGATTGCTAGCAGTAATATTACCACAGGAATCATTTTTACACAAAGATATTTTTAGCCTTGAATCTTGAAAAGCATACGTGATATTGATACAATAAATTGGTGCGCCGAAGTGGCGGAATGGCAGACGCGCTACGTTCAGGGCGTAGTGTTCGAAAGGGCATGGGAGTTCAAATCTCCCCTTCGGCACCAAAATAGTGCGCTTGTAGCTCAATTGGATAGAGTGCAGCCCTGCGGAGGCTGAGGTTGTGGGTTCGATCCCCACCAAGCGCGCCACCTGTTTTTCGGGCGGTTAGCTCAGCTGGTTAGAGCGTCTGCTTTACACGCAGAAGGTCATTGGTTCGAGTCCATTACCGCCCACTTTGCCACCTCAACCCAACCCCACCGGTATTTAGTAATTGGTAGTTAGTAATTAGGCCACCGCGCCGCTCCAAACTCTAATATATTAAAGCTGGCTTGAGTGCCCCGGAAGCATCGTGAGGGTTATTGGTTAAGCACTTCTTTCCCCAAAAACCCCTCTTACCCCTTCAGGCTTTGTTACTCCTAATGGAGTAATCGAGTCCAATAACGCCATCCAGCATATCTCAATCGATTTCCCAGACACGGATATTGGTTTATTTGACAAATGGTATTTGATTAACCTATACTTTATGTATAGTTCCGGTTTAGGTTATTTTCACTTCTTTGAATCCCCATAGATTTATATCAAGTATTGGATGACCCGAGCTCCAACTAAATTAGTAAGAGAGGAGACCATCCAATGACTTTTCAGGAAAAAACCCTCAGATGTTCCGATTGCGGAGCTAGCTTCACTTTCACTGCCGGGGAACAAGAGTTCTACCAGACTAAGGGCTTTACTAATGAGCCTAAGCGCTGTTCCTTATGCCGCAAAGCTAACAAAGACCGCCGAGCTGACAGTACTAATAGTAGCTACGCGTCACGCTATTAGGTCTTCCACGGGGCCATACACACAATCCTCTAACTGACTGAAATATCTTTAACAAGGCAGATAATATTATTCATTTTATATATTGTCTGCCTTCTAAGATTATTTTCGGGATACAATTGGGGCGTTCCCATATTTTTCCGTGGGGAGATAGAATATGAACAAGTTTCTGCAAGAAATTGCCGATAGGGAACTTAACCGGGCAATCTCGGATGATGAACAGGCTAATTCCCACTATTACCGGATACTACGACGCTTTACATCCAGTAAGTCGCCCTTATCCGAAGAAAAAATACGTCAACCCGACGCCGTACTTGATTCAGTTGGCTTGAAGGAAATTGATACCGCCTGGGTGAAACTCAACAATACTGAGAAGAAACTCCGAAGTGCCTATATGAAGCTTTATACAGCTTCTCTCTAGCGCATTTTTGCTTTTTCAAGGTAGTATCTGTGCTCTTTACACAAAAGACCGCCCAGATATACTTAATAAATATTTCAGAAAGGAATGTAATGAACACGAATAATATTTCAAAATCAAGGAAGATATATATTCGCCGCGAGAAGGCCAAGATTCGGCGGAATGTTTTTGACTTAAAAGAGCAGAAAAAATTGATTGGTGCACTATACACCACCAATAATCGTGCGTGAATAAGATGGATAAACCAGGCCGATTCAGAATTTAAAGTATTCATTGCCCAAGAATTAAACGGAGGTATTATGACTACGAAATCCTTATGCATTCACTGGTGGATGATCGGAGACTACTCGGTAGGTCACTGCAAAAAGTGCGGTGCTACGAGAGATTTCGAAAAACTAAGACAAGCAGAGCAGGCAAACAAGACCTTACACAGGGGAAAAATGAAAAGACCGATACCCAGTGTTCTCGTAATATAACCAAATCATTTTGAACAAATCAGGTCACGATGATAATATAAGTCTTGGTTGTTTTCTTTTAGCTAAATAATTAGTAATAAAAATATTATCCTATTATTTTACTTGATTTTCTTGTCTATTTATCTATATCTTTCAATGGGGTCCTTTATCCGGGATTGACATATATTTCACCAGGCTGAAAAAATTTGGTATTGTCAAGGGGATTGTGTGAAATTGCCCTCGATTAAACTGCGGAGGGATGGAAGATTGTAGCGCACTTTCCCCACAGGGTTCGACCTCCAGTGCATTTCCATTTTGATGCTGATAAAAGCCAACAGAGTGTAGCAGGCGTTCTCCCCGGCCACTATTTCCATCGGCTTGGTTCGCCGTTTGAATTCCTTGTTCAACCGCTCAATGACATTGGTGGTACGCAGGGAAATCCATTCTTCCTCGGGAAAATCGAAGAAGGTCAGGCAGCTATCCAGGGAGTTCTTGAGGCACTTTACGGCGGACGGGACATCCTTCTGCCAGCGTTCGGTGAACTGGGTGGAGAATTCCATTGCTTTCTCCCGGCTGGAGGCATAGAAGATAGAACGGATATCGTCCGCTACCTTCTGCTTCAGTTTCTGAGGAACTTTAGCCAGGACATTCCTCGCGACGTGGACCTGACATCTTTGTACCTTTCCTTGGGGGAATTCCTCCCGAAAGACTTTTTCCAGTCCGGCTAAGCCATCCATAATACCCAGAGTAACCGCCTGACTTTCCAGACCCCGCGCCTTCAAATCCTTGAACATTTCCCGCCAACCGGTGGCGGATTCCTTATCTCCGGACTGGATGCCAATGACCTGTTTTTGGCCGTTATCGGTTACCCCGATTACCACCAGTACTGAGACCTTTTCAATGTTTTTAGCAACCCGCATCTCAAAATAGACGCCATCGCAGAATAGATATTTGAATCTCATCAAAGAGAGAGTCCGGGTCCGCCAGTGCTCAATGGCTTTGACCAGCGCCTTGCTGCAGCGGCTTACTTCCCCTGACGATATCCTGCGGCCAATTAACCGCTGGGAAATCATCGTTAGGGTACGCGTGCTCACCCCACTCAAGAACATTACCGCGATATCCTGTCTCAGTTCATCCTCATATTGTTGGCTCTTGGGGATGACATTAGTCTGATACTCTCCTTTCCTGTCTCGGGGTACTTTCACCCCCACTTCACCGATACCTTTCAGAGTGAAGCGGCGCGGATATGAGCCATTACGATGATTTGACCCCTCTGCCACTCGCTCATAGGGAGTCCTCCCCAAAAAGCGGGTCAGTTCCAGCTGCATCAGCTCGCTCAAATATCCTCCCACGGCTTTGGGCATATCAGCTCTAACCATCTCCAAAATCTTCCCCGGCTGCTCCTGAATTTCCTTGAAAACCTCGACTACTTCTGATACACTAATTTCGACTTTCATGGGCGCTTCTCCTTTCAAGTTGTTTGGTCTCTCAACTAAACCTTTAAAGGAAAGCGCCTACTTTTTCAACCCTTCAGAATTTCACACAATAAATGTTACACTGCCCGTTTTTCTTTTCAAAAACGAACCAGTTTTAAACCTTCATCCGCCATGCCAATTAAAAGGACCGGCAACATACTTGACGTGTAATGCCGAATGGAGTATATTCTAACCACTTTAGCACTTTTCCCCTTTTAGTCCTGTAGAAGTCCATTTATCAGCGGTGGCATTAAAGAACCAAAGTCAGATAAAAAAATTAACGGGATAACTACAGGAAACAATTCTACTCTTTAATTAAAAAAATAATAATTAAAAAAAGGGGGCTACGAAGAAATGGGCAAATATGCGAAATATGTTAAGGATTTAAGGCTCTGGACAGAACTCATTCGCCCGGCTTACCGGGGTAAGATTGCCGATTTTTCGCTTATCTTTGATCAAAAAGTCTTTCCTGAAGCTAAAATCTGGGTCGAAACTTTCCATGTATACGCGCCTGGTTCCGGAGTCATGGTCCCCGGCGAACTACCGATGCTGATCAACGGCACCGAGGTCCCGGGAAACGGAGGACAACATGCACATCCTGATTTTGATGAATTATTTCTTTTTTTCGGTAGCAATCCGCACGATGTCCTGTCTTTAGGGGGTGAAGTTGAGTTCTGGCTGGGCGAAGGGCAAGACGCCCAGAAATTTATCGCCAATACACCGACTGCCGAGTGGGTCCCCCGGAACGTAGCGCATAATCCACACTACTTCACTAAAGTTGCCGCCCGCGACAAGCCCATCATTGAGATGGCTATCGCCATGACACCCACCTATAGCCTGGAACCCGGCGCTTCCCGTTCACTGCCGCTGCCACAGGCTTTTTCTTTTGATAAAGTAGGGCGGGAGCAAAAAGGCAAAGGTCTTTACACAAAATACGTCAATGAAGTTAAGTTTGCCACCGACCGCCTATTTTCTTACCAGCGCGGGATGGTAGCCGTCCCGACCCTTATGTTCGATAAGAACACTTATCCTGGTGCCAAAATCTGGGTCGAGATATTCCATGTATATGCTGCGGGAAGCGGCATAGGACTGCCATCGTTGGAACCGACTATCATTAAGGGCAACGCCGTAGGCGCCACCGAAGGGGGTGGCCACGTGCATGACTTCGATGAACTATTTCTTTTCGTCGGGCTTGACCCGCATGATACATTGAATCTGGGCGGTGAAGTCGAGTTCTGGCTGGGTGAAGGAAACGAGGCAGAAAAATTCGTCACCAACAAAGCGACAGCTGAATGGGTCCCGGCAGGACTGGCACATAATCCTCACTATTTCAAGAGGGTTGACAGGCCTTTCCTCATGGTGGTTATCGCCATGACGCCGGAATACGATTTTGGCAAAATGCGCTTTACGCCATTGCCGACTGGCTTTAAAGTTTAGTTCAGATTGTTGAACGATAAAATATCGTTATAATATCCGGTGTACTTTATTCGGGTTTTTTAACTATCCGGTATATTGATTAACTGTGATTTTGTGGTATTATATACTGCGAATAGTCGTATACGACATTAATATTCTTTAGGGCTGGTTGTATAGAGTAGAAACAGCGAAAAAGCTTTGAACATATGAAAAAGAAACGTTGATATCTAACATCAAATCGGAGAGTACTGATATACACAATTATGTAAGCAGGTTTATTGTTTTATCGCTGTGAATCCTAATTAAACGGCATCTGAAAATAAAAAGGCAGGAGGGTAGTAAAGTATGGCCGACATCAAAAAAGGCGAACAGATTCTTACTAACTGCACCACAGGAGGGCCCGTTAATGTCTATGTAAAACAGGGGAAGATAATACGCGTCGAGCCGCTGGAACTTAGTAAAGATGATGCAACCTGGATAATTGAGGCGCGCGGCAAGAAATTCTCCCCGGAAAATAGGGCAAGGGTTTCCTCTTATACTCTGGCGGAAAGGTCAAGAATATACGGTACCAGCCGTATTCTACATCCTCTATTAAGAGAGGACTTTAGTCTTAAGGGAGACAGAAAGCAGGCAAACAGGGGTAAATCGGGTTATAAAGAAATAAGCTGGGAAAAAGCTCTGGATATCCTCTGTGAAGAAATAATACGCATACGCACCACTTATGGTCCGGGCGCTATGTTGAGCACGCCTGATTCGCACCATAACTGGGGCAACATCGGCTACCGCCACAGCACTTATTTCAGATTTATGAACATCCTGGGCTATACCTATGCCGACCATAACCCGGACAGCTGGGAAGGCTGGCACTGGGGCGCCATGCATAACTGGGGTTTTTCCTGGAGGCTGGGTATATCCGGAGCAATATGACCTTCTGGAAGATGCCCTGAAAAATACCGAGATGATTGTCTTACTGGTCGAGCGACCCCTCTACAACCGCGGCATCTATGCCGGTCAGGAATCGGCGATCAGGCGTTTGTGGCTGAGAGAACTGGGCATTAAAATGGTCTTCATCGACCCATTCTTTAACTTCACGGCTATTAACTATTCCGATAAATGGTTTGCTCCCAGGCCGGGCACTGATACTGCTTTCGCCGCGGCAATTGCTTATGTCTGGATAACAGAAAATCTCTATGATAAAGAATATATCAAAACACGCACTTATGGTTTTGATAAATGGTGCGATTATCTTCTGGGCAAGGAGGACGGCATCGCCAAGACCCCGGAATGGGCCCAGAAAGAATCCCGGATACCGGCCCGTGAAATCAGAGCGCTGGCCAGGGAATGGGGTAAAAAGAAGACCATGCTGGCAGCCGGGGGTCTCGGAGGTTGGGGAGGCGCCTGCCGCACCGCCTACGGGACGGAATGGGCGAGGATGATGGTATTGCTTGCCGCCATGCAGGGGTTGGGCAAACCGGGCAGCAACATCTGGTCGACAACCGGAGGCGCTCCATATAACGCCGATTTCGTATTCCCGGGATATGCCGAAGGAGGTATTTCCGGCGACCCGGCCAACTCCGCATCTGCTTACCAGTGGGTCCCCCGCGGCATGACCGCCCACCCGACGAGCTCGTCACTCAACAATCCGGGCGGGCAACATATACCCAGAATCCTGGTCCCGGAATGTATCATGGATCCCCCCCAGTAATGGCGAGGCAAGGGTTTCTGCGGCAATTCCACCGAGACCCAGTTCACGCAATATAAATACCCTGAAGATGGGTATTCACCGTCTAAAGATGTTCTGGCGTTACGGCGGGGCCTATATCGGTACTATGAACAACACTAACCGCTGGGTCAAGATGTACCAGCATCCCAATCTGGAATTCGTCGTCAATCAGTCGATTTACCTGGAAGGTGAAGCTAAATTCGCCGACCTGATACTGCCAGCCTGCTCCAACTTTGAAAGATGGGATATCGGCGAATGCGGCCAATTGCTCCGGTTATATTCCGCATTCGTCTTATGGATGCAACCGCCGCATGATTATCTTTCAGAAGAAATGCATCGAGCCGCTTGGTGAGTCTAAATCGGACTATGAAATATTCGCCATGGTTGCTAAGAGACTCGGGTTCTATGAGAAGTTTTCCGAAGGCGGTTTGACCGAAATGGATTGGGTAAAGAGGATGTTCAATGCCAGCGACCTGCCGAAGTATATTACCTGGGAAGAGTTCGAGAAGAAGGGATATTTCGTCGTCCCGCTCCCGAAAAACTACAAGCCGACACCAGCCTTGAGATGGTTCGCCGAGAGCAGGAAAAAGGATGACATCTGATTGGGGCCCTATCGGCGGCGCTACGCAAGGGCTGCCGGATGCCGTAGGGCATATCGATACCCAGACGGGCAAAATTGAATTTGAATCGCAGAGTCTCAAGCGCTTCGACCCGAACGATAAAGAAAGACCGCCTGTTGCCAAATATATTCCTTCCTGGGAAGGGCATCACACCCGGGCGCTTTATAAAAAGTATCCGTTGCACCTCATTTCGCCTCACCCGGCTTATAGCTTCCATACCATGTATGATGCCAAAGGATGCTGGATGAACGAAATACCGGAACACCGGGTTAAAGCTGGCAGACGGGCATTATTACTGGGTCATACGCATCAACCCAGGATGACGCCAAAAAGAGAGGCATTAAAGAAGGTGATATCGTAAAAGCCTTTAACGATAGAGGCGCAGTATTACTGGCTGCCCAGGTCACCGGACGCGTGCCGCCGGGAGTGGTCCATTCCTATGAGTCCTGCTCCATTTACGAACCTATCGGAGAGCCCGGCGAATCTCCTGATAAAGGCGGATGCATCAACCTGTTGACGAATCACCGTTTCATCTCCAAGAATGCCTGCGGGATGGCTCCGAACTCCTGCTTTGATCGAAGTAGAGAAATGGAAGCAGAGTAACGGAGGATAAAAATATGACTAAATGTGGTTTAGTAATGGATATATCCAAGTGCAACGCCTGCTATTGTTGTTTTACTGCCTGTAAAGATGAATACTGGGAAAACGATTATCCTCCTTATACTGCAGCGCAGCCCAGGCACGGGCAGTTATGGATGAACCTTCCCAAGAGCGAGCGCGGCAAGCATCCTTTTGTTAAAGTTGCCTATATGCCTTTGCCGTGTATGCAATGCCAGGATGCGCCGTGCATAAAAGCATCCAAAAATGGGGCTGTTTATAAGAGACCTGACGGTATTGTAGTCATCGACCCGCAGAAGGCCGTCGGACAGGCCCAGATGGTTAAGGCCTGCCCTTATGAAGTAATCTACTGGAATGAAGAGAAGAAACTCCCCCAGAAGTGTACTTTCTGTGTCCATCGGCTGGAAGAAGGTCAGATTCCCAGGTGCGTTCAGGCCTGCCCGACTGAGCTGTCTGGTCTTCGGCGACCTGGATGATCCGAAAAGCGAGGCATCCAAAATGGTGAAATCGTCTAAAGCCGAGGTCTTCCATCCCGAGTGGAATACCAGCCCCAATGTCTATTATATAGACATTTACAAGGTGACCAAGAAATTCATCGCTGGCACCGTCGTATTTGGTGACACGGATGAATGCGCTGAAGGCGTGACAGCAACCTTGACTATCAATGGGAAGTCGATGAAGACAACCTCCAACAACTATGGAGATTTTGAATTCGACGGCCTGGATGCTGGAAAATACAAAATCAATCTGGGATATGCCGGCTACGAGTCAAAATCGGTCATTGTTGACCTGAAAACAGATAAATACCTGGGAAATATTTTCCTGGCTAAAGCATAAACGTAAGAGAGAATCGAGTTACAAGGGGGATAGCAAAGTGGCTAATTTATTTGACTTAACGGGTAAAGTGGCGATTGTAGTCGGGGGTGGTGGTGGTATTGGTCGCGCTCAGGCTCTAGGTCTAGCTGATGCTGGTGCTGACGTTGTCATCGCTAGCCGGAAATTGGAACACCTTGAGCCGGTAGTTAAAGAAATACTGAAAAAGGGGAGGAAGTCTCTGGCGGTCGCAGTTGATGTCTCTGAAGAAAAATCCGTAACAGCCATGGTGGACACGGTACTGAAAAAATTTCCTCAAATCGATATTTTGGTCAATGCTCATGGTATATCTATCCGCAAACCTGCGGAAACATTCCCCATTGACGAATGGCAGCAGGTTATGGATATCAATACCCGCGGCACGTTTCTATGCTGCCAGGCAGTGGGCAAGGTCATGATTAAGCAAAAAAGCGGCAAAATCATTAATCTTTCGTCGGTACGCGGCCGGTATGGATTGCCGGCGAACTATGCAGCCTACTGCGCCAGCAAAGGCGCTGTGGATACCCTGACGCGGACTCTGGCCTGCGAATGGGCCAAGCATAATGTACTGGTAAATGCGGTAGCACCTACCATTGTGGAGACCGCATTGACACTGACACCTGAGGCGTTACTCAACCCGGATTACGCCAAATACATGAAGGGCCGCATCCCCATGGGCCGCTGGGCGATGCCTGAAGATATCGTCGGGGCTACGATATTTCTTTGCGTCAGAAGCTTCCAATTTCATTACCGGCCAGATACTTTATATCGACGGCGGCGTGACTACTTGGTAAATATAACTAATAATCAATAAAACCTTAGGAGGCACCTATAATGGGTAAAAAAGTATTTGTTGACCTGACGCATCCCTTCAGCGCGGAAATTCCCCGATGGCCTTATTTTGACAAGCCGGTAATCGATAATGCGCACACCATGGCCAAAGGCGGCGTTCTGACGCAGAAGATCACCTGCATTATGCACACCGGCACGCATTGTGACGCTCCCCGTCACGTTATGGAAAGAGAATTCGACGGCAGAAGAGCTCGTTACACCCATGAAATGCCGGTTGATGCCTACACTGGCGATGCCGTTTGCCTTCCCATCGATATCGAGCGCTGGGGACTGATCGGCCCGAAGCATCTTGAGGCTGCCTGCAAAAAAGTAGGTATCAAGACGAGCGAACTGGAAGGCATGGTTATTTGCCTGAATACCGGCATGCATCGCAAGTTTGACGACTCCAAGGAGTACTATCATTATTCCTGCGGTACCGGCGTCGAAGCCGGAAGATGGTTTGTAAAGCATAAGGTAAAATGCGTTGCCATGGATTCGCAGGCGTCTGGACCATCCTCTCCACACCGCTATGGGCAACAACGGCATGACCCGCATGAACCTGATCGGCGCTTCCGGCAAGCCTATCACCGAAGAGTACATCGAGCAGTTCGGTGAAGAAGCATATGCCGAATTTGATAAGTTTACCTACATCAAATTGTTTGGCAAAGAAGCTTATGACAAGAAGTTCGGCGATCTGGAAGCCATCGGCTGCTGGGGCACCTGGGAGCCCTGCCATAAATTAATGCTGGGTCACGGCATCGTCGGCGTTGAAAACCTTGGCGGAGACCTGGATAAGGTTTCCGGTAAGCGCTTCAGATTCTACTGCTTCCCTCTCCGCTGGTACATGGGCGATGGCTCCATGGCTCGCTGCGTCGCGGAAATCGACGAAGACGATCTGAATGATGTGCCCGATAGGACCTACACCTATGGCGGCTGCATCTAAGGTGAAGTATGTACTGTCTCCAACTATTAATGGTCTAAATGCATACGGGGATACATTTGAAATTAAACACGGAGGACGAAATGAAAAAGTTCAGTTTATCAGAAGCAAAACCTTATGCGGCAGCCAAGCATTTCAACATGACGGCGATGCGCCTTCAGGGCAAGGAAGAGACCGGCATCCAGAAATTCTGGGTGGGGCTGTCTTATTTCCTGCCCGGCGGCGGCGCCGAATGGGCATATGAAGATAATCCGAATGAGAAAGTCTACATCGTGCTGGATGGGGAAATCACCGTGAAAAACAAGAAGGAAGAAGTTACCCTAGGGCCCATGGACTCGCTTTACCTGGCCCCCAATGAAGGCCGGGAAATTATAAACAAGACCAATAAACCGGTAACAATGATGGTGGTCATTAATTATTAAGGAGGATTGGTATCATGGCTGGATTACTCGATGGAGTAAAAGTAATAGGTTTTGAGCAGGTTGTGGGTGTGCCGGCAGCTACTGCCGTTTTAGCCGACTGGGGTGCCGACGTCATTAAAATCGAGCCGACCTGGGGCGACTGGCAGAGGAGCCTCGTCAGCTTTAACCGGGGGCCGCTGCTGCTCCATCTGGAGAAGGGAGACATCGAGCTCCACTTCGAGTTTTTGAACCGGAGCAAACGGAGCGTGGTACTTAACCTGCGGACGGAACAGGGCCGGGAAGTACTTTACAAACTCCTTGAAGATGCCGATATTTTTGCCACCAACTATTCCATGGACGTGTTGAAGAAATATGGCCTGGACTATGCCAGCCTCAAGGATAAATATCCGGGCTTGATTCATTTCGTGCTTACCGGATATGGGTCAAAAGGTCCGAAGGCAAATGACCGCGGTTATGATTATGTCGCCGCCTGGTCATATGGCGGGCTGATGGACCTGGTAAGCTCGGGCCCGGACAATCCTCCGCCAATCTCGCGCCCGGGCATGATGGATATCGTGGCGTCAGCCCATATTACGAGTGGACTTCTCGCCGCCTTATATTACAAGCAAAAGACAGGCAAGGGGCAGGGGCTGGAGCTTTCGTTATACCATACGGCTGCCTGGACACTGGGGTTGGATGTTCAAACGGCTCTTTACGGCCATCCGCAACCCAAGTGGGACAGAAAACGCGCACCGAATCCGATGTACACATCATACCAATGTAAAGACAGGTGGTGCATGATGTGCCACCCCACCCAGGAGTATTGGGCCCCATTCTGTAAGGCCATCGGCAAGACGGAATGGATAAATGACCCCCGCTATGCCACTATGGAAAGCCGGGAACAGCACGCCGAGGAATTGGTTGCGATGCTGGATAAAATCATGGTTACCAGGACCTGGACGGAGTGGGAAAAGGATTTCCGCGCGAACGACCTTATCGTCAGCGGCAACCAGACCATTGCTGAAATTCTGAAGGATGAGCAGGCAATCGTAAATAATTTCTACACGGATATCGAACATCCTGTCGTGGGCAAGGCGCGGCTGCTGAACAGCCCTGTCCAGTTCAGTGAAACGCCGGCCAATATAAGGTGGGCGGCCCCACAACTTGGGCGCCCATACCGAAGAAATACTTCTGGAACACGGTTATAACTGGGAAGATTTGTCCAGATTAAAAGAAGAAGGTGTGATTCCTTAATTTATGAGTGAATCTATGAAATTAAAAGGTAAGGCCGCACTCGTAACCGGCGCCAGCCGCGGTATCGGACGGGCGATTGCACTAGCGCTAGCAGGAGAAGGCGCGGATGTCGCGGTAAATTGCTCCTCTTCTGTCCCGGAAGCCGAAAGAGTCGTCCGCGAAATTAAAAAATTAGGGCGAAAATCCTTCGTCATTAAAGCTGATGTGGCAGATAAAACCGCCGTGGAAAATATGGCTGGAGAAGTCTTAAAAGAGCTCGGGAAGATCGATATTCTGGTAAATAACGCCGGCATGGCTACCGTCAGCCCTTCAGAAAAACTGGAGGAAGCGCTATGGCGGCGCGGCATCGATGTAATGCTCACCGGCGTGTTTTTCTGCAGCCAGGCGGCGGGCAGGGAAATGATTGCACAAAAGAACGGTAAAATTATAAACATCGCTTCCATTAATGGGATTGTGGCTTTTCCCGAGAGAGCTAGCTACTGCAGTGCTAAAGCCGGGGTCATGGCCCTGACCAAAGTGCTGGCCTCGGAATGGGCAAAATACAACATTAATGTGAATGCTATTGCTCCCGGATATGTAGAAACGGAACTGGTTAATAATCTTGCCTCTCAGGGTAAGCTAAATATAAAAGCGTTGAAAGCAAGGACTCCTAGCGGTGAGCTTATAAATGCTGAAGATGTTGCCGAAGCGGCTGTATTTTTATCTTCACAAGCATCGAAAAGCATCAACGGACAGACCATTGTTATCGATAATGGCTGGACCGCATATGGTTATTTGGAATCCTGGCTGGCAAACTCTAAGGCAAGTCAAATTTGACTGACTTCCTTAAAACGATGCTAAACATTATTTCTGAAAGAGCATTACCTACATATCTCAACCCATACCTGAATCATCCAGGCGTCTCAAAGGTGCAGATGGGTAATAAAAACTACCAGCGAAGGGTCAATCAAGATCTTATATCTAATAGACTTTAGCTGTATCGCTGCTATGGGCAACTCAAAAGAACTCCCACGGCGGAAATTATTTTTCATTTGAAAAGGAGTATATCATGACGGTTAAAGAGTTAGAAACCATGGTAAACACCTTGCAAGAACAGCTTGGGGCTCTCCAGCAACAAGTCAGGACTTTACAAGATATCGATGAGATTAAAATTCTCCAAAGGGCCTATGGTTTCTATCTGGAGCACTGGATGGCAGAGGATTTGATTGATCTATTCGCCGATGGCGAAGACAGCGAGCTGTGGATTGCTGCCGGGAAATTTCAAGGCAAAAAAGCCATTAGCAGGCTATTCCGGCATGGCAATGAGGAGAAATTCCGGATATCCCGGTGCGAATTTCTCCACCAGGTAATGCAAATATCGGGTATAGTACACGTTAGTCCTGATGGGAAAACAGCCAAGGGAAGATGGTATGGCTTCGGCGCCAACGCTTTTCCCATAGAGGGAGGCAAGATTAACCCCGGTTGGATGGATGGGGTCTACGAAGTGAATTACATTAGGGAAAATGGCAAATGGAAGCTTAAAAAAGTCCATTGGTGCATGACTTTCCGCGCTGCCTGGACTGAAAGTTTTGTTGATTCGGACAAAAAGGACACCAGCCGACAGGACAGGCCATATCAAGAGAACCCGGCTTTGAAGCCTACGGACGCTCCCGAAGAGACGCTTTATCCTTCCGGTTATATCTGTCCGTTTCATTTCGAAAATCCGGTAAGCGGCCGACGTACTATTCCGGAAAGATGACGGAAGGTTGTGTTTATCAGGACATCATCGAGCTTCAAAATGTTAAGGCTGTTCAAGTTGCTAAAAGAACGAATTCTATGATGGCGACGGTAAAAGCCGGCAAAGGTGCTTAGATAAAAAAACAACATTACTCTTGGGTCACGGCTTTACTTGCCTGGGATCATTGATTCGAGTCCATTACCGCATACTTTTTTAGCTTAAAAATAAAGGTATTGCACCGTAAGAGAACTACTGTTATTAGTTTATCGTGTTCAAAGAGAGTTCGAACCGCTCACCGTTCCGCCAAATGAAATTTACAGACTCCACCACGAAGACGGAGAATGTTGTTTTTATATCGCCCGGGTTGAACGCCGTTACCTTCGCCCCGAGTTTTAGCTGCAAGGTCAATAGATACTGCCCCAAGCATCGCTGATAAGTTGATTAATACGTTATTTGTATAATCGTTAATCTTGTATTATACTTAAGATAAGTTCCAGTTTAGGTTATATCAAAGTCTCCTTAAGATGATATAGATTTCTCTAGTATTGGATGACCCAAACTCTAACTAAATAAAAGAGAGGAGGCCATCCAATGAGTTTTCAGGATAAGTCTTTACAATGTTCCGAGTGCGGCGCCACGTTCACATTTACGGCTAAGGACCAGGAGTTTTTCCAGTCTAAGGGTTTTACTAACGAGCCGAAACGTTGCCCTGAATGCCGCCAGTCAAGAAGGTCAGAACGTAGCGGCAACAGCAGTTTCGGAGCCCCGCGCCAGATGTTCCCCGCGACATGCTCACAGTGCGGGAAAAGCACTGAAGTCCCTTTTCAACCCCGCGGCGAAAAGCCGGTTTACTGCAGTGATTGTTACCGTAAAATCCGACCCAGTAGATAGATAAACCTTGAGCCGCATCCAGGCTAAATCAGTACGTATACGGTTCATGGAACTCTAGTCTACATTGCTATCTATCCAATTCAAGTTATAGATAAAACACCTTTTAAGGCAACGGCATGAATGTCAATCATTAGATCAAGCGACAAAGGAGGAGTTATGAAAATTTATATAGGTAATCTTGCATATGATGTTACCGAGGACGAATTGGCAGCGGAATTCGGTGTTTATGGTAAGGTTGAATCCGTGGCTATACCATCAGACAAAATCAGCGGAAGGCCCAAGGGATTCGCTTTCGTAGAAATGGCATCAAAGGCTGAGGCTGATGCAGCAATAGCAGGGCTTAACGGCAAGGCGCTGAAAGAACGTACTCTCACTGTTAACGAAGCACGTCCCCGTGAGAGCGGCGGTTCATTTGGCAATCATAAAGGAGGCGGCTATAACAACCGTAAAGGTGGTTATTCAGGGGGCAGAGGTGGTTTTTCAGGCGGGGGAAGGCGTAGATATTAGTTGAAACGGTAACTTAAATTCATGATGGAAAATAATATCAACATACGTCCCACCTGTTACAAATCGGGATGGCCCAGCCCATTTGGGAGGAAGGGGGGTATTATGAACATTTATGTAGGGAATTTATCACTAGAAACAACCGAAGACGATCTGCGTGAAGAGTTCAAGAAATTCGGAGAGGTGGTATCCGTCACTATCATGAACGATAGATATATCGGTAGTGGCCAACCAAAAGGTTACGGATATATACAGATGGCATCTAAAGAGGAGGGTACCAACGCGATCGCCAATATCGGTGGAAAAATGATAAAAGACCACATCATCAGTGCCGTAGAAGCCTTACCTCTCACAAAATACGCCGCGAAAATCCCCGGGACAGACGGCAAGAAGCGTTCGTATAAAACAAGAGTAAGAAAGTCAGCTACTTAAACATCAGATTCAGGCGTTTAGCCAAGGACTTTCAATGGACTCTATTAATTTTGATGCTTTTCAATTTTCTCCAAGTATAACGGCCAGGATATTTATGGCCGGATACCGCGCACCGACACCAATTCAGATTCAAATAATCCCGCCGATATTGCAGGGGAAAGACGTAATCGGGGTAGCGCAGGCCGGAACCGGGAAGACAACCGCCTTTGTGCTTGGCATCTTACAGCATTTATGTTCAGGGCAGCGGGGCTGCACACGGGCATTGGTAATATTACCCACGCCTGAACTCGTCGAACAATTAGGTGAGATTATTACACGCCTGGGCAGTAAAACCGGATTGCAGCATGCCGCAATCTACGGCCAATCGGACACGAGTTTTCAAATAAAAGAACTGGAGAGAAAACCTGAGATTGTTATTGGCTGCCCTAGCCGTATTCTGGATTACCTCTGGAAAGGGAAACTAAATCTGTCCGATCTTGAAATCCTGGTTATCGATGAGGCCGACCAGATGTTTGGTCTCGGCTGTTTACCTGATATTTTTAATATTTTGGCCTGCATTACCGGCAAGCGGCAAACCCTACTTTTTTCGGCTACCATGCCTGATAATCTCCGGCGCCTATCACGCCAGTTTTTAAATGATCCTGTTACCGTAACGGCCGATACGCCATTGATGGTGAAAAATATAAAACAACCGGCCAATCCAGTACAGCCACAAATCAAGACAGCTTTGTTAAAGGAAATCATAAAGAATAATAAAAATGATTCAATACTTGTGTTTACACGCACCAGGCAAAGGGCAGATGATGTAGTCAAACAGCTACTACAAGCAGGCTGCCAGGTAGCTTTGCTACAGGGAATTATTCCGAGACATCAACAATTGACGGCAATTAAAGGTCTTTCAGCCGGCACATTAATAATATTAGTTGTCAGCAGAATAAAATACCATGATATTGATGTTTCAGGTATTTTCCGCATTATTAACGATGAGATATCCGAATATTCCGTCGATAATACTCAACATGTCGGCCGTACCGGAAAATTAGACAAAAATGGAGATGCATTTACGCTTGTGACCAGCGTTAATGATGACAAAATACGTACTCTTGAACAACTTCTTGCTACACCGCTTGAACGGTTTACACTTTAAAATTTTGATAATTCTAAACTTCTTCTAAGTAAAGGACTATGGAGCCTCCCGGGTTGAAGGCTTTTCTTTTCTTCCGGTATCAGGTGTACAATGTAGTTAAGATAATCTTGATAAAACCTGTTAAGGAGGTTAGAAATGGCAGACAAAGAAGAACAACGACAGTATGTGAAAGACAGCCAGCCTTCTTCAAAGCCTGAAAAGTGCCCCAAATGCGGCAGCACGAAAGTTACTTCCTGTCCCGGCGGTCTCAGTCTTAAGGCAGTGCCAGGCATCTGGTGGGTTTGCGATGATTGTAAACACCAGTGGTAAAATAAAATCGATTTAACTTCAGTTTTCTCGATTTTACTTCAAATATTTGCATATTGCTTTGTTTTATAATATAATTAGAACATAGTTCCAGTTTAGGTTAAATCAAACTTTTTAAAATCCTCAAAGATTACATCAAGTATTGGATGGCCCGAGCTCTAACTAAATTTTAAGAGAGGAGGCCATCCCATGAGTTTTCAGGACAAAACACTCACCTGCTCCGATTGCAATAAACCCTTTACTTTTAGCGTTGAAGAGCAGGAACAGTTCCAGTCAAGAGGCTACACCAACGAGCCAAAACGCTGTCCCGATTGCCGCCAGGCAAGGAAAGCAGAACGTTTCGGCAACAGCGGCAACAGTTACGGAAACAGAGAATCCAGCTATTCGTCTGCGCGTCAAATGCACCCGGCTGTTTGCGCCGATTGCGGCAAGGCAACTACCGTACCCTTTGAGCCCCGCCAGGGCAGGCCGGTCTATTGCAGTGATTGCTATCGTAAAGTAAGAAGCCGGTAGACCTACCCCCGTCAAACATATAGCGCGGGCCGGAAATTTAAGCGGCCCGCGCATATCCCGCCCCTCATTGACCATCGTAAGGAGTCAGCTATGATAACCAAACAACCGAGACGAACCATGAATTTCGGGGAACATGACGAAGCCTTTATTAAAAAATTTGCTAAAGACATCGGCTGTAACTACTCCAAAGCTAATGAACACACCTATAATTTAAACAAATTCAAATCAGATATTCCAAGTGAAAAGGGAATTTTTGCCTGGGTTCATAAAGAAGACAGAGGCTATTTCTGGGTTACCACGAGAAAAATCTGGGTAGCAGAAGCTAAGACGAAAGCCATGTCCAGCAGAAAGAAATCAGGAATCAATTGTTTTTCCAGAGATACTCACCACGCGGAAGATAGTGTTTGTTTTAATGTAAAAGATGACTATCAGAAGACGGTGGAAATCTTAAGTATGATCAATAAAGCGCATCAGGTTGCATCAAACGTTATTTGAGCAGTCAATTCGGTGCGGATGATATTACACAAGCCAACAATTAAACCAACGGAGAAGTAATATGAAAATCCTCCTAATCTATCCACGATACCCAGATACTTTTTGGAGCTTCAGACACGCTTTAAAGTTTATATCCAAGAAAGCTAATTTTCCTCCTTTAGGGCTGCTGACGGTTGCTGCCATGCTTCCCGCCGAATGGGATAAAAAAGTGGTAGATTTGAACGTAAGCGGATTAGATGATGAAATTATAAAATGGGCTGATTTTGTTTTTGTTAGCGCGATGGAAGTACAGAAAGATTCAGCGAAGGAAGTAATCGCCAGGTGTAAAAAATTAAATACTAAAATAGTAGCCGGTGGACCTCTTTTCACGACGGGATACGAAGAGTTCGAGGGAGTCAATCACTTTGTGCTGGGTGAAGCTGAAGTTACCCTATCAAAGTTTTTAGCCGATTTGGACCAGGGACACCCGTTGCACATCTACTCATCAGACGAACGACCTGACATCAACCGGACTCCTATACCGCTATTTTCGCTTATCAATATGAAGCATTACTCCGCCATGAGCCTTCAGTATTCCAGAGGTTGCCCTTTCGACTGCGATTTTTGCGATATTACCGTGCTTAACGGTCATAAACCCAGGACCAAGGATAGTCAGCAAATCGTGAATGAGCTGGAGGCATTGTATCGCTACGGCTGGCGGGGAAGCTTATTCATCGTCAACGATAATTTCATTGGCAATAAAAAGAAATTGAAGGAAGAGACCTTGCCGGCGATGATAGCCTGGTCGAAAGAGAAGAAGAACCCTTTCACGTTCTTCACAGAAGCGTCCATTAATCTTGCCGATGATGATGATTTAATGGAATTGATGACGGAGGCAGGTTTTAACCGAGTCTTTATCGGCATCGAGACGCCAAATGAAGACAGTCTGGTGGAGTGTAATAAAGTTCAGAACAGCAACCGCGACCTGGCGGCGGCTGTGAAAAAAATCCAGAACTACGGCTTCGAGGTACAGGGAGGCTTTATTCTCGGTTTTGATAGCGACCCAGCCACCATCTTCAAAAAGCAGATCAGCTTTATTCAAAAGACCGGTATTGCCACCGCCATGGTAGGCTTGCTTAATGCCCCCAAGGGCACGAAGCTTTACCAGCGCCTCAAAAAGGAAAACCGCCTGCTCAACAACTTTTCCGGGGACAACACGGATTTTTCCCTCAACTTTGTTCCCAGGATGAAATACGAAACACTGCTGACTGGCTATAAAAATGTTCTGGATACCATCTACTCGCCGCGCCATTATTATGAAAGAGTCGTTACCTTCCTGAAGGAATACAAACCCCGAAAGACAGCCGGGATATCACATCTGCGGTTTTCTCACATCATCAGTTTGCTTAAAACTTTCTGGCTCCTGGGCGTCGTGAACAAAGGGAGAATGTATTTCTGGAGACTCCAGATTTCAACCTTGCTGCAGCGCCCGCGCCACTTGCCTACGTCAATAGGTCTGTCGGTATCCGGTTTCCATTTCCGCAAGGTGGCTGAGGGATACAATAAAACAATTATCGCGCTGCGTCATCCGAGTATTTAGATAGGAAATCTCATTCTGTAAAGAATCTTGAGGCAGGACATCAAAAGGCAAATTTTAATTATTTTGTACCTATAAAATAATTATTATGTTAACCACATCTAAATTATACCTAAGCCAATCAAGCGGTAAGCACTACCTTCTGGCTCTTTTTTACCATGTTAAAGTACAGAAGAGATTCGCCCGAAGCACATCGATATCTGAAAAACCGCCTGTGATTGAGTTCAGTTAGCTTTGAGGCAAACTATGGTCGTTTGGTTTCAGTATCCATCCTGCGTTTTTAATAAGGTTAAAGATTTCGTCAGCAGTCTTTCGGTAAGTATCCTTGCTCGAATCTTTGCGTAAATCCCAGTCTGTCTCAAAAGTAGCCTGGTGGAAAAGCATTTTAGCAATTTCTTCTCTTAATTCTTCGAATGTCTTAGGTGTCTTGGAGGCATTCTCAACTAGTTCCATATGAGTCCTCCTAAAATTATTTTGCCCTTGAAATATTTTATATCTTGTATTATAAATAATTGCATATATTTTATATAATATCAATCATAAAATGCTAAAAACTGTGCCTTGGTTCTAGTTCGCATATTATATACTTTTCATATTGTTACTATAGTTATTATAAACTCGCGCATGTCCCCAAATCATATATTTCGACTCAATAATATGACCTTTTTATGGCATTTATAGATGAAGAGGAGTTTTGGAGTTGACGGCAATCGCGGCTGATCCCTTGAAAATATTAGCAGATATAATACCGTAAAAATGGAGAATAAATAGCCAGAAAAGGGTATGCACCGGAGCAAATCTATTAAGTCAATTAATCGTTATTTCAGGGTGAGTTCAAGTCTGAATTTCTTAACTTTTTTTACATCTTTCCTTGGGAAGCAACGATTTCCGGCTTAGACCGGTGTTCCTTTACCAGGAAAAGTAACGGTAATGCAATGGCCGCTAACACCGCCCAAAAAGTTAGCGGCGCGTTATTGCTGATAGATGAAAAACTATTGCCTATAGGCGCGGCGGCAAAAGCGCCCAGCATCCCCAGCGTATTCGTCAGGCCGATCGCGGTTCCTGCGTAAGTTGCGCCCACACCTTTTATTTCAAAAAGCATAGTATTGGCCAGTGAGGTTACGCCGGTCCGTATCAGCCCGCACGCAAAAAGGAGAATCCAGGTTCCGGTCGTACCGACAATCGGTATCAGCCCGATACTTAACGCCAGGACGAGGGTGGCAAACATCATCACCGCTTTCCGGGACCCTATTTTATCGGAATACAGGACCATGGGTATCACACCGAGTACCCCGATGCCGCTGAATATGGTCATGGCCCAATCCGCGTTGGCCGGTGCCCACCCGGCATTGCGCAAATAGAGAGGCAGATAACCGCCGAACCCCAGATTAGCACCCCAGTAGGTCAGCAGGATAAACCCCAACAACCACACTTCCCTGATACGAACTACGCTGGATAGTGCCTTCCGGAACGGCACCCCTGATGATGGGACAGACACGTCATCCTGCTTCTGCGGTTCCCGGCCGGTAAACCACCAGAGCAGTCCCAGCAGCACCGGAGGCACGCCGAAGAAAAACAGCACGTGCCGCCAGCCACCCAGCAGAGGGGAAAGAAAGGTCGCGCTGGACAGAGTGGCAATCACCGCCCCGATGGACCAGGCCACATTTAGCAGGCCGTTGGCCAGGCCCAGGCGTTTGCCGGAAAACCAGACAGCCGTAACCTTGGGCACGATGCTCGGCGCTATCGCTGCCATCAGCCCGAACAGGAACATAAAAGCGGCCATACTCAGAAAGTTAGTGGAAAAACCCCGCAGAGCACAGAAAACGCCGGCCAGTATACTGACCACCGTCAGCGTGCGTTTAACCCCTATCCGGTCGGCTAGAAGCCCGCCGGGCAGGCCCATGAACACCCCGGCCAGGGGATCCATGCCCCATATCGTCCCGATGGCCACCAGGCTAAGTCCCAGTTCTTTGGAGATTTCAGGGAAAAGCACTGGCATGCAAAGCCGGGCAGTGCCAGCGATAGAACCATATGTCGCCATGGCTAGGAGCAGGACATACCAGCGGTAACGCGAACTTTGCTGCACAGACGTCCTTAAAAATATTCTGACGGGATAATCCGGAAGTTTATTCCGGTTACCAAGTAATCGTACCATCTTTATTCACTACGGCGCTACTTATTACTTGTGGAAAGTTTATCGAAGTAAAATTGAATCAAAAGTTGCAGGTTGGGAATACCAGAATTAAAAGAGAAAACAATACGTTGAAGCGAACTTTAGCGTTTTTTCAGGGAGAGTTCGACCCTACTCCAGGCCCCACAACTTTTTCTGACTTCGGGGATAAAGATAGAAGGAATAATTTCCTGGACCGAACGACTCTTTAAAATTAACCAGGCGAATAATCTTATATTATATAAGTAATTTTTCTAACGATAATAAAAGTTTTGATTAGTGACTGAACAAGTTGGTAAGTGTGTAGTAGGTGCAAGTTCTCACTGAGGCTAGGTTTGTGCCGGTGGCGGACTTGAAGGAGATAGAGCTATAATGCCTAAAGGCGAAGACGAGCAATTAAGGAGGACGCTAATGCATGAATCAAGACTGTTCGACCTTACAGGAAAAGTATCTTTGGTTACCGGTGCCGGAAGCGGGCTGGGCCGGGTTTTATGCGAAGCTATGGCAGAACACGGCAGCGACGTAATCTGCTCGTCTCGAAGTGAGGACCGGGCTCAAGAGACGGCAGACATGATTGCTAAATACGGGGTAAAGACATTGGTCGTTAAAGCAGACGTGTCAAAACAAGATGAAATAAAAGCATTATTCCGGAAGGTTGACCAAGAGTTCGGCAAGCTCGATGTCCTTTTCAATAACGCCGGGATTTCCACAAAAGGAACCAGATTCCATGAAATACGGCTGGAGGACTGGAACAAAGTCATTAATACAAATCTGACCGGAACTTTCCTCTGCATGCAAGAAAGTATAAAATTGATGCTCCGGCAGAATAGAGGTTCCATCATCAATATAACCTCAATATTGGGACTGGTGGCGGCCGATCCCGATATTCTATCCAATCCGCACTACGTCGCCTCCAAACACGGGATAATCGGCCTTACCAAAATAGCGGCGGTACAATATGGACAGAATAACATCAGAGTAAATGCTATTGCCCCCGGTTTCTATGCAGGCACCAGGCTTGGTGACGCGGAAGGAAGGACTGATGAGCAAACTCAGGCATGGGCACAAAAGGTGATAACGTTAACCCCACAGAAGAGGTTCGCCAAACCTGAAGAATTAAAAGGCCTGGCTGTTCTTCTGGCGTCTGATAATGCCGCCAGTTTCGTCACCGGTGCCACCATCTTAACGGATGGCGGCTGGACCGCCTGGTAGTAAATTCCAGTTTAAAAGCGACCTTCCTCCCGCAAACGATACCAGATATAACCTCATAAAAAGATGGACTAAACGTTAATAGGGTAGACACAGGAACAAACCCATTAAGCCAAATTACGATGAATCGTGTTCCAGATGGAATTCGATCCTGATGAAATGTATTACGCCTTAAAGACATCTTGTATCCAAATTTCAAAAGTCGTTTTACATACAGCCAACCACAAACACATCAGGTCGCCAACTAATTACTTGAGTTCGTAAAAACCGCCATAAGCTCCGATCGGGATAACTTTGGAAGATTTACCCTTGGTCTTAGGGGCAGCCGGCATTCTAAATTGCCGGCTAGTGAAATATTCCTGGGGCCTCACCAGTTCATATCTCATGGCCTTTTGTTTGCACCCGACGATGCAAACACCGCACCCTTTACAATTTTCACTAATAACGTGTGCCTTGAGTTTTTTTGAGCCCGCGGTTTTTCGCATTTCGACGGCATTAAACGGGCATCTTTCGATACAGTCCTGGCACCCTTTACAAAGCTCCTCATTCACCGCGGCCTCGTATCTATTGGGCTCCACCAGGTCGAGCCTATCAGCCCGGGTGTAAGAATAGAGCATTTCACAGGCGTCCGGACAGCAATAGCAAACTCCCCAATGGACAAGGCCGGCCTCCTCATTACCACGCACGATTTCCATGGTCTCTTCCAGAGAAACCTCTTTTAGCAAACGTCCCGGTTTATCGAGATAATATTCTCCGCGGGAATTATCAAAACAAGCAAAACACGTCAAAGTCGGATGGGTACATTTCCCCCAAAGCGTCCGGCAACCGCACGGAGCGACAATCCTCCTCCTGGCAGCCTGTATCTGTAATTTCCAGTTTTCCTGTGGCAAGATTTGCTCCGGTTTGATGTTCGGGCTAAGTTCCAGAGCGCCGATGGCCGGCGTTATCATGATTCCATTTCCGCCGGCCTTTTTCCGATCGCTCGCCTGATTTACCCAGATAGTTGACCATTCGTTATAAAAGAAGTCCCCCCACAGCTCTTTGACCTTTTGAGAAATTGCGTGCGGACCTGAATGCACGCCAGCATCTGCTAAATCATGATGGAAGCCTAAAAGAGTCGTGTGAAATGCATATTGCGTTTTTCCCCTGGTTAGTATCCCCCGGCCGACCAAATTATCCAGCTTTTTCGAAAGATCTTCCTTGTCGACATTTAGCTTGCCAGCCAATTCCGGGCAGGTCAAAGGCTCGAACAAATCAAGGCAAATTTGAGCTTCTTCAGGAGTAAACATCGTATTAAGAATAGTGAGAAAGCGCCTGGATGCAGGAGCCCCCAGTTTCAGGGCTAATCCGGTGTAAATATCCTTTTCCCCTATCATATATTTCCCCTTTCTTTTTAATTTACTTTCATAAAATATATTTAGTTCAGCCTGTTTTTCTTCAAAACAACTTGGAGGCAGGTTATCGGTGTTCTTTGGCTTCCATTTACCCGAATAACTATTTCATTGTCAACGGTTAATCATTGGCTTAATGCGGCGGTTCAGCCATCCCAAAATACCCTGGGGTAAAAAAATGAGAATAATTAACACCATCACCGAGTAAATAATTATTTGATATTCTTTCCCAAAGTTAAAATATTCCGGCATAAAGCTAGCAATCAAGGCACCGACAATGGGACCAATCAGCCTGTGGTTAATACCGCCAACCAGCGGAAAGACCATAATAAGAACACCCGACTGCAGACTGAACATCAACGGTGTTACGGCACGATAATAAGCCACATAATAGCTTCCGGCCAGGGCAATAAAAAAATTTCCTAAAAGAATGTTAGTCATTCTGTATCTGACAACATCGATTCCCAGAGAGCGGGCCAATCCGGGACTGTACCCAATAGCTTTCCACGCCCGACCGATGCTCGAGTTATAAAAGAGGTAATAAACCAGGAGAGTGAGCGCCAGTAACAGTAGACCGAGATAATACAGGTCTCGTTTGACAATCAATTCAAAAGCACCGATTGATGGAGCGGGAACGATACTACCGGAACCACGTAAGAAAGGTATTTTACTAATAAGCGGCAGTAAATTCGGGGCAATCAGCATGGCCAATAAGCAAAAAACAAAAAATTGCAGCATGCCGCGTGGCAAGACCAACGAAAAAGCAACCCAACCCAGAACAGCCGTGACCAAACCGCTAATTAAGGTAGCAAACCAGAATGATAATCCGTGGTTTATGAGCAAAACGGTTGTGTAACCACCAATGCCCCACCATGCTGCGATGTCTATCCGGGGAAGACCTACTCTCATGCTTAAAGCAAACGCCAGCCCAAGCATGGAATACATGATAGTAGTAATAACAACCTGAACTACATAGGGATTAACTGCAAATGGGAACGCGATAAGTACTATAACAACTACAGCAAGAGCGATTTTATTGGTATAAGGCATATATCCAGCGTTCCACCGATATGATTATTGTTTAAAAAAAGGCAAATATTACCCAAGATATTGCTTTGAGGCGGCAAATCGCCCGATGAAAACCGGGGGCGACTTGCCGCTATATCTAGTTTATTCTCTGGTTAATCGTGTCCCGTAATACCGAGGTCCGAGAAATGAATCGTAGTTTCGGACGCTTGATCAGCCGGGAACTTGGGATAACCATATTTGTCCCAGTATGCCTTATAGGTATCTACCCAACCATAAGACAGTATGGAAGCCAGATAATGATCCTCAATAGTAATATGGTGTAGTGGTACAGTTACGCCATTCTCTACTCTCCCTAGGTAGTCCTGCGGTTCACCTGAGATAGTGCGCAAGTTATTCGCATCCGGCCTGCCGAAGAGTTCACACTCGCCAGTCAGGGTCTGTACAACATGTGGTCCATTATCAAGGTACGCTTTAATAGTATCTACATCTATGCTCTTAGTATTATTGATTGCATCTTGGAGCACAAACCAATAACAAACCCACATACAACCACCGGTTTGGAACGAACCATATTCTTTAGTATATGCGTCCAAATAAGCCTTTATCTCAGGAGGTTGGTTCGGGTACATTCTCGGGTCCTGAAGGAAATACTCCCATCCTTCCATAAACGCTTTACCACAGTGGGTGAGCACCGCCTGGAACTGGTCAGGATCAACCTGGGAAGGAAGGATAACACCTTTAAAACCTTGGTCATAAAGCGCATTGTAGAGCCTGGTATCGCCGGCATAGTTGCAGTCCAACACGTCTGGATTCATGCTCATTATCTTTGTAGCAATAGGCGAGAAGTCAGAAGTGGTGGAGTCATAGAAGACCGTTCCGAGGTAATTTACGTCAGGCGCTGCTACTTTCCAACTCGCGTTATCCATGCCATCCGTAGCATGACCCATCACGTCATCCGTTTTTGCAGAGACATAGGTCTTCTTTCCTTGTTTTTCCATATCCTGGTATAGGCTCCACATCATGCCTCGCCCGAAAGTCATGCCAACCGGCGTCCAATAATAGCTAATGTTGGAAGAAACACTATCACCGACAACGTCTACTCCCAAACAGATTACTTTGTTTGGCTCGGTAACCGTAGTATCGATGGCTGGATCGCCGGTCGGACTACCCAGGATAAACTTAACACCGTCTTGCAAAACCAACCTATCCAAGTAGTCCTTTGCCTTGGCAGCATCGCCTTGGCTATCATAGATGATCATATCAACGTCATATGTATCACTACCTATTTTCCAGCCACCGGAATTATTGATAAGCTTGGCAAAGAGGCTAAGCCATTTCTGTTGTTCCAGTCCCATAGGTTGAGTCAGGTTCTGGACACTACCGATCTTTAAAATTTTATGAGACGTGGCTGCCGAGCTTGAAGTAGAAGTAGAGGCTCCCATGTTGGCCGAGCTGGAGCAGCTTACAAGAAACAATCCCAAAATCAGGACCACGGATAGTGATGCAAACAGAATTTTTTTCACCTATTCCTCCTTAATGTTACTTGTTAATTACTCCTTGGCCGATAAACATCATTTTGTACTTTTAGTAAGATTATCCTCCTTCCTACAGTATAAACTGTCATACCTCAATTATCGCCTTGACCGGATTTGGCCTATGGTTATAGGTCCATAGGGTAACCCCTTGGGTATAAGGAAGGCAGTTGCAATGGTAATTCTGTGTTTATCTTTTTCTTCGCCGATATAAAAATCTACTAGCGCTCCAAGGATACCGAGGTCATAAGTATTAGCGCCGATAAAGACCATCACCTGATCATAATCAGCAACCTGCGTTTGGTAGGGAAGAATTCTGCCGGAGTTCCAGAAAGTACCGATTCTAACGTTAAGGTCATAACCGAAGAATTTGCCGTTCATCTCGGTACCCTGCCGGTAAGAACCCGGGCCATAATCTTTGAATGGAGGAATAGATTTTACTAAATTTTTAAATTTCAGTAGCGCCATATTTTCCTCCTTCTTGCGTAAATAATTTTCATTGTAACATCAATAATAATTGCAAATCAGGTCAAAAATGAAAAATGTCTAAGTAGAAAAATCAACGTTTTCCGCGGGCCTAATCGCCTCCTTTCCTGTGTTTAAAGATTTCTTGTTTGCATAGCATAAACATAACGGACATATAATGTCAAATATTTTAATTAAATAATTACGCCAATTGGGAAAATCTAACATTGACAACGCAAAAAGGAAATTATATGCTTAACAAACAATATTAAGCGGAGAGAAGGATACATTACCCCAGATAAAAAACAAATGTAAATACATTTGAAAGAGAGGTATTTAGTATGAGTGTAAGCCTTTTTTTCCAGCTTCTGATAAACGGGTTACAGGCCGGAGGAATGTATGCTTTAGTAGCGTCCGGCCTGACACTTACCCTGGGAGTAATGAAGATATTTAACTTCGCCCAGGGTAGTTTTTACATGCTCGGTGCATTTGTCTGCTACGGTGTGTGTGTTTCCCTGGGTCTTCCTTATCTTTTAGCTTTGCTGATATCTTTCCTGGTTATTGCCCTATTGGGCGTACTGTTTTATTTTGGCGTCATACATACAACCATGTCCCAGGGGTTTTTCACTACAATGCTGATTACTGTTTTTATGTCCACAATAATCCAACAGATTTCTCTATTGACTTTCGCTGAACAGGAAAAAGCTGTACCACCGGTAGTTCCCGGTTCATTGCATATGGGTTCAATTATTGTCAGCTGGGGCAAGTTGCTAGTAATATTATGCGCTATTATCATCATGATAGCCTTATATTACTTTATGAAAACTAAAATAGGCACTGCCATGAATGCTTCTGCGGAGAATCGAGATATTGCTAAATTGCAGGGAATCAACGCCACCCGGGTATTCTGGGTAACTATGGCCGTTGGTTGTGGTCTAAGCGGTATTGGCGGGGCTATTATAGTGCCGGTGACGGGTGCTTACCTGGCGATGGGGACGAACGTTTTTATGCGGGCGTTGCTAGTACTTATGGTTGGGGGTATGGGCAGTATGTCGGGTGCCCTGCTTGCCGGTTTTCTCATTGGGATTGTAGAGAGCTTCACCTTCCAATATTTTGGATCTCTAAACATGGTGGCAATGCTCGTATGTGTAGGAATTCTAACCTTTTTCCGACCGGGTGGCTTATTAGGTAAACCGATGCCCATTCCGGGTGAATAATTAAAAGTTTTTCAGGAGGATGTGATGTCCAAACTGATGATAATTTTTTTTGGCGTGGTTGTCATACTGCTTGTTGTGTTTCCTTTTATTGGGAACCCCTATAGTGTACAGGTTGCCATTACCACGATAACTTATTCCATGTTGGGACTGGGATTTGCTTTAAGTATGAAAGTAGGCTTGCCTAGAATGGATATCGCTGCTTGGTGGGGTGTAGGTGGCTATGCAACGGCGATATTGATGAAACATGGCATGTCCTTTTGGTTAACGGCATTGATCGGGGGCATAATAGCCGTAATTGTGGGTGGGCTGGTCTTTTCAATAGCTATACCGAGAGGCATGATGGCATTCTTTATCTTTTGCATGGTTTTATCCATGGCATTTTACCAGATTTACGGTACGGTAAAGTTTTTCGGCGGATGGTCAGGTATCGTTAGCGTACCAATACCAACCATTGGCTCTTTTAAGTTTGCCAGTAAACAGGCATTATATTATTTGGGGCTTGGCTTTCTTGCACTGAATGTGGTTGTCTATTATCTTTTGTATCGGTCTAAAATTGGGCGGGCCTGGAGTGCTATAGGTTCAAGTTTAGGGTTGGCCCGTTCGTTAGGAATAAATGTGGTTAAATATAGAATGGCTAATGTTCTTATCGGGAATTTCTTTATCGCTCTGGCCGGTAGTTATTTTGTAGCTTACTACCTGGCGGCCGTACCAGCTATTTTCAGCTTCAATGCCGGCCTTAACGTGATGGTTTACCTCATCATCGGAGGCATGACTTATAACCTGTCCGGCCCTATTATCGGTGCATTAATAGCTACTTTTATCCCGGATTATCTAAGGGTTGAAGCACAATATGAGACAATATTTTCTTCTGCGCTGGTAATTATTATCCTGATGTTCTTACCCCAGGGTCTGCTTGGTTTAATTGACCGCAAAATAAGGCCGTGGTTCCTGCGGCGAAAATGGTCCGCGCGCCTGGTGGGCAGCACATAAAAGAGGTAAATCATCTCCGGGTATTAAGAGATATCGAACTGGCGAGATTGGAGGTAAGAGAGGATGGCATTACTGGAGTTAAAGAATGTTAGTAAAATTTTCGGCAAATTGCAGGCCGTCTCTGACCTGACCTTTGAAGTCAACAAAGGAGAAATCCACAGTCTTATCGGCCCGAATGGCGCAGGCAAAACTACAATTTTCAATCTCATCACGGGCACCTTCCCGGTATCAAGCGGGGATATATTTTTCAATGGCGAAGAAATAACCGGGCTACAACCGCATAAAATAGCACAAAGAGGCCTATCGCGGTCTTTTCAGCATACCTATCTTTTTATGTACGATTCTGTAATTGATAACGTGATGATGGGTTTCCACATGAGATGCCAAGCTGGAGCTATTCAAGAATTCTTACATACGCCCAGCGCCAGAAAGATAGACCGCGAAGCACGGGAAAAGGCCATCGAGATACTGAAGTTCATGGGGTTGGGCGCATTATTGCATGAACTGCCGATAAACCTACCGCATGGCCACCAGCGAGCTTTAGGAGTGAGCATTGCTTTAGCCTGCAGCCCAACTCTGTTGATGCTGGACGAACCAGTGACCGGCATGAACCCGACAGAGACATTAGAAATGGTGGAAAGGATAAAAAATATCCGGGATCAGGGTATCACGGTGGTCCTGGTCGAACACACGATGAAAGTCGTCATGAATGTGTCCGACAGAATCACGGTGTTGAGTTACGGGCGAAAAATAGCCGAGGGGTTGCCCGATGAGATAAAGAACAACCGCGAAGTGGTTGAAGCATACCTGGGGAAGGAGGAATAGTAAGATGCTTCTGGAAATAAAAAACATGTACGTCCATTACGGAGGGTCGGAAGCTCTTAAAGACGTCTCCATGGAAGTTGAAGAAGGCAGTGTGGTTACACTGCTGGGCGCTAACGGCGCCGGCAAAACAACCACCCTCAGGACCATTTCAGGCTTAAAGCGTCTGACCACCGGCGAAATATGGTATCAGGGTAAAAGAATAGATAATTGCTCTCCTCACGAGATTGTTAAACGTGGTATTTCACACGTACCGGAAGGCCGGCAACTTTTTTACAGTCTGACGACGCAGCAAAATCTGGAGATGGGTGCATTTTTGGTAAGCGGAAAAGCTAAATTCCGGAAAAAACTTGATGAAATGTGTACACATTTCCCCAACTTAAGAGAGAGACTCGGGCAAAAATGTTTAAACTTAAGCGGCGGAGAACAACAAATGGTAGCGGTTGCCCGGGCGCTCATGTCAAACCCCAGGGTATTATTGATGGACGAGCCGAGCCTCGGATTATCACCAATTATGGTGAATGAAGTGGCTAAAATCATCCGGGAAATCAATAAAACCGGCGTTACGATTATCCTTGTCGAGCAGAACGCCCATATGGCCTTGAAACTAGCCAGTAAAGCCTATGTCCTCGAAGTTGGTGAAATAACCTTGCACGGCGCCGCCGAAACAGTGGCGAATGACCCTAACGTGATTAAAGCTTATCTAGGCGGGTAACGACCTGGCCCAAGCAGCACAACAGGGGTTACGCAGCTAGAATAAAAAAACCTTGGGATGGATTCCTTTCACAGGACGCTTCATGGCTGAATTCCCGGATGAATCCCGGAAAAGGTAACCTGGCGCGTTACTTTAGTCGATAGTGCTATCTGGATAAGTTTTTGGAGAGATATCGATCGCCATGTTGTTCTAGGAGAGGTGCGCTGATTCCGGGATAATGGTGAAATGTAACCATACCCAAGTAAGGAGTTAAGCGGCCTCCGCTTTCAGGATAGAGCATCTTACACGCCATGGGTCATATATTTAAGCCCGGTTTTATTTTCAATTGATAAAAGTTGCGAGTTGCCTGACCCTTTTCAACATATTGGGATGGGTAGTAAATATTTCCGCGATTTTCTGGCCGAAGCTTATACGTACCTGCTTTTGCCGGAGGTCAGCCAGGTCATCATAAGAAATCGTGCCTTTCATACCCCGGTCGACTTGAGCAAGCTCCTGGACTTCATAATATGCGCGGCTGGGGTTATTCACGAAGAAAGTTTTGACCGCCTCGACTTTCTTTAATTCCTGTTTACCCTTATAACGTGCGTTATTTAGAGTGAGCTTATATAAAGCGCTTGCAAGCTGGTGCGGCTGGTTCCCAAGCTGAACACTGCCGGCATCGGCATAATATTCACGTATCCTGGACCCGTAAAGTACTAACAGGTTAGTGATGAAATAAACAAAAAAGGCGCCGATGCCGATAATAGCCCCGTAACTTCCGCCCTGCTTCCGGTTGCTCGTTATACCGCCCCACATCAGACTGGAGGCAACCCAGTAAAGCACCATCGGTACCGCCGACAGTATGGTTATGATAATCATATCACGATGTCTAAGGTGAGACATTTCATGCCCGAGCACGGCCCTCAGTTCATCTTTGTTCAGGATATTCAAAATGCCCCGGGTTACGCATATCCGCCCGTCTTTCTGCGTCCGCCCGAAGGCAAAGGCGTTGGGGATATTGATTTCCGAAATGCCGACCCGCGGCTTGGGCAAATTAGCTTGTCTCGCCAGTTCGGCTACCATCTGGTGCAGTTCCGGCGCTTCTTTTTCCGATACCCACTTCACTTTCATCGTCCAGGCAACCAGAGAAGGCCCAATAAGGTACTGTAGGCCCATAAAAGCAAAGGCAAGAATGAGATAAGACACCACACCGCCGATTCCCAGCCAGGTGCCGATGCCGACGATGACGCCGTATAAAATACCGAAAAGAACGGCGACTAATAAATACATCCTGATTTTAAGCCACATATACTTAATTCCCTCTTCGAAGAAGCTGTTAGTCTTTTTAAAGCAGCTTCTTTGTTTGTATTATATGACACTATTATTTAGATTTTATTAAACTTATTAACAATTGGCAAAACCGCATATTTTAATGTTTGAAACCGCCAAGTATGGCACGGCGGACCTCCCTGGAAAGGCAATCTACTTCCGTGAATCCTGCTTGTGATAACCACTCGAGATTATTAACCAGAGTATGAGATTTTCGCGTTTCTTCCCAAAGACGGCCAGATTCTCCGGAGTGGCGGCTCTGCCGGCGCTCAAGGAGTTCCTGCTTTATTTCTTCAACGCTTTTCTCTACGCCGGTTTCGGCTTTAACCACGGCTTGCCGGGAGAGAATAACCTGTTTTAGATATATCCTCCGGGTAACATCGCCCGGCGGAGAATAAATATCGCTGACGAGAAAACAACCGCCTGGTTTGACAAGGCCGAATACCCGGCGATAAATTTCTTTGACATTATCCGGAACGGTATGCATGACGAATGAAGAGACTACCGCATCGAATGCCCCCTGGATGACTTGCGGCCAGGACGGTTCCCGCAGGTCACTTTTCACGAAGGTAACCCGGTCCGAAAAAGGAGCTAATTGCTGCCGCGCATGATCAAGCATAACGTCTGAAAAATCATGACAGACGAGTATTGCCTTAGGAAAAACAGCTAAGACTTGTAGGCTAAGCATCCCGGTCCCGGTTCCCAGGTCCAGAACGCGAATATTCATTCCTTTATCAAATGGAAGAAAGGAGACCAGCTCCTTTTGCGAAAGCCGGGGCCCGGTATCCGCAGAACGGTTGGCCATCCATGATTCGATATATGCGGCAGAATGCCAGCGGTTAATTTCAAAACTTTCTTCCGGCATAATGATTACCTCCTGCTTAAAACCCGGTCAACCGGCGCGTTTTAGTCGAAATATATCCCACCCCACATTGACATATTAATCAATATACACTAAAATGTCAATGTAACATTAAATATTAAGGTAGGGTAAATCAATGGATAAAACGACATTGATAAGTGAGATTGGTGAACTGATACGTAAAGTAGACAGATACCACCGGGGGTCGACAATCGAAACATGGATGAAACTCCCATCAATTACCATGCCCCAACTTAAGAGCTTGTTTTTCATCAGCAACCAGGGCAGCACCAACCTGGGGAAATTGGCATCAGCACTGAGCGTTACGCCTGCCAATGTCACGGGCATCGTAGAAAGACTGGTTGAGCAAAAACTCGTCAGCCGCGTTGAAAATGCCCAGGACCGGCGCATGCTGCTGTTACGCACGACGGAAAAGGGCGAAGAGCTGGTGGCTGACTTCCGTGAAAGACGCAGAAGCGTCATGGATAAAGCCCTTTCAAGTTTGACTCAGGATGAGCTTACCACCCTATCGAAAGGTCTGACTTCACTGGTGAAAGCCATTGATTCTGACCAAGGAGAAAACAAATGAACATGATTGAAGTTGAAGGCTTGACCAAGCGATTCGGACAGTTCACGGCGGTGAATAATATATCGTTTCAGGTTGGGAAAAACGAGATATTCGGTCTGCTCGGCCCTAACGGAGCGGGAAAAACCACCACTATCCGATGTCTGCTCACCCTCATTCCGCCAACGGCGGGTGATGCGAAAATAGCCGGCATCGATGTGTTGAAAAAACCGCAGCAAGCGCGTGAGAACTGCGGTTATGTTCCGCAGGACGTATCGGTAGATGGCGACCTAACCGGTTATGAAAACCTGCTTTTCTATGCCGAGTTGTTTCATATCCCCAGGGCGGTGCGCAAAGAACGCATCAATGAAGTCATCAAGTTCATGGAGCTTTCCGATAAGGCCAACCAGCTGGCCAAGAATTATTCCGGGGGTATGATGCGGCGTCTCGAGATTGGCCAGGTGCTAGTTAACCGGCCTAAAGTGCTCTTCCTGGACGAACCGAGTATCGGACTCGACCCGGTAGCCAAACGCATGGTAATTGACTATGTGCACAGGCTGCGCGATGAATTCGATGCCAGCATCTTACTTACCACCCACGACATGAATGAAGCCGACAACCTATGTGACCGCGTGGCGATTATGAACGGCGGAAATATCGCCGTCATCGGCGAGCCAGGCAAGCTTAAAGCAGAACTGGGAGGAGATATCGTTACCATCGCTTCAGACAATCATAATTGTTACCAGATACTGGGACAATTAGGTTATCACCTTCTTTCAGAAGCGCAGGACGGCACCTGTGACCTCGTAGTTGATGACGGAGAGCGCAAAGTTCCTGAAATTATCGATAAACTAAAGAGCCATGGAGTTAACACCCTATCAGTTTCACTTAAGGTCGGCACACTCGACGATGTGTTCCTGAAATATGCCGGCAAGCGCATCGGAGAGGGCGACCTGACCTGGCAAACGGCAAAAGCCGTAAGGAGAACAGCAAGGAGGCACGGATAAATGGCTATCGCCAGATTATTTACAGATGTCTTCGCAATAACCGAATTCGAGATGAGGAAGATATGGCACGATTCCTCTCAGGTGTTTATCCGGGCGATACAACCGGTGCTGTGGCTGCTCGTCTTCGGTCAAGTTTTTTCCCAAACGCATCTAATACCCACAGGAAATTACACTTACATCCAGTTCCTGACCCCGGGCGTGCTGGCCCAATCGGTCATCTTCGTCGCCATCTTCTATGGCTTTAATATTGTCATGGACCGGGACATGGGTTTGCTACACAAACTTCTGTCTACGCCTATCCCGCGTTACAGCATAGTTCTCGGCAAGACCTTCTCTGCCGGGATACGCTCCGTTATTCAGGCCCTGGTGGTGTTTGTTTTAGCTATCATCATCCAGGTCCACCTGATACTCAATCCAATTACAATCCTCGGTTCGCTTTTAGTTATCATCCTTACCGGAATGTGCTTTTCCGGTCTTTCGATGTTTTTAGCCTCATTCTTTAAAACCAGGGAGAGGATGATGGGTATCGGCCAGGCAATTATGATGCCAATTTTCTTCGCTTCAAGCGCTATATATCCCATCGATATTATGCCCACTTGGCTGAAGGTAATCGCTCGCGTCAATCCGCTTAGTTATATCGTTGACGCCATGAGGTCATTACTGGTAACAGCCGATTACCATCAACTTGGCCTGGATTTCGGTGTTATCGTGTTTGCCACGGCATTACTGGTTACGCTCTCTTCAACATCATTCAGCCGTATAATCCGTTAACGAAAATAATTCAAAGAACCCGTAATGAAATCCAGTACGAACTATAAATGGGTGGCTTTATCCGTTACCACGGTGGGCGCGTTTATGTCCAGCCTGGACATGACTATTGTGGTCATAGGGCTCCCGACGATATTGCAAGACCTGCACGCGAGTATCGTGCACGGAATCTGGATTCTGACCGGCTACACCCTCATGATAACGATACTCCTGGTAGCCTTCGGGAGATTGGCCGACCTTTACGGACGAGTCAGGCTTTATAACCTGGGATTTGCGATATTTACGGTGGGCTCACTTCTTTGCGCGCTATCCCGTAACGGCGAACAACTGGTTATCTTCCGCATTATCCAGGGTGCGGGCGCCGCCCTACTGACGGCCAACAGCGCAGCCATTATCACCGATGCTTTCCCGAAAAACCAGCTGGGTATGGGGCTGGGCGTAAATATGATGGCTTTTAATGTGGGCGCTATTTCCGGCTACACGCTAAGCGGCGTAATGATAACCTATTTCGGCTGGAGATCGATATTCCTTATCAACGTGCCTATCGGTATTTTCGGGACGGTCTGGAGCTATTTGCGCCTGCGGGATACCGCCATTAAACCTTCCAGTCAAAAATTCGATTACCCCGGCTCCATCCTGTACTGTATTGGTCTGCTGGTTATTTTGCTGGGTTTGACGATAGGAAATCCAACTTCTCCTCAAAACATCGCCATTTTTGCCGGCGGGGTGCTAATTTTTGTCGCGGTTGTATTCGTTGAGCTAAGAGTGAAATATCCTACGCTCGACCTAGCATTGTTCAAGATAAGATTATTTGCAGCCGGGAATACCGCCAGTTTTCTGAACTCACTGGCATTCAGCTGCGGCCCGTTCCTAAGGTCCCTCTACCTTCAGCTGATACTCGGCTACAGCGCCCTGAAAGCCGGCGTCCTGCTAATTCCAATGGAAATTGTCGTACTTATATTCGGACCGCTCAGCGGGAGGCTATCAGACAAATACGGCAGCCGGTGGTTAAGCTCGATAGGACTGGCTTTAAACGCGGCCGCGCTGCTCTGGTTCTCCCAGCTTAATGAAAAGTCTTCTTACGGCGCCGTACTGGTCAGTCTGCTTCTCTTCGGCCTGGGCAGGTCGCTATTTGTCTCTCCCAATACCAGCTCAGTAATGGGTTCTGTTCCGGCGGAAAAACGCGGTGTCGCCAACGGAATCAGGATGACGCTCAATCAGACAGGTAACGTTATCAGCATACCGTTTTCATTACTGCTGATGTCGCTGGTGATGCCGTATAGCCAGCTTTCACAGATAGTCAATAGTTCCCAGCTCGTCCAGTCCAGTGAAATGCATGCGTTTTTAAAATCTATCAATCAAGCTTGCTTGATACTCGGCTGCATCATCGTCGCCGCTATTATTCCTTCGCTTCTAAGAGGCCGGCGGGAAAATACTGCCGCGGAAACTAAAACGGTCAACGACTATCAAATTGAAAAGCAAAACAATATTAACGATTAATTCTATTCTTCTGACAGAGAATCCGAATGTAACGGGTCATAACCCCGGATATACGAAATGATAACAAACCTGCTTTTAAAGAAGGTTCATAATAAAAGACTATTTAGCAAGCCTCAAATTTTTAGATATCAATGTATTAAACACCGGAACAACATTGAATTATCAAATACATTGTGCTTAAATAGTAACAATCTAATAATATCTAAAAGGGTAAAGGAAGGAGACTACTATGGCCCAGCGAAAATATGACAAGTATTATTTACCAAATCCTTGGGGCATAAACCACCCCGGCACTCCCGCGGATGCACCGCCCTACATCGGGATCGGGCAGCATGAACGCGTTAAATACTGGGAAGAGCCGCTCATCCAGGTATTGCGACCCATTTACCGGCCATTTTTAATGATACCTACACCGCACGCACATGCCGTGGCGGAAATCCTGTATTTTATCGGCGGCAATCCAATGAACTTTAAAGAATTCGGCGGCGAAGTAGAATTCACCATCGGCGAAGGTAAAGACGCCGAAATGACGACGATTACAACTACAACCTGGGTATACGTTCCTTCGAACGTGCCGCATTGCCCGTTGAACTTTAAGAGAATAGACAAGCCGATTATGTTCGGGCATATCATGTTCGGTGAGTCATTCGATTCCGTTATCATCGGCAAGAATTTCACAAAACCGCCGGAAAAAAAGAAATAATCAACCGCCTTAGTTTTTAACATTTCAACTGCAGGGGGTCATCGGACAAAGTCCATGGCGCCCATCAACTATTCTTTAAATTATCCACCACCGGGAAAGAAAAGGAACCGCCCGCCGATGCCTAAAAAGAAATATGAAAAATACGTTTTCACCGATTGTTTAGAGGCGCCGACGCTGCCGGAGCACACCATAGCCAAAACCGGTTTTTCCATACGTGGCGCCCGCCAGATACCGGGGGCCGGCGCAAATTTCGGGTGGTCACTCGTGTCCAAGCCGATGCTGCTTGAAAAAATACCGCACACCCATTACGCCGATGAGTACCTGGTTTTCCTGGGCGGCGACCCCAGAGATTGGGCCGGCAGTTTCGATGCGGAAATCGATTTTTACCTGGGAGAAGAGAAGGAATATTACCTGATTAACAAACCGACGACGGTTTTCTGCCCCAAGGGACTGGCTCATACACCGCTGAATTTCCGTATTATCAATAAACCGGTCTTCTTCGGAGTGATATTACTAACGCCGAGATTCTCCAAGACACAGGAAGGAAAAACTTATTCCTACGACGGCCCAGGCTATAAAGGGAATCCCAAGACACTAAACCTGGATAAACTTCCTTAATTGTCATGTAACAGCCGGAATTATCTCCCAAAATGAAGGAGGAATTCAGACATGGGCAAAACTAAATACGATAAATATATAATCGAAGATTTCAGCGGCCGCCCGGAAAGCGATTGCCGGGATGAAGATGAATTTCAGAAAGAATTTCTCAACATCGCTCTCCCTATCGCCTATATACAACAATATGTTCAAAGGCGGTTTCTATACCGAATGCATGTGGTATCATACTGCTTCCAAAGCGGTTGTAGAACCGGACACTCATGATTTTGATGAAGTGCTGGCCTTCATCGGCGGAGACCCAAAAGACGCTAAAAATCTGAACGGTGAAATTGAGCTCTGGGTGGACGATGAAAAACATATCCTGACTAAAAACTGCATGGTTTTTATACCTAAAGGAATGTAACACGGCCCGATGATAGTAAAAAAAGTAGATAAACCAATGCTGCATTTTTCCCTGGGGCCCGGGGCGGTGTACGATAAAAAGGAAAAGAGATAAGACGCATTAGAAGCTATCTTCATATTTTTATATTTTCCCCGGGTATAATTGTTTAAAAAGCGGAGAAGTACGATGGCAGGTTTAATAAATTGGGAAGAGCTAAGGCAGCTATCCTTGCCGCCTCGTCCGGCGGAAATATATTCGATAACGACCGCAGCGCCAGCATGTACAACCAGATGGCGAGGATGGAAAAGACCTACACGCTGAACCAGATTAACTGCTTCGAGACAACAAAAAACGATACTGTGCTGGATATCGGTTGCGGGCCGGGGCGCATTGCCGTGCCGATGGCTCAGCGCGCTAAAAGCGTCACTGCCCTGGACCAATCGGAGAGAATGCTGGCGTATTGCCGCCGAAACGCCCAGGAGGCGGGCGTAAAGAACCTTAAAGCTCTCCCGTTGGACTGGAATGATACCGTTTTGGGCAAAAACTTCGAGCAGCATGATATCGTCATCGCCTGGGCAAACGCACCGAATATCCCCATGGTTATCGGCGACCTCTTTGAAGGCATCGGCGAAGCGCCGAAATTCCCGCCGATGCGCATCGATAGAAGGCTCGGCTATAACATAAATTACAATATTATCTACGATGCCGGCTACGACCCCAATATCAGGATTGTACCGGACGGTTTCACCATGGATTACGCTGCTAAAGCGGAGGCTTATCAAGACCTCTGGCAATTAAGGGAAACGGGAATAGCGGAGCCGGCACCCGTATTTAAGAAAAACGTGGACAAGCGGCTGACAAAGAATAAAAACGGCGGCATAAAGTTCCGGAGAGAAACAAAGTCCTTCGTCATGTGGTGGGAGCCAAAGGCTGCCGTATAAAAACATTCTAACTATATTAAACCAGGGCAGGGTTTGTGTTTATGTCCATCATGAGTCCCCTTTGTAAACTTGAATATTCACCTGATTTCCCTGTAAATTAAGATATGGAATTTACTCCCGCCCAAGGAATCCCCAATCAGACCCAACCGGTAACGAGTAAAGGCGTGGTGCTGGCCATCGCCATTATGAGTAATTTCCTGACACCATTCATGTTTTCTTCTATTAATATCGCCCTTCCCACCATTGGCACTAAACTGCACATGAACGCCGTTTCCCAAAACTGGGTAGTTTCCGCTTATCTGGTGTCAGCGGCAACCTTCCTGGTTCCTTTCGGGCGAATCTCAGATATCTATGGCCGAAAAAGGATTTTCCAGATAGGCATCATCATTGATGCGGTGGCTTCCTTTCTCTGCGCACTTTCGCCTTCCGGCGGATGGCTGATATTCTTCCGTGTTCTTCAGGGATTCGGAGGCTCAATGATTTTCGGGACCTCCATAGCTATATTGACTTCGGTCTACCCGCCGCAGGAAAGAGGGCGCGCGCTCGGTTTCAGTACTGCCTCAGTTTATGTCGGTCTCTCTATCGGGCCAGTTATAGGCGGTGTGATGACACAATATTTCGGCTGGCAGGGCATATTTTATCTCAACTCTCTTTTAGGAATTATTATTTCCATCATTGTTTTCTCAAGGTTACGAGGTGAATGGGCAGGTTCGCGCGGAGAAAAACTCGATTATATCGGCTCGATACTTTTTAGTATCGCCATGGTAATCCTTGTTTATGCCTTTTCCGTTCTGCCAGCCTTATGGGGATTAGGACTGATTTTTATCTCACTTGCGGCATTTGTAGCCTTCCTGTTCTGGGAAAACAGACAAGAATTTCCGGTGATAAAAGTAGAGCTTTTCCGCAACAATACAATTTTCGCATTTTCCAACCTGGCGGCCTTAATAAACTATGCCGCTACGGCGGCAGTAGGTTTCCTTTTAAGCCTTTATCTACAATACATCAGCGGCTTTTCCGCGGAACGTGCCGGCTTCATACTGATTTTACAACCGGTGATTATGGTGATCTGCTCTGTAATCGCCGGCATTCTTTCTGATAGAGTGGAACCCCAAATTGTCGCTTCGGTGGGTATGTTGTTAACCACTATCGGCATTGCCATGCTTATTTTCCTCGGTAATAATACCGGCGTTATTTACATCCTGGCAAGTCTCTTCGTTCAGGGGCTGGGCTTCGGTTTCTTTTCCTCACCGAATACCAATGCTGTGATGAGTTCCATCGACCGTAAATTTTACGGCGTGGGCTCAAGTACACTGGGAACGATGAGATTGGTCGGCCAGGCGTTAAGCCTGGGTTTGGTGCTGCTGCTTTTTTCTCTGTATATCGGAAAGGTTGAAATCACTCCGGACAGCTATCCCCTATTCCTTAAAGCAATGAAAATTGCTTTTATCATCTCCACCGCGCTTTGTTTCCTAGGTATTTTTGCTTCCATTGCCCGGGGTAAGACGCATAAGCCGGTACAATAGTTTCTCTTCTCCGGTAAAGAAACAATTCGATTCAATATTATTTGTTTCGTTTGTTTTATGTTAAGTAACGAAGCCCCGGAGAAAAGGTAATAGAATAAAAATATAAGTTACGAGAGGGGAAAACACATGAAGACGAGCGGTAATTCTGTTTTAATTACGGGCGGCGCTACGGGAATCGGTTTTGCGCTGGCGGAAGCTTTGATGAAAGCCGGTAACAAGGTCTTAATCTGCGGCAGGAGAGAAAACCGTCTGGAAGAGGCTAAAGAAAAACTCCCCGGCTTGCAAATCAAGCAATGCGATATTTCCACCAGAGAAAGCCGCGTATCATTCTGCAACTGGGTAAAAAATAACTATAAAGACCTGAACATCCTTATCAATAACGCGGGGATTCAAAGAGGCATAGATTTGACCAAAGGCGTGAAGGAATTGTTCACGGGTGAAGACGAAATACAAACCAACTTTGCCGCCCCCATCCACTTTTCCACCTTTTTTGCTCCCCTGCTGATGAAGAAAAAGAAAACCGCCATATTGAACGTTTCTTCCGGGCTCGGTTTCGTCCCCATTGCTTTTATGCCGGTATATTGCGCCACCAAGGCGGGGCTGCATCTGTTCACGGTCTCTCTGCGGCAGCAACTGAAAGATACGACGGTAAAGGTATTTGAAATCATCCCGCCGGCGGTAGACTCGGAACTCGGAAAAGGCACTACCGGCGACTCTGGAGACTACCGGGGCATCCCTCCGGAAGAGGTCGCTAAAACCGTCATGGAATCCCTAAAGAAAGACGAATACGAGATAGCCGTCGGGGAGGCAAAGGTACTGGTGGAACGTTCGCGAAAAGAATTCGATAAAGCGTTCCAACAACTCAATAGCTGGTGAACCGGTCTTAAAGAGAAAAGAAATTACCTAATACCGGGCAAAATATCTTAAATTATCCATGAGCTTTGGCAGTTGTTCCGGCGTACCCGTATCAGGTATTTTGACGTCAATAACAACTCCCCCGCCCTTACCGACCCTCTTAATCAGGTCTTTAACACAATCTTCTACCTGCCGGATGGGCCAGAATCTCGATGAACCGGGTATCCTAATTACAATACATGAATGACCATGGAGAATTTCCTTCGCTTTAAAAGCATCCACATATTCCACCGATGGCAAAATCTTTCCTTTCGGCAATTCCAGCAGGCATTCCAGCCGTTCCGCAAACTCCGCTTCAAAAACCGGCATCGGAACAAAACCAAGGTCGATATGAGCCTGTAATGCTTTCTTCAATCCCGGCCAATAAAATTTTCCAAACTGCTTCCGGGACATAAAAGATTTATCCCCGCGCCAGAGCGGCATGTTGACCCGGACGGGAGTGCCCCGCCGGTTCGGGGTTGCCGGTTTTGCTTAAGCCATACGCCTATCTATTATCACATCGATAAGCTTTAAGAGCTTTTCCGGCCTGCGGTACATGTCTATCATCGAGCCTTTCATGCCGCGTAAGGAACTGGAGACGGTATCGAAGGGCGCACCGCCTATTCCGCTGCCCGTATAAGAGTATGGGGGAAAGCCAAGCTGCGCCAGTTCTTCATAAAAATCTCCGATGGTTTCCCGGAACTGCTGTGTTTTCTTCCCGGCTTCCGCCAGAGCTTTAACCATCTTAACAAACTCGGCCGAAATAAATGTAGGGGTGAGATATTCAAACCCCTGGAACATATTCCCGATAGGCGGAAGCTCCGAAAACGGTTTCAACGTCCCATACATCCGCGGAAAGTAACGCCGTACCATGAAATCGGACGGGTCGTTCAGAAACATGTCATATTCGTCTTCTTTCATGAATTCGGTTTCGACGACCTGGAATTCATAATCTGGCGGCAGCGGCCCGCCCGGCCATAATCTGTTCTTTACCTCGAGAGCTTCCATGGCCTCACCGGAAGTTGGAAGCCCGCCCATGCACATATCGGGTTGGAGGTCCAGGATGGTTTGACGCGTGGCTCTTTTATAAGCTATGGGGTCATAATAAGCCGCAGAATTGGGAACGCCGGTGTAGCGTTGCATATTCGGGCGGACGGTAAAAGGAATTCTGTCCGGTATTTTTAGCTCCAGGACATCTTTTGAACGTTTATCACGCTCGGCATACCATTGCTCACAGGATTTACCGGTCTTATCTTCTATCTGTTTTTTAAGTAACTGATTTTCCTTCTCATATTGTTTGGCTGTGATTGCAGGAGACATGTATAACCTCTCTTAATAAAATGTTCCGGGCTTTAAGCGATTATAATTGAGTTACGATAAAACAACAAATGGGGGAGACAGCCGGTAAAAGAACAATCTCACCCATTCTACTAATTCTATTTGCAGGTTAGTTTAGTACCTGCCGTATTCCTTTATAGTTTGCAGCAGTTTGGCAGCCTCGGCGCGTGTGGCGGAGTCCGGTAGCCTGACATCGAGGATAAGCCCGCCGCCCTTGCCGCACTTGTCAATGAGGTCCTTGGTACACTGTTCCACTTCATTCATCGACCAGAGCTTGGAAGAAAGCGGGATGCGCACAAACAGGCAGGTATGTCCCTTAAGAATATCTTTTGCCTTTACCGCATCTACATACTCGATGGAGGCCAGTACCTTGCCTTTCGGCAACTCCAGCAGGCGTTCCAGGCGCTCGCCGAATTCCGCCTCATAGAATGGGACCGGTACATATCCAAGGTCGATATCCGCCTGTAAAGCCCGTTTCAGGCCGGGCCAGTAGAATTTTTCGAACGCTTTCTGGGACATGAATGACTTATCGCCACGCCAGAGGGGCATGCCCACCCGCTTGGGATTGCCGCGCTTCTTGGGGTCGGCCGGCGTGGCTTCCGCGATGCGCTTGTCCATAATCATATCGCAAAGTTTCAGGAGTTCGTCCGGATGCCGGAACATATCCATCATCGAGCCCTTCATGCCTCTCAAAAAGCTGGAAACAACATCAAAAGGCGCGCCGCCCACGCCGTTACCGCCTACATGCGCGAAAGACGGGTAACCGAGCACCGCCATCTCTTCGTAGGAATCGCCGATGTCGTCCCGGAATTTCTTCATTTCCACCGCAGCTTTAGCCAGCGTCTTGCCCACCTCGATAAATTTCGGCTCAGCAAACAGCGTGACCATGCCTTCAAAGCCCTGGAACATGCCCCCGAGGGGCGGGAGGTCGTAAAGCGACGACAGGTTCTTGTACATGCGCGGCAGCATCCTGCGAACCATGAAGTCTGACGTGTCATTGAGTATCATGTCATACTCGTTTTCCTTCATGAATTCGCTCTCGATAAACTGGTAATCATAGTCCGGGGGCAGCGGGCCGCCGGGCCAGAGGCGGTTCGTTACACCCAGAATCGTCATCGCCTCGCCGGAGATGGGGAGGCCCATATTGCACATATCCGGTTCAAGCTCAAGGGTAATATCGCGCATCGCCCGCTTAAAGACTATAGGGTCGTAATACGCTGCTGAGTTCGGAATACCGGTAAATTTATGAGTTTCCGGGTGTGTTACGAGTGGTATCCGGTCCGGAACCTTCATCTGAATCGCATCACGGGAACGCTTCTCTCTTTCCTCATAAAGCTGTTCGGCGGTCTTCCCGGTTTTTTCCTCAATTTTCTTCTTTAATTGTTCATTTTCTTTAGCATATTGTTGTGCGGTAATTTTTGAAGCCATATATAGTCCTTCCTAAAAAAAGTTGTTGGACTTTAAGGATTATAATTTAGATTCAGAAAAATAACAAGAAGGTAGGTTCAAGAGGCATGTTAATAGAATATCTCCGGGAAAAGGAGACAAATAATGAATATTATAAAAAAGTTTTATTTTCCAGGATTGAGTCTTTTTGTCCAGGAAACCAGGGCTTCAAGCAGCTGTTTTATTAAATCTTGAGTTTGGGTATCGATGAGATTGCCCTTATCATCGAATTTTTGTGGCGCAAATGTAACACAAACTTCAGGTCGGTTAACAGCATGCATGTTTAAGAAAACAATAATTTGCCGCAGGTGATATTGCGCCCTTATTGCCCCCAAGGCACCGTTAGAAGCGCTCATAATAGCGACCGGCTTATCATTAAAAGGGTTATCCCCGGCAGGCCGGGAGGCCCAATCGATAGCATTTTTAAGCACGCCGGACACTGAACGGTTATATTCAGGCGTTGCAATCAACAATGCATTGGCATCCTTTATCTTTTGTTTGAAAATTTTCACTTCCTCCGGCATGTTTTTTTCGATATCCTCGTTATACGGAGGGATACCGTCAAGCTCGAATATTTCAAGGATCACTTCTGCCGGCAATAGTCCGGAAGCTGCCCTTAACAACGCCCGGTTATATGAGGCTTTACGCAGGCTTCCGGCAAAACCGAGAATTTTTATTTTTCCGGCGCTATTTTTTTCGTCCGTTCTTTTTTTTAACTCACTATCACGGTGTGTATGTACCGGTTCCATAATTTACTCCTTATACATGTACTCCCGACATGGTCTTTTCAATCAAATCCTCCAGGACCATGGCATCGCTATGCTCGGTGTCTTTAGCGCTATAGATGAGAGTGATATCGTTATGCTTGGCATGCTGAGCAACATCCTCAATCAGTCTTGTCTTGTCCGGCGCGCCAAGCTCACGGCGGTACCGTTTTTTAAATTCCTCCCATTTTCCCGGGTCATGGCCGAACCATTCTCTAAGTTCGGTGCTGGGCGCCAGGTCTTTCAGCCAGACATCGATGCGCCCTTCCTCTTTACTAACGCCGCGCGGCCATAACCTGTCAATTAAAATTCTCCGTCCGTCAGAAGGTTCTGCCTGTTCATAAGCTCTTTTTATTTTTAACACCACTCGCCCCTCCCTCCAACCATATGATAAGCGCAATTATTCAGATAGTAAATACCCGGAACGGTAGATAAACCATAACTGTAAAGGCCGCTGAAAAAGTAATCCCCGATTTATTGGATACTCTGATTTCAGTGGTATAGTGTATAGCCCTAGCAGTTTTCTTATAAAGATAGCTTCGGAATACTTCTTGTCAAATAAGTAATTACACTTATTTTTCAGGATGGGTGTAAAATTACCGCCGGTAAATTATTTTTCTCCGGTATAACCAGGTAACATGTGAAAATTGGGTTACGTAATATCGGCCACTAAAGCGGTCACGGAGTGCGGCTCAAAAAGTATATCAAATTCGTTCTCTTTCGGCTGTAATTGTGTTTGAGCAGTTTTGACCTTGTCCGGCAATGTGAAAGTGTTTTCGGTTTTAATATCCGGCCCGTTAACCGTAAAAATGTTTATTTTATCTTTGAATTTGCCGGAAGCTAGTTGCAGTTGTGCATTCGTTTCTTTCAGGCTACGATTTACGACGTACACGGCAAGTTGTTTATTATTTTCATCCAGCGTGGCGGAAACATCGAGCGTGCGCACGCCTTTGGTATCGCCGCTTGAAAAAGTATCACCTTCCCACCTTGCATCTAACGCTATATTTCCGCAAGTCCGGCTGTAAAGCATGAAGGGAAAATATATCGTCTGGAAAACGAGCCTTTCGGGCCGGGTAAATACGGGCGCGATGACATTAACTATCTGGGCCAGGTTGGCCATTTTTACCGAATCCGCGTGGCGTATAAAGGCATTCAGCTGCATCGCCGTGACCAGCGCATCTTCCAGGTTATATATTTCTTCAAGCTTTGTTTTGTAGGCTTCCGGGCCGAACGTCCGGTACCAGACATTCCATTCATCGACCGCCAGGTAAATCTTTCGGTTTGCTTTTCTTTGTGTACTGACCGTTTTTATCAAATTCTTGAAGGAGTTTAAACGTTTCTCAATTAACTCTGAAACTGCCATATATTTATTAAAATCATTTTCTGGATTACCGACATACCAGTGCAGCGAAAGGTAATCGATCAGGTCACCGGCCTGTTCCAGCAATAGCCGCGAGCGTTCTTCCCATGCGCCGTTCCAGTCCGATACCGCCGATGCTACCAGTTTGATAGTCGGGTCGACCCATTTCATCACCTTGCCGAACTCGGTAAAAGCGCGGGCATATTCTTCCGGCGTCTTATAGCCTATTTGCCAGCGGCCGTCAACTTCATTCCCGATGCTCCAGTATTTTACGTTATGAGGACCGGGAAATCCGTGCTGCCGCCGCAGCTTGACGAGTGCTGATTCCCCGTTCCGTTACAATATTCCACCCAGTCCCTCGCTTCACGCATACTGCCGTCGCCGCAATTGACCACCAGGTAAGGTTCGGCATTTATTTTCCGGCAGAAATTTATAAATTCGTTGGTGCCGAACCAGTTGGTTTCCAGCTCATGCCAGGCAAGGTCCATGCGCGCCGGCCGCTGCTCTACCGGACCGACTCCGTCCCACCATCTATAGCCTGAGGCAAAGTTACCCCCGGGATAGCGTATCAGGGGCATTCTCAAGCGTTTTAACGCGTCCAGCACATCGTTGCGCAGGCCGTCGCTATCCGATAACGGCGACCCCGGCTCATAAATTCCGCCATAGATACAACGACCCAGGTGCTCGGCAAAACCACCGAAGATATTCCGGTCGATTTGGCCGATAATGCGTCCCGGGTCTATTTTAATGCTGTTCATTTTTTCCCTCGGTTATGGAAAAAGCATAGCACGCGGCGGTTTGCCGGTCAAAATCATCCCTTAAACAAAGTTGAATACAGCGGATAAATTGCTATATAGTAATCGCAGGTCTGGCAAATTCACATAGGTATTTTCAATTTCGCTTAGACATCCGAAAGGAAAACGAAGGCTATGGAAACGTTAAAAATTGGTTTTGTTCCCGCTCACCGCGAGCCCTTCGATGAAGACTGGGCGGCCCGGATGAGGCAGCGCTGCCTCAAAGCTTTCCCCAAGATGCATCATCTTAAAATTATCGTACCGGACAAGGAATTTACCCGCGGCGGCTGTATCCGCAATGATGAAGAAGCGGAAAGGGTCATCACTCTTTTTAAGGAGGAAGGCATCGATGGCCTGATAATCGGCACGATGACCTTCGGCGATGAAGTCTCGGCGCTTTCGGTAGCTTCCGCTTTCCGCGACCTGCCAATTTTGCTTTTCGGGACAAAAGAAGGGCCTTTTACCGCTGATGGCAACCGCCGGTCGGACTCTTTCTGCGGCACACTTTCCATTTCATCCGGCCTGCACCGCAGAAAAATTCAAATTCATGTTCGGCGGCATCGTATTCCCGGAAGAACCAAAATTCCAATCTGCTGTTACCGATTTTCTCCGCGTCTGCGCAATTTCCCGCGGATTTATGGGCGCCAGAATCGGATTGGTAGGTCCGCGACCGGAGCGCTTCGAGACCTGTATTTTCAGTGAAGATTTGCTGATGCGCAAATTCCGCCAGCGGGTCGTCCCTATCGACCTTGCTGATATCATGAGCAATGCCAGCGCGGGAGAAAATACGCTGGACGTTAAAAACATCGCCAAAGATATTAAAACCCAGGCAAATACCTCTGCTGCCGGAGTGGATACGGTGAAGAAAATCGCCAGGCTGGAATACGCTCTGGCCCGCTTTGCCGCAGATAAGAAATTATCCGCGATGGGCGTCCAGTGCTGGACTGCCATGCAATCGGTTTACGGCCTTTCGCCCTGTTACGCCATGGGGCGTATGACCGACCGCGGCATCATGACATCCTGCGAAGTGGATATCTACGGCGCTTTAACAATGCTAATCCAGTACCTTGCGGCGATGGGTGAGACAGTGCCCCACTTTATCGATTGGACGATACGGCACCAGGAAAAAGCCAACACTTTCCTGGCCTGGCATTGCGGTAATGCGCCTCCCTCGCTGGTCTGTAAGAACGGCCAGGTAAATTTGCGCTATCACAGCATCCTCGGGGAATCATTGGGCATAGAACGCTCCAAAGGCACCGGTGAATTCCAGCTCAAGTCCGGTGACGGTAACGTTATGCCGGCTCCAGGAACAGGACGGAAAATTCAAGATGCTGATTGCCAGAGGTAAAACGGCGGTCAACGAAACAAAACCTACGCGGTTCCTGGAGCTGGGTGGAAGTGCCTGACCTGGAACTGCTTTACGGCGCGCTGGTAAAAGAAGGCTTCACCCACCATGCCAGCCTGATTCACGGCGATTTTTCCCTGCCCATCAAAGAAGCCTGCGAGCAGATGGGCATTGCGCCGGTTATACTTTTTTAAAACGCACAACAAAAGGAGCGAAGATGTTTAAATTCGGCGTAGACTCATTAATCTGGACGGAAGAGTTCACGGAAAAAGACTTGCCCCTCATCGATAAGGCAAAGTCGCTGGGGTTTGACGTTATGGACATTAATGTAAGTCATCCGAAGCGGTTCCCGGCTAAAGCGGTCGCGAAAAAAATTAAAGAGGTGGGAATTATTCCGGTGACCACTATCGGCTTGCCGGCGGACAGCAACCTGATTTCTCCCGATGGCAAAGTGCGGCGGCATGGTCTCGAAACCATGAAAAGAATGGTCGATATCAACATTGAAATAGGTTCGAAGATACTGGGCGGGGTCATATATGCGCAGTGGGGCTATCTTTCCGGCAAACCGCGCACGGAAGAGGAATGGCAATGGTCGGTGGAAGCAATGAAAGAAATCACTGCCTACGCTAAAAAACAAGAGAGACCTTGATTCTTGCCGTCGAACCGGTCGGCCGTTTTGAAAGCCATTTTCTCAATGTCGCGGAAGACGCCGTCAAATACTGCAAAGCAGTGGGCACCGGCAATATCAAAGTCCATCTCGATGCTTTCCACATGATACGTGAAGAATCGAGTTTTAGCAAAGCGGTTAAGACCTGCGGCAAGGAATACCTGGGCTATGTCCACGTTTGTGAAAATAACCGTGGCATTCCCGGCACCGGCCTGGTACCCTGGAAGGAATTTTTTACCGCCCTTAAGAAGATCGGTTTTAACGGACCGCTTACCATCGAATCGTTCGACCCCAGCTTTAAAGAGCTGAACCGCCTCTGCGCTATCTGGAGAAAGTTTGCCGATACCGGCGAAGAGCTGGCCGTAAAAGGTCTGCAGAACCTTAAGAAAATCGAGGTTTCCCTGGCTTAATAACGGGAGAGAAATATGAGCGTTTACGATATTTTCGATATTAAAGGCCGCAAGGCTATAGTTACCGGCGCCGGAAGAGGTATCGGGAAAGTACTGGCGCTTACATTGGCCGAAGCTGGCTGCGATGTTGCTTTATTTGGCCTGCACAAAGAAAACCTGGCAGAGGTTGCGGCGGGTATTAAAAAACTCGGGAGAAAAAGCCTTGTTTTACCGGGGGATGTCTCCAGCCGAGATGATGTGCAAAGGGCTTTTTCGATTATTAGATTGGAGTTTGGACGGCTGGATATTTGTGTCAATAACGCGGGAATCAGCATGCAAAAACCGGTAGAGGAAATGACGGAAGAAGATTGGAATAGAATCATAGATATTAACATGAAAGGCGTCTTTTTCTGCTCACAGGAAGCCGCCCATATCATGATTCCGCAAAAAAGTGGCAGTATCATTAATATTGGCTCGATATCGGCCCGCACCGTCAACGTCCCGCAGCCGCAGGCCATCTATAACACATCAAAAGCCGGAGTTGTCATGTTAACGCAAACGATGGCGGTTGAATGGGCATCACACGGAATCCGCGTTAATGCAATTTCTCCAGGTTATATGAAAACAGAGATGGTTCTATCATCGATGCCCCATCTTTTCCCCACCTGGGAAGAACTTACACCGATGAAAAGGCTGGGCAAACCGGAAGAATTACGCGGCGCCCTGATATTCCTTGCGTCGGACGCCTCCGGCTACATGACCGGCCATGACCTTGTGGTAGACGGCGGCTACACCATACGTTAGCCGGATTACATCTCGATAACCGTTTTTACCGAAGTCGGCTTAGGATTGGCGGCATAATCGAAGGCTTTTATAGCATCGGCAAACTTATACTTGTCCGTGATAAGCGGTTTGATATTTATCCTGCCGGAAGCAAGTAGAGCTACCGCGCGTGGATATACATTAGCGTAGCGGAACACGGATTCCATCCGCGCCTCTTTAGCCTGCGCCGCCACGATATCCACCGGCACCGGTTCGACCGGCATACCGATGAAAACGACTTTCCCGCCGGGACAAAGGGGCTGGAATATATTCTTGATTGCGGCTTCGTTCCCGCTCGCTTCAAAGATAACATCGACGCCCCAGTTTCCGGTTTCTTTATTCACCATCTCCATCAGGTCCTGTTTTTTTATGTTTACCGGTACCATGCAGTAACCGGCCGCAATATCCAGTTTGGGCTGAATAACATCGGTGATAATAACTTTGCTGCAGCCGCCCGCCAGCGCCGCCAGTCCCGCTAGGATGCCGATAGTGCCGCAGCCGGTAACAAGGGCAACGTCGCCGGGTTTGATATTGGCTTTTTTCGCCGCCTGCATACCCACGGACAAAGGCTCGACCATGGCGCCTTCACCATAGCTGACATTATCCGGCAGTTTAAAGGTAAACATCGCCGGATGTACTACCGTTTCACGTAAGCAGCCGTGGACGGGAGGGGTCGCCCAGAAAACTACCGCCGGGTCGAGATTGTAGATTCCCTCCATCGTTGCCCTGCTCCGCAAGTCGGGAATGCCCGGTTCCATGCAAACCCTGTCGCCTGTTTTTAAAGTTTTTACATTTTCCCCGGTTTCGATGATAATACCGGAAGCTTCATGCCCGAGCACCATCGGCTCCTTGACGATGAAATTACCAATTTTGCCGTGGGTATAATAATGCACATCGCTCCCGCAGATGCCGACGGTATGTATTTTTATCTGTACATCGTCCGGTCCGACCGTTTCTTCGAACGGCATATCCATGATCGCCAGTGAGTTTTTTTCTTTTAAGACCAGTGCTTTCATGATTACCCTCTCAAATAATACTTTTTACGAAGCTAAATAATAGTAGCACACCTTGAGAGATAAATGGTAACCGCACTTGCAGGAAGAGTTTTTGAAAAAGGGCGTTGGTTTAGATTATGCCGCGCAGCCTCGGGTCCAGAGCGTCGCGGACGCCGTCTCCCACCAGGTTGAATGCGAATACCACGAGCATGATGGCAACGCCGGGAGCTATAGATAACCAGGGTTCCTGAAGCATATAACGCTGTCCGTCCGAAACCATACTGCCCCAGGCCGGTGTCGGCGGGTTAATACCAACTCCCAGGAAGCTTAGCCCGGCTTCTCCCAGAATCATACCGCCCAACTGCATTGTGAGCAACACCAGCATCGAAGGAAAAGCATTCGGCAGAATATGGGCGAACATGGAACGTAAACCGCTGGCGCCCAGTGATTTTCCCGCCAGAAGATAATCGTTTTCTTTGATAGATAGCGTCAGACCATGCATTACCCTGGCATAACCGGGCAATGAAGCTACGCTTAAAGCGATAATAACATTAAGCAGACCGCCGCCCAGCACAGTGGATACAACAATCGCCAGCAAAATCATCGGGAAACCCAGGAGCGCATCCATAATCCTCATGATGATATTGCTCGTCAGCCCGCCCACATATCCGGCGAGCATCCCCAGAATAATACCGACAATGCCGGACAATAAAGTCGCGCCGAAACCTACGGCCAGGGCTATCCTAGAGCCGTATATCAAGCGGGCGAGTTCGTCTCTGCCCTGGAGGTCAGTCCCCAGCAGGTGTTTCAGACTCGGCGACTGCATGGATTGTGAAATATTCCCCATAGTGGGGCTATACGGTGCCAGTAACGGAGCAAAAATAGCCACGATGACAAGTATTACCAGGACAACAAGCCCGAATATTACCAGTTTACGTTGAAAAAAGACCCGCGAGAAACGCCTCCATTCGCTGGCGCGCTCCGGAGCTTCCTGAAAACTCTCTGCTGTAACTGGTCCCATTAACTATACCTTTCTAAGTATATCTTATCTTCGGATCAAACCAGCCGTAAGATACGTCCACAACAAGGTTAACGAGAATAACGATCGTCGCGATAACCAAGGTTGTCGATTGGACAACCTGGTAGTCCTGGGCAAATACGCTGGTGACCAATAATCGGCCGACCCCCGGGATAGCGAATACATCTTCGACGAATATCTGGCCACCTACCATCAGCCCCAGACCTATGCCCATGAGCGTTATTACCGGTATCAGGGCATTCTTGATAACATGCTTAAAAATAATCACGCGTTCAGTCAGACCCTTCGACCAGGCCGTGCGGACATAGTCCTGCGAAATTACTTCAAGCACGCTCGAGCGGGTCTGCCGCATAACAACCGCCCAGCCCATAAGCGAAAGACATATGACCGGCATAACGGACTTATATAAATTCTGTCCCAGATCCTGCCACGGCAGGACATAACCGGCGATGGGGAACCAGTGGAGCTTCAGCCCGAAGATGTACATCATTATTATTGCCAGCCAGAATACCGGCATGGAAACCCCGATATATGATATGACCGTTGAAAAAGAATCCAACCATTTACCCCTTCTTACCGCCGCCACTATTCCCAGTACTACGCCGAGGACATTAGATACAATGAATGATTCGATGCCCAGGTCCAGCGTAACTGGGAAACGTTGTAAAAATATTTGGCTGATGTTTTGATGGTAGTAAATAGACTGCCCCATGTTTCCGCGCAGGAAACCGGTTATCCAGTTAAAATATTGCATAATAAGCGGTCTATCAAGGCCGTATTGGTGATAAAGCGCCTGTAATTGCTGAGGCGGCAACGTGCCCGAGCCTGCCGACCGCCCTATGAAAATTATGATAGGATCGCCGGGAAGCAGCCGCATCACAAAAAACGTGATGAGCGATACGATGATCAGAACGATTATCGCAAGTAATATTCTACGTATTACATATGTGACCATTCAGGTTCAAATCCCCGGCCCTTTTAAAATCTAATTATATTATAACGCCTTATTTCTTATAGATAAAACAAAGCTTTAGCACACTTTTTAAAATTAAGGATAAAATATGCAAATACTTAATAATCTATATGGATTTACACTACGCTGGGTGGCTCGTCTTGATTTTAGATTCAAGCCACCCAGCTTTTCATGTTACTCTAAAAAACGGTCACCCGTTTTTAGTGTTTGTCCATCCAGACGTTTTCCCAATCTACCCGGATAAAACCATCATGATAAATATCATCATGGACATAGGTGGCAGAAACGGTAGTTGCCGACGGCATCCAGAGCGGGCAAAGGGCGGCCTGCTGGTACATGTATGTGAAGATTTGCTCTGCTGCTGCCATCTGACCGGCCACATCCGGAATCGTTGTGCACTGTTTATCGAAAGCAGTCTGATAGTCGAACCTCTTAAAACTGGCCAGGTTGGACTTGGGTGTGGTACTAAACCAGGATATGTAGGTCATCAGATAGTTGTTATCCATGCCATAGAACATTAAAAGCAGGTCCGACCAGCCGGTTCCGAAGACGCTGGCAAAGAATCTGCCGGGGTCGGCTTCATCAAGTGTTACCTTGAAACCGGCACCATTCATGCTTTGCTGTATCGACTGGGCGGCATCGACATCGGGCGGGTCGTTTTCACACAGCAAGGTCACGGGGCAACCGTTAGGAAAACCGGCTTGCGCCAGCAGCGCTTTGGCCTGATCAGGATCATATGAGCGTGTGGTCAAACTAGAATTATTGCCCCACTGTCCGGGCGGCGGTATTTGCGTCAACGGTACATAGTAACCGAGTCCAAGCGCTTTCGTAATATCAGGTCTGTCGATGGAATATTCAAGCGCCTCGCGCACCCTTATGTCGTTCCATTTTGAGGTGGCGTTCGTTGTATTGCCCATCAGCATCTCAGGCAAGCCGGGCCAGAAATTCTGGACAGTGAATCCCATTCCGGATAACTGCTTCCAGTCCTGAGCGGCGCTGCCCTGGTACCACAGATCGGTTTCACCCGCCTGAAGTTCGGCGGAGGCGGTTGTTTCATCCGGAACAATGTCCCATTCCATGCCGTCAAGATAAGGTTTGCCCTGCTGCCAGTAATTCGGGTTCTTCTTCCAGATCATGCTGACATCGGGGGTATAGCTCTGCAGGATGAAAGGCCCTGTCCCGACAACATGGTTGGTCGCCCACGCAATGCCCTGTTTGCTGGTATCGGATTGATCCGTACCGGCGTTGGCTTTCCAAGCAGCTTCGGAGAAGATGGTGGTCCAGCCCCAGTTGAATTCGAACTGGTTGCTGTATTGCGAGAAGTGAATTACCACCGTGTAATCATCGGGGGTGTCGATGCTGGTGATTAAGTTGGCTTGCTCGAGCCAGCCGTTATCGATATCCTGCTGGAAATTCCATTTCACGACCGAGGCCGTCATTTCCGACCCATCGGTAAACATGACGCCGTGTCTCAGGTTAAAAGTGAAGGTTCCTCCTACAGGATCGATTTGGTAGGATTGGCACAGGAACGGGACCCAGCCGTGGTTCCCCTGTGCATCGGTTAACGGTTCTATCAGGTATTCAGCAGCCGGCATGGTGTAAGTAGCGTCAGCCGGGCCCATCAGGCCGCGGTAGCTCATCACGGCCGGTCCGGCGGTGATGATCGCCTTTAAAGTACCGCCGTAAACCGCTCCTGCCGGTGCCGCGGTAGCTCCGGCCGAATTAGTATTTGTTAGTATTTCTGATGGAGCTCCGGATGTAGTTGGCGGCGGGGCCGCTGAAGTCGTTGGCGGCGGAGCCGCTGAAGTCGTTGGCGGTGGAGCCGCTGGAGTCGTTGTGGTTGATGAGGTACTGGCACAACTACCGAAAATCATTGAACTTAGTATTAAGACCGATAGTACAGCAAAAATTAATTTTTTCAATCCTCTTTTCCTCCTCTGCATAAATAAAATAAATGCATTCCCCCTTGTTTAAATGCGTACTTTCTTTGCATCATGTCATAATCCCCCTCCTGAATAGTAAATTATCATTAGGAGCAGATTAATGTCAAAATAATATACAATTATTGCCCATTTAAAGAATTCTAAAATCTTAAATTTAATTTGTCAATCCGCTTCCGAGCGTATTTAAAAAATAGCATATAACAATACTATTACATTCTGGTTAACTAATTGTGAAATTATAGTATTTTCTTTATATTAATAGATTTTTTAATTAAGTAATTATCCCGCCTGGATAGTGTTTAACCTCGTGTGAATTAAGTGCCCCTACATATTCATATGTATTCTGGCTCAATCATACCCTGTAGTTAGAGTTGATAAAAATATTTGTTGCCGATGGAGGGTCGTTTTATCGTCTTTTTGGTATCTTCTTATCCTTGTAGAACGGTTGAAAGTGGTTGGCAAAGAAAAGGCAAAATAACCAACGATGTAAAATCTTGACGGTCCCGCCCCGTTTAAACGAAGGAGACATTGAAATGTTAGGCCTCATCGTTCTCTTTCTGATTATCGCCATTGTAGCAGCGGTATTCGGGTTTGGTGCCATTGTGTCAACGGCAACGAATATAGCTATAATACTTTTCTGGATATTCCTGACTTTGTTTATTATTGCGCTGATATACCGCCTTGTTACCGGGCGGCGGTTCTGGTAAAAAAATGCCTCCGGACTCGAACGGGCCGGCATTTGTAATATTATTACCGCTGGCTAGATTTGTGCTATCATTTAATAACTTCATAGAGGTGCCAAATGCCCTTAGACGATAGAGAAAGAAGAAAATGGCAGGAGCCGGAAGCAATTTTATCCCATATCAGTTTAAAGCCGGGGAATACGTTTATCGATATCGGGTGCGGGAACGGATTTTTTGCGCTGCCGGCGGCGCGGATTGTCGGCGAACGCGGAGCGGTCTATGGCATCGATATCAGTTCCGCCGCCATCGCCGACCTGAAAAAAGAGGCTCAAAAAGAAAACCTGAATAACATCCGTCTAACGGTCGGGAAAGCGGAAGAAACTGTAATCTGCGAGCGCTGTGCCGATTTCGTTTTCATCGGCATAGCGCTCCATGATTTTCAAGACCCCTCTAGGGTACTGGAAAACGCCCGGAAAATGGTCAAACCCGCTGGTAAACTAATCGACTTGGACTGGAAAAAAGAACCGATGCCTTTCGGGCCCCCCGTGAGCATAAGGTTCAATGAAACAAAGGCCAGGGGTCTGCTTGAAGCCGCCGGTTTTGATGTCGATAACACGGAAAACAGCGGTCCCTACCATTATATTATTACCGCCCGGCCCTCGCTTGCCCACGAGGCTGCTATCGGCTGCCGTTTAGATTTGCCTTAATAATCAATTGATTAATCACCGCATTTCTCTCGTTTAATTCTTACCTGTCACTTTTTGTTTTTATAGCCATATCTACGCTTATTCCCTTATAAGAAACTATGGGAATACTTGTCTTTCTAATAAGTTTTTACTTACGTAAGCCCTGATTTCTTTTATTAGTACCGCTCATTATTTCCCATAAAAATACCACCATAAAAATATGGAATAATGCGTATCCCTTCCTTACTGATATTTACCTAGACTATTCACCGGATGTTCTTACGTAAATACGAATTAATATATTCCGGAATCCGGACAGGAGGTGGGGATAGTAAAAATATTGCTTTTGGAAGTATCAGAAATTTGCCAATAATTTTAGGAGGAATCAGATGAAAAAAAGAATGCCCCTTTTTATCAGCCTTATCGCGACCATTGCATTATTTGCTTTATGTTTTAGCCTGGCGCCGGCAACCGCTTTTGCCCGTACAATAAACAATCCATCCTCCGCCACCGCAAAGCATGCAGATCCCGGAGACCCTGCCGATGTTCCTGACGCAGTATTTCTCTCCATCCTCGATGCCATGGTGAACAAACCCGCCGGAACCCCGCTTACTGTAGGTGATATAAATGGAATAACAGACAATGTATATGCTGGCAACCCCTTCCCACCCGACCCCAATAACCGTACTCCTATTGTAAGCATGCAGGGTGCCCAGTTCCTGACCGGCACCACGCATATTGAACTGTACAATAATAATATCACAGATGTCAGTTGGTTGAGCGGGCTAACCGGCCTGAATGTTCTGCAGCTCTGTTACAATCCCAACTTGACTACCCTTTCACCTTTGGCCAATCTCCCTAATCTTACGACGTTCTGGGCAACGAATGATCCTATTTCCAATATCGGTTTCATGTCCGGCATGACATTCAATAAAAAGGTTAACATTGACTTCACTAACGATTTCCTAACAAGTATCTCCGCCCTGGCAGCTAATACCAATATAGATGGAAACCCCGGCAACCCTGATGGCCCCGACTATGTTAACCTTGACGGCAACTATCTGGATACCACGCAGGGTTCCGCGGCCATGACCGACATGGCAACCATAGAAGCCCGAGGGGCTATAGTCAATTTAGGTACCCAGAAATCCGGATCCCCGCCTGGCGGTGCGCCAACAACCTTTACATTAACCATAAATTTTGACCCCACTCAAGGTACGGTTACTAAAACACCGGATAATCCAACTTATAATCCCGGTGATACTGTGCAACTCATGGCAACTCCAATTCCAATGTCCGGCTGGTCATTCAGTCAATGGACGGGAGCTCCTGTTGCCGATCCGAATGCTGCGCAAACATCCATCGTAATGAATGATAATTACACCGTAACCGCTAACTTTGTTGCCTACAGTTCTGGCGGCGGTCAGCAAGGCGGCAGCGGAAGTGTCATTCCCGGTCTTCCAATGGGTGGCGGGGGCGGGGGTGTGGCTTTAAGTGCCAGTGAAGCTCCCCCTACGAAACGGATTACCGGTCTTTTTGGGTTGACAGACCCTTACGGAATGCTGTTTGATAACGTTTATGCTTATAGCGTTGATGAACTTGTTAAACTCTCACTGCCGGAAAAAACATATTGTTTGAACGCTAACGGCGCTCTCTTGGGTACCGTCTCCATCGATATGCTGGAAACCATACCTGACACAATGAATACCACCAGCCTGGTGATGAATGTTTACTCATTCTGGCCTGACGGCGCCAAATTTAAACCGGCCGTGCCGCTTTCTTTCAAATACGACCCGGCGAAACTGCCGCCCGGCGCCAAAGAAGAAAACCTCAAAGTCGTTTGGTGGGACCCCGTTGCCATGCAATGGGTACAACTGGATACGACCATAGATACCGTAAACCATATCGCAACCGCCATGATATCGCACTTCTCCATGTATTCTCTGGCCGCAACCATCATGCCGGCAAGTTTTAACCTCGGTAATGTATCGGTCGCAAAAGCGGAGTTGAATGAAGGAGAAACAACCCAGCTCAACGCAACGGTCACTAACAGCGGCGACCTTCCGGGCAGCTATCAGGCGGGACTGACCGTCAACGGCGCAAAGCAAGATGAAAAAGATGTCACGGTGGCGGCCGGTGCTACTGCTGACATTGCTTTTAACTTATCTTTCGCCAAGAGCGGTACCTATACCGTAGATCTTAACGGAGTCGATAATACCATGACCGTCCTACCTTCACCGGCTGCCTTCAAACTGGACGGCCTGAATATTGCCCCCCTGACCTCCCGTCCCGGCGATGACGTCCAGGTGTCCTTTACGGTGTTTAACAGCGGCGAGCAGGACGGCACCTGCCCCATATCTGCAACATTGGACGGCGCGCTATGGAAAACTCAAGACGTTTTTGTTCCCGGTAATTCCAATCAGGTAGTAAAATTCGATCTTAAGTTTGATGCTGCGGGTGACCATAGTTTTGCCGTTAATGAAATCCTGAAAGCGACCTTTACAGTAGAGGCCGCCATTACGGCAGTCACTTCTGCGCCCGAGCAGACACAGGTAACCACCGCAGCATCTACACCGGCCACCCCGGCAGTTCCCGCCAAGACAACCGGCCCGAAAACGGGTGTAATTATCCTGGCTGTTGCCGGTGGGCTGATTGTCGTAGTATTGCTTGTTATCGGCATCACCTTTGCGGTAAGGAGGCGCCGGAACCGTTAAACCTGTAATCCGGTTCGCATAGGTCGATAAACCAGAAAAGGGGCAGCTTTTCCGCGAGGGGAGGCTGCCCTTCCCCATTTATGAAGACTTTTTTCTTGTTGGTTTTAGCTGCGCGATCAACATCGCTATCAAGACACAAACCGCCCCGATGACTATCCTCAAGGTTAGACGTTCCCCGCCAATTACCACCGCAAAAAACCCCGCAAAAACCGGTTCCATCGTTAGAATCACCGCCGCATGTGTTGGAGATATCAACGCCTGCGCCCATGTCTGCACGAAAAATGCCAATGCCGTAGCGAGCACCGCCGTGATTCCTACCGTTGCCCAGGTAGTTAATTCCGGCGGCAGTTTGATACCGCCCGGCGCCGAGGCTGCCAGGCACATGATGGCCACCGTTAAAATCTGGATTAAAGTAAGCTGATAGGTATCGTGCTGTTTGGACCATTCTCCAAGCCCGATTATTTGAAAGGCTACGAAGACCGCACAGCCCACGGTAAGCAATTCCCCGGTGCCGAAAGACCACCCGTGAAGGGAAAGGAACGCCATCCCTATTAGCGCCAGCCCGACAGCTATCCAGACGTTGCGGTTCGTTTTACGGCGCAGAAAAAACCCACAGGAAAACCGGTGTAAAAATGACGCCCATGCCGGTGATAAAGCCGGAAACCGCCGGAGAAACCGTGCGTAAACCCAGCGTCTGTGTAATATAAGACATGCCGAGCACAAAACCCAGGGCGGCCCCGTGCCATAACTCGCGGCGGTTAATCCTGAAAAGCGCCACAGGCCGTATAAAGAATAACACGAGAGCTGCCACCGTAAACCTGATCGCCAGGAAGTCCATGACCGGCATCTGGTTTATGGCATTCTTCACCCCGAGGAAAGTCCAGCCCCAAACGGCAGTTATCGCAATCAGCGCGGTAATGGCAAGACCCCGTGAAGATTTCCAGTCACGCAGCATTTCTTCTTAGTCGATTGGAATTTACCACGGTAAAGGATTTCGAATCTGGATAGAAACGGATGAATCCCATTTTATATCTGAAGTACTTTGCTTAAGAACAGCTTGGTGCGTTCCTGTGTGGGGTTGGTAAAAAGCTTGTCCGGCGGTCCTTCCTCAATAATTTGCCCCTCATCCATAAAGATGCACCGGCTGGCGGCAGCCCGGGCAAAACCCATTTCGTGGGAGACAACTACCATCGTCATACCCTCTTTCGCCAGCGCCAGCATCACGTCCAGTACTTCTTTAATCATTTCCGGGTCAAGAGCACTGGTCGGCTCGTCGAAAAGCATGATTTTAGGGTTCATGGCTAAAGCACGCGCAATTGCGACACGCTGCTACTGCCACCGCCGTCAGCAGCACTTTCCATTGGATGCCGAATTTGAACTTTCCTTTCATTTTTCCCCAATTGCTTTCGGTTTCTGCCATTCTATTAGCCTCCTTTAAGAGCCTCCTTTATGCTTCGGCTTGTTTTTGGTCTATTACCGGAATCAGGCACAATGCTGCCTCTATCTATCTCATCGCCCGGGACAGTAGAAAAGTGCGTTTATTCCTTTGCCTTTACGGAATTACTAAAAATCTTAGCCGTTTGGCAAAGGTGTATTAAATAAAGAAATTACCAAACAAACAGTGGGCTATATTGGTATTTTTTTAGGGCTACCCCCCAGTCGCATTGCAAAAAACTATAGGTATGTACAATATACAAAGTGCCACTTTTGTAGCTAGATAGAGGAACTTTTATTGGTGGTTGGTAGTGTGTATAAGCGTTACATTCATGGGAAAAGTAAACATGCGTTTTGTTTCGCTTTTCGTAATAATTCAACTCCTAAAGAGTCTTACTGCATTGACAGTCCATTTATGTTAAGATATATTTAAAAAAACAAGTGGTGTGGGGAAACGTGAAATAAATGGATATAAACGAAATACAAATTGACCAGCATTCGAAAGACCCGCTGCATATTCAGATAGTGCAGCAGGTAAGGAATCTCATCGCAACAGAAAAAATCCTGCCCGGAGACCATTTACCGCCGGTCCGGCAGCTCGCTGAATTCCTCGGCGTAAATCAGAACACTATTCTTAAAGCTTACTTGTTACTGGAACAGGAACGCGTGGTCGTCGCTCACAAGCGCGGCGGCACCGTCGTCACCGCCCGTACCGACGACCCTAATATCCTGGTGGAACGCCAGAGGAGGCTTTCGGATATTGTCAGCGGCGATATTCTTAAGGCGCTTTCCATGGGTTACAGCCCGGAGGATATCGAAGCCAGTTTTTATCTCCAACTGGCGCGCTGGCGGGAAGAAAGACAGGCCGGCGCCCCACCACCGGAAAAGACCCCCGCCGCGATGGATAAAAACACTATCTACATCGTCGGCAGCCATGATATGGCGCTGAATATCCTGGTGGACCTGGCCCAGCGGCAAAATAAAAACTTAAAAGTACAAATTACGAATGCCGGAAGCCTTGGCGGGCTCATCGCTTTACAGGAAGAAAGGGCACACCTTGCCGGTATTCACCTGCTGGATGAAGAGACCGGAGAATATAACTACCCCTATGTTAAAAAGGTCTTGCCGGGGCGGGAAGTAGCTATTGTACACCTTGCGTACCGCATCCAGGGGTTGATGTTCGCCCGCGGCAATCCCAAAAATATCAAAGGTCTGGAAGATTTAAAACGCAAAGATATTACCTTTGTTAACCGCCAGCAAGGCGCCGGCACCCGCGTGTTACTCGATATCCATTTACGGCAGATGGGCATCAGCCCGCGTGAAATTAAAGGCTATGATAAAGAGCTGGATACGCACGTTGCCGTAGGTCTGGAAATCGCGCATGGTGACGCCGATGTTACCCTTGGCATCGAAGCGGCCGCCAATAGCTGCAACCTGGATTTTCTGCCGCTATTCCGTGAAAGATACGACCTCGTCATCCCTATCGCCAACTACCGCAGTGAACTGCTGGCACCGTTGCTCCGGGTTGTTGCCAGTGAAGAATTCAAAGCGGTGGTCGATAAAGCCGGCGGGTATGATACCTCGCAGACCGGCGCGACTTCGTTTTTATAAAAATCTCTTGATAGATTAATCGATACCAATCATTACGCTGGATGCCTTGACGATAGCGTAAACATCTTTACCGGGTTTTAGCCCCAGCCTTTCCGCTGATGACTTGGTGATGATGGAGACCATTTCCACGCCGCCTGTCACCTCGATGATAATTTCCGAGTTTACCGCTCCCGGAGTTACCTTTTTTACCTTGCCCTTAAGTACATTCCGTGCGCTGATTTGCATGACCCACCTCCCAAATCGTTACCCTTACTTAAAAGCTAACACCAAAAAATAATGGCGTCAAGAGCTTTTAAAGCCGGCCTAATAAAGTTTTTCTTACAATAGGAGCCCCGAGACCTCTCCGGCGAGTGGATTTAAGAAGTTGACTTCTATTCCATCAGTAATTATCCATTGATATTATCTATTATTATCTTAAAGTTTTTTATAATCTTCAGATTGATGTATACTCTATCCCGAAAGGGAACAAATTATGAAGATTGGTAAAGAAGAACTCCTCCGGCTTTACAAGATAATGCTGACTATCCGGCGTTTTGAAGAAAGGGTGGTCATAGATTACAAGAGCGGGGCTATCCCCGGTATCGTGCACTCATATATCGGGCAGGAAGCCATCGCTACCGGCGTCTGTACGAATTTACGCCTGGACGACCGCATCGTCAGTAACCACCGCGGGCATGGGCATTGTATCGCTAAAGGCGCTGACCTTAACCGGATGATGGCGGAAATATACGGTAAAAAAACCGGCTACTGCAAAGGCAAAGGCGGTTCCATGCATATCGCCGATTTTAAAATCGGGATGTTGGGCGCCAACGGCATCGTAGCCGGCGGCCTGCCGGTCTCAGCCGGGGCATCGCTAGCGGCACAATTGGAAGGCGGCAACAAAATCGCCGTAGTGTTCTTCGGCGACGGCGCCACCAATGAAGGCGAGTTCCATGAAGTATTGAACCTGGCGCATATCTGGAAACTGCCGCTCCTGTTTTCCTGTGAAAATAACGGCTACGGCGTTAATACCCCGGTAAAATACGCTACCGGTCTGGAGCATGTCTCGGAAAGAGCGACCGGAGGCTATGGCATCCCCAGTGCCGTCGTTGACGGAAATGATGTCACCGCCGTCTATGAAGCGGCGCAAAAAGCGATAGCTCATGTGCGCAGCGGGAAAGGACCTTTTTTCCTGGAGTCGCTGACCTACCGCTGGCGCGGCCATTATGAAGCACCCGGCATGCCGGACCTCCGCCCGCCGGAAGAAATAGAAGCGTGGAAAAAGAAAGACCCCATTCCGGCATTTGAGCAAAAATTATTAAAAGATAAAATCGTCACAAAGCAGGTTCTGGAGAATATAAATAGCGATGTAATGAAGGAAATCCAGGCCGCCGTCGATTTTGCTTTATCAAGTCCCCTCCCCGCCCCGCAGGATGCCCTGGAGGATGTTTTTTCCGCCTAGGAGTCCAGAGAACCCTCTGGCGGGGGTTGGGGGGTGTCCCCCTACCCCTACCAAAATGGAGGGGAAAAGGAGTAGGGAAGCTGAAAGCTAATAGCTAACAATTGAGAGGTCCAAACATGAGAAAGATTACTTACGAACAAGCAGGGGCTGAAGCCTTAATGGAAGAATTCCGCCGTGACCCTAAAACGGTACACCTCGCAACTGATGTCGCGGCCGATTTAAGGGCGGAATTCGGGGAAGCAAGGGTGCGCCAGACCCCGATTGCCGAATCGTCTTTTGTCGGGGCGGCGATAGGCCTGGCAGGTTCCGGGTTCCGGCCGGTCGTTAACGTGCGTATGGCCACCTTCGGGTTTGTCGCGATGGACCAGTTCGTTAACCAGGCGGCCAAAATAACTTATATGTTCGGCGGCCAGGCAAAATTTCCCATCGTCTACCGCATGACGGTAGGCGCCAGCAAATCGTTTGCCGCGCAGCACTCCATTAGCCCCTATTCCATGTATATGAACTGCCCCGGTTTAAAGATTATTCTCCCCGCCACCCCGTATGACATGAAAGGCCTGTTGAAAACGGCCATCCGCGATAATAACCCGGTCATTAGCTTCGAACATATGGCGTTAGGCGCCATCGAAGGAGAAGTCCCGGAAGAAGAATACCTGATTCCCTTCGGGGAGGCTGTTATCCGGCGTGAAGGGAAAGATGTTACCATCGTGGCGCTGGCTAAAATGATGTATGAGGCGCTGGCGGCCGCCGAAGAACTGGCGAAGGAAGGCATTTCCGCCGAGGTCATCGACCCGCGTACGCTTATTCCGCTGGACAAAGATACTATCAAGAAATCGGTCATGAAGACCGGCCGTCTCGTAGTGGCGGATGAAGCCTGTCTTACCGCAAGTGCCGCAGCAGAATTCACCGCATTCGTCGTGGAAGATGAGAAAGTCTTTAAGCGTCTTAAATCCGCCCCGAAGCGAGTCTGCGGGCTGGATGTCCCGATACCTTACAGTCCCCCAATGGAGCTTTACGCCCTGCCGAACCGTCAAAACATCATCGATGCGGCCAGGCAGGTAATGAGATAAAAAAACAGGGGGTGAGGCGGAAAATTCCTCACCCCCATTGTAACCCCGTTTAAACCGGCCGGTCTTTTAGTTCATCCGCAGGTTCTGCAGCTGCTGCTGTTTGATAAGGTTTATCATAGCATTCGCGATAATCGGGTCGAACTGCGTGCCGCTATACCACTGGATTTCTTCAATCGCGTCCAGCTTGGAAAGCGCTTTGCGGTACGGCCGGTCGGAAGTCATCGCCTGGTAAGCATCCGCCAGTGCAACGATACGCGCCCCCAGCGGGATTTCCTTGCCTTTTATCGTCTGGTCGAGGCCACCGCCATCGAAGTGATCATGGTGATGGGAGATGATATCGACGACCCTCTCATTCACGAACGGTTTTACCAGGTTCGGGCCGATGATGGCATGGGTCATGATGTGCCGGTATTCCGTGGATGTTAGCTCGCTCGGTTTGTTGAGGATATTGGGGTCGACGGCGATTTTACCCACATCATGAAGCAGCGCTGCCCAGCGCAGGTCATCGAGTTCCGCCTGGTTGAGTTTCATCTGGTTGCCCAGTGTCACGGCAATATCCGCCACGGCCTGGGAGTGGTCTTTCGTATAATTGTCGCATGCCTCAAGGGTCTTTATCAGGGCCTCGATGGTGCCGAGGAAAAGCTGCCGCGGGTTGAAGCTCCCGGTGACCGCTTGGCTGCCCATCTCCTGGAAATAGCGCTCGATTTCCATGGCCACGCGCCGCTTGTCCAAAGTCACGTTAACACTGGAGAGCACCTGTTCAAAACGGAAAGGCTTGCTGATATAGTCCTGGGCGCCGTCTTTGATGCACTTGGCGATTATTTTGCTATCGGAAACGCCGGAGGCCATAATGACGGCCGTGTCCGGGAAATTTTTGGTAATATCCGGCAGCACTTCACTGCCCGGCCGGCCCGGCATATTGATGTCCATAATGACCAGGTCGGAAGGGTTGGACTCCAGTTTGGCTAAAGCCTGTTCGCCGTCTTCAGCCTCATCGCAAACATAGCCGCGCACGGAAAGTCCTTTGGATAAAATACCGCGTATATCTTTCTCATCATCGACGAGTAATATTTTTTCCCTTGGTATCGTCATCAGGCGCCTCCTAAGTCGGTTTTGGTGTTAACAGGTTTATTTTAGGAGGCGCAAGCTAAACAACATGTTAACAAGGGCCGCCAACACATAAATATTTAGTAAACTTTTTGAGTAATTTCACGAAGGATGTGACATCTGAATAAATATTTTGAAGCTAAGGCCAAAGCTAATTGTGACATTTACGCGTGGCAGGGTTGGGTAAAGTGTGTTATGATGTTTCCACAAGAAACGACGAGGGGTAATTTTGAGCGTAAGGCAGCTATGAGAAGTTCGATTCTAACATTATGTTATTTCAGCCTCGACCCAAGCGTGAATCGTTTTTTAAGGGTATTATGTTAAACCAATCTCGACCCAGGCGTGATTCGTTTTTTAAGGGTATTATGTTAAACCAATCTCGACCCAGGCGTGAATCGTTTTTTAAGGGTTTTATGTTAATTCAGGCTCGGTCCAGGCATAAATTGTTTTTTTGACATATTATTGTAAGCCTGGATACGATTCAGGCTCAAGGGCCTTTTTTAACGAGTTATGTTAAATAGGTAATAGTGGATAGTGTATAGGGAATAGGGTGTATGGAGCAGGAAATAGGGATTGTCATTGCGAGTCCTTTCGCTTCCCTCGTACCTCGGAAAGACGTGGCAATCTTTATCATCGGCTTAAATCATGATGGTTTAGCACCTTTGCGAGAACGACGCAGGCAATAAGGGATTAAGCCACCTCAACCCTGACATCCTTCGCTTCGCTCCAGGATGACAAGGCGGAAAGATTATTGACGGAGTTTAAACTGAGCGAAGTGAATGTGCGGGAATGATGAAAGTGAAAAGTTAGGGCAGATGGAAATGGTGGGCAAAATGGGGAGTAAAGATTTTGCCCATCCTACGTTACTTTAAACAGGAAGGTGTGAGATGGACTTAATAAAAGCGATTCTTGAACGCAGGAGTATCCGCAGTTTCAAGCCGGACCCGGTGCCAAAAGAGGTGCTGACCCAAATAATAGAAACCAGCCAGTGGTCGCCGTCCGGCAGCAATACCCAGCCGTGGGAATTCCTCGTCTTAGGCGGGAAGGTGCTGGAAGAGGTCAAAGAGCGGCTGGCGAAAGCGTCACTGGCGGAACCGGGAAAGAGCCCGACGGCCGCGCATCCCGATATTCCCTACCCCACCATGCCGGAGCCGTTTATTTCCCGGCAGCGCGCGGTAGGCAAGGTGATGCAGGCTTATATGTCTGCGCAGAAAAAGGAAAAGCAAGCCGCTAACCGGACAGCACGGGAAACCTCCGCGGGGCACTTTTTCGGCGCTCCCAACGCCTTTATCGTTCTCGTGGAACGCGAAATTTCGCCCCGGGCTTTCCTGGGGCTGGGAATGATTACCCAAACGATTGCGCTGGCAGCTTTGAATTACGGGCTCGGGACCTGCATCATGTCCATGGTAACTTACTGGCCGGAAATCTACCGGGAGATGTTCCAGATTCCGGAATCCAAGATAATCGCCTTTGGCATCGCGATAGGCTACCCGGATATGGATGCCCCGATTAACAATTTTCCGCGCAGCCGTGAGCCATTGGATACGTTTGTGCAGTGGCACGGGATATAAAATACTAGAGCGAACACGGCATGGATTGCCACCAATAGTGTCCCCTTCTTATTGAGTGTCAAATCCCCCGCCCGGATATATATTTGTAGCGCTGCTTTGACTAACTCACGAGAAGATAGACATCCCGATATTGCCCAGCCTTAATCAGTTCTTCTATCACTTAACACCAAATTTCTGGTATAATTTCATCAATTTTTAAAACACTAAGATACCAAATATTAATACACCTGAAAATTTTTACAATTATCTTAAATAATTTTGTTTCTTGCTTGATTGAAAATGCAAAGTCTACCTAAAGATAATTTACATCCGTACGGAACAAGTAATTTATACCGATCTTTTATAATAAAAGCCGATTATTTCACTTTAGAATCAAGACTATCTGATTTTTCAACGTATTCTGGTTATATGCAAATAAATGGCAGACCAATTTATAAATTTCAAAGAGGCAAGAAATGGGCAACCTGGTATTCAAATAATCCAGTTAAATTATATTCAATGATTACTATTACAATAACTCCAAAAGATGATTCACTTGAAGGGATTATTAAACTTGAAGTTGATACTAGTGGTCAGCTAACCACAAAAGAAGACGTGAAATTTTGGAATAATGAATTAACTAACTTAATATCGATATTAAGCGGCGATAAATTGATCGCCTATAACCCGAATGAATCAGGAAAACAAATTGTTCGCTCTTTCAATCGATCAGTTTATGTACTTCTCATGGCAGTCCCTATTTTCGTATTATTTGTGACAATAGGAATTCTCTGGGTACCTTTCTCCTGGACATCTTGGGGTTTTATTATAGTTCCTATTCTTTTTTTTATTTCAATTTTTATTTCGCGTTTTATTTTCTCAAGGGTCCAACGCAGGATAAAATGACGATTAATATGTGCAATGAATCAAACACTAAAGCTAAACGGTATCAAATAATTATACACATGGCTGGACATTGATCCTGATAGTTATTCAGCGGTATGACAAATTAAAAATGCTTGTAAACAAAAGGGGAGCTTTCGTCTTTTATTAATTACTTCATCGCAAGATTAACAGAAAATACCGCCTGTTGAAAATATTTTCCCATTTTTAGTTGAATAATAATAATGAAGGGAGTAAAATCTATCGAAATCATTTTTATTTTCCCGATAATTACAGGTAAAAAGGAGAAGCTTTATGACAAGATGGCAGGATGTACTGGAAAAATACGGTAAGCCGACCCCCTGGCCCTACCCCATCCGTTACGATAAAGAACAGGAAATCGAGACCGATGTCCTGATTATCGGCGGTGGTATCGCAGGGTGCTGGGCAGCCATCAGCGCCGCCAGGACCGGCCTTAAAGTGGCGCTGGTAGATAAGGCGGACACCATCAGGAGCGGTTCGGGAGGCCCCGGCTGCGACCACTGGTGCGTCACACCGGCCAACCCCCATTCCAAAGTTAACCCCGATGACTGGGCCAAAATGCTCGTCGAGCACCCGATGCATGCGGGTCAGCCGCCGACAGACGCGGTCCCGATTTCTTATGCCAACGGCATCGGCACCCAGATCCAGTGCCGCGAGGACTGGGACACGCTGCTGGAAATGGAGCAAATGGGCGGCAAAATCCGGGACACCAACGATGAGTACCTGGGAGCCCAGGGCCGCTACGATGATAAAATCATGTTTTCTCCCCGCATGAGCCCCAATAATACCACTGAGGTAACCGTCCGCGTCTGGGGCACGACCTTTAAGCCCGCTTTAAAGAAAGAATGCCAGCGGCTGGGCGTGAAAATTTACGACCGCGTCATGGTTACCAACCTGCTGACGGAAAAAGGCGTTCAGGGGGCCAGGGTCGTCGGAGCAATGGGTTTTAACGACCGCACCGGCGAATTCATGGTCTTCAAATCCAAAGCCGCCGTCCTGTCTGCCGCCGGCAGCAATTCGCTCGGGTTCTTCAGCACCGAGCTGGCCGGTTACTCCACCTTCCCCGGTTCCCGGACCAAGACCGGAGACGGCGTGGCGATGGCCTGGCGGGCCGGCGCCGAGCTTACCCTGATGGAGATGACTTCTCCGCATGGGCTGGGGACCGGTATGAAGCATACCTGGTACGGCGGTTCCAGCGATGCCAGTTTTGAGGGTATTCAGCAGGTTGACGCCAACGGGAAAAAGCTCCCCTGGCCGCTGCAGGGATGGCCGGACGGCGGCGCTATGGGGCCGTCTCCGGAAAACCGGCAAAAAATCACCCAGGGCATCCAGGACGGTACATATGTCCTGCCCTTCTTCGGTGATTTCCCGGCCATGTCCGATGTCGAACGCAGAGTAACCTGGAACCTCATGCTGGGCGAAGAGTCTACTACCAAGAACATCACCAGGTCATATGAAATGGGCGGTTTTAACCCGGCCAAGCACCTGCTGATGAATTTTAACTACATCGAAGGCACCAGTCCTTCTCACTGGCTCAACGGCGGCATGGGCGGTCCCATCATAGACTGGGACTGCAAATCCACCCTCGACGGCTTATATGTTGCCGGGGAATCACAGTTCGCCGCCGGCGACCACAGCTACGCCGCTTCCACCGGACGCTATGCCGGCCGAAAAGCCGCCGCTTACGCCGCCGGAACCGACCGCGGCGTGTTCTCCAAAGACCAGGTTGCCCTGGAAAAAGCCCGCATCTACGCCCCGATTGGCCGCGACAACGGCATCGATTGGAAAGAACTCCATGCCGGAATCGCACGGGTTCTGCAATTATTCATCAGCGAGTTTAAAAATGAATCGATGTATAACATCGCGCTGCAGGGGTTGAAAGAAATCGAAGAAGTGTTCGTACCCAGATTGTATGCTATCGACCCCCATAAACTGCTGCGCAGTCTCGAGGACCTGAGCTTATTGACGCATGCCCAGATCGTATGCCAGGCCGGCCTGGCACGCAAAGCCAGCAGCCGAGTGCTGAACTTCTACAGAATCGATTACCCGCAAATAGACCCGCCGGAATGGAACAAGCATGTTACCGTCAAGATGTTAAACGGCAAGGTCGCAGCCGGTGAACTTCCCCTGAACTACTTCGGCGATATGAAAGCCAATTATGAAGCTCACAACAAAGACTACAAAGGGGTCTATAAGGGGAAATAATAGAGGCTGTTAGAATCGATAAAAGAAAATAAGGAGCACGAAAATGCCTAAGAAAGAAGTTTACGCTTTACCAAATGTAACCACCCCGGGCAATCCGATATTTTTCGATGCCGCTAAATGCAAAGGCTGCAACACCTGCGTGCAGGTCTGCCAGGTAGACGTCCTTATCCCCAACCCGGAAAAAGGCAAATCACCGGTCATCCTGCATCCTGACGAGTGCTGGTACTGCGGCTGCTGTGTCAACGATTGCCCCGAACAGGCCATCACTTTTAACTGGCCGCTCCAGCAGCGCGGTTACTGGAAAGATAAGGCCACGGGGAAGGTCCTCCGGGACCTCCAGTAATAAAACAGTTACCACGGGGAACTAAGAAGCCACCCGGAACGGGACATTTTCATGGGACAGCCATGAAGTTCCAAATCCGGGTGGCTATTTATTTGGCTCCGGAAAAGCTTCTTTCAAGAGGAATAATGTCTAAAAACCCTTTCTTATCTCCCCCGTATCAAGTACGGGGCAGGCTCTTTAAGAAAGGGAGAGGATTCACCCCCGAGCTGCAGAACTCATGATTCACGGTTTATTTCAAATACCTTGATAGTCACGCCGCCCTGGCGGGGGTGGCCTTCAGCGCGGAACTTATGGCTATGGAGATATGGCGCCAAGGCTTGGCTATCGGTGAAGAAAGTCGGGATGGTTTTAAAGGGCATGGACATCTCGTCCGGGAACCATCCGTTATTATCGATATAAATCCGGCATTTTTCCCCGTTTTTATCCATGCCTTCCAGCATATAGCGCGCGGACATGTGCCTCAAACCGTTCCGGTCAACGGTCTGGGTATCGACGCCGCCGGGAAGGACCCGCCCGCTAAAGAGCTCTCCCTTGACGGTGCCGCCGAACGGTATCATGACTACTTCCCCGGCAGGGCCTTTTAACTGGGATACCTGTTTCGGGTCAATATCCACGATTACTTCAAAAATAAGCTTGTCAGGCATAAGCTATCCCCTTGTTATCTTTCCAGCGTCTTCACCGGTTCCCACCAGCCGGTCCATAACGTCTCGCCGATTTCCTCCCACCCTTCTTCATATTCCTTCTTGGCCAGCTTCGCCGCCTCGCTTTGGCCGAAAGCTTCCAGGTCTTTCTTGTTATCGAACTCGTAAAGCACGATATATTGAGCGCATTTGTCGCCGAATTCAAAGGAATAGAAGCACCGGTTGCGGCAGACCCTCTTGAGGCCGGAAAACTGGAAGAAGGTCGTAATATGCCGGTCATACCATTTGTTATATTCCGCTTCTTTGCCCGGTTTAGCCCTCGACGCCGTCACCCATAAATATTTATCTTTTCTCATAGCTTCCCACTTTCATTTGCCGGAACTAAAGTTACCTATCTCAATGCGACCGACGCCAGCCTGGTATAAATCGGGCCCTGGCGCGTTAGCTGGCTCTTCATCAGGTTGACGACGGTAACTTCTACGGTGTATTTGACATTAAAAGGCATATTTTCCAGGAGCTTTCCCAGCGCCGCCCGTTCCTCCGGGCGGATAAATTCCCGCGCCCGGCCTAAGGTGAGGTGAGGGGTAAAGGGGCGGTTTTCCGGCGGGAAACCCAGCGGCGTCAGGTTCGCCGAAATATCTTTTTGCAGCCGCGTTAATTTATCTAAATCTCCACCCAACCCTACCCAGACGGTCTGGAGGCGGTGCAAGCTGGGAAAAGCACCCAGCCCTCCCACTTCCAAGGGGAAATGGCGCGCGCCGGCGGCCGCCCGTTCTATAGCCGCCGTAATATTGCCGACCGCCGCTGCATCTACATTTCCGAGGAATTGCAAAGTCAGGTGCATGTTCTCCGGCTCGACCCATTTAACGTTCTTTTCATCGGAGGTCTTGAGCCGGCCCTGGACGCGCGTTAAAGCCTTAATAACCTCTTCCGGTAATTCAATGGCGATAAATGAGCGTATTTTTTCGGTTGTCATACCATGCTCTTCCTTATTCAACCCCGTGAATTAAGAGTAAGTAATCAGTGACAAGGGGTAGATAAAAACGCTCTTAATCCCCGTTTAAGGCAGGAATAAAATTTTTTGCCGGTATCATTAAATTAAACTATCAGGAAACTGGAAGCTACTATTTTTTGTATACTATTAGCCATTTCTATTTCTTTAACGAAATCTTCTACGGTAATAGCTCCCATTAAAAGCGGTTCCAACGTACCCCTGGAACATATTTCAACGACGACCCGGGAAATTACCCGTGCGTTATCCGCTTCAACGATATTGACAAAATCATAAGGCCCCAGAATTTTATACTGGGAAATTATTTTTGCACCCATTTGCTCGATTTCCTTATTAACTTCCCAGATCCTGCCGGGGTTCTTTTTTATGGATTTCCTTCCTTCATTGGTCAAGGTAGTCATCAAGCAATAATACATGTGATATTCCCCCTTCTGTAACAAAAATCAGATAGTTGTATTATAAGCCTTCCGGATTCTTTTTATTAAATCCCCAATAGCCGGCGCGCGTTGCCGGAAAGTATCTCTTCCTTTTCCTGCTCCGGGATTTCCGCCGCTATTATCTCATCAATAATCCGCTTTTGCGGGATGACCGGGAAATCGCTGCCGAAGAGTATCCGGTCGCTCCCGGCTATCTCCGTCATATGCCGGTAAATCTCCAGCCGGTAAAGGAAAGGTGAAATCGCGGTATCGAAGTAGACATTTTCTAAAGCCGCACGCACCTCCGGCATGAGCGCATAAAACGGCAGGCCGCCGCCCCAGTGCGCGCAGATGACCGGGATGCCAGGCAATTGGGAAATGAAAGCATAAAGCAGGGCGGGACCGGCGGCGCCTTTGCCGGGATAGATGTGCCCGACCGGTTCGGAGGAATGGGTCAGCACCATGAGTTTATACTTCCGGGCAATGTCCGCGAAGGGCTTCAGGACATCTTTTTTGGTATAATCGATATTCTGGGTATCCGGCCTTAGCTCGCCGATGCCTTTAGCGCCCGCTTTGGCGAAACGCTCGATTTCTTTTAACGAATTATCGCCGGTAAGAGAGCTGACCGCGCCAAAGCCGTACAAGCGTTTGGGGTATTTGGCAATGGCTTCCAGGATATAGTCGTTGGTTTCCACGCAAAAAGCATGGGTCGTCCAGGCATAATTAACGATGACGGAAACTTCCACGCCGTCGCGGTCCATGGAGGCAATGAGGTCGTCGGCGGCGGCGACTTTGACTTTATCCCCGGCATAAATCGAGGCGAAGGCAGCGTCCCGGGCAAGAAATTTGCTGCGGTCTTTTTTAACCGCCGGCGGCAGCGCATGCGTGTGAAAGTCGATTATCATCTTCACTCCACATTTTGCACTAACGGCGGTCTATAAAACAAGTGCGGCCGCAACAAGTGCGGCCGCATTTTAACTATAAGGAAAGCTTCGAATAAATTCTTATCAATCACTAAATCCCCAATCCCGGGGGAAATGGAGAGGCTGGGGGACACCCCCAGACCCCCACCAAAGTGCTCTCTGGACTCCTTATTTCTTTTCGGGAGCTTTCTTTTCCGCCGCCGGAGCTTTACCGCCGGCAGCCTGAGCTTTACCGCCGGCCGCCGGAGCAGCTTTGCCGGTTTCAGGGGCTTTAGCGCCCGCCTTGCCCGCTTCAGCCGCCGGAGCCGCACCTTCAGCCGGAGCAGCGCCTTCAGCCGGAACTTCGCCTTCAGCCGCAGCCGCCGCCACCGGTTTGACCTCTTCTTCAACCTTCACGATGACTTCGGAGACCTTGGCAACCAGCTGAGCCGGGTCATTATGGATGAGGATATCAGGACCCAGTTTAATATCTCTGACATGAATCGCATCCTCAAGCTCATTGAGGACGGTAACATCGATTTCAATCTGCGGCGGAACTTTTTCCGGCAGGGAGGTGATGGACAGCATGTTGAGTCCGTGGGTCATGACGCGGCCTTTTCCCTTCATGGCCGGCGCATCGCCGACCAGGACGATAGGAATTTCCATCGTCAGTTTTTCGTCTTTCCTGACCGCGAAGAAATCCACGTGCAGCAGCTCCCGGGTAAGGCCGTCTTTCTGTATCTCGCGCACGAAGACGGTTTTGGCTTCTTTATCGCCATCCAGTTTCAGGCTGATAAGACGGGTGGTGCCGGCATGGGAGACTACCTTGGCTAATTCGGTGGTATCGCACTGGATCGCGAGCGATTCCAGGCTATGTCCAAAAAGATGTGCCGGGGTGACGCCCTGGCGGCGCAGGAAGCGGGACTTCTTCCCGAGCACGTCTCTTTTGGTGGCTTTTATCTTGAGTTCTTGCATGTGATTTTCCCCTCCAACCTTACAAATTTACCATAAATAGCATCAGAAATCAATGGATTGAGATGGGAGTTACTGTTCAATCGTGGTTTGCAGCATACTAGTAAATTCTCTTTGTTTTTACCCCTCCCTCACGTTATCTACTATTTGTGGATATTCCTTCTAACTTTCCATGATTATTTTTTTTAGTAATTCTACTTGCCATTTAGGGAAAAAATTTCTTTACCTATACGTTGTCCATTGAACTTTTCTTCTTTCAACCACCTACAAATAGTTACACGAGTAACTCCTGATTTGGTAGCTGCTTGGCATGCTGTTAAAAAATAATCGTTGATTTTCATTTTTACACCTCACAAGTATTGACATACATGTTTCTTTGTAATACGATGTTACATAGATACTTCTCTTTAATAATATTATACAAGGAGGAAGTTGTTAAATGCCTTTGACGGATAATTATTATACTGTTGCAGAAGCAGCTGATGAACTTAACGTAACACGCCAAACTATCTACAGGTGGATTGATAACAAAACTATAAAAGCGGAAAAAATAGGCCGTGAGACACTGATTGAAAAATCTGAGGTATTTCGTTATAAAGATGAAAAGGTTGGGAATTGGCTTTACGAAGCATTTAATATCTATCAAGAGAAAAACAACTATAAAGCCATTAGGAAGCATTTCGGATATGGCAAGACAGATAAAATACAAAGAATTGGTGATAAATCCTCTTTGATTTATAAAGTATCTAGGGAGAATCATCAAGTTGATATTGTGATGATTGGCCGTATTCACGTAAGTTTTGATAGAAAGACAGGGCATCTTATTTCTGAGACATCTCCAGATGAAATAACACGTATGACAGAACGTGAATTTAATAAGCAAGTTGAGGTTGAAAAAGAGGAAACAGAAGGGGAGTAATGACGTACTCCCCTTCGTTGTTATGGCGGAGTGCTGAAATTTGGCATACAGGCCGAGCTTGGAACTCGGTGGCCTTTGTGCCGTGCGGGGTTCGAATCCCCCCTTCCGCCATCATTAGGCAGTGCGGGCACTTGTTGCCCCTGTGATAATATTCTGCTAAAAGGAGGACGCCATGACAAAAGCGATTAAGTTTTGGGTCACATGCATAATGGGCTCAGTACTCATTTATGTGTTGATTGCTATCCTCATCGCCTTCGCCAAACACCCCCCTAGCTAAATGGTTTGTGCCCGCGCTGCACTTACAGGGCATAGCTTATCACCTTCTTTCAGTATTTACAAGACTTTGTGGAATTTCCCCTTGAATAAAGACCAACCAAGATTGGCGAGAACCCGATCGAAAATGGGGTTACAGCAGGGTGACCAGTACAAACTGCTGAAATAGTCTTAATCAGCCCCTGTAGTCCCCCAATCTTGGGGGACGGGTGATGCCGGGGGACACCCACAAACCCCCGCCAGAGGGGCTTCTAGACTCCTTTTTCAGCAATCTCCAGTAGTACAGTATTTACCTTCTTTTCAAATCTATCTTGATTCTGTTATACTGGGGTATCCCAAATGTACTTCCTTGATACGGGCATTTTTTAAAAAGGACATTCAGCAATGAATTTAAGCTCGATACTGGAAAATTCCGCGGCGCGCTTTAAAGATAAGACCGCCCTCGTGTACGGCGAGCAGCGCGTCTCTTTTGCCCGGCTGGAAGAAGACGCCAACCGCGTCGCTCAGGCGCTGAAAAAAATGGGCGTTAAAAAAGGCGACCGCGTGGCGATGATGCAGTCCAGCAACCCGGAATTCGTCACCGTCTTTTTCGGGATAATGAAGGCGGGCGGCGTCGCGGTACCGCTGGATTCCCGGTATGTCGCCAACGAGCTGGAAATCCTTTTCCGGGACTGCACCCCCAAAGTATTCGTCATCGAAAATTCTTCCCTCAATGCTCTCTCCCCTGTCTTAAGCCGCCTGGAATCCGTCAAACACATCATCACCGTTTACGCCGAACCGGATAAAATATTTACTTCTTATAAAGAAATCATCGAGAAATACACTTCTTCAAAAGTCGAGACCACCGTCAAATCCAACGATACGGCAGTCATTTCCTACACCGGCGGCCCGACGATGAAACCGCACGGCGTTGAGCTTTCCCACGGCGCCATCTACACGGAAGTCATCAACTCCGCCATCGGCTTCGAGCAAACAGAAAAAGACGTGATGATTCTCTTCGCCCTGCCGATGTTCCACCAGTTCGGGCTGACCGCCGCGCTTTTGGGGTCGTTGAATACCGGCAATCCGGTGGTCGTCGTGCCCGGCACCGGGCGGTCGGTGGAAAGCTTTATGGAAGCGGTGCAGCGGGAAAAAGGCACGATGTACATGGGTGTCCCCTACATCTACTCGCTGATGATTAACGTGGCGAAACGGGCCGGCATCAAGCACGACCTGTCATCATTGCGGCTGCTTTGCAGCGGCGGCGCGCCGCTGGAGCCGATAGTTATCGAGCGCTTTAAAGAAGTTTACGGCATGGACATCCACGATATTTACGGCCAGACCGAATCTATCTGCCACGTTTGCCTTATCCCCGTCCACGGCCCGATGAAACTGGGCTCTTCCGGCAAAGCATTACCCTGCTGGGAAATGAAAATCTTCGATGAAGAAGATAAAGAATTACCGACCGGCATGGAAGGCGAAATTGTCCTGAAAGGGCCGGTAATGAACGGTTTCTTGAACCACCCGGAAGCCACCGCCAGGTCATTACGGAACGGCTGGCTGCACACCGGCGATATCGGCTACCTGGATGAGGACGGCTTTCTTTTTATTACCGCCCGCAAGCGGCGGATGCTCATCCTGAAGGGGCAAAACATCTTTCCCGCCGATATCGAAGAAGTGCTGTCGTCCCACCTGGACGTGGCCGAAGCCAAGGTGGGGGGACATATCGACCTGGTGCGGGGAGAAACCGTTAAAGCTTTTGTACATTTGAGGCAGGGCGCGGCCGTAACGGAACAGGCATTGCGACAGTATTGCCAGGGACGCATGGCGGACTATAAACTACCGCGGGAAATCATCTTTGTGGAAAAAATGCCCGATGTTATACCGCTCTGGCGGCGCCCTGATAACGTGACCGCGGCCGACCTTATATTAGAAGGAAAAGACTAAAAATATCGCAGCAAGAGGATACCCTTCCTTGCCTTCGACTTTTTCTTCCGGCCTCTTTGCACTTCTCTACGTATAAAATCCCTCTCTAACTCTCCCTTAAAAGGGCGAGGATAATTAGCTAATTCTGAGTTTAATTGGTTTGGCTTATCTTTCCCCCTTTGACGGGGGAATAAGAGGGATGTTGAAGAGTCGCAGCAAGAGGATACCCTTCCTTGCCTTCGACTTTTTCTCCCGGCCACTTTACACTTCTCTACGTATAAAATCCCTCTCTAACTCTCCCTTAAAAGGGCGAGGATAATTAGCTAATTCTGAGTTTAATTGGTTTGGCTTATCTTTCCCCCTTTGACGGGGGAATAAGAGGGATGTTGAAGAGTCGCAGCAAGAGGATACCCTTCCTTACCTTCGACTTTTTCTCCCGGCCACTTTATACTTCTCTACGTATAAAATCCCTCTCTAACTCTCCCTTAAAAGGGCGAGGATAATTAGCTAATTCTGAGTTTAATTGGTTTGGCTTATCTTTCCCCCTTTGACGGGGGAATAAGAGGAATGTTGAAGAGCTTTCCTGGCTGTAAAAGGAAAGGAACTCGTCCTGAAGGAGATTAAGAGTAAAAAGTCGGAATGATTATGGTTGTAATAAAACACCCGCTCAGGTAAATAAGAAAAGACTGGTATTCCAGATAACGATGCAGCCGTAGCCGATAACGGCTATCCAGGTGGCTATTTCCGCGGTTTTCCGGTGCCTTATGGAAACATCCCAGAGCACCAGCGCGCAAAATATCGAACCGAATGTTTTCAGCAGCATGAAGCCGATACTGCCTATCATCGGCGCTAAAAAGGCATTGGCCTCCCAGGCTTTACCTCCACCGATGAGAAACTGCGTCAATATTCCGTCAATAATGACGAAAGCAACAAGCGCGATAAGAAGATAAAATATCCTCTCCCGCCCCTTAATGGAAAAATAAACTTTTGTTTTTGACATTATTAATTACCAAAATCCCCTTATTATTCCCCCTTTACCAAAAGGGGAAGATGATTCGCCAAACCCAGTTTAATCTGGTTTCGCTCAATCTTCCCCTCTTTGAAAAAGAGGGTCCAGGGGAGATTTTCTATACTATTATTTTTAATGCCGAAGGCAGAATGCGGATGTGGGCCGGGGTTTCTCCCAGCAGCTCGCCGTCGGCCTGTAAAGACATCTTTTGCCTGGAATGTATCTCGATTTCCTTCGCCAGCTTCATCGTCACCTTGGGATGGGTGAGGTGAGTGCCTTTATAGAGGCGCGGTAAAGAGATAAGAAAATCCGGCTTGGTGATGTCATCCACAATCATCACATCGAAAAACCCGTCGGACAGCTCGGCGTTGGGCGCGGTATACATGCCCCCACCCCCGTACCGCCCGTTATTCGTAATTATGGTGCAAACTCTCCGGTGTTCTTCAACGCCGTCTATTTTTACGGACACATCTTTATTTCGGTAGGTAATTAACGTGGTGAGCGCACCCATGAGATAAGAAGGCAAAGCCCCCAGCGACTTGAACTGCTGGGTGGTCCGCCTTACGATTTCCGCATCGAAGCCGACGCCCGTAAAATTCACGAAAATTCTTTCCGCCGCGCCGCCGCGCCGCCGGTATTCAATGATGCCGAGGTCAACGGCGCGTATTTTCGGCTCGATAAAACGCCGGCAGGCTTCTACATAAGCGCGTGGTACGCCGATGGTGCGAATATAATCACTGCCGGTGCCGGTGCTGACGATGCCCAGCAAAGCATCCGGGAGACAGCCGGAAGAGTAAAGACCGTTAACGATTTCATGGATGGTGCCGTCGCCGCCTACCGCCACCACCAGTTCGTAGCCCTGCTTGGCTGCTTCCCTGGCCAGTTCGACGGCATGGCCCGGCGCCTCGGTGAGCTTATGCTCGAAGCGCATACCGTTCCCTTTGATAACGCCCATTATCTCCGGCCAGAGACGGCCGGTCCGGCCGGCGCCGGCAGCCGGGTTAACGATGATTTTCGCGAATGTTGTTGAGTTCAACTAATACCCCCGGGTTGGGGATGACGTACTTACTTACGTATTTACTGCCAAGAGTATACCACAAACCCGGGGAAACAATATAAAACGGGCATTAAATAATCGTAAGATTTTTATAAAGGCGGGGAATAAATACCAATATCCAATGTCAAATATCCAATGCCCAGCCTCCCATCCTCCCCTAGCTCCACTCGCCGGCGTCAGACCACACCCGCCCCATTTCCTGGGCCAGCTTTTTATTTTCACCCTTTTTCATATCGGGGTCGGTCTGGAAAAGCTGGATGGCTTCATTCCTGGCCAGTTCCAGCAGCGCTACATCGGAAATCCTGGCCATGCGGAGGTCCGGCAGGCCGCTTTGCCTGGTCCCGAAGAATTCGCCCGGCCCGCGCATTTTAAGGTCTTCCTCCGCCAGTTTAAAGCCGTCCTGCGTCTTTTCGATAACGTCCAGCCGCTGGCGGGCCACTTCCGAGGGGTTTTCTGCTATCAGCATACAATAGCTCTGCTCTTTGCCCCGTCCCACCCGGCCGCGGAACTGGTGCAGCTGTGACAAACCAAACCGGTCGGCGCTTTCAATAAGCATAACGGTAGCATTCGGAATATCGATACCGACTTCGATGACCGGCGTGGAGACGAGGACATCCAGCCGGCCGGCGCGGAACTCTTCCATCACCACGTCCTTTTCCGCCGATGATAATCTGCCGTGTAACAACCCCACTTTAAGGTCCGGGAAGATGGTCTGTGAAAGGCGCTCGTATTCCGCCGTGGCCGCCTGCGCCGTAATGGATTCCGATTCTTCAATCAGCGGGCACAGGATAAAAGCCTGCCGGCCGGCGGCTACCTGCTTGCGCACGAAGGCATAAGCGCTTTCAAGCTGTTCCGGGCGCAGCCACTTCGTCTTAACGACCTGTCGGCCCGGGGGAAGCTCATCGATAATGGAAAGGTCGAGGTCGCCGTAGAGAGTTAACGCCAAAGTACGCGGTATCGGCGTAGCGGTCATCACCAGCATGTGGGGGTTGAAACCTTTTTCTCTTAAAGCCCCCCGCTGCTCCACCCCGAAGCGATGCTGCTCGTCCACAACCGCGAAGCCAAGCTTTTTAAATTCCAGCTCTTTCTGCACCAGGGAATGCGTCCCGATGACAATATCGATTTCACCATCGGCGATCTGCTGCTGGATTTTCCGCTTGCCGGCCTGTTTCATGTCCCCGATAAGTAAAGCTACCGTTAACGGCTCCGGCAGGAACCCGGTAAAGCTCCTGACGTTGTCCTCTCCTTCTATCTGTCCCAGCTTACCGAACAGGCCGCAAAGCGTTTCAAAGTGCTGCTGCGCGAGGATTTCCGTCGGCGCCATGAAAGCCGTCTGGAAGCCGTTGGCGACGGACGTCAGCAGCGCCGCCGTAGCGACAATCGTTTTACCGCTGCCGACCTCGCCCTGGAGCAGCCTTATCATCGGCGTGGGCCTGGTCAAGTCGGCCAGGATTTCCTTCAATACCTTCTCCTGCGCCGCGGTCAGGGTATAAGAAAGAGAGGCAAAAAAGCGTTTGAGAACGTCATCCTGAATATTAAAAGCCGTGCCCGGTCGGCTTATCTGCCACTTGCGCTTGCGGCTCATGACGCCGAGCTGTAAAAGGAAAAGCTCATCGAAGGCAAGGCGGACGCGCGCCCGGTCTTTGGTTGTTTCGCTTTCCGGATAATGCGCCTGGGCGATGGCTGCCGGAAGGTCGAGCAGGTCATTTCTTTTCTTGATATCATCCGGCAAAAATTCCGGTACGTCTCCCGCCCACTTATCGATAAAGTCCTTCATCAGACGCCGCACCTGGCGCGGATACAATCCCTGCGTTAAAGGATAGACCGGCACCAGCCGCCCGGTGTGCAGCAGGTCGTGGCCGTCCACGATTTCCCATTCCGGCGAGGTAAACTGGTGGCGGCCGTTAAAAATACTTACTCTTCCTGAAAGCACGATTTGCGTGTTGGTAACGAGCTGTTTGGCGATGTAAGGCTGGTTGAACCAGAGCACCCGCAAGTTGCCCGTTTCGTCCCCGACGATGGCTTCGGTACTCTTGCGCCCGCCCGGACGGGCCTCGGAGGCCTGCCAGACGTTAGCGATGATGGTCTGGTCTTCCCCTTCCTTCAGCTCGGCGATCTTCTTCAGACGGGAATAATCCAGGTGGCGGTGAGGGAAATAATAAAGCAGGTCGCGCACGGTCTTAACGCCCAGCTTTTCGAATTTTTTCGCGATTACCGGCCCCACCCCTTTAACGTAGGTTACCGGTGTTTCCAGTCCCTTCCCGTATTCCGATGAAGACTTTTTCATAGGCGCCGCCGGCTTTTTCTCGACCGGTCCGGTCTCATGTTGCGCTTTCGGAGCTGCATTGGAAGATGCGGGCTTTGTTTTCTGATTTTCCAGATCATCAAGGAAAGCAAGGACTTCCGCCGTCCAATCTTTACGCTGCTCCACAGACATGGCGGCGTATCCGGTTTTAAAAAGCTTATGGAAACGGGCGAGGAGGCGGGGGGCGGCCAAAGATTCCGCCGTGGCGCCGGCCCAGTTCTTTAAAAACTTATCCAGCCCGCCGACGACGGCTTTATCCGCATAACCGCGCTGTTTTTCGAGCGCTAAAACCCGGCGCAAAGAATCGTCGTTCATAAAGGTCTTTCCAGCTTCATTATAGCTGGATTTAAAGGAAAAAGCATGGGGTAAATTTTATGGCCGGCGGATTGCCATCGACAGGCTGATTCCTACAGATAGAAAAAACCTGCGTTAATGCTTACGGTCTTCTTTTCCCGTAAACCAGGAAAGAAACAGGCGCCAATGCGAAGGGAACGCCGATACAAATAGAATATGGACTATCAGTAAAAGGACGAGTAATTCTCCGGCAATGTCATGGGCGCCGGCGGTCCGGTTCAGCGGAATCGGAAAAATAAAGTAAGCGATTTTGGCCAAGCCGGTTGCCAGGATGATAACGCCGATAATAGCAAAAGCTAAAAATGACAGCTTTTGTGTTACCTCATATTTGCCTTTGTCATCCCATTTCTTCCTCAAGAGAAATCTCTTGAATACGCCGTTCCATATTTCCGCTGGTCTCGGGATTAATTCCTTATAGCCTCCTGAAACCAGGAAATCCAAAAGAAAAAAGCAGCCGAAAAGCAAGGTGAAAAAGACGCCGAGGTAATGCAAATTTAGCGCCGTTATCCTGAACACGGCAAATTCCGGTACGAAAATAAAACCGGCCTTGCTGCCTGAAGCCAACATAGTACCGGAAACCATCAGGATAATTATGCCCGCCCCGGTCCCCCAATGCTCCAGGAATGAGCCGACGGTGTGGCGCGGGAGATTCCCGTCAGCCGCCACAGCCTGCCTTTTCAGTTTTAATCTGGCTCTTATCACTCCGGCAGCCACACCCACGACAACGGCCGCAATCAACCCAGCCCAGGCAGTATGGAAAAGGACGCCGTGCGCATTCATAACCAATGTTACGGTTAACGCTATGACGATTAGATACAGCCCCGAAGTTATGAGAGTCTTCTTAGCCATTTCTCCCCGGCCGTTTGAAAAGCTACTTAATCTCTATATGGTCTACCCACTTAACCCAGTTATTGCCGTACTCCCCTTTTACCACGAGACGCAGGGGAAAACCGTGCGTTTTCGGCAGGACCTGGCCATCAACCCCATATGCCAGGAAAACACCGTCGCGTTCGATATCTTTGATTAAGAACGATTTTTGATACTGGTCTCCATCGTGAAAAATAATCTCAAATGCCTTATCTTTCACACCGGCAGCGTCCAGAATCGTTTTTATCGGCACGCCTGTCCACTCGGCATTATCGGCGAAGATGCCGGGGCAAATCAGCAGCACCGTTTCACTGACGGCCGGATATTGCTTGATTTCATCATAAGTCAAACTTAGCGGGGTATCGACAAGCCCGTCTACGACAAGGCGGTACGTAGTAATATCAACATCGGTTGGAGAGCCGGTGACGTGTAGCTCGTCTATCGGTGTGATGGGCAGTTTGGAATTATCTACATTAGCGGGGTCGCTGTCAACAAGGTAAGAAAGGTCGTAAGCATTAGAAGTGGTTGGGGTAGGACTGAAGACTCCCGGGGGAGGTGAAAGCGTTTCTGTATTTGTTGGCGGGGAAGAAGTCACAACCGGCGTAGTTAGACTGGATGCAGCCGTCCCGGTGTTAGGATTAGGAGCAGGCTGCGAGCAGGATAATAGCCCTGACATAGTTAAAACAGTAACGAATAGCAGACACAAACGCAAGCCTTTATTATTCAACATTTTTGCGTCCTTTTTTTGTTATCCAGTAACTGCTTCTATTTTTAACCTTATCATAGGCTTTATACTTCTGCAATAACCCTTTTTCTAATAATTATGAGGGCTAAAAAGAAGACGGGTTATTTTTTCAGAAATACATTGGTATTAATTTTCATCATTTTCACAAAGCTGCTTCAAAATTTGACAAAATCCTGTTGACACAATTAGAACAAATATATTATTTTAGCCTTGCACTCTGTATCTTCCCTCTCAGCCAGCGGAGGGACAAGAGGGTGAGGTAGGTAAAGTACCTTAACAACTAAGAAACGTCTGGAAAAGGAATCCATCCGCCTCAGGCGGACTCTGGTGGGGTCTGGGGGTGTCACCCAGCCTCACAAGTCCCCCAAGATTGGGGGACTGCAGGGGGTTGATAATGACTTATTCAGAGCTTTCCTAAATAAATCCGGTACCACAGGCGTCCCGCCTGTGTGGGCAGGCAAGATGCCTGCCCTCCCCTGACAAACAAATCGAACGGTTGAAAAACAGGGAAATGAAGCTAATTTACCATAATACACATGAAACGAGTACCCTAACGAATCAGCTACAGCCCAAAGCTAAAGAGATAAAAAATTTTAAAAAATTCGAATACTCGAATAAGGGGAAAAGGGGGTGAAGCTGCCCTAACTACTCGTCCTCATTTATCTCCCAGCACCGCTACCACCAAAAGCCCCGGCCCGGTATGCGTCCCGATGACCGGCGTGGCGCGGGAGCGGTATATTTTTTCTTTGGGGTATATCTTTCCCAATCTTTCCACCATATAATCGGCGTCATCGGGGCAGGCGGCATCCTCGACCGCCAGCTCTTCGATATGTTTAAAACCGGCCGCAAATTCAAAAAGATGGTCGAAAGCTTTGGCCCGGGAACGCGCCCGGCCGACCGGTTCCACGACGCCGTTTTTAAGAGTTATAAGCGGGTTCACCTTGAGCATGGAACCCAGCAGCGCCTGCGCTCTGCCGATACGCCCGCCCCGCTGCAGGTAGGTAAGAGTATCGAAGGTGGATTGCATTTCCGCCCGCGACAGGTCATGCTTCACGATTTGCATTATCTCGTCGATGTTGGCACCCTGGAGGGCGGCCTGCGCCGCGTGAATTACAGCAAACCCCTGGGACATGACGGCGGTCATCGAGTCCATTACTTCGATGCGTAGCCTGCTTTCCACCAGCCTGGCGCTCTGCAGCGCGGCGTTATACAGACCGCTCAACTTTGAGCTAAGCATGACAGCAAGAACCTGGTCCGTTTCCTCTCCCAGGCGGGCATAAGTCCGGGCGAACAAATCCATGGAAGGCACGGCGGTCGTCGGCGGCACTCGGCTGCCGGCCAGCCTCTCGAAGAAACGGTCGCTATCGATGTCGATACCGTCACGCAGCGTTTCCTCGCCGAAACGTAAAATAATAGGGATGACCGTGATACCAAGTTTAGCGGTTACATCGGGCGGGATATCGGCAACGCTGTCCGTGACGATTTTAACCGGCATGGCTATTTTTCAGCTTCTAACAGGATGACAGCGATAGCACCGGGACCGGTATAGGTACCGATGACAGGAGAAAGAACGGTAGTATATATTTTTTCTTTTGGAAACAGCGCATTCAAACGTTCCGTCAGTTTTTCCGCTTCGGGTTTGTTGGTCGCATGTTCTACGGAGAGTCCCTCGATATTGGAATAACCGGCGACGAAATTATAGATATAGTCCATCCCGGCGGAGAGAGAGCGGACCCTGGTAAGCGGCGCCATTTCTCCATCGCGGATATTAAGAATCGGTTTTACGGAAAGCAGTGAGCCTATCAGTCCGCTGGCTTTGCCGATACGCCCGCCTTTGGCAAGGTATTTTAACGTATCGAAATAGGCAACCACATGAACTCTATCGATGGCGTTACGCGCCGCCTGGGCAGCCTGGGCGAGGTTGGCGCCTTTATTAGCGGCTTTAAGCGCAGTTAACGCGACATATCCTTCCGCCATCGCAACCTGGCGTGAATCTATAATCTCGATTTTGACTTTATTTTTTATCAGGTCTTTTGCCTGGATGGCCGATTGGGAAGTACCGCTCATTTTGCCGGAGATAGTAATGACCAGAATTTCATCAGTTTCCTCTGAAAGCTTCTTATAGAGCTCCAAAAAATCATTGGGGGAAGGCTGGGTAGTGGAGGGCAGTCTGGACTCATTCACCAGCCGGCGGTAGAAATCTTCGGCTGAAATATCGATACGGTCGCGGTAAATCGTCTCGCCAAAACGTATATAAAGCGGTATGAGGGTAATTCCAAGCTGCGCCGCCATCTCGTTCGAGATGTCTGATAGAGTATCGGTTATAATTTTCACTGCCATGCCCGCGTTCTACCTTTCTACTCTACGGAAATTATGTAGTTGTAATGCGGTTGATTGCCTTTTATCAGTTCGACCTGCAGGTGCGAATATTGCTGGGTAATGCCGGAGCTTACTTCTTCCGCCTCACTGACGGGGGTGTCCGAGCCGTAGTAAATGGTGATAACTTCGGCATTTTCCAGGTCAAGGGTCCCCAGGATTTTGTTGATAACTTCCAAATCCGTCTCGCCAACCGCCACAAGCTCGTCATCCAGCAGGCCGATAGGCTGATGGCGCCTGATATTCAAACCGTTTACCTTGGTAGCACGCACGGAGCGCGTTATTTCAATGGTCTTGACAGTGTTAAGGGCTTTTTCCATGATTTCAGCGTTGGTCTTAAAGTCCGCCTCATAATCGAAGGCCAGCAGGGCCACAACGCCCTGGGGAATAGTCTTTGAAGGCACGATTTTAATCTTTTTACTTGTCAAAGACTCCACCTGGGCGGCGGTGGTGATGATATTCTTGTTGTTGGGTAAAATAATCACGTTTTCCGAGGGGGCTTTTTCTACCGCCTGGAGAATGTCCTTGGTGCTGGGGTTCATGGTCTGGCCGCCGGGTACCACGCCGGCCGCGCCCAGGCTGAACCAAAAACGTCCACGAGGCCATCCCCGGAAGCCACGGCGATAACGGCGGTGTCCGTGGTAGGCATTCTTTCTTTCTGCATTTCCAGGAAGTCCTGGTGCTGCTCATCCATGTTGCGGATGCTTACCTGGTGCAAAGTGCCGATTTTAGAGGCCATGTGAATGATATTGCCGGGGTCTAGAGTGTGGATGTGGATGCGAACGGCGGTTTCATCGCCGACCACGATTAAAGATTCACCCTTATTTTCAAGGCGCTTGCGCATGACGTCCGGCTCCATTTTCTCGCCTTTTATCAGGAATTCGGTGCAGTACCCGAAGGGTATTTCCTGAACTCCCTGTGTCTGGGGCAGCGCAGCGGTGAGGGGAAGGTCGCTGACAATCATCTGCGGTTTGCGCAGGCGCATCGTTTCCGTCTCGCCCTTGAGGTAACGCAGCACGCCATCGAACAAGACGTAAATACCCTGCCCACCGGCATCCACCACACCAGCGTCCTTAAGGGCTTTTAATAACCGGGGCGTCCTGGCCACCGATTCTCCGGCGGCGTTTACGGTAGCTTCCATCAGGCCAACGATATCATCCTGTCCCTGGTCTGCCTGCTTCTTCGCTTCCTTAGCGGCATCTTTCATCACGGTAAGCATGGTGCCTTCCACCGGATTGCTTACCCCTTTATATGCGACAATCGCCGATTCCTGCAACGCTTTAGCCATATCGGCAGCTGTAATATTATCTTTACCTTCCAGTCCATCCGCCAGGCCACGCCACATCTGAGAGAGGATGACGCCGCTGTTACCCCTGGCGCCCATCAACGCCCCCTTAGCCATGGCACAAGCCACGCCCGAGGCGCTATGGTCAGGAGCGCGGAAAGCTTCTTCCATGGTGGAACGCATCGTGAGCATCATGTTCGTGCCGGTATCGCCGTCCGGTACCGGGAAGACGTTCAGGGCATCGATATCTGCGGAACTTTTTTCCAGCCATGCCGAGGCAGCGGAAAACATTTCCCTCAAGTCTTGCCCTGCCACACTACTTATTTTGTTCATGGTCCTCCGTCCCTGCCCATCTATAGGGAAAATGATTTTAAATCAATCCAGCTTGTACTTCTTGCTTATATCGCAGCATTATGTTACTATGTATTGGTGGATTTTGCAAGATTTTGTATCCGGAAACCGAAGGAGACATACTAAATTGAAGTGCGATATTTGCGGGAAGATTCCCATTTACGGTTCTAACGTCAGCCATTCCAAGCGCCATACCAACCGGAGCTGGACGGCCAATATCCATCCCGCTACCATCATGGTTAACGGCAAAATGAAACAGCTTAACCTCTGCACCCGCTGCCTGCGCAACCAGAATAAAGCCGCCGTCAAATAAATCCGACATTTAACCTACTGAAATAGAAATCGACCTTAAGTCAGGTCGATTTCTTGTTTTATATATATGATTTTTCTAAGACAACTGCCGCCGCCGCGCCAGCCAAACGCTCCCCACAAATCCCGCCACTAAATAAATGGTCATACCCCACGCCCCCATACCAGGAGTGGCAATATTGAAATTACCGACGTTTCCCAGGTCGGCGCCGCTCACGCCGAGACCGGAAAGAAATTCCTGCAGCCCGCCATAGACCGTGCCGATAGACCGGGCGCCGGCAGAAAGAATGAACCAGGTAGGATTGTTGGTAAAGGAAAGCACACTCTCCAGGATGCCGCTGACGACCCAGATAAAAAGCAGCGACATGATGGTAGCGCCCATCGAACCGCGGGAAACAGCGCTGAAGAAAAAGGTGGTAGAAAGCACCGCCGCCCCGTAATATGTCGCCAGCCCGAACGATTCAAACATTTGCCAGGGGACAGTATGGTAGATTCCCAACAGCGCAATGGCGATAATGACATAGTTAAAGACCATCAATAGCGTTACGGAGAACAGGCCCGCCAGGTATTTGCCAATCCATAGGACGATACGTTTAACGGGGTTGGTAAACAGCAAAAAACCGGTTTTGCTCTCATATTCACCGGCGATAGCATCCCCGGCGAAAAAGACCGCCCCGATGCCGGCCAGGCTCGGACCAATAGTCAAAAGGGCCGCCATCGCTTTAACATCGCTCGGGAAACCTTTGTGGGTAAGCGTAGGTATCAAGATGAGCACCAGTACCTCAAGCGCCAGGGTTATGCCGAGGATTATATAGAGCCTGGCACGCCGTATATGTTTCAGGAACTCGTAATTAAAAACGATGCCGAGTTTTTGCAGATTATCCATTGGGACCTCCCGTCAATTGCAGATATGCCTGTTCCAGCGTCTGATACTTCTTTTCCAGTTCCGCGATTTCATCATAAGCCAGCAGTTTGCCGTTGTTGATAATCGCAACTTTGTTACATATCTGCGATACCTCTACCAGCTGGTGAGATGCGAAAAAGACCGTCTTTTCCTTACCCGCGCCCTTGATAATCTCCCGGAACTCCACCACGCCTCTCGGATCAAGGCCGAGGCTGGGTTCATCCAGAATCAAGACCGGCGGGTCGTGCAGCAGCGTCTGCGCCAGCCCAAGGCGCTGTTTCATACCGCGGGAAAATTTCCCGATTTTTTCTTTGGACCACTTCTCCAGGTTGACCAGTTCGATAACTTCCTTAATCCTTTTATTCAGTCTTTCCCCAGACATGCCCCGCAGCTTGCCGAAATAGCTTAAGGTATCCTCCGGCGTCAGGTAAGAATAAAATTCCGGCGTCTCGATGATGGCGCCAATCTGCCCGAGGGCTTTTTCCGGCTGGGCTACTACATCGATGCCATGGATAAAAGCCTTACCGGAAGTAGGCCGGATAAGTCCGCATAATATTTTCAGAGTCGTGCTTTTACCCGCCCCATTAGGCCCGAGCAGGCCGATGTTCTCTTTCTCCGGCACCTTCAATGAAAGATGGTCCAGCGCCAGAAATTTACCGTAATACTTGGTCAGGTTTTCGATGACGATACTATCAGGCATAAAAACTCCCCCTAATCACATTATACCCCGTTTTAAAGTATGTCTTACCGTTTTTCCATCAAACGCCTGGCTTTAGCCAGCGCCTTTTTTACCTGCTGCGGCGCGGTGCCGCCGGGCACATTTCTGGCTGCCAGAGACGATTCCAGAGTAATTTTTTTAATCTCTTCGCTGAAAAGCGGCGAGAACTTTTTAAATTCCGCCGGCGTTAAATCGGTAAAAGCTTTGCCTTTGCCGGACGCGTAGTTTACCAGCTTGCCTACAATCTCATGGGCTTTACGGAAGGTCTCGCCTTTTTGCACGAGGTAATCGGCCAGGTCGGTGGCTAAAATATAGCCCCGCCCCGCCGCCTTTTTCGTGACCTCGGCGTTGACCTTCAACGTGCTTATCATCCCGGCAAAGACGGATAGCGTCATCTGCAGCGTATCCACGGTATCGAAGAAGCCTTCCTTATCTTCCTGGAGGTCTTTATCGTACGCGAGGGGCAGGCCCTTCATTACCGTCAGCAGCGCCATGAGGTTGCCGTAGACCCGGCCGGTCTTGCCGCGCGCCAGTTCGGCGGTATCCGGGTTCTTTTTTTGCGGCATAATGCTGCTGCCGGTGGCATAGGCATCGTCTATCTCGATGAATCCGAATTCCGCGGAGGACCAAATGACCAGTTCCTCGGCCAGGCGGGAAAGGTGCATCATACAGATGCTGGCGTCAGCCTCGTATTCGAGTATAAAATCACGGTCGGACACGGCATCAATGCTATTACGGCTGACAGCGCCGAACTTTAATTCCTGCGCTACAAACTCGCGGTCGATATCGTAAGCGACGCCGGCCAGCGCCCCGCTGCCCAGCGGCAAGACGTTGGTGCGCTTGAAACAGTCCACAAACCTTTCTATGTCCCGCTGCAGCATCTCGAAGTAAGCAAGCAAATGATGCGCCAGCAGGACCGGCTGCGCCGCCTGCAGATGGGTATAACCGGGAATAATTACCTTTATATTGGTTTCCGCCACGTCCAGAACTGACTTTTGCAGGAGCAGCAGCTTATCAACGGTAACGGCGATAGCATTTTCAGCAAACATGCGCATGTCCAGGGCAACCTGGTCGTTGCGGGAGCGGGCGGTATGGAGCTTACGTCCGGCGTCACCGATAATCTCGATAAGGCGGGTCTCTACCGCCATATGGATATCTTCGAGTTCGGTATCGAACTTAAATTTACCCTGTTCTATTTCTTCAAGGACTTGCTTCAGTCCATCGGCTATAGCTTTAGCATCGGCTTCTGAAATTATATTCTGTTTGGCGAGCATCCTGGCGTGAGCGATGCTGCCGGTAATGTCCTGACGATAGAGCCTGGCATCAAATCCCAGCGAAGCGGTATATTCTTCAGCCAATTTATCTGCCGGTTTGCTGAAGCGGCCACGTATATTCGACATCTATTTTAAAATCCCTCTCTCACTCTCCCTTTTCCAAAGGAAGAGAATGATTGGAAAAAACCCGGCTATTTTTGGTTCTATTCAATCTTCCCCTCTTTAAAAAAGAGGGGCCGGGGGAGATTTTTCCTTACTTTTTCTTTTTATCCTCGTCCTGGCCGGTAATGCTTAACGGGCCTTCTTTATCTTTAAGCAATTGTATCTGCGCCTGGTTTTTGACCGGCAGGCCCCAGATCCTGATAAAACCTTCCGAGTTCTTCGGGTCGAATTTATCCCCTTTATCATAAGTCGCAAGTGAGAGATTGTAAAGCGACCACGGGGATTTTCTGCCCACCACCGTCATCGTGCCTTTAAAGAACTTTGCCCTGATGGTACCGGTTACATAGCGCTGGGAGCTTAAAACATAGGCCGATAAATCGCGGTTAAACTGGCTGAACCAGAGACCGTTATAAATAAGGTCGGACATTTGAACGGCAACCATGTCTTTAAAGCGCAACTGCTCCTTGGACATGGTCATCCCTTCCAAGGCCTTGTGGGCGGTAATCAAAGCGATGGCGGCCGGTGCTTCATAGATTTCACGGGACTTAATGCCCACCACGCGGTTTTCGATATGGTCTATCCGGCCGATGCCGTGCTTGCCGGCAATCTCATTCATCTTTATCACCAGCTCGATGCCTCCCATCTTTTTCCCGTCCAGGGAGACCGGAATGCCTTTTTCAAACCCGATTTCCAAGTATTGCGGCTCGTCCGGAGCTTCCGCCGGGGACTTCGTCCAGCTATAAACATCAGCCGGCGGCTCTACCCACGGGTCTTCCAGCGCACCGCACTCGGCGCTCTTGCCCCACAAGCACTCATCGATAGAATAAGGGCTTTTCTTGGTAACGGGGATAGGGATATTGTGCTTTGTGGCGTACTCTATCGTCTGCTCGCGGGTCATGCCCCATTCGCGGGCGGGAGCGATGATTTTCATCTCCGGCGCAAGGGCATTGATGCCCACTTCGAACCTTACCTGGTCGTTGCCTTTGCCGGTGCAGCCATGCGCAATGGCGCTGGCACCTTCGGCGACGGCTATGTCAACCAGCAATTTAGCCATGAGCGGCCGCGTCAGCGCCGTCGCTAGCGGGTACTGCCCTTCATAAAGAGCATTGGCCTGCAGCGCCGGGAAGACGAAATATTTAATAAAATCTTCCTTTGCGTCGATAACTTCAGCTTTAATGGCGCCGACTTTCAGCGCTTTCTGTTTGATGGCGGTAAAATCTTTTTCGTTTCCGACGTCAATGGTCACGGCGATAACATCGACATTATATTTTTCCTGGAGCCACTTTATGGCTGCCGAGGTATCCACCCCACCGCTGTATCCCAGGACAATTTTATCTTTCACGAAATTCCTCCATTCGTCGTGGTTGTTGGTTTTCTACCAAAAGTATTATTTAAAAAATCTGTAACCACCGAGCTTACACCCGGATATTGCCATGAATAGTCATGCCCCGGCGCTCTTAGCCAGCTTAAAATCGTTCCCGGCTGTGCTTTTATGCCGAGCCAGCCTTTGAATGTCGCCCAGAGAATCGCCCGCACCTGCCCGTAATGGAAGGTATCCAGGCGGATGCCGTTATCGTTCATGCTTAACGTTCTCCGGTGGACGACCGGCGTGTGCCAGAACGGCATACCGGTCTGAATGCTATAAACACACTCCCTATCGCTGAGGATACGCATGGTCTTCTCCGAGATGACCGTACCGGTGCTTTCCCCGGCGATAATGACCTTTAAACGGGGCAAATTATCAACGAGAAAAGTAATCCGCCGCGCCAGATCCTTGGACTTATGGGGATAGCGGTAAGCCGCCTCGAAAAACTCCCGGATAGTATTCATCAGCCCGAAACCGGTACGGCGGTAGTTCAACACTATCATAGAATATCCCAGTTTTTCCAGCTGCATGGTAATACCGTCAAGGATGCTGGACCACCCCGGCGAATCTTTGGTCAAGTTCCACCCCATACCGCCCGAATTAAAGAAGATGACGATATCTTTATCGCGCGCGGCGACATAAGTGGCAACCAGTTCGTCCGCGTAGGCTTTTATCTGTTCCCGGGCGATGTCCTTGGCCGCCTGCGCCATGCGAACAGCATAGTCCATGACGCTTTCCGGGATGGCCGAAAAGTCCGAAATCGCCAGCACAGGTTCATGAATACCGACATTCTTCATATTTTTAAGCCGGCTTATTTGCCGGTTTCAGAAAATACTTTATCGAGAATACCAACCGCCTCATCAACATTTTTATTCGTGATAATTAACGGCGGGATAAGGCGGATGGCATTATTTTTCAGTCGGTTGACCAGCAGGCCGTTCTGAATACAGGCGTTAACGACATCTTTAGCGATATCTTTATCGAACTCGACAGCTATCAGTAAACCGCGCCCGCGTACGTCCGTGATAAAGCTATATTTCTTTTTCAGCTCAGCGAGTTTTTCCATAAGATATTGCCCGGTCTTTTTCGCATTGCCGGGGATATCTTTTTCGATTAAGTATTTCATGGTCGCTAAAGCCGTAGCGCTGGTCAGCGGGTTGCCGCCGAAAGTGGCATTATGCTCGCCGAGCGTCAGCACGGCGAACTTTTCCCTGGACATGAATGCCCCGATAGGTACGCCGCCGCCGAGGCCCTTGGCCAGCGTTATCACATCCGGCTCCACGCCCCACAACTGATAGCCGAATAAGGCGCCTAAACGCCCACATCCGGTCTGCACTTCATCGAAAATCAGCAGGATGCCTTTTTCATCGCACCAGTCTCTGACCTGTTTCAGATAATTATCGGAGGGGATGTTGACGCCGCCCTCGGCCTGTATCACCTCCAGCATGACGGCGCAGGTCTTATTAGTCGTTACTTTCTTGATGGCTTCGATATTGTTATACTCGACATTAACAAAGCCGACCGGCAGCGGTTTAAACGGATCCTGGATATGCGCCTGCCCGGTTGCCGCCGTCATCGCCAGCGAGCGCCCATGGAATGAATTGAAAGTTGTAACGACCTCGTAAGCGCCACCTAATTTCAGGGCGCCGTACCTCCGCGCCAGCTTGACCGCGCCTTCGTTAGCTTCCAGGCCGCTGTTGCAGATAAAGACGCGCTGAAAAACGCTGTTCTTTACCAGGAATTCCGCCAACTGTAGAAACGGCGGCGAATAATACCAGAGCGAGCATTGTATCAAAGTTTCGGCCTGCTTTTTGATGGCATTTACCACCACCGGGTGGCAGTGCCCCAGGCAATCGACCGCCAGCCCGCCCACAAAATCCAGATATTCTTTGCCTTTATCGTCCCAGACCCTCACGTCTTTGCCCTTGACTATTGTTACCGGGTCACGCACGATGGTCTGCATATAATATTTTTTATCAAGTTCTTTATAGTCAATAGCCATTGTATTTACCTTCCTTTTTTACTTGCGGTTTTTTTACTTACAAATGGTTGTTCCGCCTTCACCGCTGTTGACTTCCGCCAGCAGAGCGTGCGGTTTCTTCCCGTCGATAATCCGGGTGACCGCACCGGCGCTCAATGCCCGCAAGCAGGCGTTAATCTTGGGGATCATCCCGCCGGAAATAACGCCTGAAGCTACCATACCTTCCGCTTCAGTTTTCGAGATAGTTGAAAATGTCTTGCCGGAGCTGTCTTTCACGCCTTCAACATCCGTAAGGTAAATAAGTCTTTCTGCTTTTAAAGCCGCGGCAATTTCTCCGGCAATGGGATCGCCGTTAACGTTAATTAAAACCGGCTCATTGCCCGTCCTTTCGATGGAAAGAAGGCTGATAGGTGAGATAACGGGCACAAAACCGGCTTTAAGCAAAGCTTCCAGCACGACAGGATTCACTTTTTCCACCGACCCCACATAACCCATTTCCTTATCTTTTATCTTGCTCTCAATCAAAAGACCGTCCGCCGCGCTTATGCCGACCGCTTTACCGCCCCTGATATTAATCATCGCCACCAGTTCTTTATTCACGAGCCCGGCTAGAACCGCCGTTACCACTTCCAGCGACGGCAGGTCAGTAACGCGTTCGCCGCGCACGAATTTCGTGTTGATATTAAGTCTTTTCAGCCAGTCCGTAACAGTGTTGCCGCCGCCGTGAATCACTACCAGCGGCATACCTTTTTTCTGGAGCGCTACGATATCCTCGATGGTGGTATCCCCGCTCCCGAAAGTCGAACCACCTATTTTTATGACTATTATATCTTTCATTATTTTATACTTGTCATCCTGAACACATTCGCTTTGCTCAGTGTAAACTCCGCGAAGGATCTCGTAATTATTATGAGGGACGAGATTCTTCGGTCGTTTCACTCCCTCAGAATGACACCGCCTACGTTGTGTATTCCGCGTTAATTTTTACATATTCTTCAGTAAGGTCGCAGCCCCAGGCGGTAGCTTCACCTTTACCAAGGTTCAAGTTTAAATCAAAATGCACTTCTTTGCCATCCATGTATTTCCTGGCGGCTTTTTTATCGAAAGATAAAGGCGCGCCGTTTTGAAAAAGGTGAAAATCTCCCATATTTAGTTCAGTTTTATCCGGGTCCATCGCCGCCCCACTCCGCCCGGCCGCCGCGACAACACGACCCCAGTTAGGGTCGGAGCCGTAGACCGCCGTCTTTACCAGCGAAGACCCGATAATTGTCCTGGCGGCCAGACGCGCATCTTTTATGCTGGCAGCGCCGCTGACCTTAACTTCAATCAGCTTGGTAGCGCCTTCACCATCACGGACGGCTTCCCTGGCAAGATACACACATACCTGATTCAATGCGCACTGGAAAGCAGCGGCTTTTTTGCTTCCGGATTTTATCGTTTCTCCGCCGGCGGCGCCGTTGGCCATCAGCAAAACAGTGTCATTGGTGCTGTTATCGCCGTCAACGGATATCATATTAAAAGAAATATCGGCGGCTTTCCTTAAGGCTTTTTTAAGAAATTCAGGGTCGGCCGCAGCATCGGTGGTGATGTAGCAAAGCATCGTGGCCATATTAGGATGAATCATTCCCGAACCCTTCAGCATTCCCCCGATGGTAAAGCCGTCTGCTTTGACCGCCACTTCTTTGGGTATCCTGTCAGTAGTCATAATCGCGCGGGCAAGGTTGTGCCCGCCTTCGACGGTAAGTTTTATCTTCGCAATCGCCGCTTTAACTTTATCCATCGGCATCATCGTGCCGATAACCCCGGTGCTGGACACCAGGACATTTTCCGCTTTTACTCCGGTCTGTTTGGCGGCCAGTTCCGTCATCTGGATAGCGTCAGCCATCCCTTGTTCGCCGGTGCAGGCGTTGGCGCAGCCGCTGTTCATCACAACCGCCGAGACCTTGCCTTTTTGCAGGCGTTTCATATCCAGCAGGACGGATGCCGCTTTGACCTTGTTAGTGGTAAACACCGCCGCCGCCATGCAGGGCGTTTTAGAAAACAGTATCCCTATATCGAGGCGTTTGGGGTCGGGGTATTTGATGCCGGCATGGGCAGCGCCGGCTAAGAATCCCCCGGGCGAGGTCACCCCGCCGGAGGGTAGTAAATCCGCTTCAATTTTCATCTATTAAATATAGCATAATTAGCTTCTGCGGGCAACGAGATGAGAGGAGATAGGAGAGAAATCAAAAGTTAAAAATCAAATCTCAAAAACACAGATAAAAAACAAAAACTGGTGTTTGCCTTGAGAAATCTGATTATAGATTTCATATTACATTGAACTTGAACTTAGAGATTGCCACGCCTCTCGACTTCGTCTCGATGGCTCGCAGTGACGTACCCCCCAGCAGAGCTGGGGGGCTTCTCCCTTCCCTACCCCTTTTCGAACATCCTTAACTGACTGTCTTTATCTTCATATTTCTGATATTTGATATATTTCTTGATCACTTCACTCGTTACTTTATCCCCCACACTCCTAACATAATAACCCTCGTTCCACATCTTCCCACTCCACATTATTTTCCTCATCCTTGGGTATTTCTTAAATACTTCTTTTGCCGATATACTCTTTAACACCTGCACTATTTCTGATGGCGAGTACGATGGCGGCGCTTCGATAAATACATGTACATGATCCGCCATTACCTCCATCGCCTCTATTTGAAAATCATACTCCTCGGCTATCTGCCTGAAGATTCCTTTTAAGTACTGGGTTACCTCCCCACCCAATATATGCGCTCGGTATTTCGGTACCCAGACTAGGTGATACTTCAGCTCATAAACCGCGTGTTTCGTCCTTCTTATTGCCACCCCACCTTTATACCACGATTTTCCTATCCTATCAACCGCTTCGCCTTCGGCGAACTCGCTTTCCTCCCCCCAGCCTAGCTGGGGGGTATCCAGCGAGCTCTTAATGACAACACGCCAACTTTTATCTTTGAGACATATTATTGAGTTTACAAATTGTATTTTATTATTGTAGCCTGGTCATTGGTTATTCTCCAGAGCTCTCTCCGTAATTTCATTCACGAAATTGCTCTTGGCGATAGTGTACTCTTCACGGTCGGCGGCATGGCTTTCAGCGAGTTTATATTTGAGCTCGGCATAACGTCCGGCATCTTCCGGATGGGTGCGCAAATAGTCCCGGAAAGCCAGCCCCTGCCACAATTGATGTCCCGCCGGGGCTGCGTGAATATGATATAACCGCGTGCCCATCAATTCCTTGCGCAGGATAAATTCCATATGGCCGCCGTACCACCAGTATTCACACTCCGGTCTGTTAAACAGAGGAATCAGAGCTTGTCTGGCTTCCTGGAAGGAAGGTACTTCGAGGAGAATATCTATAATGGGTTTTGCGGGCATACCCGGGATGGCAGTGCTGCCGTAATGTTCTACCCGCCGCACTATTTCCGGAGGGATGGTTTTACGCAGCCGGTCCGCCATTTCCTTAAATTTTCCCGGCCATGACGGGTCGTATTCCACGAGGCGGACATCATCGTCGTATGCCCTGGCTTTATCGAAATAAGAGTTGGCGGACATGACAAATTCCAGGGGTGCTTGTTCCGGCAGGTTCCAGGAGGCTGGGGCATTCACGGTAAAATCGCCAACCGGGGTGTCCGGCTTAGTCCGGTCGAGCCATCCCCATTTAAGTTTCCCGCTCCAGGAAACAACCGGCTTTATCTTACCCGTTTCTGTGATAGAAAAACTATTTTCACCGAGTTCAAGAGCCTCCATGCTTTCGGGGATATTTTCCGACTCTGTTTCTATGCCAAAAAACCTGACTTCCGTGTGTCCGCCGACCTCGCCGGAATACCTTATTATCCGGGTAACCTTACCCGATTCGGCAATATCTCCGAGGCGGTGAAACAACGAGCGATATTCCGCCAGGTCCCAATCAGCCTTTTGCAGGCGCAGTTGACCAATCAATCGCATTACCGGCCCCCGTTTTTTCATTACGACGGCATTATAGCATAATAAATAAATACCAATATCAAATGACAAATATTCACTATTTTCCCTATTTGTATTTATCGGTATTTATTGGTAGTATTTGTAGTATTCCATCCGGTTGTTATAATATCATGGCGGTAGCCCTTCTTTTCGATAAATTTGTCTCGATAATTCCGAATTCATTAAAAATAAAGTACAGGGGGTATTAAAAATGGAAATTTACGGTAATTATGATGTTGTTGTAATCGGGGGCGGAGCATCCGGCTGTTGTGCGGCTATTTCGGCGGCAAGAGCCGGCGCCAAAACCATCTTGATTGAAACGCTCGGGGTTCTGGGCGGCATGATGAACGTTTCCGGGCCTCCCGGCTGGGCTTACTCTCACCTCTGGAATGACCGCGGTGAACAGATTATAGCCGGTATCGTTGAGGAAACGCACCATAAACTGGAACAACAAGGCCATGCCATGCCGTATCCCAAGCCTGAAGACCGGGACTTTAACAATGCCTATTCTTTTATCGACCCAGACTGGTGGGGACTGCTTATCTTTGAAATGGTACGGGAAGCTAAGGTAAACCTGCTGATGCACTCTTTGGCGGTCGAGCCGGTCAAAGAAGGCGATAAAGTCACCGGCGTCATCGTCGAGAACACCGCCGGGCGCATGGCGGTCATGGGGAAAGTCGTTATCGAAGCAACCGGCGAAGGCGATATCGCCGTCCGCGCCGGCGTTCCATTCACCAAGGTAGACCGGACCAAGGAAGAAATCGACCCTCCGTCCATCACCTTCCACATGGACGGCGTCGATTGGGACAAGGTAACCGCCTACATGAAAGCCAATCCGGACCAGTTCCTTGGCGATGCTTACGGCATGAAAATTACCCCGGAACAGGAAGCGCAGCGGAAAAAGAAACTGGACCGGCTCATGAAAGCCAAGTCCATCACCGACCTCGTTAAAGAGGGTGTGCTGGGCGTTATCGATTTCAAGGCCCTTACGAAAAAAGCCCTGGATGCCGGCGATATGCATCAGTACGGCGACCTCGGCTTCTTCTTTACCCCCCGCGACGGCGGGCATATCCAGCCTATCTTCCAGCATTCCGCCCAGGTGCCGAATTGCGATGCCACCAACATTAAAGAATTAAGCTGGGGCGAAATGGAAGCGAGGCGACAGGTAGTTATTGCTTTAAACGCCGCCAAGAAATACCTCCCCGGTTTTGAAAAAGCCTATTTTACCCGCCTGACCAGCTGCATGAGGACCCGCGAAGGCCGGCATATGCTCGGCGATTACCAGCTGACGAGCGATGATGTCGAACAGGCGCGGAAATTCCCGGATGTCATCGCCAAATGCGCTATGGCTACACAGACCGGCGGTCCGTTCCATTCCACCGCTCACCCCGGCTCCGCCATGAATATCGACCCCAACCGGCGATATCACCGGGTCGGCGACCGCGGCTCCTTCGATGTTCCATACCGCGCGATGATACCAAAGAATGTCGAAGGCATGATCATGACCGGCAAGCTCGTCTCGGTAACGGAAGATTTCAAGAGAGACCTGCTGCCGGATAACATGGTCTGGGGCCAGGCGGCCGGCATTGCGGCAGCCCTTTGCGCCAAAAAAGGCATAACGCCCCGCCAGATGGAAAAAGATGTTAAAGAGCTCCAATCCATCCTGGTAAAACAGGGCGCGATACTGACCGGGACGCATTAGAGAGTCCAGAGAGAAATCTCTATGGCGGGGGCTCCGGGGGTGTCCCCCGGCCACTCTATTCCCCGGGGCGGTGGGAATATGGGGGTTGATATATTCCCATGTTCAGAGGTTTTTTAATTAGAAAAAAGGAGAAAGCCAAGTGAACGCAGTTGATACTTTAATATCCGGCGCCATCGATATGCATGTCCATTTTGCGCCTGAATCTTTAATGGAGCGCCGCCAGAATGCCTTACAACTGGCCCATACCGCCAGGGAATACGGACTTAGAGCGCTGGTGCTCAAATGCCGTGAGTACTGCACGGTTGCCATAGCCAAACTGGTAACCGAGCTCGTCCCGGAAGTCCAGGTGTTCGGCAGCCTGACGCTGGAGCCGGAAATCGGCGGGGTCAACCCCACCGCGGCCATCGCCGCCGCCCGCGCCGGCGCTAAAGTAATCTGGATGCCGACCTTTTCATCCACCAACTCCCGCGCCGTCTGCGAGAAAGTCCTGGGTTACAAACTGCCGGGACCGGAACAATTCCTGCTTGATGTTAAGGGAAAACTAAAGCAGGAAGTCAAAGAAATTTTCCAGATTGCGAAAGAGTTCGATATCGTCATCGCCAGCGGGCATATATCTCCTAAAGAAGTATTCGCGCTGGCGGAGGAAGCCCAGGCAATTAGCTTTAAGAAACTGGTCGTCACCCACGCCCTTCAGGGCGCGCTTACGGCTGTTCTCTGCACCAACGATGAACTCAAGCAGCTGGCGAAAGCCGGCGTCTATATCGAGCATTCTTTCTGGGATGTCCTGCCCACCATGAATGCCTACGACCCGGTGCGGATTGTCGAGCTGGTGAAAGCCATCAGCGCGGAACACAGTATCATGAGCACCGATTTAGGCCAGGCTTACAACCCGCCGGCGCCGGAAGGCATGAGAATGTTCATCGCCACGCTGCTGCGGAAAGGCCTGAACGCCGAACAGGTGGAAATCATGGTCAAAAAGAACCCTCAAAAACTGCTGGGTCTGGCGTAAAATAATATATAGTGACACGTGTGGCAAGCCTCCATGCCTGCCCGTACAGGCGGGGACGCCTATACCACGATAGGAAAAACATGAAATTCGTTCGTTTCAGCCACGGTCATAAAGCGGAATGGGGAATCCAGATGGAAGACGGCATCCAGGGAATGACCGGCAATCCGTTTGAAGGTTTTAAGCCGCTGCACGTTCTCCACCGCATTACCGATATCCATCTGCTGCCGCCCTGCCAACCCACTAAAATCGTTGCTTTGGGCGTAAATTATCAAAGCCACGGGGAGGAAATGAAACATACTCCCCCCACCGAACCGCTGTTATTTCTTAAGCCATCCACATCTGTCATCGGGCCGGAAGATAAAATCGTTTACCCGGATATGGCCGGCAGAGTGGACTATGAAGGAGAACTGGGCGTCGTCATCAAGACGGTGACCAAAAATGTTTCTAAACAGGAAGCTAAAGACTATATTCTCGGCTATACGTGTTTAAATGATGTCACCGCCCGTGACTTACAGTCGAAAGACGTTCAATGGACGCGCGCCAAGGGTTTCGATACTTTTTGCCCCATCGGCCCCTGCATCGAGACGGAAATCGACCCCTCCGATTTGTCGCTGGGGACTTACCTCAACGGCGAGGTTAAGCAATACACGCGTACGTCCCAGCTTATTTTCGGGGTGTACGAGGTGGTAAGTTTTGTTTCTCACGTCATGACCCTCCTTCCCGGCGATATTATTGCCACCGGCACTACCAGCGGTATCGGCCCCATGAAGCCGGGAGATACGGTGGAGGTAAAGATAGAGGGCATCGGCACTTTGCGGAACTATATGGTAGAATCGCATATCAAGTTCGTATAACTTACACGACACTTCAGGTTTTTGGGGAGGCTCTAAATGGAAAAGAATATTGTCTTCTTTGAAAAGCCCGGCGGCGATGAAAATACCGATAAAACCCTGGCGCTGGCCAAAGCCCGCGCCGGTGAACTCGGTATTAAAACCGTCATCGTCGCCACGACAGAAGGCAAGACCGGCGCCAAAGCGGTGAAAGTTTTCAAAGGCTTCAAAGTTATCGTTGTCACGCACGTTGAAGGATTCCTCGAGCCTAACACGCAGGAACTGACGCCGGAAAACCGTAAAGCCATCGAATCCGGCAAAGGCATCATTCATACGGCCGCCCATGCCTTCGGCGGTCTCCAGCGCTCCTTGGCAACAAATATGCCCGCCCCGCCCTCCCAGGCCATCGGAGATATAATAGCCATGACTTTACGGACGTTCGGGCAAGGCACGAAAGTAGCCTGTGAAATCGCCACCATGGCCGCCGACGCCGGGCTGGTACGCGTAGATGAAGAAGTTATCTCTATCGGCGGGACGGGAAGAGGGGCGGATACGGCTATCGTTATCCAGCCAAATTATACGCACCGCTTTTTCAACACGAGGGTCAAGGAAATTATTTGCAAACCGAGACTTTAAATCCCTCTCTAACTCTCCCTTAAAAGGGAGAGGATGACCGGTTAAACCTTGTCATTCAAGGCTTGGTTAATCTTCCCCTCTTCGAAGGGGGATTAAAGGGTATGTTAAAAAACCTCTCTTATAAGATAAAAAATGCATCACACACTCAAGTTTTATAACGCCAATCGCCCCAACATCTTGCGGTTTTACATGTTCGGCGCCCGCTGCACGCGAATACCGCTCATCGGGGGACTGGTCAGGAAAATCGCCAACACTTACGCCCGAGGGGAACATCACGGCTACCTCCTGACGCCGGAAGAAGCCGCGAAATTAATCCCGCTCGCCGGGGCCATTGCTTCGTCCAAATGCACCTGCCGCACGCTTTATCACAAGTGCGATAATCCGCGCGATAATGAAATATTGCTGGCGCCTACCAGGCATGTGCTGTTAGAAACCATGCCGCAGGGGGCTGAAATAATTACCCCGGTACGGGCAACGGAGATACTCAATGACAGCCGCCGCCGCGGCCTGGTGACGACCATCGTAAAGTGCCGCGGGGACTATTATGCTATCTGCAGCTGCTGCACCTGCTGCTGCGTGCCGCTGCGTTTTTCCAAAAAATACAACATCGGGGAGGCGCTGCTGCGGCACAAGGATATCGTTAAAGAGTTCGGCGATTACGTAGCCAATTACAAAGACCACGACCACCACTAAGCAGGTGTTAGCTCTAAGCAGTTAGTCCCTTCCCCTTGTCCCGGCTAACCCCTAATTATTAACCGCTAATCGCTATAAAAAAGCCCGCCTCCGTAATTTTCTTTTTTCAGGTTCACGGTGAGCGGGCGTTTCTTTTTTTTTATCTGCGTCTAACCGAGGAAGCGTTTCAGGATATTGGAAAATTCCTTCAATTCGTCGCGGTGAACGTTATGCCCGCGCTTGTTGAAGACCCTGATAGCGCAGTTGGGTATCATTTTCGCGGCGCGGTAGGCCTGCATGACGGGTACGACAGGATCTTTGCCGCCCCAGACAAGCAGTGTCGGCATCTTTATTTCAGGGAGCCGTTTTTCCAGCACCAACGTCTGTGAGTGCCATGTGGTCATACTGCTGCCAACCATGATGGCCGCCGGTGTCATTTCCATAAAGAGCCTGGCCGGATTGAATTGCTCCAATACCCACTTGATGCCCCTGGTTACCGCCATGAACAACTTGCCCATCACGTTAATAAAAGCCGGTATGGTGAAGAGTCTTATCCAGAAGGCTATCTCCTGGCCGAGGCAGAGACTGCTAATAAGCACCAGTTTCCTGATTTTTTGCGGGAACATGAGGGCGAAATCGAGAGCGATACCGCCCCCCAGCGAATGCCCGACGAGGTAGAATTTTTCCAACCCAAGGTTCCGGGTGAACTTTTCGATAAATTCTACAAATTCGGGGACATAATATCGCCCCACCATCGGTTCGCTGCCGCCATAGCCGGGCAGGTCAGGGGCATAGACGGTATATTTTTCCGCCAGAACTTCGATATTCTGCAACCAACTCCGTGCATCGCCGCCGCCGCCATGCACAACCACCAGAGGTTCTCCATGTCCACCCACGTAGTAGAGGACATCCAGCCCTCCCACTTTCATAGTCTTGCTTTCTATGGTAATCATTTTGAGGTCTCTTTTCGTTTTACGTATTTAAGGAGTAGCGCCTCTAATATATATCAAACCAGACAATAATTACGGAATTGTTATGTCTTAAGGCTGCTCCATAGTTTCAATAAGTTTTAATTAACCGCCTCCACTATTTATAACGAAAACCGGCGGTTAGTGGTTATCACTGTCCCTAATAATATTGTACCAACCCGTACTCGTCGCGGTGCAATGGTTAAAACACGTACTTTAGTAAGTAGAAATACCCGTATTAACGTTTCATCCGTTAAGTCAATTTTAACTTACGGAATACGGTAAAAACTATTCCGTAAATACGTGTTTTCAGGTAATAAAAAAAAAGGGCCCATTGCCCCCTTTCTAAAACGCCAGGTTTACCGTTAAATTATTTCTTGAGCGGTCTTAAGATAGCCCGGCTGGGCCCGGCATCACCGTTGTACATTAACAGCGGCAGGCATAGCAGCTCGTATTCACCCGGCGGCACGTGCCCGAGGGCGCATCCTTCCAGGACATAGACACCCGCCTGCAGAAAGATGGTATGCGTATTAACGACACTGGACTCATCCTTGTAATTGCCGATGGTGAGGCTGTCCAGCCCCACCATTATCACGCCTTTTTCCACCAGGTATTTGGCTGATTCATCGGAGAAATAAACATAGCTGTCCGGGAACTTCCTGCCTTCATACATGGCGGGCGAATTACGGGTCTTGAAGAGCACACGGTCGCCTTTCTTTATCGGGTATTGTTCAATCTCCGGGACTTTTATCATGTCATGGTCTTTGATTTCAATGACCCGGCACGGCCCGATAGTTGCATCCAGCGCCATATCGGAAATCGTCGAGCCGTCCGGTATAAAGTGCAGAGGCGCGTCGATATGGGTGGCGGTATGGGAAATAATTTCCAGCATGGACATGCTCACCGGCGAACCCAGTCCGCGGTCGCTGAAGCGGTAAATCTTCGGCGCTACAGGGTCGATGGGCAAATACGTCATGTTCTGCTTGAGCGGAATGGAAATATCATACCAGCCTTTGGGCGCTTTGATAGCCATAGAACCCTCCTGATAAATAAAGTAATAGGTAACAACCGGTCAAGTATCAAGGAAGAAGCAGGTAATAAAGGAGGAAAAACTCTAAATTCTAATATCTAAATCCTCATGTCCCCCCTTATCCCTGACCCGAAGAGAGGAGAGGCAGGGGGACACCCCCGTCCGCCTCAGGCGGACCGCCAGAAAGATTCCTCTCTGGACTCTCTAGAGTTTAGGATTTAGTACTTTGGTTTTCCCCACTTACTCTATAATTACCGCTTGCTACCTGGTTTTTGGTAATTGATACTCCTCCCCATGCTCCACCTATTCCTTGGTCTTGACCTCAAATTCTCCCGGCATCTGGCTGGTGGGCACACCGGCCGCGATAGCTTTTGCCCAGGTGGTAGCTCTCGCTTCTTCACCTTCCAAAATCGGACCTTTGGCACTTTTCACAAAAAATCCCTGCGGCTGCGCGGTGATGTTCCCGCCCTTTCCTTTAAGCGAAGCTTCGATTTTGTCAGACGCCCATCCGAACATCTTGACCCAGAAACTCTTCATGCGGGTATCGAAAGCCGCCAGACGCTTGCCAGTGAAGGTATCCGACGGCAGATTCTCCACAAAATTCTTAATGGCCGCGGTCTGCCGCCCGCCCTGGGTCGGCGAACCGATAATGACAATTCTTGACCAGGCAATATCGTCCGGTTTGACGTCCCCTACCTTCATTACCTTGATATCGCCCTCGAAACCGGCCCCGATAGCTTTAGCGATTTTTTCCGTGTTGCCGTATTGGGTATCATAGATAATAAGCGCCTTCATATTTCCCCTCCCCTTCTTAGTTGTTTACTTAGTTTACTCTAAAAGATAAAAGGCGACAAGAGGACAAAAGCTGAATTAAACGGAAAGAATTGAATGCAGGTCTTATACCGATGTCTTAATGGATTTTATAATAGAAAACTAGACGGCGGCTTTTTCCACGATTGATTTTGCCCAGGCCGCGGCGCGTTCGATTTCGCCTTCAAGCAGCGGCCCTTTAGTGCTGTCCACGTAAAAGCCTTCCGGCGGGGCGATAACGTTGCCGCCTTTGAGCTTAAGGCTTTCTGAGATATGTTGTGCCGCGTAACCCCAGATTCTGACGAATTTCCATTTATGACGTGTATCGAAAGCGGCAACTTTTTTGTCCTTTAGTCCCTCCGGGGATATTGCATCCAGCAGGGCATTTATTGACGGGAGGTATCTGCCATCCTGGGTAGGAGAACCGATAATGAGCAAATCATAAGGACCGAGGTCGGCGGCGGTCAATTCCCCAAACCTGGGTTTTTTGATATCTGCATTGATTGCCTGTGCCATAGTTTTGGCAATCACTTCGGTATTGCCGTATTGCGAGTCGTAGATGATTAGTGCCTTGATTTGGTAACCTCTGAAATCAACCGGATACTATACATAGTTTATTCTAATTATTATTTTTTGACAACTGTCCAATTTTGTATTGTTATATTTTGAGTTTTCAAAAACTTCTAAGAAATAAAAGGGAATGGACAAAATATAATCTGTCATTCTTGTAAAGGCCGTAATCCAGCATTGCCTTGAGACAATTTATAGGTCATAAAGTGCTATTTTGAATTAGCATAATACATCGTCACCCCTTGTCAAAGGGGGAGCCGAGGAGGTTTTTGCCAAAAGGCAAATTGACATGCGGGAGTATAATGAATGAAAAGAATTAACAGAAAGAGTTAAAAATGAATGAAAATAAAAAACGTTCAAAGGTAGCAATTTTATTGAACTCTGAACCAACTTTTAATGAATATGCGTTCAAATATTTTATTCTTAACTTAAATTCAATCCAGTCAAATTACGAGTTTGTTTTTCCAGAATTTGACGAGTATTATTTTGTAGATAAGCTTTATAATGAAGCAACTCTATTGGAAACACATAAAAAGGGGATCAAAGAAATAAATTTTGAGAGTAAACCAGATTATTACGTCAATATAATTGAATCAGAAATTGAAGGAAACCTATTCTTTATTTGTATCGGTAATGCCTCTTTCATTACAACGAATTCTTGGCAAAAATATTTTTCGCCTCCATCATTATTTGAATATTTACTCCACGGTATTAGTGTTTCATTAATTGCTATGCATCCTAAAATTGGGTTAGTTACACACACGGAAACAAGGGGTTGCACACTAGATTACACAAAATATAAAGCAGACCGTAGAGTGGATGTAAGTCTTGGCTATTTATGTGATGATTGTAAAAAAATAATTAGTCAAAATGCCGGTAAAGAATATTTGGAAGACATGTATAAAATAATCAACAGGGTCTGGATAGGAGATATAAATTCGTTTAGTTCTGTAGCATACAATCTTAAACATTTCTTTAAATTTGATATAAATAAAGATTCAGGATTTAATAAAAATTTTTGGGAAAAAGCAAAAGAATACTTCCCAGAATTACCTAAAGAGATAGTTGCATACCTCATAAGTAGTATTATTGGTGGTTTATTAGGTGCTGGGATAGCTTTATTATTATCTAAGCCATAGCAAAATTTGAAAAATCCACTTCTCATAACTATCAGTGCAGACTTATAATAAACCGAATATTTCAATATGATCTAAGCTTTTTGCCTTAAGTAGACTGTAAACATGGGCTTTGTCTTTAGGTTTGACAAGTACGCCAAGTATACAATCTCCAGGAATTATATCAATACCGTCAACTCCATGAAATTTACGCCTTTTTGTCTCAATCCTAGCGACTTGGCACCAATTAAAAGGAGCTAACGCAACTCTTTTTGTCGGATTATCAAAATAATGGCACTCGTTTGGTGGAGGTAAAGGAATTGGCCGAACTGTAGATACATCAATTACTTTTTTAATATTTTACTAATTTGCCTTTTATCTAGTATTAGTCCAAATTCAAAACTATCTTTGCTAAAAATCTGTAAAGAATTTACCTTGTAACGGAACTCGTTATCTATCTTATAGCAATTTAGACAAGGTATTTGTGATTTTATACCTTGATTTGATATTCCATGTCCTTTTGTGCCTTTGATCACCCAATTTCTTGACGAAAGATATAAATTGAAATAAACAAATTCAATTTCTCCATAATATTTAAAATCTTTATCTCTCTTGTAAAAATGGCATAATAAACCTCGTCCACGTGATTTACTTTTAGTCCATTTTTCAAATTTTTTTTGCTCCTTAGTCATGATTTTCACGACCTTTCATTGCTTTCACTCTCCCTTCCCTCGTCTCTCATCCTCTTGATTTTCTCAATATCACGTTCCTTCCATGCGTCAATTACAGGTTCCTCTTCATCATCCTCCTGTTTTTCCTTTTTGTCCCAGAACCAGAGGGAGCTCAATTTCCTGTCTTTTTCTTCGGAATGGCTTAACCACTTCATGACGGAGATGATAAAAACGCATATCAAAAAAATAATGCCGGGTATGGTAAGAACCAGAAAAGCAGGATGGATAAAGACCAGAAATACCAATCCGGCGGCAATTGCCAGGCAAACGATGGTAACAAGCAGCAACTGGAGACTGCTGTAATCTCCCTCAAGGCTCAAAAACCCAGGCGTTTTCATCTGCCCCTCCCCCTTTGTCTTTCTCATTCTGAGGAGTACATTCGCTTCGCTCAGTATAAACTCCGCGACGTGATAATCTCAATCATTGGTTTGCGCTATCTATGAGATTGCCACGCCTTGTCGGTTTCGCCTCCGTTTATTTCACCCTCACCCCGTATCGCGATACGGGGCAGGCTCTTTGCATTCCTCTCCCGTCAAGGGAGAGGTTAATGGGAAATAAGGGGAAAAGGTAGCATCTTATGGGCTCGCAATGACCACCCTTAGCTTTGACTTTTAACTTTTAAGTTTTGAGTTTATTTCGTGTGCGTGCCGAAAGCCCCCGGGCCTTTGGCAAATTCGTCCGGATATTTGAAGTTCATGTTGATTAAAGCCACCATCTGGCGCCCCAGCATCTTCAGTCCCTCGGTGCATTTGGGCATTTTCTTCAGGTCTTCCGGTTCCATGAAATATGCCGAGACCTGGTTGGCAGGCAGCAGCCGCCGCTGTACCGCGTAATAGCTCAAGTCTTTAAGCACATCCACCATCCCCAGGCTCCCGGCCGAGACCACCACACCGAAGACTTTGTTTGCCAGAGTCCTGGGCTCCTTTAACGATATCGTCCGGTCGATGATGGCTTTTGCCTGTGACGTCATTCCCCAGAAATATACCGGCGTCCCGAAGATGATGCCGTCAGCCTCTAGTGTTTTTTCGAATAACAAAGCCGTATCGTCTTTGATTTTGCATTTGCCAGTTTTCATGCAGCTCCAACAACCCTCGCAGGCCCGGATATCTTTTCCCGCGATGCTGTAAAGCTCAACCTCCGCCCCCTTCGCTTTTGCCGCCTTCAGCGCGATATTCAACATGGCGACCGTATTTCCGTTTTTCCTCGGGCTGGCAGATATGCCTAATATTTTCATTGATAAGCTCCTTATTGATCCAATTCACCAACATGCTAAATCATAATAAGCAAGATGTAAAGATAAAGTATCAACTATCAAGTAGCAAGTGACAAGGAAGTAATAACTGTAAAGTGTTAAGCTTCATCCGCACTTTATTATTTGTTACTTGATATTTCCTTGATACTTGACCGTTTGATACTTGCTACTTATTTTTCATGAGTAAAAAAGGAGAGGGGGTTTTCTGCCCCCTCTCGAATGTGTTTATTTATGTCAAGAACCTAGTGGTTATCGTAGTCTCCCGGCGCGTCCGGGAGCCCGCACTCGCCGTCTTTGCATTCCACCCCGGCCGGCTTCGCCCGCCACTTATCCACCGACTGGCTGCCGGAATAGCCGTAGTCCGCCGCTTTCCAGAGCGGGCTGGTTTCCCCGCCCACGACGATAATGTTGATATTCTCCGGTTTATGATAAGGATAAATCATCGCCTCATCAGGCAGTTTTTTCCACGAGGCATAAGGCTCAACACCCTTGTACGCTTCGGATGCCACCAGCATGTCAATATAGTCGGTCTTCCAGAACTGTCCCGCCGGCATCTTGATATGCTTTGATAAATGTTTGGCGAAATCCAGCTTGGTGGCAAAGCCCTCGTCATCTTTAAGCTCGCGGGCGACCATCGGGTCCATGATAATCGTCGCCGAGGAGTTCATCGGCGGCATCACGCCCAGCTCGATGTTCAACTCTTCTGTCAGCGACCGCTTGGAAGCCGCCCCGGTACTGTTGACGAAGGTCCAGCCGCGGAAAACACTGACCACGCTTTCGCTGGCATTAAAGCCTTTGCTCACGTGGAAAGGCTCCCAGGGGCTCCGCTCCTCGTTTTCCCCGGCGCACATGTTGTTGTAGGTATGGTTGTTGCCCTGCGAGCTCCAGAGCGTGCTCCGTACTCTGGCAAAGCCGTGGGCAATGCTCATCAGCGTCCAGGCCCGGCCCAGCACCGAGTTCGCCTGGTTGACCGCGCTGTAGGCACCGATGCCGCAGTTCATGCCGATTTCATTGCGGATGGGCCCGTTGACCAGCAGCATGGCCTCGAAAGGCGTGGTCGATGGCATCAATGATGATTGTCTTGTCGCGGCAATCGCCAGGATGACCGGGAAATACGCCGGTTTTGCCCCGACCATAACCGCCAGGGTGGCGATGTTGCTTACCGTATATTTGACCATGTCCCTGGTCTCGAACCGGAACGATTCGGAAACGACATCATCCGGCGCGGCGCAGGTGCCGGCCAACATTTTCTTCACGCGCTCTTCGGTCGGCAGAATGATGGGCAGGCCGTCCGTCCAGCCTTTGTCATAGAATAGCTGCTGCAGGTTTTCCTCCGTATCCGGTTTTAAATATTGCGGGGTGACCGCCGCTTTGGCGTGCGGCGGAGGCAGGTTCGCCGGTTTCTTTTCTTTGACCGGCTTGGTCAAAATATCGATAATTTCCTGGATAACCGGCTTGCCCGTATCGGGGTCATTGCCGATGATATACTTATCTAACGCTTCCGGCGGCAGGCCGATGACCGGGTGAGGGGTATAAATCAAGGGTACGGTTGCCGACATCGGATTGCTGTCTGCGACGCTCTTGAATTGAATCGTGGAAACGGGCGCAACCGGAATCCCGTAGTTCTTTTCCAGTTTATTGCTGCCGGCGGCAACTGCCGTCACGCAGCCCGGTCAGCCCGCCACCCCCAGCACCACCGCATCCCCTTTTTGCTTTACTTCCTCCCAGAGCTCGTTGTTATCGTCCATGAAAACGTTGCCCGGCTTGCGCTTGCGGATGGTTTTGACGGAGGGCATATTGGAGGCAAACCACTTCTGCAATTGCAGCATGAAATTATAGCTCCCGCCAAAGCCGGTATCCACCAGGTAGACCGTTTTAGCGTCCAGCGAGCTTAATCTTTTGGCAAAAGAACTGCCGGTCGGCGGAGGGGGTGGGGCCATCGGCGGGGGTGTCCTGCCGGAGGCTGAAGGATTAGCGCCCATCGGGGGGAACTGCGCCGGCCCTACCTGTACACCGCCTTCAGGGTTTAAAACGTTGTCCAATAATTGTATCGTCATCCTAGCCCTCCACTTATTTTATTAAGTACCTTGTAACAACCGGAAAAGTGACAAGGAAAACTCTAAATTCTAATATCTAAATCCTGATGCCTCCCCTATTCCCCTCCCCGAAGAGAGAAGAGGCTGGGGGACACCCCCGTCCACCTCAGGCGGACCGCCAGAGAGGTTCCTCTCTGGACTCTCCAGAGTTTAGGATTTAATACTTAGGATTTTCCCCTTTTATTCCTTCTTCTTCGGTGCAAAACGCGCGGACTTTTTCACCCAGGTCAAATCTTCCCGGGCGTTCCCCCACCCCGCTTCCCATGCCCCCTCCAGTCCAGGCATCGGGTGTTTCAGCCTTTCCTCGTTACGCTTCGCATCGATTTCCGCCTGCCGCTTCATGCCCACTTTCGAACAAAGATTGACCATCCGTTCGCCGTACTGTTTCATCATTTTTTCGGCTTCCGGGAACGGCAGGATAAATAGCACTTCATCCTCGATGCCTTTTTTCAGGATTTTGGCCAGTTCCACCGGTTCGATACCGAAGGAATAATGATGGCGCATGAACTCGATGGTCTTTTCGCTGGTGTTATAGCCGGTACTCGCCAGACTTTTGGGCCGGGTATAGGATGCCTCGGCGATATTGGTCCTGATGCCGCCCGGGCACAGGCATGATACACCAATACCGTACGGCTTCAGCGCCATCCAGTAAGCTTCCATCAAATTAATCAGGGCCGCTTTAGCCGCTCCGTATGGCGCCACGGTCGGCGCCGCCATCAGGCCGGACATCGAGGAAACGGTCGCGATGTGCCCGCCTTTACCGGCTTTAATCATCCGCGGCACGAAAGTTACCAGCCCGTTAATCACACCGAACAAGTCCACACCCAGAATCCAATCGTAGTCTTCAAAGGTAGAGGCTTCCGCCGGACCGAAAGCGTTGACCCCGGCGGTATTAAATAATAATTGGGGAGGAGAACCGAAGACTTTTTCCGTTTCATCAGCGGCGGCGGCATAAGCTTTTCTATCGGTAATATCCAGCTTTATCGCATGGACCGGCGCTTTCTTTTCTTTAAAATACGCCATCGCCTCATCGATGTGGTCCTGCCTGACATCGGCGATGACCACTTTCATGCCGGCCTCGGAGAAAACTTTAGCCTGACCCAGCCCCGCCCCGCTCGCCCCGCCCGTGATAAAAGCTACTCTACCGTTAAAGTCTTTCATGGCCCGCCTCCGATATATTGCTATATAGCGTAATATAAAAGCGTCATTATTGCAAATTTTGATTATATTATAGAAATATTTGCCAAAAACCCGGCTATTATTTCTTGTACCGGGGGCATTGAAGAATATTTTTTATCAGCCCCCTGAATAAGGGTGAGTGTGAGTAGTTGATAGTTAGGGATTTCCAAAATCCCCCTTGGTCCCCCTTCAAAGGGGGAAAGATTAGCCTAAAGCCTCAATATTTGCCTTCTATAATCATCCTCTCCCTTCTAAGGGAGAGTTAGAGAGGGATTTTGAATTGAGCATACCCCCGTCCTTCCGCCACCGGAAGGATAGACTCCGCCGGCAAAATTGTATCTATTTGTTATATTTTCCTCGGCAATGTAACGTTTCTGAAATGTTGTATCATTATCATATATGAAAGATAATCCTGATAAAGGAAAAACGCCATGAAAAAACAGGCAACCGCTACGCGTAAAGCGGTCGTTAGCAAAAAAGCGTCCGGATATAAAGTGAAAGTTTCCAGGAACGGGTCTTACCATGTATCAGGAGGGGTTCCGCTTTCGGAATAGCTTATCGGCATTGATAGCGAAGGCGAGGCGCACGGTTGGAAAGAAGGGGGAAAATATCCCGATCATGGAAAACTATTCTTTATGCCGCTGCGGCAAAAGCTCGTACAAGCCTTTCTGCGACGGCAAACATCTGGGCTAAAAGCCGGCTATTCTCCCAGCTTCTTTTTCAACTCATATCCCGAATCTTTCTCTGCTCTCTCTTTTACAAAGAGAGACAAAGTATCTGCTAATAAAAGTTCATCCTTTAATACCCCGATGGGTCGTTCCCCTTTCTAAAAGGGGAATGGAAGAGGATTTAGTTAACAAACTTTAAGATGTGGTTTTGAGATTTGAGATTTGATCTTTGAGATTACCCCTCCTCCCTCACTCCCCCAGCTTCTTTTTCAACTCATATCCCGAATCTTTCTCTGCTCTCTCTTTTACAAAGAGAGACAAAGTATTTTTAGATAATTTTCATTTCACATAATTACCCGATAATTATTACCAGGCAAAAATGGATCCCCGATTGGATCGGGAGTGACAAGTAAGGGTTATTCTCCCAACTTCTTTTTCAGCTCATAAAGCTTGTTCAGGGCTTCCAGCGGAGTAAGTGAATTTATATCAAGCTCCGCTAAAGCTTTTTCCAGTTCCGTCTGCCGGTCAAAAAGGGTTTCCTGGGCGGCCGGTTCTTTGGTTTTTTTACCGGCTTGGCGTTTGCCGTTGCTTTCCAGTTCGTCCAGGACTTCCCGGGCGCGGTGGAGTACCGGTTTGGGCAGACCCGCCAGCTGGGCCACATGGATGCCGTAGCTTTTATCCACCCCGCCCGGCACGATTTTGTGCAGGAAGATCACCCTGCCCCGCCTCTTCGATCACCGCGACGTTGAAATTCTTCACCCGGGGCAGATACCGGCCAGCGCTACCATCTCGTGGTAATGGGTGGCAAAGACGGTCCGCGCGCCGAGCCCTTTATAGTTATGGATATATTCCGCCACCGCCCGGGCGATGGACAGCCCGTCATAAGTGCTGGTGCCCCGCCCGATTTCGTCGAGGATGAGGAGGGAGCGGGGGGTGGCATTATTCAGGATATTGGCGGTTTCCACCATCTCCACCATGAAGGTGGACTGCCCGGCCGCGAGGTCGTCCCTGGCGCCGATGCGGGTAAAAATGCGGTCGACAATGCCGATGCTGGCGGAATGCGCCGGGACAAAGCTGCCGATTTGCGCCAGCAGCACAATCAGGGCCACCTGTCTTAAATAGGTGGACTTACCGGACATATTCGGCCCGGTCAGGACGATAAGCTGGGCGTCGTCGTTGGAGAGGTAGATATCGTTAGGCACAAAGCTGCCTCGGTCAGGCTTCTTTCCACCACCGGGTGCCGTCCCTGCTTAATATCGATGACCGTCGCCGTCGTTCAGGACGGGCCGGACGTAATTATAGCGTACGGCCACCTCGGCCAGGGACGGAAAACACATCGAGATGCGCTAAAGCCGCGCCCAGGGCCAGAATGCGCTCGCTCTCCGCCGCCACCTGCCGGCAGACCGTCGGAATAGGTCCGTCTCCATCTGCTCAATGCGGTCGCGGGCGTTGAGAATCATGGACTCGTATTCTTTCAGCTCCGGGGTGAAGAACCGCTCGCCGTTAACCAGCGTCTGCTTGCGGATATAGTCCGCCGGCACCTGTTTGAGGTTGGCGTTGGAGACCTCGATGTAATAGCCGAAGACGTTGTTAAAGCCCACTTTGAGGTACTTGATGCCGGTGCGTTCCCGCTCCTTGACCTCCAGGTTGGCAAGGTATTGTTTGGCGTTGCCGGAGACTTCCTGCAGGTTGTCCAGTTCCTCGGAGAAGCCGTGTCTTGATGACGTTGCCCTCCCCCAGGGTGGAGGAAGGCTCGTCAACAATGGCGAGATTGATAAGGTCGATGGCTTCCCGGACAGGCTTTAGCTCCGCGATTAGTTCAGCGATGGCGTTCCCGACCTCACCCCCTTGTTGAGTAGTTTGTAATTGGTAGTCTAGTAGTTGGGGATTGCCCCTCCGCCACTCCGATATCCTTCCCCTTCGCCTGACGGCTCGAGGGCTCAGGATGACATGCGACTAGTATTTCCTTTAACTTCGGCACAGATTCCAGCGTGCGTTTCAGGGTAATAAGTTCCCTCGGTATGGCGATTTCGCTGCGCACGCGGTTAATCAGCCGTTCCAGGTCCGCCGTGTCTTTGAAGGCCGCCGACCACCTGACGCCGCGCCATCGAGTTCTCCACGAACCATTCCACCGCGTCCAGCCTTTTGTTCAGTTCGGCGGGGTCAAGGAGGGGCTGGCCCAGCGACCTTTCGCAGGAGCCGCCCGCCCATAGGGGTTTTGGTAGTATCGATAACCGAAAGCAGCGAGCCTTCCGTCGTCCCGGAACGGCGCGCCCTGGAAAATCTCCAGGTTGCGCTGCGTCTGCGCATCCAGCGCCATGTATTCTTTAGTGTGATAGGTGGAAAGATGAGTTAATTGGGCTAAGACTGTTTTTTGAGTCTCACCGATGTAATGAAGGATAGCGCCGGCCGCCCGTACCGCCAGCGGCAAATGCTCGCAGCCGTAGCCCTCCAATGTCGTGACACCGAAATGCTCCTGCAGAGCCTGCCGCGCCACCTCCAAATCAAAACGGTAGCTATCGATTTTGGTCAGGTTTTCATCGATGCCCAATCCATCGAGGCCGGCGCTTTCGGCGGCGATGACCTCGGAGGGGTTAAGGCGTTCAATTTCCGTCTTCGCGCGGGCCAAAGGGAGTTGGGTAACGGCAAATTCAGAGGTGGTAATATCGACAGAAGCAATGCCGACCTCCCCTTCTCCCACCGCCAGGCTGATAAGATAATTGTTGGCCTTGCTGTTCAGCAGGTTCGGTTCTACCACCGTACCCGGTGTGACCAGGCGAACCACGTCCCGCTCCACCAGCCCTTTCACCTCGCCCGGTTTCGTCATTTGCTCGACAATGGCCACTTTATAGCCTTTATTTATCAGCCGCGCCAGGTAGCCCTCCAGAGCGTGGTAAGGGATGCCGGCCAGCGGTATCTTGTTGCCCTTGCCCATCTCCCGTGAAGTGAGCACGATTCCCAGCTCGCGGGAGGCTATGCGCGCGTCCTCGTCAAAGGTCTCATAAAAGTCCCCCAGGCGGAACAAAACGATGGCGTTGGGGTACTCTTTTTTAATTTGCAGGTACTGCTTGCGGATGGGGGTGACATCGTCTTTCATAGTAAAGATATTCTACCGTAATTAGTTTCTAGTTACTAGTTTCTATTTTTCAATCCCCATACTAATGCACGACATTTTTTCGTCAACTCGTTTTTTATAAATTTTTTTACTCCTTTAGCTTTGGGCTGAAGCTAAATAACGAGTCCTTATCGTTTCCTCTTCTTATGACAAGTTAGCTTCATTTGCATTAACTCGTTTTTTACGACCCCTATCTCTCCAACTCCCTTTCCCCGTTCACGGAGAAAGGGAGAACTGGCAAAGGAGAATGATTGTGCAGGTCAATAATAGTACATATGTTCTATTTTGTCAAGGGGAATTTGTCACTATAGTAATATCGTTAACAGTAAGGGATAAGATAGTTTTATTTTTATGAAATTAACATTTTCACTCGAAAACACTGCCATGTAGCTTTAAAACATTTGTAGCAACAAGTACCATAAAAATTGAGATAACCAACAAATACCCACCAGCCCAATAATCTTGATGGAAAAACCTTGACAAAGATACTCCTAAAAGTATTAGTACAGTGAATAATACACTACCAATACGAACTACTTTTGAACGAATTTCTTTTATTTCAACAAGTAAGATCGTGACAAACCAAACAAAACCAAAATATATAACCAATGCTAAAATCATTCCAGAAAGTCCTTTTATGTCCTTTAACCACCCAATTAAAAACCCAAAAATAAATGCAATAAAAGTCAAACCAGTGAGGTATTTTTTTACTTTTACAGTTAGTTCGTAAATCCAGCTGGAATAAATAGCAAGAAAAAAGATAAATGTAATTACACTTACGAAAATTGCGATTCCAAATATCTGATTATTTTTTATTTGTTCACTAGACCATAACGATGATGCAAAACCAAAATATAGAGTACCAATTGATACCGGATTGTATTTAGATTTGGAGCTATCATCATTTTTATCTTTAATTACTTTTTTATTTTTATTTATTTCAATACTTTTGTATCGTGTTTTTGATTTTCTAAATTCAATACGTTGTATTGAATCAGTGTTAATAAGTATTCCATCGACAGATTCATGAGGTTTAGTCCATTTGTTTTCCTGAAAATAACTTACTTTGGTCAAATATAATTCTGTATAGTTTTTCTCTCCAGTTTGTGAATAATATGTTGGCCAACCCGCAATGATATTCCCGTCTTTGAGATACACGGTAATAAAGTCGGAATGATGTAATAATCTGTACCAGACTCCTTCAGGTCCGTATAAATCAAACCCCATTTTATTAAGAATTAGTGCAAAATTCTGGTTCTTATAAACTAAAATTAATAAAAACCCTAGAATAATTGCTATTATATAAATTGAAATCCATAAACTAATAGTGATAACTTGTGGATCAGCCAAAATCCTCATATATCCTGGCAGAGGAGAAATGTTAGATGGATTTGGCGAAATATGTGTGGAAATAAAATTAATTAACGTGACAAAATAATAAGCAATAGTAAATGAAATTAAGCTAAAAATTAAACTTGTAAAAATATGTTGAATTTGAGTAATTTTTCTTGTTACCGTGCCCCAACAGAAAATAAACCAGCTTAAAAAACCTGGTAATAACAAGAATATAACCAAAGGTATTGAATTAATATCCATTATTTATAACTAAGTGGTCACTATTTTTCTTTTGCAGGGGGGGATGGTGGAGGTGGATTATCTTCTCTTTTTGGTGGTTTGTGATATTCAGCTCCTTTTTTTATTTCAAAAGGGACCTCATCTTTTTTTGTTTCTCTACCATTTATTTTTTTATCTTGTTCACTCATATTTGTTTCCTTTTTTGCTTTTTAAAACGATTTCTAAATTGATTGTTTTAATCCCAAGAAATGGTTTTACATAATTATACACCTAAATCAAAAGTTCGCAAATATCGTAAACCACTCCCCTCCTCTTGTTTCTCCCCTCCCTTTCTGATACCCTCAAGGTAGGAATTGTTTTTGATGGGGGTTCGGAAGAAAGAAAATGGCAGAACACGTAGATTTTGGCGAGCACGGGGAAACACAACCGCGTCGAAGGGGCAGTACTCCCAGTTTCCGGGCCTATCATGAAGTTTATATTACTAAAAAATTAGGCATGAATAAAGAGCATCAAGTGATAGCTTTCATCGGGGCGCACATCGCCGAATTTAAAGGCAAGACCGAAGATAAACACGGCATTCCCGTGATGGTGTTTGAAAGGTCGTCGGACGCCCACCGGTTCGCCAAAGACCTGAGCGCCAAACTCGACATCCCCCATGAGCATATCGAGGTCAAGGCGCAAAAATATACCCGCTAATATAAATAACCTGGTTCCCAATAATAATCCTCCTCAGTTCCTCCCCCGTATCGCAGTACGGGGCAGGCTCTTGTCAGGGAGGACGATGTATTTTCTTATCGTTGGCATCATTTGTTAAGACCCAATAATTTTTAATGCAGACGGGTTGGTGGGCAAATTGGGAGTAAAGGTTTTGCCCACCCTACATTTCTCTTCCCCTATCGCTCTATTCCCCAATGCAAATATCAGGTCAGGCAGGCAAAATTATCAAGCTAACCCTATTGTAATTACGGGCAAAAACATAATATAATCATGACAAATATTTCATGTGCAATGGAGTTGTAAGATGACTAAAATATTTTCCTGGCCGGCGCTGGCTTTGTTACTAATCACCGTTCTGCTAATAGCCGGGTGCGCCCAGGCAGCCACGGTAACGGTCGCGGGTCCCGAAACTACCGTCACCGCCACGATTGAACAAGCTCCCGCCACCAGTACGGTTACGACCACCTCAACCACCACTTTCACCACAACCGCAACCATCACCACGGCAACAACGGCCACGGTCACCGTTACTACCTCATCGCGGAACCCATTCCAGGGGACAATAAGCGGAACATGGTCGGGCACGGAAACAGTTCCCCCGCCTTCCGTCAACGGCTCTTTCATCATCACCGTCAATGCTGACGGCAGCGTACAGGGCTCATTCAGCGGCAGTTATACCGGCACGATTACGGGGCAGGTAGATATTAACGGGAATTTAAGCGCCAGCGGCTCCGCCACGCTTAGCGGCTACACGGAAGTGGTAACCTGGCAGGGAAAGATGTCTGTATCAGGAAGTTCTTTAACCGGCCAGGGAACATGGTCAGACCCCTACGGCTCGGGAACATTTTCCGGGACCGGGAACACCGCTCAATAAGGAATTTAGCCGGACTTAATACAAATAATCTGGCGGGTAAAATAAAGGAAAAAAGGGTTTTACCCACCCCTGTACAAATAACCAATGACCAAGAGACAAATTACAATGTTTGAAATGGGGAATTTACCTCCCCACCAGATGCTTCCCCTTCGCTTCGCTCGAGGGCTGAAGGTTCAGGGCGAACTCCAGCATGACAAACGAAAAGACGGGTTTTTCCAGCGCTCTTATTCGGTTATTGCATCTTGTATCCTGGTTTTTTCTTGATAGTTCGCGATGGTACCACCCGCCCCGATATCCTTCGTTCCACTCAGGATGACAAGATAATCCCTGTTCCCTCGCCTCTTGCCCCTGAGAGCTTAACATTTTATACACATTTACATATTAGACTTTTATTGTACTTTCTGATATCATCTTGGCAGTAAACTGATATGATAAGCATAGTTATACCGGCACTGAACGAGGAAAAGCTCATCGCGCAGTGCTTGAAATCATTGAGAGAGCAGACTTACCGCGGCGATTATGAAATCATTGTCGTCGATAACGGATGTGCGGATAAAACTATCGACATCGCCCGTGAATTCGGCGTCAAGATAATCACCGAGCCGCAAAAAGGCGTTATCCATGCCCGCCAGGCCGGCGCCGATGCCGCCCGCGGCGATATCATCGCCCAGGCCGACGCCGATACGTTTTACCCCGATTTCTGGCTCCAGCGCCTCGCCGACCAGCTAGCCTCTCATCCTAACGCTTCCGCCATTTCCGGCCGGTTTTTCTACCGCGATAAATTCAAATGGGCATGGATCGAGCTGTTTGTACGCAATATTTTAAATATCCTGTTTACAACTTTCTTTGGACGTCCGCTGCTGGTTTCCGGGGCGACATTCGCTTTCCGCAGCCCGGCTTTTAAAGCCGCTGGCGGCTACCGCGGATTAAACTACTCCGCCGACCAGTACAGCATCGCCGGCCGGCTGAAATGTTACGGCAAAGTCCTTTACGACCCTCACCTGTATATATATACTTCCGCCAGGAGCGTCAAAAAATCCACCGTTCAGCTTGTGCTTAGCCTGGCGGCAAACATCTACCATCTCAACGCACACTGGGCCGGCTACTTTTTTGCCCCTCACCCCGTCACCCGCAAACGGAGGTTCTGGAAGGTCCTGGCCTGGCAGTTTACCGCCATCATGGTATTTATTATTGCTTTCGCCGCTTACGGCTACTTCGTTCCTGAATCCAAAGTTTTCGGCAACGTTTATTCCCAGGGGACGGAAAAAACAAAGCTCGTTGCCCTCACCTTCGATGACGGTCCCAACGAGCCGTATACCTCGCAAATCCTGGATGTCCTCAAGGCAAATAATATCAACGCCACTTTCTTTGTCATCGGTAAAAACGTCGAGCTTTACCCGGATGTCGCCCTCCGTATCCTGGCGGAAGGCAATGTCCTGGGTAATCATTCTTACTCTCATAACGCCAATCATGCCTTGACCGATTTTGGGGCTTATGACCTGGAGCACGGGGAAAAAGTCATCTACGATATTACCGGAGTGGAACCTCATATTTACCGACCGCCGCACGGTAAAAAGTCCCCTTGGGAGCTTGCCAGTTTAAAACGCAACGATATGATTGAAGTAACATGGGACGCTTCCGCCAACGACCAGCACGATTTCTTATATTTCGGCAAACCCACGGCATCGGAATACGCTCACAAAATCGTCGAGGATGTTCATCCCGGTTCCATCATCGCCATGCATGACGGCTTTGGGACCCAACATAACACCAAACAATCGGACCAGACGCTCACCGTCCAGGCCCTGAAGCTGGTTATCCAGCAACTGAAAGCTAAAGGTTACAACTTCGTAACCGTTCCCGCGCTGCTTCACGTGCCGGCATATAACAATGCGACCGGCCAGTAACCGGATGTCTGCCGGACATCTTCCCGCACCAAAATTACACAAATTTGTCATACTTTCTTATAGCTAACCTCACATTCCGACTGATAACATAAAAAGTGAAGTGATAAGTATTGTTATCCCGGCCAGGAACGAGGAGCATTATTTACCGGACTGTTTGCGGTCTTTGCCCTGACCATTTCCACCTTCGGCAATATCATGTCCAACCTCCCGGATACCAACCCGCCCCTGACCAGAAATATTGCCTGTCCCCTTCAAGAAACCAGGTTTATTAATATACGCTAATACCGATATTTGCGGACACGGATTTTCATTTCCGTCCGTATGAGCTAAACTATAGATATGGAGAAATTTTTCCACGACTTAATCGTGTTTACGGCTACGCCCAGCGTCTGGACGGCTTTCCTTCTCTTAATATGGTGCCTTATCGGCGAGTTGGGCGTGTCTATTCCCTACGTTCTTGAAAGTTTCTGGATAGTTGTCGGCTACAATATCGCTAGCGGCGCGCTGGCGCCCTGGTACGTCCTGGTATTATGGATGTCCGCACAGGCAGGCCGGCAGGCAGGCTCGCTGGGGCTTTACCGGATTGCCAGGTTCGGCGTACCGGCACTGGACAAATTCTTCCATAAGGTGCACCTGGACCGCTTTTTCCACAAGATACAAGCCCGCACCGGCGCCGTCAGCCGCATTAATTTGGCTTCCCCTTTTTCCGTGGCGGCCGGGCGGATGGTGGGACTTCGCATCCCGATGATGCTCGTCATGGCGGCGAAGAAAAAACTGGGGATGCTTTCAATAGGCGTGCTGCTTTCCAGCATCGTCTGGGACGCGCTTTACATATCCATCGGGGCTATCTTCGGCAGGACGGTTAATGTCGAACCGCAATATATGCTGGCAATCTCACTGGGAATTTTGACCTGCATTTACCTGCTGACCTTTATCATCAGGAAACTGGTCAAATACCTGAAGAAAGACCAACCGACCGCTCCGGCCGCAGAGATTTTACCGGCGGATGAAACAGAAAGTCCCGCTCTCCCGGTAAACGAGGTTGAAGGAGAACAGAACCAATCTGCGATAACGGAGCAGACCCAACCGAAGCTGGGCTGGACAGGCCCTAACGCGCTCAGGGTCACCGCGGCCTTAATTCTTTTCCCGGCAGTAGTATTCAATCGCTTTGGTAAAAAATCCCGGTAAGTCCTTATTTATGCGCTGGTAAAAAGCCGCAAAGTCCGGGTTCTGGCTATACATCCTCCCGAGCCCCATTAAAACTTCATCGGAATAATGGTGGAAGTGCTCCAGCCACGCGTGCCACTTTATTACCTGCGCCTGCACTTCCGGGCTGTCATACCCCTTATCCATGCTATCCGCGATAGCTTTAAAAATCGTATTGCCTTCTTTTTGCAGCGCGGCCCATTCTTTTTTATCCATTTTCATGACGCGGGATTCGCTTTCTTCCAGCACTTTTTCACCCCAGCGCTCCCGCACTTCCCGGCGGTACTTTTCTATCTGCTCGTCGCTGAAGCCTTTATAATATTCTTTTATAGACATTTCTCTTTCTCCCTTAAGTTTTTCAACCGTCCGGTCGATTGTAGCCAGCAGGACTTTGATGCGTTCCTGCCGCTTTTTCAAGAGGAGGCGGTGGTCTTCCATCGCCTGCAGCACATTAAAATCCGGGCGGGACATAATCTTTTTTATTTCATCGATAGAGAAATCGAGCTCCCGGAAAAACATTATCTGCTGCAGCCTGACGACGGCGTCCCCGCCGTAATGGCGGTAGCCGTTGGTGCCGCGGAACTCCGGCTTGAGGAGCCCTACCTGGTCGTAATAATGCAGCGTGCGCACGCTGACCCCTGCCAGTTCCGCCAGATGTTTAACCGTGTAACCCGTCATACTTACATCATAAACTATGACGTTACGTTATAGTCAAGAGCCGGCCCGGTAAAAAATGAAATAAATATTTTATGAGAATACGTATTTTTTAAGTGTGACCACGAGTTGACAACAAACAGCAATTTATTCATAATCAAAAGAAAGGAAAGCTTAAATGTTGCGTTCGCGAAAGGGGTACTTCTATTGTTTCATTCCGCCCGCTGGAAAGCCTACCTACAACAGATTCAGGATGACGCAAAAAACGATAATGTTCATGAAACGGATAGTATAAGCAGTCTTTTCCACAAACTGCATTCCCAATCATTATTCCCTAAAGAGGAGAACAGCGGCCATCAGCAGGCCGCGGAGGAGCATTTACGCCAGAGCGGGGATTTATTGAAAGACTGTACCGATAAAGTAGACGCCCTTGAAGAGACTTTAGCCAACACGCCGAAACCCAGCCAGATGCTTAACTGGGATACGATGACTTTAGGCGATATGCTCGGGCAGAGTTCCGAGGAATAAAAGGGGCAGGGAAAGCTTTAAATCCCAAATCCTAAACTCTAAACAATATCAAAACACGAATACCCCTTTGTAACAGATATTAGATACTGTTTTTTGACTCTCCCGTCCGCGTTGCGGCCACCCTCTCATTTAGCTGTCAGCTATCAGCAGTCTGCTTTCAGCTGGTGGGTTACGCTACGCTTCACCCACTACTACTCTCAAACTCAAGATAGTGCCAATCAAAATCCCTCTTAATCTCCCCCGTATCGCGGTACGGGGCAGGCTCTTTACAAAAAGGAGAGACTTGTAAGAGAGGGTCTATAGGAAAGAAGCAGTTGATCCTTTACTAATATTCCTTGATTGTTGTTGTTAATCAGGAGTAAAGGTTACCAACCCCTCTCCGTCAGGCTATTCCCATTTCACCGTTCATGAGAGTGCAGATAAAGCATAATACTTATTAATTCAATGGTGGATTCCCGATTGGATCGGGAGTGACGTACCCCCCAGCAGAGCTGGGGGGCTTCTCCCTTCCCTACCCCTTTTCGAACATCCTTAACTGACTGTCTTTATCTTCATATTTCTGATATTTGATATATTTCTTGATCACTTCACTCGTTACTTTATCCCCCACACTCCTAACATAATAACCCTCGTTCCACATCTTCCCACTCCACATTATTTTCCTCATCCTTGGGTATTTCTTAAATACTTCTTTTGCCGATATACTCTTTAACACCTGCACTATTTCTGATGGCGAGTACGATGGCGGCGCTTCGATAAATACATGTACATGATCCGCCATTACCTCCATCGCCTCTATTTGAAAATCATACTCCTCGGCTATCTGCCTGAAGATTCCTTTTAAGTACTGGGTTACCTCCCCACCCAATATATGCGCTCGGTATTTCGGTACCCAGACTAGGTGATACTTCAGCTCATAAACCGCGTGTTTCGTCCTTCTTATTGCCACCCCACCTTTATACCACGATTTTCCTATCCTATCAACCGCTTCGCCTTCGGCGAACTCGCTTTCCTCCCCCCAGCCTAGCTGGGGGGTATCCAGCGAGCTCTTAATGACAATTTTAGATTTATTTTTTAGTTCTTTTTTGGTTATGGTATCCTGGTGTTTGGGATTTTCTTTAGACTTCCCCCGGCACCAGCGAGTGCATCACGGCGTCATGGACGACATCGCGTACCATCAGGCGGTTGCGTAAAATTCCTTCCTTTTTTACCCCCGCCTTTTCCGCTACCCGCAGACTGCGCGAATTTTCCACCGCCACCAGTATTTCGATGCGTTTTAACCTCAAAACGTCAAAGCCCCATTTTGCCAGAAGTTTTGCCGCGGCGGGCGCTATGCCCTGTCCTGTCCGTCCTGACCCAATAGCCCAAGTTGGCATGCCGGCTTTCCGGCGTTATCCCATTCAGGCCGCACCCACCGATTTGTTCCCCGGTCATAGCATCGCAGATAGCGAAATTATATTGCGTGCCATTTTTCCATACGGCAGGACTTTTTTTAATCCAGTCTTTACTTTCTTTTAGGGCATAATTTTCATGCGCAAAAGGAAGAAAAAGAGACAATTCCGGGATGGAAGAGCGGACGGCCTGGTATAAAGCTTCCGCGTCATCCTTGAGGTAAGGCCGCAGCGTTATACGCCCGTCGGTCAAAGATAGGTTTTTCCCGTCTATTTTCATCTTGTTCATAATGCTTATTAAACCTCTGAATAAGTTTGAGTCGCCCCCCTTTTCCCCTCCCCAGAAGGAGAAAAAAAGCCGGGGGACACCCCCGTCCGCCTCAGGCGGACCGCCAGAGAGATTTCTCTCTGGACTCTCAATAAGGTTAAGTACGGGTATTCAGTAGTTGGTGCCACACCCCCGGTCTCCTCGTCAAAGGTCTTCGACCTCCAGACTCGTTACTCACAATGCTTAATATGTTAGCGTTAGATGGTCTTGCTGTCAATATAAAAAATGTAAAGCAATCATTAGCCGTGTCTCTGAATTTGCCGCCGCCGGGGCACAACCGCTCAAGGCCAGCCATTATAAAATCGCCCTGGTCAAAGAGCTGGTGACGGAAGCGCTGGCAAGTTTTCAGGCCTGAATAATTTGTCCGGACTTTCCATCATCTCCCGGCAAAACCGTACTTATCCAAGCTTGAATTGTATCTCATTTAATGCTAAAGTTTACTTGGGACTGTGAATAATTCCGTTAAAAAATTCTTTTGGAGATAGCTATCCTGCTTTGCGGGGTAGCTTTTTGTTGTGTATGGCAGATAAAATCAAGCTTACCATCGATGGAAAAGAAGTAGAAGTCGAAAAGGGCGCGACCGTCCTGCATGCGGCGCAGAAAGCGGGCATTTATATCCCCACCCTGTGCTACCACCCGGACCTGGAGCCTTACGGCGGCTGCCGCCTTTGTATCGTGGAGATTGAAGGCATGCGTGGCCTGCCGACCGCCTGCACCACCCCGGCCGCCGAGAGCATGAAAGTCACCACCGAATCGGTACAATTGAAGGAGCTAAGACGCTCTTTCCTAGAACTCATTCTGACCGAGCACCCCCATGCCTGCCTTACCTGTGAGCGGCGGGAACGGTGCGGCCCCAACGATATCTGTTTGCGTACCGTATCCGTCAACGAGCGGTGCGTCACCTGCCCCAAGAACCGTCATTGCGAGCTACAGAACCTCGTGGATTACATCGGCATCGATGAAGTGACGCTGCCGTACAAATACAAGGACCTGCCGGTCAATTTTGAGCGTGAGCCGCTCATCCAGCGCGATTATAATCTATGCGTTTTATGCGGCCGCTGCGTGCAGATGTGCGCGGACGTCCGGGGCATCGGGGCGGTAGGCTGGCAAAACCGCGGCTATGATACCGTAGTCGGCACCGCGTTCGATAAACCGCTGCAGGACTCCGGATGCCGTTTCTGCGGCGCCTGCGTCCAGGTCTGCCCTACCGGGGCCCTCACGGACACTGCCGCGGCCTTCCACCCGGAAAAGGACTGGGAATCCGTGGCCGTACCCTGTCAGAACGCCTGTCCTGCGGGCATTAACATCCCGCTTTACGTGTACCTGGCTGGCGAGGGAAAATTCCAGGAATCGTTGGCCGTCGTCAGGGAGAAAGTGCCCTTCCCCGCCACCCTGGGGCGCGTTTGCATCCATCCCTGCGAGCAGGCCTGCCGCCGCGAAGCCCTGAACGACCCTATTTCCATCAAATTCATAAAACGCTTCGTGGCCGACCGCGACATGGAATTCTGGAAGGATTTTATCAAAAAGAACCCGCCGACCGGCAAGAAAGCAGCCATCGTCGGCGCCGGACCGGCCGGTTTAACGGCCGGTTATTACCTGGCTAAAGCCGGGCATACCGTCACCGTTTTCGAGCAATTCCCGGTGGCCGGCGGCATGATGCGGGTCGGAATCCCGGACTACCGTTTGCCCCCGGACGTGCTTGAAAAAGAAATCGACACCATCAAACAAGCCGGTGTCGAGATAAAATATAATACGAAGATAGACGACATCGATAACCTCTTTAAAGAAGGCTACCAGGCCATCTTCCTGGCGCCCGGCGCGCACCACGGCCAGACACTTGGCGTGGAAGGGGAAAACCTGCCCGGCGTTTATGACGGCGCTTCTTTCTTGAGAGATATCAACCTGGGTAAAAAAGTTAATCTCGGCGAGAGAGTAGCGGTCATCGGCGCCGGCAACGTCGCCATCGATGCCGCCCGCGTCGCCCTGCGTAACGGCGCGAAAGATATCCATATTATCTACCGCCGTACCCGCGCGGAAATGCCGGCGGCGGAAGAAGAAGTGGAAGCCGCCCTCGAAGAAGGGATTAAGATAGACCTGCTTACCAGCCACGTTAAAGTGGTGAAGAAAGATAATAAGCTCGTCCTGACCTGCAACCGCAACTCGCTCGGCGAACCGGATGCGTCCGGCAGGCGGCGTCCGGTACCCATTAAAGGCAGCGAGTTCGATGTCGAATACGATTCCATTATCGCCGCCATCGGGCAGACGCCGGACATCCCCGCCGGCTTTAAGGTCAAGACGGCCCATAATACCATCCAGACCAATCCGCAGACGATGGAGACCAATATCAAAGGCGTCTGGGCGGGCGGCGACGCCGCAACCTACCCGGGCAACGTGCCGCTATCGGTCATCCGCGCGATTGCCGCCGGGCGTAAAGCCGCATCTTCAATGGATAAATTCCTGGGCGGCAGCGGCGATATCGAGGAAGTGCTGACCAGAGAGCACGTCATCGGGAAGTGCGCCGGAATTACCCCGGAAGAGTTCAAGAACATGCGCCGCGTTAAAATGCAGACCCTCCCGGTGAAAAAAGTCATCAATAACTTTACGGAAGTCGAGACCGGCCTGCTTAATGATGACGCCGTTTTTGAAGGGAAACGCTGTTTCCAGTGCGGCTTCCGGCACCAGATTTCGTCCGCCCCGCAGCCGCCGCCATGCGTAAGAGCGGCTAAACTGGAGAAAAAAGAGACGGCAAAAGCTTAAAAAATAACCGGATCATAGGAATATCTTTGGGGGCGGGCACGAACCGCCCCTTATTTTTTAAGTAACAAGTAGCAACTGCTCAAGTAACAAGGAACTGTTGAGTGATAAATGATAAATTCACCCTCACCTAACCTCTCCCGTCAAGGGAGAGGAAACGGGGAAGGGATTTTACCACTTATTTATATCCCACTTGCTACTTCCTTAATACTGGTTACTTGATAATTGTTACTTCTCCCTTCTACCTCCCCCTCCCCGAAAAGAGGAGAGGCTGGGGGAAACCCTGGAGCCCCCGCCAGAGAGATTGCTCTCACCTCCCCAACTCAACTTGCATTGGAACGGCCAAATAGAGATAATAATAGCCAATGACAACCGCTTCTCCCGCCAGGGTCAATAAAAACGTCATCCTTGTTATTTCCACGACCTCGGCTTTCATCCTGCCGTTCCTGATTGCGGCCATCAATGTCGCCCTGCCGACCATGGGACGGGAACTCAATATGAGCGCAGTGGTCATGACTTGGGTAAGCACCTCTTATTTTCTCGCCATCGCGATCGTCCAGGTGCCGTTCGGCCGTTTATCGGATATCCTCGGGCGGCGGCTTATTTTTATCCTCGGCCTGTTGATAACGACCGGAGGTTCTTTCCTGGGCGGATTTTCCAACTCCATCTCTATGCTGCTCATCAGCCGCATCCTGCAGGGCCTCGGCTCGGGCATGACATACAACAGCTCGATATCTATTCTTACCTCGGTCTTTCCCGGCAAAGAGAGGGTCAGGGCCATCGGCATCAGCCAGGCAGGCACGTACCTGGGGCTCTCTTTAGGGCCGCTTTTCGGAGGGCTCTTGACCGAAACCCTGGGATGGCAGAGCATCTTCTTAATCAGCGGCATCCTGGGCGTCCTCCTGATTATCATGGTTTTCCAGGGGCTTAAGGCGGAATGGAAGGAAGCCCGCGGGGAAAAATTCGATACTTCAGGCTCCATCATTTACGCCATCGGCATCGCTTCATTTATGTACGGTTTTTCCAGTTTGCCTTCAATCACGGGCATTGTTTTCTTTATCGCCGGGGCAGCCGTCATGGCTTTTTTTATCTGGTGGGAAAGTAAATCGCCCAGTCCGGTCCTCAACCTGGCGCTTTTCCGCCATAACCGGGTCTTTATTTTCTCCAATATTGCCGTTGTGATAACGTATATTTCCACTTTTGCCATCAATTATCTCTTGAGCCTGTATCTGCAATACATCAAGGGGTCGAGTGCGGATTACGCCGGCGCTATTTTAATATTCGCCTCCGTTCTCATGACGGTCTTTACCGTCATCTCCGGTTTTATTTCCCAGCGTAAAAACCCCAGGGTGTTAGCGGCCATCGGTATGGCTATCGATTGCGCGGCCACGATCATGTTGATTTTCCTGGGCAGCAGCACGCCAATGTGGTATATCATGCTTTCCCTGGCGGTCTACGGCATCGGCATCGGGCTGTTTGTCACGCCTAACACCAACATCATCATAGGCGCGGTGGAAAGCAAAGCCTTGGGCGTGGTTTCCGGGATAATGGGGACGATGCGTACGGCCGGCATGATGATAAGTATGGCCATTACGATGATACTGTTTTCTGTATATATCGGGCAGGCGGAAATTACCCCTGGTTCCTATCCGCAGTTTTTAACCAGCGTCCGGGTGGGATTTATCATCTTCTCTTTATTCGGCGTTCTCGGCATCGTTTCCCAGGCAATTGCAAGAAACGGGGAGCGGGAAAAACCCTAAACTCTAAAACCTAAACTCTATACAAATTCCATTTAACAAATATCCATTACATCATTCCTGTACGTTCGTGGAGTTTACACTGAACGAAGTGAATGTGCTCATCGTAAACTCCGGCAGGAATCCGACAAAAAACTCAAATAATCATTGCCTTTCAAGGTGGATTCCCGATTAGATCGGGAATGACAATTAGGTTTTGATTTTTGAGTTGTGGTTTTACGTTTAGGAGTTTCGCTATTCAGTGTTTATTACAGTGAAAAGGCAGAACACTTCACCAAGCCAAGAGGTGAGATTGCCACGCCTCATGCTTCGCATATAAGAGGTTTTCCGGGGCGAAGCACGATGGCTCGCAGTGACGTACCCCCCAGCAGAGCTGGGGGGCTTCTCCCTTCCCTACCCCTTTTCGAACATCCTTAACTGACTGTCTTTATCTTCATATTTCTGATATTTGATATATTTCTTGATCACTTCACTCGTTACTTTATCCCCCACACTCCTAACATAATAACCCTCGTTCCACATCTTCCCACTCCACATTATTTTCCTCATCCTTGGGTATTTCTTAAATACTTCTTTTGCCGATATACTCTTTAACACCTGCACTATTTCTGATGGCGAGTACGATGGCGGCGCTTCGATAAATACATGTACATGATCTGCCATTACCTCCATCGCCTCTATTTGAAAATCATACTCCTCGGCTATCTGCCTGAAGATTCCTTTTAAGTACTGGGTTACCTCCCCGCCCAATATATGCGCTCGGTATTTCGGTACCCAGACTAGGTGATACTTCAGCTCATAAACCGCGTGTTTCGTCCTTCTTATTGCCACCCCACCTTTATACCACGATTTTCCTATCCTATCAACCGCTTCGCCTTCGGCGAACTCGCTTTCCTCCCCCCAGCCTAGCTGGGGGGTATCCAGCGAGCTCTTAATGACATATCCTTCTAAACGCGAAAGTCTTGACGTTTTGATTTTTGAGTTTTAAGCTATTTCCAAAAAATTTTACGCTTTTATATTCGTTTTCTTGACGATTAGTGCTACAATGGACTAGGAACTCCGTTTTTTAGGAGTACTGTTGGACACCCTTAGTTTAGGGCGCGACCTTCTAATTGTTCTGGCTACCGCCATTGCCGGCGGCATGCTTGCCCGCCTGCTTCGCTTACCCGTTATCCTCGGGTATCTGGCCGGCGGCGTCATCGTCGGGCCCTTCGGGTTCGGCTGGGTCCATGATTCCAACGAGATTCAACTGCTGGCCAATATCGGCGTGGTGCTACTGCTGTTCGCTATCGGCCTGGAATTTTCCCTGAAAGAGCTTTTAAAGCTGGGAAAAATCTCCATCCTGGGCGGTATCGCGCAAATCATTCTCACCGCGTTTGTATGCTACTGGCTGGGTATCTTACTGGGGCTTTCCGTTACCGGTTCGATATTTTTCGGCCTGATTGCCTCAATGTCCAGCACCATGGTCGTCCTGAAAATATTGATGGACCGCGGTGAAATCGATACCATACATGGGCGCATCATGCTGGGCATCCTGCTGGTGCAGGACCTTAGTGTCGTGCCGATTATCGTTGCCATACAGGCTGTAACCGGCGGCACGCATTCCCTGTTGCTAGCTATCATCATCGCGATGGCTAAAGCCATCGGTTTTATCGCTTTGATGCTGGGTCTCGGCTACTGGGGCATGCCGTGGTTCTTAAAAAAGGTCGCCGCCGTCCGTTCCCGCGAAATATTCCTCCTGACGGTGGTCGTTATCTGCCTTGGTGCAGCTTTCGGCACTTATTACTTCGGGCTATCGGCGGCTTTCGGCGCTTTTGCCGCCGGCCTGCTCATCAGCCAGTCTTCTTATGCCCGCCAGGCTTTTGCGGACATTTTGCCGCTGCGGGATACCTTTGCCGCTTTGTTCTTCGTTTCCCTGGGCCTGCTGGCCGTCCGCGCTTTTATTTTCAGCCATATCGGCCTTGTTATTTCCATCGTCATCGGTATTATCTTTATCAAATTTCTTGTTACCTCCGCCATCACGCGACTGTTCGGCTACAGTCATAAAACGGTGCTGATGGTCGGGACCGGCTTAATCAACGTCGGAGAGTTCGGATTTATCCTGGCGATAATGGGGCTGTCCGGCAATATCTTTACGTCTGAAGTTTACAATCTAATCATCGCTTCCGCCATCCTGACGATGTTCCTGACGCCTTTCGCGATGAGCCTGAATTCTTACCTTTACCGCCGTTTGAGCCAGACGAAATTTTTTGCCCGGCAGCTTGTTAGCGGCTCCGACCGGGGCGAGCGCCTGCGGGAGATGTCTTTGTCCCGCCACGCCGTCATCTGCGGCTACGGAACGGTAGGCCGGCGAATTGCGGAGGTAATGGAAAGGCAGAAATTAGCCTACCTGGTCATCGAGCTGGACCCGACCATCATTTCAGAGCTGAACACCCTCGGCATCCCGTGTATTTACGGGGACGCCAGCAACCCGGAAATTCTGGCCCATGCCTATCTCGATAAAGCGCGGGTGCTGGTCTGCACGATACCGGACTATGTAGCGACGGCGCTCACCGCCCGCAACGCTTTAAGAATCAACCCCAGGCTCGATATCGTGGCGCGGGTGCACCGGGATACCGATGCGGAACTCCTGAAAGGCATCGGCGTCACCGAGCTTGTCCTGCCCTTCTTTGAAGGTTCGCTGGAAATGATACGCCATACCCTGCACCGTTTTGGTATGAGCAGCACGGAAATACAATATATTCTCAATAATTTACGCAGCGCCCAGACGGAAAAGCAGGCAAGAAAATAGCTGGAATTTTCGCTGAATTTTTCTTGACAAGATATCAACATATCATTTAACATCATGGTAAATTCAGGTTGAATTTTTAAGGAGATTTAATCGTGACTAACCCGGAGCAAAATACTCCTGCCAGGAAACAGCGGCACGGCTGTCTCTGGACGTGGTTAATCGTTGTCATCGCAGCCAACGCTGTAGCTGTTATTTTAATCGCCGCTTTATCTTCCCAGCTTGATCAAAATCTTGCTAGTTGGGAAATCACCGTCGATATTTTACTCGGCATCTGGACGATTGTTTGCGCCATGGCTTTATTCAGGTGGAAAAAATGGGGCTTCTTTGGTTTCCTGGGCGGCGCGGTCATATCTATGGCGCTAAATTTTACGGCCGGCGATTATTTTTATGCCTTGACGCCGTTTATTTCTGTGGCGATTCTTTACGGTGTGCTGCAAATCGGCGGGGCGAATAAAGGCTGGACGCAGCTGGAATGAATCCTTGAGCAAATCATTACCGCTACTTTAAAATCCCTCTTTCACTCTCCCTTAGAAGGGAGAGAATGCCAGTGCAAACCGAGCATTTAAGTTTTAGGCTAATCATCTTCCCCTTGTAAGGGGGAAATAAAAGGGGATTTTAAGATAGCAATAATGAAATAATCAAATGAATTTGTAAAAGAATTATCTACGAAACAATTACATCAAAGAACGAAGAAACCGCCGCTCGGTCTCCGGCCGCTGGTGCCTACATAACAGTCAGGACTTCTCATCCCCACCACCGCTTCACGCTCTCCTTTTGGCTGCGGGCTGGCTTTGTCCCAAACGGGGGTCGCGGCCATCGGGTTGGAGCAGACCCAGACATTCGTCGTTTCATATTCTCCGGCAAGCAGGCCCTCGCCATCGTAATCGAGGCTCTTGATGCGGAGGCCGGCATCGTTCTGGTGGACGGTCAGCCGCTCGAAGAACTGGCCGTTTACCCGGTAAATGCCGTCGGTACGGTTCAACATATTACTGGTGATGCTGATAAAAGCTACCTTATTGCGGACATCGGCGGAGATGGCCTCGATGCCTACGATAATATCGGCATTGATAATAGAATCATTGATAGGCGGTATCGAGAAATCAGAAGTAAAACCGGGGCCCAGGAACCTGACGCTGGTGGCCACGGACTTAGCGCCGTAGTTGATGACCTGGTAATCAATACCTTTATTGGGCGCCACGCCGACAACGCAAACACTCTGGTCGGCGAGGTATTCCTGGCTTATCTGTATCGCCATATAATCATGCGTGGTGCTGACGCCGCCGATACCGTTCCAGAGACTTCCCACTCTCATCATCACATCTCCGCGGATAGTTACGCCGGGGCGGTTATCGGCGATGGTGGCAAAGTAATGGCGCCCTTGTGAACCCATCGCCGGAGAAACGGCAATGTCCGTAATGACTGCGTTCGTACTTGTCTTGGGATTACCGAAATCGTTCCAGAGGTTGCCGCCGTTGGTACTCACCCAGATATGGCTGCCGCCGGCATGGCTATCCACCACCATAACGACATCGGAACTGTCCGGAGCAACCGCAATCATCCTGGGCGGACGGGAAAAGACGGCCGGTAAAGAGAGATTTAAAAAGTGCTGGCCGCCGTTGGTGGACTTGCGGATGACTTCGTCAGAAAGGATATATAGCACGTTGTTATCTCTAGCAACCGCAATCTGGGTTACATTCATGGTAAATAGTCTCCTGTTTAGTACTAACTTCAGTATACACTTCTCAAAGGTACTGTCAACGAAAATACCACGTACCGGCGTATAATAAAGTACTTGGTACCAAATTCTTATAACATGTCCGGAATCTAAAAATCACCGGTATGGAGAAACCGGTATCGCGTACCTTCCGGCACCAAACTGAGAAAAATCAGACCCCGGTACTATCCTCACCATGACCCTATTTGCTTGAATTATAGGCCGGGATGTTCAATAGTTCCGCAACGGTAACAAAGCTATAGCCTTCAGCTTTAAGCGGCTGAATGACTAAAGGCAAGGCCGCTTATGCTTTCTTCCTTAATTCCAGTTCTTCTTTGGCTATCCGCCGGGCAGTTTTAGAATATAAAAATTTGGGATTTTCTAAACCTTTTCCCAGCCTTTCGCATTCCTCTTTGGCAGTGATCCCCGACCGTTTGATATCATTTTCAAAACCCACGCGGGAAAATCTGTATAGTTTATCCGCATCCCGCACCAGCCCCTCATTTAGAGAAATAAAGCCATCGCGGGTATCATGCTGGAGTATAATTTCCAGGATTTCTCGGCTTTCCGTCGCAGGGTAGTTAATTCTATGAAGCATGCCGGCGGCCAGCCTCACGCTTTCATTCTGGTGCTGGGTAATCACGGCAAATGCCTGTTCCCGCGGGGATTTTCCTTTGAAAACGTCATTCACATAATCAGGGCGTACCTGGCTCCAGCCGACATCGTGCAGGATGATAGCGGGGATAACAATATCTTCATCGCCGTTTTCCGACTTTAATAGCTCCTGTACATAAGCCAGGGTAATAGCGTGGTGTCCGGGGTCGTTCCTTTTGTCCTGGTAAGGGAGGGCCATTTGCCGAATTATTTCAAATATTTTCTTCATCTTATAAAATAGTATAACAAAAGCTTGTAGTGCGGGTAAAATACCCGTACTTCTTTATTACCCACCAAAATAGATGGTGGGTTGCCGGGGGTTTTATGGGGGATATTAATCACCTTATAAAAATATTAAGATTATCTAATTAATTTGACGTTTGAAATATAATATAAGAAAAAAGGAGAATAAATATGGAAGAAAAGCCAAAAGCACGAAAAGGTTATCATTGGAGAAAAGGAGGCTGGGTTAAAAATCGTGAAAAATATGTTCCTCTCGGAAAACGAATAGATAATGATTTAAAAAGGAGTGCTAAAAATTTTGATGATAGTTTAAAGAAAAGTCTAAAAAAATCAGGATTGTGGTAAAATATTTAGATTTTCAGTCATTTTTTCTATATTCGATAGAAGAAATAAAATTTTGACTTTCAAGAAAATTCATGTTTTTTGTTTGATGCCGAATTGACTCGGCTTCAATTATTGAAATTTTCCCATCTTTAACTAATTGATTAATAAAATGATTTGTAATATTGTTTTCCATTTCTAAATTTGAATCAAATAATGGCAGGTTATACTTAATGTCATCAGGTTGTTCGTGTTTAAAATCATTATCATAATTATGACTTTGTTGCCTCGTGTTCATACCTGGCCCGTCGGGACCGAAATATTTTGGTATTGGTGCTAATGGTACTTGAAATTCACTTTCGATATATTTGTTTTGTTTCTTCTTTTTTACCTTCATAGGTAAAATTGTATTACCAAACACTTTTTATGTCAACGATAATTTTAATTTCACCTAAAACAAAAAAACGGCTTTTCTTTCCTCGTCATTCCTGCGAAAGCAGGAATCCAACAAGAATGTTCATGCTTCATTACTTTTTAATGATAGATTCCCGATCAGAGCCTGCCTCATACTTGATAGGGGGTCGATAATGATGGTGGGGAGGATTAAGGTAGCTTGCCGTGTTTTCCATAGTTAGCCTGTCTGCGCAGGCAGTGACGCCTGCGCTACCCGAGTAAGGGGATTTTATCCAGTACTTTTTCTCTTTATCCCCTCAAGGGAGAGGAATAACCGGATAAACCCCTCGGCGTCGCTCGGGGTAAACAAAAGACCCCGGCTTTTACACCGGGGTCTTTAAATGCATAATTCACTGAATCTTGTTTACTATTGAGTATCAACCTCGTCCTGATATATATCCTGAAACAGGTCAAGCCCTCGGCCATTAGTACGGATAAGCTAAATACATTACTGTACTTACACCTTCCGCCTATCAAACAAGTAGTCTACTTGTGGCCTTACCCGCCCCCTTGCGGGGACGATGGGAGATCTTATCTTGGAACGGGCTTCGCACTTAGATGCTTTCAGCGCTTATCCCTTGAAGACGTAGCTACCCAGCGATGCCCCTGGCGGGACAACTGGCACACCAGCGGTCTTCCCCTCTTGGTCCTCTCGTACTAAAGAGAGCTTTCCTCAAATCTCCATGCGCCCACGGAGGATAGAGACCGACCTGTCTCACGACGGTCTGAACCCAGCTCGCGTACCGCTTTAACCGGCGAACAGCCGGACCCTTGGGACATGCTCCAGCCCCAGGATGCGATGAGCCGACATCGAGGTGCCAAACCTTGCCGTCGATGTGAACTCTTGGGCAAGATAAGCCTGTTATCCCCGGGGTAGCTTTTATCCGTTAAGCCACGGCCCTTCCACACGGGACCGTAGGATCATTTTGACCGACTTTCGTCCCTGCTCGACTTGTATGTCTCGCAGTCAAGCCCCCTTATACCAATGCGCTCTATGGGTGATTTCCATCCACCCTGAGGGGACCTTTGTGCGCCTCCGTTACAATTTGGGAGGCGACCGCCCCAGTCAAACTACCCGCCAGGCACGGTCCTTCTGCTTGCACAGAAGTTAGAAGCTAAATTCATCCAGGGTGGTATTTCAACGGTGGCTCCACCACGGCTGGGGCCGCGGCTTCAAAGCCTCCCACCTATCCTACACAAGATAAACTCAGATTCAGTGCCAAGTTATAGTAAAGCTCCACGGGGTCTTTTTGTCCGTCCGCGGGTAAGCCGCATCTGCACGGCTAATTCAATTTCACCGAGTCCCTCTTTGAGACAGCGCCCAAGTTGTTACACCATTCGTGCGGGTCGGAACTTACCCGACAAGGGACTTCGCTACCTTAGGACCGTTATAGTTACGGCCGCCGCTTACCGGGGCTTCAGTTCAAGGCTTTGGATTGCTCCTAACCCCTCTCCTTAACCTTCCGGCGCTGGGCAGGTATCACCCCCTATACTTCAGCTTACGCTTTTGCAGAGAGCTGTGTTTTTGTTAAACAGTCACTTGGGCCAATTATGTGCCACCTCATTATAAACAAGGCACCCCTTTTCCCGAAGTTACGGGGTTAGATTGCCGAGTTCCTTAAAGAGGGTTCTCTCGATCACCTTGGGACATTTATCCCCACCTACCAGAGTCGGTTTGCGGTACGGGCGCTATTACTTCAACGGCAACGAAGTTTTTCTTGGCGGCGTAGGAACAACCAGATCGCCTTGCATTTCTGCTCAACTTTCTTCTATTTTCAGCTAAATATCCGGAGTGGATTTGCCTGCCCCGGCATCGCCTGGGATAGACGACACACGATGTCCATTGCGCATGCCTGGTCTACCTGTCCGCGTCCATCCTTTGCCTCGATAACAGCGGTACGGGAATAATAACCCGTTGTCCATCGCTTACGCCTTTCGGCCTCAGCTTAGGCCCGACTAACCCTACGCGGATTAACCTTCCGTAGGAAACCTCAGGTTTTCGGTGGACGTGTTTCTCGCACGTCTTACGCTACTCATGCCGACATTCTCACTTCTCTTAGCTCCACAGTTTCTCACGAAACAGCTTCGCAGCTTAGAGAACGCTCCCCTACCCATCACTCTTGCGAGTAATGCCATAGCTTCGGTGACAGACTTAAGCCCCGTTGGATTGTCGGCGCAGAACCACTAAACCAGTGAGCTATTACGCATTCTTTAAAGGGTGGCTGCTTCTAAGCCAACCTCCTGGCTGTCTGTGCAATCTTACTTCCTTTCCCACTTAGTCTGCTCTTGGGGACCTTAGCTGATGGTCTGGGCTGTTTCCCTTTTGACGACGGAGCTTATCCCCCGCCGTCTCACTCCTGGATTCTAAGTTATTGGAATTCGTATTTTGGTTGGAGTTGGTAAGCTACTCGCCCCCTAGTCCATCCAGTGATCTACCTCCAATAACGAACATCCAAGGCTGCACCTCAATGCATTTCGGGGAGAACCAGCTATCACTGGGTTCGTTTGGCATATCACCCCTATCCACAGCTCCTCCGGTAGCTTTGCAACGCTAATCAGTTCGGACCTCCACTCCGAGTTTATCGGAGCTTCATCCTGGCCATGGATAGCTCACCCAGCTTCGGGTCTAATCCACGCGACCTTATTTCGCCCTATTCAGACTCGCTTTCGCTTCGGCTCCGCAACTACAGTTGCTTAACCGGCCACGTAGATTAACTCACCGGCTCATTCTTCAATAGGCACGCTATTACCCATCCATTGCTGGACAGGCTCTAACTGCTTGTAAGCATACAGTTTCAGGTACTATTTCACTCCCCTCCCGGGGTTCTTTTCACCTTTCCCTCACGGTACTAGTTCACTATCGGTCATCAAGGGTATTTAGCCTTACCCAGTGGTCTGGGTAGCTTCCCACAAGGTTTCTCGTGTCCCGTGGTACTCAAGAACGGACCAGGAGCTTACCCCTTTCGTTTACGAGACTATCACTCTCTATGGTGGCTCTTTCCAGAGACTTTCTACTAGGGTTGGGTTTGTAACTCCTCGACCTATTCAGGTTCGGTCGGGTCCGCCTTACAACCCCCGGTAAACATAGGCCCTGCGCCGTTAGGTTTACCAGGTTTAGGCTCTTCCCCGTTCGTTCGCCACTACTAGGGGAATAAATTTCTTTCTCTTTTCCTCGCGGTACTGAGATGTTTCACTTCCCGCGCTTACCTCCATCCAGCGTATGTGTTCGGCTGGCGGTGTCCTGATTTTGTCAGGACGGATTGCTCCATTCGGGAATCCCCGGTTAAGCTCGCTAGACAGCTATCCGAGGCTTTTCGCAGTCTTGCCACGCCCTTCTTCGGCCCTTGATGCCAAGGCATTCACCGTATGCCCTTATGCTTGACCTGCTTCAGGATCAATATCAAGACCTTAATTATTTGACACTCAATTTCAACAATATTCAGTTTTTAAGGTACGGAAGGCAAAAGAAAAGGTCTGGCGGTTTTCCACCAGACCTCATTATCTGGTTATACCGTCTGACTTTTTGTACTACGTCTCTGCCTTCACCATATGCAAGTATTATAATATCACAGGGTAAATCCCTTGTCAACAAGTTTCAGGGGGTTTTGTAAATAATTTTTTGTGCCTGTTTTCAGCTTTGTTTTACGGTGATTCCCGGTAACTTTATTATCTTACTTTATCCTTACCGCTGTCCATGTTATGGTATCGGAATAAGTGCCCAGCGGGCTGGTTGTCTTAAGTGTTATTGTGCCTGAAGCAGTGGTGGCGGTCGGATATTTACCGTTAAACGTCCCCTGCGCGGAACCCATGGAATCATAGCCCCCGCCTACACCTGACAACCCCAGGAAATCCCACCGGTCATTCGGGCTGGCCGGCACGACGTTGCCGCCAAGGTGAAATTTGTATAATTTTTCCCCCTGGGTCCCATACATCCACCATCCGGGGTCATTATCGTCCTCGACAAAATCACCCTGGTGGGTGAACGGTTTGATGATAATCCAGGCTACCTGGTGGCGTTCCGATTGCTCCGTCAGGTACCAAACCTGGGAGGCTTGAGGAGGGGTTGAAGTGGTTGGGGGCACCGGAATAGTATGGGTATGAGAACGGCCGAGAATAGAAATAATGGCAGCGACAACCAGACCGAGGGTTATCAGGGGGAAAATAAACCGGAAAATCCTCATCTCAAATCCCCTTTGAAAATATAGCTCTGTTCGCTATTTAATTAACTCCACCCCTCCGCCAGTTAATATCTTGTCTTAATCAAGTCCTCAAAAAAGTACATTATATGACTGTACTGGTTAATAACCCATCGGCCTTCTTTTACCGTTTTTCGCCGCAACTTTTGCGAATTTGGTCCAGTCCATCCAGTAACCTTGCTGCCCCCCCGCCGGTATCCAGACGATATGCCCTTTCCTTATTCTTAAAATCCCCAGTTGCTGCTCCCCCAGCCTCACATGGAATATCACCGGAGATTTGCCCACTTCGAGCCAGGGGATTTTCGTCATTTCCACATTATACGTTGCCACAACACCTCCTTTTCCCCCAGCCCGAACTCTACTGGATTGGGCTTATTATGTCAATTTTTTAAGTCAACTTTACCATAATGCTTTCGGGAAGTTATCCGCCCCAGTGGGTAGGCGGCTTTATGGTAGAATTGGTATTTTTGAAAGTCAGAGAATTTTCACCCGCATATATCGTCAAATTGCCGTGGTCCATCGCAAACCGGTCGGCGTTTTGCAGGGTGCTGATGAAGAATTTTTCCTGGGCGGCTATATCCGCGCTGCAGGAGTTCATGGTCGTCATTAGCGTTCCGTTGATTGAGACCGTTAAAAGATCAACCGTGTAATTGCCGGTATAATCGTTAAAGCCGTCCCCGCCGCTGACAGTCTTTGTTTTGCTATCGAAGAAGGCGCTTACTTCGGTATTTGAAAGCGGAATATGTACTTCCCCCGGCTCTCCGTACTGTGTTAATACCCATTTAAAGTCTTCCAGCGGCGAAGCAATGTCCTGGCAGGCGGTAAACGTTAAAAAAACGGAAGCCAGTATCATCATGGCGGCGATGGCTCTAACCAGTTTCATATTTATGCTCCTGTTGGCTTTGGCTATATATAAATTATTACCCAATTAAATACCCTATAGCAACAGGGGTGTCACCCAAAATGAAATAACTACCAATAACAAATAGCTCAAAAGTTAAAAGTTAAAGCTCAAAGCCACAGCTTAAAAGTAAAAACTCTACTAAGTGCAATTAGCTTTGCGCTTTACGTTATGGTTTTGACCCCGTATCGTAGTACGGGGCAGGCTTTTTGAGTTTTGCGTTTTGAGTTAATGCAATTGGTATTTATTGATACTTATTTGTGGTACTCCCCCTCTTTACCCTTTACTTCCTGATTATGTTATAATTTCAACGTATTCATTCTTTAAACAGGACCAAAATCCATTGATGTTAAAACAGACCATCGCTGAAATATTGACCCGGGCGATTATCAACGCCCAGGAACTGGGTAAAATCCCCTCCGTAACCCTCCCGGAAATAACCATTGAACGTCCGCAAAAACCGGAAAATGGTGATTACGCTTCCAGCATCGCTCTCAAACTGTCCAGGGCAGTCGGGATGAAACCTATCACCCTCGCCCAGGAAATCGTTGCCTGTATAGAACCTTCCGACGAGATTGAATCCGCCGCCGTCGCCCCGCCCGGTTTTATCAACTTCAAACTTAAAGATGCGTGGCTGGCACAGCAGGTAGACGAAATATTGAAAAGCGGCAAAAAGTACGGCAACATCACCCTCGGCAAAGGCAAAAAAATCCAGATAGAATTCGTCAGCATTAACCCCACCGGCCCCCTCCATGTCGGGCACGGCCGCGGCGCCATCATCGGCAGCACCTTATGCAACATCATGGAAGCCGGCGGATTTAGCGTGACGAAGGAATACTACTTTAATGATGCCGGCAGCCAGATGAACGCCTTCCGTCACTCCCTCTGGGCCCGTTACAACCAGGAACTTGGCAAGAATGTAGAAATGCCCGCTGAAGGCTATGTCGGCGCCTATATGATCGACCTGGCGAAGGAGATCATCCGCGAAGAAGGCGATAAATACCTGAAAATGCCGCATGATGAAGGTTTCGATGAGCTGGGCAAACTCGGCTTGAGTAAAATCCTGGCCGGCACCCGCGCCGACCTGAAAAAAATGCGCATCGATTACGATGTCTGGTTCAGCGAAAAGACCCTCTATTCCAACGGCCAGTTCGATAAAGTCATGCAGATACTGCGCCGGGACGGCTTTATCGTGGAAAAGGAAGGCGCTACCTGGTTCGTTTCCACCGCCCTCGGCGAGGACAAGGATAATGTCGTCATCCGCGGTAACGGCTCGCCGACCTATTTCGGGGCGGACATCGCCTACCATTACAATAAGTTCATCGAGCGCAAGTTCGATACCGTTATCGATATCTGGGGCGCCGACCACCAGGGGCATGTTTCCCGTATGAAAGCGGTCGTCCAGGCGCTCGGCATCGACCCGGAACGCCTGCAAATAATCATTCACCAGATGGTCACCCTGCGCCGCGGCGATGAGATCGTCAAAATATCCAAGCGCAGCGGGGACATCGTCACTTTGCGCGAGCTTATCGATGAGGTGGGCGTGGACGCCTGCCGCTTTTTCTTCCTCTCCCGCACCGCCAACAGCCAGATGGACTTTGACCTCGACCTGGCGAAGAAGCAGTCTGCCGATAACCCGGTCTATTACGTCCAGTATGCCCACGCCCGTATCGCCAGTATCTTGAGGGTGGCCGAAGAGAAAGGCGCCGATGATGAAAACGGGGATGTTTCCCTGCTCACCAGCGAGCCTGAATTGACCCTCATCCGTAAAATGCTGCTCCTGCCGGAAATGGTGGAGACGATTGCCACCACTTTAGAGCCCCACCACCTCACCTATTACGCCCAGGACCTGGCGACGGATTTCCATGCCTTCTATAAGAACTGCCGCGTCGTGACCGACGACCCCGCCATGACCGCCGCCCGCTTAAAGCTGGTCAAAGCCGCCAGGCTCGTGCTCGGCAGGACGCTCAACCTCATGGGCATGACCGCGCCGGATAAAATGTAGTCCGCCGGCCGGGCCACTCAAAAAGACATTCCCCATTTAGAAACCCATTAAAAAGGAGTCCAGAGAAAACTTTCTTTGGCGGGGGATCTGGGGGTGTCCCCCAGCCTCTCAAGTCCCCCATGAGTGGGGGATTCAGGGGGTTGATTAAGACTAATAAAGACATTTCCAGTAAATATTTATCCTTTTTTATCAGTATTCACGTATAGACACATATTCGCTATTGCGATATAGTATTTCATGTCTACATAATTCAATATCCGTTCAGCAGGCCGGACCTGCCCGCAGGACCGCTATGTCGTTCCCATCAATTTACTTAGAGAAAATCCTTTTTTAAAAAGGAGATTAAGAACATGGCTGTATCTTATCTTTCAAAACAAAGCACCTGGGTAAATAAATTGATAAGCTTTGCCGGCGGCCTGGCCGCATTAATCGGCGCAACGTTAATCTCCGGTAAAAAAGCGCCTGAAGGAAATGCCGTTGAAGTTAATGCCCCGGAGCCTAAAAAAAAGGTTGTTCCGATTGCTCCTGCGCCGGCCGTTAAAAATGTGTCTTCGCCAGTCGCCCAAGACGCTTCGCCGGCGGTGGAAAAACCCCGCATAGCTCTTTTAAGCACGGTTAAACCTGCCGCCCTTATCGCGGATAAAAGCACGGTACAAAAACCTGCTGCCGCAGAAAAACCTTCTACCGCGGAAAAATCTCCGGCGGCAGAAAAATCCTCCGGCGGTTTACGCATCGTCCGGCTGGCAAACATCATAGCCTTTCAGGGCTTTGACCTTGAGATTCATACCGGGAAATACCGCTGCATGCTGGAGTATTTCGATACCTATTATTTTAGTTTCCTCGGGGAAGGGGTTAGCGACCAGGGCACGCAATGGTACAAATTCAAAGTTAAAGACCGGGAGACCGAAAAAGCGGAAATAAAATTTAAATTGACCGGCTCCAGGTTCACTAAATTGATATACCAGGTCATGATTGTAGAATCATTCGAGCATTTTTTGCCGGGCAACAGCCCGCTGGATGAAGAAGGTGAAGAGGAAGAGGAGGAAGAAAGGGAAGATCAAGGGTAAAAATCCTGAACTCTAGAGAGTCCAGAGAGAAATCTCTCTGGCGGTCCGCCTGAGGCGGACGGGGGTGTCCCCCGGCTTCTTACCTAACAGGCATTGGAAGGGGGGGGAATAAGGGGAGAAATATAAAAACTTATTTAGGATTTTATTAAGAATTGAAATTTGTTTAGCATTTAAAGATTAGAATTTAGAGTTTTCTCCTTGAGTACTTGCTACTTCCTTGTTACTTGTCACTTGATAGTTGTTACTTCTATTCCAGCCCCTCACTCTTATACATCTTTCCAAAATCTGCGTACTCCAGCGGCACTTTATCCAGCCAGAACATCTGGCCGGCGGGGACTTTGCTCTTTATCTTCCCCGGCACCCCCACCACGAAAGAATTGTCCGGTACTTTCATATCTTCCATTACCAGGCACATCGCCCCGATAAGACAGTGATTGCCGATTTCCGCATTGTGTAAAATTGTCGCGTTGATGCCTATCATTACATTATTGCCGATTTTTTTGCAGTGGATGACCGCCGCATGTGCGATGTTGCAGTAATCCCCGATATAAGTATCGCCCTCGCCGGGTTTTCCGGAATGCACGACGGCATTATCTTCGATGGCCGTATGGTGTCCGATGATGACTTTCCCCGTATCGCCTCTTAAAACGGCGCCCGGCCAGACGCTGGAATGCTCCCCTATTTCCACGTCCCCCACGATGTACGCCGCCTCGCTGACAAATGCCGTCGGCGATATTCTGGGAGTTTTTCCGTTAACGCTTCTTATCATATTTCACCTCGCCGGATAAATCGTAACAACTAATCAAAATAACGTCAATCCTTGTCCGCTCACACTCAATTATGTTACACTTTTTCTATAATATCAGGAGTAAGAAATGAAAAAACGTGTCTTTTCCGGCATTCAGCCCACGGGCAACATCCACATCGGCAACTATATCGGAGCTACCCGGCACTGGGCGGCCGACCAGGACATTTACGATAATATTTTCTGCATCGTCGACCTGCATGCCATCACCGAACCGAAAGACCCGGCCGTGCTGAAGACAAAGACCCGCGAGGTCACCGGTCTTCTTCTGGCGGCCGGCATCGACCCGAAACGCTCGATTCTCTTTGTCCAGTCACACGTCTGCGAGCACAGCGAGCTGGCCTGGATTCTCAACTGCTTTATCCCGATGGGCTGGATGCAGCGCATGACGCAGTATAAAGAAAAAACCGCTAAAAAGCAGGCCGAACAGGTCAGTGTTGGCCTTTTCGATTACCCTGCCCTGATGGCCGCCGATATTTTGCTTTACCGCACGGATGTCGTGCCGGTCGGGGAAGACCAGAAACAGCACGTGGAACTGGCGCGGGATACCGCCCAGCGCTTTAATAACATCTACGGCGAAACTTTTGTTTTACCGGAGCCGCGCATCGCTTCTGTCGGCGCGCGTATTATGGGGCTGGACGACCCGACCAAAAAGATGAGCAAGAGCGAAACCGCTCCCAATCACGCCATCGCCCTGCTGGACCCGCCGGATGTTATCCGCAAGAAAATCATGCGCGCCACCACCGATTCCCAGACCACCGTCGTCTTTGACCCGACGCGCCCCGGTATTTATAACCTGCTGGTTATCTACCAGATATTTACCGGCAAGAAAAAAGAGGAAATCGAGGCGGAGTTTGCCGGCAAAGGCTACGGCGATTTCAAAAAAGCTCTGGCGGAAGTAATGATTGAAGGGCTACGCCTTTTACAGGAACGCTATCAAGCCGTTACGGCCGACCCGGCCTATATCGATAATGTCCTCAAAGAGGGCGCCGCCAAAGCCCGGCCCATGGCGCATAAAACGTTAACGGAAGTACAGAAAAAAGTGGGCCTGGGCTAATAATAACTGAAAAGTCAAAGTCCAAAATGCCTGTCCCGTACCGCGATACGGGGTTAAAACCGCACCTTAATTTTTAAATCTGTTTGTCATTGATAATTGAAATTTGTTCAGGATTCGGAATTTCTCAGATCCCTGTACCCTCTTCTCTATTCCCTATTTTCTATTCCTTATACCCTGTTCCCTACTCCGTATTTCCATAATTTCTCTTACGTGATTTTTCTTACATCTTTTTCACTCCTTAAGGTATAAAGTTTCCATAGAAACGTTTATATAAGGGGTGGAAGATGGTCACGGGCAAACATATTCATGTAGACCTGCCTTTAACGGCAGCAATCCTGGAAAAATCTGAAGAAGGCGCCTATTACAAACATGGCTCGCCGGAACGTCAAAAAATCGTTGAACGCGGCACGCCCGGTACAAAATTAACGCTCAAGGGACACGTGCAGGATAAAGGCTCCAACCCGGTGCCCCATGCCTGGCTAGATTTCTGGCAGGCTGACAGCAAAGGCGTATGCGATATGATGGGTTTTAACCTGCGCGGCCACCAGGATGCGGACCATGACGGTTCTTTTATTCTGGAAACAGTAAAGCCCGCCGGTTATGAAGACCGGGCCGCCCATATCAGCGTGAAAGTCCGGGCGTCAAAAAATACCCCCGTCCTTACTACCCAGCTTTTCTTTCCCGATGATACCCGTACCTGTAACGACCCCCTTTTTAAAGAGGAAACGGCCGTGGACCTGACGGATGTTAAAGGCGGGCAGGAAGCCAACTTCGATTTTGTGGTAGATACGCAACAGACATAGAAGAAAAAAACGAAATACTAAATACAAACTACTAATTACTTGAGATGTGGAGGAGTAGAGTATGTTTACAAGAAACGTCGCCGCGAAAAAACACGCACAGACGCCGGCGGTCGAGGAAGGGCCTTACTATAAGCAAGGCTCGCCGCCACGACGCAATATCGCCGACCCCGACATGCCCGGCAAAAAATTTATCCTCGAAGGGCGGGTCAGGGACATCAGCGGCAAGCCGGTCGCCGCGGCCTGGATGGATTTCTGGCAGGCCGATGGCAACGGCCGGTATGACAATGAGAATTACCGGCTGCGGGGACACCAGTATACGGACAAAGACGGTAAATACCGCCTGGAAACAATTAAGCCGATGGGATACGAGGTGCGGGCTCCCCACATTCATTGCAAGGTCCGCGCCCGGGATAACTCGCCGGTACTCACCACCCAGCTCTTCTTTGCGGGCGATGAGAAAAACGCTACCGACCTCATCTTCGAAGAGTTTACCGCAATGGAACCCAGGCGCTTTAAAGACGGCGAGAAAGCCACTTTCGACTTTATCATAAGTGTGTAGCTAAATCCGGGAATGTGCTCTGGTGGGGATTGGGGTGAGGTACTAACTACAAAATACTCACCCTCACCATTAATGTGGGAGGTCGTATATGGTAAAAAGGAAAGCTATTGCAACTTTACTCCCCTTGACCGCCGGGAACGAAGAAGGCACTTTTTATAAACACGGCTCGCCGGAACGTAAAAACATCGCCGAACCCGGAACGCGGGGAGAGAAATTGGTACTTAAAGGGCATGTCCTGGATAAAGGCTCCGGCCCGGTGCCCCATGCCTGGCTGGATTTCTGGCAGGCTGACGGCCGCGGTCTTTACGATAACGAGGGGTTCAATTTACGCGGTCATCAATATACCGACCACGAAAGCGCTTTTCAACTTGAGACCGTAAGGCCCATGGGTTATGGCGGGCGGGCCGCCCATATTAACGTAAAAGTCCGTGCCAATAAAAATACGCCTGTCCTTACTACCCAGCTTTTCTTCGCCGATGACCCTGACTCCCGCTATGACCCCGTCTACAATGAAAAAACGGTCGTGGATTTAACGGACATAAAAGGCGGCCAGGAAGCCAACTTCGATTTTGTCATCGAGACGTAGAAAGAGTCCACCTGATATTCTTTTCCCTTGAGGGGAGAAGTTAGATGAGGGTGAAACATGAACATTGTCATTCTGAAGGAACGTAGTGACTGAAGAATACCGGGGAGGGGCGGTGAAAACCTTCCACGCTCCGATATCCTTCACGGCGTTCAGGATGACAAAGGGACTTCCCCCTCACCCCACATCAGGAACGGGGCAGGCTTTTGAGCTTTGAGTTTTGACCTAACATTCCCTATAATCAAAGAAGCATGGAAGAACTCCCCTCCCCGTCCGCCGTTACAACCGAGCGCCGTTCCGCAAGCTATGGCTGGGTCATCGTGGCTGCCTGCTTCCTGATGATTTTCATTACTTACGGCCTGATTTACAGCTACAGCGTTTTCTTTAAACCCCTTGCCGCCGCCTTCAACTGGGACCGGGCCTCCGTCTCGATGATATATTCGCTGGCGGTGGTTATCCGCGGGGCTTCCGCTATCGGGGTCGGCTGGCTGGCGGATAAGTACGGTGCCCGTATCGTTATGGTCTTTTGCGGGGTGATGATGGCCGCCGGCTATCTCCTTTCCAGCCGCGTTACCGGCCTCGGGCAGTTCTTTTTCACCTACGCCGTCATCGAGGCCATCGGCATGAGCGGCGCCTGGGGCATTTGCACCGCCGTGCCCGCCCGCTGGTTCGAGAAAAACCGCGGCATCATTCTCGGCATTGTGGTCGCCGGGTCCGGGCTGGGGACATTACTCATCGTCCCGTTCGCGGAAAGAATGGTCGCGGCTTATCAATGGTCGCAGGCGTTCGTCATCTGCGGCATCGCCGCCGGGGCCATCACCGTCATCTCCGCCCTCTTCCTGCGCAACCCGCCGGCTTTGCCGACCGTATCCGGCAAAAATGAGCCGCTGCCCGGCGCAACCGTTTCCGGTGCTTTAAAAGACGTCCGCCTGTGGCTGATTGTGCTGACGTTCCTGTTCTTTTTCTTCGGCTCGCAAATCATCATGGTGCACCTGGTCAATTACGCCACCGACATAGGCATCGACCCGCTGCTGGCCGCCACGTTTATCAGCATCATCGGCGCGGTGAGCATTTTCAGCCGCATCTCCATGGGCGTTGCCTCGGAGAAATTTGGAATCTACCTTTGCATGTTGATTACCCGCCTGGCGATGGTAGCGGTCTTTGTCCTGCTGCTCTTTACCCGTTCCGTTTGGGCCTTCTATCTCACCGCCGCCCTCTTCGGCATCCCCTACGGCGGGGAGGTGACGCAGATTCCGTTCGTTATCGGGCGGTTTTTCGGCATCCGCAACATGGCCACGCTGATGGGCATTTCCGTCTTCGGACTTAACCTAGGTGGGGCTTTCGGGGCATGGTTTGCCGGCTGGATTTACGACCACGCCGGCAGCTACCAATGGGCCTTTATTTCCGGGGCCATCGCGGCTTTTATCTCGATATTGGTGCTGGGGCTGCTGCAGAGGCAGGATAAGAAGAAAGCTATTAATGATGATTCTGTCATTGCGAGCCATTGACCCCGAGCTTGCCGATGGGGAAAGGCGTGGCAATCTCGTCCCTCTTATTGTCATTCCCGACCTGATCGGGAATCCATCATTGCCTGAGCTTCATTTAAGTGTAATAACGTGATGTTCTGAATAATTACATTACATCGTCTCCCCTGACAAGGGGAGAGCCGAGAAGGACTTCATAGTGGGGCTGCTGCAGAGGCAGGATAAGAAGAAAGCTATTAACATTTAGCCGTTAGTGACAAGGGTGGGTGGAGCGACAGCGTAACCCACCACCCCTTTTCCCCTCTGCTCATGGTGAGCCTGTCCAACCATCATTCTAAGTCATCCGCCTTTTACTGAGGCGTGAGAATCTCGCTGTTCCAACTACTAAATAAAAAAAGATTGGGATATTATTTCTTTTATTTAGTTGACAAATTGGAAGATTTACTTTATAATTGTCAACTAAGAAGTAAAAATAAAGGATAAGTAATGATTGGCGAAAGACTTACTCAAATCCGTTTAGCCCGAAATCTCACTCTTGATGCTTTAGCCGAAAAAATGGGAGGGTTTGTTACCAAGCAATCTCTTTCAAAATACGAATTAAATCAGTCTCAACCTTCTCCTAGAGTTCTGATCGAACTTAGTCTAGCATTAGGTGTAAATACTAGTTATTTTCTTTCTCCTTCTTTTATTTCAGTGGAATTTATCGCCTCAAGAGAAAAAAAATCATTACTTCCACGAGAGAAAGAAAGGGTACAAAGCATTGCTACTCAATGTCTTGAAGATCGGGTAAAGGTCCAAACGCTTATTGGACAACCCAAGATGGAAGTTATTCCATGGAATCAGCTTTCAATTTCTAATCTTGATGATGCGGAAAAGCAGGCAGATTATTTACGACAATTGTGGAAATTAGGGACAAGCCCAATTAGAAACGTGATAGGAACTCTAGAAGAACACCAGCTTTGCGTTTTATCAGTAAAAGCTGATGAAAGTTTTGATGGAATTTCCGCATTTGGTTACGACTCTTCTAGAAATATTTTGGCCGGTGCCATTGTATGTCAACAAAATATTCCTGGAGAAAGACAACGACTAACTAATCTTCATGAACTAGGTCATTTACTTTTAGAAATACCAGATTCAATTGATGAAGAAAAAGCGGCTTTTCGTTTTAGCTCTGCCTTTCTGGCTCCGGCTGATCAATTAGTTAAACAAATTGGATCTAGACGTTCATACATAGATATTGCCGAACTCAAAATTATAAAAAAACAGTTTGGTATAAGTTTACAGGCATTAATACGTCGTATATTTACTCTCGGTATCATTAATGAATCCTATTATAGGCGTTGGAGTATTTATATTAGTAAACAAGGATGGAAAAAACATGAACCGGAGGAATTAGAAAGAGAAATACCACAATGGCTTGACAGGAATTTGACTCGCCTAGTCGGAGAAGGTGCCATTAGTAGTGGGGAAGCTGAACGAATGCTAGGCTACAACGTAAAAATAGAGGGCTCAAAATCTCTTGAAGGAAAACGTACATTTTTAAAGCTTCCTATTGAAAAACGAAGGCAATTACTTTACGACCAGGTGAAACAACTCTCTGAATATTATGAGAAAGAAGCGGAATACTTGGAATCTGAGGAGGATATTAATGACTACTAAAGGTGTTCCGTTTTCTTCTCCTATAACACCAATTCGTGGTGATGTTTGGCGTATTGATTTTAATCCTGTTAAAGGTGATGAAATCAAAAAAATTCGTCCTGCAATTATAATAAGCAGTGATATTTTTACCCCTCTTAGAACTAAAATTGTAGTACCTCTGACTCATTGGCAGGAAAAATTCTTGAAATCTCAATGGATGGTTAAGGTAAATGCAGAGGTTAATAATGGTCTTGAAAGTGATTCTGCTGCAGATGCTCTTCAATTACGTTGTGTAAGTTATGAGAGATTTGTGAATAAGTTAGGTATAATCAATGCTTCAATATTAGATTGCATTTCTCGGACTAAAACGGCCACCTTTTCGGAGCAAATCAGCCGGCCTTTCGGAGTAAAGTAGGCCACCCTTTCGGAGCAAATCGGCCACCCCCCATTGGAGCGGCGTCGGACAATACGATGGCATAGAATCACCGTTGGAGGTGATTCATGGCCAACAGGAGATTGTCCGTGCGCAAGATCAAAGAGATTCTACGTTTAAAATTAGACTGCGGCATCAGCGAGCGGGAGATATCACGGAGCTGCCAGGTCTCCCGGAGCACGGTAGCCGATTATCTCAGAAGAGCAGCGGCCGCCAGGCTGAGTTGGCCGGAAGCGTCAGCCATGGCCGAGGCCCAGCTCGAAGAGCGCCTGTTTCCCACCGAGCACGTACCAAGCTCGGTAAAACGTCCACCGCCGGACTGCGAGCACATTTACAATGAGTTACGTACCTACCGTAAATTCAACCTGACGCTCTCCCAGTTATGGCTGGAGTACAAAGAAAAACACCCGGACGGCTACCAGTACACCCAGTTCTGCGAGCATTACTGGCGGTGGCGGAAAAAGCTCGATTACTGCATGCGCCAGGAGCATCGCGGCGGCGAAAAGCTCTTCATCGACTATTCCGATGGACTGTCTATCGTCGATCGGCTTACCGGCGAGCTGATGCTCACCCAGCTATTTGTCGCCGTCTGGGGAGCTTCCAACTACACCTATGCCGAAGCCACCCTGTCGCAAACGTTACCGAATTGGATCGGCTCTCACGGGCGGGCTTTCGAGTACTTTGGTTGTGTACCCCGGGTGCTGGTGCCGGATAATCTCAAGAGCGGCGTCAGCAAAGCCTGTAAGTACGAGCCTGAGTTAAATCCGACCTACGCAGACATGGCGGAGCACTACGGCTGCGCCGTGCTGCCGGCGCGTCCGCGCAAGCCCAGGGACAAGGCGAAAGTCGAAAGCGGCGTGCTTATCGCCCAGAGGTGGATACTGGCGGTGTTACGCCACCGCACTTTCTACAGCCTCGTCGAGCTTAATGCCGCTATCCGCGAGTGCCTGGAGCATCTCAATAGCCGTCCCCTGAAAAAGCTCAAGAAGTCACGCCGGGAGCTGTTTGAAACTACTGACCGGCCCAATACTTTACCGCTACCACAGAGACCCTACGAGTATGCTGAATGGTATAAGGCCAGGGTACAGCTCAATTACCACATCGAAGTAGACCATCATTATTACAGCGTGCCCTACCAGCTTTTACATGAGAGACTGGACATCCGGTTAACCGCGGCGATTATCGAAGCTTTCCACAAGGGTGAGCGCGTCGCCGCCCACACCCGGTCCTATGCCAAAGGCGGCTACACCACGCTCCCGGAGCACATGCCGCTGTCACACCGCTACTACGCCGAGTGGAACCCGGCCCGGTTTATCCAGTGGGCGGGCAAGACCGGAGAGGCTACCGCCCGGCTGGTGGAAGCAGTCCTTGCCGGCCGCCCTTACCCGGAGCAGGGCTACAAGGCATGCCTGGGTATCATTAACCTGACCCGTGATTACGAACCGGTGCGTGTCGAAGCGGCGGCGCGCCGGGCGCTCAAGTTTAAGACCTGCTCTTACCGGTCGATGAAGGCCATCCTGTCCGCCGGGCTCGACCGCCAGCCGGATAACGGCGAGCAGCACAGCCTGTCGGGACTCCCGCCGCACCAGAATATCCGGGGACAGGAATATTACCAATGAAAGGATTTATCCTGAGCGAAGTCGAAAGGAGTAACAAGCTGTGCTTAATCAACAGACTATGTCTATCCTGCACTCATTAAAGCTATACGGTATGGCGCGGAGCCTTGAGGAGAGGCTGGCTGACGCTAAACAGGCAGCGCTGTCCCATGACGAATTCGTGGGGCTGCTGGTGCAGGATGAAAAACTGTACCGCGACAATTTAAGGCTCCACCGGCTGCTTAAAAAGGCCAAGCTCCGCCAGGAGGCTGCCCTGGAGGATATCGACTACGGCGCACCCCGCGGAATTTCTCGGCAGGTAATGCTGGAACTGGCTAATCCCCAGTGGATAACCGCCCATCGTAACGTACTGGTCAGCGGTCCAACCGGCGTCGGCAAATCATTTATCGCCTGCGCCCTGGGCAACGCCGCCGCCCGCGCCGGCTATACCGTGCTCTATGTACGCGCTCCCCGGCTGTTTGAATCCCTGCAGCAGTCACGCGGAGATGGCTCTCATCTCAAAGCCCTCGCCAGGCTAAGTCGGGTACAGCTTTTAATTATCGATGACTTCTTGCTTACCCCGCTGGTAGACGGCGAGCGGAGAGATTTGCTGGAGGTAATCGAGGACCGCTACCAGACAGGAGCGACCATTATCGCCAGCCAGTGCCCGGTTAAAGACTGGCACCCCAACATCGGCGACCCCACGCTGGCCGATGCCGTCTGCGACCGGCTGCTGCACAACGCCTACAAGATCGAGATGAGAGGCGATTCCATGCGTACCAGGAGACCGGTTACTAAATCTGAGAAGAAGGAGGACTTGTCCTGAGCGAAGTCGAAGGAGATTGAAAGCGATGAGAAAGTGAGCTAAACTGTACCTTAGTCCGGCGCTGCCAGGGGGTGGCCGGTTTGCTCCGAACACCCGGCCGATTTCATTCCGAACACGCGGCCGATTTTACCGAGATACGCAATTAGATGAAATTTCATCAGCAATTGCGATCGTAATTGAGTTTTCCCCGAACTGAAAATTTTCGAAATATGTCAGATGTATTATTAATTAACACACCAACTTCAAAGATAAATCGTGATCCTAATTCGGAGATTAGTGTACCCCCTATCGGAATCGGATATATTTATACACAATTAACTGAGTCAGGTTTAAACTGTAAGTTTGTTGACGCTTCTGTTGATGCCTTACTTCCTGGTGATGTTATTAATAAAATCAATCAATCTAATGCAAACTATATTGGACTCAACGTTTTTAGTACAAATGTCAATATTATTCGTTGTATTGTTGAGAACATTATACCTTCCCGCAATTTATTATTGGGGGGTCCGGCAATCCATACACTTATTCAAGAAATCATAACATGGAAAACAAGTAACAATATTATTATCGTAGTAGGCGAAGCGGATAATATTTTGTTGGGGTTAATTGAAGGTTTTATAAAACCTGAGAAAATTTCTAATAATTTAAGTGTCGTTTATGTTACATCAGATTCTCCCTTCTATCCAAATAGCATTGATTTACCTCTTGATAGGTCAATTTTTAAAAATGAACCAATCCACAGGCCAGATTTAGATTTGATAGAATCTCATATTATTACTAGCCGTGGCTGTGTATATGATTGTGCATTTTGTACCGCTGCTCGATCGGTCAATCGAGGAATGAAACCTAGATTTAGGTCTTTAGATAGTTTAAATAGCGAAATTGAACATATTCAAGAAAATCACCCTGAAACAAATTGCATAAGAATACTTGATGATTTATTTTTAAGAAATATGGATAGTATAAAGTTAGCAAAAAGGTTATTCCCACAATATCATTTATATTGGCGAAGTATGGCGCATGTTAATACTTTTCGTAACTTATCTTCAAAAAATCTAGACGATCTGAAACAATCGGGATGCCGGGAATTGTTTCTAGGCATTGAATCTGGAAATGACGAAGTTCTAAGGCATATCAACAAACCATTTTGTTCAACAGCAGCGCTTAGTACTGTGTCCCGTATCATAGATGCTCAAATTCCTGTGAAGTGTTATTTTATATTAGGTCTGCCTGGGGAAACCCTTGAACAATTGAAAGATACTTTTATCTTTGCGTCTAATCTCGGGGATTATGCTGGTAAAAGGGGAGTTCAATTTAGGGTTAGCCCGTTCCGGTTTAGGCCATATCATGGTACTGCGCTTTATAAAGAAATATTAAGTAAGGGCCAAATTATAACTGAAATTGTCAGCCGCATTGATATTGCAAATGCAAATAATCCATATGATTGTGTAGCCGGTGTTTATGCCAATTATGATGAAGGTACCCTTGATAAATATATGAATGAAATGGAAAAACTTAATTTATAGATATTAGTTCGGTCTCTCGCTCGAATCCTCACACTTAATTATTTTAGTCAATAATTCCCTAAATTTTTACCTCAGTACCATTTTGTATTTTTTTATTATTTTTTTTCATGTAATATATATTTCTTTTTATTACTTACCATATGGTAATAAATAGATATAGTTCTGATTAGTATCTGTTGACAATCGGAAACAAATTCATTATAATCATGAAATATGGATAATATTCATGTTCCAGTTACACTTTATAGTGTGCCTCAGGCACAGATATTTTTAGAGGAATTGAATCTAAAAATATCTGATACTTGGCTTCGTAAACGGATGAGGGATGCTAATTTAAGTATTTACCATATTGGTAAATCTGATTTTGTTACTGAAACTGATTTATACAAACTAGCCAGGTTACCAAGACCAAAACCTGGACCCAAACAAAAACCAAAAAGAGTTAGTTAAATGTTGGCAGTCGGTAATAAAAATAGAAAGAAACCTCTAGTATATTTTGTCGGATTATCAGCAAAACCGATGTGCGAACACCTTTCTCCAAAAACTAGAACGGGTGATATTATTGAACAAATTATTTATCATCTTCCACCCTTAGAAACTATAAAAACGAATTTAGTAAAAACCCCGCCACTAGATAAAAGAGGTAAACTTCGCTATCCAAATGAAAATGAGATGAAGCTTGGATGGAAAGAATTACGGAATGAACTATATCATAAACGCCCATTTTTGTTAGTTACTTTAGGTTTGCAAGTTTCTTGTTACTTACGTTCTCAACTGGGCATAGAACCGGGAAATCCATGTTTTCCTGATAATTTCTTTTATAAATCATATTTAGCTCAATACCAGTCAAATGTATTGTCAGTACATCATCCTTCATTTATTTTTGTTTATCGTAGAAAATACATTGATGCCTATGTTAAGAATGTGGCTAAGTCAATATCTTATCTTGTTCAATGATTAAAGGGCAAAGAGCATTCTAGTTTTTGCCACCTTCACCCCACCCTCGTTTTCTGCCAAAATCCCCTTGACAATATTAGAACATTTGTACTATTATTAAGTTCTCTCCCTTTCTTAAAGAGCCTGCCCCGTACTTGATACGGGGGACAAGAGAGAAAAGGGTCGGTAAGCACTTTAACAACTCAATACCCCTGTAGCACAGACATCTTGCCTGTGCGGGCAGGCACGGAGGCCTGCCCCACCTGTTTAAAATGATAAAACGACTCCAAAATAACAAAACGAACGAGGCTAAATCACCAAAAAGGGCTAAAATATTACAAAACCAATGAGGCTGTTAAGGCAAAAAATACTGAAAATATGACAAATCGAATTGAAGCTAAAATTATGAAAAATCAGGAAAAACGTGAAAATCTTGCAAAATCAATCGTAGCTGTAACGATTTTTTCGTTGGCAAAATCACAAAACGAAGTGAATCTAAAAAACCCATCTTACAAAACGATTAGCTTCAAAACCCCTATCTTGGGAAAACGCCCTTTTCCCAAAACGAATCGAGCCTAAATAAAAAGGACGGAGGTTTTATCCCCCGCCCCTACTGTAAACTGTTTACTGTAAACTTACCCCTTACCCCTATTCACTCACCCCTATCTCTTGTGCCCCTCCACAAACCGCCCCATCCTCCGCAACGCCTCCTCGATGTTGACCGTGGAGGTTGCGTAGCAGCAGCGTATGAAGCCCTCCCCGCACTTCCCGAAAGCGTTGCCGGGCACCACCGCCACCTTTTCCTCTTCCAGCAGGCGCTCGGAGAACTCCTCGGAGGTCAAGCCGGTGCAGGTGATGTCCGGGAAAGCGTAGAAAGCGCCCTTCGGCTCGAAGCATGTCAGGCCGATGTCGTTCAGGCCTTTAACGATGAGCTTGCGCCGCCGGTCGTAGTCCGCTACCATTTCCACCACGTCCGGCTCGCCCGTCTTTAAAGCCTCGATGGCGGCAACCTGGGCGGGGGTGGGAGCGCTCATGATGGTGTACTGGTGTATCTTCGTCATCGCGGCGATGATTTCCTTTGGCGCCGCCGCGTACCCGATACGCCAGCCGGTCATGGCATAGGCCTTGGAAAACCCGTTGAGTAGAATCGCGTGGTCCTTAACGCCGGGCAGGCTGGCATAGCAGGTGTGCTCGACGCCGTAGGTCAGCCGGGCGTAAATCTCATCGGATATCACGATAAGGTTGTGTTTCCGGGCGATGTCCGCCAGCTCCAGCAAATTGTGTTTCGGCATGACTGCGCCAGTGGGGTTGGACGGGAACCCGATGAGTATCGCCTTGGTCTTCTTGGTTATCTTCGCTTCGATGTCCTTGGCCTCGACGGCGAAGTTGTTCTTAGCATAAGTTGGCACGTTGACCGGTATGCCCTCGGCCAGGATAACGCTGGCATCGTAAGCTACGTAATGAGGGTCGGTCATGATGACCTCATCGCCCGGGTTGATGATGGCGCGCATCGCCAGGTCCAGGGCCTCGCTGACGCCCACCGTCATTAATATCTCGCCGATGGGGTCGTAGTCCAGTCCGTACTTTTGGTCCAGGTATTTCCCGGTGAGGATGCGCAGCTTTTCGATGCCGGAATTCGAGGTGTACCGGGTAAAGCCCTTCTTCAGGCTGTTGACGGCCGCCTCGCTGATGTGCCAGGGCGTGGAATAGTCCGGCTCGCCGACACCGAGGGAAATCACATCCTCCATTTTCTGGAGCAGGTCGAAGAACTTGCGGATGCCGGACGGCGAAAGCTTGTTCGCCCGGTCCGATATTACACCGCTTAACTTTTTATCATGGGGGGGCTTATCGATGGTCTTAGACATATTCCCTCCCGGCGGCGGATACGCCGACCTTCTTAGCTATTGGATTTTCCGCATTACGGGCACTGGTTTCCAGGGTTGTTGAGATGTCTTTCAGCATATCCTTACCTCCTTCATAAGTTTTGCCGGGATGGAAACAGATATAAATAGAATAACATCTAAAGGGGCGTGAGCACAATAGGGGTTAGCACTAAAAAGTAACAAATCACAAGTAGCAAGTATCAAGGAAGTGGCAAGTGGTAAAAGGAAGAAGATACAATAACCAAGATACAAGCACCAAACAAATCTCAAATTACAATTACCAAACAAAATATTTGTCATTCCCGATCCAATCGGGAATTCATCAAAGGATTCAGCCGTTCTTTGCCTTCTCTTGATGGATCCCCGCTTACGCGGGGATGACAAAAAAGAGGCCAGCGCTAGGTGTTTCCTATCTGTGATTTTGAATCTCGGATATCGCCCGGCGGATAAGCTCAACCCTTTCCCGGTATTCCTCCGGCTTTAGAAGCACAGTTTTCCCGTTGGGGTCTATCGGCCGGCTGCCGCCTTCATCCCCGAAATAGCGCGGCTGGATATGAGTATGCAGGTGAGGCACGGCATTACCGAGAATCTGGAAGTTCATTTTATCCGCCCCGAAGGCTTTTTCCAGCGCCATCCCGGCGAGCATCATGTCGTTGAAATACTGTTCCTGTTCGTCCTGGGGCAGTTCATAAGGCTCTCTGACATGCTTGAAGCAAATCAGACCGCAATATCCCTTAACATACTGGTTGTTATGCAGGAGCAGCCGCCCCATGGAAAGGTCGGCAATAAGATGGGCAAAGCCTTTTTCAGTACGGCCGGGTTTTACCGCCTCGCAAAGCGGGCAGCCTTCACCGCGTAAAAAAGCATTCCATTGCTTGCGTGATATCCATTGATCCGGCATATTATTGTTATAAACGATATACTTCCCCCCTATGTCCAACTGCACTAATAGTTACAATATGATTTATATCGTCAATCAGGTAAAGAACTCGATAATCGCCAATTCTGATACGGAACTCTTCACGCCCGCTTAATTTCTTGATACCCTTAGGGCGCGGATTCTCTTCTAGTGATTGATAATAATTTTTTGATAATGCGAGCGTGAATTGTCGGGTTCAGTTTTTCCAGTTCTTTTTCGGTAGGGCGAAGAATTTGAATTTGATAAAGCAAATTACTTGCCCCGTTTTTCTCTTACTGCCAAATATTCGCGTAAAGGCCGGCTAGGTTCTCCTTGCCTTTGCCTGATTAACGCAATATCCAGAATATCTTCTCGTAACCTTTCATCCTCGAGTAAACGAGCAATGACAGCTTTTTTTCCCGCTTTGGTAAGAGATTGAAGTGCCATGAGATAAATTTCAGCTTTTGATTGTATTGCTGTATTCACTTCACCACCTCCATACCTGTATCATAACATACTTTATGGTGCTTTGATCTCCGCCTTCTTCCTATGCCATTCGGTCGCCTGTTCATAAGCGTAGGCAACTCTAAGGAGCGTTTCCTCGCTGAAGTGCTTGCCGATTATCTGCATACCGACGGGCAGGCCGTCCGCAAAACCGGCGGGGATAGAGATACCCGGCACACCGGCAATGTTTATCGGGAGTGTACAGACATCGCTCAAATACATGGCCAGCGGGTCGTTGGCACGTTCGCCGATTTTAAATGGGACAGTGGGAGAGGTGGGAGTAATCAAAGCATCGTATTTCTGAAAAATATCATCGAACTCGCGGCGGATTAAGGTGCGCACCTTCTGAGCTTTCAAATACCAGGCGTCATAATAGCCGGCAGAAAGCGCATAAGTGCCGAGCATGATTCTCCGCTTGACCTCCGGCCCAAAGCCGTTCTCGCGGGTCTTTTCCATGTTTTCCCACATCGTGTCACCCTTGTAAGAATACCCGTATTTCACACCGTCGTAACGTGCCAGGTTGGCGGAGCATTCCGAGGGGGCGATAATATAGTAAACGGCCAGGGCATACGGGGTGTGGGGTAAAGATACTTCTTCCAACCCGGCGCCGAGTTCTTCCAGCTTTTTGATGGCGGCTTTCATGACATCGGAAACGCCTTTTTGCATGCCCTCCACGTAATATTCTTTAGGTATGCCAAGCTTCATCCCTTTCAGGTCCGCTTTTAAAGCTTTAGTATAGTCCGGAACAGGCTCCGGCACCGAGGTAGAATCGCGTTTGTCATGGCCGGAAATGATGTTTAACAAAATAGCACAATCGGTCACGTCCTGGGTAAAAGGCCCAATCTGGTCGAGCGATGAAGCGAAAGCAATGAGGCCGTAGCGGCTGACTCGGCCATAGGTCGGTTTCATACCCACGACGCTGCAAAAGCCCGCCGGCTGGCGGATACTGCCTCCGGTATCCGACCCCAAAGCGCAAACGGCTTCTCCGGCGGCAACGGAAACCGCCGACCCGCCGCTCGAACCGCCGGGGACGCGTTCCAGGTCCCAGGGGTTATGAGAGGTAAAATATGCCGAGTTTTCCGTTGAAGAGCCCATAGCATACTCGTCCAGGTTGGTCTTACCAAGGATGACCGTCCCGCCATCTTGAAGTTTTTCCACGACCGCCGCGTTATAGGGCGGGACAAAATTCTCGAGCATTTTAGATGAGCAGGTAGTCCGGGTACCGCGGGTGCACATATTGTCTTTGACGGCTACCGGGATACCGGTCATCGGCCCGGCTTTACCGGACGCGATGGCGGCATCAGCTTCTTTGGCCTTTTGCAGAGCCAAGTCTTCCGTCACCGTCATGAAGGCTTTTACCTTAGCGTCAACCTGTTTGATGCGCGCCAGACAATCCCAGGTCAACTCAATGGAAGATATCTTTCTTTCCTTTAAAAGCTTTTGCGCTTCGTGAATCGTAAATTGCATGGCTGTTACCCGTCTTTCTTAAACTAAAGCCATTATTCCAATACCGGCTTTACCCGGAAATAATCGCCTTCCCGCCGCGGGGCATTCTGGAGAACATCTTCAACCGGCATCGACGTCTCAACGATATCTTCCCGCATAACGCTGCGGAGCTCTACCGATTGGGCAGTGGGGGGAATATTATCCGTATTCACTTCCTGCAGGACCTGGAAATGCTCCAAAAGATTAGAAAGCTGGTCCGACAAGCGCGTGATTTCTTCTTCCGTTAAAGCTATCCTGGCCAGCCTAGCGATGTGCAATACTTCTTCTCTGCTTAATTTCATAATTCACTCCGAGGAACTGATTACACGCCAAATTATAACACCCGCTTTCAGCTACGGGCAAACGTTGGATATGAGTTTACCGTTTACAGTCATAAGTGTACAGTACCCTACCCATTTTCCCGGCTGTTTACTGTGAACTGTCTGCTGTTTACTCTTTTCCTCACCATACAAAGAGACTATAATATAGGTATTACAACTTTTATTTTTTATTTAAATCAAGGAGGTGTTGTATGGGGGAGAGGGTGATGATATTTATCGATGGCAGCAACCTTTACCATTCCCTTAAAAACTATTTCAATCGTACCGATCTCGACCTCGGAAGGTTCACCAAAAAGCTTATCGGCCGGCGCACCCATGTCAGGACTTATTACTATAACGCGAGGGTCGGGCAAAAGCAGGAACCGGAACTATACAAGCAGCAGCAGGCTTTCTTCGCCGGTGTCAACGCCATCCCTTACACGGAACTGCGCCTGGGACGCCTTGTCTATACCAACTGGCCGAGCGTTCCCCCTTATGAAAAAGGCACCGACGTTCAGCTTGCCACGGACATGATAACTCACAGCTATAAAAATAATTACGACGTGGCGATTCTCGTGGCGGGCGATAATGATTTTGCCGGGGCGGTCCAGGCGGTCAAGGACAACGGGAAGCACGTGGAAGTGGCGCTTTTCGGGAAACAGGGCACGTCCCAGCAACTCCGCGCCGCGGCCGATATGGTTATCATGATTACCGCCCGTATACTAAGGGACTGCTGGAAAGAAGGAAACGGACATAATCCGTCACCACGGCAATACCCGGGAAATTATCCTGCGAGTTATCATGATGAGAACTACCATGAAGACAACCAGGCGAATTATCATGATGACAGCTTTGAAGATATCCCCGATAACATCATGGAGCCATGAAATACTTCGGCAAGAAACAGGGGTCTAAAGCCCGTTCCGAAGGGCGTTTTTCCGATGAGGAAGGCGCGGTTGTCAAGGACTGGGGCGGACGTCTGCCGATAGCATTGATTTATCCCAATACCTATTATCTCGGGATGTCTAACCTGGGAGTTCATTCCGTATATCATCTTTTCAATAACAACCTGCGGGTCGCCTGTGAGCGCGTTTTCCTGGATACGACGGACAAAAACGCGCCGGCAGCGATAGAGTCCGGGCGGCCTTTGACCGATTTCGCGGTACTGGCGTTTTCAATTTCATATGAACTCGATTATTTCAATGCTATAAAGATGCTTAAAGACGCCGGTATTCCCCTGCTCGCCGCCGAGCGGGACGAGACCCACCCGCTGATCATTGCCGGAGGGCCGTGCGTTACCGCCAACCCGATGCCGCTCGCCCCATTCTTCGATGCTTTTTGCATCGGGGACGCGGAACCGATAATCCCGCCGCTGCTGGCGGGGCTTTTTATAGATATCAGCAGCCCGCGCCCGGTACTTTTAAAAGCACTCGCCGTCATACCCGGGGTTTATGTGCCGCTGGCGCCATCGCCAGATCCGGTAGTGCGGCGGTGGGCAAAAAACCTTAACGAGTTTGAAACAAGGTCAGTTATCCTAACGGAAAAGACGGAACTGGGGGATTCTTACCTCATCGAGGCGGAGCGGGGCTGCCCGCGGGGCTGCCGTTTCTGCCTGGTCAGTTCCCAGTATTCGCCGATGCGTATACGTGACGCGGAAAAAATATTGAAACAGTCATGGGAAGGGTTACATCACCGGCGGAAGGTAGGTCTGTTAGGCCCGGCGGTCACCGATCATCCGCAAATCGGGGAAATCCTTTCCGGTCTGAACAAGCTGAATGCGGAAATCGCCATCAGTTCGCTGCGTATCGATGCCCTGTCCGATAGCGTCATCAGCGAGCTGGCTAAAGGCAAAGTACAAACAATTACCATCGCGCCGGAAGCCGGTTCGCAGCGGCTGCGGGATTTAGTGAATAAAGGTATAAACGAAGATGATATTTTGTCATTGGCCGACCGGTTAGCCGGGCAGCGTTTCAGCCAGGTAAAGATGTATTTTATTAACGGTCTCCCCACCGAGACGGATAAAGACATCGAAGAAATAATCAGTCTGGTGCTGGCTTTTAAAGAGCGTTTGGAAAGAAAGCAGAACATCACCCGTATCACCGTTAACGTTTCCCCCTTCGTCCCCAAGGCGGCAACCCCTTTCCAATGGCTGCCGATGGCAACGCCAGATGCTTTAGGGGCACGGATGGGAATATTGCGAAGCAGCCTGCCGCTGAAAGGCATCAAGCTCAACGAAGAAAGCCCGGCCTGGAGCATGGTGCAGGCGGCGCTTTCCCGTGGAGATGAAAAGCTTGCCCCGGCTTTAGCAGATATGAAGGAAATCTCCTTAGCGGAATGGCGACGGGTGACAGAACTGCATCAAATAGACATTAATCATTATGTCCATCAAAGATGGGGCACAGATGAAAAGCTGCCGTGGTCGGTAATCGATTCCGGGAATAAAGAGGAGCGGCTGTGCGGGGAACTGGAAAAGGCGGTGGGGAAATAACATCGGGGATTGACATTTATGGCTATATTAACAGCCAGAGGTAAAAAGAAATGGTCAATACAGCTAACGAAACAAGATATTTTTTAGATATAGAATCGGAACTCCGCAATCGCATGAAAGCTGAAGCGGCACTTCAGGGGAAGACAATGAAGGAATGGCTGACGGAAGCAATCATTGCCAAACTTGAAGATGATATTGATATCCGTGAGGGCATGGAAGCCTTAAAAGATAAAGAAGGAACGATATCTCTAAGAGATTATATGGAAAAACGGAAAATGCGTGGAAATAAAGTAAAATTCCAATAAAAAACCCTCCGTTTCAGGGAGGGTTTATAAATCAAACTTTTCTTAGATTTTACTGGCTCAATAACTGCGTCACTACTTCATTGATATCTTTGCCTTCTGCTTTGCCCTTGAGCCTCGGCATAACCTGCTGCATCACTTTACCTTTATCACCGGGGCCTTTGGCGCCGACTATCGCGATAACTTCTTTAACCACCGCGATAATTTCATCCCGGCCTGCCTGCTTTGGAGCATAGGTCTGTAGAACCGCCATCTCGGCTTCTTCCCTGGCAACAAGGTCGGGGCGGTTGCCCTTCTTAAAAGCGTCAATACTTTCCTGGTGCTGTTTTACGCTTTTGGCAACGACAACGCCGACCTCGCTATCATCCAGCGGAGCGAGTTTAGCGTTGGCCGCATTTTTGATAGAGGACAACAGCATACGGAGCGTATCGCGCTTGACCGTATCGCCGGCCTTCATCGCCTGCTTCATGTCCTCGGTGATTTTGTTTTGAAGTTCTGCTTCCGGAGCCATAGTAACCCCTTTAATTAAAATTCAGGGTATATGAAAACGCAAAACTAACGGGAAGTGTTGGCTGCGCGCCGGAAAGTCCGGGTACTTCTGGCGGAACCGCGCTTCTTGGCTGCCTTCTTACGCTTGCGTTTAACAGAGGGTTTCTCATAATGTTCCCGGCGGCGTAATTCCGCCAGGATGCCATCCTGCTGGACCTTTCTGTTAAACCGCTTTAGTAAGCTATCAAAGCTCTCTTCAGCGCCTGGTATGACTTCTGCCAAATAGATCACTCCCCTTCGGATTTATTTCCGGCCGTTTCTCCGGCCAATAATTTAAGGGGCAGACTCTCCGGTCTTACCCCCGTTAAATATTGCGGCTAACGTTCTATCGAAGCGATAAAACGCACTTTATTATTGTAAATGGCATTGCAGTAACTGTCAAGAGAAATAACCCTGAAAACAGGTTATCTTTTATCTTCTCTATTCATTATCTCCACCGCCGCCACCAGCCCGGAAGCGGAAGCCTGCACCAGGCCGCGGCTGACACCGGTTCCGTCACCCACGGCGAACATATTTTTTATTTCGGTTTCCAGACAATTACTCAATTTAGGCCGGAAGGAATAAAATTTTACTTCGATGCCGTAGAGCAATGTATCCTCCGAGGCCAAGCCCGGCATCATTTTATCCATCGCCATCAGCATTTCTATCAGCCCGGTCAAATGGCGGAAAGGCAATGCAAAGCTTATATCGCCGGGGGCGGCGCATTCCAGGGTGGGCTTTAGTTTTCCCTGTGCAATTCTTTCCGGTGTGGAGCGTCTGCCTTCAATCAGGTCGCCGAAACGCTGCACCAGCACGCCGCCGCCCAGCATGTTCGCCAGCCGGGCAAGGTATTTACCGTAAGCAATCGGTTCATGGAAAGGCCTGGTAAAATTGGTGCTGACCAGCAAAGCGAAGTTGGTATTTTGCGTTTTCTTTTGCGTATAGCTGTGGCCATTAACGGTCACCACCGGGTCCGTGCCGCCCGTGGATTCAACGATGACTTCACCGGCAGGACACATGCAAAAGGTCCGGATACGGTCGTTAAAACTCTGCGAGCGGTATTCCAGCTTTACTTCATAAAGGACATCGGTCAGGTCTTTCATCACCGAGTGGGGTACCTCCACCCTTACCCCCACATCGATAGGATTATTATGCGTGGTCAATTTCAGGCGGCCGGCCTCATGGGCGAACCAGTCGGCGCCCTCCCTGCCCGGTGCCAGGACAAGGTAATTACAAAAGAACTTTTCCCCATCGACCGTTTCCACCCCTTTAACTTCACCTTTTTCCAACAGCACCCGGGTAACCATCGTGTTTGTTTTAACATCCATGCGGGGTAAAAGGTAGTCCTGCATATTTTTCAGGACCTGATACCCGTTGTCCGTCCCCATGTGGCGGACAGGGGTGGGGATAAGGTGCAAGCCGGCGGCCGCAGCTTTTTTGCTCATTTCTTCGACGACGCCATTGCCACCATAAACCTTTTGGGTGGCGCCGAATTTTACATAGACGTTATCGACGCGCTTGATGAGACCGCCGACATGTTCCTCGCCGAGATATTCACCGAGGTGCCCGCCTACCTGCGAGGACATTACCAGTTTGCCATCGCTGAAAGCGCCCGCGCCACCGAGTCCGCAGACCAGGTTGCACGGTTTACAGGAAGCACAGGTGCCGCCGTTCTCCCGTATCGGACAGCGCCGCCCGGTAATATCCTTGCCTTTTTCTAACAGCAGGACTTTCAGGCCGGGTGATTGGGTCAGCTCCAGGGCTGCGAAAATGCCCGCCGGACCTCCGCCGACAACGATTACATCATAACGTTCTGTCATTTAAATACCTGTTCCGGTTTCTCCAATGCAAAGATAATAATAAAAAATCGTGTTACGTTTGCATTATATCTTCGGTAAAACCGAGCGTCAAGAAATTACACGAATCGTTCTAAAGCCAAAATTTGGACAATTATGGTTAAGTTATAAGATTTAAAAGTTTGACATTTGCCACCTGGCTAACTATAATAATGCAGAATTAAATTTATTAATACCGGGTGGTGTGGATAATGGATTATAGCAGTAATGATTTAGGAAAAATCTTGAAACAGCAGCGTATCACTGTTCCCCTTACTTTGCAGGAATTAGCGGCTACCTCCGGCGTTTCCTCTTCGCATCTCGGCCGCATAGAAAGAGGCGAGCGCTTTCCTTCAGCCAGGATCCTGCGCAAAATAGCCAAGCCGCTCGGTTTTGATGAAGACGAATTATTTACGCTGGCCGGATTTTTATCCCCGCAGACATCCGGGGTTGCTGAAGAAAACGGCGCCAAATACTCCGCCGCCCGGCAACTCGACCCGTATGTCGCCAGGATGCTGGCCGAAGAACCGAGGGAAGTACAGCGAGTTGTCATCGGTATTTTAAGCCTGCTAAAAAGCGTTGCCAGGGGCCTAGCGAAATAATTCATCTAGGTATTTACTATCTTGCTAATTAGTGTAATATGTATTACACTCATCCGTAGATGCGTATTTTTTCACTTGATACATACTGGGAAACGTGATAGATTTAAGTTAATTCACTTGATTGAAAGACTGCCGAAGGTGCCGCGTATCTATGGAAACTAAAGAAGAAGAATGGTTAAGGTTTATAGATACCTTAAGCCATGAACTAAAAACCCCCTTGACTTCCATCATCGCGGCGGCCGGTCTCCTTGAAGAAGAACTGCAGGATACCGCCGATGAATCGCACCGTAAATTGATGCAAACCATTATCCGCAATTCCAATTCCCTGGAGACAAGGCTCGTAGAGCTGCTCGATATCGTTAAAACCGGCAGCGGCAAACTCCAGCTGCAATTCGAGCCGGTCGACCTTAAATCAATTATCCTCGGTACCTGCATGCAGATAAGCCCTTTAATACACAGCAAAGGGCAAAAACTTAACACAGAGCTTCCTGACTTCGTCCCGATTATCCAGGCGGACGGCCAAAGACTGGAGCAGGTATTACTGAACCTGATGAATAATGCCTCCAAATTTACACCGGACGGCGGGATTATCACGGTGAGAGTTCACAAGCAAGACACCGGCCTGGCAGTAGAAGTCTCCGATAACGGTATCGGTATTCCCAAGGACCAGCAGGACAGGCTGTTTAAACCTTATAGCCGTGTCGCCGCCGACAGGCAAAAGCACCCCGGATTGGGGTTAGGTTTGGCCCTTTCAAAACAGGTCATCGAGCTTCATGGTGGAAAAATCTGGGTCGATAGCGATGCCGGTAAAGGAGCAACTTTCTCCTTCTTCCTGCCTAAACGTCCCGCGCCGCCCGCACAAAAATAAGGAGCATTATGAAAGTTCTGGTTATCGAGGACGACCCCGGAATTATCGAAGTTGTTTCCCTATGTTTCCAGCTCCGCTGGACCGGTACGACGGTAGTTTCCGCATCCAGCGGACATAAAGGCGTGGAACTGGTTGAAGCGGAAAGCCCGGATGTCGTAATCCTGGATATCGGTTTACCAGACATCGATGGCTACCAGGTACTAAAAGAAATCCGCCGTTTTTCAGATATCCCTGTTCTCATGCTCACCGTCCGCGGCGAGGACACGGATGTAGCCAAGGGACTGGAACTCGGCGCGGATGATTATATCACCAAGCCTTTTAGCCATATCGAGCTTATTGCGCGCGTCCAGGCGGTACTCCGGCGCTCCCAGGGGTTAGCCGTAACGGATGAAGAACGGCCTTTTGTCTCCGGTAAGCTCTCGGTAGATTTCGGACGCAACGAAGTACTTCTCGCCGGGCATCCTATTAAACTCACCTCAACGGAACGGAAATTGCTTTATCATCTCATCAGAAATGAAGGGCGCATTCTTTCCCATGAAAGCCTTCTCGCCAAGGTCTGGGGAGATAATTATGTCGATGCCCGCGACCTTCTACGCGTCCATATCCAGCACCTCCGCCAGAAACTGGAAGACAACACGGAAACCCCCAATATTATCGTCACCGAACACGGCATAGGCTATAAATTTATCCGCCCGTCTAGCAATTAGGCCGTCAATAATCCCGAAAATTCCCCGGTATAAACGCAAACCGATGATTCAAGTCTTTTTCGCAATTTGCGTTATGGAAAAGTCAAGTAATTTACGGCCCGGCGATATCCGAAAAAATCGTCCTAACCGTAAATAACGCAAACACCGGGGTTTTTCCTATAATCTTTATTAAAAGTTAATGGGTTCTTTATGAATTCTTTATAATCCTTAGGTGTTTTTTTATGATGCTATGTTACATTGGAAATAGCCAATTAGGACGACGCCTCGTAATCAGACGTGACTATGGACAAAATAAAAGTATTTCTATCGGATCCGCAGATACTCTTCCGGGAAGGAATTCATTTTATCCTTTCCGGCGAAGAGGATTTTGAGGTTATCGGTGAAACCACCGGTAACGATGAGGCGTTTGCGTTAATAGAAAACAACCCTCCTAACATAGCAATCCTTAGCATGAATGACGCTAAAGCGGCCGGTCCGGATATTACCCGCCGCATACGCCGCAATTTTACTTCTGTTTTTGTCGTCCTCACGATGGATAAAAAAGAACCGGAAAAATTATTTGCGGCGATTAAGAGCGGCGCCAGTGCCTGCATCACCAAAGACACCGAACCGGAACATCTCCTGGACATTATCAGGGTCGTTGCACAGGGCAGTCTCCCACTCATGGAGGAACTACTTACCCCGGCCATTGCGCCGATGGTGATTTCTGATTTTGAAGAGATTACCGCCCTCAACCGGGAATTTGATAACATGCTGGCCGGCCCTACCACCAAAGAACAGCAGATACTGGCTGCGGTTGCCGCCGGCGGCAACATCGAACAGATAACAACCAAGCTTGATATGAATGAGGAGACTATCCGCCGCAATATCCGCTTAATCTTCAACAAACTTGTTTCCAATGAACAGGCCCGTAGCGTTATTGAAGCCGCCCAGCGCAACATCCCCTCGATCCTGCGCGGCGGGAAATTAAACGGCAAAGCTACGGATTATGTTACGCGGGCGGAATTTAATGAATTTAAAGAACAGCTGGCACAACGGTTTAAGTCGTTTATCGGCCAGCTTTCTTAACAAACGGCCGTTCAGGTTGACGAGGGCAGGATATGTAAATGAAGAAAAGAAACAGATGTATAGGTTCTCTATTGTCCGGGCAGACAGCGGAGACTGAACTTAAAAGGGTAAAAAAAACCTGCATAACAGCAACAAAATTAGGAGGAAAATAAGAGAATGGTTGAAATTAGATACAGAGATCACTTCGAAGTATCGGAACTGGCCGGGCAGACGGTATCTGAAGCCCGCAATCGGTTCAAGGCCGAGTTCGATATTCCGAACAAAGCACAGGTAAAACTAAACGGTTCCAAAGTCAAGGCGAGCGCTGAACTGGACACCGTCCTTAACGATGACGACAAACTTACGTTCGCCCAACACCGCAGCACCGGCGTTTATCTGATTGGAGCGCTGCTGCTCGCCCTGGCAGTGACCGGCGGTATCTTCGCGGCAGGCTTCATTAATGCCACCACGACACTGACAGCCACTACCGTAAACTCCAACTTCGCCGATGTTTCGGTCAACTCGGACTTTTCAAATATTACGTGGAACGCCTTCGGATTCTTCAAGGGTTCCATCGCCGGCCCACATAGCGTTTTTAATATCAGTCCCGCTAACGGCTATGCCGGTAACCTGGTAACCACCGTTACCCTCGGCAATGCCGACCAGCTGGTAAGCCGCTATCGCGTTCTGGCTCTGCAGCTTGACATGTATGACAATGCTACCGCCAACGAAACCGATATCAGCGGAGGCGCTGGTAATTACTGGACGATGCTCACCCTCGATAACGGTTCCGTCAGCATGTTCACGGCTGCCGGCAGCGATAACATGACCGTTAGAGTTAAGAGCGGCTTCTATATCACCCAGGTTTACCCGACGGCCGGTTGGACCGGTTCTGCCAGCCCCGATCTCTTCTGCGAAGTTGCACAGAGATAATCCAGTTTAAGTACGAGGTAGGGTAGCCGGAAGGCAGTCTCGCTACCCTACCCCGCTAAAACTCCCGCTTCCCGCTGCCGTAAATACAAAGAGTAAAAACATGAGAAAAAAACTAGTATTTTTCGGAGCTTTAGTTCTCGCCCTGTTGCTGACCGGCGGAACATTCGCCTTTGGTTATACCAGTAACTCGGCGAATTTAAATGTTTCCATGGCTGATGGTGCGTGGGCAACTTATCAGCCCTCACCGGTCCAGCCGGACTGGAACAGCATTCTGCCCCAGAGCGGGAACAGCTCCGAGATTTTAGTTCCTGACGGTGACGGTGACAACACCGCCGTTGCCGCCCAGTATCCTGATACCGGTTCGCATTGGGATAAAGTATGCGAACAGCCGGCCGATGACCTCGCAACTTATATTTCTACTCAAGGCAACGGCAACTGGCAGGAAGACCTTTATCAACTTAGCGACCCCGCCACCGTCAATGCGACAATTACCAGCGTGACCGTTTATGTACGGTTTGCTACCAGCGGTACTTACAGCGTGCAGGCTATCCCGGAGCTGAAAACAAACGGACAGGTGTTCTCCGATACAGCACAACAGACCAGCAGCCAGAGTTTTCAAACCGTTTCCTGGGAAAATGATACCAACCCCGCTACCGGCCAGGCATGGACATATGATGACCTTACGGCACTTCAAGCCGGCGTCCAATTAAAGGGTTCACAAAAAGATAAACCCGCTTATTGTACGCAGGTCTATATCCAGGTAAATTACACCCTGAGCGGCATCGTCGAGGGGGAATTGCCGCAAGGCAACATTTATGAAATCAACCCGGCCAGCGGTTACACCGGTGACATGGTAGTAAAAATATACCTGACCAACACCGCCTCTTTGCTCAAAGCCTACCAGTATATCAATATGAAGGTCACTGTCTCCAACTCGGTAGAAGCCGGGCAAACACCGGGTTATGAAGTGCTAAGCACCGATAATGGTGTGGTGTCATTTACTATTATCGGCGGCACCGCTTCTGTCTATCATGTCACTATAATGGGCGGAAGTTATATGTTGGTCTCTCCCGACGCTTCTAACTGGGCAAGCGGCTATAGTTTAACGCCTGAATTTTATTGCGAGATAACCCAGAGGTAATTTGAAGTCATGAAACGGGCCATAGGTTTAATTTTTGCCGTAATAGCGGTAATCGTGGCCTTCCTCTCTATGAGAGGGACCCTGCCGTTTATGCCTATCTATGGTTCGTCCATGGAACCCACACTGCATTCCGGCTCACTGATGATGATTACCCCGGTCAACAACCCCCAGAATATCAAGGTCGGTGATATCATCGTCTACACCGTGCCGGACATGGTGCGCCAGTATTATAACTACCCGCAGATCGTAGCCCACAGAGTTATAAAAATCACTACCACGCCTTCTCTCAGCTTTCGTACTCAAGGTGATAATACCGGCGAGGACCCGTTTACCATCATGCCGAATAATGTGCGCGGCACCATCGGTAAACAAATCCCCTATCTCGGCCTGCCGATACTCTTCTTCCAGAGCAAACAGGGTACGATATTTGCCATTATCGCGCTGGCTTTACTTGCCTTGTTCCTTTACGGCAGAGATATAGGCCGGGGCGGCAGCTGGATACAAAAAGGCATCTTCTCTCCGGTCATTAACGAGGAAAAACGGGCCAACCGCATGCTCTCCAAAAAAATGGAGGTCACGGAAAAGAAGATGGATTCCACGGAACAGGCTTTGCTCCAGTTCTCCGCGGCCGTATCGGAATATGCCAAACACCTGGCCAGCCATACCAGCGCCATCCAGGGACTTGCCGAAGCCTCTCATGAATTAAAAAGGGGCGCGGCGGAACAAAACCGCGTCTTATCCGCCATCATGGAAAATATGGCTAACGCGACACCCTGTACCCCAGCACCGTCTGCCAAACCGCAGGCTGCTGCAACGCCGCCAAAACCGGCAGCAAAAAAACAACAATATAAGACCATCGAACTGCGCAAGCCCGCGGAAAAATTGAAGTCAGCGGAACCCAACTATCACAAAGCTTTGAAAAAAGGCCTGATCGATTACACCCACGAGCATGCCGCGATATCTAAAGATTCCATCCAGAAACACGCTTAGTCATAGACCGCTGCGATAACCGCTTCCTTCGGGTTATTCTCATCGAAAAAGATTACCGCTAATTTACGCCCGGCCGTCATTTCCGCAGAGGCAATGCTCCTGGCTACCGTTATATCCTCCAGGTAAGCTTTATAGCCGCTGGCAAGACAGATAGTAGCGGTATAGTTCGCGGCATTGAAGCTTTTAAGTTCGGCCTTTTTGACTTCCATGTTTGAACTCCCTTTCTTTAAACTCTCCCCAGCTTAAGCCGCTGAAAATATTCGCCGAGGGCAGTGTTATAGACCAGTGTCATGTCGGTTATCCGCTTGCTGCCGGCATTCAGGCCGGCCGGTAAATCCGTCACCGCTATAACATCAAAAAGCTGCTGCCCGCAATTTACCGGCACCGTTATGGTACAGTTATCCGGCGCAATTTCCGCCTGTCTTAAAACAGCCGCGCCCCGCTGCCCTGCTTCCGAAACGGTATTCAGGTTTTTATCCAATATATGTGTTAGCCGGCTATTGAAACTTCCGGCTTCGTCCCAGTTAAAACTCTCGACGAGAATTAATTTGCCGGCGCCGGCATCCCAGCCTTCCACTTGCACCCGGCTTATTTCCCCTGCCTGCCGGCCATACCTCCCTTCAAGTATCGCATGGCCGGTCCCGTAACCGTATATAGAGCTATCATCCGGCTGAGGGTTAACAAGGTAAGCAATATTTCCTTCTATGAATACCGTATCAGGAACAAAAGAAAGCAGTTTCCGGATGACATCCCGGCCGTTATTCCCCGGATTTACCGTAAAATCCGGGTAGAATCCGGTCATCACGGCGGATTGAGAAATAACCGATCGATGCAAGCCGGCCTTAGCGAGTACGGTTTTAATGATTTCTTCAACATTGAAATCATCGCCGTTCTTGTTCCAGCGCAACTGGCAGCGCGCCTGCCAGTTTTCCAGGGCCGTCCACCCATCCGCTCCATGGATAAAAAGGCTTGCCTTTCCGCCGGTGTTAACATGCTCGAATGACGAAATGGTAAAATATTGCCCTTCGCTGTATTCCTCCCCTTCCGGCGTTATATACCCGGGGCTGAACTCCAGGCTATTTCCAAGTTCTAATATTTCCAGGTCATCCTGTCCGGGGAATGCATAATTCCCATCTTCATTATTTAGCTCAATAGTTAGAGCCCCGGTTTTTTTATTGAGGTCCAGGCGTGCGCTGATGACGTCAGCCGTAATATCGAGGAAGTGCTCATTGATTGGCGCGTTCCAAACTCCGTTGGGAGAAGATAACCATCCATTTTCCCCGAAATGCCCCATCGCCAGGCCGTATTCCAAAGAAATGTTAAAGGGCGACGGTTCCAGCCATAGGCCTTCATCGTAATTTGTGCCGGGAACAATGTACGACTGGAAAGGCCGGTTATATGCTTCAGTCCCGGAGAATGTCTCTACGAAAAAGCAGCGGTAGGTATCCAATTTATCCAGAAAAGGCTGTTTGTAGGCAAAATCCCCGCCCGCCGGCGCCGACGCAACCTCTCTTAAAGCAGACCAACTGCCGGCTGCAACACGATTACCATCGCCATAAACCAGGCCCCATATTTTATAGTTACCGGCCGTGTCTTTACCGGTAACGAGAACGTTCCAATCGCCATCATAGGTGCAACCGACCCCGGATAATACACCTGTAGTTTTATCCCAGGCAGCTTTAGTTTGCCATTGCCCGCCGGTGCATTTTTTAACGTAAAGAGTTGACTGGTCGGCAAAAAAAATAGCCAGGTCGCCGTTGGGTTTGTACGCGGCGGCCAGGCCATTTATCGCGGTGGTTTGCAGCGAATCGATGTACTCCGCACTTCCCCAGGTGGCACCATAATCGGTACTTTTTATTCTTTTTATCTCCTTAGAGTTCTTAATCCAGACGATGGAGACTTCAGCGCCGTTAGAAGCGGCGGCCGCCATGACGGCATCATATTGTCCGGTATATGTCCATTGACTGTAATCACTGCCCGGGCCGGGGCTGGATACTCTTTGAAAGTAAATTTTCCGGTTGTCCGATACCGGGCCTAATCTTACCCTGATAAGCGAACCGTCACCGGGAACCGTTAGCCCGTGGTAATAGTCCGGCTCGGTACCGGTGTAAAGCCGCGTCCATTTTTGCTTTATCGCGCCCCCGCTTTTATTTGACGCTCTAACCTTAACGAATGGAGTTCTTACAGATTGTTTTTGCGCCGCTTCCAGAGTTTCCGTTAACTGCCTCATTGTTCCCCTTTCGTATCGCCAGCGGCGCCACTTTTCAGCCTTAAAACCGCTCTCTCCCCGAAGTATTCAACGATAACGGCCGCGACCAGACCGGCCAGCAATTCGGGCACCGTGATTCCCTTGATGATGCACACCCCATAAACGGTAAATCCCCAGGTGATGATAAACGGCCTGACGAGCGATTTAATTAAGTCTATCCATGCCTGCATAAATACCTCCTGTTATGTGAAAAGTTAAAACTAATATTTAAAAATCAAATTTGTTAACTTGTCATTCCCGTGAAAACGGGAATCCATTTTGAAAGACCAATAATAACAGGATGCTCATGGTGGATTCCTGCCGCAGTTTACCCCGTACTCCGATACGAGGCAGGAATGACGCTCTTTGGTTTGGATATTGTATTTTGAATACCGGTCATTACCTTCTTGTTAAGGCCCATAGTCCGTATTCTTCGAAGCGGCGGGGTAAAAGGTTGGGGAAAGGTCGCTGACACGGATGCGGTTGCGCCTGCCCAGCCGCTTTAGCTCCTGCCGGAAAAGCGTCAGTTTCTGGTTTCCCCATTCCAGTAGGTCCGCCGATGTTTTTACGCCGCCTGCGTTGACCCGGTTGACGGTATATAAAGCCAGTTCCGTCGCGGCATAGCCGCAGGCGCCGCTCGCCACCAGGTCCGTATATTTTTCCGGCAGCGTCGAGCCTGTCCCGTCGATGATATGAGAAGCGCCATAATATATGGCGCAGGTTTTCCCGTCCGGCTGGCTGCCGCTCGTGATGGTCAGGACATCTCCCCAGATAGAAAATTGCTGGTAGTCCGGCGGCGTAGAGCCCACCGGATATTCCACCGCCGCCACCATGATGCGGTCGGACAGCGCCGATATGTCCAGGTCCCGTGAGCCTTCTACCGTAGCCATGGCGGCTTTAGCCGGCACCGGCATGCTTTCGGAGAGTTCCGCGATAGCCCGGTTAATATGCCGCGTCATTTCGGCATCCGTCCAGCGGTAATTTGAGCTGTCCTGGTCGTGCAGGTCCTGCCTGACGACCGCTAATAATTGCGTTAGATTCATATATTTACCTCCTTATTCGGGATTCCCACCTGCCCGCGATAGTTGTGTAATCTAAGTTCAGCACCAGACCTTTGGATTAATGCTTTGACAGAATCATTCCCACTGGCCCCATCGCTGCCGGAAACGTAATAACTATCCTGCCCGGATATATTCTCATTTTCGTTTCCCAAGCCCGCGTCTCCAGAGATAACAGATGTTGCGACAAGCCCGGTTTCCGCCGCCGTACCCTGTTCGCCGGATTCCAACGACCTTAAAGTAATTACTTCTACTCCGCTGCCGCTGTCACCGGAGGTCTTTGTTTCCCCTGTTGTGTAAGTAATCACCAATTTTGGCTTGTAACCGCTGCCCTGTTCGGCGGTATAGCAAATAAAGCCTTCGTATTTATTCGCGGCCCAGGCCGGCGTAGCGGGACCGGCATCGTAGGTAGCTTCACGGATGCCGATGTTAAGTACCTGCCCGATCGATATGGCAGCCAGGCCGGAGGAATTAAGCGGGAAATCATTATACCCGGAAAGAGAATAATTACTGTAGGATTTGGCGGAAGACCATGCCGCAGAACCCAGCGAATCAAAATCTCCGGCCGCAATCTGTACGTTGCTGGCAGGCATAGCGGAATAAATATTAATGGAAAGGTCACCCAGCGAATTCTGGTCTACTTTGTTCTGCCCGAAATGTGAATAAGTTGCCGCGGTAATATTGGACCCGGCGGGGAGGTCGATATAAAACCCCTGGATGCCGCGCTGCAAGACCGCCCATCTGTCCGCCGTGGAAGCATGAGAAACGAAAAGCGCGCAATAGGAAGTGCTCGCGTTATCTACGGCGCCTTTGCCCGGCTGATTTTTAAGGTTAGCCCATGTTAGCTCATTTAGATTATCATAAGCTTCGCCATCAACTGTGGCGGTTTCCGGATGGGCGTCAGGATAAAAAGCGGCGCTGTCCGCGATGACGACCGGGTACGTTTTTCCTTCAAAGTATGACTGCGGAACGAACTCCTCGTCATCAGTCCGGGCATGAGAAAGACGTAAATTTATGACGCCCGACCGGTTATACCTGATGATTACGTCCGCTCTCGGGTGATGGAGAAATACCCAGCTGCCCAGGAACCGCCCCTCGATGAGTCTAATACGGCGTTTGCAGATGCCGTAGTCCCATTCCAGGACATTGTTATGATAATTATCATTCGACGGGTCGGTCTCTAAAAGGCGGGAAAAGTCTGAAAGAGGTTTTATCTCACCCTCACCAATAAATAGTTGAGGATGAAAAACGGCTTCACCGTCTTTTTTAATTCCGCCGGGCTGGTCACTCAAAGTAACCAGGCGTATTCCGCCGTGCTCGATACCGGCATAGAAGATATTACTGCCGCTTGCGATGACGCCGTTTTTGTCGCGCCATTCCAGCTCGTGACGCTGCCCGTAAGCATCGACCATCGGCAGACCGGAAACGACCATGAACCGCGTTTCCGAATTCAGGTCCCGGTACAATTTTCCGTACGGCGAAAAACCTTTGCCCTTTGAGCGCGGCGCGTAATCGAAAGATAATTCAACGCCGTCTTTATCGATGCCCTGCCCCACCAGTACTCCCAGCAATACGGGGTCGGTGACAGTCCTGGCTACGCCGGTTACTTTGAGTAATTCCATCAGCGTTTTCTCCTGTTCCTAGGATATAGTGATGTCCACCTGCAAGACCCAGGTGCCCCCGGATTTCGTGCCCAGGTTTTCGACTTTCCGGTTGAGGCATTTTCCGCTCGTTGATTGTTTTACTACCCACTCGTTCCAGGCGTAGTTGGCATCGCCTGAGCCGAAACTGGCTTTGAATGTAGCTTTCTGGCTGGTGGAGGTGGGAAAGCCTGAATCCATACTTTTATAGGTCTTATTAGTTGCCGCCTGGAGGTCGGTCTGGCCGGCGGCCGCCGCGGCATTGCTGTCCCCCACCCCTATTTGCGTCCCGGCGTTGTTGAAGTGGTTGGCGGAGTCTCCGCAGACAAGGTCCCAGATTTCGTCAATGCCGGTATTTAAGAGGCAGTTCCCCTCACCGAGCCTTCCCTCATAAGGCCGGAAGAGTCTTTGAAATTCTTCCGGGCTGCCCCGGAACTGCCCGATGTCCTCAAGGTACTTGCTTAATTTATAACGGCACTGCCACTTGCCTGATTCATGATTTTGCATTTGATTCTCCTTTTCGTTTGTCCTCGCCCCTACGCGGGAGAGGATTAAGGTGAGGGGGAACATGAAATTAGCCCGATGATTCACCCTCACCTGACCTCTCCCCTCAAGGGAGAGGAATGATATTTTTAGTCTTGCACACCGATTAAGGCGGCGGCTTTGATGGAGCTGAACAGCGCCAGGGAGACATACCACTTGACGCGGGTGCGGGAGGCGTCTTTGGTTTCCAGCGCGCCGACCGGTTCCACCTGCAAATGGCCGGGGCCCGTCAGGCCGCAAAGAGCGCCCTCTCCGAACTGCACGGCATAAACGGTAGAAGAGGTACCGCCGGTGGTAGCGGTTTCCACCCCTCCGGCCAGCACATGGGTATCCAGGATATAATCGTTGACGCCGATGGGGATGGAGTCCCAGAGCTGGATAAAATTACCGAAGGCATCGCGTTCCGTTTCGGTCATGCCGCCGGCCGCCCTGACCAGCGCGTTTATCTTGCGGCGGGTGCGCCGGCTCATTAAAAGCATGTCCGGCTTGCCGCCTTTGACGGCGTCGATAAGCTCATCGAGCTTGGCAAGCGTCAGGGAGGCGCCTGTCGCGCCCATGTCAATGATCTGGGAGCCGGCCGCGCCGGTGTTAATAAGCTTTTTCAGCCCGTCGAACTGCTTGGCGTTGGATGCCGAATTACCATAGATGAAAATCTCCTCGAACTTGGCGCGCAGGGCCTTGGCCTTAAGCTCTATAACCGAGGCTTCCAGGTCCTGGATATTGCTGCGGGTGGACTTTAAGAAATTGTCCACATCGGCGTCCCCGCCCATGATTTTCAGGTTGGCGGTGAGCTGGGTGAAGGTGGGGGTAGATTCCGCCCAGGTATCGCCGACGTCATAAAAATCGACGTCAGGCAGGATATTTTCCTGGTTGTATGTCAGGCCGTTTCCGACAATTTCAACGAAGGGGAGCCGCTGCAGTACCGGCGAGTCTTTGACGATGGTCTCGACCACCCCCTGCATTAAGATATCGTTTGAAAGTTTGGATGCTTCCGTTAATGTTAAAGCCATATTATTTTCTCCTTTTTCTTTTTTCTTTTCTCGCCCCCTGGGGGAGAGAATTAAAGTGAGGGGTAATCATCGTCTTAAACCATATCTTTCACCCTCACCTGGCCTCTCCTCTCGAGGGAGAGGAACTTTTCGCAATTACACTTTTATTCGAATTTTTAAATATTTTTTACTTTTTCCTTACTTTTTTGAGCCTGTCCGAACGTGAATTTAAACCATCTATTCGAACCATAGTTTTATGTTCAGTTAGCCTCATTTTCCCGTATTCGTTTTTAAGCCTGGTTGCCCATGCCGAACCTTATCTTTTCCCGGGCCGATAAGCCGGATAAATCAGCGGAAGTCCGCTGCGGCGCGCCGGCCGGCACTCTCACACGGGCGTTTTCGGCGCCAACTTCCTGCCGTACTTTAGAAACCAGTTCCCTGGCGTTTTTCAGGGAAACATTGACCTCCGCAATGCTATTGCCTTTAATCATTTCCGCCACCGGGCCGGGGTTTGCCTGCCCGACCATCTCTTTATAGGCGGCCACTGCCTGGAACAGGTCCACGGACGTTTCCACGATAGCTTTTTTGGCTTCATCAAGGGATTTTTTTACCGCGATAATTTCACGGTCTTTTTCCGCCAGGGATTTTTCCAGGCCGGCGATTTTTTCTTCCCTGGTTTTTATTTCCTGTTCCAGGTCAACGTTTTCTGTTGTTACATCTTTGTTTTCGTTTTCCATAAACCCTCCTGTTCCCTATCCTTCAATGCTTCCCGGGCCGGTTACAGCGCTCTCTCTCGCTCCCGACGCTCGCGTTTTAGCATTAAGCTCCTTGTTCATCTTTAAAATTAATTCCCTTTCATCCAGCCATTTACGGAACTCATAGTCCGGATCGTTTACACCGACCTCTCCCATCGCCGTGCGGCGGGAATGAATACCCGTTTGCACCATCACCTGCTCGCTGTTGACGCGTGACTCCATATCGTTGGGTAATACGGGACCCCACACCACTCTTAACCGCCCGCTATCGGGTACGCCGCCGAAATCCCAACCGCCGAATTTTTCCAGCAGCTTTAAAATCATTTCATTGCGGCGGTTGTAGGCGGCGGTGCGGATAATCCGCTTGCGCCGGACTTTTTGCAGCAGCGGCTGCAGTTCGAGTTCCAGCGCCACGCCGGACATAGTCTTTTCCAGCCCGCCGAAAGCGGAACGCGGGCTTTCCGAAAGGTCATGCAGGGCGCGGTAGATAAGGTCGATATAATTGATATGGAGGTTGACGCCGCCGCCCTGCAATAAATCCAGCAGGTAAGCTTTAGCGTCCTCCGGGATATTCCACACGGCGCCGGGCCGCACGGCAATATCCTGCGACTCCTCGACATTTTCCAGCACCGCGATGGGGTTGCCGGAAAGCTCTAAAATACGGGAAAGCTGGCTCATGGCGCGGTTAAGCTCCCGCTGGCTTTCCATTATCTGCAACAAATCGGAGACACCCCAGAATTTTTTGGGTTCGCGCAGGTTGGGATAAAGCACGAACGGAATAAAGCCGTAGGGGTTGGGCTTGGCCTCCAGCAAAACGTTATCCATGTGTAACTCGAAGTCATGTTCCGTCCATATTTCCGTAAAAACCGCTGTTTTATTGGCCGATTTGATACCGTAGATAGCGGCAACTTCTTCACGGGTGAGCTGATACCGGGAAGCGATGCGCCACAAACGGGAGGTATCATCGCCTTTGCACCAGGCGTAAATACCCTGGACGTCCGGCGCGGTAACCCGCACCAGTTTTTCCGCCTCGTCCCAGATGACTTTATAGCAGGCGTCGCCCAGCACCGCCCCGTCGATTTCCGTCTCCATGTCGAGTTGTTCCAGGTGATTTTCGTTATAGACCTTGTTCAGCGCATTTTCCGCCGTTCGGGCCGATACTTTAGCTCTTTCCGAGGCGTCCGCCGGGTCGACGGCAAAATTAACGCCCGCCATCAGGTAAGAAGTAATTTTTTCGATGAATACCTTGGCATAGTTGAAGGTCAGCCGCCTTTCATTCCGCCTGCCCTTGCCGTCCCATTGCCGCCCGTAGTAAAAATCGAGCAGGTTTTTATAGCCCTTCATCCTGTCCAGGTCGGCCTTTGCCAGCTGTGAAACAATCGTGTCATTCATGTTTTTAAATTCTCTCCCTAATTTTTTTTGCCCTTCGTAAATCCTACTCGGCTTTTCCTTTATCTGGTTATCGGTAATCAGCGATCAGTTATTAGTTTCCTGTTTCCCGCCCCAATCCTTCTCTGCTCTTCCTTTTACAAAGGAAAACGATGTTAGCTTTAGAAAAGCTCATCTGCTTTTACCCCAATGGATTGTTCCCCTCTGTAAAAGGGGAATGAAAGAGGATTTTCCGTGTCATTCAACGTTTAAACTCCTCTTTCTACCAACCTGACGGTTGCCTATTTTCCTGTTGATTATCCGGTATATTGTTCTCCGGCTTAGTTTAAAAACTTCCGCCAGTTCGTCTTCGTCCCGGCCGGATTTAAAAAGCCGGTTAATCTCTTTATCACGAAGCTTCCTGTATTTGCGCTGTTTGCCCCGGGGTACATCATAAACACAATCGGGAAAGGGGCATTTCAGGCAGGAAGACGCTAGATCGCACCCTTCATCTTTAAATTCACAGAATTCCGGTTTCAGGTCCGGCGGAAAATCTCCGTCCGGCTGGTTTTTTTGTTCCGGGTCGTCTCCGCAAATCTCATCGACGTCAAAAACCATAGCGCACTCCAGCAACACCAAACAGTTAGAAATATTAGAACATTTGTCCTAATCATGTCAATGGGATTTTGTCACAAATCGCACTATTTTAGCTTTGTAAAAATATTTTTTGAGCCTGCGATTTTCTCAATATTAGCCAAGCTTTTTTCCCACATGATATAATGCTTACATTGCAACTAATCTTTGGCACACTAACCGGAGGAGCTAATATTGTTTAAGACAATTTTAATAGCCAACCGCGGCGAAATCGCCGTCAGAATTATCCGGACATGCCGGGAAATGGGCATTAAAACGATCGCCGTTTACTCGGAGGCCGATGCCGATGCCCTGCACGTCAAGCTTGCCGATGAAGCCTATCTCATCGGCCCGCCGGAAACGGCGCAAAGCTACCTGAACATGAGCAAAATCCTGGAAACGGCCCGGACCGCCAAAGCCGATGCCATCCACCCCGGCTACGGTTTCCTGGCGGAGAACCCGGAGTTCGCAGAGCTGTGTGAAGCCCAAAAAATGACCTTTATCGGCCCGACCAGCGAATCGATGTCCAAGGTCAAGCCCAAATACGCCGCCCGCAACCTGATGAAACTGCTGAACATTCCGGTCGTCCCCGGGCACGACCAGGTGCTTACGGGAGATACCGGTAAGAACTATAACCGTATCCGTGAAGTGGCCGCGAACATCGGTTACCCGGTCATTATGAAACCTTCCGGGGGCGGCGGCGGCATCGGCATGACCATCGCCAATAATGAGAAGGAACTGGTCAATGCCGTGCTTTCGGTGGAAGCAAGAGGCCAAAAGCTCTTCGGCATTTCATCTTTTTACCTTGAAAAATGCCTTACAAACTTCAAGCACATCGAGTTCCAAGTACTGGCGGACAAGCACGGAAACGTTATCCACCTCGGCGAACGCGAGTGTTCCGTCCAGCGGCGCTTTCAGAAACTCATCGAGGAAGCGCCGTGCTCCTCGCTTTCCCCCCGCCTGCGAATGAAAATGGGCGGAGCGGCGCTGGATATAGCCCTGGCGTTAAATTACACCAATGCCCTTACGGTGGAATTCTTCTACGTCCCCAAGACGGACGAATTCTATTTTAACGAAGTCAATACCCGTTTGCAGGTGGAACACTGCGTAACGGAACTGGTGACCGATGTGGACATTGTCAAAGAGCAGATAAGGATTGCCGCCGGGGAACAGCTTTCCTACACGCAGGATGACATCAACCGGCGGGGATACGCGATTGAATGCCGCATCACGGCGGAAAACGCCGCCATGAACTTCCTCCCCTCCCCCGGAAAGATAACCGGCCTGCACCTCCCGCATGGGCCAAACATCAGGGTTGATGAAGGTATTTACGATGGCTATAATGTACCTTTTTATTACGACCCCCTGCTCTGTAAAGTTATGGCCTGGGGCAAGACGCGAGATGAAGCAATTAGCCGCATGCAACGGGTATTACGTGAAATGCACATCGAGGGAATACAAACGAGTTTACCTTTCCACCGCCTGGCCATGGAAAACAAAAAATTCAATAGCGGGGAATACACAACCGACTTCATCGAAAAAGAGCAGATGGTGAAAAAAGTGCGTGAGCTGGCCAAAAAAGCCCACCACGAAAATGAAAAGTAAAATCAACGCTGAAGTAAAAGAAATCTGGAATACCAACGCCGCTTTCTGGGACGGGCGGATGGGCGAGGGCAATGATTTTCACAAGATTTTAATCGAGCCTAACCAACTGGAAATGCTGGCGATTAAGAAGGGCGATAAAATCCTGGATATCGCCTGCGGGAACGGCCAGTTCGCCAGGAAAATGACGCAGGCCGGGGCGAAGGTCACCGCTTTCGATATCTCGGAGGAGCTTATCAAAATCGCCAGAACAAAGCAGGCGGCAGACAAAATAGATTACCGGGTCATCGATGTTTGCGATGTTAAAGACCTCTACAAGCTTAAAGAGACAACATACGATTCCGCTGTCTGCACCATGGCCCTGTTCGATATGGCGGACATCGAGCCGTTAATCAAATTCATTCCGCAGGTATTGAAAAGCGGCGGGAAATTCGTTTTTTCCATCCTGCATCCCTGTTTTAACTCCGGTGAAGCGACGCTGGTCCATGAAAGAAGTGATATCGGCGGGGCCATCAATGATAACTATTTTGTCAAGGTCGGCAATTATCTGAAAATACAGAAAAACAAGGGCATCGGCATCGCCGGGCAGCCCGTCCCGCAATGGTATTTTCACCGTCCTATCAGTGAATATATTAGGATATGCGGAAATGCCGGTTTCTGCCTTACCGATTTGAGAGAACCTTCCTTCAAAGAAGGTGAGCCGAAAAGTATTTTTAACAACGTTTTTATCAACAATCCGCCGGCGCTTATCTGCGGCTTCAGGCTGATGAAATAACTTATCGTCGCATTTCCAAAACATAGAAGATGTTTTGCTCTTTCCCCTTGTCGGAGAGAATTGGAGAGAGGGTTTATCGATGGAAAGAAATCCAATCACACAAGCCGCCAAAGAACTCCGGCAGAGACAAACTAAAGCCGAAAAAAAGCTTTGGGTGAGGTTAAGAAGGAAACACCTTAAAGGAAGTAAATTCCGGAGGCAAGAGCCTATCGGCACCATAATTGTTGATTTTGTAAATTTTGAGAATAAACTAATTGTAGAAATAGATGGCGGTCTCCATAGAGAAAAAGAGTCTAAAATAAATGATAATTTCAGAGATCAATATTTACACTCGGAAGGCTATACTATCTTGAGATTTTGGAATTCCGAGGTATTTAATAACTTTGAAAAGGTGATAAAAAAGATAAACCAATATCTATTATAATGTTTTGCTCTCTCCCCCTTATGGGAGAGAGTTGGAGAGAGGGGATAATACCGGTAGCCAATTAACAAGCTGTTGTTATTTCGCCCTCTCCCTTGCCCTCTCCCATCAAGGGAGAGGGCACTGAATTGGATTTGTATTCACACCAAACCCCCTAATATGGACTTGCCGTTCCGCCCTGTTGTATAATAATGGCGCAGTGACCACGCCATCGGAAAGACAGCACACGCCCCCGCCCAGCACTTATGGAAGCGGGGTTTTTTCTTCCAGTGAAGACCTCCCCGCTGTCTGTAAAAGAATCCGCCGCGACATTATTTCCATGATAAGCAAGGCCGGCAGCGGCCATCCCGGCGGTTCGCTCTCCGCGGTGGAAATCGTGGTGGCGTTATACTGGAAAATCATCCGCCACAAACCCTCCGACCCTCACTGGCCGGACCGCGACCGCTTTGTTTTGAGCAAAGGCCACGCCGCCCCCGTTCTTTATGCCGCCCTGGCGGAATGCGGCTATTTCCCCTGCTCGGAGCTCGATACCCTGCGGAAAATCGATAGCCATTTACAGGGCCACGCCGACCGCACTTCTACCCCCGGCGTCGAAATGTCCTCGGGGAGCCTGGGGCAAGGACTTTCTTTCGCGGTGGGTTCTGCACTGGCCGGCCGACTGGATAAACAGTCGTGGCATGTCTATGCGCTTTTAAGCGACGGCGAATGCGATGAGGGGCAGACCTGGGAAGCGGTGATGGCCGGGGCGCATTATAAAGTGGATAACCTGACCGCCATCGTGGATGCCAACGGTATCCAGTTGAGCGGCTATACCAAGGACATTATGAATACTGCTTCGTTAGCCCAGAAATTCGATGCTTTCGAATGGAATGTCATCGAGGTCAAAGACGGCAATAATATCAACCAGGTCCTCGATGCTTTAAAGCAAGCGCAAACGGTTAAAGGCAAACCGACGATGATTGTCGCTCATACCATCAAAGGCAAGGGCGTGAGCTTTATGGAGAACAACGTGGAATTCCACGGCAAAGCGCCCAACGCCGAGCAAACGGAAAAAGCTTTAAAGGAGCTGGCCTAGCCGTGCCTGAAGAAGTCGCCCCGAGAGAAGTTTACGGCGCCACATTAGTGGAACTGGGCCGCGAGAACAATAATATCGTGGTGCTGGACGCCGACCTGTCTACGTCCACGATGACGCAATATTTTAAGAAGACTTTCCCGGAGCGTTTTTTCGAGATCGGTATCGCCGAGGCGAACATGATAGGCATCGCCTGCGGGCTGGCCGCCAACGGCAAGATACCTTTCGCCAGCACCTTTGCCGTCTTCGCGACCAGCCGGTGTTTCGACCAGCTGCGTGTTTCCGTGGCGCAGGCCCGCCTCAACGTTAAAGTGGTCGCGACCCACTCCGGCCTGACCGTCGGTGAAGATGGCGGTTCCCATCAAGCTTTAGAGGATTTAGCGCTGGTCTGTTCCCTGCCCGGCTTTACGGTCATCGTCCCGGCCGACGGCACCGAGACCGCGCAGGTCATCCGCACTGTCACCGCCCATGATGGCCCTTGCTACGTCAGGTTAATCCGCGGTAAATTGCCGCTGGTCTGCCCGGGCAATTATAAATTTGAAATAGGCAAAGCACAGTTGATGAGGCCGGGCAAAGACGCCACGGTTATGGCTATCGGCACGATGATGGCGCCCGCGCTGGAGGCCGCCGCCGCTTTGGCTAAGGAAAACATCGATTGCCGCGTTTTGAATATGTCTTCCCTCAAACCTATCGATGAAGCGGCCGTCCTGAAAGCGGCCGCCGAGACCGGCTGTATCATCACGGCGGAAGAGCACCAGGAGCACGGCGGGCTCGGCAGCATTGTCGCCAGGATTGTGGTTAAGAACAACCCAGTCCCGATGGAATTCATCGCCGTTCAGGATAAGTTCGGGATGTCCGGCAAGCCGGCGGAGCTTTTAGAGCGGTACGGCCTTACTTTCGGTAATATCGCCAATGCCGTCAAAAAAGCGATTCAGCGGAAGAAATAATTTTTATCAGTTCCTCGCGGATGTTTGACCTTTATTTACTGCCCGTCCTGATAACCTGTGTTGTAGTAGTTCTTGTAGGGTGGGCTAAACCCCTTTTGTTCCTTCATTTTGCCCACCAAAAACTATTCATAATTTACGTTTTGTAATCTTTCAGGTTCATATGTTCCCCAATCAGCTAAATAATAACCTTTTTTAACAAATTGATTAAAACTCGAATATTTCCATAAACCGGGTGAATTAACTAATCCATGCTTGACGGGATTATAGTGGATATAATCACAATGTATACCAAAATCTTCATCATCACGTATCAGATGTTCCCAAAACCTTCTTTGCCAGATACCGTGTTCCCGTTTTTCCAGCCTTGATTCACTGACCGACAGATTATTCATATCTGGATAATGAATACTGAAACGTTTCTTAATAAGCATCCATCGCGTTGAAAAATCGCCATCGGTATCCGGTAAAGTCCAAATAGTATGGATATGGTCCGGTAATATCACCATGGCTTCTATGTTAAAAGGGTGGTTTAGCATAGTATCTTTAATGCATTTTTTAAGGTAATCTACTTTTAAATCCTCATTAAATACAGGTATCCGTCGGTACGTAACAACAGTAAAAAAATATGTACCGCCTTTTGAGAAGACTCTTCTGTATTCCGGCATTTCTGTTATTCCCAATAGTTGGTGGGCGACTTCGGTGGCCCACCCTACTTTTTAACTTTTTACCTTTATTTACTGCCCGTCCTGATAACCAGTTTTATAAGCCCATTGTTTCATGTTATCCGTAAGCTGCGGGTCTTTTGCGCGCAGACGCAGATACAATATCACCATATTGGCATGCACGTGCCCTAATCCGATATCCCCCTTAAGCCATGCCAGGAGTTCGGCGTGCTGCGCTATAATCTTTCCTCGCTTGATAAAACCTTTTTCGTTCGCCAGCTTCCAGAAATCGCCCGGCGTCTTCCCGGTTTTAGCCTGAATGTTTTTCATATAGGCAGTATACGTGCCCGGCATATCAATTCTCCTTTAGCACTTCACCAGGACCCGGGCAAATTCCATCGTCTTGTGCGCCTCGATGGCCTCATGCCATTTCTCAAGCGGATAGACTGGCCCCAGCATCGACTTCAGGTCCAGTTTGGGCAGTATATCCACCGCCCTCGGGAAGAGGTTCGGCTGTCCGAAAACCGCCTGTATCCCGGCTTCTTTAAAGAAGATTTTGTCATAATTTACGGTCAGGTCAGGATGCTCGGGATAGATGGAATAAATCACGATGCGGCCGCACTGAGCCAGCATTTCAATACAAAGCGGGAACATTTTAGAATCGCCGGAGCCTTCGACTATCCGGTCGTAACCGCGATTGCCCGTTAGCTTCATGGCTTCTTTGACAACGTCCTGGTTTTTCGGGTCGATAACGTAATCCGCCCCGAATTTCAGCGCGAGTTTCCTTTTGGCGGTAACCGGTTCGACCACCGTAATCTTCGTCGCGCCGTGCAGTTTGGCAAGCTGCAGGATAAGCAGCCCGCAGGTCCCGGCCCCTATAAGCATGAAAGTATCCCCTACCTTTAACGGCGCCAGTTCGATGGTTGGCATGGCCGCTCCAACGTTTTCGGTCAGGGTCGCTTCCTCGAGGGAGATAGAATCCGGGATTTTCCAGACCTGCCGCTGGTGGATGATATTGTATTCCGCCATCATCGCATCCTGGAAAGAATTGCCGCTGTCCTCACAGAAATTCTGGCGTTCATGCATGCAGTTATAACAGGCGCCGCAGTAGCGGTGCTGGTCCAGGGCGACACGGTCGCCAACCTTTAACCCTCGGGAGGTCGCCGCCTTATCGAGTTCAACAATAACTCCCGAAGCCTGGTAACCCAGGTGCCAGGGTAATTCCAGGGGGACTTCCCCGCTGATGATGTATGGATCGAGCCCGCCCACGCCGCAATAGGCGATTTTCACTTTGACCTCTTCATGGCCGATTTCCCTTAAGGGTACGTCTTTAAGTACCGCCTGTCCGTATTTCTCAACAATTACCGCTTTCAATTTTGGGACCTCCTTTTCTTCGTCATTCCTGACCTGGTCAGGAATCCAACAGTGAGTTTAAATAATGTCCGAATATAGGTCTCTCCATTCCGGATTATTTTTTTCGATTAATCTAATCTTCCAGTCCCTTTTCCACTTTTTCAAACATTTTTCTTCATTGATAGCTGCTTCAATGTCTTCGAATTGCTGATAATATGCTAAAGTGTGAATTTGATATTTTTTAGTGAATCCATCTACCAAGTCATTCTTATGCTGATAGACTCTTGCTACTAAATCTGCGGTCACGCCTGCATAAAGAGTTCCATAACGTTTACTGGCCATAATATAAACATAAGAATATTGTACTTTTATATTGGCTCCTTGTTGGATTCCTGCCTTCGCAGGAATGACGTATTGAACTAATCCATGCTTGTATCATGTTTGAACAACAGGATTCCATCCAGACTATTATTCCAGCATCTTGGCCTATGTTTGTTTTATTTCCTTACACCTCTTGACTGCGGACGGGCCGGCGGAAGAGGCAGCCCGCCTGTCACGTTAATAAACTCCGCCGTAATGAAGGATGAAAGCTCCGAGGCAAGGAACAAGGCCGCCCCGGCGATGTCATCCGGAGTACCTACCCTGCCCAGTGGTACGGTTTTTCCCAGTTCGGCGAAGAAAGCATCATCGTTCAGGCGTTCGCCGAAGAACGCCGTCCGTATCGGCCCCGGGATTATCGCGTTGACATTGATGTGGTCGGCCGCCAGCCCGATGGCCAGGTCCACCGTCAGACCAAGGACGCCGGCCTTGCCGCTGTGATAATGGACGTTGGAGGACGGCGGCGCCGTGGCGCCCAATGAAGAAATATTGACAATCTTGCCATATTTAGCTTTCTTCATATAAGGCACAACATATTTGCAGCCTAAAAACGTGCTTTTCAGGTTCAAAGCGATGACGCTGTCCCATTCTTCCTCGGACATATCTTCGACCGGCGCGGTGGAAGGCAGGCCGCCGGCGTTATTGACCAGGATATCAATTTTCCCGAATTTTTTAATAACCTGGTCGACCATCGCGGCAACCTGTTTTCCATTGACCGCATTGCATTCGATGGCAATTCCCTGGCCGCCTTTTTTAACGATTTCAGATATGGTATCGTTAGCTCCCTTGATGTTGATATCGGAAACGGCGACTTTGCACCCCTCGCTGGCAAATTTCGTAGCTATCCCGCGGCCAATGCCCGATGCTGCTCCGGTGATAATGGCAACTTTATTTTCCAGTAACATAAGTCCTCCTTCAAAGCCTTTCCCTGCTCGAATTTAGTTGACTTAAAACTAGCAACTATCTGACGGTTTGTCAATTTTGTTCTGCCATCAATCCAAAGAATGGGAAAATGAACATTTTTGAATAATAGCCCAATCATGTGATAAACTTTCACAACCATTCGGGGTTTTGATTAACTTGTCCTGAAACGGAGGAGGTCGGCGATGGCAATCTCGGAGCGTGAATACGAACGGCGTTATCAAGTCATCCGTAAACTGATGGCAAAAGACAGTCTGGACTGCCTGGTTATTATCGGGCGGGCGGATGATTTTAACCGCGGCAACATTCGTTACGTTACCGGCTCCGGCCGGGGCGGCTGCTGCATCTTCCCGGGGGAAAAACGCCCGGTATTTTTTTGCGGGCCCGGGCAATCAGCCTCTCCCAAGAACAAAAAAACCATCGAAGCCGTAAATTTGCTTGACTTGAGAGAAACCGGCGACGAAGCGCAACAGGCCGGGAAAGAGCTTAAACAGTTTCACCGGGGGAATAAAATCGGCGTGGTGGGGATGAATTGTATTTCCGTTCCCATGTACTCGTGTCTCAAAGAACTTTTCGGGGAAAGCATTGTTGAAGCAAACAACATTTTTGAGGAAGTCAGGGCGGTAAAGAGCGATGAAGAAATCCAAAAGTTGACCGAGGCAGCTAAAGTTGCGGACATCGTCTTTGACCGCCTCATGGCAAAAATCCAACCGGGGATGAGCGATTACGAGGTCTATAGCCTGGTCAAAGGCACTATCTACGAGCTCGGCTGTGATTATTCGTTCGACCTTATCGATGCCTCCGGGAGACGCATGAATATGACCTTCTTCCCGACCGGCGAAAAACTAAAAGCCAACAGCACGTTATTCATGGAAATTACGCCGGCCTTTGAGGGCTATTATGCCCAGCTCCCGGTAACGCTGCCGGTCGGCAATTACCCCCTTGAAATACGTAAAATGGCCGCGACCTGGAAAAAGGCAAACGATAAAGTGCAGCCGCTTTTAAGGCCGGGAATAAAAGTCCCGGAGATTTACCGGTGCCTTATCGATGCCGTGAAAGAAGACGGCTTTATTTCCCCGTTGCGTCCCGGCCATGCCATCGGTTTGGATGCGCTGGATTTCTGGTCTATCACGGAGTCAAGCCCGGTAGTTTTAAAAGCCGGCATGACTATCGCGGTACATCCCAGTATTATGCAGGAATTGAGCGGAGACGCCTGCGGCCTGGGTTATACCTATTTGATTACGGAAAACGGACCGCGGCGGTTCAGCAGAGTCGAGTTGGAAGACCTCATATGAGGCACATAAAATGGCTAAATCAGTGAAAAATCAATCGCACCTAATAATTATCGGCG
>CAWCLJ010000003.1:0-1234082 GCA_963796365.1 uncultured Chloroflexia bacterium
TAAATATAGGTTCATTTTGAAATATCACTTTGCTTCCTTTTGTTCAATACTGAATGTGGAATATCGATGCACTTTAAAAACTGAATATGACAGAGCCTTGACCTGAACGCTTGCCTTGAAAGAGAGGTAAGTGTGTACACAATTACAGGATGCCCGCAGGATGATAATCCTCTATCCTATCAGAGGTTAAACGGCGAGTGGCTTATCTGGTATGAAGTAGCTCACCGATTCGAGCGTAAAGTACCTCTTATAGATAGAGAGGATATCCGGCATAACATAATCTTAGAATTAGCCCTGGCACGCCGTAGGATGACCGATAAGCCCTTTAGTCCGGCATTTATGTATCGAGTTGCCTCTTACGTTATCGCCGACTACTGGCGCAAGGTAAGCCGTAAGCCTACCATCTTTAGCATTGACCGTGAGCATGATACTGGCGATTCTACGGGCCTTGCCGACACCATCATTGATGATAACGCCATTGATATAACGGCATGGCTAGATGCTAAGACATGGTTACTTGGCTGTCCTAATAGGCTTATCCAGATTGCCATGAAAAGAGTAAACAAGATACCACTTGATAGAAAAGACCAGAAGTACCTTGAAAGGTTCAGGATACAGGAACGGCAAAGATTATTAAACTATGTCGCAAATTGACACTCCCTAGCGGTATATATAGTGGAAGCACCGTTAATGCCAGCGAATTGCGGGTTAACGGCAGCTTACTAATCGGTGAAGCTGGCAGATTTGCCCACTTGCCAGATAACCAAAACGGGGGTGTAAAACGGAACAACTTAATATTGCAGGGGGCAAGCGTTCAGGTGAGGGCTTTGTAGCACACAAGGCGATACTGGTAAACGCCTTAAGTAGAGCATTAGCCGAAAGGGTAATGCTCTACGATTTTACCATCGGGCGTAAAGGTTTCCTTACCTATCTTAAGTCTCTCGGCGGGTCTAATATCGTAAAGGTTGTACCCGCCAGCGTTAGTGCTAGCGAATCGCAGGCTAATGGTAAACGGCTTAAGGTAGTTTGTGGGACTAATACCAGCTTCCTCGACGATTCGGCTTGGATAAGCGATAACACGCCTTTAAGCCTCTGTGAAGTCAGGGTAAGCCCATCCAACATCGTCAGTCCTAACCTCGGAGCATTGGAGTTATCGGAAGCTCTATCCAGAGTACTACCCTTTACTTCCAGAGAGGATACCAGACCTGCCTTGCAGTGTGTCCTCTTTAAAGTAAGTGAGGGTAAGCTCACTCTGGTTAGCGCCGATGGTTTCCGGTTATCCATGGTAAAGCTGGACTTTGACGGTGATGAGGGGCAAGTCCTGATAAGTAGCGATGAGCTAAGGGGTGTGGTCAACGCCTTACGGAAAGCCTATCGGGTTAGAATGAGCTTCAACAAAGATGGAGAGACCAACAGCTTAGTACTGGATACCGAGCTAATCCGCTATAAATGGCGGAGTGCCGATGGTACTTTCCCCGACTATGAGAAGCTCATACCGACCGAGCTTAATACCTTTGTTAGCTTTGATGCTAATGAGGCAATAAGGGCGGTAAGCTCACTCAAGGTGCTATCCGATAGCAAAGCCTACCCGATAGACCTCACCTTCGGTAACGGTAAGCTCACCATGTCCAGTCCTGATGAAAAAGGACTGGTAGAAATACCTGCCGGTACTTTAGGGGATGGCAGGATACGGCTTGACGGCGGTTATCTTGCCGATGCTCTAAAAGCCTGTGGCGGGATGGTGGACTTAAAGCTCGTTGACAGCAAATCACCTATGCTCTTTACCGCTCCAGACTATGAGCTGGTGGTGATGCCGATGATAACGGGTGAGAACCAGAAGCCGAAGGTCGAGGAAAAGGCAATCGAGCCGGAAGCCGAGAAGGTAAGCGAAGCCGATAAAGCCCAAGCGGTAGCCGAAGCCGAGGAAATCACCAAAGCCAAGCCGAAGAAAAAGCACAAGGCGAAAGAACCAGTCGCCGTGTAGCTAATAACACCAATCTGAACGCTTAAGCCCAAACAAACAAGCCACGTAAGAAGCGGGGTTGATGCCCCGCTTTTTACTATTTCAAGGAGATTTTCTCCCCCAACGTGGGAAGGAAATCTCCTTTTTTGTTGGCTAAAGGGGCAAATAGGGAGTGCTGACGCCCGATTGGCAGAGGCAGAGCAAAGAAAAACGTAAGACCTCGATTGGCAGGGAAAGCATCAGCGGTTACGTACTTTTTATGGAAGTCCGCTTAGGACAGTTGCAGAGTACGGCTAAAAAAACCAATGAGAGTAGGCGCTCCCCAACATTATTAAAAGAAAGAAGGTATAACTATGCTTATAAAATGGAGCCCGCTCAAGGTAAGTGAGGCAATGGATGAGGTTGAGGAACACATTAATGAGGCTATTGAACCACTGGAACAGGCAAGAGATGCTGCCCGGGAAGCTTTGAAAATACCGAATCTTACTCAGTACGTTACTCAACATATACTTCGGATTATTGGCGACATAGACCAGTCTATTGGAGGTAGCCAATGGAATCCGAAAGGCCGGCTAAAATCGGGCGTTCAATCCGTCCGTGATTCTTTACCCAAAGATGCAATTGAGGATGAGAAAAAGAAGCTTGGAAATGGCAGCCAGCTAAGCCTTAATGCTTAATGATTGCATTAATATAAATTTGGGGGCCAGGGAATTATTTCCCTGGCCTTTTTTTTATTCTTTTCAGGTCACATTACAAGCTTTAGTTACCTCATAGTGCTCTAGCCAACGGTATACTCAATTGACAAACACCGTAAGAATATGTATCATTGCGAAAAGTAGAAAGCGGGCCAATCAGATGGGTGCAAAATACGCTAAATGGCGAAAAGTAAGAATCATTTCTTTAAAGGATGAACACTTGAAGGCGAAGCACCCGCACGTTGAAGAATATGTATCTCAGACTGGAGTGATCGCCGAATCTCGTTGGTATGGTTTTAGCGAACCTTATCGCCCTAGTAGCGAACGTCCTCATGTGGTAGGCTATTACATTTACGACGTTTGTCTTGATAGAGACCGCACGATTATTAGGGTAATTCCAGAAGACGCTTTGGAGCCCCTGGCGTAGATTATCTCTTAAAGTTGACTCGTTTACCGTTTAAAATTGACAAGCCTCCGGTAAAGTAAAAACTATCACATTTTGGACGATTGGTACTCATGAAATTATCCATGATTTCTTGATGGTTTATTCAATAATTCGGCCGCCAACTCGGCAGCTTTCTTACCGGAGAGGAGCATCCCACCGAAAATAGGACCCATACGCGGCAGCCCAAATACAGCATTAACCACCATACCTGCTCCAAGAAGACCGGGATATATTTCTTTCGTCTGTGCAACGGTCTCTCTTTCAGCTATTTCCGCCCACATCGGCTTTTCTCCCATTACTCCACCAGTGCTGGTACCCAGTTTTTGGCCTGTTTTACGGGCCACCAGGTTACAGACTTCAGCATCATGCCCGGTGGCATCTATTACTAGCTTCGACCTGATAGTAAGTGGATCAACATGTAATTTGGCTAAATCAACTGCGCTCCAGTTTAATACCAGCCCGGTGACTTTATCGTCTTCTCTAATCATGACATCCTCAGCGGTTATCAGATTAAAAATACGGGTTCCAGCTTTTATCGTTCGATAACAAAGAGCAGAAACAGCCTCGATAGAGTCCGCCACATAATAGTCTTTCTGATACTCTTTGGCGGCAATACCAAATTCATCCAAAATACTTTTAGCCTCAGACTGAACCACAATCCGGTTAAACATCATACCACCACCCCACATTCCTCCGCCAACACTTAACCTTCTTTCATAAATTGCTGTTTTTATTCCCTTTTTAGCAAGATAGTAACCGGCGGCCAGACCGGACGGTCCAGCACCGACAATAGCCACTTCAACCTCCAAATAATTGAGCAACTCCTGGGTATAACTTTCGATGATAGCCTTAGAAATGACAATTTCGTCCATTAAACATACCTCCAGATATTTATTTTTCCTTGTAAGAATGAGTTGATTTATCCTTATGGCTTCAGACTTAATTTAAATCAAGATATTTACCAAACAAAAAACCAGAAGCGGGGAAGTATCATGCTTCTGGTTTTAGTTGTCTCACTTCCCTACGCTCGCATTATCGAGATCAGGTGGTAAGGGTCGTCCTGTTTAGGACTCTCAGCCTTCCGGCTCCCCTAGTCAATATTCAGTTGTTTGAATAATACCTAATGAAGGTGATAATGTCAATAAATTCATTCCTGAAAACAATTCAACTTAACATTCCGCTATTTTGTTATCAGATATATATAGAGATCGTTCATATTGCCTCCAGAATGTTATCGGTATTTTCTTCTGCCGGGATACAAAAACGTACCGGTTCCTTACCATTAGGGTTATTAGCCGAAAAAATACGTACGTCTATGCTATAGGTATTCTTTAAATTATCTTCAGTAATCACCTTGTCAGCAGGCCCGAAAGCAATAAAACCACCATTATTCATCATGGCTACTTTGCAGGAATATAGCAAAGCATGATTTGGAAAATGAGTGGAAAGAATAACGGTAATGCCTTGCTTTGCCAGCTTACTAATCATCCGGAGGACGGAAGCTTGATTCTTAAAATCCAAAGCGGAGGTTGGTTCATCCATCAGTATTACGTCCGGTCCCTGGGCCAGTGTTCGCGCTATTACGGCTAATTGCCTTTCGCCGCCGCTTATTTGGGTGAATTTACGGTCTTTCAGGTGCAGTATGCCGACAGTTTCCAAAGCTTTTTCGGCAATTTCCGTATCGTATCTGGTGGGAGAGGCAAACATTTTCAGATGGGGCGCCCGTCCCATTTTAACAACTTCGATAACGGAATAAGGGAAAGGCGCAGAATGTTCCTGAAATACGAAGCCTATTTTACGGGCCAGTGTGGTTGTCTTTAAAGAAAATATATCATTTCCATCTAGGTAGCAGCAGCCGGTTTTGAGTTTAAGAAATCCCCGTAAACAACGAAGCAATGTAGTTTTACCACAGCCATTGGAACCGAGCAAACATAGAATATCACCTGATTCTACCTCGAAGTTAAGGTCACTAAAAATATCACGTCCGCCATAACTAAAGGCCGCATTATGAACTTTGATTTTTGCAGTCATAGTATCTACATCATTTCAGTTATGACCAACCGCCCCGAGTCTTACGGATGAGATAACCAAAAAACGGCGCGCCGATAATCGCCGTGAGTATTCCTAGCGGAATTTCACTAGAAGATATGGTCCGCGCAATATCATCCATCGCTAGTAAATATAACGCTCCCAGCACCAATGATACCGGCAGCAGTACTTTATGGTCGGGTCCTACCAACATCCTGCCGATATGCGGTATAATTAATCCTACCCAGCCGATAATACCCCCGATACATACCGCCGAAGCTGTCAATAATGTCGAACACAAGACAACAATGCTCTTTAAAACTTCGGTGTTTATTCCTAAAGAACTGGCTTCTTCGTCTCCCATCGAAAGAATATTGATCCGCCAGCGGACTAGCAGTAACCCTGCACAACCGATGGCCATCGGAAACACGGTCCAAACAATGTCCTTGAGTGTAACTGAATTTAACCCTCCCATGAGCCAGAAGGTAATAGCGGGTAGTTTGGAATTTGGATCTGCCATAAACTTGGTCACTGAAATCAACGCGCCAAAAAAAGAGGAGACTACCACGCCAGCCAGTACCAGCATCACGATAGGTGTGGTCTTATACACCCGGCTTATTAAGTAAGATATGATGACGCCGATGATGCCGAAGGCAAAAGACGCCACGCGTATCGTCGCGGGGTTACCGGATATCAATATCGCTAGGGCGGCGCCAAAACCTGCGGCAGACGATACGCCAAGGATATCCGGGCTGACCAGCGGGTTCCGAAAAATACCCTGGAAAGAAGCGCCGCTGATGGAAAGCGCCGCTCCCACGCACATTGCAAGGACAGCCCGCGGTAAACGGATCTGTATTACTACCGTGGCATCTGTATTTGACCATGTCTGGTGGATCGGTAGACACTTAGAGAGTAAAATTTTAATACAATCCAACAAGGAGACAGGATATCTTCCTATAACGAGAGAAAGAAAAAATAATGTAATTGGCAATACTATTAGGATAATAAGTATTTTTTTAGACATGACATGTATACTTTTCTTTAATAACGTACGGAATTTGCCGCAACGCATCATCCTTTATAAATATTAATTACAATATCTTAAACGTCATAGAGAAACTAACAATCTTATATTGATTTCGCCTTGAAAAACAGTATCTGAATAGAACTTGTCACGGCTAGGGAAAATCGGCAAATCTCAAAATTACTTTGATTACTAATTAAAGACATAAGAATTACGATTACTGATATTAGAGCCTGAAAATATATTTTTCAACAATCTCCAGAAACTTATTTTTAAACGTTCTCTCAAATATTGCTAATACTTTTCAATTACTATTTTATCGGCGCTTTTCCCGAAAAAATGATACCCCGACCCCGCTTCCGCCAGCATATCCAGCAATTCATCCGGTTTAGTTACCAGAACTCCGGCAACCCTCTTAACCCCCCGCGCGAACAATGCCTCCGGCAACATACTCCCGGTCGGCCCTACCAGAATTATCTCGGCGGAAGGCTTGGCTATCTTAAGCAGGCCTTCAAGGGTATCATTGATTAGTGTCGTCCCGGTAATAATCAAGGTATCCGCTAACGGTACTTTCTCCGGCGCTTTATCCGCGGGCGCGTAAAAGGGTATTTCATCGGGCTTTAAAGTGGAAGCATCCATTTCCAGCACACAAAATGGCTTTTTCCTGGCTTTAAGCAGCTTTAAATACGGGATAAGGGCGCCGACCAGGACAACATAGCCGTCTTCTTTTAACCGAATACCATCTATCGCATCGATGTTTTTAATAATCTTGTAACCTTGGGGCTTTTCCCGGGACCAAACCGTGCTGGACAAAGCGTTAATTGCCGCTATCCCCAGAGCCTTTTTTAACGGGTTACCGGTAAACATTTCTTCGATGGTTTTTTTTACGGGCATGCCTCTGAACTTGCCGGCGTAAGGCATCATCTTAGCTTCGCTAGGGCAACAAACGGCCTCCGGCATATTTTTTATCGGTGTAAAACATATCCCGCCGCTGCCGTTGCTTAACTTTACCCCGGTGAAAAAAAGACCGAAAACCACCCGTTCAAGGGTAAGCTCATTTATTTGGTTACCTAACAAATTTGTCAGGTTGGATAGAGTCTCTCCTAAAATATCAGGCTTACACTTTAGTTCCAACGCCACGATATTCCCTCCTTACTTACATAGCCAACCGCATACGGCCAGCCTCCGTTTCTTTAGGAAATACCCGAGGTGCCAACGGAGGCCGACCGGTTAAAACACTAGGAAGTTGGTGATAGAAATGCCTGGAACTCGGTATCGCTCAAATTATAGTCGTAGAACTTCTTGTAAAAGTCTTTTGAAAGCTTTCCCAGGTCAACATCTTTAAATTTGTCTGGATAAAGAGTCTTTGCCAGCCAGGTTATACCAAGAATAGCTTCCGGCGCCGGGCGGTCCCACCAGAAAGTGCCAACCGGGCATAAATATATTTGGTTATCTTTTACAGCATTGATATCTTGCAGTTGAGCGTTGTTTTGAATATCGCTGATACTTACAAATTTTCCTTCGTTGCTGCTCAATATCATCACATCAGGATTCCACTTAATAACTTGCTCGATATCAATATCTTTAACGGTACCTAAATCTTGGGCTACATTAACCCCACCGGCAGTTGTAATCAATGCCTGGCCCCAAAGAGGTCCGCCATTAGTGTGAGTTACAGCGCCAAGGACATAGTATACTTGCTTTTTGTCTGCAGGGGATATATCATTTACCCGTTCCTGGATAACCTGTAATTGCTGGTCCCAGAATTTTACCAACTCATCAGCCTGCTTAGTATTATTAAGCAGTTGGCCGATCATCTTAAATTCCTTTTCATTGCCTGATGTGTCATTGTTCTTACCGGTATAAACGGTAACAACAGGAATTCCCGAATCTGTTATTTTTTTATTCCCGACCGTTGAAGTTACGCTAGCAACAACTACATCCGGCTTTAATTTCAATAAATCCTCGATATTGACATTATCAAAGGAACCGACATCCGGCACATCTTTGAAGGCAGGATACATCTTCATAAAGGTAGTAAACTTCTGCATCGAAGGCTGGCCGACGATTTTCGCAGCTCCGCCCAGCGCGGCGATCTCTTGTGCGGCTCCCCCTTGGCACGTGATAACGATCCGGTTGATCGTCGAAGGAACCGTGATGGTATTTCCCGCCATATCTACAATCGTTCTTGTGGCGGAAGAGGCATTTTCAGATTTTGAACCACAACTGGTTATCGTCCCCGTTACCAATATCAGTAAGGCGGTAACTAGCAGTAATGCCTGCATGAAGCTAAATTTTTTATGCTTACCCAATTTAGTACTCCTTTTTGAATTTATAGATTACATATCGGTAGATTTATTTAACCGTTTGTTCTTTCTCCCTGTGAATAATTAACAACAATCGGATTTCTTAGTATTTTCTTTACGGTCTGATTCTTTAACCGCTAAATGCAGGCGGGAGTTATCATAAGCACTAGGGACCTCAGATGTAGCGATGATTTTGAACCCTTTCTTCATAAATAACTTGTCAAAATCTTCAACATGGCAGAGAGGATGGCCGAAACTTTGAAGCGATTTTGCCAATTCTTTGACCCCGCTGCTTTCCGGAGTGCATCCCGAGGCGCAAAACCAGTGATTGGAAACCAGTAAACCCCCAGAATTAAGGCATTCATAAACCTTATCAAAAATCGGTTCAAGGTTCTTGCGGAATTTATAGAGAAGATGTGAAACAATGACGATGTCATAACCATGGCCGAAGCTATCCGTGCAAATATCACCACCCTGGGTGGATAACCGCTCTTCCATCCCGTAATGCTGAATATAGCTCCGGGTAGTATCGATTACATGGGGTTTATCAAAAACAACACCTCCTAATTGCGGATTCATTTGGCAGAGTGTGATGGCGTAAAGCCCGTGTCCACCTCCCAGATCCAATAAAGACTTAGCTCTGGAAAAACCTTCCCAATTTGAAATTATCCTCGTTACTTTCTGCAACTCTCCCCGTAGCGTCCGTTGTGCGAGTGAATTTATGAACGGTCCACTGGGGCCGGCACTAAAGTTATCCATTTCTGGTTGCTGGCGTTTGAGGGATATTGCTAGATTGTTCCAATGGTTTCCGCGGGCAGCATTCTGTATCCAGTCACCTTGGTAAAAGGGGCTATTGCCCGTGAGAAAACTTGTTGCCGTATCGGTATTGGCATATTTTTCATCTTGAACAATTAACAAGCCAATATCAACGAGAGTATTGAGAAAGCACCTCGAAAACATGCCGTTTATATTTATGCCTTGTGTGATCTTTTCTCTGTCACTCGGCCCTTCTTTATCTAGAAAATCGAATAATCCCAAGTCAATGGCTGCTATCAAAGTCTGGTAGCTCTCATAGCCTTCTACTATATGGTCGATTTTTTCTACTCCATTCGGTAGATGTAAATTCACTAATAATGGCTGTGTGCTAGACACTTTTCCTCCTTTTAAAATAAATATATAGGAACATACCCTGAAAATAAAAAAGGCGCAATTTACAAATAATTGCGCCAACTAATAATAGTTTAAAACCATTCTTTCTCCTTTCCAACCGGGAAGCATTACCGTTTCCAGTAATACCGTTGATCCTTTCCAAGAAGGATACCGCCTGTTCACCATGGATGGACCTTTAGGTGATACAGTTCCAGAGAAACTGGCTTATTATAATATAAACGCTATATCGCTGTCAACATAGATTAATCCATATGACACTATTCTTTATTTAAGACTCACCGAAGTCGATTGTCTATGTTACCCCTCTTTAAAAACTCGGGCAAAGGATGTTAAACAACTAGTTCTTGAAATTTTAACTTATTTCTTAAGAAGTGACAATATACTTGATTGTTAATATTGTTAGGTGAATGTTGGTCTGAAAGAACTTGAACTAGGTCGATTTTAATCAATTTCAATCACATTTAACTTTTTAGGGAAACCTTGATTGCGCTCGCTTTAAAAGTAATGAAGACTTCATCACCAACAGAAATACATAATTCTTTAAATGATTTTTGAGTAATATATAACCAGAGCGTTTTCCCGATATCTACTTCCAACATAATTGAAGTGCCATCCATCCTAATTTCAGTTATTTTCCCTTTAAATACATTTCGGGCGTTTGAACTGGATGGCAACCGTGAAATAATTATCCCTTCGGAGGGGATTTTGACCTTAACCGGACCGCTAATACGAGTGATAGCTGAAACATGAATAGCATCAACCATCACCTGACCTACACCGTTATTGGAATTGGATTCGCCCACAAAATCATTTATGATTCCCGGTAAGCCGGATGCTATTGTATTCATGGGTGAAATGGCTGGCATACAAAATCTTACCGTATCATCATCATTTTCTCCTGGTACTTCCAGGATTTTTACATCCATTCCGTAAATTGTCTTAAGATTCTCTTCGTTAACGACATCCTCCGGTTTTCCCTCGGCCAGGAATTTACCGCTTTGCATTAAAGCTACGCGGCTAGAATAGAGTAATGCATGGTTAGGTAGGTGAGAGGTCATAATAACCGTCATTCCATTTTCGGCTAAACGGTCTATCATGCGAAGTACCAGCGTTTGATTTTTGAAGTCGAGATGAGATGTCGGCTCATCGAGGAGAACGATTTCCGGCTCTTGTGCGAGGGTTCGGGCAATCAACACCAGTTGTCTTTCTCCACCGCTTATTTGGGTATATGGTTTATTCTGATAGTGAAGCATACCTACCATATCCAGCGCCTGCTCTGCTATCAAGGTATCTTTAGCTGAAGGAGACTCAAAGAATTTGAGGTATGGAGTACGCCCCATACGTACCACTTCTATTACTGAAAAAGGAAACGGCGCGCTGTGTTCCTGGAAAACAAAACCAACATGTTGAGCAACATCAACTACATTCATAGTATAAATATCTTGTTCTTCAAGGTATACATGGCCTTTATTGAGCTTTAGGGAACCGTTCAGGCAGCGTAATAATGTTGTTTTACCGCAACCATTTGCTCCAAGGATACAAAGAACCTCTCCTCGTATCACTTCAAAGCTGATTCGAGTGAGGACTTCTTTATCACCGTAGTTAAATGAACCTTCTTTTAAGCTGAGTAGCGCGGTCATTGCCAACCGCCCTTCGTCTTCCTGATCAAGTAAGCAAAAAATGGAGCACCTATAACTGCCGTTAAAATACCTAGTGGTATCTCTGCCGAAGTTGCTGTTCGGGCAATATCATCAATAATTAAAAGATAGCTTGCGCCGATAGCTATCGTTGCTGGCAACAATACTTTGTTATCGGGGCCTACAAACATCCTGCCAATATGAGGAATTATTAGCCCCACCCAACCTATCATGCCACTGACACAGACAGAAGCTGCTGTAACGATAGTGGCACATAAAATTACAAAACCTTTCAATAACTCGGTCTTGATTCCTAAAGCCCGGGCTTCCTCATCACCCATGGCCAGTACATTTAATCGCCAGCGTACCAGCAGCAACCCGGCTACACCTAATATAATAGGAGGTAACGCCGTTAGTAATGATTTTAAATTTGCATTGCTTAAGCTACCCATCAGCCAGAAAGTAATAGCCGGAAGTTTTTCGGTGGGGTCAGCCATATATTTTGTGGCGGAAATCAAGGCGGAGAAAAAAGCGGCTATCACGACACCGGATAATACCAACATCAAAACGGGCGTACTGCGATAAACCCGGCTTAAAATATAAGTTAAAGCAACCCCGGCAATGCCGAAGCAAAAAGCTGAAATTTCTATAGCTATTGAGTTTCCGTTAAAAAGTATTGCTAAAGCTGCGCCGAAACCTGCTGCGGCAGATACTCCCAGAATGTCCGGGCTAACCAATGGATTACGGAACATTCCCTGGAAAGATGCCCCGCTTATTGAAAGTGCCGCTCCAACCGCCATAGCGACCAAGGCACGTGGCAATCGTAGCTGGAATATTACGGCATTAGTTTGTTCCGGCAATGTGGAGTGTATTAAGAATAATTTGGCTCCCAAAGCCTTGAGAACGGTTATGGGGTCTATTGGGTACCTGCCGAGGAAAAGAGATATATAAAATAAGCCCAGCGGCAGTAGGATAAGAAGAAGGACTTTATATTTAGACATTGTTTAACCTGATTCTTTTACTTTTTCCACCAGATAAGTGCCCATCGATTGGTCTGGCAGAAATGCCATAAACCTTCTTGAAAAGAAAAACGATCTTTAAGACAGGTTCCTAGATATTTAAGTTGTTGGTCATCGGCTTTTCGACCGTGAAGGGCATAGATAATTCCGTCATTGATATTGTTAAAAAGATGCTCCCCTGTAGCGGAATAAATCTCGATATTAGCACGAATATTCATCGTATAAAGTATGTTGGCGATGATGAGATAGTCAGGATAGGGATAATATTTTACGCCGAGAAAGTCACTAATCATAGCATCATCATCACTGCAGCCAGCCATCCATGTTAGGTAACATTGCCCCCGGGATAGGCTATTCATCATGTTCAAAGCTTTTCGAAGATTACCCATAGGAAGTGAGCGTGATGCAAGTACAATATCATAATTGCCTAATTCAACCGGGTTTACCGTCAGAAAATCCGCCACAACCGGGCGGACATTGTTGATTTTGCTTGCTAAAAGATTACGTTCAAGCTGTTGCAGCATAACTGGAGAAAGGTCAAGTGCCGTTACACTCCGAACATGTTCTGCCAGCGGTACAATCATTGCCCCGGCACCGCACCCCACATCAAGCACTGTTAAGCTAGGGGCTAACTCCATACGGGCCATCAACTCTCTGGTATAATCGTCAGAACCGGACGGCGAACGACTGAAACGACTCGCCATCCGGTTCCAATATTCAACCCCTTCACCTTTGTTCGAGGTGAGATCCATTTGTTCTTGCCAAAGTTTGTCCAAATCTATAGAACAAATCCTGTTTAAAGACAATTTAGCCTATCTCCAATGATTCGTGCTATTATGGGTTCACTATTTTGTTGACTTCGTCATCAGTTAAATTAATGCCGTAGAACTTGGAATAAAAATCTTTTACTTCGGTATTAATGTTTAGTGACTTTAATTTATCTGGATAGAGCTGCTTAGCAATCCAGAGTTCGCCTAAGATGGAGTCCGCCACCGGCGTATCCCAGGCGACAGTATATTGAGGCATAAGATAGACGCGTTTGTTCTTTACGGCATCCACGCTTTGCCAGGCGCTGTCGTTCAGAATAGTAGCCGGGGTATCTTTGCAGTATGGCGGAACGATAATAACTTGCGGGTTCCAGGCCATGATTTGTTCCAGGGAAGCTGCAGGCCACTGCCCGGTGACTGATTTAGCTACATTAACACCACCCGCCCCCTCAATGAGATAATTCTGGTATGTATCGCCACCGTTACATGAAAGAACCCCTGTTTTATTGGGTATCAGGACGCGTACGCGGTCCGCTTCCAGAATATCTTTGGTCTGGCTGGTAATTGTATCCATTTTTTGGTTGTAATAGGCAACAAGTTTGTCCGCCTGGGATTTTTTGCCGATGGCTGTGCCGATAAGCTCGATACCTTCCTTCAGCTTGTCTGGGCTCTCTAGGTTAACGCCGATGACCGGCACTCCCATACTTTCCAGGCTTTTACGTGTATCGCCTGAAGCACCGATAACGACATCCGGTTTTGTTGACATCACTGTTTCTACGTTAACCTGCCAGGGCATCCCTACCTGGGTAATGCCGGAGATAGCGGGGAAGGCTTGTTGCAAAACTTTATTTGTAGGGCTATTTGAGTCAATGCCAACCAGCTTAGCCTGCCCGCCAAGGCTATAAATAATAAGGGTAGCCATCGGATAAACACTAACAATACGTTGTGCATTGGCCGGAATAGTAACCGCAACCCCAGTCTGGTCGGTTACGGTAACCGTCTTAGCGGTCGTTGCGGTGGTGCCTTGGCACGCCGTCACTAAACCGGTAAGAGTTACGAGGACAAGTAACAGGGGTAGTAGTTTCGCCAGATACTTTTTAACCATGGGATTTAGCTGCTCTCCTTTCACATTTTTTTATTTCTGGCTCGAGCGCTTGCTGCTGAAAAACAGCCATCGTCCCAAAATTATGTTGATAGCAGCAGTAGCACTCCAGTGAAATATCCGCTTCGAGACAGACATGGGTATGAATGTTCCTATTTCCTACGGATAGGCTTTTTTTATCGCCGACCCGTTTTTTCAATGTATTATTGAGAAAGCGGTGGTAACGGCCGGAAAAAGGGTAAGGACGGTAATCCCTCATCCAAACCTCATTCCCCACTGGATGACGGTATTCACTCTGGGTATAGGCGATGCCGGTACCGATAGTTAAATACTGTTGCAACAGTTCATAAGTAAAGAGTCCGTCATGGTTGCTGCATTCGCTGAAAGCTGGCAGGCGGAAATCAGAGAGACCTGTGCCTTCGATAATTATCAAAGCGACTTTCTTGCCGCTGCGTACCGCATCGCTGACTATCGGAGCGATCTTTGTAATATCTTCGGGTGGTTTAAGGGTGGTGTATACGGGGATAACATTATCAAGAGAACCCGTAAATTGATTTACCCGCGCGAAACTGTTCAATCCTTTAAAAACAACCCCCGGTTTTGAAATCGCGATATAATCGCTAAGACTGGCGGAGAAATCCGCGGAATAAGGCAAAGACATACTATCGAGAAAATCCTTTTTGGTATATTGGTTCCAATACAGCGATAAATCCGCCAGTTGCTTATGCCCGATTTTATCCAGCGCCTGCCGGTTGAAATAAACGTATCTTCCGCTGATAATAAAGTCCTCGGAGTCGAATATTTCCGGGAGGTCGATGACATTTTTTACCTTTTCAAATCCTCCGTTACCGATTATCATCGGGTTATATCCTGTCTCACTAAGAAACCGCTTTACGTTCTCAAAGACATTATTAAAAGCGGCTTCTTTATCACCGGATTGGTTTATGGTTAGAAACCAGGCCTGGGCATAATCCAGCATGACAAGGTCGGGTTGGTAGATATCGACCATATCCAAAGCTAAATCAGTCACCCAAGTATCGGATTCTTGTTTTGCGTCACCGGGATATGGATTTCGGTGTATCAAATTACCCACCTTCGAAAGTAGAGGTGATTTAAATTGGACCCTTTCTCCTGTCGTAAAATCGAATAATTTTTGATAGCCGTGTACATCTAGAAGTCCAAGTACTGACTCTTCCGTGTTCGGGTGTATGGGGCATTCACCTTTTTCGTTGGTGAAGTTTAATGATATTTCACCGGTGACGTGTATATCACAACCGCAATTCGGGCATTTTCCTTCCTTCAAATTAAAGTCCACCAGTTGGCATCCGCAACCCAGGGCGTTAAGCCTTCTTATGATCGTGTTATGGCATGTGGGGCAGATTGTGTCCATCCACTCGGAACCGACCAGGTTCCCGATAAACACATGATTGAGATATTCTCCTGCGGCCTCCCTCATAGCTATGAGAGTGTCTACCGGAACATGCTCTCCGCCATCCATCTTGTATTCGGGAAGCAGCCAGAAGACATGCCACGGAATATCTCGGCTGATATCACCGATTGCCCGGGCGATTTCCAATGCCTCTTCTTTACTCATTCCCGGGGTTACCGGGGTTGTCACCTCGACATGGACGCCTTTTTGATGAAGGAATTTGATATTTCGTAAAATCGGCGCCGCACTTGGAACATGGCATGATTCACGGTAAAATTCGTCATGGAGAGACTTCAAACTAACATTAATAAAGTCTATGTGATCGGCTAAAGTGGATGCAGCATCAATCGTAAAATATCCATTAGATGCGCAGCCAGCCTTAAGGCCGGCCTTTCTGGCTGACTGTGCCATTTTTATAAAATAGGGGAAGGACACTGCCGGTTCGTTCACACTAAATGCGATATTTTTACATTCGAGAAGTGCGGCTTTTTTGACGAGTTCTTCAGGGGTAAGCCGGTAGCGGAACAAATTTTCACCCGGTTCTCTGGCGATATAGCTATTCTCACAGTAGGCGCAATCAAAGTTGCAACTGACTGTACCCACCAGTAAAGTAAGGCTTCCGGGATAGAAGTGTAAGATCGGCACATCCTCAATGCGCCCTACGGAAAAAGAAGATACTTGATTCTCAAAGCGAGGGAAAATCTCACCACCTTTCAAGCAATACATGCCACAGCGTCCGTAGGTCCCTGAGGATATCTCACACCTTAACTCGCAAATTCCACAGCGCATGATTTCTCCTCCAATTCTGACGACAACCCAGAAAACTCCACGTCTTTGGTAGTTAGAAAATCACCTCTTCATTAATAAGTAAAGTTAGTCGGATTTTATCGGTTATCTTCCAAAAAACTCGTGTCTATGGGATGGTAAGTTTACTGATTAACGAAAAGCTAACGGAAATGACGGACCACTTTTGTATTTGGATAATGTCATATTTAATCTAGTACAAATAGTGATTCAGTTATAATATAGTTGCTTTTTCCCCCCTTGTCAATTGAGACGAATTGAAGCCACCATAATATTTCTACTTTGCGATATTGGATGACTCATCTTTCCGTGCAGGTTATTATACATTTCATCGTGTAGCGACTGAAGAATTTTTCTAAAGTTCCAGGGCGAACCTCCCAATTCGGGAGGTCTATTATTTTTCACTTGTCTATTTATTACATACATATCCTTCGTCAAACGTGCTAGTTCTTGAAATATCACGTTATGACTAATTGTTGGATGAAGCCATGTTGAACAAAACCGAGTTTTGAGTGTTCCTAATGAGAATGCTAGTCCTTGAGTCTGAGCGGCTTTTGAGCTTTCTGTCAACTCACATTATCTTTAACTGGTAGATTATTTGGTTCGAAAAGCAGTGTTGATAGTTATTGACAAATATCCAAGATAAATGGTTAAATACATCGGTAGTGAATAAATCATATATGATATATATATCAATCAAATCGACACCTTTATTCATAGTGATGGAGATACCCGGTAAAGCGCTGATATGATTCCTATAATCGCATTTGAAAAGTTGTTCTATGCCATTCTCCGACGATATCGTTGAAAAAGCTTGGGAACGGTCTGGTGGGAGATGCGAATGTACTTGTATAACTCATTGGCACACTGATAGATGTAACAGTATAGTATTCAAGGATTTTAAAGGTGAAATAAATAATTCCTATGGATGGGAAGCTCATTTCAAGGATAGTAAAAATCCTAGTATTTCAAACTGTGAAATTCTCTGTATGCATTGCTACTTAATAACAGAGAAATCATGAGATTCCGGTAGATTTCAAAACGCCCTTTTGTTAACCAGACATTACCAAGACTTTAGAGCCCCGGATATTACCACTTTTCAACTCTACCAGATCTTTGTCAACGGATTTTTGCTTTTAAAGCGTAGAATGAGCGACACGTAGAAAGGGGATTCGTATAAAGATTACAACGGGCGATATTTTTTAACGTAGCGATAGCTGGGCTTGTTAAGCGGTTAGCGCCTAAAGCGTAAAAGAAGGTTTTAGCTTATAAGTGAGTAGTGAGTTAATTTGAGAAGCAAGAAGTTCAAAGTGACACGCTACCGAAAATCTGTAGTTTTATTATATAAATCTTACTTTTCCTTCAATAGGAATATCATCCCTACCATCGCCAGGAAAGCTAATCCTGCCCCAAAATAGAACGTCGCAGCCGGGTTTAAAGCCTGCCATAACCATCCGGCTATCAAACTCGCCGGTAAAATAAAAAGCCCTACTAAACCATTAAAATACCCGTAAGCAGTGCCGCGGCGGTCCGCGGGGACAAGGTCAGCCACATAGGCTTTGGCCGACCCTTCCACAATACCGTAATAGATGCCGTAAAAACCGAAGAGCAGCCACATATTCCAGACATTGGTGGAAAGAGCAAAGCCGAGATAGGACAGCGCGTAAATCAGCCACCCGATGCCAATGACCTTCCGTCGTCCCAGTTTATCGGAAATCATACCGGCTGGTATCGCGACCAGAACATAGGTGAGGTTGAACAGCACGAGCATCAGGGTTATTTCAAAAGCGGATACTTTAAGGTTTTCCGCGCGCAGTATCACGAAGAAGTCGCTGGAGTTACCGAGGGTAAAGATAGCCATGATGATAAGAAAGAGTTTGAATTGGCGGCTGAATCCGGTTTTAGTATCTAGCGGAAGTCCATCTGTGGATTTTACTGTTGGCGGCGCCAACCCTTTTTCACTCACCAGGGTAATTAACATGATGACGGAAATTACGGCGGGAATGACCCCGATAATGACCATCCAACGGTAGGCATCTTTGGTGAGGTTGGTAGCATCGCCCTGAACGGCATAGATGATGATAGCGGCAATAACCAGTCCGAGAAACGCCCCGGTAGTATCCATAGCACGGTGGATGCCGAAGGCTTTGCCCCTCTTATCCGATGCCACTGAATCCGCAATGAGCGCATCCCGCGGGGAAGAACGAACGCCTTTGCCCAATCTATCTCCAAGCCGAACGCCCAGCACACCACCCCATCCAGTGGTAAGCAGCATGAACGGCTTGACGATAGTAGAAAATCCATAACCGAGCACGGCGAGGATTTTGCGTTTGCTGAGCTTATCACTGATGCGGCCGCTGAAGATGCGGAAGAAGGCATCAAAACTTTCCGTCACCCCGCCGATAAAGCCGACGGCTATCGCTCCGCCGCCGAGAATATTGACGACGACGAGGGGCACGAGGGTAAAAATCATCTCCGAGGAGATATCGGTAAAAAGGCTAACCAGGCCGAGGAAAAAGACATTGGGGTGCATGCCCCAGATTTTTTTAGGAGTGGATTCTTTGATAGTTTGACTGGACATTGCTTTATATTTACATAGCATGAAAGAGATGTCAAATTGTTACAGGAAAAGATACTGAACCCGAATTTATTCAAATCTACCCACTACCCTATTGCCATAAGCACTACTACCCCAGGCCACTGCATCAAATTGTAAATATGATTTATGAAATCTAACATTGTCTATTCCATATCCTTCTCTTATAAGAGTACAAAATGTCGCTATTTATTATTCAAATAGACTAGAATGTTGTGATATGTCAGGCATTAAAATAAGAGAAAATCGTTGGCTGAAGCTGGGATTTATTTTCTTGGGCTTTATTGTCCTAAGCGTTGGATTTGGTTGCCTTATCCGGACTCTTCTTGCCCATTACCATATTTCCACGGACATCCCGGCATGGATAGCCTTTTTGGCAGTATTCGGAATACTGGCTGTAGTTAATCTATCGATACTACCGATACCTTTTGGTGTTTCTATAATGTTGGCTGCCGCGGCAAACTGGAACCCAATACTAGTAGCTCTAGCTGGAAGTCTGGGAGCTAGTCTGGGAGAGTTCAATGGCTATTTCTTCGGTTATTTAGGGAAAAAGATATCTATCGATGAAAATATGCCCGGCTACAAAATGGTTCATGGTTGGATTATGAAATATGGCATGTGGGCTATCGCTTTTATTTCCTTCCAACCCATTATCCCTTTTGAAATAGGAGGGTTTATTGCGGGGGTTGCGAAAATGCCTGTACGCCGATTTCTACCGGTTCTCTGGATAGGTAAATTCCCCAAATATCTTATCCTTATATACCTGGGAAATATGTTGATGCACCATATCCCATTTTTACAATAAAAAAACGTGGATTACCTTATTGGTCACTTTCTTAGTGTAATGAATTGACAAACGGTTTAAATATTTATAATTAATCTAGTAACTTTATGCTTGCGGCGCCGTTATATAATGTATGATAGGTAAAGAAAAGCAATATCGTTGATATCGTTAAGACCGATGATAAAGATAGTCGCTATTATTTCGGTGAAGCTGGATACACATAGACCGAAGTATGGCGTCGGGTAGAATTCATTTTTAGATTACGGGCAGGTATTTAATATTTAAGGAGGATATTATGAAACATTTCCGCTTATTGACAATGGTTGTCTTGTTAACATTGCTCACTTTTGTCGGGTTAGCCGGCTGTGCTGCAAAAACGACTGAAACCACCAGTCCGGTAACTACCTCCAATCAGCAGGAAGGAATCTGGGTCACCGGTGAAGGAAAAGTGACCGTCAAACCAGACATTGCCAATATCAGTCTGGGGGTATCGTCGCAGGAAGCCAGTGTAGCCGATGCCATGGCGAAAACTTCGGATGCCATGAGCAAGGTACTGGCAGCCCTCAAAGCCAATAACGTCGATGATAAAGATATCCAAACCCAGCAATACAATATCAACCCCGCATACACTTATAACCCACAGACTAATAGCCAGTCCATCTCAGGATATCAGGTTACCAATATCGTGACTGTTAAGTTACGCGATACGTCCAGCGTTGCTACCGTCATCAGTGCTGTATCAGATGCCGGCGGTAACCTTATTCAAATTAACAGTGTTACATTTACGGTTGAAGACCCAACGCAATATTATACAGAAGCACGGCAAAAAGCCATTGAAGATGCCGACCACAAAGCGCAAAAATTAGCCAGTTCGTATAATGTTACCCTGGATAAGCCGACTTTTGTCTCGGAATACAGTTCAACTGTACCTATTTATAACTATTCCAGCCAGGGTTATGCAATTCCGGCAGCCACTACCACTATAGCACTACCAGAATCGATAAGTACTGGCTCGACGGATATCATCTTGTATATCCAGGCATCCTATCCAATAGTGAAATAGGTTCCGCTGAAATTCAGATTAAAGGAGATATATATGAAAAAATTCTGGTTGATAGGTATCGTTCTGTTAACACTTATGATTCTATTGTGTTTGGCCGGATGTGGGACCAAAACAACGGCCACCGCGGCTACCGGTGTTGTTACCAGCCAACAACAGGGTATCTGGGTGACCGGTGAAGGGAAAGTCACCGTAACGCCGGATATCGTGAACATTACCATGGGTGTGCAATCACAAGAGGCGAGCGTGGCAGACGCCATGAAAAAAACATCTGACGCTATGGCCAAAGTGATGGATGTCCTCAAAGCCAATAACATTGCCGATAATGATATCCAGACTCAGCAGTTTAGCATCAATCCCCAATATTCCTACGACCAAACAACCGGCACCCAAAACATTACCGGTTACCAGGTCACTAACACAATCAATGTGAAGCTGCGAGATATAAATAAAGTCGGTACACTTATCGATGCAGTTGTGGCTGCCGGCGGCAATTTGACGGTAATAAATAATGTTAATTTCACCGTTGAAGACCCCACCAAGTATTACGATGACGCCCGGCAAAAGGCAATCGATGACGCTAATAAAAAAGCTCAGGAAATAGCAGATTTATACGGTGTTACCCTTGGTAAGCCAACTTATGTGCTGGAGACCAGCTCAACACCATATTACTCCGGTGTAAGCGCAGGTCTGGCAATAATGACGGGACAAGGAACGTCGATAAGCGCCGGTTCAACGGATATCATATTGGATGTCCAGGCTTCATATGCCATGATTAAAAAATAGTTTCAGTAAGACAAATGAATTAAAGGATGATAAACCTAGATTGAACAAATGTCAGTATTGTTGGGTGGATATTGCGAGCGTATTAAGACATCAATTTATGCGCTCCGGGTTCAATATAAGAGTCTTGGGAAAACACTACCAGGCCACCCTAGTTTCCTCAGAATGATTGACGAGTATAACTCCTGCCGCTATAGTAAGAACTGGACCGAGTAACTATTGGCGAAAAGGATTATGCGGTTCTTAGATTTAGATTTCTTCTTGAACGACAACGCTTACCGTAGCGGAAGTGACAGCGGAAGGCTAGGTTCAGAGTATAAGCCATGGAGTGTCCCTAAAGTACGGCGCTTTCTCGAGAAAAGATGCGGTCTTTCATCTGTTGTCCAGGTACAGGGGCGTACGGTTGAAAACCATGATGAAGTATTGGATTTATGGCATATGCTTATTGACTCTGGTCGTCTCAGGGTCCCATTTGAAGTGGTATACATAGATGCTCATCCCGACCTATGGGTAGGGGGTGGGCTGTATCTGGCGTCGGGCGTTTTGCATGTTGACTCGGAACGCGTGCTCGCGATGCTCAAGAAACAACACGTTCATTCGGGGAACTACTTGACTTTTGCCATCACGTACGGATGGGTAGCCTCTCTTGTGTGGGTTACTCTCCGCAAGCACTTGAAAAATGTACCTGAATGGGACGGCGATGCGAGGTCAATTTTAAGACAGCTTAAGAAGAAAAAAGTTGAAGCCTCTTCTATCCGAAACTTATCGATGGTAGCAAGGGACCCCGGTGTTCCTTTCAAGGTACTACCATGGAATAGTTTCAGAATAAGTGAAACATTTGACTATATCGCGATGAGCAAATCGCCGAACTTTACTCCGCCTGAAAGCGATAAATTGATTCCCATTATTGAGGGGTATATGCGACAAATATGATGCAACATCTTTTGCGCCCTCATATGGCAAACAGGACCATCATTCATATTGACCTTGATTCCTTCTTTGTTTCGGTGGAACAGATACTTGATCCCGATCTCAAAGGTAAGCCGGTTGTCGTTGGTGGCAAGTCTGATCGCAGAGGGGTCGTGGCGACAGCTTCCTATGAAGCACGAGCTTTCGGTCTCCACTCCGGGATGCCACTAGTAACTGCCGCCCGGCTCTGCTCCGAAGCCATCTTTATCGAAGGGAACTACGCCAGATACCGCGAATTCTCACGGAAGTTCATGGCGATTCTTAATGACTTCTCCCCGTTTATCCAACCGGGAGGTATCGACGAAGCTTATCTGGATGTGACCGGATTTGAATCGATACACGGTTCCATCAGGCAGATGGCAGTTGCGATGAAGCAACGAATCCGAAACGAACTGGGGCTACCTGCTTCCATCGGCATTGCGAGCTGTAAAGTAGTGGCCAAGGTTGCATCAGATCTTTCCAAACCGGATGGGCTTATCGAAGTGACACCGGGGGAAGAGCGCAACTTCCTGTCGCCACTACCGGTAGACAAATTACCAGGAGCCGGGAAGCAAGCCGTAAAGATCATGAAGAACTTGGGAGTGCATACGATAGGCGAACTAGCACGAACACCTTCCGCTACTTTGAAAAGCCGGCTAGGTACCGCAGGAGAAATGCTGCATCGTTTTGCTAATGGTATCGATGACAGGAAGGTGCTCCCACCAGGTGAGGCTAAGTCCATTAGTCGAGAGACAACTTTCGGAGAGGACACTCGGAACCGTTTGTTGCTGGAAGCGACTTTATGGGCTCAAAGCGAGAAGGTAGGTGCCGACTTACGGAAGAAAAATAAACAGGCAAAGTGCGTGACTTTGAAGTTAAGGTATACTGATTTTTCGACCATTACCCAGAGCCACACGCTTCCGGAAAGCGTCGATACCGACCGGGCGATATTTGAAACCGGTATAATGTTGTTTGATCAAGCACTAGCGATGGAAACACAGGCAGTTCGGCTTATCGGCATCGGCGTGTCGAACCTGGTGGAAGCGAGCCGGCAGGCGACATTATTCGCTCCCTCTACACGGAAGCTGGAGGAGTTGAACAAAGCAATTGACCGAATCAGGGATAGGTATGGATTTGACGCCATCCAGACCGGAAGGGCGATACGGCTAAAGGATATTTCACATCGGTCTTGAATTGAAACGTACAGATGAACATTTCATCTTATTGTGCAATCTCTGAGCCGCTGCTGCATCCCGTCCGAGAGTTCGATATGAGGGTTATATACCTTCGCTGGCCCCGGTGCCTCTTTCACTTCATTGCCCACGAGTACTCCAAAAAGTAAGTGGGCAAGTCAGACCCTCACCGAGGGTCTGTTGCACCATTCAGAAATCCCAATACTTTTCCGCCCATTTGTAAAACCGCAAGCGTGACAAAGTGACAAAAAAGGACTGGTTACGTTGCGCAATAACCGCCCTCAGCCCAGGTGCCAGGCGTAAACTTTGGGCGGTTGGTGATTAATAATTTAGAGGGGAATAGGCGTCTGCTGCCTCATTTCTTTTTTTAGAGTTTATCTTGAAGCAACCACCTAGGGACTCTGACAATCATTGTAAGGTGCTTGCTCTTATGAAAGTGTATCGTGACTATGGAGTACTTTAAGGGGAAGTACCTTGAGGGTCTCAGTTGAGGCTAGAAGTTGAGAGTCAGGCGAGGGTCTGGTCAGGGTCCGGATCTTTAGCTTCCCAGGGTCTGGTCAGAGTCCGGTAAGGGTCTGGAATTTTAGCTTTGAGGGTCTCGCCAGGGTCTAGTCAGGGTCTGGAATTTTAGCTTCCCAGGGTCTGGCCAGGGTCTGACGAGGGTCTGGAATTTTAGCTTCATTCAGAGTCTCAGGGTACCCCTCAAATGAGGCTAATTCAGACCCTCAACCAAAGTCTTGGACTAACTCCTTAACCCCATATAACAAAGGCTTTGTTCGGCTTAGCACCATTACCGATGAGGGTACCTGCCGAGCAGGGATGCTGAGTATGCTCATCCCACTTGGTTACCGAGTGCAAGCGTAAAGCCATCGTGATATGGGGTGATGGTGAGGCAGGATATGAGAAGCGAAGATGTTGCTATTAGCAACTATTTTCTTAAAATACCTCCGTGAACCAAGGCTCAAAGTATAATCCTTTATCTTCCGCTTGCCCTTCTAGCCGAAGAAACGAGGGCACTGTTTTACGACAAACGGTAACTGGCTTGTATTTTGCGTATCTCGGTAAAATCGGCCGCGTGTTCGGGATGAAATCGGCCGGGTGTTCGGAGCAAACCGGCCACCCCCTGGCAGCGCCGGACTAAGGTACAGTTTAGCTCACTTTCTCATCGCTTTCAATCTCCTTCGACTTCGCTCAGGACAAGTCCTCCTTCTTCTCAGATTTAGTAACCGGTCTCCTGGTACGCATGGAATCGCCTCTCATCTCGATCTTGTAGGCGTTGTGCAGCAGCCGGTCGCAGACGGCATCGGCCAGCGTGGGGTCGCCGATGTTGGGGTGCCAGTCTTTAACCGGGCACTGGCTGGCGATAATGGTCGCTCCTGTCTGGTAGCGGTCCTCGATTACCTCCAGCAAATCTCTCCGCTCGCCGTCTACCAGCGGGGTAAGCAAGAAGTCATCGATAATTAAAAGCTGTACCCGACTTAGCCTGGCGAGGGCTTTGAGATGAGAGCCATCTCCGCGTGACTGCTGCAGGGATTCAAACAGCCGGGGAGCGCGTACATAGAGCACGGTATAGCCGGCACGGGCGGCGGCGTTGCCCAGGGCGCAGGCGATAAATGACTTACCGACGCCGGTCGGACCGCTGACCAGTACGTTACGATGGGCGGTTATCCACTGGGGATTAGCCAGTTCCAGCATTACCTGCCGGGAAATTCCGCGGGGTGCGCCGTAGTCGATATCCTCCAGGGCGGCTTCCTGGCGGAGCTTGGCCTTCTTGAGCAGCCGGTGGAGCCTTAAATTGTCACGGTACAGTTTTTCATCCTGCACCAGCAGCCCCACGAATTCGTCATGGGACAGTGCCGCCTGTTTAGCGTCAGCCAGCCTTTCCTCAAGGCTCCGCGCCATACCGTATAGCTTTAATGAGTGCAGGATAGACATAGTCTGTTGATTAAGCACAGCTTGTTACTCCTTTCATTGGTAATATTCCTGTCCCCGGATATTCTGGTGCGGCGGCAGTCCCGACAGGCTGTGCTGCTCGCCGTTATCCGGCTGGCGGTCGAGCCCGGCGGACAGGATGGCCTTCAGCGACCGGTAAGAGCAGGTCTTAAACTTGAGCGCCCGGCGCGCCGCCGCTTCGACACGCACCGGTTCGTAATCACGGGTCAGGTTAATGATACCCAGGCATGCCTTGTAGCCCTGCTCCGGGTAAGGGCGGCCGGCAAGGACTGCTTCCACCAGCCGGGCGGTAGCCTCTCCGGTCTTGCCCGCCCACTGGATAAACCGGGCCGGGTTCCACTCGGCGTAGTAGCGGTGTGACAGCGGCATGTGCTCCGGGAGCGTGGTGTAGCCGCCTTTGGCATAGGACCGGGTATGGGCGGCGACGCGCTCACCCTTGTGGAAAGCTTCGATAATCGCCGCGGTTAACCGGATGTCCAGTCTCTCATGTAAAAGCTGGTAAGGCACGCTGTAATAATGATGATCTACTTCGATGTGGTAATTGAGCTGTACCCTGGCCTTATACCATTCGGCATATTCGTAGGGTCTCTGTGGTAGCGGTAAAGTATTGGGCCGGTCAGTAGTTTCAAACAGCTCCCGGCGTGACTTCTTGAGCTTTTTCAGGGGACGGCTATTAAGACGCTCCAGGCACTCGCGGATAGCGGCATTAAGCTCGACGAGGCTGTAGAAAGTGCGGTGGCGTAACACCGCCAGTATCCACCTCTGGGCGATGAGCACGCCGCTTTCGACTTTCGCCTTGTCCCTGGGTTTCCGCGGACGCGCCGGCAGCACGGCGCAGCCGTAGTGCTCGGCCATGTCTGCGTAGGTCGGATTTAACTCAGGCTCGTACTTACAGGCTTTGCTGACGCCGCTCTTGAGATTATCCGGCACCAGCACCCGGGGTACACAACCAAAGTACTCGAAAGCCCGCCCGTGAGAGCCGATCCAATTCGGTAACGTTTGCGACAGGGTGGCTTCGGCATAGGTGTAGTTGGAAGCTCCCCAGACGGCGACAAATAGCTGGGTGAGAATAAACTCGCCGGTGACCGTGTCAACGATAGACAGTCCATCGGAGTAGTCGATGAAGAGCTTTTCGCCGCCGCGATGCTCCTGGCGCATGCAGTAATCGAGCTTTTTCCGCCACCGCCAGTAATGCTCGCAGAACTGGGTGTACTGGTAGCCGTCCGGGTGTTTTTCTTTGTACTCCAGCCATAACTGGGAGAGCGTCAGGTTGAATTTACGGTAGGTACGTAACTCATTGTAAATGTGCTCGCAGTCCGGCGGTGGACGTTTTACCGAGCTTGGTATGTGCTCGGTGGGAAACAGGCGCTCTTCGAGCTGGGCCTCGGCCATGGCTGACGCTTCCGGCCAACTCAGCCTGGCGGCCGCTGCTCTTCTGAGATAATCGGCTACCGTGCTCCGGGAGACCTGGCAGCTCCGTGATATCTCCCGCTCGCTGATGCCGCAGTCTAATTTTAAACGTAGAATCTCTTTGATCTTGCGCACGGACAATCTCCTGTTGGCCATGAATCACCTCCAACGGTGATTCTATGCCATCGTATTGTCCGACGCCGCTCCAATGGGGGGTGGCCGATTTGCTCCGAAAGGGTGGCCTACTTTACTCCGAAAGGCCGGCTGATTTGCTCCGAAAAGGTGGCCGTTTTAGTCCGAGAAATGCATATTTGGAGGAAGCGACAAAGCCGTAGCTAAACGCGTTGATTTGGTAGAGACATTTACCACCCCATTATTTCCTGCTGACGGAAGTGATATACGCTTGATTTTCTTCGGGCAGTTTAAATCTGGCTACCCGTTCACTAGAGAAAGCGCCCACAGTGTGGTACAGAGTTCCAGGGTGGTTTCTTCAAGATAAAATCCCAAAAAGAATTAGGCCAGCAAACGCTTGTTACCTTCCAAATCACTGATAAACCAAGCGACAAAAGTTTACGAATAACACCTGGACCAATGTCAGTACTTGATCAACGTAACCACGCCTTTTTTGTCACTTTGTCACGCTTGCGGTTTTACAAAATGTCGGAATATTTTTGGGATTTCTGAATGGTGTAACTGACCCTCGGTGAGGGTCTGACTTGCCCATTACTTTTTGGAGTAATAATGGGTGATGAAGCAACGGCTCGGAGTTTGCACAAAAAGATGAAAAGTTTAACATTACAATCTAGGTTGACTCTAATAAGGGCAAAATTATATTCGCACTCTTCCTGATTTATTACCCTACTAGCAGGTTTTTGCAACTTTAATGGAAAAGAAGTAAGAAAAAGTATAATTTATTAAAAAGAAAAGGGAGGTAAGTTATTTAAGAATTTTTAAAAAAGACAAATTTACCTATAATTTCATACACGAAAGCTGCTATGAAAATCCATATTTGTGCGGAAAAATACTTTATCGCATTTTTTATTCCTACAAGTTCCACAGGAGTTATAACATTATTTCCTGGCGGTGGATAATCTATTAAAGCCGCGATACTGTTAAGGATTGAGAATAGACCAAATAGAACACAGCTAACATAAAAAACATTTAAGAAGATAGAATAAATTAAGTTGCTTCTGTTTATTGTTCTGCGAATTGTTAAAAATGTTCCTGTTAAAGCGATTAAAGTTGTCGAAGCAACTAATATTCCTTGTAGTATTTCTATCGGATTATTAAAAGTAGAATAATTGTTTGTTATTTTCCAGAACAGTATGGCTTCTGGAATGGATATTACTAAAACGGCAGCAAATATTATAATAGCAAAACTAGTCTTTTTGCTCATGTGGCTATTATGGCTAATTGATAAGAGTATGTCAATGTCACCCCAAGGGTTAGACGGCATAATTTATTGATAACAGTTTAAATCAGTAATATTCAGATACAACATCAACTAACATGAAAAACTTACCGAGTTGGCAAAATACTAACGATCTCTTCAACACTCGACAATTCGTAGGTGCAAGAAATCATATATCCAGATGTTCGCCTGAACGTAATAATATGACGTTGTGTTACTTTAACTCTATATATTTTATTGCATTTACCAGTATCTATACACTACATACTAAAGAAATATTCATCAGAGATTCCATTAGGTATCACCATTTTAATGTAATAGATTCCTGGACCAAGCCCCTTATCATATTTGATAGTTATTTTTAAAGTAGTACCGTTCTGCCATTTGGTATCATTTTCCAATTCAAAACTCCAGCTTGGAAAAGCTCCCTGAACATTATTTATATAAGGAATGCGGTTGAAACTTCCTTCCTGACCAAAGAAAACGTCACTCTGTTCTATGGGTTGTATTATTGAACTGCCCACGTTTTTTACCCAGACATAAACGGTCTTTTTAGGTCTTGTGTATTGGCCGCATCGATGATGCTTATCCGGCTATTCATTCGGTCGTTTACACTTTGAGCTGCGTTAGCCATGACTTGGCTGGAACGGTTTACCATTGGATAGACACTATTAAAGACAAATACTACGCATGCTATCCCTGCTATGATGAGTAGGGCTGTAGTTATAGTTTTGTCCACATTCTCTTCTCCATTGTTTAATCATATATTCTGAGTAAATCTAACAAAGAGGGTCTTTCTGTTGTTAGCCTTCTCGAAGGATGTCCATTCCTGGCCGGCGATCCGTTAGGTAGGCACTAAATACAGCAATTGTTGTAGATGTAATAGCAGCAATCACTAGTACGGCCAGGTACAGCCACGGGACCGATAAAGATTCTGGCGGCGGATCAAAGACTCCGGTCAGCATTTTCACCAGCATCCAGGCTATGCCGAAACCCGTCCCAATACCGATAACACCACCTCCTACCAGCGTCAACAGTCCTTCACTCCACAGGAATGCTCCTAGCTGTCTGCCACTGGCTCCCAGTGCTGTGAGAATGCCGAAAGTGCGCCGTCGCTCTGCTAAGCCGAGTGCCATCATCAAACCGGTTGCCGTAGCTACAAGCAGAACAGCAAAGGTCAACTCCAATTGAGAGAGGCCGTGTAGGTCAACGGCAGTCAAACTGGAACTGATGGAGTGTTGCGTTAAGGCAATATCGGTCACTCTGGCTGCTGGCAAGGAGTTGACAACCACACGTACGCGATCGGCAACCCCAGATGGATTGCCGGTAGTCCGGATTAATACTATCTCGGCGGCGTTCGTCCCGGTTTGTTGCGCGATGTAGCTGGCATTAGCCACCAGGAACGAATCTTTCGGTGCGGTAGGGAACTCACGGATTACAGCCATAAAATGAAACGATACTACTCGATACTGATGATTTACATCCTGCAACCGGAGGTTCACCTGATCACCCGCCTTGAGTTGATAATCATTCTTGGTTTCTTCAGAGACAAGTAAACCGTCGGGATGTTGGGCTAACGCTGCCAATGCGGCAGCAGCATTACTTCCGGCGAAGTAAGCATTAGCCATAGTGGTAGCCTCGCCAATGTGCAGCGGATCAATACCAAAAAGGTCCTGCAGGTCGTTGCCAACATAGGCAAACCGGTGCTGCATCGGCTGGGCGGCAGCTACACCAAGCACTGCCCTGAGTTCGGTAAGCTTACTGCTGGGTGGAGAGGCTGTAATGCCAGTAATCGTTACATCAGCACCATTGGTAAGTGCTGCATCTAAGTGGTTTTGAGTCTGGAATGTTGAGTTGAAAACTGCGGTGGACGTTGCGAATGAACATGCCAGAACGACGAGCACCACGCTATAAGATATGAGAGTACGCTGGCGGGCTAAAGATGCAGCGACTATACTGGAAAGCCCATGGGCAATAGGACGTAAGACATTCGATATTATCCACCGCCTGTGACCAAGAACTATTTCCCAAACCCTCATCGTTAGTAGCGCCACACCGATCCATAGTAATACCGGCGCTATGAACGTCTCGTACGATACGGATGTCTGGGCAACTCCTTCCGGCGCCAATACTACCTGGTATCCCGTGCTTGCAGTCCGCCAGAAGACAACTACACAGATGAGTAGCAAGATGACATCCAGGTATAGTAGTTGCCACAGCGGTTTTTTTGCACGGCCGACTACCGCACGTGCTGTCATCACAGTAGAGTGCTGGGTCTGCCTCCAGGCCGGGTACAGTACGGCCAGTACTGCAAGCACAAAACCGGCAACGGCTGCTCCCACTGTCCAGGGAAATGCACCTGTGCCAAAGAAGGCCCCAATCGAGGTCAGCCTGCCAACACCCATTGCCAGTGCCATACCTAGTGCTACACCACATACTCCGGTAAACAAAGCTTCTATGGACGCGAGACGCAGAGTCAGAGAAGTGGTGGCTCCCCGGGTACGTAATAGAGCTTGCTCCCGTCGCCGGCGCGTGGCACCGGAACCGATAATGGACAGCGTAAGTATCATAGCCAGGATGATGCCGGGTAATCCCAGGAATAAGAATAGTACGCGGCTATAGAGGGCATCAGACCGAACACCATCCAAACGAGCGGCGAGGTTATTGCCCACAAGTCCACTGCCAGCCAGTTTAGCTTCGATATTTCTCGCCATCTGTTGGGTGGATACGTAGGCTTTAACTGGATCAGAAGAAAGTGTATGTGCAAGGCGAACATGAAGTTGAAGGCGCACGGTATCCGGACGAATCGTTGCCTGAGGATCAAAGAGTTGGTGCCAACGGTCGCTAGGAAGTATGATGACATTATCAGGCGGTGCCTGCGGTGCGACATTGGCTGGGACGCCTACGGCTTGAAACAGGGAGTCGGCATTCGGAAGGTCTACAACACCGTCTACCCGCACCGTTACTGGAGGTAGGCCGATACGTTGTATGGTAATAGAATCTCCAGAGGTCACATGGAGGTTAGCAGCCGTCTGTTGTGCTACCAATACCCCGCTAGAGGCTCCAATAAGCTGGCGAAACTCGGCCGGGAATATACTTTGATACTCAGGGTTTACTCCCAAGACCTTCCCCGAGCCTGTTGTCTGCACTGTACTTCCGGTAGTAGCGATAAAACCGGAAACGTCAGCGTAGCCTACCGTCTCCAGCGCTGTCACCGGTACGGCCTGGCGAACAATAGCCGCACTGTCTGAAGAATTACTTCCGGGCGCCAGCAAGACCTGCCAGTCTACGGGGACTTCAGCGATAACTCGCTGAGTCATCGAAGCGGCACTATTAGTAATAAAAGCACCAAGAGAGGCCAGGAGCGCTACTGTTATAGCAATACCTGCAATGCCACCTAAGAGCCGAATAGAGTGTTTCGCCACAAATCCTTTTAGCCACATTATCTCTAGCATTTCTGACCTACTTCCAGGATGCCATGATGCATATCCCATATTACATGCATTCGCTCAGCTACAGCCAGGTCATGGGTAGCTACAACGAATGCTGTGTCTGTCCCTTCAAGAGCATTTAGAAGCACATCAAACAAACGTTGAGCTGTGGGATGGTCGAGTTGGCCTGTAGGTTCATCAGCAAAGATAAGCTTTGGTCGATAGGCCAGTGTCCTGGCCACGGCCACACGCTCCGCCTGCCCGCCGGAAAGCTCCTCTGGCAAGCTCTCGACGATGCTTTTGAGTTCTACCCGCTCAAGCGCAGCCAGCGCTGCCTGGCGTGCTGTCTTCATATCAACATGGTTGAGGAGTAAAGGAAGCTCTACGTTTTCGACGGCAGTAAGGGAAGCTAAAAGACTGGGCATTTGAAATACAAAAGCAATTTTTGCCGGACGTAACTCTTCACGCGACCCCAAGGCCGGCCAAGTGACACTGCCGGAGGTGGGTGTTTCTAATCCTGCTAGCAGATACAAGAGTGTAGATTTTCCACTACCCGATGGTCCCGTAACAGCAATGTGGTCGCCGGGCATGATGGAGCATGTCGCTGAAGATAGTGCCACCACCGGTTTATACCCGGGATATGTGCAACCCGCGTTGTAGGACTCTACTAATGAGAGAGTTGGGACTGCACTGTGTTGCGGGCGAGTTAATTTCTCATCCATCGATGATTCTCCCGTCCACAAGATGTATAATTCGATTAGCACGTTCGGCTAACGTGTGACTGTGAGTTGCTATTAGCGTAGCATCACCGTTATCTCGCCGGGTCTCAAATAAATTCAGGATATAAGTTTCCGTCTCCGCATCTACTTCTCCTGTTGGCTCATCAGCAAGTAGCACTTTTGGTCGAGTGGCTAACGCTACAGCCAAACCTGCGCGGGCCATTTCCCCACCGGAGAGTTGCGAAGGGAATGCCCAGCGTCTCTCCTGTAATCCGACGAGACTGATCAGTTGGTCCAACCATGGCTTGTCCAGCTTGCGAGCCAGATGCATTTGTAAACGGATATTATCTTCTATCGAGAGATGGGCGATAAGGTTATCTGATTGAAGTAAAATTCCAACTTCCGCGCTGCGGCGTGCGGCACGTTCCGGTTCCGAACGACGTGTCAGCCGTTTGCCATTAAGCATCACGCATCCGCCGTCCGGCTCGTCAAGACCAGCCAAACACGACAACAAAGTAGACTTCCCGGATCCTGAAGGTCCCATCACGGCTACGATTTCGCCTTCCTCAACATGGAGGCTTACCCCCCGTAGCGCCAGTGTTTCCTCTTCCTCGGTGTGGTAAAAGCGATAAAGATCTAATGCTTCGAGGAGTATCATTTAAAGCCACCGGTAACTTTGTGATATCCGCTGCCACTGGTCGACATTGTCCGCCCCGAGAGGCGCCCACAGGGTAAGAGCAGCTAACCGCCCACTCTTAAAATACAGATACAGATTATTTTCAAGACGCACCTGTTTGCCGGTGACAGGATCTGGGTTAGAGTTTGAGCTATATGATACGAGCATAGCCGGTCCTGACGGCAGTTGCACATCCTGTATCTTGTCAACCTGTACTGCTCTGCCGGATTTCAATAACGTTGCTGCCTCATTAGTGCGAACGCTGTCTGTCGTCGGGGCAGTAGGGGCTTGAGTAATTGAGACTTTAACTCCGTCAAGTTTATCGATAAAGCTGACATCCGCTCCTTGAGTGCTGCGAGCCCACCCTTCTGGCACATTAAGCTGATACTGACCATCTGTAGAGCGATATGTAATAAACACCTGGTTATCAGGTATATCGCCGGGAGGGTTCTTCTCCGCGGCTAATGGTGTCTCTCCCTGCAATCCAGACACTGTTGGCGGGGCACTCGGTATACTCTTGGCGCACCCGCTGGCAAAGCCGGCTAGAAGGAGTGTGCCCATCGTGAGAGCTATAAACATACTCAAAGTCTTTGATATTTTCATCGTTTTCGTCCTTCTATTTCTTGATTATTGCTATTCCGTCTTCAATCGGCTCTCGTCGTTTGGCACCATACTAGCCGGGTGGTGGGCTTTCTACAAGGATGGCATAAGTGATATTTTGTGCATTGCCACGCCAATAGGTTACTTTTATCTTCTGTCCGATTTGATATGAGTTTATGGCTTGTATCAGCCCGCTTACATCACTGATTTCCTTATCTTCGATGGCTGTAATGACATCACCTTGCCTGATACCAGCATTATCCGCCGGGCTGCCGGAACCTACCTGTGTTACGAGTACTCCTTTGTCTATGCCCAACCCGTACTGGAAAGCAACAAACTGGTCAACCGTGTAAGTACTTATTCCCAGATACGGCCGTATGACGTATCCCTTTTGAATTAGCTGGTCTATTATGGGTTTTGCCTCTTTGACGCTGATAGCATAACCCATCCCTTCAACGCCTACCTGCGCCACTTTAGCGCTATTGATACCAACTACTTCCCCTTGCAGATTCACCAGAGGCCCCCCGCTATTACCGGGATTGATGGCAGCATCCGTTTGAATGAGGTCAAAAAGAGTCTCTCCCGCAGATACTGATAAAGAGACTCCCAGAGCGCTGACAATCCCTTTAGTCGCGCTTATCCCCATACCCAGTGAATTCCCCATGGCTACCACCCACTCGCCGACTTGTAGTTTAGAGGAATCGCCAATTGGAAGTGCCGGTAAATTCTGAGCCTTTATCTTTACGATTGCCAGGTCGGCAACAGGGTCAGTGTGTACGGCTTCTGCCGGAAAAGCCCGGCCGTCTTCCAGGGTTACCGTAATGCTCTTGGCACCATTGACCACATGATTATTGGTAACGATAAGTCCACCACTATCAATAATCCAACCAGAACCTGCTCCTTGCTGGGTATACGAGCTGCCAAACACATTGTAACCCGACACCTCGGTGGTAATAGCCACTACCGATGGTCTCACTTTAGCGATTACGGAGACGAAGTCGGGAATAGGAACCGGTGTCTGGCTATTGACCAGTACCGGAGAAGGATTAATCGGGGTCAGAGTAGCCACGGCTGGCTGCGAAATATTGGTTGTGATGGCCTCAGGCGTTGGGTTGGATGCTGTTGAGTTAGTCATACCGGATAAGGCACAACTGGTAGTTAACAGAAGAACTGCAACAATAACGATGGAGACCAAAACGTATTTTGCTTTAAACACGAAAGTATTCATATTATTTCCTTCGAAGTTCCAAGATATATTCAGTGGCGATAGAGGCAGAGATTGTAAGTCTCCACCCCTATCGCGGGTAATGTTAGCTGGTTCTAGTTTTCAGTAGTCTCTTGCCCCGGCATTTTCTCGGCGTTAGTTACGTCAGTCTCATCATTGCCGGTCTGTCCTTTATCGATCTGGGTTTGGTTCCCAACCTGCTGGTCAACATTGTCCAGATCCGGTCCCTGCATTTTGTCTTCTGTAGAACCATTGTTTGAACTCTGTGAAACAACCTGTGTTAAAGCGTTATCGGTTTGAGTTTGAGCAAAAACAGGGCCGATAGTAAGGCTCCCCAATAAAAACATACACGTGAGCGCTGCAGCTATGCCAGTTCCAACCAGCACTTTCTTCAGCATTTCTTTTTATCTCCTTTCTTTCAGCGTTGACAGGAGCTTTACCTCGTATCGTTAATTCCAGCTTAACGGACGAACATGAACCTACCATTGACAGACCATTAACTCTAGATTAAAACAGTATTTTTCTATGAAATCCTGCTATTCGGCTTTCTGACCATTTAAGTATTCCAAAATATTCAGGTATTGGTAACAAAGAGTCAATCAATTTGCAGCTTTTCGTAACGCCTTACCAACAACGAAATGCTTTCCGGGTTCCTCGGGACGAAAATCGCGGTAAAGGCCACGATATATATCGAATGTCATTGAGGTTCATGGCGAAACTCCGTTGTTGTATTCGTTCAAGACCGGAATAACGATACTCATCACATGGTCAAAGCTTATCAGATGAAGATGAACCTGCTATTAACCGAAAATGAAAATAAGGTTACAAATGATATTTCCCAGCCGATGCTATTGTTCATCGTTTATTCATCTAATTTTCATCTTAGTCTGCTATACTATTTTTGATAACAGTTCGCCGGGAGGCATTTATGAGGGTTCTCATCGTCGAAGATGACAGGCGTCTCTGCGGTATTATCAAGCGAGGGCTTATGGAAGAAGGCTACGCGGTTGATACTGCCTACGATAGCGAAGAGGGAGAATACCTCGCCGAAACTACCCCGTATGACATTATTATTCTAGATATCATGTTACCTATGAAGGATGGTATTGAAACCTGCCAGGAGTTGCGACAGAAGAGAATAAATATCCCAATTCTCATGCTAACCGCCAAAGATACTGTGGAGGATCGTGTTAAGGGACTCGATGCCGGAGCTGACGATTACTTGGTTAAACCATTTGCCTTTAATGAACTGCTGGCCAGGATCCGGGCACTACTGCGGCGGGAAGGGCTGAGGTTCCGTCAATAGGTGTGTAAATGTCAGGCGACGGCAAGTACCTCCTCCTGTTTGATTTCTCCCGGGCCCAGGCTTTCGATACCCAGGTAAACTTCCTGTAATATCTCCGGTGCATCCAGCTTTCTGAATCGCTGCTCGGCAATCAAAAGCATCTTCCAGGTTACTGCCGTAGCGTTGGCCACTTTCTTAAAGCGCTTGGCCGCATCGGTCCGCAGTCTCAGAGCGGCGAAGGGCGATTCGACCGGGTTGGTGGTTCGAAGATGCTTCCAGTGCTCCTTCGGGAACCGATAAAAGGTCACCATCCGCTCCCAGTCATGCTCTAGTGCCGCGGCGGCCCGGTCATAGCCTTCTTTCCGGCACCAGCGGACGAAGTGGTCGCGCTTAACTTCGGCTTCCTCGCGGTCTGCCGAGTACACAATTCCCTGTAATTCATTCTTAGCATTGCCTTGTGCCTTCTTCGGTAACTTATCCAGCACGTTTCGCACTTTGTGATTCCAGCAACGCTGCTCCAGCGCATCGGGAAAGACAGCATTCAAGGCTCCCCAGATGCCCAGGTGACCATCGCCCACTACCAGCCGGGGACAGTTCAGACCGCGTCCTTTGAGGGAACGCAACAGGTCGGACCAGCTTTCGGTAGATTCGCGATACCCGGGCTCCACCGCCAGGATCACCTTCCGCCCATCGCTTAATGCGCCGATCACCACCAGCAGCGCCGCCTTAGTTTTCTCCAGACCAGCCTTGATGTATACTCCGTCAACCCACATGTAGACCAGTCTCAGACCTTTGAGACTGCGCCGCCGCCACTCTTCCCATTCAGCTTGCCAGCTCTCCTTGAGTCGGGCTATCGTACTGGCGGAGATGGGCGCCTCTTCTCCCAACAGACCCCGTAGCGCCAGGTCAAAATCACCTTGCGCCAGACCGTGCAGGTAAAGCTGTGGTAAAAGCTGATTTACCTCTTTCGTCCTTCTGGCGAACAACGGCAATACCCGGCTCTTGAAACGCTCCGCCAGACCTCTGACCCTGGGCCGGCGCACGGTAATGGTCCCACAGCCCAGCGTTAGCCTTCGCCGCTTGCCGTAGCCATTCCGGTACGCCCGCGAAGCATCCAGTCCCTCGCGCCGCTCGGACTTGCCGCGCCCCAACAGCTCTGTTATTTCATCTTCCAGTAGAGCCTGGATGAATTCCCTCACCTTCACCCGCACCATCTCTTCGAGATAATCCCAGACTTTACTTGACGACTCCGGCTTCCCTGTGGTTTGCTTTCCCATGGTGGTGGGTACCCTCCTTCTGTTTGTTTCATCACTAACAGAAAGGGTACTCGCTGCCGCTAACTATTTCCACACTTTTTGATGATACCTCGGAAGGGCTCTCTAAATCATCGAAGTTAAAGGTAGGAGATCTTGTCATGGATACCCTGACCAGAGAAGTATGGCGGGGACAGAGAAAGAGCGAGTTAACTAGCAAAGAGTACACAATACTGGAGTATTTCATGCGACATCCTAATGTGGTCATTACGCGGACAATGCTTGAAGAACACGCATGGGATTATGAATTCGATAACATGTCCAACATTATCGATGTTTATATTCGAAGAATTCGCAGCAAAATTGACGAGAGAGGCCAGGATAGCTTGATTCAAACCGTTAGGGGAGCCGGTTATCGGATGAAGGCAACATGAAATTTGTTAAAAGCATCAGATTCCGTCTGACTATCTGGTACTTGGCAGTCCTGGTAGTGTTATTGCTTCTCTTTGGTATGATTTCCTATTTTATGTTATCTCAAAGCTTATACCAGAGCCTCGACGACTCATTGAAGACTCATACTCAGGCGTTGGAAAACTCACTGGACATTTTGAATGGTCAAATAACCCTCGGGATGACGGAGCAGCCAGGCGAGTTTGTACTCATTTATGATAATAATGGCAGCTTATTGCAGGGATTTAGCTGGGGAGCGGAAGTCCCGCATGTTGATTCGCAAGTGGTGCAAGCCCTTGAAAATCGTACATCATTCTTCACTGTCTCAACCTCAAATGATCAGAAAATTCGGCTCTATGTTGCGCCATTTTCTGGCCAACCGGAAATTGGTGCGATTGTCGTGGGCCGTTCAACGGCTGATGTAATTGAGGTGTTGGAGAGATTCATGAGCATCCTCATCATCGCCGGACTGGCTACACTTGCGTTGGCGGGAGGTGGTGGCTTCTTCATGGCTAATCAGGTGCTGATACCGGTAGAGCGTATCAGAAAGACAGCCCAAGAAATAGAAGAAAGCGACTTAAGCCAGAGGATAGACATACGTAGTGAGGATGAACTCGGGCGACTGGCAACAACCTTGAACCAGATGATAACACGGCTGGAAACAGCATTCGGTCGCCAGCGTCAGTTCACAGCTGATGCTTCACATGAATTACGTACGCCATTGGCTATTGTACAAGCCGAGTCCACACTAGCGTTGCGTAAGAATAGGCCGCCGGAAGATTACCGCAAGTCTCTTGAGTTAATTTCCCAAGAGGCAGAGCATATGTCGGCCGTCGTTAATAAGTTGTTGTATCTAGCTCGTATCGATGCCGGTAAGGAACAGGTAAATTTCGAGAGAATCAATCTTAAGGAGCTTTTTACCGAACTATCTTCAGATATAGAAGTCCTAGCTAGAGAAAAGGGTATAGAATTTAATCTTGCACCATTGGAAGACCTGTTAATAGAAGGTGACCGGGTGAAGCTGGAGCAGCTGTTTCTGAATCTGCTGGAAAATGCCATCAGGTACACACCGCAGGGTGGTAGTATATCTACTTCTGTCGTGAGGGAAGATAAAACAGCAATGATAGTGATTAAAGATACCGGTATCGGTATCCCCAAAGAACATATATCACATCTCTTCGAGCGTTTCTACCGTGTGGATAAAGCCCGGTCACGCGCTGAGGGCGGCACCGGACTTGGTCTGGCCATTAGTATGCATATCGCTCTGGATCACCACGGTAAAATCGAGGTCGAAAGCCAGGTTGGCAAAGGGAGTACCTTTTTTGTATCATTTCCACTCGTGGAGAATAACAACGGTACCAGCTCCAAACGAAAGTAGAAGGAAGTATTCAAGAGGATAAAAATGTTAGATTTCATAAATCATATCTACAATTTGATGCAGTGGCCTGGAGTAGTAGTACTTATGGCAATAGAAAGTGCTTGCGTTCCCTTGCCAAGTGAAATAATTATGCCGTTGGCCGGATGGATTCTCATTAGAAACCATTCTTTAGGCTTTCAATACGTATTGATGGCAGGTGCCTTGGGAGCATTAGGTTGTGTCATCGGTTCGGTTGCAATATATTGGGTGGGCAAAGCTGGAGGACGCCCGCTTTTAGAGAAATACGGCAAGTATGTCCTTATAACACACCACGATATTGATCTTGCCGACCACTGGTTTGTCAAATATGGCGCCTTATCTATTTTTATCTCCCGACTATTACCAGTAGTCAGAACATTTATCAGTCTTCCGGCTGGTATAGCTGAAACGAATTTTGGTAAATTTACACTCTACACTTTTGTAGGATCATTTATCTGGTGTGTTGGGCTAGCTGCCGCCGGTTACCTTTTAGGAGATCACTGGGAACAAATCAACTCGGCTATGGGTCACGCGACTCCGGTTATTGTGGCTGTAATAGTTATTTTTATAGCATTCTATATTTACAGACACATAAGACATTTGAAAACACCGTGAATTGATTTGGAGAATATCGTTTACTTTTGATAGATATCGTCTTTCCTTCGCAATATAATGTGTTTAAAGATGGGGGTAATAGCTTGAAGCGTTTCATGTATCTAGGGTGGGGCGCAATAGCTTGTCTTGGTATTAGCATAGGAATTGTTATTTTACTAGGTTGGCTGTGGTGGCTTGTTCCTGTGATCTGGATTATCCTCTCCGTTATTTGGACTATTATCTACTTTTTGATAATCGATTAATGATCTTCTTTGATCCTTCCATTTCCCTAACAATAAACCCCCGTATATTATTCTTTTTTCCCAGAGGGATAATCGCATTGCAAAAAATCAGGCATCCCGATGTTCATGTGTATTTATTGAACCAACAAGGCATGATATGATGTGGTTAATAAAGGGTTTAAAGGAGGTAAAACTATGGTAGGCTATGTTGGACCAATTGAGAAACAGACTCTAGGCAACGATTATTTTGGGGAGGTGTTGTTTACAGGAAAATATGCCCAACTCGTAGTGATGTGCTTACAACCTGGTGAAGAGATTGGTAATGAAGTGCATACGAATGTCGATCAGTTCTTTCGTATTGAGAAAGGTGAAGCAGCATTTGTTTTCAACGGAACTGAAAAGCATTTGGTAAAAGATGGCGATGCGGTTATTGTTCCGGCAGGCACGTACCATAATGTAATAAATACCTCGAAGAGTAAAAAACTGAAGCTATATACCTTATATTCACCTCCCAACCATCCCGATAAGACCATACATAAGACTAAAGCTGAGGCTGAGAAGGCTGAAGCGGAAGAACGTCATTAGTAAGTCGGGGCTTTGCCGCCTCTGAAATAGACAAACCAACATTTGGGAGCCTAAAGCAAATTTTGAATTGGCACTGGATCCGAAACGACGGGCAAGAATGCTGAATTTTAGTACAGATTAGTATAGATTAGGAGGTTGGATAAGTAGAGCATATGCCTGATTTGAAAACCGCCATAACTATTACCGAGGTAATAATAGCTGCTCTCGTTACGCTGGTATTAGGTGACTATCTGAGTTATAAGTTTGGACATCGGCGTATTGCAATTGTTATGGGGGTCATGGCTCTAGCAGTTATAGTGTTGTTTGCCATTTATGCCGCTATCGTTCTCCGATCAGCATAATGTTATAAACAAGGCTGGATATTCGAATACTTGATCATTGGACAAGACGACCTCACCAAAGGGCTTCGGTGCTTCTGAAATAAGACAACAGATTAAGTATGTTTTTAGCGAAATGGCAATAATCTACCCGCGTTAGTAGAATAACTAAAGTCCAGATTTTGATAAAGTAGGTAGTACTGCGATAGACAGAATTAAAACCTTTGAACTTGCCTTTAATCCGGGTAAAATAGATATGGGGGCATGAGGATATGAGAATAGGGATCCTTGAGTTGATGAGTGCCGGAGCCACCAGAAGGTGGGATAATACGGCCTATAATTATCTGGTTACCAAGCAATACGCCAGTATTATGCCTCAGGCTATAAGCGTCTGGTGCCGCAATCTAGGCCACGAAGTCTTTTATGCCACCTATTTTGGTAATAAAGACCCAAAACAACTACTGCCAAACGATCTGGATGTTGTTTTCATCTCAACTTATACTCAAGCAAGTCCGTTGGCATATGCACTGGCCAAACTGTATCGCCGGGAGAAAACGCTTACGGTAATAGGCGGTCCTCATGCTAAACAATTTCCCGAGGATTGTCTGCGTTTCTTTGATGTTGTTGTTGGGGACTGTGATAAGACTCTAATAGCCGATATTTTAAGAGATGCCCCTCGGGGAGAAATTATCACCAGTGGGCGGACCCTTGTCAGTATTCCCAGTGTAGAGGAAAGGATGCCGGAAATCCGCGCATCCACTTTCTTCAAAGGTAAGCCCTTTCCTTTTACTTCAATTCCGCTATTAACCAGCATCGGCTGTCCCAATTCCTGTGATTTCTGTATCGATTGGAATAATCCTTATGTGCTTTTACCTTTGGACCAGCTAGAAGCAGATATGCGCTATATTTTTCAACATTTCCCTAGGGTGCTGATCGGTTTACATGACCCCAACTTCGCCGTGAAATTTGAGCAGGTATTCGACGTACTGGAAAAGATACCCAATCGCAGGCGCAACAATTATACGATGGAGACTTCACTCTCCATCCTGCGAGGGTCCAGATTGGACCGGTTAAAAAATATGGGGAACTTTTATATCATTCCCGGTATCGAGTCATGGACAGCTTATTCCAACAAGGTTGGAGCAAGTTCTATAACGACTCCTCGGGAAAAACTGGAAAAAGTAATCGAGCAGTGTAATATCATCCGTCCTTACGTTACCGGAATTCAAGCCAATTTCATCTTCGGTCTGGATGCGGATACAGGGGATGAACCTGTAGAGTTAACCAAGGAATTTGCCTGTCGACTCCCCTTCATAATGCCGAATTTTAATATTCCGGTCCCTTTTGGAAATACTCCGCTATGTGAAAGATATTTAAGCGAAGGCCGTATTTTGACAACCATGCCATTCAGTTTTTATTACATGCCGTACCTGGTATTCACGTTAAAGAATTATAGTCCGGTGGTCTTTTATGAGAAACTCATCGATATGCTTTCTTATATCTCCTCCGGAAAGATGCTACTAAAAAGACTAAAGAACGCTCATTCCTTATTCCCTGCCGGATATAACTTTGTTAAAACCCTGGGTAACAGACAAATGATTGGGAGACTTCGCAATATATTGAATTTATTAAATACTGATAAACAATTCAGGGCTTTTCATGAGCATGAGACTGATGTCTTACCGGAATTTTACCACTACCAATATGAGCGTTTACTTGGCACCTATGCTACCCTGATGTCTCACGAAGAACGGAAACCTATTCTTGCTAGACAGAGCAAGGATGACGGCAACCCTAGGCCTGAAGTGCCGGGGATTATTAACCGGTGAATGGAGCGCTGCATTTTTTTCATATTAGCGAAGGTAATAAAATAGCGTTTTGTGACCTTCCGCTCAATTCATTCACCATAGATATTACACGTTTACCTTTCATTTGTTTACAAAAAAACAACGATATCGTAATAAAAATTTAACGGCGTCTTAAAGTTCTCCTAACTTTTAGGTGTTTAAATTATTATAAACGTTTAGACCACTACAAATAATATAAATGTCCGGAACACCGGAATGAAGAAATCAAAACTGATGAAAAACAATTTATTTTGGTTCTCAGGTATTTTAGTTTGCCTATTAACCACATTGTTAATGGGGTGTAATGCTACCGCGACTCAGATTATTTATTCAGGCTCTACAACAACTTTAACAACAACTACTACTACTACTACGGTTTTAACGGTTATAACCCCGAACTATAAGACTAATATCACTACCACTCCCATCGCTCCGCAATTCTTTCAGGCACCCATGACAATTGATAAAACTTTTGATGGCAAGGAAATTCATGTAAATCTGGTGAAGTTTACTGGTAATGTTACCTCTTCAAATTCAATTGTTACGGTTAATGATATTCAGGCGATAGTGAACAGCGATGGTACTTATTATGCTTACCTTGACCTGGATCCAGGCAAGAATTTAATCCAAATAAAGACCAATTCTAATGGTGCAGTAACTTCAGAACAAATCGCCGTAACCTTCACCCCACCATTAAAAGTGTTCATAAATTTCCCGTGGACACTTCCTCCGAACCCCAACGCTGACTATAGAAAAGTCCCCATCGAGATCACAGGATGGGTGAGCGATCCGGCAGCGAAAGTTAAGATCAATAGAAATGCGTCGGCAGTGAATTCAAATGGGAATTTCTCTGCCCAGATTCAGCTTAAGCAAGGGAACAACGTTATCGAAGCGGTAGCAACATTGGGGGATGATAGCGATACCGATAGCTTCGGTCTCCCCGTGGGTGAAAATGGCGGATTAAATGGCCCGCCACCGTACTTATTACATGATGCTACTTCCAACATAATTTTTCCCGGCGCCAGTACTCCCAGTGGGCCACCTTTTCGCTATCAGGTTGGAGTTGGACAAACTGCTATTGAGGATATCCAACTTAACATTGCAAAGACTGAGATTGGCGATAATCCGCCGGGCGATTATTTCAAGCCGGTTATTACCAGAACAAGCGGAGTTGGGACGGGAGATACATTGCCGGAATTACCATCTTTGATGGTCGGATTCTTGCCCCCAACCTTCAAGCAATATGAAAGAATAAAATATCATACTTTGTTGGTCATAAAAGCAAGCCAGGATCTAGTACCTGGAGATTACTATTTCACTGTAGATTACGATTTACTCGGGGGAGCTGGTCCCTATGATGATAACATCATTATTTCAATACAGAAATAATATAAACCGATAAGGAGGTCCGTAATGTGTAAACGCTTGGCAATCATTGTTTTAATACTGGGAATGGTAGTCACTCTATTTCCATTGGGAACTCAAGAAGTATCTGCTCAGGATGGCGGGTCTCTAGCGACAACGGTTGGATTTACCGTTGACCCTACTCAACCTGGTCAATTACTCCAACCCGGCTCAGTAATTTACGAGTTGAATAGCGGAGTAACCGAAGTTTATGGGCCTGACGGAACTTTAACATTAAGCGCACTTGACTCTCAGAGCACAAATATCCTGACATCTAATGGTATTATCCCGGCCGATCATACATTTACGGTGCCTGATGGGAGTAAAGTTGTAAATTTAGGAAAAGAAATCGATATTTATTTGCAGAATAGCCTTGTCCTGAGAGTAATAAACCAAAACATTACCCAACCAGCAACTTTCGCAACACACGATTGGGCCGAGCAAGTGCGTAATTATGGAAATTACCCCGTACAAGCCATCGACAACTTTTCGGTTAATTGGACCGTGCCTAGTATACCCAGTAATACCACCAACCAAACAGCATTCATGTTCAATGCCTTTCAATCAAATTCTGCATCCGGCATAGTACAACCAGTGTTGGAATGGAATCAAGTAATTAATAACCAACATAGCGGTAAATGGACCGGAGCGGCGTGGTATATGTCAGAAGGTCAGCTTATCCGTGACCCAGAGAGCCCCGTGAACACTATATCTGTTGGAGATACTATCACAGGGTTTTTAAATTATGATTATGAAAACAATCAGTGGGACGTTGGATTTTATGATATTAATCAACAGGAACACTCTTTTGGGGTGAATGACCCGGGAATGACGACAACAAATGTAATACCCTACCTGGCCTATGAGTTGTGGAGCCCGAATCCGACAGCCCCGACTTATGACTGCAGTAGCTACATGCCAGGTGATTGTACTTTTACAAATATAACCACCAGTTACAACGGCACCCTTTTCAATGTAAACTGGCAGCCTTATTACACGCCAGACAATTATCCTAACGGAACACCTGATAATCAAGGTGTAATTACTTACCCCCCTTGTTTAAATGGCCTACAGGTGGTTGGGGCTTATCAGGGTTCGCCAAATATAACGCTTAAGACCACATATGCTCCTGCTTTATCGGTTTCAACAAACGCGGCAACAAATATTGCTCCAGATTGTGTAACATTAAATGGCATCTTGAATGGCTTAGGTAGTGCGTCTAATGTAAATACATGTTTTGTTTACGCAACTGACAGTTATTGGAATGCTAATAACGATAATTATCAATATCAAACGCAGCTAAACCAAAATATAAACACGACCGGCCCATTTACATTTAATTTAACCGGCCTTAGTCCCAATACTACATATCATTATAAGGCTGAAGTTCAAGGCGACGGAACTGAGTTTGGGCAAGATCAAACTTTTACTACACCTGCATGGACGGTGGAGACTGATGCTGCCTCCAGCATTAATGCTACAAGTGCCACTTTAAACGCTCATCTCATAAGTGGTAATAATTGGGTGGAAGGCTTCGTTCTTGATACCATATCTCATCCCTTAACTCCGGTTGGGACAGTGTTTGATCCGATTGTAGGTCATGGTGGTTATGACTTGTGGCATTGGTTTCAAAAGGACGATACTGTTGACCCATTAGCCCAATATTTGGCAGACATAAATAGCGATGGGGTAGTAAATGTGCTTGATCTAGGTGTAATAGGTAAATATTGGAATTTAACAGCACCAAATAATTATCTTCTATTTTACAGGGCAGATATCTATCAAGATGGAGCAATAAATGTGCTAGACACTGGAAGATATAGCAAAAATTCGGGCAAAACAGAAACTTATAGTAATTATCCTCTTGGTTCATTCTCCGTAGATTTATCAAATCCGCCACTTGGCTCACCTTTAATACTGACGCCTAATACCACATATTACTACCGGGCTTTTGCTTTTGGCTCGAATGGTTGGACATGGGGAAATGAAGTTACTTTTACAACAAACTAAACCTTTTTAGAAAGTAACTATATGAGTAAAGGAATTTTAGATCACCAAATCTGAAAGTTCTGTCCCCACCAATTTATATGCTGAAAGACTTATTTCGAGGAATAAAATGTAAGATTATCTTTAAAAGAAGGTTAATTGAAACGGAGTAATGATGGATAACAACAGGTTATTTTTTAGACTTCATCGAAAGTAATAAAGAAGTAAATCGTGCACTAGGGCATCACTAAAGTCCAATTTGTTCAACCCAGCTTTGGTAAAACCTTAATTAGATACATTAACCGGCGTCATTGAATTTACAGAGAGCAAGATTTTACCAGTTTATTTTGTCCAGTTTTACCTATATCGACATCTATCAATCCTGCTGATATGCTTTTATCAGACATCATGAGGCAAGGGGTAGCCCCTTTTTCTCTTATAAACATTGGTGTGCAAGTGCAAAGGCTGACCTTTCCTCTTTTATATCTGTCCCAAATCGTTGCCGCATATTCTCTTAAACTGTTTTTGATCATCTCGTTGCCTCCAATTTCGGTAACCGCAATTATGAGGCGACGCCCCTTTTTTGGGTAACCAAAATTATGAGTCAATACGGGTGGCAGACAAAGCACTTTAATACTGCTATAATCTGGGCAGGGATCCCACAGGGTCAGGACGGCGCCAAAGTAAGTAGAGGAGGTATAAAGGCTATGGAAAGGGCAGGGAGATACGAAAGGGTTTCTACTGATATCCAGGCTGAGAAGTATGGCTTGGGCGCTCAAGAATGGGCGTTGAAGAAGCGGGCCGACGAAAAAGGTTACCAGACAGTACCAGATGGCTTGCAGGATGCTTTTGTAGATGACGGCTACTCTGGGTCAGACCTTAACAGGCCCGCCCTGACCAGGCTGCGCCGCGCTATTGCTGATAGTGAAGTGGATGTGGTGCTTTGTTACGACCCGGACCGGCTGTCGCGGAGTCTTTCCGACTTGCTGCTACTTAGTGACGAGTTCGAGCAGGCCCAAGTACGCCTGGAGTTTATCACCCAGGAGACTGATGCTTCCCCGGAAGGGCGCATGTTCTTCGCTATGCGGGGTGCTGTGGCCGAGTACGAGCGGGGCAAGATCAGGGAGCGGACCATCCATGGTAGATTGGAGAAGGCCCGTCAGGGCAAGGTGGTGAGCCAGGCTGCCGCCTGTTTCGGTTATGACTATGAGCCCGTTCTGTCGATACTTGTCATCAACCAGGAAGAAGCCGCCATCGTGCGTCTTATCTTCAGCCTGTACACCCAGGACCGCCTCTCTCTGGTGGGGCTGGCGGATAAGCTTAATTGGTTGAGTGTGGCCCGGCCTCGGGGTGGTCAACGCTGGCGAGCAAGCACGCTAGGGCGGATGCTTGGTAATGAAACGTACGCGGGCACGCTTCGCCAGAACCGATGGCGCCACGACAGGATGGTGGGCAAACCAGGACAAAGACCTACTTACAAGGTGACCCAGCGTCCCGAAGTGGAGCAGATTATGACTACAGTGCCGGCTATTGTCACGAGGGAGGTCTTCGATGCCGCGCAAAAACGGCTGGCGGAAAACCTGCGTCTGGCTCAACGCAACACCAAGCGTGAGTATCTGCTCACCGGGCTGATAAAGCACACCTGCGGTGCCAGTATGGGTGGGCGCTTCTGCCACGGCCTTGTCTATTACCGTTGCCTGGGTAGCCACGCCTTCCGAGCCCCCATAAACGAAAAGGGCGAACCTCAGCCCTGCTCGTGCAAATGGGTGAACGGACAGCGGCTGGAGTCCCTGGTATGGGATACGGTCACCGATCTGCTCAAGCAGCCTGAACTACTGGAGCGGGAGTTGGAGAATCTTGCCCAGCCGAATTCTACGACTCGTGAGACACTCGAATTGGAACTGGTGCAGTTGAGCAAGAGGTTGGCTGACCTACCAAATGAAGAGCGGCGACTGGTCGAAGGCTACCGCAAAGGACTCTATGCCGACTTTATGATGAGGGAAGAGATGGATTGCGTTCATAAAGAATATGCTGATGCCAAGAAGCGTGGGGATGAATTAAAACAGCAAATCCAGAGACTGGATAAGGCCATCCGTTACAGGGATCAGATCGAAGCTATGGCCAAGAGGCTGAGTCAGGGCCTGGACACGATGGGTTTTACTGAGCGGAGGGAACTACTGCGCCTGCTTGTAGACGGCATAATCTACGACAACGGAGAGGTCTCCATCAAGACCATCATACCTCTAGAGGAGCATCAACTGCATCCCGCAGCCCGAGAGGTTAGGTGAGGGTGAAATTAATGTTATCCCTCACCCCTCACCCCTAATCACTTACCCCTAAAATCTTAGTCCAATCTGAACGGCGGGTATTCGTCCGTCATTAACGCCACGTAGCCGAAAAGCCTGTATGTCCATCGGTTTGTGCTCATAACAAGTTTAAACATGTCCTCATGGTGTTTACCTGTAAACAAGCAATATATTGCCCCGAATATTGCCAAAAGACTTGTTAGTCCTCCCCACCCTCGACCGGCGTTTCCACCCTGGAAAATAGCCACGATGATCCAGTGCGGGATAGCCAGCAGCCACCATTTCACCAGTACCAGTCCCTAGGAAAGCTTTTCCGGATAAACTACATCCAGGTCGGCGGGGTAGTTCGGATCCGGGTCAAGGCTGAAGGGGGGATATTTATCCGTACCCAGCGCCATATAGCTGTAAAAACCGACGCGCCAGCCCCACCGCATCACCCCCTTGATAAAATCGAACAGGCTTTTGGGGTATTTACCGGTGAAAAGGATGGCGAATAACGAAATTACCCAGGATACCACGGCTGCGATGCCAAGGAAAAAAAGGATGACGTAATGCGGTATGCCGAGCAGCCATTTGAAGATCCACACCCATCTCCCCGGCGGAACAGAAAAGTCTCCCCTCAAGGTCACCGGATAGGGTTTTGTTTCTGTTGTCATTCTTACCTCCTTTTACATCCACTCTGTCAGACAATACACTCCGTATTTACGTAAGTAACTATGAAAAAGAAGAGTTTTACCTGGCCGATAGTACAGGTATCATCACAAGCACGAAGCATGAATAAAGAAATCCGAAACAAATTCAAATTAATAAACACCAAATTTAAATTCTTGTCATTCCCGATCCAATCGGGAATCCACCATTATATTCCACTATTTATTGCCTTCACAAATGGATACCTGCTGGAGTTTATACTGAGCGAAGCGGATGTACGAGATGACAAACATTTTTAAAACTTTATTCCCTTGATATTTATTTCGTACTTCGGATTTAGTGCTTCGAGTTTTCCTCCCTTACACCGCCATTCCTATTCCCAGGTCCTCCCAGAACTTGAACGGCGGGTATTCATCCCGCATTTCGATGTAAGCAAAGACCCGGTACGTCCAGCGCTGCATACCCATCACCACTTTAAACAGACCTTCCGGATACTCGCCGATAAATAACTCGCAAATGGCAGCAGCGATGATAAGGAACGGCAGGACGTAGCCGAAAATCCAGATAATTATCCAGTGGGGAAACGCTAAAAGCCACTTTACCAGCACCAGCCCGTTGTTCAATTTTCCCGGGTATTGGATATTAAGGTCGGCGGGATAATTTGGGTCGGGGTCGAGAGAGAAAGGCGGATATTTGTCCGTTCCCAGGACAGAATAGCTGTAAAAGCCGACGCGCCAGTTCCACCGCATCACTCCCAGCACAAAATCGAACATCGATTTAGGATATTTACCGGTAAACAGGATGGCAAAAAACGCGATGACCATGAGCACACCGGCCGCAATTCCCAGGAAAAACAAAACAAAATAATGCGGAATTCCGAGCAGCCACTTGAAAATCCATTGCCACCTTCCCGGCGGGCTGGTCAGCTCTCCTCTAAGCGTGACCGGATATGGTTTGCTTTCTGTCGTCACTTTCAACCTCCTCCACAATTATGGCGATTTGCCTTAGAATACAATTGCTATAGGTATTTGTCAATGAGTAACTATACGTATTTACTTATTCACTTTCCCGTTTTCCTGATTGACATCTCAAATCGGCTGTAATATAATTTCCATAAAATTTGAAGGAAAGGTAAAAACTCCGTTGTATTTGGGCCTGACAATTAACAGCCGCCGCATGAACGCAACTCTCCTTACCATTGCGCCGACAGTGTCGTCAGGGGCTCAATGCGCCTTTTTTTAGCTGATTTAAACTAAAAATCCGAATATGTGCATTCGAGCCCGGGCAAAACCCCGGGTTTTTTTATTTCCCAAAATGAAGTACATAGCATAAAATATAAACAGGAAGAACAAATGCTGGGCATTTCTAATATATCAAAATCATATAACGCGGAATATCTTTTCAAAGGTATCACCTTTAATGTCGGCATGGGTGACCGTATTGCTTTAATCGGGCAGAACGGCACCGGCAAAACCACCCTTTTTGAGATTATCGCCGGGAATATTACGCCGGATTCCGGCAGCGTTTCCGTTCGCCGCGGCACCACTATCGGCTATCTGCGGCAGGATATCAACCACTCATCGGAGCGCCATTTGCTGGAAGAAATTATCCAATCTTCCCCGGATATCAAGAAACTGGAGCATAAAATCCAGATGCTGCAGCAGGACCTGGCCGAAGAAAAGGACGAGGAAAACATCGCGTCACTGATGCGGGAACTCGGCGATGTGCAGCACCGTTTCGAGGCCTCCGGTGGCTATAACGCCGGCCATGAAGCGGAAATCATCCTTATGGGGCTGGGTTTCCAGGTCAGCGATTTTCAACGCAAGCTTTCCGAGTTCAGCGGCGGCTGGCTGACGCGCGTCGAGCTGGCAAAACTGCTCTTTTTAAACCCCGATTTGCTCATGCTCGACGAGCCGACTAACCACCTCGACCTGGAAACGACGCGCTGGTTTGAAAACTATCTTAACAATTACTACGGCGCCATCATCGTTACTTCCCACGACCGCGCCTTCTTGAACAACGTTGCCGGTAAAATCATCGCCCTGGAACTGGATGAGGTCGTTTTTTTCCACGGCAATTATGACAGCTACATCACCGCCCGGGAGAAAGACCTGGAAACCAAGGCGGCTACTGCCAGGCGCCAGGAGAAAAATATCCAGAAAGAAATGCGCTTCATCGAGCGCTTCCGCTATAAAGCTACGAAAGCGTCTCAGGCGCAGAGCCGCATAAAAAAACTGGACAAAATAGAACGTGTTGTCGTGCCGCGGCAAACCAAGAAGATAAACTTTACCTTCCCTGCGCCGCCCCACAGCGGGCACGTCGTCATCACACTTAAAAATATCGATAAGTCGTATGATTCGAAGCCCGTTTACCGTAACCTTAACCTGGAACTGGTCAGGGGCGATAGGGTGGCTTTAGTCGGACCGAACGGTGCCGGCAAGACCACGCTTCTTAAAATGCTGGCGGGCGTTTTAACCTTTGAAAAAGGCGAGCGCATCCTGGGTCACAGTGTTTCTACTTCCTATTTTGCCCAGTACTATATTGAACTCTTGAACCCCAAAAATACGGTGATAGACGAATTACGCACGGTTGCCGGGGATGAGACGGACCAGCGGCTGCGGGGGATGCTAGGGGCATTTTTATTCAGCGGGGATGACGTTACCAAGGAAGTCAGCGTGCTTTCCGGCGGTGAAAAAACCCGCCTTGCCATCGCTAAAATGCTGACGCGCCCGGCTAACTTTATCCTGATGGATGAACCCACCAACCACCTTGATATCCCCTCGCGGGAAATCCTCACCGATGCTCTTGATGCTTATACTGGCACGATTTGCTTTATCACCCATGACCGGACGCTGATACGGGAAATCGCTAATAAAATTATCGAGATTAAAGACGGCAATATTAACATTTTCAACGGTGGTTATGATGAATTCCTGGAAAAAGGGCAGCCGCAGGATGATAAAGTGCCGGAGACATTGCGCATCGTCAGGCAGGTTACCTCCGATGCGGCGGCCAAAAGAGAACTGGCGCGCCAGCGCAAAATCGCCGAGGGCAACCTGCGGAACGAGCATTACCGCAATATCAGCCCGGTGAAAAAACGCATCGCGGAAATAGAGGAAAAGGTAAGTGCTTTGACCGCCCGTATCGATGAAATAGAGGGTCTTTTCGCCGACCCCAACCATTATAAAGACGGCTATAAAGTGGCGGAGACTAATCGGGAATACATAGATTCCAAGGAACAAATCCGTAAGCTCACCGCCGAGTGGGACAAACTGACGGCGGAAGCGGAAAAACTGGCGCAGGAATATCAGGAAGCCCGGGACAAACTGGAAATATAACAAGTACGAAGCACGAAAATCGAAATCCGACACAGGAAAAAATTACAAAGTTAATGACCGAACAGTAATCGTCATCCTCGCGTATGCGGGGATCCAACAGTGGAAAAGCAATGATGATTGGGTATCAAAAATGGATTCCCGATCGGAGCCTGCCCCGTACTTGATATGGGGTCGAGAATGGCAAATAACTTTAAAGTTTGGTTATTGTAATTTGAAATTTGTTTGGTGTTTGGAAATTGGTTATTGGTCTTTTGGGGCTTCGGATTTTATGTAGTATGATATAGGCAAATATTCACAACAGGACATTTAAAATGGATAGTACAAAAGCGGCAGCTCTTTACGGCGGTATAGAAGCCGGCGGCACGAAGTTCGTCTGTGCGGTTGGTTCCGGCCCGGAGAAAATTGTGGCAAAAACGCAATTTGCTACCACCACCCCGCCGGAAACTATCGCGCGGGCGGTTAGCTTTTTTAAAGAAGCAAAAGTTCTGATTAAAGCCGTCGGCATAGCGTCTTTCGGCCCGCTCGACCTGGGAAAAAAATCCCCCGCTTTCGGCTTGATTACCACGACGCCCAAGCCGGGCTGGGCAAATACCAACCTGGTTAAAATCCTGAAGGATGCCCTGGGAGTTCCTATCGCTATCGATACTGACGTCAACGGCGCCGCCCTCGGCGAATGGCGCTGGGGCAAAGCACAGGGATTGGATACTTTTGTCTATCTGACTATCGGGACGGGGATAGGGGGAGGCGGCATGGCCAACGGGAAATCGATGCACGGCCTCATGCACCCGGAAATGGGGCATATTCTCATCCCCCATGATCTGCAAAAAGACCCCTTCTCCGGCTGCTGCCCTTACCACGGCGATTGTCTGGAAGGTCTCGCGTCCGGAGCGGCGGTGGCAAAACGGTGGGGCGTTTCTCCTGAGTCGTTACCTTCCGGCCATCAGGCCTGGCAATTGGAAACTGCATATCTGGCGCGCGGTCTCATGAATTTTGTTTTGACTCTTTCCCCGCAAAGAGTTATCCTGGGCGGCGGCATTATGAAAGTCCCTGGCCTGCTGGGAAACGTCCAAAAGACAGTTAAAATTATCCTAAATAACTATCTCGATATTCCGCTAATTAATGGTAAAATTGAAGAGTATATCGTCTCGCCCGGGCTGGGGGATTCGGCCGGGGTGCTGGGGGCTATTGCGTTAGCGGAGGTGGCAGCCTGAAAGCGGAGGAATTGTACGCGCAGCTTGGCCTGCCCGCGGAATTTATCGAGGGTTCTCCAAGCATGCTGGATTTATAGCCAACATGGGTTTTCCCCCAAAATTAATACGGTAATAGAATCCATTTAAGAATTAAATTATTTTTGTCGTGACTCTCCTCCTTTAACTAGGTACAATATTAAAATCTCCTAATTTAATTGTTATCCTTTGACCCTCAAACCTTTTCGTGGTTGTCTCTAGAATTAGAAACACATTAGAGAAGTTAAATTTTAGTTTTTCCTTTTGCGAGATAGCGTCTTTAATTCGTTTCAGCATGGGGTCAGAGACTTGCTGAATAATATCCACCCAAAAAGTATCTCCTTGGTTTATTCCTAGTTGTTTATCTACTGTCGGAAATTTTTGACACATATTATTGTCAATTACCGCTTTTCCCTCTATTCCTGATACGCAGATAATAAATATGCTAGTATTTATCAACTCTAATCTGAAGCCAAAATAAGGGTCAAGTGGGTTGTTAGTCAATGTTTGGAAATACCAATCAGTTACGCGTGCTTTTACTCCTGTTGTGTAAATAATCTCTTTATTAAAACGCAAGACCGATTGGAGCCAACAAATGATTCCTAGATTTCTTGGTATGTTAGTTAACCCTCTCCCAAACCGTTTCCACCATGAAAGAGGCACTAGAAGTAATAACGCTACTACGAATAGGATTACCCCTATAACCAAAGGCCACGGCCACCACCAAGGTAGTATTTCCTGCGCTACCTGGAAAAGCCTAACCACAGTAGCCACCACCAAGCCACTGCCTAATGTCCCGATAATAGTAGCAGCTGCTATCCTTCTTGGAGTTAGTTTGCTCTCTTTGTTCTCGGTATCCATCTTCTTTTGGTTGATTATACCACTCTTTCCGAGGTGATATCGTGGTATAATCACCATAGTTTAAACTATACCTTTCTTTGTTATCAAGGGATACTTACATTGAATTATTTATCATCAGTAATATTGGAAATATTTCCTCATACCTATACCCTATACCCTAAAAGTGATATCATAATGATATTAAAATAAGTAAACATCTAAGTAGAGGTACCGCCAAATGGAAGAAAAAGTCGTTTATTTTGAAGAGCCGGGCAAAGCTAATACGGAGACCACGTTGAAATTGGCGCTGGAACGGGCCAGGGCCCGCGGCATAAAAAAAGTCGTTTTGGCCTCGACGTTCGGTGATACCGCAAAATTAGCTGCTAAACTCTGGAAAAATGAGGGCATTAAACTCATTATTGTCCCCCATCAGTTTGGATTTTCCGGCTGGAAATTCGATCCCGAGTTAAAAAAAGAACTGGAAAAACAGGGGCATGTCGTCCATTACGGGACGATGCTTTTTCATACCGACCGTTTTTACGGTTCAAGTGCACCGACACTCATGGCCAACCTGCTCCGTACTTTCTGCCAGGGCATGAAAGTCTGCGTGGAAATTATACTCATGGCGGCTGATGCCGGCCTGGTAGACATTGGCGAGAAAGTGGTAGCGGTAACCGGGTCGGGGAGGGGCGCGGACACGGCTATTGTCGCCGCCGCGTCGACATCCACCCACCTGGCCGACCTCCATATCGAAGAGATTATCTGCAAACCTCTGCAGACCAAGCAGGGCCCGCCGCCACCGCCGCCGGGTGCGCCAGTTCAAGACCCTTACAAGACGCCCCCGGAAAATAAAAAACCTTAACGGGCCTGAATTAAGCCTTCCAGAGGTAAATATGATCGTTATTGCCCGGAAAATCGCCGTAGAGACTAACGCCAAAGCCGAAGAGGGGTTTATCTCCGTCTATAACATCACGCCTAAGGTCCAGGAACTTGTCCTGGAAATGCCGGTAACCAACGGCACGGTAACGCTTTTCCTGCCGGCAACGACCGCTTCCATCGGTACCATCGAATTTGAAGTGGGGTTGATTTCGGACTTTAAGAAAATGTGGCAGCGCATCGTGCCGCAGGATATAAACTATACGCACAAATTCCTCTGGGATGAAAATAATGCCCACTCGCATGTGCGGGCATCATTGATGGGGGCTTCGCTCGTTATCCCGCTGGTAAATAAAAGACTTACGCTGGGCCAGTACCAGCAAATCGTCCTGGTGGAATTCGATAACCGCACCCGGAGCCGGCAAATCGTCGCGCAATTCATGGGTGAATAACGGACTTAATCTTGAAACCTAGATTTAAAAAAATCTTTAAAATAACGCTCTCTGTCATAGCGTGCCTGGCGGTTATTTACCTCGGCATCTCGGCCTACGGCGCTAAGGAAGCCATGACGATTCCCCGCCTCCCCCTCCTTTACCAGGGCAGTTCGCTCGGCGTACCGTATGAAGACGTTTCATTTAAGACCCGGACGGATAATTTGACGCTGAAAGGCTGGTTTTTACCCGGCGCCAATAGCCAGGTAATCATCGTCATTCACGGCGGCTTCCAGAACCGTATCGATGACGTCGTGGACACCAAAGACCTCGCTCCGGCGCTTGTCGGCCGGGGATATAACGTTCTTCTTTTCGACTTACGGGGACGGGGGGAATCGGAGGGGGTAGGGCACTCTCTTTCCGATATTGACGCGGATGTCGGCGGGGCGGTGGACTATGTAAAATCCCGCGGTTTTCCTGCCAAAGACATCTGCCTGCTAGGGTTTTGCTCCGGCGCCGCCCAATCGTGTATCTATAGCAGCCGTAACCATGACGTAGGGGCGGTAATCCTGGATGGCTGTTTTACCGATGTCGGGACGATGGTGGCGCGGCAGGCGGAATCTATCGATTTGCCGGGATGGGCAGCCCGCGCTTTTACGCCGGGGGCAACGCTGTGGGCCGGCATTATTTATGGCTTTCACCGCGTCGACCCGGTGAACGTGGTCCCGGAAATACAATGCCCGGTGCTGTTTATCCATGAACAGCTTGATGAGTTTACGACCACGGCGGAAACGCAGCATATGCTCCATGAAGCCGCTAATCCGCAAAGTGATTTTTTTGAAATCCCCGGCGCCAAGCACAGTGAAGGCTTCCATACCTACCCTCAACAATATGTGGATGCCGTGGACGTCTTCTTAAAGAAACTCGATAAATAAATTCCCTTTAAAATAGTGAGGTGGTAGGGAATTGCCTTATTTGTCATTTGTCCTTCCGGTATCGGAAGGATTGGTATTTATTTGTAGTATTACTTAGTCCATCCTCGGACCCATTAGCGGCTCGTATACCGCCGCCTCATTCATGTATTCCTGCTGCTCTTTTTTGCTTAAAGGTTTGAATTTTTGCGCCGCCTCGATTATCATCGGCCAGAGCTTCAGTTCCCCCGGCAGCACCGCCGCCGTAATGTCCTGGCTCAGAGTAAAATACAGGCTTTTCCGGATATTCTCCGTATCATCGAAAGGCTCGTACCATGTATTGTAGCGGTGGGCATATTCTTCCGCCCGTCCGTCCGGCCACGTTCCTTTAGCCACGGACTTTATCGCCATCACGCCGACATCTTTTTGTTTGGCGGTCTTTAAAAGCGGCTGGTAATCGTTCCAACCGGTAGGGTGGACGGCATGGATGCGGTTCAAAGGGAAAAGGACAGTATCGAAATCGAATTTCTGCAAGGCCAAATTGTGGTTCGGCGGATTATGCCCGGTAATGCCGATGAAGTCCAGCAGTCCCTGTTGTTTGGCTTCCAGCACGGCCTCCAAAGCGCCGCCGGGGCCGAGGATTTTATCCAGCGTTTTCGGGTCGTCGACACCGTGAAACTGGAACAGGTCGAACTTATCTACTTTTAGCAGGTCGAGTGACCGTTTCAAGTCTTCCCAGGCCTCTTTTTTCGTCCGCTCCGCTGTCTTGCAGGCCAGGAAAAAGTCCTGCTTGCCGTGCCGTTTGAACCAGGAGCCAAGGTGTTTCTCCGCGTCCCCGTAAAGCGGCGAGACGTCTATGTGGTTAATGCCGTTTTCGATGGCGTTTTCAATCGCGGCGTCGGCGGCTTTTTGTGTAATACGGAAAAGGGCGAAACCCCCGAATATCAGGATACTGCTCATGTGTTCCGTTTTACCCAGTCTTCTTGTTTCCATATTAATTTCCTTTCTTCCCTTTTCCCTGTCATTCTGGGCCATTGAGCTGTAGGCGAAAGGCGTGAGAATCTCGTATCTACTTGAAACTCTTAAATATTATTTTGATTATTGTATCTTGATGTTTGTATTTTTCCCCTAATCTCTCATGATTCTTGCCCGGTAACCCGTGCATAGCTTTTGTTGCTGCCTGTCGTAAAGAAAAGTATCGGGTGGGTTATCTTGCGGAAAGAAATAGGGCCATGGGAAAGCCCGCTCGGCGCAAAAATAATCGTGCTTTTTGTCAGGATGTACTGCTCGTCCTCCAGCCAGATTTCCACTTCCCCGCCCAGGTCGTGCGCGTCCCCGTTATAGCTCCCGAAGAAACCCAGTATCTCATCGAAGTCGTGGCTGTGGGCGATTTCGATATTCGTCGGCGGTTTGCCGTGCTTGTCCACCATCCAAACGGCATCGAAATATAGCGCCCCTTTAGCTATTGTATCGTTTAATGAAAGTACATGGGCGGAATCCGTGTAGTTGCCCTGTTTCCGCTGGTCTTCCAGGCGCTTTAGAAAACCGGCGGGCGGCGGTGTTTTGGGGCGGATGTCCTCGGTGATGACATATTTGGCGTACTTTTTGGCGGGCATGGCAAGACCTCCTGTATTTTCGGTGAATTATGAAATTATAGGCTTTTCCTGATTGAAGGGTCAATAATACTTATATGGGAGTAAGAGAAACCAGCACTATACAAATAGGGATTCCAGCTATAAATTGTTGTTAAAACGATGTTGACACCACTTTAGGGATAATGGTATCTTTATATTGTTGACTATTTTAGTCAACAATGGGTCATTGAGGTGTTTTGTGAAACTTTCTACCCGTACCCGTTATGGCACCAGGGCGCTCCTGGAACTGGCATTGCGTGAATCGGAAGGCGAGAGCCCGGTCTTTCTAAAAGATATCGCAAAAAGCCAGGAATTATCTTTACCATACCTGGAACACCTTATTGCGCCGCTGGTTTCCGGCGGCATCCTCCGCAGCGCCACCGGACCGAAAGGCGGCATCGCCCTGACAAAAAGGCCGGAAGATATTAACATGAAAGAAATTGCATACTTACTGGAAGGTTCGCTGGCGCCGGTGGACTGTGTTGATTGTGCAGATTCCTGCGACCGCTCCCGGTTTTGCGTCACCAGGGAAATCTGGGGCCAGTTGAAAGATGCAGTTGAAGAAGTATTGGAATCTACCACCCTTAACGACCTGGTAGAAAAGCAGAAGAAAAAACAGGCGGCAAATCCGTTGTAGCGAGTTGGGAGGTCAGTAAAATGGCGATACAGACGAATAAAATTGAATATACGACTTTCAGGAATGTGAAGATGCCTGTACTAACCCGCGGCATCGCTAAAGATTCTACCGAGCTTATCGGCAACACGCCGCTCGTGCGGCTGAATCACATCACCGAAGGCGCTAAAGCAGAAGTCGTCGCCAAGCTGGAGTCTTTCAATCCGTTAAGCAGCGTCAAAGATAGAATCGGCGTGGCGATGATTGCCGACGCTGAAGCAAAAGGAAAAATCAATAAAGACACCGTTATTATCGAACCGACCAGCGGCAATACCGGTATCGCTCTGGCTTTCGTCTGCGCCGCCCGGGGCTATCGCCTTGTCCTGACCATGCCGGACACTATGTCTGTGGAACGCCGCCAGTTATTAAAAATATTAGGTGCTGAAGTCGTCCTGACACCGGGAGCGGAAGGGATGAAAGGCGCCATTAAAAAAGCCGAAGAACTCGCGGCCGGTAATAAAAACTCTTTCATTTGCATGCAGTTCAGTAATCCCTCCAACCCGGAAATACACCGCCTTACCACCGCCGAGGAAATCTGGCGGGACTCTGACGGCCGGGTAGATTTTCTCGTTGCCGGGGTAGGTACCGGCGGTACGATTACCGGTATCGCGGAAGCATTGAAAAAGAAAAAGCCCGGTTTTAAAGCCATCGCCGTAGAACCGGAGGGCTCGCCGGTACTTTCGCATGGACGGGCCGGACCGCATAAGATACAAGGCATCGGGGCCGGTTTCGTGCCGGATGTCTTGCGCCGCGACCTGCTCGATGAAATTATTACGGTAAGCAATGAGTCCGCCGGTGAGATCGCCCGTAGCCTGGCGCGGGAAGAAGGTATTCTGGCCGGGATTTCTTCCGGCGCGGCAGCCTGGGCGGCTTTGCAGGTAGCCAAGCGGCCGGAAAACAAGGGCAAACTTATCGTGGTTATTTTACCGGATACCGGAGAGCGTTATCTTTCCACCTGGCTTTTCCAGGATTCATTATCGGATAAATAGGTTTCTTTGAGGTTGACGATGACTTTCTTATGGATTATGCGCTGCCCGGAAGGGCTAATTGAAGATAGAAAAATCTTATTTGAAAGGCAGCGCATAAGTGAAAACCATTACAGAAATAAACGAACGTATTAAACACGGTCAGGCCGTCGTAGCTACGGCTGAAGAAATAATCGGTATTGTCAAAGAAAAAGGTTTATCCAGGGCGGCGCGGGAAGTCGATGTTGTCACCACCGGTACTTTCGGGCCGATGTGTTCCTCCGGTATCTATCTTAATACCGGACATTCCAAACCCCGCATCAAAATAGGCGGAGGGCGGGCTTATCTTAACGATGTTCCGGTCTACACCGGCTTTGCCGCCGTGGACCTTTATCTCGGCTGTACCGCCATGCCGGATGATGACCCCAGAAATCACAACCATCCCGGCGAATTCAGGTATGGCGGCGGGCACGTTATCGAAGAGCTGGTGAGCGGCAAAGATGTCAGGCTGACCGCCAGTGCCTACGGGACGGACTGCTATCCGCGTAAGAAACTGGAAACGCTGATAAATCTTAAAGACGTTAACGAGGCGGTCCTTTTCAACCCGCGTAACTCTTATCAGAACTATAATGTCGCGGTCAATCTTTCCTCGAAGACGATTTATACCTATATGGGCATGTTAAAGTCTAATTGCGGCAACGCTAACTACTGCAGCGCCGGGCAGCTTTCACCCCTCCTCAACGACCCCCTGTATAAAACCGTCGGCATTGGAACGCGGATATTCCTGGGCGGCGGTACCGGTTATGTAGCCTGGCAGGGCACACAATTCAATCCGGGGGTCCCCCGTGGCGAAAATGGTGTCCCCAAGCGACCGGCCGGCACGCTGGCTGTCATCGGCGACCTGAAGCAGATGAATTCTAAATACCTCCGCGGCGTCAGTATGCAGGGTTACGGCGTTTCCTTGAGCGTGGGCATCGGCATTCCGATTCCAGTCCTTTCGGAAGAAATTCTGAAATATACTACCGTCACGGATGCGGATATTTTCGCGCCTGTCGTTGATTATTCGGATGCCTATCCGAACCGCAAACCGGATGTCCTCGGGGAGGTGAGCTACGCCCAGCTCAAGTCCGGCGCGATAGAATTGAAAGGCAAGAAAGTACCTACCTCTTCTCTTTCGAGCTACCCTAAAGCGGTGGAAATTGCGGAGACGCTGAAATCCTGGATAAAACAAGGCACTTTCACCCTCACCGAACCGGTAGCGGCCCTGCCCGGTCCGGATTCCGGGATAGCTTTAAAGAGTCTGGAAGAAAGAGCGGTCTATTAAGAGAAACCTGGGAGGCGGATTTTCTTCCGCCTCCATCCTTCTTTAGTAAGAAAAATGATTGAGATAGCGGCTAATGGCGCATGACTGGCCTTACTGTCGTCGCCCTTTTTAAAGAGCCTGCCCTGAGCGAAGCGAATGGGGAGATGAGAGAAGGATTTGGGTAAATCCTTCAGAAGAAAGAGCCACATAGCCAGCGGGGAGGGAGATTAAGAGGGTGGGGTCAGGTAAAAAAACTTCGCAAATTAGGTTATTAGTCAAAAATTACCGGGGGAAGGTTGTGATAAAAGTCGTTCTGCCCTGGTGACATGAACAAATATAATTGAAATAGATAGTTATGGGAGGTGATGTATGCCAAGAATTTATCTTGATTACGCGGCAACGACGCCGGTACACTCTGATGTCTTAAAAGCGATGTTGCCTTACTTTTCCGATATTTTCGGCAACCCATCCAGCATCCATACATGCGGCCAGGACGCTAAGACGGCCGTTGAAGAAGCGCGGCGAAGCATCGCAGAACTAATCGGGGCCAATCCGGAAGAAATATATTTTACCAGCGGCGGCACCGAGGCGGATAATTTCGCACTGGTCGGGGTAGTCCAGGCTAATGAGAAGAAAGGTAATCATATCATTACTACAGCGATAGAACACCATGCTATTCTGGAAACCTGCCGTTACCTGGAAAAAAGAGGCATCGGCGTCACCTATTTGCCGGTGGATAAATACGGCATGGTTGACCCGGATGCCGTTAAAAAGGCGCTTACTCCCAAAACTTTGCTCATATCCGTCATGCATGCTAACAATGAAGTCGGGACTATCCAGCCGCTGGCGGAAATTAGCGCCATTGCAAGGGAAGCCGGCGTCTGGCTGCATACGGATGGCGTGCAAACGGCAGGGCACATCCCGGCCAACGTTAATGAACTCGGGGTGGATTTGATGTCCATGTCCGGGCACAAGCTATACGGCCCTAAAGGAATCGGAGCGCTGTACATCCGGAAGGGTGTAAGAATCACGCCTTTCATGCACGGCGGCGGCCAGGAAAGAAATCGCCGGGCGGGCACCGAGAATGTATCCGGTATTGTCGGCTTCGGGAAAGCGGCGGAAATTGCCAGGGCAGAAATGGCGGAAGAATCTGCCCGGCTCATCCCATTAAGGGATTATTTTATCGCGGAGCTGCTGAAACGCATCGAACATGTCAGCCTGAACGGCCACCCGGTGATTCGGTTGCCCAACAACGTGAATGTCAGCATCGCCTTTGTCGAAGGCGAAGGTATGCTATTGAACCTGGATATGCAGGGCATTTGCGCCTCGACCGGCTCGGCCTGCAGTTCCGGCAACCTGGAGCCGTCTCACGTATTGCTGGCGGCCGGCTGTTCCCACGAGCAGGCCCACGGCTCGCTCCGCTTTACGATGGGTAAATGGACGGCGCGGGAAGATATCGAAAAAGTGCTGGAAGTCCTGCCGCAAATAGTAAAAAAGCTAAGGGCGATGTCACCTTTATACGATAAATTTATTAAAGCTGGAAAGGGAGGTTAGGAAGATGCCGGTCTATAGTAAAACAGTCATGGAACATTTCATGAACCCGCGCAACGTGGGTGAAATTGAAAACCCGGACGGCGTAGGCGAGGTAGGCAACCCCGTTTGCGGGGACCTGATGACCTTCTATATCAAGGTAAAAGACGACCGGATAGAAGACGTGAAATTCAAGACTTTCGGCTGCGGCGCGGCCATTGCCGTTTCCAGTATGGTGAGTGAAATGGCTAAAGGCAAGACGCTGGATGAAGTGATGAAAATTACCCCCGCCTCCGTCGCGGATAAACTGGAAGGCCTGCCGAGCGTTAAGATGCATTGCTCCAACCTGGGCGCCCAGGCTTTGCACAAAGCCATTGAAAATTACCGGGAAAAACAGAAAGCCCTGGCAGACGGTAACCAATCTTAAGCTGATTTCGCTTCCGGCGCTTGCTCATGTTCCTTTACCTTGAAACTGTATTCGAAGGAGTTGAACAGGTCGAGGTATTGTTCCATGTAGCGGGTGAGCAGAAAATGGTCCCTTACCTTTTCCCTGGCCCTTTGCCCCATCCACTTGCGTAACTCGTTGTCCTTGAGCAGTCTTATCAACCTGTCCGCCGTCTCGTCGACGGAAGAAACGAGGAAACCGTTGACCCCGTCGTCGATCTGGCGGCGGATGCCGCCCACGTTCCCGCCGATAACCGGCGCGCCTTTCCACATGGCTTCGGATACCGTCAGCCCGAACCCTTCGCGGAGGGACTTTTGTATCACCACCGCCGCCCGGCGCTGCAGCGCGTTTACAAGCGCCCCGTCCTGGCTGGAAATAATCAGGATTCTTTCCTCCTGGGAGTCAAGCAGGGAGCGGTAAACGCCTTCGCCTTCCGGGTCGTCTGTGGCAATATTGCCCAGGAGTACCAGCGTTGCCGCTATTTCCTTGCGTGCTATTTTAAAGGCCTGTATCACGCCCTGCGGGTCCTTCCATAAATCGAAACGCGATATCTGGGTGATGATGGGCAGGTCCAGCGGGATATTGTAATGTTTTAACCGCTCCTCGCTTTCATCCGCCGCCATTTCCCGGTTGGTGATAGAGAAGGGGTCGATGGCCGGGGGATAAATCATCTGCGGGATATCTATGGGTTGTTTATATTCTTCATCGCTGATAATTATCGCATCATACTTTTCAATAAACCTGGAAAGGTAGCGCCAGAGAATCTGGTTCGGGTTGCTGAGGTCGATATGGCAGCGCCAAACCCAGGGGGCCGTTTTCCGGTAATGGTCTATCATCGGCAAGGGCTGTGGGTCGTGAATGATTACCGCGTCGTGGTCGAAGTGGTTTCTTAAGGAATTTTCATAGACCACCTGCTCGTAAAGGTTAAGCTCGGCCGTGGAAAACTCGATGTCGGCGCCCTGTAAAGCGTTATGCATTCTCTTTGTAACCGTAAAGAAATCGGGCGGTCCGTGGATGGCCCGCCAGCCCGTCCTTATCCCCAGGCTGTTCATCAGCAATGTGAGCGATGAAAGAAGCGTGGCTACTCCTCCTCCGTAGTAGGTGGAATTTACATTCGCCACGTGGAAACCCTGGAGCGTCTTGGTTTTGTTCCTGATACGTTCCACTGCTTCCGGCCCGATAAATTGCCCGTAATCGTCTATTGTGACGCAGCTGTATTTTTTCTCACATGTGTTCATCGTTCCCTCCCTATCGCCGCTAAGATGTTTTTATTCTTTTATTTTAAAATCGCGTATGAATTTTGCCGTGTCCTCCGGTAAAGCCGTGTTTATATTGATGCCGGACCCTTCCTCAAAACCGGCTGTTTTTGTGATGCGCGGTATAATTCTTATGTGCCACTGGTATATTTCACTGTACTGGTCATGGGTAGGCGCACTATCGAAGACCAAATTGAAGTCCGGGTCGTCGAGCCCATGGTACAGTTTTAATAAAGTCACTCTCAAGACATGCGCCAGGTAGGTAAAATCTTCCGGGGAAGATTCCCCGAAGCTTGCTTTGATATCCGTTGGCATTATCCAGGTCTCGAAAGGCAGGTGGGAAGCGAAAGGGTGGAACACCACAAAACGCTTTGTATCCAAGACGATTCGGCTGCCGGCGTTCAGTTCGCGGTTGGTGAGAGCGGCGTACAAGCTGCGTCCGTTATCGTCGTAATATGCGATGGCTACTTCATATTGCATTCTCATGTGCCGGGGCACGATGGTGGTCGCCACCAGTTGCGAGTGCGGATGCATGAGCGAAGTGCCGGCTTCGAGCCCGTGGTTTTTAAAAATGATTATCGACTCGATGCTCGGCTCGCGGGCGATGGCCTGGTATCTTTGATGGTAGGCCCGCAGGACTTCGGTTATTTCCGCATCTGTCATCAGCGCCATCGCCTTGTTGTGGAGAGGGTTCTCGATAAAAACTTCATGATATCCGGAAGCGTCCCCGCTTAAGAAGAAATTGTTTACGACACGCCTGGCCGTCGCACCCTTTGGCGTCACCGCCGGGTACAGGTTGGCCACAACCCTGATTTGCCAGGCCCCGGTCTTGGAATTGGTTACCGTCAGGACCGCCGGCCTGGTCATGTTTTCATTCCCGGGGCAAAAAGGGCAATCTTTGCTGTAGACCGGCTTTTCCGGGCGCGGTATTTTCATCTGAAAATCGGAAGGTCTTTGTTTTCTTTCCGTGGCCATAATCACCCACTCTTTGGTCGTCGCATCCTTCCTTATTTCTGACATGCGCGTCCCCGCTCCCCGCCAAATATTTAGTTGTAAACCTGCCAGCCTGCTTATTCCTACTTTAATGCTATTGCCCCGCGTGGACAATAAGTCCTCTCATCTAGTGATACTACGTAAATTACGATGTCACGTAGCGGTAATAATTCTCCTGTTTCCCTTCCCCTTTTCCCAGTCTCTCCCTTTCTTAAAGAGCCTGCCCCGTACTTGATACGGGGGAGATTAAGAGGGTTTTTGCAAATCCGAATTCCTCTTTTACTGAAAGCTGGCCGCTGATAGCTGACGGCTATAAACGGGGGTAAGGTTGGGGTAAGCGCCCCTATACCTTATTCACTATTCCATACTGACTCTCCTTCTTGAAATCCCCTCTAATTCTGATATAAAATAAATGAAACTGAATATTGCCACTAGGGGAGCTGGAAAGCTGAGATGCCCTTCCCGCAACCGGAAGGACGACCCTTGGAACCTGAACTCGGTAATGCGAGCGTAGGGAAGTGAGAATGAAACCGGAAGCTTTCCTCGACCGCTTCTGGTTTTTTATTTTTAGCAGATTTAAGGGGGAATATTATGAGCGACATGCCGGAAATTGGCAAAATATCACCGGAAATTTTCAGCGAGCTGATTTATCCGCGCCTGGGAGCAAAAAACAAAGACATCCTGGTGGGGCCGCAGCATGGCGTTGATGTCGGCATCGCGGAGATAGGCGGCAAAGCCGTATCCTTTACCTGCGACCCGGTTTTTATCGTGCCGGAATACGGCTGGGAAAAGGCCGCCTGGTTTGCCCTGCATATTATCGCCTCGGATTCGGTCACCAGCGGCCTAAAGCCTGAATATCTATCCATCGACCTCAACCTGCCGATGGAAATGACGAAGCAGCAACTGGAAACCGTCTGGGAAGTTATTCACCAGCAGTGCGCCAGGCTGGGTATCGCGGTCATTACCGGCCACACCGCTCGGTATGAGGGCTGCCATTACCCCATGGTTGGCGGGGCAACCATTATCGGCGTAGGTGAGCTGGACGAGTACGTAACGCCTCGTTTCTGCCAGGCCGGTGATAAAATCATTATTACCAAGGGGCCGGCCATCGAGGCCACCGGCATCTTCGGCGCTATGTTCCCCAAAGTAATCGAAAAGGAATGCGGTAAAGAGATCGCTCAAAAAGCCGGGCAAATTTTTTATAAAATGTCCGTTGTCGAAGACGCCATGACCGCGGTAAAAGTGGGCGTGAGAAAGAACGGCGTGACCGCCCTCCATGACGCTACCGAGTGCGGGGTCTGGGGCGGCATTTACGAGGTCGCGCAGGCGTCCGGCCTCGGCGCCAGGATTGAAAAAGACAAAATTATCATGGAAGAATCCGTGACGGAAGTTTGTAAACTCTTTGGTATCGACCCCTATGCTTCCATCAGCGAGGGCACCCTGATTATCGCCTGCCGGGAACACAAAGCGGAAGCAGTCGTTAAAGCGCTGGCCGCCAGGGGTATCAAGTCCTCAATTATCGGTGAGCTGACGGAGCCGGAAAAGGGCATGGTCCTCGTGGAAAAAGGTAAAGAAAAGAAACTTGTCCACCCGATTGTGGACCCCTTCTGGCGGGCCTTTTACGGCGCTATCGAGAAATATAAACAATAATTCTAATTAAAAAAATCAGGGGCGGGCTGACAACCCGCCCTTTTGTTTTAGCCGAATAAATTTTGAATTATTTGTCATTGGTCCTTCCGGTACCGGAAGGATTGGTAGTATTTTCCTATCCTCTCATTCATCATCCCTTACCCCTAAAACCCTCAATTTAGTCCCATTACTTTTGAATCAGTTTTAATAAAATATTTAGACGTTTTACCTCCTTGTTTACGGTTTGTTTACGTCCTTGACATTAAGATGAAGCCGTAAAAAAGGAATTTAGAGGTACCAGAGCTGTATGACAATTATAAGATCGGTAGGTCCCAGAATAAGCCCCGCTTTTGCCAGGCGGTTGGTCCCTCACGGGACTTCGCCATCGAAACGGGTATCCGCGCCGGCCAAAAAAGTTATTATCAGGCGACCTGTTACGGCAAGGCAGCCGAATACGGTTGTCCATAAGCAGTCCAATGGCATTAAATTCCGCAATGCTGATGTCAAAGATAAGTTCAATCCGGCGATGTTGGATCTTGGCAACCTGAACACACCCTGCGAAGAGAGAAACGCTTTTGCCGCTGTATTCGACCTTACGGACTTTACCCGGTTCTGCAATCAGGTGGATGCTTACCTGGAAATACCCCGTTTTCTCAATCATTTCTTGACATGGTTTTTTAGTTGTATCGTCCAGGGCCTCACCGAGGAAAACGACGGGGAAAAGAGTACTTTCTGGGCGGAGCTGCCCATGATGGTAAAATTCCTGGGTGACGGCTTGTTGATTATCTGGAACACCCAGCGTATGACTTCCGACCAGGTCTGCCGGCTGGTGGCGACGCTGTACAACATCTGCCGGGCTTATTATTGGAATTTCTATCCCCAGATAAGTACTACCATCAACAAACCGCCGAGCATCTTGCGGTGCGGCATCGCCCGCGGGCGTGTCTTCAGTATTGGGGGCGGCCGGGACTATGTCGGGCATTGTATCAATAATGCCTCCCGTTTGTCCCATCTTGATGGTATCACGTTTGCTTTCCCGCATCGCGGGTTCCAGGTACAAGATAATATGCCGCCGACTTATGCCAAGCTTTTTGTCCCCAAATATATTACTATCAAAGGCGTGGGAGAAAACGAATTGGTCTGGCTTTTAGAAGAGGAATTTGACAGGCTTTCAGCAGAAAAGAAAAAACTTTATCGTGATTTTGATGAGACGATGGCGCTGGCGGGAAAATAACTGCTGCTTTTATATAAAGACTGGAGAATTAATATGGTAAACCTTCATGAAAAAACGATAACAAATGTTACTCCAGGACCGGCGGAAGCCGGTATGACACCTGCGGTTATCATGGAGGTCAATAAAAAGCTCAACTCGGCTACCAGCATGGACCAGATTCTGTCCCAGGTCATCAAGATGACTGAACTGACGCTTAACGCCGAAGCGGCATCGGTACTTCTTTTCCGCAACAACGACCAGGAACTATATTTTGAGGCCGCTTCCGGCCCGGTAGGCAGGACGCTCCGCCAGATAAGGTTAAACACACAGTACGGTATCGCCGGCCAGGTGGCGCGCACCGGAAAGCCCCTCATCGTCAATGATGTCGCCAGGAGCAAGAATTTTCACAAGATGATTGATGATACCACCGGCTTTGCCACGCAATCGCTGGTCTGTGCGCCGCTTAGTATCAATAAAAAGATACTGGGTGTCATTGAAGTCCTTAATAAGCGAGACGGAACTCCTTTCGGCGAGCATGATCTCGAAGCTGTCGTGTCTGTTGCCTGCACGGTCGCCCTGGCGATTGAAAACACCCGGCTTTATCAAAGTATGGCGGAAACCAACCGGACAACACTGGAAACCGCTGCCGCTGCCATCGATTCCAAAGGACCTTATACCATGGGCCATTCCCAGCGGGTAATGGAGTATGCGCTGAAAGCAGGCATCGTGCTGTCCTTTTCGACGGAAGAGATGGAGGCGCTGGAATACGGCGGCCTGCTTCATGACATCGGAAAATTCTGTATTGATTCAACCGTATTGAACAAAAAAGGCGCTCTTACGCCCCAGGAATGGGAACAGATACATGCGCATCCCGCCAAGGGGGCTGAATTAATGGCCGGTATTCCTTTCCTGGAGAAAGCCAGAGACCTGGTGCTCTGCCATCATGAAAGGTACGATGGCCGTGGATATCCAAACGGATTAAAAGGAGAAGAAATACCTGTGGGCGCCCGTATTATCACCGCGGCTAACGCTTTCGATGCTATGACCAACGACCGCGCCTATTGCCCAGCCATTTCCATAGAAGAAGCCGTGAAGCAACTGCGGGATAATTCCGGCACCCAATTTTGCCCGGTAGCGGTCAAGGCTTTAGTTTCCGGCCTCCGTTTAACTACCGGTATCAGGTAAAAGCAAATAAACAGAAATCTTAAAACATGATACAAAGTAAGAATAAGTAATTACCGAAATTTTAAGGAGGACAACTCAAAAATCAAATTTACATTATCATCAGTTTTAATTTTTGACTTTTGAGTTAAATATACATGGATATTCGTATCCTGGGCGCTCATAACTGTGAGACTCCTACCAGTAGTTGCGTTAGCCTCCTTATCGATGGGAAATTAGCCGTTGAAGCCGGCGGACTAACATCGCACCTGACCATCGAAGAACAAAAAAATATCGACGCCGTCGTTATCACCCATAATCATATGGACCATATCCGCGATATTCCCGCTCTCGCCCTTAATTCTTTCCGTTGCGGTACCACCATCGATATCTATTCGACTACCTGTGTCTGCGATGCTATCAAAACACACCTGCTGAACAATGAGATTTTCCCGGAATTTCACAAGATACCGGCTAATAAACCGGCGATTAATTTCCAGGAAATGGAACCGCTGTCAATGCAGTGGATTGATGGGCATGCAATTATGCCGGTGCCGGTCAACCATCATATCCAAACAGTCGGCTACCAGATTAGCGACCGTAAAGATACCACCGTGTTCTTTAGCGGTGATACCGGGCCTGACCTCGCAGAGTGCTGGCAGCATATATCTCCGCAGCTCTTAATCATCGATGTTACCGCCCCGAATGCGGCTGAGGAGTTTGCCAGGCAGACCGGACATCTTACGCCGAGCTTGCTTGAAAAAGAGCTTATCAGTTTCCGTGAAATACGCGGTTATTTCCCGGACGTGCTTACCATCCACATGGACACGGCCCACGAATATGAAATCCGGGCGGAACTGGATGTTGTGGAAAAGCACCTCGATACTACTATCGATATGGCCCATGAAGGCATCCGCCTGACAGTGTAAAAGCTGTCAGCAATTAGCCAACAGTTTATAACCCCCTTTTCCTGTCTCTCCCTTTTATAAAGAGAGATTAAGAGGGTTTTTACAAATCACTCTTACCCCTTATTCCCTATCTACTAATCCCCAAACTACACCAGTTTGGCGCAAAGCCAGGCTTCCATGTGTTCATCCAGCTTGCCGGTAAGGTTCTCGAGTTGATGAACATCCTTGCTTATGACCGCCGCTTTTTCCGCTTCCGTTAGCCTGTAGCCGGTCATTGCCTCCTCCGGCTTGCTGTTGAGCAGCACGCTGAAAGCGGTATCTTTAGAAGCGCGGAACAAAAGCGATTTTATCTTATCGGTGCCGGTCAGCGGCGCTATTTTCTTTACTTTCACCGGGCAGGTTTTGTAGGCCGGCGTGCCCGTCACCGGGTCCAGCGTATCCGGGTCGGCGCTGATGAGCACGTTGGTAGGGCACTCCCGGAAATGGAAGGCCATGTGCACGACGCCGGGCGGCACTTCCTGTGTCACGATGGCCCTCACCTTGACCTCGCCTTTTTTAGAGGTGACCTGCACCATGTCCCCGGTGTTAATCCCGAGCGGTATCGCGTCCTGCGGGCTGATGCGGAACTCCTCTTCGCTCATTAAGATGTTCAGGATTTCCACTTTCCGCGTCACGCAGGCGTTATAGTGTACCAGGCGGCGGCCGGTCATGAGCAGTAACGGGTATTCGTCGCTTGTCTTTTCTACCGGCGGGCGGTATTTCAGCGCCACGAAGTTGCCTTTACCGGACGGTCGTGAGAAAACGTTTTCATGGAGGATGCAGGTGCCGGGATGGTCTTCGCTGGGGCACGGCCATTGCAGACTGCCCTCGTCAAGGCGTTTGTAGTTCACCCCGCCCATCGAGGGCGTCAACCTGGCAATTTCATCCATGATTTCGGAAGCGTCTTTGTGCTCGAAGCCTTTACCGCCCATGCGATGGGCTATTTGCGCGATAATCCAGGCATCGTCCTTGCTTTCGCCGACCGGTTCGATGGCCTTCCTGACGCGCTGGATGCGGCGTTCGGTATTGGTAAAGGTGCCTTCTTTTTCCGCATAGCTGCAGGCCGGCAGCACGACATCCGCATATTCCGCCGTCTCGTTGAAGAAAATGTCCTGGAACACGAAGAAATCGAGCTTTTCCAACCCTTCGCGGACGTGCGTGATGTCCGGGTCGGTCAGCATCGGGTTTTCGCCCATCATGTATATGGCTTTCAGGTCGCCGTCGGCGGCCGCGCCGAACATTTCCGTCAGCTTCATGCCGGGCTCGCGGTTCAAAGTAACACCCCAGGCATTTTCGAACTTTTTCGCCGCTGCTTCATTGGAGACCGCCTGGTAGCCGGTGAAAACGTTGGGCAGCGCGCCCATATCGCAAGCTCCCTGGACGTTATTTTGTCCGCGCAGCGGGTTGACGCCGGAGCCGGGCCGCCCCACGTTGCCGGTTATCAATGCCAGGTTGCCGTTAGCGATGACGTTGTCCGTTCCGTGGCTGTGTTCGCAGATGCCCATGGCGTAAAGTATTGTTGATGGGCGGTTAGTGGCGTACATCCGGGCGGCTTTAACGATGAGGTCGGGGTTGACGCCGGTGGTCTTCGACACCCAGTCCAGCGGGTAGTTTTTCAATTCTTCTTTGAAAGCCTCGAAGTTCTCGCAGCGTTTATCGATGAATTCCTGGTCCTGCAGGCCTTCGTCCATGATAATGCGGCACATGCCCATCAGCAGGGCGACATCCGTGCCGATGTTATGGCGTATCCAGATATCCGCGTCGCGCACGAAATCAACTTCCATCGGGTTTGCCACGATGAGTTTTGCGCCGTTCTGGCGTATCACCTGGCGGACGCGCATACCCAGTACCGGGTGCGCCTCAGTTGTATTCGTCCCGATGGCCAGGACGCACTTTGAATTGGCGAAGTCATCGATGTTGTTCGTCATGGCTCCGCTGCCGAAGGTAGTGGCCAGACCGGCCACCGTAGGGGCATGTCAAAGACGGGCGCAGTGGTTGACGTTGTTTGTATGCAGCACCGTCCTTCCGAACTTTTGCATATAGTAGTTAGCTTCGTTGGTGCTTCTTGCCGAGGACACCACGCCGATTTCATAAGGCTTATAGCTCTTTAATTTGGAAGCAACTAAATCGAGCGCTTCTTCCCAGCTTGCCTCCTCGAACTTTCCGTTGCGCTTGATGAGCGGCTTCTTCAGCCGGTCTTTGCTGTTCACAAAATCTACTACCCCGAACCGCCCCTTGACGCAGAGGTGTCCCTCGTTGGAAGCCCCCTCCTTGTCCCCCCGTACACTAATCAGTTCATCGCCGCGCAGCCCCAGATAAGTCTGGCAGCCTACCGCGCAATGGGGGCAGGTAGTCTTTACTTCCCGCGTTACCTGGCGGGTTTCTTTAAAGCATAGCGCGCCGGTCGGGCAGCGGGTGACGCATTCGCCGCAGGTCTCGCAGCGCCCGAGCAGAATCGGCAGGTCCCCAAACCCGGCCACCGTTGCCTGGTCGCCCCGGTAAGCGATGTCTATAGCGTCCGTGCCCGTGATTTCATGGCAGGAGCGCCAGCACTTGCCGCAGAGGATGCACTTGTTCATGTCGCGCACGTAGGCCGGGTTGCTGTTGTCTACCGGGAGCTTGCGGGTGCGTTTCCTCATCCGGTTAAATTCTTCTTCGGTTATGCCGAGGTAGCGCGCGATTTTCTGCAAATCGCATTCCTGGTTCTTGGCACAGGTCAGGCACTCGTTGGGATGGTTGGCCATGATAAGCTGCATCGTAATCTTACGCGAATCGTTCGCCATCTTTGATTCAGTATGTACTACCATGCCGTCGGTCGCCGGGGTGGTGCAGGATGTCGGCAGACCGCGCATCCCTTCAATTTCCACAACGCACATGCAGCAGGCCCCGTAAGGCTTCAGGTCTTCGTCAAAGCAGAGGGTGGGGACATAGATGCCCGCCTTCCGTGCCGCATCCAGCACGGTCGCGCCTTTCCTTACCTCGACTTTTTTACCGTCTATCGTCAGGGTTATTAACCCGGTTTCTTCTTTTTCTATCGCAGGAGCATTATCTACCATGTCTGCCTCCAGTGTAATCTTTCCTTTTTACTCTTCTAAATTGTCCTCTCCCTTGATGGGAGAGGACCAAGGTGAGGGTGACACTTACCCCTTACCCCTCACCCCTGAATTCTACGCTTCATCTTCGTCTCTTTCCTCCAGGTCGCACCTCAAGCAGCGTGAAGCTTCCAGGTTGGCCAGTTCTTTAGTGTAGCCCAATTCCGCTCGTTCGAAGTTCTTGACCCGTTTGCCGGCTTCTTTGGCGGGGACTTCCTGGCGTTTTTCTTCCCCGCCCTCCTCCGCCTCGTAAGGCGGCAGGGCAGGTTCCGGCGCGGCAAACTTTTCCTCGATGTTTCCTTTGCCGCCGAGGTATTTGTCTATCGATGCCGCCGCCAGCCTTCCGGCGGATATAGCCTGGATAACGGAATCCGGCCCGGTCACCGCGTCCCCGCCGGCAAAAACGCCTTCGAGGTTGGTTGCCAGCGTGTCCGGGTTGGTGATAATCGTGCCGTTCCTGTTTTTACCTACGGCTATCGCCTGCGGTACGTCCGTTGCCTGTCCGATGGCTGGTATAACCATATCGAAGTCCTGGTCGAAGTCCGCGCCCGGGATGACTTCCGGACGCCGCCGTCCGCTTTCATCGATTTCATCACCGAGCTGCATGCGGACGCAGGTCACGCGCAGGTTGCCGTTGCTTTTTACGATTTTCGACGGGTTGGTGAGAAATTCGAACTTCACGCCTTCGTCCATTGCTTCTTTCACTTCTTCTTCAGCCGCCGGCATTTCATTCTTCGTGCGCCGGTAGATAATGGTGACTTCTTTCGCCCCCAGCCGCCGCGCCGTTCGTGAAGCGTCCATCGCCGAGTTGCCCCCGCCGACCACGGCTACTCTCTTCCCGACCTGCACTTTCTTGCCCAGCGTGACGTCCCGCAGCATGGTTACCCCGTCAACGACGCCGGGTAAGTCTTCGCCCGGTACTCTCATCTTTGACCCGATTTGCGAGCCTACGGCAACGAAAACTGCGTTGAAGCCCTGTTTTTTTAATTCATCGATGGATTCGATTTTCGTGTTTGTTTTTATCTCAACTCCGGCGAGTTTAATATATTCGATGTCCGCATCCAGCACGTCGGCGGGCAACCTGTAGCGCGGGATGCCTACCCGCATCATGCCGCCCGTTTGCGGTAAAGACTCAAAGACGGTTACGGCATGCCCGCCCAGCTTGGCCAGGTAATAGGCCGCCGTCAGCCCCGCCGGCCCTGACCCGATGACCGCCACTTTCTTTCCGGAAGGCGGCGCTGTCTTCGGTTTGGCCGCTTTATTTTTCGCGTTGTCGGCGATATAACCTTTTAATGCCCGTATCGCTATCGCTTCGTCGAGCTGGCCGCGCCGGCACTTGGATTCACAGGGGTGGACGCAAACATAGCCGCAGACGGAAGGGAAGGGGATTCTTTCCCTGATGATATCCAGTCCTTTGTCCGCGTCCCCGTCCAGGATGGCGCGGATATAGCGCGGCACATCCACGTTCGCCGGGCAGGTATGTGAGCATGGTGCGCTGACGATGCCCTTGCATACCGCGGCCGGGCAGTGCAGCTTTTTAATGTGCTGTTCGTATTCGTCTTTGAAGTAGCGGATGGTGGAAATCACCGGGTTCGGCGCTGTCTGCCCGAGCCCGCACCGCGACCCCACCGCCACGTTTCTGCTTAATTCCAGCAGTAAATCGATGTCCCCGGGACGGCCCCGGCCGTTGGTGATATCGGTCAAAATATCCAGCATCTGCTTGGTGCCCCACCGGCACTGGATGCACTTGCCGCAGCTTTCCAGCTGTGTGAAGGAGAGGAAATACCGCGCGATGTCCACCATGCAGTTGTCTTCATCGAGCACCACCATGCCGCCCGACCCGATGATGGAACCTGCCTGTGCCAGTGTCTCGTAATCTACCGGGGAATTCAGAAATGAACCCGGCAAACACCCGCCGGAAGGCCCGCCCGTCTGGACGGCTTTGAATTTCTTTCCTTTCGGTATCCCCCCGCCGATTTCGAAAATAATGTCTCTTAATCTCGTGCCCAGCGGTACTTCCACCAGACCGCTGTTGGCTATCTTGCCGGTCAGTGCGAAAACCGTCGTGCCCTTGCTTTTGCCGGTGCCGATGGCAGCGTACCAGTCCGCCCCTTTATTTATAATGACCGGGATGCTCGCCAGTGATTTTACATTATTAATTGTTGTCGGCTTTCCCCAAAGGCCGAACTGCGCCGGAAATGGCGGGCGCGCTCTCGGCATGCCCCGCCGCCCCTCGATGGAAGCCATCAAGGCGGTTTCTTCGCCGCAGACAAATGCCCCGGCGCCCTCTTTAACGTGCAACTTGATGCTGAAATTGGTGCCTAAAATATTCTGCCCGATGAAGCCCCGCTCCTCCGCCTGTTTAATGGCGATTAGCAGCCGCTTGATAGCCAGCGGGTATTCGGCGCGGCAGTAGATGTAGCCCTCGTTCGCCCCGATGGCGTAAGCCGCGATTATCAGCCCCTCGATGACGGTATGCGGGTCGCCTTCCATCGTGCTTCTGTCCATGAATGCGCCGGGGTCGCCCTCGTCCGCGTTGCAAATCATATACTTCTGCGGGCCCGGTTCGATGTAGCAAAGCTCCCACTTCTGGCCGGTGGAAAAGCCCGCCCCGCCTCTCCCTCTTAACCCCGATTTTTTCACCTCGTCGATAACCTGTTTCGGGGTCATCGTCTTTAATACTTTTTCCAGCGCTTTATAGCCGTCCGCCGCTATATAATCGTCGATTCTTTCCGGGTTAATATGGCCGCAGTTCCGCAGGATGAGCCGTTGCTGCTTCATGTAGAACTTGATATGATGGTAGTCCGGGATTGGTTCATCGGTGACCGGGTCATGGTAAAAGAGGCGTTCCACCGGTTTCCCGCCCATTAAATGGGACTTGACTATCTCCGCCGCATCTTCCGGTTTCACATGGGTGTAAAAAATGCCGTCCGGCTCTACCACTGTAATCGGCCCCTGCTGGCAGAATCCATGGCAGCCCGTAAAATCAACGATGACATCCTTCAAACCGGCTTCTATGACTCCATTTTCCAGCGCCTCGCGTACCTGCTCGGACTTGGAGGAGGTGCAGCCGGTCCCCTGGCAAACCATTATCTTAATCTTTTTATGCTCGTTATTATTTGCTGTCATCTGTCTTCTTCTCCTCCGCCTTGTTGGGGAGCAGCTCCACCACTTTCTTGGCGGTCATATCGCCGTGGACTTCGTTGTTAATGGTGATGTTGGGTGCAATCGCGCACGCGCCGATACAGGCCACCGTTTCCAGGGTATATTCCATATCCGGCGTATTCTGGCCAGGCTTGATTCCCAGCCGTCTTTCTATCTCTTTCAGGATACGCGACCCGCCCCGTACGTGGCAGGCGGTACCGCGGCAGACGGTCACGATATTTTTACCGGTTGGCTTCATCTTGAATTGAGCGTAAAATGTCGCTACCCCGAAGAGCGTGCATTCCGGCACTTTCACAAATGCCGTGATGCGCTTCATCGCCTCCTGCGGCAGATAACCGAATTTTTGCTGGGTCTTTTGTAAAATCGGTATGACCTCGGATTTATCGCCTGTAAAACCGGCAAGTATCTCATCTACCTGCGCATTCATCTTTGCGTTATATTCGGCGATGGCTTTTGCCTCGGCTTTTCCGGTATCTGCCCCAAGCTCATTTACACTCATATTTTTACCTCGCTGACATATGCCTTTTCCGGCTTAAAAAACTCGTGGAATGATAATAACCCTTCTATCTTCAGGGTACCATTTACTTAAAGCTAAATCAACCATTTTTATACTTGATTGGATGCCAAAAATACCCAGTGATTTATAAGCGGTTGGTACATACCGGTTTAGGGAGAAAATGAATAAATTGGTTTGCCTCCAAGATACACTAACTGTTATAAAATAGCAAGTATAACGGGGAAAAACTTGACCTACGAATATTGAAATCCAAAATAAGATGAGAATAACCGATAACTAAGAAACAAACACCAAACTAGAATTGTCACTCTGAGGGAGCGAAGCGACCGTGAGAATCTCAATCATCGGCTTAGACCAGTTAATGAGATTGCCACGCCTTTCTCCGCCTGTGGCGGATCAATGGCTCGCAATGACATTTATGTTTGTTTGGTATTTAGAAATTGGTTACTGATTTTTCCCTTGTTTCGTGTTTAAGATTTCGTGCTTCGTGCTTAATTACCTCTTACCCCTAACCACTCACCCCTCGTTAATTTACTGGTTGTTAGTGTTATTTAACTGTGGGGTATAATTATAGGTAACTGATAGAGGGAGAACGAAAATGAAAAGTGAAAGTCTGGTCGGGCAGGTGGCGGGGCTGAACGCGCTTATCGATTATCAGAAAGGGTCGGTGGTCAGCCGGACGCTAATTGATAAACCGGCGGGAACGGTCACCCTGTTCTCTTTTGATAAGGGACAGGGTTTGAGCGAGCATACCGCTCCCTTTGACGCTTTAGTGGAAGTCCTCGACGGGGAGGTGGAAATAACGATTTCCGGCAAGCCTTCGCGGGTCAGACAGGGGGAAATACTCATTATGCCCGCCAACCAGCCCCACGCCCTGAAAGCCGTTAACCGCTTGAAAATGATGCTGGTAATGATAAAATCGTAAAATGCTCGCCGATATTTTACTAATCATAGGCGCCTATCTGCTTGGTTCGGTGCCGCATTTGAAGCTCCTGGCGAAGCTTTGCCGTATCGATCTTTACGGTGATTTTCACCAGCCGCTCTGGAGCCGCGGCAGTGGAATGGCGCCAGGGACAATAGTCTGCGCATTAACCTCCGCAAAACCTTAAATATTTTTCTTTCTTTACGCATGTTATAATAGAACTTGCATATTCTTGTGAAATTGCGTATAGTTACTATTATCGTGCTTCTCATTACCCTTCAGGAGGTGTGCCATGCTGGATGAACTCGGACAAAACATTATTAGAGAGCTGCAGGAAGACGCCCGCCAGAGTTTCCGCGAAATCGGGCGCAAACTCGATGTCTCCGAGGGTACGGTACGCAACCGGGTCAAAAGCCTGATTAATAATGATACGATGAAAATCAGCGCCGTCCCCAATCCGGAAAAGCTCGGGCTTAATTTTATTTGCATCATGTGCATCGAGGTTAAAGTGGGTAATGCGGAAAAAGTCGAGCAGTTGCTGATAAAAAGTCCGAACGTCTACTACCTCTGCGGCTGTACCGGCACCTATGATATCATCGGCCTTTTCATGTTCCGTGCCCCGCATGATTTTGATGAGTTCGTTAAGGATGTCATCGCCAATATCCCGGAAATTACCCGCACCAGCACTTTTGTCGTCATGCATGTGTCCCGCAGTCCCTGGGAACATAACCTTGACGTTACTGCATTGGGCAAAAGCTAAAGAATCTCTGAAAAGAAGTCCGGAGACTTTTATTCTCGGCTCTCTCTGTTGTTAAAGAGATGCAGAAGTAAAAAGAGATGATTAGGGAGGGAAGGACGGAGAAAATCCTAAGCACGAAATCCTGAACTCTAAACAAATTCCAATTACCAGATGTTTAAAACCTTTGTGCTTTGAATTTATTTCGGATTTCGATATTCGTACATCATGATTTCTTACCCCTTACCCCTGATCACTTAGCCCTTAATCATTCCTTGATACTTGTTACTTGGCCCGCCGTAGGCGGGTTACTTCTTCACAGGCGAGGTCGGGTAAAGTATTTATAACTGATATAATGCCCATTTTTTGACGTTTATCAAGACGTCTGGCGTTAAAATGTAATTATCGTTCCCTGCAAACTGAACAAGTTTGACAGTGCCTTCGCTAGGTAATATCATTGATACGTATTATTATGGTAGAAAAACACGAAGCATTGGAACAGGCGAGAATAAAAATCAGGAAGCGCCGCCGTATCATCTGGCTGTCTATTGCCGGTGTCCTGGTTTTGTTAATACTGTTTTACACCCTGTATAGTTTTACCAATGTTTTCTTTGGTTCCAGTAAAAACATCGCTTCTTCGCCACAGGCCGGCGAATGGACCATGTTCCGCCATGACCTCCTCCATACCGGCAACTCTGATGCGGGCACGGCGGTGCCGTCCGGTAACATTAAATGGACTTTTACCGCTGGCGCCGGCATACACTCATCGCCCGCGGTGGTTGACGGTACCGTTTATGTCGGTTCGCGGGACTATCACCTTTACGCTCTGGATGCCGCTACCGGCGAATTAAAATGGTCATTCCTGGGCGGCAGCTGGTTCGATTCTTCCCCGGTGGTGTCGGGAGGTGTTGTCTATTGCGGCTGCAATGATGGTTATCTTTACGCTATCGATGCTAAGACCGGTAACAAAATCTGGCAGTTCAGTGCGAAATACGGCTGGCGGTCTTCTCCGGCGATAGCTGACGGCATCATCTATATCGGAAACGATGACAGCAATCTGTATGCCGTCGATGCCAGGACCGGCAAAGGGATTTGGCGCCACTCCACCGGCGACATGATCACCTCTTCGCCCGCTGTTTCGAACGGTGTCGTTATCGTCGGTTCCTCCGATGGTCTTGTCTACTCTTTTAATGCCAAAAACGGCCAGGAACGTCTGCAGTTCCAGACGTCCGTTGTCGTTACCAGTTCCCCGGCCGTAAAAAACGGTGTTGCCTATGTTACTGACAGCTACGGTTATATGTATGCTCTCGATATGAGTGCGCGGAACTGGCTCTGGGAGAACAAAATCAGGTATTACTGGAACGTCCTTTATGTCTATGGCGTGGCTCCCAAACCCCCGAACACCTCCGGATATGTATGGTCCTCCTGGCTGGGTTTTGGGATAAATTCCGCCTCATCTGCTGCCATCGTAGATAATAACGCTTATCTGGGCGCCGGGGAAAATGTCGTTTCCGTCAACCTCACCACCCATAAGGTCGGGTGGACTTTTAAAACCGGCGATTTGGTATTATCTTCACCGGCGGTAGCGGGCAATGCGATTTTCGTCGGCAGCGATGACGGGCACATTTATGCTCTGGATAGAAGTACCGGGGCGAAGCTCTGGGATATCGCTACCGGGAATCAAGTCTCATCCTCCCCCGCCGTTGCCAACGGCGTGGTTTATATCGGCTCCGAAGACGGCAAACTCTACGCTATTGATTGATTCAAATGGTGCCACGGGCGTCCTCGCTCGTGAAAACCCCTTTGCCTTTTTCCTCTCCCTTGAGGAGAGACGGAGAAAATGAATAATACAAAATCCCTTTCTAACTCTCCCTTAAAAGGGAGAGGATGGTTAGCTAAAAATCAAAAGTCGCCGTTTTAGCCAATCTTTCCCCCTTTGAAGGGGGATACAAGGGGGATGTTATAAAAGGTGGAGTGAAAACCGTAGATTGTAGACTGATAACTTATCCCCACCAAGGAGGTCCTCATGCCAGCCTCTAAGTCCATCAAAACCATCAAAGAACCCGCCCGCGATGTTAAGGTCTTTCACGAAGCGGATGTCATTATCGTCGGCGGCGGGCCGGGCGGGCATTCGGCGGCCGTCGCGGCCGCCCGCAACGGCGCTAAGACTATTCTCATCGAAAGGTACGGCCACCTCGGCGGCATGGCCTCCGGCGGACTCGTCATCCTCGTCCTTCATCAAAGCGACGGTTTCAGTAAAAAACCCGTCATTGCCGGCCTTCCCCTGGAATGGATGGACCGGTTAAGTAAAATCCCCGGCGGCAAAATCGGCCCGGAACTGGATGAGCTTGGTTCCACCGCCCCCAAGGTGCTGGCCCGCTGGAAAAATCACGGCTCTACCGTCATGGGCGGCCGGATACGCCTTTCCTGGACCTTCGACCCGGAGTATTTTAAAATGATTCTTAATGACATGGTCGAGGACGCCGGCGTTAAGCTTTCCCTTCACTCCTGGGGCACGCAGGCAATCACGGAAGGGAACACCGTCAAGGGCGTTATTTTTGAAAGCAAGTCCGGCCGGCAGGCGGTGCTCGGCAAGGTTGTTATTGATTGCACCGGGGACGGCGACCTCCTGCCTTCCGCCGGTGTTGAATGTGATACCGCCCTTGACCCGAAGTTAAGAAGCGCGAACATGGCTCTCCTTTTCCGCCTTGGCGGCGTCAATTACAATAAATACATGGAAACCAGCGCTAAAGACCCTGCAAAAGCCCACGAGCTTGCGGCGGAACTGACCAAATATGCCGGGACTTTCTTTTTGCCTTTCCCCGGCAACCGTGAAGATACCGTCTGGGTCAATAACTGGATACCCGGCCTTAAATCTATCAGCGTGGAAGACCTCACGAAACTGGAAGTCGATACCCGTAAGATGATTCGCAAGGGCTTCGAGTTTATGAAAAATAACTACCCCGGCTTTGAAAACAGCTTTATCATGGATGTTGCTTCGCAGTGTGGCGTGCGGGGCAGCCGGCGTTTGATCGGGGAATATATTTTGACCGGTGACGATGTGATTTCCAGCCGTAAATTCGATGATACCATCGCCATTGTCCCCAAGATTATCGTGGGGTGGGGCAGCAACATGACGGAAAAAGGCGTTACCGGGAAGGGCGATACCCTTGCCTATATCCCTTACCGTTCTCTCGTCCCGAAAACGGTGGAAGGCCTGCTGGTCGGCTGCCGCTGTTTCTCTTCCGATATGCTCGGAAATGATGCCATGAATCTTATCCCGCACTGTGCCGCTATGGGCGAAGCCGCCGGGACCGCCGCTGCTTTAGTGGTCAAGAAGGGGATACTCGTTCGTAAGGTTGACATAAAGCTTCTGCAAAAGACCCTTGCTAAAAACGGCGCCAACCTGGAAGGATTTGTTTAGAGATAGAACATAGGGCATAGGGGATAAGGAATATTAGGGGCGGGTTATTAACTTGCCGCCTTGTTATCCCCGACCCGATTGTAAATCTACTATCGCGTTTTGCTATTTAAGCACTATCAGAATCCCGTAGGGTGGGCAACTTGTTGCCCACCATCTTTGTATTTCCTCTCCTTCTACAGGAGTGCCGTAGGGGCAGGTTTATGAACCCGCCCTTTTTATTTCAAATCAATTCATGAAATCTATTGTATACACGATAAAATTGCGATTCACTTAACTTCATTAAACCACCAGGAATGCGGGCACAGAAATTTGGTTTTTGTAAGATATTTCTTAGTTCGTAAAGAGAGAGACACTCATTTATATTACATTTCTCATCGGTATGTGTTTTAGCTTTATAATTCCAATAATAGTCTCTTCTACCCTCGATTCTTTCGGGTTCATCATCTTCATATATTAAGTCTGTTAACACTGTCGCTAAAGCAACAATGCCTTTTCTTCCCATTCTTCTATTAACGGGAAGACCATTTTTTATAGTACGAGGGCTAGTTCCAGTCTCATAAATAAAAATTCTATCATAATGATGGACTTTTCTTCCGTTACTGCCCAATTGTTCGCTAAATATCCAATTTTGCCAATGGACATTCACAGGTTCATCTTCACAAAGAGGCCAATGAACAGTAAGCCAATAACGTGCCATATCTCCTCCTTTTAGCAGCTATCCTTTTGAATATGGGGTGGAGTATTGGTATTTATCTTTCCCAACTTAATACCCCGACCATCGTGGTCGAGGGATGAAGTTCTCCCGGTAGCTGATGAATTTAGCAGTTCTTTGCCCAAGTATTAGTTCAAGCTGCCGGGCAAACGAAGTTTGTAACGAACTAACACCCCGACCGTAAGGTCGTGGGAAGTTTATTTGTAATATTCTTTTCTTACCCCTTACCCCTAATCACTCACCCCTAATAAGTAGTATTTATTTCCCCTTCTTTAGCTGTGACCCCGGTCCGCTGTAGTCCTGACTCATCTTTTTCCCCAGTGCGCTGCTCCGCTTCTTTACCTCGGTAATAAACTTTTCCCTGCCCATTTTGAACCATTCCGGTTCCCATTCCATCTCTTTAAGGTTTTCCATCAGCGGGGATATCGCATCGAAGGGGACGGATATAAGAATCAGGCCCTCCGGCAGCACGCCGCGGGCTTTCATGCTGAAGCCCAGTCCGGTTACTGTCCAGTTAATCTCACCGGACAGGTAGGGATGGGCATATAGCCAGGCGCAGGCCAGGCAGGTCGTACCCTTAGCATGCCACATCTTCCCGTCGGAAAAACTGCTCGCCCTTAAAATCACTTCCGCCTGTGACGGTTTGCAGGTAAAAATAAGTAAGTCCGGGTCGAAGGCCATCTTATCGATGGAGGCATGGGTAACGTATTTCACCGAATTCAGCGGCAAGTGCGGCACATAATCGTAAATCCGGCGATTGGCGCCGGGGTTTTTGAACATGGAAAATATCGGCCCGAGCTGCCCGCTGTACATCAACGGCGGGTAGTCCACCTGCCCGATGACCTGTTCCCCGCACTGCACGCTCGTGATATAGAACGGTTCACTCGTTTGGGCCTCTTTAAAAGCCTCGCAAAGCGCCAGTTCTTTATCCGCCTCTTTAATGCCCTCCAGCTTGTCCAGTGAATATTTTACCCCCACCGGTTTGCGTTCAAAATTAAGTTTTTCGAATATTGAATAGTCCTTCTTTTTTGTAGCCATTTTTACCTCCTTTTTTATATTAAGTAACAAGTAGTCCGCCAAAGGCGGGTCAAGTGACAAGGAAGTTTTTAAGTAACAAGTATTAATTTTCACCCTCACCTAGCCTCTCCCGTCGAGGGAGAGGAATCTACGGATTCTTCGCTATAGCTCAGAATGACAATGAGAAAAGGGGAGGGGACTTATTAATTACCTACCGCTTTTCACTTGCTACTTCCCTGGTACTTGATACTTGTCAGTTGATACTTTCTCCTCTTTTTACCTTATCCTCTCCACCTTCAGCATGTTGGTCGCCCCCATCTGCCCGATGGGTATGCCCGCCGCGATAATTATCAGGTCGCCGCTTTTGGTTATCCCCAGGTCCTTCGTGAGCTTTGCCGCTAGCTCGAAGGATTTATCGACCGTCGCCGGGTTGGTGACGATACAGGGGCGGATTCCCCAGTAAAGCATCAGCCTGCCGGCTACATTGTCATTCGGGGTTAAAGCCAGCACCGGCATATTCGGTCGGTAGCGGGAAATTCGCTTGGCTGTAGAGCCGGAGCGGGTAAAAGCCGCGATGGCGGCCGCCTTCAGGCTGTGCGCCGTCTGGCAGGTGCTGTAGCTTATCAGTTCGTCGGTTTCCGGTTCCAGCCAGGTACGCCTTTCGGCCAGCAGCAGCTCGTAAGGCAGGTTCTTTTCCGCCTCGCGGGCGATGTCAGACATCGTTTGCAGCGTCTTCACCGGGTATTTGCCGATGGATGTTTCCCCGGAAAGCATGATTGCATCCGTCCCGTCGAAAATAGCGTTGGCGACGTCCGTCGCCTCGGCGCGGGTAGGCCGCGGGCTGCCTATCATGGACTCCAGCATTTCCGTCGCCGTAATCACCGGCTTGCCCGCCCGGTTGCATTTCTTTATCAGGTCTTTTTGAATTTCCGGCACTTTTTCCAGCGGTATTTCCACTCCCATGTCGCCCCGCGCTATCATAATGCCGTCGCTCGCCTCCAGGATACTGTTGAAATTTTGGACCGCCTCGCCGCGTTCGATTTTGGAGATAATGGGGATGTTCGCACCGTTGACCTGGAACAAAGCCCTGGCGTCCTCGATGTCCTTGGCGCTGGTGACGAAGGATAGCGCTATGTAGTCCGGTTTTTGCTTGATGGCGAAGAGGATGTCTTTGCGCAGGTTGTCCGTCATGAAGGGAACGGATATTTTCATGCCCGGCACAACCAGCCCCTTTCCTTCTAACAGCGTCCTGCCGTAAACCACCCGGCACTTTATTCTTGAATCTTCGATGTCTATTACTTTCAGCTCGCTACCGCCGTCATCCAGGATGACCTTGTCGCCGGCCCGTATGTCCTTTGCCAGGTTCGGCAGGGTAACCGGTAGCAGTCCGTTATTGCCTTCGATTTCTTCCGAGGTCAAATAGACCGTCATACCTTTTTTCAGTTCGACTTTTCCGCCCGTCAGTTTTCCGATACGGTATTTCGGGCCCGGCAGGTCGATAAGGATGGCCACTTTGCGGCCGGCGCGGTTGCCTTGTTCCCTCACGTTTTTGATGAAGTGCGCGTGCTCCTCCAGCGTCCCGTGAGAAAGGTTTAACCGGGCTACGTCCATGCCGGTCTTTATCAGCCGGAGTATCATCCCGGCTGATGCGGTAGCCGGCCCGAGTGTGCAGACTATTTTTGTACGGCGCAGGTAATAATGTGGAATTTTCATATTAATATTATACCGCTTCATTGAAGGTAAGTAGCAAGTAACAACCAGTCAAGTAACAAGGGATTTTGCTCCCTTATCCATATTTGAAACTAAAAAGCGATCATCCTCCCTCTTTCGTAAAGAGGGACAGGAGGGAGATTTTATCCCCACCTTAACAACTAAATATCCCGGTGTCACAAGCATCCCGCTTGTGATGGGCAGGCAAGATACCTGCCCAACTTTCAGTAATGATAAGAAAGTGTTGTCCCTCCTTGCCGGCGAGGAGGGATAAAAGGGTAGAGTCGGTGAGGGACAGGGCGCCAACAGCTAATCGCTAATTGCTAACAGCCGGGAGGGGTGGTGTGGTATTTGACATTTGACATTGGTATTTATTCTTCCCTTAACCCTTAACCCTCACCCTTCAACCCCGCTAAATCTTCTTCCTCTTCCACCGCCCGGACCAGAAGTAAATGATGAATACCACCGCGGAAGAAACAGTATCCGCTACCAGCGCCCACCGCACGCCGTAGACCCCCAGCCCCGCGATTTTCGGTAGAATAATCGCCAGCGGTACCCTGATGCCCCACATCGTCGTCAGGTCGATTATAAACGATATCAGCGTGTCCCCCACCGCGTTCATGATGTTCATCATCACGAACATTAGCCCGTTGCACATGTAGCTGGCGATTTGTATTTTCAGGAAAGTGCTGGCCAGTTCCACCAGCCCTTCTTCAGGATTGAAAATCTTGACGATATCTGATGCCCAGAACCATATTGCGACACAAAAAATCGCCATGATGCCGGTTAGCCAGCCTATTGCTATCCATGCTGTTTTAGCCGAACGGCCCGGTTGCTTTGCCCCGATATTTTGTGCCGCCAGGATACCCGCCGCCGACCCCAACCCGAAGGCGGGAAGCATCACCACCATGTCTACTCGTGAAACGAGGTTATGCCCCGCCACCGCCAGCGTGCCGAAGGGCGCGATGAACCACATGAACACGATACTGCCGATATTCATGTGTATGCTGCCCAGCGCTGAAGGAATACCGATTTTTACCATGCGCCAGGTAAGATTTTTATTGAACTTAAATTTGCTAAGGGAAAATTGTAAACGTGTCCGCCCGCTGAAAATAATCCACAGCAGTATCGCCCCCGCGATGCCCTGTGTGATGACGCCGGAAAGCGCTGCGCCCCGCACCCCCATTTGCGGGAAGAACCCCACCCCGAAAATCAATAACGGGCACAGTGCTATGTGTAATAACCTTTGCGCGACGGTTATCCGCATCGGCCACTGCGCGTCGCCGGAAGCTTGCATGATGCTGGATGCCAGCGAGCCGAAAGACATCGTAAATATGCCGATGAGTTCGATGCGCATGTAGGAAGCGCCGGCGGCCACCACGTCCGGGTCCAGCTTCCAGAGCTTCATAATATCGGTGGCGAATAGCTGGCCCAGGATGGGTAATATTATCGATAGCCCGAGGCTAAGGACGAAAGCCTGCTGCGATACTTTATTTGCCTGCTCTTTTTCTCCCGCCCCCACGAAGCGCGCTACCATCGCCCGCAGACCGGTAAACAGCCCGATAATCAGTGAGTTTATCAGTGAAACGATGATGCCGGAAATGCCCACCCCAGCCATCGCCGCCGGACCCAGCTTGCCTATCCATATCATATCGATGATGGGTCCGACCATCATCAGGGTAGAAGTGATGGTTATCGGCCAGCCGAGCGTCCACAGCGCGCTGACAATGCTGCCTTTGGTGAAGTCTCGTTCTTTTTTGCCTTTTTCTTTTGGTCCTTCACCGGCACCTGGCTGTGCTATTTCGCCGTCCAGCGCTTCATTTTCTGCCACGGGATAAGGTCACCTCTTTCGGTAGGGTATCATTTGACTGCGAAACATATAACGCGGCGCTGTAATTTACATAATATTATATGGGTGATGAGAAAATCGTGCGCCGGTTGTGGTATGTTCGTGCGTATTATAATGAATCTCCTCCGAGCGTGCAAATTAATGCTCTTGTCACTCTTAGGAAGCGGCCGCGAGAATCCCGGGGTTGGGTGCTGCATAACTCACTCTGACCCTCCAAACTATGGTAAGTACAAGCCTGGTTCTGTCTTAGTGTATAATGAGACGATATGGCTGATCTTGTCCCTGAATCCGACCAGGCCCGGGTTTCCCCATGGGAAGTGTTTACACGCCGGGATTTTTTTCTCCTTTGGTCCAATGGCGTTGTCATCAATGTCTCGACGCTTTTATTTATGCTTGTCAGTTCGCAGTGGCTGTATGATACCACCGGCTCCGCGGCACAATTGGGCTTACTCGGCGTTGTCCAGTTTCTGCAGCTACCGGTGGCGCTTTATGGGGGTACCCTGGCCGACCGGTTCGACCGTAAAAAGCTATTGGTTCTGACCCAGTTAGCCAACGCATCGTTGATTGTGATATTGACACTGCTGGCTGCCGGTCATCACCTGGAACCGTGGAATATCTTTGTTGCTACCGGCATCGCCGGCATGTTGGGCATGCTCGGTGCTTCAGCCAGCCCGGCTATGTTGCCCAGGGTGGTGCCCCGGGGACTGATGACTCATGCTGTTACCACGCTCAACGTATCTTCCCAGGTGGTAACGGTCATCAGCCCCATCGTATTCTGGCAGGTATATGACCACCTGGGGGTAGCCGTCTCTTTTGGTTTCATTGCCGGCATTGGCCTTTTCGGCTCGGTCATACCGCTGCTGATAAGGGTCTCCGGGAAACCGGAGGTAACTCCACGACACAGTATTTGGGCATCGCTGAAGGAAGGCGGCCTTTTTGTTTCGCGGCACAAGCTGCTGCCCGGCCTCTACCTTCTGGATGTAGGAGTTACGGTGGTAAGCTTCTACCGGCAGCTTTTCCCCATGTTCGCCCGCCAGCTTTACGGGCTTGGGGCCTCGGGAACCGGACTATTGAATACTGCAAATGCCCTGGGTGGTATTATCGGCGCCTTCGCCGTCTTCTTTACCGGCCGGTTTTCTAAGAAAGGGGTGCTTAGCCTCGCGGGGACTTTAATGTATGCCGTCTTCCTCATTGGCTTCGGCTTCAACCGGAGTTTCCCGCTGGGACTGGTTATTGTCGGTGTTCTGGGCATGACAGATACCTTGAGCATGACCATGCGTTCGTTGATTGTTCAGCTGACCACTCCGGACGGGTTGCTGGGACGTGCATCTTCTATCGGCAGCTTCGCCGCTATGGGCGCCAACAATTTAGGACAGGTTGAAGTGGGTGTATTGTCCGCCGCTATAGGTGCCGGGTCGACGATGGTAATCGGAGGCGTGCTTTCGGTCCTGTTTGTATTAACGGTCTGGCGCTTTGTTCCCGGCATAAGAAAATACCGCTATACCCGCAGCAGTTAATCGAACAATATCCTCAATAATGTACTATTTTATCAGCTTTTACTGCCATATGGCCTGTTTGTAAACAATTTGATAATTTGCAAAACACGTTTGATCTGGATAACCGGTTGACCGCACCGACCGGTCATTTTATAGCATGGTTGAAGCGCAGCGATCCTACCAATCCTGCCACCTTGTCACTCCCGATCCAATCGGGAATCCATCATTGGCTTGGCCTATTTTAACCTTGAACGTACCATCTTAATAAAACAGGGGGGTGGGTGCTAACCCCCCAATCTATCCCGAGGAAAATCAGTATCCAGATATCGGGGATTGCTGGATTTACCCAGTAAATGGCAATACCTTGGCAATACCTGGAATCTGGCTTTCGCCGGTATGGAAACTGATGATAGTTATTAAAGCTTTGACTTGATAATAATGAATTGATAGAATCATTGATTATGGAGGATGAATGTATCGTTCTATCGCATTTAAACATGGTGTAGTGAAAGAAGTATTCATAACTAAAAACAACTTGGAAGTACGAGTACCTCGAAAACTAATAGGAAACATAATAGAAGATTTTGCTAATTGGAATGCAGAGTTTCATAAATATGCTAGTCTATTTCCTGTAGAGTTTAGAGAACGTCAAATTCTTGGAGGGCTGTTAAAGTCTATTACTAGTACCGGTGTACATGCTATGGGAGAACCATCACTTAAACGTAAACGAAGGGGTTTTTCAGAAACTCATGGATGGGCAGATTTTGTTATGTATTTCGGTAATGTAATGTGGTTATTGGAAGTTAAACATACTTGGTGTAAACTAAATTATTATCAAAAAACAGAATTAGATTGGTTAAAAAGTGAATGGAATAATGCATATGATAAGGTAAAGTCATTAGACAATAAAAGTGCCGTTGAATCTTGGGGGAATGGATGGCATAAGCATTTCGGAGTAATATTTCATATAGTCTTAATTTATCAAAGGAATAAATCGAAATCCGAAATTCGTTTTGTTCGTGAAAAAGAGATAATTGAATATATAAATCATATACAAGGTAAAATAAACCCTCGCCCTAATTGGATTTGGTTATGGCTGTTAAGTGATGAACTTCAAAAACCAAAACTGGTTGATAATAAATGGGAGAATAATCCCGCGGTTTGTGTCTTTATGTTTTTAAAGAAACTTAAATAATTTTGTGATTCATAATGATAGGAATTTCCTAATTAGACCTTTTTAAAATACTTGATGGGTAAAATACACTTGCTACACATTTTACCTAACAAAATAAAAGGCGGGCTGCGGATTATTTTTCGGTATGCAACCCACCTGATATTTTTTACTTTTGCTCTGTGGTTTTGAGATCTGATTTTTGATTTTTTAGATAACCCCCTATCCCTCCCTCTCCAATATCCCCCTTATCACCTTCGCGTACTCTTCGCTCTCTTTATCATCGGTCACAATCTTTATCTCTTTGGCGGACTTTACCCCCAGCCCCAGCTCCGCCGCCCGCTTTATCTGGTCCTGCTCGAATATCTTGCCCTTACTCACTTCCGGCGTCGTCCCCAGGTGACGTAAAATCGCCACCCCCACCGCGTCTATAGCCACCCTGTCCGTCCCGCCCAGCATCACGTCGGCTTTGACCCTTTTACCGACGTGCGGCCCGCCCTCCGTAAATGCCTCCACCCCGTCCAGCACTATCAGGTCCGGCTGGTATGCCGTGTTGATTTCCGCTATCATTTGCCGCTGGAATTTGGAAGAATGGAGCTCGTTCATATACGGAAAGCCGCCCGCTGTCGGGCCGAGTCCCGGCGGCACGGTGCCCACCGCGCACTTTAAGGAAAGGGTAAAATGCCCGCCGAACTGGTGCGTTTTTAAACAGCAGGTCAGCGCGACTGCCTCCGCTTCCCGGTAAATCTTTGGGAAAAGAAACCCGTTGCTCCAATGGCTGTCCGGCGGCTTTACCAGTACCCACTGGTCTCTTGGCATCGCCTGCATGTCGAGGATTTCGAAACCGAGTTCCTTTGCCATTTTGAAGATGCCCTTTTTCTCCATGTTGTCATGGGTTGTCGGACCGGGCCCGCTCCGTTCCGCCAGCGTGATTTTCTTCGCCCCCATGTCTTTGAGCGCGGTTATTAATTCCCGCAATGTATTGGCATCGGTGGAACCTGGGGCGGGGTCGGCGGTATTGAAATTCGGCTTAAGCACCACCGCTTTGCCCTGGAAAGGGTTTATTTTAAGTAAATCGATTGCTTTTCGCGTGCCCCTGGTCCTGTCACTCGTTTTTACCAGGCTGATGTTGGTAGCCATTTCCTTACCTCCAAATGATATTACCTTTATCCCTTTTTACCCTGTCATGCTGGAGGAGTCCTTCCGCTCATGATGAGCTGATAGCCTGCCCTCGAGCGGAGCGAAGGGAACCATCGTCCTGAGCCTGTCGAAGGAAGCGGACGACGAAGCATCCCAGGGTGGGGGCCTCTGCATTGTCGGTTTTCCCCTTATTAAAAGGGGAATAGAAGAGGATTTTGCTTAATAACTTATTCCTTTATAACTTGTTACTTCCTTGATACTTGCTACTTGGCAGTTGATACTTACCCCTCACCCCTAATCTCTAACCCCTAAATTCTATTTTATCCTCTTCTGCACTTTCCGCCACGATTCGGTTATCAGGAAGCTTTCCTCCATGTTATCTACCATGCGCGCGAACTTATTCATCGGCGCGGAAAAGGATATGACGTCTTTTGGAACGAACGGCCTGGCCGAGACATCGAACATGCCGATGACGGCTCTGGGTCGTTCGGATTTGGACTCGATGAAAGGGTATTCCACGACCGATGCGCAGCCGGACCCGAAAGGCGCGATTACCGCGTCATTTGCTATTTCATCGAAGACGGCCAGCGTGAAAAGCCCGGATAATACATCCGGCGTCGCGAAGAACATGGCTACTTCCGGTGTGTCCGCGGCTTCCAGCCTGTCCCACCGCTTGAATACGATGTATTTCGCCGGCGCTTTTATGACCGGCGCCTGCTTTTCCATGTACTCTTTCACCATCTCCGGCGACTTCTTATAGCGTTCCCCCTCCATTTTCCCCTCTATCCCGCAGGAGAGAAAATATTCGAAGTTCGGCATCAGTTTATCGGCAAATCCCAGGTATCTTTTGCCGCCCGGGCAGCCCACGCTTTCTGCATTGAAGGCTAAATTCTGGCCCTTCTGCGCCAGCACCAGCCCCCCGATGATGCACCGCGGCGTTTTCCCCAGTTCCACTGCCTCCGCCTTTACCGGGCTATCCGTGTAATAAAAGGTGATGGGTAAAGGCGCCTCGTTAAAGAATTTTTCCCACAGCTTCATGAATTTGTCCTTAAATTTCGTGTCCATCTTTTTCTCCTTTTCCCGTCTCTCCCTTTTTTAAAGGGAGATTAAGAGGGTTTTTATAAATATTTCTTATTTCCTGTCATCCTGAGCGAAGCGAAGGATACCGGGGTGGAGTATTGTCGTATTTGACATTAGTAGTATTGGTACTTATTTGTATTATTTCCCTCTCCTCCCGTTCAGTTCCATAAAATAAAAAATAACGTCATATTCCCCGATTTTGCCGTTACTCGATTCCTTAAACCCGACCTTCTTAAATAACGCCTGCGCTCTGGTGTTGGAGGTCATTGTGTCGATGCGGATTCTGTCATATCCCAGTTCCGCCGCCCGCTTGATGAGCGCTTTGGTCATCGCTTCCCCGTAGCCTTGCCGCTGGCATTCCGGCTTTACCCGGATGCGTTTGATTTCCCCGCAGTCACCGGAAAGCTTTTTCACCGCCCCCGTCACTATCACCTCGTTTTTAATGGTACCGACGAGGAAGTCTCCCCGGTTATTGATGTAAATATTTTCAATGTTATCATAGTCCCCGTCTGCCACCTCGATGCCCTGCCAATCGATATCCGGCCTCATCTGCGCCAGCCCGGCATAGTTCAGCGCTTTCGCCGCTTCATTGTCACCGGGTTTATACCGCCGTATCTTTAAACCTTGTTTGCCCATCTCGCTTTTATTCTAGCACCATCTTGGAAAAGGGAGTAGGGTGGAGGGAGAAGGGATTGGCAGTTCCTGTCATTGCGAGCCATTGGCGAAGCAATCCGTAAATTTCGTTGTCATGCTGGAGTTCGCAAAGGGCGAACGAAGCATCTGGAGGCGGGGTAGAATAAACTCCCTTTGTAGTCTCTTCCTTTTATAAGAGCCTGCCCCGTACCGCGATACGGGGTGAGGGGTAATTTGTGGCTTATATAGTTATTTTTCATTTTTTCGTATGAAACTTAATAGCTCTGCATTATTAGGTTCTAGTTCAATCGCTTTTTGGTATAATTCTTTTGCTTTTTCATTATCTTTCCGAATAGATTGCAAAAAGTAAGCGTAGTTTGCAAGACATGGTACGTTATTCGGGTTAAACTCAATAGCCTTTTTATAAAATTCTTCAGCTTTGTCGTAGTCTTTACGAACGTTCATTAAAAAGTTGGCATAATTAACCAAAGTATAATAACTTTTTGGTTCAACCTCCATAGCATAATAGTAATAAGTTTCTGCCTCATCAAAATCTTTAATGTTGTCAACTAAAAAATCGGCATAGACTAAAAGAGTAAAAATATTTTCTGGTTCGGCTACAGCGGCTTTTTCAAAGTATTGTTTTGCTTTATCATAATTTTTTCGGATTTTACTCAAAAAAAGAGCATATTGAAAAATAGCGTCTATATAAGTCTCATAAGTGTTTGTTACTTCCAAGTAGTATTTTTCTGCTTTATCGTAATCTTGCCTTACTTTTTCCAAAAAAGTTGCATAAACATATAAACTAATGTAATTTGTTGGATCTGACTTGAGAGCCTTTTTGAGTAAGAATTCAGCCTTATCATTATCTTTATGATTTTCGAATAATAATCTGGCGTAGGTGCTTAAATTAAAAGGATTATGGGGATCTTGTTCGATAGCTTGCTGATAATATTTTTCTGCCTGGTCAAAGTCTTTCCTTTGCCTGTGCAGAAAGGAAGCATAATAGCCTAAGTTATCAGCGTTTTGGGGGTCCAGTTCTAAGGCTTTTTGATAATGATACTCTGCCTTGTCATAGTCTTTTCGAACGTCCCTTAAGAAATTAGCGTAGAGACCATGAGCGTAAGCATTATTAAGGCCTGCTTCAATAGATTTCCGGTAATATTCTTCTGCCTTATCGTATTCTTCACGGGTAAAATACAAAAAAACAGCATATTCACATAATAACTCTGAGTTTTGTGAAGACTTTGTTAATTTTTCTTGGAATATTTCGTCTTGTCTATCGGGGTTTAATTCCCACTTATTAAACGAAGATTGTAGTGTCTTATAACTTAGTTTATTCATATTAATTTACACTCTTTATTTGTACACCTATATTCACCCGTCTATAGAAATAGGTTGGGCAAAACCTTTTCCCCCTTTTGCCCACCAATCCGGTGGCATCCTTCCAATATTGGAAGGGTCGGTGTATCTTCTAGGAGTTGGAGCGGGTCTGTGCCTCCCGGTTTCACCGAAATGACAAATAGTTTTTAGTTTTGCGTTATGGTTTTGACTTTTAACTTTTAAGTTTTAACTTGGTGTTTGTTTCTTGGTTATTGGTTTTTCGTTTTACGTCACCTGCGGAACCAAGTCCGTTCCCGTATATTTCGATGCCATGAACAGCTCCAGACAATAAAAAGGCTTGTTGACTTTGGCATAATTAAGCGGGCAATGGTAAACGCCGGGCGGTATCACCACCACCGTCGGGCTGTTGATAACGTGTTTTTCCTTTTCTTCCCCGAAATAAAATTCTACTTCCGCATCGAATTCCTTCATATCCATCGGGTTCGCCCCGAAGAAATAGAAGAATTCCGTGAAATTGTGTTTATGGACCGGGGAGTGGAACATGTACGGCTTCCTGACTACCGTTAACCCCATGCTGATTCTTGCGCCGGCCGGTATGATATGCTCCGGTACGGCTGATAACGAAATCCCCTCGCCGCCCCATTTATTATCTTTAATAACGTCTTTGATAAAATATCGGTTATAGTTTGGTTCGGGCACCTTGATTTCCTTTAAGTCCTCCCCCAGGTCCACTCCCGAGTATCCGGTCGTCATGAACATTTCCAGGCAATAGATGGGCTTGTTGATTTTGGCGTAATTCAGCGGGCAGTGATAGACCCCCGGTGCGGCGACCACAATCGTCGGGTTGCTGATGGTATGTTTTTCCCGCTCCGGCCCGAAAGTATACTCTACCTCCGCGTCGAATTCATGCATGTCCATCGGGTTCGACCCGAAGAAAAAGAAATATTCGGTGAACATATGTTTATGCATCGGTTCATGGAACATATAAGGTTTTCTCACTACCGTTATCGCCGGGAGGGCTCGGGCGTCCGGCGGTATGATATCTTCATGCCCCTGTCCGGCGGAAATCGCTTCTCCGCCCCACTCTTTTTTCATCGTTGGGTGTATCACGTCTTTGAGGAAATATTTTTCGTACTTGAACTCCGCCTTTTTACCCGCCGCTTTTTTAACCACTTTCTCCTCCTTTTAATGGATACTTATCGCTAAATTTTTAGCCATTATATACCTTGGTGAAGGATTTGTCTTGTTTTTTCTAAAAAAGTAGACCTGTCATCCTTGGGAAGTGAAGAAGTAAACGGTATCAGGGTGGGGTGGGTTACTTCTTTCTCCTTTGTTTGTCATTAAGAGCTCGCTGGATACCCCCCAGCTAGGCTGGGGGGAGGAAAGCGAGTTCGCCGAAGGCGAAGCGGTTGATAGGATAGGAAAATCGTGGTATAAAGGTGGGGTGGCAATAAGAAGGACGAAACACGCGGTTTATGAGCTGAAGTATCACCTAGTCTGGGTACCGAAATACCGAGCGCATATATTGGGTGGGGAGGTAACCCAGTACTTAAAAGGAATCTTCAGGCAGATAGCCGAGGAGTATGATTTTCAAATAGAGGCGATGGAGGTAATGGCGGATCATGTACATGTATTTATCGAAGCGCCGCCATCGTACTCGCCATCAGAAATAGTGCAGGTGTTAAAGAGTATATCGGCAAAAGAAGTATTTAAGAAATACCCAAGGATGAGGAAAATAATGTGGAGTGGGAAGATGTGGAACGAGGGTTATTATGTTAGGAGTGTGGGGGATAAAGTAACGAGTGAAGTGATCAAGAAATATATCAAATATCAGAAATATGAAGATAAAGACAGTCAGTTAAGGATGTTCGAAAAGGGGTAGGGAAGGGAGAAGCCCCCCAGCTCTGCTGGGGGGTACGTCACTCCCGATCCCGTCGGGAATCCAACATAGCCTTGAAGTGACTAATGCAATAAAAAATATTCTATGGTTATGCCAGATTTATCGTCCCTTTCTCCGTGTACGGGGAAAGGGATAGAGGAATAGGGGTCAGAAGGGTCGAATCATTCAATACATAGCAGAGCAGGGTGGGTGCTGTAGGGGCGGGTCTCATCCCCCCCAAATCTAGCCCACCAGCTGAAAGCAGACTGCTGATAGCTGAGGGCTGACAGGAGAGGGTGGCCGCAACGCGGACGGGAGAGGTATAAAAAGTAAGTGAAAAGAGTGGGTGAGAATACTTAACTAAAAATAACCCAGTGGTGAGCATGTATAAAACAAAAAGGGCGGATTTTAACCCGCCCTTAATAGCCAATTGCCAATAGCTAATCGCTAATCGCTACTTCGTATTCGCCGCCTTCACCTGTTCGTACATCGTATAGTTCTCTTTAATCATCTGCCGTATCGGTAAATTGAAGGGACACCGGCCCTCGCACTCGCCGCACTCGATACAGGTAGCGGCTTTCTCCATCTGGCCTGACATCATCGGGTTTTTCAAATACCAGTCCGGTGGCAAACGTTTCACGAAAGTCGGGAAGGTCATGACCATGGAAATTGGTATCCCCTGTGAGCAGGGCTGGCAGTAATCGCAGCGGCGGCAGAACTTGTCGCCCAGTTCCTCTATCATCCGCTTCATTTCCTGGCGTTCCGCGGTCGTCATCTTCTGCGGGCCTTCGTAAATCTTGTAAATCTCTTCTATTTCAGGTAATTTTTCAATGCCTGGAATGCTTACGACACCATGGAACTGTAAAAGATACTTGAAGCAAATCGTGGCGTTGTTCAACATCCCGCCCGCCAGCGGCTTCATCACGATAAAACCTACATCGTGCTCCTTGCAAAGCGGCAGCAGCTCTTTGGCCGGCTCGCTGGTGATGACGTTGAACGGGAACATGATGGTTTCGAATTTGTCGGATTTTACTTCCAGCTTGGCGGCGTCCATCTGGTGGGAGGTAATGCCGATGTGCCGTATCTTCCCGGCTTTCTTGAACTTTTCAAAGACCTGGTATATCCCGTTCTCCGGGTCGATGATTTTATCGAGGACTTCTTTGGTATTGACCCCGTGGAACTGGTATATATCGATGTAATCGGTCTGGAGCCGCTTTAAGCTTAAGTCAAGGTTCTTTTCGATGATGTCCGGCGTGCCGGGGAAGGTTTTTGTGGCGATGATTACGTCCTTCCGCCGTCCTTTTACCGCCTTCCCTATGCGCTCCTCGCTGGTGGTGTAGCCGTTCGCGGTATCGAAGTAATTCAGCCCCAGGTCGAGGCATTTTTGCACCACTTTTACCGCATCGCTCTCGGAAAGCCTCTGTATCGGTATCCCCCCGAACCCCAGCCGCGTCACCATCAAACCTGTCTTACCTAATCTAATCTTTTCCATAAGATATTACCTTTTCTCCTGCCAGTCTCTCCCTTTTGTAAAGGGAGATTAAGAGGGTTTTTATCAATCCCTTTCCATTTTTCCTGTCATTCTGATCCATTGAGTCTGCCTTCGGCGGAAGCAAAGCGCGAGAATCTCGTTTTTTCCTTACCGGTCTTCCCCCTTATCCCTGTCATCCTGAACGTTAGTGAAGGATATCAGGGTGGGGTGGGGCATTGGATTATTTGTCATTTGTAGGTATTGGTACTTATTTGTCGGCCCCCACCCTCTTCTTCATTGGGGAGATAAGTGGGAACGGCCGCAGGGATTTTGTGGAACAGCCGCGGCGTCGGTACGCTTAACACCGTGAATGCCGCAACGATGCCGTATCTTTTAATACTCTTAAAATCCGGGGACAGGGGTAACGGGCGTGTTGCGACCATGCCTTTACCGGGCATGTTTCTCCTCCTGTTGAGAAAAATATATTACGATATATCTTATGATATCAGATTAAAACAAAAAGTCAAAGTAACTTTTCTCATTTTACTCTTTCCCCTTTGTCATCCTGGAGCGTGCCGAAGCCCTTGAGCGCAGCGAAGGGGAAGGATATCAGGGCGGGGTGACGTATTGTTTTATTTATCAATGGTAGTATTGGTCCGCCGGAGGCGGATTGGTAATTATTTCCCCGGCACCGGCGTCGTCTCCAGCACCGGGTTATCGCCCTTCTTTTGAATTGTAATCCACTTGAACCAGTTCTTATCGTCCCGGTTCGGGAAGTCTATCCTGTTGTGCCCCATCCGGCTTTCCTGCCGCATTAACGCCGCCCGGTAGGTAAACTCCGCCGCCTGCGCCATACTCTCCGCGGAAAAATACCGCGCCAGGTCGTGGAAATCGTTCGCGTTGACCTGCTTTAATTTGTCCTGCGTCTCATAAATAATGCCCAGTGCCTCCCTCATTTTCCCCGCCTCCCGCTGCCGGTTGTATTTCATCGGCACCACCGCCTCGTGGATGCGGTAGGCAATTTCCGAAGCATCGATTGTCCCTTTACGGCGCATCGGCTCGAAGATTCTCTCGGTAATTTTTTGTGCTTGTTTAGTATCTATGTCCAGGGCTTTGTTTGCTTTGGCGTATTTCGCCGCGTTTTCCCCCGCCACGAACCCCGTTATCGCCGCCGAGTGGACGCCCATCCCCGCCTGTCCTCCCCCGCCGCCGCTCCAGTTGTTCTGTGATGCCCCTCCCGCCGCGTAAAGCCCTTCCAGCGTTGTTTTCCCGTTGATATCGACATATAGTCCCCCGCCGCTGTAGAGGTAGCGCGGCCACATCTCGATTTTCTCTTTTGTCGGCTCGATGTTGGCCTTTTCCCGCAGCAGCTTCATCGTATCGTTGGCCATGAGGTGGGATAGTTCCGGCACCACGTCGTCCGCCAGCGCCGCTATCTCGTTTTCTGCCAGACCTGCCAGGTTTATATATACCGGCCCGTTCCCGGCATTGACCTCTTTCTGCATCGCGTCGATGACCCTCGGGTCGAAGGTGTAGACCGGTTCTTTGCTGTCTTTCAGGTAGGGGTAGTACTTTAACATGATTCTTTCGCCCCTGGCGTTTTCCAGGTACTTGTAAAAATAGATGCCCATCAGCTCTTTGCCGAGGATTTTCGTTCCCCAGACATAGCTGCTGCTGAATTCCGCGTTAATCAGCTTTGCCCCCGCCCGGTAGCCCATCGCCGTCCCTTCTCCCAGCACCGAACTGTATGTTTTTTCGTGCATGTAGCCGCAGTTTCCCGTTGCGATGACCACCGACTTCGCGTTGAAAAGATAGGTTTCTCCGTCTGTCAGGCCGAGCCCCACCGCTCCCACTACCTTATCGCCGTTTTTCAGCAGGTCGATGGCGTATATCTTGTCCATCATCCTCACGCCGCGCGCCTTCGCCGTCTTTTTCAGCGCTACCAGCGATTTCGGAGCGTCGAATAGTGTCACGTGGATATGCGGCCCCCAGGTGAGGATTTTGATATCGTTATTTTCCTTGATGAAGGTCAGTCCCATGTCGGCCAGTTCGTGCAGGGACTTATACATGTATCCGCCGAACTGGTGGGTCCAGTCCGGGTTGCAGAAAAAATTGCTCTGCCGGATGACGTTTTCCGCCCAGGTATCGGCATAGTCCGGGTAAACGTAAGCCAGGATGCCCCCGCCGATGGGCACCTGCCCGCCCCACCCGATGCCCATTTTATCGATAAGCAGTACGTCTGCCCCGCCCTCCGCCGCCTTCAATGCCGCGCACATCCCCGCGCCACCGGCCCCGAGAACCAAGACATCGGATTTTATGATCGTTCCTAATTTCTCTGCACACATACTTTCCTCCCGACGGAGTAAACTCTAAACCCTAAACTCTAAATCCTAAATAAATTCCAATTATCAAAATTCTCAAACTTGTCATTCCCGACTCGATCGGGAATCCATTTTTCTTTTTACTATTGTTACTCTGCGTATATCAAAGCATTTTGGGGTCGGGTTATTCCCTTTACCAGTTTCCTCTCCCTTGACGGGAGAGGAATGAAAAGAGCCTGCCCCGTACTACGATACGGGGTGAGGGTGATTACTCTCTCCAAATCCTTTGCCTGTCTCTCCCCTTTTCCCCTGTCATCCTGAACGCCAGTGAAGGATATCGGGGCAGGGTAGCGGGTTGTCATTGCGAGCCCAATAAGATATTGCCTTTACTCATTCCTTCCATCTTGCCCTCTCCCCTTGTGGGAGAGGGAGACAGGGTGAGGGGAATACCATAAGACCACAGTCGAGAGGCGTGGCAATCTCAATGATTAATTTAAATGGATGTTGAACAAAATAATCAGATTTTTGACGCCAAATATCAGATTTGATTTTTGAGATTTGATTTAACACAGTCAGCTCTCGTTATTAATGCATTAATACGGGCTCACCATTTCTCCCCGCCCCCGTTCCGGCGAAATATCCAGGCACCCGTTCGGGCAGAAGCTCTCGCACCCCCAGCACGCGATGCAGTCTTTGGGGTACTTAACGACTGCTTTTTTCTTCTCCGGGTCCATCCGGAACACGTCCATCGGGCAGCACGCCACGCATGTCCCGCACCCGGTGCACTTCTCCTGGTAAAAATTACGTATTGCCATATGAGACTCCTATTATGTTTTGATTATCTTTATAAAATGAGCAATATTATTATTTCCGGCATTTAACAATATATTCAGTATTCATTAAACCTCTGAATCCAGTAATTCCATAAGGGTATCTTCTTCTATTTTGTTGTATCGCCCTTTCAGTGTGGTTTACTTCAATGAAGCCAATATTTTCTAATAATTCAATCATAATATCAACTACAGGAATTTCAATATTTCTTACGACATTATTTGCGATTATAATATTAAGGGCAGCATCGGGTTTTAATATTCTGTATAAGTTAATGAACACAGAGTTCATATCAAGTAGATAAGTAACAAGCTTTTTATAGATAGATGCATATTCGTTCCTGATTTGTTCAATTCTATTAATATTTTCTGGTAACAGTGCATTTAAATTTTGGTACTGTTCATCATCTATTCTTTCCCCGGGTTTTAGACCAATATATAAAGTATTATTTATCGAGTTATTATCCGGCCATAGCCACCATTCCGAAAATTTATGAGCTCTTGGATAGTCAATTGCATTAAAATACGGAGGAGAGGTTAAAACGTAATCAATACTATTTGAACTAAGGGTGGGTAAAGCCTTGTTTATATCATTGTGTATTATACTAAAGATTGTTTCTATTTGAGGAGTATTATTCACAATATTTCGTAACGAACTTATTGAGTGTTTAAAATTTCGTTGAAAAATCTCAACCTGTGAATCTACTGAAATATTGTTACGGGTTGTCTTATGTGGGCGTGAATGGTCAATATCTTTTGCAAGACTAATAGTGTTAGGCCATTTATGAATGATTGAAGCGGAAATTGTTAATAATATTATATCTTGGAATTTTTTTGTTTTGATGGAATCGGCTAGCTTTATTAGTGCGCCTAATACCGCTTTTTGTATTGGTAAAAACCAATAGTCAATTTCCTTATTACTTGGAATTATGATTATTTCTGTTCCTAAAATTACGTGGCTTTTTGCTGATAAAGTGTCGTTTTGCACTAAAATTCTGATAGCATCATTTTTAACTTTGTTTAATGAAGAAATGATGTAATTTGAAAATTCATCAAGTTCAACAAGTGTATATTTTTCAGTTACAACTTCTGCTATTAGACAAGCAATTGGGTCTACATCAACTCCGATACCTGAACGCCCTAATATTTTTGCCTGTACGAGAGTTGTTGATGAACCGGTAAATGGGTCTAATACAATATCATTTTCTAGGGTATTTTCAGTAATCAAACCATAGGCTAAATCGTCACCAAAACTTGCTGCATAAGTGTGGATTTTTTGACTTGTCAAAACGAACTCCCGGAATCTTACTTTACTGCTTGTTCAGCCATTTGTTGTAAAGATGCAATCCAATCAGCGAAGCGAGTCGTTCCACCAGGTAGAATATACGCCAAAATTTCAGATGGTTTTGCACCTATCATATTGTATCTATATGTTATTTGTTCATATCTAGTTTTCGTCATTGCATTAGCGTGAACGATAAAGTTTCTTATATCTGTAATTTCTCTAACCGGCGCCGGTAAGCTTAATGCTAAATTTACTTGATTATAATTTTGAATTCCTAAATTACGTGCAATTATCGCTGCGAATATAGGTGAATGCCAAACTGGGAAGCCAAGGTTTTGTCTTTTAACTTCTGAACTAATTACATTACTGATTGATTTTGGAGTATTTACGGCTGTTCCACGGTTAAGTATCATGCCACCGATTGTTTTGTATCCACCAACAGCAGACCTGATGATTAACTCTCGGCAAAATTGCCCCCATATAAATTGCAATCTGACTAAAACGTATAATTGATTATTACATAAAACTTCCTTTAGAATATTTTGCGTTGGTGGTTTTAACCGAAAAGAGATATTACACTGACCAGTCAATGCATTACTTTTTGCTATAAACCTTGAATATAGTGATCCAAGAGTCTTCATATTTAGAATGATAAATTGTTATATTTGTTCAGGTAATAAAGCTTTATATAAAGTATTGAAACGTATCCGTCTGCCAGCTATTCTTTGAGTTGTCCCACTCGATGCTACTTTAAATGGTTGAAATCGTTCTGGAACTTCACGAGGGTCAGAATCTAGTACTTCTGCTAATATTCCCAAATTAATTTTCGACAATTCTATATTCGAGAGTGCATCTGGGTTTCTTTCTGGCATAACGGTTTTTTTGTCTAATTCAATATCGCCACGTGGTATTCCAATTATTGCGTGCGAGAAAGCAGCGAATAATATTAGAAACTGAGGTGCCCGCGCTAGTGAAGTTTCCATCACGGAAGTAAAATTCTTTAAAATATATTCTATTACCGTATCAACTTTTTTAATTGATTCGTTGGGGAAATTATTGTCATAAGTGCTATAAAGTTTTTCTATTTTGGGCTGTCCTCCATCAGTAACTCCTTGTATTATTACTCCAAAAATTTGAGCCATTAATTCATCATCTGCCATCCGTAATCTGTTTTGTAAAGAAACAACTTTATATTTTTCCCATAAAATAGCCCATTTTTCAGATGCAGCCTCTACCGCCCACTTAAATTGCCCTGAATATTTAGAATGCCTAAGTTCTTGGGGATTAACAAGCAACCCATACGAATTTATCCTTCTGAAAATGTCAATTACTTCCTCATCATCAGCATTAAAAAGTTGAACTACGCCTATTTGGTATCCTAAAAATTTTGCTTTTAGTTCATCAGATAAATCCTGGTATCTTAATCCTTCGTATTCACTTGCGCTAGAACCTAATGCGAATTTATTTTCCGAAAATTCCCGGATTGTTGTTAAACGTTGTTGTCCATCAACAACTTCTCTATAACTTTTTTTTGTTTTTAGATCTATTACTGTTCTAATATAAATATTTGGTGAAGGCCGCCCTCTTAAAATTGTGTCGATAAAATAACTTTTTGCTTGGCTAGTCCAAACATATCGTCTTTGAAAACTTGGATTTAACATTAATGTATTTTGGTTCATCCATTCTAATAAATCAGAAACAAAATTCATCTCAAGCATATAAAATCTCCAGAATATCGCATTTTGTAGCTTAGCAACATTCTAGCGCTTAAACAAAAAAAATACCATACCCTTAACTTACTATTTTTTATCTATAATAATTAATCCTTAAAATTTTAAAAATAATTCGTTCATCCCACAAAGCTAATTCCTGACAATCCCCCCTTGACAACATTAGAACATTTGTACTATTATTATCCCGCACTATCATCCTTCCTTTCTTTGTGAACGGGGAAAGAGCTTGTCCCGTTCACGGTGAACCGTTCACCTCGTGGTGACCTCGGTGGAACCAGGGTGAACCCGTACTTGATACGGGGAGGGACATAGGGATTTCTCACTTGTCATTTGTAACCAGTTACTCTCCGGTCGGGCCGGGCAGGGGTTTCAGTTTTCTTACCTGGTATTTTGTATTTGTTTAGAAATTAGTATTTGGAGTTTAGAGTTTTCCTGCACCTTTCTCCCTGTACTCTATATTCTATATTCTATTTTCTATACTCTATACTCTATACTCTATACTCTATTTTCTATTTTCTATTTTCTATACTCTATACTCTATTTTCTATTTTCTATTTTCTATTTTCTATTTTCTATTTTCTATTTTCTATTTTCTATACTCTATACTCTATACTCTATACTCTATTTAACATAACTCGTGTAAAAAAGGCCTTTGAGCCTGAATCGTATCTAAGCTTTCCATAATATGTCAAAAAAACAATTCATGCCTGAGTCGAGATTGGTTTAACATAATATGTCAAAAAAACGAATTGAGCCTGGACCGAGCCTGATTTTACATAAAACCCTTAAAAAACGAATCACGCCTGGGTCGAGCCTGATATAACATAACGTTGGAAACGGACATTTTATAACTAACTCGCGTTCGATAATAATCATTTTCGTTTCTCTTGCCCGGATATCTTAGCACTGATGTTCTAATCATGTCAATAGCCTTTTGTCACAAACTGAAGCTGTGTTAGCTTTAACTTTTTATTTGTGGTTTTGACTTTTGACCTTTGAGTTTTAACTTAATTAAGTTGGTATTTATTGGTAATTATTTGTAGTATTTTCCCCTTGTCCCCTCCCTTCATAATGATGTAAACTGGAATGTAAATAAAAAATAATCCGGCTTGAAAGCTGACCCCTCTCATGGCGGTAACCCGGCAAAACAAGAAGGCGCCCTCCGGCAGCCCGATGATAGACCCGAAGGAAATCCTTTCACTCCCCCCGGAGCAGGTCATGGCGCGCCTCGAAACTTCCGTCTCTGGCCTCTCCGCGGAAGAAGCGGAAAACCGTCTCGAGACCTACGGCACCAATGAAATCGCTCGTGGAGGCAAGCGCTCCGTTATTCTTGAGTTTCTTTCCCATTTCCGTGCCCCCGTCACCATTATTCTGATAGTTGCCGCCATTATCTCCGGCGTCGTCGGGGATACGGCCAACATGGTGATTATTATTATCATCGTCTTGGTCAGCGTGATTCTGGACTTTACCCAGGAGTACCGCGCCGGCAAGGCCGCCGAGGCTTTAGCGCAAAAAGTGGCTTTGACCGCGACTGCTCTCCGGGACGGCGTAAAACAGGAAATACCGGCCGCCACCCTGGTCCCCGGCGATGTTATTAACCTTTCCGCCGGCGATGTTGTTCCGGCTGACGCCCGGGTTATTGCCGTTAATGACTTTTTTGTCGACCAGTCTGCCCTTACTGGCGAATCCTTCCCCGTTGAAAAGACTATCGAAGCCATTCCCCAGGCTGATGCGGAAGATACCACCAGGTGGAATAATTATGCCTTTTTGGGCACGTCGGTAACTAACGGCACCGCTACCGCCGTCATCGCCGCCACCGGCGGTTCCACCCAGTTCGGGGAGATTGCCCGTAAAAGCATGGAGAGAAAGCCGGAAACGGAATTTGAAAGCGGCCTGCGTAAATTCGGCTACCTCATCGTACAGGTCACCTTTGTTTTGGTTGTCATTGTATTTTTAATCAACTCCTTATTCAAGCGTGGCATCCTGGATTCACTACTCTTTTCCGTGGCCCTCGCCGTTGGCCTCACGCCCGGCCTTCTGCCCGTGATTCTTTCCATCAACCTTTCCCGTGGCGCGTCGTCCATGTCCAAAAAAGGCGTTATCGTCAAGCGCCTCGCTTCCATCCAGAACTTCGGCAGTATGGATGTCCTCTGCGCGGATAAGACCGGCACGCTTACGGAAAACCGCGTTACCCTCATTCTTCACGTGGATATGGATGGCGAAGAAAGTGATAAGGTCTTTACTTATTCCCTGCTCAATAGCCGCTACCAGTCCGGCCTTAAAAACCAGCTCGATGAAGCGATTCTCAAGTTTAAGGATGTCAACACCGACCAGTATAAGCGTATCGATGAAGTACCGTTCGATTTTATCCGCAAGCGTCTTTCCGTGGTCGTCGAGCAGGCCGGCGAGACTTTTATTATTACCAAGGGCGCGCCGGAAGAAATTTCCAGCGTTATTACAAAGTATGAGCTTGGCGGTCAGGTCTCCGACCTTACCCCGGAAATCCACGGCCGTATTGACCGTAAGTATCGCGATTTAAGCAGCCAGGGATTCCGCGTTCTTGGCGTGTGCTACCGCAAAGTGGAGACCGGCAAAACAACTTTCTCCGTTCCGGACGAGAAAGATATGATATTCCTGGGTTTCATCGCCTTCATCGACCCGCTCAAAGCTTCGGCCAAAGAATCGCTGGATTTACTCCGCCGCTCCGGCATCAAGCTTAAGATTCTTACCGGGGATAATGAGATTGTCGCCGCTAAAATTTGTCAGCAGTTGGATTTCCAGACCTTCGAGTTCTCCCGCGGCACTAAGTACGATGATGCCACCGGCCTTATCACCCGTACGATAGAGACCCAGCCGGTCAATATCGTTCCCAGCAATGAAATCCAGGAAATGAATGATGATGCCTTGGCGCGGGTCGTGGAAAGCGCCGATATCTTTACACGTGTCAACCCCGCCCAGAAAAACCGTATCATGAATGCGTTAAAAGCCAACGGCCATGTCGTCGGTTATATCGGCGACGGCATTAACGATACCCCTTCCATGAAAGTGGCGGATGTCAGTATCTCTGTCGTCAACGCGGTGGATATCGCCAAGGAGTCGGCGGATATTATTCTGCTCAAGAACGATCTTAAGCTCCTTAGCGATGGTGTTGTTGAGGGCCGGAAAACTTTTGCCAACACCATGAAGTATATCATGATGGCCATCAGTTCCAACTTCGGTAACATGTTCAGCGCGGCCGCCGCGTCCCTTTTCCTTAAGTTCCTGCCCATGCTGCCGATACAGATTTTACTGAATAACCTGCTTTATTCTTTCTCGCAGCTGGTATTGCCTTCGGATAACGTTGACGCAAGTTATATCGAGCGGCCGCGGCGGATGCACGTTTCTTTCATCAGGAACTTTATGCTCGCCTTCGGCCCGGTAAGCTCTATTTTTGATTTTCTAACATTCGCCGTTTTGATATTCATTTTTCATGCCGGGAATTCCTTGTTCCAGACCGCCTGGTTTGTGGAATCGTTATTTACCCAGACGCTTGTGATTTTTGTAATCAGGACGGTGAAAGTGCCTTTCTTCAAGAGCCGGCCAAACAGGCTCCTGGTCATCAATATTTTCGTTATTCTTGCGATTTCCTTATTACTGCCGTTTACCCCGCTCGGTCATTTCTTTAGCTTCGTCGCACTGCCCGGCAGTTTCCTGCTGATATTACTGGCTTTCATCATCGTTTACCTTGGTCTCGTGGAACTTATGAAACGCTGGTTCTACCACCGTGAACACTACGGTATAGAAAGTTAAAAGCCACCGTAAAAGCACCTGTCATTCTGGGCTTAGCGAAGAATCCGTAACTATCCTTATCTATTCTTCCCCTTTTTCCAGTTCGTCATTTCCGACTTTGCCCGTCCCGACTTTAGTCAGGAATCGGGAATCCAGCGTGGGTTTAAATAGATGTAGGCCTTATCCGCACTCGCATGAAAGGTAACAGGGAAAAGCGTGACGGAGAGGGGGTGAGCATATGCTCCTGCTCACTTTGCCCGTCAAAAAAGAGGATACTATTGACTGAAAACTAAAAGCTAACTGCTAGTAGATTACAACTTACAGCTAACCGCTTACGACTATAAAAACTTCTTCTTTCGCAGGAAAAGCATCAGCCCCCCCACCGCCGCCACGCATACCGCTGCCAGTATATAAAAGGTTGTCAGGCTGCCGTGCTCGGTACCGCCGGGCAGCACCACCCTCATGCCCCAGAACCCGGCAAAAATCAGGAAAGGCAGCCCGATGGTTACCAGCACCGCCAGCGTCCGGATGATCCGGTTTGCCCGGTAGCCGCTTAAGATGTAATCCGCATCTTTATATACTTCGATGACCTCGCTGAACTCATCGAGGTTGTCTGCTATTTTGTTCATATGGTCCATCAGGTCGCTGAAAAACGGTGCCATATCGATGTTCGCCAAACGTCCCAGCCTTCTTTCCAGCTCCGTGAAAAGCGCCCGGGTCGGGAACATGATGCGCCGCTGTGTAATGATGTCCCGGCGTAAAATGCTGATTTCCTTACCGGCTTCGATTTCATCGTTGAAAACGTTGTCTTCGATGCCTTCCATCAGGTTCAAAATAGTGTTCAGTACCGGGAAATAGGCGTCTATCGTACGGTCAAGGATACGGTAAAGCAGGTAGCCGCCGCCGTGGTTCATGCTTTCCGCCCGTGTATCCTCGCTAAGCTCGAATTGACGGAACATCGTTTCCAGCGCTTTAAAATCGCTCGGGTGCAGGGTGATGACGTAGTTTTTCCCCAGGAATACCGACCATTGTTTGCGCATACTCAATCGGGTAGCTTTATCATAGGTCGGCAGGTGGAAAATGATGAAAAGGTAGTCCGGATAGCTCTCCATCTTGGAGATTTGTCGCGGGCTTAGGCAGTCATCCAGGTCGAGCGGGTTAAAATGATAGTGCTCGGCCAGAAAGCGGGTCGCATCTTCTGTCGGGTCAACGATATCTATCCATGTCAGGTCGCCGTAGGTGATGGTCTTTAAATTGAGCTGCTTTTTTTCAGGCGTCGTGGTCGTGGTCATCGCCGTTGTCCCCTTCCGGTCTTCTATTTCCAGCTTTACCGGTCTGTTCCAGGTCCCCTAGTTATTTCCTTAGTGCCCTTTTTGTGCCCCTGGCGATATTTACTGATAATCTATATTCATTTTTGATTATAGCACTTTTATGGTAATCTTCCCCCTCTTCCCTGACTATTATTTTAAAAAATAATCCCCGGTAATACAGGTATCCCCACCTGTGCATTTCGCTTTTCGCCTTGTCATGCTGGAGGAGTCCGCCGCAGGCGGATGACGAAGCATCTCAGGGTGGGGAATAAAAACTGGTAATTATATATAACGACACAATATATTGCGTTTAATTAAGAAATTGAGTATACTGGGAGTATAGCGGAAATGGAGGCTCCCAGTGAGAAGGACAAGTATTCCTGATGCTGAGATATTCAAGGTTGCCATTCAAGACGAAATATCGCGAACACCTGAAGGACGCTATTTCCATAGGCTCCATGCTGTTCTGCACATTCTGGATGGATCCAGTTCCCAAGATACGGCTCGCCTGTATGGAGACTCTCCGAGAGCTATTGAATATTGGGTCCAGCGGCTCACTTCCAAAGGACTCTCCGGTTTGTTGGATGGTAACCATCCTGGACGCCCAACACGACTGTCGGCCAGAGATTTGGCGAAATTGCGCAAAGATATCAGTCGTTACCCCAGAGAACTGGGATATAACCAAAACCTGTGGGACGGATTGCTGCTGTCTCATCATCTTACCCATAAATACTCCGTATCTCTTAGTGTCCGGCAATGCCAGAGGCTCTTCCACCAACTCGGTTTCAGTCTCCAGAGACCCCGCCGCAAAGCCAGCGAAGCGGATGGCCCCCGGCAGGAAGCCTTTAAAAAAACTACTACCAATTAATGCAAGACCCTACCATTCAACTTTGGTGCGAGGACGAAGTCCATTTTCAACGCCACAGCAGTTTGATACGAATGTGGGCGCCCAAAGGTCAACAACCTCGCGTACTCTCGCCTTCGGTCCGTCACAAAGTAGGTTTTTTCGGAGCACTCAATTTGAAAACCGGTCAGCTTGTGAATCAAGAAGCTCCTACATTCAGTGCTCAGACTTTCGGCGACTTTATTCGTTATCTGCTCCAATCTACTCAGGGCAAAATCTTTCTTATTCTGGACAATGCCCGATGGCACAGATCCAAAGAGCTCAAAGAATTCTTCGAGGCAAATCAGCCGCGTTTGATATTTATCTTTCTGCCGCCTTACTCACCCGAACTCAATCCGATAGAACGAGTGTGGAGGATCACTCGTCGCAAGGTAACCCACAACCGTTATTTCCCATCAACAGAAGACCTTCGAGTGGCTCTGATATCCCAATTTACAATTTGGAAGTTATCCAACTTACCTCTTAAAGTACTATGCGCAAGAATTTAAGACGTTATATATAGACACTAGTAACTGACCATGGATGGGTGGGGTGGAGCATTGAATTATTTGTCATTAAGAGCTCGCTGGATACCCCCCAGCTAGGCTGGGGGGAGGAAAGCGAGTTCGCCGAAGGCGAAGCGGTTGATAGGATAGGAAAATCGTGGTATAAAGGTGGGGTGGCAATAAGAAGGACGAAACACGCGGTTTATGAGCTGAAGTATCACCTAGTCTGGGTACCGAAATACCGAGCGCATATATTGGGTGGGGAGGTAACCCAGTACTTAAAAGGAATCTTCAGGCAGATAGCCGAGGAGTATGATTTTCAAATAGAGGCGATGGAGGTAATGGCGGATCATGTACATGTATTTATCGAAGCGCCGCCATCGTACTCGCCATCAGAAATAGTGCAGGTGTTAAAGAGTATATCGGCAAAAGAAGTATTTAAGAAATACCCAAGGATGAGGAAAATAATGTGGAGTGGGAAGATGTGGAACGAGGGTTATTATGTTAGGAGTGTGGGGGATAAAGTAACGAGTGAAGTGATCAAGAAATATATCAAATATCAGAAATATGAGGATAAAGACAGTCAGTTAAGGATGTTCGAAAAGGGGTAGGGAAGGGAGAAGCCCCCCAGCTCTGCTGGGGGGTACGTCACTTGTTGTATTGGTGTTTATTTGTAGTATTTCCTCCCCTCCCCCCGTAAACGCTTATTTCCTGTTCCCTGTACACTATGCCCTGGCTCCAAAACTATCTTTTGCACCCTCCTATTCGTTATAATATTTGCACGGGGTAAAACCTGAATCTGATATACCCCGGTTAATCGGGTGTTCTGACAGGAGTTATCGAGTGCAAGATGAGGAAAGCCTTGTACGGCGGGCTCAGCAGCTCGACCAGGCGGCTTTAACTCAAATATATGAAGAGAACTTCGATAAAATCTACCGTTACGTAGTTCTCAAAATAGGAGATAGGACGGAGGCAGAAGATATGACACAGCAAGTCTTTCTTAATGCCCTGCAATCCATCTCCTCGTATAAATCCAGGGGGTTGCCCTTTTCTTCCTGGCTGTACCGCATCGCCCACAACCAGATAGTGGACTATTTGAGAAAAACCTCCAAAAAGGCGATGGTGCCGTTAGATGAGTCCCTCCCTATACCGGACTCCGACCCAGACCCGCAAATTGCGGCTGAAATGAAGTTTGAAATTGAAGAAGTAGCGGTTGCTTGTAAAAAGCTCACCCCCGCCCAGCAAGAAGTAATTTCTCTGCGTTTTGCTTCCGAGCTTTCGATTACCGAATGCGCGGCTGTTATGCATAAGACCGAGGGCGCTGTCAAAGCCCTCCAGCACAGTGCCATCGGCGCTCTGCGCAAACTTCTCTCGCCGGAGGCGGCGTCATGAGCGATAAGAAAGACAAAAGAGAACTGTTCGATATTTTAGACGAGGCTCTGGATAGGGCGCTCCAAGGTGAGGATATTCATGATATACTTGCCGATTATCCCCGCTATGCTGAAGAGCTTGAGCCCCTCCTGAAGACCGCTCTTGATACCCGAAACGCCGCTGCGATTAAGCCCCGCCCCGAATTTCGCGCCCGTGCCGCCGTCGAGTTCCAGAAAGCTATCCAGGATATGCCGGTTAAAGCTAAAACTTATCAACCTGTCCGCCGTTGGCGCCTTGGCATCGTAGTCCTGCTGGCGGCCTTGCTTGTCGTGCTGCTGGCCGGTACCGGTACCGTTGCCGCCGCCAATTTTAGCCTCCCGGACAGCCCCCTTTATGGTGTAAAACTTGCCACTGAATCGGTTCAATTAGCTTTGACGCCCACTGACGCGGGTAAAGCGGCCCTCTATGCGAAATTTAACGACCGCCGTGTGGACGAACTTGTCTGGATGGCGGCAAAAGGCGATTCTAATCAAGTTGAAATTCTGACCGGGCGCATCAATTCCAATATGGATAATATCTCCCGGCTTACTGGCGGTGGTGCCGTGCAGAACGCCGCGACCTTTGGCGTGATGTCATCGGCCGGCTCCCCGGCGCCGGTAAGTGCCCCCAACCCTACCCCTGAAAACCGCGCAACTAAAAATGATCATGTGACCTTAGCCGCTCCCACGACCACCGCCGTTATGGCTCCTACCAGTACCACCACACAGGCTGTGACCATTACTACTACGCCTACTCCATTATCTACTCTTATTACAGTACCGCCCCAGGCTGAAGGTTCCGGTGGCCCGAAACACGGCGGGCAACAAAGCAATAATGCTAATAACAGCAAGAACCAGAAATTACAAAAGGTTTTATCTGATAAACAGATGACAGAACTGGAAGCCCTGCAGAAAGCTTATGATGCCGCGCCGGACTGGCTTAAGCCTGAAATCCAGGCCGCCATCGATGCCGTCCTTAACGGCTATGATGTCTCGATAAGCAACCTCTCCCAATAAGTTTATTCTTTATCCCATTTATCCAATCCGTCATTCCCGACCCGGTCGGGAATTCATCCCTTACCAACTTCTCCCTTTATTAAGAGCCTGCCCCGTACTTGATACGGGGGAGATTGTGAGGGATTTTAACCTGCACTATACTTGGGTTTTTGAGAATGGGGAGGGTGAAGTGTACCGCAACCCGCCAGACGAAAGCAGACTGTTGATAGCTGACAGCTAACTAGAGGTGAAGGGTGGGTGAACATGCACTTAAACTTTTACTCCTGCTCTCTAAACCTTCGTCCCTAACCCCTTTTCCCTAAAATCCTGTAAACTATCATTAGAACCACCTAACTCCCTGCCTTTTTTTGCGTTATACATAATGAAAGAAAAACATTATCCATAAAAAATGGATAAATCTTGAGGAGGGAAACATGAAGAAAATCTGGTTCGCAATTGCAGGTGTGGTGGCGATTATGGCAACATTACTATTAGCCGGGTGCGGCGCCTCTTCCCCTTCGACAGTAAATCTTGTCAGTCAATCGCAGGGTATCTGGGTAACTGGCGAGGGAAAAGTTACTGTCACACCGGATCTGGCTATCCTTTCCATCGGCGTGCAGTCCCAGGAAACTACGGTAGCGGATGCTCAATCTAAAGCCTCGGATGCTATGAATAAAGTTCTTCAGGCATTAGAGGGCCAGGGTGTGGCTGATGAAGATATTCAGACCAGCTATTTTAATATCTCCCCGGTCACCAGCTACGATAATGATACGCAAACGCAAATTATCACCGGCTACAGTGTCACCAATACGGTCACTGTTAAAGTACACAGTATTGATAAAAATACGGATAGGACCGGCAATATTATTGATGCCGTTGTTGCTGCCGGCGGCGACCTTATTCGGGTTAACGGTATTACTTTCACGTTGGAAGACGTGTCCCAGGCTTCGGCCAATAATGATGCCCGCACCAAGGCCATTGACGATGCTCAGGCAACGGCCCAGCAGATGGCTGACAAGTCCGGCGTTAAACTTGGCAAGATTACCTATATGACGGAAAACAATAACTTTCAACCGGTCTACCGCGCGCTCGATACATTCTCCGCTGCCGGCGCCGTTCCCGCCCCCACTGCTGCCAGCACGTCCATCAGTTCCGGCGAGCTGGATATAACTACTACCGTCCAGATTGCTTATGCTATAGAATAAAAGCCTTGTAAAAAGAAAAGGCCGGATAATCCGGATTACCGGCCCATAGCTTGTTTCAAGGTAATATAGCTTGGGAAATAGCCGGAAAGCTTCATTAAAGCGCAGAGGGCCTCAGGAGAAATCCCGGGGCTCTCCTGTTTAGTCCCTAAAAATCAATTACCTATGTTCACAATCATCCTTCTCCAGTCACTCTTAATACAGACGGCAGTATTTATATTCTCAAGGCAATGCCACTTAATGGGTAAATCTAACAACTTTTTATTTACTGGTTTCCTTATCGAGTACGAATGGATTAAAAAAATATTATTTAGCTTTATTCGCACTCTCATGAAATGTAAATAGAGAATAGCCTGACAGAGAGGGGCTGTAGTCTTTACCCCTAATTACCAACAACAATCAGGGAATATTAAATAAAGAATCAAGTGGTTCTTTCCCGCCCTTATTAATTACTTATCATTTGTCACTTGTCACTAAGAGCTCGCTGGATACCCCCCAGCTAGGCTGGGGGGAGGAAAGCGAGTTCGCCGAAGGCGAAGCGGTTGATAGGATAGGAAAATCGTGGTATAAAGGTGGGGTGGCAATAAGAAGGACGAAACACGCGGTTTATGAGCTGAAGTATCACCTAGTCTGGGTACCGAAATACCGAGCGCATATATTGGGTGGGGAGGTAACCCAGTACTTAAAAGGAATCTTCAGGCAGATAGCCGAGGAGTATGATTTTCAAATAGAGGCGATGGAGGTAATGGCGGATCATGTACATGTATTTATCGAAGCGCCGCCATCGTACTCGCCATCAGAAATAGTGCAGGTGTTAAAGAGTATATCGGCAAAAGAAGTATTTAAGAAATACCCAAGGATGAGGAAAATAATGTGGAGTGGGAAGATGTGGAACGAGGGTTATTATGTTAGGAGTGTGGGGGATAAAGTAACGAGTGAAGTGATCAAGAAATATATCAAATATCAGAAATATGAAGATAAAGACAGTCAGTTAAGGATGTTCGAAAAGGGGTAGGGAAGGGAGAAGCCCCCCAGCTCTGCTGGGGGGTACGTCACTTAACAGTACCTTGATACTTTTCCTTACTCCCTACACCCTAAACCCTACGCAATATTCCCTAATAAATAGAAGTATCCGCCAGCGGTGAAGTGAAAAACTAATAACCAGAAACTAGCAACTGTCCAGGGGTGAGCCGGGTGGGGTAGCGGATTATTTGACATTGGTCATTCTGGTATCGGAAGGATTGGTACTTACTGGTATGTATTGGTAGTATTTCTCACTTCCCCTCCCCGTATCTTTCCCACTCGCTGTAAATACATCCGCAATATTGCTGCCGGTAAAGCTCCATTGGCTTGGTGATATGCCGGCTGTCTGAATAACGCTTCCTTAAATCCGCGTAAAAAAATTCCACCCCTTTATTTATCCCCACCCGCTCGCCGACTTCTTTAATCAGTTCATGTTTTTGGTGTGGGCTGATTAGCAAAGTAGTGGTAAATCCATCGTAGCCGTTCGCTTTTGCAGCCTCAGCCGTTTTTTCCAGCCGCATCTCGAAGCAGTCACCGCAGCGCTCCGTATAATGCCCCGCCGCCCGCAGCAGGAATTCTGGCATATCGTAGCCTTCCGCGATAATCAGCTGAAGGCCCTTTTCCGCAGCCAGCTTTTTCACCGCTTCCAGCCGGTTCTGGTGCTCCATGTAGGGATGGATGTTCGGGTTGTACCAGAACCCCGCCGCTTCATGCCCCTGTTGTTTCCAGTACTCCGCTGTATAGGCTGCGCAGTGCGCGCAGCAAATATGGATTAGTATTTTACTCAAATTTCTCCTTCTCTCTGTAAATGGAGATGGAGCTTGTCAGTGTGATGTCAGGTGAAGGGCGGGGTATTTAACTATTGGTATTTATTGGTAGTATTGGATTATTGGTAATATTTTTTCCCCTTACCCCTAATCACTTACCCCTTTAAATCAGCTTCTGCTGTTCGGCCTTCTTGTACTTTATCCCCAGGTGCTCATAAGCCAGCCGCGTTGCCACCCGTCCCCGAGATGTCCGGTCGAGGAACCCCAGTTGCAGCAGGAAAGGCTCGTACACGTCTGTAATTGTATCTGATTCTTCGCTGATGGACGCCGCAATCGTTTCCAGCCCCACCGGCCCCCCATTGAATTTCTCGATGATGGTGTGCAGTACCTTGTGGTCGATGTCATCCAGCCCTATCAGGTCGATACCGAGTTTCACTAAAGCTTCTTCAGCTATTTTCCTGTTGATGATGCCGTCGGCTTTTACCTGGGCATAGTCCCGGACGCGCTTTAGCAGCCGGTTGGCCACCCGCGGCGTTCCCCGGGCGCGCTTGGCGATTTCTTCCAGCCCTTCTTCTTTAGCTTCTACTTTCAGTATCTTTGCCGAGCGCTCGACGATTTTTTTCAGTGCTTCTTTATTATAATAGTCCAGGCGGAAGACCGACCCGAATCTGTCCCTCAAAGGTGGGGAGAGCAGGGCATAGCGGGTCGTTGCCCCGATTAACGTAAACTTCGGGAGGTTCAGCCGCAGGCTCTTTGCCCCCGGCCCCTTTCCGATGATGATGTCCAGCGCGTAATCTTCCAGTGCCGGGTAAAGTATCTCCTCTATCGAACGGTTCAGCCGGTGTATCTCGTCGATGAACAGGATGTCATTGGCTTTGAGGCTCGTCAGGATGGCCGCCAGGTCGCCGCTTCGTTCTATCGCCGGCCCGGAGGTCGTTTTGATATTAACCCCTACCTCCATCGCGATTATTTGCGCCAGCGAGGTCTTGCCCAGCCCGGGCGGTCCGTAAAACAATACATGGTCCAATGGCTCGCCGCGCTTTTTCGCCGCCGTGATGCCTATTTTAAGGTTCTCTTTAACATTGTCCTGCCCGATGAAGTCGGCAAATTTCTTCGGCCTTAGAGAAATATCGAGCGGTGCATCCTCGGCACTTAACTTCCCGGATAAAACACGTGCCATATAAATATTACCCTTTCATCCTTGTTCCTATTAACCTCTCCCTTGACGGGAGAGGAATAAAAAGGCGAGGGTGAAAACTCCCTTTTCTTCCCGTATTAGAACTCTTATTCCATTTTATCACGAACGGATGCTCAACATAAAATTGATTTAATGTGAACCTGTTAGAAGGTCTTTTTGTTTGTCATTAAGAGCTCGCTGGATACCCCCCAGCTAGGCTGGGGGGAGGAAAGCGAGTTCGCCGAAGGCGAAGCGGTTGATAGGATAGGAAAATCGTGGTATAAAGGTGGGGTGGCAATAAGAAGGACGAAACACGCGGTTTATGAGCTGAAGTATCACCTAGTCTGGGTACCGAAATACCGAGCGCATATATTGGGTGGGGAGGTAACCCAGTACTTAAAAGGAATCTTCAGGCAGATAGCCGAGGAGTATGATTTTCAAATAGAGGCGATGGAGGTAATGGCGGATCATGTACATGTATTTATCGAAGCGCCGCCATCGTACTCGCCATCAGAAATAGTGCAGGTGTTAAAGAGTATATCGGCAAAAGAAGTATTTAAGAAATACCCAAGGATGAGGAAAATAATGTGGAGTGGGAAGATGTGGAACGAGGGTTATTATGTTAGGAGTGTGGGGGATAAAGTAACGAGTGAAGTGATCAAGAAATATATCAAATATCAGAAATATGAAGATAAAGACAGTCAGTTAAGGATGTTCGAAAAGGGGTAGGGAAGGGAGAAGCCCCCCAGCTCTGCTGGGGGGTACGTCACTCCCGACCTGGTCGGTAATCCATCATTGGCTGAAACCAATGATAGATATTGCCGCGCCTTTCGGCCTTTGGCCTCAATCGCTCGCAATGAAACTCACGCCTAACCCCTAAAAACTTACCCCTATTCCCTATTCCCTATATCCTATTCCCTCTCGAATATGGTAAAATATAACTTGTTTTGCAAAATATGGGAGTGGTGTGGGGACTATACACTATTCACTATAACCTATTAACTAAAATATGATTAAAGTAGCCGTACTTACCATCAGTGATAAAGGTTCCAAAGGACAGCGCGAAGACGTCAGCGGCCCGGCGCTGCATGAGGGCGCGGTACGGATGAACGGCACTATCGTTAAATATGAAATCGTGCCGGATGAAAAAGAAATCATCGCCGAAAAGCTTTGCGATTGGGCGGACAGCGGCGAGATAGACGTTATCCTTACCACCGGGGGCACCGGCTTGAGCGCCCGGGACGTGACCCCGGAGGCAACGCTATCCGTCATCGATAGAGAAATCCCCGGCATCGCCGAAGCCATGCGCGCCGAATCTTTAAAGAAGACGCCGATGGCGATGTTGAGCCGGGCGGTGGCCGGTCAGCGGGCCAAATGCGTTATCGTCAATATGCCGGGCAGCCCGAAAGCCTGCCGGGAATGCCTGGATGTTATTATCACCGCCATCCCGCATGCGGTAGAAATTATTAATGGAGTGGTAACGGAACACGCCGTTTCAAAATAAAATGCGTATCGATATTCTTACACTCTTCCCGCCGATTTTCGAGGCCCCGTTCGGCTTCGGGATTTTCAAGCGGGCGATTGACAACGGGCTGGTGCAGGTCAACCTGGTAAACATCCGCGATTACACTCATGACAAGCACCACACCGCTGACGATTCTCCTTACGGCGGCGGCGCCGGTATGGTCATGAAGCCGGAGCCGATATTCGAAGCCGTGGATGCTATTAAAGAAAAATCGGAAGATAAAGATTTTCCGGTTATTTTGCTTTCACCGCAGGGAAGGCTGTTTTCTCATAAGATAGCTCTTGAATTGTCCCTGCATTCCCATATAGTATTAATATGCGGTCATTATGAAGGCATCGATGAACGGGTGCCGGAACACCTGGCGACCGATTGTATCAGCATCGGCGATTATGTCCTTACCGGCGGTGAAGTGCCCGCCCTGGTTGTCGCTGACGCGGTATTGAGATTGGTGCCGGGGGTACTCGGTTCGGAAGAATCACCTCTGGATGATTCGCATGCCAATGGGTTGCTGGAGTACCCGCAATATACGCGGCCTCCGGAGTTCCGCGGTTATAAGGTACCGGAAATACTGCTTTCCGGAAATCATGCGCAGATTGCGAAATGGCGGCGGGAGCAAATCATAAAAAGAACGCTCGAACGCCGCCCCGAGCTGCTGGACAAAGCCGAGCTCGGCAGGGAAGACAAGCTTATGGTGGAGCGCCTGATAAATCCGGGAAGACGGACGAAAAAGGATAGGGAGTCGTAACATGGATGTTTCAAAACTGATCGAAAACAAAAAGAACCCTAAAATTCCTGACTTTGCCCCCGGCGATACGGTGCGTGTGAGCACCAAAATCGTCGAGGGAGATAAAGAACGTATCCAGGTTTTGCAGGGCGTGGTGATAAAGATAAAGCGGGGCGGGAGCGGCGCCAGTTATACGGTACGGCATGTCGCCTTCGGCATCGGCGTGGAAAGGACTTTCCTCATGACCTCGCCGATGGTGGACAAAGTGGAAATCGTCCGGCAGGGTAAAGTACGCCGGGCGAAGTTATATTACCTGCGCGGCTTGAGCGGCAAAGAAGCCCGCCGCAAGATTAAGAGAGTGGAGCGGGCGGCCAAACAGGTAGGCGAGGAACTCGTCGCGGCACAGCCGGAAGAGGTTATCGAGCCTATCATGGATGAAGCCGCCGTAGCCGCCGCCAAAGAAGCGGAAGCCGCTGCCGAAAAAGCGGCCGAAGCTAAAGCCGAGAAACCCGCCGCCGAAGCCAAAGCCGAGAAACCGGCTGCTAAAGCTCCCGAGGCTGTAAAAGAAGAAAAGAAACCGGTGGCGGAAAAACCCGCCGAACCGGCTGCCGAAAAAAAGGAAACCCCTGAAGCTGCCGACCAGAAATAAAACACATTCCTTTTTAACTAAATTAGAGTACAATAGAAGCACGAAGGACGGAAGATAAAAAATTTCGGACTTCGTGCTTTGTTTTAGTTAAATCAGCCTTTGGAGTCGCGGATGAAATATGCTGAAGTAAGCGTCAATTCGCCGGCCGCCAGGCGCCGGACCTTCAGCTATGCTCTCCCAGAAGGCATGGATGTCCGCGCCGGACAGGCGGTTCTCGTTCCGTTCGGGGAAAAGGTGCTGCAGGGCATCGTTATGGAATTAACGCCGCTGCCGGCCGTCGAAGATACACGGGAAATTCTGGATATCATCGACCCGGAGCCTGTTCTTTCCGAAGCCCATTTAAAGCTGTCCCGATGGATAAGCGAATATTATCTTTCACCGCTTTTCGATGCCGTAGCATTAATGCTGCCACCGGGGTTTGAACGGAACGCCGTCGCTTTTATCAGCCGGGCGCGGGGCGGCATCGACCCGGTAACGCTTTACGAGGACCAGCGCCGGGTAATCGACCTTGTGCCCTTCGAGGGCAGGGTGGAAGTAAAAAAGATCGAAAAAGCGCTGGGCAAGAAAAAAGCTGCTTCAGTCATATCTCAAATGATTAGCCAGGGCCTTTTAACCAGGAGTTATGAGCTTTCACAAATCAGAATCAAACCCAAGACCGAATTGTATCTCAAACTGAATCCCGGTAATTTTGAAAGTATTAAATTTTCACCCAGGCAGGCAACGCTCTTTGCTTATTTGAAAGAAATCAACCGTCCCGTTCCCTTGACTGAAGCCGGGAAAAAGACCGGCTGCACTAAACCGGTTGCCAATTCTTTGGTACAACGGGGAATTATTACCATTGAACCCCGGGAAATCAGCCGTACGCCCATTTCTTATGATAAAATACCGCTTTCCTTCCCCTTGAGCCTCACGCCGGCCCAGCAGTCCGTTTTTGAAACTATCAAATCGGAAATGGGGCAAAACAGCTCCTCGAAGAAGGTCTTCCTGCTGCGCGGTGTGACCGCCAGCGGTAAAACGGAGATATATCTGCAACTCTTGGCGGAAGTCATTAAACAGGGCAAAAAGGGCATCATCCTGGTGCCGGAAATAGCGCTCACGCCGCAAACGATAGAAAGATTTGCTTCCCGGTTCCCTGGAAAGGTGGGAGTGCTCCACAGCCGTCTTTCTCTCGGGGAACAGTTCGATGAATGGCGGCATATAAAAAAAGGCGATTATGACGTGGTCATCGGCTCAAGGAGCGCGATTTTTGCCCCGCAGCCGGACCTGGGGCTGATTGTCATCGATGAAGAGCATGAATGGACCTACAAGCAGGACAATTTGCCGCATTACCATGCAAGAGCGGCGGCGATAAAGCTTGCCGAATTTACCGGGGCGTCCGTCGTCCTCGGCAGCGCCACGCCGGATGTAGAGTCCTATTTCAAAGCAAAGAACGGGGAATACCGTTTACTGGAACTGCCGGAACGCGCCATCACGGGAACGACCTTACCTCATGTTGATGTGATAGACATGAGGGAGGAACTTAAAGCCGGCAACACCGGTATTTTCAGTCGGGCACTGGCGAAGGGAATAAATGATGCGGTGGCGGCCGGCGAACAGGTGATACTCTTTTTGAACCGGCGGGGTGGGGCATATTATATCCAGTGCCGACGCTGCGGCTATGTTCTGCGCTGCCGCCGCTGCGATGTTCCGCTATCTCACCATCCGGCCGATAATTCGCTGGTGTGCCATCAATGCAATTATAAAATTAAAGTCCCGGAAGTCTGCCCGAACTGCCGTAACCGCCAGCTTAAGTTCCTCGGGGCGGGGACGCAAAAGCTGGAAGAGGAAGTAACGCTGGCTTTTCCCCGTACCCGCCACCTCCGCTGGGACAGCGATATTTCCGGCGAAAAACTCGCCAATGATGACATCCTCCAGAAATTTAAAAACCGACAGGCGGATATCCTCATCGGGACACAGATAATAGCCAAGGGGCTTGATATACCTGCCGTAACGCTGGTCGGCGTCGTTAACGCGGATTCCGCTCTCAACCTGCCGGATTTCCGCGCCGTGGAAAGAACGTTTCAGCTTCTGACACAGGTGGCCGGCCGGGCCGGGAGGGGAGTGTATGGCGGGCGGGTGATAATCCAGACTTTTACACCGGATAATTATGCTATCCGCGCCGCTGCCGGTCATGACTACCTGTCTTTTTATGAGCAGGAGATAGAGTATCGGCGCCGGCTGCATAATCCGCCTTTTACACAGCTTGCCCGACTGGTGTTTTCCCATGCCAACGATGAAATATGCCAGGCGGGAAACGGAAAAGATGAAAAAGTTGCTTATAGAGCAGAGCGGGGAGAAGGGAATAGGGGGGATTGATATCATTGGGCCGGCGCCGGCTTTCATTCATAAATTGCGCGGCAAGAACCGCTGGCAGCTGGTGCTGCGGGGTACTGATTTATCTGCCTTTTTAAAGCCGGTCGAGCTGTCCCGGGGCTGGACAGTGGATATTGACCCGATGGGTATGATTCAGTAAACTTAATAACAGGTAATATCTGATTATTAAAGTAACAAATGCCAGGTTGCAAGTATCAAGGAAGTAGCAAATAATAAAGGGGGGAAAAATCGAAGTACTAAATCCGAAGCACGAAACAAATCCCAATAACCAAATGTTTTAAACTTTAGTGCTTTGAATTTATTTCGGAATTCGATATTCGTGCTTCGTGCTTACTTTACTCTCTTAATACTTAATTATTCTTTGTCACTTGATCCGCCTCGGCGGACTTCTTGTTACTTACCCGCGTAAGGGGGGGAAACATATGGCCGTCCTTCCTATCCGGACCGTTCCGGACCCTATATTAAGAAGAAAATCCAGCCGTGTCAGCACCATTGATAAATCGGTAAAAAAACTGGTGGCTGACATGCGGGAAACCCTGCATGCCGTGGAAGGGAGGGTGGGTCTCGCCGCGTGCCAGGTAGGAGTTCCCTTGCGTATTACGGTTATCAGCGTCCCTGAACATGAAGAAGATATTATTTTAATCAACGGAGATATCGTCCGCCGCAAAGGCCAGCGGGTGATAAGCGAAGGCTGCTTGAGTATACCAGGCTATACCGGAAAAGTCATCAGAGCTGAATCGGTGACGGCCAAGGGGCTCGATATTAACGGTAAAGAAATACGAATTAAAGCCGACGGGCTGCTTTCACAGGCGCTGGAACATGAAATAGACCACCTGAACGGCGTACTCTATATCGATAAACTTGAGAGTAAAGAATCTTTCCGGAAAATCCAGCCTGAAGATGAAGCGGACGGACCTGAAGGGCCGGACGAGAATAAAGCAATTTAGTCCGTAACCCGGTCGCAAATGTCGGTAAAAGGAGCCTCAATGTACTCTTCTGCAGGTATATCCGCCTGGAAGTAGAAGAGCTCATCCAGCCGGCGTTCCGGGAAGGCTTTTTTTGCTCCGATAATAAATTTCTCGTTGATGCCGCGTTTGCCTTCGCGGACGCGGTATACCTGGCTTACCGAAAGCTCCATTGCTTTAGCCAGGTCGGATAAACTCTGGTATTTTCCTCCGGCCAGTTCGTAAACCCTGGTCTTTATCATCATAGGAGAATTCCCTTATAAAAGAGACATTTGGCATTATTATAGGTATTGTAAGATACACCTGTCAAGTTCATATTGATTGATATGTTCGATGTATTTATTTATCCGGTGCTAAAGCTGTAACCCGTTAAAAAATGGTTTAACGTACTTTAATGGCAAGGTATTTGATATTTTTCATTTTTATTAACGTTTAACTGCCTTAAAAAGCCAAAAACGGACAAATATTGACAGACGCGGCAGGCATTAACAGCCCATGGCCGGCTTGGTTTGTTTGGTAGCCGCTTTGTGATAAAATACAAGGATTGGTTAAAAAAATATATGACTGATAATTTACCTCTTAGACCCGGGGATAAAGTCTTCCGCCCGAAACGTGTTACTCATTTCCACTTAAGGCGTGTATTAGGCGTAACCGGTCTATTCAGTACTGCGTATGGAGATGTGGGGTCCTCAATTTATTATGCACTTGGCGTGGTCGCCATGTCTGCTTTGGGACTAACTCCTCCGGTGCTGATGATTTCAGGCGTTGTTTTCTTGTTTACCGCCTTAACCTATTCTGAAGGTGCTACTATGCTGCCGGAAGCGGGTGGCTCTGGCGCTTTTGCCTATCGCGCATTTAATCCCCTGGTAAGTTTTATCGCCGGGTGGGTTTTAATGCTGGACTATATCGTTACAATGTCCATTTCTGCTTTCTCGGCTGTCAACTACCTGGGATACTTTTTCCCGGTTCTCGGAAGATACCCGGCGGATAGCATTGGCGGTATCGTTGTGATTGCATTTCTCGCGTTTATTAACATTCGTGGTTTGCAGACATCTTCGCGCTTGAATATCGTTCTCGTAATAATAGATTTATTGACCCAGATTACAATAGCGTTAATCGCGACGTTTTTAATTATCAACATTCCGACTCTTATTCACAATATCCACTGGGGCGTTGCGCCCACAACGAACCAGTTTCTCTTCGGCATCTCGATTTCAATGATTGCCTATACCGGGATTGAAACTGTGTCTAATCTTGGTAGTGAGGCCAAGACACCGGGGAAAAGCATACCCCGGGCGGTAATCCTGGTATTCATTACCGTTTTTATACTTTGGTCTTTGCTTTCGATGTCAGCGTTAAGCGCCTACCCGGTACACCAGCTTCCTGATGGACGATGGGTGACCGACCTCACGGTAAAATTCTTACATGACCCGATACTTGGCATGGTTAATGTTTTGCCAGTTTCAATCCGGCATGTAATGAGCTTCTGGGTGGCTTTTTTGGCGGTGACAATTCTTATAATTGCTACTAACGCCGGAATGCTTGGAGCATCACGATTAGCGTATTTTATGGGGCAGCGTCAACAATTACCAGGCGTTATCAGTAAAATTAGCGCCCATTCACGAGTCCCCTTTAATGCTATCCTTTTATTTTCTATAATCGCTTCCGTATTATTAAGTTTTGGACAAATCAGTCTCCTTGCTGATCTTTATGCTTTTGGTGCCGTGCTTGCTTACACGCTTGCCCATGCTTCAATTATAGCTTTAAGGATAAAGGAACCGGAATTACAACGGCCTTTTAAAATTCCTTTAAATATCCGGATTAAAAATAAGGAAATCCCCGTAACATCAATAATTGGCGGCCTGGCCACTTTCATTACCTGGTTTATTGTAGTATATACCCATGTTATCGGGAGGATTGTCGGTTTTGCCTGGCTTGGCGTCGGGCTGATTATATACTTTATTTTCAGGGCGTACCGTAAAAGAAAAAGCGATGAGTGGGTCGTCAAGGGGGAGAAGGAAAAATAGGGCAGGGTATTGAGAATTTCTCCCTTTAGCATTATAATTACCACTGTTAAAATGAAATTTGATAGCAGGATTTTGAGTGTTTAAGAAAATACTTGTCCCGGTCGCCGGCACGGATGCGGATGGGGAAACGATAAAATTAGCCTGCCGCCTGGCAAAAAGAGATAAAGGCAAGGTCTGGGCGATTTCAGTAGTGACGATAAAACGCGCCCTGCCGCTGGACGCGGAAATCGATTCTGAGATAAAGAAAGCCGAGGGAATCCTGGACAAGGTCGAAGATGCGGCCGCCGAAGAAGACTGCGAAATAGAAACGGATGTTTTACAGGCCCGGGAGGTCGGTCCGGCGGTGGTGGATGAAGCGGTTGAAAGAGGGATGAGCCTGATTCTGATGGGCATTACTTATAAACAGCGCTTCGGGCAATTCAGCCTGGGTGAAGCCGTCCCCTATGTGTTGAAAAATTCACCCTGTCCCGTTATACTCTATCAGCAGTAGGGTATAATACCTCTGTATCAGGAATTTTATGAAAATATTAATTATGGGTTGCGGACGTGTGGGCGCCAGGTTGGCCTCTTTACTGGATGAAGACGGCCATGATGTCACTATTTTGGACAACGATACCTACAGCTTCCGCCGGCTGCCGCCGTCCTTCAGCGGTACCGCCCTTTTCGGCAACGGCATCGATGAAGAAGCCCTGAAGAAAGCCGGCATCGAAGAAGCGGATGTTTTTGTGGCGGTAACCCAGGGCGATAACCGTAATGTCATGGCTTGCCAGATAGCCAGGCATATTTTCAAAGTCCCGAGAGTAGTGTGCCGTATTTACGACCCGCTGCGCGAGGAAATGTACAGCGCTCTCGGCCTGGAGACAATCAGCCCTACCAAGATATTCGCCCAGTTAATGCGGGAAAAGATAGAAGGCTAAAGAAAAGTATGTACATTATCATCGTCGGCGGCGGGCGGCTCGGGTATTATCTCCTCAAAGCGCTGTTAAACGAAGGCCACGAAGTCCTTGTCCTGGAAAAGGATGCCCGTATCTGCAAGACGATTACCGATGAGCTGGGTAGCGTCTGCTTCCGCGGCGATGGCTGTGAAGCCGCTACCCTGGCGGAGGTCGGCACCGGCCGGGCCGATATGTTTATCGCTGTTACCGGCGATGATGAAGACAACCTGGTTGCCTGCCAGGTAGCCAAGCACAAGCACAATGTTCCCCGCACCGTCGCCCGTTTGAGAAATCCCAAAAACGCCTTGCTCTTTAAAAAACTCGGGATAGATGTTACCGTCAGCGCCACCAGCATCATTATGGAGGCAATCGAACGGGAAGTCCCGACCCATCCGGTGACCCAGTTGATGGACATTGAAGAAAAAGGCCTGGTGATTGTAGACGTTAAAATACCGGCGGGCGCTTCTATCGTCGGGAAAACCGTTAAAGATATCGAATTACCCAGGGACAGCAAGCTGGCCCTGATTATCCCGGCTGAAGGCGCCACCCATGTTCCGGCAGCGTATACCGTTCTGCAGGCCGGCGACCAGATAATTGCCGTTACCCCGCCCGATACCACGGAAGCATTAAGGGCTGCCCTTAGCGGCAAATAGACCTTTCTCTGAGTTATAACTAGTTAGTTGATTTGAGGAACTTTATTACGGGTTTAAAATCTAAAGTAAGATCAGCGACATTTTTAGGTAATTCTCCAAAACAAGCTATATAACTATGAAGAATAGGATTACTCCACATTGTATCTCGAATTAATTTATCATTAAATTTAGTAACTTTATTTAAAAAATCCCGGACGTAGCTCGCAGTAACTTTTTTATCTATATTAAAATCAATTATTATATATTCATTCGGTCCTAATATCAGAGTTTTTTCAGCACATAAATCAAATCCATAATTATTGGCTAATAATTTGTAACCTGCATTACTGATATATTTTTTAGATTTTATTTCAAGTGCCGCTATTTTATCTGCATCTGATACTTCATCATGAGTCGTTATTTTATTTGAATTATTTTGATTTTTAACGGATTTTAACATTTGACTTAATTTAATATAAGCCTTATTTAGAGATTCTCGATTAAAATAAATAATCTCTAGATCTCCTTGTAATTCTGGGAATTTACGTATCCCATTTTCAACAAGAAATATGAGGTTTTTATTTTGCCCGATCGCAAAACCGGCTTCTTGCATAACCCACCCAGAAGTAGTATATTCTTTTGGATTTGAGTCGATAGCTTTTTCACGAGTGAAAATGCCTATAAACAAATCACATTCCACTATCCTTTGTTTAACTTTTTGAGAAATTGGGATATTTTGTGCTTCTTCACCTGAGATACATTCAATGCCTTCAGATTCAATGAATTCTTTTAAATCTTGTATTAATTCAGCATTTTTAATATTGAAACTATGTCCAATAAAAGCTTTCATTTCGATACCACTCCTTATTCGTTAACTTATAGTTTTTAAAATTTCTTTATGTCCTTTTACTATAGACCGAGACATCAAAATCCATAGTGTAAGCAATATCAAAAAGAAAGGTGATGAATATTATTAAAACAAATTTGTATTAAAAACGCATATTGTAATCTACACCAAGATAATTGAGTATGGCTATTATAACAGAATGGTAGGCTTTATAAAAGTATTAAATTGTGTATATAATGCTCTAATATTTTATCTATTTTAAAATTGGACTGACTTCGAAAAACCTATTAATTTTTGACCTGGATTCTTTTGTAGCTTTTATCTCGCCCTATTCGAGCAATATATGAAGAATGAACGAAAGATAACAAAAGCTACTTTCTTTAACGGCTGGTCCTTGGCCGTCTTTTTGCTGGCGATAGTTATTATCGCCGGCGGTGTTATTATCATCGTAAAAAGCCATGCCAGCCCCGGCATCGAAATATCGCTCGCCCCGGAAAGAAAAATCGAGGGGCAAATATATATCGGCGGCGAAGTCAATAACCCCGGTTATTATCTCCTTTATGACGGTGACAGTTTTGAAGACGTAATCAGGGCGGCGGGCGGCCTTAAAGACGGGGCGGATTTAAGCAAAATTGAGCTGGCGGTTGCCCCGGCCGAAGCGGGGCAGGCGGCACAAAAAATCAATGTCAACCGGGCCGAAGCCTGGCTGTTGGAAGCGCTGCCGGGCGTTGGCGAGACCAGGGCCAACGCCATAATCGCCTACCGGCAGCAAAACGGTCTTTTCCAGGATATTAATGAACTCCTGAATGTACCCGGTTTCGGGCCGACGAATTTTAACCAGGTCAAAGACTTAATCACGGTGCATGAATGATGTAGGAGCGGATGCCCGGTGATATTAATCGTTCTTAGCTGTGCCTGGGTGGCGGGAATATATCTCGGGTCGCTGGTGAATATTCCCCCATTGTTCTGCCTGCTTGGCCTGGCGCCGCTGCCGCTCCTCTTTTTCCCCAATTTCAACCGTAAAAAGATAATCATTGCCGGCTTTGGCATCTTCCTTTTACTCGTGAGCTCGGTTTATGCCTATAACAGCCTTTACCAGGTGGATGAAAGCAGCGTCCGCTTTTATAATGATACCGATACTGCAACCATAAAAGGCATGGTTGCCGCCGATCCCGACGTACGCGATAAAAGCACTCACCTGGTCATTAATGTCAGCGCGATACAATTGGATAACACCTGGCAGAGTGTCAAAGGTGAAGTCCTGGTTTTTGTGCCGCGTTACCCCGAGTATAAGTACGGAGACATCCTGCAAATGCAGGGGCAATTGCAAACGCCGGCGCCGCTCGATAACTTCGATTACCGCGGATACCTGGAACACCAGGGCATTTACACCACCATGTATTACCCCGGGATACAGGTGATAGCAACCGGGAAGGGCTTTTTACCGTTAGCCTGGATTTATGACTTAAGAACGGACATGTCGCAAAAGCTGGCGGAAGCGCTGCCGGAGCCGCAGGCATCGCTAGCGCAGGGAATTCTGCTTGGGATACGCGGCAATATCCCGGCCGACCTCAATACGGATTTCGCCCGGAGCGGCACGTCCCATTTGCTGGCGATATCCGGTTTCAATCTGTCCGTCATGGCAGGGATACTGCTGGCAGTAGGGATATGGTTTTTCGGCCGAAAACGCTATTTATACGTCTGGCTGGCATTCGGAGCCATCTGGTTTTATACCGCTCTCACCGGTTTTAACCCTCCGGTCTTGCGCGCCGCGTTCATGGTCAGTGTCTTTTTGGCGGCGGAAGCTCTGGGCAGACAGCGCGGCGCCTTTGCGGCTCTGGCTTTAACGGCGGTGGTGATGACCGGCATCAGCCCTTACACCCTTGGGGATGCGTCGTTCCAATTAAGCTTTTTAGCGATGGCCGGGCTGATATTTATTCAGCCGGTTTTCCATGATTTTGGGAAACAGGTTATCTCCGGCCGTTTTGAAGATAAAGGGTTTTTCTCCTCCATTATCAACGTGATAATCGAATCGTTGGCGGTAACGCTGGCAGCTATTGTGGCCGTCGGCCCGGTAATTGCTTATTATTTCGGTCTTTTTTCTTTAACCGGTCCGCTGGCCACGTTCCTCCTCACCCCGGTACAGCCGGTTATTATGGTCTTGGGAGCTCTGTCAGCTTTGACTGGTCTCGCTTCAGTCGTAATTGCCCAAATTATTGGTTGGTTATTATGGCCTTTCCTGACCTACATGATAGCAATCGTGCGTGGGTTGGGGGCTTCTACGGTTTCTTCGGTACAGGTCAATTGGATTAATCCGTTATTTATAGCTATTTATTACCTCGTGCTGATTTTAGCTCTCTGGCTTTACCGTCGCCGCAAGAAGATAAGAAATATGATATCCGGCGTTTCCGGCGTCATGAAAGCGGGAGTGAATCTGACCTTTGGTTTTTCCAGTACCGGTTTGAGGTTGTTGGTCGTCCCCCTTATATTGGCGGCAGTTTTAACGACCTATACCGTCACTACCATGCCGGACCGGGAATTACATGTCAGCTTTCTCGATGTGGGAGAAGGGGATGCTATTCTTTTACAGCAGGGGAGCACCCAGGTGCTTATCGATGGCGGGCCGAGCCCGCAGGCCGTCACGCTGGCTTTAAGTAAGCAGATGCCCTTCTGGGACCGGACGATTGAGTTGGTGGTATTGACCCATCCTCACAGCGACCACCTCGCCGGGCTGGTAGAAGTACTGAAACGTTATAAGGTCAAAGAAGTTATTTATCCTTCCGCCAATGATTCCTCCCCGGTATTCCAGGAATGGCTTGCGCTAATTAAAGATAAAGAGATTAAAAATGTCACCGCCTGCGCCGGGCAGCAAATCATGGTCGGCAAGTTCATAACTATTGAAGTGTTAAATCCGCAGGCCAAAATGCTGACCGGTACGGAATCGGATGTTGATAACAACTGTGTGGCGTTAAAAGTGCTGGAAGGTAAAATATCGTTTCTCTTGACCGGTGATATGATGCAAGAAACGGAAATAGAGCTTACCCGGAACCGTACCGACCTCGCTTGTACCGTGCTTAAAGTAGCCCATCACGGTTCGGACACCTCCAGTACAAAAGCATTCCTGGCGGTAGCCGACCCTCAAATAGCGGTCATTTCCTGCGGGGCGGGGAACAAATTCGGGCACCCGAACGAAGTGGCGCTCGAAAGACTGGAAGAGAGTGTTGGGGAAAGCAATATTTACCGCACGGATATCCGGGGTACCATAAGCTTTATTACTGACGGCGAAAAACTCTGGATAAAGATAGAAAGATAGAGGCTATTTCCCCGGTTTCTTAATCAGTAAACAGATATTTCTGGAGAAATATTTTAGCGGGAATTTATAGCTGCTTTCCGGCAACGCCTTTATTATCTTGAAGCCGGCTTTTTTGGCCGTACTTTCCAGTTCACCATAAGAAAAAAGATGGTAATAGCGGTAAAGTACTTCATTTTTTTGTTTCCAGGGTATTTGCGCATCTTTGGATTTAAACCAGAACTTTGGCTGCCATTTGTTCCAGACGGTTATAAAGACCTCGCCGGAGGGTTTGAGCACCCGTTTCAGCTCGTTAAAAGCTTTAAGCCTTTCCTCTTTTCCTTCGATGTGGTGTAACGAAGCTGCCGCGATGGCAAAATCAAAGTACTCATCCGGATAGGGGAGCTGGCGGGCGTCTGCCTGCTTTAGTTCAACTTTAAAGTTGAATTTCTCCGCGTATTTATGGGCCAACTCAAGCATTTTGAGGGAAATATCCGCCCCGTAAAGCTCAAAGCTTTGGGCGAAAGGAGGAAAGTCCGGCCCGTGGCCGCAGCCAACATTTAATAGCCTGCCTTTTTGCCAGCATCGCGCCATTTCTTCAAGTTCTTTTTGAAAAATCGTGCGGTGCCGGAAATTGTACCAGCTTTCCGCGATTTTATCGAAGGTTTCCTGGGTGTTATTCAATTTATTTCCTTGATATTAAGTAAGGGCAATGATTGTTAATTTACCCTGGTCTTTCCCCCCTTTAAGGGGGACCAAGGGGGATTTTATTTGTTATTTTCTTAATCACATCTTCTATGTCAGTAAAAATTTCTTGATTGGTAAATCTTAATACATTCAAGTTTAGACTTTTAAAGTATTTATCCTTGTTTTTATCATTTTGACGTGTCTCTTTCTTAAGGTGTATGCCGCCATCAACTTCAATAACAAGTTTACCTTTCTGACAATAGAAATCTACAATAAATCCACCCAAAGGTTTTTGTCGGCAAAATCTATACCCCTTGATTTGTCTTCTATTAATTCTCTCCCAAAGGCATTTTTCGGCTAAGGTCATATTAGCCCGTAGTTCCCTGGAAGGTTCTTTTAGTTTTGAATAATAGTGTATCAAAAATCCTTCTCTAACTCTCCCTTAAAAGGGAGAGAATGATTGAGAAAACCGGCCATCGAGGTTATTAACTGGTCCTTCCCCCTTTTAAGGGGGACTAAAGGGGATTTCTCCTTATTGTTGACATAAGCGCCTTTCTGCTAGACTAAATATAGCTGGTTTTAAATAACATGGTCAAGACAAGAAAGTCCACGAGAACTATATCCGGGGTCACGCCGCTCGCGGTGATGACCGCCCCATATAAATGCCCCGGTAAATGCGTTTATTGCCCCACCTATGCCGATGCTCCCCAGAGCTATACGCCCGAATCCCCCGCCGTGCTGCGCGCAAAGAGCAGCGATTTCGACGCCGGGCGGCAGGTGAAGGTGCGCTTGCGCATGTTCGAGGACATGGGGCATCCCACCGACAAAATCGAGCTTATCATCATGGGTGGGACTTTCCTGGCGCAGCCGGTTGACTACCAATATGCCTTCGTCAAAGCCTGTTATGATGCGATGAACGGCATCGAAGCAACGACGCTGGAAGATGCCAAAAAGCTGAATGAGACGGCCAAACACCGCATGACCGGGCTCTGCATTGAGACGCGGCCGGATTGGTGCGGGGAATCGGAAATCAAACGCATGCTGGAGTTCGGCGCGACGCGGGTCGAGCTTGGCGTTCAAACTTTGGATGATGAGATTTACCGTCTGGTGAGGCGGGGCCACGGCGTCAGGGAAGTAGTCGATGCCACCGCCGGGTTACGCCGGAACGGTTTTAAGGTCTATTATCACTGGATGCCAGGTCTGCCCGGTTCGACGCCGGAAAAAGACCTGGAAATGTCCGGACAGCTCTTCAGCGATGAGCGCTTCCGCCCGGACGGTTTAAAGCTTTATCCAACGATGGTGGTACAAGGGACCGAGTTAGAGAAATGGTACCGTGACGGCCGCTATCAGCCTTATGATGCCGAAACGATGCTGAACCTGACAACGGACATTAAAGCCATCGTCCCGAAGTATATCCGGATTTCCCGTGTTCTGCGGGACATCCCCTCAAAATTTATCGTCGCTGGGTTAAAGGATTCTTTACGGGATATCGTCAAAGAGCGCCTGAAAACTGCGGGCATCGAATGTCACTGCACGCGCTGCCGCGAATACGGACACCGCGCCAAAGAGGGCAGGGAAATCGGCGAGCCGGCCTTAACGCGATTGGATTATAGCGCCTCCGGCGGCAAAGAAATATTCCTGTCTTTTGAGGACGATAAAGAAACGCTGTTCGGTCTTTTACGGTTAAGGATTCAAAACGAGCGTATGAGAGCGATTATTCGCGAGCTTCACGTTTTCGGGCCGGAAGTACCTATTTCCGAGCAGCGTACCCAGGCGGCGCAGCACCGGGGGTACGGTAAGGCTTTATTGCGTGAAGCGGAACGCCTCGCCAAAGAAGAATTCGGCGCGGGTGAAATTTATATTTTAAGCGGCGCCGGCGCTAAAGAATATTACCGTAATGAGAATGGTTATCAGTCATCCGGCGACTACATGATAAAGAACCTCTGGAATACAGAATGGTAGATTAAAATAACCTCACATTATCTTCTTATTATTGGTTCAGGTAAGAAGGTAAACAAAGTGCTAAAATAAAGATAATGGTAAAACCTCTTGCGTCTCTCGGCGTAAAAATTAAAAGTTTTTTTAATCTACGCTCTGCTAGCTATATTCGTAAATGGTTTACGCTAAGTTTGCTCATCGGCATTGTGGCTGGCGTAGGTTCCATCGCTTTTTACTGGTTAATCGGCGAGGTCACTAAGTTAGCTCTCGGTCTGGGCGCCGGCTATACCCCGCCTCTTCCCGCCGGTGAAGGAGCAACCGTTTTTTCAAGCATTTCCCGGGCCTGGCTGATCCCGGTAATTACTACGCTGGGTGGTTTGCTCAGCGGGCTTATTATTTTTAAATTCGCTCCTGAAGCGGAAGGCCACGGCACGGATGCGGCTATCGATGCCTTCCACAACAAAGGGGGCGTCATCCGCCGGCGGGTGCCATTTGTAAAAATAATCGCCTCCGCCATCACGATTGGGACGGGCGGCAGCGCCGGGCGGGAAGGCCCGACTGCCCAGGTGGCCGCCGGCGCCGGCTCAGCTTTAGCTGACCTTTTTAAACTGACCACTCATGACCGGCGTATCGCGCTGGCGGCAGGGATAGGCGCCGGGATAGGTTCGATTTTTAAAGCGCCGCTGGGCGGTGCTATTTTGAGCATGGAAATCTTATACCGCCGGGACTTCGAGACGGAAGCTCTGCTGCCTGCTTTTATATCATCGGTGGTTGGCTATAGTATCTTTTCCGCTTGGGCGGGGTGGACGCCTATTTTCGGGGCCGGCACGGTTCCTCCTTTTCAAAGGGTCAATGAACTGCCCTTCTATATCGTACTCGGCGTGGTATGCGGGCTATTGGGCATCGTTTATGGGCGTAGCTTTTATGCCATCCGGGATTTTTTCAAAAAGCTAAGAATCCCCAACTGGATTAAACCGGCTATTGGTGGATTATTGGTGGGTATTATCGGGGTTTTCCTGCCTGAAATATTAGGAATGGGTTACGGCTGGCTGCAGTTTACTATGACTGGTAATTTCACCATGTTGACTATCGGTATCTTGTGTGCCGTCATTGTTCTTAAAATCCTGGCTACCGGCTTAACGATCGGGTCGGGAGGTTCGGGTGGTGTTTTTGCTCCGGGGCTTTTTATCGGCGGCATGGCGGGGGCATTGTTGTGGTCGCTCTTACACAATATGACTAATTTTGTGCCTTCATCGCCGGCGGCTTTTGTCGTTGTCGGCATGATGGCCCTCTTTGGCGGCATCGCTAAAGTACCCCTCGCCGTTATTCTCATGGTCAGTGAGATGACCCAGGACTATTCGCTTTTGGTTCCGAGTATGTTGGCCTGCACGGTAGCCTACTTTGTAGCTTCCAAAGGCTATATTTACGAGAACCAGGTAGATACGAAAGTGGATTCTCCCGCGCATATAGCTGCCATGTCCGTCCCGCTGTTAAAGCGGCTTAAAGTTATCGACCACATGAAAAGCGAAGTCGTAACGATAACTCCTGACATGTCCGTCCAGGCGGCGGTCAACCTGATGAGAAAAAAGAAAATCGATGCTGTACCGGTATTAAATGAAGACAGATTGGCAGGTATTGTCGCCAGCCGGGATATCGCTATCGTCCCCGTAAATCAGTGGAAGGAAACGCGTGCCCGCGATATTATGAAACGGGAACTGGTTCTCGGTTATGAATTTGAATCTCTTCGTGATGCCCTGGATAAAATGACCAAAAACAATATCAGTCATTTGCCCATAGTAGAGCAACAACATCCGGATAGATTAACGGGGATTCTCACCATAAAAGATATTGCGCTTTCTTATGACCGCTATAAAGAAGACTTAGAAGAATAGACTTTTTCAACTAATCGATACCTTACCGTAAGAGAACAATTAATTACAATAAAAATATCACTTATGGTCCTTTTTTGTTGAAAATTAGTTTTATAGATCAAAAGTCAACACGCCTCGGCCCATAAAGCAAATTTTTATCAGATAAACTCTATAAATCAATTTATTTAAGTCTTAAAAGTGCAACTTTATTTCTCTTGACAAAACCTCAGTCATTGGTATAATGTAAGTGAATGCTCACTATCTTTTAGGTTAGATTTTGAAGGCCGTAAAAGATTTATTAGCAGGTATTAGTCAGTACTAAAACCGTGAAATCAGTCGTCAAGGATAGAATGATAAATGGTTCGAAATTACGAAAGTACAAACTTAAGAAAAAAGCAGATAGCGAATGCCGCAGCCAAAATTATTACCCAATACGGCAGCGAACACGTTACCACCAAGAAAATAGCCGAAGAAGTCGGTATTTCTGAAACCGCTATCTACCGTCATTTTATGAGCAAGGAAGAGCTTCTCACTTTCCTTATCAGTGATATTGAAAAGACTTTACTTGCTGAAATAGAATTTGATACCACCAATAACTCTTATTCGTTAGATACCTTAGAAAAAACTGTAAAGAGTCATATTGCTCGTATCGTAAAGAGAAAGGGGGTGTCTTTCCAGGTCATTGCGGAAATTATCAGCCTCGGTTCTAAAAAGCTTAATCAGCAAGCTTATAAAGTAATAAACAACTACATTAGCCGTATCGAAGAAATTCTCCAGCAAGGCAGTAAAGCCGGAGTGATTAGACATGATATAGACCTGCATGCTGCTGCAACCCTATTTTTCGGCATGACTCAGGGACTCGTTAGCGCCTGGGCCTTAAGCCATTACACCTTCAATATGGAAGAAAAATTCACTTCGACGTGGAATATCTTCCGTCAATCTATCATCAACGAATAGATTTAGGATTCCTTTTCTTCACCAAGGGGTTAATCTATGTGGACTAAAGAACAACTGCATGAACTCGTCAAAGAAAAACTGTCAGACTATCTGTTTATCGTGGTATCCAACCGCGAACCTTACATACACACATATTCCGGTAAGGATATCATCACAACTATGCCTGCCAGTGGTCTTACGGCAGCCTTAGACCCGGTGATGCGGGCTTGCGGTGGGACCTGGATTGCTTTTAGCAGCGGGGATGCCGACAAAAAAGTGGTTAATAGCAACAATACCGTTCGCGTCCCACCTGAAAATCCTTTTTATGACTTAAAGCGAGTATGGCTCTCAAAAGAGGATGAAGATGGCTATTATGCTTTCTCCAACGAAGCTCTATGGCCACTGTGTCACATCGCTTATACACGGCCGGTATTCGATGAAAAGGACTGGAACACTTACAAAAAGGTAAATCAGCTCTTTGCTCAAGAAGTAATAAACGTTGTTGGTAAAAACAAAGCCTTTGTTTTTATACAGGACTATCACCTGGCGTTACTTTCACGCATGATAAAAGAAAAAAATCCACAGATTATCACCGCCCAATTCTGGCATATACCCTGGCCTAATCCAGAAGTTTTCCGTATCTTCCCATGGAAAGAAGAACTCCTTCGAGGAATGTTAGGTAATGACCTCCTCGGTTTCCATATACGATTTCACTGTAATAATTTCATGGAGACTATCGAACAGGAAATTGAAGCCAAAGTCGATTGGGAGCAGTTTGAAATTGTTTATAAAGGAGAAAAAACGGCGATTCGTCCATATCCCATCAGCGTTGATTTCGATGAGATATCGCAGCGTGTTCAAAGCAAAGATGTGGCAGTTGAAATAAAAAGACTAAAGGAGAGACTTGGTTTAACAGATGAAAAGATAGGAGTAGGTTTTGACCGGCTGGACTATACCAAAGGTATCCCTGACCGCTTCCAGGCTATGGCCCGTTTCTTTGAAAGACATCCGGAATATCAAGGTAAAGCAGTGTTTATACAAGGTGGAGTCCCAAGTCGAACACAATTCGAGCCTTACAAAAGACTAAACATAGAACTCAATAATCTGGTTGAGAAAATAAACTGGGAAACCGACCTCGGCCGCTGGAAATCAATCATATTTCTTCATGAAAACCTTTCACCTCTTTCCATGATGGCATTAAGGCGCATGGCGGATTTCTTTGTCGTCAGCCCTTTGCATGATGGCATGAATCTGGTGGCTAAAGAATTTGTTGCCAGCCGGGTTGATGAAAACGGTGTTCTAATTTTAAGTCCTTTTACCGGTTCGGCAAGAGAACTACCGGATGCTTTGCTCGTGAATCCTTATGCCATCGACTATTTTGCTGATTCTATAAAACAAGCTCTCGAAATGCCATTTGAGGAACGTCAAAAAAGAATGCGGAAAATGAGAGATGTAGTAAGGGAGAATAATATATATAAATGGGCTGCGGATATAATTACTGACCTGGTGAAATTCGAATTCAGGAAAATACATATTAAAACGTACTTCAATGTTAACGTGGATGTTGTCGGCAGGGCACAAAAATCCGATGTTGTAACTGATCGCCAGGTTTGTTGAAATCACAAGTTTAATAAAAAAAGAATCACCTGGATTTTTAGAAAGGGGCTAGATGGAAAATAAAGTATTAGTACTCATGGATGATGGACAATGGATTGAGTTAATTAACTGTATTATTGTCGGTGCCGTGGAATTCCCGGATAAAGTTGTTTATCATAAATATTTATTTTCCAATTGTGAAATTGAGACCCGCAGAGAAATGGTAAATAGAGCCGAAAAATACGCGAATGAAATGAAAAATGAAATACCATGATAATTTACGTTGAGAATATCAACAAATTATGACTCTATTTAGTTATGGTCAAAGCAGGAGGTGTTATATGGCTGTGATTACTATACGAGGCCAACTTGGTAGCGGTGCCCCGGAAATAGGGAGACAAATTGCAAAGGCTTTCCACATTGATTATATGGACCGTGAAGTGATTAACCGCATTGCGGAAAGAGTCAAACGTCCAAGAAAAGAAATAATCGCCAAGGAAAATTTACCTCTCACTCTGAAAGAACGTATAACCACATTTATCGGGCATGATTTTGCCGGTTCCAGTCCTTTAAACCAACCGTCGCCTGAAGATGAAGGCCCTTCTCTGGATGATGCCCGCTATGTTAAAGTGCTGGGGTCTGTTATTAGAAATCTTGCCAAAGAAAGTTCCGTCGTAATACGTGGCAGGGGCAGTCAATTCTTCTTAAAAGATTTCCCTGGAGTTCTTCATATACTGGTCGTAGCTCCGTTAGAATTGCGAATAAAGCGCGTGATGGAGAGTTATGGAATAGGCGAAGAAGCGGCTAGAGAAAAAATTTCTCGTTATGATGGCAACCGCCGCGAGTTTATCAAAAAGTATTTCAAGGCTGACCTTGAAAACCCTGCCTACTATGATCTGACTGTAAATACTTCACATATAAGTTACGAATCAGCTTCCGCATTGATTATCGGAGCTATATCTCTCAAAGATAGAGTCACGGATCTCGTTTAACAGGAGGATACAAATGCCAATAATAACGATTCGTGGCCAATTAGGCGGTGGAGCTCCGGAAATAGGAAAACTGATTGCCGCCCATTTTAACATTGATTATGTTGACCGTGAAATAATTGCCAATGTCGCCGAAAAACTCCATTATTCCGAACAGAAAATAGAAAAACAAGAAATGCCACCGACCAGGTTGTTTGACCGTATTAAGGATGCCCTTGAGCAGAGCTATCCACCCGTATCGAATACCGGAGGTTTTTATCCGGCCATGATGTATCTTTCACCTTCGGATATTCCACTCGATGATTCCGGGTATTTAGCGGGGCTGGAATCTGTAATTAAGAAGCTGGCAACAAGCAATTCTATCGTAATCCGCGGTCGAGGTAGTCAATTTATCCTCAAAGATTACCCCGGGGCATTACATGTTTTGGTTGTCGCATCTTTGGAAACGCGTATCAAGCGTATTATGAATATCATGAGCTTGGATAAAAAATCGGCCAAACAAGAAATAAGTAATTTCGATAACAGTCGGCGTGAGTTTATCAGGAGATATTTCAAAGCTGATCTGGAAGACCCGGTAAATTACGACCTTGTTATCAATACCGACCACTTTGATTATGGAGCCGCTAAAATTCTTATCGTGAATACAACCGTATAAATCTTAATCGGAATTATAAATTTAATTTTCTATAAAAGGGGGATATCCTACATTCCTAACTCACGTAACCGCGCATCGCCGATCCCGAAATGATGGGCGATTTCATGGAGCACGACGCGGCGGATTTCCTTGACAATCCGGGCGTCGCTGTTAAAAGAGGCTTCGATGGTCTTCTGGAAAATCGTGATTTTGTCCGGCATAACCAGGCCGTAACCTGAACTCCTTTTAGTCAAAGGCACACCTTCATAGAGACCGAGCAGCGTCTCGTTTTTGGGAAGGCGCTTCAGTTGTGCCTGCGTAGGATAGTCGGCGATAACGACATCGATGTTATCCATCCGGTCTTTGAATTCGTCAGGCAGGCTTTCGATTGCTTGGGTCACCAGTTGCTCGAAACGTTCCGTATCCATACTATGCTTTCGTTCTTCTTTGGGGAATTACTTCGAGCTTCGTAAGGTCGAACTTCATGCCGTCCCGCGCCGCGATAACGTTGATGCCGGTTTCCTGGGTCAGCTTTTCCGCTATTTCCCAGGGATGCGCCCGCCAGACCATCATGCCGAAATGGTTCAGGATAGCAACTTTGGGCTTGATATCCTCAAGAATAAGTTTCACATCCTGAATGGCCAGGTGCTGGACCGGTGGCATGGGGTGGGTAAAGACCATATTAATGATGAGCATATCGCAGGAGTAATAGTCTTTGAGCTCTTTAAAATACAGCGTATCCGCCACATAGGCGAAGTTGTATTCCTCCGATTTGAAAACCAGCCCGAAAGTGTCAACCGGATGGAGGTGTTTGACGGGCGTTGAGAACGTTACGCCATCCACCGTATAGGACTTGCCTTCTTCCAGCGTGACGGTGCCGTCCAGGTACCTCTTTAGATATGAAAAGAGAACCGGTTCGTTGTTAAAGGCGTCCGGCGGGGCGAAAAACAGGCCGTGCCGGTGAAAACCGCCTTCGGTCATCGCTTCCACCATGACGTTCGCATCGCCGGAATGGTCGAGGTGGCGGTGGGAGAGGATAATGGCTTTAAGCTTTTCCGGGCTGAACTTTCTTTTATTTACCTGGACGATGGCGCCCGGTCCGGGGTCGATGAGGATTTGCGTGCCGCCCAGGTCAAGCCACATCCCGCCTGAAGCCGCGAGTTGCTTGCTGACCATGAAGCGGGCGCCGGCCGTTCCCAGGAACGTAAGAACATTTTTCGGGGTGTACGTATTTTCCATATTTGATGGCCTACTTCTTATGATAAGAGATGGCATAGTTTTTTACAATTAGAGCAAAGAGTAATGCAATGCCCGTTTTAGCGCATCAGAATTTTAAATAATTGAATCTGGGTAAACCTCAAATTGTAACAAATCCTGTTGACAGCCTTTCATTAGACCGTTGTATATTGTAATTCTCTTGTCGTGCTGGAGGCGGGGTTGTGTAACCCTCTCCTTCTTTTTTCGTCATTCCAGCGCAGGCGGGAATCCAGCAATGGTTCAAAACAATTTTGCCTTATACGCACTGTTTCAAAAGGTGAAAGGGGAATAGCCTGACGGAGAGGGTGCAGCGCATCCTCTCTTAAGAACCCCTCTCCAAACAATTTGATAAATGGTTCAGAAAGTCTCCGGTTTGGAGAGGGTGGCCGCAACGCGGACGGGAGAGGCAAGCAAAAAATAGCCAATAAAAAAATGACTCCAAAATTTCAAAACGAACGAGGCTAAATAAATCTTCACTTGGTTTTCCCAAGTTTTTGACAATAAACTATATTCCTCTTTATACTGGGACAGCTTAAGTTTTAATACTTTGGATATATCGAGTTTGTATATCGAACGATACAGGCAAAAAAATCCTGAATTTGATATAATGGAGTAAGGCAAATGGACAAGCAGATAAAAACCCATCGCGGCAGTCGCATGGACCCTTTGCTTAGTTCCGATGCCGTCCTCGCCATCAACGCCGAAGGAATCATAAAATTCGCCAATAAAGAAGCCTGTGAGCTGACGGAACGTAACATGGATGAGCTCATCGGCGAAAGTATTGTTGAGGTCTACGCCAGTATCGAACTGGCACGGGAAGCCAACCGTAAAATCTACCGTGCCGGCGGCAGCATACATAACCTGGAAACAAGGACGAAAACAAAATCAGGTAAGATAATCCCGGTGCGCGTATCCGCCTCTCACCTTTTTGATGCCGGTGGGAAATATATCGGAGGGGTGGGTTATTTCGCCCGGTATAAACCGGGTATTATCGAAGAAGTGCAACTGAAAGCCCGCGTTGAGCAGCTTGAAGCCAAGATGGAAAACTGGAAGAAGCTGGCAAGCGGCTTGGGTAAAATTAGCAAGGAGGCAGTTCGTTCATGGATAAAGTCTTACCCTCTCTCGAAGAAGCGATAGCCGACGTAAAAGATGGCGCCGTCATCGCCATCCCGGGGTTCTTCGCCTGCGGCGTCCCCAGGGCATTGCTTCAAGCTATTATCAGAAAAGGCACCAAAAACCTCACGCTCTGCTGCGGCTGCGGCCCGATGCTCGGTGCGGCACAGGAACTCAAAGCGTTGACACTGGCCGGCCAGATTAAGAAAGTCATCGACTCTTACGGGTTGTTCCGCTCCGCCAGCAAAGGCATGGCCGACCCCTTCGAACAGGCCGTCAGGGCCGGAAAAATCGAATTGGAAGTCTACCCTATGGGTACGATGGCGGAAAAGTACCGCGCCGCCGGCGCCGGCATCCCGGCTTTTTATACTCCGACCGGCGTAGGCTCCGTCATGGAATGCATCGTCAATGAAATTACCTCGAAGCGGACTCCCAAAGAAACCAAGATTATCAACGGGGAAAAATATGTCCTGGAGTATGCCCTCCAGCCCGATTTTGCCTTTATTCACGCTAAAATCGCCGATCGCGAAGGCAACCTGCGCTACGCCAAGACCGCCCGCAACTTCAACCATGTCATGGCTACCGCCGCTAAAGTGACCATCGTGGAAGCGGAAAACATCGTCCAGCCCGGAGAAATTGACGGTGACGATGTCCATACCCCCGGCGTTTATGTGAAACGTATCGTAAAGGTCGACCGTCCCCAGTTCGCTATTACGATTGACTAACAGGAAGGGTGAAATAAAAATGTCTCCACAAAAAATTGAAGGACTTCCTCGCGAAATGATTGCCCTGCGGGCCAGCCGTGAAATACAGGATGGCCAATATGTTAACTTGGGCATCGGCATCCCGACACTGGTCAGCAATTGGATTGAGGGCAAAGATGTCATCCTCCAGGCAGAGATTGGGATGCTCAAGACGGGTGCCCTGGCTGAAGGTGATGAGGTTGACCAGGACCTTATCAATGCCAGTTGCCAGGCGGTCACCGCGCTGCACGGCTCCTCTTATTTCGATATTACTGAATCGTTTGCCATGATACGCGGCGGGCATATTGACGTGGCGGTCATGGGCGCGCTGCAAATCAATGCCAAAGGCGATTATGCCGGATGGTCAAACCCGACCCGCGGCCTGTTCGTCGGCAATGTCGGCGGCTCGATGGACCTGTGCGCCGGCGCTAAAAAATTAATCATTGCCATGGAACACACCACCAAAGACGGCGAATATAAGGTCGTCAACAAGCTTTCTTATCCCTCGACGGCGGAAGGCAAAGTAAGTTTACTGATCACTGACCTTGCCGTCATCGAGATAACCCCGAACGGCATGGTCCTGAAAGAGGCCATGTCAGGGCTGACGGCCGCCGATGTCCAATCCGTCACCGAGCCGAAACTGATAATCCCCAAAGAGGGCGTCAAAGAAATGCAGCTTTAGTTAACTGTTAGCAATTATCTTGAAAAGGGTGGGGGCGTTAAACCCCCGCCCTTCCTTTTTTCGCTGATAATTATCTTTCCAGGATTTTTATCGTTTTTTAAGGGGAATAGCTTGACGGAGAGGGGCTTCGCCCCTCTCTTAGAAAACCCCTCTCCAAACCATTGAATATTTTTTAATATGTGCTCCGTTTGGAGAGGGTGACCGCGAAGCGGACGGGTAAGGTAAGCATTTCCCCTCCTCCCAAAAAGGGGCTTTGTATCAAAAGTGGCAGTACTTTGTCATCCTGAGCGTAGCGAAGGATCTCGTAACCTTTATAAAGAGATGAGATTCTTCGTCATTACACTCCCCAGAATGACATTTGATACAAGGCTCCCAAAAAGGAGTGAGGGATGATTGAACACACATACTCCTTTTATCTTTCCAGGATTTTTATCGTTTCGTAATTGGCGCACCACTGCAAATCCATGGCCGGCATTCCGGTTTTTTCCCATTCTTCACCGCCGGAGGTAAAGACCGGGTCGGCATAAAAGGCTTCCATGGCTGCCTGGCTGACAAACTCATAGACCGTCAGGTAAGGCGGGCTTTTTGCTGCCCCCGGGCCCGGTGATGGAAGCAAACGGCTATAACTGACCCTCATGATGCCTTTATACTCAAACATTTTGGTAAAGTGGCCCATGTAATAATCCAGGTAGGCTTTTTCTTTACCGGGTTGGGGCCCGGAACCCACGATTTCCGTATATATTTTGCTCTTGTCAGCCAGCTTAACCTTGCGCTCCAGGGTTTTAACCGGTTCGTAACTCCCCGCCCAGGTTACCTCGCCCAACCCCGGCCAGTTTGTTTCATAATCGGTTTTTGCCGACATCATCTGGGGGCTTTTGAACAGGCCGTCAAATAATTCCTTGCTTTCACATTCATAGACCGTCATATACGGTGGGCTGGCCGGCCCGGCGGGGCCTAAAGCCTTGAAGAAATGGTGGCGGCTGATTCTTTTCATCCCTTTATATTCAAAGATAATCGAGACGTGATTGTTATGCCATTTGTTATAGGCATCTTCTTTGCCCGGGGTGGGCTGAACGGCGTTTACCATCAGGTAGCGGATTGAGGTCATATGATACTCCTCCTTTTATTGTGTTTTTACACCCCCGCTTAAATATTTGTCAATTTTGTTCAGGTTAAGCCGGCATTGACGGCTGATGCGCTTAAATCTATGATTAAGGCAAGTGAACATTTTTGTAATCCCCGGAAAAAGGAGTCCATCCGCCTCAGGCGGACTCTGGCGGGGGGCTGGGGGTGTCCCCCAACCTCACAAGTCCCCCCCCTTTTGTAAAGGGGGATTTAGGGGGTTTTTATTAATCACTCTTCCTTGGTTGGAGATGATTAGGGAGGAGCTGGAACTAGAAACTAGAAACTAGAAACTAGAAACTAATGACTGACTTCTTATAACTTAAAGCCTAAAGCTCCCCCGATACTTGACCGGTTGTTAATTGCTACTTTTCTCTGAAAATAAGGAGGCTAAATGGAAGAAATCTTGATTGCCCCCTGCGGCATGAATTGCGCTTTATGCAGCAACTATATGTCGATGAGATTCAATTTGAAAGAATCCGGCATCCAGAAGACTTATTGCGCCGGCTGCCGCCCGCGCGGGAAAAATTGCTCTTTCATGAAAAAGTCCTGCGAGTTGCTGGCGGAAGGGCGTGTAAAATATTGCTTTGAATGTGTACAATTTCCCTGCCGGCGTCTTAAGAAACTGGATGAGCGTTACCGGAAAAATTATCATATGAGCATGATCGAAAACCTGAATGATATCAAAGATTTTGGCATAAAAAAGTTCCTGGAAAGGCAGGAGAAGAAGTGGCAATGTCCGGCATGCGGCGGGGTCATCTGCTGCCACAACGGTGTCTGTTATAGCTGCGGGCTGGAAAAGCTGAAAAATAAAAAGATAAAGTACCGGTGGGCTGATGACTAGCTAACGGTTGTCTGCTATAATTTTTTATTATATCGACCTGTTTTACCGGTCTTGAGAGGAAAGAAATGAACAAGGGATTCAAGGTGGGTGTGTTGGGCGCCACGGGGATGATAGGGCAGAACTATATGAGGCTGCTCGCAAATCACCCGTGGTTCGAGGTAGTTTACCTGGCGGCATCGCCGAACTCGGCCGGGAAAAAATATGCCGATGCCGTAGCGGGCCGTTGGCATATGACCGAAAACATGCCGGAAGCCTATAAAAATATCGTTGTCGAGGACGCTAGCGATATTGCCGGAGCGGCCGGTAAATGCAGCATCATGTTTTCCGCCGTCGAGATGGAAAAGAAAGATATCCTGGCGATAGAGGAGAAATACGCCGCCGCCGGTTTCGCTGTGGTTTCCAATAACTCCGCCCACCGCGCCACCGAAGACGTGCCGATGATAATTCCGGAAATCAACTGCGACCACTTAGAAATTATCCCGAAGCAGCGGAAGAAGCGCGGCTGGAAAGAAGGCTTGCTGGTTGTAAAGCCGAACTGCAGCATCCAGAGCTACATGCTGCCGCTTTACGCCCTGATGAAAGCCGGCTACCCGATTTCGGAAATGATTGTGACTACGCTTCAGGCGGTTTCCGGTGCCGGTTACCCCGGTCCGGCTTCCATCGATATGATTGATAATATCATCCCGTTTATCGGCGGAGAGGAAGAAAAATCCGAGGTCGAACCGGCCAAGATATTCGGCAAAATATCCGGTGATAAAATTGTCCCGGCGAAAGATATCAAGATTTCCGCCCACTGCAACCGCGTGCCGGTCTCGGACGGGCATACCGCCTGCTGCAGTGTTAAATTTGCCGGGAAGAAACCGGAGTTGAAGGAAATAATCGATATTTGGCGTAATTTCTCATCGGTACCGCAGGAATTAAAGCTACCTTCCGCTCCTGTTCCACCCATCATTTACCGCGATGAGCCGAACCTGCCCCAGCCCCGCGTGGACAGGAACGCCGGGAACGGGATGGCGGTAACGGTAGGCAGACTAAGACCCTGTAACGTTTTTGATGTACGTTTTGTGGGGCTGCATCATAACACGGTGAGAGGCGCGGCTGGCGGCTCGATACTGGCAGCCGAACTGTTGGTAGCCAAAGGATATATCAAATAGGGTTGAAGGGTTAAGTAACAAATGCCAAGTAACAAGTATCAAGGAAATAGCAAGGGTTAAATGGTAAGTAACAAGTCCCTTCCCCGTTTCCTCTCCCTTGACGGGAAAGGATTAAGAGCCTGCCCCGTACCGCGATACGGGGTGAGGGTGAATTTATCACTTGTCACTTAGCAGTTCCTTGTTACTTGACCGGTTGATACTTGTTACTTTTATACTGCTTACTCCTTGCCAGCGGGGAGGGAGACCAAGAAGGTGGGGTCGGTATAAAATAACTCGCCCATAAGGTTAATAATTTCCGGCTATTTTTTCGCGGTCTTTTTAGCCGTAAAACCCTTCGGGGCGGATTTCTCTTCGACCCATACCGGGGCGCCTTTATCAGCCTCTACTCTGGCATCGATGAAGATGAGCGGTTTGCCTACACGGGTGATGCGCAGCGGTTCGTGGCTCATCCCTCTCGGGATATAGGCGTAAAAAGGATAATCTATTTTATGCCATTCATCCTCCAGGTAAAATTCAACGTCGGCATCGAATTCGGTAAAGTTCTTAGCGCCGAAGAGGAAAATCCACTGGTCGCGGTCGGGGTGGATATGGGCTTTGATACCGATTTTCTCTTCCGGCTGGTCGATGTAAGCAAAGCCGATATAGAGATTAGAGCCGGGGACGTCTCTCTGGCCCAAAGCCGTAATCATCGGCAGGGTGATGCTTTTGTGCATCGATTTCCATCCCTTGAGCTCAACGAGGTTCGATTCGTGCCGCAGGTTCTGGAGTTTGATTAAGCCTCCTAATTTTCCTGAGTTTTTTGTTTTTGCCATAAGGTCCTCCTTAATTGGAAAATATTTGACGCTATATTTTTATTCTATTCTATTTTTCGGTTCATAATAGGATTTTCGTATTTGATAGGCAGGTTGGTGAATCTGTCGATACAATTCCAACTGTCATTGCGAGCCATCAAATTTAATAACCAGGATACAATAACCAAATCAGACTGCTGAAAAAGTCATTTTCGCATTTGTCATGCTGGAGTTCACCCTGAACCGAAGCCCTCGAGCGACCTGTCCCGTATGAACGAAGTGAATCGGGAAGCGAAGGGGAAGCATCTGGTGGGGAGGTAATTCCTCTCCTCTAATACTTTTTCGGCAATCTCTAAATGTTTGGAATTTGTTTCTTGGAAATTGGTCATTCTTCTAGTGGCGTGGCAATCTCACCTCCTGGCTTGGTTAAGTGTTCTGCCTTTCCACTGTAACAAACATTGAATCGCGAAACCCCTAATCTTTATTTTATTCTATTTTCGGGACTAATAATAAAAACGGTTATTTTTTTGCGGTCTTTTTTGCGGCAGGTTTCTTGGCGGCCGCTTTGACCGGTTTATCTTCGGGAATACGGGCATCGATAAAGATGATTGGTTTCCCCAGGCGTTTGACAATCAGCGGGCAGTGGTACATGCCGGCCGGGATATAGGCGTAGAAGGGGTAATTAATCTTGTTGACCTTTCCATCGATTTCGAATTCGACATCGGCATCGAAGTCAACGAAGTTATCCGAGGTGCCGATAAGGAATATCCACTGGTCGTGAGGGTGCTTGTGGGAGGGGCCGCTGATATTATCCGGTTTGGTGATGTGGGCAAACCCGATCGCGAGCCGGTTGCCCGGAATATCTTTGCCGCCGAGGGCCGTAATCATAGGATGGGTGATAGTCTTGATGACTGAAGTCCAGGGCTTCAGCTCAACTATATTACCTTGACGTACGACGTTCTTCAGTTTGTCTAAACTTACCATATTGTCCTCCTTATTTCTTGGCGGCCTTTTTCGCCGCGGGCTTTCTGGCTGGTTTTTCTTCGGGAATCCGGGCGTCAATAAAGATAATCGGTTTCCCCACGCGTTTTACGATTAGCGGGCAGTGGTACATGCCGGCGGGCACATAAGCGTAGAAGGGATAATTAATTTTGTAGATTTTTTTATCCAGCCCGAATTCGATGTCGGCGTCGAACTCGACAAAGTTATCGGACGTGCCGATGAGGAATATCCACTGGTCGTGGTTGTGCTTGTGCGCTTTATCGATGATGGTATCGGCTTTGTCGATATGGGCAAACCCGATGGAAAGGCGGTTGCCGGGGACATCTTTAGCGCCCATAGCGGTAATCATCGGCGCCGTGATGGTATCATGGACGGATTGCCATGGCTTTAGCTCAATAACATTACCTTGATGTACAACGTTCTTCAACTTTTCTAAATTGACCATAAAACCTCCTTTATATTTTGTAATATTATTTGATTATGACAGATTTACATTATTTTAGTATATCTTCAGGCACGCTTCCAATATAACAAAAAATGGCGATAAAATTGTCTTGTGTGTGCATTAGGCGGAATGTTAACATATGGCTATCGGGCGGAAAAAGGATACAGCATGACTGATCAGCGTCCAATCTATTTATTTGCCGGCGGCCGGGGCAAGACCATATTTTCTTCTTTTAAGGAAATGGGCAAAATTATCCGGGGTGCCGGGAAGAAGCCGGTAGTGGCGGTAGTAGGGGTTGCCAGCCTGAAGGACAATCGGCTGGTCTTTCTGCTCATGGACCTGCTGATTAAATTGAGCTGTAAATGCCGGGTCCGCCGTGTCTCTATCGCTCATCCAGATGCCGATATCGAAAAAGCCAGATATATGCTGCAAAAAGCGGACGTAATTTTTATGAGCGGAGGAGACGCGGAGGCGGGGATGAAAATCCTGGCAGAAAAGCGCCTCGTAGACTTTTTCCGGGACTTGGTGAAACAGGGAAAGCTCATCCTGGGAGCTTCCGCCGGCACGATTATGATGTCTGAGAAATGGGTGCGTTGGGAAGACCCGGACGATGACTCTACCGCCGGGCATTATTCTTGCCTGGGCTTGGCGTCGGTCATCTGCGATACCCACGCCGAAAGCGATAATTGGGCGGAACTGAAAACGGCGCTGCTGCTGGAAAAAGAAAGCGTCATAGGGTACGGCATACCTTCCGGCGCGTACTTAAAAGCTTACCCGGACGGGCGGCTGGAGTCTGCGGTATCGCCGGTGGCCCGGTATTGCAAGATAAACGGCAAAATTGAAAAACTGCCCGACCTTTTACCGGCTAATCCGTAGGTTTTATTTGTTAACCGGCTTCTTAGGTTTATAATAGGCATAGAAAATTATGAAAATGCCGCTTTATAAAAGCTTCGGCTGCGCTTTCCGTGGTTTCTGGGTGGCTTTTAAGTCGGAAAGAAACCTTAAGATTCAAACCGTTGCCTTGTGCCTGGCGGTAGGGGTGGGGATTTACCTGGGGCTTCCGGTGGCGGCGTGGGGACTGGTTATCTTCGCTATCGGTTTTGTGTTTGCCGCCGAGCTTTTCAATACCGCGATAGAGAAAATATGCGATGAGTATACCGACGGCAAATTGAGCGACGGCATTAGAAACTGTAAAGACATTTCCGCCGCGGCGGTGGTGGTGTCTGCCATAACGGCATTAATTATCGGGATTATTGTCCTGATTATCCCGTTTATTCAACGTGTTTTTTAGTACCGGTAAATTGAATTGACCGCTTGACTTAAAAGCTGGAAAAAAGCGATAATATCAAGGATTACCGCGAAGCATTCCCCGATAGCTCAACGGTAGAGCGGGCGGCTGTTAACCGCTAGGTTCAAGGTTCGAATCCTTGTCGGGGAGCCATTTATTTAGGCCTCATCTGTTACCTTTATTTATTCTTTTTTCTTCATTTCACTACATTATTGCATTAGAGTTTGTTATATACTACACTATAGTGCAATAAAAGATTATTTTTCAGCAGGTTTATAATGACCACAGCAGAATTGAATTCATCTATATATCGTGCACCGGATGGATGGATTAATCCATACGCTCTATACGTTTGTCGTACAAGAATGAATTTAACTCTGGAACAAGTAGAGGAATTAGCTGATATTTCCGCCGATTTGATATATAAATGGGAACATTCTGAAGAAGTCCCTAGCTTAGAGCAACTTGAAATACTTGCAAATCATTATAGGTGCCCAGTTGGTTATTTCTTTTTAGCTCAACCGCCTCCACAGTTTCCCGATACAATAAATTTTCGTGGATTGACCAAAGAAAGATTTGAAAATCTTAGTTATAAATCAAGGTTAAAAATCGATGAATTTATTACTTTGGTTGATATTTTGTCTGATATTGTTACAGAGTCAAATATATCAATACACCCCGAAATTCCTTCAATTCAATTAGATGATGATGTAAATAAGATCGTTATAAAAGTTAGGGGAATATTAGGTTTTTCAGAAAAAATTCGCGAGAATTGGGTTTCACCTGTTGAAGCCTTTTATTTCTGGAAAAATGCAATTGAGAACAAAGGGGTTTATATTATTTCACTAAGCCTTGTAGTGAATGAAATAAGAGGAGCATCAAGGTGGGAAAAAGAATCACCTCCCGTGATACTAGTTAATAAAAATGATAGTGAATCAGCTACAGGTCGTACATTTACGTTGCTTCATGAATGGGCGCATCTGATGCTTCGCAAACCGGGTGTAATATGTGACTTTATTGGGGATCAAGAAAATGCGGCTATTGAAAGATTTGCTAATAAATTTGCCGCTGAAACCATGGTTACAAAAAGTGAGTTATGTGACTATTTAAAAAATAAAGGACTGTTTAAATATAAAGCTCGTTGGGGAGATCAGGAGATAAACATCATAAAAAATTACTTCAAAGTGAGTAAAGATGTCATTGCAATTACTCTCGAAAATCTAGATCTAGCCCCATCTGGATTTTACAAGATAAAACGAGAGCAATGGGATAAAAGGCAACCATTTTTTAAACCAACTGAACAATCTTCAAGAAGCAATAAATCCAAAGTTATGCGTAGGTTTGAGGAGCTTGGTAAGCCGTTTTCTAGTCTTTTAGCTAATGCATATGTTAATGGTAATGTTTCAATTAACAAACTTTCCAAAACACTAGATATAAAAGTTGATAAAATGAATGACTTTATCAACTATGTAAAAGTCGCTGACTATTAAGAGGGCGCACAGAGTGTATTGTGTTGATACTGACACGATTATAAATGTTGAGCTTGCTGGATGGTTTGATAAGTTAAGTGGTGCCGTTAAAAACAAATATGTTTGTTATCCAGAAGGTGTTTATAGACAGTTAACAGATACGACTACAAAAATTGGAAATAAAGTAAAAACATGGGATAAATATAAAGGCATACGTTATTTAACAACTAATGAAAAAATTATCATGAAACAAGTAGATTTAAAATATGGTTCACAATTTTCTATTGGTGGTAAAACTTATGCAGGTTTTTGGAAAACAGAGGTACGGGGTGGAGGTGTTGATGCCCAGGTAATAGCTGTAGCAAAAGAAGAAAAACATATCGTTGTAACTAACGATAATTGTATTCATGGAGCCTGCATGTTGGAAAATGTAGAGTGCATTAGGTTTGAAGAGTTTGGGCGTAGACTAGTAAACGGTATGCTAATTCAGTCTAAAATGCTTTAACTGTTGAATTTTTTTGTGTTACTGTTCTGGCTGTTAACCGCTAGGTTCAAGGTTCGAATCCTTGTCGGGGAGCCAACTATTTCCATTCAATTTCATAAATTATAAATTGTATCCATGATATTTATTTTTCCCCTGCATCCTTCCCCCAAAGCTGATATAATATAAGTTAAAGCAGCGTGTTTTCCATTTCAGGAGTATTTGTGTGCCGTTAAGCGATAGAGACTACATGAAATCTTCCCAACCCCGTCGTTACAATGGAGGCGGTAACGCTTGGGAAAATTTTATCATGAATCCAGTCTACGTTATTATCGCTTTTAACGTCCTGATATATTTTATTTCACTGGCTAATCAAAACCGCGTGATCGATAACTTAGCTTTACAGCCTTTCTTAATCTCGCAGAAACCGTGGACTGTACTGACGGCAATGTTCGTCCATGTGGATTTCTGGCACATTTTCAGCAACATGCTGGTACTCTATTTCTTCGGGCGTATCGTTTACAAAATGATGGGCGGATGGCGGTTCCTAGTAATTTACTTTATAGGGGGTATAGCGGGTAATCTGCTTTATCTTTGGATTGGTAACCAAAACTCTTATGCTTTCGGAGCTTCCGGAGCGGTATATGCCATTGCCGGAACGCTAGTGGTATTGATGCCGAATATGAGAGTAGCACTATGGGGATTATTACCGATGCCGTTATGGATATTCGTCATAATATTCTTGGTCTTGCTTTCTGTGCCACCTTTTGCTGCGCCTGATCTCGCCTGGCAAGCGCATGTCGGTGGCCTAGCAGTGGGACTTATTGCCGGGTGGATGTATAGGCGGCAAATGCGCCATATAATGTACAGATAGGGGATAGAGGATAGGGCGTAGTAAGTCATGTAGGGTGGGCAAAACCCTTTACGCCCTTCTTTTGCCCACTAATTTTACCCGGTAGCACCGGCGTCCCTGCCGGTGTGGGCAGGCAAGATGCCTGTCCTACCATATCGCTTTTCCCCCTTGTCATCCTGGAGCGTCTTGTCCGCCGAAGCCTTGGCGCAGGCGGAAGCGAAGGATATCAGGGTCGGGGTGGCGTAGTCTCTTATTTCCTACGTCATTCCCGATTCAATCGGGAATCCATCTCCCTACACCGTCATTCTGAGGAGTCCGCCTGAGGCGGACGACGTGAGAATCTAAATCATTGACTTAACATACCGCTCATGGTGAGCCGATAGCCTGCCCTCGAGTCATGTAGGGTGGGCAAAACCCTTTTCCCTCTTTTGCCCACCAATCCCACCCGGTTGCACAGGCGTCCCGCCTGTGTAGGCAGGCAAGATGCCTGCCTTACCATATCGCTTTTCCCCCTTGTCATCCTGGAGCGTCTTGTCCGCCGAAGCCTTGGCGCAGGCGGAAGCGAAGGATATCAGGGTCGGGGTGGCGTAGTCTCTTATTTCCTACGTCATTCCCGATTCGATCGGGAATCCATCTCCCTACCCCGTCATTCCGAGGAGCGACCTGTCCCGTATGAACAAAGTGAATCGGGAAGCCAAGGGAACCATGAGATTGCCGCGCCTTTCATCCTTCGGCCTCATTGCACCTAATCACTTACCCCTAACCCCTAATCACTTCCCCCTTATTTAACATAACTACCTTGAAAATAGCCCTTGAGCCTGAATCGTATCTAAGCTTACCATAATATGTCAAAAAAACGATTCATGCCTGGACCGAGCCTGAATTAACATAATACCCTCAAAAAACGAATCATGCGTAAGTCGAGATTGGTTTAACATAACACCCTTAAAAAACGATTCACGCCTGGGTCGAGCCTGAAATAACATAATATTGGAATCGAATTTCTCATAGCTGCTCGCGCTCAAAAATATACATCTACGTTTCTCTTGCCGGCATATCTTAGCACTAATGTTCTAATCATGTCAATAGCATTTTGTCACAATCTGAAGCTGGCGCACGCGTGAAAAAATATTTCCTGTTACCTGCTCCCCGCTCCCTGAAATATTGACTTTTACGTTCAGCCTACGTATAATAATTAAGTTACCCTATTTATATTCCCGTATCCCGGTTTGAGTTCGGTGCCCGAGTGGCGCAACGGTAGCGCAAGCGATTTGTAATCGCTAGGTTGGGGGTTCGATTCCCTTCTCGGGCTGGGTTTATAAGGTTGAGTCTGGAGGGATGCCGGAGAGGCCAATCGGAGCAGACTGTAAATCTGCCGCCCTAAGGGCTACGCTAGTTCGAATCTAGCTCCCTCCACCATCATATTAACCCTGTATAAGTAGTCTGTAACCGGTTTTGTGCAGATAACTATAGACAAATAACGATGGTTGTCGGTATAATAGATACCGACGCCCACCTAGCTCAGTCGGTAGAGCACGTTCTTGGTAAGAACGGGGTCATCAGTTCGAATCTGATGGTGGGCTCGTAAAAAAGGGAGGAAGTAAATGGCAAAGCAGAAGTTTGACAGGTCTAAACCGCACGTAAACGTAGGCACGATCGGGCACGTTGACCATGGCAAGACGACACTCACCGCAGCCATAACGCTGGTGCTGTCTAAAGCCGGCATGGCAACCTACCGTGCTTTCGATAGTATTGATAACGCACCCGAAGAGAAGGCGAGAGGCATGACCATCGCCATCGCCCACGTCGAGTATGAGACCGCCAAACGGCATTATGCTCACATTGACTGCCCCGGACACGCCGACTTTATTAAGAATATGATTACCGGCGCCGCCCAGATGGATGGCGCCATCCTGGTAGTCAGCGCTCCTGACGGCCCGATGCCCCAGACGAGAGAGCACGTCCTGCTTGCCCGCCAGGTGCTCGTCCCTTACATCGTTGTCGCGCTGAATAAAGTAGATGCCATGGAAGACCAGGAACTCCTGGAGCTCGTTGAAGTTGAAGTCAGAGAACTGCTTACCAAATATGAATTCCCCGGCGATAAAACACCTATCGTTAGAGTCAGCGCTACCAAAGCTCTTGACTGCGGCTGCGGCAAGAGAGAATGCCAGTGGTGCGGCGCTATTTTAAAACTCATGGATGCCGTTGATGAATGGATCCCGACACCGAAACGTCCGCTGGACCAGCCCTTCCTGATGCATATAGAAGATGTCTTCAGCATTAAAGGCCGCGGCACCGTACCCACGGGTAGAATTGAACGCGGCACCGTCAAAGTCGGCGAAGAAGTTGAAATCGTAGGACTGCATCATGAACCGCGTAAAGTAACGGTCACCGGCCTGGAAATGTTCCACAAGAGCCTTGACCGCGGTGAAGCCGGCGATGCTGTCGGCGCGCTGCTAAGAGGCGTTGAACGAGAAGATATCGAGCGCGGTATGGTGCTTGCCGCCCCCGGCTCGATTAAACCGCACACCTATGCCAAAGCACAGGTTTACGTACTGGGCAAAGATGAAGGCGGCCGCCATACGCCGTTCTTCAACGGTTACAAGCCGCAGTTCTATATCCGTACTACCGATGTTACCGGCGTCATTGAGCTGCCGGAGGGCGTGGAAATGGTCATGCCGGGTGATAATATCAACATGAAGATCAAACTCATCTACCCGGTCGCGCTGGAGAAAGGTCTCCGGTTCGCTATCCGTGAAGGAGGAAGGACGGTTGGTGCTGGCACCATTACCGATATAATTGAGTAAATATGGCTAAAAAAGCAGATGCGAGAGGTATAATTTATCTTGCTTGTTCCGAATGCAAGGAGCGCAATTATACCACGACAAAAAATAGAAAAAACGATTCACAGAGACTGGAGTTGAACAAGTATTGTCCTCGTTGCCGCATGCACCGGGTGCACAAGGAAACAAAATAGGGGACAATACTCCCCGGTTTCAGGAATATTTTTATGACACAAGCTGCCGTAACAAAGAAAAAAGGTTTCAGGCTTTTCAGCTACATTGGCGAAATCATCAACGAGCTGAAGAAGGTCGTTTGGCTTAAATGGCCGCAGGAAGTACTTTACCTGTCCGGCATCGTGCTTCTGGTTACCATTCTTAGCGCAGCAATTCTCGGCACGCTGGACTACGGTTTTTCCCAGCTGGTTCAGAAATTGTTCGTCGGGGGATAGCAGGGCATTTGGTGGTTATGAGCAGGTCATCTAACAGGCTGGAGACTTCCGGATTTTCCAGGAATTCCTACAGTGAGGTTATCTGTGGCGGATAATGAAATGCATTGGTACGTAATTCATACCTATTCCGGCCATGAAGAGCGCGTGAAAAAGAACCTGGAACAGCGCATCAAGTTCATGGATTCCGGTAGTGAAATTGCTAAAGTTGAGATACCTCAAGAGCAAGAGATTGAAGTACGCAGCGGCCAGCGCCGCACCGTTACCCGGAAGATTCTGCCCGGCTACGTGCTGGTACAGATGAAAATGGATGAGAAAAGCTGGAGCATTGTGCGCAATACACCGGGCGTTACCGGTTTTGTGGGCAGCGGCAACACGCCTACGCCGTTACAGGAAAAGGAAGTAGGCGATATATTGAAACAAATGAGCGCTGAAGCTCCTAAAGTTAAAGTGGGCTTCCGCAAAGGACAAAGCGTACGGGTCACCGACGGCCCTTTCATCGATTTTGTAGGTGTCGTCGACGAAATTAACATGGAAAAAGGCAAAGTCAAGGTGCTTCTCTCCTTATTCGGCCAGGAAACGCCGGTGGAGCTTGACTTTTTACAGATAGACAAACTCTAGAAAACAGGAAGTAATTAAATGGCTAAAAAAGTAAAAGCAATGATTAAGCTGCAGATACCTGCCGGACAGGCTAACCCTGCCCCGCCCGTCGGCCCTGCCCTGGGCCAGCACGGCCTGAACATCATGGCATTCTGCAAAGAATATAACGAACGTACCGCCAAGCAGGCAGGGTCCATCATCCCGGTGGAAATCACGGTCTATGAAGACCGGACTTACACCTTCGTTACGCGGACGCCTCCGGCTTCCGACCTTATCAAAAAAGCTTTAAAGATGGAAAAGGCAGGCGGGCGCGCCGGGCACGACGAGGCCGGGACAATCTCAAAACAGCAGATTAAAGAGATTGCCGAACTAAAATTGAAAGACCTGCATGCAAATACTATCGAAGCTGCGGTAAGAACGATTGAAGGCACTGCCCGCAGCATGGGCATAAAGGTGGAATAAGATGACAATACACGGTAAGAAATACGAAGCTGCTGTTAAATTAATAGATCAATCCAGAGCTTATCCGCCTAAAGAGGCGGTCGAATTGGTCAAGAAGACCGCCACCGCTAAATTCGACGGCACGGTTGAACTCCATGTGCGCACCGGCCTCGACCCGAAGAACGCCACCCAGCAGTTAAGGGGCGTAGCGTTATTACCGCACGGCCTTGGCAAGAAAGTACGCGTCCTGGTATTCGCCCAGGGCGAAGCAGAAAGAGTCGCCAGCAGCGCCGGGGCGGATATCGTGGGTGGGGACGACCTTATCAAGAAAATCGAGGAAGGCTTTATTGATTTCGATACTGCCATCGCTATACCGGAAATGATGGGAAAAGTCGGTAAACTCGGCAAGGTGCTCGGGAGAAAAGGCCTGATGCCTAACCCCAAAGCCGGGACTGTGGTCTCGATGAATGATTTACCCAGAGTTATCGAAGATTCACGGAAGGGCCGTGTCGAATATAAACTCGATAAGACCTCCATCGTTCATGTACCGGTCGGCAAGGTCAGCTTCGACGAGCAGAAACTGCTCGAAAACCTGACCGCCATCATTGAAGCCATCGTTAAAGCCAAGCCGAGCGGTGCCAAGGGCCAGTACATTAAAAGCATTTACCTGACGTCTTCCATGGGCCCAAGCGTGAAACTCGACCTGAACACGGCAACCGCATTGAGTGCCAGCTAGGTTGCGAGCGCGGATTTTCCGTGCTATAATAAATCGTTAATTGAATATTAATCCCGAGACAGCCGGTGTTCTTCTATAATGGAAGGACTTAATTAAATGCCTGCCGAGGATAAATCAAGTACTTAACCAGTACGTGTTTTTAAAGTCCTCGTGCATATGGCGCGGGGACTTCTTATTTTGAGCCGGTTTCCCGAGATGAACGCAAACCAGGAGGAATGCATAATGCCGACGGAAAAGAAAGAAAAAGCCGTAAAAGGCCTTGAAGAAGTCTTCTCCAAAGCCACCATTGGCGTGGTGACCGATTACCGCGGGCTAAAAACCCCAGAGTTGAACGAGCTGCGCCGGAAACTAAGAGAAAACAACGCGGAATATAAAGTAGTCAAGAACTCCCTGGCGCAAATAGCTGCCAAGAATAGCGGCAAGAATTACCTGGAAAATACCTTCAAAGGTCCGGTAGGGGTAGCTTTCGGCTATGGAGACGCTGCCAAAACGGCCAAGGTTATCAGCGATTATCTACGCGCAACAAAGTCCGCTCTGAAAATGGAGTGGGGGTTCCTGGAAGACCGCCTGCTGAATGCCAAAGAGCTGGACACTCTTTCCAGGCTTCCGCCCAGAGAAGTGCTGCTGGCAAGAGTGCTCGGCGGCATGCAGTCACCGGTGTATGGAATCGTGAATGTTCTTGCGGCGCCCTTACGCGGGCTGGCGCAAGTTTTACAGGCTAGAGTACAACAAATGGAGGGAAAGTAGAAATGGCATCCGCTAAAGTAGAAGAAATTTTAAACTCAGTAAAAGGCATGACCGTTCTTGAGCTGGCCGAACTGGTAAAAGCTTTTGAAACCGAATTCGGCGTAAGCGCCGCCGCACCCGTTGCGGTAGCCGCTGCCGCACCCGCCGGCGGTGAAGCATCCGCCCCGGTTGAAGAGAAAACGGAATTCACTGTTATTCTGAAGGAAATCGGCGCTAACAAGATTAACGTCATTAAAGCCGTCCGCGAACTCACTAACCTTGGTCTGAAAGAGTCCAAGGACCTGGTAGAAGCTGCGCCGAAGGCGGTCAAAGAGAACGTCAACAAAGACGATGCCGCCGCCGCTAAAGCGAAACTTGAAGCTGCCGGCGCTAAAGTCGAAGTTAAATAGTTTTTTGTAGCTAATCAACCGGTTTTTGCTATAAACCGAAGAGCCCGTTTTCTCAAAAAGGAAGGCGGACTCTTCGGTTATTTATTATTTTTATTGAAAATTCAATAGGAAAGGTTTATAGTTCTATCAAATAGTGCTCTGAATAAGGATTATACTATGTCCGGCGATTGGTGGATTTTCATATTAATCGGCGGGATATTTTTTATACTGGGGGTCGGTACCGTTATCTGGGGCTACGTGGAAGAAAAGCGTATTTTCGATGCGCTTGCCAGGAAACCGGATTTACGGGAATTTTCCCTGAAGCATATCGAAAGTCCGCAGCCGGAGGCGTTAAAAACCGGGGGTTGGATAGCGGTCGGCGTGGGCGCCTTGGTAATCATCGCGGGTATCATCATGAAATTTACGACCTGGTTCCCGCATTAAAATACTACCGATAAATACCAGGTATCAATTTCAAATAATACAATCACCCCGCCTCCTCCTCGCTTTGGGTTGTTCTCTGCAATCTTTTCTCTGTTAATTTTACGGTGTTTTTCTAAAGCTAACTGCTAATTGCTGACTCCCGATAGCTTCTAGAAGTACATCTTACCGGGACCGGTAGTGTAATGGTATACCGGGCGTGTCACTTTTTTGAAGGTCAGCGGGCCGTGTTTCAAACCGGCCGGTACAAATACGAGGCTGGTTTTCGTGATGATATGAAGCTCATCGCCTAACCCTAACTCCACTTCGGCGCCAAGTTCGTAAGGATTATCATGGTCGGTGCCGATAAAAGCGATGACCTCATCCCAATCGTGGGTATGAGGCTCGGTACCGACTTTCCGGCCGCGGCATCACCCAGACGCATTCCATGTAAAAAGCGCCCGGCATGATACTATTATCCAGGTAAAACACGCGCCCGCCTTTGCCCTGGCTGACACCTGTCAGGTTGGGCGGACTCCACGGCGCTTCTTCGGCCGGCGGTCTATACTCACTCATAATTTATTTGCCGTACTTAGTCTTAGCCATGACTAACCTCCTTAAAAAGAGAAAAAGAAAGCCCTCCGGTTTTAAGGGAGGGCTTAATGAGATAATTAGTTGTATTTCTTTTTCGTGCCGGCGCCGCAGGTGAATTCGATGGTGAAAAAGATGGGTTTGGTGATGTTTCGGAAAATCATCGGGCCGATTTCAAGATTTGAGGGAATAAAGATGGCGCCGCTTCTCTTAACGATATGCTTTTCCCCGCCGATATAGACTTCCAGTTCCGCGCAGAGGTCGCGGACGTTTTCGTAATTGTAGGAGTAAAAGCCGAAGAAACGGTCGTAAGACTGTTTATTGGCATCCATGATTTTCCGCTCTTTGGGCTCGCCGGGAAGCAGCCACATATTATCGCAGCCGAACTCGCATCCCTTGACGACTTTATCGTCCATGTAGCGCATGGTTTTGGTGGTTTTGGGGTCAACTTTCAGATAAGCCGATGTCACGGTGTTGGGTTTATCCATGGAGACGAAATTCTTTTCGTATTTTCTCGCCATTAGCGTTTACTCTCTCTTTCTTTCCTTAATCCCGGATTAAACGTAAGAGCCGCCGGGGCCGATGGTGTAATGGAAGAAGGAATCATCCATGCGGAGGATCCGCAGCGGGCAATGGGTGACGTTGGCGGGAATATAGACGACAAAGCTCTTGGTGAAGAGGTATTTTTCATCTTCCAGCCAGAACTCGACTTCGCCGCGCAGGTCTTCCGGGTGTTTCGGGTCGGTGCCGAAGAAGGAGAGAAGCTCGGGGAAGGGGTGAGCATGGGGCGGGACGCCGTTGCCGCCCGGTTTCTTTTTGGCTTCTTCGATTTGTTCCGGGGTAAGGACGGGCCGGGGCCGCATGCCGGGCCATTTCTGGCTCCACTGCCAGACCATTTCCGAGTAGAACGAGCCGGGCATGACGTTTTTGTCCGTCCATACGACATGCTCGAGGCCGCGGTGATAGCCGTCCCAGAGCCCGTCGCCGATCATGTCCCGTTCCCATTCCCGGTATTTGGGCAGCGGAATATTCTTCGCGAGGTCGGTGCAAATATACTTGCCGTATTTACTGTTATCTGCCATCTCTTTATCCTTTCTTTTCTCGCTGTTTAAATAATGAATTTCTTTGAAAATTATCGAAAAATGAAATTGAAACGATGTTTATACCTGTTTCTTGCTGATTTTATAACCCTTTCACGAACAAAGTCAATTTATGACCGGGAAACAGGGTTTAAGGTTCATGGAGTAGGGAAGAATATTAACAAGTTATTTTGATGCCTTGATAGAAAAGATTTGCGGTAATTTATCCCCCTCAAGATGCCAGAAATTATCTTTGCCTTTTACCATGAATGGAAATACTTTATATGGAATCATCGAGTACTCGTGTAAAAACTCTATTTTTAAACCTGCCTGAACCAGTCCGTTGATGATATCACCTAGGCTGTGTGTCCATTCGCAGGTACCATTGATGACGTGAGCATCCCTATCTGTGTAGTCGCCGTCAGGTGGCAATTCCAGCCATTCAGGGTTATTAAAGTAGGACCACATAACTTTTAATTCTTTAGCTTCATGAGAATTATCGAAGACATTCATAAAGGGATGCCCTTCCATGATATAAAAGAACCCGCCCGGATTAAGAAAATGGGATATTATTTGGCCCCATTTTTTAAGGTCAGGTAGCCAGCAAATAGCTCCCCCGCCGGTATACACGATATCAAATTTCTCTTTTAAAACACTCTTCAAAGCATAAATATCAGATTCGATAAACCTTGCTTTCGTCCCGATTTCCCGGTTTAATTTCCTGGCAGTGTTAATTGCAACTTCAGAAAAATCCACGCCGGTAACTCTAGCGCCCTGCCGTGCCCAGAAAAGGGTGTCCATGCCGAAATGGCATTGAAGATGAAGCAAAGACTTGCAGCGGATGTCTCCCATCTCCTCCACTTCCAGAGGCATGACCAGGGTATGTTTCCCGGCTTTGAAATCATCTACATTATAAAGTCCAGAGCACACATGGATGGGCGTGACTTCATTCCAGTGAGCTTTATTTTGCTTCAGATATTTATCCACAGATTGCCTCTCAACTTACTCCGGCATAAATAATACATTGTTCTTTCTCAACTTTAAAGTACTCTACATTAAATCCCGCTTCATTAAATTCTTTCCGATATCCCTCTTCATTATTCTGACGGGCGGGGATGTTCGGGAGTTTTACGGTCAGGGGCTTGCCATCGACGTAGGCGGTGCGATCATGGAGGATTGAATAGTCCTCATGAAAAAAATTGTCCCAGTCTTTTAAGCTGGTTATTTTAGCCTTGATTTCTTCTGGCCTGAAACCCTCTCTAAAAAACGCTTTGCCACCGGGTTTTAATAGACGTCTAATTTCCGCCAGATGCTTTTTCCTGTGTTCGTCAAGGACCATCATGTGAAAACACTGGTTATCGATAGCAACATCGAAAGACTCATCGGGAAGCAGATGAATCTTATCGGAGACGTCTCCGATTTGGAAAGTATCGTAACCTTTCAGCCCCGCCCTTTTCCTTGCCTGTAAAATCGCCGCCCGGGAAATATCTACCCCGAAGTATTCGTAGCCGCGTTTTAACAGATAAGCACCCAGGTACCCCTGACCGCAGCCGGACTCAAAAATGCTGGCTTTTGAAGGCAAATAGTGGTAATAATCAAGAAAGATATCAACGGTTTTGTTAACCAGTGCGATTTCATCCGGTGATCAAATCCAATCGGTAACGCCCTGCTGCTGCAGACGAAGGTAACGGTCTTCGTAAAGATTTAAATAAGAATCATCGTCGGTCATTTATTCTTCCGTGCGCCTGGGCCGGTACTGCACCGCCTCAGCAATATGATTGGCTTTGATGGTTTCGCATCCTTCCAGGTCGGCGATGGAAAGCGCCAGTTTAAGAATGTGGTGGAAAGCCCTGGCGGAGAGGTAAAGCTGTTTCATAGCTGCCTGCAAAAGGCTCTGGGCGGCGTCTTCCACATGGCAAAATTCACGGATTTCAGCGGGGGTCATCTCGGCGTTGGAGGTAAATCTCGTTCCTTTAAAACGTTTTAGCTGCCTTTCGCGGGCGGCCGCGACGCGCTCCTGGACCTTAGCCGAAGGTTCCCCGATGCGTTTGTCGGTCAGTTTTTCATAGTCGATATGCGGCACTTCGACAAAGATATCAACACGATCGAGGAACGGACCGCTGATACGTCGCTGGTAGCGGGAAACCAGGCTGGGTGGGCAGGTGCACTTTCGGAGCGGGTCGCCGTAATATCCGCAGGGGCAGGGATTCATGGCGCCCACCAGCATGAAACTGGACGGAAAAGTGACCCTTCCCTGTGCACGGCTGATTGTTACTACCTTGTCTTCCAGCGGCTGGCGCAGCACCTCCAGTAAAGACTGTCCGAACTCCGGCAGCTCATCTAGGAAAAGGACGCCTTTGTGGCTCAAGCTGATCTCTCCGGGCTTGGGAAAATGGCCTCCCCCCACGAGCCCGGCGTTAGATATCGTGTAATGCGGGGAACGGAAAGGGCGCTGCCTCATCATCGGCGTATCGGCAGGTAAAAGCCCGCTGACGCTGTATATCTTGGTTACATCCAGCGCTTCTTCGTTGGTCATGGGCGGGAGGATGGAGGGCAGGGCGCGGGCGAGTAAGGTCTTACCAGAACCCGGCGGACCGCACATCACCATGTTGTGTCCCCCGGCGGCGGCCACTTCCAGAGCCCGCTTAACGTGTTCCTGGCCTTTTATATCCGCCATATCGGTATAATTGATTATCGGGGCGGAAATCACTACTGTCGTGTCTTTTACGAAGGCTGGCGCCGGGATATTTCCCCGAAGGCAGCTGATGAGCTGTCTTAGCGAAGTCACCGGAATGATATTGATACCGTCTATAAGTGAGGCTTCCCTGGCATCCACTTCCGGTACAACGATATTTGGTATACCCTCGTCATGGGCGAGGGCAACCAGCGGCAAAACGCCATTGGTATGACGCAGCGTGCCGTCCAGGGAAAGCTCGCCGACAAACATTTTGTCCTTAACATCGGCCTGTACCTGGCCGGAACTCAACAGGATGCCGACGGCAATCGATAAATCATAGGCGGGGCCTACTTTCTTGAGGTCGGCGGGGGCAAGGTTTACCACCACGCGTGTCCCCGGGAAATAGCCGCCGGAATTGCGGATAGCCGAGCGGACACGTTCCCCCGATTCATCTACCGCCGTATCCGGCAGCCCCACGATAATCGTCTTCGGCAGGCCGGGAAGAATATCCACTTCCACTTCAACGATAACGCCGTCCAGGCCGACGGTGGCGCCGCTTGTTACTTTAGCTAACATTTCAGACGATTATAACGCAAAAACAAACGGAAGGCAAAAAACGGTAAAACAGGCACTTGGATAACATCTGTTTCTTTGGTTTTAACTGGTCCAGCCGGGAATTTATAACTGTATTACATAAAAACAAATATATTGAGAATAAGTGAGAAGCAGTTTAAAAGGGGGGCATTATGCCTAATAAAATCGAACGTAGGGAAGGGTCCCGGAATTCAAAGGGCAAGGCGGCGCCCTGGGTGATAATTAATAAAGACCGCAATGAGGTTGCAGGCAGCTCGGAAACTAAAGAAAAAGCGGAAGCTTCGGTGCGCGCCCGTGAAGCCGGTGAGCATGGAGGTTTTAAAACCAGGAAAAGATAAGAGGCTTATGTTATGCGGGCTTATTGTTCCATAGTGGAATAACGATGACTACCGATAACAGCCCGCCTAACGCCCCCCATCCGAATGACCATGACAGGGTCCCCGTCCTGTCCGCCAGCCAGCCGGAGATTACCGGAGAAACTAATGACCCGGCGCCCATGAAGAGCGTCCAGATGCCCACTATGGTCCCGGAAGATTCCTTATCAAAATAATCGGAGGAGGCGGCGGCATACATTGCCCAGACCGCCCCATACCCCAGTGCGAACACAAATGCCGAGATGAATAAAGTGACCTCATTTTTTAACGTCATCCCAAGCACTCCCAGGAAGATAAAAAACCCGCAGAGATAGATCATTTTGAGACGTCCCGTTTTATCGGATAACGGACCGATAACAAGTTTGCTGACTATCGCTCCGATTCCCAGGGTTATCATTATCAATGAGGCGATACCGGTTGTGAGGGATAATTCCTGTATTGCGTATGTGCTTAAAAAAGTAAAAGGGACTGTCACGGCGACACCGGTAAAGAGGTAACCAAATCCGAAAAACCAGAATTTATGGCTGTGTAGTAATTCCGATAAAGGTGTACCGGTGGTCTTTACCTTCACGCCTTTTTTCTCCGGGCCCGGCTGTACGATTTCACGGGGGTTTTTCACTACCAGGAAGTTAAATATCCCAATGGCTACCCCGATGATACCCAAAATCAACCAATTGGTCTGCCAGTTATATCTCCCGACGATTAATGGAATGAATGCCGCCATTCCTATAATGCTCAAAGCGCTCCCGATATCGATAAAGGAAAGCGTCATGCCGCGACGTTTGTGGCTCGTCCATTTTTGCGCCAGCGCCATTATCGGCGCCCAGCAGGCAGCCGACCCGATACCGGCCAGGGTGAAGGCCAGTGTGGCCTGAAATATTGTCGTAGCAAGCGACATGAAATAGGCGCCGAGCCCCAGTGCCACAACGAACGTCGAAAGGAGCCACCTCGACCCATATCTATCGGAAATATATCCGCAAAACGGTGATGCTATGGTATAGGCGATGAAGAACGAAGAAAAAATAATGCCGGCGTCAGTCTTGGTAATACCCATGGACTTGAGCATATCCGGCAAGATAATGCCGTAGCCGTATCTTATTGCATAAGCGATGAAAACGGTTAAAAAAGAGGCTGTCAGTATCAGACGTTTGTTCATGATTTTAGTTTACAGGTAACAGTTTTCAGTCTACAGCATTCAACCCGTTACCTCAAACTGTTTACCGTGTAACGCAGGATGTAAATTACATTTCTATTTACCTGTAACGGGATGTTTAAAATGATAAGGGACATTGCCGCGGTGGCAGGGATAAGGATGGAAAGCAGTAGGTGGCCTATCAGCATCGGGTAGGGGCATCCATCCCATCTCCGGCAGGTTGAGCCAGCCCTCATCGAAAGGCGAGCAAAAGGTATTGTTCCAGTAGAGCTTGCTGAACAGCCACTTCCCGTTTTCTTTCACATATTTGTTCTCATAATAGCCGTGCAGCCACTCCTGGCGGTTATAAGCCCCGTAAGGCTTGGCTTCCATCAGCCATGTTTGCCAGCGCCCGGTGGCGGATTTGCCATCCGGCGCTACATCAATCACGCCGCCGACCTGCATGACGATAAACTGCATCCATGGAGGAGAATTCCGCCCCTTGCCGCCGCCCGCGAACATGTCCCAGTAAATGCGGCGGACGCCTTTTTTACCTGAAAATAGGCCGTGGTCGGCGATTTCTACGGATTCGGTCTGTGTATCGGAAAACAGGTCGAGGATTTCCGCCCACATGCTATTATCGAAATAATATCCGTAGATACATTCCAGGTTTTCGATTTCCTGGATATTTTCCTGTAACTGTACCTGTTTTTCCAGCTCTTTAATATCCATCGATTTATTCCTCTATGCCTTGTTCGGTTATTCGTGGTAATTATTTGCCGGTAACCGGGTGTTTGAAAGGGTAAGGAACGTTACCGCGCTGGTATGGGTAGGGATGATAATTGGTAGGCGGGGCATCCGGGTTGGGGAACGGTGTATCGGAGAGCTTGGGGACTTTCAGAAAACCGCTCTCGTAGGAAGTCCAGAAAATGATATTCCAGTGGAGCTTCAGGAAATACCAGTGCCCGTTCTCTTTAATATATTTATTATCGTAGACACCGAATTCCCAGGTCTGTTTTTTAGTACCGCCGAAAGGGCGGCATTCGAAAGCCGGCGTGTACCAGCGCCCGGTAGCGGTTTTGCCGTCCGGAGCGACCGTGATAACGCCCTGCGATTGCATAACTTCAAAGAACATCCAGCCCGGACGGGTTGCGCTGATCATACCGCTGTACATCCGCCGCACCGAATCCTTTCCCCGGAAGACACCATGGTCGGTAATTTCTACCGATTCGAGATTATCGGAGAAAAGGGCCATCACTTCCTCGTACATACCAAGGTCGAAGTAGTGGCCGTATATTTTTTGCAGGTTTTCAATTTCCTGGATGTCTTCCTGAAGCGTAACCTGCTTTTCCAGTTTTTTAATGTCCATGATTTTTTCCCTTATTTGTTTCCTCGCCCCAACGGGAGAGAGGATTAAGAGCCTGCCCCGTACTTGATACGGGGTGAGGGGGAACACTGGCTTAATGCGTTGTTTTCAACCTCACCTGACCTCTCCCCTCAAGGGAGAGGAATAATTAGTCTATTTCCCTGTGATGGGATGTTTCCAGTGCGGAGCTAAATGGTAGCCGAACGGATAAGGCCGCCAGGTGGTGGGCGGGGCATCCGGCGGGACTTCCATGCTGGGGCCGTTATGGCCGACTACCGGCGTCTTGAGCCAGCCATCCTCGTAAGGAGTGCGAAAGTTCAGGAAGAAATACAGTTTATTTATCAGCCATTTGCCGTTTTCTTTAACGTATTCATTTTCATAAATACCGTGGGCCCATAGCTGGCGAAGCTCTCCGTCATGGAGGGTAAGGGTAGGACGGGCTTCCATGAAAAAGCCGTACCAGCGGCCTTTGGCTGTCTTGCCGTCAGGGTCAACGGTAACAACGCCCTGTATCTGCATGCCGATGGACATATAGCCGGGCCTTGGTTTGGCGTCTTTCCCGCCTTTGAGGAGGTCGATGTAGTATCGGCGGACGCCGTCTTTGCCCCTGTAGACACCGTAGTCACATTCCTCGACGGATTCGGCATTATCGCTAAAAAGGTCGACCACCTTTTCCCATTCCTCGTAATCGCGGTAGTAGCCGTAAATCCGCTGCAGTTTTTCTATCTGCTTGATGTCTTCCAGCCGCTGTATCCTTTTTTGCAGTTCTTCCAAGGTGGCCATAAATACCTCCCGATTGGTAATTTGTTTTTAGGGTTATATCAATATTTTGGAAAATTCTTTTATGCAGAGTGCAAAAAGTAACCTAATTATAACTTTGCATGCGCATAATAGCAAGTTGAAAAGAGCTTCAATTTATATGATTGCGCAAAACGGGGTGATTTAACAACCTCTTCACATTGAGTGCTGTTTCGAGTTAAGATATAACAACGGTAAAAACGTAAATCCTGGAGTTGATGGGCAAAATGGAAACAAGATATTATTACAAGGCAACAGATTTTCTGGCGCAAGCCGGCAAATACCTGGCGAAAGACGAAGCACGGTATGGCCTTTTACTGGGGATAGCCAAAGCGGTTGCTGAAAACCCGAACCGTTACGGGAAGGAAGCGCCCTGGTTCTGCACCATTAGCGCCGACCCTAAACCGTTCGCCCGAATGGGCTCGGAGATGTACGCAGCCGCTTGGAGGACCCCGCCGTATTTGGTGGGAGTGGCGCATTTTTCTGGAAGTTTTGACGCCATCGCCGAGCAGTTGGTTATAGCCGTTTCCCGGCAATTTAAGAATGTACCCGGGGTGGTGGGGGATAAAGGACTAGCGGACAGGTTCGCAGCGCGCTGGTGTGGTAAGCACGGCCTGAAAATACAGAATACACAAACCCAGCGCATTTATAAATTGGTAAAGGTAAACGATATTCCCCTGGCTGAAGGTAAACTTCGTTTAGCGATGGAAGCAGATAAAGACCTGGTAAAAAAATGGGCGCACAGCTTTCACGTCGATTGCTGGGGGGAGAAAAGCAAGAATCCGGAAAGCGACCCCTCGCCTCATCTTGCACAAGGAAATGTTTATTTCTGGGAAGTAAACGGTAAACCGGTCTCCATGGCGGTAAAAAATCGCGCTACGGAAAAGGGGGTGAGTGTGGGCGGGGTTTATACGCCGCCGGAGCTAAGGCGGAAAGGTTACGCCACCGCCTGTGTTGCGGAGCTTTCCCAATTGATACTGCAAAGCGGCAAGCTGTTTTGCACCCTGTATACCGACCTGGAGAATTCGACCTCCAACGCTATCTACAAGAAAATAGGATATGTCGAAGTAGCGGATTCCGCGCAGCATGAGTTTGGATAATGTATGGGGAATAAGCTGGACATAAAATATCACAAAAGCGCCGCCGATTTCCTGGAACATACCGGCAAATATCTTACAAAAGATGAAGTAAGACATGGAATGGTCCTTGGTATAGCAGATGCCCTGAAACAAAATCCGAATTTATTCGGTAAAGAGGATATTTTTTATTGCTCTATCAATACCGGCGAGTCAGTAAACGCCGCGGCGATAAAAACCCCTATGAGCCCGGTATTATTTACTTGCTTATCAGGTGATAAACAAGAGGTTGCTAAAAAATTAGTAGCAGCCGTTTTGAAACGTTTTAAAGCTGTTCCGGCTATAGCAGGGGAAAAAGAGCCGACGGACGTATTCGCGAAACTCTGGTGTAAAAAAAGACATATAAAAATTCTTAGCACTATGGAACAAAGGCTTTACCTGCTGGACAAGGTCAATGATGTGACCGTGTCGCCGGGAAGACTCCGCCAGGCAACGATGGCGGACAAAGAATTAGCAACAAAATGGTCTCATGCCTTTAGCATTGATGTCGAGAAGGGTGGGACGATGAACACGCCTGAACCTGATGTAATACCCAGAATCGAGTTTGGGTGGGTTTATTTCTGGGAGATTGACAACCAGCCTGTTTCCATGGTGATGAAGGGGCGTGGTACTGATAACAGCATGATGATTAACCATGCTTATACACCGCCGGTGCTAAGAGGAAGAGGATATGCAACTTCCTGCGTGGCGGAATTATCAAGAGACATCCTGAGGAGTGGCAAGAAATTTTGCACCCTCTATACCGACCTGGCAAACCCGACTTCAAATTCCATCTACATAAAAATCGGGTATAAGCCGGTATGCGATTCTGTCTGGCATGCGTTTGGATAATTCAAAGCTCAAAAGTCAAAGGTCAAAGCCGAAGCTTAAAAGTACAGGACTTTCGCGTTTGGAAGGATATGTCATTGCGAGCCATCGTGCTTCGCCCCGGAAAACCTCCTATATGCGAAGCATGAGGCGTGGCAATCTCACCTCCTGGCCTGGTGAAGTCTTCTGACTTTTCACTATAACAAACATTGAATCGCGAAACTCCTAAACGTAAGAACTGATGAAGGTTATGGTCAGCTTTGAATTTTACGTTATAGTTTTGAGTTTTAACTTTTGAGTTATCTTAGCACCAATCTTTGGAATGAGGTGCCTTTTCAATAGCATCGAATGACTTTGCCTCGTTAATCACCACGTTGCAGGTGCCTTCGCGGCGGGTGAGGTATCCCTTGATAATGAGAAATGCCGAGCGGAAGGTGTGCTCATACTCTTCGTAGACTTTTCCGAAGACCATGCAGGGAATGTGCCCGAACTCGTCTTCCAGCGTCACAAAGACCACCTTGCCGTGGGGCCGCTGGCGGCGGATAACCAGCCCCGCGGCTTTAACCGGGGCGCCGTCGCGCAATCTTTCGATGTCCCGGCTGGTGATATAGCTGCCGTCGAATCTTGAACGCAGCTTGGCCATGACGTGCCCGCCGGGATAAAGGCTTAGCAGGCTGTATTCTTCCTTCATCTTTTCCCACTCGGTCTGGGGTTTCAGTTCCACGATATCCTGGGCGACGGGTAGGGGGAGGGGAAGCTGGGTATTGATAGGGCGGTAGCGCAGCCCGATTTCCCACTTTACCTTGCGGCGGTTGGATTCGATGCTATCGAAAGCGCCGGAGCCGGCCAGGTTATTCGCCACCTCCTCCAGCACGCCGGTACGCTCCAGGAACTCGCCGACGGACCGGAATAGCCCGTGTTTTGTTCTCCCCTCAACGATAGCGGTCGCCGAGGCTTCCCCCAGGCCGGTGACGTTAAGAAAACCTAAACGCAGGGCGAATGGAGAGTAATTAGTAATTGGTAGTTGGTAGTTTGGATTGCTCCACCCCTTTTTCCTCCTGTCATTCTGAGGGAGTGAAACGACCGAAGAATATCGGGGAGAGGAAGTCTTTATCCCCACTCCTCTCCGATATCCTTCACTGCGTTCAGGATGACAAACACCATATTTCTCTATCAGGCATTTGGCGTCGCTTTTATTAATATCGGGTTTCAGGACGGTAATGCCGTGGCGCAGAGCGTCTTCCTTCAGCGTCTCCAGATTGTAAAAGCCCATCGGCTGCTGGTTAAAAATGGCCACAAAGAATTCGAGCGGGTAATAATATTTCAGCCACGATGCCTGGTAGGCGGTTACTCCAAAAGCGAAGGCGTGCGATTCCGGGAACATATACTGGCCGTTGAATTTCTTAAAGACCTTCTCGGCGGCTTCTTCATCCGGGTAGCGTTCCAGCGCCCCGGCCATAAATTTTTCGTGGTATTTTGCAATCAGTTCTTCATTATGGTGCCGTCCGAAAGCGCGGCGCAGGCGGTCGGCCTCGCTGGGAGGAAATCCTGCTACATCTATCGCCAGCTGATTTACCTGGTCCTGGAAAAGCACCACGCCCAGTGTCCGCTCCAGAGCGCGCTGTTCGAGAGGATGGTCGTAAGTAACGGGTTTGCGCTTCATACGCCGGGCCAGATATTCCTGCACGCCGTGGTTGGCGCCGACCCCCGGCCGCACCGCACCCACCTCGTGGGCCATGTCCAGCAGGTTACGCGGGCGGAGGCGGGTGATGGTCTGCATCTGCGCCGCCGATTCCACCTGGAAAATGCCGATGGTATCGCCTTTACATAACATGTCATAGACTTTCTGGTCGTCGAAGTCGATGCGGGACATGTCAATGCGTTTACCGGTACGCGCCTTGATAAGCTCGACGGCATCCTGCATCTGGGACAGGGCGCCCAATGCTAAAAAGTCGATTTTCACAAACCCGGCATCATCGATGCTGTCCTTGTCCCACTGGCAAACATAACGCCCCTCGATGGCCCCGCGCTGCACGGGGACAATATCGATGAGGGGAGTGGAGGAAAGAATCATGCCGCCGGGGTGCTGCCCCATATAATGCGGGAAGCCGTCCAGTTCCGACGCCAGGGCTACCAGGTCGCGCCATACCGGGGCGTCAACTTTATCTTTGAAGTTGGGCATCCGCTCCATCTTTTTGCCGAGCTTTCTGGCGCTGCCCCATTCCGCCTGCTTAGCCAGGTGGTCGATTTCCGCCTCCGGCAGGCCGAGAGCCTTGCCTAAATCCCGTATCGCGCCTCTAATCTGGTAAGTGGCGATGGTGCCGGTGAGAGCGGCATGTTCCCACCCCCACTTTTCATGGGTGCGCAGGATGAGGTCTTCCCGGATGGTGCGCGGAAAATCCAGGTCGATGTCCGGCACGTTACTCATGGTATCGGCGGGGAGAAAGCGCTCCAGCGATAGGTTGTATTGCAGCGGGTCGATATGCGAAAGACCGATGAGGTAGCCCGCCAGCAAAGCCACCGAGGAACCACGGCCCCGCCCCGGCGGGTTCTCTTCCAGCGTTAAAGACGGGTCGCTCAAGCCCTGCTCAATCATGACCTCCCGCCCCAGCTTGATGACCTCGTGGTACATTAAAAGAAAACCGGCCAGGCTGTATTTTTTTATCAGGGCGAACTCTTCATCAAGGCGTTTCTGAACGGGTGGGGTAATCGAGCCGTAACGCCTGACCGCCGCTTCATAACAGAGTTTTTCCAGGTAAGACTGGGGGGTATAGCCTTCTGGGGTGGGATAGTCCGGGAAAATATAGTTCAAGTCTCTGGTTAAATCCAGCGTGCACTGTTCAGCGATTTTGACGGTATTCGCCAATGCTTCCGGGTAATCTTTAAAGAAGAATTCAAGCTCTTCCTGCGGGTGCATGAAATACTCGGAATTAGGGCGCCTTTCGCGGTGCGTTTCCTCGAGGCTTTTGCAGTTCCTGACCGCTACCAGGCAGTCCTGCAGGCAGTGACGCTCTCTGACATGGTAATGGACATTGCCGGTAGCGACCACCTTTGCGCCGGTTTCCTGCGCCAGCTTTATCAGGGCGATATTGCGCGCTGTGTCCCCGAAAACTAGATTCTGCTGCAGCTCGATGTAATAGTTATCTGTCCCGAACCATTCGAGGTATTGTTTGATGAGGCTTTTTGCCGTGGCCGGATGGAAGCCGGAAACAAGCTGTGAGAGTTCACCCCTCGGACAGCCGGAAAGCGCGATTAGTCCCCGGGCATGTTCCGGCAGGAGGTTGACGGGCAGGGCGGGGTCATTGCGCTCACCGGTATTATGGGCGGCGGTAATCAGGCGGCAGAGATTTTTATAGCCTTCGGGGTCTTTAGCGATGAGCGTGAGATGAAAGCCTCCTTCGAGCGTTATTTCCGCCCCGGTAATAACGTGCATCTCCAGAGATTTAGCAAGCTGGGCGAAGCGCATGGCGCCGCAGAGGTTATCATGGTCGGTAACGGCGAGGGAATGATAGCCGAGTTCCCTGGCGCGCGTCATCAGTTCTTCCAGCGATGAAGCGCCGTCGTGGAAGGAGTAATAGCTGTGGCAATGAAGCTCGGCGTAAGACATAATCTAAATTTCCAATAACCAGGATACAAGCACCAAACAAATCTCAAACCTCAAATATACAAACATTATCCCCACCACCCCTTTTCCCTTCCATAAAAACTCTAAATTCTAATGTCTAAATTCTAAACAAATTCCAATTACCAAAACACCCAAACTTGTCATTCCCGACTTGATCGGGAATCCATCCATAATACCCAAGAGCCTATGCCTTTTTAAGTGCATCCCCGCGAAAGCGGGGATGACAAATTCTTAATTTTATCATTTGTGTTTTGGTATTATTTAGAGTTTAGGATTTTTTCTCTCCGCTTTTTCAATGACCTTTTCTACCAGCGGAGCGACCCGGCTTTCGATATCCGACCAATCATAATACTGGATAGGAAAAGTGTTACCGCTGTCTTTTTTAACTTCCTTGGCGGGGAAGACCACGCCGGTAGACCATGCCTCGTTCAAGCCAACCACATCCATCATGATGGTCTGAAGGGCGTTGGCGATGGTATCCAGCACCATCGCTTTATAAGAGCGCAAAGCAAACTCATCGCTGCCGCCGCCGTGAGCGATAATCCCCACCGGTATACCCTGCACTTTGGGTTGATGATGGTTATCATGGAACCAGGGGAGGTAGGATATCTGCTCCATTTTCTCCAGCAGCATGCAGAGCTTGGCGGGGATGGGAGTGTAGTGGGGAGAGACGATGAATACAGCACCTGCGTTGGCTATACGCAAATAAATGCGGTTAAAGTCATCATTAGCGCCGCAGTGGCTGGTCTTAAAGCATTCACCGCAGCCGGTGCAGGGGCTCAAGGCGGCATCCACCAGCTTGATAACGTCCACCTGCGTATCGCTTCTGTCCAGTTTCTTTTTGATGATGTTTTCTATTATCTGGCAGGTTATCAGCGAGGTGCTTTTATCGGCGGCGTATTTCATATTGGCGGCGGAAATACATAGAATTTTCATTTTCTTTTCCCCCATAGAATAATCTCCCTTAATCCCTCTTTTTCAAAGAGGGAAAGATTGAAAAGAACCAGAGATAATCGGGTTTTTTCAATCATCCTCTCCCTTTCTAAAAGGGAGAGTGAGAGAGGGATTTTGCTCTGCTTCTTAATCATGATTATTTACCTCACGACGATGTAATTTATGTGCGTGGCAAAATGCATGGCGCCGTCGTATTTCACAATCTTGTCCATTTCTTTATCCCATTTATCAAGGGGCACTGACTCGATGGCGACCATGCGGCTGGTAAAGGCCACGCCGGCTTTTCGCCGGGCTTCGGCGAGAGTCAGCTTGCGGTCTTCTTTCTGCCAGCGGTCATTCATTTCTTCCGGGGAGGCTGCCAGCCGCGGCAGTTCCCGCCCGGCGCTATAGGCCTCGATACAGGCGTTGGAGTGGTTGAACCAGCGGGCAAAATGGGCATAGACATCGCGGCTGGTCCACGGCGGGGATGCGCTATCGTGCAGGTTTTCATCCGGGTGTTTTTCCAGCAGGCACGCGAGCTCATTCCAGACAATAAGGTCGATAGCCAGTAAGGCTTTTACCTGTTCGGTGTTCATTTTCTTCCTTTTCCCCGTTTTATCTCCCCGGCGAGGGAGAGAATTAAAGTGAGGGGATTGATTTAAGTAGCAAGTATCAAGTAACAAGTAGCAAGGAAGTGATAAAGTAACAACTGATAAAGGTTTAAGTCCTCGCCTCCTCTTATTACTTATCACTTATATATTCCTTGTTACTTGACCGGTTGGTACTTGTTACTTATCCTGTCACCCTCACCTGGCCTCTCCCATCAAGGGAGAGGAACGATAACAACTAAAATTTAGACTTTTGCTTAACAGCATCCAGGTTCTTTTTAGCCTGCGGCGCGTTTTTAAGGAAGGCATCGGTCTTTTCACAGGAATAATCAGCGCACCAGCCGCAGTTTTTCACGCCTTTCTCCTGCGCGCAGCTTCTTATCTGGCACATGGCGCAATAGCCGATATGCCGGCCATCAACGGTGCAGCCATCGCAGTTAATTGCTTCGGGTTTCATTTCATGTCCGTACTGTTTTGTCCATTTATCGGCTATTTCTTTCCGGAGTTTGTTATCGTTTTTCTGTGTGGCCTTATAAGCATCGCAGTCCGTGCAGACCAGCCCGCAATAAGCAATCATCTTTTCCATTTCCCTTTTTCCTTCCTCAATTTATTAAAGCTTATAGCTATTAGCAATTAGCGGTTAGTTATCCCCGCCCCTTTTCCCCGACTCTACCCTCTTATCCATCCCCGTTGACAGGGAGGGACGATAAATCAGCCTCGATTCGTTTTGTCATTAAGAGCTCGCTGGATACCCCCCAGCTAGGCTGGGGGGAGGAAAGCGAGTTCGCCGAAGGCGAAGCGGTTGATAGGATAGGAAAATCGTGGTATAAAGGTGGGGTGGCAATAAGAAGGACGAAACACGCGGTTTATGAGCTGAAGTATCACCTAGTCTGGGTACCGAAATACCGAGCGCATATATTGGGTGGGGAGGTAACCCAGTACTTAAAAGGAATCTTCAGGCAGATAGCCGAGGAGTATGATTTTCAAATAGAGGCGATGGAGGTAATGGCGGATCATGTACATGTATTTATCGAAGCGCCGCCATCGTACTCGCCATCAGAAATAGTGCAGGTGTTAAAGAGTATATCGGCAAAAGAAGTATTTAAGAAATACCCAAGGATGAGGAAAATAATGTGGAGTGGGAAGATGTGGAACGAGGGTTATTATGTTAGGAGTGTGGGGGATAAAGTAACGAGTGAAGTGATCAAGAAATATATCAAATATCAGAAATATGAAGATAAAGACAGTCAGTTAAGGATGTTCGAAAAGGGGTAGGGAAGGGAGAAGCCCCCCAGCTCTGCTGGGGGGTACGTCACTTATTCGATTTTTAAGAAATCTTTTTTTTAACGATTCTTTTACGAGCCTGCTCAAGCGTAAATATTCGTTATTCGATTTATGGTAAATAGCTTCATTTTAACCCGATTTTTAATATTTGATTTGTGTTTTTGAGATTTGATTTTTCATTTTTGAGATTACCCCTTAGTATTCCTGCTCATACCACTCGCCTTTGATAATGTCTTTATAGAGTACCATGCGGCGGCCGGAGGTGAGTAGAATGTTGTAGTACAGGCGCGAAACAGGCTCGGCGCGCCACCACTCGTCGTCGATGCGCCAGCAGTCCTCGATAGTCATAACACTCTGCCGCCGCTTCTCCCTGACGGCCACCGGTTTCCCCTCCCTGTTCTCCTCTATCTTTACCGGTACCGGCATATTTACCGGTTTGTAGGTATCAGCGCGTAGCGTCTTTCCGGTATTCTCGACCATGGTTCCACCTCCTTGACCGTATAGACCTGGGGATTGCCCAGTTTGAGTTCCAGCTGCTTGATATCTTCCGCCAGGTGCTCTTTGGCCCGGATGTCCCGGAAGAGGCTTTTCTGGCGGCCGCGCGGGTAGCCCAGCCCTGTTATATGCAGTCCCGCCTGCTCGACGGGGCCGGGCTGGGGATAATCTTCCAGCATGCGCTTGATGCGGGTAATGGTATTCCGCACATCCAGCGCCGGCTCTTTGAAATTGATGGCCTTTTCCCAGTGCTCGGCGTTCCATGTCTGCGTCCAGAGCTTAAGGCTGCGGATGCCTTTGCCTTTGAAAGTGTTGCTGTCGAAAAGCCGGCCCAGCAGCGACTCGATAGCGACGATGATAACGTCCAGGGAAATGGTGACGGAGGGCAGGATGACGCTTTCCTCGATATCCTCTTCCAGGTAGCGGAGATAGAAGGGCGTATCGTCCTCGCCGCGGGCAAGCTCCCATATCCTTTTGCCTTCCGGCGCGAACTGGGATAAACAGGGGCTGGGGGCATGGCTGCCACCTGGCCGAGTGTCGTCAGCCCGAAATTATGCAGTTTGCCCCGGCTTTTCATGGAGACCGGTAGAATATCGCAGGGAAGGTCTTTTAAAAAGGCCGCGGCATCCCCGCTGTTCAAAATACGGCAATTATCCCCGGAGCTGTAGCGCGCCGCCAGCGAGGCGAGGAACTTGTTGGAGGCAATGCCCAGGCGGGGGGCAAAGTCCGCCACGACCTTTTTCACGGCGGCGATGAGGGCATTATCGTCCGGGTAAATAAGCTGCATGCCGTCCATGCCGATGTAAATGGTACCGGGGTCCGGGCCTTCCACCATTGGGCTTACCTGTTCCAGTTCATCCAGTATCCGGTTAAAGGTGCCCCAGTAATAGGGGATATCGGCATAAAGCAGCTCGGCATCGCCGTGGCGGGCGAGGGCGGCCTGGAGGGGCATATCCGGCAGTAAATCTTCCATGTCCGGGGAGAAATCAGCGACGAGTTTCTGTGAGCCCTGCGTGTAAGTGACGATGGCCGGCTTAGACAAAGGAAGAAGCATCCGGCGGGTCTCGCACCGCCAGGGGAAGTGGGGCAGCAGCACACACAGAAGTTTCATAATTAAATTGTCTAAAAATGATTCCCCGATACAGACTGCTGAAAAAGTCATTTTCGCATTTGTCATGCTGGAGTTCGCAAAGGGCGAACGAAGCATCTGGTGGGGAGGTAATCCCTCTCCTCTAATACTTTTTCGGCAATCTCCAATAGGGATATACCTATTATATAGAACAGATGTTCTAATGTCAATAGGGTGGGAGGAAAATATCTCAAAATTCAAAAACAAAGAGCAAAAAAGATATTTGTCACTCCCGCGTAAGCGGGAATCCACTTTGAAGGACAAAAATTCATGGTTTTTGTGATGGATTCTGACCGGAGTTTACAATGAACGAAGTGAATGTGTCAGAATGACAGCGGGGAAAAGGGGTGGGGACCGAAAGCTGACCGCTGATAGCTGATAGCTGAAAGCTTCTCTAAATCGCCGTATGTCCGAAGTATATCAGCACCACAGTGAGGATAAGCAATAAATAGTATAAAGACGGCACCGGGCCCCACCAGCTTTTATGCCACCAGATTTCCCCTTTGCGGAATTTTTTAATCCCGTAGTGGGGGTTGAGGACGAACCACAAAAAATCCTCGATGAAGACCATCCCGATGTAAAAGCCAAGCAGCAGGAGCTCCAGTTGCCATGTCCAGGATACAAAGAAAAGCGGCAGGTGGATAATGCCGATCATGAAGATGCCCATGAAGACATGATAGCCGGTAACCGGGCGGTTGCCGGTAAGCTTTGCCACCCAGCCTTTTTCAATGCGCCAGCAGGGCAGGTTGGCCGCCCAGCCCTCTTTCCCCTCTATCTGGATTTCCCAGAGGGCGAGGATAAAGGCCATAAAAAACATGAAGATTAAATATCCGGTTAACATGTCAGTTCTTCGGTATAATGATATGTTTTATCGGCAACGATATGCAAGAGGAACTCAAAGCTGAAAAGGCAAAGCTCAAAACCATAACTTAAAAGTTAAAAATGAATCCTCTTCCATTCCCCTTTTGAAAAGAGGAACTACATTATGGGGTAAGTTCTAGATTACGAATATAAAGGGAATATTGTCTCTCCGGGTAAAAAGAGCGGTAAATAGAAAGTGCCGGTATAGTAATATGGATTGTCTCCCTCCTTGCTAGCGGGGCTTTGTATCAAAAGTGGCAGTACTTTGTCATCCTGAGCGTAGCGAAGGATCTCGTAACCTTTATGAAGAGATGAGATTCTTCGTCATTGCACTCCCCAGAATGACATTTGATACAAGGCTTTGCCAGCGGGGAGGGAGATCAAGAGGGTGGGGTCGGTAAAAAAATACTTTGACCCGGGGAATTATTTGATGACGTAATTTATTTTCCGGTTGCCCCTGACCACTACCAGCTCCTGGATATCGTTAGGTATATCCAGCGTGCGGGAGACCGGTATGCTGCTGGTAAGACCGTGGATGGTCTTCTCCCAGTAAAACGGCTTCATCATTAGCTGCCAGAGACCTTTATAGGCCGCCAGGGACTGTAACAGCAAATAGACGGGCGATAATAACGCCATTGGGATAAGATGGTTATTCTTGCCCCGAACAACCCCCAGCATGGCCGTGGCGATAACGATGACGTTTGCGGCCATAAGGTCAAATCCCATCAGGTAAAACAGAACCGGCGGTATGCTTAAGACATCAGTATTATTTAAGTAGATTGCCAGGCCCATCAGAAGCCACATGACAGGGTCGAGCAGGAATATAATCGGCGTTCCTCCGGTAAGCAGGTTATAGCTTAACCAGCGGGCGGGGCCCATGGCTTTGATTGACTTTAGCGGCTGCCGGTTATGTACCAGGAATGTCTGCATATAACCTTTGACCCATCTTGATTGCTGCCTTATCCAGTTGTTCAGTTTCGGATTGGCTTCTTCGTAAGTAGTGGTATCGATGACGCCAATTTTATAACCTGATTCAGCAGCTCTAATACCAAGGTCGGCGTCCCCGGTAACGTTAAATGAGTCCCACGCCCCGATATTCTTTAGTTTCTTTACATCGTAATGGCTGCTTGTCGCACCGGGCGGCACCGGCACGCCGGAGCGGAAAAGACCGGGCACGAGACGGGCAAACCAGCCGCAATTTTCCAGTGTAAGCATTTTCGTCAGGAAATTCTCGTTTTTATTAAAGTAATTCACCGCTGCCCGGAAACAGATATAATCGCCCGGATGCGTCTGGAAAGCTGCGACCGCTTTCTTGAGCTGGTCCGGGTCCGGCATATCTTCGGCATCGTAAACCGCGAGATATTCCCCGCGAACAAAGTTTAAGCCGTAATTCAGCGCTTTGGACTTTGTTTGCGGGATGCTTTTCGGGCAGGTGAGGAACCGCCAGTTGGCCGGCGGTTTTTCCGCCTTGGCGGCCTGGAGCGTCTCTTTATCGTTTTCTTCCAGTAAGAGAATGATATCAAGCTTATTTTCAGGGTAATCAAGCCGCTTCACGCTTTTTATGAGGTCGCCGATTACCTCTTTTTCCCTGTAAGCCGGGATAAGGATGGAATATACCGGCAAATCATGCTCATTAAAAGGTTTGCCGGGGGTTGTGACATCGATTGCCGGATGTTTGTACCGGCTGTATATCGCCAGTCCCAGCTTAAAGAGGATAGGTATCAAAAAGAAAAACTGGGCGGCAAGCATCACGGCTAAAATAACGCTTTTCGGGTCGATATAAAGCCATAATCCGAAGGTGCAGAGAAACCCGGCGATAAAGGCAATCTGTTCTTTGGAGAATACTATCAAAGCGGATTCTTCAGGTTTGCGGCTTGGCGGCCCGTGGATAGATGTATCGAGAAGGGTTTCACGGTAAAGTTCCTCTGATAATTTCATGATATCAAGATCGGTAACGACTATCTGGTTAATTTTCTTTATGCCGAATTGTTTCTGAAAACGTTCGGTAAAATAGTCGGTATCCGGTTCGGATGTCAGTATCGTCAGTGCCTTTCCCTTGAGGCTGTAAGGTATAGCCTGATAATGCATCATTTCTTCATGGGTCAGGCGTAACGCCAGTTTATTATCGATTTTCCGGCGGAGGGCATCGATATCCATTTCGAACGGCAGGGAAAGATGTTTCGCGAGACCTTCATAAAGCTCAACGCGGGTGATATATCCCTGGCTGGCCAGGATCCAGCCCAGTTTCCCGCCGTTTTCTTTCTGGTAATCCAGCGCACGCACCAGGTTTGCCCTGGATATGTACCCAAGCTTAAGGAATATCTCGCCAAGCTTGGTTGAACCCATAGCGTTTTCGAGCTTGTCGATGGCTTGTGCGGGAAATATTTTTGCCATGCTCTAAGTATGCTCCCCGTGAGATTTATTCAGGGATGACGAATGATTACGTTTCATCATAAGGGTGGGAATGTAAATAGAGCATAAACGCGACTGCCCTTACCGTAAAAATCACATAAACTAAAAAACGGTTTTTACGGATAGTTAGATAAACCGGGAACAGAGCAGAATGACTTTGTAAAATGAGGTTTTATAGCGTTTTATTCTTTTCTATAGAGAAGAACCGGCAGCCGGGTAGATAGCCGCTGGCTCTTCTATCCGGAACGGTTGCTTGACGACGAAAGGATTATTTCAGGAAAACGACCCTATTACCGCTATGATACCTACGATAATCAGATAGATACCGAGTATATATGCTATTATCTTCGGCCAGATAATTATGATAATTCCGGCCAGTATCGCCAGGATACCTGCTACGAGACCATTCACTATGACGCTTGGCATGCAGTATCTCCTTCATATATATCTTCCAGTACATAGCTTTTATCTCCTGTTAGATATTGCCGACGGTAAACAAAATCCAGGCCGGTTGCTATTTTTATAACATACGTTGCTGTTACATGAGCATACGTGTAACCACTTATTTTTACGTTGGCATTTTCCTGCCGGGAGTCACCTTACAAAAAATGCAATAGCACCAGCTTAAGCAAACGTCATCATTTTGTAACTTATCCCATCCGCATTTTATAACTTCTTCATTCCGTCCCCGTTATCATTGGAGAGTAAATTTTGAAATGTTTAATAAAGAATATCCAGATAGAAGGTTTAGATTATGCACGTAAAATGGTTCTTGTCCATATTGCTGATTGCCGCTATACTTTTTGCCGGGGCCTGTTCGCAATCCAATGACGCTTATCCGCTGATAACGGTGACCCTTAGCGCCAAAGCTCCCGCGGCGATAATGGCGGCTACAACTCCTGATGCCGTAATAACGAAAACCGCAGATAGCACTCATTTTTCCTACGCCACTACGATGGCCTCCGTGAAACCTTCTTCTACGGTTGTAACCTATCCGCCGGCCGTCCAGGATGCTGAATTATCGGTGAATAAAGCCTCAGGTAAGGTTAGCGTAAACTTTATCGTGATGGCCGGACTCCGGTCGGATACGACTCCGTCGAATCTGGTATATTATATGGACGTCAATCCGCCGACGATACCTGGGGTGACTGCGCTTACGGCTGAAGGGACTTACGTTCTGGATAGCTCTCTCGATGTACCTATCAGGTGGGATGATGTGAAACCGGGAGAGCATACCTTTTCCGCCCAGTACGTTAATGCTGTTGATAATACGCCCTTTAGCCCGGCGATAGTAGTTCAATGTCATTTGACCATTCCGGCACCTGGCGCCGCAACTCCGGAATTTACCGGCATGACCTGTATCGTTATTCTGCCCAACCCCAGTTCGATTGAGGCGGTACCGCAATCGATTACACCGCTCCAGGTACAGATCACCACCACCGTTCATAATTTCAGACTGAATAATGGCCATATCGGGAGGACGAATACAGATGGAGAGGGGCACCTTATTTATTATCTGGACAGTATGCCTCTTTCAGAGTCAGGAAAACCGGCTGATATAAGCATAGGTTCTGGTTTGATGAATGTCACCACGAATAATTTTCTGGAATGGTACCAGATTCAGTCCGGCATACATACGTTTTATATCCAGATGGTAAACAACGATAATACCCCTCTGGAACCCCCGGTCATCGCCTGGTTTAAGATTGAAATTCCAGGCCAGATATAGACCTTAACGGCGCAAAAAAATTGAGCCCCCGGGGTTTTTTGCCGGGGGCTTTTTCTATTATTAACTTTTATTGTTTATACGGGCCTGGTTAATAGGAACCGCCGGAGGCCGAGGCACCGGGAGCGGTACTTATTGTACTGGGAACAACAACAAACCAGAGATTGAGCAGCCCCTGGCCGTTGGTCTGTCCTGGGGCAGTATCTTTAACGAAAGTATAGAGCGGCCAGCCTTTATAAGTTGTCTGCATCGTACCGTCGCTGCGGGTTATCATCCCGAAATCAGAGGCGTTCAAAGACGAAGGCACCACGATATTGGCGGCATAGAAGGGCGGCCAGTTGCCAATGATGTTGGCCGGAACATTGCTCGTGTTTTTTGTATCGCTGGCGTAGTAGTAAAGTGTCATGCCGCTGTCTGTGACAAGATAAGTTCCCATCGTTGTGCTCGTCATGGCGTTAACGGTGTATGACGAAGCGGCGGTGGTAGTCGCCGTCGTTGTTACTGCGGGTGCGGTGGCTGTTGCGGTTGCGGTAGCCGACGCAGTAGTCGTAGCGGACGGTGTTGAAGTAGCTGACGGAGATGTGGCGGTAGCCGCCGGAGACGTTGTAGTGATTGCGGGAGTTGTCGTCGGTGCTGCTGTAGCGGTGGAAGAGGCGGTCGTTGTAGATGCCGGCGTCGTGACGATGGCGCTGGTGGTTAACGTGCTGCTGGTGGTCGTGCTGGAAGATGAGCATGCTCCGAGCACCGGCAGAGCCGCCAGGATGATAGCTAGCGGGATTATGTAGTAGAGATGTTTAATTGTTTTCATTTTATTCCTCCCTCTTGGCAGGGCAGGTGCATCAGTCTTTTGTATTACATCTGCCGCAAATGCCTTTTTTTAAACCTCCCTTTTTCATTGATTGAAGCAATTCATTTATTGCACCACGAATGTACCGGTCATCAGGGTGGGATGTACATCACAGCGGAAGAAGTAAGTCCCGGGTTCTGCCGGAGCGGTGAAGTTATAGGTGATGGAAGAGTTGGAGATTATCTTTCCGACGAAGATGGACGTGGTGGCGGACGAATCTGTATATAGAGCAAAATTATGCGGTACGCTATCTTTATTTACGAAGTTGATCGTTACACTGGCCCCGGCCGGTACGGTGATGGTGCTTTTATCGAAGGAGATATTCTGTGCCGTAAGGTCGATGGTTACAGCCTGCGCCGAGGAGGCGGCGGTAGATGAAGCCCCCGTGCTGGTACTGGAAGAAGTGCTCGCAGCGCTTGAAGAACCGGTCGTTGAAGGCATGGCCATACTGGTTGTGGTAGTCGTAGAAGTAGTCGTTGCCGCTGTCGTCGTGACGATGGCCGTTGTGGAAGATGTGGTGCTCGTGCTGGATGATGAGCAACCCGCTGCCGACCCTAAAACGGCCACAAAAATGATTACCGATACAATGTAGAGAAGATGTTTCTTTGATTTCATTTTTTACTCCTTTAATTAAATGGGGGCAGAAGCTGAAAATTAATGAATTACTCCTGCCCCTGTTTTTTTTGATTTAGATATTTTACGGCCCTCCGCCGCTCACCCCCGTCCCAACGACGACGACGATATATACCACCACCGGCTGGTCCAGCGGTGTGCCGTCATTATTTACCAGTTCTACGGCGAAGGTGTGGGTACCGGTAGGGACATTTTGCCAGGTAAAAGAGGTATCCGAACTGGTGTTGAAAGTCCCGGCAGCGGTAGTTGCAGGCATACCGGGTATCGTCGGGGCTACGGTATCCATATAATAGATGAGGTGCCCCTGTCCCGCGGTGTTGCTTCCACCGGTGCCGTTGAGCAGGATAAAGTTATCGACCTGAACCGTAATAGGCACATTGCCGGCCGATACTGTAGCTTGGGGTTGAGGCTGTGTGATAGTGATGGTCGGCTGCGGGGATGTGACCGTGATATTGGCGGTCATTACCACAGGGGTAGACAGCGGAGTATGGTCATTGTTAACCAGTTCCACGGAAACCGTATGCGGGCCCGGCTGGACATTCGTCCATATAACGGATGTATTCGCGGTCATTATATAGGTCCCGGGTGATGTCACGGCGGGTTGACCTGCGGTGATGGGCGGGGTCACATCCAGGAAATAATGGAGGTGTCCTTCCCCGGCCACGTTGTCCTGGCCGAGCGCATTTGCCAGTTTGAAGTTAAACGCCATCGCGGAAACCGTGATGGTCCCGGACTCGACCGATTCGCCGTTCACCGGCAGCATGGCGACACCGGGTGCCGAAGCTCCCAGTTTCAAGGCTATTAAAGCCGGGAAGGGAGAGCCGAGACCGACCGGAACGAGCAGTGTATCGCCGGCGGCGGAAAGCCAGGCATTAATCGGGCCGGGCGCCTGCCAGTTCCAGACCTGCTGGCCGGTAGCGGCATTGAATGCATATACCATGCCATCGAAAGTTGAGGTGAAAACCAGGTCGTTAACGACCGTGGCGCCGCCAAAGCATTCCGTGTTGAATTTATGGTCCCAGAGAACCGACCCGTCGTTCACATTCAAAGCAACCAGTTCTCCCGTGCCCTGGTTGAACCGCATCGGTATCAATGTTGAGGGCGTAAAATTGGCGCCCAGGTTAACCACCGGCACGTAAATAATACCGTTGGCGTAGGCCATCGGCGTTTCCACGCCCCCGTAAATTCCGGGATAAACTGTGGTATTACCGGTATCCGGAAAATTCTGGAGAGTATCGTTCTGGTGCTGACCGACATTTACGTTCCAGAGTATGGCTCCCGTCTGCCGGTTAAAAGCAAAAACTTTTCCAAGCTTCCCGGCTCCGAGAACAATATCCTGCTGTGTACCGTTAATGGTAACGGTACACAGGATGGGTGACATCTGGAAATCGTGGTCGAAGAGGTCACGTGATAGTGCCTGGGTATACCAGTCCAGCATGCCGTTTTGAGAGTCCAGCGCGACTATGGAATCGGTATAAAGGTCGGGGCCGGGGCGGCTGGAAGCATTGGGATACTGGGGCGTTCCGGGGAAGGGCGCCGGGTTGCCGATGCCCCAATAAGTCGTGCCCGTGGCGGTATCAATGCCGGGAGGATACCAGGCGCCGCCGCCGCTGTTGACCGCCGGGTTGCCCCAGATATCGAGGGTGTCCACCGTATCCCAGCTCCACATGATTTTTCCGGTGGACTGGTCGAGAGCCATAATACTCCCGTACCCACCGCCGGTATAATAGTTCTCGGCGCCGTTGCCGGGCACGGAGGAAATCAAAACCATATTATTATAAACGCTCGGCTGGATATCGACGCCATTCTTTGGCTCGGTGGTTATTTGTGTTTCCCATAGCTGCTTGCCGGTGTTCATATCGAGGGCAACGATATTGTACGGGTCGATACTGCCGAAGACTTTGCCCCAACCTACTGCGATGCCGTTAGGCCCGATATTGGAATTGTTGAAAAGTACCTGCCATTTAACGGCCCCGGTTGTCATATCGACGGCAAAGATATCGTTTCCCAGGTCCTGAAAATATACCGTATTGCCCATAATGATTGGGGTTGTCGATGCCGCACCGAAAATCCCCTGGCCGGGCAGAGGTAACGCCCACGCGACTCCTAGAGTATTCACATTACCGGAATTGATGCCGGAATTAGCGGCGGCACGGGTGTTCGCGTAGTTTTGATTAGGGAGTGGCCAGTCATTGGCGTACTGTGTAATCTCCGGAGGGATTAAGGAATTTGAAGGGCTGGTTTCCGTTGAGGTACTGGTTGATGTACTGGTTGGTGTACTGGTTGGTGTTGGGCTTACTGTTTGCGTTGATGTTGCTGTTTGCGTCGATGTTGCTGGAGCTGTTGTCGTTGCTGTTTGTGTTGAAGTTGTGGTTGAATTCGTGCTGGCACAGGAAGCAAGAATAATTAACAGCATTATAATCGCCGGTACCATCAGAAGTTTTTTCAACCGGGGTGAAGACTTTAGCATGTTTTATTCTCCTCTATATTTTTTATTTATGTGAAGGCTTGTATAAATGAACGCTTGATTTAATGCCAGCCGATTCACAGAATATCATTCCATCAGGTTCACCCATTGTTAATGGTGCCAAAGGAAAGGTGTAAAAATCATAACATCGAGACCAATTACATTAAATAAATGTAGCATTTAGGAATGAATAGTGACCGGAGACGGTAATAGGGGCGCTTTTCAAGGATAAATAGCTACGGAAAATGAATAAGCTCAAAGGGTTTTCTTCTGGAAATTTATTAGCTCTTCCAACTGTTAGGAAAAGAGTTATAATAGGCATTAATGAATGCCAATCTGTGAACATTTTGAACCAAATAGGAGAAAACATGCGTGCTCAAGTAACTCTTTTACCCGCTGAATCGAAAAAATTGATTGCCAAAGCTCTTGCCAATATGGATGAAGTCAAGACAGCTCTTAAAGATGGGATTTTAGTCATGCACCCCTCCAGTAGTACGCTCTTCCTCGTGGAAGAAATCCTTGCGAAGGTCCCGGAAACTGAAGTCTGGATGTGCGGGGCAATCACCCCACGGGCGGCCTGCGGCGATGACGCGGTCAAGGTGTGGATGACAACTCATCCGGAGGCCAGAGGCAGCGGTGGCCCGGAATCATTTCCTTTTTCATGGGTCATCGAGAAAGGCAATTTGAGCCAGGGAGAGACCCTGGGCAGTCTTTTGTCCAGGATGGGACCGAAAGATGTCTATGTTAAAGGCGTGAACGCCATCGATTCCCAAGGGAAAGTAGGGGTGTTGATTGGTAACCAGATCGAGGGAGGGACCATCGGCAGGGTTTTAGCAGCCCAAAAGACAAAGAGATTCAGGATTATATACCCGGTCGGGTTGGAAAAATTAATACCGGTTTCAATTCAAGAAGCGGCTGTTGCGGCGAGAGACAGATTGGACCTGTCTTATGTGATGGGGAGCCGGTGTTCGCTTTTGCCTTGTGAGGGAGAAGTTGTCACCGAGCTTAAAGCGATTGAATCCCTGACAGGGGCAACCGCCGTTCCTATTGCCGCCGGGGGCATAGATGGAGCGGAAGGGGCGGTCACGTTGGTCATCTCCGGCGATGACAATCAGGTGAGGAATGCCATTGCCTGTGTTGAAGAGGTTAAGGGGGCTAAAATCGCCCGTCAGTTCCGCCAGACCGATTGTACCATGTGCGATGATGAGCATTGTTCTTTGCGCGGCGGAACCAAGCCCTGGCTGAAAAAGATAACAGATTAGTTAAATAAAGGTTATCGGAATGTTCTTTTTTGTCTTCGAGGCGTGATGGGGTGGTCTAACTACTAAATACTAAATATCGGTGGGGTTGGGTTTGGGTGGCGGAATGGTGGACCCGGGGGGATTCGAACCCCCTACCTTTTGACTGCCAGTCTTTAACTAGATATGAAAAGTAGCGCTTTTAGCTTCAAAATTGGTAAAATAGGTGTAAATAGCTAAGGGTGTTTTTGTAGCTAAAATTTTTCTAAGTATGAAAAGTTAGTTGACTTTTTAGTTGACTAATTCGTAGCAAATGATTAGCAAAAAACCTCTTTTTATGAATTGTCAATCTATCCCAAAAATCGGTAGTGGTGCAGTTTGAATTAACTCGCCATCGAAAAGATACCCAATCCATGTTAAGTTAATATTGATGGTTAAGAAATTGAGCAAACAGCAAAAACCTAAAATAAAACAGCATGTAAATGAAATCGCTTTTCGTGTAGTTCAAGAATCTACAGGCGAAGATAATTTGTGTAAATTACCTAAGAAATAACTTCATGGTATAATGGCCTCAAAATAAACAATAACTATTGGAGGTAATTAATGAGTGACATGGATTATGATCGCCTTTTTGAATTAGTGGAAAAGAGGAGAAGCGTTCGCTCGTTTAAGCCCGATCCTTTACCTGACGAGTATATCGATAAAATTATTGAAGTTGCCCGTTGGGCTCCGTCGGGGTTTCATACCCAACCCTGGGAGTTTGTCGTAGTAAAGAAAAAGGAATTAAAGGACAAAATCGCCGATGCTTTAAGAAGACCCTCTCAGAGTGCAGGGCAAGAGTATTTCCGAAATGCACCTGTTTTAATAATACTGCTGGGTGATTGGAGGGCTAAAGTAGGACTACCGGGTAATGCAGAAGAACAAGATAGAAGTGTTGATGATTTATTTTGCTCTAGTCTGGCCAGTGCTTTTTTGTACTTGCATCTGGCAGCAACGGCATTGGGATTAGCCTCCGCATGGGTTTCAGCCGCTTCTTTTGCCGAGCCGCAGAGGAAAATAAAAGAGATTTTGGGTATACCTGAAGCTTTAAGAATTTATGACATGATGTTAGTCGGCTATGGATCTCATTCTCCGATACCAAAAGTAATAAGAAATAAAGAAGATATTGTGCATTATGATGATACTGGACATTACCGGACAGATGCCCAGGTAATGGCAGATGCGGAGAAGACCCGAGCCTGGTGTATTTCGGCGCACAGACACTATGGCGAGATCGTGAGATAATTATTTGGAGGGCATGTTGGATTTTGGTCGTGTTTTCCAGCGAACTGCTTTTCCTTCATGAAAGATAGGCTGATCCTCTACCACTTGAGTAATATCACCAACTGTGCCACCGGGTGCCGCCGTTTCAAGTTAGTTGACTTTAGTTGAATTTAACAAAAAGCCCTTATGCAATTAGTTAACATAAGGGCTTTTTTAGCTTCATTTTTTGGTGGACCCGGGGGGATTCGAACCCCCTACCTTTTGACTGCCAGTCAAACGTTCTCCCAACTGAACTACGGGCCCTTGATGGCGCTCTTTTAATTTATCATAAATACAAGTTGACTGGCAAGTTAAGGGAATAATAAACAAGATACAAGGTACAAATCTCATATCAAAATTTCCAAACATCGCATAATCGTCATTAAGAGCTCGCTGGATACCCCCCAGCTAGGCTGGGGGGAGGAAAGCGAGTTCGCCGAAGGCGAAGCGGTTGATAGGATAGGAAAATCGTGGTATAAAGGTGGGGTGGCAATAAGAAGGACGAAACACGCGGTTTATGAGCTGAAGTATCACCTAGTCTGGGTACCGAAATACCGAGCGCATATATTGGGTGGGGAGGTAACCCAGTACTTAAAAGGAATCTTCAGGCAGATAGCCGAGGAGTATGATTTTCAAATAGAGGCGATGGAGGTAATGGCGGATCATGTACATGTATTTATCGAAGCGCCGCCATCGTACTCGCCATCAGAAATAGTGCAGGTGTTAAAGAGTATATCGGCAAAAGAAGTATTTAAGAAATACCCAAGGATGAGGAAAATAATGTGGAGTGGGAAGATGTGGAACGAGGGTTATTATGTTAGGAGTGTGGGGGATAAAGTAACGAGTGAAGTGATCAAGAAATATATCAAATATCAGAAATATGAAGATAAAGACAGTCAGTTAAGGATGTTCGAAAAGGGGTAGGGAAGGGAGAAGCCCCCCAGCTCTGCTGGGGGGTACGTCACTCCCGCGCAACCTGCTCCGCATGACAATCGGGGGCGGGAATCCATCAACGCCTTGACTAATTATTGATTTCTTAAGACTGTTTTCTGCTTTCATCATGGAAATAACTTTGAAATTTGTTTATTGGAACTTGTTTGGTTATTGCTTCTTGATTATTGGCTATTTCTCCGTTACTTCAAAAAATATACGTCTTGTTTATGTCTTTCCTGTTTTTGTTTATGCTTTGTTTACATCCCCGGTGTTATTGTATAAATGAACATTTTACTCCGAGTTAATCAAGTTGTTCCCCAGCTTGGTAACGGCCCAATAGATGGAGGGGCCCGGTTAGTCCTTAATTGTAATGAAATTGAGGACCCACCCGGCCCCTTCTCTTTTATATCGGCTTTGCTTATCCTTTTCAAATATGAGACAATCCAGGTGTAATCGATTTTGCCCCTAAATATATCAGGAGATGGAACGATGATTGAGTTTAAAGACACAAAAACCATGCCCCCGATGCTGAAAGATTTGGATAAAAAATATACGGCGACTATCGAGGTGGAAGGGAAGGGCAATATCGTCATCGAGCTTTTTGCCAAAGATGTGCCCATCGCCGTGAGCAACTTTGTTTACCTGGCCCAAAAAGGTTATTATGACGGCTGCACCTTCCACCGCGTCCTGCCCAACTTTATGGCCCAGGGTGGCGACCCCACCGGCACCGGCACGGGCGGCCCCGGCTATTCTTTTGGGTTGGAGATTACCAGGCATAAGCATGTTGCTGGGGCTATCTCTGTGGCCAACACCGGGCGTCCCAATTCCAACGGTTCACAGTTCTTCATTTGCTTCCAGGCCCAGACTTACCTGGACGGCAAATACAGTGTCTTCGGGCAGGTTATCGAGGGCACGGATGTGTTGAAAAAAATCACCCTGCGCGACCCGGAAAAGCGCCCCAATTTCCCCGGCGATAAAATGACGAAGGTAACCGTTAAAGTAGACTAGCTGGAGAATTATTTAGAAAAAACAACAAAGCCTGTTTTTCGGGCGGGGCGAGGCCCCGCCCCTTCCTTTTTATAGCTCTTGTTTCCCCCTTTGCAAAGAAATAAAAAGGAAATTTCCCAGCTCATCCTCCAAAGCTGATTTGTGACAAAATCCTCTTGACAGCATTAGAACAGGTGTACTATTATTAAGTTCTCTCCCTTTCTTTTCCCGTCATTCCCGATCCAGTCGGGAATCCAGCATCGGCTTAAAAGGGTAAGTAAACAAATATGATTCATTGTCTATATTTAATCAATCATTCTCCCTCTACCTGCCAGCGGGGAGAGGGAGTTAGAGGGTATGGGGTCGGTAACCACCTACCGCACACTAACAACTGAATATCCCGGTGTCACAGGCATCTTGCCTGTGATGGGCAGGCACGGAGAACTGCCCCACGTATTCAGAATGAATAAACGACCCCAAAACCACAAAATGAACGAAGCTAAATCATCAAACAGAGTTAAAAAGTTACAAAACCAATGAGGCTATTAAAGATAAAAGTGCTTAAAAAATGACAAAACGAATCGAAGCTAAAATTTTGAAAAATCAGCAAAATAGCAATAATCTTACTAAACCAATCGAAGCAGTAACGATTTTTCCGTTAGCAAAATCACAAAACGAAGTGAATCTAAAAAACCCATCTTACAAAACGATTAGCTTCAATACCCCATCTTAAAAAAGCGCCCTTTCCCCAAAACGAATCAAAGCTAAAAAAAGACCCCCGGTTTTTAGTCGGGGGTCTCTGATATCGTGGCCTTCGCTTCCGGCTTTAGACGGCGGCAGCTTCCGGTGTCTTAGGGTTAGACTTGGCGGTTTTGGTCTTGAAGACCAGGCCTTTGCCTTCTTTATCTACGTCCACTTTGACCGTATCGCCTTCCTGCAGCTCACCACGGAGTACCTTGCTGGAAAGCGGGTTTTCCACGTGCCGCTCGATGACCCGGCGCAGCGGCCTCGCGCCGAAGATTGGGTCGTAGCCTTCTTTGGAAAGCCATGCCTTGGCTTTTTCCGTTAGCTCGATGTACATCTTGCGTTCGCCGAGCCGCGTTTCCAGTTCTTTAATCATCAGGTCGACAATCTTTCGTAGCTGTTCTTCCGCCAGTTCGTGGAAGACGATGATATCATCCAGGCGGTTGAGGAATTCGGGGCGGAATTTTCGTTTAACTTCTTCCTCAACCTTTTTCTTCATGTCTTCATAGGTCTGTTTATGTTGTTCCCTCTGGTCCTTGGTCGTGGCGAAACCTATCCGCCCTTCACGCCTGATGACTTCCACGCCGGCGTTGCTGGTCATGATGACGACGGTGTTCTTGAAGTTCACCGTGCGCCCGTGGCCGTCCGTCAACCGCCCGTCATCCATTATCTGGAGCAGGGTGTTAAAGACTTTCGGGTGCGCCTTCTCGATTTCATCGAGCAGGATGACGCTGTAAGGTCTCCGTCTTACCGCCTCGGTAAGCTGCCCGCCTTCATCATAGCCGATGTAGCCTGGCGGCGCGCCTATCATGCGGGAGACGGTATGCTCCTCCTGGTATTCGGACATATCCATCCGTATCATGGCATTTTCATCGCCAAAGAGGAACCATGCTAGTGTCCGCACCATTTCCGTTTTGCCTACGCCGGTGGGCCCGAGGAACATGAAGCTCCCGATGGGACGTTTGGGGTCGGTCAGGCCGGCCCGGCTGCGCCTGATGGCCTCGGAAATCGCGCTGACCGCTTCTTCCTGGTCGATAAGCCGCTCGTGGATACGTTCTTCCATGTGGATATATTTTTCCGTTTCGCGTTCATTCATCTGGGAAACCGGGACGCCCGACCAGTTGGATATTAGGTCAGCAATGTTCTCAGCGGTTACTTCATGGCTGATTTTTTCCTGCTTCAGCCATTTGCCCTTGGCGTCGTTATATTCCTGTTCTTTCTTCAAATGCTGTGACTTCAATTCGGCTGCCTGCTGGTAGTCCTGCCGCTGCGTGGCCGCTTCTTCCTCGTTGGTCAGGCGTTTGAGGTCGGATTCCAGAGTCTTTACTTCCGGCGGTGCGCTCTCGCTATCGATGCGGAGTTTGCTGGCCGCTTCATCGATAAGGTCGATGGCCTTATCGGGCAGGAAACGGTCGGCAATATAACGTGAGGACAGTTTCGCCGCGGCATCCAAAGCGCCGTCGGTTATCTTTATCTTGTGGTGCGCTTCATAACGCGGACGCAGCCCTTTCAGGATTTCTATCGTTTCATCGACACTCGGCTCATCGATGAAGATAGGCTGGAACCTTCTTTCCAGCGCTTTATCTTTTTCAATGTGTTTCCGGTATTCATCGAGTGTCGTGGCGCCGATGCATTGCAGCTCGCCCCGCGCCAGCGCCGGTTTCAACATATTGCTGGCGTCGATGGCGCCTTCGGCGGCGCCCGCTCCGACGACGGTATGAATTTCATCGATAAAAAGGACGACTTCGCCTTTGGAATCCTTGATTTCATCCATTACGGACTTCAGCCGTTCCTCGAACTCGCCGCGGAACTTGCTGCCCGCGACCAGCGCGCCCATATCGAGCGCCAGGACCTTGCGGCCCTTCAATGAATCCGGGACGTCATCCGCGGCTATTTTCTGCGCCAGTCCTTCAGCGATGGCCGTCTTGCCGACGCCCGCTTCCCCGACGACAACCGGATTGTTCTTGGTGCGGCGCGTCAGTATTTGCATCGTCCGCTTGATTTCCGCGTCCCGCCCGATTACCGGGTCGAGTTTGCCCTGTTTTGCCAGTTCTGTTAAGTCGCGCGTGTACTTTTTCAGGGCACGGTACTTACTTTCCGCACGGGCATCATCCACCCGCCGGCTGCCCCGCAGATTTTGTAAAGCGCTGTAGACTTTTTCCGTAGTCACGCCGGCATTGTGCAGAATCGTGGCGGCTTCGCCTTTGTTATCGGCAACTATCGCGATAAGCAGATGCTCGGTGCTGATAAATTCATCCTTGAGCCGGTTAGCTTCAGCTTCCGCTCGCTGCATTACCCCTGCGATGCGCGGTGTGGCATAAAGCTGCCCGGTCTGGTACTGTACCTTGGATGTTTTTCTTAAAGCTTCCTCGACCTGTACCTTGATGTTATCAATATCAACATTCAGTTCCTTAAGTATCTCCGGGATTAAACCCTGGCGCTGTTCCACGAGGGCGAGGAGAATATGTTCAACATCCCACTGGGCGTGCTGAAATTGCATCGCCAACTGCTGGGATGACTGTAAAGCTTCCTGCGCTTGTTCTGTAAATCTTTCCTGTCTCATTCTTCATCTTTCCCTTTCAACTTCTCTAGCTGTTCATGGGCCTGCTCAAGCTGGTTCTGTAGTTCTCCCACCCGCTGTATCATGCGCAGGATTACCTCAACCCCCGGCAGGTTTATCCCCATATCATCGACCATTGATTTCACACGCTTTAAAATGGCAATGTCCCGGTCGGAATAAAGGCGGACATTGCCGCGGGAACGGCTGGGCTCGATAATGCCGACCCTTTCATAATAACGAAGCGTGTAGGTATGCATATCCAGCATTTTGGCCGCCACGCTGATGACATAGCGTGGTTCCTTTTCATTTTTTTCTCTTTCCATTGGTTCACCTCTCTCCATCGGTCATCCCCTCCCCATCATCCCCGGTGTAATTGGTCTAATTGTTTAAATAATTCCTTCTCTTTATCGGTTAAATTCGTCGGCAGAACGACATTTGCCTTGGCCAGTAAGTCGCCTCTGGCCGTCGAACCAAGATGTGGCATGCCCTGGCCGGCCAGCCGGAATACGCGCCCGTTCTGTGTCTCCGGCGGTATTTTTAGTGCGAGCTTACCTTTGGGTGTCGGGACCTGTACCTCGCCGCCGAGCACTGCTACAGTTAGTGGTAAGGGTACGTTCGCCGATAAATTATCTCCCTGGCGTTCGAAAGTCGGGTGGGGCGTTACGGTAATATTCAAATAGAGGTCGCCGGCCGGCCCGCCGTTAACGCCTGCCTGTCCTTTGCCGGAAATACGCACTCTTGAGCCGGTAGTTACGCCCGGCGGGATCTTTACTTCCAGCCGGTTCATGCTAGCGGTAACACCGGCGCCGCGGCACGTTGCACAGGCTACGTTCTGAATCTCTCCGGTGCCTTTACAGGCCGGACAAACCTGTTCCTGCTGTAAATTAATCTGGCGGGCAGTGCCGTTATAAGCTTCTTCCAATGATACTTCGACGTTGGACTCAAGGTCATGGCCGCGCTGGGTTCGCGTACGGCGGGAGAAGCCGCGCCCCCTTGCCCCTGGCCGAAAAGCTCATCGAAGATGTTGTCCATACCGCCGGCGTCTCCGCCGAAATTGAAGGTTTCCGCTCCATCCCTGCCGGGAGCATACTGGCGGTATATTCCCTGCTGTCTTTGCGCCTCGTCGAACTGGTCGGCATGCTGCCACTGGTCGCCGTATTTATCATACTTGGCGCGCTTGTCTTTATCGGAAAGCACTTCGTAGGCGGCGTTGATTTCTTTAAATGTGGCCTCCGCCGTCTTGTTGCCGGGGTTGACATCCGGGTGGTATTTACGAGCCAGGCGGCGGTAGGCCGCTTTGATGTCTTTATCGTTGGCGTTTTTAGCTACGCCGAGTATGTCGTAATAATTCTTTGGGGCCATTTTCTTTCTCCGAACACTATAATAATATTATATGTTTTATTAGCTAACCTGTCAATCAATTAACAGAAATATTAACAATCTATTATTAAGTGCCCGTTAGATTTCCCTCTCCTTTTTTCCTGCTTGACACGGACTCTTTACCGTGAGTAACGTTATGTTTGAAGTACCGCCCGCCGGAAACTTCATAATATGTAGTCTACAATCTTATTATTTAAAAGTAAGCTACTAAAGTCACATATCGGCATGGAAAACTGAAAACAGGAGATTAATCTATGTATTACAGCAGTTGACAAGGTGTAGCCTTGCCGTGTAATCTATTTAGCAGGAAGTATGAGGAACTTACATGGCTGCTTGTCCCAATTGCGGACGTCAAACCCTTAGAACTAAAGACTGGGCTTGCCAGTGGTGCGGATATCCGCTTATATCGCGATCTTATAAACTAATCGATAAGACCTACAAGGAGCTCCAGGAAGAACGAAGCCAGGTGTCTTCATCGGTTGATTCAGATATGGATTCCGAACCCGCCGGTGAAGCTGAAGAATATATTCCTGAAGAAGAGCAAGAACCCGAACCCGAGCCTGAACCGGAACGCGATGATTCATCGCATCAACAACGCAAACACAAGCCGGAAAAGAAGCGTAAGACGGAACCGGAACCGGAAACCCCGCCCGAACCCAAGAAATTCCGCTTTTTACGTCCGGCTCAACCCACGCAAAGACCCCCGGAACAACCCCGCCGTGAGACCCAACCTCCGGTCCGTCCCGTAAGCCGGCCCGAACCAAGAGAAGAAACCCCACCGCCGGCGCCCAGACCGGCTGCGCCGCCGCCCGTTTATAGACCGGAACCAAAGCTGGAACCACCACCTGCAGAGAGGCCATTGACTCCGGCGCAACCTGTTTACAGAATGGAACCGCAACAGGAACTGCCTCCGGCGCCCCCGCCGAAGCCTGTATATCAACCGGAACCCCTGAAAAATATCGAGCCGCCTCTGCCGCCGGTGCAGATTAAACCCGAACCAGCTCCCATAACGCCGTCACCTGCTGCCTCCGAGCCTGCTCCAGTTGCGCCGCCTCCCGCGCCGGAACCTCCGGCGCCTGTTGTTCCTTCAATTAAACTGGACGATATCCGGGATGGGGTAGAGATAACGGCTGACGATCTCGATGCTCTTTTCCGCGCGGATAAATCCGGCATCAACATGAAATTAAACGGCAAAACTATTATTTTGCGAGGCATCGTGGAAAAGGTCTTTATCCGGGAGCACCTGGACATCCGCTATATCGTCGTTACCGGTAAAAAGAGATTGGTCTGGAGCGACCGCTGCACATTTAATAAAGAAGACTCGGTAAAAGCCAGCCGCCTTACGGAAAATTCTGAAGTTGCAATACGCGGGAAGTATGACGGCTACGGCAAGAACATCATCTTCAAAGACTGCCAGGTAGTTTAGCAACCGCTCTAAAAAACCAGCTTAAAACGTTTTCCCTGTCTCTATTTCAACTTGAGCGAGAATTTCAAGTAATTTCTTTAGTACCCGCGCCGTCGCGCCCCAGATTCTTCTCCCCTTATAATAATAGGCAAAAGAGGGGACTTCTTTACCATTTAGCATTTCTGTTTCCGGTTTCATACGCGCCTTTTCCATTAAAGTATGTACCGGTGCAATTACAAGGTCGTCCACTTCAGCTTTGGATAAAATAAATTCATAGGGCCAGGGAATTACCCCGACGAATGGCGTGAGGATAAAGTTAGAAGTGGTCGTAAGCTGGTCGTCCAGTTCCCCGAGTACGTTAACGTCCGCCCGATGCAGCCCTATTTCTTCCTCGGATTCCCGCAACGCGGTATCGAGTAAAGTCTTGTCATTGCTGTGGCGGGAGCCGCCGGGAAAAGCTATTTGACCCTGGTGGGTAGGAACCCAGAAAGAACGCTTGATAAAGATGATATGATATTTACCTTCATCCTTATAGAGCGGCACCAGTACCGCCGACGGGATACGTTTTTCGGCCTTGATAACTTCTTTGGTCCTTCGGGATAAAAAAGCCTTTAGCTCTGCTTCCATCGCCCTTATCTTAAAGGAATAATACCAATATTACAAATATCTAATATCAGAAAATTCAATATTATTTTATAGATAGTATCGCGGTATTGTTATTATTACCTTATACCTCATTTACGGTATAATAAATTGTACGTAACCATGAGGTGGCAGAGCGATGGACTTTAACTTAAACGAGCAGGAAAAAATGCTGCAAAGCCTGGCTAAAGACTTTGCGGAAAATGAAATAAGGCCCAGGGCGGCGGAAATTGATAAAACTAATCAGGTACCGCTCGATTTAGCAAAAAAAATCGGTAATTTAGGTTTTCAAGGGCTGCCGTATCCGGCCAAATACGGGGGTAGCGGGGCAGGTTATTTAAGCTTTGCCGTAGCGCTGGAGCAGGTATGTAAAGCCTCGGTTAGCGTCGGGGCTATCATGTCCGTCAACGCCGTGCCGGAAGAGGGAATTTACCGGTTTGGTAATGAGGAGCAGAAAAAAAGACTTTTAACGCCGCTGGCAAATGGCACGAAATTAGCCGGTATCGGCTTTACCGAGTCGGACACCGGGTCCGACCCTGCTATGATAAAAACTACCGCTAAACGCAGCGGCAAAGGATGGGTCATTAACGGGCAGAAAATGTTTATGTCCCTGGCGCCGGTAGCCGATAACATCCTGTTTTTTGCGAACAACGAAGGGGGAATTCTCAACGCTTATATCATCGATGCCAAAGCCAAAGGTTTTTCTATCCAGGAAGTGCTGGAGACGATGGGTATCAGGGGTTTTGGAACATCTATCGTTAACCTGGACGACTTGTTTGTCCCGGAAGAGAATCTCATCGGGAAAGAAGGCGAGGGGTTTAACATTTTGCTGGAAGCTATCAGCATCGAGCGCATGAGTGTGGCGGTGCAGGGAGTGGCAATTGCGCAGGCGGCCCTGGAGTTATCTATCGATTATGCCAAACAGCGTATCGCCCAGGGCAAACCGATTGCCCGTATGCAAGCGATACAGCAGTTGCTGGCGGAAATGGCTGCCCGCACCGAAGCGGCGAGACTGCTGGCTTACCGCTGCGCTTTTATCCGCGATAAGGGACAAAGTATCCAGTATGACGGTTCGATGGCCAAGATATTCGCTTCATCGGTAGCAGTGGAAGTTACCCGCATGGCAATGGAGATTCACGGCTCATTCGGCGCGATGAAAACCCTGCCCGTCGAACGGCTTTACCGTGACGCCAAGATGACGGAGATATACGTCGGCACTTCTGAAGTGCACCGCAGTATTGTGGCGAACAAGCTGATAAGGTAAAATTCCCTTATACGTTTCTCCATTCAACGCAGGGATTCATCCTGGTGGATTCAACCTGAAAGAGATTTAGCGGGAATTTTGCTAATATATTATGCCCACAAAACATTTTAAACTTATAAAAACCTTAGGTAATGCCCGCGCTGGGGAGCTTATAACCGCTCATGGCAAGGTATTAACGCCTACTTTCATGCCGGTGGGCAGCCAGGCTACCGTAAAGACCCTTACCCCTGGCGAAATTAAAGATATCGGCTTTAACCTGGTTCTGGCCAACACCTATCATCTTTACCTGCGGCCGGGCATGGAAGTCATCGAAAAAATGGGCGGTCTGCACAAATTTATGGGTTGGGACGGCTCTATCCTGACCGATAGCGGCGGCTACCAGGTCTTCAGCCTTTCCGCTTTCCGAAAAATTAACCAAGAAGGCATAAAATTCCGTTCCCATATCGATGGGAGTGAGCATTTCCTCACCCCGGAGTTGGCCGTTAAATACCAGGAAATTTTAGGTTCCGATATTATGATGGTGCTCGATGAATGCTCCGCCTACGGCGGCAGTAAAGAAAAAGTCTCCCGGGCGATGGAACGGACTCATCAATGGGCGGAGCGGTGCCTTTTAGCCCATAAACCGAATCAGCAAATGATGTTTGGTATCGTACAGGGGGGAGTATTCCCGGATTTAAGAGAAGAATCCGCCGAAGCGTTGAAAAAGCTGGATTTCCCCGGTTATGCCGTCGGTGGCTTAAGTGTCGGTGAGTCGAAAGAAATCATGCTGGATATCCTCGGTAAAACCACGCTTTTCCTGCCGGAAGATAAACCCCGCTATCTCATGGGCGTGGGCGCGCCGGAAGACCTTATCGAGGGAGTAGTCCGCGGCATAGATATGTTCGATTGTGCCTTGCCCACCCGTGTCGCCCGTAATGGGGCTTTATTTACCCGTAAGGGACGTATAAATATCCGCCGCGCTGTCTACCGTCAACAGGAAGGCCCGGTTGACGCGGACTGCGATTGTTATACCTGCCGCACCTTTTCCGCCGCCTATTTAAGCCATTTGTTCCGCAGCGATGAATTGCTCGCGTTAAGGCTTGCCACTATCCACAACTTGCGTTTTATCCGTAACCTCGTGGATAATATCAGGGCCTCGATACTTTCCGGCGCCTTTGAGGAATTCCGGCAAGAGTTTCTTGCCAACTATAAGACCACGGATGAACACGTAAGAGTAGAACAAAAGACGCGATGGCTTGAGGAGCGGGAAGGAGGGAAGTGAAATGCCTGCAGCGGGAATCATCGGTGCGTTAGTCGGAATTGTGGCGGCGCTGGGCGGGGTTTTCATGGCTTTTTTTGCCACCGGGATGTTCGAATACCAGGGTGGTAAGAAGAACCCGGGCGTAGCATCCATCGGCAAGGAACAACTGCGGCAAGACATTTTAAGTATCAATTCCCCGGACTTGCCTTACCAGATAAAACCTTCCGGTAAAACCGACCTCGAGCTTGACTGGAAAATCGCCGATGCGCACTGGCTGGGCGTCTTTGCCCGGGAAAGAATCGAAAAGACCTACCGTGCCTATATTTACCTTGATGAACCGAAACATACCGTCCGTTTCTGGCAGGCCATCGATAATGTTGAGTGGGTGGCCGGCGCCCCTAAAGTGCATTACCAGCGGGAGTTTTTCCGCGGCAAGATAATTTACCAGAAATCTTACGGCGTCCAATACGGCGTTAAGGATGATAAGTCTTTTGGCAAGGTGTATGAATATAATTTCGATATTAACCAGATAACCGAGCCGCTGCGGAAACAAGCGCTCGACGGCGGCTGGGAGTTCGTTGAGGTGATGATGAAAAAACATGCCATGAAACCGGAAACGTTTGCTGCAGAAGGTTAAGTTATTTTATAAAAATGTCACATATTCATTTTCGTTGTTTGACCTTTTGAATTTTGCTTCTGTTATAGTTTATGGGACTTTTGTCGCAGTCAGCCTGTGCCTTTGATGGTTAAAATGGCGTATAAAAGGAGGGCATAATGGCAGAGAGAAAGAAATACGGCAGCAAAGAAGTCAGGGTCAATGAGAGTTGCGGCGTGACTATTAAAAATGATAAATATTATTGTACTGCCTGCGGCTCCGAATTGGCGGTTGACCAGGATTGTCCGGAATGTAAACGGCAGGTGGACTGGGATAGGGCGCTCGTTGAGTTGCGTCGGTCAGCCCTTTAACTCTGGGGTTGACTAAAGCAAATTCATGAGTTTTAATGTATTGTATTGATTTGGAGGAATAATATGGCTGATGATGTAAAAGAAAAACCTGGCAAGAAACATAAGCACGAGGCACCGATAAAGCAGGGAGATAAATTCATTTGCCCGAAGTGTGGGGCAGAGGTTCCTGTGGACCATGACTGCCCAACCTGCCAGGCGCACATTGACTGGAAAAGAATCTAATTACTATCAATAGTCAACAATAGGATGAGATTGGCGAGGAAAGGGTGGTGGGGTGGAAATGTCAACCGCTAATAAATTACGGGAAAAATATGAGCTTGGGTTCATTCGCATCTTCGATGCGCCCGTAGAGGATGTTTGGCGCGCCTGGGCAAAGCCGGAATATTTCCGGCGTTGGTGGGGCCCGGAGGGTTTTACTTCACATAATAATAAACTGGATTTCCACATCGGTGGTAAATTATTGTGGAACGTACGCTCGCCGGAAGGGAAAGATTATTACGCTGCTGGTATCTACCGTGAGGTAGTTCCGTTGAAGCGCATCGTGGTCTTTCTCAGCTTTGCCGACGAAGAAGGTAATATCCTTCCGGCATCGCATTATGACCTGTACGGGGAATGGCCGACCGTATCCATTCTTACGGTCAATTTTGATAACATGGATGGTAAGACGAGGATGATAGTGCGCCGGTCCGGTGTACCGGAGCAGGTCAAAGAGTCGGCCGTCAAGGCGTGGAACGAATCGCTGGATAAACTGGGAAAATCTTTGAAATAACTAATCTGGGAACGGAGTGGTGGGTGGTCTAATTACTAACCTGATGTGCAGGTTAGTAAGTCCCGACCTCATTCCCTGAACCTCTCTCCGTTGACAGAGAGCGACCGATAATGTTTCATTCAAGAGATTCTATTGTCTCCCTCCTTGCCAGCGGGGAGAGCCTGCCCTGAGCGGAGTCGAAGGGGAGATTATAAGAGTGGGGTCGTATATAAGTTAAAATTACTTGCACACGGGGTTACCAACTACCAACTACCCACCCTTAGTTCATCCCCCGTGTATTAAATAAAGCACATTCAGCTTATCGCCGTCATTAAGCGGCTTTGCCATGTTTTTGGGATAAACGTTCTGCCCATTGATAAAGAAATCATAGGTCTGCTGCAGGTCGCCGTCTTTATTTAAAAGCACTCTTTTAAGCTTGGGCGATTGCTTGACGAGGTCTTGGAGTGCTTCGCGGACGGTATTGCCCTGGACCTGAAAGTTCAGTTTATCATCGGTATAAATTCCAAAGGCGGAGGATAATTCTACATCGACGTTCATTTATATCACCTTTGTTTAGCTTATTTACAATGCTTGCAGTCCGGGTCGCGGTTAATCTTGAACTCGGTGAATTTCATGCTTAATCCGTCATAGTTCAAGAGGCGGTCGGTCAGCAATTCACCTAACCCGGTAATATATTTTATGACCTCCGTAGCTTCGATACAACCAATGACTCCCGGTGTCACACCGACGACAGGGAACTTGCTTTTAGGCACCTCGGCCCCGTGATAAAGGCAGTTGAGACAGGCGGTCTTGCCCGGCAGCACCGTCATAACCCTGCCTTCGAATCCGTTGACTGCCCCGTGAACGAACGGTATGCCTTTCTCCTGCGCGGTCTGGTTGAGCAGGTAGCGTGCCGGAAGGTTATCCATGGCATCCACGATAATATCGGCATCACCGACGAGCCTGGAAACATTGGACTCGGCGATAGTATCGGATATTGCCTGGACTTTGATGCCGGAATTGAAACTGCGCAGCTTATGGGCCGCTGAATCTACTTTCAGTTTGCCGATGTTTTCTTCCCAGTGGAGGATTTGGCGGTTAAGATTGCTTAAGTCTACTACGTCATTATCGGCGATGACTATCGTACCGATGCCTGCCGCCGCCAGGTAATAGGCTGCCGGCGAGCCGAGCCCGCCGGCTCCGGCCAGAAAGACTTTGGCTTTCTTAAGTTTTTCCTGTCCCTCCCGTCCGAAACCGCGAAACATCATCTGGCGGTCATACCGCTGCAGGTCTTTTTCCGTAAGCATAGCGACTTCTCCCGTTTCTAACTGCAGGTTTAAATCCATACGGTCAGGCTTAATACGATGACGGTGATAACCATTTTGATTTTTCTGATTATCTTTTTCATAACTGGCTCCTTAATTCTGGTCTGCCTCGATAATTTCACTTTCTATCCATTCAAGGTAGTCGCTGCTTCCCCCGGTGATAGGTAACGCGATGATTTCCGGGATGCTGTAGCTGTGGAGTTTCTTTATCGCTTTTATCAGCTCCGGCAGCAGCGCCTCTTTAGTCTTGATGAAAAGCATGACTTCTTTGGCGGAATCCAGTTTATCTTTCCACCAGAAATGTGATTCGACTTCTGGTATGATGTTAACGCAGGTAGCCAGCCGGCGTTTAACCACGGATTTGGCTATTTTCCGGCCTTCTTCAATGTCTTTTACTGTCACATGAACGACGATATAACCCGGATTTTCCGTTTTCTTATTCAAATTATCACCCTATCTCCAGCATCCGTTCCACGCAGGCATAGGCTTTAAGGCGAATTTCTTCCGGGACTTTTACTTCTGGCTTCATCGTCTCCAGCGATTCCATGATCTTTTCCAGGGTGGTCTTTTTCATATTGGGGCACGTGGCCCTCGTAGATGCGGCGATAAATTTCTTTCCGGGATTTTCTTTATTCAGACGGTGCAGTATTTCTACTTCCGTTCCCACGATAAGTTCTTTGACATCCGGACGCGCGGCATATCGTATCATGCCGGAAGTACTTAAAGCTTCATCCGCCAGTGCTACGACATCAGGTCGGCATTCCGGGTGGACAACTACGTTAGCGTTGGGATATTCCTTTTTCCGTTCCAAAATATCTTCCGGCAGGATTTTAACATGGGTGGGGCAGTACCCCGGCCAGAGATACATTTTCTTACCGGTCCTTTTTTCAATAAAACTGCCCAGGTACTGGTCCGGCACGAAGATAATTTCCTCGGCTTTAATGCTGTTGACCACTTTCACCCCGTTGGCTGATGTGCAACAGTAATCGGACTCCGCTTTCACGGCGGCGGAGGAGTTTATATAAGTTACCACTACCGCTTTAGGGTATTTCGCTTTTTCTTCGCGCAGTTGTTCCGCCGTAATCATGTTGGCCATTGGGCAGCCGGCGCCGGCATCCGGAAGCAGCACGGTTTTATCCGGATTGACAATGGAAGCCGTTTCCGCCATAAAATGAACGCCGCAAAAAACGATGACTTTTGCATCGGTCTTAGCGGCTTTTTGCGAAAGCTCGAGCGAATCTCCCACAAAGTCGGCGATATCCTGGACCTCGCCGCGCTGGTAGTTATGGGCGAGGATGACAGCGTTACGCTCTTTCTTAAGGGCAAGTATTTTCTCTTCGGTAGTTTTCATCCTGGATACATTTTACCCTAATTCATAGCTTATTCACAGAGTACGCGGTCGGCGCCGTTATAAATCTTCATCCCGGCTTCTTTAATTACTCTCACATCCATATCGGTATTTATTTTTGTGCCTTTATCCCGTACAAACCCGATGAGCGTCAGCCCGGATTGTTGGGCTATTTCCAGTCCTTTATCCGTCACGGCGGTCTTGGTCGCGGCGATGGGAATGCCGCAGCGGCAGATTTTCGTTACCATTTCGGATGCCATTCTCCCGGTGGATACCATGAAGACTTTAGAAGTATCTATTTTGTTTAGCAGAGTGTAACCGATTATTTTATCCAGCGAGTTATGCCGCCCGATGTCCTCGACGGTGATAACCGGTTCCCCTTTTTTATCAAAGAGCCCGGCGGCATGAGCGCCTTCGGTCTCGCCGTAAATTTGTGCTTTTTCAAAGAGCCGGTTCATGGCCTTAAAAATATCTTCTTTTTTAATGACCAAATCCGACTTGATTTTACCGGTAACTGAAGTTTCCATATAGGCGGATTTGCCTCCGCCGGAAACGATACGATAATTGGCACTGGCCGGTGAGATATGGCTGTTTTTCAGCATTACCTGCGCCGTGCCGTTTTCGATATCGATAGATTTGATTTCGGCTACGCTCTGTATAAATCCCTGGCCGTTGAGGTAGCCGACGACAAATTCCTTTTCCAGGCCCGGCGCTAAAGAGGCCGTTGCCAGCCGCGTGCCGTTGACGTAAATTGTGAGTTCCTGCTCGATAATGACGTTTGTTTCCGCCGTCGTAAATTTTCCGCCGGAAAGCTTTGTCACCGTTATATTTTTTGAATTGCTCTCCATCTTAAACTATCCTCTCCGGGTGGGAATAAATTATCATCGTCTTTCCCCGCACCAGCCCGGCAATCGTAATACCGGACTTTTCCGCTAGCTCAACCGCCAGCGATGTCGGCACGCCTTTGGTAGCTATAATCGGGATTTTGGCCTGGGTGCATTTGAAAATCATCTCGGTGGGTATTCGGCCGGTGGAAGCCGCCAGTATCTGGTGAAAATCAATGTACTGCAATACCCCGCACCCGATTACTTTGTCCAGGGCATTGTGCCTTCCCAGGTCTTCCGCGATGCCTATCGTCTCCTTGCCTTTGAAGAAAAGCCCCGCCGAATGGACGGCTTCCGTTTCCTCAAATACCGGTGATTTTAAAATAGCTTTGACACAGTCAAAAATGTCTTCTTTAGTGACAGTTAATTTTGAATGGACGCCGGTAAACGCCGGTTTTCTCGCGCCATAAGTTAAAGTGACGTTGGCTATATTATTTTTGATCTCGATAGATTCGATATTGTAAGCGCTGCTGATGATCCCCTGCGCGTACAAATGCCCGGCGATATATTCCTTTTCCATCGTCGCCATTATCATCGCGGTGGCGTAATGTTTCCCGTCGATGTTGATAGTCAGGGGAGTCTCTTTAATGATATTTTCTCTGGCCGGCGTGCACCCGCCGTTTACGCGGAGTAAATCTACTTTTTGCAGGATATTATCCAATCAAATACCTCTCTCACTCTCCCTTACGAAAGGAAGACGATGATTAGCCAAACCGGCGAATAATTGGTGATATTCAATCTTCCCCTCTTTCGTAAAACATGTCCTCGAGCGAAGCGAAGGAAGGGGCCAGGGGAGATTTAACCCTTCGGTTTCTCAATCTTAATTTCATCCCCCGCTTTCACCTTGCCGCCGTGAATTACTTTGGTAAAAATGCCTTCTCGCGGCATGATACAGTCCCCGATAATGGTGCGGATTTCACACGATGCGTGGCATTCCTTGCCAATCTGCGTCAGTTCCAGTTCAACATCCTTGCCGATGTGGAAAACCGTCCCTATCGGTAAAGTATTCAGTACGATACCCCGCGTGGTAATATTTTCCGCAAAGTCGCCGGAGTTCAACTCCATGCCCTGGCCGCGCATTTTATCGATGCTCTCGTCCGCCAGCAGGCTTACCTGCCGGTGCCACGCGCAGTCTGCGTGGGCATCCCCCTCGATGCCGTAATTATCTTTTATCGTTATTTCCGGTACCGGAGTTTTCCGCGTGCCTTTTTCCGTGCTGATGGAAACAGCTTTGACTGTGGGCATACTACCTTCCTTGCCTGGCTATAATCCCGCCGCCGATGACAATGTCATTATCATAAAAGACGACCGACTGCCCGGGGGTGATAGCCATTTGCGGCGTGCTGAATTTAATATGTAATTCTTTTTCGTTAATCGGGGAAATGATAGCTTCAATATCCGCGGCGCGATATCTTACCCTTGCCTGTACTTTTATGGGATGTTCGGGCGGGTTACAGGCTATCCAATTGAGGTCAGCGGTAACCATCTCGTGTGAATATATCTGTTCTTTAGTACCTACGGTAATGGTATTGTTCTTTGCATCAATCCCCGTGACAAACAAAGGTTCCTGAGATGAGATTCCAATTCCCTTACGCTGTCCGATTGTATAATGCGTAATGCCGTGGTGTTGCCCGATGGTCTTCCCTGCTTTATCGAGTATCGGTCCCGGCAGCGCAATAACGGACGAGTATTCCTCCACAAACTCTGCGTAGTCGTTATCCGGGATAAAGCAAATTTCCTGGCTTTCCGGGCGTTCAGCCGTCGGCAGCATTTTCTTACGGGCTATTTCTTTTACTTTATCCTTGGTCAGGTTAACCAGCGGGAACAGCGTATGGCTTAATTGCTCTTGAGTCAGGCGGTAAAGAAAATAAGACTGGTCTTTATTGTGGTCGGCTCCTTTTTTCAACAGGAATCGGCCATTGTTTTTGTCAATTCCGGCATAATGCCCCGTAGCTAAAAATTCAGCTCCTGTTTCCCGTGCCTTTTCCCATAAAATCCCGAACTTGATAAAACGGTTGCACAAAACGCAGGGGTTTGGTGTGCGTCCTGATGAATACTCCTCGCAGAAAGAATCGATAATAGTGCCGGAAAATACGTCCCGGAAATCATAAATCTCCAGCGGGATATCCAGTTCATCAGCTACTTTTTGGGCATCAATGGTAGAGGTGTCTTCTATATCCGCATCACCGGAAAGCGGCCGGAGTTGCATGGTTGCCCCGGTCACTTCATGTCCCTGGTCTTTAAGCAGGGCGGCGGCCACTGAAGAGTCCACCCCGCCGCTCATTGCCACCATTACTTTCATTTTCTATATGCCCCCGCCCGTTCCGGCTCCCTCATCCTGTGCCAGTTCTTTTTCAATTTCATCCCGGCGGATTTCCAGCGCGTTCCTCGGCGCGATGAGACCGCAGGCTTCTTCCAGCTTTTTCAAACGCTCTTCATAATTATGTTCTTCTTTCAGCACCAGCCGGATAGCTTCTGCGACCGGGTCGGGGAGTTTGGCATGTTCCAGGTCCATAATCGGCGGCGGTGGTTGCTGTTTAATGACGGCTTTGCCCGGCACGCCGACTACAGTTACACCCGGTGGCACCGGCCTGATAACCACCGAACCCGCACCAATCCTGGCGCCGTCGCCGACGGTAATAGCCCCCAATACAAAAGCGCCGGCCCCTATTTCTACGTTGTTGCCTATGGTGGGGTGGCGTTTTTCTTTCTTTAGAGAAGTCCCGATTAACCCCGAACCCTGGTACATTAAAACATCATCGCCGATTTCTGCCGTTTCACCGATAACTATGCCCATTCCGTGGTCGATAAAACAGCGCCGACCGATTGTTGCCCCGGGGTGTATCTCGATGCCGGTGAGAAAGCGGGCGATGGTGGAGAAAAACCGCGCCGGAAGTTTAAAACCGTGGGTCCAGAGCCAGTGGTCGATGCGGTGGGCCCAGATAGCGTGGAGACCGGAATAACAGAGGAGGATTTCCATGGTGTTTCTCGCCGCCGGGTCCTTGGCGAAAACCGTCTTGATATCTTCTCTAATGGACCTGAACATTACTTCCCCCTTTCCCATCCTCCGGCAGGGTCGTGTGGCTGTTCTTACAATGATTATACCCCATTTCCCTGGAAGGTGTTTCCACCGGGAAAGGGGATTGTTGACAATATTAGTCAACAATATAATTTTATCACCCGTTAAAGCAAGGGTCAACTTTGAACCACCGCCTTTATCTGGTAGAATAAACCTGTGGCGATGTCATTACGCGACCTCCCGAGCGTTGAAAAAATCCTTTCTGATGACCGTCTTGATACATTGGCGGCCAGGTATCCTCACGAACTATTGGTAAACGTTATACGCCAGCAACTGGAAAGTGAGCGGGCTGCCATAACATCCGGTAAGCTCGGTCACTCTTTCGATGAAATCGTCGAAGGCATTATCAAAAAAGTAAATAATATATTTACGCCGAGCCTGCGCCGCGTTATCAATGCCTCCGGCGTTATCCTGCATACCAATTTAGGCCGCGCGCCTATTAGTGCTGAAGCCCTTGCGGCTATGGATGAAGTTAGCCGCGGCTATTCCAACCTGGAGTTTGACCTGGAGACCGGTGACCGCGGTTCACGCCATGCCCATGTAGAAAGTCTTCTATGCCGCCTTTCCGGCGCGGAAGCCGGGATGGTCGTTAACAATAATGCCGCGGCGGTCCTGCTGGGGCTTTCCGCTCTTTGTAAAGGCAAGCAGGTCGTCGTTTCCCGCGGGCAGGCGGTGGAGATAGGGGGTGGCTTCCGCATCCCGGATGTCATGCGGCAGAGCGGTGCCAGGCTTGTTGAAGTGGGAACGACCAACCGCACTTATGCCCACGATTTTGAAGAAGCGATAACAGAGAAAACGGCCGCCGTCATGCGGGTGCATTCGAGTAATTTCAAGCTCGTTGGCTTTACCAGTGAAGTGACGCTGGAAGAACTCGCCGGCGTTGCGAAAAAGCACACTATTCTTCTCCTGGACGACCTCGGCAGCGGCTGCTTTTTAGATACGACCGCTTTCGGCCTGGCGCCGGAGCCGATGGTGCAGCAAAGCGTTAAAGCCGGCGCCCTGACTTTCTTTTCCGGGGATAAACTCGTCGGCGGGCCGCAGGCCGGTATCATCGTTGGCAAGAAAGAGTATATCGATAAATTAAAGCGTCACCCGCTGGCGCGCGCCGTGCGCATGGACAAAACCCGCCTTGCCGGGCTGGAGGTGACTTTAATGCATTATCTTAAAGGCGAAGCCTTAACGAAAATCCCGGTCTGGCGCATGATAAGCACCCCCATCCAGGAAATAGAAATACGCGCCAACGGCTGGGCGGAAACCATCGGTGATAATGCCGTAGTTATCCCCGGTGAAACAATGGTGGGTGGTGGCAGCCTACCGGGGGGAAGTCTCCCCACATGGCTGGTGGCGATTGGCGTTGGCAGTAAAACAGCGCCGGCTTTAGCTAAAAAACTCCGCCAGCGGGACATCCCTGTCATCGGGCGGATTGAAAAAGACAGGTTTTTACTGGACCCGCGGACGGTTTTACCGGAAGAAGATGAGATTATCATTAAAGCGTTGCAGGAAATAGCGTAAAAAATCTTCTCACTATTTTCTCCTCTCCCTTGACGGGAGAGGTCAGGCGAGGGTGAACAATACTAATAATTGGGTAGAAAAGATGTAAAAATAAACAAAAGGATTATTTCAGGTGGAACAAAAGCAACTATCAAGTCTGATATATCAAGAAAAGCGTGATTTTGACGTAAAATGTAAAAAATTTTCGGGAGCATTGACTGTCGAATTATTAAAGCGTGCTTTCATGGATGATGGAATCGATATTTCTCCACGTGATGTTTTTATTAGGGGCATAGACGTCGAAATTGACCTGATTATTCCTAAAAAAGGAACCATCCCTAAGTATGGACTCATTTATGAACCAAATGATGTGTTGGCTGCGTTAGAAATAAAAGCAATGGGCTCTTTTGGCGAAAAAACAATAACTCAAATAAAAGAAAATTTTGTTCATATTCATAACTTTAATAATATATTCTGCGCATATATAACATTGACTGAACGAAAAGGATTTAAGTGGGCTATAACAACCGAGAACTTAGGATTCCCTGCATATACCTTGTTTTGGCATAGAGGCGATGATGTTGAAAATGCAGAACCCTCTGGAGATTACGAGTTATTACTGAATAAACTAAAAGAATTAGTTTGAAAAAGCCGAGTGCGTTAGCGAGAGGGGCGCAGCCCCTCTCAGCTAATTCCCCTCTCCAAACAACTGAATCAAAGGAGCAGTTAATCTTGAGTTTGGAGAGGGCAGGGTGAGGCAAAGATAAAATACTGTAGACTTTAAGCTGACAATTAAAAAATAAATATCAGGAGTGTGCAAACATCATGGCTGACAACGAAATCATCTTGCGCTACGGGTTCAACCCGCACCAGAAACCGGCAAGGATTTTCTCCAAAAAAGGCGTGCTGCCCTTCAAAATCATTAACGGAGCACCGGGCTACATCAACATGCTGGACGCTTTAAATTCCTGGCAGCTCGTTAAAGAGATGAAACAGGTATTAAGGCTGCCGGCAGCTGCCTCCTTCAAACATGTCAGCCCGGCCGGTGCGGCGGTATCCGTCCCGCTTTCAGATGCGCTCAAGAAAGCCTATTTCGTAGATGATATGGAATCGTCACCGATGATGGACGCCTACGCCCGGGCGAGAGGCGCGGACCGTGTCTCCTCTTATGGCGACTTTGCGGCATTAAGCGATACCTGTGATGTCGCTACGGCCAAACTCATCGCCCGCGAGGTTTCGGACGGTATGATCGCCCCCGGCTATGAAAAAGGCGCGCTGGACATCCTCAAGGGGAAAAAGGGCGGTAAATACCTCTTGATTCAGATGGACCCGGACTATGTGCCGGATGAAACGGAGACCCGCGAGGTCTTCGGCATTATGTTCGAGCAGAAACGCAATAACGCCGTCATCACCGCCGATATCTTAAAGAACGTTGTCAGCCGGAAGAAGAATTTTACGGATAAAGCTATCCGCGACCTCATCGTTTGCACCGCCGCGATTAAATATACTCAGTCCAACACCATCGGCTTCGCCGCGGACGGGCAGGCCATCGGCATCGGCGCGGGGCAGCAATCACGTATCCATTGCACCCGCCTGGCGGCGGACAAAGCCGACCGCTGGTTCCTGCGCCAGCACCCCACGGTCCTCAGCATTAAATTCAAGGAAGGCGTGGCCCGCGCGGAAAAGAACAATGCCATAGACCTGTATTTACAGGAAAGATTGAACATGTTCGAGATGGAAAATATCAAGGCCGCCATGGTCACCGTGCCGCCGCAGCTTACCTACGAACAGAAGCGGGACTGGCTGAAGAACATGAAGGGCGTCTCGCTGTCTTCCGACGGTATGATACCGTTCAGGGACACCATCGACCGGGCGCATGAAAGCGGGGTGGGTTACGTGCTCCAGCCGGGCGGCTCTATCCGCGATGAAGACGTCATTAAAGCCTGTGATGATTACGGCATGGTGATGGCCTATTCGGGCATAAGATTGTTCCACCATTAAGAATTAATTGGTAGGCCAGGCTTCTAGCCTGCTCATCACAGGCAGGATGCCTGTGACACCACAAGGTAAAGATAATTGGTAGAGCAGGCTTCCAGCCTGCTCATCACAGGCAGGATGCCTGTGACACCGATATTTAGTAGGTAAAGCAGGAGTTAAGTGGTTTACCCACGCTACAAATAACTTGAGGAGAGATAATTTAGGTGTTCGTCCTGGGTACTGCCGGACATATCGACCACGGGAAATCGCTGCTGGTGCAGGCACTGACCGGCATCGACCCGGACCGCCTGCGTGAGGAAAAAGAGCGGGGCATGACCATCGAGCTGGGTTTTGCCTGGCTCAAACTCCCGTCCGGCAGAGAGGTCGGTATCGTTGATGTGCCGGGCCACGAACGCTTTGTAAAGAACATGCTGGCCGGCGTGGGCGGCATCGACCTGGCTTTACTGATTGTCGCGGCGAACGAGGGCGTAATGCCCCAGACCCGGGAACACCTCGCCATTCTCGATTTAATCGGCGTGAAGCGCGGGGTGGTCGCCATTACCAAGAAAGACCTGGTGGACGAGGAAACGCTGGCAATCGTGAAGCTGGAAGTGGAAGACCTCATCGCACCCACTACTATCGCCGGAGCGCCCGTCGTGCCCGTATCATCGGTCACGAAAGAAGGCATCCCCGAGCTTTTAGGCGCCATCGAAAAGCAACTCGACAACACCGAGCCGAAGAAAGACACCGGACGGCCGCGCCTCCCCATCGACCGCATTTTTACTATCGCCGGAGCAGGCACGGTGGTAACCGGAACGTTGATAGACGGCTCTTTGACGGTCGGGCAGGAGGTGGAAATCGTTCCATCCGGCCTCAAGTCACGCGTCCGCGGCCTGCAGACCCACAAAGCTAAAGAAGACACCGCCACGCCCGGCAGCCGCGTCGCCGCCAACCTGGTCGGCATAAATACTTCGGAGCTGACGCGCGGGGACGTCGTTACCAAGCCCGGCTGGCTGAAACCGACCGATTTAGTGACCGTGAATCTCAAGCTGATTTCCTATCTCCACCGCCCGCTGGCGCACGGCACGGAGGTCAGCTTTCATACCCTGGCGGCCGAAACGATGGCGAAAGTCCGCCTGCTGGAGAAAGAGGAACTCAAACCCGGCGAGACGACCTGGGCGCAATTCACGCTGGAAAAGCCGCTGGCCATCATCAAGGGCGACCGCTATATCATCCGCTCGCCGATGGAAACACTGGGCGGCGGCGGCATCATCGATGCCCATCCCAAGCGCCTGCGCCGCTTCCGCCCGGAAATCATCGCCAACCTGCAGGCGCAAGAAGGCGGCAGGACAGGAGACGCTATTATGGCCCTGCTGGAGACAAAACAGCCGCTGGAAATGTCCGCCATTGCCTCGCAGGCCAACCTGGCGGCGGATGAAACCTCGGCGGCTATAGAAGGACTGGCGGGCGACGGGCGCCTTATCGCTTTAGGGGAAGGCGAACACCGCCTCTTCATGACAGCGGCCGGATGGCAGGCGCTAGCCAAAAAAGCCGCCGACGCTTTAGCTGAATACCATAAGAAGTTCCCGACGCGCACCGGCATGCCCAAAGTGGAGCTCGCGACGAGGCTGAAACTGGGCAGCTTTATCAACCTGGCGCTGGATAACCTGATTAAAATAGGGGCACTGGCGGAAGCAGGCGGGCACCTCCGGCTGCCATCGCATCGGGTGCAGATATCACCCGCTCAACAGGCCAAAATAGACGCTTTTTTGAAGAGTCTGGCGGCCAGCCCCTATGCCCCGCCGTCCGACCTCATCCCGGAGCCGGACCTGGTGAACATCCTCATCGAGCAGGGGAAAGCGGTTAAGGTAAGCGATACAATTATTTTCAGCTCACAGGCCTACAAAGAGATGACGGACAAAATCACAGTGCAAATCAAGGCCAGGGGTAAAATCAGCCTCGGGGAGGTGCGCGACCTGTTCGGCAACAGCCGCAAGTACGCCCAGGCGCTGCTGGAATACCTCGACCGGGAGAAGGTCACTAAAAGGGTGGGGGACGACCGAGTTTTGTATTAACCCCTTCGTCATTCTGAGCCATTGAGGCGAAGCCGACAGGCGTGAGAATCTAAATCATCGCCTTAGCGCGGCCGGAAAAGGCGTGCTATACTGTTTTTGCAACTATCCCCTTGGAAAGAATGTCAGGTATGAAAAAATCTTTAGTTAAAAGTTTCGGGCGGTATAACGTGGCGGTGTTTGGCGTGATGATTCTGGGAGTGCTGCTTTTCTTATCGACTCCGCTGTGGCTGTGGGCCTTCGACTGGGACACCGATATTATCGGTTTTCTCATTTTTATGATGGGGTTGATATTGTGGGTGGGGGGACTGTTGGTGAGGAGGGTGGGGAGGAAATAGTAAAAGAAATTATTTTTTATCAAGATAAAGGGAAAGTAAATTACCAGAAACCAAGTTGCTCTTTAATAGATTGTTCGTGCGCCTTCCAGTAATTCATCCAGATATAAATATCAGCCTTTGATACTGTCAAATCCTGAACAAATCCCATATCTGAAAAGATTTTAACGGTCACTGAATCTTGAATTTCTTTACCGAGAAGATGTTGATTATAGGCATATTCCAGATATGAAGAAAATTTTAAAAAATATGTTTGCATTATTGAGTCGGAATACGAGTCACGGGTAAAAAACTTTACTCCGGATTCTGATAAAGATATTCCATCTTTCATTTTAGTCAGAATATCATCGTTCCAGTAACTTAGATAATCTCCAGTCCCCCCGGGATCACTTAAAGCCACCGCTTCATTTAGTAGAGCAATGGACTTATTAAGGTCGGATTTGTAAGGATTGGATTTGTATAGTAAAAATATCCCGAAAGCGATAATGATTACGATTATAAAAAACCAATACCTGAACTGTATGCCGAAAGGAGCAAAGTTAGAAAACCATGTCAATTTCCCCGGGTTGCTTAATGGAGCAGGCGGTTCGGAGTCCTGTTGTCCCCAATAACCCCGGGACGCCTGGGGTTTATACGAAACTTTCTTTTTCTTCATTTTGAGCTATTATACATGGTTAGCTTTTTAAAGTCTATATGTTTTTTAAGGTTGATATTGTAGGTGGGGGACTTATTGCAAGATTCGTGATGAGGAAGACAAAAAAGGTTATCAAGATAATTCTAGACTATAACCAAAAGTCGCCTCCTTTTCTTCCCAATAATTTGATTAATTAAATCCCTTCCATAGCTTTGTGTTGAAACTAAATAGAATTAAAATCTCTGGATAATTGAAGAAATAGAAAAGTTAGTGTAGAATGGGGCAACAAATTAATTTAAATGGAGGGAAGATATGGCCGCCTTAATAGTTTTGGGGCTTTTGGCTGGAATTGTCTGCCTCGTATTTTTTATCATTAGTATTGCTAAAAAGCGCAGAAAACTATGGTGGGTTTTAGGCGGATGCGCCTCTTTTTTAGTATTTATTATCGGGATAATAGGTACTCTCGCAAATTCCCCAACTTCCAGTACAACATCCTTATCTAACTCCGCCACTACCAACGCTATAACAAGCAATACTAAAAATAGTTTGGGAATCATTATTAGTTATTCTCTTAAAACAGCCACACAAATTGGCAGCGATTATCCATCCTTGCCATCATCGGGTGATATTTTTTTGATCGTGAGTTTCAATATTGAGAATAATGGATATAGTTCTTTCAACACGAACCCCTTTTATTTTTCGGTCATAACCAACAACATAAAATACAATTATAGTGCTGATTCTTATTTACTTGATAATCAATTAAAAATTGTTGACATATTGAATGGAGGCACTTTAAAAGGTGATTTAGCTTTTGAAGTACCTGCCAACTCAACTGACTTTCAAATACAATATAATGGTCTTGGTGGCTTTAATATCCAGTGGGTCAGACAGTAATTAAGAAACATACGTGTGAAATTCAAAGAAGTGATTAAAATGAAAGTTGCTATTTATTGCCGGGTAAGTTTAAACAACAATAGGGGAGTAAAACTTCATGCTATTCTCACCCCCAACCCGCCCAGCCACCCCCCGATCTTTAGCGTGGTGGAGAGCGAGGGGATAAAATCCTCCTCTGCTCCTCCCCCGTATCGCAGTACGGGGCAGGCTTTTGACAGGGAGTGACGAAGTATCTTGAAAGAATCAGAATCGCGACCAAAGAGGCAAGCCCTTACAGGCTTAAGAAATACACAGGAATGATTGCCAAAATCTGGCGGAAGCATATAGAGATCAATTATCTCTTCCCACCGAGCGCTAAAGAGTATTTATTCATCGGCGGTGTTGCCTTAAATATATTCGATGGCTGGGTAATTAACAAGAAAAGGAGTCCAGAGAGGAATTGTAGACAAGAAATTCTTCTCCCTTGAGGGGAGAAGTTAGATGAGGGTGAAACATCGGCTTAGTTCAATCCTCCCCCTCACCCCGTATCGCGGTACGGGGCAGGCTCTTAATCCTCTCCTTCGTTGGGGCGAGGAAACAGAGGAGGGAATAGCAGGCAGGCGTTTGAGCTTGACAAAAATTCATCTCACGCCTATAATCCATTTCAAAGCATGATAAGAGCTATGCCCTTAGCTCTTGACATATTATTCGGGGTCTTAAACAGCGCTGCTGGAGAAAAGACATCTCCGCAAGTTAAAGCAGGTTTGTCTTTCTTTCCCGGTCATAATCATAGCTTCACTCCATCAGGAGGATTATGATGAACACGCCTAATATTCTTAACGATATTACCCCGGCCATGAAAGCAAAGCTGGACCCCAACTACCGGCGCAAAACACGATTATCAGAGCCGGCCGCCACATTCCGGATGACGCAGGAAACCGCCAAATATACACGCACGCCTTTTTTGCCTTTTACCTCCCATAACCGGGCCAGCCGGGTAACCGGTAGATTGATTTAAAACCGAAACAGGAATTTATTAACTAAAAGGCAAATAGTTTGTCATTCCCGACTCGATCGGGAATCCAACATTGTCTTAAGCCGATGATAGGGATTGCCACGCCTCTCGACTGCGTCTCGATGTCTCGTCATGGCAGTTTATTCCAAACAATTTATACGCGGGCTTTATTTTTGGGCTTGCGTTTACGTTTATATTTAAGAACTCTGACGACCCAGTCATGACCGAGCCTGGTGCCTTGGATTTTCCCCTGTTCCAGCAAACGGCGGCAATGGCTCTCGGAAATTCCTAAAGACCTGGCCGCATCCTTAACGCTGTGAATCCCCCGGGGTGACATTTGCCTTATTATACACGTTAACGCGTATAAAAGCAAATTCACAATTATAAAGGGCGATATCGTGTATAAGCCCAATGAAAATTTTGAAAATTGCCCATAGTTGACAACCTTTTCAAAGCGCGCTCGGCCGTTTTTATAATAGAGGCGGGAGCCGCGCCTATTCTTAGCGTTTAGTGGCACGCGTACAAGCCGGTAAAAATGATTTGTACTTTAGAATTTCACTAAATAAAGCGTAAAGTGAAGGTTTTGGAAATTTGCATTTAATAGTTTCCTCGCACTCGAGGGAGAGAGGATTAAGAGCTTGCCCTGAGCAAAGCCGAACGGGTGAGGGTGATATTTGTGGGGAAAAACAAACTAACTTTAAAAAATTTGGCGTGAGCGAAAAAATAATATCTATTTTTGCCGTTTTTTTGTTATTCCTTCATCAAAAAGAAAATACAAGCCTTATGGCGGGAGCGAAAAAATAATATCTATTTTTGCCGTTTTTTTGTTATTCCTTCATCAAAAAGAGATAAACACGATGAATGGCGGGAGCAAAAAAATTGTGGCGGGAGCGCATGGGAGTCGAACCCACCGGGGCCGGGTCTACCGCCCCCCAACGGATTTGAAGTCCGCGAAATCCACCGGGACTCATCCGCTCCCCTAACCACTAATATAGTCTAACACGTAATAAGAGACAAGGCGCGTGGTAATAAATACTAATGTCAAATAAATACCAATTTCAAATGAACAATGCCCCACCATCTTTTTCCCTGCTTGTCATTCCCGACTTGATCGGGAATCCATCAATAAAACCGATCAATCTTTGCCTTGTTTGGTGGAATCCCGCGGGAGTTTATACTGAGCCTTTAGCCCTCGAGCGTAGCGAAGGGGAAGCGAATGTACGAGGATGACGAGTAGAGAAAGGGGAAAAAGGGCGGTTAAATCCTTGGTTTCCACTTAGCCACAAATTCATTTAATGCATCCACATCCGTCCCCTGGCCGTTGAGCATCCCGGACATCCCGGGCGGGGTGAGAATCATATATTGTTCGTTCTTTACCCCTTCCAAAAGCTGTTCCGCGCACTGCTCCGGCGTCAAAAAGCCCGGCCGCACCCTGAAGTTAGCATCGTTTTCCCGCAATTGTTTCTTGCGCGCCTCGGACCCCACATAGACCGATGCCTCGGCAATGTTGGTGGTCACGCCACCGGGGATGTGGAGGAAAACCTTGATGCCCTTGCCCCGCAGGTAGGAGGAAAGGCATTCCGTAAAGCCGATGATGGCCGCCTTGGTGGTAACATACGGTGTATTCAGGTCCTCCATGCCGTAGCCCATCGCCTGGATGGAGGAGGTGTTGATGATGCAGCCGCTGCCGCGTTTTAAAAAATAGGGGAGGAAAGCTGTGACGGTGCGCACATAGCCCATGAGGTTAACATCGATGATGCTTTGCCAGTCGGCGATGGCAGCGTCTTCCAGCGAGCCGCGCATTCCGATGCCGGCGCAATTGTGAAGGATATCGATTCTGCCTAAAGCTTTAAGCGCCTTTTCCTTCATCGCCGTGACACTGGCGTCTTTGGTGACATCGCATTCGATGGCGACGGCTTTGCTGCCCAGGGCTTCGATTTCCTTTTTTACGGCCTGTAAGTTGGCCGGGTTCCGTGCTGCCAGGGCCACATCCGCCCCTTCTCTGGCCATTAAAATTGCCGTTGCCCGGCCGATGCCGCTCGATGCGCCCGTGATTACCGCTTTCTTTCCTTTAAAGTCCATACGTTATTACCCTTTCCTCTGGTTAATAGCTTATAGCTGACTTACCATAACTGGTGTAAAAATAGCCCATGAGCCTGAATCATATCTAAGCTTACCATAATATGTCAAAAAAACGATTCATGCCTGGACCGAGCCTGATTTAACATAATACCCTTAAAAAACGAATCACGCCTGGGTCGAGCCTGAAATAACATAATATTCTAATCGAATTATTCATAGCTGCGTCACGCTCAAAATTACCCTTCGTCGTTTCTCTTTACGGGATATCTTAGCACATGTGTTCTAATCATGTCAACCGGTTTTTGTCACAAATTAGCTTTGGCTTAGCTTCAAATCTATTTCGCGCCGCACCGCATCGATTATCTTCGGCATGATTTTTTTTATCTCCGGTGAAAGCTCCATGCCCCAGTCTATTTCCTTCGGTTCCACCCCGATAATAATGACTTCCTTCGGGGCGCTACCGGTCAATTCTAACATGTTCAAGCTCTCGATGATACTCAACTCATGAGCGGAATCGAGGGCGCTTCTTTCCGCTTTAATGTCTTCCGGTTTGAAACGGTAGATAGCGCCCGGCTCGCCGCCGGCCTTGGCGGCATCGATGATAATGACTTTATCATTTGCCTGGAGATAGGCAATCAGGTCCGGCGACGTTCCGCCGTCAATAAGTTTAATATCAGCCGGAAGGTTCAATTTCTCCATCTCCTGTATGGCGTGAATGCCAACGCCTTCATCTTTCATCAGCAAGTTGCCGATACCGATAATGACGATGCCGGGGGTGTTATTATTATCATTTTTCAACTTTGTAATTTCACCCTCACCTGACCCTCTCCCGTCAAGGGAGAGGAAATTAACGGATTCTTCGCTCCGCTCAGAATGACAATAAAAGTATTAGCAGATTCTCGGCAAAAGCTCTCCCACCGGCATATCGATAATCCTGGAGGCGCCTAAAGCCGTTTTCATGACCACGCGGCTCGGGTGCTCTTTCACCACTTCCCCGATGATGGCGGCGTTCTTGCCGTATTTGTGGCGTTGCATCGCCTTTAAAACGGCCTCCGCTTTTTCCGGCGGGACGACGGCCACCAGCTTGCCCTCGTTGGCGATATACAGCGGGTCGAGCCCCAGCAGCTCACAGGCCGCCAGCACCGCTTTAGTCGACGGGGATTTTATCTTCTTCAATCATGATGCCGACGTCCGGACTTTTCCGCGAAGTCGTTAAGAGTGGTGGCCAGCCCGCCGCGGGTAGGGTCGCGCATGCAGTGGATATCTTTCGTGACCGCCAGCATCTCCGCCACCAGCCCGTTCAGCGGGGCGCAATCGGAGGGGACCGGGGTATCGAACTTAAGCCTTCCCGCTGGCTCAACACGGCGATGCCGTGGTCGCCGATGGTGCCGCTGAGGATAATTTTATCGCCGGGCTGGGCGTTGGCGGCGGAGATATTCACGCCTTCCGGCACGGTGCCCACGCCGGCGGTATTGATAAAGAGCTTATCCGCCCCGCCTTTTCCCACCACCTTCGTATCGCCGGTAACGATTTTTACCCCGGCTTCGGCGGCGGTTTTCGCGATGGATTCAACGATTTTCTTTAAGGTCGGCAATCGGCAAGCCTTCTTCGATGATAAAAGCCAGGCTTAAATAAAGCGGTTTCGCCCCGCTCATGGAAAGGTCGTTGACGGTGCCGCAGACCGCCAGCTTGCCGATATCCCCGCCGGGGAAAAAGATGGGGTTGACGGTATAGCTATCGGTGGTGAAAGCCAGCTTGCCGCTGACCTCAAAGACGGCGGAGTCGTCCATTTTGTCCAGTATGGGGTTGGCGAGGTGCGGGCATAAAGCTCTGGATGAGGTCGTGCATGAGCTTGCCGCCGCTGCCGTGGGCGAGCAGGATTTTATCTTCCATTAGTTTAACTCTTCAAATCCTTCTTTCACTCTCCCTTTCCAAAAGGGAAAGGATGATTTGCCAAAACATGGATTTACTGGTTTATGAAATCATTTCTCACTGTACTGATAATAGGTGGCGCAACTGCCCTCCGATGACACCATGCAGGGCCGACCGGGTGTTCCGGCGTGCAGGTACACTGCGGAAAAGCTTACAGTCTCAGGGGTGCTGACGCCCCGCAGGACCGCCCCGCAGATACAGCCCTTCGGTTCTTTGGCGGGACTGATTTTAATATCGAAATGTTTTGGCGGCATCGAATCTTTCATATTGTTTTTTAAACCTTAAGCCGCTGGCCGGGACGATACCGATGCCGCGCCAGTCCGCCTCGCCGATTTCAAAGACGGTATCCATCAGCTTAGCGCCGCCGGGTTGCCTTCCGGCTTGACGCCGCGGCGGTAGGCGATTTCCACTCTTCGGTTCGGCCGCTTTCAATCTGCTCGACCAGCATGTCGACGGCCAGTGAGAATATCCACCGGCTCGAAGCCGGAGACGGCGCAGGCGATATGGTAGTCATCGGCGAGAAACTCGTAGGGCATGGAGCCGATGATGGCGCTGACATGCCCGGGGCAGATAATGCCGTCCAGCCGTACCTCGCCCAGGTCGAGGATGGCTTTCATGATGGGCGGGCAGATCTTATGCAGGGAAAGGACGAAATAGTTTTTAAGGTTTTCCTGCTCCGCCTGCAAGATCGACGCGGCGATAGTGGGCGCGGTGGTCTCGAAGCCGATGCCGATAAAGACAACTGTTTTTGTCCGGGTTTTCTTTGGCGATAGCCAGGGCGTCCTGCGCCGAATAGACGATGCGGACATCCGCGCCTTCCGCTTTGGCCTGTTGAAGGCTGGAGCGGCTCCCCGGCACCCGCACCATGTCCCCGAAAGCTGGTGATAATGACGCCGGGCAGTTTTCCCAGGGCGATGGCTTTATCCAGGTCGGCGGCGGCGGTGACGCAGACAGGACAGCCGGGGCCGGAAAGCATTTCAATATTGGGGGGTAAAAGCTGGCGCAGGCCGTGCTTGAAAATAGCCACCGTATGCCCGCCGCAGAACTCCATGAGCCGCGCCGGTTTCTTCGAGCGCTGATGGATTCTTTCTAAAAGCTTTTTGCCAAGTTCCGGGTCGCGGTATTCATTAACGAATTTCATATAATATAACCTGTCATTCTGAACGGAGTGAAGAATCCGTACCCATGAGAATGACGGATCCTTCGTTTCACTCAGGATGACAATTGGCAGTTATCCCGCCTCCGCCATCTCGTGTAAAAGCTTTAAAGTCTCCTCTGCCTCCGTCGCGTCAATAACACTGATAGCGTAGCCGGTATGCAGCAAAACGTAATCGCCGACTTTAGCGTCCGGCGTGAGCTCGAAGAGATATCCCGCGTTATGCCTTCAATATCTGCGACGGCCTTGGCGCCGTCAATCTTTTTTATTAATGCCGGTATAGCTAAACACATAAATGCTCCTTTTGGTCGTAATTTAAAAGTTAAAGCTCAAAGCCATAACTTAAAACTAAAAACTGATGATGGTACTGGTAACTTTAACCTTTACGTTGTGGTTTTGACTTTTGAGTTTTAATCTTTGAGTTTTCCTTTCCTCCAATAACATCCCAGCCCACTTTGAAAGCATCGGCAAAAGGCTGGCCGATTTCATAATATTTGCCCGGGCCGAAAGCGAACGGTTTTACCTTATCCATATCCGGGCGGTCATTCACCATGCAGTCCTCGGAAACATAGACCTCATTGATTTTGCCGACCACCAGATGATGGCTGCCAAGGACAAGGATGTTGGAGACTTCGCATTCCATATTAATCGGGCATTGCTCGATAAGCGGCGCGGTCTTGAGGTTGCCGTAAAATACCTTGAATTTACAGTCTTTAACTTTATCCGTATCTTTGCCGGAGACCAAGCCGCAATAGTCCGCCTCTTTGACCTGGCTTTGAGAGGGAATATTGACGGAGAAGGTGCGGTTCTGGTAAATGCCTTTCAGGCTGTAACGGTGCGGCTGAAGCGCGATGGTAATAGAAGGCGGGTTGCTGCAAGCGACTCCCGTCCATGCCACCGCCGCAAAGTCCGGTTTATCATCGGTCATCGCCCCCACGAGGACGGTGGGGTGGGGCCATAACATCGTTATTGCGCCGATTTTTCTCTTTGCCATAATATATTCCTCACTCTCCCGGGAGATGTTTATTTAACCGAATACGAAACAAGTTCATAAGTATCATCCGGTTGGGTAGGGTCGGACATTTTTACCTGGAAAAATTTTGTGGCGGCGGGGCGCCAGGTAATCTGCGTAATATTACCTTGCTCGTCGTACTTGACTAATTTAAAGCACCGGAATGTCCCGGCGGGCACGGTAACGGTCTCTATTCCTTCTACTTTGGTGGTCGTAGTGGTAGTGGAGTTTTGCGATGAGGAGATAGTTGCATTGCCTGATGTGAATGTCATTAACGAAACCTGCTTATAAACCTTACCGACGGTCAAGGGATAAGCATCGTCCCCGGTTACTTCGTAAACAACAGTATTGAAATCACCGGGATCGGTCATCTTCATATCCTCATATACAATGTTCGTGGTTGCTTTATCATATTTATTGATTACGCTGACCAGCGACTGATAAGGCGGGTCGAATGTCAGCTCCATAACATAGCAATCTTTCCCATCAACAACTTCAGACCCGGTGACCTCCGTAGTAACGGTATAATCCTGGCCCCCGGTATGCCATTTCGATACCCACTTATCGCCGAGAGAATATTGTGGGAGAGCTCCCTGCTCTTTAGCGCAAGAGGTAAAACTACCGCCAATAATGGTAACAAGGATGAGGCTCAAGGCCAGAAGATGTTTAAGGCTCATATTGCTCCTTTTAGTTTTTCCCCGGCGCGAATTGCGCGATGGCGACCTGCCCCAGGGAAATACCCCCATCGTTGCAGGGTACCTGATGGTGAGTATATACCCCAAACCCGGCCGACTCAAGTTGTGTCACGGTTCTTCTAAAGAGCAGCCGGTTCTGAAAAACCCCGCCGCTTAAAGCGACTTTTTTCAATCCGGTCCCGGTAGAAATATCCCGGCAAACTTCGAGAATCAAACGGGCGACGGTGTTGTGAAACCGGGCGGCAATAGCCTCCTTATCTATTTTATCATGAATATCCTTGATAACAGCTTCACATAAACTCTTAACTTTAATGATTTTCATGCCGTCTTCTTCAGCTATAGTAAACGGGTAATCTTTTACTTCATCCGGTGCATCTGTCGCGCAGGTCTCAAGGTCGATGGCGGCCTCGGCTTCATAATCAATGACACCTCGAACGCCGATTAAGGCGGAAACCGCATCGAAAAGACGCCCCATGCTGGAGGTCTGCGGCGCGTTAACGTTTTTCTTCACCTGGCCATGAATGACAGCCAATTCATCCTTATTGAGGTATTGCATCAGCGGGAGGTTTTTAGTCAAAGGAATTGCCAGCGCCGATAAATATCCGAGCGGCCGTGCGGTAAGGCTTTTTAATCGCCTGGAGCGCCGCCGGGCAGGGGCAGATATTCCAGGTGCGCCAGGCGGGTAAAATCTTTAAAATCAGCCACCAGAAATTCGCCGCCCCAGATATTCCCGTCCGTGCCGTAGCCGGTGCCGTCCAGCGCCACGCCGATGACTTTGTCCGTAATGCCGTTTTCCGCCAAGCAGGAGGCGATATGGGCGTGGTGGTGCTGCACCGGAACAAGCTTGATTTTTTCTTTGGCTGCCAGCTCTTTAGCGTACTTGGTAGGGAGGTATTCCGGGTGCATATCGTGGGCGATGATTTCCGGCTCGATGCGGAAAAGCTTTTTATACAGCTCCAGTCGTATTGACATAATGTTCCAGCGTCTCCATGTTTTCCATGTCGCCGATGTGCTGGCTGACAAAGGCGTAGTTGTCCCGCGTCAGGCAGAAGGTATTTTTTTCCTCCGCCCCGCAGCCCAGGATTTGCTTACTTTGATAGGGGAGGCGGACGGGATAGGGGGCATAGCCGCGGGCACGCCGGGCAAAGCGGGGATCGCCCAGTTCCACCAGTCATCACGCTGTCATCATAGCGGGCATAGATATCCCGGTTGTGCATGAGAAAAAAGTCGGCGATGCTGCCGAGCCGCCTTAAAGCCTCGTCGTTGTCTTTGGCGATGGGCTCTTCGCTGATATTGCCGGAGGTCATCACCAGCGGCTAGCCGGTCTCCCGGAGCAGGAGGTGGTGGAGGGGAGTATAGGGGAGCATGATGCCGAGGTATTTCAGGCCGGGCGCTACGGTCTTTGGAAATTGTTGATTCCGGTTTCCATTTCACCAGAACGATGGGGCTGCCGGGGGACGAAAGCAGGTCTTCCTCTTCTTTATTGATTTCAGCAGTGTTTCTGGCTTCATCGAGGGATGCCACCATCACCGCCAGAGGCTTGGCGGGGCGGTGTCTTGCGTTCGCGCACGGTGTTTACAGCGGTCTCGTTCGTGGCATCGCAGGCCAGTAAAAAGCCTCCCAGCCCTTTAACCGCCACGATTTTGCCGTCCTTTAACAGTCCGGCAGTGAAACGGATAATATCTACTTCATCACAGTCTATCGGGTTACCCTTAGCATCGGTCAGCGTCTAATTGGGGGCCGCAGATCGGGGCAGGCGTTGGGCTGGGCGTGAAAGCGGCGGTTAGCGGGGTCTTCATATTCCGCCTGGCAGTCCGGGCACATTTTGAATTTGTTCATCGTGGTGTTGGGCCGGTCATAAGGGATATCGCTGATAATAGTAAAGCGGGGGCCGCAGTTGGTGCAGTTGGTGAAAGGATAGCGGTAGCGGCGGTCGAAGGGGTCGAAGATTTCATGGAGGCATTGGGGGCAGGTGGCGATATCCGGGGAGATAAGCTGGTATTTGCCTTCTTCGGCGATGCTAGGGCGGATTTCAAAGTTATCGTAATTAGCGGGTGTTCCGGCTTCGGCGGTTACATATCTCGATATGAGATAAAGGCGGCGCCAGTTTCCGCAGTTCTTTGAGGAACGTTTCGATTTCTTTCGCCTCCCCCTCAACCTCTATTTTAACGTCTCCGGAGGTATTACAGACCCAGCCGCTGAGCTTATGTTTTTTGGCAAGCTGGTAAATAAAGGGACGGAAGCCTACCCCCTGGACGATGCCGCGGACGCTAATATGAGTATTAGAAATGTTTATTGTATCAGCCATACTACTTTTTCATTGCCGGGAATAGAGGATTAATTTCAGGAGGTCATCTCAAATCTCAAAAATCAAAAATACAAATAAAAAGTCAAATCTTGTAGTCTCCTTGAGAAATCCGATTGTTTTATTCATCATCTGTATAAATCGGCCATTAAGATTGCCACGCCTCTCGACTTCGTCTCGATGGCTCGCAATGACTGGAACGGATTCTTCCCCCGATTTTCATCGGGGTCAGAAATGACAATTATTTTTTATCTTTGAGATGTGTCTTTGAGATTCGAGATTTGATTTTTGATTTATTTTTTGCTATTCCTTAAATTTTACGCTTCTTAATTTAATCCTTGTTATTTTCGTTTTTTATCACTAACGTTAGTTTCAAGCCATTGGTACCAGGCGTCCAGGCCTTTGCCGGTCTTGCAGGAGACGGGGAAGATGGTAACATCGCTGTTCAGGCCTTTAACCGTCTTCAGGAAGGACGCTTCATTAAAGTCCAGGTAGGGCTGGAGGTCGGTCTTGCTGATAATGACCACATCGCTATCGGCGAACATGGCGGGGTACTTAATAGGTTTATCATCGCCTTCCGGCATGGAAGCAATCATTAAACGGATGTCTTCGCCGAGCGTATAATTATTCGTGCAAATCAGGTTCCCCACGTTCTCGATGAAAAGCAGGTCGAGTTTATCCAGAGGCAGGTCGTTCAAAGCTTTGGTGACCCACCCCGCCTCCAGGTGGCAGCCCCCGGCCGTATTAATCTGCACCGCCGGTATTCCCATCGCGGAAATTTTATCGGCATCGACGGTGGAAGCCACATCTCCCTCGATAACGCCGATGCGCACCTTTTTGCCGATGGCTTTAATGGTGCTCATAATCAGGCTGGTCTTACCGGCTCCCGGTGAGGACATAATATTTATCGTCAGGATGCCGTGCTTATCCAGCAGCTTTTTGTTTTGCCTGGCGATGTCCTCGTTTTTCCCGAGAATCTGTTCCCCGACGGTGACAACTTTTACAGCCATTTACTCCACCTCGATACTTTCCATATAACATTCCCGCCCGGACACGATATCGACCGCCATTTCCCGGCATTCCGGGCAGGTCCAGTCCTGGCCGGGAGGCACAAACTCCTTTTTACACTTCTGGCAGCGGAGGGTAACCGGCTTTGTTTCAAAGTTCAGTAATGCCCCGTCCGCCAGGGTATTTTTACTGATGATATCAAAGTAGAACTGGACACAATCCCCCACCACCCCGGAAAGCTCCCCAACGATTAAATTGACACGGGTGATTTTCTTTGCTTTAGCTTCTTTTGCTTTGTCCACCGCTAAAGAGAGCAGGCTTTCCGTAATGCTGGCTTCATGCACAATTTAATTATAGTGGAGTATAGAAGAGAACTCAAAAGTCAAAGCTCAAAACCATAACTTAAAAGTAAAAGCTTTATACTATCAGCGATTGCTTTAACCGGCAGGGCAGTGCTCCCTGGCTTTTCAAGGAGAACGCGTGAGGAACCGGGAAAAATAGGACGGCAAATATTTATATATGCCTTACCCGCCAGTAGTTTGTCGTGGTATGGCCGTCTTTTTCGGTAACCCTCTCACGGCTGAAAAAGCCGAAATCGAAAAGGTTACGGCGGAGGGCCGCGAAATCCGGGTTGACAGCCTTCAGCTTTTCATTGACCTCTTTTTCCGGATACGGGCGCTCATACTCAAATAACTCGATGAAGCGCTCAAACACTTCCTGCTGGTCGCTGCGCGCCCTGGGATAAGTATTTAGTTTGCCGTCACGGAGGAAACGTTCTACGTCGGTCAGAGCCGGTTTTTTCGGTATGTTTTTACTCAATTCGCGGTTGAAAGCTTTTATAACATCGATGTTAAAAACATAGCCGTTTTCTTTTTTCGTTATCAGCCCCGCCCCTTCAAGTTTAACGATAGCTTTCATAATCACGGCATTGCCCAGCCCGGTCACGGAGGCGATTTTATCCAAAGTCCTCGCCCCGAGAGCGATGGCGCCCAGGATTTTAAAGCGCTCCTCATCCGCCAGCAGGCCGGATATTTTTTGAATCTCGATATTCGCGTCCATGCTCGTCCTCATTAACATGTGATTTCTGTATTATACCATTCCTGATTAGGGAATAGGGCGTAAGGCGTACGAGTGCATACTCACCCCTTGGCCAATTAATGACCATACCGTTGTAAAATGGGATCCAGTGATTCCCAAAGTGCTGGATTTACCTATTAAATAATAATACCTTGTTAATACCGGGATATCGGCTGGAATTTACACTGAGCAAAGCGAATGTGCCGGTATGGTGACGATGTAGGAATTACACCTCGCCACCTCAAGATGCTTCGTTCGCCCTTTGCGAATCTCCCTCATGGCAAGGCGGGAGACGAATAAAGGGGAATGCGGATTTTTCGCTGCCGCCCAGAATGACAAAATCAAGCCCTATCCCTGTTGTAACTTTTTCTTTTATTTTGCCACTGTAAACTGCCAATTTTTTATGTTATAATTTACACGTATAATAAATAATAAATATTAAGGTATGAAGAAGAAAAGTGGACAAAGATAAAAAGACAGAAATCAATCAAGTTATCAGGACCAAGGAAGGCGATACCGGCTCGACGGAGGTGCAGGTCGCGCTGATTACCGAGAGAATCAACGCAGCTTACCACGCACATGGCGGCCAACCGCAAAGACTTTCACACCCAGCGGGGCCTGCTCAAACTCGTCGGGCAGAGGCGGAGGCTTTTGGCGTATCTTAGCCGGGAAGACGTGGGGCGGTATAACGCACTTGATTAAAAAACTGGGACTACGCAAATAAAGCCTATCGGTTGGAGGGAGTATTCCATTGGAATCACAATCTGTTCGTTGCAACTATTGGCGGCCGGGACTTAGTTATTGAAACGGGCAAACTCGCCCAGCAGGCTAACGCCGCGGTAACCGTCCGCTACGGCGATACCGTAGTCCTGGTTACCGTATGTTTTAACAAAGAAGCCCGGGAAGGGGTGGATTTTCTGCCCCTGACCATCGACTACGAAGAGCGGCTTTATGCCGCCGGTAAAATACCCGGGGGCTTTATCCGCCGGGAGGGGCGCCCCAGCGAGGCGGCTATCCTCGCCTGCCGCATGACGGACCGCCCCATACGCCCGCTGCTTGCCCAAGAGCTGGCACAGCGAAATCCAGATCGTCACCACCGTGCTTTCCGCCGACCAGGAGAACGACCCGGATATGCTTTCGGTCATCGGCTCCTCGGCGGTGCTGGCGCTATCGGAGATTCCGTTTGAGGCCCGGTCGGCGCCGTGAATGTCGGCTATATCAACGGCGAGCTGGTCTTGAATCCCAAGATGGCCCAGTATGATGAAAGCCAGCTCGACCTTATTGTGGTCAGCACTAAAGATAAAGTCATCATGGTGGAGGCGGGGGCCAAAGAAATCTCCGAGGATATCGTCCTCAAGGCCGTCAAATTCGCCCACGAGGCCAACCAGGATATTATCCGGATCCAGGAAGAGCTCCAGCAGCTGGCCGGCAAGCCCAAGCTGCCGGTGCCGGAAGAAAAAGTCAATACCGAGGCGCATGCCAAGCTCTGTCCAAAATGGTTGACGAGAAGCTGGACGCAAGTCCTTCCAGGAAACGGATAAAACAGTAGCGCGAAGCAGATGCTTGACCAGGCTCTCCGAACGAGCTTAGCGAGAATGTCAGCCGAAGACGATGTACGGAAGAACGATATTACCGCCGCCATCGATGCCAGGGTCAAGGCGGCGTCCGGGCGAACGTGCTGGAGAAAGGGCAGGCGCATCAGCGGCCGCGCCCTCACGGAAATCCGTCCCATCAGCTGCGAAGTCGGCCTGCTGCCGCGCACCCACGGCTCCGGCATGTTCACCCGCGGGCAGACCCAGGTCATGTCCATCACCACGCTGGGCTCCGCCCGCAAGGAGCAGATGCTCGACGGGCTGGGACATGGAAGAAAGCAAGCGTTTTATCCACCACTATAACTTCCCCGGTTTTTCCACCGGCGAGGTCCGGCGGGTCGGTTCGCCGGGCCGGCGGGAAATCGGCCACGGCGCTCTGGCCGAACGCGCTTTGGTGCCGGTTTTACCGACGGATGAGGAGTTCCCTTATACTATCCGCCTGGTCTCCGAAGTCTTGAGTTCCAGCGGCAGCACCTCGATGGCCAGCGTCTGCGCCGGCAGCCTTTCGCTCATGGACGCCGGCGTCCCGGTCAAGAAAGCGGTGGCCGGCATCGCCATGGGACTGATTACCGGCGATAACGGCAGATTCGCCGTGCTGACCGATATCGAGGGCATCGAGGACTTTAACGGGGACATGGACTTCAAAATCGCCGGCACCCGGGACGGCATCACGGCGATTCAGATGGATACCAAGCTCAAGGGCATTACCCTGGAAATCGTGGAAAAAACGCTATCCCAGGGCAGAGACGCCCGTTTGTTTATCCTGGATAAAATGGCGCAGGCCATTCAGCTGCCCCCGGCCCGGATGTCAGCCGGTACGCGCCCGCGCATGACCAAGATAAAAATCGACCCGGGTAAAATCGGGGCGGTCATCGGCACCGGCGGCAAGACCATCCGGTCGATTATCGAGTCGACCAAGACGACCATCGATGTTGCCGACGACGGCACGATAATCATCGGCTCGCCGGACATGGAAGCCACGCAGAAAGCCATCGGCATCATCGAAGGCCTGACCCGCGAAGCGCAAATCGGCGATATTTATACCGGCAAAGTCAGCCGCATCCTGAACTTCGGCGCCATGGTGGAAATCCTCCCCGGCAAAGAAGGGCTGGTGCATATCAGCGAGCTGGCCGACTACCGCGTGGGCAAGGTTGAAGACGAGGTTAAAATCGGCGACGAGGTTACCGTCAAGGTAATCAACATCGATAACATGGGCAGGGTCAATCTTTCACGGCGGGCGCTGTTTGAAAAAGAAGGCGCCGAAGGCTGCGGGAGAAGACGCACCCTCGGCGGACTATCCGTTCCGGAAGGGCGGCTCCGGCGGCTCCTCCGGCATTCAGGGGCAAACCCCGCTATTCCGGCGACCGTCCGACCGAGGTCCGACCGCGGCCCGTCACGGCCTCCCTATAAACGCGACTAAATCTTCCCCCAAATTTTTTTGCGAGGTGTACTGCTATGGCACAGATTAAGGTAGTAGTCCATGGAGCGGCGGGCAGGGTGGGGCAGGAGGTGGTCAAAGCCGTTTGCCAGGAACCGGATATGCAGCTGGTGGGGGCGGTGGATGTTAAAGTCACCGGGGATACTCTTGGCGCTGCCGGACGGCAAAGGCACGTGCCTTTTTCCACCGATTTCAAATCCATTATCGACTACCTGCCAGCCGGATGTCGTGGTGGATTTTTCCATCGCTAAAGCCTCCATGCCGGCGGTGCGCGTTGCCGCGAAAAACGGCGTTAAATGGTCATCGGGACGACCGGCTTTTCCGCCGCGGAGCTGGATGAAATGAAGAAGCTGGCCGAAGCCAACGAAATCGGCATCGTGGCCGCGCCGAACTTCGCGCTCGGCGCGGTGCTGATGATGCACCTGGCTAAAATCGCCGGCAAATTCATGGACCACGCGGAAATCATCGAGCTGCACCACGATAAAAAGCTGGACGCGCCTTCCGGCACGTCGCTATTAACCGCCAAAGCCATGGCGGAAGCCCGGGTAAAGCCGTTTCCTGCCTCCCTCCGCCGGGGAACACACCGCCCAGCCGCGGCCAGGATCGTGGCCGGCATCAATATCCACAGCGTCCGCATGCCCGGCCTCATGGCGCACCAGGAGGTGATTTTCGGCGCGGCGGGGCAGACCTTAAGCATCCGCCACGACACCATCAACCGGGAATGCTACATGCCCGGCGTCATGCTGGCGGTTAAAGCGGTGGTCAAGCAAAAAGGGCTTTATCTACGGCCTGGATAAATTGTTAGGGTTATAGGGAGAGAAATCCCAAGCACTAAATTCTGAACTCTAAACAAATCCCCATTACCAAATACTAAATGTTTAAAATCTTTTTATTTAATGTTTTGACTTATTTAGAATTTAGATATTAGAATTTAAAGTTTCTATATGGGGAAAAGGGGTGGGGTACTGTAAACTGTAAACTATTAACTATAAACTGAAAAAAATACAGGAGAAAATAAAATGAAGAAGCTGGGGCGATGTTTAACAGCCATGGTTACCCCGTTTAAAGACAACAAAAAGCAGGATGTAGATTATGAACTGACCAAAAAACTCGCTAAAGCTTTACTGGCTTCCGGGAACGACGGCCTGGTCTTGGCCGCCACCACCGGCGAGGCGCCGACGCTTTCCTGGGACGAAGAAATGCGCATCTTTCCAGGAAGTAAAATCAGCCGTCGGCGATAAGCCCACCCTGATTGCCTATACCGGCAGCAACAGCACCAAGGAAGCGGTGGAAAACACCGAGAAAGCGGAGAAAATAGGCGTGGATGCCTGCCTTTCCGTGGTGCCTTATTATAACAAGCCCGACCAGGAGGGCATTTACCAGCATTTTAAAGCCATCGCGGAATGCACCAGCCTGCCGATAATCATGTACAACATTCCCGGCCGCGTGGTCGTGGAAATGACCCCGGAAACGATCGCCCGTTGAGCCAGATAAAGAACATCATCGGCGTTAAAGAAGCCAGCGGCAAAATGGACACGGTTGCCCAGACGATTGAAAAAGTAAGTGAATCAGGGAAGGTTTCCTCGTCTGGAGCGGCAATGATAACGATACCCTCCCCATTATGGCGATGGGCGGCTACGGCGTTATCGGCGTGACGACGCATCTTATACGGCAAACAGTACAAGAAAATGATTGACCTGATCGTCGCCGATAAAATCCAGGAAGCGGCGGCCATCCACCGCAAGCTGGTGCCGCTGGTAAACGCCATGTTCAGCTTTCCCAGCCCCGCCCCGATTAAATACGCCCTGAACCTCGTCGGCTATAATGTCGGCGCCCCGCGCCTGCCGCTGGTGGCAGTTGACGAAACACGCAACAAGGCGGTGGCGGACAACATTAAAAAGCTGCTGGCAAAACTGCCGCCGGACCTGAAAACTTAATAACTTTACAGCCGCAATTCCGTTATAAAAGGGTGGAAGGGGGCGGCCTAAATGAAAACGAAGTTAATAACGGCATCGATAGTTTTTACACTGTTGGCGCCGTTAATTTTTGGCGGATGCGGTGCAAAAGCGCAAGCGGAAGGGTTTGCTATTTATTTAACAAAAAACGACGTGCCGCCGTCCCGAATGGAGGATTTCAGCCATGTTGCCCTGGCCAACAAACCAATTATAAGCATCAATGACATCATTGGTTATGCGCCGGGTTATAATTACATCGAAATGACCGATGAGGCTTTTTCCAGGGTAATGAAGCTACAGGTCCCGACCTCCGGTACATCTTTTGTGGTGTGTGTCGATAAGCAGCCGGTCTACTGGGGGGCTTTCTGGACGCCGTTTTCAATCCAATCTTTTAGCGGAGTTATGATTTTGCTAATCCCTTATTCCAACGCGTTACCAGCTAATACCATCGCTATCAGCAAGGGATATCCGTCATACGCATACTTCAAACAGAATTTAGATATCGAAGCCCCGGTCATTCTAGAATCATTAGAAAAAGCTGGTAAATTACAGGCGTTTGTAAAGTAAACCGGAAAAACAAAATTATCTGCTTTTTTCTAAATTCGGAAAGAAATAGCGCTCGGCAGAACCGTTCAACTGTGGTGCGATACCGAGCTGCCGACCGCCGCTTCTTTATCGTAAGTGCGGTCTTTCCACGTTACCGGCGCCCCGGTAAGCCAGCGGTAGCCGGAGTAAATGACGACAATTACGTAAAACAGCATCCCGATGACCTGGAACCACATGGAATAGGCGGCCTCGTGGAAATGGCTGTCTATCCTCCAGCGCATGACCAGCGTAGCGGCTATCTGGACGAATACTAACAGCTCCCACCCGAAGGGGTGACCTCCCACCAGGGCGCGCCAGAGATAGAAGAACGGCAGCAGATAGAAAAATGTCGCGATGATGACCAGTGCTGCCAGTCCTATCGGCGCCATAGCGGCAATGCCGTAAATCGATTTGCTTAAGCCGTTCCAGACTTCTCCGATGTTACTATAAGAACGGCATAACACCGTTGTGGAAAGGTCGATGGCGATGTGACGTCCGCCGAGCCGTGTCGTCTCGGTGCCCAGCCAGATATCTTCCAGGACGCGTGACTTGACGGCCTGGTGCCCGCCGATACGCCAGTATTCATCCCGGGAGAAGAAAAGGAATTGTCCGATAGCCACCGAAGGTCTGGGCGTTTTGGAGCGCTGCAGCCACCAGAGCGGCAGCCAGCCGAGCATGATGAAATACATCACCGGCATGACGATTTTTAAGGGAAAAGTATCCGATGTCTGGCGGTCGAACCCGGAAAGCAGGGAAGTTTTAAGTTCCGTTGCTAGCGCCAGCGTGCTGCGCAGCATGTGTGGGGCGTGAATCGTATCCGCATCCACGAAGAGCAGCCATGACCCTTTAGCTTTTTGCGCCAGCTGATGGCAGGCGAACGGTTTGCCGGTCCAGTCCTCCGGCAGGGGCTGCCCCTGGACAAATTTTATCCGGTTATCCTGGGAAGCTATCTCATTGATCACGGCGGCGGTACGGTCTTCGGAATTATCGTCCAGCACCAGCACCTCGAAGTTGGGGTAGTCCTGCTTTTGCAGCGATTCCAGGCAGCGGCGGATGTTATCCTCTTCATTCCTGGCGGGAATCAGGACGGAGATAAGCGGCGCCGGTTGCGGGACTTTGGCATCTTTGGACGGCTTAGGCAGGTGCTTCAAATTCAGCATCAGGTTTCCCAGAAAAACCAGGAGCCCGAGCGCAATAATAAACTGGTACAGCATGTTCTCTCTTTGTCCTTAACGGATGAATAAAGCGTTATGCCTTATCGCCTGCAACCAGCGGAAAAGCAGTCCGCGGAAACGCGGCAGAGTATGGAGCGCTTCAAAATGCTTGATGGTCAGAATCCCGAGCACCAGGAACATGAATAAGGTGTCCCATGAAATACCCTTATCAACCAGCAGAAAAACAAGCGCGCCGGAGGCGCCGAAGATAATCTTCCAGGCATCGACCTCGAGGAGGAAAAACCCGATAAGCACGAAAACAATGAAAGCCAACAGGATTTCATAATGGGGGAGACCTATCATCACCCCGAAAGTCACGGCTACGGCTTTACCGCCCTGCCAGTGCAGGAACGGCGAGTAAGCGTGACCGAGTATGGCGCATATCGCGATAAATACTGAGGACACATTAGGAAGCCCGAGGAAAGCGTGGGAAACAAATACGGCCGGTATCCCTTTAATAATGTCCAGCGTGACGGCCAGCAGGCCGGACTTTTGACCGCCTGCCCGGAAGACATTGGCCGCTCCCGGGTTATGGTCGCCGTATTGCCGGATGTCTTTATGCAGCGCCTGACGTCCGATGACGACGGAAAACGGTATCGCGCCTAAAATAAAGGCGGTAAGGGCAAGCAACACCGTAAAAAGTATTTCCACGCTGAAGCTCCGTCAAGAATGTACCTAGCATGCCTCAGTATAATATAGTCTAAACCCGGCTGATATGCAAGGACTTTTATCACAATTGTTAAAATTAGTCCATTTTTAACCATTTTATCATATTAAAATTAATGATTTATTAACAATTATCGTCTAACCTGAAAAGGCAGGGAGAAAAGCTGACGGCTGCTTCGGGGATAGGGGAGCCGGGGTTTGAATAGACCTTGCTTAAAAGTTGCTTGGTATCTTTATGTAAAAAATACGTAAGCTTACTTTTTGGGTTACACCTGTGAAATAAGGTATAATTGGGTTGATGCCGGAAAAAGAAAACCTGAAAAGCTTTATCAAAGAAGTTATCATTACGCTGGTACTGGCGATCGCTATTTTCTTCGGCGCCAGGGCCACCGTCCAGACTTACGAAGTCTACCAGACGAGTATGATGCCGAATTTCCAGGCCGGTGAAAGGGTCGTGGTAAATAAGGCGGCTTACTGGTTCGGCGGCCCGCAGCGCGGCGATGTCGTTATTCTCAAAGCCCCCAACGGCGAAACCAACAACTGGATCAAGCGCATTATCGGCCTCCCCGGGGACACGGTGCAAATTGTTCACGGCGTGACCTACGTAAACGGCGTGGCGCTTAAAGAGCCGTATGTCAAATACAGCTTCACCTATTCGATGGCTAAAGAAACGGTGCCGCCGGGAGAATATTTTTTCCTGGGAGACAACCGCGATGTCAGCAACGATTCCAGTCACGGCTGGCTCCTGAAACGCCAGGACCTGGTCGGCAAGGCCTGGCTGATTTCCTGGCCGCCTTCGGAATGGAGCGTTGTGCCGCATTTCGACATCGGCAAGCAGTTGACCGCTAACGGCACTGCCGCCATAAATATCCCGGAACCAGCATCTTCCTACTAAAGCGAGGGAGTTGATATGGCAGAGAATGTCAAGGCGATGTTTGAAAAGTCCGGCGCCCTGCTTAACGGCCATTTCCTGCTCACCTCCGGGCTCCATTCGCCGGTCTACTGGGAGAAAGCGCTGGTCATCCAGTACCCGGAATTTACGGAAAAACTGTGTAAAATGATTGCTGACCATTATAAAAATGCCGGGGTGGAGGTGGTGGCCGGCCCGACGACGCCCGGCATCATCCTCGCTTACGTTACGGCCAAATACCTGGGCGTCCGCAGCGTCTTCGCGGAGAAGGACGAGGCCGGTGGCGGCCGGGTTTTCCGCCGCGGCTTTGAAATCAAGCCCGGTGAAAAAGTCCTGGTCGTTGACGATGTGATGACCACCGGCGGCTCGGTCAGCGAGGTCATCGCCGCGGTAAAAAAGCTCCAGGGCGAGGTGGTGGGGGTAGGCGTGCTGGTTTTACGCTCCGCTAAAGAGCCGGACTTCGGCGTGCCGTTTTACGCCTGTCTCAAGACCGATGTTGTGAGCTACGACCCGAAAGACTGCCCGCTCTGCAAGCAGGGCATCCCGCTGGTCAAGCGCGGCAGCAGCAAACCAAAGGCCTGAATTTGACAATATAAACCAGTATTTACCGGTAAAGCTATGTTTATACATACGCTGATTACTTCATCCTAAAAGTAACAAGTAACAACAGGTCAAGTAACAAGGAATGATTAAGTAGCAAATATTAAATCCCCTCCCACTTTGTCATCCTGAGCATAGCGAAGGATATAGGTTTGAGGCGGGGTTTTATCACTTAATAATTATCAACTGCTACTTCCTTTATACTTGTAACTTGGTATTTGTGACTTATCCCTTAGCGCAATATCACCTACCCATTGAATCGAAAACTGAAATAATATACGCTTAATCAAAAACGTTTTAAGTGAGGAGGCCTTCATGGAAACCGCTGCCGTTGTTACCATCGCTGTTATCGTACTTGTGCTGGCGGTTATCATCAGCGTTTATATCATCCGCTATGCCTACGCCAGACGTTTCCGCGCCTGGCAGGAAGAGGAGATGCAGAAATGGCAGGGAAGTATCGCGCAGGAACGCCGGGACGCCGTCTCGCAGAGCCGGGCCGTTCTCGGCGGCAAATTCACCGAGCAGATGGTGCCGTATTTCCCGGATTTTAAATACGACCCCACCGAGGTGCGCTTCATCGGCAGCCCCATCGATATGGTCGTTTTCCCCGGCCTGTCCAGGGGCGACCCCGAGGAGGTGGTCATCCTGGAAATAAAGACCGGCAAGAGCGCCGGGTTGACCCCTGCCCAGAAGAAAATCCGCCGGCTTATCGAGGATGGCATGGTGCGCTGGGACGAGATATACCGCAGCGACGGGGAGGAAGAGGATGCTTAAAACCGGTTTTATCGGCTGTAGTTTAATCGTCAGATAGTCCCGAAAATAATATCTATAAATTCCCGTATTATTCCAATACATTGTTCCAGCGCCAGGTAAAAGCCGGTCACGCCGCCATTTTTACGGCGTTCCTCTGCGGCATGTTCCTCCGAACAAAAGAAGACCGACCCCCGGAAACAGAAGATGATTCCTTCGGCGCTGGTTTTAGCGGTTGTTATGGGTAGAAAAATACGTGCTTCAAGTTTCTCTTCCACCATTCGGAATGAAAGGTCGTTGGCGATGAGGACATGGAGCGGCCGGCGGCAAAAAGCACAAGCCGTCGTGACGTGCCCCGAAACAGGCAATCCCCGCAGCCGTCCCTGAACATACGGTACGGCTAGAGCCTCGAGCGCGCCGCCGGCATACACCTCCTCCCCGGTGGCAAGAATGACCCGGCCGGGTGTTTTTATCACGGTTACCGGGTAAGCGCTGGTGATGGTGCCGTCATTGGAGCGCGTTATCAGTCCCGCCCGCTTTTCAAGGTCGCCGGCGATTTCCTCCATCCGGTCGATAGATAAATTAAGACGGCCGGCGATTTCGATGATTTCCAGGGGTTTACCCGTCTCGATAAGGCGGCGCACGGCAAATTTGTGCACCTCCCGGTGCGCCCCGGTAAGAAAGGCGAGTCCGTCGCGCAAGCTCCGCAGCATGGCCTCCATCCGCGCCCGGCGGTAGACAGGCGGGACCGGTAAAAGCCACCGGAAAAAACCCAACAGTTCACCCTGGTTCATCGAACTCTCCTTGAAAAATATTCGGTAGATTAGGGTTGGATGTTTCCGGACTTCAGCGTTTTATCTCAACTCCGCCCGAACTCCCTTTCCAGTTGCGCCGCGCTCAAACGGATGACGGTAGGACGGCCGTGCGGGCAGGTATGGGGATTGGCCGTCTGCTCCAGCTGGCGCACCAGCGCCCGCATCTCTTCATCACTCAAGACCTGCCCCCGCTTGACCGCCCCGTGGCAGGCAATCGAGGCCACGATTCGCTCTTCCCAGCGGCTTTTTTCTTCGCCGGCCAGGGTATCCAGCAGTTCTTTGAGGATTTTTACCCAGTCCTCTTTAGCCACCATCGCCGGCACGGTGCGCGCAATATAGGTCCGGTCCCCGAAGGTTTCGAGCGCGTAACCGAATTCCATAAGCTGCGCCAGACCCGTTATAAGGATAGCATCCTGACGCGGCGATACCTCGAAGGTTACCGGCTCCAGCAGCCCCTGGACCTCCGGCCGCCGCTGCTCCCGCTGTTTCATGACCTTATCGTAGCGTATGCGCTCGTGGGCGGCGTGCTGGTCTATCAGGTAAAGACCGTCCGGCCCTTCGGCGACTATATAGACGTTCAGCACCTGGCCGACCACCCGCAGCACCGGCAGGGTGTCCGCCAGCCTCGGGGCCGTCTCTTCCCCGGCCGCCGCCGGCGGCGCATTTTGATTAAGGTGGTCCGTCACATTAAGCAGCCTTTGCAACTGCGGCGGCGTGGCGGTTTTTTGGCCGATTCCCCGGTATGGCGCGGCCACTTCCTCGATGCCCGGTACCGCCATCTGCGCCGTGAGCGTCTGGCGGACGGCTTTCTGCACTGCCCGGAAGACGGGAGCATCGCTGCGGAACTTGACTTCGCTCTTGGCGGGATGGATATTGACATCAACATCTTCCGGCGGGAGGAATACATTCAGGACGGCCATGGGGTGTTTGCGGGTCATCAGCAGGCCGCTGTAGGCCTCCTCGACGGCAAAAGATAATATCCGGTTGTTTACCCAGCGCCGGTTGACGAAAAAGCTCATAAATTCGCGGCTGCCGCGCGCCAACTCCGGCGCGCCGGTCATCCCGGTGACTTTAATGTTCTGCGAGAGCCCATCCGGGGAGGGGCTTTGCCAGCCGGACGCTTCGCTGTCTACCGGCAGCATTTTACCCGCCGTGGCTATGCCGTAAATATCAATGATTGTTTCAAGGAGCTTGCCCTTGCCGGTGGTGTGCATGTTCTGCTTGCTGTCAATGAGCAGGCTGAAGGACACCTCCGGGTAGGCGAGGGCGTACTGCGTCACTACATTGGCGACATGCCCCGTCTCGGTGGGGATAGACTTTAAAAACTTTAATCTGGCCGGGACGCGGCGGAAAAGGTTACGCACCGTCATGGTGGTGCCCGGCGTGCGCGCCTGGCTCTTCTGGAGGGTGATGTTGCCGCCCTCGAGGGCAAGATAGGTCCCCGACTTTTCGCCGGCGGTACCGGTGACCATTTCCACGTCCGCCACCGCCGCGATGCTGGGCAGGGCTTCGCCGCGGAAACCCAGGCTTTCGATTTTCTGCAGGTCCGGCGCGCTCCGGATTTTGCTGGTGGCGTGCCTTTCAAAAGCGATGGCGGCTTCCGCCGCGGCTATGCCGCTGCCGTTATCAATGACTCTGATAAGGTCAATTCCCCCGCCCCTTATCTCCACCCCGATCTGCGTTGCGCCGGCGTCCAGGGCGTTTTCCACCAGCTCCTTCACCACCGAAGAAGGCCTTTCGACCACCTCCCCGGCGGCAATCTGGTTAATCGTGGCTTTATCCAGGACTTTAATCGTCATCGTCATAATTTACTTTATCTTACACGGTAACGTGTAGGTTGTCAAGGTCTTTTTTATATATTTTCCATTCTAACTATATATAACGACACAATATATTGCGTTTAATTAAGAAATTGAGTATACTGGGAGTATAGCGGAAATGGAGGCTCCCAGTGAGAAGGACAAGTATTCCTGATGCTGAGATATTCAAGGTTGCCATTCAAGACGAAATATCGCGAACACCTGAAGGACGCTATTTCCATAGGCTCCATGCTGTTCTGCACATTCTGGATGGATCCAGTTCCCAAGATACGGCTCGCCTGTATGGAGACTCTCCGAGAGCTATTGAATATTGGGTCCAGCGGCTCACTTCCAAAGGACTCTCCGGTTTGTTGGATGGTAACCATCCTGGACGCCCAACACGACTGTCGGCCAGAGATTTGGCGAAATTGCGCAAAGATATCAGTCGTTACCCCAGAGAACTGGGATATAACCAAAACCTGTGGGACGGATTGCTGCTGTCTCATCATCTTACCCATAAATACTCCGTATCTCTTAGTGTCCGGCAATGCCAGAGGCTCTTCCACCAACTCGGTTTCAGTCTCCAGAGACCCCGCCGCAAAGCCAGCGAAGCGGATGGCCCCCGGCAGGAAGCCTTTAAAAAAACTACTACCAATTAATGCAAGACCCTACCATTCAACTTTGGTGCGAGGACGAAGTCCATTTTCAACGCCACAGCAGTTTGATACGAATGTGGGCGCCCAAAGGTCAACAACCTCGCGTACTCTCGCCTTCGGTCCGTCACAAAGTAGGTTTTTTCGGAGCACTCAATTTGAAAACCGGTCAGCTTGTGACTCAAGAAGCTCCTACATTCAGTGCTCAGACTTTCGGCGACTTTATTCGTTATCTGCTCCAATCTACTCAGGGCAAAATCTTTCTTATTCTGGACAATGCCCGATGGCACAGATCCAAAGAGCTCAAAGAATTCTTCGAGGCAAATCAGCCGCGTTTGATATTTATCTTTCTGCCGCCTTACTCACCCGAACTCAATCCGATAGAACGAGTGTGGAGGATCACTCGTCGCAAGGTAACCCACAACCGTTATTTCCCATCAACAGAAGACCTTCGAGTGGCTCTGATATCCCAATTTACAATTTGGAAGTTATCCAACTTACCTCTTAAAGTACTATGCGCAAGAATTTAAGACGTTATATATAGATTTTAGGTTATTAAGCTAAGGGAGTCAAAAGGGGCTGTCATGCTGGAGGAGACCGCCTCAAACGGACGACGAAGCATCTCAGGGTGGATAGGAGTTTACCTCACCCATCCGCTTTGCGGCTACCCTCTCTTTATTAGGGGATAGTGTATAGGGTATAGGGAATAGCCGCCCCCCTAACTACCCAATACTAACTACTCACTACTATTTTGGGGGCATTGGCGTCTCCCTTTATAAAAGAGCCTGCCCCGTACTTGATACGGGGGAGATAAGAGAGGGATTTTGCTCCGCACTATGTTGAATGAAGAGAAAAGGGATTATTTCCGGCATAAGAAGCAGACTTCTTTGCTCGTCCCGTCCTCCGGGCATTCCTCGTAACCGCTGTAAATTTTAACTCTGAATTTGAGATTGTTTAGCATTTTCAAGTATCCGGTTATATCAAAGGTATTGGTATAAGTCGTGAAATTAATGATTTCCTCTGGATAACCGCGCCGTTTGATGATGTAAGTCTGCTCATTAACCATTCTGTTGTTAGCATCCGGATGCGATATTATTCTGGCGCCTACCGATAATTCTTTGTCTTCATCGATAAATGGCTTTTTGGTGGAGTCAAAAATGACACTTTCCGTATTATTTAATCTCGAAGTATCCATGCGTCTAATCGTGAATAAGAAAATACCGCCCGGGGTCAAAAACCGATACACTTGCTCGAAGCACTTCAGGACTTTTTCTTTGGTATCCAATTCCCGTAGCGAATTATAAGCTATCATGACCATTCGGTATTGATAAGGCGGCTTGAATTCCAGCGAATCGGCGTGGAAAACGCGTACTTTCTGTTGCTTTTTCACATCAAGGTCTTTTAGTTTTTGCTGAAGTCGTTTCAGCATCGCCGAAGATGAATCTACCCCGTCAATCCTGAAGCCGGCCTTGGCAATGGGAATGAGTAATCTTCCCGACCCGCAGGCAAGTTCTAAAATTGGACTACCGGGATCCTTGACATATTTGAGGTACCACTCGATTTCTCCAGGAAGTGGCAAAGGCTGCCGCTGGTCATATTCCCAGGCTAAAATATCAGAAGCATAGCGCGCCAGTGGTTGGAGAGAATCATTCTTTAAAAGAGTTTTTCTCACCCCTCACCCCTAATAACTTACCCCTAAACTTTCTCAATTTTCGCGAAACTAAGCAAAAATCTTTTAATGCCCACCCCGTCGAAGGCCACCGCCACCTCGGCGTCGTTCTTGACCTTGTGGTAGCTGACGACCACCCCTTCGCCGAGCTGCTCGTGCTTGACATGGTCGCCGGCTTTAAACTCCGGCATTTCCGATTTCGGGCGGCCGAATTTCTGCTCGGCTTCTTCATGGGTATTGGAAACTGCCCACTCATCTTCCTTGCCCTGTCCGCCGATGTTTATCAGCTCTTTGGGAATGTCTTTGAGGAAACGCGAGGGCTTATTGACGGCGCTGGCGCCCATCAAATGGCGGCGGAAAGCCCGCACCAGATAGACCCGCTTCTGCGCCCGGGTAATGCCCACATAGCAAAGCCTTCGTTCCTCTTCCAACTGCGCCGGGTCGTCGATGCTGCGGTAGTGGGGGAGGATGCCGTCCTCCATCCCCACGATAAAGACCACCGGGAACTCGAGCCCTTTGGCCTGGTGCAGCGTAATCAGGGTCACGGTATCGTTCTTTTCCGGCAGGTCGTCAACGTCCGAGACCAGCGCCACCCCTTCGAGGAAAGCGGACAGTCCCTGTTCCGGCGGCAGGTCTTTATATTCCTGGGCCACCCCGCGCAATTCCAGCACGTTCTCCCAGCGGTCCTCGCCGTCCACCATCTGCGTAATATACTGCTTGTAACCGGACTTGTCCACCACCTCATCGAACAGCTGGACCAGCTGCAATTCACGGCTTTTTTCGATGAAGCTTTCCAGCATCACGGCGAAACCGGCCAGCGCTTTGGTGGTCCGGCTGCTGAAAGGGAGCCCGAGGCTGGTATCTTTTGATTCCGCCATCAGTTTCAGGGCGTTGTATTCGTTGACGCCTTCCTGGCGCGCCCAGAAGAAAAGCTCGTCCATGCTTTTATCGCCGATGCCGCGCTGCGGCACGTTGATGATGCGCCGCAGGCTGACGGTGTCCATCGGGTTCTGGATGAGCCGGAGGTAGGCGATGATGTCCTTGACCTCTTTGCGTTCGTAAAAGCGCGTGCCGGCCACCAGCTTGTAGGGCATGCCGTAGCGGATAAAGGCTTCTTCCAGCACGCGGGACTGGGCGTTGGTGCGGTAGAGAATCGCGAAGTCGCCGGCCTTCATTCCCTCGTTGCGGATGAGCTTATCGATTTCATTGACCACCCACTGCGCTTCTTCCTCCTCGGAGTAGGTCTCGATAACGCAGGGGAGCTCGCCTTTTTCATTCTCCGTCCAGAGCCCCTTGGCCTTGCGCTCTTTATTGGCGGCGATGACGTGGGAGGCGGCATCGAGGATGATCTGCGTCGAGCGGTAGTTCTGCTCCAGCAGGATGACCTTGGCGTCAGGAAAGTCTTTTTCGAAGTTGAGAATATTGCGGATATCGGCCGACCGCCAGGAATATATCGACTGGTCGGGGTCGCCGACGACGCAGACGTTGCGGTATTGCCCGGCCAGCAGCTTTATCAGCTCGTACTGCACCAGGTTGGTGTCCTGGAACTCGTCCACCTGGATGTGCAGGTAGCGCGCCTGGTATTTTTTAAGGATTTCCGGGTTTTTCTGGAAGAGGACGACGGTTTTCATCAGGAGGTCGTCGAAGTCCAGCGCCGAGCTGTCCGTCAGCATCTTTTGATACCGCTCGTAAACGCGCTGCGTCACTTCCTCGAAATAGCTGCGGCCCGCTGATAGTCGTCCGGCCTCTGCATGGCGCTCTTGGCGGTGGAAATGGAAGAAAGCAGCGCCCGAGGCGCGAACTGCTTGGCATCGAGGTTCAGGTCTTCCAAAGCCCGCTTGACCAGGCTTAGCTGGTCGTCGTCATCGTAAATCACGAACTTGGGGTCGATGCCGATGGCCTTGCCGTCGACCCGTAAGATTTGGCGCAAATGGCGTGGAAAGTGCCGAGGGTAATGTCTTTGACCGAGGCGCTGACCAGTTTGGCGAGGCGTTCTTCCATCTCCCGGGCGGCTTTGTTGGTGAAGGTGACCGCCAGGATGCGGCGCGGGTTGACGCCGACCACCTTGATAAGGTAGGCGATGCGGTGGGTAATGACGCGGGTCTTGCCGCTGCCCGGCCCGGCGAGTATCAATACCGGGCCGTTAATAGCCTCGACGGCCTGTCTCTGGGCGGGGTTAAGTTCAGTGAGGATATCCACGTTTCATTATAACATTTTAGGGGTTATGGGGTTAAGGGATCAGCCGTCAATTATTGAAATAATATTGTACTTCTATGAAATGTGACATCAAGACGTCTTGATGTCATAACGTCATGATGCTATAATGTCTCTAATAGAGGAGGTGATATTATGACTTCCCGTAGCAAAAGGACGACTGTATATCTGGACCCAGTTTTATATAAAGCCCTTAAGTTAAAAGCCCTTGATTGTGAAATGTCCGTCTCAGAAATCATTAATGAGACAATAAAAGAAAGACTAATCGAAGAGGTTGAAGACCTGGCTGATATTGAGAAAAGGAGAAAAGAAACCCCGATAACTTATGAAGAGTTTATCAAGAGGTTGAAAAAAGATGGACTTATATAGAGTCCTGCTGATGCCTTCGGTAACTAAGGATTATAGAAATATTCCCAAATCAGACCGCCAGAGAATTGATAAACGTATTAGTGCGTTATCGGAAAATCCCCATCCCGGAGATAGTATAAAGTTGGTTGACCAGGATTGTTACCGTATCCGCCAAGGGGACTACCGTATTATGTATGAAATTCACGATGATCTAAAGGCCGTTTTAGTTCTAAAGGTGGGTCACCGTAAGGATATTTACCGGGTAACCGAAGAAAAAGAAAAATACCTATTAAAAAGAGGGTAAAGCAAAAAGGTTAAAAATAAAACCTGAACCCCCTCTTATTCCCCCCACCCCGGGGAATAGAGAGGTCCGGGGGACACCCCCGGAACCCCCGCCAGAGAGATTTCTCTCTGGACTCTCTATAATGAGGCCTATTTAAAAATAATACCTGAACCCCTCCGCCGAGGCCTCAAACCCGTTGGCTCTATAGAACTTATGCGCCCGCTCGCGCCGCTTATCGCTGGTGAGTATTATTTTGTAGCACCCCGCCTCTTGACAACGGGCTTTACAGTAGTCCATTAAAGCCTTCCCGATGCCTTTGCTGCGCCTTGTTTCATCCACGACCACATATTCGATAACGCCGAACGGGACGGTGCCGTGGGCAAAGCCGGGCAGAATCGCTAAAAAAGTCGTCCCCACCACTTTTCCGTCCTCTTCCGCAACGAGCAAAGAGGCGTTAGGGTATTTCTTAATTTTCTTCAGAATTTGGCGGCAATCGGCCACCGGCGCGGCTTTATAGTCGCCGGGACTCATCGAAAGCTGCCGGTAAAGCTCTAATAATCTCGGGATGTCTTTTTCTTTGGCGTTTCTGATAGTTATCATATTTATTTTCGGGTCATTGCGAGCCATTGAGGCCGAAGGCCGAAAGGCGCGGCAATCTCAATCATCGTTTTAAGTCAATGCTGGATTCCCGCCGGAGTTTATACTGAGCGAAGCGAATGTGCGGGAATGACGTTTACGGATTGCTTCGTCGTTATGGTTCGACAAGCTCACCATGAGCGCTCCTCGCAATGACAAATTTAAAAAATACTTTTCCGGATAATCGTCTGCTCGCGGTGCTTGCCGATGGAAATCGTATGCGCCGGCGCGCCCACCAGTTCCTCGAGCCGGTTAATATATTTCTGCGCATTGACCGGCAGCTCTTTGAATTTACGGGCGTCGCCGGTCGGTTTTTGCCAGCCCGGCATTTCCTCATAGACCGGCTGGCAGCGTTCCAGGTCTTTAATGCTGGCCGGGAAACTTTCGGTGGCTTTACCGTCGAGGGTGTAGCCGGTGCATATCTTCAGAGTCGGCAACGTATCAAGAATATCAAGGCGGGTAATGACAATCGACGTAAAGCCGTTAACGCGGGCGCTCATGCGGGCGGCCACGGCATCGAACCAACCGCAGCGGCGCGGCCGGCCGGTGGTTGTGCCGTATTCCTGCCCCTGCTCGCGTATCGCCTGGCCGACTTCATTGTCCTGCTCCGTCGGCATCGGTCCGGCGCCCACCCTGGTCTGGTAGGCTTTAAAGACGCCCAGGACCTGGGTCAGGCTGGTCGGCGGAATGCCGGAACCCAGGCAGGCGTTGGCGGACATCGGGGATGAAGAAGTACCGAAGGGATAGGTGCCGTAATCGGGGTCCAGCAGGACACCCTGGGCGCCTTCCATGAGGACGTTTTCGTGATTTTTTATGGCTTTAGCCAGGATGACCGAGGTATCGCAAATGAACGGCGCCCATCGGTCGGCATAGGTACAATACTGCCGGTATATTTCATCGAAGGAAAGAGGTTCGATGCCGTATAATTTGGTTAAAATAGCATTTTTAAGTTCGAGGATTTGCGTTAGCCTTTCCTTGAAATAGGCTTTATCCAGCAGGTCGCCGGCGCGGATGCCGTTGCGGGCCACTTTGTCCGCGAAGGTCGGCCCGATGCCTTTAAGAGTGGTGCCGATGGCATTGGCGCCGAGCGCTTTTTCCTCCAGCCCTTCGATGACAATATGGTAGGGCATGATTAAATTGGCCCGGTCGCTGATGAGCAATTTAGAGGTATCGATGCCGCGTTTGTTCAGCCCGTCTATCTCGGCGTTTAGAACTTCGGGATTGATTACCACTCCATTTCCGATGATGGAAACAGCATCCTTGTAAAAGATGCCGGAAGGCGTCAAACGCAGTTTGAATTCACCTTGAGGATTGACCACCGTATGCCCGGCATTATCGCCGCCGGAAAAGCGAACAACGTACTTGGCCTTTTCGGCCAGCATATCTACAATTCTGCCTTTACCTTCATCTCCCCATTGCGCACCGATAACAGCTACAACCGGCATTTGTTCCTCCTATCGCAAAAACCCATACATTCTACCATCACACGCGTACCTTGTCTATAACTAAAAGGAGAAAGGGATTAATACTGCAAATAAATACCAACCCGCCTCCGGCAGACCAATACTACCAATGACAAATACCCCCAACCACCTTTCCGTTACTCGTCATCATCGCGAATGTGCAGGAATGATGTTTGGGGAAAAGGCGGTCGGGCACTGGATATTTGAAATTGGTTACTTATTTCTCTTTCAGGCTGCGCCAGGCGTAAACCATTCTTTCGATGGTCGTGTACCAGCTAAAGATGGTGACGATGATAAGCGCAATCAGCAAAGCATGATTGATGCCGCTCAATATAAGCCCCAAAGCGGTAACGATAACTCTTTCCGGCCGCGTGAAGAGCCCGGCTTTGCACTCCACGCCCAATCCCTCCATCCTCGCCCGGGTATAACTGGTAAGCAGCGAACCGAGCAGGGCGGCGCCTACCAGCATGCATTCCGCAAATTGGCCGCCGCGCACGAAGACCGCTAGCAGCCCGAGGAGGATTAACGCTTCGGAGACGCGGTCAAGAGTAGAATCCAGGATAGCCCCGAATTTGGTGACACGCTGTGTCGTGCGCGCCAGCGCCCCGTCAAGCATATCGAAGGCCCCGGCAATCAGCATCACGATGCCGGCCGCCAGCAAATGGTTGGCGAACACCAGCGCCCCGGACACCACCGTAATCCCGAATCCTATCATGGTTACGGCGTTGGGGGTAAGCGGCGTCCGTGCGATGAGCTTGATAACAGGGTCGGTTATATTGCTGGCGATTATTTTACGGGCGGAAAATAGTTTTGCCATTACGGTTTACGTTCCCCCGTGAAGATGGGTTCAGGCTGTTTCTTTACCGGTTCCGGTATGGGTTTCTTTATTCTTCTCAAGGTATCGCGATAATAATCTATCAGCTTTCCGGCCAGCAGTTCCCAGTCATATTGCAGGGCGCGCGGCCGGCCCCTGGTGCCCATCTGCTCGCGCAGCTGTTTATCTTTAAAGAGCCTGGTCAAAGCGTCGGCAAGTCGTCTCGAGTCCTTAGGCGGCACGGCAATCCCTTCGACGCCGTCGGTCAGGACGCCGTTGTAGCCTTCGATGTCGGAAGCGATAATCGGTTTGCCGGTGGACATGGCTTCCAGCAGCACGATGCCCTGGCTTTCTCTGCCGGTCGCCGGAAAGCAGGCAACATCGGCGGTCTTGTAATACCTCGGTAAATCGCTATAAGGGGCATAGCCGGTGAAAAAGACGTCCTTCATGCCATGCCGGTCGATTCGTTTTTCATATTTTTTGCGCAGCCTGACGCCCGGCCCCACCTGGATTAGGCGGCTTTCCGGGAACTCCGGTTTGATAAGCCGGTAAGCCTCCAGCAGGTAATCGAACCCTTTGCGTTTTTCCAGCCGGCCGACGAATAAAATATTCAGCTTGCCATCGCAGAACCTTTCGAACGGCCGGGCATTACCATCAAAATGTTTCGTGTCCACCCCGTTGGCGATGATGGTAAAATCCCCCGGGAAATAGGTGCTGACGTAGCGGTGGGCCACATCGGAAACGCAAATCCGCCCATCCAGCTTGCGGAACCATCGGTCGAGGTACCATTTCATAACCGGGGAGAACATGGTGTACCAGGGCTTGCCGCCGGAAGCATGGAAAGTGCCCACCATCGGCGCTTTCTTAAGCCTTAATATCGTCGTGCAGAGGGTGGGCATTAACGGTTCATGCAGGTGGCAGATATCGAATTTCTCCCGCTCGAAGACTTCTTTGATGCGCGCTTCCAGGTGGATAGACAGGGTGATGCGCGCCATGGAACCGCTGACCGGGACCGGGCGCGGCGTGCCGATGCGTATGAAACGGTCGCCGACGGTATAAACGGCCTTGGAGGCAGGAGCGATGATTTTAACCTCGTGCCCCATCCGGGTGAATTGCTGCTCCAGACAGGAAATGTGGCTGACGACGCCCCCCGGCTGGGCGAAGTCGTAAGGAGAGACCAGGGCTATTTTCATGAAGGGTTATTGTGCTCCCAGTTTTTCAGCCAAAGACCGTTTCGAAGGATATGATATTTACTTAACACCAGCTTGAAATATACCTTTTTTAGGCTTGCGCTGTCAAGGTTTACACTCAAAAAGTTTACATAATGATTGAGTTTTTGAGGAAAAAAGCGTTCCATTTAAACAAACACTTTTTTCGGACGCCAGATGCTGTTTTCTTTATCACGCATCAGGATAGCAAGGAAGCGTTTGTCTGCACTGTAAGCCCGGAGATATTTAGCATTGGTGTCAGGCGCGTTTGCCAGTTGCGGGGGGTTACCGGTTTTGATGGCTTCTTCGCTTTCGGTGTCTACCGTCACCAACGGCAAATGGCCGAGCACGCTATCGATAGGATAGAGATATGACTGCCAGTTGCCTTTATGCGCCGCTTCTTCCAGCTTGTCGAGAGAAACAGCGTCTTCTAATTTAAAATCGCCGTAAGCGGAACGGACCAGGTTTTTCATATATGCCCCGCACCCCAGCTTTTCGCCCAGGTCGTTAGCCAGAGAGCGTATATAAGTGCCTTTGGAACATTCAATATCCAGGGTAACCAGCGGCGGCTGCCAGCCTAAAAGCTCAAGACGGTAAACAGTTACGGTGCGGCTCTGGCGTGCTACGGTTATGCCGGCCCGGGCCAGATTATATAGCGGCTGGCCGTGATGCTTCAGCGCGGAATGCATCGGCGGGACCTGCTGTATCTTTCCGCGGAAAGAATCTAAAGCCAGTTCGAAGATGTCTTTAGTGATGCATGAAAAATCTTGACGTTGGATAACTTGACCGGCGCCATCATAAGTATCGGTGGATACGCCAAGCTCGATGACCGCCCGGTAAACTTTATGGGCATCCATGAGAAACTCTATAACGCGGGTGGCTTTGCCCAGGCAGACCGGCAGTACGCCGGTGGCGTCCGGGTCCAGCGTCCCGGCATGCCCCGCGTGGCGTTCGCCTGTCAGCCGCTTTACCGCCGCCACTACGCCGAAAGAGGTCTTCCCGGCAGGCTTATTGATATTTAAAATACCGTCCATTGTGAAACTCTAAATCCTAATATCTAAATCCGAAACAAATCCCGATAACCAAAACATCCAAACTTGTCATTCCCGACTTGATCGGGAATCCATCACTAATACCCAAGAACTTATGCCTTTTCTAAGTGGATCCCCGCGTAGGCGAGGATGACGACTTGAGAATTAATTGAATATTATTTGGTTATTGTAATTTCCTTCCTTTATCACTTGCTACTTCCTTGATACTTGCTACTTGGCAGTTGATACTTCTCCCTCACCCCCTCCTCACCATGTCTTTACTTTCTTGATGCGCTTCAGGGCCTCTTCTATTTCCGGTAAAGAAAGGAAAAGCGTCGCCCGCATGTAGCCGCTGCCGTTGGCCCCGAAGTATGACCCCGGCATGAAGGCCACGTGCGCTTTGTTGATGAGCATGTTCAAGGCGAAGTCTTCATCATTAAAGCCGTCCGGTACTTTTATCCAGAGGTAGGGGGTGGCGGCCGGGACATCCACTTTCAGGCCCAGGTCGCGGAGGCCTTTGGTAAAAATATCGCGGCGCTGTTTCAGCTCATCCATGTAGGCCCGCATTTCCGCTTTAATTACCGGGCTGGTCAGCGTTTCAGCGCCGGCTTTCTGTTTATACCATTCCACGCCCTGGCTGTGCTGGCCGTAATGTTTTAGCCATATATTAATGTTGGCCTCGCTGCTGATAATCCAGGCCAGCCCGATGCCGACATAGTTGAAGTGCTTGGAGAGGGACACCAGTTCAAAGCCGCGTTCCATGATTTCCGGGAACTGGGTAATGGAAACCGGATGGGTCTTGTCATCGAAGACGTAGTCCTTATACGCTTTATCGAAGATGCCGATGACGTCCGCCGCCTTCATCTTTTTAGCCAGGGCTTTATAGTAAGCTTCATCGGCAACGGTGCCGAGGGGATTATTAGGGTCGCAGAAATAAAAAGCGACCGGTTTATCCGACGCCTTAAAATTGAAATCCGGAAGCCAGTTCGTTTTGGCGGTCGTCGGTACACGCACCGGGTTGTGGCCGGAAAGTGTCGTGGCTATTTCGTACACCGGGTAAACGGGGTCCGGAATATAAATCGCCCCCTCGTCAAAGAGCCAGGGCATATCAAAGAGGGCTTCTTTGGCCCACCCGATGACCGCTATATTCTCCGCTTTAATCGTGGTGCCGTGTACTTCTTTGTAGTTATTAATGATAGCATCGGTCAGTTCGGTAATACCGCGCTCCGGGTGGACATCAATCGGATACCCGAAAGTCGAGTTTTCGGTTAATACGGCTCTGGCAAGGGCTATTTTTACGGATTGAGGCGCTTCTTTATCCGGGATGCCGATGCGGGCGTTAATCACTTTGATGCCGTCGCGCTGTTCGGCTTCTTTGCACATCTTCCCGACTTTGCGGAACGGGTAATCCGGGATTTTATCCAGTAACGGTGAAAACTTCATAGCGCGCTCCTTTTCAGAAAAGCTATAGAATAATAATAGCAATTAGGTAGGGTTGGAGCAAATAGCATCAGGGAATAGGGAGGGGGGTTAGGTTTTAGAAAGAATGCGATCATGACTAACCTCTAATCGCTAAAAGCTATAAACCCCGTGTGCAAGCAATATTGGCTTATACCGACCCCACCTCGATCGTCCCTCCCCGCTGGCAAGGAGGGAGACAACCGATATTGCTGATACAACACTTTCTGTTGCCTTCTTTCGGTAAACGAAGAGAGGGTCAGGGAGTGAGGTCGGGATTTAAAACCTGCACATCAGGTTAATAAGTTCCGTAGTTCTGTAGTGCGGTTAGCTTTTTCCCCACCATCCCATCCCGAAAATAAACAATTTACAGAATAAAACAAACCGCTTCATAATATCTGGATACTGATTTTCATCGGTATGGTTCAAAGCTGGATTTTATTAAATGTATCGTCCCTTTCCTTGCCAGCGGGGAAAGGGAGACGAAGGATAGGGGTCGGTGAAGAGAATGGGGAGAAGATTATCAGCCAAAAGCCAATCGCTAGCAGCTATTTCTCTTGTTTTTCCTCGTTGACCTGGTCTATCAGGCGCAATACCTTATCACCGTGTTCGATGGAGCTGTCCCAGACGAAGTGAAGCTCGGGGACATAGCGCATTTTCATCCGCCTGGCTAAACCCGTGCGCAGGAACCCGGAAGCGGAATTAAGTGCTCCCAGGACTTTTTCTTCTTCCTGCTCACCGCCCATGCTGCTGATAAAGACTTTGGCGTGTTTCAGGTCGGGTGAAGTGGAAACTTCCGTGACACAGACAAACTCGCCCATGCGCGGGTCTCTCAAATGCTGCTGGATAAGCTCGCTGATTTCACGCTTGATTTGCGTATTGACGCGTTCGATACGATGCGATGACATATACTGAATTCCGGCCCATAATTAACCGGATTTCTCCATTCTGTAGAACTCGAGGACATCGCCGACCTTGAAATCGTTGAAGTCCTTGACGCCGACGCCGCACTCATAGCCCGTTGCTACTTCCCGGACGTCGTCCTTAAAGCGTTTGAGGCTGCTGACGATAGAATCGGCGAGGATTTCTTTGCCGCGGCGCACCCTTACTTTAGAGTTGCGCGTTATTTTCCCTTCAGTCACCATGCAGCCGGCCGCTTTTGTGCCTTTACCGCCCGAGAACACCGCCCGGACTTCCGCCCGCCCGTCGATAACTTCTACGAAGGTGGGTTCCAGCAGTCCTTTCAGCGCTTTATCCACATCGTCGATGAGGGTATAAATGATGTTGTAGATGCGGATGTCCACGCCGGAATTTCCCGCCAGGTTGCGGGCGCCTTCTCCGGCGGTGACGCCAAACCCGACGATAATACCGTTGGATGCCGATGCCAGCATAACATCGCTTTCGGTGATATTGCCGGTCGCCGCATGGATAATCCTGACCTTTACTTCGTCCGTTCCCAGTCTTTCCAGGGATGTCCTGATGGGTTCCAGGGAGCCCTGGACGTCTGTCTTGAGAATGACGTTAAGTTCTTTGACTTTCCCGGCGCTTATCTGGTCGAAAAGGCTGTTCAGGTTAACGGCGGTTGCCTTTTGCGATTCTTTTTCCATTTCTTCGCGGCGGTGGGCCAGGATGGCCTGTGCATGCCGTTCATCGGTAACCGCCTGCAGGTTATCGCCTACTTCCGGCACTTCGCCCAGGCCCAGAATCTCAACGGGTGTGGAAGGCTCGGCTTTCTTGATGCGTTTGGTCTGGTCGTTAAACATCGCCCTGATTCTGCCCCAGGTATTGCCGACCACGACGGTATCTTCATCTTTAAGTGTGCCGGCCCTGATTAATACCGTTGCCAGCGGGCCCATGGTCTTGTCCATTTTCGCTTCGATGACCACCCCCGCCGCCGGTTGATTGGGGTTCGCCCGAAGGTCTTCCATTTCCGCGACCAGCAGCACGCTTTCCAGTAATTCTTTAATGCCGGTCTTGTTCTTGGCGGAGATTTCTACGGCGACGGTAGCGCCGCCCCACTCCTCCACTATCACCCCGTGTTCGGCCAGCTGCTGTTTGACAAGGGCAGGGTTGGCATTATCTTTATCTACTTTATTAATTGCTACGACAATCGGGACTTCCGCGGCCTTGGCATGGTTAATGGCTTCGATGGTCTGCGGCTGCACACCGTCATCGGCGGCGACCACAAGTATCGTTATGTCGGTAATGTTGGCGCCGTGGGCGCGCATGGCGGTAAATGCCTCGTGGCCGGGCGTATCGAGGAAGGTAATTTTATGCCCGTCTATCATGGCCTGATAGGCGCCGATATGCTGGGTAATGCCGCCGGCTTCCTGGTCCACCACGTTGGTGGACCTGATGGCGTCCAGCAGCTTTGTCTTGCCGTGGTCGACATGTCCCATGACAGTGACCACCGGCGGGCGCGGTTCAAGGTTCTGGTCGTCTTTACCGTATTTCTTCTTTTGTTTTTTGCCTTCCTCCGCTGCGCTGGCCATCATCTGGTCTTTAAGCGGCGTGAGGTGGGGCTTAAACCCCATGGAAGAAACAATCAGCGCGGCGGTATCGTAATCGAGAATCTGGTTGATGTTCGCCATGATGCCGTTGCGCATCAACTGCTTGATAATATAGATGGAATCGACATTCAGCAGTTCTGCAAGCTGCCGCACGCTTATCGACCGCGGCAGGTCGATAACGGGTATTTTAGCCTGCGCCCCTTCCTGGCCCGCTTTTTCCGCGGCAGGTACGGCTGGTTTTTCCGGTTTACTGGCTTTTGCCAATTGCTTGCTCCTTCAGCAGGTCTTTCCCGTTCTTTATTAATTCATCCAGGTTGCCCCGGTCGATTTCACTCTTTAAAGCGTGTTCCAATTGTTTCCCTTTAGCAATTTTCTCCCAGCACGTCAAGTCCCGGCAAAGGTAAGTGCCCCGCCCCTCTTTTTTCCCCGTGGTATCTATTTCGACTTTTCCTCCGGGTATACGCACCAGGCGCACCATCTCTTTTTTACCTTTTACTTTGCGGCAGACCGCGCAGGTACGTTGCGGGACCGTCCTCGCTGCCGGGGTATTAGAAGTACTCTTCTTCATCCTCCCCCTGGCTGTAATCACGGCCGCGGCCTTTCTTGGCCTTTATGCCTTCTTCGCCCTCTTTGGTAAAGCCGCCCTTCTTTTTCTTCTTGGTTTTACCGGGTTTTTCAGTTTCCTTGGCACGCCGCGGTGCCATGATATCTTCGGCAAACCGCAGTTCTGTTTTGCCCTCGCCCGCTGTCCTTTTCCTTAACTGCGGCGGTAAAAGTATCTCGGCCGGGACAGGCTCGGCGGCTTCTGCTTTCTCCGCCGCTTTTTCCTTGGCCGGTTCTTCGGTCACGAGAGACTCGATATCCGCCAGGACTTCTTCAGGCAGTTTTTCTTCAGACGGGGTACCCTTGGCGGCTGCCTCGGCCGGGGCTTCTTCTTTCTCGGCTTCGGCTTCTTCGGACGGTTGTGCTTCGGCTTCAGCCTTGGGTTTGACTTCCTGTATTTTCTCGGCTTCGGCGGTTGAAGAGCTCTTGATATCGATACGCCAGCCGGTCAGTTTAGCGGCCAGCCGCGCGTTTTGCCCTTCTTTACCGATAGCCAGTGAAAGCTGTTTGTCCGGGACGATGACGGTTGCCACCTGGTCACCTTTATTTAACTGTACGCCGACGATGTGCGCCGGGCTCAAGGCGTTAGCGATAAACGTGGCCGGGTCCGGGCTCCACATCACGACATCGATTTTCTCGCCGTTCAGTTCGCTGACGATATTCTGTATCCTGATGCCCCGCAGCCCCACGCAGCATCCCACCGGGTCGATGCCTTCCTGCTTGGCGGCTACGGCTATCTTGCTCCTGAAACCGGCTTCCCGGGCGATGGATTTGATTTCTACCGTGCCGTTATATACCTCCGGTACTTCCAGCTCGAAAAGCCGCCGCAGCAGCTCCGGATGGGAACGGGAAACGATGACCTTGGGCCCTTTGGCCGTGCGGGCTACCTGCAGCAGGACGACCTTCAGGCGCTGCCCGACGCGGTAACGCTCGGAACGCACCTGTTCGGCCGGGGGAAGTACCGCTTCCGTCCTGCCCATATCGATGAAAGCCTGGCCGGCTTCAAAGCGCTGCACCACGCCGCTGACGACCTCGCCTTCTTTATCGGCGAACTCCTCAAAAATGGCGCTATGCTCCGCTTCATGCAGGCGCTGCAGGATAACCTGTTTAGCTGTTTGCGCGGCAATACGCCCGGCGTTCTCCGGTGTGGATTCCACCATTAGCGTGTCGCCGAGCTTGATATCCGGTTTAAGTTTTTTCGCTTCCCGCAGCGTGATTTCAGAGTTGGGATTAGTGACCTTTTCCACCACGGTCTTTTCCGCCCAGACCTCCACCTTGCCCGTGTTCGGGTTTATCTTAACGGATATGTTTTGGTTTGCGAAGAGGCTGTCCTTCTTATAGGCTGATACGAGTGCCGCTTCGACGGCGGTAAGAACCACGTCTTTCGGCAGATTTTTTTCCGCCGAAAGCTGCGTTATAGCGAGCAAAAAATCGCTCTTCATTCGCGTGCTTACCTCCGATATTCTTTTTCACTAATTAAAAGAGTGGGACTCAAACCCACTCTTGAAACAAAGCTATTCTAATCCCGGCAACTCTCATTATAACACCCTTTATATTATGATGCAATATAAATAGAGGAAAAATGTATTGATTCCTTAGAACATATCAATTATATTCCCCTAAATCTATATGCTCCGGGTGCTGTAGCCTAGAAATCCCCTTGTTTTATGGGTTATAATAAGAATTGTCCTGAAAATATTCCCCCTTTCTTTAGAAAGTTGGTGATGCTGTATGAAGACTATCGATAAAAAAACGGTCAAGATACGCCGCATGGTTTCCAGTGATGTCCTCCCGACGGTGGGTATATGGTGGGCGGATATCCCGAACAAAGAAAAACTGGTCGAGGAAATCCCCGGGCCGCTCGATTTAAGTTTTATCGCGGAGTATGAAGGCATCCTGATAGGGTTTATCCTCGCCAAAATTGACTTTTCAGGGTACCCGATGACCAGCACCGCTGGCATTTACCTGGTGGCCGTAAATCCCGAATACCGCAAGCACGGCATCGGCACGATGATGATCGAAGCGCTGGGAAAACTTTGTAAATCGAGAAATATTGGGACCATCCGGGCTGTTATCCCGGATAAAGACCAGGAAGTCATCAACTATTTCCGCAATAACGGTTTCCGCCCCAGCCACATCATAAATTACGACCGCACCGAGCCGGTTGATAAATAGCGTGGTTAGAGGGGATAATTGTGGATATTTCTAAATTAAAGACGGCCGTTATCAAAGACGTAGAATCTCACGCTTCCGCCCTGGCCGAGTTAAGCCGTACCATCCATGAAAACCCCGAAACGGCGATGAAAGAAAAGAAAGCCTCCGAGTTGCTCGTAAAGTTCCTCCAAGGCCACGGTTTTAAAGTAGAGACCGGTATCTGCGAGATGCCTACGGCTTTCCGGGCGGTTTACGGAAGCGGCAAGCCCGCTATCGGCTTTCTGGCGGAATATGACGCGCTCCCCAAGCTCGGCCACGCTTGCGGGCATAATTTAATTGCCACCGCTTCGGTGGCCGCGGCGGTTGCCGCCAAGCTGGTAGCTGACGATGCCCACTGCACGGTTATTCTCTATGGCACGCCTGGCGAGGAAGGTGACGCGGGCAAGGCCCAGATGGAAACTAAAGGCGCGTTCCGGGACCTCGATGCGGCAATGATAACGCACCCCGGCGGGGGAAACCAGGTAATAGTGGGCGCCCTGGCCTGTCAGACTATCAACGTGGAATTTTTCGGCAAAGCCGCCCATGCCGCCGCCGACCCCGAGGCCGGCATCAATGCCCTGGAAGCGATGATTTTGTCTTATAACAGCATCGATGCTTTACGCCAGCATATCAGGCCGACCTCCCGGATTCACGGCATTATCACCGATGGGGGTGAAGCTCCGAATATCGTTCCCAGCCATACGGCAGGGTCGTTTATCGTCCGCGCGGTTGATGACGAATACTTAAATGTCTTGAAGGAAAAAGTCCTGAATTGTTTCGTCGCGGGCGCTACCGCTACCGGCGCCGAGTTGAAATACAGGTGGGCGGATGTGCGTTACGCCGCCATGCGTAATAACATGGCGATGGCAAAACTCTTCCAGAAGAACATGCAGGCGTTGGGGCGCACGATACCCATCGGCGATACTTCCGGTTCCACCGGCAGCTCCGATGTCGGCAATGTCAGCAGCCTGGTGCCCACCATCCAGCCTTATGTCGGCATCGCGCCATCGAACATACTGATACATACCACGGATTTTCAAAAAGTAACGGGCACCAAAGAAGCCCTGGATATTATGCTCGATGCGGCTAAAGCAATGGCCATGACCGCCTCCGACCTTGTTGCGGACCTGGCGAACCTGAAAGCCGCCCGTGAGGAGTTCGCAGATAACAAATAAGATAATTCGTTGGCTAACAAAGGATATTATTCTCGATAATTTTTAACGATATGTGTTCACGGAGAATTTAGATAGAACAAACTAGAGTAAATAAATATTTCAGGCATGCCTTGTCCGCACGCTTTAGAAATGTAAAAGGGGAATAGCTTGACGTAGAGGGGTTGGTAACCTTTACTCCTAATTACCAACAACGATCAAGGAATATTAGTAATGGATCAACTGTTTCTATCAAGCCCCTCTACCCAAAGCCCCCCTACAAACAACAAATCAAGGGTTTAGTTTATGAATAGTTTGGAGAGGGTGTCCGCCAAGCGGACGGAAGAGGTAAACTAAAATTTATTATTTAATTGAAAAAAATAATTGTATAATTTAAGTAGATAATTATGGATATTTATCTCGGTGTTGATGTTGGGTCGGTGACTGTCAAGCTCGCTGCCCTGGACAATTCCGATAACCTTATCGCCAGCCTGTACCTTCCCACAGAAGGCCGGCCGGTGGAAATTGTCCAGCGCGGCCTGACGGAACTGCGGCGGAAATTGCCTTCCGGTGCTGCTGTTAAAGGCGTGGCAACGACCGGCAGCGCGCGCTATCTCGCTGGTGCCATTATCGGCGCCGACCTCGTGAAAAATGAAATAACCTGCCAGGCGGTGGCGGCCATCCATGCCGTGCCGGATGTAAAAACCGTCATCGAAATCGGCGGGCAGGACAGCAAGCTGATTATTATCCGGGAAGGGCAGGTCGCGGACTTCAGTATGAATACCGTTTGCGCCGCCGGCACCGGTTCCTTCCTCGACCATCAGGCGGCGCGCCTGCATATGAGCATTAAGGAATTGTCCCGCCGCGCTTTACTGGGCAAAGGTAAACTGGCTATTTCCGGCCGCTGCACCGTTTTTGCGGAATCGGATATGGTGCACAAACAGCAGATGGGACACAGCGTTGACGATATTATTTACGGCCTTTGCCGTACCCTGGTTCGCAATTATTTAAGCGATACCGGTTCCGGTAAAGATATCCGGCCGCCCATCGTTTTCCAGGGCGGTGTGGCTTTTAACCGGGGAATCAAAAAAGCGCTGCAGGAAGAGCTAAAAACGGAAGTCATCATCCCTCCCCGCCATGAGGTCATGGGCGCTATCGGCGCAGCATTGCTGGTGCATGAAGAAGCTAATTTTCAAAATGTGGCCTGCAAATTCCGCGGGTTCGATATCGGCGGAATTGAATATAAGACCACTTCCTTTGAGTGCCATTCCTGCCCCACGTCCTGTGAAATTGTCAAAGTTGCGGAGGACGGCCATACCGTTGCCTGCTGGGGAGGCCAATGCGACTTATGGGAAGAAAAAGTTTCCGGAACAGGTGAAAAAAAGTGAAAGATATTAAAATTGCTCTCGATGCCGCCGGCGGCGATTACGCCCCGCATGAAGTCGTTAAAGGCGCCATAAAAGCCGCCCAGGAATTCGGCGTGGAGATAATCCTCGTGGGTCGTAAAAACGTTATCCAGAAACTGGCCGAAAAAGAACTAAGCAAGACCGGTATTACCATCGTTGATGCCAAGCAGGTCATCGATTTTAATGAACATCCCGTTAAGGCCATCCAGAGCAAACCGGATTCATCGATTGTTATCGGGACCAACCTTGTTAAAGAAGGAAAAGCCCAGGCGTTTGTATCCGCCGGAAACACCGGCGCCTGTGTCGCCTGCGCGCTCCTGACTTTAGGCAAAGCCAGCGGGGTTAACCGCCCGGCCATCGGCTGCTTCCTCGATATTTATTCGGAAAAGCCGCCGCTCCTTGTCGATGCCGGCGCTAATGCGGACTGCCGCCCGGAGCATCTGTTGGAGTTTGCCAGGCTGGGGACGGTTTACAGCAAATACCTGTTGAATATTACCTCCCCGCGCGTCGGGTTATTATGCAACGGCGCGGAGGAAGGCAAAGGCAACCGACTGGCGGTTGAAGCGTATCAGCTTCTTAAAGAGAATAAATCACTTAACTTCATCGGCAACATCGAGGGACATGACATCGCCAGGAAAAGCGCCGATGTCATCGTGACGGACGGCTTTACCGGCAATATTGTTCTCAAAACCATCGAGGGCTTTAACGATAGCTTCCTTTCCTCGGTCAAACAGATGGGACACGTTTTTTCCAGCGTTTCCCGCCTGAAGACCGGGGATTTGCTGCATGAAATCGGCATCGGTTCGATGACCCGGAAAATGGACTATTCGGAATATGGCGGGGCCTGTTTGCTGGGAGTTAACGGAAATATTATTATTGCGCACGGGCGCAGCAAAGCCAAAGCTATAAAAAACGCTGTAGGGTTGGCTAAAGAGACCATCGAGCGTGGTATTACGGATAAAATTAGGGAGGAATATTATGGGCAAGCCGGTTGATATTCAGACTGCAAAATTCGATGAGCTGGTATTAAAAGCTAAGACACCGGTGCTGGTGGATTTCTGGGCGCCGTGGTGCGGTCCATGCCGCATGGTCGCTCCGATTGTTGACGAGCTGTCCACGGAATATGATGGAAAAGTGACTTTCTATAAACTGAACGTGGATGATAACCAGGCGACCGCTCAAAAATATGGTGTCATGAGCATCCCCTCATTGATCGTTTTTAAAAACGGGAAGCCGGTCACCAACATCGTCGGTTTCCGGCCCAAGGCGGAACTAAAGAAAAACCTCGACGCGGCATTAGCAGTCTAATAGTTCACCGTACACAGTTAACAGAACCCGCTCCTTCCCCCCGACTGAAAACTGTAAACTGTTGACTGTAAACTTATTGGTTTGTAATTGGAGGCAGGGGAGGCAACAAAATGAACCAAATAAAAAAATCTTATGACGTTATTATAATCGGCGGCGGGCCGGCCGGCTTAAGCGCCGGGATTTATGCCGCCCGGGCGCGTTTAAACAGCCTGCTTGTCGAAAAACAGGGCATCGGCGGCCAGATAATTAATGCCTTGATGGTGGAAAATTACCCGGGTTATAAAGACGGCGTCAGCGGCATCGATTTAACGATGGCAATGCATGAGCAGGCCACCAGGTTCGGCCTGGAAACTTTATACGACGAAGTGCAAAGCATTGAAGTCAAAGACAGCCTGAAAATACTCAAAACCGGGCAGGGTGATTTTACGGCCAAAGCGGTGATTATCGCCGGCGGCTCGGACCGCCTGAAGCTTAATGTCCCCGGCGAAAAGGAATTTACCGGCAAAGGCGTTTCTTACTGCGCCACCTGTGACGGCGCTTTCTTCCGCGGTAAGGTAGTCGCTGTGCTCGGCGGCGGTAACGCGGCGGTCACGGAGGCCATGGAGCTTACCAAATTCGCTTCTAAAGTTTACCTTGTTCACCGCCGTCATGAGCTGCGCGCCACGCCGATACTTCAGGAGAAGATAATGGCCGATTCCCGTATCCAGATTATCTGGGACGCTACCGCGCAGGAAATTAAGGGCAAACAATTTGTGGAAAAACTTGTCCTGATAAATTGCATTACAAATAAAACATCGGAACTGGAGGTCTCGGGCGTTTTTGTTTCCATCGGGTCCCAGCCGGCCACTGGGTATTTAAAAGGCCTGGTCGACCTGGACGCGCATGGAGCAATTATTGTGGATAACAATCTGCAGACTAAAATACCCGGGATTTTTGCCGCCGGGGATATCCGCAGCGGTTCCATCCGGCAGGTCATCAGCGCGGCGGGTGACGGCGCGACGGCGGCGGTGAGCGCCAATAAATATATCGGCGGGTAAAATATTGCCTTTACCCCTTTCTTCCGCTTTACCCTCTCCCCTGGCGGGAGAGGGAGACAGGGTGAGGGTGAAAAAAATATTCAAGATTTATTTTATTGGGGGAAAAAGTTGAATTAGGCAGTCCTGAAAATATTTCGTGGATATATGTGAGAGAACGGATTGCATTTTTACGGTTTTTCAGCTAAATTTAATTGTTACCCCAAATTAAGGAGAGAGTTGTGAAAGTTATTTTTACTGACGATGTTCCAAATGTTGCCAGGGTCGGCCAGACCAAGGAAGTAGCCAACGGTTATGCCCGCAACTTCCTTTTCCCCCGCAAACTGGCGGTCCTGGCTGATTCCCAGGCATCTGCATCCATCGATGCCCATCTCAAAAAGCTCATCAGGCAAAAAGAGGTGGAAGAAACCCAGATGTCTGATCTGGCCGGGAAAATCAGCGGTCTTCAAATCACTCTACGGGCCAAGGTCGGAGAAAACGATAAACTCTACGGCTCTGTTACCGGCGCTGATATCGCCGAGTCATTAAGCAAAGCCGCCGGCGCTCTTATCGATAAAAAACATATCGCCCTTGCCGAGCCCATTAAGCAGGCCGGCGTTAGCGATGTGACGATAAAATTTATCCGCGATATCACCGCCGTCATTAAAGTCAATGTCATCGACGAAAATGCCCCGGAAGAGGCCAAGCCCGCGAAAGCGGAAAAAGCCGTAAAAGAAGAAAAACCGGAAGCTAAGAAAGAGAAAGCTGAAAAAGCGGAGACGAAAGCGGAAGCCGCCGCCGAACCTAAGAAGGAAAAGAAAGAAAAGAAACCGAAAGCGGAAAAAGCGCCTAAAGCGGAAAAAGCTGAAGAAGCCGCGCCTGTGGAAGTCAAGGCTGAAAAGCTGGCCAAAGAAGAAAAAGCCGAAAAACCTGCCAAAGAAAAGAAAGTCAAAGCGGAAAAGGCCGTAAAAGAAGAAAAAGCGGAAGCCCCTGCGGCGGAAGCAAAAGAAGAGAAGAAAGAAAAGAAGCCCCGCGCCAAAGCTAAAAAAGAAGAATAAGTTTTTTGTTTTTATTTAACGGTTGCGTAGTAGAAGGAGTTTAGTGGTTAACGATGCCAGGCTCCCGCCCAATGATAATGATGCTGAAGAGGCCGTAATCGGCTCTTTATTGATAAACGGTACCTCGATTTACCAGATTGCCGACTTTCTCCAGCCGGCAGACTTTTATTTCGAGCAAAACCTGTGGTTATTTGATGCTGCCGTAACGCTTTACAAGCGCGATGAAGCCATCAACCAGGTAACTATGGCGCAGGAGCTCTCCCGCACCGGTAAACTGGATGCCTGCGGCGGCGTTGCCAAATTAAGCTACCTTATTTCCGTTTGTCCTACCTCGCTGGATATCGAACACTATGCCCGCATCGTTTACCGGCTTTCCATCATGCGCCAGCTCATTGCCGCCGGCGACCGCATTTCAACCATCGGTTATGAAGCCGGGCCGGATGTTGAAGAAAGCATGGCTAAAGCGGAAGGGCTTTTATTTAAGCTGCGCCGCGGCGGCGGCAACAACGACCTCACCCATATCCGCGAAGTGCTGGACAAGTACTTCGAGGTCGAGCCGAAAGCCTCTGAAGATAAACCGGAGCGCCTGCCTTATGTTCTGTCCGGCTTCGCCGGACTCGATGAGTTCCTCGGCGGCATGCAGCGTGCGGACCTGCTTATCGTCGCCGGACGTCCCAGCATGGGGAAGACTTCCCTCGCTTTAAACATCGCCCGTAATGCGGCCGTCCAGAGCCGTGCCTGCGTCGCCGTGTTTTCGCTTGAAATGGGACGGGACTCCCTCGTGACGCGCCTTGTCTCCAGCGAATCCGGCATCAACTCCCGCCGCATCCGTTTCGGCGAGCACCGCAACGAGGAAGAAGAGCGCAAGGTCATGGAAGCGACCGGTGTGCTCTCCGAAGTCCCCATTTATATCGATGATACTCCCATGATCCGCATCGCGGAGATGCGCAGCAAAGCCCTCCGCCTTAATTATGAACGCGGGATTGACCTGGTTATCCTGGACTATCTGCAGTTGATGCAGGGTGAAAGCCGGAGTGGCTTCGGCGAAAACCGCGTCCAGGAAATCAGCTATATTTCCCGTTCTTTAAAAGCCCTGGCGCGTGAACTCGATGCCCCGGTTATCGCCGTTTCCCAGTTGAGCCGCGCCGTGGAAATGCGTACCTCCCATGAGCCCCAGCTTTCCGACCTCCGTGAAAGCGGCTCCATCGAGCAGGACGCTGACGTGGTGCTCTTTATTTACCGCGATGAGTATTATTACAAGACCGAGGAAGAGTGGATTACCGCTCACCCGGACCGTGAATTCCCCCGTGAAGAAGCCGATGTAATTATTGCCAAGCACCGCAATGGGCCGACCGGCCGCGTTAAATTGCGCTTCCGGCAGAACCTTGCCCGTTTTGAAAGCCTGGGCAGTATAGAACAGCCGATGCTATGACGCAGTTTCAGGGTTTCCCATCCGGCGGGAAGGTGGAATATGCCGCCATCCCTAAAATATTTTTCAGCCGCCTGCTGCCGCAGATAACGGACATGGCGGAACTGAAGACAACGCTGCATATTATCCCGGCGCTTTATGTTAAAAAAGGTTTTCCGCGTTTTGTCAGTTTCAGTGAACTGCTGGGGAACTCCGATTTGATGGCCGGACTGAAATCTTCCGGCGGCCAGCCGGAGCAGGTGCTGCGTAACGCTTTAAAACTGGCGGCTGACAGGGGAACGATAATCGATGTCCCGGTTTCCCAGGACGGTAAAACGGATAATATTTACTTTCTGAATACGGAAACGGACCGACAGGCGGCGGAAAAAATAAAGTCCGGGGAGATAAAACTGGAAGGGCTTAAAGCCGTTCCGGTATTGCCGGAAGTCGAACCTTTACCGGATATTTATACCCTTTATGAACAGAATGTGGGGATGCTCACCCCGATAATTGCCGACGAGCTTAAAGACGCGGAAAAGATATATTCCGCCGACTGGATACGGGATGCCATCAAAGAAGCTGCTTTGCATAATAAACGGAGCATTAAATATATCACGAAGATACTCGAAACCTGGTCGGTAGAAGGCCGGAGCGATGGAACATACAAAAATGGAACACATTGGCGACATATTAAAGAATCAAACCCTGAGAAATTCGTTAAGGGAAAATACGGACGTATTGTCCAACGCTGACGAAGCGCCGGTCAATAATGCTTCCGAATGTCCCATTTGCATGGGCGCCCGTATTGTTCATCCCCGTTTGCCGGACGGGCGGCCGGATTACAGCCGCACGGTTCCCTGCACCTGTGTGAAAAAAGAAAAAGCTGGCGAGAAGCAGTCCCGGCTTAAAAAATACAGCAACCTCGGCTCGCTGGCCTGTTTTACGTTTGAAAATCTCATGCCGGAAGGCCGGAGCAGCAACAAGCGCAGCCAGGAGCAGTTCTCTAAGGTTTATCAAGCCGCCCAAGCTTTTGCCGTGGAACCTGAAGGCTGGCTGGTCTTGGGCGGCCCCAGCGGCAGCGGTAAAACCCATCTCGCCGCCGCCATCGTTAACGAGCGTATCAGGCACGGCCTGCCGGCTTTTTATATCACCACCCCGGACCTGCTCGACCGCATCCGCGCCTCTTTCAACCCGGATAGCGATATGCCCTATGATGAATTTTTCGAAAGCGTTAAATCCGCCCCGATGTTTGTTCTCGACGACCTCGGTGTCCAGTCCCCGACCTCGTGGGCGAAAGAAAAACTTGACCAGTTATTGACATCGCGATTTAATACCGGCTTGCCGACCGTTATTGTCGTTGCCGTGCCCATCGAGCAACTCGACGACCGCCTCCGTACCCGCCTGACGGATACGCGTATGTGCCAGGTCTATATTCTTGAGGATTCAACTCCCAACGCTGCAACCTCGTGGTCGCCGGAATTTGAATTACAGAAGAACATGACTTTTATCAACTACAAGCGCCGGACGGATTTATCCATGGAGCAGCAGGACAACATGGATGCCGCTTACCGCCTGGCTTTTGACTTTGCCAAGAACCCGGAAGGCTGGCTGGTCTTTATGGGCGAGACGGGCTGCGGCAAGACCCACCTGGCGGCCGCCATTGTTAACTTCCGCTATGAAGTCGGCAAACCGGCCCTGTTCATTGTTGTCCCGGATTTTCTCGACCATCTCCGTTCCAATTTTAGTCCAGAAAGTAAAGTCTCATATGATCAATTTTTCGAAAGTGTAAAATCAACGCCAGTATTAGTTATGGATGATTTTGGTGAGCATATTGAAACACCATGGGTTAGAGAAAAAATATACCAAATCATCAATTATAGGTATAATTCTAGATTACCTACTGTGATTACTACCCAGTATTCACTAGATGAGATAATGAATAATTTAGATGCTTCAGTTAGTTCTAGATTGGCGGATCGCCAATTAAGCGTTACTTTTAACATCATGGCCCCGGACTACCGCAACGAACGCCGCCCTGGCCAGAAACGCATGCCCCGCGGCAAACCCGGCCCCGCCAGAGGGCGTTAAAAATAATACTTTGTTCGTAACCTGAATCTATTTTCTGACAAAATCGCATTGACAGCTTTCTCTTAGGCCGTTGTATATTATAATTCTATTGTCATCCTGGAGGACGCCGAAAGCGGACGAAGGATATCCGGGTGGGGAGGCATAATCTTTCCTCCTCCTTGTAAACGAGGAGTGAGATCAAGAGGAAAGAGTCGGTTTTAACTTTTTAGTTATATTTTTGAGATTTGATTTTTGAGATTTGATTTAGGCGCTAAAGCGCCTGTGGGGCATACCTCGATGCAGTGCCGGCAGTCCAGACACCTCTCTTTGCCCAGCGCCTCGTCCCCGAAAGTCGTAATCACTCTATTGAATCCTCGGTGCGCGAATCCCAATACTGCGTCTTTGCCGTGTTTCCGGCATTCCCAGACACACCTGCCGCAGAGGATGCATTTGTCCGGGGTAATGGTAAAAAGCGGGTTGCTGTTGTCGACTGGTAATCCCCTTACAATCTTTCGCAGTTCTTTTGGCTTCAAGCTGCACCCGAGGGTTTTGGCAATTATTTGCAGCTCGCAGCGCCCGTTAGCCGGGCAGTGAGCGCAGTCTAGCGCGTGCGATGCCATCAATAGCTCGAATCCGGCGCGCGCCAGCAGTAAAGCCTTTTCACCGGTTGTCGATATTACCATCCCGTCTTTGGCCTCGATAACGCAGGCCGGTACCGGCTCTTTTTGCCCCAACACCTCCACCCAGCATAACCGGCAGGAAACGCTTTGCCTTGGCTTTTCATGGATGGCGCAAAGGTTGGGGATATAGATACCGTTTTCCAGCGCCGCCCACAGCACCTTTTCCCCTGCATGGGCCTTAACCAATTGGCCGTCAATAATCAGAGTTATTAACTCCATGTGCAAATTTTTTATCGACCCTTCTCTCTTGGTCTCCCTCCCCGTTGACATGGCTTTGTATCAAAAGTGGCAGTACTTTGTCATCCTGAGCGTAGCGAAGGATCTCGTAACCTTTATAAAGAGATGAGATTCTTCGTCATTGCACTCCCCAGAATGACATTTGATACAAGGCTCCGTTGACATGGAGGGAGATAACCGATTTTCTTCAATCCAGGTATGTCTATTGCCCTCTCCCTGCCAGCGGGGAGAGGGTCAGGAAAAGGGGTCAAAAAACGATTTCTATCTGTGCCGGATTTATAATATTTGAACATCAAATTATTTATTTCCCGTTTGTGGTCATATCAGTTTTAACTTTTACGTTATGGCTTTAAGTTTTGAGTTTTCTTGATTCGGTATCATATTTGGCGGTGAAATCTTTACTATCGCGCTGTATTTAGCTGGACAGGCATTAAGGCATGTTCCGCACTTGACGCACTTTTCCTGGTCGATGACTTTGATTCTCTTTTTATTCGGGCTGATAGCTTCGACCGTACAGCTCCCTACGCAGGCATCGCAGGAGCGCTCGCATTTTTCCGGCAGGATGTAATATGAAATCAAATGCTGACACATCAGGGCCGGGCACCTGCCCAGGGCGATATGTTCTGTGTATTCATTCTTGAAATAGCGCAGGGTGGTGAGGACGGGGTTCGGTGCGGTTTTCCCCAAAGCGCAAAGCGACCCCTCCTTCACCCCCCAGGCCAGTTTTTTCAGCAGTTCCATGTCTTCCATTTTCCCTTTGCCCTGCGTAAAATCTGTTAAAATATCGAGCATCTGTTTGGTTCCCAGCCGGCAGAAGGTGCATTTGCCGCAGGACTCCCGCTGGCAGAATTCCATGAAATAGCGCGCCATTTCCACCATGCAGTCGTCTTCATCCAGCACGACCATCCCCCCGGAGCCCATCATCGCCCCGGCTTTCTGTAGCGATTCGAAGTCAACCGGTAAATCCAGCGATGCTTCCGGCAAACAACCACCGGATGGCCCGCCGATTTGCACCGCTTTGAATTTCTTGCCTTTCGGAATGCCGCTGCCCACATCCTCGATAATCCGGCGCAAGGTCGTTCCCATCGGCACTTCTATCAATCCGGTATTGACGATTTTGCCTACCAGTGAAAACACGGCGGTACCGGGGCTGTCTTTCGTCCCTATCGTGCGGAACCAATCCGCCCCGTTGTTGATGATGTGAGGGACATAAGCCAGCGTCTTTACATTATTTACCACCGTCGGTTTCCCGAAAAGCCCTTGGGTAGCCGGGTACGGCGGCCGGTATTCCGGCATACCGGCATTGCCTTCCAGCGAGGCTATCAGGGCGGTTTCCTCGCCGCACACAAATGTCCCCGAACCCTGGAAAAGCGTTATCTCAAAATTGAATCCGCTGCCGAGGATATTTTCCCCGGTTAACCCCGCCTCTTTTGCCTGTTTTAAAGCTGTTTCCAGCCGTTTCACCGCCAGCGGATATTCCGCCCGGGCATAAATATAGCCTTTGGCTGCCCCCACCGCGTAAGCGGCTATCATCATCCCCTCGATAACGCTGTGCGGGTCGCTTTCTAGTATCGAACGGTCGGCGAAAGCCCCGGGGTCGCCCTCGTCCGCGTTACAGATGAGATATTTGGGGGTTCCCACGGCATCGCGGCCGGCCTGCCATTTATCTCCGGCCGGGAACCCGGCGCCGCCTCTGCCCCTTAACCCCGATTTTTTTACCTCGTCGATGACGTCTTCCGGGGTCTTTTCCAGCGCTTTCACCAGAGCGGTATAACCGCCGGCATTGATGTATTCTTCGATTCTGATGGGGTCGATGAGGCCGCAGTTTTTGGTGATGATTTTCTTTTCATACGCCGCCCGCGGAAACTCTTGAAAAGAGGGGATGATATCGTTGGGCTCAAGCGCCGCCAGCACGGATTCCAGGCACGGGTTGTCGCCGAGGATGAATTCATTCACCAGTCTTTCGGCCACGACAGGATTAACGTAGCCGTAAGCTGCCGGCGGATATCCCGGCTTGCTGATGATGACGATGGGCTCGGCGTAGCAGTGCCCGATACACCCGGCCTCGATGACCGGGCAATCAATTTTTGCCTTTTGCACCGCCGATTTGAAAGCTTTAACAACTTCTAAAGCGCCGGCCGCCCGGCCGCAGGTGGCGGTCCCGACCATAACGACCGGTTTATTATCTTTGAGCTTCCGGACATACTCGTCAGCACGGTTTTTCAGTTCGGCCAAGGACAGACTGGCATTCTCTCCTGATTTCACTTTTTTTCTTTGTCCTTTGTTTCAAACTCGCGCCCGAAACCCAGTAATATGCCGTCGACTTTCGTTGTTTCTACCTGCCCCTGCGGCGCGCCGTCCACGACCGTTACCGGGGCCATATGGCAGCAGCCGACACACGCCACCGTATCCAGGTCGAATTCCCCGTCGGGAGTTGTCCGGGACGTATCAATCTTTAAACGGCGTTTCCACGCCTCGAGGGTAATGTTGCCGCCCTTCATATGGCAGGCCGTCCCCAGGCAGACTTTAATCGAATGTTTGCCCGGCGGATTTAGACGGAATTGATTGTAAAAGGTCGCCGCTTCATATACTTCAATGGCGGCGATGTTCAGGTGGTTGGCGACTTCTATCATCGCGGCGCGCGGTAAATACCCGAGCTCGGCTTGTACTTTTTGCAGTATCGGGATGAGATTGGACTTTTCCGTGCCGTAACCGGAAATAACCGACCGCGTCCCGGCTGTTATTTGTTCGGTATCTTCCGTGTTTTTATATTGTTTTTGCTGGTCCATTTTCGCTCGGTGTAAATGTTGGAATACTTTCTCCAATTCTGGAGAAGCTAAGTGTATTTGTCAAGGAAAAGGGAATCCAGAGGACCCTCTGGCGGGGGTTCTGGGGGTGTCCCCTGGTCCCCCTAAGTCCCCCATGATTGGGGGACTTAGGGGGTTGATTAAAGCCCTTTAACAAACAAACCGTTGAATTACAGCTTGAATTTTATTTGAACTAAAATTGAATTGGGAAACTAAACATGATAATGGACTGCTGATAGCGTGTAGCAGATAGTTATTTTTTCGCTTTGCGCCTCGGCGTGTTCCAGTAGGGACTCTTGCATTTCGGGCATACTTTCGGTTCAATATTGATGTTATTCGGCACCCATTCATGCTCGCAGCGTTCGCACTTGAACCCTTTGATTTTAATTTCAACAATCGGCATTTGTCCCTCCGCTCAATTGCGGATAAGTATATACCTAAGGAATATATCTGTCAAGAATGATTGATTTTGGGTAGTGTATCATTTTGAAATTAACAATTTGACTTAAATATTGGAAATGTCTAAAATTCTGTTCAAAAGCTCTGTTAGAAAGGGAATAGGGGAATTTTAATCTTTTTGGGGTTTATCTTTTTCGCATTGGGAGCAAGTCTTGTCGCCGGAGCCTATTTTAATTGGGACTGGTTTATGAAGATGTGGGGGCATATCGATGTTGTTGAATTATTCGGCCGTGGTTGTGCTAGAATCTTGGATATAATTGTCGGTTTATCCTTTGTAGTTTTAGGAATTCTTATGATGGTTGGCATAGCTAAACCTTAATGATACTAGGCGGTAATCAACTAATATTTAATCTGCCAATTTTATTATTTCCTCAAACGTCCAGATATGATTGGTTAATCCGGCTGCCATAGTAGGGATTCTGGGATAAGGATTAGCGAGTGTTTTGTGCGGTCTAATATAGTTAAAATTCATGGAGAAGATTATTTAGGTAAAAATGCCGGTAATATTTTAATGCCTGGCGCCGAAAATTTTACTGCCGATTCTGATAATGTTGGCGCCTTCTTCCAGCGCTACTTTATAGCTATCCGTCATGCCCATGGAAAGGTATTTCATTTCCGCCCGCGGCAAATTCATGTTTTTTAGTTTTTCGAAGATCTTTTTCGTCTCTTTAAAGTAGGGGCGGTACTCCTCTGGTCCGCCGGAGGTGGACGGCCCCATGGTCATCAGCCCCATAACCTGCACATATTTAAGGGCGGCGATTTTTTCGATGAGCCCCGGCGCGTCCTCCGGGAAAACGCCGGCTTTTTGCGGCTCCCGGCCGCTGTTTATCTCGATGAGGACCGGCATGGTTTTACCGGCCTGGGTGCTTCTTTTATCAATCTCTTCGGCGATATCGATGGAATCCACCGTCTCTATCATGTCCGATAGCTCGACGGCTTTTTTGACCTTGTTTTTCTGCAGGTGCCCGATGAAATGCCACTGGGCTTTAGCGCCTATTTCCCGGTGGGCCTTTTCCAGTTCCTGCACGTAGTTCTCGCCGATAACGCAGATGCCGGCCTCGATAGCTTCCAGGATTTCCAACGGCTCCCGGGTCTTGGCGGCCGCTACGACACACACATCCGCGGGTATTTCCGCCAGAATCGCTTTTACATTTTCTGTAATGTTGCTCACGTTATTATTTTACCTTTTTTCCGGGGGGAGTGGTTAGAGGGCAGGGGTGAGGATTCGATTATTCGTTCCGACAAATTATTTTATTTTCCCACGAATGATTAGCTTCATCGACTCGTCCCTGAATTTATGGCAAATCAGCCTCAAATCCCCTGGTTCGTTTTTCCCCTGTCATTCTAGTCCTTCTAGTATGAACGAAGAGAAGGGGAAGCATCCGTTCTTTATTTGTCATTCCCGACTTGATCGGGAATCCATCATTGCCTTAAACCGATGATTGAACAGTCATGTAGGGTGGGCAAAATCTTTACTCCCATTTTTACCCACCACCCCGATACCTTTTCTCCATACGTCATTCCTGCGAAGGCAGAAATCTATCATTGCCTTAAACTGATGACTGGGCAGTCTTGTAGGGAGGGCAAAACCCTTTTCCCTCTTTTGCCCACCAATCCCACCCGGCAGCACGGGCGTCCCGCCTGTGTAGATAGGCAAGATGCCTGCCCTACCATATCGCTTTTCCCCTTGTCATCCTGGAGCGTCTTGTCCGCCGAAGCCTTGGCGTAGGCGGAAGCGAAAGGAACTATGAGATTGCCGCGCTTTTCTGCGCCGGAGACGAATAAATTTCTCACGATGACACTAACCCCTAACCCCTAACCACTTACCCCTTTATTTTACATAACTAATGAAAAAACATGCCTTGAGCCTGAATCGTATTTAAGCTTACCATAATATGTCAAAAAAACGATTTATGCCTGGGCCGAGCCTGATTTAACATAACACCCTTAAAAAACGACTCACGCCTGGGTCGAGATTGGTTTAACATAACACCCTTAAAAAACGAATCAGGCCTGGGTCGAGCCTGAAATAACATAATATTGGAATCGAATTTCTCATAGCTGCATCACGCTCAAAAATATCCATCTTCATTTCTCTTGACGGCATATCTTAGCACATATGTTCTAAATATGTCAATATCATTTTGTCACAAATTAAAGCTGGGGCGAGCGTAAATAAAAGTCACCGGGATAAACAAAAAGAGGGGTTTTCAAACCCCTCTCACGTTAGTGAAAATTTGCTTCGGTTATCTTGTTGATACCGGCTGCCGCTTGTGTTTAACCACTGTCTTTTCTACCGGCTCTCGAGCAGTTTTAGCGGTAAATTTCTCCATCTGCTCTCTAAAGGACTTGGCCGCCGGGTGTTCCAGTTGCTCTTTGAACGAAAGCGACAGTGAATTCAGCTTGGCAGCATCGGTGAACTTGCGCTGCGCGGAGAGCTCTTCCTGCGCCGTGATACGGATGACGCGGATGTCCGCCAGCATTTTCTGGATTTCTTCACTGGCTTTGCGGATAAGCTCCTCGATTTCCCGCTGGGTAGCCAGGCGGGCGTGTAAAACGAGCTGGTTGGCTTCACTGCGGGCTTTGGTAGCGGTTTCCTGCTGGTACCTGACCGCATCGGCGCGCATTTTTCTTATCTGTTCCAGTTCCCGCTGAGCCGCCGCCCTGATGCGTTCGACAGATAATGCGGCTTCTCTTAAAGTGGCATAATCGTCCCGCAAAGGACTTGCAGGTGCGGACATTGCTGCCGGTCCGGGCGCCGCATGGGGCGCAGGCTTCCTGGGCTTCGGGGCCATATCATCAACATTCAGGGCGGGTAAAGGTTGGGTGGGGTTGGATTTGGCTTTACTGGGCGCTGGTTCAACTTTAAGGAGACCGCCGGCGACAGGTTTTTCCCTGGGCATTTCGACACGCACTTTGCTTTGTTCAATTTTCATTTTATTTTCCCAAAGAGATATTCGTTCTCCGATAAAATAGTACATCCGCCCTTACATGAACCCGCAGATAGCTGTCACCGAATATTGTTGGGTGCTAGCCCTCATATTTAAGCGCTAGCTTCAAATTCTAATATCGAAGCATGGAAAGAAAAAACAATAAACAAGATACAAACACCAAACAAATCTCAAAAAATAAATCTCAAAGATTACCCCTCACCTTAATCCTCTCCCGTAAGGGGCGAGGAAACGGGTAAAGAGATGGATTCCTGCCGGAGTTTATACTGAGTGAAACGAATGTGCAGGAATGACGGCTCTCTTTTCGCTTTAAGCTTTGGCTTTAAGTTTTGACCCCGCATCGTAGTACAAGGCAGGCTCTTGAACTTTTCAATTATCGTAAGTATCTACATAAATTTATTACATTTCCGTGAAATTTGGGTATTTTTTCTAGCAGAAGGTAATAATATATTAAAAATTTCCATAAAAGCCATTGACCTGTTAAAACAAATAGGCTACACTGTTGGTGTGTTAGATATAAGAGCAGTCAGGCGAATTAAAGGCCCTATTCTTTTCATGGTTACGCCATGGCGTGAAACGCCGGCTGTGTTCGGCTGCTTGACGCTGCGCCTCAACTAATCAACTACTTTCTTTCTTTTATTTTTCAAAGTTTTTATATATATAGCAACATACGCAGTTAACGGGGTGGGGGTTTATTCAGTTATCGGACGTTGACGGAGGGACATGATGGAAAAATATAAAAAACAAAAAGAAGCCTTGGAAGGCGAACAGAAACGCTTGAATGAAGAGTTAAAGTCAACAGAGGATAATGCCTCCACTGCGGAGGAGCGGCGGGAGGGTAGTCCCTTCGGGAAGCGTGAAGAAGAAGCCACGGAAACTCTGGAACTGGAAAAAAGACTGGCTTTGGAAAACCGTATCCGGCAGGAATTAGCGAGCGTAGAGCATGCCCTGGACAAAATAAAAAAGGGCACCTACGGTGTATGTGATAAATGCGGCAAACCAATCGACCCCGCGCGCCTGGAGGCGCTGCCTCAGGCGACCTTGTGCATGGATTGCAAATCGCTGGCGAAGAATGGAAAAATTGCACCGACTATCGCGAAGTAACTTGCGCGATATTGTCTTCGGCAGTCTTGCCAGTATCATCGTCATTGCCGACCAGCTCACCAAAGCTTGGATAAGAGCCAACCTCGCCTACGGGCAGGTCTGGTTCGACTGGGGATTTTTACGAGTAGTCCACGCCCAGAACACGGGTGTTTCCTTCGGTTTGATGCAGGGGCATGTTATCTTCGTGATAATCATCGTTTTTCTGGAGATGGCTGTCATCTTGGCTATCGTTTATTTTCTCCGCAGCCGCCTCTCTTTCCTCGATAGCATGCTGATGCACGTGGGCCTGGGGCTGGTGATGGGCGGCGCCATCGGCAACCAGATCGACCGCATCGCGATGGGGCATGTGACGGACTTTATCGATTTTAAAGTATGGCCGGCTTTTAACGTTGCCGATTCCGGCGCGGTCATCGGCACGATAATCATCGCTTACTGCATCATTTTCAAGTCCGGCTTTTTAAAGCCTAAAAATGGATAAGAAATGCAGCTTCACCGTCGATATTCCCGGCATACGCCTCGATAAATTTGTCGGGGAAAGATGCTCGGAGCTTTCCCGCACCCACGCCCAGGAACTCATCAGCGATGGGCTGGTGACCGTTAACGGCAAGACAGCCAAGCCCAGCCTGAAGCTGAATCTCAATGATACAGTTGACGTGACGATTCCCCCCGAAGCCCCCAGCCCATTGCAGGCGGAAAACATCCCGCTAAAAATAATCTATGAGGATGACGATATCCTGGTGATAGATAAACCGGCGGGCATCGCCGTCCATCCTGCCCCCGGCACCCCATCCGGCACGCTCGTTAATGCCATTCTGAATTATTTACCCGGCATCGCCAAAGACGCGGACTCTTTACGCCCCGGCATCGTGCACCGGCTGGATAAAGATACTTCCGGGCTGATTGTAGCGGCCAAAAACCGTACGGCGCAGGCCAACCTTTCCGACCAGTTTAAAAACCGCACGGTAAAAAAGACCTATATTACGCTGGTCAAAGGCAAACTGACCCCGGAAAAGGGCATCATCGAGGCGGACATCGGGCGGGACCCGAAGAACCGCCAGCGCATGGCGGTGGTGGAAGACGGTCGGGAAGCGCGGACGGACTATAAAGTGATACGCTATTACGGAAATTATACTTTGCTGGAAATCCACCCGGAGACCGGCCGCACGCACCAGATACGCGTCCACCTGGCGGCTATCGGCTTTCCGGTTGTTGGTGATGCTACCTACGGCTTTGTCACCAAACATCTTTCCCGCCAGTTCCTCCACGCCGGGAAAATAGGGTTTAACCTTCCAACCACCGCCAAATGGGTGGAATTTGAGTCGCCGCTTCCCGCCGATTTGCAAAAAGCTTTAGCGGAAATCAGCTAGACCATCCCGATATATCGTGTTATAATTTAGCAATTAGCAGATAGCCATTAGCCTTTAGCCGGGGAATGATTAGACAAGCTCACCATGAGCGGCGGGTATGAGGGGAAGGGAGACTAATTGCTAATCGCCATTCGCTAAAAGCCAATAGCTTTAAGGAGTTCATCATGCAGTATCGAAAATTCGGGAAATTGGACTGGAAAGTTTCGGCGCTGGGCTTCGGCGCGATGCGCCTACCTTCGTTCGGAGAAGGGCATGACGCCAAGGTAAATGAAGAAGAATCTATTAAGATGATACGCTATGCCCTGGATAACGGCGTGAACTATATAGATTCCGCTTATATGTACCATATGGGCGAGAGTGAAAAAATAGTCGGCAAGGCGCTCAAAGACGGCTACCGCCAGAAAGTCCACATGGCCACCAAGATGCCGGCCCGCATGATAGAAAAAGCCGAAGATTTTGATAGAATTTTCAATGAACAGATAAAAAAATTAGATATTGATAAAATAGACTTCTACCTCTTGCACGGCCTGGATGCGGGGGGATGGAAGAAAATGAAAGATTTGAATTACTTTAAGTGGGCGGAACAGCAGATGGCTAAAGGGCTCATCGGGCGCATCGGGTTTTCCTTCCACGATAAGTTCGAGGTATTTAAGGACATCGTTGACGGTTACGATAACTGGGTGCTGGCGCAAATCCAGTACAACTATATGTATGAGAACGAACAGGCCGGACGCAAGGGCGTCGAATACGCTGCTTCCAAGGGCATCGGCATCGTGGTGATGGAACCGCTGCGGGGCGGCAAGCTTTCCAAAGAACCGACGCCGAAGCCGGTAGCCGAGGTAATCTCTAAGGCCAAGCGGCAAATGAAAGCGGCGGAATGGGCTCTGGAATGGGTATGGAACCAGCCGGAAGTATCGCTGGCTTTAAGCGGCATGAGCACGATGGAGCAGGTAGTCGATAACGTCAAATACGCCAGCCGTTCCAAGCCCGGACTCTTTAAAGCCGCCGACCTGCAGGTAATCAAGGACATCAAAGCGGCTTACAAGAGCCTGACGCCGATTGGCTGCACGCAGTGCCGCTATTGCCAGCCGTGCCCCAACAAGGTGGAAATCCCGCGCGTTTTCCAGATTTATAATGACGCCGTCATGTACGATGATATGAAGGGCGGCCAGTTCATGTATAACGGCCCTTTCGGCATACCGCAGGACCAGCGCGCCGACCAGTGCACTAAATGCGAAGAGTGTATTGCCAAATGCCCGCAAAAACTGGAGATTCCTACCTGGCTGGAGAAAGCCCACGCGGCCCTATATCTAAAGAACCCGCCGCCGCCCCCCGGCTCTCCGCCAAAGAAGAAAGAGTAACTGGCTGATAGCGATTGGCAATTAGCGATTAGCTGATAGGAAAAGAAACGAAAAGAGGGGCTGTAAAAGGCCCCTCTGGTTTTTACAAAAAGCCCCCCTCCCTTTATGGGGGTGGTATTTTTCACGAAATTAATATTAAAATTCGGTTTATAATAGATATACTCAATTTGTGGAAAATGATATCAGGGAGAAAAATGATTCAAGAAAGAAGATCGGTTGGAAATCAATTAGTTTTGGAAAATTGTTTAGGCTATTACAGCTTATTATCAACTGTATTAACAAACAGAAAAAACAAGATAAATAGAAAAGAATTTGAAAAAGATATAAGGATTCATTTAGAACCGGATTTGGATAAAATTAAGCGAATAAAAGATAAGCCTTTAGACTTAGCTATTGTGGTAAAAAAATATCCAAAAGCGATGAAATATCAGGATGTAGACAATATGGCCAAGCTAATTCTGGATGCACTAAAGAGAGATAAGAAAAACCCTGATTTTCCATTTTTATTTGAAGATGATAAACAAATTATGAGTTTATTAGTTTGGAAGCTTAATGTGAATAGAATAAAAGGAATAACTCATAAAATATTTAATATTGAAAGCCTTGATATTTCTTTTCGAGTACACAATAAGAAGAGACAAATGATATTAAAAGAACTAGATACAATTTGATAAATATATTCTTTTTCACAAACAAAAACTCCCTCCTTTTCAGGGGAGAGGGTGGTCATCTAAATCCTTCTCGGCTCTCCCTTTTACAAAGGGAGACGATGTTATGGGCTAAAATTCAACTTTTATCTTTGTTACAATATTTCGTTCCCCTTTAAAAAAGGGGAATAAAAGGGGATTAATTTTTTATTTTTAATCTGTGTTTTTGAAATTTGATTTTTGATATTTGAGATAAAGTTGCTACTTATTCCGGTACAGCCACCTTCTAAAGAGATAACGGCTGAAGACCGGCATGATGATCCATGTTAAAAGACTAACCAGGATAGCGCCGACAACGGCGTTAAATGCCCAGAAATTAGGCCCCTTCCAGAACAAATCCAGGACATAAATTATCAGGCTGGAACCTAAAAACACCCCGAGAAACGTGACAATGGCCTGCTTCCAGCTCGGCGGGGTCTCCAGTTCCGGGCAGTCCGGTATGGAAAACCAGGTCTCCAGCCCTGTTTGCATCTGCCGGCTCCGTTTCGAGAATGCGTCCGCCTCATGGGAAAGCTTCTGGCGGATATAAGAAGTCTCCCAGATATGCATGGACTTTTCATCTTCGAAATTGAAGATTACATGGTGAAGGCCGCCCTTGCCCGGCTCCGGGATGAGCATCGTTACTCCGGTGTTGCCGGGTGACTGTCTGGCGGCCTCGGAAATCTTTCTCACCCAGGCATCGTATTCTTTTTCATAGCCCGGAAAGACCGTGCGGCTGACGACTACCGTTACTGCCTTACTATCGCGGTGACGCACGATATTGTCATGGTCTTCAGGTACCTCGACCGGTTTTTCCTGCTTATCCTTATCCTTTGTTTTTACCTTCGCCATGCGGGCCTCCCATGCCTGATTCTCATGTTTTCCGGAGTTTTATAGTCAGATTATATCCTGTCGGTGGGAAAAAGAGAATGATGTTTATCACATTATTAGGGGTGAGTAGTGAGTGGTAAGTGGCTCGATCCCTTACCCCTAACAGCTTACCCCTAAATACTATTAGAATATGGTAGAATGGAATGTAATAAATGAATCAGAGGTCAGCCATGGTTGAACCCGTTAGAGTCCGCTTCGCTCCCAGCCCCACCGGTAAAATTCATGCGGGTAATATCCATACCGCCGTGTTCGATTATCTCTTTGCCCGTCACACCGGCGGGAAATTTATCCTCCGCATCGAAGACACGGACACGACGCGCAAAGAAGAAGGCGCAGTAGAGTTGGTGATGGAAGCGATGCGCTGGCTCGGCCTGAACTGGGACGAGGGGCCGGATATCGGCGGGCCGTACGCGCCTTACGTCCAATCGCAGCGCCTGCACCTCTATCAAGAAGCGGCGGAAAGACTTGTCGCGCAGGGGAACGCCTATTACTGCCATTGCTCCCCGGAACGGCTCGAAGCAGATGCGGAAGGAGCAGGCGGAGCGCAAATTATCCGGATATGACCGCACCTGCCGCAGCTTGACCAAAGACGAATGCGCGGAAAAGGCAGCCCAGGGCATCAAACCGGTAATCCGTTTCAAAGTCCCGGATGAAGGGCAAATGAAATTCCACGATATTATATACGGCGATCTGGTCTTCGAGAACAAGACGCTGGACGATTTTGTGATGTTGAAATCGGACGGTTATCCCACCTATCACCTCGCCAGTGTCGTGGACGACCACGCGATGAAGATAACGCACGTTATCCGGGGCGAGGAATGGATTTCCAGCACGCCGCGGCACCTTCTCATGTACCAGGCGTTCGGGTGGGAACATCCGCAATATGTCCATATGCCGCTGATTGTCAGGGAGAACCGGGCGAAATTAAGCAAGCGGCGCGGCGCTGTCTCTATCCTGGAGTACCGGGAGATGGGTTATTTACCGGAAACCATCTTTAATTTCCTCGTGCTAATGGGGTGGTCGCTGGATGATAAAACGGAAATCATGAGCCGCCAGCAGATGATTGAGAATTTCTCGCTGGAGCGGATGGGCAAGAACCCGGCCGCTTTCAACCAGGAAAAACTCGATTGGATGAACGGCGTGTATATCCGAGGTCTTGCTATTGAAGGCTTAACGGACCGGGTATTGCCGTTCATGGAAAAATATTTGCCGCCGGATATCAAGCGGCCTATAGATGTTGACTACGTGCGGCAGATCGTCCCCCTGATACGGGAGAGGATAAACACATTGAAAGAAGCGGCCGCTTATGCCGATTTCTTCTTTGTCGATAAACTGGAATATGCCCCGGCGAAGTTCGTAGACAAAAAGACGGACAAAGAGACCGCGTTGAAAGCTTTGAAGGCGGCCGAGGCAAAGTTATCCCCGCTGGGGAGCTTCGACCGCGATATGCTGGAAAATACCTTGAGACAGCTTGCCGAGAGCCTGGGGATAAAGGCGGGGCAGCTTTTTAACGTGCTGCGGGTAGCGGCCACCGCCCGCGATGCTACGCCGCCGCTCTTCGAGACGATGGCAGTCCTGGGTAAAGAAAGATGCCTGAAGAGAATCAAAGCCGCTGTATCTAAATTTGCCAGCAATTAAGAGCGAAGCCAGGAAATAAAAACTTTCCGGTAACAGACGATATAATGCATGAGAAACCAGGGGATAATACTCTCGCAAATTATCGTGTACTTGACCTGACCGACGAACAGGGAACTTTCGGCATTGGGTTACTGGCCGGCATGGGGGCGGAAGTCATCCGCGTTGACCCGGAGAACAAACCGCAGCATTTCCTCAAACTTATCAAAAAGGCCGATATCTTTGTTGAAACAACAATACCAGGCTATTTAACTTCATTAGAGTTTGGGTATAACGAATTAACCAAAATTAATCCGCGCCTGATTATGGTGTCCCTAACCTCTTTTGGGCAGACCGGCCCATACAAAAACTTCAAGGCATCCGACCTTACTTTGCAAGCGCTCGGGGGATGGCTTTCGGTGACCGGGGAGCCCGATAGACTACTAAAGCTTTATGGAAGCCAGGCTTATAACACGGCTTCGCTCTTTGCGGTAAATGCCGTTTTGCTGGCCATTTGGCAGAGGCATGAGACAGGTAAGGGACAATATATCGATATTTCTATGCTGGAATGTGTTGCGGCGTCGTTGGACCATGTGCTGGTACGCCATTTTTACGAAGGGGTCGTATCGGGGAGGCAGGGCAGCCGGGCGTGGAACAACGCTTTCGATATTCTGCCCTGCGCGGACGGCTACATCCTGATATCGATTCACCGGCAGTGGGAAACGCTGGTCGAACTGATGGCTTCGGAAAATATGGCGGAAGACCTGACCGACTCCAAATACCTGAATAGAGATGAGCGCGACCGGAATATCAACCATATTATAGAGGTCATGAAATGCTGGACGTTGAAGCATGAGGCAGGAAAGCTTGAGGAACTGGGGCAGTTAATGCATTTCCCCTGGGCAGCGGTGAAACATGCCTGAAAAACGTGAAATATCTGCTTTAAAAGCCTGGCTCTTGCTGCTGGCGTCGCTCATTGACGACGCAGTGATAGTAGCGCTTGTCTTTTTGGGCTTATGGTATTTCCATGTCAAAATTACCTGGCCGATAATCCTGGTGACCGTATTGTTCATTGCCGGCTTCATTATTATCATGTATGTCGCGGTGATTCCGGCGCTGCGGCTGCGGATTGTTACCGGGGCAGAAGGCATGTTCGGCGCTAAGGGGAAAGTGATAGAGACCATCGACCCAAAGGGAACGGTGGAAATAAAAGGGGAATACTGGAAAGCGGTCAGCGCTGATGGCACAATAGAAAAGGGGCGGGTGGTGGAAGTGGTGGGGATAAAAGGGTTGAAGCTCAAGGTGAAGGAAAAGATAATTGAGTAATTTTGAAGCAAGTTATTTAGCTTTATACCGTTCCGGGGAATTGGAGCGGCGGGCTAAAGCATTGGAGGAATGGCTCGCGGCGTGTGATATCTGCCCGCGGGAGTGCGGCAAGGACAGGACTGCCGGTAAACACGGGCATTGTCACTCTGGGAGTTTACCCATCGTGGCGTCCGTTTGCGCCCATAACGGCGAGGAGCCGGTGCTTTCCGGCACGCGGGGCTCCGGGACGATATTCTTTGGCAACTGCAACATGGAGTGTATTTACTGCCAGAACTACCAGATAAGCCAGGACTATGAAGCTCAAAAACACCATAAAATTTCGATATCCGCCCTGGCAGAAAAAATGCTATATCTCCAGAACGAATTTCATTGCCACAATATCAACCTGGTGACGCCGTCACATTTTGTACCGCAAATCGTAAAAGCGTTACTGGAAGCCGTACCGAAGGGGCTTAATCTGCCGCTCGTTTACAATACCAGCAGCTACGATTCCGTAAAGACTTTAAAAGAGCTGGACGGCATTATAGACATTTACCTGGCGGATATCCGCTATGCTTCCAATGAGCTCGCCCGTAAATATTCGCGGGCAAGAAATTATGTGGATAATGCCCGCGCCGCCATCACCGAAATGCAGCGGCAGGTTGGCGACTTGGTCTGCGATGAAAATGAAATCGCGCAAAGAGGACTCATCGTCCGGCACCTTATTTTCCCAAATCACATCGCCGGCAGTGAAGAATCACTGAAATGGCTTATCGAAAATGTATCGCCGAGAGTGGCTGTCAGCATCATGGCGCAGTATTACCCCACCCACCACGCCCGTAAATACAAGGAATTAAACCGCAAAATCAACCCGGAAGAATACAAAGAGGTAGCTGACCTCGTGGAAAGGCTGGGGATAGAAAACGGCTGGCTGCAGGAACTGGAAGCCGCGGAAAATTACCAGCCGGACTTTACGGATGAGAACCCGTTTGAAGGGAGGAAAAGGAAGAGACGCCGCGAACGCTGATTACTTTCTCTTGCGCTTGGTAAACCCGAAGGTAATTTTCAGGCCGTTCAGTTTATCTTTCTTGTTAACGTTGGCGATAAACTCGTTGAGAGGCTCTCTCGGTGTATCATTAGCGGCTGTTTTCGCAGATTTGGCGGCTTTAGCAGTCATGTTAATATCCTTAAATATTCTTTATTTCAAGAACCAATTATAACATAGATTCAAGTATAAAGCCAGATGAGGCCAGACGGCCCGGCGAAGGGAAAAATGACAAACGACGATATTATACGTGTAACGAAAGCTGACGCCAAAGCGGCGGCAGAGGTATTGGCGAGGGCTTTTTTCGATTATCCAGAATCCGTTTATTTAATCCCGGCTGAGAAAAAGCGGCGCAAGCAGCAGCCTCGGATTTACCACCTGGTCGTAAAAAACCTGGCCCACTCCGGAGATGTCTATGCCACCTCGAAAAAGATGGAGGGTGCCGCCGCCTGGTATCTTGTTGATGGAGAAGAGCGTGCCTGGAGGCGCGGGTTTTCCCTCGGATGGTTATGGCAATTTTTATTCATGGATAAGAAGAACAGCCGCCGCCAAAAGGGTTACTGGGAATATATCCATACAACCAGGGCGAGTGTCGCTCCGGAACCCTATTTGTATTTAATGATGATTGGCGTCGAGCCTGCTTCCCAGGGTAAAGGTTTTGGGGGGAGGCTTTTAAAAGCGATGCTGGCACAGGCAGATAAAGAGAACCTGCCGGTCTTGCTGGAGACTCAATTAAAGAGTAACCTCAAACTATATAAACATTATGGATTCAGGGTGGTGGATGAAGGGATAATAACCGGTACCGACATTAAATCCTGGGTAATGATGAGAAACCCGCAAAAGCTTGAAATAAACAGTACTTCACAATAAAACGGGGGTAAAATGGCTGATGAAATTGGAGGACTGGTCCGGGTAACCAAAGCGAATTATAAACCGGCGGCGGCGACGTTAGCGAAGGCCTTCCTGGACTATCCGGTCTCGGTCTATTTTATTCCGGATGATAAAAAACGCCGGAAACAGCAGTACCGGGTTTACCGGATGATTGTGCGCGGCGCTATCGCCAGCGGTGAGGTCTACGGTACATCGTCCAAGATGGAGAGTGCGGCTATCTGGATGCTCGGCGATAGCCGGCTGCCGCCGCAAAAACGCCGGTATTCTATTGGCTGGCGGCTGGTAGACCTCTTTGCGGATAAAGAAACCATCCGGCGTCAGAGGATTTTCATGGAATATTCCAATGCTGTTAAAGCACGTGTTGTCCCGGGAAAATACCTGTATCTGCAAATGCTCGGCGTGGATTCGGAATACCGGGGCAAAGGCTTTTCCAGCCGCCTGTTAAGACCGATGCTGGAACGGGCGGATAGGGAAGGACTGCCTTGCTTCCTGGAGACGCAATTAAAGAAAAACGTCCCGCTGTATGAGCACTTCGGGTTCAAGGTGGTGGAGGAGGGTTTGGTTCCGGGTAGCAATCTTTATTCATGGTCGATGGTAAGAGAGCCGGGTAAGATAGAAATCAAAAATCAAATCTCGAATCTCAAGAACACATCTTAAAAAAATGATTGTCATTCTGGACAAAGCGAAGAACCCATAAATTCCTCTCCCTTGACGGGAGAGGTTGGGTGAAGGTGAAAAACAAGCGAAAAATGTCCGAGAAGATTTTACATAATATTCGTATTCTTGATTTTACCTGGGTATTAGCGGGGCCTTACACCACGCGGCTTCCGGGAGATTTCGGGGCGGAGGTCATTAAGGTACAGCCGATGCTTTCTACCGAGAACGATGATGCTTTTGCAAAGGGATATTATAACACCTGGAACCGTAATAAGTTAGGGATTACTTTAAACCTGGATAAACCGGAAGGTATAACCCTGGCAAAAAAGCTGGTAGCTGTCAGCGATGTGGTGGTGGAAAACTTTACGCCCCATGTCATGGCAAACTGGGGATTGGACTATGAGAATCTAAAAAAGATAAAACCGGATATCATCATGGTCAGCATATCCACGATGGGGCTGCAAAGCAGTAAAAGCTATTACACCGGCTATGCTCCGACGGTGCACGCCCTCTCCGGTCTGACCGGACTGATGTCTTTAGATGGCGAGCCGGTAGGGCCAGGGTTCTCTTTTGCCGACCACATAGCCGCCTTGTATGCTTCCATTGCTTTGCTGGAGGCGCTGGAATACCGCCGGAAAACAGGGGAGGGAAAACACATCGATTTATCGGCCGTAGATTTGATGGCCAGACTATTAAAGGAAAAGGGACCGGATAAATACTTGGAAGATATCTTTCTCTGCAAAGACGGGAAATGGGTCGCGGTAACAATAAATACGGAACAGGAATGGGACAGATTAAAGCTTACCGAAGGACTAACTGGCATAAATGAATTGAAAAAGTGGATAAATAGTTATCCGTCAAAAGATATAATTTCGATTTTGCAGCAAAACGGCTTGGCGGCGGGTGTAGTACAGGATGCGGCCGACCTCGTAAACGACCTGCAACTGAAATCGCGGGAATTTTTCGTTAAAAACAAAGGTGTTCCTTTTACCGACGCTTCTCCCATAAAAATGGGTAAGCAGAGCGAGGTTTTTTACCGGCCCGCCCCGACTCTGGGACAGGACAATGATTACGTGTACGGTAAATTGCTCGGGTTAAGTGCAAAAGAATTGAAAACGTTAAAAGAAAAAGATGTGATATAATTTCTTAAGCCTGTATTTTTTATTTGGAGAAAATAATGAAGTATCTCTGGGCGCCATGGCGTATCGAATATGTCCGTTCGGAGAAACCGAAGGGATGCATCCTTTGCGAAAAACCGAAACAGGAAAAAGATGCGGAGAATTATATCCTGTACCGCGGCAAGCTAAATTACATTTTGCTGAATGCTTATCCGTATAACCCCGGCCACCTGATGGTCGTACCTTACCGCCACCTGGCCAGCCTGACCGAGCTAACGGAAGAAGAACGCAACGAGCACATCGCACTCGTCAGCCGCGGTATCGAGGTGCTGCGGGAAGCTTTTAAACCCGCCGGTTATAACTTCGGGGCAAACCTGGGCAAGGTGGCCGGCGCCGGCATCGATGACCATTTTCACAGCCATATCGTTCCGCGTTGGCAGGGCGATAACAATGTTATACCCGTCCTGGCAGATACGAGGGTAATTCCCCAGGCGTTGCAGGATACTTATAAAGAACTGGTGGATAAATTCTAAGAAAAGCTATTTCCTGGCGGGCGGTTTTTCCCCGCCGGCATCAGCGGGAACGTTGGCCGGTTCAGGTTTCAGGGGCAGGGTAAAGTAGCAGCTTGTGCCCACGCCTTCTTTGCTTTCAAACCATATCTTGCCGTCATGGGCTTCGACCAGTCCTTTGCAGATAGCCAGTCCCAACCCAGCTCCGGTAATTCCCGGGTTTTTGGGCGAGCGGACGGAAAACATGCGTTCAAAGACGTGAGGCATATCTTTTTCCGGGATACCGCTGCCGTGATCAATGACGGTGAATATCATATCATTATCTTTTTTGCGTACGGAAACGGCTATCTCGGTACCGGCATCGGAATATTTGATCGAATTATTAATAAGGTTATCCAGCACCTGCCGGATACGCCGGTCATCCATTTCTATCCGGGGAAGCCGTTTAGGTAAGTCCAGGGTGAATTTATAGCCGGACGAACGCACGCCCGCTTCTTTGACGACATTACGGCAAAGCTCGGCCACATCGGTCGGTTTTTTATTTATCGAGAGCATCCCCGCGCCCAACCGCGACATTTCCAGCAGTTGTTCGATTAGCTCCACAAGGCGGTCGGCGTTTTTATCGATGGTATCAAGGTATTCCTGCTTTTCGTCCGGTTTTAGACGTTTGCCGTAATCCATCAACATGGTAGTGAAACCTTTGATGCTGGCGAGCGGGGTACGGAGCTCATGGGAGACATTGGCCAGCAATTCGCGGCGCAGTTTGTCTATTTCCCGCAGGTTTTCGGTCTCCTTGGCTTTTGCTTCATTCAGTTTCTGGCTGGTAATATCGATCGAGACGCAAAGCAGGCACGGCTCATCCCCGATGGTGACCTGTTCCGCCGAGAAAAGCCAGGTGCATATATCGTGGGCTTTGTTATAAAACCTGTATTCTTTCTGGCTCACCTTGCCTTCTTTAACAATGGTTTTAAGCATATCGACCCGGTCTTCCGGGTTTACCCATATCTCCAGCGACCTTGCTGTGCGGCCGATTAGTTCATCTCGGGTGTAGCCGGTAAACAATGTATAATTTTCATTTATATCAATATATTTTCCTTCTTCAAGGGTGACAATCGCAGCTATTTCCGGGCCGGCATGGAAAGCCTTGGAGAATTTTTCTTCAGATTCACGCAAAGCCCGTTCCATTTGTTTCCGCTGTGTGATATCCCGGCAGACGCTGAATATCATCTTTTTCCCGGCGATAGTTGCCCCGTTAAGACTTACTTCAACATCAATCAACGTCCCGTCTTTACGTTTCTGTTTGATTTCAAAATGATCACCGGCTTCACCAACACTCCTTATCATTTTGAGTAAATTTTCACGGTCCCACTTATCCCAATCCCATACATAAAGCTCTTTTATTTCCTCCGGTGTGTAACCTAACATCTCGCAATACCGGCGGTTGGCTTCGAATACTTTCCCCGTATCATCGAGGATGACGATGCCGTCCCGGGAATTTTGAATCAGCAAACGCCGTAAAATTGCCTCGTTCGCGATGGCCTCCGCGGCTTTGGCCTGGTCGGTAATGTCATTAATGGAAAGAATCATATGTTTTTTACCGTTTATCTCAAAAGTCTGGGCGGAAAAGAGACCGGTGCGGATTTCACCAGACTTCATGCGTGAGTGGATTCTTTCATTAATTATGCTGCCGGTCTTCTGGAGAGCATCGGACATTTTTTCCAGCTCCAGCTGGTCTACCCAGAGATTTAAATCCGGCGGCGTCCGGCCGATGGCTTCTTCCCGGGAATAGCCTGTAAACCTGGTGAAACTATCGTTAACTTCGAAAAACCTTGAATTGTCCACGCCGAAAAGACACATAGCGGTAAGGCTGGAATTAAAAGCCCGGGAAAACTTTTCTTCCGAAACGCGCAGTGCCTGAGCTATTTCTTCACGCTCCGTAACATCGGTGGCAGAGCCTATCATGCAGACTTCGCCCCGTATTTTGATTATTTCCGCCGAGAACAACACGGTACGTATTTTGCCGGACTTATTCCGGAATTTCACCACCTCGTCGGTAAAATGCCCTTTTGTATTCAGCAGTCGGATGATTCTTTCACGCTCTGCTAAATCCGGCCAGATTTTTAATTCCAATCCCGTGTGGCCGATAAGTTCTTCACGCGTAAAGCCTGTAAATGCCTGGTAGCTGTGATTTATTTCAATGAATTTTCCGTCTTTAAGGGTAGTTATAGCGATAAACTGGGGACTGGCATGAAAAGCTATGGCTAGAATCTGTTCGGATTCATTCAGTGCCTGCTCAACTTTTTTGCGTTCGGTAATATCAACAGCGACAGCAATCATGCAACTTTCATTATTAATATTCACGGTCTCCGCAGAGCACAACCACTGCCTGATTTCACCGGAACGGACGCGGAAATTGAATTCCTCGCTTTTAAAGTTCCCCTGTTTTTCCAGCAGCCGTATCATCCTTTGCTCTTCGGCCGGCGTGGCAAAAAAGTTATATTCATGGATTGACTGCCCGATAAGTTCCTCACGAGGATAGCCGGTATTCCTGGCATAGGCTTCATTTACCTCTACATATTTACCATCGGGGATAGAGGTAATGATAATCATGTCCGGACTGGAGAGGAAAGCTTGGTAAAATTTATCTTCAGTCCGACCGGTTTCGGCCCTATCTTGCTTTTGTTCTCTGGTTTTTTCCGAATCTTCCATAATTCCAAACACCGGCCTCAATTATACGCGCTAACCTGCACAAACTAATGAATATTTCTAGCACTTGGGAAACTGCCTGTCAAGATGCGCAAATGCACGAAAAGCTGAAACAAAACAATATGGAACTCTTCTTTTTACATAAAATCTGCAAGTTCCGCCGGACAGGTATTCCTCAAAAATATCGTTGACATTAATGTGCAAGGGTTAGCAGGTCCGCCGCATTACGGAAAAGGATTTTTTCTTTTTCCTCATCCGTTATCGGCATATGCTGCACCGATTCCAGCGTTTCACCGGTAAGGCCGAACTTAGGACCGAGGGGGAAGTCTGTCCCGTAGAGAATATGGCCGGCGCCGTAAAAATCATAGCCGCACATCAGGGACGGGACATTACCGTAAACGGCTGTATCCGTATAAAACTTACGGAAGTGTTCCTCCGGATGTTTGATATCGGGATACAGTTGAGGAACGAGCGAAAGTACCCACTTGATACGTTTATTGAAAAAAGGCACCATGGCGCCGCAGTGGTGCACGATAAATTTGAGTTCCGGGTGGCGGTTGAAAACGCCGGACATGACCAGGTGATGCATAGCCATACTGGTCTCGAACGGCCAGGAAAAAACGCCGATGTCTTGGTCCAAATTGTTGTTGGTGGCGGGGTGTATCCAGATGGGTAGCTCGTACCTGGCCATTTTCTCCCATAGCGGTTTGAACTTAGGGCTGTCCAGGGTTTCCCCGTTGATGCGGCTGTATATCTGCACACCTTTAAGACCCAGTTTGGTGATGGCCCGGTCTGCTTCTTCAAGCGCAGCATCGATATCATTCATGGGGAGGCAGGCAACGCCGGCCACAAATTTATCCGGGTATTTCTCAGTCAGTTCGGCGAGTTCTTCATTGGCGATTTTTGCCAGCTCGACGGCGTCTTCCGTTTTCGGAGCGAAAGTTTCCAGTGGAATATTGGCGACGGTCAATACCTGCAAAACATCCGGATACCGGTTCATCAGTCGTAAGCGTACATCAAGATCGACCACGGCGGTACTGGTGAATTCCACCCGTTTTTTAATCGCCGGGTACTTTTTAGCATAGATCTCGGTATATTTTTTCGTCATAATATGAGAGTAAATATCTATTTTCATACTGCCTCCGGTAAGGTTATAGAATCTCTGATAATCTGGATAGAACATATTATAGTCCCAATCTGTAAAAAATGGAAAATAATATTTGACTTGGCAGGAAAAAAATGATGATAATAGGTCACCGATATATCGGGATATATAGTTAGTCGTCGAGGAGGAAAAGGGAAATGGAACTTGAACAGGCCATCAAAAAAAGAAAAAGCATCAGGGCTTTTAAGCCGGACCAGGTCCCGCTGGACCTGTTGAAAAAAATCATGGAACAGGCGCAGCGTGCGCCGTCCTGGGCCAATACCCAGCCCTGGGAATTTGCCGTGGCCAGCGGCCAGAAGCTCAAGGCAATTCAGGAAGCCTGTGTGAAAAGGGGAGGGGCGGCCATGCAAACCTCAAAATCCGAAGTGCCGCGCCCGCCGGAGTTTCCGGAACCTTTTATGTCCCGCATTAAAAAGATGCAGGTCCAGGAAAACCGGGGACGCACCAGTCAGGCGACCCAGGCTGAAATGGAAGCCCGCATGAACATGAACTTCCGTCATTACGGCGCGACGACCTGTATTTATTTGCTGGTTGCTAAAAACTTCGTGTTCCAGGAAAAAGGCATTAATATGTGGCCGCTGTTCGATTGCGGGGCGGCCGAGCAGACGATAATGCTGCTGGCGACGGGTTACGGTCTGGGAACGATTGCCCAGGCGATGGCCGTCGTCTATCCCGATATTATCCGGAACGAACTCGGCATCCCGGAAGATAAACTAATCGCACTGGGGATCGCCATCGGCTATCCGGACTGGAAAAACAAGGTAAATGAAGATTACCGCGGCCGGGAACCGCTGAACGAGATTTGCAAATTTTACGGTTTTGGTAAATAATCCTATTACAGATGAATATCGTGGGGTTGAGGGAGCATTCATTTAATCTGAATGGGAAATATGTTGCCCTCCGTCCCATGATGGAATACGATTGGGACACCATCTTAAAATGGGAGACCGACCCGGACGTACTTTACTGGTCGGACGGCAACCCCGACCATCCCCGCACCCCGGAAAAAGTAAGATATATTTTCCGTACGGTATCGCAACGTGCTTATTGTTTTATCATCGAATATAAAAGTAAACCGATAGGTGACTGCTGGCTGCAGGAAATGAACGTGAAACCGATAATTAAAAAGTTCCCGGGAAAAGACTGCCGCCGCATCGACCTCGTGATAGGGGAAAAGGGGCTGTGGGGAAAAGGGCTGGGCACGGATACAATTCTTACTTTAACCAAATTCGCCTTTATGGTTGAAGAAGCGGATATAATTTTCGGCCTGCCGTTTGATTATAACGCGAGGAGCCGCAAGGCATTCGAAAAAGCCGGGTATAGCTTTTTAATGAAAATGGAAGAGCCGCCCGGCAGCCGCGCCAAATATGTTGACGTGCTGGCTATCAGCCAGCCGGCTTCCCGTTAAACTTTCTTACGCTTCCACCGGCCGGACCGGAAATAAACGAAATAAGCGATAGCCCCGGCAAATGAACTGACCACCAGCGCCCACCTGATACCGTACACTCCCAGCGAGGTATGGTTTGCCAGCAAGAGGGTTAATGGTATCTGAATGACCCATATCATACCCACATTAACCATCATGTTCGGCAGCGTATCACCGGAACCGCCAATACAGCTGCTTAAAGCCGAGTTCATCCCCATCACAAAATAAGCGACGGTCGTGATTCTCAAGAAGGCGGCGCCGATGGTAATGAGCGCCGGGTCGTTATCGAAAATGCCAATGATTTTCTCCGCAAAAATCAAAAGAATGACGCCGCAGGTCAGCATGAAACCTTCCAGTATGCCGGTGCCCAGCCAGGTGCTTTTAACCGCCCGCTCCGGCTGTTTGGCGCCGAGGTTTTGACCTACTGTTACGGACACACCGCCGCCCAACCCGATGTTCGGTGTAATAAGGAATCCCTGGATGTTACCGACGACTCCCTGGGCGGCTACCGCTGCCGTGCCGAACGGCGCGATGATTTTGGTTAACAAAAGCTGGGAGAAGTTCATTTGTAACACGGAAATCGCCGACGGGAAGCCGATTTTCAACATGCGCCAGGCAATGTCCGGGACAAAAAGAAAATTGTTCAGCGTCAGTTTTAAACGGGAACGTCCGGAAAAGTACAGGGCCAGTCCGGCAGTGGCCCCCAGCGCCTGGGCAACGACATTGGCGATGGCCGCGCCGGTAATGCCCATGGCCGGGAAGAACAGGTAACCCATTACGAGCAGCGGGGACAGTATAAGATGTACTGCCCGGATGGAAAACTCTATCACCATCGGATTAAAAGAGTCCCCGGTCGCCTGAAGCGAATACAACCCCATCACGAGCATTTCAAGACTAATCCAGCCGCCAAGTATGACGCGTAAATATTTAACGCCCTGCTCGACAACGGCAGCGTCTAGACCAAGCCCCGTCAGAAGATTTCTGATAAACAGGGAGCCGAAGACCATTACCAGTATTGCCCAGCAGGCCGCCATGAAATAAGCCTGCCCGATAGCTTTTTTGGCGTTTTCGTAGTCCCTGGCGCCCATAAACCGGGCAATCAAGGCGCGCGACCCGGACATAAAAGAGGCATCGAAGGTAGAGACAACCATCATGACAATGCTGCCGACGCCAATGGCCGCGATCGCCGCGGAACCTACGCCTTTGCCGACCCACAACATGTCCCAAATCTGGCTCACCATATAGGTGGCTTCCATGACAATCATGGGCCAGGATAGCTGTAGCAGGTTTTTAACGATAGAACCCTGAGTCAGGTCACGGGTCATGTTTGATTTACTGGACGGATTTGACTCATCCGCGTAGGTACTGGAGTCTGGCATATGCGCGTGTAGACACTTTCAAAAAAATACGGTGATTGGTAATTACGGCGAGGGTTAACTTTCTGTGAAGAACAATAACATTTTTATAATATATGTTGGGCATATTATTGTCAATTATTCCAGATTCTACCCAGTATCATTTATTACGCTGTTTTTTTGACGTTAATATGGCAATACAGTATGATAATCATAAACTTTATTGACGTTGAGGAGGAAAAGCCGATGGCCCAGGAACAGTTTGATAAATATGTCGTCAGCCAGCCGCTATATGAAAATAATGCCGGATATAAAGGCCGTCAGAGCCCGGGCATGACCCTGATGAGCCGCAAGCAGGTGCCGGAAGCGCATACCTATATTGAATTAAGCTGGATTTATTCCAGACCCAAATCCAACCCGCACAACGGCGAAATGGTCCATGATTTTGATGAGATTCTCATTTACTGGGGACAAGACTCGGCCAAACCCCAGGTCCTCGGCGCGGAAATAGAAATTTTCATAGGCGGTCAGCCGGTAATCTTTAACACGACCACCGGTATTTACATCCCTAAAGGTACGCCGCACGGCCCTATTACCTGGAAAAAGGTCGAAAGGCCGCACCTGGAAATGATGATGGTGCTGGAAAGCGGCGACCAGTTGAAAGAGTGGGGCAAGGGAGGCAAAGCCGGCTCGTATAAACCTCCAAAACCGGAACCGTTCGATTATGAGCAGTATGTTATCCGCAGCCCGATGCGGGAATCTCCCGGCGCTCTATCCGGCCAGGGCCGGCAAAGCCCGACGATGACTTACATGAGCGAGACGCAAATAAGCGGCATAAAGACCTACATGGAATTCGGCTGGATACATAAAATCACGGACACCATCCGTGAAATGAAGCATGATAACTTTGAAGAAATCGTGCTGCACATCGGCAATGACCCGGAGCACCCGGAAGACCTAGGTGCGGACATGACCTTCGGGCTGGGCGGAGCGGAAAAGAAATTCAAAACCAACTACGCCATGTTTATTCCCAAAGGCTTGCCGCACGGCCCGCTAATCTGGCATGAAGTCAGGCGGCACCATATCGAAATGGCGATAATGCTCGGCGCCGGGACGCTTAAAGAGGGGTGGGGCTTCGATATCGGGGACATGACGCGGGCAAGGGCGGCCCGGGCGCGCGGGGAAAACACATCTTTGCAGCGCCCGCCGGAACCGCCGAAACAATTAGAGAAATAGTCGGGAGAACAAGGATATTGGACATGAAGACCGATAAATATATTATTACGGATGTGAAACCGGATAAACTTTTTCCGGGCGAAAAGCCTGGGGCCGGCCGGAACGCCATTTTTAAACCGGCGATGCCTACCCATGTCATGTGGCTTGATGGAGACGTCATCCCCGGGGCGTTTTATTCCGAATGCGTCTGGATTTGGCCGGAATGCTCCTCTGAAAAACCCGCCGCCGAGGCCCATAAACATGTTTTCCTGGAAGTGGTTACTTTCTTCGGTACCAACTGGGAAAACCCCAGGGACTTAGGCGGAGAAGTGGAATTCTGGCTGGACGGTGACCGGCACATCATGACTAAAAGTTTCCTGGCATATGTCCCGGCGGGCATGGTGCATTGCCCTCTCATCGTGCGCAACGTCAAACGCCCGATTTTCCATTTCACCGTCGGCCTGGGCGGCGATTACGTTAGAAAATAAGTATAACAACTCTTGATTTTTGCTTTTTTATGATATAAGATGAATTTAATTGCCTTACTAACTAACATTCTAATTTGTTAACATGTAAATACGCACAAGCACTGGAGAAGCGATGCTGGTTAATAAATTCATTAGAGGGAAGGCGGTATAAGGAAAAATCCCGGGCGATTGTTTTTTCTTGGTTTTTGCTATCGAGCCTTAGAGCGCGAATCGCCTAAGGCTTTTTTGTTAATCATTTTTAATTACAGAATTAAGGGGCTATATGCCGTTAAGATTTCATGGGAAACAGCAGGTCAGAATCATGACCGTTAAAAACCACCAGGTAAGAAAAAGTCTGAAATACAGCATTTTGGACGGCTCGGCATGGGCGGCCATGATGGGCCTTACCCAGAACTACATGACGCCCTTTGCCCTGAACATGAATGCAACAAACGGGCAAATAGGACTTCTCTCTAGTATTCCGGCATTACTGACATCAATCGGGCAGCTGTTATCACCGAACATGCTGGAAAAGGCGGGCACCCGTAAAGGGGTAATCCTGCCGATGGTCTTCCTGAACGGCCTTATGTTCATTCCGATTATGCTGGTGCCGCTCCTTTTTCATGCGAACCAGGTCTGGTGGTTATTGGTTTTTATGACTATCAGCACGGTGGCCGGCGCGGTGGGTAACCCGGCCTGGGGTAGTATGATGGCAGACCTGGTGCCTGACCGGCTGCGAGGCAGGTACTTCGGTGACCGGGGGATGATAAACGTCTTCGTCACACTGGTGTTTTCTTTCGTCGCCAGCGTTATCCTGACGCACTATCAGGGAATAAATATTTTTACAGGGTTCGTTATCATCTTCAGCGCCGCGCTTGGCTTTCGTATGCTTTCGTTCTTTTTCCTTTCCAGACAATATGAGCCAGAGAGGATTATCAGCCATGATAACAGCCCGAGTATGGGGACTCTAATAAAGCAGGTCGGGTCTTCCAGCTTGGGTAAATTTATCCTGTATATCGTGCTGATTGACTTCTGTGTCGCCGTGTCCGGCCCATACTTTTCTGTTTACATGCTCCGCGATTTGAAATTCGGTTACATTGCATACACGATGGTATGCGCCGCGAGTCCTCTTGCCAACGTCATATTCTTACGTTATTGGGGAAAACGGGCGGACTCGGCCGGTAATTTAAAAATAATAAAAATAACTTCCATTCTCATGCCTTTTGTGCCTATCTTATGGTTGGTTAATACCAGTGTCATTTATTTGATACTGGCAAACATGTTCAGCGGGTTTGTCTGGGCCGGGTACAGCCTTTGCTCGGTCAATTACGTTTATGATGCCTCGGAGCCTTCGATACGGCACAAGAAGATTGCGGTTTTTAACAGCATGGACGGGTTTGCCATGTGCATCGGGTTTCTGCTGGGCCTGTTAATTGTGGACCACATGCCGGCATTATTCGGATATCAGCTCCGCTCGATCTTTGCTTTATCCGGCATCCTGCGCGGGCTGGTGGTCATTGTACTGCTGCGCCAGTTAACTGAAGTGCGACACGTATCAAAAATCGGCACCTGGGACCTGATGAAACTTAAGTAGCTGGCACGAGTCTCAAGAAACTGGGAAACAGGGTAAGAGAAATGCTCCGCCTGCCGGTAGATGAACCTTAATCTTTCTTGAGCTTGCGGAATAAAGCGGAAGGCCACCAGCTCCAGCGCCCGGCCAGCACGGCTAGGGACGGAACGAAAAGTGCCCGCACCAGGAAAGTATCTATCAATACGCCGATGGCAATGGCTGTCCCGATTTCTAATACCATCGGGAAATCCGTAATCATCAAAGTGCCGAAAGTGCCTGCCAGGATGATGCCGCAGGAAGTAATAACGTTACCTGTATGGGCAACGGCATTGTGTACCGCCTCCTTGATGGGCTTTGTCTCCGCCTCTTCTTTTATCCTCGACACCAGGAAAATATTATAGTCCGCCCCCACCGCCGCCAGCATGACGAAGACGAAGACCGGTAGCAGGTTGATAAGGTTATGGAACTTAAAAACGTCCTGTAATATCCATGAAGTAATCCCTAGAGTAGCGCCGAAATTGAACAGGACCGTGGCTACCATGTAAAGCGGGGCGAGCAGGCTGCGCAGCAGGATAACGATGACTGCCAGTATGCCGATGGAGGTAACCACAATGACAATCGTGAAATCACTGTTACTGACTTCCAGCATGTCTGCTGACAGGGCCGCGTCGCCGCCGACATAGTAATTAGAGTTGGTAATACCGGAGCTGTTTACCGCATACGCAACCTGGTTCCTGATTTCCGGTACCGCCTTTGAAGCGGCATCGGAATAGGGGTCTTCCTTCATCGTCAGGTTTATCCGTGCGATGGTGCCGTCGGTCGAGAAATAGGTTGTTTTAAGCCACTGCACGAACTGGTCGTTGCCGTTCAGGTTAAATTCATTGCCCAGTGTCGTCAGGGAGCTGCTAAGGTCGTAAAGCAGATTTGTAAGCTGTGGCAGAAGCGTCATGGCTTGTTGTTGGTCTGCCGTGGGCAGTTGTTTTAATATCGCTGATACTTGGGGAAGGTCGCTTATGGCGGTGTTAAAAGCCGGGCTGCCGGTAATGCCGGGATATTGGAATGTCAGCGCCTGCAGACTATTGCCGAGGCTTTGCAGCAAGCTGAACTTACTAAAATCCATCTTGGGACCTACGGCATCCCCCAGGGCATGGATTTGCGTCCCGAGCCCCAGAAGATTGTTGGCTGGCGCATTATAGTAGTCCACTCCCGCCAGGTTGAACGGATGTCTGTAATTTAGCGGCGGCATTATCTATATTTGCCAGGGAGTCCGGTGTAATTAAACTGCCGTCTTTTGATTGAATCAATACTATCAACGGCGAAAGTTCCCCCATCGGGAAGTGTGCCTCAATAACATTCAACCCCTTGCTAGCCTCTGAGTCTTTTGGCAGCTGCGACAAAATATTGGCCGAAAGGGTAAATTGCGGCAAAGCTATATAACAAAGTACCAGGACGATGATGATTGGTGCCGCGAACCAGACCGGGTGACGGGCAATTAGTTCACCTGTTCTGGCCCAGCTCCAGCGCTTCTTTTTCGCCGAAGGCACCGGCGTTTTCATTGAAGGCCAGAAGAGGTATCTTCCGAAGATGGCTACCATGGCCGGCACCAGCGTAATGCCAGCAACGAGTGTTACGGCGATGCCGATAGCCAGCGCCCAGCCGCTTGTCTTTGTAAAACCGAATTTTGAAGCGCTCAAGCAGAGGAAGGCTATGACCACGGTGACGGCGCTGGCAAAAATAATCGGCCCGATGCGCTCCATCGTGGTAATGATTCTCCTGGTGCGGTCTTCCTGCACCAGTTCTTCCTTGAACCGCGAAATGATAAAGAGACAGTAGTCCGTACCTACCCCGAAGATGGTGACGACCATCAAGGCATCAACAACGGTGGAAACCTGGACGCCGGCCTGCGCCAGGAAGCCGACGATACCGCGCGATACCAGAAAACTACAGCCTATCGCCATCAAAGGTACGACTGCCGCGATAGGCGACCGATAAATGACGAGCAATAAAATGATGACCAGCACAATGGTCACTAAAGTGGTGCGGCCGATAGTGTTCTGGACGGAATTAAACAGGTCCTGCAGGAAACCGACATTGCCGGTCAGGTAGAAAGTCGTTCCGGAATGCACGGTGAACTGCTGCCGTATTTCCGTCACCGCTGACTTTACGTTATCATCCATCGCTCCCAGGGAAAAATTGACGTCCATCAGCATTGCCGTGTTGTCCTTGCTGACGAGCGTTGTTCCCAGGGCTTCATTGTCGAAGATGGAGATAACGCTATTGATGGCGGAGGGGCCGTTGCCGGAAGTCATCCATGTACGGAGCGATTTGGCATCATCGAGGTTTTGCTGGGTCAAGCCGTTAGGATTATAAACGACGATTATCGCGCTGCTGCCGGTAGTAGAATATCCGGCGAATTTGGAATCCAGCAGGCTGCGTACCTTGGACGATTGCGTATTTTGCGGGAGAAACTGGCTCTGGTCGGTCACGCCGACTTTAGAAAGGGAAGGGGCGGTAAAGAAGAAAACGACCGTTATGATTATCCAGGCAGCGAGGATATAAAACTTGTATTTACTCGCGAAACGGGCTATTCTGGCAAACATCGTTAAATAAATTATAAGACCCCTTCGTGAACATTGTCTATACCTTGACCGGCTATGTGAAAATTACATTTTTATCACAAAATAATCGTCCGGAAAGTAAAGGATAATAATTACGGCAGAGGGACATTAGCCTTACTGTTATTGCGAGAAGTACACTCACTTTGCTCAATGTAGACTCCGGCGAGAATACAGCTTTGGTTTAAATTCATCTAAGAGATTGTTGCGCCGCTAACGAATAACCAAGGACCAGGAAACAAATTCCAAACATTTGGTTTTTATAGTTTGTGATTTGGTTATTTAACATGATGGCTTGCAATGACAAATTCCCCGGTATCATGCGTCATAACAAAAAGGGTGAGTTGAGTAATTGCGGCTCTTTCTCACCCTTAAATGCAGGACCTAATTCAGTTAAATTATTTCGCGTTTTTCTTGTTTTTCGGCGTGGGTTGTTCTTCCAGCCGGGTATCGGAACCGGCCAGCTCAAGCGTGCGGTTAGCAATTTCCGTGGCCTGGTTAACGATGCTTACCCATTTTTCCCCGGCCTCGTTTTCCGCTTTATTAATAATTTCGATTGCCTTGCGTTCCGCATCACGAATGGTAGTTTCAGCTTTTTCTTTCGCGTCGGTAATAATTTGCGCGGACTCCGCTATCACTTCCTGCCGGGCTTTGGCGACAGCTTCATTGACGGTCTTTTCCGCGTCTCCGAGCATTTTATCCGCTTTTTTCCTGGCATCGGTAAGTAACTTTGTAGATTCATTTTCAGACTGGACTTTTGCCTTATTGGTCAATTCGGCGGCCGCGTTTTCCGCTTTCTTGGTCATAAACTCGGCATTTTTCTTGGCTTCCGCCAGGACTTTAGCGGCGGCGGTCTCGGCTTCTACTTTGATTTTTTCCCTGGCAATCAGTTTTTGAACGTTCACATTAGCCTCGGCAGTCATTTGCTCGGTTTTCTTTTTGGCATCGGCTATGACTTTGGAAGCATCTGTCTCTGCCTGGGCCTTGGTCCTGGCAAGCAGTTCTTTTACAGAGTCTTCACTTTCTTTAACGATTTTTGCCGCCTGCTTTTTGGCGTTCTCGATTATTTTGGCCGCTTCGCCTTCAGCGTCGGCTTTACCGGTTTCCATCATTTTTTCAACAGCCGGTTTGGCTTTAGCGATGATTTTATTTGCCTCGGCTTCAGCATGAATTTTGGCTTCTTCGGTTAACTTAATCGCCGATAATTCTGCTTTAGAGACAATTTTTTCAGCTTTTTTCTGGGCTTCGGCGGCAGCTTTGGCGGAGGCGTCATCTATCTCGACTTTAGCTTTGGCGGCCGTTTCCCCGGCATTGCGCTCCGCATCCCGGATAACCTGGTCGGCTTTTTTCCTGGCATCGGCAGTATATTTGGCTATCTCGCTCTCCGCCTGGGTTTTAACGCTGGCAGTAATTGATGCCGCGGATTTTTCCGCATCATTGACAATCTTATCTGCCTTTTTCTTGGCGTCCGCCATTATGGCGGCGAATTTCGTTTCCGCTTCAGTATTTGCCGCTTCGATAACTTTGGCGGCGTTCTGACGTGCTTCAGCCATAAGCCTGCCGGACTCGGCTTCCGCTTCCCGGACGACTTTTTCTTTGGAAGCTATTTCACGGGTGGCCTGCTCGGTCTCTGAAGTAATTTCCTGGGCTTTCTTCCATGCCTCGGCCGTAATTTCACCGGCTTTTATTTCGGCATCGCGCGCGGCTTTTTCCTTCATCGCGGCGGCAGCATTTTCTGCTCCGTTGATTATCTGCTCCGCTTTTTCCCTTGCCGCGTGGACGATTTTGTTATTTTGTATCTCACTCTCTTTTACGGCGTTTTCCCTGGCGGAAAGCTCTCGTTCCGCTTTCTGCGCATCACTGACCATCTTTTCCGCCTTTTGGCGGGCGCTGATAAGCAGGCTATTGGCTTCTTCTTCGGCGTCTTTAAAGATTTTTTCCTTATTGGTCAGTTCATTGGCCATCATGCGCGCTTCACGGACGATGTTATCCGCTTTCTGTCGCGCTTCCGCGATGATTTTATTAACTTCCGTCCCGGCGTCTTTGAGTATCTTTTCTTTCGCCGTCATTTCCTGTGCGGTGCTTTGCGCCGTGGTGATGATGCTCATGGATTTTTGACGGGCTTCACTAATAACCACCGCGGCCCGATTTTCACTCTCGGTCATGGCTTTATCAACCAGTTCTTTCGACTGGCGTTCCGCCTCTTCAAGGATACGGGCGGCCCTTTCCTGCGTCTCTGCCATGATACGGGAAGCTTTTACTTCGGACTCATTCTGCGCTTTGGTTACCATGTCCCGGGCGGTTAGCTCGGTGCGGTGGATAATCTGGGCGGCTTTCTGGCGCGCATCACTGAAAAGATAATTTGAGTTGGCGGGGGGAGCCTCTGTCTTCACCTGGTTAATAGGGGCGGGAGTCTCTTTGTCCAGGCGGGACAGGCGGTTGATATCTTCCACCTTTTCGGTGACGTCATTTTTAGCGGCCGGTTCGGCGGTATCTCTGGAAATCCTTGAGAAGCGGTCAACCGCTCCCAGTCTCTCCCGTGGTTCATCTTTTCTTTGAGGTCCTTTTATCTCGATTAGGGGTCTATCCGGCAAGGGACGATGGCACCACCGGCATACCGAGCCGAAGGCATCCTGTCCGCAATATGGGCACTTTGGGCGTGTTCTCATTTTATCCCACCTCTTGTAAAGACAAACTAAATAACGCGGCGTTTCGCCGTTTTTATCTTTACCAAACGAGCATTTTAATACCCGTTTGCCATTATATCACATTCAGGCAACAACATCAGCTTCTATATTAATAGAATTAATAGAACTGATAGTAAAGGCAACTATCTTTTCATGGTTTTCACGAGTTCATAGATGCCGAACCACCGGGAGATGAAGCCCACGGTTTCTTTATGGTCCTCGTAGTCTTTTATCGCGTTGGCAAAAGCCTTGCTCTTGGCAAAACCCGCCATGTCATCTTCGTTATCGAACTCATATATCGTTAAATATTTTGAGCAATTCTTGTCATCACCCTTGAGGCGGTAGCGGTTGATTTCTTTGACTCCTTTGTACTCGAAAAGCGTCGGAATATGTACATCTTTATACCATTTATCAAATATTGCATCTTTTTCCATCGGGCTTTCTGCGGCGACAACCTGGATTATTTTATGGCTTGGCACTTTGCTTTCTCCTTTCAACCGGTAAAAGTATCATACCTTAACATGTTCATCCGGGGCAAGGCGAGAGATAAAAGTGTTTTTATGGCTTTAACCCTTTTCCTCAAGAATATTCCCAAGTCAAAACCCATAAAAACTAGGTGTTTTTACCCAAATGAATTCGGGGTAATCTTACTGTCTGGCAGGCTTGATTAAGGCTATTATCAAGTAGTTCAACCCGTATCAGGCTATGTCAGGGTGTTGGAACAAAGCTAAATATACATTTGGGAGCAAAGATGCCGGTAAGCATTAATGATAAGACTTTCTACAGGACTTCAGAGGTATGCCAGATGGCCTCCATCAGCCGGAGCACGCTGCTGCGCTGGTTGAGAAATGCCAATCTGGATATTTCCGAGTATCGCGATAGAAGGAGCTGGCGGCTTTTCACGGCTGACGATGTGAATAAGCTTTCCCGAGAAGCAAACCGGATTTGCCAGGCGCAGACGGCGCCAAGGGACCGTCATCAATAAGATTTCATGGCTAAAAAGCTTAAATAAATCCTAAGAAAAGGAGGAAAAATGAGAAGCTTGTTTAGGAAAATGCTTAAGGGGCAAAAAGGTTTTACCCTGGTCGAGTTGCTGGTCGTGTTCACCCTGCTGGGTGTGCTGGCGGCAATCATGATTCCTAGCGTGTCCACCTTCATCGGCTACGGCCAGAAAAAACGCCGGAGCAACTGAATTATCCGTCATTCAGACCGCTATGGATTCCATGATAGCTTCAGAAAACATGACAACTGTCAATGCAGTAACCGTTGCCACCCAGGATATGTCTGGATTCCCCGGCGGCGGACATGTTCTTTACCCCAGCTACCTGCGTTTCAAAATGGCTACCGGCAACTATACCTGTGACACCACCGGCCTCGTCACTCAGACAACCAACGGCTATTAGTACCAAGCATGAAACAGTAAGACGTATTCACACAGTAAATAACAGGGAGAACCCTAAATTAGAGAGTGTCCTATGGCAATAGACATAACGACAGCAAAATCTTGGAATAGCTATAGCGATACCATTGACAACAAGAGCTCTTTAAACAATAAAGCCGGCAATGTTACCCAAGAGGCGGCCTCGTTAGATAAGGATCCTCAGCAGATGCTGCTAAAAGCGCAAAGAAATGCTGAAGAAGCCAAAGAGGCCGCCCTGGGTGCAATCAGTCGGTTTTATGAGCAAAGCCAGGTATCTGAAAAAAGAGCTGAAAAAATGGTACGTGAACTGGACGATGCCATTCAGCATGCTCTTTCCGCCACGCAGAAGTCCAAGGTTAAAAATCCCGGACCGGCAAAAAATATACCTGACGATGACCTCTCCGGACTATCGCTGCATGGTAAAGACAAGAAAATCAAGCTTTCCAAGAAAGTCCTGAACAACGGCCCGCTCGGCAATCTCTTTAATAGTAATAACAAAGAGCTCGACCCGGAAGTGAAAGCGGAATTCTACCAGTACGTTATGCGCCACAGCCCGCAGCTCCGCGAACTGATTGATGAATTGACGGAAGATAAAACGCGTATCAAAACAGATAAGATTTTGAATGAGGCGAGAGCTGAAATCCTGGCGGCCAGGGCTGCCGTTAACCGGACTCAGGAAGAGACCAATGAAATTAAAGAGAGAGCCAGGAAAGCGCTGGCTGAAGCCGATGCCATGAAGAAAGCGGCGGAGCTTGTCGTCAACCAGGTAAAGCAGAGCACCATAGGACAGGTAGCAGAAGAAGTTTCCAGAGCCAGAGAGGAAGTTAAGGCGGTAAAAGCGGCGGCTGAAATCGCCGTACGCAAAGCCGAAGTAGAACTGGCGAGGGTTAAGGCGGATGCGAATACGGTCAACAATAAAGCCACCATCGCCTTTACGCTGGCCGAGGAGAAAATCAAGAAAGATACCGAGGCGCTGAGGAGTTATAAGCTCCAGACCAAAATTGCCGTTAAGCAGGCCATGGACGAGGCGAACCGGCTGAAAGAAGAAGCCGATATGGTCCGGGGCGAAGCGCAGGAAGCCATCAATAAAGCCGCGCAGGAAAGCCAGCAGGCACGCAAGGATATGGAAATGGCGAATAAAAAAATGCAGGACGCTATGACCAATGCGGAAAAATTGGCTTATGAAAAGTTCTGTGAAGAGATAAAGGTCATCAGGAATGAGGCCGAATCTACCAACAGAATGGCTTATGAAGCTATCACCAAAGCCCGGGAAGAAACACAGCATGTCAGGGAAGAAGTAGAAATGGTGAAGCAGGCCAATGAAGATGCTTTAAGCCTTGCCCGCCAGGAAGCTGCCGTCGCCAGGACTGAGGCGCAAAACGCCAAACAAAAAGCCCAGGAATCATTGTTTAGAGCCCAGGAAGAAGCCCGCCGGGCCAAAGAAGAAGCTGACGCCGCCATGTTAAAAGCCAGTGAGACCATGCTGAAAGCCAAGGAAGACCTTATCAGTTTGACACGCGGAGAAATCTCGCGGGTAAGGCAGGAACTCGAAGCGGTTGGCAACGGCGCGGAAATCCCGACCGATAAAAAAACCATAACCGGAAATAATGACGGACGTGACGAACAGGCGGTAAGGCTGGACTCACACCGCGTGGCTACGGTCCTGCATGAAATCCGTACGCCGCTCCATTCCATCGGCGGCTTTGCCAAATTGATGCTGGAAGAAGACGTCTCCGACCCGGCCACGCGTAAGGAATTCCTGACGCTCATGGTGCAGCAAACCGAAAGCCTGAACCGCCAGATTGAAGATTTGTCAGGAATCCTGAATAACAGTTTCGGCCTCTTCTCTGTCGAAAAGGAACGCGTTTCCGCAGCTAAACTGGTATCCGAGGCGGTAGATGGCATCAAACCCATCGCCGAGCAAAAGAAGAGTTTGATTCACCGCAGTATCCCGCCGTCTCTCCCGGAGATTGATGCAGACGTACTACGCATTAAAGAGGTTATTGCCAACCTGCTGACCAACGCCATTAAGTACAGCCCGGAAAGAAGCAATATCCTCGTCAAGGCTGAAACCCGCGATAGAGAATTGCTGGTGCAGGTCATGGACCGCGGCTGCGGCATCCCGGAAAAAGACATCCCCAGGATATTTGAAAAATATTACCGCGCATCGAACCATGCCGAAGTCCCGGGAGCAGGCCTGGGCCTTTATGTCTGCCGCCAGATTGTCGAAGCTCACTACGGCCGCATCTGGGTGGAAAGCGTTGAAGGGCAGGGAACGACATTCAGCTTTACGCTGCCCTTACCCGTCGCCGGTTAAAAAACAATCTGAATAATCGAGAACGTCATGGCCGGGAAAATACTCATAATTGAAGACGACCAGACCGCGATGCGGTTAATTGAATACGCACTGAAGCAGCGCGGTTATCAGGTGCTCACAACCTATAATGGGCTCGAGGGCATTATTACGGCCCAAAAAGAAGAGCCTGACCTGATAATACTGGACATAATGTTGCCCGGCATTGATGGGTTTGAAGTCTGCCGGAGGCTGCATACCGGCACGCAGACGGCTAAAATTCCAATACTGATTGTCTCCGCCAAAAATCAAAAAGAAGATATTAATACCGGCTTCCGCGCCGGTGCTGATGATTATTTACCCAAACCTGCTTCCCCCACGGAAATCATCAACCGCGTGGAAAAGCTTTTGAAAAAGAAACCTTCGGGACAGACGAAGGTTATTTCTTTTGCCAACGCCAGTAATATCCCCGGCATGACGATGGTGCTGGTCAATATCGCCGCGGCTTTATCGGAACTGGGGAAAAGGGTAACACTGGCGGATATCGGCGGCATAAAAAAAGACCATCATGAGGATGACAAGGATATCAATAAAGCGGCCGACCGGGTAGTCCTCGAGGCCCAGCTAAGTCCGGACAACGCGGAAGAGTCCGGATTTGAGGTCCTGCCGTCGGGCGTAAAAGTGCTCCATTTCGATGAATTTAACCCCACCGATGAAGAAGTCTCTTCACGGGGTATTTCGTCTCTCAAAAAAATGTGCAGAAATAACGATTTTGTTTTGCTGGACCTGCCTTTAACGCCGGCCCCGGCAACCTCGTCTATTTTAAAGTACAGCGACCTTAAGGTCATCGTTAGCGATTATCGCCTGGCCGGGTTAACCGAGACTAAAAACACCGTAACGCTTTTCCGTTTTCTCGGCATGAAACCGGAGGAAATGGCGGCGTTACTGGTAGACCCGGAGGGCGAATTCTCCGGTCTGACTTTAAGCAGCCTGAAACCTTATATGGAAGCAAATCTTGGTATTATGCTGGCGGAAGTAATTTCCTTCGATGCCAAGATGTCTCAATTATTCTACCTTGACAGCCAGCCAATAGTTATATCAAATCCTAACCACAAGTTTTCTCAGAAAATTGTGGAAATTGCTAAATTTATCGCCGCCTTTGATTACGCTGGCAAGTCCTCACCGCCGGTTAACAATATTATTCAGATGCTGGAGACAAAATATTGACGCTGAACCAGAGCAGGCAGAAAAACTCCCTCGGCGAATCGCTGGTGCAAATGCAGATAATCACCGCCGAGCAACTGTCTGATGCCCGGAAAACTCAGCAGGACAACGGCGGCAAACTTAGCGAAATCATCGTCAGCAAAGGCTTTATCCGCCAGGAAGAACTGGCAACGTTCCTCAGCATCATGTGGAACGTGCCGCTCATTGATTTAAAGACCCATGTCATTCCGCCGGATGCCTTGGCTCTCATCCCGGAAGACATGGCGCGTAAGCACCTTATTATCCCTCTGAATATCGTCGAGGACTCGCTTGTCGTTGTCATGGCCGACCCCGACGATTACATTACGATTAGCGATATTTTTACCCGGACGAACATGAAAGTCCGGGCGGCCTTCGCCAATGCGGTTGATATCCGGCGCGCCATCGATATTTATTACCGCGCCAATGCCGAGATACAGGAAAAAGTAAATGAGTTGGCCCCGGCTTCCGCCGGAGAGCAAGAGACCGCCGCTGATTTTTCCACGGAAACGCCGATTACTGAAAGCCTCGACCTGATTATCGAGCAGGCAGCCAGGGACCGGGCGTCTGATATTCACCTGGAGCCGCAGTCCAACCGGCTGCGTGTCCGTTATCGCATCGATGGTATCCTGCATGATATGAACTCTCTGCCGATGCGCGCCCACGCGGAACTGACATCACGCATCAAAATCCTAGCGGAGATGGATATAACCCGCTCCAAGCAGCCCCAGGACGGCCAGTTCACCTTTAAGGTAGGGGAAAGGGACATCGATATCCGTGTCGCGACGACCGATACGATTTACGGTGAAAGAATCACTTTACGCTTGCTGGATAAATCGCTTTCTCTTTTTACCCTGCCGGAACTGGGGTTTCTGCCGGATACCTTGAAGAAATACCACAAACTGCTGGAATATCCTTTCGGGATGATTCTGGTGGGCGGGCCAACCGGCTCCGGTAAGACCACCACGCTTTATACTTCGATTAATGAAATCGACCGGAATAAATATAACATTATGACGATTGAAGACCCGGTCGAATACCGGTTCGAGGGCATTACCCAGAGCGAAGTCGATCCCAAATTGGGCATCACTTTTGCCGGCGGCCTGAAGGCGATGCTGCGGCAGGACCCGGATGTCATCCTGGTGGGAGAAATCCGTGATAAAGAAACGGCGCAGACCGCCGTCCAGGCAGCCTTGACCGGTCACTTCGTTTTTTCTTCCATCCATGCTAATGACACGGTTGGCATGATATCCCGCCTGATAGATTTAGGGGTGGAACCTTCGCTCGTTTCTTCGACACTCATTGCTCTCATATCACAACGCATGGTACGGCGTATTTGCACCAATTGCCGCACTACTTTAGCCCCCACCGCCCTCGAGCAGGGCGTTTTCAAACGCGAGACGGGACAGGAGCTGCCGATGGTCTATAAAGGCACCGGCTGCCATCTTTGCGCTAACACCGGCTACCGCGGCCGAATCGGCGTTTTTGAGATGATGGCGGTCACGGAAGGCATTCAGCGCAGGCTGGTTGACCGGGCCGGCATGGGCGAACTGAGGGAACAGGCTATCCGGGACGGGATTTACTCCATAAAGCGTGACGGCCTGCAAAAAGTTAAGGAAGGAATCACCACTTTTGAAGAAGTGATGAGCAGTGTTTTTACGCTCGGCTAGGACCGGGATTCTACCAGTTATGGAAATAATATGTACCAGTACAAAGCTTATACTCTCGATAGACAAATTATTGAAGGCACCATCGACGCTCCGAGCGAGGACCTGGCTGAAGAACGCCTGCTCGAAGCGGGATACAACCATATCCTGGCGTTAAAGAAAACATCTTTGCCTTTATCCCTGGAAAAGCTTTTTCCCAGCCTCTTCAGCGTACAAAAGAAAGACATCGTCGATTTCTTCGGGCAACTGGCCACGCTGATTGACGCCCGCGTTCCTTTCATCCAGGCCCTCTGGATACTTTCCGGCCAGACGAAACGGGCGGAATTTAAAACCATGATAAACAAGCTGGGGCAGCAGGTTGCCGGTGGCGTTCCTTTCTCCGCGGCCCTGATGCAATACCCGAAACTGATTTCCAGCCAGTATTGCCAGGTGATAGCCGTCAGTGAAAAGTCCGGCGATTTGCCGCGCGGCTTAAGACTGGTCGCCGGCTACATGGACAAAGAATTAAGCCTGTCCGGCAACGTTAAGCGCATGCTTTCCTACCCGGCTTTCCTGGCGGTTATGTCCTGTATTGTTATTGTCACGGTTGCTATTGTAGCGGTGCCGTCACTGGTAAAGCTGTTCACCGCTTTAAAGGTCACTTTGCCTTTGGCGACACGGATGCTGATATCAGCGGCCAATTTATTCATCAATTATAAATTCGAGCTCGTCGCTGGATTGATAGCGCTGGTCTTTTTTTTAATCTGGCTCTGGAAATTGCCCGCCGTTAGAAAATTCATGGACAGGTTTTTAATAAAAGTACCGGTACTGGGCACGATTATCATTACCCGCAACCTTTGCCGCTTTTGCCGCACCGGCTCCATGCTGGTTGAAGCGGGCATGTCACTGCCGCAGGCCTTGAATGCTATTATCGGTATCATCGATAACTGTGTTATCAGGCAGGTCTTTACAGAAATAAGACAGGACGTCATCAAAGGCAGGGGCCTTTCCCGCCAGATGGCCAAATACCCCGTTTTCCCCCGGCTGCTCGTTGATGTCGTTGCTATCGGTGAAAAAACCGGCACGCTGCAGGAATCGTTCACCGGCATGGCGGACTATTATGAAAAAGGGCTGGATTTAAGAGTCAAAAAGCTTCTGGCAATGATTGAACCAGCTTCGATAGTTCTCGTCGGTTTGATTATCAGCTTTGTCGGTATCGCTATCGTCCAGCCTCTATATTCGATATATGGGACATTGCATTAAGCATAATCAGATGAAGATGATAAAATGGCTGAAAACCGGAATTAATACGGGGAGCGAGCGTGGCATTACCCTCGTCGAGGCGGCGGTGGCAATTGCGCTGCTAGGCGGGGTCGTGCTGATGATGGTCTTGAGTATGTCCAGCGGCGTCCTGGCGGTGCAGGAAGACGACCGGGAAGTGGTTGCCCAGGGCCTAGCGCGGACGGAGATGGAATATGTTAAAACATGTCCTTACGACGCTGATGCCGCCACTTATCCTTCGGTTACCGCCCCCGATGGTTACAGCATTGATGTCAGCGTGGCGGCCGTTCCCGGCGCCGGAACGGGTATCCAGAAAATAACGGCAGATATCATCAGCGGTGGCGAAACGGTCTTAACGATGCAGGACTATAAGGTCGATAGATGAGAAGCGAGCGCGGGTTCACCCTTATCGAAACACTAATAACATTAACTATCATGGGTATACTGGCGGTAGTGCTGGGCACGGTTGTACAGCAGATGGCCACCGTACCGGAAAAAGGCAATGACCAGGTGGAAGCCCTCCATGCCGTGCAGAATGCCGTTCACTGGGTTGGTACGGATGCCGTATCGGCGCAGTCCGCCGTTGGCGGCAGCAGCCTGGTGTTGACATTCCCGGACAGTTCCGTGATAACTTACCAGGAACAGGGAAACGACCTGTACCGCTATTGCAACGGGGAGAATATTACCATCGCCCGCAGCATTACAAAACTGAATTTTACGGTCAGCAACCGTACCATTACGATGGATATCACCGCGGCGCCGGAAAGCCAGTGGAACATCAGTGAAAACCAGGTTTATCAGGTAGTGATGCGCCCTTCGGGGACTTAAATGAAGATTAATCGTGAAAACGGGTTTGCTTTGCCTCTGGTGATGATCGCTATACTGGTTGGCGCGCTCGTGCTGCCGGTTTTTCTCAGCCATGTGAGCGCCGGCCTTATCGGCTCAAGAGACTATCATGCCATACTGGATGCGCAGTACGCCTGTGATTCTGGCGCGGAGCATGCTGTCTGGAACCTGACCGGTGGAAACATCAAAACAAGTATTCCGGTGCCAGGAGATAATGTTACGTATAACCTTCCCGAACCGATAAACGGTCTTACGAGCAATGTTAAAATCAGTAACGCCTGGGAAGTCATTGCTTCGGATAATTTCGAAAGCGGAAATTGGGCGGGCGGCAGCGGCTGGCTTAATAATTGGTCCGCCTCCGGTGACGCCCTGGTGACGGCTACCGGGTCGCCGTATGACGGGACTTATCATTTAAGGTTAAGCAGCAGTACCGGCGTTGCCACCCGCTCCGTTGAACTGTCACAACAGGTAAGCGCACATCTCCGTTTTTGGGCCCGGGTTGAATCTTTTGACCCGGCTGATACCGCTATCTGCCGCATCAGCCATGATGGGACTACTTGGACTACCATTTATACCTGGGCGCAGAGCGATGCCGATAATATCTACCATTATTATGATATCGATTTGACTCCTTATGGACTGACTGATAATCTGCGGATTTCTTTTCTGGCCGATATGAGCGGCACCGGGAATTACCTGTACATCGATGACCTCGATGTCGTATGGCCGGCAATTTCTTTTAATGCGGTGGCAGCAGATGATTTTGAAAGCGGGGACTGGTCCGGCGGAAGCGGCTGGCTCGGCGATTGGACGCCTACCGGCTCCGCCAGCGTTAATACTGCCGGTGCGCCTTACGGCGGGAACTATCATCTCCTGCTGCAAAGTTCCGGCAACGCCAGGCGGGAAATCGACCTTTCATCATATCCGGTCGTCCACCTGCAGTTCTGGGCAAAAGCCGATAATTTTGAACCTGGCGACCAGGCTTTCTGCCTTGTCAGCAGTGACGGCAACGCCTGGCAGACCGTATATACCTGGAACTACAGTGATGCCGATAACGTTTACCGGTACTATGACATTGATATTTCAAATTACGGCTTGACTGCCAATTTCTGGATTGCGTTCCAGTCCGGCATGGATACGCCGGATAGTTGTTTCTATGTTGATGACGTGAGTATCAGTGCGATTGATGCTTACTGCATCACCGTTAATGCCGGCGGTCGTACTTTAAAAGCGGCGGTGGACCTGATGAACGGGCAGAAAAAAATATTATGCTGGTGGTTTATTTAATTCCTGGCGGTGAACAAATGAGCGGTCAGAATAAGAATAAAAAGAAAAGCAAACTTACGCTGAATACCATCGGCCTGGTATTACTGGTCGTAATCGTAGCGGCTTTTATCTATGTCTGGAAAGATAATAATGCCGGCCGGCTAACCGCCGCCGCCATGACTGCAAATATCACCACCGTCCAGCAGCAGATTAAAGCCATTTCCTCGCCGGCATCCGACTTGCAGTCCCAACTGGATACTCTAACTGCAAAGCTGGCAGCGGCCCGGAGCGGCTTTCCCGCGACGGTTGACGGCAATGATGTAATCGCCTATATCCTGGATACCGCTAATGAAACGCAGGTGGATGTCCTGCCTCTGGCATCAGGCGGCTGGGCGACCGAAAATATCGGGCAGGCATACCGGGTATTATCCCTTACCGCTTCGGCGGAAGGCAGTCTTAAAGATATCAAAAACTTTATAACCGCCCTGCAGACCGGTCGGTTTCCCACTTTAACGATTCCGGATTGCACGGTCAACCGGGTATTACAAACTGCTCTGGAAGCCCCCGGTGATGATATAGACGTCAGCGTAAATATGAAAATCTGCATTTATACGGTCATCACGCCGGCGGGAAAGGATGCCGCTTGATGAATATTACGACTTTATATATCAACGCCAGCGCCATTAAGGTCGTATCGGTACATGGTACAACCTTGAATAAACAGGAGGCGCTCCTGCCTGCCGGCTCTATCAAGAACGGCCTGATTTTACAGCCGGAAGTTACCGCCGGTGAGATTAAATCCCTGTTCAGGATCGGGAAATTCGGTACCGGTCGGGTAATTTGTGCTGTCAATGGCTTACCGTTTTCTTACCGTTTGTTGACCGTCCCCAGAATGGAACCCGCGGATTTCCAGGAAGCCGTGTTAAGAACGGCGAAAAAAGAAATGTCCATCTCCCCGGATGAGATGTACCTGTCATGGCAGGCTTATCCGGCCGAAAATGATGAATGGCAGGTGCTGATAGCCGGTATTACCCGGCACCCCGTGGATAATCTCATAAAAACTTTAAACGTCGCCGGCATCAGTCCCTGGCTCATGGACCTGCCGCACCTTGCCCTGGCGAGGTTGTCCCATTATAAAGACGCCATTATCGTAGATTTTGAAAAAGACTGCTCCAACATTGTCATGATGGTGGATGGCGTGCCGCGCGGTATGCACATGGTCCCCGCGCTGCAACCCGGAGCTTCTTTAACGGACCAGCTGGCCCAGGTGACGGATAAACTGGCTAAGATGGTCGAATTCTACAACGGCAGTCATCCCGCGAAGCCGATTAAGGAACCCACCAGAATCCAGGTTACCGGGGAATTGCTGGAAGACGGCAGTGCCCTTAATTTTATCCAGACGCAGGTCGGTTACCCGGTAGAACAACTTGATACGGTCAAAAAATTCCCCGCCGGTTGGCCCGCCCTCCGGTACGCTGTTAACGCCGGCCTTTTGGATATTCGAACGGATGCAGACAGCGGCAAAGATGCGCTTCCTTATCAATATCTGGACCTTGAAAGCATCATCAAAGAACGCCGGCCCAGGACCGATGTTGCCAAAATACTCAAGAAATCTCTGGTACCGGCGGCGGTTATCGCCGCTCTCGCTTTACTGGCCACATCGTACCTGTCGCAGCAAAAAATTCAGGAAAATATCGCGGCACTCTCATCGCAGTACAACCGTGTAAATGCCGAACTGGTACAGAAACAGGCAGCCGCCAAACAAGCTGATACTCTGCAGGCCCAAATCGATAGTCTCTCATCGAAGCTAAAAGCTATCGAATCGGGAAAACAGGGAATGTTTAGTTCCAGGTCATACGCCAGTGATATTTCATGTATTGTTGCGAGTATGCCCGAAGGCGTCACTTTTAATTCGCTGGAAATTACATCTAATACCATTGTTCTCGAGGGTGTAACTAACGATTCTTCATCGGTCGTTAAGTTCGCCGGTAATTTGCAGAGCGTCGGCGGATTTTCACAGGCCGGCATCGAATGGATACAAAAACTTCAAACTGCTAACAATGCCGAGACGTCGCTTGATTTCAAGATTACGATTATAGAAAACCAGGCAGATTAACAGGTGGTCTGCGGTTATTCCGGAACATCCCTATACTCGTTTAACCCGAGTTCTTTTAGCCGGGAAGTCGTAGGAACGCCTGTTTCCGTGTCCCAGCCCCGCAACCGGTAATATTCCATTTTCATCTTTTCAAATTCCTGCCGGTCAAGCGTGATGCCCAACCGTGAGATGAGCTTGCCGTCCTTTCCCGGCATGACGGCGTCCGGGTTAAAAAAGACTTCTCCCTGTTTTAAGGGATGGGTGAACAGGTAATCCATTACTTTATCATCTTCACACCCCGCCCAGCCCTGTTTTATCTGGATAAGCCGCTGCAGGTTAAAAATCCTTTCGCCGGCCTGGCAGAGTTCCTCTTCGGTAGTTTCAAGGCCGGTGACGGCCGAATATGTCCTGCTTTCTATCGAAGGGTCGCCGATGTGTCCGTCTGGATATTCCGCCGAGGTAACAACCATCGGCCAGTGGACATCGCAAAGCACCAGGCTTTCCTGCGCGCAGGAACGGTCCTGGACTTTTTTCGCGGCCAGCGCTTTACCGCGATAGGTGGAAAAATCCGCGGCTTCTTCACCGCCCCAGAACCTTTTTGCCGCCAGGCGCAGGTCATCGGTGGAAAAGAAAGCGCCTTTAAGCCCTCTTGCCCAGCTGCTCCATGAGATTAGAATATTGCCGCTTATGCCGTGTAATTGACTGATGGGCCTTCTCGGTTCGGTTGCCAGCAGCAGGGCGGTCGTCAAAATCAATCGCGGGTCGTAATCCCTGGTCTCACTGGTATGGGTGGCAATAAAATCATTTAATAATTCTTCCGCGGCTTTTCCCAGAGAATTAGCCGCGGCCATCGTGCCTTTGGCCAGCTCGTCTCCAAAGCCTTCCCTGAAAGCTATTTTGCGAGTCAACGCCTCGATAAATTCTTCGCTGCCGGCCTTAGATAAAGGAAGACCTGCCTGTTCCTCGGTTATCAAGCCTTTTTCATAACATGTGATGAGCCAGGAAATCAGCGGCGCCATGACGGCCGCATCCAGCCCATAGCCGTCACAAAGACGGACGGCTTTCATCGGGATATCGTTCATCGTCCCATAATATTTCAGTGCGGGCATGGTATAGATGCCGGACGCCTGGCAAAATGACTTATAACGCCGTCCATCCTCCCCTTTGTAGGACTGTCTTGAGCAACCGATACCGCAGCCGTAGCAGCTTTCCGGCCTGGTCACGCCCGGCACGGCCCATGGAGAGGGCGCATTGAACGTAGAAGCCCTGATTTTCCGGACAAAATCGGTTATTTCTTTAAGCTTTTCCGGATGAGCGGCCGAGGGTTTTTTATAGCCGGCGACGGCAATCGCTTTCAGTTTTTTCGAACCCATAATGCTGCCGGTGCCGCCGGAAACGGAGGACCCGCCGTCGGCCAGGGCGGTAGCAAAGACCGCCATGTGCTCAGCAGCCGGCCCGATAGCTAAAACACTGGCTTCTTTGCCGACTTCCGCCCGTACGGCATCGAAAGTGTCGAAAGAGGAAAGGCCCCACATAGCGGAAGCGTCTTTGGTCTCAACGATGCCGTCATGAATAAAAAGGTAGGCCGGTCTTTCCGATGCGCCGTTTACCGCCATGGCATCGTACCCGGCGTATTTTAGTGATGCTCCCCATTTCCCCCCGAGGTTGCCGTAAGAGTAAGCCTCCGGCTGGTGCAGAGCCGTTTTGCCGCAAATTACCCAGCGGCAGCCGGCCAGCCCGAAAAATCCTGTCGCCGGGCCGGTGGCGCAGATAAGACAATTGTCCGGGTCCATCGCACCGGTTTTAAAAGGCACCAGGTCCCGGTAAAGTTTTGCCCCGAGACCCCTTCCACCGATGAATTTTGGAGCATAATCGGAGGTGGGCAGCGCCGCCGTCTTTCCGGTGGAAAGATTGACCGTCAATATCTTTCCGGCATACCCGAAAGTGCTCATTCCAATAATAGTCTCCTGATTCAAAAGTATATCAGAACTTTATTCGAGGAACAAAGTTGACTTATGCCTGCGTAATATTATAACGTCTAAGAGGTATCACTTCATGAATCCTCGGTTTAAGATCATTACGGTTAGCGATAATAAAAAGAAATCCAATCGATGGTAAATCAAAAATCAAATCTCAAATCTCAAAACCACAACTCAAAGATAAAAAATGAGTTTATGGAGCGGTGTTATCGCTTCTCTATTGCTGTCATCAAGCTGACTAAAGATTTACCGGAAAATCGAGCATATTGGACGGTATCTGACCAGCTTATACGTTCGGCTACCAGCATCGGTGCAAATATTATCGAAGGAAAATCCGCCGGTTCCAAAAAAGACTTTATGCATTATTATGAGATAGCCTTAAAATCAGCCAATGAAACCAAATACTGGCTGGGATTACTTAGAAATGTCCTTGATGCGGATAAGAATCAAATCAGTAAATTAATGAGAGAAACCACTGAATTAGCAAAAATCCTGGCCGCGAGTCTTATCACTATGAAAGGCAGAAAACAGATTTGATTTTTGATATGTGGTTTTGAGATTTGCTTTTTGAGATTTGAGATTTATCTGATATGTGAATTAATCATAAAACTAAATAAGGTGAGGTTACTAAATAACGTTGTTGGAGGGTTCCATGAAAGCTGCTGTCGTCTATGAATTTGGTAAACCTGTGGTGGTGGAGGATGTAGATATCGCCGAGCCGGGCCCGGGTGAAGTTAAAATAAAGGTAACTGCCACCGCTATCTGCCATAGCGATATCCATGATTGGAAAGCGGAAATGCCGGGCGGCGTGCCTTTTATCGGCGGGCATGAAACCGCCGGACACGTGGAAAAAGTCGGCGCGGGTGTTACCGAGGTAAAGGTTGGCGACCCGGTCGTCGTTTCTCTGCTGGCGCATTGCGGCAAATGCTATTACTGCGTTACCGGCCTTCCTCACCTCTGCGAGCACCGTTTCGACCCCCCGAAGAACCCCCGCGTCAAGAACAAGAAGGGGCAGGTCCTCGATTTGAAAGGCAATATCGGCGGCTTTGCCGAGCATGTTATCGTCGATGAATCGCAGGTCGTGAAGTTGCCTAAAGATATGCCGCTTGACAGCGCCGCTTTGATTGCCTGCGGCGTGATAACCGGATTCGGCGGTGTTGTTTACCGCGCCAAAGTACGGCCTTTCCAGAGCGTTGTCGTCATGGGCGCCGGCGGCGTAGGCATCAATTCTATCCAGGGCGCGGCTTATTCCGGTGCGTATCCGATTATTGTTGTCGACGTGCTGGAAAACAAGATGAAAATGGCCAGGGATTTCGGTGCTACCCATACGGTCAATGCCAAAAACGAAAAAGCCGCCGAAGAAATTTTTAAGCTGACGAACGGCCGCGGTGCGGACTGGGTTTTTGTAACCGTCGGCAGCGTTGGCGCTATCAAGCAGGGCATGTCATTCGCCGGGCAGCGCGGCAGTATCGTTATGATCGGCCTTCCTAACTATCGCGACCAGCTTTCTTTCTCCCCGCTGGAAATGATACCTTCCGAAAAGAACATCATGGGCGGCTTTATGGGCGCTACCAATCTGAAAGTAGACATTCCCAACCTGGTTAATATGTACAAGACCGGCAAACTCAAGCTGGACGAGCTTATTACCGGCCGCTTCCCGTTGAAAGATATTAACAAAGCTATGGCGCTGACGGAAAAAGGCGAAGGCCTGCGTAATGTAATAATGTTTGAATAATGGAAAGCCTCGTAGGGGCGGGTCTTAGACCTGCCCTTTCCCTTACCTGTCATTGCGAGCCATTGAGGCGAAGCCGAAAGGCGTGGCAATCTCAAAGGCAGGTAATAATCAACATCCGAAAATGTAAATAGAAAAGGAAAAACAAATGAAAGCAGCAATTTTATATGAAGCCGGCAAACCCCTCGTGGTTGAAGATGGCGTCACCGTTGCCGACCCCGGTAAAGGGGAAGTAAAAGTTAAGGTTTCGGTCACTGCCGTGTGCCACAGCGACCTCCACTTTTTATCCGGGGATATCCCGTGCCCGCTACCCGGCCTGGCCGGCCACGAGACCGCCGGACATATCGATGCTATTGGTGAAGGCGTCACCGTCTTTAAAAAAGGCGATAGCGTCATCATCGGCACCGTGACCGACGGCTGCGGCCAGTGCTATTACTGTAAAATCGGGCTGCGTCATTATTGCGTGGAAAAGAACAGCTTCGGCTCTCCTAAACATAAGAATAAGAAAGGCCAGCCTTTAACCCTTATGGCGGGACCGGTCGGCGGCTTTGCTGAATATACTACGGTCTCGGCGAAACTGGTGACCAAAGTGCCTCAGGATATGCCGCTCGATAGGGCCTGCCTGCTTGCCTGCGGCGTTACCTCCGGCTGGGGCGCGGTCGTCAACCGGGCCAAAGTCCAGGTCGGCAACAGCGTGGTGGTAGTAGGGACGGGCGGCGTTGGCCTCAACTCATTGCAGGGCGCGGCTTTTTCCGGCGCTTTCCCCATCATTGCGGTTGATATTCTTGACAGCAAGCTGGAATTTGCCAAACAGTTCGGCGCCACGCATACGATTAACATTAAAAAAGTAAAAGACCCGGTCAAGGCCGTAAAGGACATGACGGACGGCCATGGCGCGGACTACGCCTTTATTACCGTCGGCCGGGTGGACTCCATCCGCCTTGGCTTTTCGATGACCGGCATACGCGGCACCACCGTTCTCGTCGGCTTGGCGCAGGGCGATTTACATGAGTTCAACCCGATGGAGTTTATCTTCGATGAGAAAGTGCTCACCGGCTGCGGCGGCGGTTCCATTCGTCCCAGCCTGGATATTCCTTTGCTGGTTTCGCTTTACCAGACCGGGAAACTAAAGCTGGACGAGCTTATTACCGCCCACTATCCGCTGTCAAAGATAAATGACGCCGTAGCTTCACTTGCCAAGGGCGAAGCGCTGCGCAATATCGTCCATTTTGAATAGCATAATTCTCCCTCTTATCCCTCCTTACGAAGGAGGGATGATGATTGAATATAATCAGAAATAAATAGACGTGCTTAATCATCCTCTCACTTTGAAAAAGGGAGAGGATGAGAGGGATTTAAGATTTGAGTTTTAATTTGTCCGGAGGACAATGTGCTTAGCTGCTATCGGGTCCTCGACCTGACCAATGAGAAGGGTTTTCTCTGCGGCAAAGCCCTGGGCGATTTCGGGGCGGATGTCATTAAGATAGAAAAACCGGGCGGCGAGCCTGACCGTGCCCGGGGGCCTTTTTATCATGATATGGCCGACCCTGAAAAAAGTCTTTACTGGTTTGCTTTTAACGCCAACAAGCGTAGCATTACCCTGGATATCGAAACTGCGGACGGGCGTGAAATCTTTAAGCAGCTGGTAAGGACGGCGGATGTCGTCATCGAATCATTCGCGCCGGATTATATGGATAAAATCGGGCTCGGCTATTCCGTTTTGAGCGAGGTCAATCCCGGCATCATCCTTACTTCCATCAGCGGCTTCGGGCAGAAAGGCCCTTACCGGGACTTTAACGATAGGGACCTGGCTGTCTGGGCACTTTCAGGCTACATGTACATCACCGGCGAGCCGGACCGGCCGCCGCTGGCCCCCAGCTATCCCCACGCCCATCTCATCGGCGCGATGAACGGCGCTTTAGGCACGATGGTCGCCTTGGCGCAGCGCAGAAAGACCGGCCGCGGGCAAACTGTTGACGCCGTTGCCCACCAGGGGCTCTGTTTCGCTATTTCCATCGAGACCAAGCTCCCCTGGGCATTTCAGAAAACCAATGTCTCCCGGGAAGGCCGCGACCGTGTCAGGGTCTTTGCCAAAGACGGGACGGTCAAGCTGCCGCTGCTCTGGGAATGTAAAGATGGGAGCATCGCCTTTTTCTTCTGGACCGGCCCCAATTTTATCAAGCATAACGAATCGCTCGTACAGTGGATAAAAGATTCCGGCTGCGACCCCGGCCTGTTGGGCGGATGGGATTGGGCGAAAGACAACTGGACCAAATATACCGTCAAAGAGGTGGAGCAAATCCGCGACACGATGGAGACGTTCTTTAAATCTTTTACCAAGATGGAACTGTATGACGGCTCGATGAAATACCGCATCCAGTTGACCCCCGTTCTCACCCCTAAAGACCTGCTCTCGTTCCCCCTGTTTAAAGAACGTGATTACTGGCGGCAAATCAACCACCCGGAACTGGGTATGAAAATTACTTATCCCGGCGGTTTCGTTAAACCCGGCGTCGGCGATTGCGGCGTTCGTTTCCGCGCCCCGCTTATCGGAGAGCACAACGAGGCCATCTATACCGGCGACCTTAAATTGACTAAAGAAGAACTCGTAAAATTGAAAGAACGGCGGATAATTTAGTGGAAACCACGCGGCCTTATGAAGGCTTAAAAGTCCTGGACTTTACCTGGGGAGGCGTCGGGCCTTTCTCCTCTAATTTTCTGGCGTATTACGGCGCGATGGTTATCCGGATCGAAAGCGCGGCGCGGCCGGATATCACCCGGCAGGGCGGCAACGTCAATCCCCAGGACCCCAAACTGGCCGCGGCCTTTAAAGACCCCCGCACCCGCCTTGAGTTCGGCGGGACTTTTGCCCATACCCACCCGGTGAAAAAATACGGCATCAGCCTTAATTTAAAGACCCCTCAAGCTATTGAAATCTTTAAGAAACTGGTCGCCTGGGCGGACGTCCTGGTGGAAAGCTTTACCACCGGCACGCTGGAGCGAATGGGTCTCGGCTACGATGAACTGAAGAAAATCAACCCGCGCCTTATTATGCACCGCACCGCCGGTTACGGGCACACCGGCTCGATGGCGAGCCAGCCCGGTTACGGCCAGACGGTCACCAGTCTGACGGGCTTTTATACCATCACCGGCTGGCCGGACAGATTGCCCGTGCCCATTTCCTCGTTTTATACCGACCATCTTTCACCGCTTTTCGGCGGCCTGGCCATCATGGCGGCCATCGATTATCAGGAACGCACCGGACAGGGCCAGGTACTGGACCAGTCGCAAATCGAGACCGGCATCAACTATTTATCGCCGCTGGTTTTAGACGCCGGGGTAAATGATAGGGAAGTGAAGCTTCAGGGCAACCACAGCGATTATGCTGCGCCTCACGGGTCTTACCGCTGCCGCGGGCAGGACCGGTGGGTGGCTTTAACCGTGAGGACAGACAGGGAATGGGAAAGCTTTTGCAAGGTCATCGGCAATCCGCCATGGACGAAAGAAGAAAAATTCGGCACGCTTGAAGGCCGTATCAATAATAGCGAAGAGCTGGATAAAAACATTAACGTATGGACGGCAGACCGTACAGCTGAAGAAGTCATGTTTGAGATGCAGAAACAAGGCGTGGCCGCCGGCGTTATCGCCACCGCCGAGGACTCGGAGAATGACCCGCAACTAAAAGAATATGACTTCTTCCATGAAATCGATCATCCTTACCTCGGCAAACAAAAGTTCTTCCACCCGCCCGCCTTTACCCTCTCCGATGCCAAAGCGGAACTCGGCCGCCCCGTCTTTCTTGGCGAGCATACCGAGTATATATGCACGGAAATCCTCGGCATTTCCAATGCAGAATTTGATAAAATGTCTAAAGACGGAGTGTTCGATTGACTTGTCATCCTGGAGCGACCCGTCCCGCATGAACGAAGTGAATCGGGAAGCGAAGGATATCAGGGTGGGGTGAGCTGAAAGCTAACCGCTGACAGCAGAAAGCTAACATCATGTCCATCAAAGATAAATACGCTTTTGCCGGAATTGGATTAACCAAACTCGGCAAGGTGCCGGATTTAACACCGGATGAGCTCGCCGCGCAGGCCATAACCCGCGCTTTGGATGACTCCGGTATGAAGCCCTCGGACATTGACGGCTATATCTATCAGCAGGGCATGGGCGGTGGTTTAAGCGATACTATTCCTTTGCAAATGACCGGCATTACCTCTCCTTTAGTCTGGCAGGTTGCCAGCCTCGGTTCTTACGCCAATATCATGGTCATGATGGCCGTCAATGCCATGGAAGCCGGGCTCGCCAAAGCGTTTGTCCTGGTCTATGCCTCCAGCGCCGCCAGCCATAAAGGCGGGGGCATAATGCAAATGCCCGAGTTCAGCACTCCCGGCGCTTACGGCTGGTACGGCCCCGGCGCCACCGCCGCCTGCATGGCGCAGCGCTATATGCACAATTACGGCCTCAAACGAGAGCAGCTTGGCGCCATCGCCCTGACGCTGCGGGAAAATGCCAATAGGCGGCCGGATGCCATTATGCACGACAAAATCATTACAATGGACGATTATCTAAACGCCCGCATGGTCGTCGAGCCGCTTTGCCTGTATGATTTCTGCCTTGTTAACGACGGTGCGGTCGCTTTGATTATCACCTCCAAAGAACGGGCGCGCGCCTGTAAAAAACCGCCGGTCTACGTTATCGGCTGCGGCCACGACCATTCTTTACGGGAAATGGGCAAGGCTCCCGGCGCTATCCATCACTTCGATGGTTTCGTGGCGGAAAGGGCCAGGGAACAGGTCTTTAGAATGGCCGGGCTGACCATTAAAGATATAGATGTCGCCGAATTTTACGATGCTTTCACCATCTTCCTGCTCTCGCAACTGGAAGCCTACGGCGTCTGTAAAAAAGGGGAGGCGGGGGATTTCGTAGCGGAGGGGAATTTAAAACTGACCGGCAGTTTCCCGTGCAATACCTCCGGCAACGCTTTGTCCTGGGGCTATTTGATGGGTTTTACCCAGCTCGTGGAAGGCATCCGCCAGCTGCGCGGTGAAGGCGGTGCGACCCAGGTCAAAGGCGCCGAGACCTGCCTGGTAACCGGCCTTGGCGGCATGGTGGACGTCGGCAGCGCCGCCACCTGCTGTATTTTGAGGAGATGACATGCCGGAGATAAAAAAGCAATTACCATCTATCACGGCATCCAATCAGCCCTTCTGGGATGCCGCCCACCGCCACGAGTTGTATGCGTATAAATGCGGCAACTGCGGTACTTATTACGCCCAGCCGGTCACCTGCATCAAGTGCGATAATCCGCAGATGGCCTGGGTAAAAGTGAGCGGCAGGGCGGAGGTCTATACCTTTTGCGTTTACCACCAGTCTTTCCACCCCGCCTGGAACAACGATATTCCTTATAACGTCGCCTACGTAAAACTGGCGGAAGGCCCGCTCTTAATGACCAATATCGTCGGCTGCGATAATAAAAACATCCGCGTCGGTATGCCGGTGGAAGTAACTTTTGACGATATTAATGAGGAAGTTACTTTACCCAAATTCAAACCGGCCTCATCCTAGTGGTTATTCCTTCCAAGGCAAGCAACTATCTTTATCTTGTTTTATGACAGCCTTATCCGCTTTATCCAGTGTACAAACTGCGGAGTGCGTTAGCGAGGGGCACGCAGTGCCCCTCATTAAGACCCCCTCTCAAACAAAGAATCAATGGGCATAACGCAAAACTAGTTTGAGAGGGGATAGGGGTAAGCATCTTAATATTAATGGTGTAAGATAACAATAAAAAATTCATACTGCTATAATAGAAGAAACATGGACAACAAACCAATTACTTTAGATGAATTTGAAGCCGCTTTTAAAGCGGGTATCGGAAAAGAATACGATATCCCCGATCGCTTTGTCGTGGAAGCCACGCGGGACAATATCAAAAACTTCGCGGACGCCGTCGGGGATGCCAACCCGCTCTGGATAAATGAAGCCTATGCCAAAAAGAGTCGCTACAAGGGCATTATTGCCCCGCCTACCTTTATATATAACGTCAACCACGGCAGTGGTCCGGCCTTGGGCCCGCCCGATTTCCCTATGCCCATGAACCTCGCCCTGCTTTATGCCGGCGCGGAACTGGAGAACTATCGCCCCATCTTCCTCGACGATGAATTTATTGTCAAAGGTAAAAGCACCGGCATCGAAAGGAAGCAGAGTAAATCGCTCGGCCCAATGCTCTTCTGCACCGGGGAAGTCTCCTATTACAATCGAAAGAAAGAGCTTATCAGCGTCCTGCGCACCACCATTTGCCGTTTTGTCCCTCCAAAAGCGAACGTCGTTCGTATTGACCGGGAATCTAAGGAGAATTTTGAGCCTAAATCTCCCGATTTATTGGCCTTTGAGCGTAAACGGCGCGGCAATGCCCCGCGTTACTGGGAAGACGTTAAAACCGACGATGAAATGACGCCGGTGCTGGAAAAAGGCCTCCTGACGATGATGGAAATCGCCCGTTTCGGACTTTTCGTCTCCGGCATGCCGCGGCGCATCGAGCGCCGGAGGGAAATGATTGAAACCGGCTTTTCCCGGGAAGAAATGATGAAGCGCGCTGGGCTGGAGAACGCTTCCGATTACGGCCCGCAGCGCGTCTGCTGGCTGGGACAGTTTGCAACCGACTGGATGGGCGATGACGGCACGTTAAAGAAATATTCCTGCCAGGTGCGCCACCCCAGCATCATGGGGGACAGCAACTTCGTTAAAGGCAAAGTAACCGGTAAACGCCTTGAAAAAGGCGAGCATCTTATCGATTGTGAAATCTGGGTGGAAAATCAGGCGGGGCTGGTCACCGCCCCCGGCAGCGCCGTTATCGCGCTCCCAACGAAAAAGTAGGGGCGAGTCTTTGGCCTGCCCTTTCCTGTTTGTCGTTGCGGGCCATTGGCGACGAAGTAGTCAAGGCGTGGCAATCTCTATTTCCGGTGTAAAGGTTATTAGAGTTTTTATTCTATTTCTTCTTAGTCGTTTTCTTCGCCGTGGTTTTTTTCGCGGTAGCTTTCTTTAAAGTGCCCTTTGGCTTCTTTTCTGCGGTTATCTGCTTATATATCCGCGGCACATTATCCGGGTCGAAGACCGGCAGGTTGCTGAAACGTCCCGCCTTGGCTGTCCACATGCCCCGCTCGCGCATTTTTACATTGAACTCTTTCAGGTCGTCGGTTTCGAGTTCATACATCGCTAGGTATTTGCGGATTTCATTCTCCTTCTTGTCAACGCTCACCCACCGGGTAGCTTTAATGAATCCGGGTACTTCCAGCATGTCCGGCATATGCATGTTGTCGTACCAATCGTTGTACTCCTTTTCTTTCTTCGGATCTTTGCAATCGCTGAATGCAAACAATAAGTATTTGGCCATTTCAAACGCTCCTTTTTAAAATTACGCTTTGGACTTATCTTTTCTGGCCGCCGTTTCCTTGGGCACCGGGCGTACGGAAGGTGTGTTATTAATAACAATATCGATGAATACAAACGGCTTATTGACCTTTTTAATGTTCAGCGGCCCGTGCATGACGCCGGGCGCGACGTGAATGCAGGCGGGATAAGTAATTTTATTTATCTTGTTTTCCAGCCCGAATTCAATCTCTGCGTCGAAATCCTGGAATTTTGTTGTGTCGCCGCCGAGGAAAATAATGAACTGCTCGAAATCATGTTTGTGGGCTTCATCAACCATCAGCATCGGTTTATCGATATGGGATACGCCGATACAGAACTTGGCGTTATCCATGTCTTTTCCGCCCATACAGGCCATCTGCGGTTTTTTGATTTCCTCGAAAATGGAAAATCCGTGCCTTAATTCGACGATGTACTTCCCGTGTCTCTGATTGTTGTACGGTATAAATTGTTCTTTAGCGGGCATGTCTTTCTCCTTGTCTTCTGATTATTTAACTTGATGATATTCTTGTACAGAAAAAAGTGTCAAGTTTGTTCAAAAATAGGATTTCCGTATGCCCCGTTTGGCGTAAAAATGAACATCTTTTACACTGATGTAAATAACATGGTAACCTTTTATAAAACCGAAAAGAAAGAGGCCTTCTTATGATAAAATCAGTCGCAGTTGCTTTCAGAAGAAAAGATATGACCCACGAAGAGTTTATCAGTTACTGGCATAACCAGCATGCCAAACTAGTCAAAAAGACGTGGCCCGGTTTAAGAAAATACGTCCAGAATGAAATCATCGTCCCGCCCGGCCAGAAACGGGAAGCCGACGGCATCGTGGAAATGTGGTATGACGATATGGATGCCTACAAAAAAGCTATGGCATGGGTCATGTCTGATGCCGGCAAGCCTATCCGCGACGATGGCGATAAATTCTGTGAAATACGGCCCGGCGGCGGGTTATGGCTGGTTGAAGAAAACGTCGTCAAAGATGAAATAAGCAAGAAATAATAGCCTTTTTCCCTTACTCGTTTCCTCGCCCCTTGCCCGTCCTCCAAAGTGTTAGCGTAGGAGGGCGGGAGAGGATTAAGAGCCTGCCCCGTACCATGATACGGGGTGAGGGGTAGTGAAGAAAGATAATTTATTGCTTTCCTACTTCTACTAAAGGCTCTGAAACTATCATTTTCCGGTGCTTGTACTCGGCGAGTAGCGCGGTCAGCCACTCGCGTTCCCGCCATAAAGCGCAGCCGCCGCTTCCTTCGTGGAGCTGGTCGGAATTTTCCCGTACGGCCGCCAGGAAGTCAGATTTTAAAGCTTCTTTCAGCGTGGATTCTCTCAAATTGGTATCGGAATAGGGCGCGAACGGGCAGGGTTCGATATTCCCCTGGGCGCTGATGTGGACGAATCCTCTTCCTGAGGATAAGCACCCCCCGAAGTCCTTTTCATCGTCGGGCAGGTTAACAAACAGCGCGGCGTAATCTTTGCGGAATTCGGCCGCCCGCTCCGCCATGATTTTCCTCTGGTCATCGGTCACTTCCCAGCTTTCCGTGGCGCTGTCAATTGGCGTATATTCGATAAAGAAAAAGAGCATGCGGCCGGACCGGTGAAGGTCTTTCACCAGTTGACCGTCGATCACCGTGTTGAAGTTGCTGTTCGTCAGCGTTATCGAGGCGCCGAAGAAAATGCCGGGCTTCTTCAGCCTCCCGGTCACCACCTCCAAAGTTTTGAAGACCCCTTTTCCCCGCCGCTCGTCCGTCTGGGTGCAGTCGCCTTCGAGACTGATTATCGGCACGAGGTTGTGCAGCCGCTTCATCCGGTCGGCCAGGACATCGTTTATCAATGTACCGTTGCTAAAGACGAAGAATACCATCTCTTTAAACTCTTCGATGATATTCAGGATTTCTCTTCTAACCAGCGGTTCGCCGCCGGCCAGCACCATAAAGCCCACCCCCAGGTCGCGCGCCTCCCGTATCGTTTGCCGCATCTTTTCCGGGCCCATTTCCGGGTCAACAAGGTTATGCAGGGATTGTGCGTAGCATCCTTTGCAATGGAGGTTGCAGCGTTCCGTGATGCTGAAGATAACGATAGGGGGCACATGGACGCCTTCTTTAGCCATTTCCGCCCGTACTTTGGCCGCTTTTCTTTGCCATTGGACGGTCTTAAAAAAGAAATATGCCTGTGAGGGCCGCTTTAATGTAATATGCCAGGCGGTACTAAAAAACACCCCCAGCGATTTGTTCAGGAGGTTAGTGTAGTTTTTTTCTTTACTCTCTGCCATCATTACCTTCTTCATCTCCATTGTATGGGCTTTCACGCTTGATTTCAATTTAAATGTTAAAACATTATTTAGATTTTAGGTACGGGCAGTTGAATAGAAAAAGACTGGTATATTGGGGAGTTCTTTACTGGTCTTCTGGACAGGGCCCATTTTGTCATCCTGGAGCGATAGCGAAGGATATCAGGGAGGGGTGGGTTATATAACCCCTTGTTCTCCTTGTCATTTTGGGCCATTGAGGCGAAGCCGAAAGGCGTGAGAATCTCTGTCATCGAATTAAGGCGAGGGTGGATTCCCGATCGAGTCGGGAGTGACACTAAATTTGGTCATTAATGTTTGGTAATTGGAATTTGTTTGGTATTTGTCTCTTGGTTTTTGGTTGTCTCTGAAGGGCTATCTGTGGTTTATCGTTGAAGCCCCATTAACTTTCATGCTGCCGATGATGGGACTGCCGGTGTATTCCATGCGGGAGGCCCCGCTCAAATCGCAGTCAATGCGGGCGCTGACTTTGAGCTGTGCCTGGCTGGCCCCGGAAAGCTTTAACTCGACGGTATTGAGGGCGAGGTTGAAAAACCGCGCCTGGCTGGCGCCGGAAATGTCCAGTTTCCCGGCATTGCCCGTTCCCTGAAGCAGCATGCGGCTGGCCCCGGAGACGTTAAACTTTGCCTCTCCGCTGTAGTTGATATCTCCCGCCAGATTGCTGGCGCCGGAAATTTCAACTATCAAATTACCGGTGTTCATCTGGCCCAACTCCAGGTGGCTGGCGCCGTTCAGCTTAACGGCAAAATCGCCGGATTGAAAACCTATGACCTTGCCCTGGCACGCCCCGCCCATGATAATCTCTCTTAATACCGGCGCGGTAACCACGACATGAGGCCGGCCGTGAAACCAGTCGATGCCCCGCCGCTCGATGCATAATGTATCGCCGATAACTTCCATCCTGATGCGGCTGAAATCGTCACCGATAGTGACGCTGTAGGAATCCGATTTTAAAACATCTACCGAGAGTGCCCGCTCGATTCTGATACGTGAAAACCCGGAGTAGTCAAATCTCTGGCTATTCATTCCGGCACTCCTTTCGAGAGTTGGATTATTTTAACATCTCTTGCAGCTATACCGCAAAACTTCGACCTTTTTTATTTCCTTTAATTGTTCCTCTCCCTTGAGGGGAGAGGTTAGGTGAGGGTGAATCATTGGGCTATTCCTTTGTTCTCCCTCACCTTAAATCTTTACGTATTGCCGGTACCGTTATCTTTCTTTTCCGGTTTGTTCTGGTATACTTTCCGCTGTATCCCCAGGTCCCTGACTACAACCGGTACCGGTTCGAGGGAAGTTCGGCCGTACGGGGTGACCGTTCCGGCTGCGGTAGCCGGAGCCTCGGGAGAATACTCGCCGAGCCCGATTTTCGGGAGCCATTCCAGCCATTTCGGCAGGTACCAGTTGGCTTTGCCGAGTAGTTTCATCGTCGCCGGGACGAGCACGCAGCGCACCAGTGTCGCATCGATAAAGATGGCGATGGCTAAACCGAACCCCATTTGCTGCATCATGACCATATCGCTAAGAGCAAACCCGCTGAAGACCGCCACCATGATGAGCGCCGCCCCGGTGATGAGCTTGCCGGTGGACTGCAGCCCGAAAGCGACGGCTTTGGTGTTGTCTTTATGCTGGCTGTAATGCTCCTTGACGCGGCTTAGCAGGAATACATGGTAGTCCATCGAGAGCCCGAACAGCACCGCGAACAGGAATAGCGGCAGCCATGTCTCTATCGAAGGCACCTGGGTGAAATGGAACAGTTTGGCCCCGAAGCCTTTCTGGAAGACCAGCACGATTAAGCCGTAAGCTGCGCCGACCGAGAGCAGGTTCATCGCGATGGCGGTGAAAGGTATGACGATGGAACGGAAGGCCAGCAGCAGCACGATGAAGCTTAAGGAGAGCACGAAGATGAAGATTATCGGGGTGTAGTTGGTGGTTATCTTATCGTAGTCCACCATGTAAGCGGACTCGCCGGTGACCATCGCTCTGGCGTTTGTGCCGCTGAAAGTGGCCGGGATATATTGGGTGCGTATGCGGGTAACTGCGGCTTTGGCGGCCGGGCTCATCGTATCGCCGGTATTACGGGCATCGAGCACTGCCATGTTAAGCTGCGGGTAGGGCGTAACGGTTACCGAGGCAAACTGCGCATCGCCGGACATCTTTTGCTGTAAGGCCGCGATGGCCGCCTGGGTATTTGCCTCCGCCACATTCCCGTCCACCACCACAATCGTCGGGGAATCCAGGCCGATGTGAAAGTCTTTTTGTAACTCGATATAGCCCTGCTTGGAGCGCAGGTAGTCCGGGACCTCGCTGATGCCGCTCATGCCGGATACTTTAGAGAAGAACGGGACGATGGCCGCCCCGAGTATTATTACTACGATGATTAAACTGACGACCGGCACTTTGGTAACGGCGCGGGTAATCGTTGCCCAGAAGCCGGTGGCGGCTTGCCCGGGCTGTACCTTTTGAGGACGCTGGATGAACGGTATTCTTAAGGCGTTTACCTTGTCCCCGAAAATCCCGAGTAAAGCCGGCAGCAAAGTCATTGAAGCCACAATCGCCACGAAGACGACCAGTAAAGAACCTATGCCCATCGAGATAAAGATGGAAAGCGGGAAGATGACCATGCCGGTTAAGGCCAGCAGAACGGTCAGACCGCTGTAGAAGATGGCGCGGCTGGCGGTCGCCCCCGACGCCCCGATGGCATCCATTTTTTCCAGCCCGCGCGTCCGCTCTTCGCGGAAACGCGTGAGGATGAAGAGGGAGTAGTCTATGCCCACCGCCAGGCCCATCATCGTTATCATATTGGTAATCATGAAGGTCAGGTCCATCGTCTGCCCGACGACGGCTGTCAGGCCGAGCGCCACTACAATCGCGGCAATGCCCATCAGCACAGGGAGTAGGGCGGCGGCCAGCGCACCGAAGACCAGCGCCAGCACGATTAAGGCCACCCCGATGCCCACCATCTCGCCGCGGCCCATTGTCTTTTCACTTAAGGTCATCTCGTCCTGCATGAAGGCGGCCGAGCCGGTGTGAAAGACCATGAAGTCCCCAGTCTGGTACTTATCGCCGAGGGCGTATATATCGGTAACTTTCTCGTAGTTATCAATCGGCATCTTGAAAGGGATGAGGGTGCTGTGCTTATCGGGGGAAACGAGGTTAGGCAGCGGGGCCATATAATAAGTAACCCCGTCCTGCGCCACGTCCGGCCCCATCGCCATCAGGTCTTTGTAAAGCCCCTGCACTTCGGCTTTGAAAGCCGGGTCATCCACCGTTAAGGTGTTCGAGCGCACGATGAGCATCTCGTCCATCGTCGTCGCTTTACCGGTGCCGAGCCGGTTATCCATAAGTGTTTGTGCCTGCATCGATTCCGGCGGACTACCGGTGAAAGTAGCATCGGTAACCAGGGCGCCGCTCAGCCAGAATTTGATGGCGACCACGGCCAGGATGAGCGCCAGTCCCCAGATGCCCACGGTGAGCCATTTGTGTTTGCCGCACGCGCGGGCGAGTGTTTCCGTCCACCCTCTTTTTTTCATGTCTGGTTCCCCTCCTCTGGAAGTGTTGATATCTCTACTTTAAAGCAGGGGAGGCGGAGTTTTAACAGGCTTGAGGCTAGACTTCAACCTAGCCTGAAGGCTAGGAGAGGACAGTGATTAGTGAATAGGGAAAAGGGTGTAGCGTTAAGGGTTGAGGGGTTGAGGGGTTTGTCATCCTGAGCATAGCGAAGGATATTGGGGTAGGGTGGTAGTGTCATTGCGAGCCATTGGCGGCAAAGCCGACAAGGCGTGGCAATCTCACCCCTCTGTCACTCTGAGCCATCGAGACGAAGTCGAGAGGCGTGAGAATCTTGTTAATTGTCATCCTGGAGTTTGCTCTGAACCTTTAGCCCTCGAACGACCTGTCCCGTATGAACAACCTGTCCCGAAGAGCGTCGCGAATCGGGAAGCGAAGGGGAAGCATCTGGAGGCGGAGAAGCGTTGTCATCCTGGAGCCCTTCCGAAGAAGGACGAAGGATATCAGGGTGGGGTGGGACAATCGTTTTAGGCGAACTGTATTGAACTAAAAACGTTATATTTATTTTAAATATTTCCCGGTATTTCCATAACTATTTGGTCTGTCATTATCCTATTATTATAGTGAATGCTTTTTTATAAAGACTATGGAGGAAATCATGGAAGTTGAATGTAAAGAATGCCATCGAAAGTTCACCGATAGAATTAATGACCGCCCGGTCAATTTCTACACGCATAGGGGAGAGGCCGTGTGTGCCGATTGCCTGATAGGAATGGGAGTTTTACCTCCCCATGATGAAGAATCACATAATACCGTGCTGACCGAGACTGTCAGGTACATGACGCGACCCTGGTAATGCCGAATCAGTTACGGCAGGTTAAGTGAAACAAAACGTGACCCACCAATCTCGTATTACCCCAACATGTGAGTATTTTGCCATTCTGAACGGCGTAAAGAATCCGTTTCCTGGTGTCGTGACGGAGCGTGCCGAAGCCCTCGAACGACCTGTCCCGTATGAGCGACCTGCCCCGAAGAGCGTCGCGAATCGGGAAGTGAATCGGGAAGTGAAGGGGAAGCATCTGCAGGCGGAGAAGCGTTGTCATCCTGGAGCCCTTCCGAAGAAGGACGAAGGATATCAGGGGGGAGTGGTACAATCGTTCTAGGCGCATTATATTGAACTAAAAATGTTATATTTATTCAATATTTTTCCCGGAATTTCCATAACTATTTTGTGCATCATTGTCTTATCATTTATGGTGTAACCTTTTTTATGAAGACTATGGAGGAAATCATGGAAGTTGAATGTAAAAAATGCCATCGCAAGTTCACTGATAGAATTAATGATCAGCCCATGCAAATGTACACTCATAAGGGAGAAGCGCTGTGTGCCGATTGCATTAACGGCATGGGGGTATTGCCCGACCATAATAGCATAAATCATGATAGCCTGATGCTCGATACTATCAGGTACATGATAAGACCAAACTAACCGGGATACTGAAGGCTTCTCCTATTCCCTTTTTGCTCTTAACGTCTCCCCTGACGGGAGAAGGTGAGGGTGATTTTCAGCTTCGATTGGTTTTGTAAAAAGGGCTTTTTCTAAGACAGGGGTTTTGAAGCTAATCGTTTTGTAAGAATGGTTTTTCAGATTCACTTCGTTTTGGGATTTTGCTAACGACAATTTCGTTACAGGCTCGATTGGTTTTGTAAGAATTTTGCCATTTTGCCGATTTTTCATAATTTCAGCTTCAATTCGATTTGTCATTTTTTCAGCAATATTTGCCATAATAGCCTCAATGGTTTTGTAACTTTTCGGCCGCTTTGACGATTTCTGAACCTATTCGATTTGTTAAATTTATATCTCCAATAACCGCAGCTTTAAAAATAGCGCGGGAAGCCTGCTTAAAAAAGGCAAATTCCTCCTCATTTAAGTCATGGCTGGCGGCTACATATTGCGATAACGAGTTGGCGCCTTCTCTCAAGACACGGTAATTATCCGGGGCGGAGGCGAGGGCATTTTTAATTTTTAACTGCAAGGCAATTAAAGCATGGTCTTTACCTCCAGTATCCATAGCTTTACAAAATTCCGCGATTTCCTGATTAGTCATAACACCAGCATAAAAGCCGTGTTTACGGGCGTTTTGATTGCACGGCTGACCGCCGCGGTGACGTTTGTGTCTGCCCATGTTCCACCTCCCATTTGGCTGTAAGCCGTAAGCTATAACCTATTCGATAAGATTCGTCAGGCATTCGTTTAAGCCTTTACGAATAGGTATAAAATCCCCTTTGTCTTCCCCCTTTGTTAAAGTGGGAAATGAAGTATAAAGGAGAAAAGGCAGTATTTAAAGGGAGAGAACTAATACTAGCACAGATGTTCTAATGTTGTCAAGGGGAAGATGGGAAGAAATAGCTTTGGGTTATACGCAAATTTTTTTATTTTAAGATGTGGTGTATAATGACAGCAAAATACGTGAAGAGTAAAAGAAATGAAGACGAATGTTCTTTATTATGGTGACAACCTTGAGATATTGAGAAACCGTGAATATTTCCCGGATGAATGCGTTGACCTGATTTATCTCGATCCACCGTTTAACAGTAAGAAAGATTATAACATTCTTTTTAAAGAAAATGGGGGCATTGAAAGTGAGGCGCAGATACAGGCATTTACCGACACATGGCATTGGACGCAAAAGATACAGGACACTTATCAAGAAATAATTATTAACAACTCACTAAAAATCGGTAAATTACTGGATTCCTTAAATACAACATTAGGACACAACGATGTGATGGCTTATCTTATAATGATGACGGCACGTTTAATTGAATTACACCGTGTACTAAAACTAAAAGGCTCTCTTTATTTGCATTGTGATCCAACTGCATCTCATTATTTGAAACTGGTACTTGATCAAATATTCGGGCCAGTTAATTTTAAAAATGAAATTGTCTGGAAACGTACAAGTGCTCATAGCGATTCAAATGTATTCGGTAATGCCCATGACATTATTTTTTATTATTCCAAAAGTGAGAAGTTTTTGCATAATAAACAATATCAACCTTACGATAAAGAATATGTAGATTCACATTATCGGTATAAAAACAAAGAAGGAAGACTATACAGGACTGATAATCTAACAGCAATAGGGTTGAGTGGAGGAGGTTATACTTACGAATGGCATGGAGTCACTAAAATTTGGCGTTGTCCAATAGAAAGAATGAAGGAGCTTGATACTCAGGGTAGAATTCACTATACAAACTCAGGAACTGCAGAATATATTAGGTATTTAGATGAAATGTCTGGCATACCTGCACAAGATGTATGGGATGATATTCCACCCATTAATTCTCAAGCACAGGAAAGACTTGGTTATGATACACAAAAACCCATTGCTTTATTAGAACGTATTATACAAGCAAGCTCAAATGAAAAGGATATAATATTTGATCCATTCTGCGGGTGCGGGACTGCTATAGTCGCCGCACAAAAGTTAAATCGTAAATGGATAGGAATAGATATCACGACTTTAGCAATTAATCTCATGGCAAACAGGCTAAGAGATAGTTTTGGTATAGAAGCGGAGATAGTTGGTGAACCTGCTGATTTAGCAGGAGCAAAGGAACTGGCAAAAAAGGATAAATACCAGTTCCAATGGTGGGCACTAAAACCAATCGGTGCAAGACCCGCAGGGGAGAAAAAGAAAGGTGCAGACCAAGGGATAGATGGTATTATTAGCTTCAGACATGATTCTCAAGGTACATTTAAGTTTGCAATCGTACAAGTTAAAAGTGGCCATGTTGGCGTATCTACGATAAGGGAACTAAAATCAGTCGCCGAAAAAGAAGCAATGGGTATTCTTATCACACTTGAACCTCCAACAGAACCCATGAAAGCTGAAGCAATTTCGGCTGGCACGTATCATTCAGAGATATACTTTGATAAAGAATATCCCAAAATACAAATTTTGACTGTTGAAGAAATACTACATGGGAAGAAGCCTGATATGCCTCCTCAAACTCAAACGAATATGACGTTTACCAAAGCACAAAAAATCTCAAAAAAGCAGGGTGCCCAACTTAAACTAGAAGAGTAAGGCTTATTAAACTTAATTACTTTAAATCGATAACCAATGGTAATTATAAGAAGATTTAGTTTAAAGAGTGTGAAAGAAGATTTAAAATCTTTCTTTCAAGACGACAGTCACATTGCTTATAGTTATGGAAATAAAGCGAGATCGTGCGATTGTAATTCACTATTTTATAAAAAACAAATACAGGTTTTATTTGAAGATTATTATCCACATGATTTTACGGGCAAAGCTATCAATGAATTGATAGCTGAAAAATTTCTTAAAGATATCAAAAGCACATTTGGAAATAACATCCCGATAATATTTGTATGTAAAAAAATTAAAAGATATGTGGCATTTGAGACTAAAGAAAGAATAAAAATCGTCGAAAAATTCAGCGATGATGAAATGAACGATGGATGCGGTAAACAGGCTGAATCTTTATTTAGCCATATGTTTGAAAAGAACCAATTTAAAGTTGTCGATAAGGAAACTAATTCATACAAGAAAAAGAAATGGACAAAATCGAAAAAGGACCTCGATTTTATAATTCAAAAGGATGGCATCACGTATGGTGTAGAAATTAAGAACACCTTTGATTATATGCCTCAAAAAGAATTCGATGAAAAAATTGAAATGTGCCAATATTTAGGGATTATACCTATATTTCCGGTTAGATATGCCTCTCCTCAGCAGCTTTCAATAATGCAAGCAGTCAATGGATTAGCATTGATTTTCAAAACTAGGATATTTCCACCAGGAAATCAAAAACTTGTCACCGAGATTTGGAATTATTTTCGGTTACCAGTAAATGTCTGGTATGAAATTTCTAAACCTGTCGAAAATAATCTTCTTTATTTTCATAAACATAATATAAAATAATAATAGACAATTAGTATTTAATAGAGGGTTCAATATTTTGTAGCTAATTCTTTTGTTTTTCTGTGCTCTTTTTATTTTCTCACATTTCATCACGTTTTCTTACATTTACTATTATTTATTAACATTTACTAACTTTTATTCTAATATTCTGTATTATTTATTCTTTCTCTTTGGCAATTTTCTTTCTTTCCCTATGTCATAAATGATCCTCTATCCTCCCTTACAAGAATGACGAACCCTTGTGTATTAGTAAACATCTATAAATCAGCAAACATTGTTCCCCTTGTAAAGGGTAAGCCTAAGGGGATTTTTTGGATTCCCGATCGGAGCCGGGAATGACAGGGGAAGGGCAAAGGGATAGGGGGGAAGTCCGGAATAACAACCGTATAAAATCAGTGTTAACTTTGTTGTATGGTTTATATGCTAATGTTAATATCAAGTAAACTGCAGGCCGTATTAACGGTTGATACAGTTGAATAAAAAGCGGAGATGGTTAACGGTATGCAGCCGAAGCCAATGAAACGGAAAGCTCTGCCGGCCGGCAGCCGGCTGGTATTGCAGGACGGTAAGCTAGTAAGAATAAGCCCGCAATCGCATGGCGGCAGGCTGGTAAGAAGAAGTCCGTTATCGCCGTCCGGTAAATTAGTACGGAGAAGCCCATTATCACCGGGCGGTAATCCGGTCAGAAGAGTTGCTCCCGGCAAAAAACGGGTGGCGGCTGCAAGGCCGCCGAAACCAAAGCGCCGCCGGGTCCTGCAGCCGAGGCCGCTGGCCAGGCCGGCGGCACAAACGAGCCACGGGCCGAAGATTGTCCGGCAGGCCATGCGCCATTTCCGGGAGATATACTCCAAGCGTGACGGTTCCTATTTTGTCCATGACATGTTTACCGAAAGCGGATTGCCTTATCCGTATACGGCCACCCGGTATTTCCCGCCCCATCCGTACTTTGTCCAGGTCAGTACCCCGCTCGAGGGAGACGTAGTTGTGTATGCCGAGCACATGGGTATTTATATGGGCGGGAACAAAATGATAAGCGCCGAACCCGGGCCTGAAGCGGTACACATCACGGCGACTTCAGACTACCTGAATTTCTTAGGATATTACCGGTGGTTCCAGGATTATAGAAGGTGAGACGGGTTTTTAATTTTGAGATGACGTTAAGGTAAAGATAGAGATTGCCACGTCCGCCTGAGGCGGACTCGCAATGACAACGCCACTCCACCCTGAGATGCTTCGTTCGCCCTTTGCGAACTCCAGCATGACAGGAAAGGATTATTTCACGATTTTGTTCTTGAGGGCTAAAGCCACCGCTTCCGTCCGGGTGGAGACTTCCAGCTTCGATAGTATATTGCTGACGTGGAACTTGACGGTGGACTGGCTGACCACCAGCTTTTCCGCGATTTGGTGGTTGGGGAGGCCGTCCACCATGAGCTTGAGAATCTCCTGCTCGCGCTCCGTCAGGTCGTGGGTATCGGACTTGGGCGCCTTGAGCCCCTGGATAAGCACCTGGGCGGCTTCCGGGGATAGGGAGGTTTTCCCCTCCATCGCGCCTTTGATGGCCGCCACGAGCTCCGCCGCGGAGATGGTCTTGAGCAGGTAGCCAGAAGCGCCGGCCTTTAAAGCCCCCTCGACCAGCTCCCGTTCCCCGAAGCTGGTTAAAGCGATTATCTTGATTTCCGGCTGGCTATCGTGTATCGCCCGGGTGGCGGTCACGCCGTCCATCACCGGCATCATCAGGTCCATCAAAACGACGTCCGGCTTGAGCCGCTTGCAGAGGTTCACGGCCTCCTGCCCGTTGCTCGCCTCGCCGCACATGTTCAGGTCATCGTTGGCCATCAACACCGCCCCCAGGCCGCTGCGCACCACGGTATGGTCGTCTACCAGCAGGACGTTGATTGTTTGTTTCTTAGTCATGCATGGCCTCCACGGATGTATTTTAGCTATAAGCCTTCAGTTATCAGCTTTCTCTAACCTTTTAAGAAAGCACGAATCACGAATATCGAAATCCGAAACAAATTCAAATTATTAAACTCCAAACTTAAATTTTTGTCATTCCCAATCCAATCGGGAATCCAAGATTATATTCCACGATTTACGGCCTTCTCAAGTGGATCCCCGCTTTCGCGGGGATGACAAACTTTTTTAGTTTATTCCTTCTATGTTTATTTCGTGCTTCGGATTTAGCGCTTCGAATTTTTTTCTCTCTTGTTGAAGGAAAAAATTAATGTTGATATATTACACTTTTCCCGACGAGCTCCAGATTACTTTTATGGCGGTGCCTTTGCCCGGCGTACTTCTCACCGAAAGTTTGGCCCCGATTTCTTTGGCGCGCTCCCGCATAATGCCGAGGCCGAGGCTGGTCGGCGGGACGCCCCTTACGCTAAAGCCCTTGCCGTTATCTTTGACCTGCAAGATAAAGCCGGCTTCGGTGCAATCGAGGTCAACGTTAGCCTCGCTGGCGCCGGAATGCTTGACGACGTTGTTCAAAGCCTCCTGGGCGATGCGGTAAACCGCCACTTTTACCTCGACGGGCAGGGCGCAGGTGTTTTTGACAGTAACGGTCACCGGCACGCGGGAGCGGCCCGTAATCGATTCGCCGAGCTGTGTCAGCAGGTACCCGATTTCCGCCTCGACGAGGGAGTCCGGTCGCAATTCCAAAAGCAGCGTCCGCATCTCCGCTAAAGCGCCGCGGGTAAGCTGCCGCACTTCTCCCAGCCGTTTGCGACCCTCGTCCGGATTCTTCTGCCATAAAGCCGGAAGTACCTCCGAGATGAGGCTGGCGGAAAAGATGGTCTGGCTCACGGCATCGTGCAGGTCGCGGGCGAGGCGGTTACGCTCTTCGGCGGTAGCCTGTTCCCGGGCGCGCTGCTTTTCCCGCTCTTCCGCCATTCTATGCTCGGTGCGGTCGATGCCGACGCACAGGATTTCCTTAAGCTTGCCGTCATCATCGAGCAGCGGCTGGTTGGTCCAGACGATCCAAACACGCCGTCCGTTGCGGCAAATGTTCTCATTCTCATTATGATAATAATCCTGGGGGCTGGCGATGATATTGTCAATCATAGCCTGCAGGTCCCGGTTGGATGAGTCCAGCGGCGGTACGATGGTGCCGACGACGCTTTTGCCCAGCAGTTCCGACTCTTTCCAGCCGAAAAACCGCTCCCCGAAGTTGTTCAAAAAGGTGATTTTTCCTTTCGTGTCCATTTCCAGGATGATGGTGTTGGCGCTCTGCACCAGGTGGCGGTACTTGGTCTCGCTCTTGCGCAGCTCGCTGGTGCGCTGCTCGACGCGCATCTCCAGCTCTTCCCGGGCCTTGCGCAGGCCTTCTTCGGCGCGGCGGCGCTCGGTAACGTCCAGCACCTGCCCGACGGTCCTTAAACTGCCGGAGGCGGTGCGGAAGATGGTGACGCTGATTTCCACCCGCCGCTTCTGTTTATCGCTCCGGACGATGTTAAACTCGTAGCGGGAGGGGAAGTCCTCACCCATCTGGCGGCGCATATAGTTCTGGGCGACCAGTTTCGCGCTCTCTTTATCGAGAAAGTCGCGGAAATCATGCCCGATAATCTGCTCGTTGGGGAGCATGAGCATCTGACTGACCATATCGTTGGCGTAGGTGATGTGGAAGGTCTCGTCAATGGTGAAGATGCCGGCATGGGAGTTTTCCACGATGGCGCGGAACATCTGCTCCGTTTCCTGGCGCTGCTCGTCCTCTTTCTTGCGCTCGGTGATGTCATGGACGATGCAGAGCACGACGGACTCGCCTTGAACCTCGATGGGATTGAGAATGACTTCGGCATCGAAAAGCGTACCGTCCAGCCGGCGGTGCTGCCATTCGAAAAACTGGGAGTTGCCGGAGCGCGCCGCGATGATTTTCTCCAGGGCTTTTTCCTCGGAGTTAGAGCCATCCGGCTGGGTTTCCGGCGAAAGCTCGAAGGGAGTTTTGCCAATCAGCTCTTCGCTCTTTCCCCCGAACATTTCCTCGGCTTCTTTATTGCACTGGATAAAGCGCCGGTCCTTGAGAAGGAAAATGGCATCGTTTTTCATCTCGATAATTATACAATAAAATCAGGGTTGAGGGTTAAGGGAGGAGGGAGAAGGGGTGGGGACTGAAAGCTAAAAGCTTAGCACTAATAGCTTACAAAATGAAAATGGGCTGGAAAGATCCTCCTCGGCTCCTCCCCCGTATCAAGTACGGGGCAAGCTCTTTACAAAAGGGAGACTTCCCCGCCCTGAGATGCTTCGTCGCTGCGCTCCTCCAGCATGACAATAATGCTGAAAAAAGCAAATCCCCCGGATTGCGCCGGGGGACTGCCTTAACCTGGATTTATAGATAGAAAAACGATTTTATTTGCCGCCGCGCCACCTGGTGACGCCGAGGCCGACCGGGTAGGATATACAGAAGAATATCTGTTTTTTAATGTTCTTGATGGTCATAGGGCCGACCTTGGTATCAGGCGGAATATAGGCGCCGAAGTTCTTGGTGATGGTATGTTTTTCTCCGCCGATGTAAAGCTCTACTTCGGCAGCGAGGTCGGTAATATCTTCGAAGTTCATGGCGGTAAAGACGATCTGGGTGCCGTGGGAAGCGGTATGCTCCTTCATCATATTGAAGCCGGACTTGGACTTATCGCCGGGGAGGAGCCAATCTATTTCACAGCCGTACTCACAGCCGGGGACGACCGTATCATCCACGATAGCCATCGGTTTGACGTACTTGGGGTCGAAGGGGAGCATATAATAGCGCCGGGCCGTGCCGGGCTTCAGGCCGGTGACGATGTATTTCTCATTCTTGCCAGTACCCGGTTTGCTGGGGGAGGGAATCTTGAACTTGGCCGGGTCCTGGATCTCTTCACCGGCGCCGTGCTCGCGGGTATAATAGCCGGGGCCGGAAGTCCAGTGCAGGGTGGGGATATTTACTCTCCGGCTGCCGGTGCCGCGGGCAGGCATATGGCGCATACCGGCGGGGATGTAAGCTACCCAGCTGCTTTCCAGCGGAATTAATTCATCATCGAGGATAAGGCCCATCGAGCCAATTTCCCTGGAATCATCCGGGTTAGTGCTCCACCAGGAGAGCAATTCGGGGAAGTCATGGGCGTGGGGGAACATCGGCCTGTCATTGGTAGGCAGCTTGGCCTGCTCTTCCCAGCTTACGATGCCCTTATAGTGGGGAGGCCAAATAAAAGTGTTCTCCCCGTAATAAGCGCCGGGGATTATATCCTTGTCCAGCCAGAGGATATGCTCCATGCTAAGGCGTTTGCCCTTGGCGTGCAGCTTATCAACTTCTTCCGGGTTAGGGCCGGGGAGTTCCTCCCGTTTCTGGAGAGTAGTGCAGATGTATTTATCGTATTTACCCATTTTAACTATCCTTCCTCTCGTTATCTATTAATTTCTTTGAAAATGGTATAACATGAAATTAGGAGTATATATTACGAACTTAAATTTTCTGCCACTTATATTATCTCTTACCCGGATTTTAGTCAATTTTGTTCCAAAAAGTAAAAAGAGCGATTTAATTTGACTAAAAGCGCAAAAAAATAGTACTTTTCTCCAATTCCTTTTAGAGAAAAAAATGGTATAACAAGTTTAAACAATGAGGAAGGCTCTGAATCAGGTTTTAAGCAACCCTGTAAATTAAGAGTGAGGATGCGTAGTTTGCAGCCAGGGATTAATAAAAACCCCGTTAATCCCTCCTTCGACTTCCCCTTCGCTTCCCGATTTACTTCGTTCATACGGGACAGGTCGCTCGAGGGCTTCGGCTCACCAGGACAGGCTCTTTACGAAAGGGGGAGATGATTGGGAGCCGGGGGATGCCCCCGGTAACCCCGCCAAAGGAACCTCTGGACTCCTTTTTCAGAGACCCCACAATTCAGATATTACAGAGATAAAAATGACAGAAACAGCGATAAGAGACGGAGAGTTCGTACAAGAGATATGCGCCATACCCGGCGGCGAAGGCATGAAGGTATGTATACAGTGCGGTACCTGCACGGCTTCCTGCCCGAACGCAGAATACATGGACCATTCGCCATCCCATTTGATTGCTATGGCGAGGGCAGGCATGAAGGAAGAGGTGTTATCCAGCAACGCGATGTGGTACTGCCTTTCCTGCTACCTGTGCACGGTACGCTGCCCGAGGAGTATCAAGATAACCCGGCTGATGCATGTCCTGGAAAGCCTGGCGGCGAGGAACGGCTTAAGCAACAAACGGACAACCACACCAATTATCTATAAAGGATTTAACAGCTTTATCTATAACCGGGGCAGAATGTCCGAGCTCTGGCTGATGTTGCGTTATTATATGCAGACCAATCCCTTAAAAGCGGTAAAAATGATTCCGTTAGCACTGGGACTGTTTACACATAAACGTATAACCGTAAAAATGGGTAAAATCTCCCCGCAGGGCGTCAAACAACTGCAGACCATTATCGATAAAGCAGAATCTTCAGGAGGCGCCTTTTGAAACAGTATGCCTATTATCCTGGGTGTGCTTTATCCGAAGAAGGGTTCGGCAGGGCTTTCAACTGGTCAACCCAGGTAGTGAACAAGGTCCTCGATGTAGAATTTAAAGAAATCGAGGACTGGAACTGCTGCGGTTCGGTGCCATATGATACGCTTCACGAGCTGGCTTCCTTCTGCGTCTGCGCCCGCAACCTGGCAATCGCGGAAAAAATGGGACTGGATTTGGTTGCCCCTTGCAGTTCCTGTTTTGTGTTTTTAAGCCGCACCAACGGTTATTTAAAGCAATATCCGGAGCTCAAGCCTAAAGTGGATGAGGCTCTAAAAGCCGGCGGGCTGGAATATCACGGGAACGTAAAAGTCAGGAAAGTACTGGACGTTTACGTGAAAGACGTAGGATATGACATCATCGCATCCAGGGTCAAGAAACCGCTGACCGGGCTGAAAGTGGCCTGCTACTACGGCTGCCAGGAAGTACGGCCGGTATTCGATGGGCGCGATCATCCGGAATACCCGAGATACATGGATCGGTTGGTAAAGGCATTAGGGGCGGAAGGCGTCCCGTTCCCGATGAAGAGCCGCTGCTGCGGCGGGTCATTGATAATCTCTGAAGAGGAAGCCTCTTTGAAGCTGATAAAAGAGGTGCTGGATTCTGCTGTCAGCAACGGCGCAGAAGTAATGATAACCGGTTGCCCGTTATGCCAGTTGAATGTCGATGCTTACCAGACGATGGTAAACAAGAAATACAAGACCAATTATCATCTCCCGGTATTATTTTTCACGCAATTGATGGGGCTGGCGTTCGGTTTCGGGGAAAAAGACCTGGGACTGAAAACGAGCCTTGTGCCGGCGGAAAAAGCGCTGGCAAAGTATTTATAAGGACAAGGAATTGTACTTTAAATTGATTTGGGCAGGACAAACCGAGCATTTCACAAAGGCGAGGTGTGGTATTGCCACGCCTCCAGCTTCGCTTGGAGAAGATATTCCGGGGCGAAGCGTGATGGCTCGCAATAACATTTTCTTTGTAATGAGATAGTTCTGAAAAGGTAATATTTATATGGACTGTAGAATCGGGGTTTATATCTGCCACTGCGGTGCCAATATCGCCGGGACGGTTGACGTGGCTAAAGTAACGGAATATGCCGCGACTCTTCCTTCGGTTGTTATAGCACGCGACTATAAATTCATGTGCTCCGATCCCGGCCAGGACATTATCAAAAACGATATCAAAGAAAAGAAAATGAACCGGGTCGTCGTCGCTTCATGCTCACCGCGCCTGCATGAAACCACGTTCCGCCGCGCTGTCTCCAGTGTCGGGCTCAACCCTTACCTGTTTGAAATGGCAAATATCCGCGAGCAGTGCGCCTGGGTGCATACGGACAAAGAAAAAGCAACGGAAAAAGCCAAAGCGCTGGTAAATGCGGCGGTCCGTCGGGTCGTTTACCAGGAACCGCTGGAAAAGAAAGAAGTAGCCGTCAATCCGGCCACGATTATCGTGGGAGCGGGCATCGCCGGAATACAGGCCGCCCTGGAAATAGCCGATGCCGGGCGGAAAGTATATTTAGTAGAACGGGAGCCATCCATCGGGGGGAACATGGCAAGGCTGGACAAGACCTTCCCAACCCTCGATTGCTCGGCTTGAATACTCACCCCAAAGATGGCCTCGGTGAGGTCACACAGAAACATCGAACTGATGACATATAGTGAAGTCACAGGCGTATCCGGGTTCGTGGGCAACTTCAAAGTGAAAATTTCGCAAAAACCGCGCTTCGTGGATATGAGCAAATGCACCGGATGCGGCACCTGCCAGGAAAAATGCCCGACGAAAGTCGATAACGCCTTTGACGTGGGGCTGGGAAAGAGGAAAGCAATTTACACACCGTTTGCACAGGCGGTGCCCAACGTACCGGTCATCGATAAAGAACACTGCCTGCATTTTCAGAAAGGCAAATGCGGCATTTGCCAGAAATTCTGCGAGGCTAAAGCGGTAGATTACGAACAGCAGGAAAAGACCGTTGAGGTGGAGGTAGGGAACATCATTGTAACGACCGGCTTCGATACGTTTAACCCGGGGGTAATATACCAACTCGGCTACGGAAGATTCGATAATATCCTCACCGGCATACAGTTTGAAAGAATGAGCAATGCTTCCGGCCCGACGGACGGGAAAATCGTGATGAAAGACGGTTCGGCGCCAAAAAGCATCGCCATTCTGCACTGCATCGGTAGCCGCGACGCCAACTACCACAAGTATTGCTCCAGGGTATGCTGCATGTATTCGCTGAAATTTGCTCACCTGGTACGGGAAAAGCTGCCGGAAGCATCGGTCTACCAATTATATATAGATATGCGCTGTCCCGGCTCCGGCTACGAAGAATTTTACGAGCGTTTGCAGGAAGAAGGGGTCAACTTTATCCGGGGTAAGGCGGGAGAAATCACCAATCTCCCGGAAACACCGGAAGAAAAAGGCAAGCTGATGATCATGGTCGAGGATACGCTCATAAGGCGGAAACGCCGCCTGGCGGTAGATATGGTGGTCTTGAGCACGGCGCTGGAGCCGCGCGCCGACGCGGAAAACATCGCCAGGACGTTTTCTTTAAGCCGGAAAGCGGACGGGTTCTTCCTGGAAAAGCACCCCAAGCTCGACCCGGTAGCCACGACGACCGACGGCGTTTTCATCGCCGGGTGCTGCCAGGGACCCAAAGATATCCCGGATACGGTCGCTCAGGCTTCGGCGGCGGCGGCCAGGGTGCTTTCCATGATTAGCAAAGGCAGCGTGGAAATCGAATCCGCCATCGCATCGGTAGATGAGGAGCTTTGCTCCGGCTGCAAAGTATGTATCGACCTTTGCCCATACCAGGCACTTTCTTTCGACGAAGAAAAGAAAGTTTCCAGCGTCAATGAAGCGCTCTGCAAAGGCTGCGGCACCTGCGTGGCCGCCTGCCCGGCGGGAGCGATAATCGGCAAACATTTTACATCCGAGGAGATAATGGCGGAAATCGAGGGGGTATTATCATGACCTTCGAGCCAAAAATCGTGGGCTTGCTGTGCAACTGGTGCTCGTACGCCGGCGCGGACCTGGCGGGGACATCGCGGAGAAAATACGCGCCTAATGTCAGGGTGGTGCGCGTGATGTGCTCCGGGCGGGTCAACCCCACCTTTATTTTACAGGCTTTCAAGAAGGGGGCGGACGGCGTACTGGTCTGCGGCTGACATCCCGGCGAATGTCATTACCAGGATGGTAATAAGAAAACCGCACGGAGAATACCGTTATTAAAGAAAATGCTGGCGCAATTCGGCATTGAAGAAGATAGGGTGCGCCTGGACTGGGTCTCGGCCTCGGAAGGCGACCGTTTCGCCCAAATTGTCAATGAAATGACGGAACAGGTGAGAACACTGGGGCCTTTTAACGGGAACGGAGGCAGCGCCAATGGCTAAACCTAAAGTTGCCTTATACTGGGCGGCGGCCTGCGGTGGCTGTGACGTAGCGGTCCTGGACACGAATGAGAAAATCCTGGATATCGCCGACCTGGTAGATATTGTTTTCTGGCCGATAGCCATGGACTTTAAATATAACGACGTCAGGAAAATGTTGGATAAAAGCATCGATTTATGCCTCTTTAATGGCGCAATCCGCAGTACAGAGCAGGAAGAAATCGCTAAAATGCTGCGGGAAAAAACCAAAGTCCTGATAGCTTTTGGGGCGTGCGCCTGCCACGGCGGCATACCGGCTTTAGCGAATTTTACGAACAAAGATGAGATTTTACAGCGGGTATATCTGGATATACCGTCCGATGATAACAAAGATAAAGTCATGCCGAAAGCCAAAACAAATGTTCCCGAAGGGGAACTGGACCTGCCGGAACTATTCGATACGGTGAAGACGCTGGCGCAGGTGGTGCCGGTGGAATATTATGTTCCCGGCTGCCCGCCGCCAGTCGACCTGATAATGAAAGTAGTGGAACTTTACGCCGGCGGCAAATTACCGGAAATCGGGGCGACAATAGCGTCAGAGAAGACGTGCTGTGACGAGTGCGACCGGATAAAAGAGAAAAAGAAGGTCACAAAATTTTACAGACCTCATGAGATAAAGACCGACCCGACAAAATGCCTGCTGGAGCAGGGCGTTATATGCTGCGGCCCGGCAACAAGAGGAGGCTGCGGTATGCGCTGTGTAAAAGCTAACATGCCATGCCGCGGATGTTTCGGGCCGCCGCCTAACGTTACCGACCAGGGGGCGAAAATGCTAAGTGCCATCGCTTCCATTTACCAGGGCGACAACCCGGAAGAAATCAAGAAAATGCTGGATGAGGTCGTCGACCCGGCGGGGACTTTCTACCGCTTCGGCATGGCGGACTCAATGTTACAAAGAAAAAGGATGCAAAAGGGGTGAGAGTTGAGGGGAAAATCCGAAGTACGAAGCACGAAATTCGAAACAAACAAAAAGGAATAAAATACAAATAAATAAAAAGTTTTGGTATCGGTGCTTTGAATTTGTTTCGGATTTCGATATTAGAATTTCGTGCTTGATATAAAGGTAAAAAAATTACGGTATAAGAGTTATAAAAATGGCAAAAATAAGTATCGACCCAATTACAAGGCTGGAGGGGCACGGCAAAATAGAGATTTTTCTCGATGATGCTGGGGAAGTAAAGAATGCCTATCTCCAGATACCGGAACTGCGCGGCTTCGAGAAATTCTGCGAAGGCCGTCCGGTAGAGGAACTGCCGCGTATCGTACCGCGCATCTGCGGCGTTTGACCGGGCGCCCATCACATGGCCTCGTGCAAGGCCACCGACGCAGTCTACAAAGCAGACCCGCCGCCCGCGGCGAAAAAGCTGCGGGAGCTGTTCTATTGCGCCCACATCTGCCACTCTCACATCGCCCATTTTTACGCGCTGGCCGCCCCGGACTTTGTCCTCGGGCCGACGAGCGACCCGGCGAAGCGGAATATCTTAGGATTAGTGGAAAAGGTTGGACTGCAGGTAGGCGGGGAGGTTATCAAGCACCGGGCTTTCGCCCAGAGTATCCAGGCAACCATCGGAGGGAAAGCCACCCATCCCGTCTGCGGCATCCCCGGCGGTATGAATAAAGCTATTACCGAGGAAGAGCGCAAGGACTTCGAAGAGAAAGCCATATCGCTGGTGGAATTCGCCAAATTCAGCCTAAAGCTTTTCAACGACCTGGTATTAAGCAATAAAGAATACCTTGAGCTTATTACCGGACCGATTTATACCATGAAAAGCTATTACATGGGGACGGTGGACGCCAATAATAAGGTGAACTTCTATGACGGTTTGTTAAGACTTGTCGACCCGGAAGGGAAAGAAGTCGTTAAATTCAAACCGGCGGAATACCTGGACTATATTTCCGAGCACACGGAACCGTGGACATATATGAAATTCCCATTCCTGAAGAAAATAGGGTGGAAGGGCTTTGCGGAGGGGATGGACAGCGGCATTTATAGAGTCAGCCCGCTGGCAAGGCTTAACGCCGCGGACGGCATGGCGACGCCACTGGCACAGGCGGAATACGAAAAGATGTATAAGACACTCGGCAGGAAACCGGTACATGCCACTTTAGCGATGCACTGGGCCAGGCTGATAGAATTAGTATATGCCGCGGAAAGATTGCTGGAACTGACACAAGATAAAGAAATCACCAGCCCCAACGTGCGGACGATTCCTACGGCGACGCCGGATGAAGGCGTGGGAGTTGTCGAGGCGCCGCGCGGCGTCCTGATTCATCACTATAAGACTGATAAGAACGGCATTGTTGAAAAAGTAAACCTGATAGTAGCCACCGCGCATAACTACCCGGCGATGAACATGTCCGTTACCAAAGCGGCGAAGGGCTTAATCAAGAAAGGGCAGGCGGCGACCGAAGGCCTCCTTAACATGGTGGAAATGGCTTTCCGCGCTTACGACCCCTGCATGGCCTGCGCGACACATAACCTCCCCGGCCAGATGCCGCTGGAAGTCGTTCTTAGAGACAGCAAAGGCGATATCATCACCACGCTCGGACGAAATTTGACATAATAATGAAGACGATGGTGCTGGGGCTGGGCAATCCTATCTATTGTGATGACGCCGTCGGCCTGCATGTTGTCGAAGAGCTTAAAAAGCAAATCCACGATAAAGATATTACCATTGAAGGCATGGAACTGGCCGGGCTGGACATGCTGGAAACGCTGTCCGGCTACGACCGGGTGATTATCATCGATGCAATACAAACGGGCGGGAAGGCCGGGGAAATCCACCGGCTGGCGCCCGAATCATTAAAGTCAACCATTCACACCGGCACGCCGCATGACGTGAATTTTGCCACGGCGCTGGAACTCGGGGAGAGAATCGGCGTGAAATTACCTTCAAAAATAGAAATACTGGCAATAGAAATATCTTCGGCAACCACCTTTGGGGAGACGCTGACGCCGGAAGTGGAAAAAGCGGTGCCGGAGGCCGTTAAGGAAGTCCTTAAAATCCTCAAAGAGGAATAATTCTTTTTCAATCCCCTAATTGAGGGTGAGTGTGAGTAGTTGGAAGTTTGGGGATTGATAAAACCCCCCTTTAATCCCCCTTTAAAAAAGGGGGAAGTTATATCTCCCCGCCCTGAGATGCTTCGTCGCTAACGCTCCTCCAGCATGACAGGACGCTTTTTGGACTTCTAATTCCTTTAAATATATAATCATCAAAGAAGAAACCGCACAAAAACCCCTCAAAATAGCTGCAGGATTTAATCTAAGGAGGCCGGACATGAGTATCGAGAGTTCCATTAAAGACCACGCGAAGCAAATAGGCATGGACCTTTGCGGCATCGCGCCGGTTTCAAGGTTTGAGGGCGCGCCGAAGGGGACGCATCCGACGGATTTTTTACCGGGCTGCAAATCAGTCGTTTCCGTGGGCGTACGACTGATAGAAGGCGCCATCCAAACAATAATGAGGAATTTCGAAGACGGCAACCGCAGCGCGCAGGGCGTTTACGGCACGCACGGGTACACGATGACGCCGAATTTCCACCTTCTTTTTGCCGTTTACGATATCGCCCAGTTTATCGAACGGAGGACCGGCAAAGCGGCGATGCCGACACAAACCGGCCCGCTGCAGGCAGGCATGTCCATGAGCCAGCGGCACGCGGCGGTGGCGGCAGGACTGGGGGAGTTCGGATGGATGAGCATCGTGCTGACGCCGAAATTCGGCCCGAGGAACCGGTTCGGATGCGTTTTAACGACAGCGGAACTAAAGCCGGACCCGATGTACAACGGTGAAAAGCTCTGCGACCCGACCAAATGTAAAATCTGCACGACGGTTTGCCCCACCGGCGCTTTAAGCAAGTATGGGGAAAAAGAAGCCAGAAGGGTGACATATAAAGATTTGAACGGCGATAAAATTTACGATTATTGCCATGTAGATATGACCAAGTGCCGTATCGCGGCACACGGGCTGATGAAAAAGACCGGCGGCCGGGAAGACCTGGTGAAGGGACTAGACGCAACAGCACAGGAAGTTGAAGAAGCCACCCGAAAGACGATGCCGGAAGGGCTGCAAAATTCTCCGACCTGGAAATGCGGCAAGTGCCTGGCCTACTGCCCGGCCGGGAACTGGAAAGAAAAATACAAGGATACAGGTTTTTCCAGCAAACTGCCAATCGTGGAATGGTAATAAATTTTTTAGGGGTAAGTGGTTAGGGGTTAGGGGTAAGTTGCAATTACCAAGTATCAAGGAATTGGCAATGGATAAAAGGGGGTTATTTCAAATCTCAAAAGTAAAAACCACATATAATAAATCAAATCAGATTTTTGCCGGCAAAAATCTGATTCTTTTGTTCAACATCCACTTAAATTAGTGTTTGAGATTCTCACGCCTTGTCGGCTTCGCCGCCAATGGCTCAGAATGACAGCGAGTAAGGGTAATGTCTCGATGGCTCGCAATGACACCACAAACATTTTTGATCTTTGAGATACTTTCGTTATGTGACCGGTTACTACTCGCTATTTTAAAGAAAATGCGTATCAAGTTAGCGTTCAATCCTGGAGGGAAGCAGATATGGATAGCATTAAGAAATACGATGCAGACGTTCTGGTGGCGGGAGGCGGGGTGGCAGGCGTCTCGGCAGCATTAACAGCGGCGCGCAGCGGCCTGAAAATTTTACTGGTGGAAAGCCAGATTTCCCTTGGCGGGCTGGCGACCAACGGCTATGTCAACGGCATCGCCGGGCTAATCGACGGCAACTGCGAGGAATGGCTGAACCGGATGGAAGCCGAGGGGGCTTTAATCCGGCGTCCCCACCAGTCCGCCATCGACCCGGAAAAAGGCAAACTCGTCCTGGAAAAAATGCTGCTGGAAGCCGGGGCGAAGATATTATACGGGACTTATGCCATCGATGCGTCGGTTAAAAATAACAAGATAAAAGAGCTTATATGCCATTCAAAATCAGGCCGGATGGAAATGTCCGCCAAACTGTTTATAGATGCTACCGGAGATGGAGATGTGGCCGCTTATGCTGGGGCGCCTTATGAGGTGGGTGGAGAGGAATTCAACGGACTGAATATGTCCACCACGCTGGCTTTTAGAATGGCGGAAGTGAACCTGGTGAAATACGGCGAAGCCAACCGGGAATGGATGGTAAAAAACCAGGGCAAAAGAAACGGGGACTATTTAACATCGCTGCTGACCGAGCTTGAAGAGCAGGCGGTAAAGAACGGCGACCTGCCGCATTTTATTTTCCCCACCGCCCTCATTTATCAAGTACCGCGGACACCCCCGGAAAACGCCGATATATGCGTGATGACGACGCACAGCTTTAATAACCGTAACACGGACGTGGAAGATTTGACCCGGCAGGTCATCGAGCAGCACGGGCAAATAGAGGCGATGGAGAAGTTTTTCCGGAAGTACGCCGCCGGTTTTGAAAAATGCCGGATAACCGGCCTGGCAAGCCTGCACGGCGTCCGCGATTCACGGCGGATTATCGGGGAGTACATGCTGAAAGATGAAGACGTGGTCTACGCGAAGAAATTCGAAGACGGCATCGCCAAATTCCCGGAATTTTTCGATACGCACCATCCGACCAGCGCAAGAATCGGGTTTATGCGGCATATACATGTCAATGAACCTAAAGCGCCGGCGGTGACCCGGCCCGCGCAATGCTCGGAAGAAATGCACCCGTTCGGACGGCCAAAGGGCGCGTATGAAGCACGGGTCAACCCGCTGGACTACTGCGAGATACCTTACCGCTCGCTGGTACCGCTGAAAATTGATAACCTGCTGGTAGCAGGCCGGTGCGCCTCCGCCGAGTTTAACGCCATCGCGGCCGTGAGGGTAATCGCCACTTCCATGAGCATGGGCCAGGCGGCGGCAACAGCGGCTTTCTTGTGTTCGAAGGAAGGAATTATCCCGAGGAAGCTGGATGGGAAGCTGGTAAGGCAGCGTATGATTGAACAGGGCGTCCCGCTGGACAAAGAGCCTGGCGGGCACTGGGCAGATATTAAAAAAGAGCTGAAGGGTGAATTCGTGGTGATACCGGGGGATTTTGTGGGCGTGAAGACGAAGGATGGCATTAAGACACACATGTAGGGTTGGACAAAGATTAACAAAAAACCCTCTAAATCTCCCCTTCGGCTTCGCTCAGGGCAGGCTCTTTAAGAAAGGGAGAAACCGGGTGGGGAATGACAAACAAGTTAGTGCCGGAAATGAATGAAAATCCGCCCGAAGTTTTTATCGTCTTTTTCCAGGCGGGAGTAAAGCTTTTTGATATCCGGCTGGTTAAGGAACCGCAGGACACGCTTTTTTAGTTGGCCGGAACCTTTACCGGGGATAATTTCTACCAGGGCAATCTTCTTAGCAACAGCCTCGTTGATGACGCGGTTAAGCTCGGCGTCAATGGCGTTCCCTTTATTAAAGATATCGTGCAAATCCAGAGTTAACTTTGCCATAAAAATCCCATTTAATGCTTCGGAAACCAAGGGAAAAAAGGAGGAATTTTCCTCCTGACTTCATTATAGCCGGGCCGCCGGGAAAGATTGCGTTTTTCCATCATGGGTATGCTGATGGTTGTGAAAAGGATAGTGATGGCTGCCGGCCCGATAACCGTCCACCAATAGCCGTCGTCAGCCGCCAGCCCGAAGAAAAAGAGTCCCCACCAGAAAACGACCTCGCCCAGGTAGTTGGGATGCCGGGAATAGTGCCATAAGCCGCCGGTCAGGATTTCTTCCGAGGCGGGATTTTTCTTTATGAAATCTCTTAATTGCTCATCGGCGACGGATTCGAGAAGAATCGCGCTTATGGTGATAATGATAGCGATAACATCAAACACGCCGAAGGAATTGTTCCCCTCCGCCAGGGCAGGATAAAGCGGCAAACAGCCCAGGAATACGAGAATAGTTGGCATCATCTCGATACCGATCAACTCGACGAGCCAGAACCAGCTACCGGTCTTGTTTCTTAAATCTTCATAACGCCAGTCTTCATGGTCAAAACCGCGCCAACGCCGCAGCCAGTTATATGTGAGGCGGAATCCCCAAATAGATACCAGCGTAACAACGATTACCTGGCGCACAGCGGCGGCATTGCCGGTAGAAAAACCGAAAACCCAGAAAAATGCGATGACCAGCGGGGCAATACTCCAGTAAGGGTCGTAGAAGCTGGCGTTCCGGAAAATACGCCCGGTCAGGTAGATAACCAGCGTCCCGGCAACATCGGCTAATAAAACGGTGTACAGCGGCTGCAAATTACGGAAAAGATTGCCGATAATGAAAGCTCCCAGTATGGCAATAAAATAGGCGGCCGCACATATTATGCGGGCACGGTTAATACGCCGGGGTACAGGCCGGGTAATTTCCATAGCTGGAAATAATTGTACCGGCAGTTAATCGTATTAGTCAAACATATCTCTGGAATATCAATTATCCTCTTCATCGTTATCGCTGTCTTCGGGAGGTCCGGGAGGGCCGCGGCGGTTTTTATGGTCTTCCCGGGCTTGTCTCCGGTAGGCAACGACCATCGCTATGACCACGCCGATAAACAATGTGACCTGGTACCTGGTTATTTGTCCCAAAGAAAAGGGGCATTCACATAGGTAACATCATACGTACGGGAGCGCGATAAAGTATCGAAGACGAGAATAATTTTGTCAGACCCCAAGTTCCTGAAGCAGTAATTCCCGCTTGATAAATCCCCTGGCGGTAGCGATGGCGACCGCTCCGGCGCGGTTACGCACATCCATCTTGCTTAAAATGCTGCGGAAATGGGCTTTAACGGTCGTTTCACTGATAAAACAGGCGGCGGCAATTTTCTTATTACTCTGCCCCCTGGCCGCCAGGTTTAATATTTCCATTTCCCGCTGGCTAAGCAAGCAGGGCTCTTTTTCATTACCTTTTGAATTGCGGCGGAACTCCTCGATTAATTTAGTCAGCGTCGGGGTCGATACCGCGGTATTGCCGGTAGCCACGGTATGGATGGACTCCACGAAGTTCCGGAAAGAGGAGTTTTTCAAAATATAAGCCGAAGCTCCGGCGCGGATGGCCCGGAAAAAGTCATCTTCAAGGCCGGAAAAACTTACAATGATGACTTTGACATCCGGGTAGCTGCTATGGATTATCTCGGTGATGCCGAGAACATCTTTGTACTGTATTTGAAAATCGATAAGGACGACATTCGGGCGGAAATCCCCGACCGCTTTAAGAATATCGGTATCACTGCCCATCTCACCGACAATACACGCATGAGTACCGGTAAAATCGTTATATTTTTTGCTTAACAGCTCCGCGAGACCCTGGCGATACGCGGGAAAATCATCAATCAACATCAACTTCACCATAGTTTCTATGTACCTCCGTATTTACGTACGCTTCCTTTATTTATATCTCAAGTTTAGTGGGGCAAAATAAAATGTAATATACGTAACGTTACATATGCAGATATCGCATAACTACGTACTGGGCTTTATAAACTCTTACGTAAGCATTAGATGTATGTTTGGGGCAGCCTATCTGTAAACAAAACGTGTAATATCTTCACCTTCTTTGGGATGATGTTGCCGCCTTGAATGGACATTAAGATAGACCTGAAATCCTTTCCAAAGGAGAGGCAGCATAATGGCAAATATTCCCGGGCGCGAAGAAAAAAGCGCCGGCCTCCAGCGCCCGGATAATACCGGCCCCGAGAGTACCGAATATCACCGGGCTGATAAGGATTTCTACCAGGGGAAAGCCTTCTTGGTCTTTGTTCATCATAAATCCACGGCTGTTTTAAACAGGGCTTTCCGGCACAATCATAGTCCAGGCGGGACTAAAAAGGATTATCCTCCGGTAGTAGTAGGGAAAACTTAAAGGACGATTTTTTTAAGGTAGAAGGGGAGTTCGGAGAAATAATATCTAAGGTTTAAAATAAGTATGTCTGGAAGTTTAACTTAATAGTATTTACGAGTATAATTAAATTCAGATATATTATTTCGGTGAAATAGTAGTCAGTGGTTGATTTAGAGAGAAGCGATGATAACCGTTGAAAATTTAACCAAGAAATTCGGGGAAGTGACGGCGGTAGATGGACTGACCTTCAATGTTGAAGAAGGCGAGGTCTTTGGGTTCCTGGGGCCGAACGGCGCCGGTAAGACGACCACTATCAGAATGCTTGGCTGCCTTATATCCAAGACCGGGGGAGAAGCGAAGATAGACAACTACAGTATCAGTAACGCAGCCGATTCTTTGCAGATCAGGAAGATGATTGGCCTGGTCCCGGATAACGTCGGCCTTTACGATGACTTGAGCGCGGTTGAAAACCTCGATTTTTACGGAAAACTGTATGAATGTCCTGAAAAGCAAAGAAAAGACAACATCGAACATTTTCTCAAGATGCTGGACCTATGGGACAGGAAAGACGCAAGGGTAAGCTCATACTCCAAGGGTATGAAACAGAAACTGGCTCTAGCCCGTTCGCTGATACATGAGCCAAAGCTTTTATTCATGGATGAACCTACCGCCAACCTGGACCCGGAATCGGCCAAGACCGTCAGGGATTTTATCCTAGAAATTAAAAAACAGGGCAGGACCATATTCCTCAACACCCATAATCTCGATGAAGCCCAGCGAATCTGCGACCGGATCGGCATAATAAAGACGAAACTGCTTACTGTCGGTACTCCGGAACAACTCAGGGAATCCCTATCCAGACCTAAGACGGAAATTCGATTGGCTCAGGTAACCGAATCTATGCTCGAAACACTGAGAAAACTTATCCCGAATAAAATCGAGGTTTCCGATAATAAGTTAGTCATTGATGTGACCGACCCCGACAAAGAAAATCCGGTCATTATCGCCGCCATCACCGCCGCGGGGGGCCGGATACAGGGGGTTAACCAGCGTGTTGCTAGCCTTGAAGATGTCTACCTTCAGATTGTAAAGGAGACAAAATGAGACTTTCGAAGTCGTGGATGGTGGCTGCCAAGGATATAAGGGTATTCCTGAGAAAAAGGTACACCACATATTCGTTAGCTATATTCCCGATTATCATCGGCATCGGCCTTCCGTTTGTACTTCACTTAGTGATTTCAAGACAGGGGGCCCTCCTCGGCACCCAGCACTTGACAGATTTAATGAACGCCTTTGCTTTCTTCTTCGCAATCGGATCAACAGCAATACCTACGCTCCTGGCGTCTTACAGTCTGGTCGGTGAAAAGGTCGAGAAAAGCCTTGAACCGCTCCTGGCAGCTCCCATTACGGACAGTGAGCTTCTTCTCGGCAAAGGCATTGGCGCATTCATTCCATCTATCGTTTCGCTCTACATTAGCTCCATAGTTTTTATGGCATTATCTGATCTTTTTACACATAGTACGCTGGGCTATTATTATTTCCCTAACTGGACTATCGGGATACTTCTCCTGATATTAATGCCGCTTATGTCCGTCCTTTCCGTTGAGTGGAGCGTCATAGTTTCTGCCAGAGCTACTGACCCTCGCGCCGCCCAGATGCAGGGTATTTTGATAGTAATTCCACTTTTCTTTATTTACGTTGCTACCGAGGTCGGCGCAATAACGCTAAATACTGCTACTATCTGGATTATCTCCGGCGCTGCCTTTATCGCGGATATAATTCTTTTCTTCCTGAGCACCAAGACGTTCCAGAGAGAAGAGATACTGACGAAGTGGACTTAAATGAGGAGAAGAAATGCGGAAAGTAATAATCATTGTCGTCGCCACGGCAATATGTATAGCCATTGGAACCCTGATACGCTATTTTACACGTAGCGGTGTATTTAAAGGCAGGAAAAATAAAGACTCTAAAAAATAATCTCTGTTACTTTCATCAGAATATTTAGTTTTTTAGAGACAGATTCTCTACGGGATCACCAATAAATTTTAGTACATATTTTGGAGGTCGGAATTGGAACTCAAAGAGAAAGTCATAACGGGGAAAGTTTAGAGGATCTGAAACGAGCCCCAGCGTAATTACAAGTATCGTTTTGATTATCGTGGTCTTTGCTGTTGCTATCAGCTATACTATATGGAGAAATAAGAAAAAAGAAAAAGGGCACGCCAAAATAGCTGCTTTTAGTCTCCCAATGATCTTCAGACAAGGCCCCAAACATACTACTTTTTTAATACAGCGTCTATATAATGCCTGACTGATTTATCAGCAGTTTTCTTTTGTATCTCTATAAGCTTCTGACGGTAATCCATTTTAGTAAACCCGTCAGTGTTAGGGTCCTGTAATTTAGTTTCCAGGTCTTTAATTTCAGCAGGTATGTTGTCCATGCCCACCCCCTTGCTTTTCTCCGTATTCCCTTTTTTACTTCGGATTGTATAACGGAATTATTAAAAAATTATTTCACGAGGGTACTTATCGGGAAAGAACCTCTCTTTGCTAAGAGCACAGAAACCGGGGAAAACGCATGTAAAATGAGGCAAAAGAAATGGAAGATAGAGATATCCAGAGAAATTATATTATGAAACGGTCTAATTACTCATTACTAACTAACAACTACCGGTGGGGAATTGGTGGCGGGTGGAACGGTGGGCGGTACTATACGACAGATAGAAATTTTAAGCTTTAATTTAAACTATTTGATTAACTTGATTAAAATTAAATTATCTTAATTAAGTCAATGAGTTCGACCATCTCCCCATCTCCATTGAGACGAGGCTCAACCTGGAAAACAAAATAAAAAGTCTCTCTGTTTTTTAGGGAGGCGCCAAAATATTCAATATCATTTTTTGATTTTAACGAAAGATTACTCGGGTAAATAACCGGTAGCCACCACATCTCCGTAAGCCATTTTCCGGGTCAGAAGTCCTTTGTCCAGCATCCAGTCAGCTTTGGATTGGAATTCATCCTGAGTGGGATTTCTCAGCATATCGAATTTAGGCACCGTTATTTTGGCTGCCGCATCGGATGGAATATTGGCCACTTTAATTAAAAGGTCGTTGTAACTCTGCGGATTTGCCGAGATTTTCTGTGTAGCCTGCGACCACGCCTTTAAAAATTTTTTCACATCGTCCGGTCTGGTCTTTAGAAAGGATGCGGAAAACATGATGCTTGATGTTAGAAGCGATTGTTTGCTGTCATCGCAAATAATTTTGTTCCCGTTCAACACTGCCGAGTCTGAAAGCGGCCGGCTGAAAGTCCCCGCCTGGATTTTCCCCTGGTTCAGCATCTCCAGCCTTAACGGCATGCTCGGGATACTAATTTTTTTGATATCGGATTGTACCACCCCACCCGCCTCCAGTAACTTTTCCGTAGCATAATCGACCACGGTATTCAAGCTTACCCCCACCCCGACATTCGCCAGATCAGCCGCCGTGTTGATATTACTTTGCTTTGCCGCGATTATGGAAAACATCGAGCTCTCAACCGGACTGACCGCCACAACTTTTATGGTCAACGTGTCTTTGTTCAGGAGTATCCCGCTGAAAATATCGTCCACAATACAATCAAGCTGCTGTCCGTGGAAAGCCGTATCCCGGTCTAATACCGCGGTAAACGGTATGATTTCTACATCGATTCCCTCCGCTGCAAACAAACCCTCCTGCTGCGCCACGAAAAGCGGCAGCATCGTCATCATGGACAGTGAACCGATTCTCAAGGGTGTATCGGCCGTCGTCTTATCACTCCCCGCTCCGCAGCCGCTCAACAATCCAGCTAAAACGACCAGCGCCAGTCCGGTCATGCAGATTTTCTTCAGCATTAAAGGCTCCTTCAGGAAAAGTATGTTAAATGGTTAAATTCCGTACTTGATCACTTCCCGTAACGCGGTATAGCCGCCGGCTTTAGCGCAACCGGCCCCGGCCCCGAAAGGCGATAGCCCGTACTTGTGGAAAATTTCAGCGCACCTGTCGTAAATACGCATCATCCTGTCAGCAGACGGCGGCACCGAATCCGCCAGCTTTGATTCCTGGGCGGCAAACAAAGGCTCGGTCAGGGTAATCACGCCGTGCGAAGCCGCCATTTCCACCCCTTTGAATATCGATTCATCGCTTTCCCCTACACCCACAACAATAGTGTTAAAAACCTCGTTCGGCCCGAAAATTTTGACGCATCTTTCCCAGACCTCGATATAATCGCTGATGGGAATTTTGCCCTTCATCGGCATCAGCCATTCCCTTAGCGATTCATCGAAGCATTCCACGTTGGAAGAAACCGTGACCACGCCGGCGTCTTTCAAGGCTTGTAAATATCCCAAGTCCGGCGGCGGCTGGAACTGGGCTTCTATCGGCACATCGGCCCCGCCTGCTTTAATTTGTTCGATGGCATCAAGGATGGCCTCGATGCCGCGTCCTGAGGTAAGCACCGTCCCGGTGGTGATGAACATATCTTCCATCACGCCTTCGGCAAAGGCAGCTGCCGCTACTTCCGCCAGTTGCGCCGAGGTCTTTTTAAGATCGGCTTTCCACCAGTTGGTGACGGCGCAAAACTTACAGGGTTTCCCCATTTTTACGTAATCGCAGACCTGGTTCACCGCCGTGCGGAACAGTCCCGGCTCGCCGATATAAGCGATTTTAAACATCGGGATGCCATCGCCGGTAAGCTTATCGTAATATTTTGGGCGCGGCATCATGGTGATTTCCGTGAATTTCTCATCGTTACGCCATATCTCGTAATGTGAATCCACTTTCTCCACGTGAAAAGGCGTCTTGTCCGCAAATTTGCCGTTAAGAATGAATACCGGTATCAATCTCTTTTGGTTGTCCGGCGGCCTTAAATAAAATATCATACGGCCGGCACGCATGTCCGGCGCGGTGTTATACATAGCTTCCAGTTCGTCCAGCAATGCCTCCGGCACCCTCACCCCCGTCGATTGCATTTCCGTTTTCGTCCTTGCTATCCCGAGCATCGGTTCCCTCCGTAATTTAAATCTTTTTTGAAATAATTATTTTCGAGCTTTTAAGGTCAGGTTGTCTGTTTCCCCGCCTGCGTCCAGCGGCACAATCTTTTTTCGAGGTAAGCCAACCCGGCAAACGCCAGCCCGCCCAGCAGGCTCATCGCCAGGATCCCGGAATACATCCGGGTATAGTCCAATCGCTGCCAGGTATCCATGATGTAATAGCCCAGCCCGGAATAAGTGGCGAAGGACTCGGCAAAATAAAGGACGGCGATGGAGACGGCCACGCTGACCCGTAAGGATGTAAGGGTAGCCGGCAGGCAGGCGGGCAGATAGACGTATCTTAAAAGCTGCCAGCGGTTGGCGCCTAAAGACTTTAGGGAAAGGATGTATTCCGCCGGGATGTTGCGTGAAGTGTCCCGCACGATAACCAGCACCTGGAAAAATAATATCAAGGTAATCAGGAATATCTTACTTAAATCTCCAATGCCCAGGAAAAGAATGATGACCGGCAGCAGCGCGATTTTCGGCACGACATAGGTTGTATAGACGAGAGGATAAAGATATTTGTCCCACCTTGAGTTTTGCCCCAGCCACAACCCCAGCGGCACGCCCAGCAAAGCGGCTATTACCATACCGGCCAGGACCCGCCACAAGCTTACCAGGATATCTTTGCCGAGCCCGTTGGGAAGGTCGATAAAAAAGGTATATATCACCGACCACGGAGGCGGAAGCAATGGTTTGTTGACCGCCATAGCCATAATGGCCCATATCGCCAGTAAAACTATGATGCTGATGAAAACGGATTTTCTGTTCATTTTAGGTCGGGATTTCCGTTCCCCGAATTTTGTCCCATTAGTTCCTGAAGCTCCGTGCACTTCTTTAAAAAAGACGCGTTGCCGCGGTATCCGGCCGACCCGGAAAGAGCATTTTCGATGATGACGGTTTTGATATTTGGCGGCGGCCCGAGGACCAGTATTTTATTGCCCCACTCCACCGCCTCCTCGATATTGTGTGTGACCATGACCATCGTGGAAGCGAACGTTTTGCCAAGTTTCAGCGTGAGATGAAGCAGGTCTTCCCTGGTCATTGTATCCAGCGAGGCGAAAGGTTCGTCCATCAGTAACAGCGAGGGTTCCAAAGCCATCGTCCGTGCAATAGCCACACGCTGTCTTTGCCCCCCGCTCAACTCGGAAGGATAATGCCCGGCCACTTTAAAGATGCCCAGTTCGGTCAACCATTTCCGGGTAATTTCCGGGATTTTCTTCTTGTCAGTTCGCCTGATTTTCAACCCCAAGGAAACGTTTTGCGCGGCCGTTGCCCAGGGCAGCAGTCCGTAGTCCTGCAATATCAAGCCGGGAGGACATTTCTGCCCCTTAGCCTGCCCGTGGTAAAGGCTGACCTTTCCCGTCACCGGTGTTCTTAATCCCGCGATGAGATATAAAAGGCTGGTCTTGCCGCAGCCGGAAGGCCCGATGACCGACCATCTTTCCCCCGGCGCAACCTTCCAGTTGAATTCTAAAAATATCGGGGATTCTTTTTTATAGTAAAAACTTAACAGTTCGATCTGGACCATGCAATAGAACCCGGTTAATGTTTAATCTATTTTACCACTCTCGCATGTAATGTACGAATTTCAAAAAAATCCGGGTCCAATTACAAATCACTAACTACAAATTACTAAATACCAACTACTAAATACCGGTGGGGATAAGGCGGGTTGGGTAATGGTGGGCGGTAGTGCACAGAAGATGGAACTTTTGAATTGATCTTTAACCTGGATTATTGATTGTTGTGAAAATTTGCTAAATCGAAAAGTAGTTCCTTCGCAAACTAGATGCCTTTCGTTATACCTATCTTATTATTTGAGATACGAAGTCAAATTAAGAAACAATGAGTCGTAAATAGTCGATGTACTAAATTCAGTTAACTACGAACTAGCAAATCCCTCTTTAAAGCGAACCCTTCCATAGCTTCCAGGTAGAGTTTCGCTGCGCTGACTCTGAGGTGCTTGCCACTAAATTCAGGCTCCTCCTTAAACTTAGCATACATACAATTTAAATGGTGTTCTACTGTCTTAACATCGATGTAAAGAACTTGCGCTATTGCTGCGTTCGTGTTCCCTTGGGCAAGCAAGTTCAGAATTTCTAATTCCCTAGGAGTGAATTTTTTTAGGATTTGAGACTCCTGTTTTTCGGCGAATGTAAACATGGCAAGCGGAAGGTCAAGGATAACCTGTCCCTGACTAACCGCCGGGATAGCTTTACATAAACGGTCTAATTGGGCTAATGATTGTTTCACGAAAAGTGCCATGCCCCCGTTCCCTATTAGCGCCAGCTTACGTAATAACTGGATATCTTGAGAACTACAGACTTCTAACAAAAGAATTATCCCAATTTTAGGATAGTCCATACGAATACGTTCAAGTTCCCTGATGATATCTAATTCAAGCTTCTTGATGCCTAGCAGCACAACATCAGGAGAAAACTTTGATACTCCTTGCCTCAGAGTAGTAATATTGCAACTACTTGAAACCTCTAATAACTCGATAGGTACTCTTGATGGAAGGATGGCCCTGTAAAACTCCCGATATATCTCCTCCTCTTCCATCTCATAGAGCCTAACTAAGTTTGATTTTATTTTTTCCATCCGCACGATACTCGCTATCTACACTCTCTTGAGGAACTCATATTGTATTTCCTAAGGCACTTGAGTTACTTGAGTAATATAGCTTTGGTGATATTTCAATTGAAACATCAAAACTACAGGCAATCCGTGACTAAAAGGTTTACCGCCTTCTTGGCACTTTCCATACCTTTGTCGGATTGGGTTCCTCTTCGACCACCTCAGATGAGTTTAACAAGCGAGTATAAAGATAGATATAAAATCTATAAACATTACATAACTCTTGTGTTAAGATTTTGTATGATTTAATCCTGGGCAAGAATCGTTTGCCGATCAATAACAGGGATAACCCCAATTAAAAATCATGGTTGACACCCATGTTCAAAGGGGGTGAAAAGTAGTTTAATAATATAGGGTTAATATGGTTGTCAAATGCTGAATTAAATATCGAAATTTATCAGTCTCGGATGGCCGAACTCAAAATATTAAAGAAGAGAGGAGGTCATCCAATGACTATTCGAAAAAAGACCCTCAAATGCTACAATTGGAATAATATATTCAACTTTCGCGCAGAATTACAGGAATATCTTAAATCAAAAGGCCGAATTCATCGGCCCCAATGGCATATCCTTAGCGGTCAGGCTAAGAATTTAAGTCTATCTGAAAATAGCGGCTACAACTACATTCCGGTTCATTAAATAGTGCTTACGGTATGGGCTGGTTGTGTTAGGGAGACTGAAACAATATGGCTAGCATGTGAGCCGGCAATACGAGATATTAAGTTCATTGCCGACCCGATATAAAAGCGCCCGGTAGGTTCACTTTGAATGATATAAAAATAGGGCAAAATGAAGATGGCGGGCGGTAGCGGGCTCGATTACTCCGGAAGGAGGAAAAAGCCCTGGGGGGTCAGGGGTCGGGCAGGGCTTAACCATTGACCCCTTCTAAAAAATTTGACATCTTTAGTGGGGTGGGGAGGTCTAATTACTAAATACCAACTACTAAATACTGGTGGGGATAAGGCGGGAGGGGAATAGTGGGCGGTAGAGGGCTCGAACCACTGACCTCAGCGATGTCAACGCTGCGCTCTAACCAACTGAGCTAACCGCCCATATTATAAACCTAAGGACCTTGTGAACCATTGCCCTTCCCGATAACATCGGGACGCTCTTAACAGTTCAACTAACCGCCCGGATACAGTGTAATTCTACTAAATACATTCCTGGCAGTCAACCTGTGATTTGTTGGAGATGTAATATAAAGCATAGTATGTTAAAATATCATAAACTTAAATCAATAGCGGTAACGGCGGCGGCGTAAGGCCGCTTTTTTATTAGGCTTAATTCTAATCATTACAGGAGTCGGAAATGGGCTTTTTAAGAGGTCTCGGGACGGCCATCTGTAGCCTGCTGCTATTCCTGGCGTTAGGCATTTTCAGTATGGCTTTTCTGTTAAACAGCACGGTTCTCAATGCCGGTTTTGTCAATTCACAGGTAGACAAGCTCGATATGTCCTCTATCGCGCAGAATATCATTAACGACCAGATAAAAGACCAGGTACCGGCGGATGAGACATTTATATCTGATGTTTCAGCAAAAATCGTTGACACGGAAGAACCGCTGATAAAAGAGCAGCTCCATACCGGCATTAATTCCGCCTATGCCTATTTACTGAAAGAAAATAATGATTTAAATATCGAAATCTCTTTCACAGAGATAAAACAAAGCCTGAAAGCTACTCTCTGGCAAACGTCGGTCGATTATCTTAAAGAACAGCTGACCCCTTTAAGCGGAGACGCGGCCAACCAATATGTGGATAATATCCGGCAGCAAATTCCGGAAGACGCATTGCCGCAGGCCTTGTCCGTTTTACCCCAAACGCTGCGCAAGGAAGTTATCGACCAATACTTATTACAGTTAGGCGGGAAGGGCTCCACCGATGTTCTTTCGGCCTTGGTAAACTTCGCTGTTGATCCTGTGGTCAAACAATATTTCGACCAGTATTTCAACAATTATATCGATCAAATTCCGGACTCTTACTCAATTAACAGCAGTACTATCGATACAAATACCATGGACAATATCCAGAATATACGGACGGGCATCGGCTATTTCAAGGTCTATTACCTCTGGCTGATTGTGTTTATGATAGTTATGGCCGGCCTGATATTCCTCATCAACTGGAGAAACATAAGGGCATCTTTACGCAGCCTGGGCATTGACCTTCTGATATTCGGCGTCCTCGACCTGGCGGGTGTCTTGATTTTAAGAACGATGCATATTAGCCAATTCATCACTAACACGAATGTGCCTGCTTCCGTGATAAGCTGGGCGGACGGGCTGCTTAAAAACGTCGGCAGTATCATGATGCCTTTCAGCATCGGCGTTCTGGTCGTCGCGGTTATCCTGATGGTATTGTCTTTTATGGTGAAAAACCCGGGGGAAACGATAGCCTGAACGGTGCTCTGAAGGAAGCGCCTACGGTAACAGGAACCGTTCGTGAATAATCAGTCTGTGACTTTCTTCATCATCCGCCAGCCTGTAAACCCGATGATTAAGGCCAGTACCGCCATGAGGGCAAAACACAATAGAACCATATCGTACCAGAAGCCTTCAGGGAAAAGCATTATCAGGTAATCCGTTGCGGGGTTTAACTGCCACAAGTTGTTGGAAAAGCTGATAAGATGAAATTCCGTGAAAAACCAGGTAAAATTCGTGACGGCTACCGCACCCAGCGCAATCATTAGAGAGATGGAAACGCCGCTGCCCCACATCAACCCCTCCGCCAGCAGCTTCCGGTCCTTCCATAAGAAGATCGTCAATCCCAGGAATACCAGGGCATAAAGGAACGACCCGAGCAGAGCTTTGTAGGCCAGGTGGAACAGCGCCTTGACATCGACGAGGTGGCTGACTTCACGGTCGTTAAAAATGGTAAACGGCTGCCCGTCTTTGATGACGGACATATTAAAAGTCTTTTCGCTATCGTTCCAATAGTTAACCAGCCCGCGTGCGACTTTATCGAGCTCGGGCCTTTCAATTCCGGTGACCTGGGTAATATTATATTTGGCAAAGCCGTATTCATAAAGCCAGGGCATATTGGCGGCCAGGCTGATGCTGAAAGTGAAAAGGAAGACGGGCATGGCAAGGGCGAAAAGGACCAGGGTGATTTTTTTAATGATTTTCATAATATTAAAAACTGCCAACCCCATAATCATGTATGTTTTATCCGACCCCACCTTCTTGGTCTCCCTCCCCGCTGGCAAGGAGGGAAACAATCCATATTGCTGATTCATCACTCTCTATTGCCCTCTCTCTGTAAACGGGGCTTTGCTCCATAAGCGCCACTTGCTCCAAAAGCAAGTCAGTTGCTCCAAAAGTCTTAACAATAGCGCATCCTTACGTTTATCCAGCCTTGCACAATAAATCGGTTTTGCACAAATAATCTCTTACCCTAAAATTGGGGAGGTTACTCTGACTTTCGTCGGAAGGGGTTAATATTGTCGTCATCCCAATCTAAAGCAAAAATGAGACCGACGAAGCCAAATACTAATCCAACGCCACCAGCTATCCTAAATCCCCAGTCGCTATGAAAGCCCTGACAAAATACACTGGCTGCAAACATCAAAAAACTTACCCATACAAGTCGGTTAGCACTTCTTGTCCGTTTAGTAGTCATAACAATTTTTCTCCTTTAATCATTTACATCTTATTATTATAAATCATCTTTAACTCAAAATAATTTTCCGTTCTTGGGCTATACGCTTTAATTCTTCTTTCGAAACTATCGTTGTCCTACCAATTGCTTCTGCTTGTAACTTACCTTGATTTATCCATCTTCTTATAGTTAGACGATTTACTGAAAGCAGCTTTGCTGCATTACCAATGCTGACATATAGTTCTGAAAGGCGAAAGGCGGTTTGAGTAGTATTCATTTTGTGCTCCTAATATATTTTTCAGAATTCAAAATATAATGAACATAATAGGTATAATGGGTATGATAGATATGATATGTCATATATAGTGGTATATTGTACTATATTGACAATATAGCGACAATGTGGTACATTTATGAATGAGATTTTTAGGAGGCGAGATATGCAAAGTAAATACGATAATCCTTTACAAGAGATGATGAAAATGATTGTAAGCGGAAGTCCTAAACCTGAAATAATTTCTAAGGCTATGGAGTTAAAGACTGAAATTACTAGTGCATGGTCGGATGCACAACAAGCAATCACGTTTCTTGACCAGATGATTAATAGATATTCTCCCGACCCATCATATCCGCAAGGATTTTGGTTACAACAGAATATTAATCCAATGGTTCCTCGGCCTATGGTAATGTCAACACCAGTCGCTCTCATTACAGATACCGGGCATATTATAGAAATCACTAAGAGATTGGCTTCTAATGGAGTGATTGATACTAAAGTTGTAATCGCCCAATTAAAGGCCGAAGGCGACACGAGAGCTGACCGTGATATTGCAAAAAGCATAGGGAATGTGTTATCACGCAACAATTGGCAACGCATAGGAACGGGGAAATATAAATTAATAGAACAAAAAAGTAAGGAGGAGGTGAAATAAATCGTTAGGTACTGAAAAGTAAGGGAGTGCGCCGTTAACGCACCCCCTGCTCGTGATTGATGCGCTGGTAACTCAATTGCGGTAGAGTACCCGACCGTTAATCGGGAAGTTACGGGTTCAACCCCCGTCCAGCGCACTCGCTTGCTTTCAATTATTGTAACATAAGCACAACCGTTGTCAAGCGGGTTTATTTTTATCTTGTTTGCGTGGTGTGTCCCAATACGGGCTTTTACATTCTGGGCATACTTTAGGTTTATGTTCCTCCAGATTTTCCAGTTTACCAAATAATTCTTTGGGTAGCCATACGTGACCACACCTATCACATTTGAAAGCTGATATTGGAACTCTTCCCATGCTATTAGTATATATCCATTACTAATATATTTCAAGTATCTTACTAATAATATTTTACCAAAAGGTATTGACAAACTATATACCATATGGTAATATATTAATAGGTAAGTTTGGAGGCAAATAGAATGGACGCTAGAGAAGAAAAAGGGTTGGTAATCGCCGCTACTTCTAAGATTGAAAAGAATATGTTGGGTTGGAAAGTCCCCTCCCAGTCTGGTAAAGGGACTTATATCGTTAACCTCGACCACGGGACACCGTTTTGCACATGCCCCGATTATGAAGCTCGTCATCAGCCTTGCAAGCACATTCATGCGGTTGAATACGTAATCCAGAGAGAGACAAAGGCTGACGGCACTACAGTTGAGACTAAATCCGTAAAAATGACCTGCACTCAGGAATGGCCTGCTTACAATGAAGCTCAAACTCACGAACAGGAACGGTTTGTTGCTTTGCTCCGTGACCTCTGCAACGGTATCCCCCAGCCTGAATACAAATTCGGCAGACCTAGACTCCCATTGGCTGATGTCATATTCAGTGCCGTCTATAAGGTCTATAGCACAATGTCCACTAGACGCTTTATGACTGACCTCAGAGAAGCAAGGGATAAAGGCATGGTTGCTAAATCGCTGTCCTGCACCAGTGAATACCGCTCTTTTGAGAATCCCGAATTGACTCCGCTTTTGCAGAGTCTTATTGAACAGAGCGCAACCCCTCTGAAATCCGTTGAGACTGACTTCGCCGTAGATTCCAGTGGTTTTTCCTCTACAACTTATAATCGCTGGTTCGACCATAAATGGGGCAAGGAAAGAAGCGAGGCAAAGTGGGTAAAAGTTCATTTGATTTGCGGAGTCAAAACTCACGTTGTTACCAGTGCTGAAGCAACTGCTACTGAAACAGCCGATTCTCCTCAGCTCCCCCAGCTTGTTAATATTACTGCTAAAAATTTCAATATCAACGAAGTTTCGGCTGACAAGGCTTATTCCAGCAAGAGTAACATCAATGCTGTGGTTGCCGTGAACGGAACGCCTTATATCCCGTTCAAGAGCTATTCTCAAGGTAGTCAGGGGCACAAGCCCTATAGCGAACTCTGGCAAAGAATGTGGTATTTCTACAATTTCAATCGGGAACAATTCCTTACCCACTATCATAAGCGTTCCAATGTTGAAACCGCTTTCAGCATGATTAAAATGAAGTTCGGAGCCAGCGTCAGAGCTAAGACCCCCGTTGCTCAGGTTAATGAAGCTCTTTGTAAAATCCTTTGCCATAATATCTGTGTCCTGATAGAATCTATCTATGAGTTAAACCTCGAACCTGTATTTTGGACTAACGAAGTGAAAGAGCAGATAGTACCCAAAGCCCTACTGACTTTTGGAGCAGAAACGGCAAATGCTCCGAAAGTCGATAAAAATTAAGACTTTTGGAGCAAAGCCCTGTAAACGGAGAGAGGGTCAGGAAGTGAGGTCGGTAATACGTTTTTTTATCCTATGCTTAAATAACTTGCAAAATGGAACACCAGTTAAATTCTACAACAACCAACGGAAAAACTCACTCGGAGAGGGCTTGTGAAGCCAACTGTGGTTCACTTTTTACCGGCTGGCGCGCAAAAAAAGCGCAAAAAATGCCGGCTAAGACAAAGGCAGCTACGATGATAAAGGCCAGCGTGTAATGACCGGTAACGTCGTATATCCGGCCGACCGCCCAGGCGATGGCGGCCTGTGCGATGACGTGGAAAGGCAGGAACATCCCGGTAATCTGGGCAAAATGCCCCCGGGGATAATAAGCGGACAGAAAGCTGGGCATAGCTGAGAAAACCGCGCCGGTGCCGAGTCCGATAAAAACCGGGTAAATGTACTGAAAAGCCAAATTCCTCGTCGAAAGCAAAATAGCGATGCCGATAAATTGCGATACGAGCCCGGCGCTGGCCAGGTAGCGCAGGTTGATTTTCAGCGCCAGTGTTCCAAAGCCAAGGCTGCCGATGAGCCCGAAAACCGCAAAAACGCTCATGGTAGTGGCGGCCGTCATGGGAGAATATCCGATATCCTGGATATAGGCAATCTGGTGAGCGTTTATCGTGCCCATGCAAAAAGCGTTGGCGATGACGAAACCGAGAATAAGATAGGTTGCCGGTATTTTTAAAATACTCGTCAGCTTCCAACCGGTATCTTTTCCCGCTGCCGGTCCCGGCGCGGCGGGAACAATCGGCATAGGGTCTCCATCCGGCGTTTGCCCCAGGTCTTCGGGACGGTTTCTTATCAGCCATCCGCCGATGATGGTGGAAACGGCCACAATCCCCGCCAGCACCAGGTAAACTTCCCGCCATGAAAGAATTTTTATCAAACCGGTAGCCAGCGGGGGGTAAAATAGCCCGCCGGCGCCGGCGGCGGCCGTAATCATGCTGAGCGCCAGGGAACGTTTTTTGATAAACCAGTTATTGGCGATGGTCGTGCAGGGAATATATCCGCCAAGGCCGGCGGTGGCGCCGATGAAAATATATATCAGATAAAGCTGCCAGAGCGAGTTAAAGAAATATAAAGAAGCTAACCCGCCCGCTGTCAGCAGGTTGCCGACGATAATCATGAGCCGGGCGCCGTATTTATCGACGGCGGCGCTGAAGGCAAGGCTTGGCAGGCCGAAAGCGATAATGCCTAACGAGAGCGCCAGGGCGACGTCACCGCGGCTCCAGCCGAACTGGTCGCTGAAAATGGGAAGAAAGACCCCGAAAGCATTAACGAAAGCGCCCCCGACAATCAGGGTTACCAATACCGCGCCGGAAAGGGCAAACCACCCGTAAAAACGTCTATTATGATTCATTATCTCCTTACCCGGCCGGCGGCACAGGGTACGCTGTTACCCCTTGCAAACAAAATCCGTGAATTCAGACATCAGCCGGATAAAACGTTAGAAGTCCTGATAGTTAATTAATTATACTTTTTCCGGGATTTTTTCTCCAATTACAGCTATAAATCAGCGCTGGGAAAATACTCGAAAATTTAACGCTGTGCTATAATTTGTCTAGACGCTCAACCGGAGGTCTAATGTTTACCCATCTGCATGTTCACACGGAATACAGCCTGCTTGACGGTATGTGTTCTATTCCCAAACTGGTCGCCCGCGCTAAAGAACTGGGGATGAACAGCCTGGCGATTACCGACCACGGCGTGATGCACGGCGTCATCGAGTTTTACCAGGCCGCCAAAGAGGCTGGCATCAAGCCCATCATCGGCTGTGAAATCTATATCGCGCCGGGAAGCCGCTTAAGCAAAGGCCCCGGCGACCGGAATAATTCCCATCTCGTGCTGCTGGCCAAAAACCAGGCCGGTTATCAGAACCTGATAATGCTTACCACCAAAGCCCATTTGGAAGGGTTCTATTATAAACCGCGGGTCGATAAAGAGCTTCTGGAGCAGTACCACGAGGGGCTTATCGCCTTAAGCGCCTGCGGGTCCGGGGAATTGAGCCAGCTTATCCTGGCCGGGCGATATGCTGAAGCCAAAGAGGTGGCGCTTTGGTATCAAAAGGTCTTCGGGGATTTTTATCTTGAGATCATGCGGCACCCGATACCGGAGCTCGAAGCCGCTAACAAATATCTGGTCCAGATGGGCGCGGAATTAAACATCCCCATTGTAGCCACGAATGACACGCACTACGTTAGGCGTGAAGACGCTTCCGCCCATGATTTGCTACTCTGTATCGGCACCAACAGCACGGTCAATGATGAAAAGCGTCTCAAGATGGCCGGCGATTTCTTTTACCTGAAAAGTCCGGAAGAAATGGCCGAGCTTTATCAGGATGTTCCGCAGGCAATTGAAAACACTCAGAAAATCGCTGATATGTGCAACCTGCAAATCGATTTCGGGCGGCTGCACCTGCCGGAAATAGGGATTCCCGAGGGGAAAACGCCGGATGGCTACCTGGCCGAGCTTTGCCGGGAAAACCTGGCGAAATATTATCCCGATGTTACGCCGGAAATAGAAAAACGCCTGCAGTACGAACTCGATGTCATTAAGACGACCCAGTTCGCCAATTACATGCTGGTTGTCTGGGACATTATCTCGTTCGCGAAAAGAGCGGGCATACTCTATGGCGTACGCGGCAGCGCGGCTTCCAGCATTATCCTGCATCTCCTTGGCATCACGCCGCTCGACCCCCTTGAACACTCGATGATATTCGAGCGTTTTCTTAACATCGAGCGCAAGGAAATGCCTGATGTGGACATGGATTACCAGGACGACCGCCGAGAAGAAGTTATCAATTACGTTTCCCAGAAATACGGCCAGGACCACGTCGCCCAGATTATTACCTTCGGGACGCTGGGCGCCCGCGCCGCTATAAGGGACGTGGGGCGGGCGCTGGGCATGACCTACAGCGATGTCGACCGCGTGGCGCGCCTGGTGCCGGCGGCTCCCAATATGACGCTGGACAAAGCGATGGAGGAAAACCCGGAACTGAAACAGCTTTACCAGATGGATGAAATCGTGCGGAAACTGGTGAACTCCGCCAGGAGCGTGGAAGGAATATCCCGCCACGCCAGCACTCATGCCGCCGGCGTCGTCATCTCTAAAGAACCGCTGACAAAATACGTCCCCCTGCAGCGCGCCGTAAAATCGGAAAACCAGGAAGCGGTGATGACCCAGTTCGCCATGAACGATATCGCCCACATCGGGCTGCTCAAAATGGACTTCCTGGGGCTGGCCAACCTTACCATCCTCGGGAAAGCCATAAAAATCATCAAAGAAAAACACGGCATCGATATCGATTTATACAAACTCCCGATGGACGATAAAAAGACCTTCGACCTGCTGGCGGCGGGCGATACCGCCGGTGTCTTCCAGCTGGAAGGTTCCGGTATGAGACGCTATATCAAGGACCTCCGGCCGACGGTTTTCAGCGATATCGCCGCCATGGTAGCGCTTTACCGCCCCGGCCCGATGGAGCATATTCCCCGCTTTATTGACGCCAAGCACGGGCTTGTTCCTATCCAGTACCCGCACCCGGCGCTGGAAAGCATTCTTAAAGAAACCTATGGCGTTATCGTTTACCAGGAACAGGTGCTGCTGATTGTCCAGCAATTCGCCGGCTACAGCCTGGGACAGGCCGATATCTTCCGTAAAGCGATGGGGAAAAAAATCGCCGCGACGATGGTTAAGGAAAAAAAGAATTTCTTCAGCGGCGCGGAAAAGAAGGGATTTACCAAAGAGGTGGCCGACGAGGTCTTTGCCCTCATCGAACCTTTCACCGGCTACGCTTTCAATAAAGCCCACGCCTGGTGTTACGGGCTGATTGCTTATCAGACGGCCTACCTTAAAGCCAATTATACGGCGGAATATATCACGGCTCTGCTGACGATTCAAGCCGGCGACCTGGAAAGGATTGCCACGGCCATCGCCGAGTGCCGCCGTCTTAAAATCAATGTTTTGTCGCCGGACATTAACCAAAGCCAGCTGGAGTTTTCCATCGAAAAAGACGCCTCCGGCAAGCAATCGATACGCTTCGGCCTCGGCTCGATAAAGAATGTGGGGACCGGCGCTATCGACCCGGTGATTAAAGAGCGGGAAGCCAACGGCCCGTATAAATCCATGGAAGACCTTTGCCGCCGCGGCAGTCTGGCGGGCGTTAACCGGCGCGTCATGGAAAGCCTGATAAAAGCCGGCGCTTTCGATTGCCTGGACAAGCGGGGCACGCTGCTGGATAATGTCGCGCGCGTTCTTTCGCTGGCCCAACGGGAACAGAAACTTAAAGAGACGGGGCAGTCAACCATGTTCGATATGTTCGGAGAGACGACATCGGTGCCGCTCCCGGAGCTGGAGATGGAAGCCAAAGAAACCTCCGACCGTGAAAAAGCCTACTGGGAAAAAGAACTGCTGGGCGTGAGCTTCTCGGAAAAGCCGTTCAGCCCGGTTTTCAGCGCCAAAGAGTCCAATGCGGTATTTTGCGGCAATATCAATGCGGAACTGGACCGGCAGTCCATCGTTACCGCCGGAAGAATTATTTCCTGCCGTTATCAGCTGACCAAGAAAGGCGAGTCTTTTGCCATCGCGACGCTGGAAGATATCAGCGGCCATATCGAGGTCATTGCCTGGCCGCGCACTTTTGCGGAAAATGAAGAGCTCTGGAAAGAAGGCAATGAGCTGATTATCTGGGGCAAGGTACGCGTTCGTGAGGATGAGGTCAGCATTGCCTGCGACCATGCGGACTATTACGAGCTGCCGGTAGAGGAATCGGAAGGTATGCCGGCTTCAACCGCTCAACCGGCATTAAAACCGGTCCAGCGCGCACCGGAAACACCGGCTAGTAAACCGCCGGTCCAAACGGCCGGCAAAACTCGTTTGACCATCGGCATCCGCCAGACACAAGATGAACGCGGGGACATCGCGCGGCTGGAAAGAATTGCGGCATTACTTAAAGAATACCCGGGCAAGGATGAAGTAAGACTAAGCATCATTAACGGCAGCGGGCCGATACCGTTAAAATGGCCCGGACTTCAAACCGGCTTTAATCCCGAATTAAAAAAACGCCTCGTGGAACTGGTGGGGGAAGAGGGCCTGAAGGTAGAAACTTTTTAGAAGGGAAGCGAACTGTTCAAACCCCATCCTCTAACCACCTCCCCACTGCCGGGAGGTGGAATGATAAGCCTAACATAATGAAATATCGGTTTAAAGGATCATCTTCCTTCTCTGTAAACGGAGAGGGATAAGAGGGTGAGGTCAGATAAAGACCATTGTTAAATCATTTTTTATCGCTTATTACAGCCCCGCTATATAATGAGATAAAAGTCATTTTATGTTAATTTTTCCAATGATAGTATAATTAAAATATAGGCGTTGGAGGGGACACGAATGAGAAGTTCTTTCAAACTTTTCCGCATCGCCGGCATCGATATCGGTATCCATTATTCCTGGATTTTTATCTTCGTCTTTTTTGCCTGGACCATCGCGGCAGCCTACTTCCCATCGTTATATCCCCACTGGAGCACCGCCGCCTACTGGGTAGCCGGTATCATAACCTCTCTATTGTTATTTGTTTCGGTGCTGGTACATGAACTGGCCCATTCATTGGTGGCCAAGTCGCGGGGGCTGCCGGTCAAGAGCATCACCCTTTTTATCCTTGGCGGGGTGAGCAACCTGGAAGAAGAACCGAAATCACCGGGCATTGAGTTTTCCATGGCTATCGTCGGGCCGGGCACCAGCCTTTTACTGGGCCTGATTTTCTGGCTTATCAACCATTTCTCCGGTGTCCCGACGGCTAATTCCCCGGCCAACCTTACGACTTACACCCTGGCGACCATCGGCTTTCTGGCTTATATCAATTTGGCCTTGGGCATCTTTAACCTGCTGCCCGGTTTCCCGATGGACGGAGGGCGCGTGCTGCGCTCGATTCTCTGGGGCACGACCAAAAACCTTATCCGGGCGACGGATATCGCCGGCATCATCGGGCAGGCTTTCGGCTGGGCGCTAATCGGGTACGGCGTTTACCTTGTAATATCGGTCAGCATATTCTCCGGTTTATGGGCGGCGTTCATCGGCTGGTTCCTTATGAGCGCGGCGGACGCCAGCCGCAAAGATGTCAAACTTAAGGAGCGCTTGAGCCACGTGAAAGTCAAGGAACTGATGAATATGACTGTCCCGACCATCTCCCCGGACACCAGTGTGCAGGACATGGTATCCGGCATCTTCAGAAAACAGCATGACCGGGCGGTCCCGGTCTGCCAGGCTGGCCAGCTTACCGGCATCGCGACCATCGATGATATCAAGAAAGTACCGCAGGAAAAATGGGCAGAAACACGGGTAGGCGATATCATGACCAGCGGGAATCTTTATACGGTGTCACCGGAAGATAACCTGAATACGGCCCTGGAGCTCATTGCCAGGCACAACATCAACCAGGTATTGATAAAAGACGGCGGGCAATGCGCCGGCCTGCTTACACGGGCTGATATTATCCGCTATGTTCAGATGAGCCAGGAACTGGGGATTTCAAACAGGAACAGGAATAATCCCCAGGTCTAAATATTATTTATTCTGCTGTTTATCTTCTTCAAGGGCTTCCGTGATATCTTTGGCCATCTTGAGGAAGACTTTTCTAAAGCGCCGCATGACCTCATCGGCAGCTCTTTCACCGGCGGTCCGGGCTTCTTCAGCCGCTTGCCTGGCATCAGCGGCAGCGGATTGTATATCATCAAGGATTTCGGGGAGAGGTTTGCTGAAAATCTGGTTCCTGTCAGCCATATGGGTTCTCCTTTTGGTATTAAGATATTGTTAAAAACATTATAACATAACCGGAGAATAGGGCGAAGGGAAGAAGAGATACTACCAATAAGTACCAATGCTACCAATGACTTTAACTTAAAACGCAAAACTTAAAAAGCCTGCCCGTACTTGATACGGGGTCAAAACTATAACGTAAAACTAAAAGCCGATAATAGCATAGGCTAGTTTTTACTTTTTAGCTGTGGTTTTGAGCTTTAACTTTTACCATTTGAGCTATTTGTCATTGGTATTTATTCTTCCTCGGTTATTGGTTATTCCGGCAGGCTATGTTACAATACTGACGAAACTGGCCGATAGGAGGAAAAAATGAGAAAAGCGCAGGCCGGCTCAGGCTTTGGTGTCATGGCATTTATGTTTAAAATCCGTGATTTTATCAAGCCAAGGAAAAACGTCTTGGAGGAGGCAGGAATTAAACCGGGTTTTGAGGTGCTTGACTTTGGCTGCGGGCCGGGTGGCTATCTCCTGCCGACACTGAAAATAGCTGGCACTTCCGGTAAAATCTACGCGCTGGATAAAAATCCGGCTGCCATAAAAACGGTCAAATCAATCATCGCAAAAAATAAACTGGATAATGTTTTCCCTATCCTTTCTGATAGAGATACCGGGCTCCCCGATAATAGTATTGATATCGTATTGCTTTATGATATCCTGCATCATTTAGAAAATCCAGACGCTATTCTGAGCGAATGCCACCGGGTTCTTAAACCTGGCGGGATTTTATCCGTCAGTGACCATCACATGGAAAAACCGGACATAGAGAAAGTAATTATAAAAAACGGGCTGTTTCAAATTTCAAACCACGGGAAAATGGTCTATAATTTTTTAAAAATATAATCAAAAAACCATGACACTGGATAACAGCAAAGAAGGACACCGTAAACGGCTGCGGGAAAGGTTTCTTAAATCCGGCATCAGCGGCTTCCAGGACTACGAGGTAGTAGAGCTGCTTTTGAGCCTCGGCACGCCCCGCCGCGATTGCAAACAGGCGGCCAAAGAAGCTATCAAGCGGTTCCAGACGCTGCGCGGTGTTTTGGAAGCCCCGACGGAAGAACTACAGGAAATAGACGGCATCGGCGCGCACAGCGCCTTCGGCATTAAGCTGATACAGGAAGTCGCCCGGGAATTTCTGAAAGCTAAAATGATGGAAAGGCCGTTTTATACATCGTCGCAGGAAGTTTTCGATTATCTCTACCACGCCATGCGCGGCTTGAAAAAAGAAGTCTTTAAAGTCCTTTATCTTACCAGCCGGAACCAGATAATCGATACGGTAGACTTATCTTCCGGAACGATTAACAGCAGTTCCGTTTCTTACCGGGAAGTCATCGAAGGCGCTATCCGGAACAACGCGGCGGCTTTGATATTCGTGCATAACCATCCTTCGGGAGCCACTGCCCCTTCAGTGAGCGATAAAAACCTGACGCGGGAACTGGTTAGTGCGGGGAAAATCATGAACATCAAAGTCCTCGATCATATCATCATCGGGGACAATAAATATTTTAGCTTTGCCGGCGAAGGGCTGATAGAGGAATACGAAACGGACTATTTAAATCAGTTGCTGCGCAACCGCCAGAAGACACAATAATTTTATAACTTCAGGCCAAGTCGAGCGATAATTGCTGGTCCTCATGTTTCCGGTGGCGGTTATTTTCCATATTCAGCAAATATTGTTTCGTTTTCAATCCGCCGGTACCGGAAAAACCGCCCAGCCCGCCGCCGGTGTTGGTGACGCGGTGGCAGGGAACGATTATCGGGACCGGGTTGCGTCCTAAAGCCTGCCCGACCGCCCTTACCGCCTGCGGCCGGCCGGCCTGTGCCGCTATCCAGGCATAAGTATGGGTTTTGCCGTAGGGGATTTTTCGTGTAGCTTCCCAGACGTCCCGCTGGAAAACGGTAGCATCGCTGAAGTCCAGAATGTCCGGAAACTGGACCCGCTTGCCCGCAAAATAGACATGGAAACGCTTTATCAGCTCATTAAAAAAGCTCGCGGAAGGGATGGCCCCGGTAACATTTTCAAGGACCAGGGTCACGGCTTTAACGTCCGTCGCCTGCGGAAGGATGACACGGGAAATCCCGGCGGTTGAGCCGAGCAAGCCCATCCAGCCAACCGGCGTCTTAAAGATGGTATAAAATGATTCTGCTGCCATTAAATTGTTGCCGTTACCTTTTATTTTGAAATTGCGGTTGGATAATTCCGTAATTGCCGTCTTTACGGCGGTAAAGCAGCCTTGGCTCACTGGCGTCGCTATCAACGAAGAGGAAGAAATCATGCTTCAGGCGTTCCATTTCTTCGATAGCTTCTTCGGCCGTCATTGGTTCTATGACAAAGCGTTTTGTCTTGACGATTCTTTTAATATTTTCTGCAGGTCCTGTCTGCGGGAACTTGCCCCTGGCATAAGGACTGCCGCGGCCGCGGTTATAAAGCTTTCCCTTGTGTTTTTCAAGCTGGCGCGCCAGGACTTCCGTCGTGCGGTCGGTGGCAATCATCAAATCTTCGGCCCGCTCCTCACCATGAAAAATGTTCCGGCCAACGCCGCTGTTGACGGCCGCCCGCACCAGGTAACGCTGCGTGGGTGATTTCGTGCCTTCTTCGGATACTTCAACCTTGATATCGATAATGTCCGGAAGGTGCTTGGTAAGTTTGTTGAACTTGGTCTCGATATAACGCTGTGTTTCCGGGGTGATTTCCATGTTCGTGCCTGTGATTTGAAGTTCCATCTGCCCATCCTCCTGTAGTTTTATTATCTCATGTGTTCGTTAGAGTTCAAGAGCTAAAACCAGTCCCCACACCGTAACTGACCCGGCGGATTTTAAAGCGGCGGCGCAGGCATTCAAAGTTGCGCCGGATGTGGATACGTCATCGATTAAGATAACCTGTTTACCTTTTAAGCGTTCATCGATACAGGTAAAAGCACCCAGCGTGTTGTTAAAGCGGTCGGCGGCGCTGGCGGCCCTGGCCTGCGGCGCGATGTATATTTTACGTATCAGGCAATCATTAACAACGGGCATGCCGCAATGTTTCCCGAGCTCACGGGCTAATAAATAAGATTGATTATAACCACGTTCGCGGAGCCGCTGGTGGTGGACCGGCACCGGCACAAGGGCATCTCCCGGTACTGGATTTCCTTTGAGATATTCATACAAAAACGCTGCCAGCGAAGGTGCGGCAGCGCGGAGATTGTTGTATTTAAGTTCGTGAACGGCATGGCGTATCACGCCGTTGAAGGTAAACGGGGCGCGTATACCATCCAGGACGGACTGTCTCCCGATACAGCCGGGACATTGATTATCCGCCGATAAAGGACGGCCGCAAATGGTGCAGACGGGGGGATAGATATACGGCAGCTCACGCTTGCAAAAGCCGCAAATGTAATTACCTTCCCTGCCGCAGCCGATACAATATGGCGGAAAAAGGAGGTCAAGTGCTGCCTTTTTAAAGATGGTCATCGAAGGAAGCACATCAGCCATCCTCAATTAAATTGTCTCGGTAACTTATTTGGGTTATCTGGGGCGGGAATTGTGTAAAGAGCCGCTCATGATAGGCTCGTCTCTGTAAACGTCGCCGTTCCTGATTTTCAGGTTAAAACCACAATCGGGGTTAGTGCAAACCCATGCTTTGAATTGAATGGACGCGCCCTGACTTCCGAAATCCGATAAAGGTACGAGGTCACCGGTATTGCACTTCTGACATTTGGGGAAATTGAACTGTTCCATGGGGGTCCTCCTCCCAACCAAATAAATAACTTACTTAATTATACGCTGAAATATTTTATCTTGGCAAGAATCTTAACTAAGTAAACTAATATTTACGTCTATACGTAATTAACGTTTGCGTCTGCTGCTTTTAATAACCGGGTAAAAATAAAGGAAGCGGACCGGTTGTTGCCGGGTGCCGCTTCCCTCTGTTTTACTTAAATTTAATTCCGGTTGCCGGTTAATCGTTATTCGGCAAAGTGCTTGGCAACACGCTCGATGGACCTGGCGTTATCGTCATGTTTCTTATCGAGCTTATCCACCGCCGTGGTCATCCGGTTCTGGCTTTCGATAAGGCCGGTAACACTACCGCTAAGATTATCGATGCACTGGCTAAGAATCGCCATATCCTGGTTGAACCCTTTGACATCGGTATCCATGTTCGAGGTGCTGGTATTCAGGTTCCTGATATCCTGCCCGAGAGCCCCCAGGCTTAAGGTGAGCGATTTAATATCGAGGCTCAAGCTTTTTGCGCTATCACTGAAGACCTTGGTATCCGACGCGAGGCTGGTGATACCTTTATTAATATTCCTTAAATAAAACCAGAGAGTAACGAGGGCGATTATCAAGACCACCACACCCGCTGCCGTCAAAATCATCGTTGTTGTGGCCGTGTCCATATTGCCTCCTTCGGCTTTCCCGCCGCCCGGTAAAGGTCTTCTGGGCAGTGCGGTCATTTACTTATAGGTACATACCTATGTGTTACAAGTATTTTTTGTTGAAGAAATCTTATCACATAGCTATCAATAAATCAATGTTAAAAGGGAAGTGGGAAAATACGGCCAATAAATACCAATATCCAATTTTAAATATCAAATAGGGGAAAAGGGGTTGGGAATCAGGAATTTGTCATTGGTATTTATTTGAAATTGGTAATTATTTATCAATCCTTCTGCTTACCGTCCGCGTTGATAAAGACCATCTTGTCCCACAGTTCTTTAGCCACCAGTTTTTTCAGCGCCGTTTCGGTGAGTTTGGAAGCATACTGGCATTGGACAAAAAGGAAGGGCCGGCGGACTTTAAGAATACGGAACGGCGCATGGATGAACTTGCCCGGGACCCAGATCATCGTCGATACGGTAATAATGTGGCTTTCCATTTCCGGCCCCATGCACATTTCCATGTCCGCCCCGAGGTCCTGGGGATTGGCGGGGTCGGTGCCGAGCGCTACCAGCAGCTCCGGATCCTGATGGATATGCGGCCCGTGCCCGCCCATTTTGGTGGCTTCCTCTCCCATCCACATCACGGAGAAGTATTTGCTGCCTTCGAGAATATCCGCATCGGTAAAGGTTACCATCGAGGGCATGCGCCCGAAGCCTTTTTTACGGACTTCTTCCGGTATTTCATGGAGAAAATACTTGCTATATTTTAATTCAGCCATTGGATTTTCCTCCTCTTTCAATATCTTTACTTAAATGATAGACAGTTGTTTTGTCCGGTCTTAATTCCGGCCCGCTAAAGATTTTGTAGCCATGTTTTTCCCAGAACCGTAACCCATTCAGGTTGTTTATCTGGACGCTGCTAAGAATCGACCTGATTCGGGCTCTGGTGCAAATTTCCTTTTCTACCTGGCGCAATACTTCTCCGCCGATACCTTTCCGGCGGTAGGCCGGGATTATCATCAGTAGTAAAATGTAGGCGTCAAGCAGTCTGAATTCAAAGTGGCTGGGGATGTAGCTGACCACGCCGATCAAATTATTATCATAGAAAATGCCGCCATAAACACCGCTTTCCGCTTTTGCTTCCTGGATGTCTGCGATCACCATATCCGCAGCAGCTTTCGCGACCGGCGCTGGCGCCAGGAAATCTTCGCACTGGCGGTAAACTTCATGGATGGCTGGATAATCGTCGGGAGAGATTTTCCTGATGTCTATCTTTTCCATCTATGTTTTTACGATGGCCTTGGCCGGGCACCACCATTCGAAGGAGAAGCAAGCATCGCAGGAAGTGCATTTCTTAGGGTCGATTCTCGTGGTATATATCATCAAACCGTCAAATTCCTTGACTTTATTTTCTATCACGATGGCTTTTTCCGGGCACTGGGTGACACATAAGCCGCACTTCAAACATTTTTTGGGATTTATCTTGTAAGCCATATCAGCCTCCAAATCTTTAATTCACAAGAATTTTGCCGCTAGGCAGGCGGTTCGTATTTGTCATCCGGCCACATCGACCAGTCCATCTTCTCGCGGGCTTCCCTCGGTAATATCTGGCGGTAGGACTTTTCCGTATGTACCGGTCCCTGGTTGAATTCCATGAATATCCACGGTCGGTCGGTCCTTATCGGTTTCCAGGGGGAGTGGATAAAGTTGGGCGGTATCCAGATGCAGCAGGTGCGGGTAATATGGTGCTCTTCAAGTTCCGGGCCGAGGTACATCACGACTTCAGCGCCTAAATCCATCGGGTTATTCGGGTCGGTGCCGATATGGAAAAGCAACTCGGCGTCTTTATGGATGTGCGGCGGGTGACCGGCATACGGGAAATCCCATTCCTTTTGCATTCCGAAGCCCGGGAGTATCCAGTGTATCAGGTAGAAGTTACTGCCCTTGGCCAGGTTGTTATCCATGTAAGCCATCACGGGGCGGCGTTCCTTGGGGAACATTTTGGGGTCGTATTCATAGATGTATTTGGCATATTTCTTTTCGGCCATTTTCAACCTCCCTTATAATGTTTGCGTCAATATTAGCTCAATGATATCCGGTTGTCAAAGAAATTCCTTATTTTGTTTTGCAATTTTGTCTTAAAGTAAATAGACTGTTTATAGGACCCGTTTCCATTTTAAATTGGAGGAAAAATGAAAGCTGCGATTTGTTACGAAATAGGCAAGAAACCTCTCCAGATAGAAGAAATAACGCTGGACAAACTGGGGAAAGGCGACGTTAAAGTACGTATGGCGGCCTGTGCCATCTGCCACAGCGATATCCATTCACTTAGAGGCGAACATGCGAGCCCGCCGCTGCCCGCCATTCCCGGCCACGAGCTTTCCGGGTATGTCGAAGAAGTGGGCGAAGGCGTTACCTATCTCAAGCCCGGCGACCATGTCATCGGCAGCATTATCCCGGAAGGCTGCGGGCAGTGCTATTATTGCCGGGTCGGGCTGCCGGACATGTGCACGACCAACCGGTTGGCGCTCTATACGAAGGGCAGGGAATACAACAAGAAGGGGCAGCAGCTGGGGCATTTTGCCGGAGCGGTTGCCGGTTTTACGGAATACGCGGTCATCCCGGAAGTAAACCTGGTAAAGGCGCCGGACGATTTACCGATGGACAGGGCATGTCTTCTCGCCTGTGGGGTCATTTCCGGCTGGGGCGCGGTGACAAACCGGGCCAAGGTGCTGCCCGGCCAGAGCGTTTGCGTGGTAGGGAGTGGCGGGGTGGGACTCAACGCTATCCAGGGAGCGGCCTATTCCGGCGCTTTCCCGATTATCGCGGTAGATATTCTCGATAGCAAACTGGAAACCGCTAAAAAATTCGGGGCGACACACACGGTTAATTCAAAAGCGTCCAAAGACGCGGTAAAGGAAGTATTTGACATAACTTACGGGCGCGGCGCCGATTATGTGTTCCAGGTAGTAGCCGGGATAAATATCCTGCGCCAGTGTGTTAATATGTCCGCGCGGAACGGTACCACGGTATGTATCGGGCACGGGTTTGGCGAACATATGACGGACTTTTCCCCGCTGGATTTCATGGGCGGGAAAAAGCTGACGGGGAGCGCGATGGGGGCAGCCAAATTAAGGATGGACATCGCCCGGCTGATAGAGCTTTACCGGATGAAAAAACTCAAGCTGAACGAGCTGATTTCCGGACATTATCCGTTTGCGAAGATAAACGAAGCCATCGCGGCCTCCGAAAAGGGTGTAGACCTGCGAAATGTGATAATGTTCTAGTAGGTATTATAGCCTCTTTTAAAGACATGCCAGGCAAGTTGTTACGCCTGTTATCTCCATTATTTAAAGCAAAGCGTTTGCCAACAATACGTGTAAACATGTAGAATAATTAGAGCAATGTCTATCATTCTCCGTCTTTTGGACTCGTATTCAAGATAAACGACTAATATTTGAATATCCGTGCGTAAAAAAGGCGGAATTTTCTTATCAGGAGGACTGTCTTGAACAAGGTAGCTGAAGTAACATTGACTTCCGATGCCCCCGGCGCGACGATGTTCATGCTCGGCAACGAAGCGATTGCGAGAGGCGCTATCGAAGCCGGGGTACAGGTAGTCGCGGCATATCCCGGCACGCCTTCCAGCGAAATCAGTGAAACGCTGGTCAACAACTCGAAGAATACCGGCATGTACGCCGAGTGGTCTATCAATGAAAAGGTGGCTTTTGAGACCGCGATGGCGGCCGCTATCGCTGGGCTAAGGTCGCTGACGATTATGAAACATGTGGGCGCCAACGTCGCCCAGGACCCGATGATGACGGCCAGTTACATGGGACTCGGCGGCTTTGTCATGATTTCCGCGGACGACCCCGGCCAGTGGAGCTCCCAGAACGAACAGGACAACCGGCTGATGGCCCGGCACGCTTATATACCGGTGCTGGAACCGTGCTCCGCCCAGGAAGCCAAAGACATGATGGTGGATGCCTACCGCCTTTCCGAGGAATTCGGGCAAATGTTCATGCTGCGGTCGGTGACGCGTATCGGACACGCGCGCAGCAATGTCGTACTCGGCGGCATCGTCGAAGGCAAGAGACAGGCTAAATTCAAGCGGAATTTTACCAAGTTCGTCTGCCTGCCGGCTAATTACCGCGTCAACCGCCGCCTGGTAATCCAGCGAATGGAAAAAATCAAGGGAGCCGTAGATTCCCTTCCTTATAATCATATCGATTTAAAAAAAGGCGCTAAATTGGGCGTCATCGCCTGCGGCATTTCCTACGGCTACGCCCTGGAAGCATTGAAGTGGATGGGACTGGAAGACAAGGTTTCCATCCTGAAAATCGGCACGCCTTACCCGATGCCGGAAAAACTGACGAAGCAATTCCTGGGCTCGGTCGGTGAGGTGCTGGTGGTGGAAGAGCTAGAGCCTTTCGTGGAAGAAGCCACCAAAGTAACCGCCCAGGACAACAAGATAGATATTAAAATCCACGGCAAAGATATGCTTTCGCTGGCCGGGGAGCTTTCTGTCCGCCAGGTAGCCGAAGCTTTAAGTAAACTGACGGGAGTTAAACCGCCGGTAGATTTTGCCTCGATAGATAAACTGGCCAAAGAGACGGCGGCGCTTTTACCGCTCCGCCCTCCGACCATGTGCGCCGGCTGCCCGCACCGTGCTTCTTTATATGCCATAAATATTGCCGCCCGGCGCTACCAGGTAGAAACCGGCAAAGAACCGGTTAAAACAAGCGACATCGGCTGCTACGCCCTGGGCGCCAACCCGCCGCTGAACGGTGATGATGTAGCGGTCTGCATGGGCGGCGGCTTCGGGATAGCGGGCGGCTTTGCCCATGTTCTGGACGTGCCGGTCATCGGGCATCTTGGCGATTCAACTTTTTTCCACTCCGGCATCGCTCCGATGATTAACGCGGTATACCAAAAATCTAAGATGGTTATGGTCGTCCTGGACAACTCCACTACCGGCATGACGGGTTTCCAGCCCCACCCCGGCGCCTCCGGCGATAAAGCCAACGATATTAAAATCGAAGATATCGCCCGGGCCAGCGGCGTTAAGTTCGTGGAAGTGATTGATGCTTTCGACCTGCCGAAACTAATCGATTCCGTGGAAAGAGCATTACATTTTGACGGGCCGTCATTGATTGTTGCCCGCAGGCTCTGCAACATTCTCGACCAGCGGGAAAAGCGCAAGACCGGCGAAAAGACCGTTCCTTATGTGGTGGATACCAACAAGTGCATGGCCGGGGCGCCTCCTTTCTGCCAGGCCACCTGCCCGCTGCATATCGATATCCGCGGGTACGTGAAACTGGTCGGGGAAGGCAAATTCGATGAAGCGCTGGCTTTAATCAAAAAGACCCTCCCGTTTCCCTCGATTATCGGGCGGATTTGCACACACCCCTGCGAAGGAAAATGCAAGCGCAGCGAGGTCGAGCAGGCTATTGCCATCAACGCTTTAAAGAGAGCCGCCGCGGAATACGGCAAATATACCGATGATTTCTCCGTTCCGGCGGAAAAGAAAGAAAAAGTAGCCATCGTGGGCGGTGGCCCGGCTGGTATGATGGCTGCTTATGATTTACGGAAACTCGGCTATAAAGTGACCATTTTCGAGGCCCTGAACAAGCTGGGCGGCATGATGGCCTACGGCATACCGGAGTTCCGTTTACCCCGCAACGTCCTGGATAAAGAAACCGACATTGTCAAGAAATTGGGCGTGGAAATAAAGCTCAATAACAGAGTCGGCAAGGATGTCAAACTGGAAGACTTAAGGAAGGAATACAATGCCGTTTTTATCGCCGCCGGCGCGCATAAAGGCCGGAAGCTCGGTATCGAGAACGATAATGCCAGCGGCATCATTGACGGCATAGATTTTCTGCACAAGGTAAATACCAATGAAAAAATTAAAACTGAGGATAAGGTGGTGGTCGTGGGTGGCGGCAACGTCGCTATCGATTGCGCTCGGACATGCATGCGGCTTGGCTTTAAAGAAGTTAACATCGTTTATCGCCGCTCCCGAGTAGAAATGCCTGCCATCGCCGATGAAATTACGGAAGCGGAACATGAAGGCGTCAAACTAACGCTTTTATCCGGCCCTGATAAAGTCGTCACTAAAGGTAACAAAGCAGCCGGGCTGGAATGCGTGAAAATGCAGCTTGGAGAACCGGATGCATCGGGCAGGAGAAGACCGGTGCCGGTGAAGGGCTCGGAATTCATTATCGAAACAGGAATGATAATATCCGCCGTCGGCGAAGAGCCGGAGCTTTCTTTCATGGCCGGTGACACCGCTTCGACAATCACCGACGGCCTAATCAAAGCCGACCCTATCACGCTCGCCACGAACGTTAAAGGCGTGTTCGCGGGCGGCGATGTGGTAACCGGCGCGGCAACGGTCATCCAGGCGATGGCCGCCGGCCGAAAAGCCGCGAAATCCATCGATAAATACTTCAAAGGCGAGCCGATGGACAAAGGGCGTGAAGGCGAAGATATTTTCGAAAGCAAGCTCATCGTGGATACTTACGGCGTGACGGAAGATGCGCGCAAAGTTATGCCGGTGCTGCCGGTCGCCCGGCGCCAGGGCAACTTTAAAGAGGTCGAACTCGGCCTGACTAAAGAAACGGCCAAAGCTGAAGCGGAACGCTGCCTCCAGTGCGATTGCCATATCTGTATCAATCTGCTCGGCTGCCCGGCATTGATATTGGATGAAAAAGGCAAAGCGGCGGTGGACAGTACCCAGTGCCCGGGCTGCGGGATATGCGCCCAGGTCTGCCCCTTCGAGGCAATAAAGGCAGGAGAAAAATAGATGGCTACCAAGAAAGAAATTAACATTATTATCTGCGGCACCGGCGGACAAGGCGTCGTCCTGGTATCGGAACTGCTCGGCACGGCGGCCGTTAGAGGCAATGTGGCGGTCAAGGGGTCGGAAGTGCTCGGCATGGCGCAGCGCGGCGGCTCGGTCTTCAGCAACTTAAGACTCGGCGGAGACGTTATCGCCCCGATGACCCCGGAAGGCAAATGCGACATCATGATTGCGGTAGAACCATCGGAGGCTTTAAGAAATATCCAGTACCTGGCGAAGAACGGCGTGGTCGTCCTCAACACCACCACCGTCATGCCGTATACCGTGTTCCTGGGCAAGAGCGGCTATCCGACATCCGACCAGATAGTCAATCAGCTTAAGGAAGTAACGAACCGGATTATTACGCTGGATGCCAGCGGCCTAGCTAAACAGGCGGGGAGCCTGCAGGCAGCCAACGTCGTGATGCTGGGGGCTTTATTCGGCTCCGGCCTGATGCCGGTAACGGAAGATTGTGCCAAAGACGCGATTCTTTCCCGCTTTAAGGGGAAGGTGGGGGAGATAAATATCAAAGCCTTCGACCTCGGCTACGATTACGTCAAGAAAGCGTTGGGGGCGGCGATAAAATAGTGTAGTCAAATCTCCTCTTGCCCCTCTTTATAAAAGAGGGAAAGATTGAATATAACCAGAGAAATAAGGATTTGGTTAATCATTCTCTCCCTTTCATGAAGGGAGAGTTAGAGAGGGTTTTGGTCAGAAATCTTCTTTTTGATCACTTCTAGAACATCTTTTATTTTTATCAGTACTTCAGTATTCATAAACCTAAGAACACTCAACCCAAGACCTCCCATGTATTTGTTTCTAATTTCATCATATTCAACGTTATCATTGGAAAAATGATGTCCACCGTCAACCTCGATTACCAATTTTGCCTTCGCACAATAAAAATCCGCGATATATTTCCCGATAGGTTTCTGACGGCAAAAATAAAGACCATTTACCTGTTTTAAATTTATTTTCGACCAAAGTAATTTTTCAGCAACCGTCATATTCTTTCGTAATTGTCTGGAACGGTCTTTTAAACTTCTCTCGTATGGTAATACCATTGGTTTAAATAATCCTTCAAACAACCCTTTTCAACAGGAGATTTTCAGCCGGACTTTTTTATTATAGCGGGTCTAATAAATAATGCTCGATTTTTAAGAACTGTTTCATCCCCAGGCTTTCCGCCAGCCGGATGGAGTTCACGTTTTTCTTTTCGGTGCAATACCTGGGCAACAAATTATGGTCTAATAAATATTTGACGACGGAATAAACGACAATACGGGCATAGCCTTTTCCACGTTCACTTTCTAAAGTGTGCACCCCGCCGATTTCCCAGTAATTGCCATAATCAGCATAAACAAAGCAGACGCTTTTTAGCTCATTGCTTTCCGTTACCCCGAACCATCGCGCGCCGTTCTTAAAGTATTCTTTCAGGTCAGCTTCGTCATGACCGTTCTGGGAAATCAAATTTATGACTTCCTGGGTCAGGACATCTTTTGCAGCAACAATTCTAAAGCCGGGGATATCTATCAACCGGCTGCAGGAATATGAAAGATAAGTATAGCCTTTAGACACTTTATAACTGCTCTCCAGCCCGGAAAGGTCCAGAGGTCTGTTCAACCTTAAAACATAGTTGTTTTTGGTAAGAGAATCCAGCAATTGTTTTTTGCCTTTCTCGCTGGTACCGTTTATAAACAGGGCGACTTTTGCCCCGGGATAAGCTTCTCTATCAAAAGAAAGAATGGAAGTTGGGAAAGACGATAGCAAGGCCCATCCCACATTGTCCTCGACCGCGTAAACCCTGGTATCTTTAGCGTGATATGTTGATAAATATTTCAGAGTTACCAGGTTTTTGGCAATGTCTGATTCTAAAAGCTTCATGGCCTTTTGAAAATCAATGATGCTCATAGGTTTATTCTTTTATTACGCCCCTTTATAATTCTGGTAATAAGCCTCTTTAGGTTTTTTCTTTATCGTTGCAGACTTCTTTATTCCGATTCCATCCGGAATATTTACGCCCTGTTGGCGCAGGTTGTTTTGCAGGGTTTTGTAGTCCACTTTACGCGGCTCAACTCCGGCTTTAACCGCTAAAGCCGCCGCGGTGCCGGCCGCCTGGCCGTAGCAGAGACAGTGCGGGATGATATTGAATGTCTCATTAATAACGTCGCTGGAAGAGAAGGCGCGGCAGGCCACCAAAAGCCCGTCCACTTTCTTTGGCACGAGGCAGCGGTAGGGGATGCAAAGGGCGGGATGTTTATTTGAGATTTCGCCATAATCGTTGTTGGCGATGACGGCAACGGTATCTTCAAAGACCTCGTCCGTCTCCATATCTTTTTCCGTTAACGTGTATTCGCCGATAATTTTACGGCCGCCCTGGGTGCCTAATTGCGAGGCAGTCAGCATGATAAAGCTGTTCTCGAAGCCGGGCATGTTTTTCTTCATAAACTCAAAGGTAAGTAAAGCGCGTTTTCGGGCAATGATATCAATTTTCGTTAGCTGCTCGACGTCCATCGCGTCGGTGCGCTCCGGTTGCGGCTGCATGCAGTGGTACCAGACGGTATTGGGCATGTTTTTCAGGATGCCTTTAAAGAAACCGGGATAGCCGCCTTTTTTCGCTAGCTCCTGCGTCAATGTTTTATATTTCTCCGGCTGGGATGCTTTGAATTCGTCATACTTTTTAAGGTTGACGTTGGTTATCCACCAGACTAAAGCCAGCCAGGAGGTGCGGCGCTTGTTGTCCAAATCGTTATCGAAGTCCGCGCCCGCGGAAACAAAGATATCGCCGTCCCCGGTGGAATCGATAATCACTTTGCCTAATATTGCCTGGCGGCCGGATTTGCTTTCAAAAATGACGCCTTTAACTTTGTTTCCCTCCATAATCGCCTGCGTGCCCCAGGAATGGAGGAAAAGCTGTGCGCCGGATTCCAGCACCATATTATTGAGTTCATCCTTTAATATTTCCGGGTCGACGACAGCGCTATAGATAACTCTGGTTTTGCCCCCGGTGTCCTTGCGTAAATAAAACCAGCCAAGATTGGCATCATGATAAAAGTCCACTTTATCTTTCGCGGCGGTGCCCCAATCTTTTTTCGCGGGATAGGTTGTACCGCCTCTTTTATCGAGACGATTGAGAATTTCCTGGGTGATGCCGTAAATATGCTGCTTGCCGGAGATATCGGCCAGATTGGGAATGATGTTGACGAGGCCGCCCGTCGCCATGCCGCCCAGGTGGCCGTACCTTTCGATTAAGACCGTTTTCGCGCCGGTCCTGGCCGCGCTTATAGCCGAGGCAACTCCGCCCGGCCCGCCGCCCACTACAACGACGTCTACTTCTCTAATGACCTTGGTTTTGCGGGAAGGTTCGGTAATGGTTTTTACCACGCTTACCTCCATGCTCTATTTCCAGTTGGATAATTATATAACAGGATATTGTACTATACAAAATCCCTCTCAATCTCCCTTTGAAAGCAATACCAAGATTTCTAGCTTCAAATACGCGGAAAGTCGGGCATTTAGCGCGCGTTTTTCCGCGAATTTTCCGCGAAAAATGAGCTAAAATTGAGGGGTTTGTTCTGTGTTTTCAAGGCGAGATCAGCAATGTTTTGAGGTAGAGGCTGATAGGGTTGAAAAAACATCTTCAATATTTACGGCGGGGCTCTATCAGGTATGTGTTTAGTAAAGCGTCGCACGAGCCATCCGATAGGCTGAATCTACCATTGCACAACATCGGGATATTTGTCCAGGCATGCGTACGATTACTTGATACCTTTTGAGTTCTTAGTCAAGAAAATGAATATCGTAGTTTAAAATTATGTTAATGATTAAGGTTGAATTATTTTTTGAAAGATTTCATTATCCTCCCAAGTTAATTTACATCATAAGACCATTGATCAAAATTGTTAAACGTATAAATATTATGCTACAATTTTTACGTGGTTTTGGATTATTTCTTACTGATTATGTGGGGCTTTTGTGGAATACTACAAATCGCTGCATCTTATAGTGGTCTCTACGGATTACGGCTCTTTTCAAAACCTTTGAAAGGTTACCTAGCCGGTATTATCATTACAATAAGTGCTTTTATTTGGTTTTTTACAAGTGACAACCGTACTATCGAAGGCCACATAACTGGAGTGCAAGGGACCCAGCAGTTTGAGCTCATTCTAGCTGGAGTTGCCGCTAGCATTTTTATCACTGCATTGTGTGTTTCTATTTTACATATAAGGTCAAAATCTAAACCTGCAAATCAGGAACGCGGCTTGGAACAAATCCGTAACATGACGTTTCTCCAAATTCTACTTCGGCGCTTAAAGCCAAATGATTGAGTGTGTCAACATTAGATAATACCTTACTGCTTTGGATAACCGGCCTTGCCGGTAAATTTCCTGCTTTAGATTGGTTAGTACATTATTTAGGTAATGACTTTCTTATTCCAGCAGCTATGGCTTTAGTTGCTACTGGTTTATGGTTCACAGGAAAAACAAAGGACGGGAGACGACGAAATCAGTGGGGATTTATCTATGCTGTTGTAGGTTTAGGGTTTTCCGCTTTAGTCGTTCAGCTCATTGATAGCCATTTTTTCAGGGTTCGCCCATACGTCGTTTTCCCACAACTAATTTCTCAGGTCCAGAGGCTGTTTTATGAACCCACAGTATCTTCCTTCCCTAGTTTCCCTGCAGCAGTAACCTTTGCTTTTGCCTTCGGCATTTGGCTAGAAAATAGAAAAATAGGGGGACTATTATTCTTCATGGCTGCCTTAATGTCATTTGCTAGGGTTTATATGGGAATACATTACCCCTCCGACATTATTGCCAGTGCCGCCATTGGTATATCGATAACCTTTATTTTCTATTGGATACTTAGGCTACCTCTTAAGCGTTTTGTTAATTGGGTTCTTCAAATCTTAGAAATTTTCCTCTTGGCTTAAGAGTTAATGAACATTAAATAATATTTAGAGAAATAATCACCGTGTTGCTAATTTATTTTATAACGAATAGAATATTAGATTATAAAGGGACTTAAAGGAGAAAGGTATTGAATACGGGTAGCACAGCTCTGCTATTTGTTACCGTGATGGCAGCCAGTGCGGTGGAGGCGGTGGAAGCCCTTACAATTATTCTGGCATCAGGAATTACCCGCGGGTGGCGTTCTACCTGGGAAGGCACGATTCTCGCGCTGTTAGTATTAGGCGCAATAGTCGGCATACTGGGGACTACCATCATCCAACACGTAAATATAGATGTTTTGAGGGTTGTTATCGGGACCTTATTGCTCATCTTTGGGCTTCAATGGTTGACCAAAGCGATATTGCGTGCTTCAGGATTTAAGGCTTTACACGATGAATCCAAGATTTTTCAAAGAGAAGTTGCAGAGTTAAAAAAGGGAAAGGCGATTTTACACGGTAAACGTGATTCGTTTGCATTCGTTGTCAGCTTTAAAGGTGTGTTGCTAGAGGGTATGGAAGTCGTCATGATAGTTGTCAGCTTTGGCTTATCCAACGGTAAAGATTACAGTCAATTGAAATATGCGGTGATAGGTGCCGCCACAGCTATTGTGATTATTGCTATTATCGGTGCTATAGTTGCCAGACCGCTTGCAAGAATACCTGAAAATACTTTAAAACTTGGCGTCGGTATTTTATTAGTAACGTTCGGAACATTCTGGATGGGGGAAGGAGCCGGAGTTTCCTGGCCTCTTCAGGATATGTTCATATTAATTTTGGCGGCGATTATCGCGGCGACTACATTTGGCTTGATTACGTATCTTAAACGGGCCCATGAGAAATTAACACCTGAGCTTAATATTCAATGAAATTATTACGAACGATTTGGAAATTAATTAAAAGTTTCGGCCTGTTCTGGAAGGACTTCCTGGTAGGAGATTCTCCGGAGCTTGCGGTAGGGGTATTGATTATTCTCGCCGTCGGTTATTTATTGCGTAATTCAAGCACTGCAGATGCCATTTCAGTAATCGTACTGGTATTGGTTCTAATGATAATTGCTATATGGCGTAAAACACTTGTTCGCTCCCAGGGTCATTGAGGTATAATCTATAAACGTTTATTGATTAAGCAGCCGGGCCCTCAAATATTAAGCTCGAACAAAAACTTGATTTCTTTATTGTGTCTTATTTAAGCCGGTAATAATAGCCAATTCGGTTTATGAGAATATTTATTACTTGATGGATAATGAAAGTCCAATTTGTTTTATGTACTTGCAATATCGGCGTATTCCATGTATATCATATACTTAATTCTTGCCTAAACTAGTGCCTTAAAATATCATTCGTAAATGAAAGAATCCCGGATATACAAGATAGATTTAGCTCTTATTGCTTGTTAGACCGTCAGGCAAAGCAATAGACGTGAGGGAATATGCGATATATCATCTATGGAGCAGGCGGTATCGGCAGTATCATGGGGGGGCACCTGGCGCGTACCGGGCATGATGTCATCCTCATCGGCCGGCCCGGGCATGTCAGCGCTATTAATAAAAAGGGCCTCCGCCTTATCACGCCGACCGGCACGCACGTTTTACGTATACCGGCGGTTACCAGTCCGGGTCAGATTGAGTTTACCCCGGACGATGTAATCTTCCTCTGTATGAAGGGGCAGGATACGGAACAAGCTCTTAAAGACCTTAAAGCAGTGATTGAGGACGTACCCATTTTCTGCTTTCAGAACGGGGTGCGCAACGAGGAGATAGCAGCCGGGTATTTTCCCGGGGTCTATGGTGTCATGGTGAGAGTTGGCGCGGTATATCTAAATGATGGTGAAGTTATTGCCCGCCGCGATCCTCCCGGGTGGTATATCATCGGGAGATTTCCTGTGGGGATGGATAAACTCACAGACGCCGTAGCTAAAGAATTGAGGGTAGCCGGTTATTTGGTCAAGACAACCCCTGATGTGATGCCGTACAAATGGGGCAAATTGATGGCTAATCTTGGAAATGCCGTCGGTGCCATCACTGATGGTGACTGGGAAAGCACCCGGCCGATTTATGATGCCACGTTTGAAGAAGCCCGGGCTATCGTAGAAAAAGCAGGTATAAAGTGGATATCTCAGGAGCAGGTTGCCAGGGACTGGCCGGAAATTACAGCGCCGCTGCGCGGACAGATTAATACTAAAGAGCAGAGTTCGACATGGCAAAGCCTGGCACGCCGCCAGGGGAGCGTCGAGACTGAGTTTCTCAATGGCGAGATCGCGAGGGTGGCGAAAAAACTGGGGCTTCAGGCACCCATCAATGATAAACTTGTGAAAATCTCTCAGGAGATGGCGGCGAATGACGAGTTACCGGGAAAGTATACGCCCGCTCGCTTGAGTGAAATGCTGGGAATAACCGGTAAAGCTTAACTTAAAAAACATGGGCTTAAAAAGCGACCGGTTGATTCGCCGAATCAGCATGTTTATGGGGGTTAATATTGAATCTGGTGAGCCGCACAGGAATCGAACCTGTAACCTGCTGATTAAGAGTCAGCTGCTCTGCCAATTGAGCTAGCGGCCCCGGTTTATTAACTGTCTATCATTTTAACATTATCGAGTCTAGGTAGCAAGATAGCAAAGCTGTACAGTTTGGGAAGAAACAAGATACAAGATACAAATTACAAATTCCCCGGGTGTCATTGCGATGACCCACATTCGCTTTGCTCAGTGTAAACTCCGGCGACGTGGCAATCTTAAACACAGGTTAAGTCCAAACATATGGATTGCCACGCCTCCCTCCGATGGTTCGACAGGCTCACCATGAGCGGAAGGATGGCTCGCAATGACATGCTAAACAATTGGCGCTTGTTTCCCGGTTATCGTTTATTAAAGCCAACGGCTTCTTCAGGCCTTTCAGGTCGGGAAACGCAGGTTGCCTTTACTCTCGCAGCGGCTGGCCCCGCAGGTAACGGATAATAATTTCTCGGGCTTGGCCGCGCCGCATTTGGGGCATTTAACATCTTCATCAGCGGCGGTAATCCCGCGCAGAATTTCAAATTTAATGCCGCATTGCTTACAGCGGTATTCATACATCGGCATAAGTGCCTCCCGATGAACAATCCTATATACCTAAAGAATACATTGCGCGGATTTAAAACGTATGTGATTTTTATCGCACAGAATTTGACACATACGAGTTTTTTCTTATATGCTTTTGCCGCCGGTTGTACTATAATTCTCTTTAGGAAAACTCTGAACAAGGGGTTAATCAGCCCCCTTGATGAGGGTGAGTGTGAGTAGTTAGTAATTAGTAATTGGGGATTACACTCCCAGACCCCCGCCAGAGTCCGCCTGAGGCGGATGGACTCCTTTTTCAGAGATTCCTTAATTACTTACAGGAGGATAGATATGTCCAAGAACGGTAATTATATCAGGGAAAAAGCCAGAGAAACTAAAGTTGTTGCCGATTGTGATGTTGTCGTTGTCGGCGGCGGGCCCGGCGGTATCGGGGCGGCGGTAGCGGCGGCCAGGAACGGCTGCAAGACCGTCCTCATCGAACGGTACGGCTACCTCGGCGGCATGGGCACCGGCGGCCTCGTCACCATTATCCCCCAATTGGCCGATTACACCGGTAAACAGCAAATTGCCGGGATTACCCAGGAATGGATTGACCGTCTTATCGCCCGCAATGCTGTCGATCTGCCCAAGAAAGAACACTGGGGGTCGCTGGATAAAAATTTAGTCAGATATTACTTCGAGCGCAGCTTCTTTTATACCCGTCTCGACCGCGTTTCCTACGCCGCTATCATCGATGCCGAAGTCTCCAAGTTTATCCTCCAGGAGATGGCCAACGAGGCCGGCATTAAGACCTACTGCCATACCTGGGGCACCGAGCCTATTATGGAAGGCAACCACATGCGCGGCGTCATCATGGAAAGCAAGTCCGGGCGACAGGCCGTGACCGCTAAAATCGTCATCGATTCCACCGGCGACGGCGACTTCTTCCCCTATGCCAATATCGCCTGCGAGACGGATATCCCGCCGCATTTCCGCATCGCCAACCTCGCGCTCTGTTTCTGGGTTGATAACGTCGATATTAAGGCGGCGATGGATTTCCGCCACAAGGACCCAAAGGCCGCGATGGAGCTGGGGCGCAAATGCATGGAAGCCGGCGGCCTCGGCGGCTTTATGACCTCCAACCTGCCCGACCAGGAACATGTCGTCTGGTTCCATACCCGCTATCCCAACAAGAGCCAGGTTGATAATGAAGAACTGACCCGCGTGGAAATGCTCGGTCGTGAAAAGATGATGAAGACGGTGGAATTCTTTAAAGCCAACCACCCCGGCTTCGAGCATTGTTTCTGCGTTCTCACCAGCCCGCAGCTCGGTACGCGTTCCAGCCGCCGCATGATCGGCGAATACTGGCTGACGGAAAAAGACCTTAACGATAACCAGCCGTTCAAAGATACCATCGCCGTATTCCCGGACCTCGACCGCGGCCAGGCATCATTAGACCATCCCAATATGTTTATTCCTTACCGCGCCCTGCTGCCCAAAGAGGTTGACAACATGTTCGTCGCCTGCCGCGCTTTCTCCTCGGACGTGCATGTCCAGGACTACTTCAACCTCATCCCGCACTGCATCGCTTTCGGCGAGGCGGCCGGTACCGCTTCCGGACTGGCGCTCAAAGCCGGCGTCGGCATTAAGGACGTAGATATCAAAGCCCTGCAGAAACAGCTTGCCAAGCAGGGCGTCCCGCTGCCGGACGTGAGCAAGAAAGTCAGCTATAAATACGAGGGCCCGGCGTTGGTCAGCCAGTCATTCACGCCGCCGCACTAAGATAAAGCACGAATAACGAAGCACGAAATAAGGGGCGATCGAAAGGTTGCCCCTCTTTTATTGACTACTATAAAATCTCCCTTAATCCCTCTTTGTTAAAGAGGGAAACTGAAAATGGGGAAGGGGGGAGGGGAAAAGGAGAGGCGTAATTACTTCTCCCTTTCACAAAGGGAAATACTTGAAAGGTCATCTTCAAAAGACGGCTCTTCTCTAATTCGCACCATATGGTAGTTTTTTATTACTTAATAATCAATTACCGCAATTACTGTAATTCTAATACTGCTATATAATTGTCACTCTGCGGTACCGGTCCGTTTTATCCGGATTCACTAACATATTCAAGCAGCCAGTAATATTGTGTATCATCCGGAAACATCACTCCTATAAAAATTGTACCTTCGGTGATGTTGAACGTTCCTTCAAAAATTTGCCCCTCTTTAGTGAAAAGCTGCATTACCTGCGACGGGGTGTTGGGATTAATAAACAAAGCTACTTTCTTCGCTCCAGGCACCATTATTTTAAAATCGTATGAAGCCCCGATTTGTAAATCCGCTCGCATAGGAGAGAAAAGATAGCTGCCGCTCGTACAGAAAAGACTATAAACCGTGGGGAAACCAGACTGGTTATAAACACTCTGGTTTGTTGTCAGCTTGTATATTATAGCCTCATCATAATTTCCGGATTCTGTTTTCCACTTGGCATATATTCTCAACTCGTAATCTCCGGCGGAAGGTAATAGTATATTTATCTGATAAGAGTTTCCTTGTCTCTGGTAGAAGACTGTGTTCTGTAATTCAGAATTATTCTGGAAAAGACTCGCCATGACCAACACATCAGGCGGCGCCTGAATGCATATTAAACCTTCGCCGTTGTTAACATTGCAAAAGCCATAATTATAATCACCAAAGTTAAGGCCGTATTTAAAATAATTCGACTTAATTACGGGGTATTGAGCTATTTCAGCCACCGGAACCGGCGGCGTTAGCAATTGCCATGATGCATCGTCCGGGCAGTGGCTATAAACAAACTGGGACGGTGGTGTCAGGAACCAGAAATCATCAAAACTTCTTACGAAATGCTCACTATCATCCGTGTATCCGGCGCCCCACGTTGTATCCACTAGCTGCCATTGGCCATTAATTTTGACCGCATTCCAGTCATGGTCTTTCGTGTAACCTTTATCTGTATAATCTACTCTTCCCCATCCTCCAATCTTAACCGCCTGCAGCCCGGCGTACCCGGCCATTTTTAAAAACAGGTTAGAATACCCGGCACATACCGCATTGCGGCGGGTGAATACCGCTTCTGCGCTCTGATCAGGACAATTAGCTGTTTTGTATAGACCCGAAATAAATGTGGGCACATCATAATCAATATTTTGGGTTATCCAGCGATAGATAACCCGCGCCTTTTCGGCATCGTTAGCGCATGGTTGAATAAGGTAGTTCACCAGCGCTTGAATCGTAGTCTCTGCTGATGCAGGAGCATCGATAGCATACTGGTCGAGGGCTTGAAAATCTTCCAATTTGACGGTTATGGACAGCCCTTCCGTAGCACTGGCACCGGCACTATCAACAACTTGGAAAACAGCCGTGGTCGGTCCCCCGGACTGGGTCGGGCTGCCGGTAATCGCCCCGGAAACAGCATCTAGTTCCAGGCCGCCCGGTACGCTACCGGATACGATAGACCAGGTATAGGGAGGTTTGCCGCCTGAAGCCTGGAGTACCTGTTTGTATCCAACATGCATTATCCCTTCGGTTAAGGAATCCGTGGAGATGGTGAGGTCAGAGACGTTAATCTGCATCTCCTGGGTTGTCTCACCGGTGCTGCTGGAGACCTTGATGGTAAAGTCGTATTTCCCTTGCATGGTGGGAGTACCGGCAATTGTCCCGTTCGAATTTAAGAGCGATAGTCCTTCCGGCAGAGTCCCGCCAGCTAACTCCCACGAGTAAGGAGGCGTACCTCCGGACGCGGTCAGTACCGCGTTATAATTTGCACCCATTTCCCCATCCGGTAAAGACGAGGTGTTGATAACCGGTATTTCAGGGTCCGCTTTGGTAATATATGTGCCGGTGAATTTATAGACTTTAAAGTTATCAAAGTTTACACTGGTATTTGTTACCGCCGCCATGAGCTCAATTTTACCGTTCGTTAACGAATCGTCATTCAAAGTAGTCAGTCTTTGCCCGTTAACGTAAACTTCGATGTTTTTTCCCAGACAGGCAATCTCGAGATTATTTTCGCTACCGTCGGTCATAATACAGGGTGATTCTGTAGAATGTTGTAACCATGAAGCTTTACCTTGAATTTCCTTGTAAATTGAATAATGGTCACCGGTGATTTGTAATGCGTAGTAATTATTATTATCAATATACCGAAATATTATGCCGTATACGCTGTTATCGACCGATGATAAAAGAGCGGTATCTACATTAACGACAAAATTATCTTGCGCACCTGCCGCATCATTCGAGCAATACCAAATTCCGCTGGAACCACCTATCGAGATGTTATAACCTCCGTTTGTGTAGGCAAAAGTGGCATATGCATTAGAGCTCTTTGACCACCCGCTGTTGGGATTGTTGAAGTCATCTTCATAGACCAATTGTAGGGAATCTGTAGATATTACCGGCAGTGGCGTTATTGTCGCTTTTGGCGTGGCTGTTACAGGTAACGGGGATGTAGTTCCTGGTAAACGGGTCGGGAAGGTAGCCGTACATCCGTTCAAAACCAGTACGCACAGTATAATAAACGTGCCCAGAAAAATGTTTTTGAATTTATTTATTTTCATAAGAGAACTTTAAGTCCTTGAAATTAGTTTCGATATTATTCATTTTTTATACAATTAAGTCCGAGAAATGAATTTTATACTTCTTTCGGTTATATTCATCTTCAGTATAAGTCTTTTGTTTTTCATCTCAGCCAGTTTATCCTTATAGACTGAAAATTCCTTTTTTCAATACCCTCTTACTCAATTCTCTCTTTTAGAAATGGTAAAGGGCTTATAAAAGAAAAGTAATGGGAATGAGAAATATAACCTCTAAAATTCTAGCACTTCTGGTTTTCACAGAAAAATCGATTCTATATAATATAGACACTGGAATAATACAAAAAAGAAGGTCAACAAAGCATAAAAGTAGAGGAGAAAGCTATAAAGAATCTGTAAAATACTTAGCCAGAGCAGACTGCTGAAATAGTGCTTTTCAGTCCCCTAAATCCCCCTGACCCTGGCGGAATTTTTAGGCTGGGGGACGCCGCCGGTGCCCCCGCCAGAAAGACCTCTGGACTCCTATTTCAGCAGTCTGAATCCGTCATAAAGTTCAATAGCACAATATTTTTAAGGGTTTTCTCCTTTTCCTGCTAGTACTTACTATCCGTCACTATCCAAAACATAGTGTCAGTTGGGCTGCACTCCTATGATTGAACAGACATGGTCAGAAGGGAGGCAGACTGGCGGTTAATATCTCATTTGGTTTCCGTTTGAAATTGTGCAATAATGATGTAAGATTCTTTTATTATAATTAATTAAACTCAATTGCATAATACTAATAATTAGCAGCCCCTCGCTTATAAATGACACAAAACACGACCAATATCAGCCGGCCCCTTGTTGGGGCAAATTATAAATGGATTGCTTTATCGAACACGACGCTCGGCGGATTCATGGTCGCACTCGATGGATCATGCGTGATGATCGCTCTTCCGGCCATCTTCCGGGGTATTAACCTTAATCCTTTAGGTCCTGACAGTTCATCATACCTTCTCTGGTTGCTAATGGGTTATACGCTCATTCTCGCTGTGTTATTAACAAGTTTTGGCCGCATTGGAGACATGTTTGGTCGAGTGCGGATGTATAACCTGGGTTTTGTCATCTTTAGCTTGGGGTCTATTCTGCTCTCATTCACCTGGAGTACCGGGCCGGCAGGAGCCATCGAATTGATTGTTTTTCGAGCGGTGCAAGCCGTTGGCGGCGCTTGCCTTTTCGCAAACTCAATGGCTATCCTGACTGATGCCTTCCCCGTTAACCAGCGTGGGCTGGCTCTGGGGATCAACCAGGTTTCCTTTATTGCGGGTAATTTCATAGGAATCATAGCGGGAGGACTACTGGCTGAAGTAGGGTGGCGGTGGGTTTTCCGGGCCAGTATACCGGTGGCGGTGGCCGGTACGATATGGTCTTATCTGCAGCTAAGAGAGATCGGGATTCACAAAAAAGCTAAAATCGACTGGATGGGTAACCTGACTTTTGCCGCCGGCTTAACCATGATCCTGATAGGAACTACATTTGGCATCCAACCATCAGGAACGTCCAGTATGTCATGGATCACTCCTTTTGTTCTAAGTATGCTTCTCGGCGGAGCGGCGGTCTTGTTACTTTTTGTTATTGTTGAACAACACGTAAAAGAACCGATGATTCGGATTGATTTATTCCGTATTCGCGCGTTTACCGCTGGAAGTGTAGCTGGTTTCCTGGCATCGGTGGCGCGGGGCGGACTTATGCTTATGATGACGATATGGCTGCAGGGTATCTGGTTGCCTCTGCATGGTTATGCTTTCGAGATAACACCGCTGTGGGCCGGTCTATGTATGGTACCTTCCAGCATAGGAGTCCTGCTGCTTGGACCAATCTCAGGCCGGTTATCTGATCGCTATGGTGCACGTTATTTTGCTACCATAGCTATGATTTTGACGGCTGTCGGCTTCGCGCTTCTCCTGACCCTGCCGGTGAACTTCAAATATCCAATGTTCGCAGCGGTTATCTTTCTCGACGGCGTATCTATGGGTATGTTCATGTCCCCCAATACTTCCGCGGTCATGAACAGTCTTCCGCCCCAGCATCGTGGCGCAGGTTCTGGCATGAGGTCAACACTTATGAATATGGGCAGTCCTTTGTCCAATGCGATTATCTTTTCTCTGATGATTGTAGGATTGAATGCCTCAATGCCGGCCGCCCTGTACAGCGGCCTGATTCAGAACGGTATATCTGCCCAAGTTGCCCAACAAATTGCTAGTGCGCCGCCTGTAGGTTATCTTTTTGCCGCATTTTTAGGGTACAACCCTCTAGGTACGTTGATTCCAGCCAGCGTATTGAATTCTCTACCGGCACAGGAGGCAGCCGCTATCACTTCCAGGGCTTACTTTCCGAAGCTTATTGAAAACGCTTTCCACCATGGTCTCATTGTGGTACTTATCTTCTCTATTGCAATGTGCCTTGCTGGAGCCGCCACTTCCTGGGTTCGGGGTGGTAAGTATGTCTACCACGAAGAAACCAAGCCCTAGCGTAAAGGTTACGCTTCCAGTTCGGGGCCACCCCAAAAAACTAATCTGTTGGAGCAGACTTGTCCTTCCTCGCCGGATGTCAACAAATAAATGTAGCTACACCTTGATGTACTAATATCATGCACAACCTTAAGATAACACTATGAACGATAGTGTTTGTTCAACCACTATCCCACTCGGCTCACCCAACTTGGCCGGCTTTATTGTCGGCCAGCGGATTCTTAATCAGCAGGTTACAGGTTCGATTCCTGTGCGGCTCACCAATCTTTGAAGCTAAAATAGCTCTTAAGTAAGTAAAGGCTTAGGGGCTTTTTTTATTATAGCTAACGGATTATTTTTCTAATAAACCCTCTAATTTAGAATGATATTTTATATCACATGTAATATAAATTATTTACATTCAAAATATTAGGTATTATAATAATTAATCACTTAACTAAAGGAAATAAACAATTGAACAGAAATATTTTTATAGATTTAAGTCGTTATCCTTATAACCCGAATAAATATCCACGAGAAAATCAGCATACGGTATTTTTTTGTTATTTATTAAATTCAGAAAATGAATTATTGCATTATATTTTATCAAGTTTGATGAAACGTAAATCTAAAATAATAAAATATCTTAATCCAAATGATTATGATAGAATAAATCCCTTCGTTACAGAATATTTAAGTTCTCTTCCGGTTCGTCCAGATATGAAAATAAAAGATAAAAACAATAAAAAAATTACTATATATATTGAGAACAAAATTGATTCTTCCCAAGGTAAATATCCTGATGATGATTATAACCAAAATACTCAATTAAAAAGGTACTTAAAATTAGCTAAACTATGCCCAACTGATGAGAAATGGGTTATATATATCTCTAAAAATGATGAGTATTTAGATAAGAATATACAAAATGACTCCTATTTTGCGGGACAATATACTTGGCATGAAATATCGGACATTATAGAAACCTATATTAATGGTCATAACTTAGAAAAGAATAATCTCATATATCAGTTTTTAGATTATATGGAGGCAAATAATTTGAAAAGCACGAAAGGATATGAAAAGGACTATGCATTAATTTGGGATGAATACAATAAATTTAAAAATATTACTAAAGAATATCTCGACGATATAGCTAAGTATTTTAAAAATAAAAAATATATAATTAATGCTACAAATTATGATTGGTACGTAAAGCGTACTATTTTTAAAATAGATTGGAACGATAATAAAAAATATGATGGGTTTTGGATAAATATTGGTTTTGAATTAAACCATCTTGAAAATAACCCCTCTGAAATATTTATCAGTGTTATAGCTGAATTAGGAATTCGAAAGAAGTTTTATGATTTTGTAAATTATAAAAAGGGCGAAGAACTACAGAATAGGTCAGTTGAACTGAAAAAGATAAAATTCGATACCGATTCTGATTCAAATCCAGTGTTTTATCAGAAATATAAACCTTTATCTGACATTAACAAATTTTATAATCTGTCGAAAGATAAACAAATAAAAGTTTTAATAAAATGGATTAGCGATTCAGTTGATCAGATTGAAAATTCTAACTTATTATCGCTCTTAAAACGACAATACATTTCTTATCGTAAAAATAATTCTTCAGTTAATTAGTGAGCAATATTTTATATATTTTATTTAGTAACCTTTTTAATTTCCTTGTCCGATATTTTATCTTTTCCCATTACTATTTCATCAAAGCGGTTAGCTGCTGCTTGCTGAAGCTCTGGCGCAACATGGCTATATGTATCAAGAGTAATCTGTATGCTGGCATGGTCTAATCGCTCTTGAACAATCTTGGGATGTATACCTTGCTTAAGCAGGCTGGTTTTTACCATATCGATGTTACCAACCGTGGTGAAACCGGCGCGATTCTAATCGCCGGGAAAACTAAATAGAACCGTAGAATAAAAAAGAAAGCGGGCAGCCGGTTTTTACATCGGACTGCCCGCTTACATTTTTAACTAGTCTTTAACGGGTCTCTTCGGCGGTAACGGAGGTGCCGGGGGGAATCCGGGAGGCGGCGGCCACATTTCTTTGGCCTCTTTCATAAAGCCGAATTTTTCCAGCTTTGCTTTGCTCGGCTTCATCGTTTTGCTGTCCCAGTCCAGGGCGCCGAGGTTCCAGTAGAACTGCTCCCCAACGTTAATTTTAACGCCGGCCAGCGGGCCTTCCGTTAACGGCGGGTCGCCGAACAGCCGGGGGTGCGCATATATCTTGAGCGAGTTAATGCCTTCACGCAGGTTAAAGAGCTGGCGGATAATAGCAATCCGTTCGCCGCAATTCAAGACGTCCTGGTCCGTCCATGGCAGCCCGGTAACGGCTCTTAAGAAATTACCGATTTTCCCGGGGCCTCCCCCGAACCCCATGCCGATCATGCAGATGCCGGTAGCATTGGTCATGTGGCCGGTAAAACTGCCGGGACCGAATCCTGCCGTGTGGCGGCCGGGCGTGGCGTCCAACTGGTAACGCGCCCAGGCAGAATTGCCGAACCCGGAAAGCTTGGCGTCATGCATGCCGACTTCCTGCCCGCCGACATGTACCGCATATTTTTCGGCGCCCTTGCCGATTTTCTTGGCGGCAACTGCGACGCCGTCGGCCAGGATATCGCCAAGGCCTTTTTCACGGTTGGCCACTTTTTCTATCATCCCAACGATGGCTTTATGATTGCCCCATTTCAGGTCGAGGCCGTAGGTATCTTTCTTGGTTATGATGCCGTTTTCATAAAGCTCGATGGCAAAACCGATGACCGTCCCGGCGGAAATCGTGTCCAGACCGGCCCGGTTGCAGATGTCGTTGACTTTATTAATCGATTCGGTATTGGTGTTACCGCAGTTCGGCCCGAAGCTGCCCTGTGTCTCATATTCCGGGCGGCGGACACCGGCGGCATATTTATATTCGCCTTTGCCTTCTTTAAGCGTTGCTTTGCAGGCAATCGGGCAGTGCCAGCAGCCGCCGATTTTTTCGACATACATTTCCAGTACATCAGCTTTGATGCCCTCGATATCCGGCAGGTCTTTTACGCCGACGCCGCCCCAGTTTTTTACCGGGGTATCACCGCTAAGGGCATTGGCATCCGTCATGGAAGAAGTGCCGAACCGGTGCAGGCTGGGAGTACCTCCCATACCGGGAGTTTTTGACATATTTTGTATATGTTCTTTTCTCTTTTCAAGAAGCAGGGCCTGGTCGGCTATCGTAACCGCCATCGTCCCGCGGGCGACCACCGCCTTGAGTTTTTTGGAACCCATGACGGCGCCTAAGCCGGAGCGTCCGGCCGCCGAGCCTTTATCCGTCATTATCGCGGCAATAAGGGACATTTTCTCTCCGCCGGGACCGATGCAGCAGACCCGGGCGTCTTTACCGTATTCTTTTTCCAGTGCTTCTTCAGTTTCGTAGGCATCCTTGCCCCAGAGAGCGCCCGCGTCTTTAATCTCCGCTTTGCCGTTATCAATCAGAAGATAGACCGGTTTTTTGGAGATGCCGGTAAAGAAAACGCCGTCAAAACCGGCGAATTTTAAATACGGCCCGAAAGAGCCTCCGGAATTGGCATCGCCCCAAGTGCCGGTAATTGGAGATTTCCCGACGGCTGCGTAGCGCGCGCCGGTAGGTACCGCCGTGCCGCAGAGAGGCCCGGCCAGCAAACCAAGCATATTGTCCGGCCCGAGCGGGTCTGCCTTTGGCGGCATACGGTCATAAAGTATCTTGCACCCGATACCGTACCCGCCTGCATAATCCTTGTAAAGTTGTTCATCCGGTTCTTCGATTGTGATTTTACCCGTGGTAAGATCGACAAAAAGCAACTTACCCATTACTCCTGAAATCATGCGACCTCCTTTTATAGGACGACTTTCTAATCATTTTAATAGTCGTTTACGACTATGTCAACAAGAGAAAATAAGACTGGTTTGTATTATAACAAAGATATTTAGTTAAAAACGATTAATAGTATGTTTTTATAATGTTTTAATAATTATCTATCTGCCCCTCTTTTGTAAAGCATGTCCTCGAGCGAAGCGAAGGAAGGGGTAAGGGGAGATTTATCCCTCTTTTTTCTCTTCTTTAGGAGGCGGCGGAGGCGGTCCGCCCGGGAAATGCATCGGCGGCCAGAGTTCTTCCGCCAGTTGGGTAAAACCTAGCTGGATGAGCTTGTTCTTGCTGGGTTTGGTGGTCTCCATGTCCCAGTCCAGCGCGCCGAGGTTCCAGTAATTCTGCTGGGCCGTATTGAGCTTTACCCCGGCCAGCGGCCCCATTTCTTGCGGCGGGTCGCCGTAAATCCGGGGGTGCGCATACCAGTCCACTTCCCGGATGCCTTCCCGGAGATTGAAAAGATGCCGTAAAACCATTATCCGTTCGCCCTGTTTCAGGACATCCGCTTCCGTCAGGTTTTGGCCAGTGACCGCATTTAAAAATGCTGCTAACTTATCCGGCGGTGATGCAAACCCCAATCCTATCATACATACACCGGCAGCATTCATCACATGGGAAGCAAAACTACCCGGCCCAAAGCTTTGGGTATGACGGCCCGGCGTGGCATCCATCTGGTAACGGCAAAATGCCGACGGGCCGAACATAGCCATCTTGGGGTCATGCATTCCCAGTTCTACACCGCCGAGATGAACGGCGTATTTTTCCGCACCTTTTCCGATTTTCTCCGCGGCTATTTTTACCCCGTCCGCAAGCTCGTTACCGATACCTTCTCGCTTGCCGATTTTTTCGGTTAAGGCGACTATCGCTTTGTGATTGCCCCAGCCAAGCTCGATACCGCCGGTATCTTTTTTGTCGATGATACCTTTTTCATAACACTCGATTGCGAAAGCAACAACGGTGCCGGTGGATATCGTATCCATGCCGTAGCGGTTACAGATATCATTGGCCATGTTAATAGAATCTGTGTTGCTATTAAGGCACATCCCACCGAAAGTTCCCTGCGTTTCATACTCCGGGCGGCGGATACCGGCAGGATATTTGTATTCACCGGTGCTTCCTTTTAAAGTTGCCTTGCAGGCAATCGGGCAGTGCCAGCATCCGCTGAGTTTTTCAACTCGTGTTTCCAGGGTTTCTGCTTTTAGCCCTTCAATATTTGGCAGGTCTTTGACCCCGATACCGCCCCAATTCTTTATGGCGGTATCGCCGCTGTGGGCCGAACCGGCGGTCAGCATGGAAGTACCAAAACGGTGCAGGGGCCCCATAGGCCCGGCTTTCATCGTATCGATATGGTCTTTCCTGACTCTGGTAACCTCTTCTTTGTCCGCAATATTTACCGTCTTGGTCCCCCTGGCTACAACAGCCTTTAGTTTCTTGGAACCCATGACCGCCCCGAGGCCGGAACGCCCCGCAGCTGAACCTTTATCCGTCATGATAGCGGCGATGTATGATTTCTTTTCACCGGCCGGACCGATGCAGGCAACGCGGCAGTCTTTACCGTATTTTTTCTCTAGGGACTCTTCGGTCTCATAGGCGTCCTTGCCCCAGAGAGCGGCGGCATCTTTAATTTCCGCTTTGCCCTCATCGATGAGGAGATAGACCGGTTTTTTAGAAATGCCGGTAAAGAACACCGCATCGTAGCCGGCGAACTTAAGATAAGGCCCGAAAGACCCTCCGGAATTGGCGTCGCCCCAGCCGCCTGTTCCAGGTGATTTAGCCACAGCCGCATAACGCGCGCCTGAAGGAATTGCCGTACCGGTCAACGGCCCGCTAATCAACCCAAGGATATTTTCCGGTCCGAAAACATCAACTTTCGGCTTCATTCGGTCATAAAGTATTTTTACCCCGATGCCGTAGCCGCCGACGAAATCTTTATACAGACTATCATCGGGTTCTTCAATGGTGATTTTCCCGCTGGTAAGGTCTACCCACAAAATTTTACCCATATAGCCAGGAATCATGAATGCTCCTTTCAACGGAACTATTTAATATCAATATTAATGACCACTTTAAGCAGTGTCAACACATTCAAAAAACGGCCGGTTTGCAATATTGCATAGAAACCATGCCGGATATACGGGTTTCACAATATATCTTGATATTACTATATCAGATGGATTGTGTAATTATGATATCAAACTAATTTGCGTATATCAATCTTGCTTAACGAACGTTCCTCATACCGGAACATTACCATGCCGTTAAATCTTTCTTTATACCTCCGGACGGGTAAAAATACTGTTCCTTAGGCCAGTATGTATTCACGTAATTCGGCTAATTTACCTCGTGTATACCTTATAGTATAATCAGTTTACATTAACGTATCCCCAAGTGGAGGTGTACGATGGACCTTTCTCCGGAAGAAAGAAGAAAAATCTACGATGAAGAGAAAGCAAAAATAGAGGCCGGAAAGCGGGCCGGACAGGAAAAAGACTACATTCCTCCCGAAACATCCACCGGCATTGCCCCCAGGGTGGAGGGTCTGCTCTGCTATCTCGGGGTCTGGATTACCGGCATCATCTTCTTAATCATCGAACAAAAGAACAAATGGGTGCGTTTTCATGCCGCCCAGTCCATTGTCGTCTTCGGCAGCCTGTGGATTGCCGGCCTTGCCCTCGGCTGGATACCGTTTATCGGGCATTTCTTCTCCGCCGTATTGGGTATTACCGGTTTTGTATTATGGATAGTCCTGATGGTCAAAGCCTATAACGGCGAGCGTTATAAGCTGGCCTGGGCCGGCGACCTGGCCGAGATGATGGTAGGGCCAAGCGGGAGTTATGCCGCCCCGGCACCGCCTCCTCCACCGCCGCCTGCTGCTGCGGCGCCCCCGGCGCCGCTTCCGGTTAATGCTGCCTCAACTCCTCCGCCGCCTCCGGCCGCACCGGCTTTTGTGGCGGCGGATGAAAAAACAAACCGCCGTATCGACGATTGGTTCAGCCATCGCAGAGAGGGAAGAGTTACTGCTTCGGCGTTTGCCATCGCCTGGGATATCATTTTGCTCGTCTTTTTCAACTACTTTAACCAGTATGTGGCCTATTATAACTCCGATAACGTGAATGGAGTTATCAAATGGACAAGGTCGGCGTTCTTTACCGGCGATATCGGACGCTGGCTGCCGATATTAAATACAGCGCTGGTTATTTCCATCATCGCGCACATCGTCATGATTCTGATAGATAGTGACCTGCTGCGCCAGGCGCTTTACGTTATTATGAATGCATTTGCCCTGGCCGCGGTCGTTACGCTGCTGGTCGTTTTCCCCTTTAATTTTGACGTGATACCGAACAGCGCCGCCGCCACCGCGACCAACCTCGGGGTAACGATAGCCCTGATAGTTATCGCGGTAGGAATCGGAATAGGCTTGCTGGTACGGTTTATCAGGTTATTGATTAGCTCCGCTAAAGTAATTTTAAGAGTAAGGTAATAAAGAAAGCTCTGAACAAGGAGTCCAGAGATCACTCTCTCCGCTGGGTATTCTTGTATTATTTGTCATTGTGAGGAGTGCAACGACGAAGAATCTAGTCTTGTCAGAAAGGTTACGAGATCCTTCGCGGAGTTTACACTGAGCAAAGCGAATGTGCTCAGGATGACAAAGTACTGCGACTTTTTATACAAAACCCCTCAAGGGGCGGGGAAGAAATCCAAAGCACTAAATCCTAAAAGAGAGCCCGGAGAGAAATCTCTCTGACGGTCCGCCTGAGGCGGACGGGGGTGTCCCCGGCCACTTCTATCTCTGGGGAGGGCGGAAGGGGACGTCGGGAATAAGATATTAGAATTTAGAGTTTTTTCTCACTTACCCCTTGCCACTTCCTTGATATTTGCTTGTCCTCCAAAGCTTTTGCGCATGAGGATTACTTGTCATTTGGCACTTCTTCACAGGTGGGGCCGGGTAATTGCTAAAAAATACTTGAACATGGGGTAACCGGGTAATAAATGCAAAAAAGAAGCTCTCCTCCACCGGGATGAAAGAGAGCTTCTTAATCTGTTAAAAATATTCTAAATCTAGTTCTGGATATTGTCCGCCAGCTTCACCTGGAACACCGGCGCCAGCAGGTTGCCTTCTTCGGTCACGATATCATGGGAACCCGTCACGCTGATATCCGGATGCGCCAGGCGGAACCGTTTCATAATATCGTCATGCTCCTGGAAAGATTCGAATTCCTTTTTTTCATCGTTCTTTAATTCATGCGCCTTGTTTTTGCGTATCCACAATATAATCATATTAGCCTCCCGAGCCGCGACTTTATCGCCCGGCTCATCCGACAAAATTTCCTTAATTTAGCTTGTTGCCAGATAAAAACTGGGGACAGCTATGCCTGCACCCGGCTTTACCGGGTAGCAATAAAAACAGCCGGTATCGACGGTGACCTTGTACCTGGCGCCGCCCGGCAGGGTAAAGTCCACTTTATCGCCGAACATGGTGATATAGAGGTCATGGAACTGCTCGCCGTTAAGTTCGTCCAGCTTCGTCCACGTACCGGTCGTGTTATCCGATAGGACGAAAACACCTATTTTCAGATTCATGAACCGGTAGTCCGATACGAGCTCATTAATATTGGTAATTGTTAATTCATAGCTGGTATCGGTCTGGGTGCCGGTGTTGTCTATCTGGAAAAGGTCGCCCGGGGTAACGCTTCCGACGGCGTTGCCGTAGGCTTTAATCTGCGGCGCGTTCGAAGTATCGGCCGGCGTGATTGAGGAGGTATTGGTGGTATCGGCATTAACGCCTTGCCAGGCGTAAGCTATTGGCCAGGGGGCCAATAACAGCGCGACTGCCGCTATGATGATAATGTTTCTTTTCATCGCTCGACCTTATTTCTAAATGCTCCGTTGGGTATTACTTTTATCTTTTTAAGGGTTAACACCCAGACAGTAGAATATTCCCGGAGCAGGTAATAAATGATAAACGGGGAGGGCACAGCCGTAAACAAAAAATAAATATTAAGTTGGAATTATTCTTGAAGGCAAAAAGAAAGCCCGGTGGTTGATGCCGGGCCTTCCGCAACACATTAGGAGGATGTGTTAATTTCTGCTCATACGGAGACTGGAGAAAGGATCGATGGTGGTGGTACGCGCCAGCGTGTCTTCAATTCGTGATTTCAGGATATCCATACCGAAAGGCTCGGTCAGGTAGCTATCGCTGCCCAGGTTAAGACCGCGGACCTTGCCGTCGGAGGTGTCCCAGGTGCTTAGCATCATGATAGGCGTCTGGGTCCACTGCCGGATTTGCAGGCAGGTGCCGATGCCGTCCAGGGAGGGCATGATGATGTCGAGGATAATGAAATCAGGAGTTTCCTCCCGCAGAACATCGCGCAGATAGACGCCGCTGCGTTCGGTATTGATTATTTCATAATTACCGTCATTAAGCTCTTTCTGTAATAAGGTAACCAGTGAAGCGTCCCGGCTGACGGTGAGTATCTTTGTTTTTCCTATCATGTTTATCTCCTTCAAGCAGTTCAATCGATGTACGTATAAGACTAACACCGGGGAGATAAACAAAGCATAAACAAGCAACGGAAAGAAGATAAATATTTAATTAATGATGGAAAAAGGTAAAGGGTCAAGTTTCAAATAATATAGAGATGTAAGGGTGGGCAAAATCTTAGCTCCCCTTTTGCCCGCCAAATCCATGCCCGGGTAGTCCCGCCGAACCCAACCCCCTTTGTCATTCCCGATTCAATCGGGAATCCATGATTGCCTTAAGCCAATCATTGAGATTGCCGCAGTAATGTAGCGTGGGCAAAATCTTTACTCCCCTTTTGCCCGCCAATTCCATACGGGCGAAAGCCGGTATCCAGATATTTCCGGAATAGTGCCGTTTAACGGGTAAATCAAATCATCTCTTCACGCAAGATAAAACAGGCTTCTGGACTGTCTGCACAGGCAGGAACGCCTGTGCCACCGGGGATATGATTAAGGTTTGTTGTTTGGAGTTTTCCTTACCCCTTACCCCTTATTTAACATAACTAGTAAAAAAATAGTCCTTGAGCCTGAATCGTATCTAGGCTTACCATAATATGTCAAAAAAACGATTTATGCCTGGACCGAGCCTGATTTAACATAATACCCTTAAAAAACGAATCATGCGTAAGTCGAGATTGGTTTAACATAATACCCTTAAAAAACGAATCATGCGTAAGTCGAGATTGGTTTAACATAATACCCTTAAAAAACGAATCACGCCTGGGTTGAGCCTGAAATAACATAATGTTCGAATCGAATTATTCATAGCTGTATCACACTCAAAAATAAACATCGTCGTTTCTCTTTACGGCATATCTTAGCACAGATGTTCTATTCTTGTCAATAGCATTTTGTCACAAACTGAAGCTGGGTTAAAGCTAAAAAAAGGGCGGGTTTTTGCCCGCCCTTAGATTTGCGTAATATAAAAAAACATCTATTTCTTAGTTTTGGCGATGGTCTTTTTAGCTTCGGCTCTGGCTTTAGCGGATGCTCCTTTAGCGGCAGCTATTTCTTTGGCCAATTTCTTTTTCAATGCCGGCGCAATATCGGCCCGCCCGGCGGCTGCTTTGGCTAAGGCGTCTCTCTCTTTGGTTTTCGCTTCGTCCTCTTTATTGTTATGATATCGGCGCGTCAGCATGATTTCCAGGAAAACAATCGGTCTGGGTATCTTGGTAATGATGAGCGGCCCGTGCGGAATGCCGATAGGGATGGGAATAATGACCGGACCGTCTATGATATGTTTTTCCTTTTCTTCGCCCAGGTATATTTCAAGTTCTGCTCCTCCGAAGTCCCGGACATCCAGCGGATTGGTACCAATGAAGCAGAGTATCTGCATAAAATCATCGTGATAATGCGATTCTATGAGGATGTGTTCCGGCTTGTAAAAAACATGGTGTGTTAGAATGCAGTCCGCATTCATCTCATCGCCGCCGGCGGAAAGGCCTTCCATCTGGTGGTGTTTCTTAAAGGCGTTTCTTAAAATCAGGTGCCCGTACCTGGTCTTGTTTTCTTTAGCCTTAACCATTTTTTAAAGCCTCCTGTTTATTCCAGTTCCTCGATGCCAGTTTCCCGGTTATATGTGCCGTGGTTGTAAAACGTCAGGAAGAAAATAGGATAGTCGATTCTATTGAGCACCATCGGCATATGTACCATCCGTTTGGGGATGAAGACCAGGCAGCTTTTAGTAATAGTAAACTTTTCATCTTCCAGCCAAAGGTCTATCTCGCCGCCGAGTTCATGCGGTTTGCCCGGCACCGTGCCGACAAACCCCAGCGTCTCATCGTGAGCGTGCGTGTGCGCGATTTCGATTTCAAAAGGTGCGCCGTGTACTTTATCAAGCCAGACCCCGTTGGCATACAAAGAGCCGGGGATAATGTTATTATCCAGTGAGAACAACCAGGTGGCATCGAAATATTGCCCCTTCTTTCTGGCTTCCGCCAGTCGTTTGGGGCTTCCCATGCGTTTGCCGGACTCTGGCCCGGGTACATCATATATAAAGTATTTTGCGTTTTTGGATTTTTTTACCATTTAATATGCCTCATGACAGGATAAAGCTATTTCCCGGTCGTCCTTTTTGCGGCCTTTTTAATCTCATCAACCTTGTTTATTTTATCCGCCTGTTTTTTAACGTTGCGCCCGGCCGGCTTCCAGATACGGGCCAGCGATACCTCAAGGAAAACAATCGGTTTGGTGACATTGCGGATTTTAATCGGACAATGTTCCACATCGCTTGGTATAGATACCACCGCCGGCTCTTTGATGATGTGTTTTTCCCCGCCGATGGTAAACTCAATCTCCGCTCCCAGATCATTAATGTTTTCCGGGTCGCCCCCGAAAAAGCAGAGCATCTCCTGAAATTTATGATGATGCGGTTCATCGAAAGACATATCTTTAGCGATGCAGTGGTACCCGATAGAGCAGTCCGCATCAAGCTCGCCTTTATGGGCCACCATCGACGGCCCGCCGTAATAGGGTATTCTGACATTCAGGTCTTTAGTATGAAAGCATTTGGCGTACTTTGATTTTGCGGCCATAAAAATTGGTTCCTTTCCAAATATTCATGAAATTATTCATTGCCGGAAGAACGGGTATACGAAGCACTGTTCCCGGCCGTGAAAAAGAAAACAGGACTATCGATCCGCCGAAAGACAAGCGGAAGATGCTTCAACCCCCGGGGAACGAAAATAAGACAAGAATAATCAATGATGTATTGCTCATTCTCCAGCCAGAATTCTATTTCTCCATCGAACTTGCGCGGGTCCCCGCGGTTGCTTCCGATGAATCCCAGTACTTCGTCGAAGTCATGAGTATGAGCGATTTCCGTCTGGAGGCCGCCGGTCCCGTGTTTTTTCCAAAGCCAGTGGCAATCGACATACATCGCTCCCGGTATAATTTTGTCATTGAGATTGTAAAGGGGAGTGCTTTCCGTATAGTTGCCTTTTTTACGCTGCTCCTCCATGCGTTTCATCATTTCCGGCGGGGGCTGCGCGGTCCGGATATTTTCCGTGATGATATATTTAGCGTATTTCTTCTCTGTCATCTCCATCCTCCTCCTACTCGTTCCCCGCGGTGCGGTCGTATTTTTGACTGTTGCCCATCGTGATAAAGAGCAAAGGACGGTCGATGTGCGTCATCCCGCAGGGTCCGTGTTGAAGGCCGCCCGGAATAAAAACAATACAGCTTTTATCCACGAGATAACGTTCGTCCCCTAGGTAAAAGTCCAGCTCCGCGCCGAGGTCCTGGGGGTGTTCCCGGTCCGTCCCCGCGAAAATCCAGATCTCATCCCATTCATGGGTGTGCGCAATTTCTGTATAACATTGGCCGTGCTGGCTCCACATCCATACGCAGTCCACGTAAAAGGCACCCTTGGCGACGGTCTCATTCAGGTTGAACATATGTGTAGCTTCGGTATAATTGCCCTTTTTGCGCTCTTCCTCCATCCTTTTGAGTGCTGCCTCGGGAGGCGGAGGAAGTGCTCTGTCATCTTTAACGATTAAGTGCTCATATTTTCTGACTGCCATGTTCCTCCTTTAGCCCCATCGTATTTAAGAATTTCGGTTGAGTTACTTTTTCGCTTTGGATTTGGTGTTTTTCCCAAGCGTGTCCAGGACGGTTTTCTCTGCGGCTTTAACGTTTTTTAACAGCCGGGCGTTTTTCTTGCCTTCGGAAGTCGGTTTGCCGGTTACCGGATGATCGTAATGGAACGGGAAGATGTAGCCGGATACGAAACGCGGGTCGTTCTTTTCCATGGGGATATCGGGGTCGGGGGCTTTGAAAACAGCGACGGATTTTCCGAGCTCTTCCACGGTACCCCACATATCCGGAGAGACTTTGATGCTCAAGGGAATAATCCAGTCTATTTTCCAGAACTTCCAGACGCCGTTTTCTTTAAGGTATTGGATTTCATAAAGGCCGCCGACGATGGAAGGACGGGTCTTGCCGGTCTTCTGGTCCGGGACGGCCACGCCGCCGAAAGAATACCAGCGCCCCTTGGCATGAATGCCGTCCGGAGCAACATCCACTACGCCGGCAACGGGCATAACCTGATGCAGGAAACCGGGCGGCGGCTCCGGCCGGTCCGTCCCGACGCCGAAATAGCGTTTAACGCCTTTCTTGCCTTTCCAGGTGCCTTCCAGCCAGCGAAGGGTGGTATCCGGGTCATCGGCAAAACAATCGGCAATCTCATCGCGCATCATGTGCATGACATAATAGCTATAGACACGCTGGAGCCGGGTGATTTCATTGATATCGTCCAGCCGCTGCACTTTTTTCTCCAGCTCTTTGATTTTAGCTTCCATCTGTTTGGCGTCCATATCTAAAAACTCCTTTTAAAAAATAAATTTTCCGCGTCGGTCCTTGAAGCCTGGTAAATGAACTCTTTAATCGCATAATCGACAAATTCAGAGAGGGCGTCCTGAGTTGGGGGAACGGGATCTTCCGCACCGCCATACGCATTAAGGGCTTTCTGAATCACGATAGCGTATTTACTCGGCAGGTGTTGGAGCGCCCATTCACCGCCTTCTTTCTTGGACATGAATTTATTTTCGTTGAGATAAGCGAGGGCCCGGCAGGGATTGAGAACAATATGTAAGAACGGCAGACGTTTAATTTCCTGGCGTATCCAGTGGAGGTCCTGGACGAGTGAAGCAAGGAACATTTCCGGCGGAATTTCCGGGATGACTTCTTTGACCGGTTTGCCGTACAGACAGATGCCGCGCTCGCGGATAGCAACATAATGCGCCACGAGGTCGGTATCGGCGCGCTGCTCCTCCCATGACAATTTCCCGCTTGTATAAGTGTCCCAAGTCCCATGGCTGTAGTGAAGCTCAAACAGGGGAGGATACACGAGATTTTTCAGGCTTTCGAGCGTAACAATACTCATCTCTGGAGAGTTGGTTCCCGTATCGGCATTCTGAAGATAGGAGATAATATCTTTTTTCTGCTGGATGGTTGGTTTTTGCGTTGTGACCGCCAGAAAATCGATGTCGCTGGTCTTAAGGTTAAAGCAGCCCATCGTTAATGAGCCGTGAAGGTAAAAGCCGACCAGATTATCCCCCAGGGCAACACGGAAGAATGCCACGAAATTTTTGACATTGTCCTTGATGGATTGGGGGCAGGTTTCCCAGCCGTAAAAAGATGAAGAATTTTGTTTTTTCATAAATTGAGTAAGTAATGCCAAAATTGAAGCTGAAGATTATTAAGAGATTGTACTCCAAATATATTCCGTATATCAACAATGTGCAAATAGTCGGTATTATTAACTTTAAAAAACGAGAACAAAAAACAAAAAAGGGCGGGTCTTTGAAGTGACCCCTTTTCGTACTAAATATTAAAAGTTGATTTTCAGGCTACGGTTGCAGGTTGCGCTACGGGCGCGCTGGAGATATGATAACCGACGCCGGGGATGGTCTGGATGTACCTGGGGTTCTTGGGGTCAGGCTCCAGCTTGCGGCGCAGGCGGCCCACAAAGACGCGCAGGTATTCCTTTTCGGATGAATATTCATTTCCCCAGACGCTTTGCAGCAGCATATTATGGGTCAGGACTTTATCCGAATTTACGGCCAGGTGCTGTAAAAGGGCGTATTCGGTGGGGGTAAGGGTTATTTCTTTGCCGTCCACCGTAACGCGCCGCTTGGCGAAGTTTATCTCCATGCCGTCGCAGGTGAATGATGATTGCGCCGGGGCAACGGTGGGGTCGCCGCGGTGGCGGAAGGCCGTCTTAATCCTGGCCATGAGTTCCGCGATGCCGAAAGGCTTGGTCAGATAGTCATCCGCACCGAGCTCGAGGCACTTCACCTTATCATTCTCATCGCCGCGGGCGCTAAGGATGATGATGGGCACGTCCGACCACTCCCTGATGCGGCGGCATACTTCCACGCCGTCTATCTTCGGCATCATCAGGTCAAGGATAATGAGGTCGATAAAGTCCTTCTGTACCGCTTCCAGAGATTCCTCGCCGTCTGTGGCGGTGTAGATTTCATAGCCGCGCGCCTTGAGATTGGTGCTCAGCAGCCTCAATATTGCCGGGTCGTCGTCCACGATGAGTATGTGTTTTTTGTCCATAGTTGTACCCCCTTTAGTTCAACGGCAGACTGAAGCTGAATTTTGCGCCTTTGCCGGGCTGGCTTTCCACCCAGATTTTTCCCCCGTGGGCCTCGACAATGCCCTGGCAAATGGCCAGCCCCAGACCGGCCCCCTTTCTCCGTCCGGCCTTGCGGCCGTTCTCCCTGGAAAAATCGTTCGAAAATTTTCTGGTGCAGTTCCGGAGGAATGCCGATGCCTTCATCGGCGACGCTGATAACAACTTCTTTGCCTTTGAGTTCGGCGCTGATGGTGATATTGGTGTTATCATCGGAGAACTTAACGGCATTTTCCACAAGGTTGGTCAGCACTTCGCCGATGCGCACGTCATCAATTTCCACCGGCGGCATGTTCTTCGGGATATCGATGTGCAGATGGTGCTTGACGGTCATATTGTCCAGCCTGTCTTTGATGCCGTAAATAACATCAGTCAAGCCGGTGCGGTTTTTTCCTGACTTCCAGGGCATCCGCTTCAAGCCGGGATATCATCAGCAGGTCGTCCACCAGGCGGGTAAGCGTATCCGCGTCTTTATCGATGGATACCAGGAATTCCCGCCGTGTCTGCTCATCAAAAATAACGTCCGGCTGCAGGAGGCTGTTGGCGGAACCTTTAATCACCGCCAGCGGGGTGCGCAGCTCGTGGGAAACGTTGGCGAGGAACTCCGTGCGCATCGTATCCAGCTCCCGCAGCGCCCTGGCGCTGGAGGCTTCTTCATAAAGCTGGGCGTTCCTGACCGCGATGGCGATTTCCCGGCCGATACCGTTAAGCAGCTCGATGTTATTCGGGCTGAAACAGTTGTTGAAATCGGTGGCGACGCCCAGAACGCCGATGCTTTCGCCGAGAATGGTCAGGGGAACGCCGGCAAAAGAGCGGTAGCCGCCGCGCCTCAGAAAAACGAGGTCCGGGTCATTGCTTTTGACAGGTCTTCGATAATGACCGGCGCCGGCCTGCTTCGATAATATTGTCCGAAGATGCCGCCGGGGCTTGATAGCTCTTTAGGTATATCGCCGATGGTTTTCATGGTATAACCCGTGATGGCCCGTCAGCTTTAGTTTGTCTTTATCACAGAGGTAAACGAAGCTTGCTTCCAGTCCGGTGCACTGGGCTACTTTTTCCAGTGCCGAATCGATGATTTTCTGCAGGTCCAGCGACTGCGCTACCGCCTGGGAAACGCTGAGCAGGGTATTGGTGATGCGGTTGTGCCGTTCCAGTTCTTCTATCAGCTTGCGGTTTTCCAGAACGAGGCGCTGCTTTTCCAGGCCGCGGTTGATGACCGAAAGCAGGTTTTCCGGGTCCACCGGTTTTCCAGATAGGCGAACGCGCCGCGGTTCAAGGACTGCACGGCATTTTTTACCGAGGAATGACCGGTCAGCATAATGGCGATAATGTCCGGGTGCAGTTCCATGATCTTGGAAAGCAGCTCCGTGCCGTCGGCATCAGGCAGGCTGATATCGAGGATGGCGGCATTATAGAACTGCTCTTTCAGCAGCGCCAACGCCTCGCCGGCCGAAGGGACGGTCGTTGACCTCGTAGCCCTTCTTTTCCAGTATCTGCCGGATGATTCCCAGAAAATCACGGTCGTCATCGACGACCAGTATGCGTTCATTAGCTTTCATTTACTCTCCTGGTACGGTGTCGCTTTCTTACCGATTTTTTTTACCAGCTTGGCGGCTTCGGCGGGGTCGAAGGGTTTATAAAGACAGGTGATGGCGGAAGCCGCCTGGGCTTTATCCAGGGCGTCTTTAACCTCATTGCGGAACCCGGTCATCATGATGACGAGGAGGTCCGGATTGATTTCTTTTAGTCTTAAGCAGCGTTTCCAGCCCGTCGATATTGGGCAGCTTAACATCGATAAAGGCCATCTGGCAGGACTTTGTTCCTGGGTCATGCATAACTGCTTCTTCGCCGCTGCCGGCGGTCAGGACATCGTATCCCTGCTATTTCAGTATCTTGGTCAGGGTCTCGCAGATATCCGCGTCATCATCGACGACGAGAATCGGCTGGCCGCCGGCGGCCTCATTAATCAGTTCAATCAAGCTGGTCGATTCTTATCGGTTTATGGATTATCTGGTGGGCGCCTTCATCTCTGGCGCTCTGAATCAGCTCTTCATCGGAGTAGGCGGTCATCAAAATAACCGATGCTTCCGGGCTGAATTTCTTTAATTTTCTTAAAGGCGTCCACGCCGTTCATTTCCGGCATGACGATGTCCATCAGCGTGACGTCAAAGTTCTGGTCTTTGAATTTATCGACGGCGGAAACACCGTTGACCGCCGTCTGGACGGAAAACCGCGCCGCTTTAGAATCATGGCGAATGTATTCGAGCAGGTCCTGATTATCATCAACCACGAGGATGGTCGGTTTATCATTCATTTGGGGTTTATCTCCTTTGTTCCAGCGGTAATTTTACGGTAAAAGTTGTACCCTTGCCCACCTGGCTGGCAACTTCGATTTTGCCGCCGTTCTGTTCGACGAGCCGCTTGGAAATCGCCAGTCCCAGGCCGATGCCCTTGGGCTTGGTGGTGAAAAGCGGCTCGAATATCTTTTCCATATTCTCTTCGGGGATGCCGCAGCCGTTATCCTGGAATAATAACCGAGATATAATCGTTATCATCGGCGCCGGTGCTGATATTAAGCTCTCCGCCTTTGCCGTTCATCGCCTGCACGGCATTGGAGATAATATTGGAAAAGACCCGGCTCATCTGCTCGGGGTCGGTCTTTACCTGCTGGGCATGTCCGTTCAAGTTGACATTGACGTTTACCTGTTCCGGGACGGTCGATCCAGGACAGACTTTCTTTGATTAGATCGTTTTCAGGTCAACCTTGACCTGTGACGGCGGCCGGATGCGGGTGAAAGTCCAGCAGGTCGGTCACGATTTTATTGGCGATGTCAATTTGCTTATCCAGGACTTTCAGGGTATTGGCCGCCTCTTCATCGCTTTTTTCCGTCAGAGCCATGTTGAGCAGATAGGCGCAGTTCCTGATGACGTTCAGAGGATTGCGCAGCTCATGCCCCACCCCGGAAGCCAGCTCCCCGACGGCCGCCAGCCGCTCGGAGCGGATGAGCTTTTCCTGCACCTGCTCCAGGTCTTTGGTCCGGCTATCCACCTCTTTTTCCAGCTGTTCGTAATAGCCGCGGAGCGATTGTTCCAGCTCCAGCTGGCGGATAGCGCTCGCCGATTCTTTCCGCCAGGGTCTTGGTCAGGTGGTTCTTCTTCTTTAAATAGGGATTGTCCGGTTGGAATATATTTCCAGAATGCCTGTCGCCTCGCCGTTGACGACCAGGTTTTCCGCCACTTTGCTCTGGGATTTTCTGAAAATTGGGGCTTTTAAATACCTGGTCATGAAAGGTGATTCTGACCCTGGTCTCTTCCGGGTACTGCGTCGCCTGGGGAATCAGGGTAACCGCCTTGCCCAGGAACTCATCGATGGAATTGCTATCGCCGGATGCCTTGCCGATGTCATAGAGGCATTTCATCTCTCTCATTCTCTGGCGGTGCTGCTGCTCGCTCTTTTGCAGCATGGCCACCACGGAGCCCACCGCGCTTAAGATGATGACGAAGGCGGTGGGTTTGAACAGGGCATTGGGGTAGTTATCGATGAGATATGGCATGCGGCAGCAGGATGAGCATGGCGACGAGGGCGGTCAGAATGGCCGGAATCACGCCGAGGACATAGGCGGCATACACCACCGGGGCGAAGAATACCAGGCCGAGAAAATCAATCCCGTACAAATTATGAAGGCCGTTCAGGGAATCGGAGAAATTGGTCCAGCCCACGAGTCCGGTGATAACCGGTAAATAGTAGATGATGGAACAAAGCACCATGATGGCGATGATATAGCGCAGGTGTTTGTTTGCCCACAGCCCTTTTTTATTCCGTTTATAACTCATCTTCGGCCCTCCCTCGGTGTTGGCTGGGTACAGTTCCGGCCTTAACGCCCGGTTGCATAATCGCAATACAGGCAATCTAGGTACTAGTTGCCCCCCATTTTCAGGCTACTACTGACCTTGCTTTACAGACAACCAAGATAACCCCCTATTTTATCGGGGTATTTCCCCAGTCCCGGAGACCTCCTGAATAATAGATGTCATTTTTTATTTTTTCTGCCAGTCTTTGATAATGTCGTTTATCTCTTTTAAGTCATCCATCAGTTCGTTGGCGTCGACATCCGGCAGGGACCGTATCAAATTCGCCAAGGGGTTTTCCTCTTCGTCATCATTGTTGAAAATGTTACTGATAGAATCGCAGAATGGTCCATTGCTTCTTTCTCCGGAGGCATCGGTTTAGACCTCCGCATCCATTTTTTGCCGTCCGGAGGTAGCAGGCGCGGCCGCAGCGGGGTCAGTCGGTAGTTCTACTAACTTAATTGATTCGGCTTCTTCTTCGGCTAGGCAAAGCGACTTCTTCAGGCCGGCTATAGTGTCCCCGTTTCCCGGTACCTCTGACATTATCCAGTGATAGTTCCTGGAGAGGGGCGTGCGGCTTTACTGGTTCAGCATCCAGCGGTATTGTCCGGTACGGCTTCTTCCAGTTCGGCTATCTTGAGGCGCCTGCTTCCAGCCGGGTATTTCTGTTTTCTTTTGATTTACCTATTTTAAAACCACCTAATTTCATAACCTGCCTCCTGATAATGGATAGCTAAAACTGATTGTTATATCACTTAACGGAAATAACCTTCCCGGTAAGCTTTGGATAATATGGCATAGACATCATAAAAGTTGGTTTTTCCCTGTTCGGCAATACGCTTCAAAACCTCCGCCCTTTGCTTTAATATTTTATATATTTGCCTTCTCTTTTCTTCCGGGAAGCCGCGCCGGGGAGCGATTTTGTTTTCCAGCAGGTAGGAGTTCTGGAAGCCCCGGAACAGGAAGGTATCGTCCACCGGGTTCCAGGTGAATGACTTCGATGAAGGAAAAGGAGTCGGCGACAGAATCATAGCTGACGATTTCATTAATGCTGGTCAGGCGCCTGGCGAGGCTGCCGTTGGCCAGACGCACCTGCTGGCAGATGACGATGACATTAAGGTTATCAACATATGTCTTGGGCACGTTAATGGGGTTGCCGGTAACACGCTGGATAAGCTTGGATACCGAGGCCGCGTGGAAGGTGCTCATACTCGCGTGGCCGGTCTGCATGGCCTGAAAGGCGATGGCGCCTTCAACGCCACGGATTTCGCCGACGATGATAAGGTTAGGCCTTTGCCGCAGGGCGGCTTTGAGCAGGTCGAACATGGATACTTCGGAGCGCATCGCCTGCTTTGCCGGAGCCGCGGGTAACGCCGCGTATCCAGTTATGGTGGGGCACCTGGACTTCCGGCGTATCTTCGATGCTGACTATCTTGGCTTCCGGCGGAATGAAGGTGGTGAGGGCGTTCATCAGGGTGGTTTTACCGGAAGCGGTTTCTCCGGATACCCAGACGTTCATGCTTTCCTGGAGAATCAGGGAAAGGTAAGCCGCCATATCATAGTTAAGCGCGCCGAACTGGATAAGCTCCAGGATGCTTAACGGCGTATCGCTGAATTTACGGATGGTAAAGTTGCTGCCTCTCTTGGAGACATCGGTGCCGTAGACGATGTTGATACGGGAGCCGTCCGGCAGGGTAGCATCGACGACCGGGTCGCGGAAGGTCACCGGGTGCTTGATGCCTTCGGCCAGCTCGATAACGAATTTATCCAGCACTTCGTTCGATATCAAAGCCGATGCTGGACCGCAGGCCGCCGAAAATCTTGTGCTCGACGAAGATGTTGCCGAGGCCGGAGCAGGAAATATCTTCGATGTTGGGGTCGAGTATCATGGGGTCCAGGACGCCCATGCCTTCCAGTTTGCGCCGGAGCAGATAGCGGAGGCTGTTATACTGGAACTGGGTAATATGTATTTTCCCTTTGCGACTTCTTTGGATCTTTAGGAAAGAGCGGTTTGCTTTCTTTCTTGGGCTTTGCTTCCGTTATCCGCTTCTTTCCCGGTCAGCTCACCTGTGCCACGGCCGAGTCTTGACTGTTATTGCTCTATCGACAGACAATTCTATCAACGATTTCCATGATGACTTCAAGACGCTTTGAGGAATCGGCTGACGCCCTCGAGTTCTTCAACATAGTCGGCCAGGCGCTCTTCTATCTCATCGAGAGTGTTGTCCTGGGCGATCGATAATGCTGGGTTCGATGGCGATATAGTAGTCTCTGATATCTTCAGGGTTAGCCAGAACATGGATGAAAACCCCGTTGCCGACTTTATAAATAAGATTGGGGTCTTTGTTGCCCTTCTGCTTCCGCGTAACTTTTTCGAAATACTTCGGAATCCCGATTTTATCCAGCGGAAGCATGTGCAGGTACTGGAGAAGGTGCAGGTTTTCCTTGCAGACTTCCTGAAATTCGGCCGGAAGCTTGGGAAAACCGGGCATTTATCCAGTGCTTCGCCGCAGACCTTCCCGCAGTCCTGGGGGCAGGGTTTTATTTCAAAGGGCAGTTTGAACATTTAATCTCCTAGACTCTGGCTTTAGCAAGCGGAATAATCCTCATGCCCAGCTTGGGTTCGATATTGAAGCTGACGACATCGCCGGTAGGGCGTTCGGCGCCGCGGACTTTGAGCACCTCCATCAGTTTAATCATGGTGTCGCCGACCTGCTCCAGGCGCAGCCTGAAACGTGCATCGCACAGGGAACGGGTCCGGGAAAGCATATCCTCTTCAAAAGCGTAAGAATGCGCTACGACGATAATCGTTCTGCCCTGGTCGCAAAGACCTTTACATCTGGAAAAGAAATCGATAATGGCTACCGGATTGCTGTGCGCTACCAGCAGCGTAATAGAATCTACGATAATTAATTTAAATTCCTGCGGCAGGTGCGGAGAAATGGTGCGTCAAGCACATAGAAAGGTTTTGCGCCGCCCTGCATGCTGCATTGCGGAAGGTCAGCGGGATATATCCGCAAATGGTCCGCCAGAAAATGGTCCAGGACGTTCATGTTCAGGGATTCCATCTGGCTGATAAGGCTTCTGACGTTATTTTCCGTGGTGTAATAAGCTACTGAAATTTCACCGACCGATCAGCGTACCGTTGGTAAGTGCTGGCACAAAACGCTTTTACCGGCATCGGAATGGCCTTCGATAAGGCAGAGAGAACCGAGAGGAATACCGCCGCCCAGCTTTTCATCGACTTCCGATACGCCGGTGATGATGGTTTCCTTTTTTTTCCGGTTTCAGTTTTGGCCATAATATTACACCCCTCTCATCGGAGGAACAAAATTCATCTTTATCGCCGCCGTTGTCATCATCTTCCGGCATCAGGTCAAGGCAAAACTCTTTTTCCTTGCCGTTGCCGCTAGGGAATACCAACTTTAGTTTTACCGGTTTGTCTTGCTTATCTACCTCGATGATTTCTTCTTCCTGCGCCTCAAGGGCTTCCCTCCACGTAGGTATCGGCGGATTTAAAGGCGCATCGCCGCCCGTGAGAATGCCGTGGAGCGAAAGCATTGCCTGGCTCCAGACTTCCGCATCGGTGCAGGGTTCGTTCTTTTCCTGGGTTCTTTCCGCGAGGTGTAAAATAACTTCTTTAAGCTCCAGTGAAAGGTGCCCGCTGACACCGTATACATCCAGGAAGGTGGGCAGCTGGTCGTCGCCTATTTCTTTCTTGGCCTTGGCTACCCAGTTAATAAGGTTGGCCAGCATGTTTACTTTCGGTGTACCTGATGTTACATCGGCGGTAGTGCGTTCAAGCTCCATAGGTTGTTCCTCTCCAGCGGGTGTTTCCGGTTCCAGCCCGCTGTTATCGTTTTCATCTTCCGGAAGCTCTTGATTTTCTTCTTCCGGCTCTTCCAGGTTTTCATCTACCGGTTCCTCAGTCTCTTCAAACGCTTCGGTCCCTTCATCCAGCCCTTCCTCCGGCTCTACCTGCTCTTCGGATTCGTCGATTACTTCTTCTTCTTCTTCTCTGGGCTGTAACTCATCTTCCGGTTGACCGATCTCCTCTTCCCCGGTTGTTTCTTCGCCCTGTTCTGCCGCTTCGCCTTCTTCCCCAAGTAATGGCGCTTCCTCCGGAATCTCTTCCAGCATGTCTTCAGGCTGCTCCATGTCCAGTAAATTCTCATCCGGCGGCGGTTGGGCTAGGTCGTCGGGTTGTTCCTCCGGTTCTTCCTGTACAGGTTCTTCGGTTTTTTCATTATTCCCTACGCCGCCGTCCAGGGAGACTTTTTGACCGCTGTTATCACCGCTTAAGGCCGCCAGAATGGTCGAGAACTCGGAGGATGGGAGTTCCATGTTAAGCAGATAGTCACGGACGCTGGTGAGAGAATTTTTTATTTCTCCTTTCAGTAACTTGATTTCTTCACTTAGAGTTTCAAGCCTTTTTTCATCCGACATAGCGGTTTACTTCCTTTCCGCGTCGAGTTCTTCACGCAGCCGCTCTTTTTCCAGGTCGTTGGGAATGGGCGTTTGCGCTTCCATGAGGTAGGTGCGAATATCGAAGAGCATTTCTTTTAACTCATCTCTTATTTCTTGAAATTCAGCTTCAACAGCTTTGATTTCGTCTTCATTACTCATAGTCCCTCCTTAAAATTTCGAGACCGAGGCGAAGATTGCCGTAGCCAGTTTGGGCAATATGATCAAACAGGCCCCGGATATTAATGATGTTATCCCGAGGTTGCTTAATATCTTGTATTTGCTTCCTCCTTCAGCCAGGACGGGGACGATGGCGTTGGCCACCGTGAATATCAGAACAAGCGGGATGACCATGTGCTGCATTAACTGCAAACCCGCAAGATTAAAGCTGGTAAAGGACGTGATGGTAGTATCCTGACGTATTTTGCGGCAGATTTTGCTGGGCCTGTCCTACCATGTTGCCGAAAGCGACGATTACCTGGGTGATAAACACCAGGATAACTACGACGGCGGCGTGCATGACGACGACAAGCCAGCGGAAGGGGCCGGCTACCGTTCTTCGGCGCGCCCGCAGCAACGAAAGGCGGTTGGCAAACATAGCGGCATGCTGCCCCGCCTGCCCGGCTGAACCGCCGACTTCAATAGCATCGTAGAACATGCCGACACTGCGGTTGGATAGCTCGCTGCCGGTCTCATCTATGAATTTCTTCCAGGACAATTTAGGCTTGATACCGGCGGTTAAACGCGTATGCAGGTTCTTCACCGAACTGCGGAGCACGTTGATGGAATTTAGGTCCAGGCGGCCCAGGGCGGCATTTACCGTTGTTCCCAGGGCGTTACAGACACCGCCGAGAGAATGCAGGAAAGTGCCCATTTCATCGTCCAGCTTGTAGATTCTCCTGTCATCCCGGCCCATAATGTGACCGAGCGGATAGACAATGGCGGCGATAATCAGCAGCGCAATACCGATATTTTGTCCGGTTATCAGGAAGAAAGCACCGACGATAATGGCTGCCACCAGCACCGGTTTAAAGTATCTGGCTGCCATCTTTTGCCCTTTGGAACCTGGCCAACTTAAAACTGTCTTTTCCTTAGGCGAGACCAGCCATATCAGCCAGACGCCGGTAACGGTCGTGGTAACGGCTACGAACGCCATCGCAACTACGAGGGTATTCTGTATTTTGTATATCATCGTCGAAACCATGCCGATGACGACGACCAGGATTGCCGATAGTATCAGAGAAACATATGCGTCCGTCCACATTTTAAGCGCTTCAAGCGCACGGCCGTATTCGTTCATATATTCTTCCGCCCGTACATCGGCTTCTCTGGTTAGAAAGTCAGCTTCCGGTTCGCCTGAAATCAGCGAGCTGGAAAAACGCAATAGAAGACCTTTGACCTCGTTTTCTTTTAAAGGTTCGCCGACTGCCCGGCAGGCCCGGGCATAATCGTATTTTAAACGTTTACGGGCCAGTTCTATCCGTTTAAAATATTCCGCGGAGGAGCATTTAAGCTCCGCCGACCGCTCAAAAATCTGGTCGCGCGGTACGCCGGCCGCGGCAATGGTGGACATGTAAGAGAGCTGGTAAAGCAAATCAAAGCTCAACATGTTCTTACTACTGCTTTTCTTTTTCCCCTCTGAACCAAAGAAGGGGAACATTATTTTAAGTTTTTCAAACATTACTTGCCATTATGGACTCTGTATCCTTGTTTGCTCATCAACGGGCAAACTGTTGTTATCTATACTGAATTGCATATAGCCGGTGCCTCCGGCCGGGCCCTCGCCGGTCTGACCGTAAAAATCCACTTCCAGATAATCATTCTGGCCGGCAACGGTGTAACCGGGGAAATCATAAGTCCCCGTTAAGGTGACCCAGTTACCCGTATCGCCGGTTGTAAAATAGGCGGCGGCGACGCCGCTGGCTATAGTATCTCTTAAAGTGCCGTCCGGTTGGCGCACCAGAATATCGGCGTTGAAGCAGACATCACTATCGGATTGGGGGAAAGTGCCGCCGTTGGAATACACGCGGCAATGGTAGTTAAAAGTCCATTGAGCGGCCGGTATTTGATTAATACCGATTAAAGGATAGATAAATTTGGCCGCGCGGGAAGGCTGTCCGGAATTGTAGAGGAGTTGCCTTCCGGTCTGCCCGTCGTTAAATGATGTGAAAGCGGTCATCGCCGGTCCGTCAGCCGTAGCCGCTTCTGCCATTTCATAATATTTTGTACTGGCGAGGGAAACGTCTTCTGATTCCGGGGTCAGGAGCAAATAACCGGGGTCATCCAATGCAATAGAATCGAAAACGCCGTTCGGAGTTGTGACGGAAACGTCGCCTGTGGTGCTGCCTCCCGGCAGCGGGTCGAGGTTGGCCAGGATAACCATTTCTTCGCCGGGATTGAGAATACCCGGTTCGAAGTATTCGGTCGGCCCATTCAAACCAATCCTGGCTTCTTCCCATTCGTTTTTACCGGGCGCGCCCGTGGTATTGAGAAGCCATGTAGAGTATGTTTTACCGTCAATCCCTTCGTAGCTCACAATAACATCCCATTTATCGAAACTTGCCAGTTTTACCTGACCGCTGTTTTTAACTGTCAAACGTAAATAATTTCCCCATGAAAGTTCAGCCGCTCGCGTGACTTCGATGTGCGTACGGTCCATATCGCCTTCTCTAACGCTCATCTGCTGTACGCTTGTTACCGTAGAATCGGTGGATGTAAGGATACCGTGGGATAAGGTCATACCCCCGACTACGATCAAGGCGATACATATTACAGTTACGATGGCCGCTGGCATATTATTGTCTCCCTGGTCCTTTTATCTCTTTTCCATATCGTCATTAAATTCAAAAACCGGCTGCTTTTCAGCCACATCTATGGCGAAAAATAAGTTGAACATGTTACTCCGTTTGGCGTGGATATTGTTACCATGCCGTGGTACCACTGCCAACAACCGGAAAGAGCCTGGTCTTTATCATGATTTGCTCTCCGGGGTCCAGCACTCCCGGGTCAAAGACTGCCGGTGTGCCGTTTAGTTCGATCCAACCCACGTCCCATTCGTATACGGCGCTTGTGCCGTCAACATACGGAAGCCATTGCACATGATAGTTTCCTGAATCGTCATAATATTGAACAATCACATCCCATTTATCATAATCGGCCATTTTTGTCTGGCCGGAATTTTGTAATACAATTTCCACCAGGTCATCACCGGAATCCACAGAGACATTTGAACTCACGGGAGTCAGCTCGGTCCTTATGAGTGAGTCAACGTTGTTGCCGATTTCCTGCAATCCGTTCGCGCTGGTATCGACGGACGTCATAAATCCGTGAGACATTGTCATCCCCCCGAATATCAGGAGCGCGATACAAATTATTGAGATAAAAGCTGTTTCCATCTAGATTTCCGCTACATGCTAAAGTAATAATCGTCAGATATGCCGTTAGGTATAATAAATTTAACATAATATGTTCCCGCTCCCGGGTCACTGCTAAATGTAATTGTAATTTTCACCGTGGCGCTTGTTTCCCACTCCGTATCATTTTCCAGCGTAAAATCCCAACTGCGGATAAGTTGCCGCCGGCATCGGCCACATAACGGATGAGTTGAAAATTATTCTGCTGTCCGAAGAACAGGTCGCTTTTGGTTATGTTATCAATTTGCTGGGTGCCCAGTTTTTTATCCAGATAAAAACTTGTGTACGGTCGGCGGAATTGGCGGCAGTGAACAATACTTATCCGGCTGTTCATCCGTTCATCCACCTGCTCCGCCATGCTGGCCATGGCCTGGCTGGAATGGTTTATCATCGGATAAACACTGTTAAAGAGAAATATCATACATACAACCCCCGCGATAATCAGTAGAGCTGTAGTTATGGCCTTGTCCACAACAGACCTCCGTTTATTCTTTGGAGCGGATGCTTACGGCTGTCATCCGCAATTTCCCACAGCCGGAAGCGGGCAGCACCCACTATAAATCACGGTACCGGGGTGGGGGCTCTGATGAGGAGCATCCCACCCCGCGTGATAGCTTTTAACTTATATGACCTATTGCAGATTCATGATCTTGTCGAGATAAGGCGGTAGTGGTACGTTCGATGGTCAGCACGGCGCCGGCCGGGGTCATAACTGACAATACTGAAGGTGTTGTTGAGGCCAGAGTTTTGGACAAGGGCATTGACAAGATTGCCATGGGCTCCGGTATCGATATCACCGATGGTTATCTGGAATTTTTCCCCGGCTTCCAGCAGGTTATTGCCGTTGTCGTTCCCCACCTTGGTAACGGTCCAATAGAGGTTATCAACTTCCTGGTTCTGGTCAATGTAGTTGATGACTACCTTGTTAGCGATTACCGGTGGCAGACACCGGCAGTACCGCCGCTGGGCGGGGTGAAATCAATCGGCTTCGCCGCCAAGCACGTTGGATACGGTGAAGGTTATCTGGCCGATACACGCATTATCGGCCGGTGGCGCCGGTTACGTTGGCCGTGGCGATAACCGCGCCTTTAAGCTCCAGGGTGCTCTGGGCTTCCTTAAGCCCGGAATAGACCGCCTGCTGGGCTTTCTGGGTGGAGAAGAGGCCGGCGGAAAGGGCGGTATAGGCAAAGACTGCGGCGACGACGACAAAGGCGATCAAGATGATGGCGGTCTCCAGCCCGGTGATGCCTTTCTCATGTCTTAAGAATTTATTAACATTTTTTCTCCTTTAACTTCACTTCAAGAGATGCATATCGTAATTAGTTAAGATTCATTTTTGTACTGGATAGTAGGCAGGCATGGTGCGTTCGATAGTCAGCACGGCGCCGGCAGGTGTCACGACTTCCAGGGTAAAAGTATTGTTAATGGTAAGAGGTGTTGATAAGGGCATCAACAAGATTCCACCCGCGTTACCGGTACCACTGCATCCGAGCCAATGGTTATCTGGAATTTCTCACCGGCGTCAAGCAGATCATCGCCATTGTTGGTGCCCAGCGGGGTGGCTGTCCAGTAAAGGTTATTGACGGTCTGGTTTTGATCGATATAGTTAATGACTACTTTATTAGTGCTTCCGGCTGCCGCTATACCGGTACCGTTATCTGCAGACGGTGCGGTGAAATCAATCGGATTCGCCGCCGAGCACATTGGATACGATAAATGATATCTGGGTTACTTCATGTGAGGTAGTATTAGCCGTTGCGATAACCGGGCCGCTGAGTTCCAGCGTGCTTTGGGCTTCCGACAGGCCGGAATAGACGGCTTGCTGGGCTTTCTGGGTGGAGAAGAGGCCGGCGGAAAGGGCCGTATAGGCAAAGACCGCGGCGACGACGACGAATGCGATCAAGATGATAGCGGTTTCAAGCCCGGTGATGCCTTTCTCGTGTCTTAAGAATTTATTGAACATTTTTCCTCCTAATGTGCTTTTGGAATATACATTGCTTTGGTTCAAGATTCATTTACGTAAATACATCTTTTTTACTGGCATCCATGGTCAAGACGAGTGTAATAGTCTTTTTTTTAGACATCACCCCCTTCCAATTCCTTACAAACATAATGTTTTTAACCTCTGGACTGATTATTTTCATTGCTCCCTATCGCCGGAGCACCGGCCTTAAGATCCCGGGCTGTTCAACCGGTAAACAACCCTTAACGGTATTAAGTTCTGTTAACTTTACTTACTCCTTGTTTTACGTGTTTCTAACGGCCGCGAAATGATATTTAAAAAAAGCGATAACCAGCGGCCGCTGGTTGAACCTGTATCCAATATTCTTTTTATTCTTCAGCAGGCTGACTTTGTATTCAGGTTTATCCATGTAAATCACTGCTGCCGGCGGATTTGTTAATCCAATTCGACAATTTCATCGGTCCTCGCGGGAATGGTCCTTGTAATGGTAAGGACGGCGCCGGTCGGCGGTTTAACTTCCAGGGTGAATTTATGATATGGTCCCGGTTTTTGATCAGTTGTATTAGCGCCATTGGTCACACAGCTAAGGTCGACTGTAATCAAGAACAATTCATTTGGATCGAGGATGTTATCTCCGTTACCGGCATTTATCTTAGTTAACGTCCAGTTCACGGAATTGTATATCTGATAAGAATCGGCGTACGAAATAATCACGTAATTGGAACCGTTGGTGGTATCGGTAAAGTCAGTCTGGCCGCCGCCGGAGGTAGTGCCCACGGTGAAGTAAACTTTATCCAGGTAGCCGTTTACCATTAAACCGTAGACATTGCCTTTTATTTCGATGGTGCTTTGTGCTTCATTTAGGCCGGAGTGAATTGATTCGTTGGCTTTTTGGGTGGAGAAGAGCCCTGCGGTGAGTACCACATAAGCAAAAACTGATGCTACGATAACGAAAGCAATCAGGATGATGGCTGTTTCTATACCGGTTATGCCTTCTTTTCCCGAAAGCTTCCTTTTAATATATGCGCGCATGTGTTACCTCCATCGAGTTGGCATAGACACTTCCAATTTACCCCCGATGGTTTTTAGAGAACACCATTCCATCCCCAACTTTACCGCGTTCTTTTCCTAATAATCTTTTAGGGAGATTATGCAGTAAGAAAACAGGGCTTACCCTATGGTCATTTCAGGGGTAGCATGTATTGTCAAACACAGGTTGAGATGGCAAAATCAGGGGGCAGAGACGCAAAAAACACGGGAAACAGGGTGTTTAGCTAGATTTATAATGAATTATTAATACTTTTTTAATGAGATATTTATGATTTTTTATTCAACTCTTTATACTTTTAGCCTAGAATTTGAAAGGTCGTGCGAAGAAATCGGTAAAAAAGGGAAAAACGGGAAAGAATAAAAGAAGGGCAACAATATGCAGACAAAATCGGACACCGTGAGTTTATTTGTAATCGAGGAACAGGAAATATACCGTGAAATGTACAATTATATATTGCCCAAGCATGCCAATATCGAAGTGCTGCGGGTTTCCGGTAATGGCGAAAAAGGTTCGATGCTGCGTGCCATTACCGAACTTACGCCGGCTGTAATGCTTCTAAGCGTCAAAAAACTCGATAAAGAAATGATCGAAGAGCTCGAAAAGATAAGAGGCGCCCACCCCAGAATGGGCATCGTGATATTAATTGTCTTCTATAACTCCCAGGACATCGAACTGCTGCGCCGTCTGGCCCTTTGTGGAGAAAGCGGCATGGCTCTATTCCTGAAACAGTCCCTCGATAAAGCCGACCAGCTTTCCCGTACTGTTATCGCCGTAAGCCAGGGACAGGTTATCCTCGACCCGCCGCTGGCCACTTTCATGTTTGCCGGAAAACCGGAATGTCCCTTCCTCAAGCAACTTACTACCCGTGAACTGGAAATCCTTAGCCTGCTTTCCCAGGGCTATACCAATTCTTCCATCGCCGAGACCTTATTCATTGATATCAAGACTGTAGAACATCACCTGAACAGCATGTACAGCAAACTAAAGGCGGACCCGGACTATAACACAAAGCACTTGAGAGTCAGCGCCGCCAGGTTATATCTGGAAACAATGGGCACACTTTATCAGAAAGAAGATTCGCTAGTCAGGTCGGCTGCCAGGTAAGCAATTAAACTAGGTAAGCATTTAAACATAGTAACCTATCATTTGTACGGTATTCCAGATAACCACGAAGGCCAGCAGCGCGATTGAAGGCCAGAGCAGCTTGCCGGGTGCCAGCCATGCGATCAAGACGGGAACGAAGAGTTTAATCAATAGTAGAGCCAGCGGAATCTGGAGAAAAATCTGCATTAAGGGATTGATTTCATGAAACCCCAGGTTAATCGCTAAAACAGTCAGGACAAGGTCAAATAACCCCAAGATAACAAACGTCAATTTCTCCGCTGTGCATTTTTTAAATGTCGCGATAGATTCAAAAAGTCGGGTTGTCATGCCGGTAACTCCGGGTCTATTTTTCTTTTAGTTTTATTTTCCGAAAGTCTTTATCGGTTCGCAGTTCATCCCCCACTTAAGGTCAAACATCTGGCCCTTCCATGTCTCGTTCATTTCGTCTATCGCCGCTTTAAATTCAGGTGTGCCGTTGAGCGCGCTCATGGCTTCCTGGGAATCATATTCGTAAATGGCCAGATATTGTCCTTTTTCCTTGCTTTCCCCCATAACCTTGTAACGCGTGACCTTTTTAATACCCTTGAACCTCATCAGCATCGGGATATGGACTTCGTTATACCATTTGTTAAACTTAGCTTCATCGCCGGGTACGCATTCGGTAGCCACGATATTTAAATATCTCATTTTTGCCATCGTCCTGCTCCTTCCAAAAAATACTTTTAACTTTTGACTTAAGATAGTACGTTAATCATAAAATTCTGTCTCTATCTTTGTCAAACGCGCTTAAATCTAAGGGTGCAATTTGACATTGTTTTGCCGGAATAAATATACTGATGTTACCGGGAACACGATGTTCCATTTCAGGAGGAAAAATGAAAGCTGCCGTATGTTATGAATTCGGGAAGCCGCTAGTGGTTGAAGATATCAAGCTGGACCCGCCCAAGCAAGGTGAAGTTAAAGTAAAGCTGGCCGCTACGGCTGTCTGCCATAGTGACATCCATGTGTTTAACGGAGATTTACCCGGACAAACACCGATGGTCGGCGGGCATGAGTCTTCCGGCTATGTTGAAGAGCTTGGGGAAGGCGTGACCGGTTTTAAGAAAGGCGACCCGGTCGTGCTGTCCCTTTTAGCTTCCTGCGGGAAATGTCAGTATTGTCTGACCGGGCGTTCCTGGCTCTGTAATAACATTTTCCCGATGGAAAAAGAAACGCGCATGCATAATAAAAAAGGGCAGGACCTTGCGATGGTACTGAAGACCGCCAGTTTTGCTGAATATACCATCGTCGACCAATCGCAGTTGGTAAAAATACCCAAAGATATCCCGATGGACAGTGCTTCTCTGCTGGCCTGCGGGGTAATCACCGGATGGGGAGCCGCGGTCAATCGCGCTAAAGTGAAAGTAGGCGAAAGCTGTGTGATTATCGGGATAGGGGGTGTGGGTCTTAATGCGATACAGGGGGCGGCCATTTCCGGCGGGTATCCGGTTATAGCCGTAGATATTGCCGATAATAAACTGGAAGCCGCTAAAAAATTCGGCGCGACCCACGTCATCAATTCTTCTAAAGTTGACGCGGTACAGGAAGTACAGAAGCTTACCGGCGGCGGTTCCGATTATGCCTTTATTACGGTAGGAAGCATCAAAGCAATCGAGCAAGGTTTTATGATGACCGGCCCGCGCGGTACGGCGGTGATCGTAGGCTTACCTAAATTTACGGACACCATTACGCTTTCTCCTTTCCTGTTTATTAAAGACGAGAGAGTCTTGACCGGCGGATACATGGGGTCCACGCAACTGCAGACTGAAGTTACCCGGCTGGTCAAACTTTATAAAGCCGGTGTTCTAAAACTCGATGAGCTTATCACCCACCGTTTCCCGCTTGAAGATATTAACAAAGCCATTGACGAGGTCGTAACGGGAAAAGCATTAAGAAACGTCATCATGTTCAAATAAAACTTATTTTATTGAACTAACAAGTAGGGGCTAGCATTGTGCTTGCCCCTTTGGTTTTTGTATGTGTCTTTTTAATAAGTTCCCTTTCCCGTTTCCTCGCCCAATAAGATATTACCTTTACTTCTTTCTTCTACTTTACCCTCTCCCCTCACGGGGGCTTTGCTCCATAAGCGCCACTTGCTCCAAAAGCAAGTCAGTTGCTCCAAAAGTCTTAACAATAGCGCATCCTTACGTTTATCCAGCCTTGCACAATAAATCGGTTTTGCACAAATAATCTCTTACCCTAAAATTGGGGAGGTTACTCTGACTTTCGTCGGAAGGGGTTAATATTGTCGTCATCCCAATCTAAAGCAAAAATGAGACCGACGAAGCCAAATACTAATCCAACGCCACCAGCTATCCTAAATCCCCAGTCGCTATGAAAGCCCTGACAAAATACACTGGCTGCAAACATCAAAAAACTTACCCATACAAGTCGGTTAGCACTTCTTGTCCGTTTAGTAGTCATAACAATTTTTCTCCTTTAATCATTTACATCTTATTATTATAAATCATCTTTAACTCAAAATAATTTTCCGTTCTTGGGCTATACGCTTTAATTCTTCTTTCGAAACTATCGTTGTCCTACCAATTGCTTCTGCTTGTAACTTACCTTGATTTATCCATCTTCTTATAGTTAGACGATTTACTGAAAGCAGCTTTGCTGCATTACCAATGCTGACATATAGTTCTGAAAGGCGAAAGGCGGTTTGAGTAGTATTCATTTTGTGCTCCTAATATATTTTTCAGAATTCAAAATATAATGAACATAATAGGTATAATGGGTATGATAGATATGATATGTCATATATAGTGGTATATTGTACTATATTGACAATATAGCGACAATGTGGTACATTTATGAATGAGATTTTTAGGAGGCGAGATATGCAAAGTAAATACGATAATCCTTTACAAGAGATGATGAAAATGATTGTAAGCGGAAGTCCTAAACCTGAAATAATTTCTAAGGCTATGGAGTTAAAGACTGAAATTACTAGTGCATGGTCGGATGCACAACAAGCAATCACGTTTCTTGACCAGATGATTAATAGATATTCTCCCGACCCATCATATCCGCAAGGATTTTGGTTACAACAGAATATTAATCCAATGGTTCCTCGGCCTATGGTAATGTCAACACCAGTCGCTCTCATTACAGATACCGGGCATATTATAGAAATCACTAAGAGATTGGCTTCTAATGGAGTGATTGATACTAAAGTTGTAATCGCCCAATTAAAGGCCGAAGGCGACACGAGAGCTGACCGTGATATTGCAAAAAGCATAGGGAATGTGTTATCACGCAACAATTGGCAACGCATAGGAACGGGGAAATATAAATTAATAGAACAAAAAAGTAAGGAGGAGGTGAAATAAATCGTTAGGTACTGAAAAGTAAGGGAGTGCGCCGTTAACGCACCCCCTGCTCGTGATTGATGCGCTGGTAACTCAATTGCGGTAGAGTACCCGACCGTTAATCGGGAAGTTACGGGTTCAACCCCCGTCCAGCGCACTCGCTTGCTTTCAATTATTGTAACATAAGCACAACCGTTGTCAAGCGGGTTTATTTTTATCTTGTTTGCGTGGTGTGTCCCAATACGGGCTTTTACATTCTGGGCATACTTTAGGTTTATGTTCCTCCAGATTTTCCAGTTTACCAAATAATTCTTTGGGTAGCCATACGTGACCACACCTATCACATTTGAAAGCTGATATTGGAACTCTTCCCATGCTATTAGTATATATCCATTACTAATATATTTCAAGTATCTTACTAATAATATTTTACCAAAAGGTATTGACAAACTATATACCATATGGTAATATATTAATAGGTAAGTTTGGAGGCAAATAGAATGGACGCTAGAGAAGAAAAAGGGTTGGTAATCGCCGCTACTTCTAAGATTGAAAAGAATATGTTGGGTTGGAAAGTCCCCTCCCAGTCTGGTAAAGGGACTTATATCGTTAACCTCGACCACGGGACACCGTTTTGCACATGCCCCGATTATGAAGCTCGTCATCAGCCTTGCAAGCACATTCATGCGGTTGAATACGTAATCCAGAGAGAGACAAAGGCTGACGGCACTACAGTTGAGACTAAATCCGTAAAAATGACCTGCACTCAGGAATGGCCTGCTTACAATGAAGCTCAAACTCACGAACAGGAACGGTTTGTTGCTTTGCTCCGTGACCTCTGCAACGGTATCCCCCAGCCTGAATACAAATTCGGCAGACCTAGACTCCCATTGGCTGATGTCATATTCAGTGCCGTCTATAAGGTCTATAGCACAATGTCCACTAGACGCTTTATGACTGACCTCAGAGAAGCAAGGGATAAAGGCATGGTTGCTAAATCGCTGTCCTGCACCAGTGAATACCGCTCTTTTGAGAATCCCGAATTGACTCCGCTTTTGCAGAGTCTTATTGAACAGAGCGCAACCCCTCTGAAATCCGTTGAGACTGACTTCGCCGTAGATTCCAGTGGTTTTTCCTCTACAACTTATAATCGCTGGTTCGACCATAAATGGGGCAAGGAAAGAAGCGAGGCAAAGTGGGTAAAAGTTCATTTGATTTGCGGAGTCAAAACTCACGTTGTTACCAGTGCTGAAGCAACTGCTACTGAAACAGCCGATTCTCCTCAGCTCCCCCAGCTTGTTAATATTACTGCTAAAAATTTCAATATCAACGAAGTTTCGGCTGACAAGGCTTATTCCAGCAAGAGTAACATCAATGCTGTGGTTGCCGTGAACGGAACGCCTTATATCCCGTTCAAGAGCTATTCTCAAGGTAGTCAGGGGCACAAGCCCTATAGCGAACTCTGGCAAAGAATGTGGTATTTCTACAATTTCAATCGGGAACAATTCCTTACCCACTATCATAAGCGTTCCAATGTTGAAACCGCTTTCAGCATGATTAAAATGAAGTTCGGAGCCAGCGTCAGAGCTAAGACCCCCGTTGCTCAGGTTAATGAAGCTCTTTGTAAAATCCTTTGCCATAATATCTGTGTCCTGATAGAATCTATCTATGAGTTAAACCTCGAACCTGTATTTTGGACTAACGAAGTGAAAGAGCAGATAGTACCCAAAGCCCTACTGACTTTTGGAGCAGAAACGGCAAATGCTCCGAAAGTCGATAAAAATTAAGACTTTTGGAGCAAAGCCCCTCACGGGAGAGGGAGATAGGATGAGGGTAACAGGGAGATGATTAATGTGAGGGGTGATTTATCCCAATTACTACTTACCGTCTTCAGCTTTATATACTTTACATAATAGTGCCGTTAAATCGGGTGAACCGTACATCGGGTCGCAGTAGTTGTTATTCGTCAGGACATTCGGGTTAGATTTCATTAAACCGTGCATCGGCGCCGGGTCTTCCGGATAGAAGCAGTTGGCAGTCGCCATCACCACTCCCGGCTTTATCCCCGGGAAAAGGCGGGCTTGCTGTTTGATACGGCCGCGCGGGCTTTCAATCCAGGCCCAATCGCCGTCTTCGAGGCCATACCTTTTGGCCGTTTCCGGATTGATCTGCATTACGGGGTTGGGCTGGAAGCTGCGCAGCCAGGGAATATTCCGGTATTGCGATAGGAAATAAAACGGCTGGCGGTAGCCAGTGGTCAATACCAGTGGATATTCTTTAGCCAATTCCGGAGTGGAGTAAGGGCTTTCGCCGGGCTCTTTAAAATATGGCAGCGGGTCGTAGCCAAGTTTTTCCAGTGCCACTGAGTATAGTTCCATCTTACCGGTTGGGGTGGGGAACCCGCCCCCTTTACGCCAGTAGTCCGTCTTGTACTTATAGTAAATCTGGTCATTGCCCATGCAGGCGTGGACGACTTTTTTACTGAAGTCTTTCCAGGTCAGGTTGCCTTTTCTAAGCTGGTAGTCCAGCATTTTCTCGACGTTTTCGAACCAGTACTGCGGCGCGATGCGTTTGCCGATTTCGTTGAAAATTTTGCTGTCCTGCCAGGCTTCGCCCGGCGGTTCGACAACTTTATTGTGCGCTTCAATCATAAAGCGGGGGTGCATATCGAAAATATCGTCAATTTCCAGCCAATGCGCGGCGGGAAGGACGATATCAGCCATCTCCGCCATCGGGCCCATGAACTGGTCGGCATGGACCATGAATTCGACGTTCTTCAATGCTTGGACAACCTCTTTGGTATTGGCCAGGTGGAGTATCTGCTGCCCGCCCACGCTGAACCAGACTTTTATTTTCGGGTTGGGTTCAAGGAGCTGTTTATCACCGTATCGGAATGCGCGGTACGGGCGGCGCCCATCTTGTATTTATCCACGCCAATGATATTTTTACGCATATCCTCGGTTAGCGGAATTTCATTAAAAAAGTCCTCGCGGGGGCCGGTGGTCGGCGGGACCCAGGCAATCATGCTGCCCGGTCTTTCGATGTTACCGGTAATCCCTAGCAAATCGATAATCGCCCGTAAGGTCTGCCCGCAATTAGCCTGCCGTTCCAGCGAGCTTCCAATTTGGATACAGCCGGGCGTATCTATCGCAAAAAGCCTGGCCGCTTTGCGGATGTCATCGGCGTTGAGCCAGCAGATTTCCGCGGCCCGCTCCGGCGTATACTCCTGTACTCTCTTCGAGAGTTTATCGAAACCGTAAGTCCATTTCTCGACAAATTCCTTGTCCCATAAGCCTTCGTTAATAATAACGTTCATCATCGCCATGCGCTAAAGCGGCGTCCGTTCCCGGCCGTATCTGCAGCCAGACGGTAGCGCGGGAAGAAAGCGCCGTTTCCCTCGGGTCGATGACGATAAGGTTCTTACAGTATTTCAGGCTATTGAGGAACCAGACTGCCATTTCGCCGTCGGCGCTGGAGATTTCGAGTTGCTTGGCCCATGATATCTGGGTCTTGGGGAACTCGCCGCCCCACCCGTGATAATCGCAATACAGGCGGCCATAACCGGTGACGAGGCCGTATAGACCCAGGCGGGGACTGTGACATATGTAGCCCGGGGTAATGATATTGGCAGTGCCGATCGACCGGGCAAAACGGTGCGTATATTCGTTATAACCGCGACCCGTCCCCTGTGAAACCGCGATGGATGAAGGCCCGTATTTGGCAATGGCGTCCTTCATTTTAGCTTCGATGGTATCCAGCGCTTCATCCCAGGAGATACGTTTCCAGTTGGCAACTTCGCCTTTGGGTTCTGTTCTCTTTAATGGGTAAAGGAGGCGGTCGGGGTGGTTGACGTGCTGTAAAGCAGAAAGACCTTTAGAGCACATCGTTCCCCTGGTGGGCGCATCCGGGTTACCCTCGACATGTATGATTTTCCCATCCTGCACGGTTACCAGTACGCCGCAGCCGCCGTGGCAGCTTTTGCAGGTGGTCTTTATGATTTTAGTCTCGCTCATGGTAATTGTCTTTCTATATTAATTCCAACGGTTGATGACAGGTGAAGTTGATTGCTGCCCCGGTTTGATGGCTACCAGCGGTTTGTAAGCGCCGGACTTAAGGACGCAATACCTCAAGGACAAGCCTCCAATAATTTCGCAAACCACACCAGTAATTAATAAGGCTGAATTTACCTCGCCCATGGCGACGGCGATGATGGAGACGATAGCGGGTATAACGATGCCCAACATGACGATACCGGCCCAGAACATCGGGGCGCTCTGGCCGTGGATTTGCTGCAGCACGGACTGCTTACCAACCTCTTCTCTTCTCGATGCCTGCCAGAGGTAAATAACGATTAGGAGGATGTTGATGATTAATAATATACGGCTGCCGGTTTCCGCCCGGGAAAGCACAATACCTCCGCCGGCCAGCGCAATTACCACGGATAAACCAAAGCCGCCCAGGATACCGCACATAATGAAAAGCACCGGCAGCAGCCATGAGTTCCAGAAAGGCACTCCTTTAACGGCTTTCAGGACGAAGCCGGTATAGGTCGCGACGCAAAAAGCCAAAACGCCTGCCAGCACTTTAAATATGATTTCCGCCGGGCTGCCGGGCCATCGCCAGGAAATCAGGAGCTGTATTGCCCCCGCTCCCGCAAACCCGACCACAAAAAGAAAACCGCGCGCCAGCCATGAAGACTGAGGGTGCATCATGATCCGCCAGAAGCGCTGCGGCTTACCGAGGAAGATAAAATGGGTGCCGCCTTTGATAAACGCGACAATCGCCCAGCCGATAAGCATTCCCCAGAGGCTGTTGAAAAAAAGCGATACGAGATACAGGCCGCCGCCCAGCCCGCCGGTATAAAACGCAATCCAGAGGAACAGCCCGCGTTTATCTATCCATTCCGTCTGGCGGGTGTAATTTACCATCCATTGATGGACCGGTTGGATGTTTTGAATGTTAGTCATTATACACCTACCTTGTTCAAGATTGAATCGGTGATATCTTCGATACGGGCTTTGTTGCTGTCGTTCCCGCCGTGGGTCCCGTCGATGAAGAAAACGGACGGTTCGGTTTCGTATTCCGGGTGCAGAACAAAACCGTCTTTTTCTCTAATCAGTTTCGATACTTCGCTCTCCGGGTTGTCCAGGTCGCCGAACGTTAAGGCACGGGCGACACAGGTATTAACGCAAGCCGGCGTCGCTTCCCGGTCTTTACCAGGGACGAGACCTTTGGCTATGCCTGAGTCGATTCTTTCGGCGCAGAAATTACATTTTTCAGTCGTTCCGACCTGGTGGCGGTAAAGTTTTTTACCGGCTTTCTCGAAATCCGTCTGGACCCTTCCGGGGAAGAAGCCCTTATCTTTATCTTTGGAAAGGAAGGAACGGTTCTGATAGGGGCAGGCGATAACGCAGTAGCGGCAGCCGACGCATTTGTCCTGGTCCACGATGACAATGCCGTCTTCGCGGCGTGTGGTAGCGCCGGTGGGGCATACCTCGACGCAGGGCGCGTTTTTGCACTGGTTACAGCGTACGGAGTAAGTCGATACCGTCGGATGTTCGCCGCCGGTCTCCATCGCTACCAGCTTCGGCCAAGTAATGCCCATTGGAAGGTAATGCTCGATACGGCAGGCGGCGACGCAGCCGAAGCAGCGTACGCATTTCGTTAAGTCAACGACCATTCCCCATCTCATGGCGTTTCTCCTATCTGATAGTTAAAGTGACGTTAAAAAAGGCTCTAACTTAATTTTAGATAGGAGCTTTAGAAAATGTCAGTTAACGAATTCACAATGTGAAATTGTTAATAATGTGAAATCTTAAACAAATTCAAATAACTAATGCCATATTCTACGTAAATTCGTCATTCCTGCGAAGGCGGGAATAAACCATGGTAAGGCATCAAGTGACTGCCCTCACTGCTGGATTCCCGAACAGGTCGGGAATGACGCTTGTTTGTTATTTGGTTATTGGTATTTATTTAGGATTTAGAGTTTAGAGTTTCTGGTTAGCCTATATCCATTGTCCCGTCGGCAATCTTTTGCAGGACGGCCTTGTCCTGTATGAAAACCTTGCGGCGGGAAAGGCGTATACCCCCAATGTCCTCGAGGATTTTAAGAGAGCGGTTGACCATCTCCCGCGAGCTTCCTACCAGGCTGGCCATGTCTTTCTGGGTTAAGTTAAAACCGGTGGCAAGTCTCTCCCCGCCGTAGCGGCCTAAAAACAGTTTGGCCAGCCGTTCCGGCACCTGCGAGGAAGTAAGGTCTTCCAGTAGCTTGGAATCGCGGCGGACACGGGATGCCAGCGCCCGGATAACATTCATCATAATGGTGGGGTTTTCATGCAGGATTTTGAAAAGGTCGTCTTTTTTAATGACGTAAAGCACCACCGGCGTTAAAGTTACCATACCGGCGGCGTTGGGTTCGCCGTCGAATAAAGAGACATCATTTAAAGAATCGCCGGGAGGTGCGATGTGCAGCACCTGCTCTTTACCGTTAGGAGAAGTTTTGTATACTTTTACCTGCCCGGAGACGATAAAGTAAAGCGAATCCGTATATGAGCCCTCGGAAATGAACTGGGTGCCTTTATCATAGCGTACTTCATTAAAGTAGCGTCGCAGCGGCTCGATCTGACCGGCATCAATACCGGAAAAGTAACGCATGGACTGCAACAGTTCAGTCTGAATCGGCATTTTCCCTCGCTTACCACTATTATACATAAAGTGAAAGGTAAAAGGAACTTCACGTTACAACGTTACCTGACCTATAACTAATTTTCTTTAATATAAAAACAAAAAGCTGATTTTTGGAATCGCCAGTTTTAACTTTTGACTTTTCAGTTTTGCGTTATTTTTTGACAATGCTATAATAAGGAAACAAAAAAAGGTTAACTAAAATTGAGGAGGGATTTGTGAACAGCAATGTACAGGCGATTGTCAAGACCAAATCCGGTAAAGTGGAAGGAAGTGTTGAGGGAGGATTATACGTTTTTAAAGGAATCCCTTACGCCGCGCCTCCGGTGGGCGATTTACGATGGATGCCGCCCCATCCTGTAAAGTCATGGAAAGATGTTCGCCCTGCGAAGCAATTCGGGCCGGTTGCTCCGCAGAGCCCAATGCCGGCCGGTGTGATACCGACGGTCGAACAGCCGCAGTCGGAGGACTGCCTGTACTTGAATATAACCACGCCCGGGCTGGATAACGACAAGCGCCCGGTCTTGGTATGGATACACGGTGGGGCTTTTACCATCGGTTCCGGCTCTGACCCCATGTATGATTTAGTAAAATTGCCTAAACGTGGTAACCTCGTCCTGGTGACGATTAATTACCGCCTTGGTATGCTTGGTTTCCTGCGTCTTAAGGATGCTACTGGCGGCAAGATTCCGGCTACCGGTAATGAAGGGTACCTGGACCAGGTTGCGGCGCTTAAATGGGTCAAGGACAATATCGCGCCTTTTGGCGGTGACCCTAAAAACGTTACGGTCTTCGGGGAATCGGCCGGAAGCATGAGCATTGCCTGTTTGATGGTCATGCCAAAAGCTAAAGGGCTTTTCCAGAAAGGCATCCTGGAAAGCGGCGTCGGCAGCGTGGCGGTACCGAAGGCAGAAGCCAATAAAAACGGTGAGCTTTTCCTGAAAGTGTCTGAAGTAGCGAAGGATGATGTTAAAGCTATGAGGGCGTTTACTCCCAAACAATTGCTGGACCTGGAAATGAAGATGCGCATCATGGGCGCCGGACCGGGTGAAGTAGCCAAAATAACCGTAACCACGCCGGTAACCGATGGCGAGGTCATTCCCGATTTTCCGAATAAACTCGCGAGAAAAGGAGTTGCGAAGGGCGTAACCGCTATCATTGGGACCAACCTGGATGAATGGACGCTCTTCGGCGCGGTGCAGCCGGGCTACGCACAAATGAGTGAAGAGGAGATGAAGAAACGGCTTGCTTTAATGCTGCCCTCCGATGAAATCGATAAGCTGGTGGATGTTTACAGCAAAGCTCTCCAGAAGCGCGGCGAGCCGGCCACCCCGGCCAACATCATGACGGCTGTCAACACTGATATCATGTTCCGCATACCGGCCCTGGAATTGGTTGAAGCGCAGCGGGACAATAAGGCAAAAGTATTCAGTTATTTGTTTAACTGGAAATCCCCCGCGATGGGCGGGGTGCTTAAGGCCTGCCACGCGCTGGAAATCGGCTTCGTGTTCGGAAAATATGATGATATGTTCTGCGGCACGGGACCAGAAGCCGATAAGCTTTCCGAGTGTATGCAGGATGCCTGGATAGCTTTTGCCAGAACCGGTAATCCATCGACACAGTGCATGGGCGAATGGCCGGAATACGGTCAAGACCGGAAGACCATGGTTATCGGTAAAGACCGGCACGTTGAAGCGGCGCCGTATGAGGCGGAACGCGCTGTTTGGGAGACCGTCAAGCGCGGCGATACGCTGGTGATTTAAGAAAAGAAAGTCCAGAGAGAAATCTCTCTGGCGGGGGATTCGAGGGTGTCCCCCGGCTCCCATTTATCTCCCCCTTTTTTAAAGGGGGATTAAGGGGGTTTTTATCAATTCTTTTCCACGTTTCCTCTCTCTTGAGGGGAGAGGTTAGGTGAGGGTGAACTTACCCCTAACCCCCAATCACTTACCCCTTAATCATTCCTTGTTACTTGATCCGCCTTCGGCGGACTACTTGTTACTTATTAAATTAAGGAGGCCTCATGAGTGCTATCGTTACAACTAAAAGCGGAAAACTGGAGGGGCTGGATAAAAATGGGCTTTATGTTTTTAAAGGTGTCCCCTATGCCGCCCCGCCCGTAGGTAATTTACGCTGGATGCCGCCGCACCCGGTAAAAAAGTGGAGCGGCGGGCGTCCGGCTAAAGCATACGGCGCGATATCGCCACAGCCGATGATGCCCGGCGGAACGGCCATCGGCACCCCTTCCTTTGCCGACCAGGCGCAATCGGAGGACTGTTTATTCTTGAATATCTGGACGCCCGGTCTCGATGATGCCAAACGCCCGGTATATTTCTGGATACACGGCGGGGCATTCTACATCGGTTCCGGCACGGAGGGCTTTCTGGAAGAAGGCATACTAGCCCGGCGCGGTAATATTGTCGTTGTGAGCCTTAACTACCGGCTCGGCGCTTACGGGTTCCTTAACCTTAAAGAAGTTACCGGCGGTAAAATACCCGCTACCGGCAATGAGGGGATTCTCGACCAGATTGCGGCGCTGGAATGGATTCAGGACAATATCGCTGCGTTCGGCGGCGACCCCGGCAACGTAACGATATCCGGCTTTTCCGCCGGTGGTATGAGCGTCGGCACTTTACTCGGTATGCCTAAAGCTAAAGGAAAGTTCCATAAAGCGCTGAACCGCAGCGGCGCAGCGAATATCAACAGTCCGATGGATGCCTCGGTAAAAATTGCGGAAAAACAGCTCAAAATATACGGCCTTAAGGGCAAAGATGTGGACGCTCTTCGGGCTTTGACCACGAAGCAAATTCTTGACGCTCAGGGTAAGCTCATCGAGCAGCTGCGCCAGGAAGAAGGCCGCGCCACGCCTTTCCAGCCGGTCGTTGATGGCAAAGACCTCCCGGAATTGCCGATGGTGGCAATTAAAAAAGGCTTTACGAAAAACATTCCCATTATGGCCGGGTGTACCCTTGATGAATTGAAGATGATGATGACAATGGACCCCGCCGTCCGTAATATAGATGAAGCGGGATTGAATAAAAGATTGTCCGCTATGGTGCCGGCGGAATTTGTCCCCGGCCTGGTTAAAGCTTACAAAGAAGCGTTGAAAAAACGCGGCATCGATGTTACTCCGGCCGACATCCTGGGCAGCATTAATACCGATTGGATGTTCCGCATTCCTACCATCCGCCTGGTCGAATTGCAGCGGGACAACGGCGCCCCGGCCTATAACTACCTCTTTACTTATAAATGCCCGGCGATGGGCGGTGCCCTCGGGGCGATGCACGGTTTGGATAACCCCTTCCTCTTCGGGGCCCTCGTGCCGGAGTTTACCGGAAAAGATGCCGAACTGGAAGAAACGTCAATAAAAATACAGGACTCCGCTGTAGCTTTTATGAAGACCGGAGACCCTTCCTGTAAGAGCGCCGGAAAGTGGCCGATCTATGGCAAAGACCGTATGACGATGATTTTCGACCGGCAAAGCCGCGTGGAAGCTGCCCCTTATGAGACGGAACGCGCCGCCTGGGATAAATACCAGTACAGCTATAACAGACCGTCATAAGCAAAAAGACAAGGCAATATTAATGGAATAGGGGCGGGCTTAAAACCCGCCCTTATTATTAAGCTCATGCTAGCTTTAGTTTGTGACAAATTGCTATTGACAGAATTAGAACATTAGTGCTAAGATGTGTTGTCAAGACAAACGACGATGGATTTTATTGAGCGTGAGGCAGTAAAAATCAGCTATGAAAAATTCGATTCGAACATTATGTTATTTCAGGCTCGACTCAGGCGTGAATCGTTTTTTAAAGGTATTATGTTAAATAAGGCTCGGTCCAGGCATAAATCGTTTTTTTGACATATTATGGTAAGCTTAGATACGATTCAGGCTCAATGGCCTTTTTCAGGGTAGTTATGTTAAATAAGGGGTTAGTGATTAGGGGTTAGGGGTAAGTATCATTGCGAGCCATTGGAGGGGAAGCCGATAAGGTGTGGCAATCTCCATGATTGGTTTAAATCAATGTTGGATTCCTGCCTTAGCAGTATCGAGAAAAGGTACCGGGGCGGTGGGCAAAAATGGGAGTAAAGATTTTGCCCACCCTACGTGACTGCCTTCGCAGGAATGATGTACGGAGAAAAGGTAGGGCAGGCGGGACGCCTGCCCATCACAGGCAAGATGCCTGTGATACCGGGGTGGTGGACAAAAGAAGGGCGTAAAGGGTTTTGCCCACCCTACATTACTGACAGCTTAGATGAGAGGGTGTTCGCAAAGCGACCGGGACAGGTAATTTAATATTTTTACAAAACAAATCGTATCTAAAATGAATTATTCGTTCATAAAATTAAAGAACAAATCGTATCTATTTAACATAATACAGGCCAAACAACAACAGGAAAATAGTAGTCGAATCAAAGCTAAAAATTCTAGCTTAGATTAAGAAAAAAGCAAAAAAATTATAAAAGTCTTTTTTACAAAACAAATAGAAGCTAAACCGGGTCGATACGCACATCCAGGACAGCCGCCTGCCCTCTACGGACTTTAGCCAGGCAGTCCTTTAACGCTTTAGGAAGCTCGGCGGGGTCTTCCACCATACGTCCGTATGCATTATTGGCTTTCGCAATGAGCGCGTAGTCCGGCGGAACAGTAATTTCCGCTCCCATGTTGGCAACGTCGTATTTCTCGCGGAAAAGGCCCTGGATGGCGCCGTAGCCGCGGTTATCGTAAATGACCGCAAGGAAGGGAGCTTTATAGAAGTTCGCCGACCATAATGAAGCTTCTGGACAGCCGTAAATAAAAGCGCCGTCTCCCATCAGGCTGATGATTGTTTTGTCCGGCGACGCCAGTTTCACGCCTAAAGCGGCCCCAGGCGCCCACCCGATGCAGCCGCCCTGGTTGGAATACTCGGTACCCGGTTTCGTACGGTGGACGGTATGGGCAACGATAGAGGACGGGGAAATCGTCTGGTTCACGATAATCGTATCATCGTCGATGATGTCATCGATACATTTGCTTAACCAGTTGGCGGAGATCGGTTCACGGGCGGCATGGCTTTTTGCCAGTTCCTGCCATGCTTTATCGAGCCTGATGTGTTCCGACGCGTATTCCTTATAACGCTTTTGGAGTTTGGCGCGTTTTTCGGGTGTTAGTTTCTTCTCGATGACGGCGGTAAGAGCCGGAATGACCCGAATGGAATCGGCTTTGGCTAAAATATCAGGTTTCATACCCCAGAGCGGCACGCCTTTTTTCACGATATCGGCATCGAAGTGGATGATTTTTGCTTTGGGGTTGGGGCCGGAAGACGGGGCGGCGTAATGCATATCGTAATCGATGGCCAGGATGGTGTCGGCTTTAGCCAGGAGTGGATTGCCGAAACCCGCTTTAGGAGGGAGAAATGCCGATAAAGGATGAGTATTGGGGAAACTTACCCAGAAGTCCGTTGTCAGGACGCGGGCGGCCAGCGTTTCCGCCAGCTCTACCAGCAAAGGTACCGACTGAGGATTTCTGCCGGCGTAGCTGGTAACGATAAGCGGGTCTTCCGCTTTTATGAGTATATCCGCCGCTTTGGAAAGGACGGAAGTATCCGGTACCGGCAGAGAATCAGGTTTAACATTTCGTTTTTTGCTATGAGGAAACGGCTCTTTATTCCAGAACATATCGCGGGGCAGGGTCAAGTAAACCGGTCCCTGCGGTTCGCTGATGGCGATGCGGAAAGCTTCGGCCAGAATATCAGCCGGGTTTTCATCAGGCGTGACATCACGGTCCCACTTCACGAAGCTGCGCACCATGGCAGCCTGGTCGAAAGCTTCGCCTTTCCAATTGGTGCGTTCGGACGGGCCGCGGTTTTCCGTAAAAAAGACCACCGGCACGCGTCCCCACTGGGCATTATGCAAAGAACCGCCGAGCTGCTGGATGCCCAGTTCGGAATGGACGGAAACTACCTGGGGCTTTCCGGAAGCCATAAAGGCACCGTGAGCGGCGGACATGGCGACAAACTCATCGAGGCAAAGGATGCTTTCAGGCGCCGGTTGCCCATTTGCCTGGCAGGCGGCCAGCGTTTCCAGCAGCGGCACGTTATCAATGCCGGGGTTGAAAAACACGAAACCTACCCCGAAGTCATTCATGACCTCGATAAAAGCCTGAATCGTAGTGTAATTTTCCATAATTACACCTCCCATGAACGGTTTTATTTACTTACTCCGCGGGCAAATATTATTTAGCTTTTACCAGACCCCACCTACTCTTATCTCCCTCCCCGCCGGCAAGGAGGGAGACGATAGATTGTGCAATATTCTGACTTAAGCGTATTTATCGCCCTCTCTCTGCCCATTGGAGAGAGGGACAGGAAGAAAGGCCGGGATTTAGAAAACTTGTACGTCAGGTCACTATTTCTTTTTATAAGTACCGTATTCTTTAGCAGCATCGATCATGGCGCGGATGTTTTCTACCTTGCTGTTATCTACCTGGGCGCCCGGCCCGAGGATATAACCGCCGCCCTGGCCGGCGACCTCGATAAGTTTCTTACAATAATCCTTGACCTGCTTCGGAGTGCCGGTAGCCATTAAGGAAGTGGGAATGTTACCTTCCAGGCAGCAATTTTGGCCAAGGACTTTCTTGGCTTTCGCCATATCGGTGCGGTCAAAATACCAGGTTACGGTCCCCTTCGGGAACTCATTGACGCTTTCGAGCCTGGTCTCGTAACTACCTTCGGCAAAGAGCGTTACCAGGATACCTTCATTTATAAAAGCATCAACGGTCTTTTTCAGCGAAGGCCAGTAGAATTTCTCGAATTGTTTATCGGACATCCAACCATCGGCGCCTTTATGCAGCGGGAACATGACGGACAAACCCTTCGAGGCGTTCATGGAAGCGATAACAGATTTTATCTGTACCTTAGTCATGACATCAATAGCTTCGAGAAGCTTGTCCGGCCGGCGGAACATATCGAACATGATGCCCTGTGTACCGCGCAGCGTATCGCCGATGATGTCGAAAGGGGCCTTGGCCATACCGCCGCGGGCGGCAGGATAACCGGCTTCCAATGTCTTGCGGCTGAACTCACCCATGACCTGCATAAATTTGAGCAGTTCATTACCAACATTAATGAGGGTCTTGAGGGATTTCTGCACGTCTGCCATGGCGTAAGGCATGAAATTCATCGCGGGGGCCTCAATGATATTGGTAAGCGGATGGAGTTTGCTCCATGATTCCAGGGAGCCGAAAATGCGGGGGATGTAGGTGCGCTGCCAGAAATCGGAAGGATTCAGGATAAGGTCGTCATACTCTTCCGGTTTCATATATTCGCCTTCGTTAAACTGAATGCCTGTAGCAGTTTTGGGAAGGCCATGGCCGGGGTAGCTGTAAAGCTTATAGTCCAGTATATCATAGACCCGGCCAGGGAAAATCATGGCCGGGCTGGTGAGGGAGTCTGCGTCAAGGAAGTCCTGGTTAAATTTATCAAAGGCTTTTACGGACTGCTCATAATCATACATACAGGTAAAATAATCAATACCATAGCGGTAGGCGGGAAGGGCGCCGGGCATGACGGAAACCGGTACGCGGTCCGGTTCTCTGACACTATAAACATCTATCATTCTCTGCACGCGCTGCTTGTATGCTTTCTTGGCATCGGCATTGACGAAATTGATGCCGTCAGCATCAAGCCACAATTTAAAACGCTGCGCGCGCTTTTCCTGTGGGGTCATTTCCGTCCATTTTTTATCGGGCATTCTGTTATTCTCCTGTTTTTATACATGATAACTCCGGTTATCACGCAGTTTTTGAATGTGAAATAAACCAGTAACGTTCAAATTTGACTCTATAGCCGTCACATTATACCAGCGTTGGACAGGATAATACAAAAAGTATACTATAATGAATAATTAACATTATCTACATAATGGTATTGTAACCTGTAATAAGAAACCTTATAATTTATTACGAAGGTAAATTTAAATGATATGTCCGGTTTGCGGCAAAGTCGCCGTTATAGTTGAATACAACAATATAGAAATGGACTACTGCCCTAAATGCAGCGGCGTGTGGTTCGATGCCGGAGAGCTTGAATTACTGTTGGAAGCGGCAGGGTTGGGCGGCCATGAGCGCTTTCTGGCGGGGGTGAAGACCTCACAGGAAGCTAAAATATCTGAAAAGAAACGCCGCTGCCCGATATGCCTTCGGAAAATGCGCAAGGTCTACATAGACGAAGATAAGAAAATAGTTACGGATGTATGCCAGGGCGGCCATGGAATCTGGTTCGATGGCGGAGAAGTAGCTACTTTGATGGAAGAATATGAGAAAAAAGACCCGGAGAAGGCCGAGCATAAGCAGGTACTCTGCCATATCGCGGACATGTTTAAATATCAGAAGCAAGACTGATTTCTTTATATCGTACGAAATAGAAAGTGAGGTGTAACCAATGGGATGGATCATTGGAATTATCGTAGCCGTCGTTGTCATTATCTTCCTGATTATCATCGGAATGTACAACGGACTGGTGGGGTTCCGCAACCAGGTAAAAAATGCCTGGGCGCAAATCGATGTCCAGTTGAAAAGGCGTCATGACCTTATCCCCAACCTGGTAGAAGCAGTCAAGGGCTACGCAAAGCACGAGCAAGGAACCTTTGAAATGGTGACCAAAGCCCGTAATCTCGCCCAGCAGGCTACCACTGCCGCTCCGGCCGAACGGGCTCAGGTTGAAGGCGCATTAAGCCAGGCCCTAGGACGGCTGCTGGCAGTCGCCGAAGCTTACCCGGAACTTAAAGCCAACCAGAACTTCCTGGCGTTACAAGAGGAACTGACTTCTACCGAAAATAAAATCAGTTTTTCCCGCCAGTTCTATAATGATTCTGTATTAAAATACAATAACAAAATACAAATGTTCCCATCCGTTATCATTGCCGGCATGTTTAACTTCAAACAAAGCGAATTCTTTGAGACGAACGTACCGGAAGAACGGGAACCTCCGAAAGTGCAATTTACTTAAAAGACGGTGTAAACCATGTGGCAACAGATCAGGTCTAATCAGGTCCGCTCGACGGTGCTTATGCTATTCATGGCCGGATTGCTTCTGGCATTAGGCTATGTATTAGGGCTGTACTTTTTTGGCAGCGCCGTCGGCGGGTTGATTATTGCTGCTATCGTCTGGGGTTTTATGGCGCTAATCTCCTATTTCCAGGGTGACAGCATCATGCTTTCAATGGCGCATGCCAAGAAAATAGGCCCGGACGATGCGCCGCGGCTCTATAATGTAGTGGAAGAGATGAAAATAGCTTCCGGCCTGCCGAAGATGCCGGATATCTATATCATCGATGACCCATCGCCCAATGCTTTTGCCACCGGCCGTAACCCAGAAAGAGCATCGCTGGCGGTTACCACCGGTTTGTTACAGCGCCTTAACCGGGATGAGCTGCAGGGCGTGGTGGGGCATGAAATGGGGCATATCAAGAACCGGGATATCCTGTTCATGATCATGGCCGGGGTCATGGTGGGCAGCATTGTTATTCTGGCATGGTATGCTTCGCGGTTTCTCTTATTAGGCGGGCTGGCAGCCGGCGGCGGAGGAAGAAGGTCAAATTCAAGAGGCGGCAGCGGAGGGGGATTAGGATATGTTATTGTCCTCGTTGTCGGATTGGTGTTTATGATCCTGGCGCCGATAGCGGCGCAGCTGATATATTTTGCAATTTCCCGCAAACGGGAATACCTGGCGGATGCATCGTCAGCGCTTTACACACGCTATCCGGAAGGCCTGGCTTCCGCGCTGGAGAAAATTTCCGCTGCTCCGCAAGCGCTAAAAAACGTTAACCAGGCTACGGCGCCCATGTATATTATCAATCCCTTACATAAAGAAGGAAAAGCAGCCACCGACCTCACCAGCACACACCCGCCGATTTCTGAAAGAATACGTATTTTAAGAGCGATGGCCGGCGGCGCCGATTATGCCAATTATGAAAGGGCATATCAAGAAGTCAGGAAAGGTAAGAGCCTTCTTTCTCAAAGTATAATTGGTACGGCCGGTGCGGTGGGTATCAGGGCGGCTACGCCTCCATCAGACCAGGGAGCTACTGAACCGGTGGCAGAAAAAGCGGCACGCAGCCGTGAAGCTTCAGATTTGATGTTGAAAATGAATCAATACCGCACGGTAGATTGCGAATGCGGCGCCCGCTGGAAATTACCTCCGGGATTTGATGCCGATAGTATCCGGTGTACGCGTTGCGGAAGACGAATAAATCTAAAATAGCACAGGAACACAGGGGAACTCTTCAGAGCGTAATACACTAATTTCAGATCCGTTACGGGTTAGGATCCCATTGAATCGTAGTGGTGGCACATTACCTGCTGCGTGCCGATGGTCTTCATCTGCGGAATTTCTTTGGAACATCTTTCCCCGGCTTCACTGCAGCGGGTGTGGAAACGGCATCCGGCCGGCGGGTTTAACGGAGAAGGCATTTCACCGGTGAGAATAATTTGCCTTGTAGTTGTCTGTTCGCCTTCTTCCGGCAGAGTCAACTGGGAAGCGGAAATCAATGCCCTGGTATAAGGGTGAAGCGGGTTACCGAACAACGTTTCAGTGTCCCCGTATTCCACTAACTGCCCGAGATACATAATGGCGACCGAATGGCTCATGTACCGGACGGTTGCCAGGTTATGGGCAATGACGATGTAGCTCAAATTACGCTCGGTCTGGAGGTCTTTCAACAGGTTCATAATTTGAGCGCGTATCGAGACATCAAGAGCGGAAACGGGTTCATCCAGGATTATCAAATCCGGGTCCAGCGCGAGCGAACGCGCCACAACGATACGCTGCCGCTGACCGCCGCTGAACTCATGAGGGAAGCGGTTTAAGCCTTCGGGAGCAATACCTACTTTATCGAGCAGTTCGGAAGCTTTGGCGTAGGCCTGTTTCTTGGAAAGCTTAGTGTTTACAAATAATGATTCGCCGATGACATCCTTAATACGCATCCGGGGATTCATCGAGCTCCATGGGTTTTGCTGTACAGTCTGAACTTTAGGGCGGTATTCGGATTTTAACCTGGCATCCGAGAATTTATACAGGTCATCGCCGCGGAAAAGGATGGTCCCCGATGTTAACTTTTCAAGAAGCAGCAGGGCTTTAGCAATGGTAGTTTTGCCGGCGCCGGATTCTCCGACAATCGCGAGAGTTTTCCCCTGGTCAACTTTAAATGAGACGCCATCAACGGCTCTGACCCAACCGACGGTCTTTTGTAATAAACCCCTTGTCACGGGGTAATGTTTTACAAGGTCACGCCCTTCTAACAAAGGTACTGCCATTTTTTATTTGACCCTCCAACAAGATACGGAATGGTTATCCGAAAGCTTTACCTCGGGCGGTTCCTGCTGTTTACAGATATCCAAAGCTACCGTACAGCGGGGATTAAACCGACAGCCGGTAGGCAGGTTCATCATAGAAGGAGGCTGCCCCTCGATGGAGAATAACCGTTCGTCTTTTTTATCCAATTTCGGGACGGAAGAAATCAAGGCTGCCGTGTAGGGATGCTTTGGTGATTTAAATATCTCTCTGGTCGGCGCGGTTTCGACAAATTTGCCGGCGTACATTACGCCCACTCTATCGCAAATCCTGGCGACGACACCGAAATCATGGGTGATGAAGATAATCGCGACATTTGTCTTAGCCTGAATATCCTCAAAAAGAGCAATGTATTGAGCCTGGATGGTTGCATCAAGAGCAGTAGTGGGCTCATCAGCAATCAACACATGGGGCCGGCAGGACATGGCAATTGAGCCTACCACTCTTTGCCTCATTCCACCACTAAGCTGGAAGGGATATTCATTTACACGGATTTCCGGGGCGGGAATTTTTAGCAAACGCAAAGCCGAAATAACTTCCGGCTCTACCATATTTTCCGGTAAATCCTGGTGCAAACGCACTGATTCACCGATCTGGTCACCTATAGTATAAACAGGATTAAGGGAAGACATGGGGTCCTGGAGAATCATGGAAATCATTTTACCCCGGTATGCCCTCATCTGCTTTTTACTTAAATCCAGCAGGTTCTTGCCTTCAAGAATTATCTTACCGGCGATTATCTGACCGGCCGGTTCAGGCAGCAGGCGCAGCAATGAAAGACCGGTGACGGATTTTCCGCAACCGGACTCACCAACGATGCCAAACGTCTCTCCGGCACGGACAAAAAAGCTTACGCCGTCGACAGCTTTAACTTCTCCGGCGTGGGTGAAAAAAGAAGTATGTAAATCTTCAACTTGCAGAACAACTTCATTCATAACTGTCTTAACCTCGGGTCTAGCTTATCCCGGACCCAGTCTCCCAGGAAGTTGCCGGAAAGCACGACCAGGCCGATACAAATACCAGGGAATGTGGAAATCCACCAGGCATTATTAATATTAGCCAAACCATCATTTACAATGGAACCCCAGGAGGCAGTCGGTGCTGTGATGCCAATGCCGATGAAACTCAAGGAAGCCTCGGCTAGAATCATCATACCTACCTGGAGAGTCATGATAACTATTAGAGAGTTCACGATATTAGGGAAAATATGTTTATACATTATACGCCATGGGGAAGTGCCGACAACGCGTGCCTGGGCCACGAAATCAGAATCGGCAATTCTCATGGCTTCGCCGCGAATCATACGGGCATAGCCTGCCCAGCCGAGAACAGACAGGGCAAAGACGACCGTCCAGAAACCCGGGCCGATCGCCACGGATAATAGCATCGCCAGAAGCAAACCTGGAAACGACAAGGCCATATCCACGATTCTCATGGCAACAGCTTCAAAGCGCCCCTTAAAATAACCGGCTAATATGCCTAAGATTGTTCCGATGGAGGCGGTAATTAATATACATAACAATGAAACAGTAAGCGATACTCTGGCGCCAAAAATAAGCCGGCTTAAAACATCCCGGCCGAGTATGTCAGTCCCGAGAAAATATTCAGGTTTACCACCTTTTAAAAAAGACGGAGGTAAAAACCGGTCTCTCATTACCTGGGCGTTGGGGTCATGCGGGGCAATCCCCACGTGCGGTAAACCCAACCAGCTAAGATTGGCAAATATCGCACAGATAACCATCAAAGTCATTATCGCCAGCGGAATGACAAATGCTAGATTTCTGATTATTCTGGTAGCCGGTGAAAGGCCACGGAATTGTTTTTTGTGTTTTACTTTCGTATTTTCAATCGTGATTGTATCTGACATGATTCAAATCCTACGTTCTCTGTAATCTAATCTGCGGATCGACCCAGGCGTAAGAAATATCTACCAGGAGGTTGATACCCAGCACGAGAATGGCGGTTATAATGGTGACGGCCTGCACTACCGGGAAATCACGCTGGAATGTAGTCTGGACGATCAGCATGCCCATACCGGGCCAATTGAAAATTCGCTCCGTAATTACCGCGCCGAGTACCAGGCCGGGTAGCAGCAAACCAATAGTAGTAAGGGGCGTAATCAACGCATTTCTCAAGGCGTGCTTCCAGATGACTGTTCTTTCCGGGAGTCCTTTGATTCTGGCCAGTTTAATATATTCACTGTCCAGAACATCCAGCATGGTGGAACGCACCAGACGCATCATACCGGGCATCATAAAGAAGATCATGGTACTAAGCGGCAGGACATAATTTTTCCAACCAGCCATACCGGCCACCGGCAGCCATCTTAAATAAACCGAAAATAACAACACCGCCATAATCGCCACCCAGAAGCCAGGCAAAGACTGTCCCAATACCGCCACGAACTTGACCAGATTATCCCACCATGAATCACGATAGGTAGCCGCTAAGACACCCAGGATAAACGCAAAAATCATACTTAAAATAAATGACGGAACGGTTAGTTTAAGGGTATTCGGTAACGCTTGTTTTAACATGGTCCCTACTGTTTCATCTCTGACCAGGGATTCACCAAGGTTGCCGTGGGCCAAGTTCTTCATATAAATCCAGAGTTGATCACCCCATGACTTGTCCAGTCCCAGGGTTGTTTTTATGTGGGCATACTGTTCGGGTGACATATTAGGGGAGGCAATCAAAGCCATCGGGTCTCCGGAAGCGCGGACAAGGAAAAACACGATTATTAAGATGCCTATGAGAGCGACGATAGCTTGTAATATTCTTATAATGATAAAACGTGCCATTTATGACCTCTTATCGATTATAGCTTTTGATGCCTCTCCTATAAAACGATACATTCCAGCTTGGTCTATTTATATCGTATTATATGAGAATCATTAAAATCATTGCAAATATATTTTAATATCAAGATTAGCACAAATAATCTATTTGAGTATAATACTCTTTACACTTTTTGGCAATAAAAAATCCTTTTTAAAAAGAACGGAACATTTTGACAATATAGTTTCCGGGACGGGTATCAACCCGCCCCGGTTTAACTAATCTAATTTTTTATTGTGGATGTTGGACGCCGTTTAAAGCATCCTGATAGCTTACCCAGTTTCTGCCGGTCCAGGCACCGATAGTCTTGGGATTTTGAACCAACAATTGGCTAAACGTGCATACACCGATATTTACGTATAATGTCTTTACGTAAGCCTGGAAAGCATTAAAGTCCGCCGCAGCCTGCGTGGGGTCTGTATCAAGGGCGGCTTTGTTGTACATTGCATCGGCCGTAGGATCGTTCCCGCAGTTATGTACGCCGTGGGTGGTATACATGTTAGCGGAATGGTAGGTGCTGTTAAAGAAGGACTGATATGTCCAGTCGAAACACCAGCCCACGTTTTTGTCGCCTGCCTGCATACGACCGACAAAATTATGGAAGACATAGGCTACATATACTGTCGAGTCGACAATTTCCAGTTTAACCTGCATGCCGACAGCCTGCCAGTAACCGATGAGCAACAGATCATAGTTCTGACCGGCGGCAGTGGTGTACATGTGAATTGTCGGGTCGGGGAAATTTTTCGGATATCCGGCTTCAGCCAATAAAGCTTTAGCTTTTTCCGGATCATAGGGATCATTTTGCAGGTTATCACCCCAGCCGAAACATCCCGGATACATGTAGAATTGGCCGGCGGTGGGATCGCCATAACCCTCGTACCAGGTATCGACAATTTCCTGGCGGTTTAGGGCATAGGACATTGCCTGGCGGACACGGATATCAGCCGTCGGTCCGGCACCGGGCAGCCAGGTACCCTGAATACCGATACTGCTTGTGCCGGGTGGGCCGCCCATCGTTAAGACCTGGAATCCTGAATTCTGCAGGTCGGGGAGGTTAGAATAATCAATGCCAAGAGCGATGTCAACTTCATTACTCTTGAGCATGGCGATACGGGTAGCCTGTTCGGGTACCATTAACTCGGTGTAATACTGGTAATGAGGAATTTCATCCGGGCGCCAATAATTCGTATTGGCTTCCATGGTGAACTTCTGCTTTGTGACGAGCTCCTTAAACATCCAAGGACCGGAGCCCATCGGGGCCTTGCGGAACGCATCCTGCCCGACCGAATTGAAATATTTCGAGTCAAGTATACGGGTCCAGGCGAAAACGATTGCCTGTGCCGGTTCCGGATGGTCGCTTACGAATTGGAAGGTATAATCATCGATAACCGCAGAGCTCTTCTTATTGTAATCAAAGGCAATGTATCTGGACCAGGGGTTGAGGGATACAGTATCATCGCCGAACCGGTCGAACCGAAAATTTAACATCGGCCGCGGTTAGCGGGTCGCCATTCCAGAATTTAATACCCTGATGAATCTTGAAGGTCCAGGTGACGCCATCAGGCGCGATGGAATAGCTGTCTGCAACGCCGCCAATGAAGTTACCATTCGCATCCCAGCGGAGCAGGGAATCATACATAGACCAGCCCCAGGTAGACTCATAATAAATCGGGTCTAATGATTCATACCCGAAATCAGCCACGGCTACGGTAATTGTGCCGGTTGGGCCGGTGGCTGCTGGGGCAGTCGATGTAGGTTGGACGGCCGTGGAAGTAGGAGCGCTGGTGGTTGTGGTCGTGGAACTGGTGGCAGTAGGAGTAGATGTTGTTGTGGTTGCGCCGCCACAACTGCTAAAAATCATAACAAGTGCAAGTAACAAGAACAACGGGATGGCAAGCCATTTTCTCATATTTTCCTCCTCTTAAAATTTAACTGCACGCTTGAAATTATGATATTTTTCTACTATCTTTTAACCTCCCGAGTATAAGATTTTTATTTTTCCACAACTACAACGGACACCATAAACGCATCCGCACATATCTATTTTAGCTACGAATTTTCCATGTTTTTATAAGTTTACCTACTATAATCTAATTTCCTTTAATTGTCAACCCTTATTTCAGGGCTTTAATATTATTGTAATAAAACAAAAGAAGCGTTATTTAAAGCTAAATATTACATAATTTTAGTTACAGCAAATAATCTTCCCAACAGTATAGTCCGTTCTTTGCTAACATGCAAATTACATATAAGGGTAGTTATTGTGATGTAATAATTTGCACATTGGGGTTCAAAAATTGGTAACAAAAAGGATAATCGTTAATAAGGTTAAAACTGTATCAAGGTTCGCGGATGAAAGGAAACACAACATGTAAAAATCCCACCATGGTTTTTCAACAAAAACCTCTGTGGGGTGTATGAAGTAATAATTCCCGGCGATGTTAAATGAACTTTTTTAAACGTCAGAAGTTGAAACATCAAAATTCCAAGTATAAAAATGAAAAAAATAAATTGAACGACAAATGTGATAGAATTAAAAAACGACTAAACACCTTTGGGAAAAAGGGCACGCAAAATATCTGCTTCTTTGCTTTACCAATCAGTCATAAAGAAGCGGAAATATAGAGATTATTTCTCATCCCGCTTCAAAAGCTTCTTTATAACGACAACAAGCTCTTCAGGGTCGAAAGGTTTGGCAATAAATGTATTTGCACCGAGCTGGAGAGCCTTATGCCCCATTTCTATGTGAGAACTAATGGCAATAACTGGCACCAATGAATATTTACGTAATTGGGTGAGAAATTCAATTCCATTCACTATGGGCAAATTCAAATCGAGTAAAAGGATATCAGGAGAATTGCTCTTATACTGGTTCATGGCTTCAAGCCCGTCCCGAGCTACAATGACTTCATAACCATGAAGCCGTAATTTCAGCGTCAGGAGGTTCCTTATTCCCAGATTATCTTCAACTATCAAAATCCGTTCTTTTTTCCCTTCCATCCCTCCCACCTCACATCATTTGATTAGAATTGTCCCAAATGTAAAACGTAATTTTGTTTAAAAAGTAATATTTTGACCGTGACGCATTAAACGGGGATATTATTTATTTTCAAAGACATTATCTCTTGTAATATATTACGTTTCATGCGAATTGTTCGCATGAGAGATACCTTCCAATTAACATGGGTGTACTCTTTACGAATCATTGATAAAGATAGAAATACAAGTTATCTTAGGCAGCGTTCGAATAAATTAACGGAATATGTGGGGATACGTATGTATCGAAGACTAATTGTTCACTAATATATCTGAAGAATTAACGTTAAAACCAGGAGAGGAAGAAGATGAAAGTACTCGTAACAGGCGGCGCCGGATTTATCGGGTCTCATATTGTTGATACATTATTGAAAAGTGGATCAGAAACTATCGTTGTTGATAATCTGGCGACAGGTTTCAGGAAAAATGTTAACCCGAATGCCACTTTTTACCAGGTAAACATACTCGATAAAGAATTGTCACACATTTTCAGAACAGAGCGGCCGGATATTGTAATCCATGAAGCCGCTCAAACGGATGTATCCCGCTCTATCCGCGACCCGGTTTATGACGCGAGAACTAATATACTTGGAAGCATTAATGTCCTGGATAATTGCATCAAATTCGGCGTAAGCAGGGTGATTTATGCTTCATCCTGCGCTATTTACGGAACTCCGCAATACTTTCCGATAAATGAAGAACACCCGCTTAATTCCATTTCTCCTTACGGTGTATCCAAACAAACCGTGGAAAAGTATCTACACGCATATCACGAAACCTTCGGGCTTGATTATTGTGCTTTGAGATATTCTAACGTATATGGGCCGCGCCAGAACCCCGGTGGAGAAGCCGGTGTGGTAGCCATATTTACCCATCAAATGCTGGCCGGGCAACAACCAAAAATCTACGGCAAAGGGGATAAAACAAGGAGCTATGTATTTGTGGATGATATCGTAAAGGCCAATATGCTGGCTTTCAACAGTAAACAGAGCGGGGTATTTAATATCGGTACGACCGAAGAGACGACGGACCAGCAAATCTTCGATTTAATCAGCCGGGCTTGTTCTTATAATAACGGACCGGGATATGTAGATGAAAGACCGGGGGAGATAAGGCGGATGTGCCTGGACTCCGGGAAAGCCTTAAAGTATCTGGGATGGGCCCCTGTGACCAGGCTGGAAGAAGGAATTGTTAAAACCGTCAAAGCTTACGCCGAAGCAAATGTAATTGAGATTTACCGCCAGGCTGAAGCAACCGTATGAAATTATTGTTTATTCTTGCATAAGACTTCGTATAAATAATATTAATTTTTTCCTAAAAAACTGCATCGCAGGGATTTTCCCTAGCGATGCAGTCCTTGATAATTACACTTAGGGAAGCTCTGAATAAGTCCGAATCAGCCATCCCGTATCAAGTACGGGACAGGCTCTAAATCCCCCATTCTTGGGGGACTTGAGTGTGAGGTTGGGTAATTAGTAGTGAGTACCTAGCCCCAGACCCCCGCCAGAGGGTTCTCTGGACTCCTTTTTCAGAGGTTCATTAATTAATATCTACATTACCTGAACCGGGGTCTTTTTTATTTCAACCATTTCTTCAAAGCCGGCGACGGTGTTTTTCTCGCCGAGGGAACGCATTTTTTCTGTCATTCGCTCGCCGGGCCTGAGTCCTATGTATTTAATCTTGGTATTTTCATTGCCGTATTGTTTGATGAATTTATTTGCCATTTCGCCGATGATTACTGATTCGCCGCGAGGAGTAAAGTAGATTTTGCCGTTTTCTCCCTTTTCTAAAATGGCAATGAATAACCTGACGACACCATTTACATCGGTAATAAAGCGCATCATATCAGGATGCGTGACTGTAATTTCATTGTATTCTTTAATTTGATGTTGCCAGATATCAATAACACTCCCGGTAGAACTTAAAACATTTCCAGAACGGACGATCATAAACCGTTGATTGGCATTACGTTTGGCGGCCCGTTCAAAAATCATCTTTTCAGCCACCATTTTAGTGGCTCCGTAGCAGTTATTCGGTTCGACCGCTTTATCGGTCGACATCTGGATAAAGGTATCGCCATGGAAATTACTAACAAGATTCATCGTGCCTACGATATTGGTAGTCACTGCCTCGTTGCATTCGGACTCGCATAAATCCACGCGTTTTAGAGCGGCCAGATGGATGACAGTGTCAATGTTGCGAAGATAAAAACGCACCGCTTCCTGATCGCGGATATCCGACATTAAGATTTTCAAACGGCAATCTTTGTCCTTTTGGCTGCAGGCGTTAAGTAACTGAGATATTTCCGCTTCGCCGCGCGACATGGATGATATCTCGACGTTTTCATACCTATCGAGCATTTTGTAGATAAGGTGCCGCCCGATATATCCACTACCTCCGGTTATCAATACCTTTTTCATTAAGACTTTTCCCTCCTCTTTTCGGTTTGCCGGTTTAAATTAGAACCTCAAGACACAAAATCTTAATTTAATTTATAGCTGTATCAAAAAGACGGATTTCTGTATTCGCAGCATTAACGTTGTCTAGTAAAATAATATTCCTCAAGATATCAGGAATTAATACGTATTACCCCCTAACAGTTAGAATCCGGTACGTAGGTGAAATTATAACTTTACGTATTTGCAGACAAAGAGATGAGGGTATTCGCCAAAGTAGAAATAAGCAGGTCGAATCGGCAAAAAGAAGGAATACAATCAACAAATGCGAGGCACCAAATAAGTGGTGCTAAAACGGAATATGAAAGTACCTGGGAATTGAAAGGGAATGTATAAATATCACTTACAGGTCAATTGAATAGATGATAGGGATTCTGTAAGTGAGTTAAAATTTTCCGTTTAACTGGACACTTTATATAACGGTTTGATCAGCCCTCTTTCGGCGGCGTAGCGGATAAGGTCAACCTGCGGGCGGTGTAATCCGAGTTTGCGCATAATATGGCTTCGATGAATCTCAACCGTTCTACGGCTGATGAATAATTTACGGGCGATATCGGCATTACTATTACGTTCGGCAACAAGTTGCAGGACTTCTTTCTCCCGCGCCGTAAGCAGCGAATATGGATCCTTAGGAGCAACCTGGCGCATATTTATAAGGGCATCTATCGCCAGGTCCGGCAGCGGTGAACCCAGGTAGCGGTGACCAGCCTGCGTAATCTTAATTGCTTCAACGATTTCATTCATGTTGGTGTTTTTAAGTACGTAACCCATGGCGCCTGCGTGAAAAGCGGAGAGTACAGTTGCCTCGTCTTCATAAAATGTGAAGACAATCACTTTAACCTTCGTATTGGTTGATGTTATCTGGCGCATCGCCTCGATTCCATTCATGCCGGGCAACTGCAAATCGATGATGATTACGTCGGGGCTGAGAGCATTTGATTTTTCTACACCGTCGCGGCCATCAGCGGCATCGCCGATAACTTCAAAATTTGGTTCATCTCCTAATTGCATACGTAATCCACGACGTACTACTTCGTGGTCGTCGATTATAAGGATTTTTATCTTATCCATAACATTCCCTCTCCTTAATGTTCCAAAAAACCAGCCTTTTTCATCTCTGGGATACGCTATAACTAACGGTAGATAATACCGGTAATGCTTTCGCTAGGCACTACCATCAGAAACACTATAATAATATTTTCTAAGGGTGTTTCACGGCAATAAGTGTTAGCACTAAGTTGTTGATAGGTATTAAATTAAAGATATTTAGTGAACACTATCGTTTAAAAGTACCCCCTGATATTTATAAGACAAATTAAGTTAAATAGTTAAAAATTCAGGACGATTATTGTTACAAAAATATAACAAAAACCTATAATTGACATGCCATTATCAAGCTGAATGATGTCTGCCCATACGAATTGTTAAGGCTGAAAAAAACAATCTACTCATAGAAGACCGAAAATGCCAGATGTAATGGTTGGATAAGTGGGAATACGTATTTTCCCATACACATAAAACAGCGATACAATAATGAGCATCTATTTGTGCACTAGGTAGAGTCGAGAAATTATTATGAATTTTGAAAGCAACCTCGCCTTATTCGAATCTAAAAAATACCGAAATGCGTTAATTGATTCAGGTGATGCCATAGCGGTCATCGATGAAAGGTATTCTTACATTTTTGTCAGTAAAACTTTAATGCAATATATGGGCATGAAAAAAGCCGATATCATGGGTCGTGTAGCTCCAGAGGTGTTAGGTGCGTATCTCGGTGAAATCAGCCGCTTGTTCAGGATGAAAACGGCCGGGTGTTCGGAGCAAACCGGCCACCCCCTGGGCGACGCCAGACTAAGGTACAGTTTAGCTCACTTTCTCATCGCTTTCAATCTTCTCCTTCTTCTCAGATTTAGTAACCGGTCTCTTGGTACGCATGGAGTCACCCCTCATTTCGATCTTGTAGGCGTTGTGCAATAGACGGTCACAGACGGCATCGGCCAGCGTGGGGTCGCCGATGTTGGGGTGCCAGTCTTTAACCGGGCACTGGCTGGCGATGATAGTGGCCCCTACCTGATAGCGGTCCTCGATTACCTCCAGCAAATCTCTTCGTTCGCCGTCTGCTAACGGCGTAAGCAGGAAGTCATCGATAATTAAAAGCTGTACCCGGCTTAGCCTGGCCAAGGCTTTGAGATGAGAGCCATCTCCGCGTGACTGCTGCAGGGATTCAAACAGCCGGGGAGCGCGTACATAGAGCACGGTATAGCCGGCGCGGGCGGCGGCGTTGCCCAGGGCACAGGCGATAAATGATTTGCCGACGCCGGTTGGACCGCTGACCAGTACGTTACGATGGGCGGTTATCCACTGGGGATTAGCCAGTTCCAGCATTACCTGCCGAGAAATTCCGCGGGGTGCGCCGTAGTCGATATCCTCCAGGGCAGCCTCCTGGCGGAGCTTGGCCTTTTTAAGCAGCCGGTGGAGCCTTAAATTGTCGCGGTACAGTTTTTCATCCTGCACCAGCAGCCCCACGAATTCGTCATGGGACAGCGCTGCCTGTTTAGCGTCAGCCAGCCTCTCCTCAAGGCTCCGCGCCATACCGTATAGCTTTAATGAGTGCAGGATAGACATAGTCTGTTGATTAAGCACAGCTTGTTACTCCTTTCGACTTCGCTCAGGATAAATCCTTTCATTGGTAATATTCCTGTCCCCGGATATTCTGGTGCGGCGGGAGTCCCGACAGGCTGTGCTGCTCGCCGTTATCCGGCTGGCGGTCGAGCCCGGCGGACAGGATGGCCTTCATCGACCGGTAAGAGCAGGTCTTAAACTTGAGCGCCCGGCGCGCCGCCGCTTCGACACGCACCGGTTCGTAATCACGGGTCAGGTTAATGATACCCAGGCATGCCTTGTAGCCCTGCTCCGGGTAAGGGCGGCCGGCAAGGACTGCTTCCACCAGCCGGGCGGTAGCCTCTCCGGTCTTGCCCGCCCACTGGATAAACCGGGCCGGGTTCCACTCGGCGTAGTAGCGGTGTGACAGCGGCATGTGCTCCGGGAGCGTGGTGTAGCCGCCTTTGGCATAGGACCGGGTGTGGGCGGCGACGCGCTCACCCTTGTGGAAAGCTTCGATAATCGCCGCGGTTAACCGGATGTCCAGTCTCTCATGTAAAAGCTGGTAGGGCACGCTGTAATAATGATGGTCTACTTCGATGTGGTAATTGAGCTGTACCCTGGCCTTATACCATTCGGCATACTCGTAGGGTCTCTGTGGTAGCGGTAAAGTATTGGGCCGGTCAGTAGTTTCAAACAGCTCCCGGCGTGACTTCTTGAGCTTTTTCAGGGGACGGCTATTGAGATGCTCCAGGCACTCGCGGATAGCGGCATTAAGCTCGACGAGGCTGTAGAAAGTGCGGTGGCGTAACACCGCCAGTATCCACCTCTGGGCGATAAGCACGCCGCTTTCGACTTTCGCCTTGTCCCTGGGCTTGCGCGGACGCGCCGGCAGCACGGCGCAGCCGTAGTGCTCCGCCATGTCTGCGTAGGTCGGATTTAACTCAGGCTCGTACTTACAGGCTTTGCTGACGCCGCTCTTGAGATTATCCGGCACCAGCACCCGGGGTACACAACCAAAGTACTCGAAAGCCCGCCCGTGAGAGCCGATCCAATTCGGTAACGTTTGCGACAGGGTGGCTTCGGCATAGGTGTAGTTGGAAGCTCCCCAGACGGCGACAAATAGCTGGGTGAGCATCAGCTCGCCGGTAAGCCGATCGACGATAGACAGTCCATCGGAATAGTCGATGAAGAGCTTTTCGCCGCCGCGATGCTCCTGGCGCATGCAGTAATCGAGCTTTTTCCGCCACCGCCAGTAATGCTCGCAGAACTGGGTGTACTGGTAGCCGTCCGGGTGTTTTTCTTTGTACTCCAGCCATAACTGGGAGAGCGTCAGGTTGAATTTACGGTAGGTACGTAACTCATTGTAAATGTGCTCGCAGTCCGGCGGCGGACGTTTGACCGTACTCGGTATATGCTCGGTGGAGAACAGACGATCTTCGAGCTGGGCCTCGGCCATGGCTGACGCTTCCGGCCAGCTTAGCCTGGCGGCGGCTGCTCTTCTGAGATAATCGGCTACCGTGCTCCGGGAGATCTGGCAGCTCCTTGATATCTCCCGCTCGCTGATGCCGCAGTCTAATTTTAAACGTAGAATCTCTTTGATCTTACGCACGGACAATCTCCTGTTGGACATGAATCACCTCCAACGGTGATTCTATGCCATTGTATTGTCCGGCGCCGCTCCGATGGGGGGTGGCCGATTTACTCCGAAAGGGTGGCCTACTTTACTCCGAAAGGCCGGCCGGTTTGGTCCGAAAAGGTGGCCGTTTTAGTCCGAGAAATGCAGTTAGGTGAAGAATTATTCGATAAAGAATTAAAACCGTATTTGGATAAGTGCCTGCAGGGTAAACGTATGACATTTCAAATGTCTTTTCCCACGACACATCTGGGTTACAGGTATTTCCACCTGAAATGTTACCCGGTAAACGAAAAAGGAATAAGGACGGCAGTTCTGGTAGCCAGAGATATCACCCAACTGAAACAGAGAGAGCGGTCATTATTATGGGGACGAGAAATATTACATAGTTTTTTGAACAAAGTAAATGATATATTGTTGATTATCGACTCCGAAGGTATTATAGTAACAGGTTGTAAATACATCGACCGACAGACCGGAATATCTGTAAAATCTATAATTGGACAGAGCGTACAATATATATTGACTTCTGAATCTTTTGAGACGGTGCAAAAACATCTCGAGAAATGGAAAAATTATAGTACGCACAGTGAAATTTGGGAGGCAGAAGTAGTAAGCCGTAAAGGCGGAACGGTACCGTTTGAGATCCGCTCCACACCGGTTTACGAAAGGGGAAACCTGAAGTGGGTAATCGTCATCGCACGTAATTTATTAGAACGGGAATATATGAAAGAACAATCAAAAAGAAGCTACAGAGAACTTGAAGCCAAGTTGAAAACGGTTAGCCGGGAATCGGAAGAGAGGCTGCAGCAGGTCAGGACGGAATTTCAGCAACTATCAGGCAGGTTGCTGGAAGACCAGGAGAGAGAGCGAAATGCCATCGGCCGCGAGCTCCACGATGAAGTTGGCGGATATCTAACTATCCTGGGGATTTATTTAAGCAAGATGACCAAAGAGCCGGAAAATCAGACCTGGCGGACGCAATTTACCCAGACTCTTGACGAAATGGTGCAATATGTACGCTCTTTGTCTCATTCGCTGTACCCCATGATGCTGGAAAAGGGAGATTTGCTGGCAGCTCTGATGGCTTACTTAGAGAGTTATGAGCGGCGAACAGAAATAAAAGTGGTTTTTAAAAACAAGGGATTGGAGGAACGTCTCCCTTCACACATAGAGGCGGTCGTTTACCGGATTATTCAGGAAGCATTGACCAATGTGGCAAAACATGCTGCGGCGGAAACGGTCAAAGTAACGATAACAAGGCTAAAAACCATCGTAAAATTGTATATCGAGGATAACGGACTCGGATTCGATGTTTCTAAAGTCCTGCCGGAAAAGGCTTACGGAATTTCCGGGATGAAAAACCGCGCTCTATTTGCGGGGGGAAACCTCGAAATACAATCGACACCGGGGCGGGGAACTATAATCACGGGAACTATTCCCATCGTTACATCCCTAAAGCGCAAAATGCTTTCTTCCATCTGAAAACATCCGATCTAAGCAGGAATTTCCGATGCTCTGAAATTAATTGGCAACAAGCGCGTAAGATAAACCGGGAATCTTTTTTAAGGTTTCAATGCTTAGTAAGGCTCGAGCGCGACTAACAATTTTTTTACCTGTTGTACATATACGGGGTCACTGGTAAGTTTGAGTATCGTATGACAATCATTGATGGCATCCTGTATATGGTGCAGAGCCTTGTTAATAATTGCCCGGCTCAAATAAGCATCGATATATGATGGGTCGAGTTCAATCGCTTTATTCAGGTCCGTTAAAGACAGTTCATAATCTTCATTATTTGAATACACCATCGACCGGTTAAAATAGGCGGTAGGGTCATCGGGAGTCAACTGGATTGCCGAGGTGAAATCTGCTACTGCCTTTTTATAATTATAAAGATTGGAATAGGCGAAACCACGGCCGGTATATGCGATTGCCAAATTGGGGTCAATTTGTACGGCTTTATCAAAATCTGGAATTGCCTGCAGGTATTTTCCAGCCGTGGAATAAGCTAATCCCAGGTAATAATATGACATGGCGGCATCAGACGTAAAACTGACCAGTGTATTAAAGTCCGCAATCATTTTATCGTACTGTTTTGTGGCTGAATAGGCAAAACCACGGCTAATGTAGAAAATAGTTGTACCGGGAGAAATATTAATCGCCTTGCTAAGGTCAGCAATGGCCAGGTCATATTGTAAGTTGCCGGAATAAGCATTGGCTCGATTATAATAGGCAATCGGGTCTTTCGGATTAATCTGAATAATGCTGGTGAAATCTTGAATGGCGAGCAAATATTGTTTTTCGCTGGAATATGATTCAGCGCGGTTTTCATAGGCTGCAACCATGGTTGGGTCTTTGGAAATAGCCGCGCTAAAATCCTGAACAGCCAGGTCAAAATTTTTCTCATCCACATAAATTATGCCGCGGTTGTAATAAGCCGAGGCATCATCCGGTGTGAATTGAATCACGATAGTAAAGTCTTGCAGCGCCAGATCGTATTGGTGAGTATTTGAAAAAGCGAAAGCCCTGTTAATGTAAGCGGACACGATATCCGGCTTTAAACGTAAGGTATCAGTAAAGTCGATAATCGCCTTATCATATTGTTTATTGAGAGAATAGGTGATGCCCCGGTTATAATACGCGGTCGCGTCATCCGGCGTCAGAATGATAGCCTGACTGAAGCTTTCAATGGCTTTATCATATTGAGCTAGAGAAGAGTAGGCAAAACCCAGGTCGGTATAGACAGCTACGAAATCCGGTTTTAGCTGAATAGATTTATTGAAATCAGCAATAGCGAGGTCGTATTGCTTGTTGGAGGAATAAGCGACGCCGCGGTTGAAGTAAGGAAGGTAATCATCGGTGGTAGAATAGATAACCTTGGTAAAATCTTTAATCGCGGAATCATATTGCTGAAGGATGGAATATGCAAATGCCCGGCTGTTATAAGCGCTGACCATATCCGGCTTAAGAGCGATAGCTTTATCATAATCTGCGACGGCAAGTTCATATTGTTTATTGTTAGAATAAGCCTCACCGCGTTCAAAATACGCGTCAGCATCATTAGAATTTAACCGCAGGAGCTGGCTGAAATCAGCAATGGCCTTGTCATACTGTTTTAAGTTGGAATAGGCGAAAGCACGGTTAGAATAAGCTGGAGCCATGTCAGGGGATAATTGTATCGCTTTATCGTAATCTGCAATAGCAAGGCTAAATTGACCGGTCGTAGAAAAAATATTACCCCGGTTGTAATAGATTCCGGCATCATCCGGGGTTAATTTTATGGCGGCACTGTAATCTGCGGCGGCAAGGTTATATTGCTTTAGTGCGGAATAGTCGCCACCGCGGAGACTATAAAGACTGGCATTATCCGGCATGATGGCGATGGCTTTAGTGAAATCGGAAATTGCGGGCTCATATTGCTGTTCGCTGTTATAAGATACGGCCCTGGAGATGTAAACTTCAGCATCATCGGAATAAAGCTCAATAGCTTTAGTGAGGTCGGGGATTACAGCACTGTAGTTGGCGGTGGCAAAATATGCCAGTCCGCGGAAACGGTAGGCTGCAATCAGGTCAGGGTCATATTCTATCGCATTACTATAATCGGCGATGGCCCGGGTATATTGTTTAAGATTAAAAAAGGCCAGGCCCCGGTCATAATAACTTTGCGCATCCGTTGGCTGGGATTGCAACGATTTAGTAAGTTCTGCGATAGCTTCGGTATACTTACCCTGATTAATCAGAATAAGGCCATTTTGTTGATGCTGATAGGCCTCCCCAATACAACCGGATATCGTACTCATCAGTGTTAAGATAACCATAACAAATGCGCTAATTCTGATGATTTGTATTTTCATATGTCTCCTCTGTTACAAAGCAGCGAAAGTATATTTAGACATTTTCCCGCTTAATAGTAACAATAAGGAGATAGTCCCTTGTATCGGTGATAATACTTAGCGAAACCTAGTACGTACTTAGAAAAAGAAGCAGGGGCCCTTGCGAGCCCCTGCAGATGGGTATTGGTGATGTTTCAGTTAACGGTTTGCTATTGATTGATAGCTTGCCAAACCGCGTCGCAGAGAGAATAAGATGTATTCAGCGCGTCCGTACCGGTTTCATAGTTAAAGACACCTCCGAATCCATTACTCTTTATCCACTGGACTTTTTGTTTGACAAGGTCAACGCCGTTAAAGTAGTAGCTGCCGGCGGTATTGGCGCTGGGAGCGGGATGATAGGAATTGACGATGGAGCTATAAGCAGTACATCCGGTCATCCCGGCGGCGGTGGTGCCATACATGGGAATGCCCATAACGAGTTTTGACTTGGGGAATCCGGCGGCGTTCCACATGTTCATTGTTCCAAACCGTCATAAATGGCTTGCATTTGCCCCAAGTTATTTTGTGTTTCGTAACCTATCTCATAACCCCACGCCCCGCCCAGACCGAAAGACTTTGCCCACGCAGCTTTAGCTGTGATTACATCGACAGGCGACCAAACACCAGTCATATCCTTAAACTCAATCCCGATGTCGATTTTATTTTTCGCCCACCCCGCATTTATCCAGTTATTGACCGTCTGCTGGACTTGGGCGAGAGTGCCGTAATACGGCAGTGTCCAGTAATCATAGCTCATTAAACTAAGCCAACTGATGTAAGGTGCCGCGGTGCTGGCAATGTCAACCGATGTCCAGTTACCTATCGGGGTAATCAGTTTTGAGCCTAAAGCCGTCCGCATATCTTTCAAAAATTGGGCGTAAGTGGCAGGATCAGGTTCAGACCCCTCCCAATCAATAGCGATGCCTTGTAGGTTATACTGGCTGCAAAGGGTGTTCAGGTTAGTAAAAAGTTGTGCTTCTAGTGTAGGATTACCGATGATGGTTTTTAGAACGGGTGAATCATCGTTTTGCGCTGGGTCGCCACCCCCCCAAAGGCAAGCGAGGATAGGTACGCCATGAGCATTTGCTTGAGAGGCTAAATTAGATAGCTGCGACCAAGGTACGCCACCCTCTAATAAAAGGGTCGGGTTGGATGCGGATGTGCAGTAAACATTTTGATATACGAGTGCCGATAATTGATTCCACGGAATAATGCTGGTATTATCCGCAAACCAACAACTTATCCACCCTGTATTCCGTAACCCGCCAGTACCGGTCGGCGGTGTAGTAGTGGTTGTTGTGGTCGGGGTTGTAGTGGTAGTAGTTGTCGGCGGAGGCGTAGTTGTAGTCGTGGTAGGAGGAGTGGTCGTGGTAGTAGTAGTGGCAGCAGGAGGCGGCTGGGAACCGGAAATGCCATATTCCCTGAATGCTACATCCCAGGCACTGGTAGCGGTCCATGATAAACCGCCGGTACTGGTGAATAGCTGCCCGTTAGGATAAGCATTATTCATGTTCATCCAATAATACATGATTTCGGATGAAGTGGTAGAAGGCGCCGTAAAGACTATTGCATAGGTTACACCTTGCTGGACAACACACCCCGCGCCGAGATTAAAGGTATACCATGACGCCGGAGACCAGGCGGAAGTGACTGAAGACACCTGGATACTGCCGCTTGCAAGGTGCGAACCGGTAGGGGCGCCGTTAGCACCGGTCGCCCTGATACTGACGGTTAACTGCCCCGCGCCAGTCCCCCTGATGAGGAAAGGTATTTGAACAGAAGTAACGGTATGTGTTTGGGACGGGCGGAAAGTCTGCGCCTTGTAGATATTGCCGTAGAAAATATCATTGCCATTAGGGTTGGTCATATTTTCGTACAGCGCTACGGTACCGGTTGTTGTGCTGGTGGTTGTAGGTGGAGGAGGAGGAGTAGTGGTGGTAGTAGTAGTTGTTGTTTTAGTAGGTGTCGTTGTGGTAGTGGTTGTGGTCGGTGGCGTTGTAGTAGTGGAAACGCCATATTCACGGAAACCTGCGTCCCATACGCTCAAGTTACTCCAGGTAGTACCACCGGTGCTGGCTAAAAGCCGTCCTTTAGCATATGAACCGCTCGTATTAACCCAATAATACATGGTCGTGGTAGCGGAAGGAGCTCTCCAGACGATGGCATAGGTCGTACCCTGCTGGACGACACAACCGGCGCCCAGGCTGATAGAATACCATACAGCCGGGGTCCATGCCGTGGTTATAGAGGTAATCTGGATGCTGCCGGTAGCAAGGTCAGGGCCGGTAGGAACGCCGTTAGCATCGGTGGCGCGGATGCTGACGATAACCTGCCCGGACGTATTGCCTCTGTTTAAAAGAGGTAATTGAACGGAAGTGATGGTGTGTGTTTGAGCCGGCTGGAAAGTTTGTGCTCTCCAATAAGATCCGTAGAACAAGTCGATACCATTGATACTGGTATTGTTTTCGTACAGGGTTGATGTATCTGCAATCGCCGGTAATACAAACGTAGCGAGTACAGTTACAACGCACAATGTGATTAGAATGAACTTAAGTAGGTTCTTTTTCAAGTTTTATATTCTCCTTTCTAGATGACTCCGATTAATAGAATTCCTCTTCCAAATTTACTATTCTCCTTTCTTTAGGTTGCGTTTATATCAGGACCCGGCAAACCCTCGAACGTTTTAAAATTCCGTTAAGGGAGGTCTGCCGAAAATACAAATAAAAAAGGCCCCAAAGAGTGCTTACCACACCTTTTGGGACCTTTAACGGTCATTTAGACGGTCAAACCGTCTTGCACAAATTAACTTAAGCTTATTACTAGGGGATTAATGCATAATACTTATTTACGATATAAGTATTTATTTATCCCTTAGTCACTGTAGTTTAATAGATTTTACTTAGCGCCGTCAATAAGTATATACTTAAAATTTTTGTTCTTTGCTTAAGTATTACTAGTTTATGAAGCTAAAATAATGAAAAGTAGCTATAAGAGTATTGACTACCAGCCGTGCCTGGATTATAATTACGGTACGGTGGGGCGGGGAGGAAATATGTTAGCAATATCAGCTTTATCAGCTCTGGCTATCCTCATTATAAAAGAACTCATCAGCGCCGGCGAACGTAAAACGAGTCTGTCTAACTTTTTATATCTTCCGGCATTACCATTGGTCATTAAGAGCTCGCTGGATACCCCCCAGCTAGGCTGGGGGGAGGAAAGCGAGTTCGCCGAAGGCGAAGCGGTTGATAGGATAGGAAAATCGTGGTATAAAGGTGGGGTGGCAATAAGAAGGACGAAACACGCGGTTTATGAGCTGAAGTATCACCTAGTCTGGGTACCGAAATACCGAGCGCATATATTGGGCGGGGAGGTAACCCAGTACTTAAAAGGAATCTTCAGGCAGATAGCCGAGGAGTATGATTTTCAAATAGAGGCGATGGAGGTAATGGCAGATCATGTACATGTATTTATCGAAGCGCCGCCATCGTACTCGCCATCAGAAATAGTGCAGGTGTTAAAGAGTATATCGGCAAAAGAAGTATTTAAGAAATACCCAAGGATGAGGAAAATAATGTGGAGTGGGAAGATGTGGAACGAGGGTTATTATGTTAGGAGTGTGGGGGATAAAGTAACGAGTGAAGTGATCAAGAAATATATCAAATATCAGAAATATGAAGATAAAGACAGTCAGTTAAGGATGTTCGAAAAGGGGTAGGGAAGGGAGAAGCCCCCCAGCTCTGCTGGGGGGTACGTCACTCTTTTTTGTATTACAGCGGCCAATCAGATAGCCCAAATGCCTTCAATTTATAGATAAGCCGATATTTATTTTATTGCGGGTTGATGGTGATATTGGACGGGTCTACCCAAACGCGGAGAGATTCAAAGTAAGGGCTCATTTCATCATTTTTGAATAACAGAAATTCTATTTCCGTCCGATTGTTCGGTTCGGTCGGTAAAGTAATGCTTTTTTCCCATTGTTGACCGTCAGGAAGTGAAATGGAATTGATATCGGCAAAGTCAACGTTATTGATTAGTTCCTGTATCCGGTAATTGACCGGGGCGCCTTCATCGTTTTTAATCCCGAGTGTAAGAGAAATATTATCCCCGGCAACGGCGTCAGCAGGAGAATATAATTGGCCCCCCTGGTTCACAATGTAGAATTGAGAATAGGCTTTCTCACTTTTGGGCACTATTGAATAATAGGCCACCGCTCCGATAGCTCCTAAAACAACCAGTATCATGACAACAATAAGAGATATGTTCAATGGACCAGAAACCGGACTCGAAAAATTGAAATTGAATTCAAGAGATGCGCGCTCGTCTTTGTGTATGGCTAATTGTACCGCCATGCCGATAAGAGAAATGACAACTATAAATATAGCGGTTGAAATTATCACCGAATTAAAAGTGATACCGAAGGATATGTAGTTAAGAACCAGACCAATAGCGGCATCAACCAGGATGCTGGCGATGAAACTAAGAATAATTCTCACGGTTGTGCTCATATCAGTCCGTTTAGGTATCAAAGCACAAATAAGTGCGAACCCCGGGAAAAACAAAACAAAAGGCACGCCTAAAATTACCCGTAATGCTGTTACCTTGAGAAAAAACTCGATGATAAACAATATTACTGTGGCAATTATCGCGGATAAAAGTGATTTAAAGAGAGACAATCTCACGCCGTATTACCTCCTTGAATAAGTGTCATTGAATAGCTGCGCTTAGATATTTTGCGTTTGGTTACAGCGCTTTTTATATACGTGTTTCCCCTTATTAGTGATACTTTCAAAACGAAAGATTTCACTTTTCAGACGACCTGGAATAAACCTGTTTCTCTTTAATAATGTGAAATTGAGCTAACTGCGAATAAGTAGCAGTACGTATATGCAGCCGCACATTGTCCATACATAATTAAAACGGTAGCTTGGAGGACGAGGCTGACGCTTGAGATTGTGCCTTGGCTACTCCGGTAGCTGAAGGAACTCTTAAGAGCGGCGGTTATTCCAGGAAGCAGTTGTTTGATCTGAAAGGAAAGAGAGAAGGCTGAGTCCTGTGGATGATACTTTTTATCAAAAAAGTAACGTTCTTCAGGCTACCTGGTATAAACCGGGTTGAACCCCAGGCTGGCAGCGACTTTTAACAAGAGAAAGATTTATCGGATCCTGGTGTAATATTTATTTACACTAAGGTTTTTCGTTAAATAATGGGGCCGGTGAGGTGGGGAAGTGGATTTATCATCCGGAAATGAAAATCAATCGGAAAGCCGGTTTGACGCCCCTGACCTGGTCCTTTATCATTACATGCCGGTAGATAGTTCTATCTATTCCATCGGTATAAAAAACCTTGAAGAAACTGCATTGGCCCGGGACCTGGCCAAAATAAGGCTCAAAAGATTACTGCAGGGTTATTCCGGGAAGAGAAATAGCAACCGGTAATTCCTTTTTATTTTATCATCGGCACAGGGTTAACATTTGATTTGTCCATTGACATAACAAAACCCACAGTTAAACGGTTTTTTATCACTCCAAAAATTCCATGGAGCCATACATTATCTTTTTTCCAGGACGGCAAGGTTATTGGATTCATACAACCGATTGTAATCCGGGCTATTGCCTGATTCCAGTTGCTTTATTTTATCAAGGATGTCTTTGGTATAAGATGAATATATAGCTTCCTCCCCCATGCTGGCACGATTCACAATAACCCATTTGTATTTACTAAGGTTAGTAGGTACAAGTAACAACGAAGTATCGTCCCCTAAAATCTTCTGGACGTCATAAACGGTCATGATATCGTTCTGATAACCGATAATGTTCCCGACCGAGAAATCAACGGTTTGGGCCATTGCGAAGTCTTCTTTTGACGCAGCTCCGCCGACCCCGGAGGCATTCGGATCCCACATGGTCGGGTGTATGGTGAAGAGGTTTATTGATATGAAAAATAAGATTAAAATGGCACTGAATCCAACGAGCAAACTATTTTTGTACTCGATAATGGTCAGGGCTAATGGGCCGGATGCGAAAAGCCAGCCGAAAGCCAGGAAACGGTCACCACCGATAGTAGGCGGCAGTACGAAATAGCTCAGGAAACCGAGGACGCCGCATATGAGAAGATATATCGTAAATACCGGAGTTTCAAGGAAATGCGCACCGCGGCGGGAGAATGACTTGTAAACAAGCATCAGCCCGAATACAAAGTAACTTATATAGGTACCGTATACCAGGAAGTAGTACCTTAAGTTTGGAAGCGAAGCGATGCCCATGGTATCCTGGTTAAAAATCGTATGAATTCCCCACGAGCTTGGCGTTATCAGGCTATCAAAAAAATATATACCTATCTGGACCGGCTGTGTTACATTAGTCAGCCACCACATGAGAGTTCCAATCATGGCTATAAGCAGGAAAGAAAATGATACACGACGGTCCTGGGTGTCGGCCGCCAGTTTTTCTCGCGGCGTAGGGATTTTGGCCAGCATGGTAAATATCCAATAAATCGCCAGTACCACAATCAACATTAAGCTTGTGAGATGGTGGGCGATAATAGTTCCTCCGAGGCAGAGTATCGCGAGTATGCGGTAGGTAACCGGGTGACCTGAAGATTTAGAAGATACGAAAAAATAAACACTGCTGATTGCGAGGACAATGGCAACGGTTTCTCTGACAAAAAGAGATGAGAACATTACATAATGTTGCAGGCAGGTAAAAAGCAAAGCCGCCAGCAAGGCAGCTTTTTCACGTTTAAACAGGTAACCCGACAGCAGATACACCATTGGCACAGAGAAGGCGCCGATAATAGAGGGGAACCACTTGGCAACATTATAATAATCTATTCCGGTGACCAGCGAAAGGTTAGCGCCCATAATATGAATGACGGGGAAGAATGAGGTTATCTGGGTGTAATTTTGTACGCCGGCGATGTGACCACTTTGTAGAATCGCCTGCATAGAAGTCATGTCCAGGTATGCGTCAGTTCCGTATATGCCATAGAACGGAAGTTGATAGATTAAGTGAAAGGCAACAGCGGCCACGGTCATTTCAAAAACTATTATTCCGGCAAAACCTTTGGATAATTCGACGAAGAAAATCTGGTAGAGCAGCGATAACGCAATAAGTGCGATAGAGATGAAAAATACCGGCACCGGCAAATTCACCCCGAAACGTATCGATAAAAGATAAAAAATCAGTATCGTTACCGACCCGAAAAAGATGCCGATACCGGCGAATTTTTGCCCGATATAAGGTTTGCTTATTGCCTTTTCCCGCTCAACGGATACTTCTTCTTCCGCAATCGTTTCCATATCCATAGCCTTCGCTCCCGTCCATAGACATTAAAATGTTAAATATCGTGTTATCTTAATTTTTTACCTCTGATAATTGTTTACCGGGATCAGGCTGCGGAACTTCAGCCTTTTTCTGGCTGCCACGCGTGTGCAAGGCTTGTTTGAACAGGCTCAAGTCATCCCGGGCAATGCCTTTGAATGCTATTAAGGCAACAAAATAGATGATGATTCCAAGCAAAACGAGCAGCGGCAGGTCCAGGTTTGTCATATGCTCGGCCGCGTAGATAATTAACCCCATAATGGCGCTTGCTGCTAACGGCTTCCACAGCAATTTTATTGCAGATAGCTGGAAACCGTATTTACTAACGGCGTACCAGGAAGATATAATCACCAAAATACCATTAATCAGGGTGATAATTGCCGAACCGATATAGCTAAAGTGTGGGATAATGATCAGGTTAAGGCAAATACTGAGGACCAGCGCAGCAATTGTGATAACGGCACTGGTGCCCTGGCGGTTGATAGCGCCGAGGAGGTAAAAACTGGGGCGGTTCATGGCCAGCAGAACACAGTTCCACGCGATAATTTGTAATGCCAGTATTGAGTCCTTATAACTGCCGCCATATAAGAGCCCAACTATTTTCCCTGCCAGCACCATGGCGCCCACTGAAATAGGAAAAGCTATAATCAACAGGTACTTGACAGATTTTTCATAGACAAACCCGAGCATGTTCTTGGATGATATGAAGTATTTTGATATTAAGGGAACGATGGCGATCATGAAATTCATAAATACCGGTGAGAAAGCGGTGACGATATTATAAGCAGCCGTGTATTTACCTACAACGTCAGCCCCTTTGAGGCTAGCAAGTAATATCTGGTCGACCTGCGGATACAATAAAAAAAGGGATGAAACGGCAAAAGGAGTTGCTTTAATCAGAACGCTTTTCCAGAACTGAAAGTCAAATTCCGGTTCAAGCCGCGTAAATTCTTTTCGGTTAACAATATAACCGATAATGGCATTCACTATCGAAGACGCCAGAAAAGTTAGACATATCGGGATAAGTCCAAAACCGGTAAAAATCAATATCAGGCCTATAATTGTTGTAAATAGCGCTTCAGTAGTTTCCAGCAGAGCGCACCATCCCATCCTCTCAAAAGCCCTGAAGTTAGCCCGTACCAGGAAACTGAAAGATGTAAAAACAACATACCCCCCGAAAATATAGACCACCAGACGTGTATCGGGCGGATAATTCAGTATATTAACAACAATAACCATGGCACAAAAAACCAGCGCCGAAAGCAACAACCGCATAATGAACATGTTCCCAAGATATTTCTCCGCGGTACCGGTATCCCTGGCTACTTCTCTGACCAGATAATCATCCATACCGAGGGAGATGATGATAGCAAAAAAGGAAGTGAATACGATGGCAAAAGAAAATTGCCCGAGGACTTCCTGTCCTAATATCCGCGCGATGTAAATAAACAGGAAAAACTTTCCAAGAGTGCTGATGATACGCGCGATATTAAGCAGCAGGGCATTCTTTGTAACACGGCGGACGGTGCTCATTTATTTCCTCTACAACTAAATAACATTTGGACTGGTTCGCTTTAAGGAATTTTCCGGGTATAATTGGATGAATCGAATGCCGTTAATGCGTCAGACAGATTGACCGCGTCATAAACAGATTGAAGCAAAGAAGAGCTATCCTGGCTATCCTCTCCCAGCTCATACATCATAACCCCGCCATAACCGTTATCTTTCATATATTGGACTTTTTCTTTAGCCAGGTCCGGCCCGTTCCACCAGATAATACCCCCCGAGGCTTTAGGTTCGACTACCTCGTTCTGGTTCGGAGCCGGTTTGTATTTATTAACTATCCACCAGTACTCATAAGCAGTCCCATCGCCGTCGCGGCCGTAAAACGGTATGCCGATAAGGAGTTTATCTTTAGATATTCCGGAGCTTGCCCATAACTCTATGGCCCGGGTGCTATCATCGTAAGTGGAGTGGGCGGGAACTGCCATGTCATAGGTCATGACATTAACAAAATCGATATCAGAAAATACATCAGAAGAAACACAAACATCAAAGGGATTACCGGCAATAGAGATGATTTTACCGAGTGGAGAAATCGCTTCGTATAAATCTTTAACGAATGTTGAATAAATACTCATATCGCAATTATTATTTTCATTATCGACATCGATACCATCAAGGTCGTAGGATTTCACCATTTCGACTAAATTATTTATGAGTTGTGTTCTTAAGCTCCCAGATTTCCAAATATTATTTAAATCGGTTTGACCCCATTCTCCAATCAAGGAGGCTAATACTTTTATACCATCAGCATGCCCGGCGGCAACGACATCCGATATTTGCCACCATCCGGCGTCAGTGGCAACAACTAAGGTAGGGTCCGTGCCGCTTGTAACTTCTATTCCTTGCCAGATAAGATGGGTAAGTCCTTTCAACTGGATGCCTGGTAATTTATTCAGGTGCCAGTGAGTTATATAACCGACAACTTTGAAATTACTGGAACTGGACGCCATCGTAGCCGGCGTGGTATTTATAGATTGAGTGGTTGCCGGCAAACTCGGTGCAGTTGTTTCCGTTTTTGATTTAGATGCCGTGGCCGGGTCGCTGGAAGTCATGGGTTGTTGGGACGTAATTTCAGGTGACGATGTTACTTGAATCGGCGACTGGGAAGACACCGGAGACGTGCTTTCCGGCGGTATAGCGGTTTGCCGGCCGCTACAAGAAAGCAGACTGCCGGCCATGATGATCAAGAAAACAAGTATAATAGACGCCGGACGCATAAAACATCCCTTCTCTTAAATATTTAAGGTAAAAAAGGTTCCGGAAAGGTTATTTATTTTGCCTTTCGCTTAAGAGGCTCCCTTCCTGTATTACTTTTTCGTAGTTGCGCCGAGCAGCCGGGAGAGAAAACTCTCTTTCAATTAATTTTCTTGCTGCAGTAGCGATATCTTCGCTTTCAGGGTGGTTCAGGGCTTTTACTATTCCCTGTGCAATGGCTTCATAGGAGTTATCTTCCAATAAAAATCCTGTTTTACCGCTGGTTATTACATCATCGACCGCGCCCACCGGTGTAGCTAACACAGGCGTGCCGCAAGCCATGGCTTCAAGCAGCGCGGCCGGTAAGCCTTCGCTAAAAGACGGCAGCACCAGTAAGCGGAGCTGATTCATCCAGTCCGGGACCTGTTCGAAAGGGACTTTACCCGCAAGAATAATTTTTTCTTTAAGGCCATCGGTTTCTAAAAAATCGTTAATGCTATCGTGCAGCGGGCCGTTGCCGATGATCAAAAGCCTTACCCCTGCGTCCTGTTTTAAGACCAGAGGCATGCTTTTAACCAGGTTCCAAATGCCTTTTTCCGGGCTCAAACGGCCGACATAGCCGATAATTTTTTCCCTTTTTGAAAGCGGTTTCTTTATTTTGAATCGTTTAAGGTCAACAAACTGGCTTTGTGCGATAAGAATTTTGAAGTCATATTGATTTAACCGCCATTTTTCCATGAGACTTTGTGTATATATAATAATCCTGTTAGCGAGCAGACAATTTATTTTCTTTAAAATTATCTGCAAGGGATTAAGCGCATTTTTTTTCAAAGACGCTTCATTTTCCAGGTTGCCTAAAAGAGTTAACAATACGGGTTTTCCCAGTATTTTGGCGGTTAAAATAGGAAGCAAAAAAACATCGCCGGCCAGGAAAATCCAGAAATCGACTTTGTTCCCTACTTTGAGAATTTCATAAGACATGCGCAATTGGGCATTGAATTGCTTGATAATCTGACTGAAGAAATTCCCGCGTAGGTCGTATTTAAGAGAATGGAGAACAACATCCTTCCGGTTTATTTCCGGCGCAATAACATGGATGTTCTGTGCGTAAGGCGCCTGTACTTCAACAAGATAGGAAAGGAAATCTGGAGGGAAAGTGGATATCATGCCGATGTTTTGTTTTTTCGTCAATGCTTTTGGCTTATTTGTTTCCGATGATTTGTCATGGTTTATTTTAATTTGAAAGTTATTAAAAACCGAATCACACACCGCAGTAACCTGCTCGAAGACATGCTCATGAGAGAGATGGCCCTCGGCAAACTTACGAGCGATGACACCCATGTGGTCAACGGTGGACGGTGATTCCATTAAATGCGCCAGGCAATCCCTGGCTTCATTTTGATTTTTGATGACATAGCCGGTCATACCCTGGCGGACGATGTCCCTTACTCCGCCTACATCGGTAGCGACAACGGGTACACCCGATGCCAGCGCTTCCTGGACAACGCTGGGCAGACCTTCCGTTTCAGAAAACAGGACCAGGACATTGGAAGCTGATATATATAAAGGTACTTTTTGATAATTAACATGACCTAAAAATTTAACATTATCTGCATGTAATTCTCGGGCCAATTGCTGCAAGTTTTCTTTTTCCGGCCCGTCACCAACGATTAAAGAAACAAATCTGTGTGTTTGTCCCAGCTCTGCGCTTAAACGAATTAGCCATTCAATCCTTTTAAGTTTGAAAAGACTTCCGGCGTAGATAATCGTGTGATGCATCCGGCAGTCCTAATTCGTCTCTTACTTCACCCCTGTTGCGTACTTTATATAGATTAATGTTAATTCCGGAAGGAATAACCACGATGTTCTCCTCCGGCGTATCCATGGAAACGGCATCTCTCTTCAAGTCCTGGCTTAGAGAAATCATCTTGATTGCTTTGTTAAGGGCGCGTTTTACCAATGGCCTGGCGATTCCACCCCGCCCGAAAACTTTATCATCGGCACCGGCCACGTTAACGATATATGGTGTTTTGCCGCAAACTAAAGAACACATAAAAGCGTTGGGAATAGTCCAGAACGCATAAAAAAGGTCGATATTGTATTTACTTTTAGCATTAAGAATCTCACGGCGCATCCGGGTAAAGAGCCGGAATGAATTTAACATATCAAGTCCATGCACCTGTGCCATTGGGTAAGTCTTATAAGGATATTCGAACGGCAGGTGATGAAACGGGTCAGTTGCTTTATCCTGATTATCACGGTCAGTTGGGTAAATTACATATACTTCATGATTACGGGCTAGCCCGCAGGCTTGAGCATAAACGTGTTGCCCTGCATAATCCCCTTCGAAGCGCCGGAAGGAGGACGTAACGAAACATATTTTCATATCTCTATACCGGCTTTTTCTTTGTTTGAAAGAATCTGCATCTGGCTGTCCGACCATAACTCAAGCTTACAGGAGTTCAGGACTTCCAGGACGCGCAGTCCGTCATCGCCACTTACCGGGGGAGGAGTATCTTTTCTTATACAATCAAGGAATGCCTCGATCTTCGAGTCTTAAAGGTTCTCCATACGGAACTTTAATGTCCCTGACCAGATAAGAGTCGTTTTCGGAATAGCGGCTGTATTCGGTTACCCTCTGGTCGGTCAGCGATGCCTTAATGTATTTTTTCTTGGTCGCGATGGTCAGTTCTCTTACTTTAAAAGGCGTCAGCCAGTTTGTGGTTACCCTGGCCAGAGTCCCGTTGCCCATTTCAAAAGCGAGAATCGCCAGGTCTTCGTGCTCGATGAGATTTCTGGAAATCAGTCCGAATGACCTTTTAAATTCCGAAGCAGTGAGATACCTAATAAGGTCAACATCGTGCGTCGCAAGATCGATGACGATACCGACATCTTTGATTCTTGGCGGAAACGGCCCGATGCGGGTGATTTCCACCAGGCTTACATCTTCATGCTCGATTTCTTTTCGGACAACCGTTACCACAGGATTGAAACGTTCCACATGCCCTATCATCAATTTGACGTTACTATCCCGGCAAAATCGTACCATCTCTTTTGCGGAGGGGATTTCTGCGGCGATGGGTTTTTCTACCAGCATGTTTACTCCGGCGGCGGCAACATTCCGGGCTACTTCCCGGTGCAGTGAAGTAGGAACGACGATACTTATGGCATCAAGGCCTTGCTTCAGCAAATCCCGGTAGTCTTTAAATGGAGTACAGTCAAAACGCCGCCCGGCAGCCTCGCATTTTTCCATATCTACGTCGGAGATACCGACCAATTCGACATCAGGCAATTCGGAATAAATGCGGGCGTGGTTCTGTCCCATTGCTCCAACACCGATAACCCCGGTCCTTAACATGATTCACCCTCCCGTACATCAGCCCGGGCGGACTGAATTTTGAGGTACTTTTTTCTTGTTTTTTTTATACGCAAGAGATAATCTCTGAAAATTACCCATGAAAGGAACATGAAAAAACGAAGATAAGCGATTTTTGATTTCTCGTTTCGATACCTCGCCGGCATGTCTACATTGAGGACCCTGGCATTCACAAAGCCCAGTTTTATCAAGAGGTCCGTTTCAAAAGAATATCCCGGTTCAATTTTATCCAGGTCTAATTTTAATAAGGCATCCCGGTTGATGGCAGTATATCCGTTTAAAGGGTCACTGATATTGCGATAGCCGGAGGCAATCCCGATGATGCCTGTTAAAAGGCGGTTGCCGAAAAGTCTGAAAGACGGCATTCCGTGCCGGTTGACCTTTACGCTAAGCCGGTCGCCTTTGGCATAATCAGCTTGTCCCTGGCAAACAGGCTCGATAATCGTGTCCAGAATGGCAGGGTCCATCTGCCCGTCGCCTGCCATAATAGCAACGATATCGATATTATCTTCGCAGGCTTTTTTATAACCCGTAAGCATGGCAGCACCCGGGCCCCGTCTTTTTTCATGGTTTATAATGCTCAACCGGCTATCACTAATGCCAGCCAGGACTTTTAGAGTCCCGTCATCACTGCAGTCATTAACCACATAAATGCGGCCGACGTAAACCGGCATGGTCTGGACTACTTCCCCGATAAACGTTTCTTCATTATAAGCCGGAACGACAACGCCGATGGTTCGGTTTTTATACAAAGCAATTCCTCCGACAAGCGCAAACACTACCTGGGAACGAAAACCTGCCCCTGGATTAAATATTTATTTATTTGTCCTGATGACCGAATACCCGTAGTTAAAAACGTTTCTGGAACGATGACGGAGATGTTCATGAGGCTATCCCTTTTATACAATCGATAATGTATTGCAGGTCTCCGTCGCTCAAGGAAGGATGCACCGGTATGGAGACTACTTCCTGCGAGGACTGTTCAGCCATTGGCAGCTGGTCATGGTATCCCAGCTTCCCGTAAAGCGGCTGCTGATGTATCGGGATGGGGTAATAAACCTCCGTGAGCATTCCTTTATCGCGCAAAGTGTCTCTAAATACATCACGTGAAATAGGGTACCTTCCCGTCAGCCTGATGGTGTACTGATGGAAGACATGTTTGATGTCAAGGTTGGCGGTATCCGGAAGTATCATTCCCTCGATGCCCTGAAGGCCATCGCTTAATGTTTTAGCATTCTTGATTCTGATATCATTAAAATACGGCAATTTTTTCAACTGGCAGGAACCGAGAGCCCCGGCGATATTGGTCATACGGTAATTGTAACCGAGGACTTCATGATAATATCTCCGGGTTTGGCCGTGGTTAACGGTTAACCTGGCAGCGGCGGCAATCTGCATGTCATTAGTTGTAATCATACCGCCCTCGCCGGTGGTCATATTCTTGGTGGGATAGAAAGAAAAACAACCGGTCCCGAAACTGCCTACTTTTTTCCCGTGGTATTCAGCCCCGTGCGCCTGGCAGGCGTCTTCAATAAGAGCGAGATTGAATTCGTCTGCCACTTTTATCAGGCCTTCCATATCGCAGGGACGCCCGTATAAATGAACCGGTACAATTGCCTTGGTACTGGATGTAACTTTTCTTCTCGCCGAGTGGGGGTCGATATTAAATGTGTCCGGCTGAATATCGGCAAAAACAGGGCGTGCCCCGGTGAGAAGAATTGCATTCGCCGTGGCGACAAAAGTAAAGGGAGTAGTAATTACTTCGTCACCCGGTCCGACCCCATGCGCCAGTAAGGCTACGTATAAAGCAGCCGTGCCGGAATTGACGGCTACGGCATGTTCGGTGCCGATAAAAGCAGCAAATTCTCTTTCAAATTTCCTAACTATTTCACCATCGCTGATTTGTCCTGACCTTAATACCGCTTCCACTTCTGAAATTTCTTCTTCGCCGATGACGGGTTTGGCCATATAAATTGGAGATATTTGTTTGATGGACACATATCCTCCTATTCAGTGTTCTTTAACCAGCGTAATACAGTCATTAAGTACTGGTAATAAGTGGCAACACATATTCGGATTTAGTAGGTTGTATATCGACACTGGCTTTATAAAAATGAAAAATCATTAAACTTGTACGGAGCGGGTTCCGGGATTGAGGTTAAAAAATACAGGATTCCCAGCATCGGCATTTAATGAACAAGTATCTTTATTTATAAAACACAGGTGTTTTAATGTTTCTATCCGGTATAATGGAAAGCCCGTTGCTGCTTATTTATATCCCGAACGGTTTCTCCGGTATTGAAAAATTTGCCTGCTGTTAGCGGCGATATCACGCTGTCGGAAGGAATAACCTTCCTCGTGAAGTCGGTCAGGCCGGTATGAGGCATTATCTTACAATTACGGCCGACGGCCGTGTGGGGGGGCACCGTCACCTGATCCCCCAACACCGTCACACCCTCCCCCGGGACGACGGAGCCCCCAAAGCCAAGATAGCAAAGCCGCCCTACGTTAACGCCTTCACTTAACATGCAATGGTCAACCACGCTATGATAGCCGATGAATGAATTGGCCATAATGACGGAATCTCTCACTACCGCCTCTTCTTCAACCCAAACCCCCGGTGAGAGCACCGAGTCTAATACCTGGCCTTTAATAACACACCCAGGACTTACGATACTATTTTGTACACTGCCCTTCGCTAAAATTCTGGATTGTTCCAGGTGAATAGGTTCCGGCAGAACCGGCCAATCGTCATTGATTAATAAAGCCGGCGCACCCGGCAAAAGATCCATATTCGCCTCAAAATAGACTTGCGGTGTTTCGATATCCCGCCAATAGCCATCGAAATGGAATGAACCTACGTTATTTTGTCTTACCATGCGCGGCAAAATCGCGTGGCCAAAATCGTGAGGTGAACTGGCAATAGCAGCATCATCGACAAGACGCTCGACGAGCAGTTGTTTGTTAAAGGCATAAATGCACATCGAAACAAGATTGCTCTGCGGAATTTCCGGCTTTTCCAAAAAGCTGGTAACCCTCGAATTATTATCAACTGTTACAACACCGAAACGCCCAGCCTGCTCGATGGGCACGGTAGTAGTGCAGATGGTCACATCAGCTCCGGATTGCCGGTGATATGCGATAAGTTTGGAATAGTCCATTTTATATATCATATCGGCCGCCAGGACTAAAACGAGGTCAGCCGTGGTTCTTCTAAGATAGTCTATATTCTGGTAAACAGCGTCAGCATTTCCCTGATAAATACCGTATTTAGGTTCCAGAAGATGAAGGTTCCTGGAACTGCCGTTCGAACCATACCAATGGCTAAGATACATAGCCATGCTGATACGGTGATAATCAATTAATGCAGCGATGTGTTTACAATTAGAATTGATGCAATTACTTAAGGTAAAATCAATGACGCGCAGGTTGCCGGCCAAAGAGAGAGCAGACTTAGCCTTGTGCCGGCAAAAGACCTCCATTCGTTTACAGCGGCCGCCTGCCAGAATAAGTGTTAATGTAGTGTCCACCAGCTACCTCCTTTTCCCCGGCTTAACATGAAAAATGAAAGCGATAACTAGAACTATGTTAGAAAATCAGGCTGCCTGAGGCATATCCGTAACACTACGTATTTGGGTCAAGGAAAGACGTAATTTGTTTTTACTTTGCCGGTAATTGTTTCCATCAGAATTGACCTAAAGAACGCAAGTTATTAAAAGGACGCCCAGTCTATATTGAGCCTTTTATTTCCAACAGAGCATCGTTAGTTTTAAATTACTTATTTTCTTTATCACTGCCATCGCCTTTTTCTTCTTTGGACGGCGTATGGAGGATACCAAGTTCGCGGGCATAATCAATCAACTGGACATATTGGGGCCGCAGATCCAGCTTACGCATCAGGTTGGCACGGTGAATTTCCACGGTCCTTTTACTGATAAACAGTTTTTCCGCTATTTCAGCGTTGGAAAGGCCGCTGGCCACCAGTTTCAGGATTTCTTTTTCCCGCGGCGTCAGAGTACTGTAACGGTCAGGTTCGCGCTGGACATTTTGAATAAAAGCATTAATGGCGACCTGTGATATCTTGAAATCCAGGTACCTTCTGCCTTCTTTTACTTCACGGATTGCGCGAATGAGTTCTTCAATATTGGATTCCTTCAGGACATAGGCTTTGGCACCGTTCTCCAGGGAACTGGCTACATAAATTTCATTGTCATAGAAAGAAAAAACGATAATTTTTGTTTCCGGGAACTTGGTACTAAGTTCTTTTATGAGGTTGGTACCGCCATGCGGCATGACAAAGTCCATTACAACGATATCCGGGTGATAAGTCTCAACAATTTTAGTTAATTCGAAGCCGTCAGCAGTATCAGCGACAACTTCCAGGTTGCTTTCGGATGCCAGTGCAGAACGGACACCTTTTCTCACTACCTCGTGGTCATCGGCAAGAACTATTGTTATCTTATCCACATCCACCTCTCTTTGCCGTCTATCCTTTTGTCAGATGGCGTTATATTTATTCCACCGTGACACTTTTTGCCAGGTTCCTCGGGTAATCAATCGGACAATTTTTCCTCCGCGCAGTGTAATAGGCTAAAAGCTGTAACGCAACCGTGTTAAGAATCGGAGAAAGAAGAGGATGCGTGTCGGGGACGGTAATCACTTCATCGGACTGCCGGGCAAGCTCCATGTTGCTTTTATTCCCCAATCCGATTACATGTGCGGACCTGGCCTTGACTTCTTTTATACTGGTAAGCATGGCCGTGCAGGTCTGGTCCGGGGCGGTGACCGCGATAACCGGCGTACCGTTTTCTATCAGGGCCAGCGTCCCGTGCTTTAACTCTCCTGCTTCACAGGCTTCAGCATGGATGTAAGAGATTTCCTTCAGTTTAAGCGCGCCTTCTTTCGCTATGGGGAAATTAAGACCTCTTCCAATGAAGAAGGCGTCATCCGCTTTCGACAACCTGTTTGCACAGTCCATTATTTGCTCATGGTTTTCCAGTATATATTGCATTTTTTCGGGGATAACATTCATTTCTTTGCGCAGCACATCATAACTTGCATCGTGCTGATAGTGCAGTGCCAGTCGGTACATTATCATAATCTGGGTGAGGAAGCTTTTCGTGGCCGCGACGCTGATTTCCGGCCCTGCATTCATGTAAACCACTTCATCAGCCATGCGGCTGGCACTGCTATCGGCTACATTAGTAATAACAATACATTTGCAGCCCAGTTCTTTAAGCCGGTGCAACGCCAAAAGGACATCTGCCGTTTCTCCTGATTGCGTGATAAGAATCGCTTTTTCCGGCACCGGATAATGTATACGGTAATTGAATTCCGATGCCAGAACTACCGAACTCCTGATGTTCAGGATTTCTTCCAGGATGTAGGCTCCAACGCAACCGGCATGGTAAGAACTTCCGCATGCCACTATTAAGATACCTTTATTATTAGATAGGTCCGGCCATTTACCGTTACCGTTGATGGAAATGTAATCTCGCATGATCCTGGGTTGTTCATGTATTTCCTTGAGCATGAAATGCTCGAATCCGTATTTTTGAATATCCCTGGTCGTCCATTGGATGGTTTTGACCTCCCTGGTTACAAGGGAACCTTTATTACGTATCTGTAAATCAGTCCCCTGGAGTACCGCGGTGTCTCCATTTTCCAGAAAGACTACCCTGTTTGTAAAATCCAGCAATGCGGGCACATCGGAGGCGACGAAGTCCTCATTGATGCCGATTCCGATTACCAGCGGGCTGTCCTTTCTTGCTACAACGATTTTTGGTTCATCCTGGCTGATTACAGCCATAGCGTAGGAACCATCCAGCCAGCGGATGGCCATGTCTACGGCTTCTTCAAGGTTACCGTGATAATATTTTTCAATTAAATGAGGAATTACTTCAGTGTCTGTTTCAGAAGTGAAATGATGCCCTTCACCGATTAGCATCTCGCGCAGGCTCTGATAATTACTGATGACCCCGTTATGGACTACCGCTATACATCCGGTACAGTCCAGGTGCGGGTGGCTGTTAAGCGCCGAGGGGTTCCCGTGGGTCGCCCATCTTGTATGGCCGATGCCTATGGAACCCTGGAGGTTAATAGACTTTGCTTCAAGCTGGTTTACTCTAACACAGTCCTTATTAACCATTATTCCGCTTCCTCTTATTGCGATACCGGAAGAGTCATACCCCCGATATTCCAGTTTTGCCAGTGATGAAAATAAAATTTGCTGTGCATTCTTGTTCCCCACATACCCAACTATGCCGCACATTATTGACTCCTCGGTTTCGAATATTGTATCTGCTTAGCTAAATCATAGGTTTATCGTTTTACTCCAAATATCCGAGAATACACGTAACTGTATGCAGGAAAGGGGGGTATTGCGCTACGGAAATCCTGATTAATCGTTGAGTATTACTTATGAGTAATATCGATAGAAAAATTACGCGTGTTTTAGACGCAATAACATGACATAATAATGATGGATGAAAAGCGAATGCAGTACTCGGCTTGTTCAACCGGGGGGAAAATCACTTGAGTGAGGAACCTAATATATTACGAAAAAGCACGGATTCAATTTTAATTTATTAGGATGATTATTTTGGCGGGATATCAAATGTACGTCACATGGGGTCAACCGGGGTTCTTTGAAGGATTGCCATTAGATCGGCTATTTTAAGTATTGCAATATGTCTTCTACCATGCCTTTTATCGATGATTATAATTTTATCGTCTCTTATTTCGGCCAACGTTTCATTACCGCAACAATCACATTTGATTTTTTGAGCATGGTGTTCTTGTTCGTTCATAAATGATTCCCCTCCTTTTATCATGTTACCGAATATGGGGAAATAACGTTCGTTTAAATTTTAACTATAGGATTACCTTGTGTCAACGCATTCTCATGCCTGAAGCCTGTATAAGTAAATACCTGTTTCAGGGTTACAGATGTGTTGAGCGAGTGTATAACTACGTGAAAGGTCGGTAAATACTTATTGACGTTCAAAAAACTCACGATTATACTTTTTGAAGCGTTATCAACCCGGGTATTTACTGACCGCTTATTGTCCGGATTTTCTTCCAGACGGCCCGACCGTCCTTCATGACCGTTTTAAAGTCCCGGAAAGATATTTTACCCCCCGGTTATTTTTATATTAAAACTGCCTGAAATCTGGATGGGAACAATGAAAAAAATTATGATCGTCGATGATCACGCAGGGATTTTACGGCTGCTTTCTCTCGAGTTAAAACACAACGGTTATAAAGTCATCACGGCTTTAAATGGCAAGGAAGCTCTAGAAAAAATTGAAACCAAACATCCGGATGTGATATTACTCGATATCATCATGCCGGTAATGAATGGTTTTGAAATGCTCTCCAGGCTAAGGGAATATTCCGATGTGCCGGTTATCATCCACAGCTTTGATGAATGCAATAGAGAAACGGCTTTAAAAATGGGCGCAAATGATTTTATAGTTAAACCTTATGATATGGACAGGCTTTTGGATAGCATAGAGCGGATGATTGACGGTCGCCTTGCAGGTCGAGGAAAAAACAACCGGTAACTTTTTCTCTTTTGTTATTTCCGATTGCTATCTGACTAATTAAATACCGGAACGCGGCGCTTCATCAATTAGAATCATTAACGTATTTTAATGGTATCGATGAATAAACGGTACGCATGCCGGCAGCTTTTTCTATCCAGAATTTACCACCCATGGAATATATTTGTTCGGCTGTTTCGATTAAGAACGGCTCTTCACGTGATTGCCCGATAGATACTATCTCATCAATATCGCCGGTAAATGAACCGTTATCCTGGACGATTAATTCTATATTATTTTCCTTTTTTTGCAGGCTTACGCCGATGATATCAGCGGAACAAGAACGGACTGCCCCATTCAGAAGTTTTTTAATCAAATCAAATAACATCAGATTTGTTGAATCATCCAGCAGCCCCAGTTCGCTATTTAGTAAATTAATGTAATAACGGATATCATAGGTAGCGGCATATTTCTCGAACAATTCATGGAGCGCAGGCCTCAGTCCGATTCTGAAAAGTACATGCGGAGCGATTTCATTAGTAATGGTATGGGCGTTTTCGATAGCAGATTCTACCAGGGATTTTAGCTGTTTCATATCGGCTGACATCGATTCAGGATATTTTATCAGCTCCATTTTCATATGCAGGCCGATTAATTTGGGGATAATCCCCTCATTAAATAATTCGAGGAGGTGCCGCCGGTCTGATTGCTCTGAAAGCCTGGCTTTGAGATAAGTGTTAGTGGAATCTCTGCTTATTCTCTGGAAACTCTTAAAATCGTTGTTTGGATTGAAATTAGCCTCATACATAATAAAGACACTTATCCTTATTTATAGTGTGGGGCTCTTTGAAGAGTCTTGGTTGAGGCCTTTTCCAGGCTCACGCTGTGCGGCGGGACAGAATGTCTGGCTAAGAATACCATGAAGCGTGCCTGATGTCAAGAGAGATAACTTAAAAAAATTAACATCGTCAACGTAGAAAATAGTACCATCCTTTTGCAAGATTTGGGATAGGATTTTGATATTTATGGACTAAATAAATTACTAATTATTATACACGTACATGCGGAATAAAAATCTAATGTTGAAATAAAGGCGCTAAGTAAGAAACATCGATGTTTCAAGTGCCGTCACGAATAGGAAGCGCAATATCTCCAAACTAGAATATTGCAAAAGGCATAAGGAACCAGGAGGATAAAAGCGAAATTTGTACTTTGGTTCGGTGCTGCATTAAGATGCAGGCCTTAACATAATTTTCCCTATTTTCGCGCGGTGGGGTAGAGTCGGGTTTACTAGAAAAACAGAGCTTTCTATTGGCATTTTCCCATCGGGCTTGATTAAGTTCATAAGTTTATGCCAGACCTTCAAAAAATCCTTTGCCTAAATTGGGAGTGTACCTGGAAGGAGGCATGGAAAATGGGTGAATTTATCACTCGAAAGCCAACATGCAACCAAACAAAGTCGAAAAAGGACAGGAGGAGAACTAATGAAGAAATTAATCATATCCGGTGTAACTATATTAGTCCTGCTGCTCGCCATGGCAGGATGTAACACTGCGGCTATGATTCTAAGCGGTAATGGTCCGGTCATTAATTCTATATCTGCACAAGTTGTTTCCGGGACTATGACGAGCGCAACGCCATCCACGGTTGCTACGACGACAACTGCAATTCCGGGGGGCGTAAACGTTAAGGTTAGTATAACCGTCTCTAACTTTAACGTGGTAAGTTCGATCGCCAGTACTGCATCCGGCGGAACTACCGGTGCTACGACGACTGGCGGGACACAGTCAGGGTATTTTGTCTACTACATGCAACCTGTAACTACGACTATTCAGGCGACACCGCCTCTCACAGCAACCGGCGCGGCAACTCCAGCTGCTTCTACAAGTACCACCCCGACTGCAATTCCGGGATTGATTATGACCCCGGCCACCACTAGAATATCTTCTGTCCCTGCTTTTTCTTTAACGGGACAGCAAATATCGTTCGCTACAACATCGAACACCTATACCTGGCAGAGCATACCTAAGGGGACATATGCTTTCTGGGTACAACTTGTAGACCCTAACGGAGTTCCTCTTAGCCCGGCGGTCGCGGCAGCTGTGGCCTTATTCGTACCACCAGCATCGGCAACTTCTACATCATCTTCCAGCGCAAACAGCGGAACGGCAGCTACAGCAACTGCACCGGCTGTCGCTTCTTCTGCAACTACTACGACAACGATGACAACCACTGCGGCAGCAACATCAACTTCTTCTGGTTTTAGTTACTAAGTTTTCTTAAGGGCCGGGCGTGATTTTATTCTCGCCTGGCCTTTCCCAATTCCTACGTAAAAGTTTAATTCAAAATAAGTGAATACACGAATCAGTTATAAATAGATTTGAACCTAGTATATTAGTTAAGAGGGAGTTGATGGAAATTTCAGAGGCGAGAGATTGGATTATTGTTATCGCTGGAATATTAGAAATTATTTTGCTTATCGGCCTGATAATTTTAGCATCCGTTATTTACATCAAAATAAATAAACTTATTAAAAAAGGAAAAGAAACGGTACAAAAAATTCAAGAAACAATTAGTAAGACAGAAAAAACGGTGACGTCCCCGTATTTTAAAATCAGTGCCTGGTTATTCAGAGTAATTGCTGCAGCGTTGGGCGGCTCTAAAAAAAGAAAAATGAAGGAGGAACGGGGAAATGGAAGATAATATGAAGAGAGGCGGCGGCGCTAATTTTTGGATCGGAATGCTTGTAGGATTGGCCGTAGGCGCGAGCGTCAGCATGCTTTATGCGCCCAAGTCCGGCGCTGAAACCAGGGCGATGATTAAAGAGAGGGCCAGGCAGGTCGGTGAAAGCGCGACGAATACATATAACCGCGCAAAATCCAAGATATCCGAGTGGAGGGGCAAAGCTGACGATAAAGCCGAAGAAATGCAGTCTAAAGCAATGTAGAAATTCTGGCTACGGTTCAATGTGAGATAATCAGGAGGTTTCTTAAGTTACTCCTGATTAAGGTATCGGAAACCGGATTGCTTTCTGATAATGGCGAGTTGCACGGCGCCTCCGGTACTTGGTACCTGGTTGCTGAACCTTTGGGAATTTATCATCACATTGACCAGAAATTCTGCGCATTCGATGGCGTCTTGCTCTGGATAAGTAGCGCAATTCATTTGCAGACTGTCCAGAGCAAGGTTATGAAAGAGAGATAATTCCCCGCCATAATTTTCCGGTTTGGGTAACTCAATATTAATGTTGTTTTGATTTAAAAATTGCCCTAGATAATTGCGATAGGTTTCCAATAATTGCTGGCTGCGCTTCATCAGCCTGAATTTATTGACAGAATCAACGCCGAAAAGCAGCCTTTGTATTTCACGCGTTATTCCGCCGAAAAAGATACAAAATTCGTAGTCCGGGTCATTGATTATTTTTTTCCGGACATGAACGCGTAATACCCCGGGAGTAAACCGGTTCTTTTCATAGCCGCATAACATAAGCTCTATATCCGAACCTTCGCCGGAAGGATACATTTCCGCATAAAACGGGCAAAGAAAATTGAGAAGCGAAGCCGCGACGTCATTTAAGGTATAATCCCCGAGCGTTAAGCTGGAAATAACCATGCTTGCCTTGAATTCATTAATCAGACTTTTAATCGTCCGGTCGCCGATGGATGCCATCCCGCTAACCATTACGCCCATTTTTAAAGGGTCAAGGGAAAATATCTTTTCAACGTTATAGTGAATTTTATAAGGCAAATCCACCGCTTGAGATTCAATACATGACCATGTATCCAAAAGCGGCCTTCCATCAGCGCCCGTGCGCAGTCTTTTATCATTTCCCAACTCAAAGAACTGCGAAAGGTCTTTGGGGTCCACCAATGGTCTGGTTACTGTTCCCTGGCTGTCTGCTCCCAGGACAATAGAATCTCTGGTATTAACGGCGATAAGTACGGTCATACCTTAATTATAACTAGGTAATTATTTCAATTAAAGAACGTAATTACATATTTTACCGTTTAAACAGAGAAAAATTTCAATTAACAAGCGTACTTTCGTCAATAGAGAATTACTCTTAAAAAGATAGGTGGAGACAGCAATTAGCATCAAAAGCCGGGATTAATAGTCTCAGAGTGTGCCGGTCAACTACGCCGGCCGTAAGATGGGAAACATGGAAAAACTTACAGGAAGAAAGGAAAAACAAAATGCCAGAAAAAGATGTAATAAAAACTGGTAGAAGTCCTCAAAATAATGAGGATGAGAATGCCGACAGTGAAAATCAGGATGAAAACGGTAGGGATTACCGGCTGGAAACAGAAGGCCCGCACCCCATCGAACGGTACCGCTCACGTGAAAAAGTCATGGTCTAAAAATTTAAGCGCAAAAAAAACCAGGGCGCGCTAATTTGAAAGGCGGGTAACCCGGGTAAATATGGGCTAACGGTTAAAATTTAACCGCTGCCCGGGGCCAATATATCCAATGCCTTCTTCACATCATCCGTGGGTAGGCGACATTCGTGGTTAACGCAAATGTAGATTCTGGGTCCTTCTCCTTCAACCGGATAATTTTTGGTAAAAGGCGCAATGCGTTTTATTTCGGCATCTTCTTCCGGCGGTATGAATATCATTACTTTATTTGGTATAAAAACACGTGCAAAGGAATCGGATTTTATTAGTTCAACCGTATCTTTGTCCTTTGGATATCCTGCGATCAGGACTTCATAAGACGGCCCGATAGCAAAATGGACGGCACACATCAGCTGGGTGTAATTAGAAGGTGTTTTTTTAACAGCATTGTAGAAAGCACGGCTGATGCCGGCGGCTTTGTCTTCAAAGTCAGTATTACCTGTTATCCGCGAAAGACGCAGCATGTTCATCATAGCGACAGAATTTCCTGACGGTATGGCGCCGTCATATATTTCTTTTTGGCGGGTCAGTGTATCATCCACATTATCCGCCGTAAAGAAAAAACCACCAAGCTGATTGTCCCAGAAATGGGCTATCAGGTAATCATTGAAATTAACAGCCTTTTTTAGATAATCTACATTAAAAGTTTCTTCATACAGTTCTATCAGGCCCTGTATCAAAAAAGCATAGTCATCGAGGTTTGCCGGTATCGCCGCCTGTCCGTCGCAATAACGGTGCATCAAAAAGCCGCCTTTCATCATTTTATTAATAATAAATGCGACCGCCTTTTCCGCCTCGACCGAATATTTGCTTTCGTTTAGAACGCCGGCTCCTTTAGAGAGTGCGGCAATCATCAGCCCGTTCCAATCCGTCAGAATTTTATCGTCTTTATGCGGGTGAACACGCTTCTCCCGTGCGGCAAACAGCTTCTTTCGCATCGTCTCAATCATTTCCCGCAGGCTTTCTTCCGGTATCGAAAGTTCAAAAGAGATAGCTTTTAACGCCTCTTCCAGATGAACGATATTTTTTCTTTCCGGGTTGCCAGTTTCGAATGGAAAATTTCCTAAGGTATTGATATGAAAGATACTTCTGAACAAATTAGATTCATCTGAAGTGAGGGCGGCGTCTATTTCATCACAGGTCCACAGGTAGAACTTACCTTCTTCGCCTTCGCTATCGGCGTCTTCTGCGGAGTAAAACCCGCCATCGGGCGAGGTCATGTCCCGTAATACATATTCAAATATCTCGCGTACTGTGCGGCCATATGCCTCTATCCTGGTAGCTTGAAATGCTTCGGCATACGCCATGGCTATCAAAGCCTGGTCGTAAAGCATTTTTTCAAAATGGGGTACAAGCCAGACAGGGTCAGTCGAGTAACGGTGAAATCCGAAACCGATATGATCATAGATACCGCCGCGCCGCATTGCTTCCAGGGTCTTTTTTACCATTTCCAGCGCGTAACTGTCGGACGTCCGGTTCCAGTAACGCAGCAGGAACATCAAAGTGTGAGGAATGGGGAATTTTGGCGACAGCCCGAAACCGGCATGTTCTTTATCGAAAGTTTCTTTAAGCTGATTATATGCCAGGGTCAACTCCGCCGTACTTATTTCTCCGCCGGGTTCCAGCCGGGTCTGGTTATAAAGCGATTCAATAATCTGGCTGGCCGAGCTCAATACTTCCGTATTATGTTTTTCCCAGAGCTCTTTAATACGGGGTATCAGGTCCAGCAGTCCCGTCCTGCCGAATTTGGTTTCTCTCTGAAAGTATGTACCCGCAAAAAATGGCTGCTTATCCGAAGTCATCATAATAGTTAACGGCCATCCGCCGGTATTAGTCATCATCTGGCAGACCCGCATATAAAACATGTCTATATCAGGGCGTTCTTCTCGGTTGACTTTTATGGGAATAAACGTTTCGTTTATAAGCCTGGCGACCTCCGGATTTTCAAAAGATTCGTGGGCCATCACGTGGCACCAGTGACAGGTTGAGTATCCGATGGAAAGAAAAATCGGTTTGTCCTGCTTTTTCGCGGCCGTGAAAGCCTCATCTCCCCAAGGGTACCAGTTCACCGGATTATGCGCATGCTGGAGAAGATAGGGGCTTTTTTCTTTAGCTAATCTATTCATTTTTTAACTGGCTAGTCATAGTTGTTGATCATCTTATTGTATACTTTATAAATATATTTTAAACTACTGTACTTAAATCTTCATCCGCGAGCGCAGAGGAACGTACATCCGGTTCGGGCTTGATTCCGGTTATCATTTCAGACCTGACGGACACTCCTAATACTAAAAGTAGCTTATTTTATCTATAGGTTCACTAAGTGAATATACATATATCCGGGAAGTTATTTACAAGTCTGATATAAGTTTTTACGTTAATTGAGACTAAATAGTAAGAAAAAAGTAACTCGGAATTATGAATATGGAGGGTTTGTTAATTGCAGATGGAGTCAAAGACAACATGTTTCATGCCGTGCGCTGTGACCTCAACTATGCTGTGCATCATGTCTTGTATTGATATAAGTATAGGGTGAATATAAATTTATTAATAAATGTATTAGTACAATTAATACAAATTGTAATAATATTTTTGTTATATTATATTAGATAGTATAAAAAGTCAAATATCGGAGTCAATTTGGAAACTGGAAACTGGTTGCAGCAGGTCAGGGAAGATTTCCCGTCACTAAATGTCCGGCGTAATGATAAGCCTCCGATTTACCTTGATAGTGCCTGCACCACACTTGTTCCCAGACAGGTTATCGATTCCATGAACGAATATTATAATGGGTTTCCCGGCTGTGCCGGTGCCAGGAGCCGCCACTGGTTTGCCCAGGAAGTTAACGACCGCATTGAAGGGAATATTGAAACGGGCACCAAAGGCTCAAGGACTTTGATCAAAGAGTTTATCAATGCGAAATCGGAAAAAGAAATAATCTTCACGCAGAACACCAGCCACGCTATAAATCTCGTCGCTCTCGGGTTTAAATTCCAGCCTGGCGATACCGTTCTTTTAACCGATAGAGAGCATAATTCAAACCTGCTTCCTTGGTTGCGACTCCAAAAAAAGGGCATCATTAAGGTAGACCATATAAATACAAGTGAAAAAGAGACTTTTGATATCAATGCTTTAAAGCAAAAGTTGGAACAGGGAAGAATCCCGCTGCTTAGCATGGCTTACACCTCGAATATTACCGGTTATACTATACCCGCCCCGGAAATAATCAAACTGGCCCATGCCCATGGCGCAAAAGTGCTGCTGGATGCTGCCCAGACAGCTGCCCACCGGAAGATTGATGTCCAGGAATTGGATGTGGATTTTCTGGCGTTTTCCATCCATAAAATATGCGGCCCAAGGGGCGTAGGAATACTTTACGGTAAAGAAGGTTTATGGGGTCAGTCCATGACGGAAGAAGATTCGCCGGAAGATAATTTGATTCCTGTTATCCTCGGCGGTGGAGCAGTAAGCGATTCGACCTACAGCGGTTATTCTTTACATGACTCGCCGGAACGTTTTGAAATCGGTATCCAGAATTACCCCGGCCAAATTGCCGCCGCAGTCGCGGTCAAATATATACAAAATATCGGTTTTGATAAGATCTCAAGTCACGTTGAAATGCTAAATGGTTTTTTAACGAAAGAACTCCTAAAAAGCTATGGAGACACCGGATGGTTCCATATCATAGGTCCTCAAGAATCAGCCGAGCGTGGCAGTATTTTAACTTTTGAGGTAAAGCGGCCTAACGCAGTAGGCATTGCTGAAGAGTTGAGTGACAGAAACAATATTATGATCCGTGACGGCGTCTTTTGTGTTCATTCGTATTTCAACTACAAATTCGGGTTAGGATGGCTGCGACCCAGGCAACCTTCCGAGCATCGAATGCTTTATCGCATCTCGTTATATTTTTACAACACTGTAGAAGAATGCCAGGTCTTTCTGGATACTTTACGTGATATATTTGAAGAACGAAGTTATATTTAAATTTTAAGGGAAAGATTGAATATTCATGGACGAATTGGTCGTTAAATCATACCGTAAATTGTGCCGGGAAGGTTTTATGTTTACCGGGGAGATAGAAAATCCCTCTATTTTTTTAGATACCGTGGGGGAAAAAATCAGGATATGTTCTCACGTTTCCCACGCATACATGCACATTTATATCAAAGTTTTAAATAATACTATTGATGATATTAAATACCTCTGTACCTGCGACCCGACCGCTAATGTCGTGGTGGAAATTCTATGTTCGTTGATTAAAGGTAAAACGGTCCAGTATGCCGAAGCCCTAACAGAAGAATCTTTTTCTCAAGCTTTGGGAAGCAAGGGCGATGAATTTTTAAAGAAAGTCCGCGGTATTATCGAATTGCTCCATCGGGGCATAGCCCGCTACAAAGATGGGAATCACTGAATTTCTTTTGTTTGAACATTGTTGACAAAATGGCCTGTAAGATGTTATTTTTATTGAATAATGTCCTAATTATACTATAACATATAGTTTATTTTATTCGTTCACTTAGATAAGTCTTTGAAAGGGGGTTCCATGGCGAAAAGTGTAACCTTAACCGTAAATGGAGTAAAGCGTAAAGTTGAAGCCAGCCCGGATTTAGTGCTGATTGACCTTTTACGCGAACAACTGGACCTGACCGGGACCAAGCAGTCCTGCGACCGCAAAGGGCAATGCGGCGCCTGTACAGTCATTGTAGATGGCAAGGCAGTCCGTTCCTGTCTTAAGAAAGTGGCTGACATGGAAGGTGCCGATGTTATTACTATCGAGGGTCTCGGCACGCCGGAAAATCCGCATCTTATCCAGGAAGCTTTTGTGCTTGCGGGCGCCATACAATGCGGATACTGTACACCCGGTATGATCATGGCAACCAAAGCCTTACTTGACACAAATCCCAATCCAACGCTGGACGATATAAAGAAGGCGCTGTCCCGTAACCTGTGCCGATGCACAGGCTATGTTAAAATTATCGACGCCGTAAACCTGGCGGCTAAATTTCTCCGCAAGGAAACCACGCCGGAAAAGATAAAGGCGAAAATCAACAAGAAAAAGATGATCGGCGAATCGCACCCGCGGCCGTCATCGATGATTAAAGCCTGCGGAATAGCCAAATTCGGCGGCGATATCAAGATGCCTAATATGCTGGAAGTCGCTGCGGTACACAGTACCGAATTCCACGCCATTATCAAGTCCATTGATGCCTCCGCAGCAAAGAAGATGCCCGGTGTGGCAGGCGTAATAACGGCGCAGGATATTAAAGGCACGAACCGCCTCCGCGTTATGGCCCCTGACCAGATGATTCTGTGCGAAGACAAAGTCAGGACCCTAGGCGACCCGATAGCTATCGTAGCTGCGGAAACAAGGGAGCAGGCCAGGGCTGCGGCCGCCGCGGTGAAAGTCACCTACGAAAAACTGCCCGTGATGCTAACACCGGAAGAAGCTATGGCGCCTAATGCGGTGCAGATTCATCCTCATTCTCCCAACCTTTGCTGGCAGCAGCCCATGGTCAAAGGAGACGTCCAAAAAGCCTTTAAAAAGGCAGCCTGCATCGTGGAAGGAGAGTTTTCCACGCAGATGAACCATCAGGCCCCGCTGGAACCGGAAACCTGTGTCAGCTACATCGACGGCGAAGAACTGGTTGTCATCGGCCGGAGCATTATGATCCATGCTCATGCTGGTATTCTCCAGGAGGCTGTCGGCGCGAAAAAAGTGCGCTACCAGGAGCCTTTTTCGGGAGGCCAATTTGGCATTAAAGCGCATATCACTTCCGAAGGTATAGCCGCGGTAGCCGCTATGCATTTCAAGCGCCCCGTCCGCTATGTTCCCACCCTTGCGGAATCGATGAATATAACCTCCAAGCGTCATCCGTTTACCATGAAAGCCAAACTGGCTGTAGACGCGGAGGGTAAAATCCTTGCCCATTCTAACGAATTTGTTGTCAACAAGGGCGCCTATTTTCTGCTCGGCCCGGTCATGCCGACGCGCGCGCTGCTGATGCTTAGCAGTTCATACGATATACCTAATATATATGCTTTTGCCAAGTTGGTTTATACCAATAACTCCAGCGGCGGCGCGGCCAGAGGGGCCGGCCCGCCCCAGGTGGCTTTTGCCCTTGAATCGCTGATGGACATGGCTGCCGAGAAATTAGGCAAGGACCCCCTTGAAATCCGCAAGAAGAATTCTTTAAAAGCGGGGCAGACCCTGTGCACAGGCGCGGCCGTCGAGGATTGGCCGTTCCCGGAACTCTGCGATGCTTTTAAACCCAATTATGAGAAGGCTAAAAAAGAAGCTGCGGAATTCAATAAAAAGGGCGGTAAAATTAAGCGGGGCGTGGGTATTGCAGTACATTCCTTTGGTGTCGCGGAACCAGATGACGCAGCAGCCAACGCCGTGGAAATAAATCCGGATGATAGCGTGACTATTTACGCGGCCGTCGCCGACCCCGGCGAGGGCGATGAATCCATGCTTTCACAACTTGCGGCCCAGGTCCTGGGAATGCCGCTCGAAAAAATACACCTTTACACCCGTGATACGGACAAAACCGTCGCGTCAGGCCCGTCCGCGGGCAGCCGCCAGACCTACATGAACGGCGGCGCGATGATTAATGCACTGGAAAAAATGCTGAAAGCGATGCAGGAAGCCGGTATCAAGACCTACGCAGGTCTGAAGAAAGCAGGCAAGCCCATACGCTATGAAGGCACTAAGAACGTCGTCGGACAGCCTCCGCTGGACCCCAAGACCGGGCAGGGTGGCAACTTCGATTCACATGTACACAACATCCAGATGGCTGAAATCGAAGTCAACACCGAAACCGGTGATGTGAAGGTACTCAGGATGACGTCTGCCATCGACGCCGGGACAATCATCCATCCCAAGAATTTCGAAGGCCAAAATGAAGGCGGCATGGACCAGGGCGTCGGTTACGCTTTGAGGGAAGAATTCGTCCTCGGCAAGACCAAAGATTGGGTCACTTTCAAATTCCCCACGATCGATAAATCGTTTGCTGTCGAATACGTCATCCGCGAAACACCGCGGAAAAGAGGCCCTCTAGGCGCTACCGGCATCGGCGAATTGACGATGACATCGACCGCTCCGTCCATCACCAATGCTATCTATAATGCCTGTGGCGCCAGGGTTTACGACCTCCCGGCTACCCCGGATAAAGTAAAAGCAGCTATCAAAGCCGGAAAATAGGTTAAATTAGAAATCGGCGGGTCTTTTTTAAAGGGGCCTGCCGATTATTTTACTAATAGTGTTATCATATAATAAGAGGTTCAAGTGGACGAGAACGGACATCTCGCGAAAGTGATTGACGCCCAGCTTAATGCCGGTTCGCCGCTGGTGCTGGTGACTCTTGTCAGTCTGCAAGGCTCGACCCCGCGGCATGACGGGACGAAAATGGTGGTTGGTGCCGATGGAAAAACCTACGGTACCATTGGCGGCAGCCTGATAGAAGCTGCTGCCATTAAAGAAGCAAGATACGTAATATCCTCTAAAAAATCAGAGATATTTTCCTATGAACTTTCCGGAAAGGATGCTGCCGCTCCCGGTATGATTTGCGGTGGCAAGGCCGAAATTTTTCTCGATTACATATCGCCAACACCAGCCAACCGGGAATTTGCAGGCGAATGGCTGGAAGCAATTTCAAAGGGTAAAGAATTTTTTATCCTTACCGGTTATAAAGTTTCCGGACAATCGTTGGAAGTTATCAGCCGCGCTGTCATGGACACGGAATGTAATATTTCTTACGGCAATCAAATATCATCATCCGTTGCCTTGAGACTAAAACCCGAATTGCATACCATTTCTACAACATCTGTTTTCCCGCTCGAAGAAATCACGATTATGATTGACCGTGTCCGCAGGTTGAAAACGCTTTATTGTTTTGGCGCTGGCCATGTTGCCGTGCCAACCGCACATCTGGCATCGCTCGCCGGTTTTAAGGTGATTGCGCTGGATGATCGAACCGAATATGCGAATACAGAACGTTTCCCGGATGCAGACAAAACAATAGTTATTAAAGATTTTAATCATGCTCTGGATGGTCTGGAAATAGATAGCGATGCATTTATCGTTATTGTTACCCGCGGTCACCTGTTTGACCGGCAGGTCCTTGAACAATCGCTGAAGACCTCCGCCGGATATATCGGGATGATAAGCAGCAAACGTAAACGGGCGGCTATCTTCGAAGCCCTTATGGCCGGTGGTGTAACAAAAGAAAGGCTGGATTGGGTGCATTCGCCAATTGGACTGGATATCGGCGCCGAAACGCCGGAAGAAATCGCCGTGAGCATAGTTGCTGAACTAATACAGGTAAGGAGCCGGCAAGCAGGATGAAAACACCTCACCTCGCAGCGATTATTCTTGCCGGGGGGCTTTCCACCCGTATGAAAGAGCTAAAACCCCTTCTCTCCCTTGGAGAAACTACAGTTGTTGAGCATGTCATTTCTAAGTTTCGTGGCATCGGCGTGGATGTTATATTAGTTGTCGGCTACCGTCAGCAAGAAATTATCTCCGTTATTAAACAAAAAGGCATTACCATCGTTTTAAACCCTGATTATGAAAAAGGTATGTTGAGTTCCGTTCAAGCGGGCGTCCGGAAGCTTCAGCCGGAACATCAGGCTTTTTTCATTCTGCCGGCGGATATCCCGCTCGTAAAGCTTTCAACTATTGAAAAGCTTCAAAATACATGGATTCATCATACGGATAAAATTATCTATCCGGTATTTAGAGGCAAACGAGGACATCCGCCGCTTATTCCGGCAGTCCTGGCGCAGGGAATTCTTTCCTGGGGCAGGGAGGGCGGCTTAAAAACTTTTCTCGAATCACATGAGGAACTTGCTCTGGATATCCCGGTGAATGATAGTTTTGTTCTTTTTGACGTTGACACCCCTGAAGATTATAAGGAGTTACTGAAAAGGTATAAGAAAATCTAATATATAAAAAAACTGAATAACGTACTACAAGGAGGTCGGCGAGCCCCCGTCGCAAAAACAAATAGAGCGGGGGTACCGGCCTTTAATGTTTTATACGGGTCATGATAACGGCTTTTTCTGGCTGTTTTTTCTCGTTTAATAATAAAAGGAGTAGATATGGAAGAACACAAACTATGGATTGGCGGCAAATGGATCAAACCTCAATCGGGCAAAACTTTCCCCACTTTCAACCCGACTACCGGAGAAGTTATTGCTCAAATACCGCTGGCAGGGCAAAAAGAAATTGATACGGCGGTAGCGGCTGCCCGGAAGGCTTTTCCTGAATGGTCGCAAAAACTCGCGGCGGAACGTTCGAAATACATTATGCGAATCGCGGCGTCTTTCCGGAAAAATGCTGCAGAAATAAGCCGACTGGAAACGCTGGAACACGGCTCCATATTGAGTCTGGCGGAACATGTGCCGGTGATTGCAGCAGAGCAGTTCGAATGGGCGGCTGCCCGGGCCGAATCGCTCATGGGCGATGTTATTCCCACTTTAAACGATACACTCACATATCTTAAGCGTGAATCGGTCGGTGTATGTGCCATCATTACACCGTGGAACCATGCCATTATCATGATGGCGGTAAAACTGGCACAGGCTTTATCCGTCGGCAATACATGCGTTCTTAAGCCGCCGAGTGTCAACTCACTGATTGGATTAAAGTTAGCTGAGGTGATGGAACAGGCGGAGTTGCCGCCGGGTGTTTTAAACGTTATAACCGGGCCGGGTAGCAGTGTGGGTACCATATTAGCCTCTCACCCCGGCGTTGACCTTGTCGGTTTTACCGGCAGCAGCGAGACCGGCAAAGTGATTATGGAAGCTGGAGCCAGGACGATGAAGCGCATGATTATGGAACTTGGCGGCAAAAATCCTGTCATCGTGCTGGAAGATGCGGATATTGATGCTGCCGTAAATCATCACGCTCCGCGCCAATGTGATAATGCCGGTCAGCATTGTTCCGGCGCCGGCAGGTTCTATGTACATGAGAAAGTTTATGACGAATTTCTGGAGAAATATATTGCGGCGTCAAAAAAGGTTCTCGTGGGCGACCCTTCCGATCCCAGGACGTTTATGGGGCCCCTGGCCAACCGTGAACACCGCGATAGAGTCGAAGGTTATATCAAGACCGGGGTAGTGGAAGGAGCCAAGCTTGTCCTGGGTGGGAAGCGTTCCACGAAATCGCCGATGAACAAAGGCTTTTATGTTATGCCGACCATACTGACGGACGTTACGCAAGATATGCATGTTGCCCGGGAAGAAATTTTTGGGCCGGTCAGCATTATGATGAAACCTTTCACAACCGAAGAAGACGTAATTGCGCTTGCCAATGATAACAGCTACGGCCTTTGCGCTACTGTCTGGACGAAAGATTTAGCTAAAGGTATACGGTTCACCGACTTATTGCATGCCGGTACGGTTAACGTAAATACCCAGGTCTTGACCAATGACATACCCTGGGGAGGTTATAAAGACAGCGGCATCGGTAAAGAGGGCGGCGAGGCTGGTATGCTGGATTATACGCAACAAAAGATGGTCTGCGTGAAAATAAAATAGTTTACATAAAAAATAATAGAAGCTAATAAGATTGAGAAGGAGAAAGTATGGATTTAAAAGGTAAAACAGCCGTTGTCACCGGTTCTTCCGGCGGTATCGGCGCTGCCGTCGCGGTAGCCCTTGCGAAAGAAGGTGCGGATGTTGTTCTGGCTTCTCGCAATATGGCTAACATGCAGAAGGTTAAAAAAGAGGTTGAAGCGTTTGGCAGAAAGGCTGTCGCCATTGAATGCGATGTATCTAAAGATGAAAGTGTTACGGCTATGAGAGATAAAGCACTTCAGGCCTTTGATAATATCGATATATTGGTAAACAACGCGGCCGTCGGCGTGCGCGGCTTGCTGGAAGACATCAGCCTCGACGATTGGCGATATATCATCAACACCAATCAAATGGGTTATGTACGGAACGTGCTAGCGTTCCTACCTCATTTTGAAAAACGCGGCAGCGGTTATATCGTTAATGTTTCCTCCATTCAGGGGCTCGGCTATTCACCTGAACCGCTAAACATCGCTTATATCACAACCAAGGCAGGTATCATTGGGTTTACCACCGCTATTCATGGTTATCTTAAAACCAAAGGCATTAAAGTATCTTGCCTGATACCGGGCGCGGTCAAGACGGAAATTAGTAATAACTCCCGCTTCGTCGGTCCGCCGGAAAGAATTAAGAAAATGCAGGATGATGCCAAGGATTTTTGGAAAATACCGATATTCCTGACATCCGATCAGGAAGCTGACGGGTTAATCGAAGGTATGAAAAAAGAGGAATTTCTTATCCTGGTGCCGGCAACCATGAAACAAATGGTAAAAAACCAGGGATGGGACCTCGATGCTTATAACAATTATGTGGCTAATCCTCCGCCTATGAGGATGGGCCTTCCTCCAAAGAAATAATGCTTTACTGTTGGCATAGAGAGGGAGATTGAGATGCAAAAATTCAAGATGTACATCGGCGGAAAATGGGTAGATTCTATTTCCGGGAAAACTTATAAAGCGGTAAATCCTGCGACTGAAGAGGAAGTTGCTGAAATTCCCTTGGGTGATAAAGCTGATGTTAATATGGCGGTTGCCGCCGCCAAAAAGGCTTTTCCTATCTGGTCCCAGATGCCTCAGTCGGAACGTTCAAAGCTCCTTGAAAAACTGGCGGTTCTTCAGCGTGAAAATGCCGATGAACTCACTAAATGGGAAATTCTTGACCACGGCACTCCTATAAGGCTTGCCCGTATGCAGAGCGTGTTTTCCTCCGGTAATTTAGAATATTGCGCCCAGGCCGCCCGCGCTTTAATGGGCACCCTGCCCCGACCCTCCACGGACCATTTAATATATACCCAGCGCGAGCCAATTGGTGTGGCTGCCATCATCATCCCCTGGAATTCCCCTATCCTCATGCTTACCTCGAAGATGGGCGCCTGCCTTGCGGCGGGCAACACCTGTGTGGTCAAGCCCTCCGCTATCGATTCTCTGGTAACCCTTAAATACATGGAAATCGTTGAAAAAGCAGGCTTCCCGCCGGGGACGATTAACGTCGTAACCGGGCCGGGTGGCTCCGTTGGCGAGGCATTGGCGGGGCATCCGGATATCGGCTTTATCTCTTTTACCGGCAGTTCGGAAACCGGCAAGCAGATTATGAAAGTTGCCAGCCAGACCCTCAAGCGCGCCCAGATGGAATTGGGCGGGAAAAATCCTTTCATTGTTTGTGAAGACGCGGAAATCGATAAAATAATTCCGATGGCGGCTGGTTCAATATGCCACAACACCGGTATGGTCTGCGCCTCACCCGGCAGGTTCTATATCCATGAAAGCATCCACGACAAGTTCGTGGAAAAATTCATCGAGGCTCTAAAAAGGGTGAAGGTTGGCGACCCTAATGATGAAAGTACGGAAATGGGCCCGGTAGTCAGTGCCGAGCACCGCGACCGTGTTTACGGTTTTATCCAGAAGGGCATCGAGGAAGGCGCCAAGCTGGTCTACGGCGGACAGCGCCCCAAAGCTCCGCTGGATAAAGGGTATTATGTTCTCCCCGCCGTCTTTACCGATGTCAAACCCGGCACCACCCTCTTTACGGAAGAGGTCTTCGGGCCGGTGGGCTGCTTCATGAAGTTCAAGACCGATGAAGAAGTAATTGCTTCCGCCAACGATACGGTTTACGGCCTGGCGGCTTCGGTCTATTCCAGGGATATTGCCCGTGCCTACAAGATTGCCAGCCGCATCAATGCCGGCGGCGTCGGCATCAACGGCGGTCGCACTCTGACCGCGGAAACGCCATGGGGCGGCTTCAAAGAGAGCGGCTTCGGTAAAGAAAACTCGATGTATGGTTTAGAAGAATATACCCAGCTTAAGGTTATGGCCATCCAGTTTGCCCCTCCGGCTTTCTTCGGAAGGCCGCCGGAAGGTAAAAAATAAATTTTGTATAATAGGCGCCCTGGCAGGGCGTTTGAGAAAATAATTGATTGGAGATAAATATGATAAAAAATTACAAGATGTTCATCGGTGGGGAGTGGGTAAATGCGGAATCCGGTAAAACCTATACTGCGGTGAATCCGGCGACCAGTGAGGAAATCGCCCGGCTGCCGCTGGCTGGCCAGGCTGACGTTGATAAAGCCGTTAAAGCGGCGCGTAAAGCCTACAGGGAATGGAGCCGCGTGCCCGGGTCGGAACGCTCCAATATCTTGCTCCAGATTTCTAAAGCCATGAAAGACCGCGTGGACGAATTGGTCGAGGTGGAAATCCTCGACCATGGTTCCCCGGTACAGTTCGCCAAAAATATGGCCAGCGAAGCCAGCACCCACTTTCAGTACGCCGCGAATGTTACCCGCGGTTTCTGGGGCGAGGTAATCCCCATTAACTATGACCACAAACTTTACGTCCAGCGAGAGCCGCGCGGCGTGGTCGGCGCCATTATCCCATGGAATACCCCTATTCCCATGTCCACCCAGAAGCTCTCCGGCTCGTTGTCCACCGGCAATGCCTGTATCCTTAAGCCGCCGAGCGTCGATTCACTGCCTTCCCTCAAGCTGGCGGAAATAATCGAGGACACCGGGCTGCTCCCCAAAGGCTTGGTCAACGTCATTACCGGGCCGGGCGGCAGCGTGGGTGATTGTATGTCCTCTCATCCCGATATTAACATGATTTCGTTCACCGGCAGCTGCGAGGTAGGTAAGCGCATCATGTCCTGCGCCAGCCAGACCCTCAAGCACCTCGGGCTGGAATTGGGCGGCAAGAACCCCTTCATCGTCTTCGACGATGCAAATGTTGATGCCGCAGTGGCCAAGGCAGTCTTCGCCTGCACCTTCAACACCGGCATGGTCTGTGCTTCACCCGGCAGATATTATCTGCATGAAAAAATACATGATGAATTTGTCGAGAAATTCGTCAAAGCCCTGAAGAAGGTCGTTGTCGGCCTGCCTACCGACCCCAGGACGGAAATGGGACCCGTTGTCAGCGCCGAGCATCGGAATAGAATCGAATATTACATCAAAACAGCCATAGATGAAGGTGCCAAACTCATGCTGGGCGGCAAGCGTCCCACTAAGGCGCCGTTAGATAAAGGGTTCTACGTTATGCCCGCCGTTTTCACTGGTGTAACTCCAAAAATGACGGTTTACCGGGAAGAGATATTTGGGCCGGTAGCCTGTATCTGTGAACCGTTTAAGACGGAAGAAGAAGTTATCGCTGCTGCTAATGATAATACCTTCGGGCTTGGAAGCTCGGTATGGGCAGGAGATACCGGCCGAGCGATGCGCGTTGCTAACCGCATCGAAGCGGGCACGGTCTGGATTAACGACCATATGTTTATCGCATCGGACCTGCCGTGGGGCGGCTACAAAGAAAGCGGCCTGGGCAAAGAAGGTTCGGTGCTCGGAATCCTGGAGTATACACAGCTAAAAGTTGTTTCTGTTAACGTTGCAAAGTAAACTGAAAGCGACGATAATATCAGGAACTGAATTGTGAGGGTTGATATGGATAAGATAACAGAAAATGTCTATGCCGGGTTTAAATTCCGAGGATGCAACTCCGGTTTTGTGGTTACTTCGGAAGGCATAGTGATGATCGATACACCGATGGTACCGGTGGAAGCAAAAAAATGGCGTGAAGAGGTCAGCAAGTTCGGTGAGATTAAATACATCATTAATAACGAGCCCCATAACGACCATGTCGCCGGCAACTGCTGGATGGGAGGTACGATTATTTCCAGCGAAGGTACCCGTCAGGCTATCAAGCAAAACCAGAAAACGGCGCTTGAAGGCCAGATGGGATGGATGGCGCCAGACGCGCTGCCTTTACCCGCGGATTTCCGTTACCGCTTACCGGATGTTACCTTCTCCGGTGAAATGAATCTGTACCTTGGAAAACATACTTTCCGTATCATCTCTGTTCCCGGCCATACTCCGGCGGAAACAGCTGTATACGTTCCTGAAGAAAAAGTAGTTTTTGTCTCGGATAACGTCATTCCGATGATGCCCATTATGATTAATGCCGTCCCGGATGAATGGCTGAAATCTTTAAAGAAACTCCAGACGCTCGATGTAGATAGAGTTATCCCCGGCCATGGGTCTGTATGCGGTAAAGAGCAAATCCAAAAAACCTATGATAACCTAAAATATATAGTCGAACAGGTAAAAGCGGCTATGGCTAAAGGCTGGAGCTTGAAAGAAATACAGGAAAAAATGACATTTTTCGACCGTTTCCCCCCGATGGGCCCCGGCGACCCTATGAAACAGATGCGCCACGAGAGCCTTGCCGGTCTGTACAATGCGCTAAAGGATTAATTCTAAAAAAGTTGCTAGAGAAACAAAGAAGCCTCCCCAAACGGGAGGCTTCTCTTTTATTTCTTCCGGTAGATTCTAAGAGACTTCTGAATTACCGGTTAACGTCTCTGATTTTGCTTTTTCAAAGTCAGGTTTAGGAATATGTATGCGTATAGCCAGGGCAAATGGTACTGAAAGCATGATAATTACCACTGCCCCCCAGCATAGAGCTTTATAACCAACGATGGGCAGCAGCAATCCGGCCGCAAAAGACATTCCTACTGAAGTGATATGGTTGAAGCTCACCCCGGTAGAGAGCGTCGGTGTAAGTTCTTCCGGCGGGGCGATACGGTTAACATAGGTGGATAGCCCCATACTAAAAGTCACCAGCAGGTTTATGAAGATTACCATCACCCCGAGGAACCAGACGTTGCTAATAAGCGCATAACCCACGAAACAAAGGGCCAGGGCGATGTATCCAATAGTCAGCGTGGTCCGCTCTCCGAGCACATCGAGCATGCGACCTACCCTTTGCGACAAAACAAAATTGACCAGACCGCTTGCCAGCAACAGGATACTGACTTGCATCGCCGATAGCCCGTAGTTGTACACCAGTACCATGATATTGAAAGCGGAAAATACTTGAGTACGTGAGCCTTCAAACAGCAGCAAAACGTAATAGAGCCAGTAGCGCTTCTTGAATAAAAGGCGCGATTGGGTCTTTTTTGTCTCCCCGATGTTTTTAGGCAGGCGGATAAGCACGACAGCTGATACGATGATTAAAACCCCCGCAATACCGAGCAAAGCACGCAAAGACAGCCAGTGAGAAAATAATATAATACATCCTATACCGGCCATTGAAGCAAGCGCTGCTACGGCGGATAATGCTCCCAGGACTTTGCCGGAATCTTCTTTTGAAGCCAGCCCCAGCCCCAAGGCATTGTTTAACGGCATCCAGAGATGAAAACCCACGCTTGCCAAAAGTGATACGACCACCAGTGCCGACCAGGAATGCACTGTCGCATAAAGAGTATAACCTATGCCCATTATGAATATAGAGGCTATGGAACGCCATGTGAGCGGCAGGTGCATTACCAGAGCCGCAATGAACATTAAACATAGACCGGGGATCTCTCGAATCCCCGATTGCAGCAAAACCTGTGCACCGCTCAACCCTAACTCCTGGATAAAGTTGGTATTGACCCCGTTTTGCAGCCCCATGCCGAGGCTTAATAGAAACACGGACACCGCTAATAAGATAAGGTTTTGGCTCCAGATCTTACCTCTACCGGAAGTTTCTATTATGTTTGGTGATTTATTTTCCATTCGTTGAACTGCAATGTGACGGAATGTCACGCTATGTATTAATTACCGGCTTAGAGGAGCCGGTAGGTGCAAATACATTGAAGATTTATCTTATTTTAGATGATTCTTGGCTATATCGCAAATACAAACCGTAGAAATGCTTCGAACGTCACAATCGTGCCGGCAAAGGGAACAATGACCTGCAAAGATAAAAGAATACAACAGTCGAGTCTTCATTTGCAGTATTCACGGCCGCAACCTTCACGTTGGAAGTACCCGGTTTGAACTTCACCAGAATAGAATTAGCCGAAGATAATGGCACTACATTTGCAGCGAGGCAATCAAAGGAGAAACAAAAAGGCTTGCAGTTTTACCGCCGTACACAACAATTGTTGGTACTGCAGGAGATGATGTTTCTGGCAATCAGACGGTCGCACTTAAAAGCCCGCTATTTCAGGAACCGAAAGAATTTGTTCTTGCTGATACTACTCACTGCCATCCGTTTGTTCCTAACGAGTGTGAATGACGCAGCTTTGGGACCGATATGGTTAAAAATGCCGTACACAAAGGCCTGCTGGCGGGTTTGTTTTGATATGCTATGACCAGGGCCAATATGCGGCGGTTGCGTTTAATATCGCTGATAGGGGGTTAATTTATATCGAACCGCAAACTAACGCATCAATCGATCTCAAAGTGGAGGGAATGAATCAAGGATTAGAAATAAAACAAATTCTTATGGCCTGGTAACAATTTTCGTTTGTTATAAATCTTCAAGAACACTTAAAGCCGGATATTTCTTGTTCACAATAAAATATCACTCAAGGTTTAAACCGCAGTTGCCGCCAGTTCAACTAATGCCTTTGTAATAACTATCCGGTTCCGGTCAATTCTGATAAGGCCATCACTGCATAACGATTTAAGCGATAGATGAATTAGACCCCAGTCTGTATCTAACATCGTGGCCATGTCCCGTTGAGTAAGTTGCTTACTGCTATCATTACATTTTCTTGAATTACTCAGGAGAAGACTTGCTACCTTGCTTTTAACGTAGGAAAGTGATTTTAATTGTTCTGAAAGAATCATATAACAACTCCCTCTGGTATCATCGTTAGCTAGATTTTATAAGCTGAGGATTGGAATTGTTATAAAATGCGGGGGGAAATTTCTAAAATAACTATAACATTAAGTGGTTACACGTATTGTCTGGACTGCCTTGCGTCAGTTTGCGGGCTCGTCGATAGTATAACCTGCTTTGGGTACCGTACGTATTAACCCGGGACTACCAATTTCTTTGTCCAGCTTGTGCCGGAGATGACTTACCCAGCTTTGTAATATCTGTACATCATTACGGTATTCAGCTCCCCAGACTTTTACCAGTAAATCTCCGTAAAGCATTATTTTACCTCGATTACGGGCAAGTTCGTATAAAAGCAGCCACTCGATACGGGTCAGCGGTATTTCTTTCCCGTTAACCGCCAGCTTATGATTTTTAAGATTAAGGGTGGCGTTTCCGAGCTTTATAGATTCAACTGAATCGCGGTTTTCTTCCGGTACCATGCGGCGTCTGATCGCTTCAATCCTGGCTGTCAGTTCATCGGGATGAAAGGGCTTGGCAAGGTAATCATCGGCGCCTAAATTCAGTCCTTTTACCTTATAAAGATTAGTCTCTACCGCGCTTAAAATTATGACCGGTACCGGCGAGATGGACCTTATTCGTTTCAAAGTCTCAAATCCGTCCATACCGGGCATCATAATATCAAGGACCAGTAAATCCGGCTTTTGTGCTTGAACCTGCGCAAAAGCTTCTGTTCCATTATTCGCGATTAATACTTCATAGCCCGCATTTTCTAACTTTAGATTAAGAAAATTGAGTATGGGCAACTCATCATCGACTATAAGAATACGAAATTTTTGTATTTTTTTCATGCCCTAAGTATGCGCCTTTCGCCGGTATATTTAAAGACAAAACATGATATAAAAAGAATTTGATATACCGGACTTATTCCTGGATTAATTAGCTCTTCGATATCGGCAGGGAGAAGAAAAAAGTCGACCCCTTGCCTTTTTCAGATTCCACCCAAATTCGCCCGCCATGAGCTTCAACCAGGATTTGGCAAACTCTTAAACCGAGACCTACGCCGCCAATTTCAAATTTCTTCTGAATATCCAGCCGTTCGAACTTTTGAAAAAGCTTTTGCTGGTCTTCAAGTGAAATCCCGATTCCCTGGTCACTGACACCGATTATCAAATGAGAATCTTCCCGGCGGACGCCAACTTTAATTTCTCCTCCTTGTGGAGAATATTTTATAGCATTTTCGACCAGGTTGTGAAGCACTCGTTCCACTCTTATTGGGTCCATCAGGACATTAGGTAAATCCGGAGGAATATTCCCGGCGAGCTTATGTTTTGATGATCTGTCTTTTAATTTGTTGATTACAGCCCGGACGGCAGGTTCAATCTGGGTCTGTGTGGTTTGGAGACTGAGACGATTAGATTGATGGCGCGACAATTCAAGCAAGTTGTCCACCATGGCTGCCAGCGATTCGGCACTGGTGGCAGCATCGTGTACCAACCCTTTGATTTCATTAACGCGCATGCCTTTTTCTTCGGCAACATTTAGAGCCCCGATGATGACGGTTAGCGGCGTTTTGAGCTCGTGAGATACCATCCCGATGAACTCATCCTTTAATAATTCTATTTGCTTGGCGACTCTTAATTCTTCCTCTTTCTTTTGAAGCTCCTCATTTTTCTTCTGTAGTTCTTCTTCCGCTTTCTTGCGCTCTTTGCGTATTTCAGCATCGGCGATTTCACGCTGGACAACCACTGGAAGGCGCTTCAGATTAGATTTCATAACATAATCATTAGCACCCAACTTCATGGCCGCCACGGCGCTATCTTCACCAATCATACCGGATACAATGATGAAAGGCAGGTCTTTATCTAACGCACGGACGATACCGAGAGCCGCAGCGCTGTTAAATTTAGGCAATGCATGGTCACAGAGTATAACGTCCCAGGTTGTTTCCGCCAGGGCGTCTCTTAATTCCTCGCGTGTTTCAATGCGTTTATGAACAGGCCAGTAACCTCCTTTACGCAGTTCTCTAAGGATGAGGTCTGCATCCTGCTCCGAGTCTTCAATTAATAAAACCCGAATTTCGTTCATTTCCTTACGCCGTTTGGGGCCGGCTGGTTCAGTATAAGCCAGTACAACCCCAGCTGTTTAATAGCATCGGCAAACTCGGCAAATTTTACCGGTTTCCGTACAAAACTGTTAGCGCCGAGGTCATAGCTGGCGATGATGTCCTTTTCTTCATTGGAAGACGTGAGCACCACCACAGGAATTCGCTTCGTCTTTTCCTCCGAGCGTAATCGGCGAAGTACCTCGAGCCCGTTCACCCTGGGTAATTTCAAATCAAGCAGGATAACAATAGGGCATTCCTCATCCTTGCAGCCGCTTTTACCGTCTTCGCCGAAGAAGAATTTAAGCGCTTCCACGCCATCTTCAACGACTCTTATGCCGTTGAATACGTTGGCTTTTTGAAGCGCTCTTTTTGTTAGTTCCACATCCTTAGGATTGTCTTCAACCAGTAATATTTTTTGTGTCATTCTTCTCTCCCTTCCGTAAGGCTAACGTAAAGTAAAACGTCGCCCCTTCACCTTCTTTACTTTCTGTCCACACTTCTCCTCCATGGCGGCGGATAATTCGAAATACACTGGCAAGCCCAATTCCAGTACCCGGGAACTCGCTCTCTTTGTGCAAACGCTGGAATGGTTTGAATAGCTTATCAGCATATGTCATGTCAAACCCGACCCCGTTATCACGTATAAAATACACTTGCTGGCTGTTTTGTACGGTAACGCCCATCTCTATTTGAGGGAAGGCAACCTTGCCGCTGAATTTCCAGGCGTTACCGAGCAGGTTCTCAAGGACTATGCGTAACAGGTACCTATCGCCGTAGGCTTTGATACCGGACGCAATGTTCACCTGCACGTTCTTGGCAGGTTCAGTCTTTTTTAGCTCATCGATTACTTGATACGCCAACACGCTCAAATCAACCGGTTCGAAGTTGATTTCGCTTCGCGTGACTCTTGAAAGTTTAAGGAGATCATCTATGAGACGTCCCATTAAATCACTTGATTCCTGTATATATCGAAGATATTGTTTCCCCTGTTCATCCAGTTTATCCATATAGTCTTCAAGTAAAGCGCTGCTGAATCCCTCCATACTGCGCAAGGGTGCCCTTAAGTCGTGTGATACGGAATAGCTGAAAGCCTCAAGTTCTTTATTGGATGCTTCAAGGTCATCGGTGCGGTATCTTAAGTCCTCTTCGGCTTTTTTGCGTGTCGTGATGTCCCTAACATAAAGACGGAAGGTCTGTGAAGGTGGAACGTAGGCAACCGTCCGTTCGTACCAGCGATTGCCCACCTGTACATCATCGGTCACCGAGCCATGCTCTCTTTTTTTTATCATGTCATCGATACCGGTAAGGAAAGGATGCTTGTTCCCGAGTTCCATAAGGTCAGGGAAATCTTTTTTTGCAACCGGATTCAAATACTGCAGACTACCGGACATATCTATCTCAATAATAGGGTTAGGATTAAGCTCAGGGAAGGAAGCGAGGTGGGAAATTTCAACCTCGTTTTTCTTCCGTTCGGTAATATCTATAGAAGCACCGAGAATCGCTGACTGACCGGCATAATATATCGGCCGCACCGAAGTTGAAATCCAGAACGATGTGCCGTCAGCTTTTTTAACAAGGAATTCATAATCCTTAACATATCCCTGTTCTCCCATGGTTTTGATAAGTTTTTCCCTATCGCCTGGATTAACCCACATATCAAAACCTTTACGCCCGATAAGTTCACTCACCGCATAACCGAAAGCCTCACCGTGCGCCCGGTTTGCAAAAAGAATCTCACCGTCTTCAACCCGGCTTACTGATATCTGGACCGGAGATGTTTCGGCAATAGCGCGGAAGCGTTCTTCACTCTCCTTAAGTGCAATTTCCGCCTTTTTTTGTTCCGCTCTGGTACGCAGCGCGTTAACACCAAAAGAAAGGTCGGTAGCAAGTTCTTCAAGTAACCTCACTTCCGGAGGATTGAAACCGTTAACTTCAGCGGCGTAAAGAGTAAAGACCGCGAACACATTACCTTCATTATCAAAGAGTGGGATAGCGATACTGGAGCGGAATCCCCGTGCAAGCGCCTTTTCCCGCCAGGGGGCCGCTTTTGGTTCAGAGATGAAGTCCTGGCAGAAGTCCGTCTTTCCCGTCCGGGCCGCTATGCCGGTAGGACCGCCCCCCATTTCCGTGTCGGCCCAGGTAACGTTTGCCGTTGCAAGATATCCATTGTCTTCACCGTACCATGCCGCCGGCCGGACCGTTTTTGCTTCATCATGGTCAACAATCCCTATCCAGCTCAAACGATAACCAACCACATGGCACATGATGTAGCAAACATTTGTAAGAAGTTCCTGCTCATCATTTGCCCGGACGATTGCCTGGTTGCAATCACTAATAGCTCGCAGTTCTCGGACAATTCTGTCAAGCTCTTCCGCCGCTTGTTTTCGTTCGGTAATATCGGTAAAAATGACTGAAAAGAACCCTTTTTGCGTACTGAAAGCGGATACGGAATACCATTTCTTTAGCGGTTCGGCGTAACTATCGAAATGCTCCGGCTCTCCCGTGAGAGCAACCTTCCCATATCTTCCTATCCAATCCGCCGGGTCTTTCTCGATACCGGGAAGGGCTTGAGTTACCCGCTTTCCCAGGATATTTTTTGCAGCCAGTCCCACTATTTTTTCGAAAGCATCATTTATTTCGAGAAATACATAGTCGCATGGTTTCCCGCTCTGATCCAGGACTATCCGGTGATGTGCAAATCCTTCAGCCATATGGCTGAAGATAGAATGAAGTCTTTCCTCATTTCTTGCAAGGGCATCATTTACTACCCTAGCTTCTGAACTCTCGACAACTTCCAGCTTATCCGCATTTCTAATAAGAGTAAACCGGTAATTCTTCATCAATTCCATAATTCCTGATGCATCGAACCGGCCGCGGGGATAATTGAATAGCGCTATAATATTGTTTTTATCGATAATATCTATTACTTTTTTATTTTGCTTCGCGTCTTCTATATTTTCTAGTATCGGAGTGAACGTGATACGTAAGCCGTCAAAACCTCGGAGGATAGCTTCGTCAAGCTTGGAAATAATTTCATTTTGAGGGCTTTTACCCTTGGTGTGCCAATGGTGTTGGGATATAATTTCAAATTGCTTTTTATCAAGATAATTTTGAAAATCAACCAGCGATTTTTTAGTAGGAAGTTCCGAGGTTACCCAGATACAATATTCGTTATTCTCAAGCCCGGCCAAAAAGAATGGGATTAGTACATCAAGGTTGTCATTTATTGTATGGTAGAAATAACAAATACTTGTGCCCCAGGGCACATAGCCAACCGGTGCAAATCCCGATTTACGTTTCTCAAGGTAGACATTATCCATTGTTTCAAAATAAGATCAAAGAATAATTTGAATGCTCTTACTTAACTGGCATGTTCACAATTTGCCATACACCCCGGTTCATGGCCAGTGCGAACTCATGGTTTTTCACGACATCGATGATTTCAGAAACGCCGCATTTTTCAAGGGAATAAGTACAAAGTACCAGCAGTTTAGTGCCTCCGATAACTTTGTTAATTTCCGCTTCATAAGAAGTAAAATCATCCCAGTCCTTTTTATTATCAATCCAGTAAGGGTTGCCACTGACTCTCAAACCTGCAAAACCTTTAGCTATCGCCTGGTTGTGTTTTTCCATCCACATTGCCAGCGTTCTTTTTAGGTCGAAACTGCCTCCCCTGAGATACCAGTCCGTGTATGGGAATATCTCCATTTGCCCTTTTTGCAGATAGCCCGTGAAGCCCGGCACGCTCTTTCCCAGAGCCTTCATGGCTTCTGATTGGGTCAGGAAATCGGAAGTAACCCAAACGCATGATTCATTGCTTTCCAGTCCGGCTTTAAAATAGGGGATGAGTGTATCGAGGAGGTCTTTTTTCGTTTTGTAAAACTGGCAGAAATGGGTTCCCCATGGTAAATCACCTACTAAAGTAATTCCGGAATTTCGTTTACCATTTGTTTCCAATGTTACACCTCCGTTGTGTAGGAGATATTAAAAGGTATTTCTTATTCACTATTATGCTCTGATTAAGATAAATATTTCAAATGCGGCCGAGTTTAAATATTATACTGTAAATACTTAATTTTTAATTAAGTAAGTGGATTACACGAAATAAAGCGATTTTAAAGCGCGAAAGCTGTTTCTCCGCAAATTATTGAATCGTACTTACGTCGCACTCTGGAAAAATGAAAATCTAATACTTTGATGCCCCTATTTCTTCCATCTTACCGGTTACTACAAAAACTACACGCTCACAAATATTGGTAACACGGTCTGCGGCGCGTTCGAGGTTATGCGCGACCCAGATTAGGCGGGTGGCCCGTGTTATTGTCTTTGGGTCTTCCACCATAAAAGTAAGCAATTCTCTGAAAACCTGGTCGTAAAGATAGTCGATGGCATCATCTTCCGTGCTGATTTTCCGGGCGGCCTCGGCGTCCCGGTTTACAAAAGCATCCAGGCTGCGGCGCAGCATATCGACTGTCTGGTCCGCCATGCGGGGAATATCGATCAACGGTTTAAGCGGCGGTTCGTCTCCTATCATGATCGCAATCTTGGCAATGCCTTCTGCATAATCGCCGATGCGTTCGACTTCGGATACGATAATCAAGACCGCCAGGATTATTCTAAGGTCGCCGGCCATCGGCTGCTGCGTGGCGATAATTTCGACGCATTTCTCTTCGATTTCATACCGTTTGTGGTTTATTTTTTTATCATCCAGGATGACCTGGTTGGCCAGTTCCAGGTCACGGCTTTTAAGAGCTTCGATAGAACGCTGTATTGCCTTGCTCACCATGCTGCCCATGGCAAGGATATCGTCCTGGATTTCCCGTAATCTCTTGTGAAATGCCGTTCTTGTTTCCATTATGATATTATCTCCTGAAGGCTATCCGAAGCGCCCTGTAATATAATCTTCCGTCCTTTTGTCTTTGGGGTTGGTAAAAAGCTGCGAAGTCTTGCCGTACTCCACCAGCATGCCGGCACCATCCTGGTCTGCGAGCAAGAAAGCTGCCATGTCCGAGACTCTCGCCGCTTGCTGCATGTTGTGTGTCACGATAATGATAGTGTAGTACTGTGAGAGGGTCATCATCAAGTCCTCGATTTTCAGCGTCGCTGCCGGGTCGAGGGCGCTACATGGTTCATCGAGCAGGATTATTTCAGGTTCTACGGCTAGAGCCCGGGCGATACAAAGCCGCTGTTGTTGCCCGCCGGAAAGAGAAGCGCCGGACTGATTAAGTTTGTCTTTCACCTCATCCCAAAGCGCCGCCTGGCGTAGACTTTTTTCTACAACCTCTTCAAGTTCCCAATGGCGGCTCCATAACCGCGTCAACTTCAGTCCTGACGCTACGTTATCGAAGACGGTCATCGTCGGGAAAGGGGTTGGTTTCTGGAAGACCATGCCGATGCGCCGGCGGAGGACCACAGGGTCGACATCTCTGGCATAAATATCTTTATCGTCTAGCATTACGCATCCTTCAACCCGCCCTTTATGTGATACTTCATGCATGCGGTTAAGACAACGTATATAGGTGGACTTACCGCAGCCGGAAGGCCCGATAATAGACGTAATTGCTTGTGCTTTAATACTCATGTTAATATGTTTTACCGCCAGCGTATTGCCGTACCAGGCGCTCAAGTCCTGTACCTCGAGGATGCCTTTTTTTTCTTCCAGATTTATCTCTGGCCTATCGAGTTTACTCCGGTTTTTCTTATTGACTAAATCATAAACCATCGTCATCTTTTTCCCCCTTCCCGTTAGTTAGTCTACTTTCTTTTACGTCCGCTGACCCAGCGCACAATCACGCTGATGCCGAGAACAAGCATAATCAATAAAAATGCTCCGGCCCAGGCCTGCTGTTTCCAGTCCGGATAAGGTGATAAGGCGTAGTTATATATTTGTAATGGTAATGCTCCGATGGGGTTGAGAAATCCGTGGAAGCCGAACTGGCTGCCCAGTGCCGTAAATAACAAGGGTGCTGTTTCACCGGCGATACGCGCTACACCGAGCATGACGCCGGTAATTATCCCCGTCATCGCCCCGGGTATCACCACTCCCATTACCGCACGCCACCGTGTAATTCCCAGTGCCAGGGCCGCTTCACGCATGGAGTTTGGTATTAGTCGCAGTGCCTCTTCAGCCGTCCGGGCGATTACCGGTATCATGATAATCGCCAGCGCTAAGCCCGCGGCCAGGGTAGAATAAGTATGCATCGGGCGCACAGCGATCGCATAAACGAAGACGCCGACAACGATGGAAGGCACCCCGGCCAGGATGTCGGCTGCGAATCTAACGGATACAGCTACTTTAGGCCCGGCGAATTCAGAAAGGAACATTCCGGCTCCCAACCCCACCGGTACCGCGATAATTGACCCGAGCACTATCAATATCAGGGTTCCGAAAATCTCATTGCGCATACCGCCCCCCGCCTCACCCACCGGTTTGGCGGCCTGCGTTAAAATATCCAGGTTAAGCGATTTGAGTCCCTGTGCCAGCGTGTATCCCAGGATAAGGCACAGCATCAAAATTGCGAGCCCCGCAGCTATTCCGCTTAACCCAAGCATGAGCCGGTTGGCCCATTTCCTTCTTACATAAGTTGCTTCATTCATGATTATTCATTTATCGTCTTGACGGATGTCATCCGCCAAAGCATGACGCGGGCGACAACGTTAACCAGTAAAGTAACGAAAAACAGTATTAATGCCAGTTCTATCAGGCTGCTGACAAATACGCCGCTGGAAGCTTCGTTGAATTCACTGGCTATCTTGCTGGCGATGGTCGCTCCCGGCGAAAAAAGCGAAGCCGTCAGTTTATAAGAATTGCCGATGACCATGGTTACCGCCATGGTTTCACCTAATGCCCGCCCCAGCCCGAGGATTACACCGCCCACCAGACCGGAACGGCAGTAGGGTAAAACCGCTCTTCTTATCATCTCCCAGCGCGTCGCGCTTAATGCTAACATCGCTTCACGCTGGGTATCCGGAACGGCTTTAATAGCATCCCGGCTTATAGCTGTAATAATGGGGGTTATCATAATCGCAAGAATAATGCCGGAAGAGAGGAAACCAAGTCCGAAAGGCGGTCCCTGGAATAACGGCAGGAATCCCAGCTTATCTCCCAGCCATGTCTCGATGGGGTTTCTAATGAACGGTACCAGCACGAATAGCCCCCATAACCCGATGATGACGCTGGGGATTGCCGCCAGCATTTCGATGACAAACGAAGCCGGGCGGCTAAGCCATGAAGGCGCCATTTCAACCAGGGAAATAGCCGCTCCAAAGCTAATGGGAACGGCGATAATAAGCCCGATAAGCGAGCTTAACAGCGTGCCGAAGATGGCGGGCAGTGCCCCGAATTGTTCTTTTACCGGGTTCCACGCCGTGCTCACGACAAATGACCACCAGAATTTATTAAAAGCCGGTATCGCATCCGTGTTCAGGATGATTACCAGTCCCACCAATATCGCAACAATTAGCAACGCAAAAATAAGCGTCAAATTGGGGAAAACTTTATCTGCAATATGCGTGCGGCGGTTTAATTTCCACTTTTCCGCTTTCTTTACAATATCCACCGGGGTTTCGGTTTCAATCATTATATTTATACCCTTTCATATAACGAAGAATGGAGGCGGAGCGGAGTCCTCCTGCGATTCCCTGATAGATATTAATGTTAAGGTATTTTGACGTTTCAATAACGGTTGCCCCTGGTAGGTGAAGGACAGGATTTCATTTTCTGCCTCGGTTACGGCTGTGCTGAATAAAGAGGCGTAATCCAATAGTGCTCGATATTACGAACCGTCATGAATTGCCCACCATAGCATATTGACGAGCGCGAGGCCTTTAACCTGGTCTTCGATGTGGGCTTTGATTAGCTGCACCATGTCGTCTTTCTTGGAATCATGTGCGATGAGGGCCAGGATAAATTGGTTTATCTCTTTCCTCTTACGCTTACTTTTTTAGCTCTTTTCAAGATTAATTCTAAGCGTACGAGTTTAAAGACAAATTAAGGGAATGTTAAGGCTGTGTTAAATTTGGTGTTAATCAGCGCGGAAGAGTGAAAGTAAAGGTAGAACCTTTGCCTTCCTGGCTCTGTGCGTGGATTTCGCCGCCATGGGCCTGTATCGTATGTTTGGCAATCGCCAGTCCCAGCCCGCTGCCGCCGCCGGTGCGGGCTTTATCGGCTTTAAAGAACCTTTCAAATACATGAGGGAGGTCATCTTTAGAGATTCCGATGCCGGTATCGGAAACACTGGCGGAAACCGATTTGTTATCAAAGACAGTGGAGACGGTTATTTTCCCGCCCGGTTTATTGAATTTTATAGCATTGTGGACAAGATTGATTATTGTCTGATGAATTCTATCTTTATCCGCTTGTATGCCAGGCAGGTCCGATGCCAATTCTTTTGAGAAAATGACCTGTTGTCTTTCTGCCAGCGGGCTCATTTCTGTTATTATCTCTTCTATCAGGGCGTTAACATTTACCGGTTCCATTTTCAGTTCCGCCTGGCCGGTTTCGATGCGTGAAAGCTGGGTAATTTCCGCCACCATCTGTGAGAGACGGTCGGCTTCGTTTTCAATGCGGGACACAAAGTCCATGGCGGCCTCTTTGTCGTCAATCGCGCCGTCCAGCAGCGTTTCCGCGATAGCTTTTATGCCTGAGATAGGCGTCCTTAACTCATGGGAAATATTACCGATAAGTTCCCTCCGCATCGTTTGCAGGTTCCTTACCTCTGTAAGATCCTGAAGCAGAAGAAGCACCCCGTTCAATCGCCCCTGGTTCTGCAGCGGCACCGCAATTACTCTTAAAAAACGCCTGGTTACACCTGACTCAAATTGTATTGTCTGCTCTTTATCTATCTTCAGGCACGATTTCAATATTTCATCGATTTCGTGGTCATGGACTGCTTCTATCGCCGGTTTGCCGGCCGCGTTTTCTTCTTTAAAGCCCAGCAGGTTGCCTGCCGCCCGGTTTGCCAGGATAATGTTTCCCCCGGCGTCTGTCATGATGACGCCGTCAGCCATATTGGCAAGGATGCTGGAAAGCCGGTTTTTTTCCAATGACATATCGTCAACCGTCGTTTTGAGGCTGGATGACATTTCATTAAAGACCTGAGCTAACTTACCTATTTCGTCCTTAGTTTGTACGGCTATCTTCTGTCCGAGCTGTCCGTTGCTCATTCCCTGAACGGCCTTTGTTAAATCATGGACCGGTCTTGTCATTCTGCGTGTTATCAGCCAGGTTGCCGTCACCGCCAATACAGCTATGGCTAATGTTGCATAGATAATAATGCGCGTAACCTGGTTTACGGAAGCATTTACCGTAGTTAACGGTAAGGCAACTCTGGCAATCCCCAGGATTTTCCCCTGGTCGGTAACCGTTACGGCAACGTAACTCATGTCTTCTTTCAAAGTAGTACTGAAACGGGTAACCTCGCCGATGCCGGTTTTTAAGGCATCTATCACTTCCGGACGGTTGGAATGATTTTCCATGCCGGCAGGGTCTTCTATCGAATCGCCAAGTACTGTGCCGTTAGTGGAAATAATGGTAATGCGGCTATCGATTTCCTTGCCTAATATTTTAGCCAGGGCATCTGGAGTAACGCTTTGTCCGACAAGTGATGGAAGGGCCGCTTCTTCTGTGATTCTTGCTTCTTCTTCAAGATGGTAACGCAGATTATTGAGTTGCGAGTTTCTGACGGATGTTGTCAGGAAAATCCCCAGCACTCCCATGCTGACGATGATAATGATGATAAGCGGTATCGTTATCCGCCACTGGAAATTGCGCAATCTATCCCTCCATCTTGTATCCCGTGCCGCGCACCGTCACCAGGTATTGAGGGCTGCCGGCGTTTGCTTCAATCTTTTGCCGCAGCCAGCGTACATGCACATCCACCGTACGCGTATCACCGGCAAAATCATATCCCCATACCTTTTCAAGGAGTTGCTCACGGCTAAAGACCAGTCCCTTGTTTTTAGAGAGGAAAGCCAGCAGGTCGAACTCTTTCGGCGGCAATTCAAGTTCTTTCCCGGACAAAATGGCTTTGTGGCGGGCAACGTCCACTTCTAACGGGCCGATTTTAATCGGAACAATCTCCGGTGGCACGGTTTCTACCATCTTCGACCGGCGTAGCATTGCTCTTACACGCGCCATTAACTCCCGCATGCTGAAGGGCTTGGTCATGTAATCATCGGCGCCTATTTCCAGCCCGACGATTTTATCCGTTTCGTCCGCTTTGGCGGTCAGCATCAGGATAGGGACGGTCATCTCTTTACGCAGGATGCGGCACACCTCAAAGCCGTTTAGCTTTGGCAGCATGATATCTAAAACAAGGAGACCGGGTCTTTCTTTTCGGGCAACCTCCAATGCCGTCTCACCATCACCGGCGGTTACGACATCGTAGCCTTCTTTACGGAGATTATATTTTATTGCTTCCAGTAGATTAGAATCGTCCTCTACGATAAGGACTTTGTCGCCCATTTTGCCCTCTACTCTTAGTATAAGGCGAATTATGAAACACGGCAAATAGCAAAAGATGATGTCGGGTAAAAAAGAGACAAGAATTTACGTTATTAAACTCGATAACCAAAGAGTAATTCAGTCCTGATATATAAACAGATTAGATTTCATTTCATCTTAGGTGCTTGATGTTTGCCTCGTAACATCAAGACATAAAAATATTGCATAGTTAGCGTTGCGGAAGCTGTTTCAGACTGAAATTTTTTGATATACTTACTACGGGGCTAGCGCTACATAAAAACCAGCGAGTCCGGAACGACGGTCTTTAACCAGGGATAATCGGACATCCGTAAATCGCGCCAGCTCTCGTTTCCCGGGAAAATGGCGCTAAAAATCAGTTCTGTTTTATCCGTCTCCTCGATATTCGGCACCGGTTTTTGATTATAGCTGCCGTAGCCGCGCGGCACATACACGGTGAAAGGCAGGGGTTTTTCCCCTCCGGCCACCGCCTGATGGTACTTGCCGATGATGTCCTCGCGTTTTTCTAAAGCCTGGCGGTTATAATATTTGCCGCCGTTCCATTTTACGTCGGCATAAGCGAAAGCCTGCCCGTACGGTGACATCGTCACATCGATTCTAAAGGGGAACATCATGCCGTACACCCGTCCCAGGCGCATGATTTCCAATACATATTGCAGGCTGGGCCATTTCCCGTGGCCCCACGTCCGCCCCGGATAAAGCGGGTCCGGCTGCTCTATCTTGGCCTGCGACATGCCGTAAGCGCGGGAAACCGCCTGTCCCAGCATGCCCTGTTCGCCGGTCTCCAGGCCTTCGTTGTTCCATTCTTTTTTTATCCACCGGGACGGCGCCATCGAAAAAAGAAAACGCAGCTTCATGGCCTGCAGGGGGTCTGCCTGCGAGCTCATTAACACGGAATTATAGGCGAATCCCGCCATCGAGCCGGCGTTCTTGCCGCCCTCCAGGTAATCGATGACCCCGTCGCCGTTTTCGTCCTGGTGTTGCAGCAGCTGCCGTTTATAGTCGGCGCCGGTCAATTTGTCATTAAGTTCCAGGTATGACAGCAGCCCGGCCTGGAAATCCATCAGGGGCTTTCCGGAAGCGTGATAAGCGGTCGTGGTAACCAGGTCGGTGAAAGTGCCTTTATCCACCCGCCCGAGGCGCTGATTTATCGAAGCCAGGTCTCCTCCCTGCCGCAGGTCTTTTCCGGTAACGTAGAAGTCTAATTGGCCTAAGCCTCTTTCCATGCAATACTTTAGCCCGTGATACCGGGCATAACAGGCGTCATAGCCGTCTGTTGTTATGATGTTTTTTCCTTCCAGCCTGGCGAAAGGTGTTTTTTGAATGATATCGGACTTGATATTATATTTTTTTTGAATCATTTCCGTATCGGCTAGCGGCACCATGTTAAAAAGATAACGGGCGGCGCAATTGTCCATCGCCACCGGGTCGTTGCTCGCAAAAACGAAGCCTTCCGGGACGATGACGCCGGTCGGGCCGGAATGAAAAATGTTGCAGCATTCGATACCGTCGCCGATATGCAGCATCGTTACCTTCTGGCCTTTGACCGCCTGGATTCCGTCGGCTATCGTCGCTTCCATGCCGCCGGTCCGGCGCCAGATAAAGTTTCCCTTCTCATCGCGTAGGGGTTTTAAAGTTTCCTCGTCGGTCTGGAGTATCCAGCGCGCATGGGGAACTTTCAATTTACCGAACGGGACCTTGACGTCCGGGATGGAATATTTCCATTTGCAGGCGCCCGGCGTCTGGCTGTCGCTGGCTTCCATGGCGTAAATACCCATGCCTGCATTCTTCAGGGCGAAGGTCAAAAGCTCCAGGACATGTATTTTTAGAATAGGGAGGTTGACCAGGACGCAGCCGGGCCAGTCTTTCATGTCCTGGCGGTCTTCCGGGTTGCCCCCAACGACTGCTTTGTGCACGGTGATGGATTTAAAGTTTACCCCGTCCGTTACCGGTACGTCGCGGCTATTATAACCATCGACCCGGTTCAGGTTATAAAACATCAGTTTATCGCCGGCATCGCCGGGCGCCAGGCAAGCCCCATCGATGCTTTCCCGGTAGCCCTCGAGGGGATTGTCCTTGTGCCCCGGGTCGTGGCATTCCGCCAGGTATTTCCGGGTGAAGTAAAACCCCCACCCCCCGTAGTCATCCCCGTATTTACCTTCCATGATGGCTTCCGGGGTCAGCCTCCGCCCCAATTTCTTTGATACCGCCTCGACGTCGGTTGAGATGGTCATGCCGGCTTCTCCCACCGCCATTTGATGATAGGTGATGCCGGCTTTATCGTGGAACCAGCGCATGACCGCCGCCGCGAATTCCCAGTGAGAGTTAGCGCCGGGGATTCCCGGGCCGTGGGTCGTGTAATCTATCAGCGGCAGGGTTACGATATTCGGCTTGAAAAATAGTTTTTTCCCGCTGGAAACCTGCCTTTTAATCTCTGCCAGGAAGGGGCTTTCCGCTTCCAGTGCTTCTATCGCCGCGCTGACAGTAACATATATTTTATCGATGCCCTGACGGATTTTTTGCCAGACCGGTCCGGAACCGGTATTGATATATTCCTGAAGCAGCTTTGCCATGTAAATATATGTTTCGGCCGGGTCCATCCGGGCAGCGCCTACCGCCGAACCGGTGTTATCCAGCGGCTTTTTCCCGGTAGGGGATTTTACCAGACGGCTCATAGACGTATTCATGCTGAATCTCCATTTTAAGTAACCGTGTTTTTATCCTGGCTTAAATTTAATTTTAACTCATTTTCCTCGGCTCGGCGATGTTTAAAGAAACCCACTTGACCTGTGTGTATTCTTCCAGGCCTAATATGCCGTTTTCTTTACCGAAACCGCTTTGTTTAAATCCGCCCCAGGGCAGGTCTGACCCTTTGAGCATGTGGGAGTTGAGCCAGACGGCGCCGGCGCGGATTTGACCGGCCATCTTCATTGCTTTGGATATATTTTTCGACCATACCGAGGCGCACAACCCGTAGATATTGTCATTGGCCATGTCGACCACGTTATCTTTATCCGAGAACTTGATGATAACGGCTACCGGTCCGAAGATTTCTTCTTTGGCTATCCTCATGTTCTGGGTCACGTCTACAAAGACGGTGGGCATGACGTAATATCCCTTGGGCATCGCCGGCCTCTTGCCGCCTGCGACGATTTTTGCCCCTTCCTGGACGCCGATTTTGTAATAGCTCTCCAGTTTATCGCGGTGCTCTGCGCTCACTACCGGCCCCATAAACGTTTTTTCATCGTTAGGGTCGCCGTAAGCTATTTTCTCTATCGCGGCGACATATTTTTTAACGAATTCATCATACACTTTTTCATGGACATAATATCGGCCCGGTGCCGCGCATATCTGGCCGGAATTGGCTACTTTGGTCATGACTGCGGGCATCACCGCGGCATCGATGTCTGCATCATCCATGACGATAAAGGGGTTCTTGCCGCCCAGTTCCAGCGTCAGCCTTTTCACTGTTTTACTGGCGGCCTCCATGATATCCGCCCCGGTTTCGAGACTGCCGGTGAAAGTCACCAGGTCCACGTCGGGATGCGAGGCCAGCATTTTACCGATCGAGCTGCCGGGTCCGGTCACCACGTTTATCAGTCCCGCGGGCAAATTGAGCTTGTCGATTATTTCGGCGAATTTTAACGTCGTTGTTGAATCAACGCTCGGGGGTTTAATAACACAGGTATTGCCTACCGCCAGCGCCGGCGCTATCTTGGAGACCACCACGCCGAGCGGTGCGTTCCAGGGCGCGATCACGGCGCAAACGCCTACCGGCTCCCGCTGCAAGTAGTTAAAAGAACCGGCATGCCCTGTCACCACCTCATCCATAAAAGACCGGGCAACTTGAGCGCAATACTCAAAATCTTTAGGAATATCCATCATCATCCCCACCGCCAGCCGGCCGGGCGTCCCGTGGTCGATACTATCCAGCTTACCCAGTTCCTGGATATGCGGTTTCACGGCTTCGGCGATTTTAAGCAGTACCTCGCTTCGCTCCGCCTGCGATTTTGCCATCCATGCCGGGAACGCTTTACGTGCCGCGGCTACTGCATTATCTACGTCCTCTTTGCCGCCGAGCGGTACTTCCGCAAATTTCTCTTCCGTGGCCGGATTGATGGCCGGGAAGGTTTTACCGGAAACCGCGTCTGCGAATTTACCGCCGATGTACATTTTATACTTGTCCATTTCGTTCCTTTCCATAACAAGATTTTTTTCAAACTCCGGAAATCGGAGTAATTATATTTGCTATATCTTACAATAGTCGGATACGACTGTCCAGATTGTTCCGGCCGCAATAATTTGGAAGAAAATTATCAGGAATATTTAATACACATCAGTTTATACTGGGTAAAAGCTTCCAATCCCGGTACGCCGGTTTCTTTCGCCAGTCCGCTCTCCTTAAAACCGCCCCAGGGTGTTTCTACCAGCAGTTTCATATGCTGGTTTATCCAGGTGGAACCTGCCTGCATCTGGTTTGTGAGACTTAACCCCCTGGCGATATCTTTTGTCCAGACGGGACCGCAGAGGCCGTAAGTGCTGTCGTTGGCCCATTCCAGTGCCTGCTCATCGCTGGAGAATTTATGGAAGCCTGCCACCGGCCCGAAGATTTCTTCCCTCACGAACTGCATATCATTATTCCAATTTCCTTATTCCGGATGCTGCAATTATTAGTTAATCAGGTATCATAGAAAAAGTAATATTTCTTAAAAAAAGTGGCGGGAGCATTGCCATTTTTCCGTCCCGGCATTGTAAGGAGGTCGGCCGAACAATGTCAGGTAGTTTAAAAATATTCCGAACAGTCTTTGTCTATCCGTAAAGCAAATGCTCCCGCCTTCTGGTATTCTGTATTATTTCTTTAAAGCTGACAGGCCTTTTTTGACTTTGTCCGGTGTCGCCGGCAGGTCGGTGATACGTACGCCGCAGGCATTATAAATGGCGTTGGTGATGGATGGGGCCGTAGATATCATCGTCATTTCGCCGATGCCCGTTGCGCCCAGCGTACCGTTAGGCCGGGGTGTTTCCTGGAACATGATTTCCATCTCCGGCATCATCTCGATAGTCGGGAATTTAAAAGTCTTCCAGTCTTTTGTCTTCCCGTGGATATATTCTTCTCTCAAGGCAAAACCGATGCCCTGGTCCATGCCCCCTTCGAGCTGTCCTTCGACGGCCTGGGGGTTGATGATAACGCCGCAGTCTACCGCGGTGGTCATCTTCAGTACTTTCACGTCGCCGGTTTCGGTATTGACCTCCACTTCCGCCATCTGGATGTTATGCACGATGGATTCGTTGGAAGCTCCCTGGCCGGTCTTTTCGTCCCACTTGCCTTCCTTTAGTTTCTTAATGCCGATGTAGCTGGTGGGTTTGCCGGCTTTCTTTAACGCGGCATAGGTCTTGCCGCCGGCTTCATCGAAGGCTGCTTTGACCTGCTCGACCGCTTTTTGCAGGGAACCGCCGCCGATGTAGGTCATACGGCTGCCGGCCGCCGGGCCCATGGCTACAGTATTGTGCGTACTGCGCGTTTCCAGCTTGAATCTATCCTGTGGAACACCCAGGACATGCGCCGCGATTTGCGTTAGCATGGCATCATTGCCTTCGCCGGGGTCGGCAATTGCCCCGATAATGGATATGGTATCGTCGGGATTGATTTCTACCGTTACATGGCCCTGGTCGCCTGCTCCGCCGATACCGAAAGCATGTACGCCGAGACCAACGCCCCGCTTTATCTTGTCGTTTTTCTTATTAAAAGTTGCAACTTCCTTTTTCGCCCTGTCCCAGTGGGGTTGTATCATATCGCATATTTCTGGGAACTCCCACTGGCTCACAGTCGCGCCGGTAGAGCGCGGTTCGCCCGGCTTTAACGAGTTAAGCCGGCGGAACTCCAGTTTATCCATTCCCACTTTTTCCGCCAGCATATCTATCATGGACTCTACACCGAAGTTGGATTGAGGCGGCCCGGCTCCGCGGGCGGCTGCCCCCGGAGCATTGTTGGAATACACCAGCTTGCAGCTTGCCCATACGTTTGGGAACTTATACGCGCTGGAAAGCATGTGTAACGTCCGGTGAATGGTCAAGCCGCCCAGCAGGAAATAAGCGCCCTTGTTGATATACATGTCTGCCCAGAGTGCGGTGAATTTACCATTCTCATCCGCTCCCATTTTCATTATCATGTCGTAAGGATGGCGCTTGGGGCTTAGGAATAGCGATTCTTCCAGGCTTGGGACATAACGGACGGGTTTTTTGAAATGTACGCAAGCCGCGGCCGCCAGCGCTTCTGTAATAATCGAAGATTTCTGGCCGAATTGACCGCCGGAAAACGCTTCGAAATAACGTATCTTCTTCCACCCGACTGTTTCTCCGATTACGGCGGCATTGGGATGGATGTTAATACTCCGGCCGATAACGACTAGCGTCGCATCATCGCCTTCGCCTTCCATATAGCAGGTCGTATTCTCCGGTTCCAGCGGGGCCTGGTGGTTGACCTGCGTGGAAAGATGGGCTTCCACCACGTATTTTGAAGATTTTAAAGCTTTTTCTGCGTCTCCCAAGATTTGCGGTGTTGTTGAAATTAAATTCGGCGACCAGTCATGGAGTTTTTGCGCGCCTTCCGCCAGGGCTTCTTTGGGAGTCCATAATACAGGCAGCGATTCACCATATTCAATTTTAATTGCCGCGGCAGCCGCCCGTGCGTGTTCTCTTGTATCCGCCGCCACGATGGCAATCGGGTCACCGTAGGATTTAACGGTATCTTCTATTAATAATGGCTTGTCCGGCACTGCTTCGCGGACTCGGTTTGTGCCCTTTATATCTTTTTCCGTGAGTATCCCCACGACACCTGGCATTTTAGTCGCTTTGCTGGTATCGATGGATTTTATTTTAGCATGATGAACGAGGCAGTGAGCGCAGGCTACCTCCAGAGCGTACGGGAAGTAATAGTCCGCGGAGAACTTCGCAACACCGCAAGCTTTTAACAAGGAATTTGGCCGGGGATGGGAAACGCCTATCATTTTCTTGGGTAACGCAGCTCTGACTTTAGCTGGCGTCGTTTCACCTCTGACAAATTTACCCGCCAGATTAACAGCATCGATGATTTTTTTATAACCGGTACACCGGCATAGATTACGGGCTAATGCTTTTTTTACATCTGCCAGGCTAGGGTTGGGTTTATGGTCAAGGAGCGCCTTTGTTGCCATGATCATGCCGGGCGTACAATAACCGCATTGAATAGCGCCGGTGAGTACAAAAGCTTCCTGGATAGGGTGGGGTTTTTCCGGCGTACCGAGGCCTTCAATAGTGGTTACCTCGGAGCCTTCAAGGTCAACTACTTTCTTTAAACAGGACCGTGTCGCTTTGCCATCTACGATGACCGTGCATGCGCCGCACTGGCCTTTGCGGTCGCACGACTGTTTAGTACCGATTAAGTGTAAATTATCTCTTAGAAGTTCAATCAAGACTATATCAGGTGTGGCTTCTACCTGCCTTTTTACCCCATTGATAACAAGAGAGACTTTTTTGGCCATAAACCCTCCTCTAATTGTTAAATGTACTATTTACACTAGAACAAATATTACATAATATATAGCATTATAACAGGAAAATGTCAAAAATGTTTGAATATCTGGAATATCGATTGTTTTAGGTCTTACGCAAATTAAAATACGAATTGATATTAAATAACTATTTGCATTAATATAAATAATACAAAATATAATTAAGACTCAAGATTTTTGTTCACATATTTGCCAGCCGGAGAAAAAGCCAGCTGAAATATTTCTGGTCAACTGTAAAAACGGAGAGATAAATGAAAGTCGTAATTGTAGGTGCCGCCGGGACGGTAGGGTCGTGTATCACTTTCGCGCTAATCGCTGACAAACTCGCCGAAGAAATATTGATGATTGAACCGTTTGAGGAGGCCCTGAAAGGTCATTGGATAGATGTGAGTGCGGTGGCGGCAGCACAGGGAATAACCGTAAGGACAGGTCATTATGAAGATATGAATGGTGCTGACATCGCGATAATATCAGTCGGCGCGCCGGTAAACGCACAAGCATCGCGGTTAGAATTATTAGCCAGCAGTTTACCAATCATTAAAACCGTGGCGGATAATATCAATCGATATTGCTCGAAGGCAACAGTAATCATGGAAACGAACCCCGTAGACCCGTTGAATTATGCGATGTATTTATTAAGCCCGGATAAAGACCGCCGCAGATATATTGGTTATTCCATGAATGATACTTTGCGCTTCAGGATGTGGTCGGCAGAAGCTCTGGGGGTTAACCCGACACGCGTAAACGGAATCGTTATCGGCGAGCATGGTAACAGCCAGGTGATGTTATTCAGCACTTTACGACTAGACGGTAAGCCCGTAAAATTGGATGCAGACACCGAAAACAAAATACGGGAGAAATCTCCTGAAATCATAAGGACATTTGAATCTCTCGTTCCCAAACGTACACCCGGCTGGACTTCCGCCTATGGCACGGCTATGATTGTTGAAGCAATCAAGAACGATTCTAAAATGGAGATTCCCTGCAATGCTATTCTGGACGGGGAATATGACCTGAATTGTATCAGCACCACTGTTCCCGTAATCTTAGGTAAAGAAGGAATAGAGTCGGTTCGGGAAATTCAACTGACGTCAAAGGAGAAAAAAGAGTTGGAGTCTTCAGCTCAAACATTAAGGCCTCACATGCAAGTTGTTGAGGACTTTATCAAAGTATCGCAAAAGTCCAATAATTGACTTGCCAGGCCAACCGGTAAGTTAGATTGAATTAGCGATTATAGCTCCCGCGGCAACCGCATCCGCAATCAGTTTCGGCTCCTTTGCATCCCCGATAAAATACACTTCTTTCGCCTTACCCGTTATTTTGTTGATCAAATCATTATTGGCTTCAAGGGGCAGGGCCGTAACAAATGTATCGGCTTCCAGGGTTACATTGCTGCCGTCCCGGGTCGTAATACTCATCGTTTTGCCATTAATATTACCGAATTTAGCTCCTAAATAGCGTTTAACGCCTTTCTTGTCAAACCAGGGGAAGAGTAAATATTTGTCATCTCCGGTCATACCATCGCCCAGTGTATCTTCCGGGGCTTCATCCAAGATTGTAACCTGCCTGCCGCGTTTGACCAGAAATTCGGCTATTTCACACCCTTGGATTCGCCCGCCGATAATCACCACGCGTTTACCTAACGGCATGTAAAATCTGGTGAGTCGGACCATAGTTTGCGGGCTAAAAAACCTCAAATACGTCTTTATTTTATTATGCAGGTCACCACTGGTAAACACTTTGGAATTCTCTATTCCCGTTATCGCCGGTAAAACATGCTTACCGCCTCCGGCCGCTATAATTGCATCTGGTTTGAGTTCATTCAATAATTCCGGAGATAATCCCAGGTCTGATTTAATGCTGACTCCCAGCTTTTTTAACTGAATATAAAACCATTTGATTAAAGATGTAATGTCATCGGTTTCAACATCTTTCACCAGAGCCGCCAGCGGCAAAAGCCCGCCTAACTTATGCTGGTTATCAACTAGTGTAACTTTATGCCCTCGTAATGCGGCTACCCGCGCGGCTTCCATGCCGGCCGGCCCTCCTCCGACTACAAGAATGTTTTTCTTAATTTTAGCCGGTTCAAATTTTAAGTCTCTCTCACGGTTTAACTGGGCATTGACCCTGCACATTACGGGCTTGTTATGCAGACGGACATCCATGCAATGGAGGCAGCCCAGGCAAGGGCGGATATCCTCAACACGATTTTCCATGACCTTTCGGGGTAGTTCCGGGTCGCATAATATACGCCGGGTCATACCGACGAAATCTATTTTACCTTCCTCAAGTAACCTCTCGCCCAGGAAAGCATCCAATCTGCAGGCGGCAAATACCGGGACCGGGACGGCTGTTTTAACCGCTACCGACAGTGGAATGGTAGCCGCCTTGCCCTTACTGCTCCAGTCCAGGCCGGCCGGTAGGTCAGCAGGAAGTTCCGGGTAATACATCCTGTCCGGGTGCATCAGCCCGTCGCGGTGATGGTAACTGTGGGCTCGTACTTGAATGGCATCTGCCCCGGCTTCGTAAAGCAAACGTGCAAATTGGACACCTTCATCGATAGGAGTTGCTTGTGGATGTCCGTATTCCGCGATATTAATCAGGCATATCACCGCAAAATCAGCCCCGCAGCGTTCTTTGGTCCGGCGGATAATTTCCTGCATAAACCTGGAGCGATTTTCCAGGGTCTGGCAGCCGTATTTATCATCCCGCTTGTTCCAGATACGGGATAAAAAGCTGTTTAATAAATGGCAGGTGCCGCCATTGAATTCTACTCCGTCGAAGCCGGCTTTTTTAGCCCTTTCCGCTGATTTGATGAACATTTCAACGTGCGCTCCTACTTCAGCCAGCGTCATCCCCCGGGGGATGGCAAAACCCGGCCCGGGCAATTCTTCCACGGCCATAGCCGAGGCGGATTGGGTGTCCCGTTTGGGAAGCAGTCCCGTCGGATTCCAGGCGCCGGCATGAAATAACTGGATAAATACTTTGCAGTCATGTTTATGAATCTCTTGCGCCAGTTCACTGAAACTGGGAACCATGGCATCGTCATGCAATCGGAATTGGACCGGGAAATGGTGGATACCGAGAGGATATTCCACCCCGCAGGATTCCACAATAATCAATCCGACTCCGCCCGAAGCTAAATTACCGTAATAAGCTTTGGCCCGCTCGCCGGCAAACCCGGTATCCGGTTCAATTACTGAGGAGCCTTGGGCCGTTTTGATGATGTGGTTCTTCAGTTTTACCTTGCCGATGTAGCCGGGCTCCATTAATTTAGGGAAATCGTAATTTGTCATTTGTAACTCTACCTTTAATAATAAATCTCAAATTGATTGCGAACTATCTATATAAAAGCTTTGTTAAATGATTATGTATTAGTTTTATAGCAATTCTAACATAATAGAGGCATTTTCTAACATATCATGATTCTGGAATTATTTTTTACCGCATTCTTCGCTATATCATTCATCTCTTGCACAAACAATGATATAAAAGAAAATAAAACAAAAAGTATGGTAATAATTTAGGGAAAAAGTAAAAAAACACCGATAATAGATTTGAAAAAGGGGGAAACTTTATATACGCTTGGCGACCCCGGGGGGGATTGGCCCCTAGACTTCATTACTTTAGAAAACTCTTCCCAATTGAGTTTGAAGAACGGTTCAAATTCAGGCTGCGGCTTGACTGCCATGACTTCCTTATCCTTTACCCAAACCTCTTGGAATAAGCACCGAGCCAACTTATTTCGTTGCTCATTACTAGCTTTATCCCAAGCTACGGTTATATTGGTAAGAAACTCGGCTAATCTCTTTAGCGGCTCGGCAGAGGTATTAAATGGGGTTAACTTAGTCATTTGACCTTTTATTTGCTCATTTTCTCTATGGTATTCTTCTTTACTAATATCACCCCACTTATAAAGCTCTTTCAATCGTTGTAGTGTGGACTGAAGCTGTTTTAGTTCCTTTTCAACATCGTAGCTTTCCTGCAGCTTTTTGTGGGTATCCAATATTTTTTGCTGGTAATTTTCCGGGATACAGAACATTTCCAGATAAGCCCTGACTTGATGCTCATAAAAATCCAAAGACGCGGATTTCTGTGGACAATCCCATCCCTTGGCACGGTTATAACATCCCATCCGTGGTTTTCCATTTTTTACACAGGATATATGTATTCTCCCCTCACGACCTTTTTCCTTGCAGTACCAGCAAAAAGCAATGCCAGTTAATGAATATATATTTTTGGTTTGTACCGTATGCTGATGGGTTGATGTCCTATTCTTCTGCCTCATAGTCTGTACTTCCTCGAATAATTCTAGATCGATAAACGGATCATGCTTGGCTTTTAACCAACCCCCATTTCCATCCTGAATATAACTAATGTAAAATCTGTTTACTATATATAACGTCTTAAATTCTTGCGCATAGTACTTTAAGAGGTAAGTTGGATAACTTCCAAATTGTAAATTGGGATATCAGAGCCACTCGAAGGTCTTCTGTTGATGGGAAATAACGGTTGTGGGTTACCTTGCGACGAGTGATCCTCCACACTCGTTCTATCGGATTGAGTTCGGGTGAGTAAGGCGGCAGAAAGATAAATATCAAACGCGGCTGATTTGCCTCGAAGAATTCTTTGAGCTCTTTGGATCTGTGCCATCGGGCATTGTCCAGAATAAGAAAGATTTTGCCCTGAGTAGATTGGAGCAGATAACGAATAAAGTCGCCGAAAGTCTGAGCACTGAATGTAGGAGCTTCTTGATTCACAAGCTGACCGGTTTTCAAATTGAGTGCTCCGAAAAAACCTACTTTGTGACGGACCGAAGGCGAGAGTACGCGAGGTTGTTGACCTTTGGGCGCCCACATTCGTATCAAACTGCTGTGGCGTTGAAAATGGACTTCGTCCTCGCACCAAAGTTGAATGGTAGGGTCTTGCATTAATTGGTAGTAGTTTTTTTAAAGGCTTCCTGCCGGGGGCCATCCGCTTCGCTGGCTTTGCGGCGGGGTCTCTGGAGACTGAAACCGAGTTGGTGGAAGAGCCTCTGGCATTGCCGGACACTAAGAGATACGGAGTATTTATGGGTAAGATGATGAGACAGCAGCAATCCGTCCCACAGGTTTTGGTTATATCCCAGTTCTCTGGGGTAACGACTGATATCTTTGCGCAATTTCGCCAAATCTCTGGCCGACAGTCGTGTTGGGCGTCCAGGATGGTTACCATCCAACAAACCGGAGAGTCCTTTGGAAGTGAGCCGCTGGACCCAATATTCAATAGCTCTCGGAGAGTCTCCATACAGGCGAGCCGTATCTTGGGAACTGGATCCATCCAGAATGTGCAGAACAGCATGGAGCCTATGGAAATAGCGTCCTTCAGGTGTTCGCGATATTTCGTCTTGAATGGCAACCTTGAATATCTCAGCATCAGGAATACTTGTCCTTCTCACTGGGAGCCTCCATTTCCGCTATACTCCCAGTATACTCAATTTCTTAATTAAACGCAATATATTGTGTCGTTATATATAGAAGGGTGCAGCGTAAAAAAGATCGGCATTTACAGATGACAATCCCTATTATTCACTGTTATTATTAAAGGACAATTAAAAACTGTGACTGAGCTATGAATGTTAAAACTCATCTTAAAGCTGAAATTTTCGACATTATCCAATATTGGTTCGGTGAGTACAAATATAATAACCCTCAAATACATTGTGTCATTGAATATGAAGGCAGGGTCGATGAACCAAGATTCCGGCAGGCCGTCTTGCTCTCGATGGGAATCGTGCCTGTTTTAGGCAGCCGTTTCATCCCGAACGATTTTCGTCCCTATTGGGAAAAAATTGATAAACGGGATATTGAAAAAGGGGTCGTCTTGACTAAAACAGATGACATTGATAGTGAAGTAAACCAGGAATTGACAAGCCGGATTGATGAATTAGCCGGTCCCCAAATAAGAGCGACCATCATTAGAGGCAGCCAGAACGACATTCTTTGTTTTGTCATCAACCACATGGTATGTGATGCCGCCGGATTTAAGGAATACATGTACTTGGTAAATGATATTTATGAAAGTCTCAAGAATGACGCCGATTACCTTCCAACGATTAAAAACAATGGCAGCCGGGGCTTATCCCAGGTATTCCGGCAGTTCGGTTTTTTTGAAAGAGTTCGAGTCTTTATGCTGCCACCCGCCTCGAATAAAAGCGATCTCGCTCTCGGCGATAGAACCGAACAATTTAAGGCCGAACCCTTAAAATCGTTCGTGAATATTTTTAAAATAACGCCCGTGCATTTTACCGGTATAAGACAATATGGTACAGCCAGAAGCACTACCATTAACGATATCGTACTCACCGCTTACTACCGGTCTGTTGCCAGGATTCTGGAAGCTAACGAGACTATCACGCTTAATATTCCCTGTACAGTAGATCTGCGGCGCTATTTAGCCGGAGGTCAAGTAGCATCAATCTGCAATTTGTCGTCCTGGATACATACGGTGCTATCTCTGAAAATCAGCGAGAGTTTCGACGATACATTAGCTAAAGTTCACCGGGAGATGGAAACCAAGAAAAATAGCTACCCGGGGCTGGATGGCTTTGGTATTTTAAGCCTGCTTTTTAAACTATTGCCGTATTCAACGGTTAAAAGACTGACTAAAGACGGGACCAAACCTCCTTTAATAACGATGACTAATTTAGGCATTATTGAAAAAGAGAGGCTGGTTTTTGGAAACAAGCCGAATAACGCTTTTATGACGGCTTCAAATAAATACCCGCCTTATTTTCAACTTAGTTTTAGTACTTTCGATAATGCCGTTACTTTCAGCATTAATTTACCTGATACGAGTTATAATCATAATTTGGTAACAAGATTTTGGAACCTGTTTGAAAAGGAGCTTCCTATTTAACAATTCTGCAGGAATATATTCATTACTAATTCTTATCGCATCGATTAACTCTGGGCTCTGATTTTAGATATAATTGGGTTAAACATTTCCGAGAATTAGTTGGTTCAAGTTACTCAGTAATCATAGGGTTTCTTGCATGTTTCCAGATTAAGCCTGTTACGCTTTACGCATATATGCGCGAACCGTAAGCGGTGCAAATATAGCTACGACTACTGCCGCCCCGAATGAGTGAGAACCAAAAGTCATGACCGATAGTTCCCTGGTTGAAAAGCTGTCTAATAGCACTCACAAGATGAGCTCACCGGGTTTACTTTGACAAATGCTTGTAGCCAACCGGGTAGTGTATTGGTGGGCACAAAAGCATTGGACAGAAAAGTCAGAGGGAACATGATGAGCATAGAGATTCCCTGCACAGTAGTTGCCGAGCGCGCAATAACGCCGAGGAAAGCCCATATCCAGCTAATACACCATGCAAATAGAATAACAAGAAGTCCACCGCCTATCGCACCTCCGGGGCCAGCCCTCCATGCGATAACCAAGAATAAAGCCCATAACCAATGTCAGAATCGTGGCGATGCCGTAGCGAACCACATCAGCTAGCAGCGCTCCGGCCAGTGGTGCAATACGGGCAATCGGCAAGGATTTGAAGACGATTAAAAACTCCCTTGTCCATATCCTCGCGTAGTTGGACGCCTGTAGCCATAGACGCGGTTATCACCGTCATGACCAAAATACCCGGGATGATTAAAGGCAGGTAATTATGTACGTTACCGGCAATCGCGCCCCCGAATATATAGGTAAACATGAGCGTAAATAAAATTGGCTGAAACGTAACATCGGACAGTTGTTCCGGCTTTCGGCGAATTTCAAGCAGACCGCGGTAGGCCATCGTTAACGAATTGCTGATGGTCATCCAGAAACTTGTGTGGTTTTTAAGTTTGCGTTCCGCACCGGCGGTAATTTGTGCATTAATCATTTGGTTGTTCCTCTTTCTGCTTGTTTGGTATCACCCGTTAGAGCCAGGAAGACTTCATCAAGCGTCGGTTCTTGTACACTTACCTGTGTAAGGCGGATGTTTGCTTCGCGAAGATTAAGGAGTAAGTCGGTTATTCGTTCGGGATCTGCCATCGGAGCGGTAATCAGTGCGGGTTCGGGTATTGATGCTTTCACCTGGAGTACTGTTTGAATTATGCGCATTGCTTCGTCAATGTCTTTGCTGTCAGCCAGTTGTAGATGCAAAGCCGCAACTCCGACGGCCGATTTTAGCTCATTTGGCGTACCTTCAGCTACTACACGCCCATGATCAATAACGGCAATACGGTCCGCAAGCTGGTCGGCCTCATCAAGATATTGCGTAGTTAAAAGAATCGTAGACCCGGACGAAACGAGCCGCTTAATCTTGTTCCACATTTGAGCCCTCGTGCGTGGGTCAAGGCCGGTTGTGGGCTCATCGAGAAAGAGGAGCGGCGGCTGCACAATAAGGCTGGCCGCCAGGTCGAGTTTGCGTCGCATGCCGCCGGAGAATTTTTCCAGTGTTCGCTTGGCGGCGTCGGCCAGGCCGAATTCTTCCAGTAGTTCCGCTGTTTTTTTACGTGCTTCGGCCCTACTAAGACCGAGCAATCGGGCAAAAATAACCAGGTTCTCGGTTGCAGACAGTTTCTCGTCAACAGTGGCATATTGACCGGTTACACCAATAAGCTGGCGGACAATGTGGGCTTCATGCTGTACGTCATGACCGAATATTTTGGCAGTGCCGCCATCCGCCTTCAGTAATGTCGCGAGAATATTGATCACTGTTGTTTTGCCGGCACCGTTTGGCCCGAGTAATCCGTAGATGCAGCCCGTCGGTATCGATAAATCGATGCCATCAACGGCGCGGTTATCCCCAAATACTTTAACAAGTCCATGAGCTTCGATAGCCCATGAAGTCTGTTCAGCTTTTTTAACCGGCTTAATTAAGATTCCAACCTGAGTTTCCGATTGTTGTATCATTTTTTCCTCATATCAATGTTTATAAGTCCACTATGATTAAGTATAATGCTGAAGGTTGTTGCAAACACTGTTCAGCCGGGTAGCTTGTTACTATACTAGCAGACAGGTTTTTTTAATTGTCTGAAATTGGTTTCATAGTCGCTTACGCTGGAGGTGGTCATTGAGATAACCCCTTTTATCTGTCGCGTAAAAATAAACCGGCACAGCATTTACCTCCTGAATGTGTACTATATAGATAGTTTACCGCTGGAATATAAACGGAAGTTAAATGGAAGTTAAACGGAATGTAAACGGGGTAAGGTTACGGTAAAAGTAGTGCCCTTCCCGAGTTGGCTTTGAGGGGTAATATGCCCGCCGTGCAGTTCCACGATTTTCTTGGCGAGAGAGAGTCCGAGCCCATTGCCGCCCAGAGCGCGGTCACGTGACTTGTCCACCTTATAAAAACGCTCAAAGATATGTATCAGGTCTTCCGGTGCAATGCCGATACCGGTATCGGAAATCCGACAGCATACTTCGTTATTTCTGGACTTTTAATACTACCCGGATGACCCCACCCTCAGGCGTAAACTTGATCGCATTATGCAGGAGATTCACCCAAACCTGTGACAATAAGTCCTCATCGCCCTGTATGGTCAGCTTTTCCAGTTCCGCTTCCATGGCGATATTCTTGGCGCTCCATTGCGGTTCCAGCATCAAGGCAACTTTCTCCAATTGCCTGTCCAGCCGGTATTCTTTGAGGGACAAAGGCTCGTTGCCGGTTTCCAGTGCCGAAAGTTTCAACAGGTTGTCGCTCAAGGCGGACAGCCGTTTGCTTTCGGCTTCGATAATGTCGAGATAGTGATTTTTCTGTTCGGCGGTAAGTTTATCGTTTTTCAATAAAGCGGCGAATCCGCGGATGGAAGTCAGGGGCGACTGTATCTCATGGGATACGTTGGAAATGAAATCCTGGCGCAGTTGCTCCATCGAACCGAGTTCTTTGGCGATCTTGTTGATACCCTCCGCAATATCCTCATGGAAATTAGTGTCCTGCGGATTGACGTAAACATCGAAGTCCCCCCGGGCGATCCGGGTCATGGCGTTCAGCAATTGGCTGTGGAAGGCTCTGATCCTGCCTGCTGGCCTTGCTGAACCTGCTTATCAAAAGTCTGGCAATGGTGGCCAGCCCCGCGAACAAAATAATCCCCACGAGGCCGGAAAGAATATGCGTCCAAAAATCCGGGGGCGTGCCGGTCCAGCGATAAATCAAGGACATCAGGCCATATCCCGCAGCAAAAAAAATGATGAGAGCTGTAGAAACCAGGAGCAAAGAAAGCGGTACGGAAGGACGTCTATCTCTGGTTCATGAAAGCACCTCCAGACGGTATCCCAGCCCGCGGACGGTGGTAATCTTAAAACCTGACTGTTCCTCCGGGAAACGGTCACGCAGCCGGTTGATGTGCACATCCAGTGTGCGCTCGTTCCCTTCAAAATCAAAGCCCCAGATATCCTCAATCAATTGATTGCGTGGAAATGTTCTGCCGGGAAAGCCGGCCAGTTTGAATAACAACTCAAACTCCTTCATGGGAATATCCTCGCTTACACCGTTCATCGTGATGCTATAGCTGTTCTTATCGATAATAACATTACCAATCTGAATGACCTTTGAAGTTTCGATTTTATAACGCCGGAGCAGCGCCTGGACACGGAGGATTAGTTCATCGTCCTCAAAAGGCTTGGTAAGATAATCATCGGCGCCAAGCCCAAAGCCTTTCACTTTACTCGCCAGTTCTCCTTTCGCTGTGAGTATCAAGACCGGCATGTTTTCATAATACCGCCGCAAATGACGGCATAGCTCAAAGCCGTCCATGTTGGGCATCATAATATCGATAATCACCAAATCAGGATTGTCATCTCGTCATTTTTTGCAGTGCGTCGCGCCCGTCTGCCGCTTCACAGGCTTCAAAGCCATGGTTATGAAGCAGGGCGGACACCAAGCTCGCGGATATTCGGGTCGTCATCCACGACCATAATTTTACTCATTTTTCATCACCTGCCAATCATAATAATATATCAATGTAAACGGAGATTAAACGAGGCACGTAATATGTCCATGGTTAAATACTCCATAAAATACAGCCGGTGCCGAGCAAAGACCTTAATATTGAAATACTTCGCCTTGCTATTGGACAGTTCCGACAATTTTTACTTCTTGGAATGGTTGTAAGTAAGACCAGCACAGTTATTATCTTGGCCTGCATGAAACAGCCGAAGAATGTAAGGCGCTGCAAAGGCGGGGCATGGAACGATGCAATAAAGAAGGGTCAAATGTATAAGCAGCCAGAAAGAAACGATTATAGCTCCCAGAACTGGTGAGGGCTAAAACTTATTTTGGAGATACACTTGGATTAACTTGTAAATCGGCCTTTCCTGATACAGGCGGCACACTGGCCGCGAAGCAAAATATCATGATCTTCCAAAGTGTAGCCCTTGGGTAACAGACACTGGAGATCTCCCGGGCAAGCGTGTATCTCAAACAATTTTTGGCAGGTATTACAAAGAAAATGATGGTGATGACTTTCCGGGGTTACTTCCCATCTCGGCGGCTGACCCGGCAAATCAACTGCAACAATACATCTTTCCTCCTGGAGAGATTTCAGGGTGCGATAAACGGTGGCGATACCCAAACCCGGAATCTCATTCTGCGCCAGAGAGAGTATTTCTTGAGTTGATAATGGCCTACCGGCATTAATCAAAGCCTGGCGAATGGCATCCCGCTGGTGTGTCACTCTTATCAAATACAATTCCTTTTTCTTGGAAATGATAATTAATTTCCATTATTGTAACATTTATACCTTCTTTTTTCCATGTAAACCTCAGTCAGTTATTATTTAATTACCTTGACTTGATAATGATAATGCATTATCATTATAATATTGTGGCGATAATTAATCAAGATAGTAACCGATTTTAAAGGAGTCCGAAATGGCAAAACTTTTTCTCATCGCTTTTGTTATCATCGCTCTTGTTCTTTTTGGTACAGCAGCCTGCCAATCTAACACCAGTACATCCAGTAACCCAAGTTCTTCAGGTATTGTACAGGTGGTTGCCGCAGAGAACTTCTGGGGCAGCATTGCGGCGCAGGTCGGTGGAAGCCATGTCTCCGTTACAAGCATTATCAATGACCCGAATGCCGACCCCCATGACTACGAACCGGTGTCACAAGACGCCAGGACAGTTGCCGACGCGCAGTATGTCATCTACAACGGTGCAGGGTATGATGCCTGGATGGACAAGCTGCTTTCCGCTAATCCATCGACAACACGGAAAGTACTCAACGTTGGCGATTTCTTCGGGAAAAAAGAGGGCGATAATCCCCATATGTGGTATAACCCGGATTATGTGACAAGCATTGTCGGCAAGATACGCGATGATCTGAAGGCGATAGACCCGGCCGATGGGGCTACATTCGACCAGTCCGCCCAGCAATACCTGGATACCGGGCTAAAACAATATAACAATCTTATTGCTGACATCAAGGCAAAATACAGCGGCACGCCCGTCGGAGCTACTGAGAGCATTTTTGCTTATATGTCCCCCGCCTTAGGATTAGACCTTATCACGCCGCCTTCTTATATGAATGCAGTAGCGGAAGGAACGGATATTTCTGCTGCCGATGAAGCGACTGTTGAGCAGCAAATCAAGCAAAAACAGATTAAGGTTTTGGTGTACAACAGCCAGAATACGCCGCCAAACATCCAGCTATTGTTGGATGAGGCTAAAGCCCAGGGTATACCAACGGCTACCATCACCGAGACACTCGTTCCGGCGACAGCGACGTTCCAGGATTGGCAATCAAGCGAACTGCAAGGAATAGAAAATGCGCTTGAACAAGCTACAGGAAAATAATGTCTCACAAACAAAGGTGTGGGATTGAAGCGGATCCCGCTTCTTGATTTAGAGACAGGAGAAAGTATGAGTACTTCGAATTCCGTATTAGGTCAAAATGTGGAGCTTAAAACCGCCGAGCCCGTTGTCCGCATACTTGGCGGAACCGTCCGGCTTGGCAGAGAAACAATTTGGCAAGATGTCAATCTTGACGTGCGGGCGGGAGAATTCATTGCAATTCTTGGGCCTAATGGCGCGGGTAAGTCAACCCTGATAAAAACAGTCCTGGGTATTCTACCGTTAAGTGTAGGTACGGTAACGGTCTTTGGTCAGCCGGCACGGAGGGGAAATCCGGACATTGGTTACGTGCCCCAACGGCGGTCTTTTGACGCAGATGTCCGTATCCGCGGACGAGATATTGTGCGGCTCGGACTGGATGGCGGGCGTTGGGGACCACCTTTTCCATTCCTGAATCCTCGCGAAGCCAGGGCTCTCAGCGAACGCGTCCAGCGTGTGATCGAAAGTGTTGGTTCGGTGGCCTATGCCGACCGTCCCATCGGTGAGATATCGGGCGGTCAGCAGCAGAGACTTCTGGTTGCCCAGGCACTCGTAACAAATCCCCGGATGCTTGTTCTTGATGAGCCGCTGGAAAGTCTTGATTTGGCAAACCAGCAGGCCATTGCCGGCATAATTCGTCGCATCTCAAAAGAAACCGGAGCCGCGGTTTTGCTGGTGACCCATGATGTAAATCCCGTTCTTTCATCGATAGACCGGGTAATATATATCGCACGTGGCCATGTAGCTGTAGGAACGCCCGCTGAAGTCATCACGTCGGAGACTCTTTCCAAACTGTATGATTCCCCGGTAGAGGTCTTACATGCTCGTGATGGCAGCCTTGTCGTAATAGGGTGTACGGGCGAGTGTATTAGCTACCACGAGCACGAGCATCACTAAATCAAGAGACCTCGGAGTTTGTACGCATGGCTGGACTATTTCATTATCATTTCATGCAGAATGCTTTCCTCGCCGGTACGATAGTCGCTATCTTAGCCGGAATAGTGGGTTATTTTATGGTATTGCGGGGCCAGAGTTTCGCCGGGCATGCCCTGGCAAATGTTGGATTTGCTGGGGCAACGGGCGCGTCATTATTCGGCGTAGCTCCTTTGCTGGGCTTATTCGTGGCCGGGGTATTGGCCGCCATCGGGATTCATTGGCTCGGCCTGAACTCACGCTACTCAAGGTATAGCGACGTAGCCACCGGCGCCGTTTTTACCGCCTCACTCGCGTTAGGTTTCTTGTTTGTCCACCTATCTACCGCGCAAGCGAACAACATTTATAATGTGCTATTCGGGAACGTGCTTGGCATTTCTGATAATAGTGTATTGATTACCGGTATCACCGCCATACCTGCATTGTTTCTGCTGCTTCTAGCTGGGCGTCCGCTGCTATTTGCTTCCGTGGACCCTGTCGTGGCTGAAGCGCGCGGGGTTCCGGTAGAATGGCTAAGGTTAAGTTTTCTGCTTGTTATGGCATTAGTGGTTGCCGTAGCGATACAGGTGGTAGGCGTGCTGTTAATTTTCGCTCTCCTGGTCACGCCGGCCGCCACTGCCCGCCGGCTGTCCTCGCGCCCATTGGTTGCGATAGGAACCTCTATTGTTCTGGCTGTTATTTGTACGTGGTTAGGCTTGATAGCCGGTTACTTCACTCCATTTCCCGTTAGCTTCTTTATTACAACCTTTTCCTTTGGCTTCTATGTCCTGACCCGGGTTGGGAACGGCCTCTTTGAGCGAATCGGTGCATACTTATCGCAGCAGAAAAATTAGGGGGTTGACATTGGTAATCCTGGATATTAGTTTTCCTCACTTAACCTGGAATCTATGGCTGGATATATTGCACATGTTGCAATACGGGTTCATGCGCAATGCTTTTCTAGCTGGCACGGCACTGAGTATTATTTCAGGCCTGGCGGGATATTTTGTACTCGTTCGACGCCAAGCATTCGCGGAAGAAGCGCTATCGGATGTCGCGTTCACCGGAGCGATGGGCGGAGTTGTTCTTGGAATCAGCCCATGGGTGGGGATGGTTGTGCTGACGGTTGGAGGAGCGCTGGCCATGGGTTCATTCTCGCTGCGGATAGGAGAGCGTGATATTGCAGTCGGTACCGTTTTGGCTTGGGTCCTGGGCCTCGGTGTTCTATTTCTCAGCCTTTTCACTGCCCATGTGAGCAGTCAGGGTTTTTCAGGAGTGACAGTATTGTTTGGGTCTATCCTAAGCATCTCTGCTCTTCAAATGAGGGTGATAGTCTATGTAGCTGCAGGCATCGCGCTGGCACTTTTAGTTATCTCCAGGCCTTTGCTCTTTGCTTCGGTGGACCCCGATGTGGCATCTGCACGCGGCGTTCCAGTGCGATTTCTCGGCCTGTTCTTCATGGTGCTCTTAGCCGTGACGGTGGCTGAAGCAGTGCAGGCGGTAGGCGCGCTGCTGGTGTTTGCACTTCTATTACTACCGGCGGCTATTGCTCAAAGACTGACTCCGCGTCCTTATGCCGCGCTTGGTTTGGCAGGAGTATTTGCAGTCAGTTCAACCTGGTTAGGCCTCACCATTGGTTTCTATTCAGGGTTACCCAGCAGTGTTTGTATCAGCTTGCTGGCCTTTATAGCATACGTTAGCATCGTTGGATTCAGTGCCTTATTACGACGCCTGTTCGCCATGCGTTCTCTAGATAATACAACTTCTCAGTCAATAATGAGTAGCCTGCATGGAAAAATTAAATAATTTACATTGATTTATTAAAGGTTGCAACAGAAAAGCTACCGGCGCCACAGTAGAAAGCTAAAATTTTATCTAAACTAATATAGATCTTGTTAAGTAATATGCCTGTAAAAATAGGATTAATCTCGATTGGTCCAATTTACCTATGGCAACCACATTTACTAGTAGCGGGGAAAAAGAACCGATAAAAATTAATGAGGTTATATCCATCTTTTGCTCTTCCGTGGGAAATGTGTCATCCTGATATTGGTGAAAAGGACCAGGATAAAACCGGCGCACTGCGGAATTCTTTTCTTTATCGTCGCCCAGGTATTGACCTTTGTCATCATTGCCCGTGAGAACGGGTTTCTGGAAAAGCAACACATCTCGCTGCCACCCCAAGCACCTCCCAACGTAGTTCAGTTATGGCCGACACCGCCCCCACCGGTCACGTCAGGAGTGCCATCTCAACCCGGTCCGGCTCCCTGGTCGGCCCTGGGGCCAATACTTATTTACTTCGCGGCCGTGGTCGCTGTGATGGGGGCAGTTTTATTCCTGGTACCAGTCTCAGCGTTGAGATTGATTTTACGGGCTATCTTTACCTTTTTATTCGCCTGGGGGTTATTTATCTTCATCATTTTCTGGTTACCCGTTCCGGTCACGGCAGCTATCGCCATCGGAGTAGGCCTAATCTGGTTCCTGATTCCCCGGGTCTGGCTACATGATGCCGTCATGATTATTGCGATGGTCAGCCTTGGTGCCGTTTTCGGACGCTTTATTCCGCCCTGGACGTCGATGGTTTTGATGTTGATAATCGCAGTATATGATTTTCTGGCCGTCCGATTCGGCTATATGCTATGGATGGTTAAAAAACTATCCGATTCTGACACTCTTCCAGCCTTCATCCTTCCCCGGCTTGCTTCCGAGTGGAACTCCAATCTTAAACAATCGAATGTAACCCGGCTGCTCGAAGAGACCCCTTCGGAAAGGGATTTTTCCATCCTTGGCGGTGGCGATATCGGCTTTCCTCTCTTGCTCGTTACCTCCGCATACTTCGCTTATGGCTTTACCAGTGCTATTCTGGTGGCAGGATTTTCACTTGCCGGACTTATCGGCGCTTATTGGATTCAATCTGCTTTTCTGAAAGGGAAACCCATGCCCGCTTTACCACCCATTGCAGTCCTATCACTGATTGCGCTGCTAATAATTCGCTTCGGCAGCGTTCTCTAGCAACGCTAGGTTGTCAAATCACTATATGACTTGTCATATTAAGCCAGAATGTGTCATGAGGTAACATTTCATCGTTTCGTTACCTTTTACCATCTCCTAGGGCGCAAAAGATGTTGAATCATATTTGTCTCATATACCCCTCAATAATGGGAATCAATTTATCGCTTTCAGGCGGAGTAAAGTTCGGCGATTTGCTCATCGCGATATAGTCAAATGTTTCACTTATTCTGAAACTATTCCATGGTAATACCTTGAAAGGAACACCGGGTTCCCTTGCTACCATCGATAAATTTCGGATAGAAGAGGCTTCAACTTTTTTCTTCTTAAGCTGTCTTAAAATTGACCTCGCATCGCCGTCCCATTCAGGTAAATTTTTCAAGTGCTTGCGGAGAGTAACCCACACAAGAGAGGCCACCCATCCGTACGTGATGGCAAAGGTCAAATAGTTCCCAGAATGAACGTGTTGTTTCTTGAGCATCGCGAGCACGCGTTCCGAGTCAACATGCAAAACGCCTGACGTCAGATACAGCCCACCCCCTACCCACAGGTCGGGATGAGCATCTATGTGTACTACTTCAAATGGGACCCTGAGACGACCAGAGTCAATAAGCATATGCCAGAAATCCAATACTTCATCATGGTTTTCTACCGTGCGCCCCTGTACCTGGACAACAGATGAAAGACCACATCTTTTCTCGAGAAAGCGCCGTACTTTAGGGGCACTCCATGGCTTATACTCTGAACCCAGCCTTCCGCTGTCACTTCCGCTACGGTAAGCGTTGTCGTTCAAGAAGAAATCTAAATCCAAATCTAAGAACCGCATAATCCACTTCGCCAATAGTTACTCAGTCCAGTTCTTACTATAGCGGCAGGAGTTATACTCGTCAATCATTCTCAAAAAACCAGGGTGGCCTGGTAGTGTTTTCCCAAGACTCTTATATTGAATCCGGAGCGCATAAATTGACGTCTTAATACGCTCGCAATATCACCTAACAACACTACCGTCTGTTCACATAGCAATATCCCACAGAAAGTCGTTAAGTATGATATTGCCATGAGCACGAGCGTCTCTCACGGTAAGACTGCCGGTGAGACTCACAACGAGCACAATTTAAATGGAATCACTGAAGAGATACCGGCTGACCGGGTTAGAGAAACCGCCGATTGTCTTTGCACTTAACTTCAGGAACTGGCATTTAAAAGGAGAGAAATTTGCGCATCCCTGAATTTTATAATCAGAGAAAATTAGAGTAAATCAGAGATTTACTCTGCGAAAAACAAAAAATTATGGGGAAATATTGAGGAGCCAGCACGCTTCAGCGACGAATAAAAAAACATACGTAATTTGATATTATTTCGGTAAAATTTCTGAGTAATTTATCAGAGTAATTGCCAGAGCGCGCTCTGTAGAGTAAAACAGAGCGTCTTTGCAGAGCAGTTCAGAGTTTACAAGGAAAGAGACTTACGAATAGGTGTCGTTGATACCTCACATCCCTCAGCGAAAAGCCTTTAACAAACTCTGCAGAATAGAGAATTAATCGGAATTTATCACGATATGTTCCTTCTCAGTCAGGAAAGCATAAAGGGCTCGCTGCCAACCAGTGGTGGTATCAGTGAATAGGTGTAACATTGGTATTCATGACTTCTCCTTTGGGAAATGATGTTTTCAGAAATATACATCACTCTGAAGCGCATAGAAGTCAAGAAAGAAATAAACTATGTGGAAATTTTGAATAATGTGGGAAAGGATCGATGTATAGAAAAAAAATGATACTACCTCACGATAATCTTCAGTGATTCCCATTCTCTGTTACCCTTGGCGGTCTGTTTACCTCCAGGCGTAAACACCGGGTTTCAACTTTCGGCGCTCTCTTTGCCGGAAAAAGAAACCGGCGATAAGTCCTACGATTAGTCCACCAAGATGAGCCTGCCAGGCAATGTTTGCACTGAAATAAGTAACGAGAAAACCCAGGACAATCGCTACCCAAAGAGGTACCGGTATCAGGAAATACATGTAGACCCTTTGAGTTGGCCGCATCACTGCCAGTACCCCACCAATGGCGAATATCGCTCCCGATGCACCCAATACCGCTGAATTCATTGGTCCTATAAGCAAGAATAGTAAATTCCCAATTATCCCCCCGATGAAATAGACTGCCAAGAAGCGTTTAGTGTCGATTAGTTGCAAACAGAATGTTCCGAAAAAATAAAAAGTCAACATGTTAAAAAGGATATGCGTAATATTGATATGAACGAACATGGCGGTAAAGATCGTCCAATAATAAAACCCCAAAGGCTTGGTCAGTGCTAAATAATTTAAAGTTTCCGGTCGTATAGTGGTGATGAGAAACATAAAGACGTTAATTACAATTAATGCCCAGACAGGTGTTGCATAGCGGTAATTATAACGCATATATCCACATTCTAACCTAATCGTACTTTATAGGGCAATTTTAAACACACGACAAATGGCTAGAACTGGCATGATGATGGAAGTATCGAGAAAAACTTATCCATCCTGAAGTTTATACTCTATAATTGCCTCAAAGTGCAAACTATGATAGTGGTGCTTATTAGTTGGTCGTTTAGATAGACCTCGTATGATTGTAGCTGAAGTTAGGCTGGAAATTATGGTGAAACGCCCAGGGTTACAGCTGGGCTGCTGGTTATTCCTGATAATGATGCTGAAATAGTGCACCGTCCAGGCCACACCCCGGTGGCTAAACCCGATGGGGACAGATAAGCAATGGAGCTTTCGGAGGTATTCCACGTTACCTGTGATGTAATATTTGCCGTTGAGCCATCTGAATATTTCCCGGTAGCAGTGAATTGAAGCGTGGAATTCACTGCTAAATTTCGGGAGGTTGGAGTCACTGCAATAGAAGATAATGTTATAGGTTGTTTAGATGTTGATGTCGGTTTTGACGAGCAAGCCGTCATGGTCAAACTTAAAATTGTGATTAACCCTAAGGCAAGATAAAAAATAAATCGTATCTGTTTTCTTTTCATGATGTCCATCCTCTTGAAATAACTATGAATTACGCGTAATTCCAGGTTTTGAAGATGTCAGATTTGCGTTGCGCTAAAGTTGTTAAAATGAGTATTCTGTACCGCCCTAACAATTTGAAAAAGTAATTATAAGATTAAGATAAGGCATCGGAGAGCAAGAAACAATCATGGCAGCACCTATTTATGCCGGCATATTGTTTTCGTTTATCGGCCGCTAACTCTTGAAGTTATTTTAACTATGGCAACGAGTTAACAAGGGGTATCACTTCTGGGCAAATCAAAAGCATAACAATTGAGGCTACAACTTGCGCATGAGTTACACCAATATGAATATTACTCAGTGCTAAGCGCTTGTGATAGCACCGGTAATATAATTGCTGTTGGAAGTGTGCCAATTATGACAACAATAAGGACAACTATAATTTCTACCACAACTACCATAATACAGGTAATGACTTTCGCTCCACCATCAACACCCGAGATGGCAGACCGCAAGGATGCCGAAAATGAACTATCCGATGTACAAACTGCAGTCACTGCAGCTATGGCTAATGCCGTAACAAATTTTTTAGCCCAAGGTGGGACCCCCGAAAACTTCGGCAATACAAATCACTTTATGTCTGAGCCATTCACCGGTACTGATTGTATCGTTTCAGATGGTTATACAGTCGGTGATTATATTAACGGCGGCGTTGCTAAAGTAGTCGGTTCGTACATCATAGCTGTTGATGGTCGAGTTACTCAGTTCTGTTACCCTTAACCTCATCTTGCAATGGAGAATAATTGTTCTAGCCAAGCTTAACGTTTAACCCAGATTCTCGGGATGGTGATCATGCGGATAGACTAACACCGTCTTTCCTACACAAGATACTCGCCACCCGACCACAAAGACGAGTCTGATTGCGTGTAACCGTACAATTAGTGTCTCTTCCATATTTAGCATCAATTGGGCGTAATTGAAGTTAATCGCTGTTTAGATTGCACATTACTGACATTTGTGTGACCCACCCCACGCAACAAAACGTCAGAATGTGTTTCAGGGAGAGTTCGACCCTGAATGACAGGCCCCATATTCCTTAATAAGGCAGATAGATTCAAAATCCAATTTTGTCTCGCCTTACCGCTTGTCGGTAATGGGGCAATTTAAAATGAGGGGAAATTCGATAGAATTTATCTTAAAATCAACAATCCAGCTACAAATGAACACGTATTCATAACAATCGATAATACATACATTTTTTTAGGATCGGTCCTTAATATTATTAACAGCAAACTCCCTTCTACTAATACCACCACAACTTCTAGCACTAAAAGGAAAACTGTAGGTTGAATAAAATAATTAAAATAGTAATTTGCAAATAGGAGAAAGTTCATAATTGGGTTTGTGATTACATTAACCAGGCAAACAGCTCCTATCTCTGTTTTGTTTCGTAGTCCAAAAAAGAAGGCAACACCTGATTCAACTATTATTGTTAATAACAATGGGGAAAAGAATATTCTGATGGGATCAATCACAATTGTTCTTTTTTCTACTTTTACCGCGAATCCATTTTATGAGTACCCAGATAATTACACCAATAAATGCACAAATAATAATTAACGGAACTAAAAAGAGTAGCATGAAGAATAGATTTTCCACCCATGCACCACGATACCCTGGATAGGGCGCATCGAGAAAGATTACAGCTAAATATTTAATAATGGGCAAAAAGAACGCAACGATAAACATTCCCATATCGCTTATACCTCAGAGCACTTAATTCTGAGAAAAATTGGTTCTATTTTGACATCACTTTATCAATAGCATGACCCATAACAATAAACTTGGACTAATCCCTAAAATTTTCTGTTGGCAGTTATTTATCTCTTCATGGATAAATGCTTGATGAATCATCGTCGATTAATACGAAGAGCTGCTTGCAGTAAAGGTTATAACGATATGATATGAATATCCGGAGGCCAGTGTAGGGTCAGTATATGTAACAGGCTGATTAAAAATAATCGTGCGTAAGTCTCCACCGTTGTCAGCGTTTTGTCCGGCTGGTGTTCCCGAACAAAGTATCCCGCCAATACTCAGGTCAATCGAATTGCCAATCCCATCACCGGTTGATGCAGTAATTGTTAGGGGGTTACTTAATTGATAAATAAAATATCGGCTTCCGTCATATTGAGTAAGATGACCGTCAGTGATTGAGTTAATATCTTGAACCGTGACCTGCCAGTTGGTGTTAGAAAATACCATTAAACTCCGCATGGCATTATTGTTTTGTGTTACGGTCAGGTTCCAGCTGCCGACGGAGGCCGGAGCAATAAAGGTTAGTTTGGACCCCAGGGTGCTATCTACAAGTTCATCACTGGGAACTGAAGTAGTTGTAGTAGTTGTTGTTATTGGTGGAGGAAGACAAATAGTAGTAGTGGTTGGCGCAAGTGTAGTTTCAGTTGGTTCATGAGGGGTGGTAGAGGAAGCAGGAGGAATGGTAGTGGTAGTACCAGTTGAGTTATCGCCGTTAAAAACAAAATCATCGGAAGAAGTTGCTATCCCGTAAGGATAAATTACTGTAATTGGTCCGGAAGAACCGTTGCCTACTGTAGCGGTAATTTGAGTTCCGGAATAGCTTACAATAAAATAATTGGTGTACGTATTCCCAAATTTAACGCTGGTTGTGCCATTGAAATTGGTCCCGGTTATGGTTACGATGGTTCCGGTGCTACCGGATGAAGGACTAAATCCGGTAATGGTAGGCGAATTTGAATTGGTAGTGGTGGTGGTAGGAGTTGTAGAAGCAGTGGGTGTAGAAGTGGTAGTGGTAGTGGTAGAGGTAGTTGTGCTAGCCATACCAATGGTGAAACTGGCATCGGTATAAGTCACACCCTGTATTGAATTTGCATCCGAATCTAGCAAGAGAATGTTAGCGATATGAAAGTTCACCGCACCGCTAGCTCCGGCATTAACGGTGAAACTAAGAGTTGCCAGAAGACCATTGGTCCCTGCCGGTGCAATAGCCTTACCTGTCAAACAATAGGCAATACCTGCAATCGTTCCGGGATCAGTTGTCGCGTCAGGTGTACCTCCCGAAATTGTCGTTCCGTTATCGTTTAAAAAAGTCCCTTCTGTGAGGCTGTTATAAGTCAATTTACTGTTATCATAATTCACATCTAGTTGCCATCCGAATATGGCCACGGTATTAGTTATAGTTAATGTAACATCAAAAGAATCTCCAGGATTTACGGGTTGTGAGGGCACATTTATGGTGATGTTGGCGGGTGTGGTCGCCAATACAGGACTTGCTTTAGCAAGGAGCACACCTGAAAAAATCAAGAGGATTGCCAAAATGATTATTAATTTTGTCTTCATTTTATCTAGGTTCTTCACTTGTATTATTCAGGTTCATCACTCTTATCTTATTGATTATGGTCGTGTAACTTTCGAGTTGTTATGAACGAATTTATTATTTCGTGCGACTTTTTATCTCATGATAGTTGAGTAATATTCGGGATAAGTTAAGACGCCGTTAATTTTTGGTTAAGGAAATAATCATTATGACAGGAAAAATGAGAATGAAAGGAGTAAAAGCCCTTTAGAAAACTATTTATGAATGATAACGTTTTTATTTGATATTTCAGGACCAGAGGAGACGATAAGCGCTTTTAACTATCAAAATATAAAACATTTCTGCTCCTCTTTGAATATTGGCTGAAATCAGAATTTATTACGAGTGAACAAACATCTGGATGGTCCTATAGGCTAACTGGGGGAAGAGCTAATTTTTAATCATGAATATAATATAAATTTAACAAACTTTGAACAAAACCTTAACAACAAGCTGGCATAATATGGTAGACCATTATGCGTTTTTATAGCAGGATTGCGTTAAGTATCATTTTAACGCTGGCTGTAATCAGCTTTGCGTTATTTCCTTTTATGCCTGTATTTGCCTCTTCGGCTCCAACGATTTCATCTTTCTCTCCGTCATCAGGCAGCACAGGAGATTTAATTACCATTATCGGGACTAATTTTACGGGCGCTACTGCCGTAAGTTTTGGCGGTATACCGGCTCAAGATTACTTCATTAATCCAGCCGGCACTAAGATTATTGCTGAAGTCGGTGATGGTTCATCAGGTGCAGTCAGTGTAACAACGCCTGGTGGAACCGCCAGCTTAGCTGGATTTACATTTGTGGCGGCACCAGTAATCGACTCTTTCTCTCCGACATCGGCCGGCAGCGGTTATGCGGTGGTGATAAAAGGATCATATTTTAGCGGGACTACCCAAGTTAGCTTCGGTGGCACGCCAGCTTTAAACTTTACGGTAGATTCGGATACGCAGTTAACTGCGGTGGTAGACGGAGGCACCAGTGGTGTGGTCAGTGTAACGACGCCTGGCGGGACGGCAAGCCTGGCAGGTTTTACTTTCATACCGGTACCGGTCATCAGCTCATTTACGCCTACTTCGGCCGGAAACGGTGCCTCGGTAGTCATTACCGGCAGCAACTTTAGCGGGGCGACCGGTGTCAGTTTCGGAGGGATGGCCGCGTTAAGTTTCGTCATTAACTCGGCGACCCAGATAACGGCAATAGTTGGTAATGGCACCAGTGGCTCGGTCAGTGTAACGACTCCTGGCGGGACGGGATCATTATCAGGCTTTACCTTTATTCAGCCGCCCAATATCACCTCTTTCCAGCCTGCCTCGGGAGGGAGTGGTACCACAGTAGTGATAACCGGTACTTATCTAAGCGGGGCGACGGCGGTGAGTTTTGGAGGTATGGCGGCAGCGAGTTTTACGGTAGATTCAGATACGCAGATAACAGCGATAGTAGACGGGGGAGCTACCGGCTCGGTCAGTGTAACAACACCAGGCGGGACGGCTATGATGTATGCCTTTTCTTATTATCCGCCACCGACAATAACCTCATTTTCTCCAGCTGCGGCGGGAACTGGGACTATGGTGAACATTTACGGGGATAATTTAACAGGGGCGACGGCGGTCACTTTCGGTGGAACACCGGCTACTAATGTCCTGATAAATACAGATGGCACCGAAATTGTTGCTACAGTAGGCAGTGGGTCTTCTGGAGAAATAAGTGTAACCACGCCGGGAGGTATTGCGCTTAAAGCAGGTTTCATTTTCGTATTGCCTCCTAGTATAACCTCTTTCTCGCCAGCGTCTGCCGGAGGTTGGAGTTCAGTCGTTATCAAGGGAGTCAATTTTACGGGTGCTTCGGCGGTGAGTTTTGGCGGCACATCGGCTTTAAGCTTTACGGTTGATACGGATACGCAGATAACAGCGGTTGTGGATGGTGGGGCTACCGGTGCCGTTAGTGTGACAACGCCTGGTGGGACGACCAGTCTGGCAGGTTTTACTTTCATACCACTACCGGTTATCATTTCATTAAGAGCTCGCTGGATACCCCCCAGCTAGGCTGGGGGGAGGAAAGCGAGTTCGCCGAAGGCGAAGCGGTTGATAGGATAGGAAAATCGTGGTATAAAGGTGGGGTGGCAATAAGAAGGACGAAACACGCGGTTTATGAGCTGAAGTATCACCTAGTCTGGGTACCGAAATACCGAGCGCATATATTGGGTGGGGAGGTAACCCAGTACTTAAAAGGAATCTTCAGGCAGATAGCCGAGGAGTATGATTTTCAAATAGAGGCGATGGAGGTAATGGCGGATCATGTACATGTATTTATCGAAGCGCCGCCATCGTACTCGCCATCAGAAATAGTGCAGGTGTTAAAGAGTATATCGGCAAAAGAAGTATTTAAGAAATACCCAAGGATGAGGAAAATAATGTGGAGTGGGAAGATGTGGAACGAGGGTTATTATGTTAGGAGTGTGGGGGATAAAGTAACGAGTGAAGTGATCAAGAAATATATCAAATATCAGAAATATGAAGATAAAGACAGTCAGTTAAGGATGTTCGAAAAGGGGTAGGGAAGGGAGAAGCCCCCCAGCTCTGCTGGGGGGTACGTCACTTACGCCCACTTCCGCCGGGAGCGGGACATTGGTAGTCATTACCGGGACAAACTTTAGCGGAGCGACCGGTGCTAGTTTCGGAGGTGTTTCTGCCAAGAGCTTTACTATCGATTCCGATAATCAAATTACAGCCGTAGTATATGGAGGAGCCAACGGAAGTGTTAGTGTAAATACTCCTGGAGGTACGGCCGTAAAATCAGGTTTTACCTTTATTCAGCCGCCCAGCATCACTTCTTTCCAGCCTGTATCGGGAGGGAGTGGTACCACAGTAGTGATAACCGGTACTTATCTAAGCGGGGTGACGGCGGTGAGTTTTGGAGGTATGGCGGCAGCGAGTTTTACGGTAGATTCGGATACGCAGATAACGGCAGTAGTTGGTAATGGCACCAGTGGCGCGGTTAGTGTAACGACACTCGGCGGCACCGCTAGTCTATCCGGTTTTATCTTTGTTCCGGCGATCACTTCATCAGAAAATATGAGTATTGATGCTTCCGTAGGTCCCCAGCTTACGTTTATCGCCCCCGACAATATAAGCGGCTGGAATCTTGTGGTTACTCAAAGTAACACTGCAATAAGGACCATGAATGTGTTTTCTAATACTAACTGGCAGGTGACAATTCAGGATAATAACAGCATTACCGACGGATATTTTACTGAGTATAGCTCAGGCGGAGTTTACAGCAACTTACAACTTTCCAATCCTCTTGTTATCAATGCCAGTGCCGGTAATGGCACCGGAAATTCGGTAGATATGAATGCGGGAGGAATAATTGCTACGGGAACTCCGCCTGGACAGGATATCCTTAATGGCGGGGATTTGCGGACTTTAACTTTCAGTCAGGTCGTGGTTTATACTGATCCTCCGCTTAGCTCCGGTTACTCATATCATATCGTCATAACTTTCACGGCGAGTAATTCCTCATATTAATCGATTAATCATTCACTAAAAACTCTGATTCCGCCAAAGCCAAAATTAAGAAGTATACCGAGCGCCTTCCCGAAATGCAATATTTGTTGTTCGCTGAAGGGAAATGGTCAATACTGATCTGTTTGGAGAGACTTGACGCAGCGGGCAAGTACGGAAATATCACAAAGCCTTAGCTGAAGAGAATAAAAAGTAGGGGCCGGAATCAAATAAATTATAATGTTATCTAACTCATCAGCTAGGGTTTTGTGGCATTTCAGTGAACTTTAATATCTTCCATGTGGTTCTGAAATGTGATTACTTACGAACAATCGGTACCAGTTTTACAAGTAAAATCCGTCGTAATATCGCCACCAACTAATTTCATTGATATCACGTTCGGTATCAGGGTTTTCAAATAACCATTCAAGTATCTTCAATATTTGTTGAATTAAATTGGTTATCCAAGCTTTCAGCCCCATTATCTTCACCCCCTAACAACCGTGCTTAACTTGAAATTTCATATCCCTAAATCTGTTAATGTGAAATATCCCATCCTGCTTTTAGCATAAAGCCTAGTTGTTAGGATTATGTTTGGATAAGTTTAAGGAGTTGTAAAACTTGAATTAATTTTTAGTTAAATATCATTTTTGGCGGCATTGCATGGAAGTTTTAAGTTTCGTGGAAGTTATTAAACGTGAAAGTTATTAAATAGGAAAATCCTGAGTTACTCCAGGGGATGAAATATTATCTGAAAAAAGTTTGGGTTACCCTTTTGGACTGCCTCCAAAACCCGTTAAAAAATCGTCAGCTTCAGCAAAAAATGTCTTAACAAATTTTTAACGGCGTCTTAAACTGCGCCAAACAACAGGGTGGTATTTTAGTAATGGGTTGTCCAGAAAAAAGTACTATACGGTGCAAAAGCAAAGGGAAGTCAAAAATGAGATTTGAGCACCTCAAGACTTCCCTTTGGCCCAGGTCGAGCCCGGGCTCTTAAAAAATTGTAATCCCATGACTGCCCACTGTCAAGAGTCCTGGTGTGCACTTACGTTCATGGGGAGGTGTCAGCAAAACAGAAAATCAAAATAATAATAATGTTCCTTGGGCTTAATCCGTAAATAAATGGGGAAAAAGAGAAAAATCATAAGGAGATAAATGAACAGTCGATTAAAGAAATTTTTCTTTAATAAAAAAAGATTTTTCAGCGGAATTCTTTTGGGAGCAGCGGTTATCGCAGCTTTAGTGCCAGTTGTGGTTGCTTTTGCTGCCAACCCTTACGTTGGCGTTGTTCCCTTCGGTCCCGGTGACACTTCCGGATTACGATTAGATGGTTCGACCACGGTATATCCCATTGCCGCCGCGGCACTCGGCATTCAGGGCATAGGCGGCACCTACACCAGCGGCCCCTTCCAGAATGCAGGCCATACCGGTTTGCAGGCACATGTGGAACAGGGCGGTTCCGGCCAGGGTAAGGGCGATGCCCAGGGTTTATGGGTCGATATTGGCGATGCCTCCAGCATCACTGACCTGGGAACCTACCCGAACCTTCATGCTACCAAGATTGCCCGCGACGGCATCTGCGCCATTATCAACGGCAATGGCAATTCCTTAACCGATATTTCTATGGACCAGTTAAAACGAATCTACAATGCTTACATTACCATAAGTAGCAACATCGTTCTCAATGACGGTAATACCGTCGGCTCCGGCATTACCACCGATGCGAAGGGCCATACTGTCACCTCCAGCACCCAGAATGCTCAACAGGTTAATGGCGTTTGGGTGTTACCGCCCATCACCAACTGGAACCAGATCCCCGGCGGCCCGAATCAACCTATTGTTGCGGTCGGCAGAATTATCGGCTCCGGCACGCGTGATGCCCTCGCCGATTTCCTGAACCTGGATAAAAATAATTCTGAAATTGCAACCAATACGCAGGAAGGCCCCCATAGAATCGATTCCAATGGCGACCTGGCCGCCTACATCACCAACAACCAGTGGACCATCGGCTATGTCGGCATCGGATATGCCGCTTCCCTGCCGAGCACTGTCACGACACTGACCGTTGGCGGCGTTAAAGCCACGGCCCAGAACGTCTGCACCGTCAATGCAGCTAAACTCTACCCGATGTCCCGTTACCTCTATATGTGCGAAAGCGACCAGTATGCTACTGACCCGCAGACCAACGCCAACCGCAGTAATGCGGACGCCTTCATTGCCTGGATGCGCACTGCCGCCGGCCAGGCTATCGTGGCCCAGCAGAACTTCATTTCTTTGACTCCGCTGGCTGATATCAACCAGGATGGAGCTATCAACGTGCTCGACCTGGGCAAACTGGGCAAGAAATGGAACTTCGCTACTGCGGCTTATCAGGCAGCTAATTCCGGCCATTATTCCGGCACCCTTACCGCCGGGGACCCGGCCGATATCAACGGCGATGGCGTCGTTAACGTGCTCGACCTGGGCAAACTCGGCAAATGGTGGAACATTACATATAGCAATGCTTCCAACGCCGGCCAGGGCACTACCCTTTCACTCGACACGCTAACCCCAGACTATCCGAATAGCTAATAAATTGCAGTCAGTTTAATTAATCTAAATAAATAAACACTGGAAAATATAACAGGAGGATTAAATGAAATCGCTAAGCCGTCTTTTAAAATTCAAAAAGACGTTAGGTATCATCATGATACTTGCCATGCTGATGGCCTTAATCGTTCCCGTAACGGCAGTGTTTGCCGCTACGGAAAATGCGACCGTCAGCTTCTCTCCATCACCGATAAACGTTTCAGCGGGCGCTACTTTTTCGGTCAACCTGACCATCAGTACCGATACTCCCGTCTTCGGCTGGGGGTTGGACGTACACTATGATGCCAGCAAACTCACCTACAACGGCATCACGGAAGGCACTTACCTTAAAAACAACGGCAGTACAAACCCCGGAACTATTGACACCAGTACTCCCGGTGTTATCGCCGGCATCGCCTATGCTTTAACCGGCGACAATATTGCACCGGTAACTTCTAACGGCCAACTGGCCACCCTTAGTTTCACGGTTAATTCCGGCGTCAACAATATTCCTACTTCTCTTTCTATTGCTTCTCTACTCGTTATGGATGCCAATACAAACCCGTTCGATGGCGCTACTAGCACCACCGGCAACGTTATCATCGGTGTGCCCCCGGTCCAGCCCGTTATTTCCGGCTTTACCCCCACATCGGGCAGCGCCGGGCAGCCGGTAGTCATTACCGGTAGCGGCTTCACCGGGACCACCCAGGTCCAATTCGGCAGTACCAATGCTACAAGTTTCACCGTAAACTCTGATACCCAGATTACGGCGATCGTGGACTCCGGCACCACCGGCGTCATCACGGTCATTAACCCCCTTTATTCCGGAACTTCCACGGGTACTTTCACTTATACCCAAACACCCACTATCACCACCTTCACATCCTCACAATATAAGGGAGGTTCGGTAGTTATCACCGGTACCGGCTTTATTGATACCGCTGCCAACACCGCGGTTAGCTTCGGCGGCGTGGCGGCTACCGGCGTCGTGGTCAATTCAGCCAGCCAGATTACAGCTACCGTAGGCACTGGCGCTTCCGGCAACGTGACCGTTCAAACGACTTACGGCACCGCTAGCAAATCCGGATTCACTTTTATCGCGGCTTCCATTACCGGCTTGACTCCCACTACCGCTTATACCGGTGATGTAGTCACGATTACCGGCGTCGGCTTTACCGGCAGCACTGCGGTTACCTTCGGCGGCGTGGCCGCCGGCAGCTTTACCGTCGTTTCCGATACGCAGATAAATGCAACCGTCGGTAACGGCGCCTCCGGAAGCGTTGCGGTTACGACTCCCGGCAGCACCATCACCAAGACCGGTTTCACTTATAAACAGGTCACCATTTCTCTGGTTCCTTCCACACAATCGTTATCAGGGCTCCAGACCTTCACCGTGCAGGTTTACATCAACACTAACGGTTCCAAGCAGATCCGCGGCTGGCAGGCCAACATCAACTTCGATGCTTCCAAAGTCCAGTGCACCGGTTACAGCGCGGGCAGTTTCCTCAAGCCCTGGGCAGCGGCTAACGGTGCTTCCGTTTCAGCTCCGACGGCACCGGTTATCGATAACGTAAACGGACAAATTACCGGCCTGTCTTACGCTATCCTCGGCGCGCCCGATGCGGGCGGCGCTACCGGCAACGGCGTTCTTGCCACCCTGACTTTCCAGACCACTGCCACGGCTAACGGCGCGGCAGCTTTCTCCCTCGCTAACCTTGTGGTCATCGATGCCAATTCCAACCAGATCGCTAATGTCAACACTCTCCCCGCTTCCGTAACGGTAACATTAGCCAGCACCAATTCTTCCGGCAACGATGTTTCGGTTGACAGCAATCTTGGTTCGCAGCTTACTTTCATCGCTCCTTCATCCATCAGCGGCTGGAACCTGGTGGTTACCAATGCTAACACCGTCCTCCGGACCCTGAATGTCTTCTCCAATACTAACTGGCAGGTGACAGTCCAGGACACCAACTCTGCTACCGGCGGTTATCTTACACAGTACAGTTCGGGAATTTACGGCACGACCAAACTCTCCAATCCTCTTACAGTCGGCGCCAATGGCGGCAACGGCATGGGCAATACCGTTAACATGATGCTGGGAGGCATAATCGCTTCCGGCACTCCGGCCGGGCAGAATAGCTCCACCGGCGGTGATATGCGTACCGTCACGTTCACTCAACCGGTAACTTACACTGATCCGGTTCTGAGTTCCAGTTCCACTTATCACATTGTCCTGACCTTTACGGCTTCTAATAGTTCTTACTAATTTCTGTAAAAAGGGGGGCAGTCATTTCGACTGCCCCCCAAAGTCTCCTTCAACAGGGACTTGATGGATGGTTAATATGAAATACCTTAAACACTTAATTCTGGCACTGATAATCATTTCATCGATTATTTTAGCAGTGCCTGTTTTTGCCGATACCGGTTATAACGTAACAAACAACATCATCACACTTTCATTGAATCCCGGACAAAGCCAGACATCCACCATCGCTGTAACGAACGAATCTTCTACCGACCCAACGGATTTGAATATCGAAGTTGATGGATTGGGGCAAGGGACGGATGGCTCCACTCTGGCGCTATCCACGGCACAGGATACCAGCCCCCATTCCGCCAGGACTTTTACTTCAATTAATTTGTCCTCCATTCACCTTGAGCCGAATGCATCCCAGGATATTCAGGTTACCGTAACCGTCCCCGGTGGGGAGGCTGCAGGAGAATATTACGCTTGTGTTTATATGTACAACCCCCAGCCAAACAGTCAAGATAAAGTCGGCATGATTTTAGCCAGTATCGTGCCTGTTATCATCACCGTTCCGGGTTTTACTTCTGTTACTTCAGGTCATATTTCCAGCGTCAACGTACCCCAGGCATATACAGGACAAACCATTGAAGTTGATACAACCTTGCAAAATACCGGTAACTGCCGTATTTCTTCAGCAACAGATACCGTATCCTTATATAATTCGTCGGGCAGTCAGCTTTCCCAGATTCTTGTCCAGCTTGGCTCTCCTTCAGTTCTTCCCACTTTTTCCAGGACATTTCAAGCTTACTTCACCGGTCAAGTTAACGGTAATTATAGCGTTAAATCAGTTATAACAACCAGCGCCGGCACAGTCATAGATAGTGAGACGGCCTCTTTCAGCGTCGTCCAATCTACTACTGCGACAACCTCGTCCACCACTGCAACGTCATCCACGACCACAACTACTTCGTCTACTACAACGGCCTCATCTACCACCACAACAATTACACCTATTACTTTAACAGATGTCGAGGATATAACGACAACTCCATCAACTATAACCCCGGTCCCGCTAATTACCACAATACAACCTGGAACTATATCGACCATATTAACAACCCCGGCCGCGGCACAATTATCTACCTCCAATAACCCGACCCAGACATCTGATACTAATACGGCTACTCTTATGAATAACTTAGCAAATATCACAAGCCTGCCGGAAGCTGACGCATCCAGCACGAGTGTTTTCCAATTCAGCAACCAATCGTCACTTTATGCCGATGCATCGGCAAAAGATGGCGTAGTAATCAACTTATCAGGGGGCACTGGAAGCGGCTTTATCAGCGTCATAAAGTATTCATCCGAGCCGTCAACGGGTGTCATTTTTTCCTCGGGTATTATTGAGGGCGGAACGGGTAAACCGGCCATAAAGTTTGTGGATGTTCAGGTTCAAGGTTACAGCCAGGGCGCGGCGGTGGTAGCCGTCCAATACAGCGAAGATGAAGTTAAAGACTACGATATTAACAGCTTATTCCTTTCATACTTCAGCGACGGTAAGTGGCACAAAGCTGAGAATATCGTCATCTCTACGGATGATAAAACCGTAACCGGAGGCATTCCAACCGATAGCCTGGGTGGTACTGTCATCGGGTTGGGCGGCAACCCGCTAAATACCTCAACGGATGCGGTTTTTACGCCTACGACAGCCCAGGTCATAAATCAGCCCGGTCCCGGTATCAGTTGGTCGCTGGTCGGAATTATTATCGTCTCCACGATACTTATTGGCGGGATAATTTTCGTGGTAATTCAGTCACAGAGAAAGAACCGTTCGGCCTAAATAAAATAGATAAAAATTCGAATGATGAACCTGGGAAAGATGAAATATAGATTAGCCATTATTTTAGGAATTCTTCTAATTCTACCGGGTGTGCTCCTTGCCATTGCTACTCCAGTATTTGCTACCGTACCAGCCAGCATAACGATAAATGTACCTTCACAACCAGTAAATCCGGGGGATTCCGTCAATGTCACGCTGACGATAAATAACTCTGTTGCTATCTTCGGGTGGCAACTGGATTTGAATTATGACAGCAGTAAATTGACTTATAACAGCCTCACGGAAGGGACTTTCTTAAAGAATAACGGAACTACTTTAAGCCCGGGGAACCCGGATACATCAATTGCCGGCACGGTTGGTGCCATAGCTTATTCCTTAGGAAGCGCAACCGCCAGCGCACCGCCTGGAACTAACGGCCTTTTGGTAACCCTTAACTTCACGGTTAAAACCGGAGTCAGCGGCGCCGCAAGCTTCAGTTTAGCCCACATCATCTTAATGGACACGGATGGTGATCCAATACAGTTTTTTACATCCACCGGTGCCAGTCTAACTATAGCTGCGGCGAGCACCACGACAACTTCAACCACTCCTACTTCTTCTACGACGACTACCACACCTACCACTACGACCGCTAATTCAACAACTACACCCACCACGACGACCACAAATTCAACATTGGCTCCCACTATTACCGGCTTCAGTCCTTCATCCGGTGGCACCGGGACCACTATAACCATAACCGGGACAAACTTTAACGGTACAACTTCTGTAAAATTCGGGGGTTCAGAAGCTAATGATTTCAGCGTAGTCGCTTCTTCCGGTACTGAAATTATTGCGGTGGTAGGTGCCGGTTCTTCCGGCGCTATCACGGTAATAACCCCGCACGGTACGGCAACATCTTCTGCATCTTTTACTTTTAACTCCGGAACGTCCACTACTTCTATTGCCACTACCACTTCACCAACCATTTCCCCCACTACCACTTCAACATCGTCGAACCAGGAGCAGACTCCCGTTACGACTGAAACTTCCACTTCTCAAACGAATACCACGGATATACAATCAACAATCGTTACATTGACACCTAAAACGGAAAATATTCCTAAAAAATCATCCAAGACAATGCCGGATTCGGTCCAGACAATAGATATTTCAAATTTAATAGATACGGGAGGTGTATTTCAGGATAACTTCGAAAAAACAAATATCGGCAGTGGAAGTATTTATGTTGCCAGCTTGTTTATTCAAAATGGGACAAGAGCACTGGATAAAGATGGTTATCCTTTAGAATCCTTATCGATTCAGCCCGGCCTCGCTCCCCCACAGGCGCCCCAGGACAAGACCATAATCAGTACCATGGATTTCGAGCCGGACGGGGCAGAATTCAGCCAACCAATCGATGTAGTCTATCAATATGACCCGTCCCAATTGCCGCAGGGGGTGAGCCCCGACGATTTAACGATGGTCTATTTCGATACCGGACAAAGTCAATGGGTGCCCTGCGATTGCACGGTTAATGCTGCAACTCATCAGATAACGGCTCATATTAGCCATTTTTCTCTCTACGCGATCTTGGGGAGTAATGGGGGGAACACTTCCGGTGTCAGGTGGAGCTTAGCGGGCATTGTTATCATATCGGAGCTACTGATAGGTGTATTAATTGTTTCCTTATTCTTACGGCGAAAGCCTACTCCGGTCCCGGTTATGGACGAATTAGCTTCAACTTTGAAAGATATGAGGTATGACCCTGCCCGCCGTCAGGTTGTAAATACTAAAATGTATACTCGACCGGTAGTGGCCGCTATGGAAGCCCCGCCGGAAGCACCACCCAAAGCCCCTCCAAAGACCGAAGTCAGCTGGGATGATTTGTTATCCGATGACTTAAAACATGAAGGCGAAGCTTTTAGAACCCAGCTTATAATTACCGGAGGGGAAATTACTATTCCTGGCAAAACTGCGAAAGCAGATATCGAATTAATCAACTCGCCGAACTCGCGTATCGTTATTTCGGTGGAATATGATCCTGAATCAAATCCCAGATGTCAAACCAAGATTCTAATTCAAGATTCAAATACAGAATATCAAAAATCAAAGGAGACAAGACAATGAAATCAATGAACATGAAAATCAAGTTATTAATGGCGGCTGTAACAGGCTTGCTGCTTATCGGCCTGTTACTTACCGGATGTAGTGGATATAATCCTACAACCTCCCAGGTAATACAGACGACGTCCAATCAACCGTCCCAAACTTCTGACGTTCCGTCACAAACGTCAAGTATTTCATCAAAAACCACTACAATATCTCCAACCATAACTCCTCCAACCACGACAAGCACGACCGCCAAAAATGAGAGTGTAAGCATTTCTGTAGACAAACAACAGGTCAACCAGGGAGATACTTTTACAATAACTATAGTTATCAATAGCAAGATAGCTTCCCGCGGGGCTCAGGCGTCTTTATCTTTCGACCCTTCAGCCATGCAGTGCGAGACGGTTACCGAAGGCAGCTTTTACAAAGATTGGGCTACCGCCAACGGGGTTACCACTACCATGGTGCCGTCTGAACCAGCTATTGATAATACTCAGGGTACAGTTGACACTGTTGCGGTTGCCATCATGGGGCAGACCCAGGCTGAACAGGCGGGGCAAACGCCAGGTGGCGCTCAGGGGCCGGGAATCTTTTTAAGTTATCAAATGACGGCAAAATCTGCGAGCGGAAAACAGTCGGCCATCAAGGTATCCAATGTTATTTTGATGGATGCTAATGGCGACCCAATCGATAACGTCGATATTTCTAACGGGCAGGTCACTATTGGGACCCCTTAAAATGATCCCTGAAGGGAAGAAAAAAGCCGGACTAATTCTGATACGCGAAAGCGGCTTACTCCTTTTGGTTGCTTTACTTATCCTGTCTTTGATTCCCGGCTGCAGTTCCGCGGTCTCAGCCGGGACCAAAATCAAGGTCAGTGGAGCGTGGGATGTTATTTCCCCGTTCCAAAGAAAGATTGTCCCGGGATTTAACACCATCGAAAATACGCAAGTTGAAGTAGATTACTCTTCCACAGCTTTACAGCAGGTAATACAGGGTAAAAGCGACGTTGCGCTGCTCGGAGTAGACCCTAAGCCCGAAGAGCTAAAAGGACTTCGTGATAACGTAATTGCTTACGATGCCGTTTGTATAATAATAGACGCTAATTCTTACGCCGGCGGAGAATATGATCAAAACCAAACGCCCGTTAGAAAAACAATTGGATTTCAAAATCTTACCTTGGAAGATTTGAAACAAATCATGCAAAACTTTATCACACCCTTTGGGAAACGATGGTGGTGGACTTATGAAACATGGGGTCCCACTTTAAACTTGAATACCGGCAGTTATTCCGATAACGAAAGCTGGCTGACAGACTACAAAGCTATTTTCCCGCAACTTAGAATGATGCCCGGAAAATACGATACTCAGACTTTGCTATATCAAAAGCTGGGCCTCGATGAGGACGTGATAGCCGGGGCATGGAATAATCAGTTTACGGATCCCAAGCTGGATGCTGAAGAAGAGGTGCTTTCGATCGAATATATGCCGGGAGCTCCTTATGATGCCGGTTCCGGCGACTTTACATACAAAATCGGGGCCGTTTCCCGTCGCGTGATTCCAGTGGCGATGCAACATGTGCCGATCAAAGTGATTTCTATTAACGGCATTGATCCTTTACAAGATACCGAAGCTATTTACAACGGAGAATATCCGCTTAGCCGAGAAATCCATGTTGTAACCCGCACGGATTGTTCGCCGTCGGTTTCTCAGCTTGTAAGTTATTTATTATCTCCGGTAGGGCAGAAGGCTTTGAGCGATGCCGGTTATTTACCGCTGCCATGAAGAACAATTCGTTTATAATTCCCCTTCGATACGGAGCATTTAACGATGTTAAATAGGAAAAAGCAAATAAAATGGCCGGATATCCTTTTCCTTACTGTAGCTTTGATACCGCTCTGTTTGCTGGTGTTGATAATCGTCAACCTTATCATCAACAGCCGCCTTGCTATAACTACTATAGGTTTGCGGGGTCTCTTTTCAACTCAAATCTCGGGCGTCTTTACAACCAATCAAGGGTTGTATGGCCTCATCCCGGCGATCTGGGGGACAATTCTCGTTGTAATCGTTTCAATGGGCATAGCATTACCTGTTTCCTTAGCGATGGCTATTTTCGCATCAGAATTTACATTGGGTTTTCTGGGAAAAGGGATGAGGACTATTTTGGGAATATTAGGGGGCATACCTTCCATCATATACGCCATGATGGCAGCGGTATTCGCTCAAATTTTTATTGTCCCTAAATTTTGCGGCGCCGGAATTCCGGGGGATCAAATGCCTCCCCCCGGTATGACATGGTGGAAACCGGGCATCTTACCCTATTCTAACAGTACTCTTCTCGGAGGCATCATGTTATCGATGTTGATAATTCCTTTCCTGGCTCCTTTAATTGATGATGCCATAAAAGATGTTCCTTATTCCCTAAAAGAAGCATCTTTGTCGCTTGGCGCGAGCCGCTGGTACACTCTAAAGACGGTAACCTTACCTTATGCCTTATCCGGCATAACATCAGCCTGCGGCCTGGGAATTCTTAAAGCAATGGGAGATGTGGTAATTGTAGGTATGGTCATTAGCTTCGAATCATCGTTACCGTCGCCTCTTTTCGATATTCTTAAAAGCACTGCTACGCTGACTTCCACCGGCGCAGGTTTTTCCGGCGGCTTTACTCAAAGCGCTGCTAATCCTTTAAGAAATTCAGCGGCCAATTTTACCGGTCTCCTACTCCTCGTGTTAGCTTTCGCTATCCTGGCGTTAATACCATTTCTCCAAAAAAAGTTTAAAAAAAGGTATGCCCAATGAAGATTGAGTTAGATATAAAAAAACCGGAATATCAAAAGGCTAATGCCGGTTCATTAATAAGAACTCGTGTTACCACGGTAGAAAAGATTGCGCTCATTTTGCCTCTTGGTTTTGCCGGGATCGGTATTATTTTGGGTTGTTTATCTTTATCTTTGAATTCATTGGATTCATACCCTGCACCATTGCTGGTAATCCTCGGGGTTTCATTCCTGACTATCTTTTTCTTCCTGAGGCAAATTAGAAAAGTTAAAGAATGGAAATTAATATTACTAGCGGTTCTATCGATTATTTCAGCCTTCATTCTCCATATTTTGCCCGAGTATTTATACGGGTTTCAGATAAACGGGATAATTCATCATTCTTTTGTTTCTGCGCTTATTCTTTTTGCTATCTCGATTCCCTCTTTTTGCCTGCTGCTATTTTATTTTCTGGGCGCCACCCCGAAAGCCCATGATCTTTCCCGTTATCCGCTGATTATACTTCCGGTCGTCTTGATGCTGGCTGCCTATGGAATTTTAATTTACCGTCTATTTGCAGCCGGACTACCTAATTTGAACTGGCATGTACTGAACACTCCTTTCGAGTGGCAGAGCTGGTCGGTCATAAAATGGGAAAACGATTGGCCGGTTTGGGTACCGCAGACATTCCATTCAGTAGGATTAATGAATTTTATACTGGGTACTTTGCTACTGATTTTAATGACTTCAATTATTTCACTGCCGGTAGGAGTATCCGTAGGAATCTACATTACCGAATATCCCAATAAATTAATAGCCAAATTAATAAAATTCTCCTGTACGGCGCTGAAATCCATTTCGGTTTTTATTCTTGGGTTGATGGCTATATCACTGGTCAATTACACTTCACATACTTTCCTTTCCAATGTCTTCGCCGGTTATTTTTATGATTTCAATGGGGAACGTCATATAGCCAGCGGTTCTTATTTTACCGCCGCGCTTATCATTTCATTATTAGTTATCCCGATAATTGCCAGGGCCACCGAAGAAGGGATTCTTTCAGTACCAACAGATCTCAAAGAAGGTTCTTATGCCCTCGGGGCCACACCGCTTTATACCCTGGTTCATACACTCATTCCCTGGTCGTTTCCTAATATTATTACCGGCTTGCTCTTAGGGTGTGCAGAAGCCAGCGGAAGTCTTGCAACTATCTGGTTTATTTCAGGGACCGGCCAATACGGTGTGGGGCCTTTTAATCAAGTCACGTCCCTTTCATATTTTATTTATTTCGCCCGCGGTGACATAGATATGAACTTTAAAAATGTTGAAGGCGTGTATCAATTTACCGCGGCGGTGCTGCTGATTATGATCACAATGGCTTTAAGCATCTCAGTGGTAATACTTAAAAATAGATTAAGTAAAAGATATAAAGGCGCATAATTCCGGGTTAATGAAAATGATTCAGGAGTGAGAAATGTCTATCACCGATATTAAAGAATCCGAGCCGGTGAAAGTTGAAGAATCCGGAATACGGCAGAATAAAAAAGCGAGCGTTTTAGAAATCAAACAGCTAGAAGTTAGTTATGGAGAAAAGAAAATTCTCGATAAGATTGATCTTAGTATTCCTTCGGGGAAAGTTACAGCTATTATCGGGCCCTCCGGTTGTGGTAAAACCACGATGTTGCGTTGTTTGAACCGGTTGAGCGAATTGAATAACCTCTGCAAGGTCAAGGGGCAAGTCCTTCTGGACGAGGAAAATATTCTGGAAATAGACCCCATTCTTTTAAGGAGGAAAGTGGGTATGGTATTTCAAAAACCTAATCCTTTCCCCAAAACAATTAAAGAAAATATCCTGTACGGAGTAAAAGCTATCAAGCTTAAAGTAAATCATGATGAGGTGGTACGGACAAGTCTGGAAAAAGCGGCCCTCTGGAATGAACTGAAAGATAGGCTTGGTGATAGTGCTCTGGCTTTATCTATCGGCCAGCAACAACGTTTATGCATAGCACGGACTATGGCTATCAGACCTGAAGTTATCCTCCTTGACGAACCGGCATCTTCGCTGGACCCTGTATCCACAACTGCGTTGGAAGCCAGTATAATCGCCTTAAAAGGCGATTATACCCAGGTAATTGTTACCCATAATATGAACGAAGCTAAGAAAATATCAGACTTTGTTGCTTTTTTCTATGCCGGCAAGTTGCTCGAATTTGGAGAAACCCGGAAAGTTTTTCAAAATCCTGAAAACGAAATAACTCGAAATTATATATCAGGACAACTTTACTAGATTTTAAATAATATTCTTTTCTCTATTTCAAGGGAGGTTGGATATGACTAACAAATGGTGGATTCCTATCATTATTATTTTAGTTATTGCAATCAGTGCTTCCATCAACTGGGTATTAATAAATAATATGGCGGAACTTAAATCAAATTTCAGTTCGGAAATTACTAAAATTTATAATAATTTAGGACATCTGCAAGATACAGTAACTGAGTTAAACAATTTTATCAGCGTGCAAAATACTAGGTTGGATGATCTAGACGATGCAATTCAGAGCGGATTAAAGGATACAAATAGCAAAATTAATGGTGTTGATGGTAAATATGATAGCAAGACAAACGATCTCCAGGCAAAACTTGCTGCCGTCGCATCCGATGAAGAAGGTCTAACCAGTGAGCTAAACACTCAAGCTGGTAATATAGCAAATCAAACTGGTGCAATTGATACACTCATCAGCCAATACAATGACATGAATAATAACATCAATAATGTTTTCAGCACGCTCAGTACTAACGTGAATACCCTCAATGATAATTTAGATACGCTTACCAGCAACGTTAATAGTAATATCACTTCGTTGACAAATCAGACGAATACAAATTCATCCGGGTTGCAAATTTGTACTACCATATCATCAAATTCCACTAGCGGTGGTACAGGATGCATAACAATCTCTGTTACTGATAGCACGACCCAGACTTTGGCGTTTAAGGTTGAATTTCGTTCAGCTTCCGGAATAGCACAAACCGGCGCTTTGGAAGATGTGCTGAAGGGCTTATATAATGCCCCCCCTGTAACACTAAACGAGACATCGGCTAATGGTACAGTTGTTAGGGGAGATTACTCTGTCTATTGGGGCGGGACTCAATACTATCTAGGAAGTATTGTTTTCATAACTCAGGAAACTTCAGTGACAGGTGGTGGTATTACCCAGGTTCTTTCCTTCACATATAAAAGCGGTACTGCTCCTAATTTTGAGGTCCTGGTTACTCCGCTATTTGAGCCGTCATCAACTACTACTGGGGCCAGTCCATCAACGTGGTAAATCGTGGTTTACAATAGTACTTTTCACTTTAACCAGGGTGTATTATCGGAATTTACTTTTAGCTTTTGTTAAGATTCTTTTTAAGTCTTCCAGTAACTCATCTCGGAATGCAACGACCTGTCTGGTGCCGTTACCTCATTTCTTAAATATCAATTTACCTTTATGAAGGGCATTTTACCCGAACCTTTTATGATGCCGAGCAGCCAACACAATATCGGTTGCTATCCATAAAATCATTATCGTGTTATTTAGAATCTTTACTCGTTTTTTTACGGGTTTGTTATCATCGTATGCTCATAATATTAGTGTTTAAGAAAAATAAACATTAAATTCGAGTAAAGAGAAATGAACATCAAAGTATATTTTTTAGCATTGATTGCCTTAGCCATGTCTTCGTTTCTACTCATACATCTTGGTCTAATCATGGTGTTAGGGAAGTTTTACATCTATGAGTCCAATACCCTGGTATTAGTTCTGGAAATAACGATGACTGTGGCCATAATTTCTTTTGGGCTTTATTGTTTAATTGACGAAATTCGGAAAGGCCGCAGAATTATCAATAAATAAGTTTGGTGTTTTCCATAGGTTAACTGATGGCGTCTTTCCAAAGGAATATCCCAATTAGGATACTATAGGTCAATTTCACCTTTACTCCAGATTGCGTTCCATATCCGGCGGTGTTGATTAATATATTCTATAGGCGTCCCGGACTTTGTTTCAGAAACACCCAGTTTATAAGCGCAGCTCCTGGCGATATGGGCTAGGTCCTCCTCCTCCTTCTTTTCCCCCGAGACTTTAAGGCTGGAACCTAGTTTCGTGACTGCCCATTTTCTGCCAAATTCATCTTCGAAATAGCGTTTGCTCATGGGTATACCCCCAAAGTCTACAGGCTGATAAGGTGGAGATTAAATGACGGGTTATTAACCCGTTTAAATTATATAAAAGATTTGTTCGGTCTTTGTTTTGACTATGTTAGAAAAACATAAAATTTGGATTAAGCTTTTATTAAGAATTAATTCAATCTTTCTTATTGTAAAATAACCACTTATTTTTACTTCTAAACCCTGGAAATAATAGGGCACAACGTTGATAACCCGGAAATAGCCTAGGCGGCACTTTCCCCCAATTGTTTTTGAAATTTCTCCTTAAGAAATTGGACCGTACTTTCCGGAGCGAATGATGCCCAGATAGCATCAAATGATTTCTGGCGTTCCCTTGATATTTCGCCTTGGAATTGATAAATTTCACCAAGAATAAATATCAAATCCGGGTCGGTTAATTTCCCACGCCAATTTTTGAAAATACCTTTAATGAATTTCTGATTGAAAACGGTATCCTGAAGCTCTCCCAGGCAATCTTGTATTTCGACGGTTTGCTTGATAATACCCTTAAAAACATCGCCGTAGGGAGCGGTAAGAAATTCTAGGGCATAGCGGAGTCTTTTCATTTGAATTCTCAAACTATGATATTCTTTCAGATCCGGGTTCGCTATGGTTTTCCGGCTTTGCTCAATGATATTTTCAAGTTTTTGTATGATTATCTGCGGGGCTACATCTGATATAAATTTCTGCTCTGCCGATGCTTGCTCTCTGGATGGTGTTTCCAACAGCTTATTCATGCGCCTTTGAAACGTCTTGAACTGGCGGGATTTTATAGCTTCGTTCAGAATTCTAAGAGGAGTGCGCCGCTGTTTTATGACCAGCGTTTCCAGAGCCTTTCTCTTGGCTTTAGGAAATTTCCCTATTTTATCTTTATAACTTGACAGGTTGATAACAAAAACATCGAGATTCCTGACTTCCCCGAACAATTTGCCGAGCCATTTGAGACGGCTTTCCAGGTACGTCACAGTTTTGACCGGTAGGGCATCGTGGAAAAGAGCTAAAGCTGAACGCATGCGCCGGGTGGCCACCCGTGCCTGGTGCACGAATTCCGGGTCTCTATCACTTAAAACGCCGGGAAATTGTTCCTTTAACCATGTTAACTCTACTGTCAGGATTTTCTTTAAGGCGATTTCAAGGCTGTCATCGATTTTTACTTTAAGTTTTTCCGGCGTTGCTTTAGTTAAGGGCTTGATTTTCAAGTGTGCCATCGCAGATTCCATTTTGGATGTCTTTGACGGCGTGTAGTTGAAATTTTTAGAAAGCAGAGAAGCCATTGCTGGAAGTGATGACTCGCGTCCTTCGATGATTTCAGCTTCAAACTCGTATAATTTTGGAGCACGCCTGGGTTTAAATAACGCGTTAGCGGAGAAATTGGACGTATCGAAGTCCAGCTCAAGTTTTGCGTTTTCCGGTGACATGGCGATATATCTTTGACGGTTGGTATGTATAAGTATTTGTTCCATCAGTTTCCGCGGGAAAATAATGTCCTTAATTTGTTTTCTAAGAGTTTTTACGGGAATTTCCGTGGGAGCATGAGGTGCTTCTTCCAGGGCAATTTCATTTTCCATTCTTTTGGCGATGCCGTCTTTAATGGTACCGACACTTTTTAAAGTGTACTTTGCTTTACCGTTTGATAATCTGTATCTGAGCGAAAGCTTATTTTTCAATAAAATCCAATCGAGCGTGTCCATGTAGATATCCGTGTTATCTTCCGGTTCCGCAGCCTCAATGTTGTAATTGTTTTGGCGTAAGAAGTCGATGACCGCTTGCGCTGTTTCATTTCCGGGAAGAACAAGCTTTAATTCCGTCTCGACGGTTTCAGATACATCGCTCATTGTAAAAATCTCCTTTTTAAACCTTCAGCAAAATCTTTTTGAAGTTTTCCGGGTAATGAACTCTTTTTCAGTGCCTTGATCGTTTCATCTATATTGTAACTAAAGCGAACAATTCGGGCATGTTCCGATTCTTTATCAATCGTCAGAAGGGCATATGCAGGCGACGGGTCTCCATCTACCGGCTGCCCGACCGACCCGCAATTTATTATGAGAATGCCGCTGATTTTCTTTACGAACGGGATATGGGTATGCCCGCAGACGATAATATCAGGATGAGTTCCACCGAGTTTTATTTTCAGCCCTGCGGCCGTAATACTTGGATATATATCATCATCATTAGATACAGGGCTGCCGTGTACTACCAGAAGTTTGCGCCCGGTAGGTAATATTTGCTCGATTTTTTCCGGTAGATCTGACAGAAAACGACGGGTTGCTTTATTAGTATTTTTTGCCGTCCACTTAATCAGTTCCCTTTTTTTCTTTTGCAGACCTTCGACGACGGTCTCTCCATTTTCGATAAAATCAAGTACTTTGCGGTCATAATTACCGCTTATCGTTTCTATTTTGCTTTTTTCCAGGTATGCACAGACTTCGCTGGGGAATGGACCATAACCGGTAATATCACCTGCGCAGATAATCCTGGCGGCGCTGCGGCTTTTAGCATCTGAAACAGCCGCCTTTAATGCCGGCAGATTACCGTGGATATCTGAAATAAAAGCAATCAGCACTCGAAAATTATTTCCCTTCTCGTTTTCTTCACCAGCAGGTCTTGTTTTCTCTGCACCCGCCGGATCTCGTCCCAGCAATCGCTATTAGTCTCAAGGTAGATTTCTATTACCTTTTTCCTTATTACTAATTTCATCCGCTTGATAACATGATTGTGACTGCTGTCAAGGGCATCTGCCACGCGGAGTATTGCCGCCAGCCATTCGACTAACTTTCGTTTTTTTAAGTTCAAAGATGCGAATTTCTGGTGTTTTAAAGCATCCGGGAGAGCTTTAGTATGGTACCGTGCCACTAGCGCGCATGCCAGCTGATCCGGATAATTCAAACCCGGTATTTCTGCTTGCATTATCATTTTCCCGCTTAACTTATGGTGTTTTTTCAGCACTGTTCTCGACCAGCCGATATCATGTAAACGGCTGGCGATTTCAAGCAAATTACGTTCGTTATTACCGTAATGATGTAACGGTATCAGCGCGTCAAAAATATTCAGAGCGAGTAATGTAACCTGTTTATTATGGCCGGGATCGCAATCAAAATTTCGGGATATTTCATCGACCTTTGACATGGTGTCATCGCAGGTGGTTGTAAGCACTATGCTTTCTCCTCGTTATTTCATTCTTTTGGGTAATTTTTTTGTGCTTATCATCTTGACCAGTTCTTCGTAGGGGCGTGATTTTACACCTCCGCTGCGCGCGATATCTATTAAGGCACTCTGGCTGCGTACCGGTTGTTGCCCCTCTTTGGGTTGGATACGTATATAAGTGCCATCCGGCTGCATAACGCGCGCTTTGACATTATCATTCAGATAGGTCATCAATATTTCATTGATAATGCGTGATTTAAGATCCGTATTTTCTATGGGATAGATGATTTCTGAACGGCGGTCGAAATTACGCGGCATCCAATCGGAACTTCCGGAATATATTTCAGGTTCACCGCCGTTGTGGAAATAGTATATTCTGGAATGCTCGAGGAAGCGATCCAGGATACTTGTTACCCTTATATTTTCGCTTAATCCCGGTACGCCCGGCCGCAGGCAGCAGATGCCTCTGCAAAGCAGGTCGATGCGGACGCCGGCGATGGATGCCTCATACAATTTTTTGATTATCTTGGTATCAACGAGAGCATTTAGTTTTGCTATGATACGACCGGGCGATTTCGGCGTTGATTTCTCTATCTCACGGTCGATAAGTTTCATCATCATCCTACGTGTTGTCAGCGGTGATATCATAAATTTCTGGAACATAGAAGCGGTAGTTTCACTGGTAAAAGTATGGCCGTTGCTCCAGGAATTGAAGCCGGTGAGAACATTGAATAAGGCCGATACATCGTTACCAAACCCGGGGTCACAGGTAAGGAGCCCTATATCCGTATATTGTTTAGCGGTATTGACGTTATAATTACCGGATGACACATGTACATATCGCTGCAAATGTTTCCCTTCCTGCCGCACCACGAGCGTTGCTTTGCTGTGAATTTTCCACCGTACAAAGCCGTAAACTACATTAACACCGGAACGTTTCATCTGCCGTGTCCAGTCGATATTATATTGCTCGTCAAAACGCGCTTTTAATTCGACAACTGCGGTAACCTGTTTACCATTCTCGGCGGCGCGGCACAAAGCGTTAACTATGGGAGAATCGTTACCGATGCGATAAAGCGTTTGTTTAATCGCCAGTACATCCGGGTCATCCGCGGCCGTATTAAGAAAATTCATTACGACGGCGAATGAATCATAAGGATGGTGCACCAGCATGTCGCCTTCGCGAATAACCATGAAAATATCTTTATCATCGGCCAATTTCTTGGGAATTCTCGGATTAAAGGGCGGGTCTTTGAATTGCGGGGCAACGTGAAGGCCGTGTAAAGGTAAAAGGTCACAGATATTTATCGGGCCGTTTATCTCGTAGATGAATTTCTCCTCTACGGAAAGGTGCTCTTCGAGCATTTTCAAGGTTTTTTTCGGAACATCCGGCTCGACTTCAAGACGTACCGCTACTTTATGAGATAGTTCCTTTATCTCGTACTCAACTGATTGCAGCAGGTCAACGACTTCATCTTCATCAAGGTCGTAATCATGGTTTCTGGTGACACGTAAAGCGATGGTGCTTTTAATTTCCATTCCTGGAAATAATACCTGAATATGTTTTCGTATCAAATCTTCAAGCAGGATATAATGGAATCCGATAGATTCTTCGTATACGGGTACTAACCTCGGCAATACCGAAGGCACTTCGACAAGTGCGTTCGGCTGCGGGGCATCTATTGCTAACGGTGTAAGGATAGTGCATTTCTCGGACTAAAACGGCCACCTTTTCGGAGCAAATCAGCCGGCCTTTCGGAGTAAAGTAGGCCACCCTTTCGGAGTAAATCGGCCACCCCCCATCGGAGCGGCGCCGGACAATACAATGGCATAGAATCACCGTTGGAGGTGATTCATGTCCAACAGGAGATTGTCCGTGCGTAAGATCAAAGAGATTCTACGTTTAAAATTAGACTGCGGCATCAGCGAGCGGGAGATATCAAGGAGCTGCCAGATCTCCCGGAGCACGGTAGCCGATTATCTCAGAAGAGCAGCCGCCGCCAGGCTAAGCTGGCCGGAAGCGTCAGCCATGGCCGAGGCCCAGCTCGAAGATCGTCTGTTCTCCACCGAGCATATACCGAGTACGGTCAAACGTCCGCCGCCGGACTGCGAGCACATTTACAATGAGTTACGTACCTACCGTAAATTCAACCTGACGCTCTCCCAGTTATGGCTGGAGTACAAAGAAAAACACCCGGACGGCTACCAGTACACCCAGTTTTGCGAGCATTACTGGCGGTGGCGGAAAAAGCTCGATTACTGCATGCGCCAGGAGCATCGCGGCGGCGAGAAATTATTCATCGACTACTCCGATGGACTGTCTATCGTCGATCGGCTTACCGGCGAGCTGATGCTCACCCAGCTATTCGTGGCCGTGTGGGGTGCATCTAACTACACCTATGCCGAAGCCACCCTGTCGCAAACGTTACCGAATTGGATCGGCTCTCACGGGCGGGCTTTCGAGTACTTTGGTTGTGTACCCCGGGTGCTGGTGCCGGATAATCTCAAGAGCGGCGTCAGCAAAGCCTGTAAGTACGAGCCTGAGTTAAATCCGACCTACGCAGACATGGCGGAGCACTACGGCTGTGCCGTGCTGCCGGCGCGTCCGCGCAAGCCCAGGGACAAGGCGAAAGTCGAAAGCGGCGTGCTCATCGCCCAGAGGTGGATACTGGCGGTGTTACGCCACCGCACTTTCTACAGCCTCGTCGAGCTTAATGCCGCTATCCGCGAGTGTCTGGAGCGTCTCAACACCCGTCCGCTGAAAAAGCTCAAGAAGTCACGCCGGGAGCTTTTCGAAGCTATCGACCGTCCCAATGCCTTACCGCTACCACAGAGACCCTACGAGTATGCTGAATGGTATAAGGCCAGGGTACAGCTCAATTACCACATCGAAGTAGATCATCATTATTACAGCGTGCCTTACCAGCTTTTACATGAGAGACTGGACATCCGGTTAACCGCGGCGATTATCGAAGCTTTCCACAAGGGTGAGCGCGTCGCCGCCCATACCCGGTCCTATGCCAAAGGCGGCTACACCACGCTCCCGGAGCACATGCCGCTGTCACACCGCTACTACGCCGAGTGGAACCCGGCCCGGTTTATCCAGTGGGCGGGCAAGACCGGAGAGGCTACCGCCCGGCTGGTGGAAGCAGTCCTTGCCGGCCGCCCTTACCCGGAGCAGGGCTACAAGGCATGCCTGGGTATCATTAACCTGACCCGTGATTACGAACCGGTGCGTGTCGAAGCGGCGGCGCGCCGGGCGCTCAAGTTTAAGACCTGCTCTTACCGGTCGCTGAAGGCCATCCTGTCCGCCGGGCTCGACCGCCAGCCGGATAACGGCGAGCAGCACAGCCTGTCGGGACTGCCGCCGCACCAGAATATCCGGGGACAGGAATATTACCAATGAAAGGAGTAACAAGCTGTGCTTAATCAACAGACTATGTCTATCCTGCACTCATTAAAGCTATACGGTATGGCGCGGAGCCTTGAGGAAAGGCTGGCTGACGCTAAACAGGCGGCACTGCCCCATGACGAATTCGTGGGGCTGCTGGTGCAGGATGAAAAACTGTACCGCGACAATTTAAGGCTCCACCGGCTGCTTAAAAAGGCCAAGCTCCGCCAGGAGGCTGCCCTGGAGGATATCGACTACGGCGCACCCCGCGGAATTTCTCGGCAGGTAATGCTGGAACTGGCTAATCCCCAGTGGATAACCGCCCATCGTAACGTACTGGTCAGCGGACCGACCGGCGTCGGTAAGTCATTTATCGCCTGTGCCCTGGGCAACGCCGCCGCCCGCGCCGGCTATACCGTGCTCTATGTACGCGCTCCCCGGCTGTTTGAATCCCTGCAGCAGTCACGCGGAGATGGCTCTCATCTCAAAGCCTTGGCCAGGCTAAGCCGGGTACAGCTTTTAATTATCGATGACTTCCTGCTTACGCCGTTAGCAGACGGCGAACGAAGAGATTTGCTGGAGGTAATCGAGGACCGCTATCAGGTAGGGGCCACTATCATCGCCAGCCAGTGCCCGGTTAAAGACTGGCACCCCAACATCGGCGACCCCACGCTGGCCGATGCCGTCTGTGACCGTCTATTGCACAACGCCTACAAGATCGAAATGAGGGGTGACTCCATGCGTACCAAGAGACCGGTTACTAAATCTGAGAAGAAGGAGAAGATTGAAAGCGATGAGAAAGTGAGCTAAACTGTACCTTAGTCCGGCGCTGCCAGGGGGTGGCCGGTTTGCTCCGAACACCCGGCCGATTTCATTCCGAACACGCGGCCGATTTTACCGAGATACGCAAGGATAGGAAAGACCTGTGTTTCAAAATATTTATCCAGCCTTGAGATTTCTTTTTCATCGAGTTCATCTATATAGTGAATAAATATTCCGGCTTCTTTTAATTTGGGAATTATTTCTTCATTGATGCATTTATATTGTTCAGATACAAGCCTCCCAATAATTGGAGCAACTTCATCAAGCTGCTGACGGATGGTCCTACCGCTCGCGTCATGTTCATTAAGGTCCACCGCCAGCGCACGGAACAAACTACCGATACGGACCATAAAAAATTCATCGAGATTTGAGCTGAAGATTGAAGCGAATTTTAATTTTTCCATGATCGGAGTAGTTTCATCTTGTGCTTCTTCAAGCACGCGCCGGTTAAACTCCAGCCATGATAGTTCACGGTTTACGTAGGAAGACGGAGCATCTAAATTTGTATCTATGGATTCCGAATTTTCAAGCGGAGCATCTGACATGATATTCAACCTGATTTCATGATATCACTTATCTCAAGCGGTAAAAATAAGTAATTACCCATAATTATTATTACGGCATAATGTTAAGGTTTTGTTTGGGTATTGTTTGCGATTAGTTAAATTTAGATTAATGAATATTTGGCAACATATTCGGAATGATTATCTTACCGAATTCAACTTTATTATTTCTGTTCTTGAAACGATATTACACACCATTTATTACATTAAAATTTCTGCGCAGTTAAATTAAATTAGATTATGATATCCATGTGCAAAGGAAAAACGATTTCCCATGTCAGAAAATAAAGTGTAAACGCCACGGGTATTGCGAAGAGGGCCGCCGTTATCATTACCCCAAGCAACCTCGGTGTGAACGTATGAGATAAAAACAAAAATTCCTATTTTGTGATGGTAATAAAATTGTGAAAAAAGCAAAATATTCAGCCGGGTCATAAAAAGGACTTGGCCGCTAAGAACCTTATATCTTACTAACGCCGGTCATCACTTTTTTCTTCCTCAGCTAAAGCTCTGTGATATTTACGGCGGATTTCAGCGATGTCCACCTGTGGTTCTGGAAATCTCATGTCCAGTGACTCAAGTTTTTCCACAACTATTTGTGAAATCGCGAGGTTACGGAACCATTTATGGTTTGAAGGAATGATGTACCATGGCGCATATTCCGTACTTGTCTTATGGATGGCATCCTCATAAGCTTGTAAATATTCTTGCCAGTACTTTCTTTCATCATAATCGGATTCGCTTATCTTCCAGTGACGCGTTGGGTCATCGAGCCGCTGCTCGAAGCGTTTGAGTTGCTCCTCGGGACTAATATGCAGGTAAAACTTTAAAATGTAAGTGCTGTTGGCGACCAACCCCTGTTCGAAACAGTTAATTAATTCATAGCGGTTTGACCAGATTTTTTCGGGGACAGTTTTATGCACCCGGACCACCAGAACATCTTCATAATGGGAACGATTGAAGATGACCACTTCACCTTTGCCGGGCACCTGTTTTTCAACCCGCCAGAGAAAGTCATGACTGGATTCTTCTTCGCTCGGGACTTTAAATGCGTGTACGCGTGTCCCCTGTGGGTTCATGGCGCCTAAAACATGAGTGATAGTCCCGTCCTTACCTGCCGCGTCAAGTCCCTGCAAACAGATAAGTAATGAGTGTTTCCCTTCAGCGAATAACAGGTATTGTAACTCACGTAGGCGCTCGGTATACTTCGTGACCTTCTCTTTAACGGGATCCGAATTTTCTAGACCGTCCGAAAAGCCGGCGTGAATTTCACTTAAGTTCACTTTATTTCCTGGTTTAACCAGGAACATTTCGCTATATTTCATTCTGTCTCATTAACACGCAATAAATGCTTTGTATTTTACTTAACATGTGATGTGAATAAGGGCGGCTACTCTTTTGCCATCATTGATTTCCTGGTTAACTCTTTCTACCGCTAAAGGAGTTCCTAATATCACCGGGGTGATATTAATATCTTTCAAATACCCCTGGGCATTTTTTGTAAGTCTGGCATTGCCGTCCGCTCCATTACCGATAATGATAATATCGGCTTGCATATCATGCAGATTCTCCATCTCTTTAGCGGTAATTTTGTGTTTCCCTTTGGTGGGTTCTCTCCGTTTAACGGTTCCGTCCGGTAGAATCAATACATCATGGGTATAATGTTTTTTGTCGATTACAATGGAGCCGAAATCAAAGCTATCTATTTTCTTCACCATCTTTCACCTCAACCCGCTTAATTTATTCAAGCATTTTCTATCAAGGATTTTATTTTAATCTCTTATGATTCGCCTGTCAATCATCAAAAGTATGAAGAAAAATAGGCAATAAAGGTAATGTAAAAATTTAAACGGCTGGTAGTTTAATTTACATAATCACAAATTGTTTTTATTCATTCGAGATGATGTTTTATAATAATAATGCTTTTTCTCATGATGTTATTCGGGCGAATCACCGGAAAGAAACTGGCGAATGAGTAAAATAATTTACATTTCAGGGCCTTCTGGAATGGCCAAGACAAAAGTAAAGGAAAAGTTCGAACGTTTGGCTGCCACGCTGGGATTCAGGTTCGAACGGGTTATTGTCACCACCTCGCGAGAAATACGACCCAACGAAAGTCAGGGAAATCCGTGGTATTTCAAATCAGCTGCTGAAATTAATGCTAACCATGAAAAAGACCCTGGACACTATTTGACGGTTGAAGTAAGGAAGGGAGAGTTCCAGGGCCTTGATGCCGGGACGGAATTTAAACAAAAACTGGAGACCGGGGGTGTTTTATGGTGCGAGTTGCAAATAAGATGGTTCGAAAATATTGAAAAATGGCTTAAAAAGCATGTGCCGGGCATAACTATCGTAAAAGTTTTCGTCGCGCCGCTGACCGAAAGCGAAGTGCTCGCACGGGCAGCAGAAAAACACACAACCTGGGAAAAAATAATCGAGGAGGAAGTGTTGCGCCGGTTGTTAGCCCGCCGTGCCGCTAACCTAGACAACGCTTCGTTTCAGAAGCTTCACGAGAGAGCCGAAGACGCGGTCCGGCAGTATGCCCTTCGCCATCGATACGATTGTATTATTGTCAACCATCAAGGCGAAGAATCCCTTGAATGGGGGACTGATTCTGAGTTTCCCACCGGAGAAGCTGCCAGAGTGCTGGAACAATTCCTTAGTATTTATAAAGCTTGAATGAAATGTTAGCCATCCTTTTCATCAAAATATTTCTAATTCACTATTACTCTGCTTGGCAAAGCATCTGACCTGCTGCCGAAAAGGATACCAGTTATAATCTCATAATAAGGGGTGTTTTTGACCCTCACCCCAAAACTGTACCGGCCATTATTGGAAAAAGCTCCCTTGTTTGAACTGCGCCACAAAATATATAGGTATCAAGAATAATTATCATGGGGCGATGTTAATGTTTTTTTGGGCAGATCGGAAGCAGTTAAATTTAGATTAATGAATAATTCCAGATTAATTTTGAAAGGTAGTAACAAATTAGCGGTTTGTGCAATCGGATCAAATTTGTCATAATTCGGATATCTTGCGATGATAGGCACTGCTTCCTTACTTAAAAGCGTTTGATAACCGCCGATTTGTCCGATGTATAATATGATATAGAACGGAGGAGTAGGTGCAATTGATGAAAACTGTGGAAGCTTGTTGGCATCACTCAGATGAAAAGCGCCTACACGAGAACCTCCGACATGGCCGAATTGACTTGTACGGACGATGTGAAATAACCAGCAAGGGTACAAACAGGCTTGATCATTGGTGGAGTAAAATGCGTCTCAAAAAGGGAGACAGAGTCCGCATCGTTGTCAAAGGCCATGTCCGAGTGTTTGCGACTATTAATAGTGAGCCATACGATTTACCCGTGAACAAAGTACCTGATGAATGGGGAAGCTCTGTTGACCTAATTGAAATCGACGAGAAGGCTTACCCATTTCCTATCGCATCGTGCGCACACCTTCAGGGCAGTCACAGGTTCAATGACCCTAGGACATCACTTCTCGCTCACTGTACCAACATCAAGTCGTAAGCAAAATACACGATCCAATCGGGCGAGTTGTTATTAATAAAGCGAGGCGCCATGAGTGATACGAGGGAAAAATTACAGGAATCAGAATATTTCTTAGAACGAATGACACTCACTCAAGATGAAAGAGATACTTTCAAATATAACCTTAGTGCTTTCCTTTCGGCGTCTCGAAGTGTGACTCTTATTATGCAAAAGGAATATGATAATATTTCTGGATTTAAACAATGGTGGTCAGAAAAACAAGAAAATGTGCGAAACGACCATGCCATGAATCTTCTGAATGAGAAGAGAGTGATGACAATTCACACGCAGCCTGTTCGTCCGCGGGCACAGGTCAATGTTATTATGAAAGAACACATTATCACAACCGATAGCGTTTCGATTGTTATTACCCATGCTGATGGCGCAGTTGACAGACGGGAATCAGAGCCTGCACCACCACCGAAACCAGCCAAAACCGAGAATAACATCGAGTGGCGATGGTACTTTGCTGAGTTGCCAAAGCAAGATATACTGACGCTCTGCAAGGAACATTTAACTAAATTAGGTACGCTGGTAAAAGAATGTGAATCTAGGTTTGCCTTGCAGAGTAGTTGAACTCTGCCAAATGAACCTATATCGAGGTGCCTATTGCACATTCGTCCAGATTGTGACCTTCAACTATCACTATAATTTAATTCATGGGGTTTTGGAGTATAATGTGGTCGATTTGATATAGGCCCACAGGAGACAGGAAGCATGCCACAAGAAATTACAGCCTTTAATTTAACTGGGGTAAATTGTTATCTTCTTAAAGGCAAAGCCGGCTATGTATTAATTGATACCGGTTTTTCTAACAGGCGTGCCTTTCTGGAAAAAAGATTGAAAGACTCAGGATGTCTGCCGGGAGATTTGAAGCTCATCATCTTGACACATGGCGACATGGATCATATCGGTAATGCCGCTTATCTTCGTGAAAAATTCAGCGCTAAAATAGCCATCCATGCTGATGATGCAGGCATGGTCGAACGCGGCGATGCCGGCTGGAACCGGAAAGCGAAATCAGACCGAGTCGCGCCTGTTTTCAGGATGATGATGGTAGCAGTTGCGTTATTTTCCAAGTCGGTAAAATCGGAAATCGTTAAACCGGATTTTAATATTGACGAGAGTTTTGACTTATCGGCTTACGGATTGGATGCTAGAATAGTGCATCTTCCGGGCCATTCCAAAGGCTCCATCGGTGTTTTAACTGCCGGTGGTGACCTGTTTTGCGGCGATTTTGTTTATAACATGCCTGGTTTCGGCCTGATCAACGACCTCGCGGCCCACCGGTCCAGTCTCGAAAAAGTGAGGAAGCTTGATGTCAAGATGGTCTATCCGGGCCACGGCAAGCCGATTTCTGAAGAGCGGTTCCGCAAAAAGTATAAAGAGTAAATTGTGATTCGATAAAAAGGCCTTGTTTTGTGACCCAAAAAGGATAAAAAAGGGGGCCAAGGAAAAATCCCTAGCCCCTAAATTAATAAGTTTTTATTGAAACAATTTCTAATCCACCAGACTTAACTGACTGCCACTTTCCAGCTTCTTCTTCTCATCCTCGATAGCGTCTTTGGGTAAATCATTGCGTACGGATTGAACACCCGATTTTAGCCGGCCATTCGAGTTCCACTGACTTCCGCCGATAGCCTGGTCTATATCGCCAATAATCCGCATGATGTGTTGTGTTACATATTGGGGAAGATTTGGAATTTTCAATGCTTCCCGGGCGACTTACCTTGCCTGTTCCAGAGGGTAAATACCCTGGTTGATGTGTTCTTCAACCTTGTCCATCGCCTCGCTCACTTTAAGCAGGCTCCATTTTATGGGCATAGTTAAACCTTCTTTCTTTTAGTATGTTGGGGAGCGTTTACTCTCTTTAGTTGTTCGGACGTTACTTTTCCCAGAGTTGGTGGGAGATGCTGGTTTACGTATTCCAGGAACTCTTTTTGAATCATCTGTATTCACCAAATTGATGATAGATGGTGACGAGCCAAGGTTCAGCTATGGGGCATGGTCCTACAATCATCTCCATAGGTTATTATAGCCCGCCTTACGCTTTCATGGGAAACACCGTACATTCTGCTGAGTTGACGTAAGCTTTCAGTCTTATGCTGTTCGGTAAGTTGACACCAAACAGAAGAGGGTAACTTATGCTTTGTCTTGACAGGAAATGAAAGGAGGACTGGATAAAGGCCTCTGTCAACAAAATAATGAAGTGGCGACCCCGGGGGGATTTGAACCCCCGATCTCCACCGTGACAGGGTGGCATGTTAGACCGCTACACCACGGGGCCTTGAGATTGAAAAACGGCTTGAATTCTAAGTATCCCGCCGTACTTTAAAAGTCTATCAAAGGCGGGGTAATGTGTCAAGGCATTTTGCCACTTTTCGTTAGCTGTAATTCGTGCTATACTATTATGTTGTCCCTGTATTTGGTTTATGGTATAATAACTCAAAATTAGCTGAGGAATTGGACGTGGCAAAAAAGAAGAAAGAACAGCAACCCAAAGATTCTAGATTGCAGGAATACGAACTCGTATATATCCTCAATCCGGAAATGACGGATGAAGCTATCGACACGAGAGTTAATGGCATATCCGACTATATTACCGCCAGGGAAGGCGTTATTAATGCGGTTGATAAGTGGGGGAAAAAGAAACTTTCCTATCCTATCAAGCATTTCCTGGAAGGTAATTACATTCTGACCAAGTTCAAGTTGAGTCCGGCAAAAAGTAAAGAACTCGAGGCAAACCTGCGAATATCGGAAGATATCGTCAGGCATCTTTTAGTTAAGGCAAACAGCTAACGCGAGTTTTACCGGGGAGGTGCAGCGGAGATGCCGAGTTTGAACAAAGTAACTATCATCGGGAATGTCGGTAATGAACCGGAAATGCGTTTTACGCCTAATGGTAAGCCGGTCACGTCCTTCTCTGTAGCTACCAATTGGGTTTATACTTCGCCGGAAGGAGAACGCCGCCAGGAAACGGAGTGGTTTAATGTCGTTGCCTGGAACAGATTGGCGGAGCAATGTAACCAGTTTCTTGCTAAAGGCAAGCTGGTTTATGTCGAAGGAAGAATACATACCAGGAATTGGGAAGGACAGGACGGACAGAGCCATTCCCGTATGGAAGTAATTGCCAACCGTGTAATTTTCCTGGATAGGAAAGGTCCTGCCGGTACCGATGAAAAAATGGAAGAAGGCAGCGCCAGCGGCGATATGGAACCGGAAGACCTTCCGTTTTAATATTGAAGAAAGAACTTTATTATAATAGAGGATAGGATGACGACAACAGTGACACAATCAACACAAACTAGAGATGCAAGGCCGAGACGGCCTACCCGGGGTAAATATATCCCCAAGCGTAAGGTCTGTTTCTTTTGCCGGGATAAAGTTCAATACATAGATTATAAGGACCCCGCCAAATTACGGCCGTATATCTCTGACCGGGGCAAAATTTCACCCCGCCGCAAGAGTGGAGCCTGTGCTAAACACCAGCGAGCGCTGGCTACTGCTATTAAGCGGGCGCGCCATCTTGCGCTTCTTCCCTTTGTTGCCGCACATATGCGGAAAACGGGAACGGTGTAAAGACCCCAGGGAACGGTAATGTAAAAACAATTATTTTTTTTACAAAAATTAGTAGGGAGTTAAAGTGCCTAAGAGAACTTATCAACCTAAGAGTATTCCCAGGAAGCGTGAGCATGGTTTCTTAAAGAGAATGAGCACACGCGGCGGCCGTGATGTCCTTAAAGCCAGAAGAGCCAAGGGGCGGGCGAAATTAACTGTCGTTTAATTGATAAGTTAAACGGACAGGTGGTTATGCTGTGAGGGGTGAGAGTTTTTCGGAAGGTAAAATCCAGTTTAGTCTGATTTATGCTGAAGGCGGGTCATGGAAAAACAAGGAATTGATCGTCCGGACTTTGCCAAATAAACTCAACTCATCGAGATTCGGATTCGTTGTTAGCCGGCGTGTTGGGAAAGCGGTGGTGAGGAATCATATAAAAAGACTCCTTAGGGAAATTACAAGGCAGACGCCGGTAAGGCCGGGTTGGGATATCGTATTCATCGCTCGTGTTCCCGCCGCTGTTATCGGTTTTGCAGATTTAGGGAAATCGGTAAGGACGTTGTTGTTCAAGACCGGTTTGTGTGGAGAAAATGAAGGCATTAGCACTGGGCATGATTAGATTATACCAGCGGACATGGTCGGCCGTTATGCCGCCGTCATGCCGGTTTATTCCTACTTGTTCAGAATACACGTTTGAAGCCATTCAACGGTTCGGTATAATTAAAGGTATCTTTCTCGGCATTAAGCGTATCGCTCGTTGTCAACCTTTTCATCCAGGCGGCTATGACCCCGTGCCGGAAAGATAGCGTATTTAGATATTGGAGAGAGATTGGTGAAACTGAAGAGTAAAAAAACAATTGCATTGATTGTGCTGCTCTTGGCTCTGATTCTCACCATCGGCCTTGTTGGTGGTTGTACCAGGGGTTCGGTCGCCATCGGATGGTCCGGCGGGACGGTGTCTGGTAATACTCTTTTTATCGGTTCTGACACCGGGCGTCTCTCGGCGATTAATCTGACTGATAGCAGTATCCTGCATGCTGAAGCTCTTACCGCACAAAGTTCGGGTAGTTTCTTGAGTTGTGCTTCATTAGGTTGTGGTACCAGTTCTGTTTCTGTTCCTATATATGGCACGCCGGTTGTATCTGATGACCTGGTTTATGTTGCCGGCTATAACGGTCAAATTGCAGCCTACCGGACGGATAATCTTGCCGAGCGTTGGGTTTATCCGCGCCAGGGGTTTCTTAAATCGTTCGTCGGAAGCCCGGTGATATATGATAACAAGCTCTTTATCGGCTGTACCGATGGCGTTTTTTATGCTTTTGACGCTGATACCGGTGATTTACTTTATCAATTTAAGACCGGCGACCGGATCTGGGGCTCTCCGGCGGTAGACCCGTCAACTAATACAATTTTATTCGGTTCTTATGATAAAAAATTCTACGCTCTTAGTACCAATGACCTTAGCCTCAAATGGAGTTATACGACCAAAGGGTCGATCATATCCACGCCTCTGGTTGATAATGGCATAGTCTATTTCGGTTCATTTGACAGGTATCTCTATGCGGTAAAGATTTCAGACGGTTCCCTGGTATGGCAATTCCAGGGTACAAACTGGTTCTGGGCCCAGCCCCAATTACTGAACGGAGTTTTGTATGCCGGATGTCTGGATAATTTTGTTTATGCCATTGATCCGGCAACCGGAAAATCAGTTCATGATCCTTATGACCTTAATAGTGCGGTTGCCTCATCGCCTGCAATCGTGGATAATTTTATAATCTTCGCTTCCCGTAATGGAATTATATATAAGATAGATTCTAAAACCGGGGACATGACACTCGTAATTGATTTAAAAACCAGTGTCGATGGACCCTTGATGGCAAATGGAGGGATAGTATATATTCACCCGCAGACCGATACATTGTTGCGGGTGAATCCTGTATCTGGTGCTACCTTGCCGGCTATTTCTTTGTAAATTAATAACAGGATGAGATAAATTGAACGTTTGGGAATTAATAATACAGCAGCCTCTGACGAATGTGCTTATCGTCATGTCCCATTATCTTGGGGGCAGTTTTGGGCTGGCTATTATTATTCTTACCCTGGCCGTTAACCTCGCACTGCTGCCGGTAACGATGGGGCAGATACGCTCTTCCAAGAAAATGCAGGACCTGCAGCCTAAGCTTGCCGAACTGCAAAAAAAGTACGGCAAAGACCGGCAAAAACTTGCTGAAGAGCAGATGAACCTCTATAAGACCGCCGGTATTAAACCCGTTGGCTGTGCCCTCGGCATGTTTATCCAATTACCTGTATGGTTTGCCGTCTACCAGTCAGTCATGCTCGCTTTAGCGCCCAACCCTGAAGGGCTGCTGGAACTTTCCCGGTTTCTTTACCCCTGGAATATAATTTACGCATCATTACCGTTGAGCAATTCCTTCCTCGGTGCCAACCTGGCGCAGCCGCAATGGATTTTAGCAATTCTGGTTGGCGTTGGGATGTGGGTCCAGCAGAAGATGTCTACTATGCCCACCACTGACCCCCGTCAGGAATCCCAGACCCAGATGATGCTCTGGATGATGCCTTTGATATTTACCGTTATGGCTTTGTCTTTCCCCGCCGGACTGGCGGTTTACTGGGTCGCTTCGAGTCTCTTCAGAATCGTCTTGCAATGGCGAGTTTCCGGTTGGGGAGGTTTGAAAAAGCAACCGAAGCCAGTAGCCCCGACCGGTGAAAAAAAACGTTTGAGTTTTGAAGACGCTTCCGGTAAAAAAACTATTGTGGATGCTAAAAAGGAAGACGTCGTTATTACTGATAAAGAGTCCCTTAAGAAATCGACTGACGTTAAAAAGTCTGGCGGCTTTAATTTGTTTGGTAAAAAAGATGATGGGACTCCCAAGAAACAATAATCTCATTGACGAGGTTTATATATGATGGACTCTCCTGGAAATCAGAAAGATGTTTTTGAAGAAGCTAGAAAAGTTTTGGAAGACCTCCTGGACTTGATGGACTTGAATGGCACGGTCCGGCCTTCCGACGAATTTACCGTTAACGATGAGGAAGGTAACCTGGCGTCCGTAGGGCTCAACATTGAAGGGGAAGACCTTGGCATCCTCATCGGACGCCGCGGTCAGACGATGGTTGCCCTCCAGTACATCGTACGTTTGATTATGGCTCACAAAATGCAGGTGCAGATACCCATCGTCCTTGATGTCGAAGGCTATAAGCAGCGCCGTTGTGAAGGGTTGCGCACCTTGGCCTTGAGACTTGCGGACCAGGTAAAAACTCGTAATGTGTCTTTCACGATGGAGCCCATGCCGGCTTTTGAAAGACGTATTATTCATGTTACTTTAGCGGACAATCCGGATGTTATGACGGAAAGCACCGGCGCCGGAGAGTCCCGTAAAGTAACGATTATCCCTAAAAAACTCCCGCACAATAACTAAACGTTAGCTATTTCCGGTTTTAGAAAATTTCTTAGCCATGGGAAATCGGTCATTGTATCTTTGTTCCATTTATGGTAACCTGTAGTTGTTAAAAGCTGTGACGGAGAAGAGTAGGGTTGTAAAAAGAATATCCAGCGAGTCTGGTAAGGTGTGAGCAGACATATTCTCCAGCCTGAAAATCACTCCAGAGCTGCCGGCAGAAAACTGAAAAGTAAGTAAGCCGCGCCGGAATCGTAAACCGTTAACCTGACGAGGGCATGATACGTGCCCTGCAAAGAGTCTTTCCGGTATTTCGGAAGGAAAATAGGGTGGTACCGCGGAGCTTTAAGCCTCGTCCCTGTGACGGGGCTTTTTTGTTGGCTTCTTGTCATTGCAAGCCATAAGCGGCGCAGCCGACAAAGCGTGGCAATCTCTTCGATTGCTTAAAATGAATAAGAAACTAGACAAGATTAACTGAATACGGAGTAAGGCCTATGTTTAAAGAAGTTGGCAGTCATGTAAGCTTTCCTAAGATGGAAGAGGGTATTCTTGGCTTATGGAAAGACATTGATGTCTTCAAAAAAACCATTAGCAGCCGTGAGGGTAAGAAACGCTTTGTCTTTTATGAAGGGCCGCCTTTCGCCAATGGCAACCCGGGCATTCATCACGTGCTGGCAAGAGCCTACAAAGATATCATCATCCGCTATAAGGTCATGAAAGGCTATTACGTGCCGCGTATTGCCGGCTGGGATACTCATGGTCTGCCGGTTGAGCTGGAAGTGGAAAAGCAGCTTGGGATTACTAACAAAGACCAGATTGAAAAAATCGGGGTGGAAGAGTTCAACAAACGCTGCCGTGAAAGCGTATTTAAATACGTCAAGGAGTGGAACAGCCTTACCGAGCGTATTGCTTACTGGGTGGACCTGGAACATGCTTACAAGACGATGGATAACACCTACGTGGAATCTGTCTGGTGGGCGCTCAAGCAGATGTGGGATAAGGGGCTGGTCTATCAGGGATACCGCGTTACTCCTCACTGCCCCCGTTGCGGTACTTCTTTAAGCTCGCACGAGGTTGCCCAAGGATATAAAGAAGATACCGAAGACCCTTCGGTTTATATAAAATTCAGGGTCGATGAAGACAAATCGAAACAGTTACCTGTGGATAAACCGGTCTATTTACTTGCGTGGACCACTACACCTTGGACCTTACCGGGGAATACTGCCTTGGCTGTCGCACCGGATGCTGAATATGTCGTTCTGCAAAGTTCCGGTGATTATATGGTGTTGGCCGCCCGTATGGCCGCTTTATTGAATCTGGAAGGCTACACCGCGGTCAAAACTATTGTAGGTAAAGAGCTCGTGGGTGTGCGTTATCAGCCCCTTTTTAATCCCCACGAATTTGGCGTTGACCGCCTGAAATTCCAGGATGACGGCACGTTGGTTACCCAGCCTCCGAAACATAATCTTACCTATGCCGTTATCTCCGGTGATTTTGTCACCATGGAAGAAGGTACCGGTATCGTTCATATCGCTCCTGCTTTTGGCGAAATAGACTATGAAGCCGGAAAAGCCTGGAAACTGGACTTTGTGCAGCAGGTGGATTTACAGGGCAGGCTTACCGGTTCCTATTCCTTCTCCGGTAAATTCGTCAAGACTGCCGACCCTCTTGTTCAGGCAAACCTTAAGGAGCGCGGATTGCTTTATCGCAGCGGCACTGTCAAACATACTTATCCTTTCTGCTGGCGCTGTGATGCCCCCCTTCTTTATTATGCCAAACAAACGTGGTATATCAAGACTACAGCTGTCAAAAAAGAAATGTTTGCTAACAACGAACTCATCAATTGGTACCCGGAACACATCAAAAACGGCCGTTTCGGCAACTGGCTGGAAAACAATGTCGATTGGGCCTTCGCCCGCGAACGGTATTGGGGCTCGCCGCTACCTATCTGGAAGTGCGAAAAATGCGGCGAGATGGAATGTGTCGGTAGCGTGGCGGATCTTAAGAGTAAATCCGGTTTTAGCGGATTAAAAGAGCCGTTGGACCTGCACCGTCCGTACATGGATGATGTTACCTACAAATGCCTTAAATGCGGCGGCGGGATGAAACGTACGCCGGAGGTGATGGACTGCTGGTTTGATTCCGGCTCGATGCCGTTCGCCCAGTTCGGTTACCCGGCGAGTAACAAAGAACTTTTTGATAATTTTATGAAGCAGGGAGACTTTATCAGCGAAGCGGTCGACCAAACACGCGGCTGGTTCTACAGCCTGCATGCCATTTCTACCATGTTATTCAACCGGCCCGCCTTCAAAAATGTTATCTGTCTTGAGCTGGTTCTTGATGCTAAAGGCAAGAAAATGAGCAAGAGCCGCGGTAACATCGTTTGGCCTAAAGACGTCATTGATAAAGATGGTGCCGATGCCTTGCGCTGGTATCTTTATACCGGCTCACCCGTCAGTACTCCCAGGATGTTCGATATCAAGGGCGTCACCGAATCGCAGCGGCGCGTCCTTTCCACGCTTTGGAACGTTTATTCCTTCTTCGTCATGTATGCCAATATTGATAAATACCAGCCCCCGAACGGTGATTTTCCAACCCCGGAAGCGGAGCTGGATAAGTGGATTCTTTCCGAGCTAAATCAGCTTGTACTTGACGTTGATTTCGCGCTGGAAAACTATAATCCGACCGATGCCGGGCGCAAAATAGAAGTATTTGTGGATTATCTTTCAAACTGGTACGTCCGCCGCAGCCGTCGCCGTTTCTGGAAAAGTGAAAACGATAAAGATAAAATTTCCGGCTACCATACGCTTTATCAATGCCTGGTAACGCTGGCAAAACTTATGGCCCCCTTTACACCGTTCTTGGCGGAAGAGATTTATCAGAACCTTGTCCGGTCAGTTTTCCCCGCTTCCCCGGAAAGCATCCATCTCACTGATTTCCCGGTGCCTGAGGGCGCTCTAATTGATAAGCAGCTTGCGGATGATAACCGCCTGGCGATGAAAGTCTGCAGCATGGGGCGCTCCGCCCGTTCCAAGGCGGGCATCAAGATACGCCAGCCGCTGGAAAGTATCTACGTAGGCGTTACCAGTGATTGGGAAACCAGAGCGATGGAAAGAATGACGCCTTTTATTCTGGAAGAGTTGAATATCAAGGAACTGGTGCCGGAAAAGCTGGAACATGTGACGGGAATGGAAGCCAGCGGGCAATATGCGGTTGTCACTGAAGGCAATAATAGCGTCGCTGTCTTTACTCCGTTAACCATCGAGCTTGAAGCGGAAGGTATTGCCCGTGAGATTGCCCATCGTGTTCAGAGTATGCGTAAGACAGCCGGATATAACATTACCGACCATATTAAATTCTATTATGAGGCGCCGGCTAGCTTCGTCCAGTCGCTCTCCGCCTTCGCCGATTATATCAAGCAGGAAATTCTCGCTGACGATATCGATGATTATGTTCCTGAAAATATCGATGTTCAGGAAGAGCAAACGATAAATGGATATAACCTGAAGTTAGGCATAAGTAAAGCAAAATAGCTTCAATATTCTGCATACAAGAATAGGGGCGGCATTAACACCGCCCCTATTCTTTTTCCCAACCGCAACCACTATTCCTTAAAAAGAGGAGGGATGAGAGAACGGGGCGTAATCACTTCCCCGCCCCCTCATAATGAGAAAATCGTTTATGAATGAGGTGCCTCGACCGGCGTTACGGTCGTTGAAACCTTGCTACTGCCCCGGTAATACGTGATATCCAGAGGCTGCCCGATTATTGCCGCATGGAGTATCGTTGTAAAGTCTTCTACTGTAGCTACGTCCTTCCCTCCGAGGCTGACTATCACATCTCCCGCACGGAGTCCTGCTTTGTCCGCCGGATCGCCGGACGATATCTGGACGATTAATACACCCTTGTCTACTTTCAAACCGAATTGTGCAATCGCGATTTCATCTACGGTGTAAAGCTGTACCCCTAGATAAGGCCGCGTAACATAGCCCTTGTTTACCAGTTCCTGGATTATCGGTTTTGCTGTATCTATATTGATAGCATAGCCCATACCTTCGACGCCGACATCGGATATCTTGGCGCTGGTAATGCCGATAACTTCACCGTTTAGATTGACCAGCGGCCCGCCGCTGTTGCCCGGGTTAATGGCGGCGTTTGTCTCGATTAAGTTATAAAGAGTATCGTTTGTATCTACTGATAATGTCACGTCTTTAGCGCTTACAATGCCTTCGGTCACTCTGGTGCCCTGTCCCAATGCATTCCCGATGGCTACCACCCAGTCGCCGAGGCGTAATTTTGAAGCGTCGCCCGTTTTCAGGTAAGGAAGGCCGGAAGCGTTGATTTTGATGACTGCCAGGTCGTCATAAGAATCTGTATAGACCGAATTTGTATCGGCTGTAAAAGTCTGTCCGGCGTCGGTCGTTACGGTGATTGTCTTGGCGCCCTCGACAACATGATTGTTCGTTACGATAATTCCGCTGGGGTCAATGATCCACCCGGAGCCAGCACCTTGTTCGGTATAAGGACGATTGAAAAAGTCATAAGATGTCACCTCCGTGTTAATGGCAACCACGGCTGGTTTCACCAATGCTACCACGTCTGCGATACTGTTGAGCTGGCCGCTTGGTTGGTCATCGGACGTGTTTGGTGTCCATGTCGGATTGACTACATTGATTTGGGTCGGTACCTGGGTTGTATCTGTGGATGTCGTAGTTGTCGAACTCGGCTTTATGAAGGTGATGCAGCCGGAAAAAAGAGTTGTGCCAATTATCAGAATAATAACTAGAGATATAAATAATGCTTTTACATTGAATATTTTCATGTATTAGCTTCCTTTATCTGGATACAATTAATTATAGCATAAGGCTTAATTGTTAAAATAATATAAAAATAAGGAGTCTGAAGGCCGCACTAACGGTGGCTAAAGGATAAATCCAGGTTCTCAAGCCCTCGAAAATTATGGTGTTAATGATTGAAAGAGAATTTTTCGAAAATCAATTACAAAAATATAACAAAAAGAAATACTACGATAGTAGCCATCACGTATAGCATTCCAGACAAAAAATAATTCTAATTATCATAGATTATGGACCGTAGGAGGTGGGAAGAATGGGGTCTAAAATGGAAAAAGCCGCCCAGCGGAGAAAGCACCATGAAGACTTCAAAGAGGTGAAACATGGTCATGGCACCCTCGCGATTCGTAAGAAACAGGAAAACGCTCTTGGTGCCGGCAGGAGATAATTCCTTCTTATTGTCTATGGTCTAACTTATTATTCTTGAGGCCAAACCCCCCTCTCCCCGAAAGAAGAGGGGGGTGGCTTTATATAAATATTTGTTACTTGAATTGGGCGGGGACTTCCGGTAGTGTCTTCAGGGATTTCTTCATTTCCTCTTCGGAGAAATCGTAGTCAATAAGTTTGCCGGAGAGGTACTGCTCGTAAGCTGACATATCGAAGTGGCCGTGGCCGCTGTGGTTGAAGAGTATTGTCTTCGCTTCACCGGACTCTTTGCACTTTAAAGCTTCGTCTATCGTTACCCTGATGGCGTGGTTGGTTTCCGGCGCGCTGATGAATCCTTCCGTCTGGGAGAATGTTATGCCGGCCTCGAAAGTTGCAATTTGTGGTACTGCTTGAGCTTCGATGACGCCGATTTTGTGGAGGTAACTTATTATCGGAGACATGCCATGATACCGTAGACCTCCGGCATGTACCGGCGGCGGCATGAAATCATGGCCTAGCGTGAACATCTTGGCAATAGGGGCCATACCCGCAACATCTCCGAGGTCCCAGGTATAAGGACCTTTGGTCAGTGAAGGGCAGCTTGTCGGTTCCGCAGCAATAAACCGGGTGTTCTTTTTCTTGCCGTTCAGTTTTTCCTTGATGAAAGGCAGGGAAAGCCCGGCGAAGTTAGAACCGCCGCCTACGCAGCCGATGACGATATCCGGATAGTTGCCGGCCATTTCCATCTGCAGCATCGCTTCTTGCCCGATGACTGTCTGGTGCATTAACACATGATTAAGCACACTACCTAGCGAATATTTTGTGTCATCTCGGCTGAAAGCGTCTTCACATGCTTCGCTGATGGCAAAGCCGAGGCTGCCGTTATTGTTCGGGTCTCTCGCCAGTAAATCGCGCCCGACCTTTGTATCCGGGCTCGGGCTGGCAACACATTTGGCGCCCCATGTTTCCATCATCAACCGGCGGTAAGGTTTCTGGTTATAGCTGACCTTTACCATGTAGACCTTGCATTCAAGGTCGAAGAGCTTGCAGGCGAAAGCGAGGGAACTGCCCCATTGGCCCGCCCCGGTTTCTGTCGTTAGGCGTTTCACGCCTTCCTTTTTGTTGTAGTATGCCTGCGCAATGGCTGTGTTCGGCTTATGGCTGCCGGCCGGGCTGGAATCCTCGAATTTATAGTAGATCTTCGCCGGCGTATCAAGGAATTTTTCCAGTCGATAGGCGCGCTGCAGAACCGTCGGCCGCCAGACGCGGTAAACTTCCCGTACTTCATCCGGGATTTCGATATACCGTTCTTTGCTGAATTCCTGCTTATTGATTTCTTCGCAGAAAAGCGGCGGCGGCAGTCTCGTCGGCTCTTTGGTGCCAGGGTGGAGGTAGGGGGGTAGCGGTTCCGGCAGGTCTGCCTGGATGTTATACCAGTGGGTCGGCATTTTCTTTTCATCTAGTATATATTTTGCTTTATCCATTTCTCTCCTTTTCTTTCTGTAAATATTAACTATATTAACGGGGCACTACATATCAAATACCTCCGGTATTTTTCGTTGTATCCAACGTCCGGCGCACGCCAGTAATAAAAGCCTTTAATGTGGATAGTGATTTATCTTCTTCCATCAACTGTACCAGCTTGCTCCCGATGATGACCCCATCGGCTTCTTTAGCCGCCTGGATTGCCTGTTCCGGTGTTGATATTCCAAAGCCGACACATAGCGGTTTATCAGTTTTATTCCTTACTCTTTTGATAAAGCTTCCCAGTTCCGGAGAAAGAGCTTTTCTTGCTCCCGTCACCCCTGTTAGCGATACAAGGTAAATAAACCCGCGGCTCCTCTTTGTCACGGTTATTATTCTTTCTTCCGTGCTTGTAGGTGCCAGTAAATATATCAAATCTATATTGTTTTTCTTTGTTATCGTTTCCAGGTCTTTTCCCTCGTCCGGCGTTAAATCAGGAACAATCAACCCGCTTACACCGACATGGACGCAGGCATGGCAGAAATCTTCCAGCCCGTAATTAAAGACCGGGTTGTAATAGCTCATGAAGACCAGCGGCATATCTGTCTGCTCGCTGATTGCCTTGGCTGTTTCCAGACATATTTGTGGCGTGATGCCTTTCATTAAAGCCTCATGACTGGAATTTTGTATCGTTGCGCCGTCGGCCAGCGGGTCGGAAAACGGTATGCCCAGCTCGAGGATGTCGCACCCGGCTTCGGCCAGCTCGCAGGCTGCTTTTACCGTTGTTTCCGTATCCGGGAAACCGGTGGTTATATAAGCTATAAGTGCCTTATGTCCCTTTATAAATACTTCTTTAATCCCGCTCATGCATTCATTCCTAACGCTCTGGTTACGATATCTAAATCTTTGTCCCCCCGCCCCGATAGATTCACGATTATTAATTTGTCTTTCGGCAGTTTCGCCGCCAGTTTGTATGCATAAAAGACCGCATGAGAAGATTCCAGCGCCGGGATAATTCCCTCCGTATGGCAGAGCAGTTTAAAGCCTTCCAGTGCTTCTTTATCATCCACGGTAACATATTCTGCCCGGCCGCTGTCTTTGTAAAAGCTGTGTTCCGGCCCCACTCCCGGATAGTCCAGCCCGGCTGAAATGCTGTGTGTTTCCATTATCTGCCCGTTCTCGTCTTCCATTAAATAAGACTTGGTCCCGTGCAGTACGCCCGTTTTCCCCGTCGCCAGCGTCGCCGCATGTTTACCGGTCTTTAGTCCTTCTCCTCCCGCTTCCACCCCGATAAACTTAACTGTCTCATCGTTATAAAACGGATGGAAAAGTCCCATCGCGTTGCTTCCTCCGCCGACACATGCTACCAGGTAGTCCGGTAATCGGCCGTAAGCTTTCTTTACCTGCGCTTTCGCTTCCTGCCCGATTATCGCCTGAAAATCTCTCACAATCATCGGGTAGGGGTGAGGTCCCACCACCGACCCCAGGATATAGAATGTATTTTCGATGTTGCTGACCCAGTCACGCATGGCTTCATTAATAGCATCTTTCAGGGTCTTGCTGCCGGAATCCACCGGCTTTACTTTCGCCCCGCACAGTTTCATACGGTTGACGTTGGGCATTTGTCGCTTGATATCTTCCGTTCCCATGTAGACCACACATTCGAAGCCCAGCATCGCGCAAACGACGGCTGTTGCAACCCCGTGCTGCCCCGCCCCCGTTTCCGCGATAATTCTTTTTTTACCCATGCGCTTTGCCAGCAAACCCTGTCCCAGCGCGTTATTTATCTTGTGCGCGCCGGTATGCGCCAGGTCCTCCCTCTTTAAAAGAATTGTAGCGCCGCCGGCTTTTATCGATAATTGCCTGGCGTTATACAGAGGCGTCGGTCTGCCTATATATTCACGGCACAAAAGGTCATACTCTGTTTTAAATTCGGCGTCTTTCATCGCGGCGGCATAGGCTTTTCCCAGTTGTTCCAGCGCCGGCACGATTGTTTCCGGTACGAACTTTCCGCCGTAATCCCCGAAATAACCGTGCTTATCCGGTCTTTTTGCCATCGGTTTGCCTCACTGCTTTAATGAATTGTTCTATCTTTTTCACGTCTTTAACGCCTCTGGTTTCTACGCCGGAAGATACATCCACACCCCATGGTTTAATCATTTCTATCGACGCGTTGACATTCTCCGGGGTTAACCCGCCTGCCACGATTACCGGGAATCTTTCCGCGATTACTTTCGCCTGGTTCCAATCGAATGCTCTTCCGGTGCCGCCGAATTTGTCTTTGGCGCTGGTATCCAGCATGAAAAGATATGGACGTCCAGGCAGCAGTTTGCTTCCCAAAGTAAAATTCTCGCAAATAATCTCCGGGCTGTAGTTCCGCGCCACTCTCACTACTTTAATTAACGGGAGCTCTAGTTCGAAGCAATATTGCCAGGGCTCGTTCCCGCTTAATTGTACCCAGTCGAGGTTGCACTTGTCGGCAAAGCTTTTTACTCTGGCAGCCGCCATATTAACAAAAACACCGACTGTCTTTATTTTAGGGTAGCTTTTCTTTACTGCTGTTACGATTTTTTTAGCTGCGGCTGGAGTGACTTGCCTCGGACTGGTTGTAAATACCACCCCGATAAAGTCTGCCCCGGCTTCAGCCGCGGCCAGTGCCTGCTCTTCATTCTTAAGGCCGCAAATTTTTATGTACGTCATGATAGCAACTCTCTTATTTTTTTCGGGATATCACTTGCGGTTACCAGGGCTTCGCCCACCAGAACCGCGTTTACTTTGCATTCTTTCATTTTCTTCATGTCTTCACGGCTATTGATACCGCTTTCACTGACTACGATATGCTCCGCCGGGATGAGCATTCTTAATCTCCTCGTGGTATCTATATCCGTTTTAAATGTGTTCAAGTCGCGGTTATTGATGCCGATTATCTCCGCGCCGGAGAGCATGGCTTTATATAATTCGTCCTCGTTATGGACTTCCACCAGGCTGCCAAGTCTCAATCCTTTACATAATATTAACAATTCTTCGAGCTTCTTTTGTTCCAGCATCGCCATAATCAATAGGACCGCGTCCGCCCCGTAAGCCGCCGCTTCATAAATCTGGTATTCGTCGAAAATAAAGTCTTTGCGCAGCAGGGGAATATTTACCGCTCTTCTTATTGATTCCAGGTAGTCCAGGCTGCCCAGGAAATAGTTGGATTCTGTCAGCACCGATATGGCTGCCGCCCCATTATTCTCGTATATATTTGCCAGTTCTACCGGCTTGAAATCGGGACATAGCAACCCTTTGGAAGGTGATGCTTTCTTCACCTCCGCAATAAGCTTTATTTTTTCGCCCCGCAGCGCCGCCCCAAAGTCAAGCGGCTTTCTGGCGCTGGCGCGCTCTTTTAATGCCCAGACCGGTACTTCACGTTTCATACGTGCCACTTCCGGCTTCTTATCGGCTAATATTTTATCAATTATTGTCTGCGCCATGTTTGCTCAATCTTTGTGTCAAAACGACAAGTCTTTCCATAACGTCTTTTGCGTGCTTGCCGTCAATACTTTTTTCTGCGAGTTTTACGGCTTCTTTCCTGTCTTTAACGATGTCCCCCGCGATTAGTCCCGCCGCGGCGTTAATAACGACGATGTCCCGCGGCGTCCCCTTTTCCCCGTCAAGGATGCACATGATGGTTGCCGCGTTTTCTTCCGCTGTGCCTCCCTTTATCCCCTCCGGGTCCGTTTTTTTGTATCCAAAGCTCTCCGGCGATACTTCGTAAGAAGCAGTGAGTTTATTATCGCAGACTTCCCATACTATAGATTTCCCGCTAATAGAAATTTCATCGAGGCCTTCTTTGCCGTAAATCACAAGCCCGTGTTTGGTGCCCAGCCTGCAGAGGACTTCGGCCATTTTTTGTACGAGGTCTGCCTTCGGTACGCCGAGTAATATGTGCTGCACTCCGGCCGGGTTCGTTAAAGGCCCGAGGATATTGAATATGGTCCTGATCCCCAGTTCCTTGCGTACCGGCGCGGCATATTTCATCGCCGGGTGGAATGACGGTGCAAACATAAAACCCAGCCCCACTTTTTCGATGCATTCGGTTACCGCTTCCGGGGGTAAGTCTATTTCTACGCCCAGCGCCGCCAGGACGTCAGCACTCCCGCACTGGCTGGTGGCGCCCCGGTTACCGTGCTTGGCCACTTTCAGTCCCGCCCCGGCTGCCACGAAGGCCGCCGCTGTAGAAATATTAAAGGTACCCTGTCCGTCTCCCCCTGTCCCTACGATGTCCACGGCACCTTCAGCTATCCTTACCGGTGTAGATTTGTTCCGCATCACGCTGGCTAACCCGGCAATTTCGTCGGCGGTTTCACCTTTTAAGTGCAAAGCGGTCAAAAAAGAACCTATCTGTGCCGGCGTTGCTTCCCCACTCATTATCTCTCCCATCACAAAATACGCCTCTTCATAGGTCAAATCCTTGCCCGCCACCAATGATTGAATAGCTTCTTTTATCATTTTAATGCCTTCTATTATTGTGCCATTCTCAATGTACTCGGGTATTCGTATTATTCTGGTCTCCCTCTCTGCCAGCGAGAGGGAGACCAGAGGGTGAGGTCGGTTACTTCCCGGCTAACAGTGCTTGAATCGGTTCTTTAATCATAACTACCTTCTTCATTTTTCCCTCCCTCTTAATCTCCCTTTAGTAAAGGGAGATTAAGAGGGATTTTGCTAGAGTCTAATATTTAAGATTAGCTGCTCCCATCCTTAAAAAGTTCTTCAACAAATCTTTCCCATTCTTTGTTAATATGCTTTCCGGGTGGAACTGCACGCCTTCAATAGGATATTTCTCATGCCTGACGCCCATGATAATGCCGTTTTCTGTTCTTGCGCTTATCACGAGGAAATCCGGCAGGCTCTCTTTCTTTATCGCCAGTGAATGGTATCTTACCGCCGTGAAGGGATTAGGCAACCCTTTAAAAACTCCTTTGCCGTCATGGTGGATCGAGGAAACTTTTCCGTGCTTTATTTCCCCCGCGTGCACAACTTCACCGCCAAACGCCTGCCCGATACACTGGTGCCCCAGGCATACCCCAAGTATCGGTATCCTGTCCCCAAACCTCCTGATAAGATCGTTGGAAATCCCCGCGTCTTCCGGCCGCCCCGGCCCGGGAGAAATTACGATGTGCGCCGGCGCCAGTTTTTCTATCTCATCAAGCGTTATGCCGTCATTACGAACTACTTTCACTTCTTCCCCCAGTTCGCTCAAATACTGGTAAAGGTTGTAGGTAAAACTGTCGTAATTATCTATTAAGAGAAGCATTAGCCTGCCTCCGCCTGGTTTATCGCGCTCATCATTGCCTTCATCTTGTTCAGACATTCCTGGTATTCGTTGGACGGCACGCTGTCCATTACCACACCGGCTGCCGCCTGTATGTAAGCTGTTTCGTCTTTAATGACGATGGTTCGTATGGTAATAGCGGTGTCCAGGTTCCCGCTGAAATCAAAATATCCCACCGCCCCGGCATAGGGACCACGTTTGTCTTTCTCCATCCCCGCGATGATTTCCATCGCCCGTATTTTTGGTGCGCCCGAGACCGTTCCCGCCGGGAAACATGACCTTAAAGCGTCGTAAGATGTCAGCCCGTTTCTTAATTTCCCCTGGACGTTGGAGACCATGTGAATGACGTGGGAATACCATTCCGTGTCCATGAACTGCGTTACTTTCACCGTTCCCGGCTCGCTGATTCTGCCTACGTCATTGCGCCCCAGGTCCACCAGCATCAGGTGTTCGGCGCGCTCTTTTTCATCGTTTTTCAGCTCGTTTTCGAGTGCTTTGTCTTCGTTAGAGTCTTTACCGCGGGGTCGCGTCCCCGCGATGGGATGATAGGAAATAACGCCGTCCTCGACCCGTACCAGCATTTCAGGGGATGCTCCTACCAGGTGAATGTCGTCGAGGTGCAGGAAATACATATAAGGCGATGGATTTATCGAGCGCAGCGCCCGGTAAATTGCGAACGGGCTGGCTTTCGTCTGGCGGGCCACTCTGATGGAAGGGAGTCCCTGGAAAATATCGCCGTCGAAGATATGTTGTTTCATTTTATTCACCATATCTTCGTATTCCTGTTGCGTTACATTCGTTGTAATTTTGCCGTTGTTTTTCACCGGAGGTATTGGGCTATCAATTTCAGCAACCGGTTTTTTCAGGCGTTTTACCAGCTCATCGATTTTTCCAATGGCTTCTTTATAGCCTTTTTCGATATCATCGTCCAGCCGTACATGGCTGACCACTTTAATTTTGTGGGTCAAATGGTCGAAGATAAGGATGGTATCCGCCAGCATTAATACACTTTCCGGAAGACCTAATGGGTCTCTATCCGGCGACGGTAATTTCTCATAACACCGCGCTACCTCATAACTTAGATAACCTACCATCCCCCCGTGAAATCGCGGCAGCCCTTCCATCTGGATTGTCTTGTATTGTTTGAATTCTTCTTCGACCAGTAAAAGGGGGTCTACACAACTGTCATCCTGAGCATAGCGAAGAATTTCGTTATCTTCCCCCTTGTGTAAAGGGGGATTAAGGGGGTTTTTACCAATCCGCTCACCCTGAGCTTGTCGAAGGGTAAAGGTGTTCTTGGTCGAACCATCGGAAGTAGTCGTGTCAATCTCATTGTTTGGTTTTAAAGAATCAGCGCTATTCGTGACCCCGGTCTTGATTACTTTCGTCGGCTCGGTGCCCAAGAAGCTGTACCGGGCGAGTCTTTCGCCCCCCTCCACGCTCTCCAGCAGGAAGGAGTACTTCCCGCGTGCTATCTTAAGGTAAGCGGAAACCGGCGTTTCCAGGTCTGCATTGATTTCCCGGTAGACCGGCGCCAGGTTGCCCTGCCACTTTAGTTTCTTCAATTCTTCCAGTGCTGGATGGTACATTATTCTGCCCTTCTTAGCCTTCAGGGCAGGGCAATAAAAAAACCCCCACCCTGAAAGGGGCGGGGGCTAATGCTTCCGCGGTGCCACCCTTTTTCGACCTGAAAGAAAAGAGGTTTGGTCATCTCTGCGGGTACGGTCATTTATCCTGAGTTTATTGAAGGATTACTAACGATACCCCGGGATTCGTTAACGCTTCCCTTGCGGCATTTCCTACTTACTTTAAGTGTTCGGTCTGCGGCTCCCAGGTCCATTCAGTTCCCGGCGCTGGCATCGGCTCACACCTAACCCGACTCTCTGAGCCTCGCTTCAGGACTTACTACTCCTGTTCAAAGCCTTTTACATAATTCTGTTGTTTTCAGAATAACACGGGATTAAATCGTTGTCAAGAGTGAAGTGGCGATAATATTGCATTTGTAAATTTGAGTAATAACTTTACTGTAATGAAATTTTAAAAAGGAAAAAGCCTGACGAAGAGAGGGCTGGTTTCCCTTCCACCTGACTTCCAACAACGATTGCATAATAATTAGTAAAGAATCAACTGTTTCTACTCAGCCCTTTCCTTTATCAATTTCCCCCTTCGTAAAGGGAGAGGGTTTTTACTAATCATGCCTCTCCCTTGACGGGAGAGGTTAGCATTACTAACCGCTATCATCTATTTCCTGATAAAGAGATTGCGGCTGCAAAATGGTCGGGAGAAGTGTATTCGTAAATATCCATTTTTATCAAATAAAATGCAGGAATTTGACAATCCGCTGAAAAGAGCGAAATATATGGACAATATGGTAAGAAGAAGACGTATTGTCAGGAAAACAAGACGCATCGTGCGCCGTACTGTTACCAGAAAGGCTCCGCCTCGGCGTATATCAAGGGCGCCTGAAAAGCGCCAATCACCCCGGTCGTTAGACGAGCTTCAAAGGCCTGCCGATGATTTCCGCTCGTACGAAGATAAAACCGGCCCCTCGGATACCGGTTTGAGGCACACTTAAATCGCCGGATTATACTATCTCATTTTCTCATAATAGCCCCGGCGGAGGATAACGCCATCGTAAAGTTCCTCTCGGTATTGCCCCGTCACGCTGTAAACTTCCCGTTTCCCGGAACCTTCTTTCCTCCGGTTGTCCCGGTTGAGGCGCATTCAGTGATGGATGCCGTGACCGTGATTCACGCGCTTGCATTCGTATTCGCCGTAAGACCTTAACCATGCCGATTCAACGATTTTAGCGGGGAAAGCCATAATTTTATTTCCTTTCAACCCGGTTAAAGTTCTTTTTAATCTATCTTAATATAAATGTTCAAATTAAGTAATCAAATTTCCCTGTTTAAAATGAGGAAAAACTTTACAAATTGTTAGGTTTAGCTGTTTTCTTTTCTTGCCTTTCCCGTACAAATCTCCTAAACTATCCCATGATAATAAGTTAAGGAGGCGTTTCATGGACCGCAAAGAATATCTTGAATATGTCGCGCATTTCAATAAAAAAGAATTTGATAAAGTTGCGTCTTACTTCACGCCGGACGTCACCGTCGAATACCCGGATAACTTTTTTGGAGGAGACCAGGTCCCCAATACCCTCCACGGCCCTAAGGAGTTCATTAAAAACTACCGGGATATTACGGAAAATACCAGAGAAATACTTGAAGTCGGCGCCTATATGTATGAAAGCAAGCAGGCTTTCGTCGAGTTATATACGGAGTTTATCACCTTTAAGGATTCCGCTCCGGGTATCAAGCGGGTCGCTAAAAAGGGCGATATTCGCATCATGACTAATTGGGTCCTCTATGACTTTGACGATAAAGGCAAGATGAAGCGCATCCGCATTGCCCACTTCCGCAACCACGACCCTAAAACCGCAAAATACAAGTAATACATCTTTGTCACCCTTGAGCGTCTTGTCCGCCGAAACCCCTGGGTAGGCGGAAGCGAAGGTATCAGGACGGGAAGGCGTCATACTCTCCCTTCCTATTTTCCCCCTTTAACTATCAAAAAATAAGTCCCTTTGATTACGTAGTTCGCCTATATAATTGGACTGGCGTTTGATGATAGAATTGATATGAAAGTACGGTGAGATGGCTACAATCGCAGAAAAAAGAAAAACTATCCCTAAAATCGCTCGCTGCTTAAATACCGCCATGGCCGTCGTGCTTTATGGTATTGGCATTTATCATTATACCCAGCCTAATGCTGCCTGGCGTTCCGGCACTATTGAAACGGTCACCGCTTCCTTGCTTTTAGTTTCGGCTTATCTCGTCTCCAGCTTGCCCGCGATTATAATTGACCTTTGTTTTGCCGCCATGTTGGTCGTCCTTGGTATCCGCCATGCCGCTATCGGCGGCGGCTGGGTTTCCGGCTCGGTGGAATTACTGTTCGCCGTCACTCTTATCTCGAATGCCGTCATTATTAACAGGTCCAGGAAAAAGCCTGAAAATAACTAAAAGGGGCGGGGTTAATGGGTATTGGAATATTCGATATTGGTAGTATTTTCCCCTCCCCCTTCTTAACATAACCTCTTGCCGTTCGTGCATGAATATGATATAATATTGCAAGGTATGAATCTCCTGATTCTTACGATTAATATACCATGGGAGGTTAAGTAAATTGCCTGATACAGCTACAATCAAACAGCTCCTGGAAGCGGGAGCGCACTTCGGTCATCAGACGGGTCGTTGGCACCCGCGCATGAAGAATTATATCTTCACCAAACGTAACGGAATCCATATCATTGACCTTGAAAAGACTGCCGTTATGCTCGCCAAAGCCTGCAAATTCGTCCGCGATACGGTTGCCCAGGGAGATACGATTCTCTTTGTCGGCACTAAGAAGCAGGCGCAGGAGTCCGTAGAAGAAGAAGCCAGGCGATGCGGCATGTACTTTGTCAATCAGCGGTGGTTGGGCGGTATGCTCACTAACTTTGCTACCATCCAGTCCCGTGTCGACCAGCTTGTCCGGCTGGAAGACCAGCAAGCCCGCGGCGAACTGTCCCGGCTTTCTAAAAAAGAAGTCGGTAAAATCACGGAAAAAATCGGGCATCTCAACCGGCAAATGGGCGGCTTTAAAGAGATGACTCGTCTGCCCGGCGCTCTTTTCATCATTGACCCGATCAAGGAAAAGATTGCTTTGGCGGAAGCGAAACGCATGAGCATCCCGGTTGTCGCTATCGTTGATACTAACTGCAACCCGGATGAAATCGATCATCCCATTCCTGCCAATGACGATGCTATCCGAGCCGTCAAACTTATTTGCCAGAAAATCGCTGATGCGGTCCTGGAAGGCAAAGCCGGCATGGCTACCACTGTTCCAACTGAAGTCATTGAGAGCAAAGCCGCCGGTGAGGCTGAAGCCGCTGCTGCGGGTACCGCCGCGGCTGGGGCGACCGCCGCCCAGACCGAACCGCTCGTTTTCACACCGGAAGAGGACTAAGGAGGAGCAATTGGAAATCACCGCTGGAATGGTTAAAGGACTTAGAGAGCAAACCGGTGCTGGCGTCATGGACTGCCGTAATGCTCTGAACACCTGTGAAGGTAATGTCGAAAAAGCTGTTGAGATGCTCAAGCAGAAAGGTCTGGCCAAAGCCGAGAAAAGGGCTGGCCGTGCTACCGCTTCCGGTCTCGTTGAAACCTATATCCATACTGCCGGGCGTATCGGCGCCATGATTGAAGTGAACTGTGAGACTGATTTCGTCGCCCGCACCGACCAGTTTAAAGAGATGGCGCATTGCCTGGCGATGCAGGTCGCTGCCATGTCGCCGGCCTATATTTCGAAAGAAGATATCCCTGAAGGAAAAGAAGCCTCTGACGAATCTATTCTTCTCCTTCAACCTTATATAAAAGACCCGACCAAAATGATCAAGGATGTTGTCGCCGAGACCATCGCTAAAACCGGGGAAAATATCAGGGTACGACGTTTTATCAGGTTCGAATTAGGTAACTAGCAATTAGCGCCAAACCGTTAGTATTAATCTGGGGATAGGGAGTGGGGGCTAACAGCTAATAGCCGAAAGCCAAAATGCCTGAAGCCAAATATAAGAGGATACTGCTCAAACTAAGCGGCGAGGCTTTACGCGGCGAAAGTAACGATGTTATCGATAATCCTACCCTGGTAAAAATCGCCGGACAGATAAAGAAAGTAACCGAACTTGGTGTGGGTGTGGGTATTGTAGTGGGCGGCGGTAATATCTGGCGCGGGGCCCAGGCGGAAGCCGATGGTATGGACCGCGCTACCGCCGACTACGCCGGTATGCTGGCTACCGTTATCAATGCGCTCGCTCTCCAGGATGTTCTTGAAAAACAGGGGATGGAAATACGTACGCTTTCCGCCCTTGATATCAATAAAGTCGCCGAGCCGTTTATCCGCCGTCGTGCCATTCGCCATCTTGAAAAAGGCCGGGTCTGTATCTTCGCCGCCGGCACTGGTAACCCTTACATGACTACCGATACCGCCGCCGCCCTCCGCGCTATCGAGATAAATGCGGACGTTCTCCTGATGAATAAAAATAAAGTTGACGGCCTTTATACATCAGACCCCAGGAAAAATCCCAAAGCCACCAAAATAGATATAATCACTCATCATGAAGCCTTGAAGTTAAGGCTGAAGATTATGGATAGCACTGCTCTGTCTCTCTGTATGGATAACAAATTGCCTATCATCGTCTTTGACCTTGGCGCTGGGGATAACCTTTATCAGGCTGTCCTGGGAAAATATATAGGTACTTTAGTGACAAGTGAGAGTTGATTATGACGACAGAAGCATTAAAAAACGTTGAAAACAAAATGAAAGCATCAATCAAGGCTTTTCAGACTGATTTGTCGACGATTAGGACGGGGCATGCTTCCCCGGCGCTTGTCGAACATGTACGGGTGGAATATGCCGGTACGCCTATGCCTCTTAATCAGCTGGCGGGTATCTCTGCGCCGGAAGCCGGGCTGCTGGTCATTCAGCCGTGGGATAAAAACAGCCTCCACGAAATCGAAAAAGCTATTTCCAAGTCGGAGCTCGGGCTGAACCCTTCCAATGACGGCAACATAATTAGGATTGCCATCCCACCGTTAAGTGAGGAACGCCGCACCGAGTTGATAAAAATCGTCCACCGCCGCACTGAAGAAAGAAAAATCGTTATTCGTAACTTCCGTCATGAAGCTGTCAACGATATAAAAAAGCTTGAAAAAGATAAAGCCGTCTCCCAGGATGAAAGTAAACGGGGTCAGGACCAGGTCCAAAAACTGACTGATTTTTACGTCCTGGAAGTCGATAAACTCTGTAAAGCTAAAGAAAAAGAGCTTCAGGAAGTTTAGTTTTTATGTCATTGCGAGCCATCGAGACGAAGTCGAGAGGCGTGGCAATCTCTATTTTTGGAACTGTTACCGTTCTCGGTTTAACCCGAAGTATCTGTGTAATAATTATTTGTATTTTTTATGGATAACAAATCATCGGTACCTTGCCATATTGCAATTATCATGGACGGCAATGGACGTTGGGCGGAACAGCGTGGCTTGGGCCGTGTGGAAGGCCATAAAGCCGGTGTCAAAAATATCCAATCTCTTATTCGCCTCCTTGCTTCCGTTGGCGTAGCATGTGTTACTTTATATGCTTTTTCTACCGAAAACTGGCGCCGCCCGGAAGATGAAGTCACCGGTATTTTCCATATTCTTGAGGATATTATTCTGCCAGAATCACAGGCTTTACATAATAATGGTGTAAGAATACGCCACGTAGGCAGCCTGAAAGAGCTGTCATCGAACCTCCAGAATTCTATTAAAATCGCCACGGAAATGACCGCAAAAAATACCGGTATGACTTTGTGTGTAGCTTTGAATTATGGAGGCCGGGCCGAAATCGTGCAAGCCGTACGCCATATTATTTCTTCTGGCAAACAGCCGGAGGAAATAGATGAAAATACTTTTCAGAAGTATCTTTATACCGCTGATTTGCCTGATGTTGACCTTGTCATTCGTACCGGCGGTGAAATGCGCCTTAGTAACCTCCTGATTTGGCAGACTGCTTATAGCGAATACTATTTTACATCGGTCCTCTGGCCGGATTTTGATGTCGCGGAACTTGAAAAAGCATTGCGGGAGTTCAGCCGGCGCAAAAGACGCTTTGGCGGTTTGAACGCTAAGGAATAAATGCTAAAGAAGAGGCTCATCACGGCGGCTTGGGGTGTTCCGCTTGTCATTGTTGCCATCTGGTTTTCGATGCCTGAATACCCGTTTCCGGCCTTCACTATCCTGGCAGCTGCGGCCGGGGTGCTCGGTATCATCGAATTCTACAATATGGTCAGCATCTTTGAAGTTCTGCCGCTGGCTGCCTTTGGCATCTTGCTGACTCTGTTCTTCATTGTTTATCCCCATTTTAATCTTCCGGTCAGTATCTCGTTATTATCCCTTATTGTTATCGCCGCTGCGGTTATATTGTTCATATTGAGGATATTGCTTCCCAGGCAGGAAAGGGTATTCCGCCTTTGGGTATGGATATTGACTGGTGCCTTATATGTTGGCTGGCTGATCAGTTATCTGGTAACTTTAAGGCTAGGTGCCGGTCGGAATTGGGTATTCTTGACCCTCTTCGTTACTTTTGCATCGGACACATCGGCTTACTTTGTCGGGCGGGCAATCGGGAGACATAAATTAGCCCCCTCTATAAGCCCCGGTAAGACCTGGGAAGGCGCTGTCGCCGGCGTTATCGGAGCTATAATTGTAAGTTATTTGTTTACCCTTCATACCCCGTTGCAGATACCCCTGAATGTGCTGAAAGCGGTTGCTCTGGGTTTGGTCGTCAGCGTCTTCGGTCAGATTGGCGACCTTGCGGAATCGAAATTAAAACGCGGCGCCGGTGTGAAGGACTCGGGGAAAACGATGCCCGGCCACGGCGGCATGTTGGACCGGCTGGATAGTATTCTTTTTGCCGGTGTGTCCGCCTATCTCTTCTATATGTTTGTTTTTATTTAAATTAAAATGGAAAAACTTAATTCTGGCGCTCAAAAACTGGGTATTAAGCTCACTTTGGAACAACTCAAAGCTTTTGACACTTACTACCGGGAGCTTATCGCCTGGAATGAAAAAAGCAATCTTACCGCTATCTCCAGCTATGAAGATGTCCAGTTAAAACATTTCCTTGATTCGCTGACCGCAGCGGTTGCAGTTGATTTTAAACGAGACTTGAGTGTTATTGATATAGGTACCGGTGCCGGCTTTCCCGGCATCCCTTTGAAAATAGCTTTCCCCGGTATCAAACTAACCTTATTAGAAGCAACTGCCAAAAAAACAAAATTCCTTGAAAGCTTGGTTACTGTGCTTGGCTTAAGTAGGGTTGAGATACTTACCGGGCGGTCGGAAGAGATAGCGCATGACCTACCGTACCGGGAACAATATGATGTAGTTTTATCACGCGCTGTTGCTTCGCTCCCGGCTTTAGTTGAGATGACGCTTCCATTTGTTAAAATCGGAGGGCTCTTTATTGCATATAAAAAAGGCATTATTGAACCGGAATTAAAACAGTCTTCTAAAGCTGTTAAAATATTGGGCGGTAATTTAAAGAAAGTTATACCTGTAAATCAGGAACTATTCGATGATAATCGGTGTCTGGTGGTGATTGAAAAAGTGTTACCCTCTCCCCCCCGGTATCCCCGCCGTCCCGGCATGCCGGAAAAAGGACCGCTTCTTCCTTAGTCCTCTGCTAAATAAAACGTTTTGCCGGTTCGATTTTGTCCAGTTTTGCTATTAATTTATCCACCAGTTGAATGAATTCTTTGTCCTTACGGAACCTTCCGCCGTACAGGCGCAGCATCTTGATATTTTTTTTGATTTGGTCGGCGGTGGCATCCGGCGTATCAAGCAGCTTATAAGCTTCTATCTTGTACTTGTTTTTCGTCTTTTTGTCCGCTCTCGTAAGTAGCCAGGAAGCTCCTCCGAGTGCGATTATAAGAAGAGCAAAATAAAAGTAGTCCATAGTTTCCCCTAAACCGTTTTGTCTATATAAAAACTAACATAAAATACCGTAACAGTCAAAGTCTTTTTTCTTTCTGGCGCACAGTTGATTTGTGACAAAAACCTCTTGACATCTCTTACTTGGGCCGTTGTATACTTTAATCCCTTCCTCATGTCATCCTGTAGGAATCCTTCCGCCTCAGTTCTGCCACGGAAAGACAAAGGATATCGGGGCGGGGAGGAAAAATTCCCTTCCCAGTTTCCGCCCCTCTTGCGGGAGAGGATTAAGCCTGCCCCGTACCGCGATACGGGGGTGAGGGGTAATCCATAAATGTATCTTACCAATTTAATATCCCGGTAGCACGGGCATCCCTGCCTGTACGGGCAGGCACGGAGGCCTGCCCCGCGTAGTCTTAATGACTAAACGACTCCAAAATCACAAAATGAACGAAGCCAAATCAAAAAAAGGCCATAAAAATGACAAAACCAATGAGGCTATTAGGATTAAAAATACTGAAATAATGACAAATCGAATTAAAGCTAAAATTATGAAAAATTGTGAAAAAGGTTAAATTCTTACAAAACCAATCGAGCCTGTAACGAAATTCCCGTTAGCAAAATCACAAAACGAAGCGAATCTAAAAAACCAAAGTTACAAAACGAATAACTTAAAAACCAATATTTTAAAAAATGCCCGTTTACCAAAACGAATCGAAGCCCCCAAAGGGATTAAGGCAGGGAGCCTTAATTATTATTACTTATCACTTTATTGTTCCTTGTTACTTGACCGGCTGCAACTTGTTACTTCACTTGAGTGACGTAGAATATTTATCGTTGGTAGTATTCTCTTTGGTTGCCAAGCTATATTAACCGTAGTAGAATTAAAATATCTACTTAACTAAGGGAGAATATATCATGGAAAAAGGGACTTGGAAGGTAAAAACAGGCCTTGCCCAGATGCTTAAGGGCGGCGTTATCATGGATGTCGTAACTCCGGAACACGCTAAAATCGCAGAAGATGCCGGAGCTTGTGCCGTGATGGCGCTGGAAAGAGTCCCTGCTGATATCCGTGCTCAAGGCGGCGTTGCCCGCATGTCCGACCCCACCGTCATTGAAGCTATCATGAAAGCTGTCACTATTCCGGTTATGGCCAAATGCCGTATCGGGCACTTCGTCGAAGCACAGGTACTTGAGGCGATGGGTGTTGACTATATCGATGAGTCGGAAGTATTGACCCCCGCGGATGAGAATTTCCATGTCTGGAAACATGATTTTAAAGTACCGTTTGTTTGTGGCTGCCGTGACCTTGGTGAAGCTTTAAGGCGTATCGGTGAAGGCGCCGCTATGATTCGTACCAAGGGCGAGGCCGGCACCGGCAATATTGTTGAAGCCGTCAGGCATATGCGGGCGGTCATGGACGGCATCAGGAAAGTCGTCGGCATGCCGCAGGATGAGTTAATGAAAGAAACTAAAGAGCTTGGCGCGCCCTTTGCTCTGGTGCAGGAAGTCCATGATACCGGTAAACTGCCTGTCGTTAACTTTGCTGCCGGCGGCATTGCTACACCTGCCGATGCTGCCTTGATGATGCAGCTTGGCGCTGAAGGCGTCTTCGTCGGGTCCGGTATCTTTAAATCCAGCGACCCGTCCGTACGCGCCAAGGCCATCGTTAAGGCCACCACGCATTATAAAGATGCCGCCATTATCGCCGAAGTTTCCAAGGGACTGGGCGAAGCCATGCCCGGTCTGGATATCAAACAGATACCTGCCGACGAGCTTCTGGCGAAAAGAGGTTGGTAATCTGCAATTAATAAACAGCAGTAACGCGAAAGCGTTAGAGAAACAAGACAAAGGAATAAATTGAGTATAAAAATAGGTGTCCTTGCATCGCAAGGGGCCTTTGCTGAACATATTATTTCTTTTAAGAAGCTGGATACTGATGCCGTTGAGGTCCGTCTGCCCGGTGAGCTTAAGGGCATCGACGGACTTATCATCCCCGGCGGTGAAAGTACTACCATCAGTTTATTGATGAATTATTATAAGCTGATGACGGAAATCACTGGTATGGCTAAGGAAGGTATGCCCTTATTCGGCACCTGCGCCGGCATGATTATGTTGGCCAGGAATATTCATGGTAACACCGCTCACACGCTGGGGCTTATGGATATTACCGTCAGGCGCAATGCCTTCGGGCGCCAGGTTGATAGCTTTGAAACTGAATTGGCTGTACCGGCATTGGGGAAAAAAGCGTTCCCGGCAGTCTTCATTCGCGCTCCGTTGATTGAGAGCTGCGATAAATCAGTCGAGATTCTTGCTAAACTAAATGACGGTACTATTGTTGCGGTAAGGCAGCAAAAAATGCTGGCCACGGCTTTCCATCCCGAATTGACCGATGATTTGAGATTTCACCGCTATTTTCTAGATATCGTCAAAGGAAAATAAATTTGCGGGGAGGGGCGTGTGCAACAAACGATAACCGATGATATGGAAACACTGCTGGATATTTTCCCCCAGCATATCAAGATTACGTTGCTGAAACAGCACGATATCAGTGATTTGACTGAAGTAATTATGGATCTCGGACGCTTGCCTGATGCCCGCTTTCCCGACCGGGAAATGGTAATTAATTCCAGAGAAGTCGAAGAAGCTGATATTGACTATGTGGTAGCCCGTATCAGCAAATTCGGGGATGATAACCGCGCCGGCATTGAACGTACGCTTCACCGGATTTCCGCCATTCGTAACCGCCGCGGGCGTGTCGTCGGATTGACTTGCCGTGTCGGCCGCGCCGTTTTCGGTACTATCAAGATAATTGAAGACCTGGTTCTTTCCGGTAAAAGTGTCTTGTTATTGGGCCGCCCGGGCGTCGGCAAGACCACCATGTTGCGGGAAGTTGCCCGTGTCCTGGCGGACACCGCCAAAAAACGCGTCGTTATCGTCGATACCTCGAATGAAATCGCCGGTGATGGTGATATCCCTCATCCTGCCATTGGGCACGCTCGGCGCATGCAGGTCGCTACTCCTACTTTGCAGCATGCCGTCATGATAGAAGCCGTTGAGAACCACATGCCGGAAGTCATCGTTATTGATGAAATCGGTACGGAACTGGAAGCGACCGCCGCCCGTACCATCGCCGAACGCGGTGTTCAGTTGGTCGGTACCGCCCATGGCAATACGCTCGAAAACATTATGATGAACCCGACTCTTGCCGACCTCATCGGCGGTATTCAATCGGTTACCCTCGGCGATGAGGAAGCGCGCCGCCGCGGCACGCAGAAGTCTATTCTTGAAAGAAAGTCTCCCCCAACCTTTGATATAGTTGTTGAAATTCAGGAGCGAGATCGGGTCGCTATTCACCCGGATGTTGGTGAAGCGGTGGATTTACTCCTGCGGGATAATGCCCCCAGTACGGAAATTCGCTGGCTGGATGAAAATGGAGAAGTAAAAATTGACCACGCCCGGCCTGATGAAGAGCTTGGGGAAAAAGCTAGGCGTACACCTAAAGAAGCCAACGCCGTTAAACTGCACCTTTTTGGTGTTAACCGTTCCCGTGTCCTCCAGATAGCTCACGAGATGCGTATTGATGTTGATATCGTTGACCGTCTGCAGGATGCTACCATGCTGGTAACTTCCAAGAACTACTACCGGCGCCGCCCGCAAAAGGTCAGGGACGCCGAGTCACAGCATGTCCCGGTTTACGTTCTCCGCGGCAATACCCCGCCTCAAATCCGGCAATTTTTAAGCAACTTGAATGAGCCTCAAACCGGCGGTGATGGTAATGGCAGCCGAAGGGAAGCCGGCTTCGATGAAGCTTTAGAAGAAGCGGAAAAAGCCGTCGAGCAGGTCAAGGAAGGCGAAGATATCGTGGAATTAAGCCCCCAAAGCTCCTATATCCGCCGCCTCCAACATCTAATTGCGGAACGCTCCGATCTCCAGTCACACAGCCTCGGCCAGGGTGCCAACCGCCGTGTCAGGATATTTAAAGAACGCAGCAGGTAATAAATCTTCCTTAGTCCCTTTATAAAAAAGGGTAGTTTGAATATAATCAAAGAATAAATGATTTGACAAATCATCCTCTCCCTTTCGTAAAGGGAGAGTTAGAGGGGGATTTAAGCATTGTCTCTTTTCATCACATTTGAAGGCGGTGAAGGATGCGGTAAAAGCACCCAGACCCGGATATTATATCGACGTATGCATAAACTGGCTATCCCTGTTCTTTTGACTCACGAGCCTGGTGTTACTGCCCTCGGTAAGAAAATCACTCAACTCCTTAAATGGACGAAGAATATCGCCATCTCTCCTCTGTCTGAATTACTTTTGTTCAATGCTTCACGTACCCAGTTAGTGGTGGAAGTCATTAGACCCTCGCTGGATAAAGGTACTGTCGTTATTTGTGACCGTTATACTGATTCTACGATAGCTTACCAGAGTTATGGCCGGGGTCTTGATTTACAAATGGTAGAGTCTGTGAATAAAATAAGCACGCGGGGTCTCGCTCCGGACCTGACTATTCTGCTTGATGTTCCGGTTGAAAAGGGTCTTGAACGTAAAAAAGAAAAAAAAGCGGACCGATTTGAGTTGGAAAACATCAATTTTCACCTGCGTGTCCGGGAAGGCTATTTAAAACTGGCCAAAGCACAGCCCCAACGCTGGCTGGTTATCGATGGTATGCAGTCTAAAGAAGAAATTGCCGCGATAATCTGGCAAAAAATAAGTAAACTCCTGCCTGGATAGAAAAAACCCATGAATCGTCAGAAACCGACCTTAGATGAAGAGAAAGCCTTAAGAAAAGAGGGATTTTCTCTCATTGCCGGTATTGATGAGGTTGGACGGGGCGCTTTGATGGGCCCGGTCATGGCAGCCGCCGTCATCATGCCGGAAAACGTAAAAGGAAAGTGGAAAACCAGGGTCCGCGATAGCAAAATGCTTACCCCGGCTGACCGTGAATATCTCTTCAGCTTTATTTGTGATGCTGCTGTTTCTTATGGTGTCGGGTCTTCCTCTAATGAAGAAATAGATTCTGTCGGTATCGCTAAAGCTACGCGGCTGGCTATGGTTAGAGCTATCAGGCAGCTTGACCCGCAGCCGCAATTCCTTTTAATTGATTACATAATATTAAGTGAAAGCTGCATTCCTCAAAAAGGCATCGTCCACGGTGATAGTCTTATCTTTTCTATCGCCTGTGCTTCTATCATTGCTAAGGTAACTCGTGATAAACTGGTAACGGAAATGGATAATGACTATCCCGGTTACAACTTTGCGGCGCATAAAGGTTATGGCACGGAAGAACATCTTGCCTGCCTTCAGGCAAAAGGCCCTTGCCCTTTACACCGTCACTCGTTTTTCCCCGTGAGTGAAATGATTGGCTGGAAATTATGAACCGACGCAAGACCGGCGCCCTCGGCGAAAAAATTGCCTGTAACTTTCTCGGCAATAACGGCTACAAGATTATCGAGACCAACTACCGCTGCCGCGATGGTGAAGTAGATATTGTTGCCCGGCAGCGCGATGCTCTGGTATTCGTTGAAGTTAAAACCAGGAAAAGTCTCATCTTCGGTACGCCGGAAGAATCAATTACGCCTGCTAAGATGCAAAAACTTAAAGCTGTGGCCGAGTATTATAACCAGAACCATGATGATTTGCCATCGGAATGGCGTATTGATGTTGTAGCTATAGAAATCAATAGTGCCGGTAAAATCGCCCGCATCGAGCTTATCGAGAACGCCGTCGAAGATTGCCAGTAGCCCGTTTTACCCCTTCCGTTAACTGTGTTAGAATTAACCACCAGGTGGTAATTCTCATGAGTGAAGTTTCTGCCGAAATCCTGCGGATTATAGATGCCAATATCAACCGTACCGGCGAAGGCCTTCGTGTCCTTGAAGAGTACGCCCGGCTCGCCTTGAATAATACCGGCATAACCCAGCAGCTAAAAGACCTTCGGCATAAGCTTCTCCATATTGATGAAGACCTGCAAAAACAGCTCCTGCATTCTCGTAATTCTGCTGAAGACGTTGGCAGCACTATGGATGTCTCGGGAGAAGTTAACACCCGGGACAATTCACAAATCGTCATCGCTAATTCCCGCCGCGTCCAGGAATCTTTAAGGGTCCTGGAGGAATTATCTAAAACCCCGGATATCAAGCTGGATTCGGAAATCTTCCGCCGGGGTCGCTTTGAGGTCTACACCTTGGAAAAAGAACTTCTGGGCTGCCTGATGCGGCAGGATAAAATCAAAAAGATAAAAGACTTGTATGTCATTATCGATACGGAATGGCTTAAAGGCCGGAATATTCAGGATATCACCTCGCAGGCCATCAAAGGCGGCGCTGAAGTAATTCAATTACGCTGTAAAAATGGGAGTACCAGGGATTTTCTTATGACTGCTGAAAGCCTGAAAGTAATATGTTCGGAAAAAGAGATACCTTTCATTATTAATGATAGTCTGGAGGTCGCTCTGGCTTGCCGTGCGGATGGACTGCATATTGGCCATGATGATATCCCGGTGAAAGTCGCTAAAAAACTTATTCCGGTAGATATGGTTTTGGGTGTCTCTGCCAGGACATTGGATGAAGCAAAAATCGCCATAAAAGAGGGAGCTGATTATCTTGGGGTTGGTGCTGTTTTTGCTACGTCCACCAAGGATTCTAAAGCCATCGGTTTGGATAATTTCAAAAAGATAAAAGAAGCTGTGGATATACCCGTCGTGGCTATCGGCGGGATAAACAAGGAAAATATCAAGTTGGTTATGGATGCCGGGGCGGATGCTGCCGCTGTTATCAGTGCCGTTATGGGCGTTGAAGACGTGTTAAAAGCCTCCGCGCAGCTGGTAAAAATAATAGGAGAACATTAAACATGGATAATCTGGACGCGATGGCGGAAAAAATAAGAAAAGTGCTGACGTATAAAGATGAAGCGAGGGAAAAAATGCTGCCGCTTTGCCGGGACTCGATACGCTTTAGCAGTACGGCTATTCGTTCCGTTCACCGTCATGAGTTTAGAGAAGCGGAAAAGCTTATACAGTCTGCCCGTGATGTGTTGCGGGAAGCAGAAAAATCAATTGAAGATTGCAGCGAACTTGGGAATACCGGCGCCGTCAAAGATGCCCAGAAAGAGCTTTCAGAAGCCAGCATAGTTTTAGCATTGGTAAACTGGAAAAACATCCCGGAACCGGATGACCTGGGCGTGGATGTTTCCGCTTTTCTGAATGGATTGGGTGAGGCGGTAGGTGAAATCAGGCGGTATTTGCTGGATGGTATGCGTAAAGGTGACCTTTCACGCGGCGAAGAGCTTCTGAACGTCATGGATGATATTTATAGTATGCTCGTAACGATGGATTTTCCGGATGCATTGACCGGCGGTTTAAGGCGGACGACCGATATGGTACGCGGCGTCCTTGAAAAGACCCGCAGCGACCTTACTCTGGCCATAACCCAGAAAGAACTTGAGAAGCGCATGGCGGAGATAAAACCATCGGAAATTGAGTCGCCCCAAAAACCCGCGCTGGTGCTGCCGTCTGAAGAACTGGACTATACGCAAAAAGACGTCCCGGAACTTAATAGTCATGAGCTTGAATTATATAAACGCCTGGAAGCCTGGCGTGATAAAAAGGCCAATGAAGAAAATCTTGCCCCTTTCGTAATCGCAAAAAACGCCTGGCTTAAAGAAATAGCTAAGACGCACCCTTCGCTGCCCGAAGAGCTGCAGAAAATCATCGGATTTGGCGAAAGAAGGGTTAATAAATACGGTAAAGAGATTATTGCCGTCGTCCAGCAGAAGTAAATAAAACCATACTTGTCATTGCGAGCCATTCCGCCGCAGGCGGAAGGCGTGGCAATCTCACTTGATGACATTGTGAAGTTTCCATGCAATAAATAATTTAAAACTGAGAGGAACGCTCAAATGGAGAAACATTTAAAAGGTAAAGTAGCTGTCGTCACCGGTTCCGGCCAGGGCATCGGCCGGGCGATTGCCATCGCTCTGGCTGAACAGGGCGCTAAAGTCGTGACGAATAACCGTAAGCCCGGTTCAACCGGCAGTCAGATGTTAACGCCGGAACAGTTGAAAAAACTTGATAAAGTAAAGCTGGAACGCTGGGAAAAGGGCACGGCTGAGTTGAATGGGGACGCAGAAACGACCGCTCAAACTATCATCAAAGCCGGCGGCGAAGCCGTTCCTTTCTTTGGTGATATTTCGGATTTTAAGGTTGCTGGTGAGTTAATTAAAACGGCTGTTGATAAATTTAATAAAATTGATATTTTGGTAAATATTGCCGGAGGTTTTGGCTTCAGCCCCTTCGAAAAAATGACGGAAGAGCTTTTTGATAAAGTAACGCGGGTCAAACCCAAGGGCTATTTTAATACCATGCGGCATGCCGTTCCCTACATGATTGAGCAGAAATGGGGACGTATTATCAACGCCACCTCCCGCGCCTGGCAGGGTGATGTTATCAAGCACGCTGAATATTGCACCGCAAATGCCGGCGTTGTCGGTCTCACCAAGGCCGTGGCGATAGAAATGTATAAATACCATATTACGGTTAATTGCGTGTCCCCGTTTGCCAAGACCCGGTCCGCTTACGACCTTGAAGCATATCCATCTACCGTCTCTAAAGAAGATATTCCTTTTGTCTTTGAAATGCCGGCGGTTGCCGGGGATATGATGCGAGTGACGCCTACGCCTGATTATGCCGCGCCTTTCGTGTGCTATCTAGCATCCGATGCCGGTGCCAACATCAGCGGTTCGATATTTGCTGTCGGGGGTAACACTATCAGCATGTATTCTGAATCCATCATGGGTAATAACCTGACCAAGTTTGATGCCAAACCCTGGACGATGGAAGAGCTCCTGCAGCAGGTCCCGCGCGGCTTATTAGCTGGTTACAAAAACCCGGCCGCCAATCCTTTTGGGTAAAAATGCATTGTCATTGCGAGCCCAATAAGATATTGCCTTTACTCATTTCTTCCATCTTGCCCTCTCCCCTTGTGGGAGAGGGAGACAGGGTGAGGGGAATACCATAAGACCACAGGCGGAAGGCGTGGCAATCTCTATGATTGATTTACATAGAGGATGAACAATAGAATCATATTTTTCAAGAAATTAAAAGATTTAACTTATTTTTATGTTTTTGACTTTTAAGCTTTGACCTTTTACTTGTATCTTGTTTCTTGGTTATTCCCTAGATTACTCTGCTTTTTTCGGTGCTGATAACGGTTACCGGACATGAGTCCGCCGCTTCCTGCGCACAGGATTCCATGTCGGCAAGTACCTTCCCGGCTTCGAGCTTTCCGTTGATTCGGTATTTTTCAACAATAACCGCCTTATCGTTATCCGGTAAATGAAAAACCTGCTCGCAGCTTGATTCGCAGGCCCCACATTCTATACATCCGCCACGGTCGATGTTAATTTTCATATTTACCTCCTCCCAATCCACTTATATTTTTTAAGAAATAGAAGATTATTTATAGGATTTTTGTCACTTAATCTATAATTCATAAACAAAAAAGAACCCGCCCTTAAAGGAGAGCGGGTTCATGTAACCTTTATATGGTTTTACCGGTTTTTAAAAGGGAAACCAGAGAGCGGAGCGGGGTTGTTTGTCCTGGGCTTTCGCCAGGTCGGTGTTTTTCCCGTACAGGATGCACCTTGCCTGGCAGTGTTTTACACAGGCAGGCTCGTCGCCGCCTTTGACTCTGGCGGCGCAAAGGTCGCAATAGCGGGTGATGATAGGGGCAAAGTCAACCGTTACCTTTTCGGAATTGTTCATGATAACTTCATCTATCCTGATGCCGCTTACGCCCACGGGATAGGTATGTTCCTGTTTGCAGGCCACTTCACAGGCATGGCATCCGGTGCACCATTCGTATTGAATCAATAATCTGTTACGAGCAGCCATCTTATTTAGCACCTCCTGCGATTTTTACAATGCGGCAGAGGCTGGAACGGTAGTTTGTGCCGCCGAAACCGGATTTGCCCTGGTTGCCCATTGTTGTAAGGTTATTGACGTTATGGTCCCAGGTGTTAAACAGGTTAGGCGCTTTGCCTTCGGTTTCCGGCAGCCACCAGCCATGGGGTACGGTTACCACGTTAGGCAGGGCCGTCGGGACGACTTTGGCCTTCATCTTGATTTTCCCGTGCATGTTTTCAACGTAGACCCATTCGCCTTCAGCAACCCCGAGTGAGGCTGCAGTCTTATCGTTGATTTCAGCTACCGGGTATGGGTCAAGTTCGCGCAGCCACGGTATCATGCGTAATTCGGAGTGGAAGAATACCGGTGAGCGCCTGCCGGTTGTCAGGATAAGCGGGTATTTCTTTGCTAAGTCGGGTGTTGCTACCGGGCTTTCTACGGCTTCCTCGTAATAAGGCAACGGGTCAAGTCCCCACCCCTCGAATTGCTTTGAGTAAAGCTCGCATTTACCGGTTGGTGTATTGAAGCCGGGCTTGCCGTCTTTACGGAGAAGGCCTTTTTCATAGCGTAAATAGGGGCGTGAAGGATGGCCTACCGGCGGGAATTCCCAGCCGCCCTTGGCCTTGAGTTTTTCGAAGTTGGTACCGCCGGCGGAAAGGCGGTCGTCTATAAGTTCTCTAACGGTATTGTATTTGATAGGGCTGGTAGCCAGGCGTTTGGCCATCTCAAGATTGATTTCATAGTCGGATTTACATTCGCCGAGTGCATCGATGGCTTTTACGGTGACGCCGAGCGGCTGCCACCAGGTGCGGAAGCTTTCTTTTTCCGCGATGCTGACGGCGGGGAGGAAGATATCCGCCAGCGCCATCGACGTCGGATTCTGGAATAGGTCGATATAGACGATGAAGTCAAGCTTCTTCATCGCTTCAAGGTGCCGTTTCGGGTCGGCCGCCTGCCCGCCGATGATATTGGAAGTTTGAATCCAGGCGGCTTTTACCGGGTAGGGTTTACCTGTTTCCATTTGCTCTATCAGGACATCCGGCTGTACCCAGCCACGGAAACCCTTAATCATTGGGTAATCGTTCGCCCCGATTCTTTTTTCATTAAGCCTCTTTACCAGGTCGGCGCCGTAAAGGTCGGTCAGTTCCTGGGAAGAGAAGGGATAAGTGGTCACGCCGTGAGAGTTCTTGGCGATAACATTGCCGCCGGGCACATCGAGGTTGCCGGTGATGGTCCATAGCAAGGTGATTGCCTGGGAAACTACGCTGCCGGCCGGCATAGCGTCTACCGGTTCGCCCCATTGAATTGCTGAAGGTTTATTCGTGGCATAAAGCCGCGCCGCTTTGCGGATGAGGTCGGCCGGAACGCCGGAAATTTCCTCCGCTTTTTCCGGGGGATATTCTTGCACGCGCTCCTTCAATTCATCAAAGCCGTAGCACCATTTCTCCACGAATTGTTTATCGTAGATGTTTTCATTGATAATGACGTTTAGCATGGCCAGGGCGATAATGCCGTCGGTGCCGGGGCGGTTTTGGATATGGACCTCGGAACGGGTTGTCCACCAGGTAGAACGCGGGTCTATCGTAATCAATTTGGTGCCGCGTTTCATGCAGTCGACAATCCAGTGGCCGTAAAAGCCGTCATGACAGCCGGCGGTAAAGTTCTGCGCCCAAACGATGATATATTTCGGCGGTGTCCATTCCGGAGAATCGTAGCGTTTCTTCAAGGAACTGTGAGCAGTCGGCAACGGCATAGCAGCCGTGAGTGGCCTGCATCGCGCCTAACCTCGGGGTATAGCATGCATGTCCGGCCAGTCCTACCTGTACCCAGTTTGGGCTGCCGTAGGCATACATCAAGAAAGTTATCGGCCCGCCGATATCTCGTCCGGTGCCCTGGCAGAATATCACGGATTCCGCTCCGTATTTATCGCGGATATCCTTGAATTTCTTTTCAATGGTGTCGTAGGCTTCATCCCATGTAATCTGCTTCCATTTGCCTTCGCCGCGCTCTCCAACTCGCTTTAACGGATACAGAACGCGGTCCTTATGATAAATATACTGCGTAATTGCCAGGCCCTTGGCGCAAAGCCTGCCCTGGTTGAACGGGTGGTTCCTGTCCCCCTCCACTCTGGTTACTTTTCCGTCTTTTACGTAAATCTCGCAGCCGCAACCGCCGTGTGAACCGCAGCCGGCCGACCACAAGGTAGAGATGACGGGATTTTCCTTATTTTTAGCCATGCGTCTCTCCTTTCATAATATAACGGGTCAGCTTAATTTTAACGATTCTTGCGTATAAGTGTCAAATAACTGCAAGCAATACGCAATCTCATATCTATGTTCTAAAAAATACTGCAATGGTACAATGAAAAATCGTACTTAATGCCCATTGAATTGCTTTGCCAGTAGACTCGTTTTCTGCTATTATTATATTAATGGTAAACGGCATCCTGTGCCCTTACTCCCGCCCTCTTTCGTTTACCTTTAGCTAAATCCGCAATTTATTCTAATATTTCAAATTAAGTTTGGGAAAAAGGAGACTTTAATGGCACAAACAAAAAGAGCTTGCATTGTCGGTGGAGGAACGAGTAAATTCGGGGTAAGAGCAGCAACTATTTTTGATATGCTGCAGGAAGCTGCTAATGCGATGTCCAAGGACATCCCGGGACTAAAGCCAAAGGATATTGATGGCCTGATTTTTGCATCCACTACAGCAGGGAGAAACTCCAATTCTTTAAATACGGCGCCTATCGTAGCCCATAGATTGGGAATTAAACCCAGCTCTATTTGTGTCAGAGTTGATACCCTTTGCTCGGGATCTAATACTGCTATTATTTTGGCCACCGGACTCGTAGAGAGCGGAATATCCGAGGTGGTCTTGGTCTGCGGGACGGAGAAACTGAACCTGCCCCAGCGATGGGAAAGTGTCTATATGAACCTCATGACCAACGATCATGATTGGGATTCAGCCATGGGACTGGCCGTACCGCCTCCTTTCTTTGGGATGATAGCCCAGGCCCACATGAAAAAATACGGGACTACCAAAGAGCAGATGGGGGCTGTGGCTGTCACTAACTATGCCTACGGGTTCAATAACCCCAACGCGCAGTTCGGCGGAAAAAGCCTTTCTCTCGATGAATACCTGGCCGCTCGTACCGTCTGCGACCCCTTCGGCCTGAATGATTGCTGCCCGGTAACCGATGGCGCGTCAGCCGTGATCATTGCCTCCGAAGAAAGGGCCAAAGCCATGACTAACCGGCCGTTGGTCTATATTCGCGGCACAGGACAAGTTGCAACTCACGGCATGTCAGCCGGCTGGCCCGGGGAAACCCTGGCGGATTGGCCTCATCTCAAGAAGGCCGGTGAAGTTGCTTACAAAGCCGCTCAACTCACTCCTAAAGATATTGATGTGGCCCAGACCCACGATTGCTTCACCATCTCCGAGATCATCGAGGTCGAAGAGTTAGGTTTCTGCAAGAAGGGTGAAGGCGGGGCTTTTGTCGCCTCCGGACAGGTCAAAGTAGATGGCCAGACTCCCATCAATACCGATGGCGGTCTGCTGACAGTAGGCCATCCTTATGGTGCTACCGGCGCCCGTCAGGCGGTAGAAATCTGTAAGCAGCTTCAGGGACGGGCCCTCAATCAGGTTAAAAATGCCAAGTTTGGGCTGACCCATAACTTAAGTGGCGTTTGCGCCCAGCATACCGTCGTTATCTACGGCACCGAGCCCGTGAAATAGCGCCAGGGTCACAGAGATTGAAGGAAATAAAAGGAGATTAATATAATGGCAGAATTAAAATCAGCTCAAATTTTCGGATTCCCCATCTGGATGGTAAATATAGTCGTGGTATTGGATATGTGGCCGTTGGAGGACCCGGAATTGAACCGGATTTACCCGTTTTATGATAATATGAAGCAAGGCCGCTGGACTACCACCAAATGCAAGAAATGCGGTTATATTTCCTATCCGCCCGGCGTGGCCTGTCCCAACTGCTGGTCGGACGAACTGGAATGGATCGATCTGCCCAAGACCGCTAAAGTGGTCGGCGTGACCGAAACCCTGGCCGGCGCTCCGACCGGTTTCGATTCTCCGTTGATTATAGCCTGGCTGGGCTTCGATAAAGCCCATCCCCTGAAGCACCTTCTTGTTCGTATCATCAATTGCCAGGCCGGGCAGTTGAAAGCCGGGGATGAGGTCCAATTCGTCACCTTCGAGGTAGCCGCCCATCCGATAGATGTCAAGAAAGAAACCAAGATCTGCGAACGCGTTTACTATGCTTTCGAACCGGTAAAGAAATAGTAACTAAATATTAATCCCTCATGGTGATTAATCGGTCATGATGAATTTTCTTAATTGACTAAAAGAGGGAGCTTGTCGTCATGAAAAAGATTAAGAATATCGCTGTTATCGGCGCCGGCGCGATGGGTGCGCAGATAGCGGCTCTGGCCGCTGAAGCCGGATTTAACGTCAAGGTCAGGGATATCGAGCAGAGATTCCTGGATAGAGGCAAGCAGACCATCATTGATATGTATGATAAGAGAATTCAGCGCGGCAGATTCACCGAGCAGGCGAAAAAAGATGCCATGGGCAAGCTCACATTCCTCGTTGATTTAAAGGAAGCAGTCAAAGACGCCGACTTTATCATTGAAGCCGTGCCGGAAATCATGGACCTTAAAAAGAGCGTCCTTAAAGAAGTCACTGCGCTTTGCCCGGATGATACGCGTTTTTGCCACCAACACTTCCTCCTTAAGCATTGCGGAAATGTCCAAGCCGCCAAGCATCCGGAACTGGTCGTCGGCACGCACTATTTCAACCCGCCCAGCCGCATGACCCTGCTGGAAATCATTAAAGGCGAAAAGACCAGCAAAGAGGCTATTAAAATCGCCAATGAAGTTGGCTATCGCCATGGGGCGCGATGTCGTCAATGTTAAAGACGTGCCCGGCTTTGTCGCCAACCGTATTTTCTGCAATATGTCCAACGAGGCGGACTGGGCGCTCGCCAACGGCGAGGCCACCAGCCCCTTTGAAGTAGACTCCGCCATTAAATACAAGCTCGGCCTTCCCATGGGTATGCTGGAGCTTCAGGATACCCTCGGCGGCGGCTCTATCGATACCCAGTTCCATGTCATGGAATATTTCGGCGAGATGATGGGCAAAAGCTATGGCCCCGCCCCCATCCTCCAAAACTTTTTAAAGAAAAGAACTGGGGCAAAAAGACCGGCAAAGGCTATTATGACTGGACCGGCGGCAAGACCAATGAAATCCCGATGAATGCCGGCGCTAACTTTGACCCCATCCGGGTACTGGCCGGCGCCGTCAATGAAGCCGCCAAGCTCATCGAAATGGATGCCACTACCCGCGATGAAATTGATAAAGCGGTGCTCCTCGGCCTCAACTATCCGCGCGGCATCCTCCGCATGGCGGATAGCTGGGGTCTCGATGTTATCGTCAATGAGCTGAACCGGCTCTATGAAAAATATAACCACGAAGACCGTTATAAGGCTTCTTCCGTCCTGACAAAACTGGTCAAGCAGGGCAAGCTCGGCCGCAAGACCGGCGAAGGTTTTTACTCCTACGGCCCCGGCGAATATGAAGCGCTTATTGTGGAAAAGAATAAAGAAACTAAAGTCGCCAAAATAATTCTTAACCGCCCGAACAAAGCCAATGCTTTCAATGCGGACATGATGTCTGAACTCAATAAAGCCCTAACTGAACTTGAAAAAGATGCTGCCGTACGCTGTATTGTTATCACCGGCGCGGGTGCTAACTTCTGCGGCGGCGCTGATGTCTCTGCTTTTGCCAGCGGCCAGGTCGAGGACGCTTTTAACTTCTCCGAGGCCCCACATGATGTTTTCACCCGCATCGAGACTTATCCGAAGCCGGTTATCGCCGCGATTAACGGCGCCGCCATGGGCGGCGGTCTTGAGCTGGCTCTTGCCTGTGATATCAGCGATTATCAGTAAGGCCGCTACTTTACGCCTGCCTGAACTTACCCTCGGCCTTGTCCCCGGTGCCGGCGCTACCCAGCGTCTTGGCCGCCTTATCGGCTGGTCGCGCGCTAAAGAAATGATTCTCCTTGCTGATGCTGTCAACGCCGATAAAGCCTTGGCCTGGGGTATCGCCAATTTTGTCGCCGAACCTAAAGAGTTTAACAAAGCAGTTGATGATGTCATCGCTAAACTGGCTGCTGGCGCTCCTATCGCGCAGAAATTCGCTAAAGGTCTTATGTACTACGGCGCCCAGGCTGACCAGCGTACGGCCCTTTATCTTGAAGCCGCTATCTCCGGCGACATTGCCATGACTAAAGACCTGAATGAGGGTCTTACCTCGATGAACTACCGCCGCAACCCCAAGTTTACCGGCAAATAGTAAGTCGTCATTGCTAACCACTCCTTATCTTGTTTCCTCGCCCCTTGCCTGTCCTCCAAAGCTTTAGCTCAGGAGAGCGGAAGAGGATTAAGTTGAGGGGTTAGAATAATGCTAAAGAATAATTGGGTAGGAGCTTTAGGTGGATTTTACTTTTACCTCTGAAGAAGAAGCTTTCCGGCAGGAAGTCTCGGATTTCCTGGATAAAGAAGGCCCACAGGAATGGCAGAAAAGGAAGGTCAGTTTCTTTGACATGTCCGGCCAGGAAAACTGGATTGCCATCCATCGGGAAATGTCGCAGAAATTGGGCGCCCGGGGCTGGCTGTCCATGCATTGGCCAAAAGAATACGGCGGGCAGGGGTTTTCTCCTTTTTATCGCTTGATTCTCCGCGAAGAACTGGCTAAGCATCACTGCCCCGGCTATCATTCGTTATCGGTCGATTTCGTCGCGCCAGGCTCTGCTGCTTAAAGGCTCGGACGCGTTGAAAAAACGTTTCCTGCCGGGGATTGCTTCGGGTAAAGTCATGTGGTGTGAAGGTCTAAGCGAACCCGGTCACGGTTCTGACCTGGCCTCTCTTGAGACTTTTGCAAGGGAGGAAAGCGATTACTTTGTGGTGAATGGGCAAAAGATTTGGACCACTTATGCTCATTTTGCAGATTGGATGTTTGTCTTGGCCCGGACTGACCGGAATGTCCAGCCTAATTACCGTGGTCTCACCTTTTTCCTGGTAGATATGCATACTCCGGGTATTACCGTAAACCCGATAATCAATATGGCCGGTCATCATGATTTTAACGAAGTGTTTTTTGATGAAGTCCGTATTCCGAAAGAAAATATCGTGGACGCTGTGAATCGGGGCTGGTATGTGGCCATGGCTTTACTGGACTTTGAACGTACTTCCGACCTGGGTTATGCTATTGCCGGGGCCCTGCTCGATGATATCATTGAGGGTGCCCGGGAAATGGATATACTCGATGGCGGGAATAAAAGACGGATGGCTGAATTGGTCGCTGAATGTGAGGTCGCTCGTCTCACCCATTACCATGTAACCTGGATGCAGGCTCGGGGAAAAGTTACCAACTATGAAGCCGCCATGTGTAAATTGCTGGGCTTTGAATCTATTCAACATGTAGCCGAATTCGGGATGAAGGTCTTTAAACATTATGGACTCCTTTCCGATGACTCTTCTCTGGCGCCTTTATACGGGCGCATATCTTCCTGCTATTTTCGCTCGTTCGGTCACAGCGTGGAAGCCGGAACTTCGGAAATTGATCGTGATGTGATCGCCCAGCGTGGTCTTGGTTTACCGCGTTTGCGTTAAACTATTCCTCTCCCTCGACGGGAGAGGTTAGAGCCTGCCCCTTACCGCGATACGGGGTGAGGGTGAAAGTTCGGCATTAACTCGAACTATGGTTCTCATCCTAAAAAGGTGAGAAAAGGAATAGAGGAGTCAATGGTGGATTTTGGTCTTAATGAAGAACAGGAAATGATGCAAGCCCTGGCAAAGGACTTTCTTGCCGCCGAATATCCGGATAAAGTTCTCAAAGCTATGGTCAAGGATGAGAAAGGTTATACGCCGGAACTCTGGAAAAAGATGCAGGAGATGAACCTCATGGGTTTGTCTCTTCCGGAGCAGTACGGCGGTGTAGGCGATTTTCTGGACTTAATCATCGTCCTCGAGGAAATGGGAAAGTCCTGCTTCTTAACCCCTTATTTTTCCACTGTAGTGCTTGCGGCGGGTGCTGTTATGGAAGCCAGCCGTAAGGAACAAAGGAAAGAATACCTCTCTGCCATTGCCGAAGGCAAAAAGATAGCCACTGTTGCTGTAACGGAAGCCTCGGGCAAATACACTGCCGATGCAATTAAAACAAACGCTAAACAGCTGGGACAGGATTACATAATAAATGGTAACAAGCTCTTTGTTACGGATGCTCAAAATGCAGATACCATCATCGTCGCTGCCCGGACGTCAGAACCTGAAGATGGTATTACCTTATTCATCGTGCCGTCGGATGCCTTCGGTCTTACCATCACCCCTCTGAAATCTATATCCGGAGATAAACAGGCGGAAGTAAAGTTACAAAATGTCAAAGTCCCGGCTGATAATGTTCTTGGGGAAGTTAACAAAGGTTGGGGATATTTAGAGAGAGTACTTCAGCGTGCTAATACCGCCCGGTGTGCAGAAATGGTCGGTATGTCAGAGCAGGCTTTAAAACTGACGCTGGATTATGCCAAAGAGCGTATTGCTTTCGGACATCCCATTGGAGCTTTCCAGGCTATTCAGCACCGCTGCGCCGATATGCTGATTGATATTGACGGTTCTAAATTCGCTACCTGGCAGGCGGCTTGGAGAATAAATACCGGGATGCCGGCCGCTAAAGAAGTTGCCGTTGCCAAAGCTTGGACCAGCGAGGCCTGCCGCCGTGTTATGGTCTCTGCCCACCAGATTCACGGCGCTATCGGGTTTACGGAGGACCATATTCTCCATTATTACACTAAACGTACCCGTTCTTATGAGTTTAGCTTTGGCGGTGCGGACGACCATTTTGAAAAAATCGCCGAACTGTATAAATAATCCCTTTTACGCATCATTAGTTAACTTATATATCAACACAAACGTACTCAAATGTCACAAGGATTGAGAATTTATAGGGTCATAATGTGGGATTTTAAATTTAAAGTGTAAACATCGTTCTCCCTGTTAAGAGCCTGCCCCGTACTCGATACGGGGGAGAAGCCGAAGAGGATTGGGGTAAAGTGGGGACTATTCACTACTCTCTATACCCTTACCCCTTAATCATAAAGATATAACGCGATATTTCATTATAATTTAGAAATTTTATGGTAATTGTGATAAGATTTAAAACATATGCCGGATCAATTTAACATCGTCTTTCAGCCTTCGGGATTGCGCGGCACTATTGAAGAAAATTCCACCATACTGGATGCGGCACGCCAGCTTGGCGTCGCGCTGGAAAGCGTTTGCGGCGGCAAGGGCAACTGTGGCAAATGCAAAGTCAGGATTGAAGAAGGTAACTACGCAAAATACAAGATTAACTCTTCTATTGAAGCCGTAACCACCCGGGAAGAAGTTAACTCGAAGTTCCTTTCAAAACAGCAGATAAAACAGAATTACCTCCTTGCCTGCCAGACCCGGATTCACGGTGATGTGGTGGTCTTTGTCCCGGAAGAAAGCCGTAAAGGACAGCAGGTGGTAAGGAAAGAAGCGACGAAAAGAAACATTAAGTTGAACCCTGCGGTAAAAAAATATTACGTTGAGCTTGCGCCTGCTACCTTGCATGACCCGCTCGGTGATTATGAGCGGCTTTTAGGCCAGCTTGAAAAAGACTATCAGCTTACCGGCTTGACTATGGATTACCTTGTGCTTACTCACCTCCAGACCATCGTTCGTGAAGGCAACTGGAAAGTGACCGTTTCCGTGTGGAAGGGTAAGGAAATCGTTGGGATTGAAGCCGGAAAAGTTAAAAATGGCATTGGCCTCGCGGTGGATATCGGGACCACTACGGTCGCCGGTTATCTTTGCGATATTACCACCGGCGATGTCCTGGCTACCGAATCCATGATGAACCCGCAAGTCGCTTATGGCGAAGACCTGATGTCCCGTATCAGCTACGCTGCCAAGGAAAAGAACGGGCTTAAGAAGCTTTATGACGCCGTCATCGATGGTTTGAACGAAATTGCTGAAGGGGCTTGTAAAAAGGCTGGTGTCAAACGCTCTGATATCATCGATTTGGCGGTTGTCGGCAATACTTGTATCCATCATCTGTTCCTTAACATTCCTCCTCAATATCTCGGCAAATCTCCCTTCCCACCTGCCATCCATCATTCGGTGGATGTCAAAGCCCGTGATTTAGGGTTGAAGGTGGCTCCCGGCGCTTACGTCCATGTCCTTCCGAATGAAGCCGGTTTTGTCGGGGCGGATAATGTCGGCGTCTTGATAGCTGAAGAGCCTTACAATCAGGACAAAATGCTACTTATTATTGATATCGGCACCAACGGGGAACTAATTCTCGGCAACCGTAAAAAGCTCCTTTCTTCATCCTGTGCTACCGGCCCGGCCTTTGAAGGGGCGGAAATCAGGCACGGCATGCGTGCCGCCGCCGGCGCTATAGAGAAACTGAAAATAGACCCGAAAACGTACGAGGTACAGTTTAAAGTCATCGGCAATGATAAATGGAATACCGAGGATAAAAATATCGGCGCCCGTGGTATTTGCGGCTCCGGTATCTTCGATGCCGCTGCTCAAATGTTTGTCACGGGCATAATCGAAAAGTCCGGTCGCTTTAATATGAAAATTAAGTCGTCGCGCCTTCGCATGGGTGAAAAAGAGCCGGAATTCGTTATCGCCTGGGCGAATGAGACGGCCATCAACCAGGATATTGCCATCGTCCAGAAAGATATCCGTGCCATCCAGCTTGCCAAAGGCGCGATGTATTCCGGCGCCCGCATCATGATGAACCGTATGGGCGTTGATAAGATCGACCGGGTAATTCTTGCCGGTGCTTTCGGCAGTTATATTGATAAAACATCGGCGGCTCTCATCGGGCTTTTCCCTGATTGCGACCGGGAAAATGTTTATGCCGTGGGTAATGCCGCCGGTGATGGCGCGCGTATCGCTTTATTAAATGTTGATAAAAGGGATGAAGCGGACTATTGGGCCCGCCGTGTCGAGTATGTCGAACTGACGCTTGAGCCCAATTTCAATCGGATATTCACTAAAGCCCTGACCTTCCCTCATGCGGAAGATAAATTCCCCCATCTCAAGGACCTTCTTCCCTGAAAGGTCTGTGACAATAGTTACATTATCCCTTTGCAGATAAAGATAGACTGGATATATAGAAACCATGACTTATACCGTAAAACAGGATTCTCTCGCCGGATTGGCTGATTACCGGGCAGATTCCCAACTAAGACTTAACTGGTCGTCTCCTTTTATCCTTCCGCCCTGGATGCAGGTCTGGTGGGAATCTTTCGGAGCGGGGAACCAGATGTTTATCCGTACCGTTTATGAAGATGATAAAATCATCGGTATCGCACCTTTGATGAAGCAGGGAGATACCGCTTCTTTTATCGGCAGCGTTGATGTTTGTGATTATCAGGATTTTATTATAGTTCCGGGCAAGGAAAAAGAATTCTTTAACGTTTTATTGGGTTATATCTTGAAAAACGGTATAAAAACCCTTGATCTCAAACACATTCGTCCTGATGCTACTGTAAATATTATTGCTCTGGTTGCCCAGGAAAAAGGGTTGGATGTATCGAGTGTTCGCGAGGACGTCTCTTTCGAGATGGATTTACCCGCTGCTTTTGATGCTTATCTTGAGTCTTTGAATACGAAACAGCGACATGAGGTAAGGCGTAAATTACGCCGTCTGACCGAAGAAGGAACCATTGAATACCGGTTTGTTAACCAGGGAGCGGAACTCTCGCATACTCTGGAAGAGTTTTTCCGTATGTTCATCGAGAGTCGGGAAGATAAGGCGGCCTTTTTGACCGAGGCAATGAAACGGTATTTCCGTGCCATCGTGGCCGCCATGTCCCGGGAAGGTATTTTAAGATTGGGTATCCTGGAACTGGATAAAAAACCCGTCGCCGAAATACTTTGTTTTGAATATCAAAATTGCCTCTATCTTTACAACAGCGGCTATGATCCCAAGTACATCGGCTTAAGCGCCGGCGTATTAAGTAAAGTCCTGGCTATCAAAGACTGTATCGATAAAGGTATAAAAAAGTTTGATTTTCTCAAAGGTGCCGAGCCTTATAAAGCGCACATTGGCGGTCGGGAGGTTCCTTTATTCCATTGCAGGGTAGGTATAAAATAAAAAAACAATGACTATGACAGTTAAGAAACTACGTATCGCCATGTTGAGTGCTCACAGTTGTCCCGTTGGTGACCTGGGCGCTAAAGATACCGGCGGCATGAGTGTTTATATCCGCGAGCTTGCCCGCGAACTCGGTAATCTCGGGCACACGGTGGATGTCTATACGCGCATTCATGACCCGGCGGACTCTTTGATAGAACACATGGGTCCGAACTCTCATTTGATTCATCTGAAAGCTGGGCAGAAGGCCACCATCAACAAGATTGATGTCTATCATTCGTTACCTGAGTTCATCCGCAATCTGGAAAGGTTCTGGCGGGAGAATAACCTGACGTATGATATAGTTTTCAGTCATTACTGGATTTCCGCACTGGTAGGCAAATATCTCCGGCAGAAATACCATATTCCTTATATCACCATGTATCACACTCTCGGTGCTATCAAGAATGCTATCGGTATCGGTAGCGGCGAACCTGCTTTAAGAATAAGTTCCGAAAAAGAAACGGTAGAAGACGGCCAAAAGATAATCGTGGCTACTGATAAAGAAAAACAGGACATTATCTTACATTACGGTGCCTCGCCGGATAAACTGAGTGTCATTCCCTGCGGTGTTAACATGGATTTGTTTCGGCCTTATGATAAATTTATGTCACGGCAAAAACTTGGGATTTCCGGTGAAAAGATTATCTTATTCGTCGGTCGGGTAGACCCTCTCAAAGGTATTAACCGTCTAATTCAATCTTTACCTTTATTGCGAAACCCTGACCGGTCGAAATTAGTTATCATTGGCGGCGATAGCGGTAGCCGGGCGGAAGTTGAAAAACTCCAAAAATTGGCAGAAGACCTTGGTATTAGTGACCACGTCACTTTTCAGGGAACGGTCAAACAGGAAGTTTTGCCTTATTACTACAGCGCCGCTGATGTTTGCGTTGTGCCTTCTTATTATGAAAGCTTCGGCCTTGTGCCGCTGGAATCGTTAGCCTGTGGTACGCCGGTCATTGCTACCGATGTTGGTGATTTAAAACACATCATTCGGCCGTTTGAAACTGGTTTAATCATTCCGGATAACACCCCGCAAAAACTGGCGGCTGCTATCTCTTCGGTTCTGGATTGTCCGACCGGAGATATGGAGTCAGCATTAGCCGTAAGGGCTTCGATAACCGGATGGAGTTGGGCAGGCATTGCCCGTAAAGTATCCGCTGAAATGCAGTCCGTCCTTGATGCCTGGCTTGCCCCCGTTATTTAAAAGCATGTCATTAAGAGCTCGCTGGATACCCCCCAGCTAGGCTGGGGGGAGGAAAGCGAGTTCGCCGAAGGCGAAGCGGTTGATAGGATAGGAAAATCGTGGTATAAAGGTGGGGTGGCAATAAGAAGGACGAAACACGCGGTTTATGAGCTGAAGTATCACCTAGTCTGGGTACCGAAATACCGAGCGCATATATTGGGTGGGGAGGTAACCCAGTACTTAAAAGGAATCTTCAGGCAGATAGCCGAGGAGTATGATTTTCAAATAGAGGCGATGGAGGTAATGGCGGATCATGTACATGTATTTATCGAAGCGCCGCCATCGTACTCGCCATCAGAAATAGTGCAGGTGTTAAAGAGTATATCGGCAAAAGAAGTATTTAAGAAATACCCAAGGATGAGGAAAATAATGTGGAGTGGGAAGATGTGGAACGAGGGTTATTATGTTAGGAGTGTGGGGGATAAAGTAACGAGTGAAGTGATCAAGAAATATATCAAATATCAGAAATATGAAGATAAAGACAGTCAGTTAAGGATGTTCGAAAAGGGGTAGGGAAGGGAGAAGCCCCCCAGCTCTGCTGGGGGGTACGTCACTCTAAGCCATTCCGACTAAGTCGGAAGGCGTGAGAATCTCTATCTAAATATTTGTTTAATCTTTAAATTAGAGGAGTATCTAAACCTATGAGTGATGGAATTTATTTACTCGTTATTTCCCCGCACCCGGATGATTGTGAATTTGGTATTTCCGGCACCGCCGCAAAGTTGATAAAAGAAGGAAAAGAAGTAGTTTACATAATCTGTACTAACGGTGATAAAGGTTCCAGTGACAGGAACATGACCTCGAAAAGACTGGCGGTTATCAGAGAAAAAGAGCAGCTTGCCGCCGCAAAGGTCCTTGGCATTAAAGAGGTCGTCTTTTTAAAATATCCTGACCAGCAATTGGAAGACTGCAATGAGTTCCGTATGGATTTATGCCGCCAGATTCGCCGCTTCAAACCTGAAGTCATTGCCACCACCGACCCGAACCGCAAATATGTCTGGCACCGTGACCATCGTATCTGCGGTATCGTTACTTCGGATGCCGTTTTCCCGTATTCGAGAGATTTTCTGGCTTATCCCCAGCTTATTAAAGAGGGTCTCGAACCGCATAAGGCAAAAGCGCTGTGGTTCTGGGGTTCCGAAGAACCGAACTTTAAACAGGATATTACAGATACCATTAATCTCAAGATGGAAGCTCTCAAGTGCCATAAAAGCCAGTTTGATTTCACACCGGAAATGCGTAAACGTATGATGGAGTTTGCCGGCATTAACGCTAAGGGAGAAAACTTCGATTACGCGGAGGCCTTCCACCGCGTTGAATTAAGACCTTAATTTGTCAGGCAAGCCATGTCACGTCTCCAAAAAGCTTGCCGTGCAGCTTTGAGGCAAAGGCGACGTATTCTTTTTTGGAAGCTTTAATTGTCGTGCTTTCGCCGTGACCGGGTAAAATTACTGTATCTTCTGGTAAACTGTAAATCTTCTGTGTAATCGAAGAGATAATCTGTTCGAACTCCTCCGGCGTATCTGTATGCCCCGGCCCACCGGGGAAAATTGTATCTCCGGCAAAAAGATATTTATTTATCTTAAAGCACAGGCTTCCCGGGGTGTGGCCAGGTGTAAAAATTACGTCTATCTTTAGCTTACCAAGTTTTATTACATCCCCATCCTTTAGTAGCATTTCCGGTGGCGTTTCCAGTTGATAAGAGCTGTCTTCATGTGTCGCCAGCGGTATTTTCAGTTCAGCTCTTAAATCCGTCATCGCGCCTGTATGGTCGGGGTGGTCGTGTGTTAACAATATCGCCTGTGGTCTCGACCCTTTTATTGCTTCGGTAATAATTTCAGTATCTGCCGGCGCATCTATAATCAGGCTTTCTTTTGTTTTTTTACAGACTAAAATATAAGCGTTCGTCTCGTAGGGGCCCAATATTAATTTGATTATTCGCAGTTCTTTATCGTCGGCTGTCAGCATTCTCGGGCCTTTTTTGCGCTATGGTATTATAATAAGCTACTATTAGTATAACACCTGCACGAAAATGAAAGAAAAACTCGCCGGTCTCACATCTAACATCATCAACCCTTTTATCGTGGCTATTATCGTTCTTGCCTTGATAGCCCTGAAAGCTAGTACGAGTGTTACTGATGCCGTTCAATGGATATTAATAACCATTGCTATAAGCGTTTTGCCGATTTTTATTCTGGTACTCTTCTTGTTACGGTTTAAAAAGCTGGACGGTTTTTTCAATAATTCCCGCCAGCAGCGTACGAAAGTTTATCTTGTTGCCGTTGTCTTGGGAGTTATAGACAGCGTATTGCTGTGGTATTTCAAAGTCCCCGGGCTATTGCTGGAAACGTTTTGCGCCGGTCTGGTAGCCGTTGCGGTTTTTACCGTTATAAATCACTACTGGAAAATCAGCCTGCACACGGCTTTTATTACGGCCGGGGTCTCCATGTTGATAATAGTCTATGGGGCAGGCGCGGCCTGGGGCTTGATATTATTACCGTTGGTCGGCTGGTCCCGCTTAGCTTTGCAGCAGCATAATCTGGCCCAGGTCTCTATCGGCAGCCTGCTTGCGGCGGTAATTGTCAGCGGGGTATTTGTCCTTTTCCAGTTATAATGGGACGCGCTATTCTTCTTCTTTAGCCTCGCCGTCTTCTTCCTCTGGCATGTCGGACTCTTCCGCCGTCTCGCTGGCCCGGTCGCCGTTTTCTTCTTGTCTGGCTAATACTGCATCGAGCTGTTCCTTAAGCCGTGCCGCTCTTGGATACCCTATATGCAGGCGCCGCTGCAGGAACGATGTCGATATATCTTCATTCGTCCTGGCAAGTTCCTTGGCCTGCTCCAGTAATGAGTCTATCGGATGCCCGCCGATGGTCCCTGCCGGTGTCGTGGCAATCAGGGTTTCCATCTTAAGTTTATCCGGCGTGTCTTTCTTCTGGCTGCCCCAGAAATAAACGACGCGTTCTATTTCGGAATCGGACATGAAGCAGCCCTGCAGGCGTTTGGGTTTGGCGGCATCCGTGGGCATGTAAAGCATATCTCCTTTACCCAGCAGCTTTTCCGCGCCCACACCGTCAAGAATAGTGCGTGAGTCTACTTGGGAAGTCACCGCGAAGCTGATACGCGTTGGGAAGTTGGCTTTAATCAGGCCGGTTACAACATCTACCGATGGCCGTTGCGTCGCCACGACCAGGTGGATGCCGGTCGCCCGGGACAGCTGTGCCAGGCGGCAGAGATTGGTTTCCACTTCATCGAAGCCGGCCATCATCAGGTCGGCAAGTTCATCTATTACCAGCACCAGGTAGGGCATTTTGTCGGAGCCGGTCTTGTTTTTGTTGTATCCTTCGATGTGCCTTGCACCGGAAGCGGCGAATTTCTTATAGCGCTCATCCATTTCCTGGCACAGCCAGCGCAGGGCGGATAGCGCTTTGGATGTTTCTACGATAACCGGTGTGGCGAGGTGGGGTATGCTGTTATATTGCACCAGTTCAACTCTCTTAGGGTCGATGAGGATAAACCGTATTTCATTCGGGGTATTATTCATTATCAGGCAGCAGACGACGGTATTTAAACAGACCGTTTTACCGCTGCCGGTCGCTCCTGCTATCAGCAGGTGTGGCATCTTCGTCAGGTCTGCCGCCATGGATTCTCCGCCTGCGCCTTTACCCAGCGCTATCGCCATTTTTGTTTTTGAAAGGAGCTTTTGGAAGGATGGGGTCTCCACAACGCCGCGCAGGCTTACCATATCCGATGTAACGTTGGGGACTTCTACCCCCACGAAAGATTTTCCCGGTACCGGCGCTTCGATTCTTATTGTCGGTGCCGCCAGTGCCAGTGCCATATCATTTGCGAGGGAATTGATTCTTTCAACTTTAACGCGGGTACGGGATACTTCCTCTTTGAATACCTCTACCTTGCCGTTATCGTCTTTTTGTTTGACCTCTTTGTATCTAATATCCCATCCCGGCTCCACCCCGAATTGCGTTACGGTCGGCCCGGCGTTGATCTCCACTACTTGCGCATCCACCCCGTAGCTTCGCAGCGTTTCCTCGATTAGTCTTGCCCGCTTTTGGTTGTCCGCATCGGTAAATTGCACCTCCGGAGAGGCATCGAGTATGCTTATCGGCGGCAGATGCCAGCCGTCTACTTCTACCAGGTTTCCGGCCTTTCCATACTTTTTCCATACATCTTCCGCTACCTGTTTCAGGTCGCCTTTACCGGCCGTATCTTTGGCTGGGGCCGCTTCAACCGGTTCTGCTTTAGCCAATGGCTCCAGGTTCTCTTTGGTGGGTTTTATCGCCGCCGCTTTCCTTGCCAGGTCCTCCAGCTTCTTTTTCATTTTCTTATCGACTTCTGGAGACTCCAGCAGTTCGTCAAACTCTGCGGGGGGTGGCGGTCGGTTATTGCTGAACATTCGCGGCGGGCTGCTAATATGCTGTATCGGTTGTCTTTTTTCAGGTTCGGCGCGTCGGCGTACCTGCTTTTCTTTGTCGGGTCCTTTTATCCAGGCGAACAACTTGCTGGCTACGCTAAAACTGGCGCGCGGCGCTATCAGGATTAACCCAAGAATTATTAACACCGCAATAATTAATATGCCGAAGAAAGTGTCCACCCAGTTGAACGGAGACGGCCCGCCGACCAAGTAATATCCGAAAAGACCGCCCAGTCCTTCTGGGAAGTTGGCGCTTTGATATTCGAATAGCCCGAGTATGCCCCAGACGGCAAATACAAACGCGAATGAACCGAGCCAGATGTTCCAGTGTTTTATAAAAGTATTGAGGCTGCGGCGTATGACCAGCATGATAACTGTCAGGATTAATGCTAATACGAAGATAAACCCGAGTCCCAGTTCGCTGCGTATGTCGGCAAAGAAATTCAGTACCTGGTCGCGGAAAACTACCAGTACCGCTATAAAAACAAATACGGCTACTGTTTCCCATAGCGCTTTGCCCTTGAAGACCTGAAAGCTGCTGCTGGAACCGCGTTTTGCCGGTTTGCTCCTGGGTGCCGTTTTTCTTTGCTTGCCTTTAGCTTTGACGGCCATGTTGCTCCTGTAATTGCCTCTATACTACTACACTTTGACCATGAAGGGAAGAATCATCGGTCGGCGTTTGGTGCGGTCGTAGTAGAATTTGTCCAGCGTATCGCGGACCTTGGTATTAAAAAAACTCCATTCCATGGCGGGGCCGCCGTGGTCCAGTGATTTGACCAGCACCTCGCGGCTCGGCTCCACCAGGCTTTCGAAGTCCTGCGGGTCCATGAAGCCTCGGGAAACTATGTCCGGCCGTCCCACAAGCTTTCCGGTTTGCTTGTTCACAGCGATAATCACTACTACGATGCCGTCTCTTGAAAGCATCTTTCTGGTGCGTAATACTACCCCGCCGATGTCCCCCACGCTAAGCCCATCTACATAAACGTGGCCTGTGCCTACTTTGCCGTTTATCCTGGCGGAATTGGAAGTAAGCTCCAGTACATCGCCGTCGTCCATGACAAAGATGTTCGAACGTGGTATCCCGACATCTTCCGCCAGTTGGCCATGGAGGCTTAAATGGCGGAACTCCCCGTGGACGGGGGTAAAATACTTTGGCTTTACCAGGTTCAAGATCAGCTTTAGCTCTTCCTGGCTGCCGTGCCCGTGGACGTGTACCTGTCCCAATTTGCTGTAAATTACGTGCGCGCCTTGCTTGAATAAATCATCCACCGTCCGGTTTACCAGCGATTCGTTGCCGGGAATCGGTGTTGCGGATATGATGATGGTATCTCCCCTTTGAATATGTACGTGTTTATGGTCGCGGTTGGCCATCCTGACCAGTGCCGATGTCGGTTCTCCCTGGCTGCCTGTCGTCACGATAACGATTTTGTTCGCCGGCAGGCCTCTTATTTCTTCTATTTTGCCTAATATGTTCTCGGGAGCGCTAAGATAACCGAGTTCCAAAGATATTTTTACGGTTTCAGTCATGCTGCGTCCGACTACGAATACCTTTCGCCCGTGTTTTGCGGCCGCATCTATTACTTGCTGGATGCGTGATATCAGGGATGAAAAGGTTGTTACGATAACTCTTCCCTTGGCATTTGAGATAAAGTGGTCCAGCGATTCGCCGACGGTCTGCTCCGATGGCGTATATCCGGGTAGCTCGGCATAAGTGGAATCGGAAAGCAGCAGCAATACCCCTTGTGAGCCTAGTTGCGCCAGCCTTGAAAGGTCGGTCGGCTTTCCGCTGACCGGCGTATAATCTATTTTGAAGTCACCGCTGTGTATTATCGTGCCTTCCGGTGTGCGCACGATAATGCCGGAAGCGTCCGGGATGCTGTGGCAGACGGGGAAAAGCTCTATCTTGAATCTTCCCAGTTGGACTTCTTTGCCGTATTGGAGTATTTTCAGGTTCACACCCTCGTGTGTTTTTCTTTCCCTCAACTTCAGGCGTATCAGTCCGTTGGTTAACCTTGAAGAATAAACGGGCACTTTATCCAGCTGCGGCAGCAGGTAAGGTAACGCCCCTATGTGGTCTTCATGCCCGTGGGAGATTATGATGCCGCGAACTTTATCTTTTCTCTCCGTAACATAGCTGAAGTCGGGGATTACTAAATCTATCCCTAGCATTTCCTCCTCGGGGAACATTAGCCCGGCGTCGATGATGATGATGTCGTTTTCATATTCCAGCACCATCATATTCTTGCCGATTTCCCCCAGGCCTCCCAGGGGAATGATTCTTAATTTGGATTTGGTCATTTTTTAATTATTTTCTACCTCGCATTATTTAGCCGAACATGCTTAACTGTTGCGGCGGCGGTTCCTTAGGTTTTTCTTCTTGCACATTTTTCATTTCTTCCAGGATTTTGGGTATCTTTTTCATATCTTCTTCCAGCGTCATACGCAGACTCTGCTGGTGCAGTGCAGCCGCCGGGTGATACATGGCAAAACATATGACCCCGCCGCTTTTGACCGCCGTGCCGTGTATCTTACTGATACTCTTGCCGGGGAAAAACTTGGCCATGGAGTAGCGCCCCAGCGTCACAATCATTTTCGGTTTGATGATTTCCAATTGACGCTCGAGCCATGGCGCGCAATTCTGGATTTCAATCGGCGACGGGTCGCGGTTGTCCGGCGGGCGGGTCTTAATAACATTGGTTATATAGACTTTTTTACGGTCCAGGTTGATGGAAGCGAGCAGCTTATCTAGGAATTGGCCTGCCTGCCCCACGAAAGGCCGGCCCTGTTTGTCTTCGTTGAATCCCGGCGCCTCGCCTATAAACATGATTTCCGCATTTTCCGGTCCTTCCCCGGGTACGGCGTTCGTACGTGCCTTGGAGATTTCACATTTATGGCAGACTTTAATCTGCTCGTAGAGTTCAGTAAGTGCCGACATGTTCTCTGCACGTATGATAACATTGTGAATATATCAAGTCAATCAATTGTACGTAAATACCTTCAATAATATCTCTTTTCCAGTCTCTCCCTTTCGTAAAGAGAGATTGAGAGGGTTTTTAACAATCTTTCTTCTCCTTTGACGCGAGAGTTTAGAGAAAGGGTGGGTGAAGTGTAGCGTAACCCACCACCTGTAAATTGAAAGCTGGCAACTCATATGGGAGCGTGGCCGCGAAGCGGACGGGAGAGGATTGATATCATTAATTAATATTCCTGACCTTATTTAACAACCGTAAATCCCTCTGCCATCCATTCCGTAATTCCGCCTATAAGGCTCGTGACATTCTTGAACCCTGCCTCTTTCATAACGCTCTGCGCCATGGCGCTTCGTACCCCGGTGCGGCAATAGACAAGGTAGGTAAAATCTTTATCCAGTTTCTGGATATCATCCTTAAAAGTTGCCGCCTCGTAATCTATGTTTATCGCTCCGCTAAGATGACCGCTGGCGAATTCATCGGGTGTGCGTACGTCGAGGATAACAAAATCCGGGTTGCCTGTGTTTGCCTGTATTAAAGCGTTAGCATGTGCCGCTGTGATGTTTTCAGACAATGAAACTGGTGTTTTTGAAGTATTAATTGGGGACGCTGCGTTAGATTTTATCGGCGTCGTAATCGTTAAGGTTGTGTTTTCCGTATTCAAAGCTGGTACCGCTGTTACTGGCGGGGTCGTTGAAGACTTTTGGACCTCGCCGGTCGTTGTTGAACTGCAGCCGGTCAAAACTACTAAAAGCGATACCAGTAAAATTACGGGTACCGGATGAATCATTTTCATCTTCCCCAACATTGCTCCCCTCCTCCCCCGTTTTTTTATTCTCTACTCTATACCCTATTCCCTGTTAAAGTGCCACCAGTTTTACGGTGGAAACGTCCGGTATTGCCAGTATTTGCTGCTGGGCTTTTTCTGGCAGTGGCTCATCGAGGCTAAGCACCAATAACGCTTTTCCCCTGGGATTCAGCCTTCCAAGATGCATGGCGCTTATGTTCACGTTGGCATCCCCGGTAATTTTGCCCACCGCTCCGATGAATCCGGGCCTGTCGCGGTGGTCGCTGAAAAGCAGGTATTGGCCGGGTGTTGGCACGATGTCCAGCCAGTAATCGTTAACGCGTACAATGTGTTCCTCGTTCTGCATAATTGTCCCGGCGACGGTATATGTTCCTTTGGTAGTTTCAATTTCCACCGTCAGGCAGCTGGCCCAGTTTTCGCAGGTGACTTCCTTCTCTTCCACGATTGTCAGGCCGCGTTTTGCCGCGACCAGGTTCAAATTAACGATGTTAACTCTTTCCTCGTTGGCGTCGCCCAGTAAACCGCCCACCACCGCCGCTTTCAGCGCATTTGTATTGTAGTTGGCGATGTCGCCATTATATTTTATACGGATGGTTTTCGTTTGCCCCTCGGCCAGCTTGTACGCTAGTCTGCATATCGTGCCCGCCAGTTTCAGGTATGGCTTTAATGCCTCCATCGCTTCGGAGGAAACGTAAGGTACATTGATGGCCGCCCTTGCCGGCAGGCCTTTAAACATATCGGCTATCTGTTCGGCTACATCTTTGGCCGCCAGTACCTGCGCCTCCGCCGTCGATGCGCCCAGGTGGGGCGTTACGATGATATTCGGCTCGGAGAAAAGAATGCTTTCTGTGCAGGGTTCTTTCTCGAAGACATCTATCGCTGCTCCCGCGATTTTCTTGTCATGTATCGCCTGTACCAGCGCTTTTTCGTCAATCAGGCCGCCGCGGGCGCAGTTGATAATGCGCATCCCTTTCTTCGCCATCGCGATTTCTTTTGCCCCGATAATGCCCTTGGTCTGCGCCGTCAACGGGATGTGGAGCGTCAGGAAATCGGCTTCTTTCATCATCGTCGGCAGGTCCACCAGCGTCACGCCGAGTTTCTTGGCGTATTCTTCGGAGACCAGCGGGTCGATGCCTACCAGTTTCATCTCGAAAGCTGCCGCTCTCTTGGCGACTTCGCTGCCCACGTTTCCCAGTCCCATTATGCCGAGGGTCTTGCCTCGTAATTCGGTGCCCATGAAGTCGTTGCGTTTCCACTGGCAGCTTTTTAAAGAGGCATTTGCCTGCGGGATGTTGCGTGCTGATGCCAGCATCAGTGCAAAAGCGTGTTCGGCCGCGGATACGGTATTGCCCGTCGGGGCGTTAATGACTATCACTCCGCATCGCGTCGCTGCTTCCACGTCAACGTTATCGATACCGACGCCTGCCCGGGCGATTACCTGCAGATTTTTCCCCGCCTCGATGATGGGCGCCGTAACTTTAGTCTGGCTCCGCACCATCAACGCGTCGTACCCGCCTATAATCGCGATTATCTCGTCCTGTTTCAGGCCTTCTTTAATATCTACCTGGCATTCTTTTTTCAGGACTTCGATACCTTCCTCTGAAATGGGGTCGGTAATTAAGATTTTCTTTATCTTTTCAGCCATCGGTTTTTCCTTTTTTGGGTTATTTCTTGAACCCGGCTTCGGGCAGTGTTTTTTCTATTGCGGTAAGAATTTCTTTAACGTCCTTATCGTTTATCCAGCCCAGGTGACCGATACGGATAATCTTCCCGTCTAAAGTTTGTTGGCCGCCGGATATTACTACCTGGTGTTTCTCGCGCATCACCGTGCGCAGCTTTTTCCCATCCAGGCCTTCCGGCGTGTTGACCGCGGTGACTGTATTAGATGCATATTTCGGGTCGGCGAAGAGGGTCAGCCCCATCTTTTTGACCCCGTCTCTCACTGTCTGTGCGCATCGGGCATGACGGTCGAAGACATTCTGCAGACCTTCTTTGTGTATCATCTTTAACGCCGTAGAAAGCTGGAAAATGATGGAGACCGCCGGCGTCCAGGGGTTTTCTTTCTTTTCGTCATAGTTTTTCTTGGCGCGGACATAGTCCCAGTAAAAGTTCGGCATTTTTGATGCTTCACGGGCTTTCCATGCCGCCGGGCTGACGCTGACGAAAGCCATGCCGGGAGGTACCATCCAGCCTTTCTGTGAACCGGAAATAACGACATCGCAGTTCCATTCGTCTACCGGCAGCGGGATAGAGCTCATACTGCTGATAGCGTCCACTACGAGCAGCTTGCCGGCATCTTTTACAACTTTAGCAAGTGATTTCAGGTCGTTCGTAACGCCGGTGGATGTCTCGTTATGCGTTATAAACACGGCTTTGACGCCGGGATTGTCTAATAATGCTTTCTTCAATGTATCCGGGTCGGCGGCTTTGCCCCACTCCGCCTTTAGACTGACAACGTCCACCCCGAATGTATTGGCGATGCTTGCCCATCTGTCGCCGAACACACCGATGCTGACTGACAGGACTTTATCGCCGGGAGAAAAAAGGTTGACAACTGCTGATTCCAGGCCGCCCGTACCTGAGCCGGTCAGTAAGAGGAGATCGTTCTTTGTCTGGTAAACCTTCTTGATGTCCTCTGTAACCTGGGTGATCATCTCGTGGAATTCACTCCCGCGATGATTGATCATTTGCAGGGAACCCGCTTTGAGTACCTCCGGCGGGCAGGGTGTCGGTCCGGGTACGCGTAATTGTGCCATCTTTTTCTCCTTAAGATTATTAAACCTATTTGGTCTTTAAATATCGTCTTTTGCCGGCTTTTATGGTGACGCCTTTGGTAACGGTTTCATTAAAGTTGTCTATCTTCTTGCCGTCGATTGTGACCGCTCCTTGTTTAATCATACGGACCGCTTCGCTGCGGCTGGCGGTCAGTTTTGCCTCTACCATTAACTGGCTGATAGACGTGTCCGGTTTGATTTCGTATTCTTCTATCTCGTCGGGCAGTTCTTTGTTCTGCACCGTCTTTTCAAAATGCCCTTCGGCTTCCTGGGCATCTTTTTCGCTGTAAAACTGTTTTACCAGCGTTTTGGCCAGCTGTTTTTTCAACGCCATCGGGTTTTCGCCGCTGTCTAATATCTTTTTGATATCCGCCAGTTCCTCCGGAGTTACGTCTGTCAGTAATTCATAGTACTGGTAAATGATATTATCCGGAATGGACATTGTTTTTCCGTAAATTGTCTCCGGCGGTTCCGCGATACCGATGTAATTGCCCCGGCTTTTACTCATCCGGTTGGTTCCATCCGTCCCCACCAGTACTGGGAAGGTCAGGGCTACCAGCGGTTTTTGCCCGTAGAATTCTTGTAACTTTCTTCCCGCCATTAAATTAAATATTTGTTCCGTCGCTCCCAGTTGCACATCGCATTTCAGATTGACGGCGTCATAACCTTGCGCTAGCGGGTACAGGAACTCCCGCAGCCATATCGGGTCGTTCTTTTCAAGACGGGCACGGATTCTGTCCCGGACCATGAATTGCTGCACGGTAAAACAGGACGCCATATTGATAACGTCTTTAAACGTAAGTTTGCTAAGCCAGTCATGGTTGTATTGTATTTTAGTCTTTGCCCTGTCGAGTATCTTGAATGCCTGGTCGCTGTATGTTTTGGCGTTCTTTTTGACCAGGTCTTCCAGTGCCATTGCCCGGGCTTCATCTCGGTCACTCGGGTCTCCGATAAGCGTTGTAAAGGTACCAATCAGGAATGTCACGTCATGGCCATAATCCTGGAATTGGCGGAGTTTACGTATTGTAATCGTGTGTCCGAGGTGCAGGTCTGGAGCTGTAACATCATAGCCGCAGTAGACGCGGAGCGGGCGGTTTTCTTTTTTAGCTTCCGTCAAACGCTCACGTAATTCTTTTGTCATCTGCTCTTTGAGTTGCTGGTCGCCGAATTCCGAACCTTGCATCAGTACCGCGACCTGTCTGTCTATGGTCTCCACCTCAATACTCCTTCACCCTTGGGCTGCATCCTAATTGATATTCTTGCACAAAATTTCTTTGCCGCGTTTCACATCTGTGGCGACCTGTTTTTTCAACTCATCTATATTCTTGAACTTCTTTTCTTCGCGCAGGCGGCAAATGAAGTCTACTGATAAAGCATGACCGTATAAGTCGCCCTTATAATCGATAAGGAAGGATTCGATTGTCCTTTCATTGTCCCCGAAGGTCGGGTTTTCGCCTATATTGGTCATTGTCTGGTACGTTTTGCCGTTGATGTAAGCCAGCCCGCAATAGACGCCATCTGCTGGGATGGCATTTCCCTTGCTTACGTCCAGGTTTGCGGTAGGAAATCCAAGACCTCCGCCTCGCCCCGCCCCGGCTACCACTTTTCCTCGCAGGCTGAAATACCGGCCGGTCAATTTATGGTATTTCTCCATGTTGCCCGATGCCAGTGCTTCCCTTATGGCCGTGGAGCTCACTACTTCTCCGTTAATGACGAGCGGCGGCACCACCGTTACCGAGAATTCCATCTCTTTGCCTAGTTCGGTAAGTATTTCTATATTGCCCTGTCTGTTTTTACCAAGTGCAAAATCCGGTCCTATTACCAGGGCGCGCATTTTCAGGTGCTTTTGCAATAAGGTCATGAATGATTTTGCATTGAGTTCAGCCAGTTCGGAAGAAAAAGTCAGCGGTACCACAAAATCGACTTCTTCGTCTTTAAGCAGCTTGATGCGCGTGGGCATATCGGTCAGCAGAGGGAGTTTTTTCCCGGCGTTAATCACGCCTTCGGGGTGCTGGCGGAAGGTCACTACCCCGGATTGTAATTTCTTTTGCCTTGCCTGTTTGGTCAGTTCGGAAATTAACTGTTTATGACCGAGATGTACCCCGTCAAAGACCCCGATGGTTATAACGGAATCTTTTTCCGGTGTGAATCTTGCTAACTCATCTTCAACGGACACGGTATATCTCCTGGATATGGAATAAAGTATCCTGCGGATATATCGTAAAAGGAAATCTCCGGTGATACTGTCCAACTGGATACTACAATGTTAACATATGCGTAGCTTAGCGTCAATCGTAAAACAATCATAAAAATGGCGGTTTCCTGCCCGAAAAGGCATACATCTTTAGAACGATAATGAGGCCTTACAACTATAGGACTTTAGCATTTGGAAGAAAATGTCATTGCGAGCCATCGTGCTTCGCCCCGGAAAACCTCCTATGTGCGAAGCATGAGGCGTGGCAATCTCACACCCTGGCATGGTGAAGTGTTCCGCCTTTCCTTTCTAACTAAAATTGAATCGCGAAAGTAACAAACTATTTGTTTTTAGTTGTGGAAAGGGTGGGGACTGAAAGCTACCCGCTAACAGCTAACTTCTAATTGCTTACCCTTAAAATCGATAAGAAACCAGGCCGGCCGGGACCTTGGGATAAAAGTAGGTGGACTTTTTAGGCATGCGGTCGCCGCGATCGGCGATGGCTTTAATCATTTCCGGTTTTACCGGGTTTACGATGATACCGAGCTGGTATTCGCCGGCCTGTACTTTTTCTACTGCCAGCACCGGGTCATGCACCCAGTTCAGGAAGGAACCCATTTTTTCCTGGGAAATATCCAGCAGTTCTTCCAGAATTACATGGTCGACGATGCTTACATCGAGTGTCTGGTAAATATCGGAATGGAAGGCCGGGAACATCGATTTGATGCTTTCGGCATCGCGCAGGGAAAGCGATATCAGTTTGTTTTTCTTCAGGCCGCAAAGCACCAGTTTTGAATCCTCTTTTCCTTCGCCGAGCAGGCCGTTGATTTGCGCCCGGAGATTGTTTTTGTTGATGGTTGCTTCCTCGGTGATAAAGAACGTTTCCAGTCTTGAAGATAAGACCTCCAGCGATGATGCCGGTAGTCCGCTTACCATGCGGTGCGCCGGTAAAATTACCAGGCCGGGGTCTGCCATATCTATCAGCGTCATTAACACAAAATCATATGGTTCTTCTTTATCGTCCGGCCCGGAAGTGGTGCGGCGTTCCCGCTGGTAATTAAGGGCGCTTTCGTAGCGGTGGTGACCGTCTGCGATATAAAGCGGCTGGTCCGCCAGATATCCGTGTATTTTATTAATCGTGTCCTCATCGGATACTGCCCAGAGCCGGTGGTTTTCCCCGTCTGCTTTTTCAACCGTGAAAAGCGGTTTTTTCTTAATCTGTTGGGTAAGTACCGGCGCGATATTTTTTTGCTTGTCTTCATAAAGCACCATGATAGGGCTGGTATCCGCATGCAGTGTCCAGAGCATGTTCAGCCGGTCGCTCTTGGCTTTAGCCAGTGTTCCTTCATGCGGCCGTATTACCATTTTGTCCCATTCTTCAAGTTTGACCAGCGCGTTGATGCTGCGGCGGTGTCGCAGTTTGCCCTGGTGCATAAATGAATGCTCATCGATATAAATGCACGGTTTATCATCGGTCACCAGCACTTTTTTCTTCAGCCAGTTTTCCATTGCGGTTGCGGCGCGGGTGTATTTGTTATCGGTATTATTATCGTGCGGCGATTCTAGTCCGTACTCGATACGTATGAAGTTATATTCAGAGCGTTCATGTAATTCATGCTGCAATTGCGGAGGAATAATGTCATAAGGAGGGCAAATGACCTTTGCCATATCTTTTATTAGGGACGTGTTGTAATGAACTCCATGGAAAGGACGGATATCAGCCAAGGTGAACTCCTTCAGAGAAAACTGATAATAAAGTTTAGCTTAAATTCTTAATACCGCGCAAGTGGCTTAAATAAATCAAAAATCAAATACTAGATCTTGACGACCGCAATCGGGATGCCGTATGACGTTAAGGAATCGACACAAAAACACGTCTCAAAAAAGGTGTTGTCATTGCGAGCCATTGAGTCCTTCCGCGGAAGGACGAAAGGCGTGGCAATCTCAAAGATTAATTTATATAGTTGATAAATAAAACATAAAATTAATCAAGGAGACTATCAGAATTGACTTTTGATCTGTATTTTATGATTTTGATATTTGAGATTTGATTTAACTCGAATGCAAACCTGCCGCCGTTTCCGCTATACTATTATCATAGGAATAGAAATGATTATTCGCAAGCTTACCGTCGGTCCTTACGCCAGCAATTGCTATATTGTTGGGGACGAAACCACGAAAGAAGGAATGATAATCGACCCCGGCGCCGCACCGGAGGAAATATTGCGCGTCGTGGAAAAAGAAAAACTCAAGATAAAACTCATCGTCTTGACCCACCGCCACCCGGACCATGTCGGCGCCGCCGCCCGGGTACAAACCGCCGTCAAAGCCCCGCTCGCCTCTCACCCGGAATGTGCCAGGTATTTACCCCACTCGCCGGACTACATCTATGAAAAACCTTTTGAAGGCGCTCCAAAACCGGAACATCTCCTTAATGACGGGGATACTATCGAGATCGGTTCTCTGCACTTTAAAGTGCTGCATACGCCAGGTCATACGCCTTGCGGTATCAGTATTTATGGAGAAGGGCATGCCTTTACGGGAGATACTCTTTTCAACTACGGCATCGGCCGCTACGACCTTATAGACGGTGATTATCACGCCTTAATAAATGGCATTAAGACCAAACTCTTAACGCTCCCCCTGGAAACTGTCATCCACCCCGGCCATGGCCCGGATTCTACCATCGCCACGGAAAAAAGAGCTAACACGTTCTTGAGATAAATTCTATTTTCTGTCATCCTGGAGGAGCGGCATGTCCGCCGAAGCTTAAGCGCAGGCGGAAGCGACGAAGGATATCAGGGTGGGGAGGAGGTAATTCTCTTCCCCAGTCTCTCACTTTGAAAAAGAGCCTGCCCCGTTCATGGTGAACCGTTCAGGGTGATTCCGTACTTGATACCAGGGGAGTTTAAGATGGATTTTGCTCATTTATCGAAGTTCGGCACCTGAATAACGTATTCTATCGTCCCTCCTTGCCGGCGAGAAGGGATAAGAGGGTAGAGCCGGGAAGAACTTTAACAACTCACTAAAATCGAATTATTTACTTGTAAAACAATACGTAAAATAAAGCTGGTTTAACATAATATTAATAAACGAACACCGCAACTTATCAGCTTCAGCTCAAAGCTGCAGCGACAAATAATTCTTAAAAAAACGAATGATTGAATAAAAAGAAAGGGGAGCATTTCCTTATCCAGGATTCATGCTCCCCTTCTATTAACTCTTAACTATACCCTATACCCTAAATGAATAACGGGCACATAACCAGCGTAATGGTCGCCAGCAGCTTTATTAGAACGTGAAGAGAAGGACCGGCTGTATCTTTAAGCGGGTCGCCCAGTGTATCGCCGACGACGGCGGCTTGGTGGGCGAATGACTTTTTGCCGAGAACGGCTCCGGTTTCATCCTTAAGCTGTCCGTCCTCGATCATCTTTTTGGCGTTATCCCAGGCGCCTCCTCCGTTGTTCATGAAGGAGGCCATCAGGATACCGCCGATAGTACCGACCATCAATACCGCGGCGACAACCATGGCGGCATCGATGTTCATGCTGGCGAATGACGGTATTTTCCCGATGTATTTAAAGGCTACTCCGATGACGATAGGCCCTAATATCGGTAAAAGTCCGGGAGCGATCATTTCCTTTAGGCCGGCTCGCGTAGTGATATCCACACACTTGGCGTAATCCGGTTGATGAGGATGCTCCGGGTCCTTGGGATTTAAGATTTCCGGGTCGGCTTTGAACTGGCGGCGTACTTCTTCGATAATCTTGGAGGCTGTCCGCCCGACGGCTTTGATTGCCCAGGCGCTGAAGAGATAAACGATCATAGCAGCCAATAAAGCACCTATAAACACAGAAATATTAGCAATGTTGACGATGTTGTACTGGCCTTCCACACCGAGCTTGATAAGTGATACTCGGTCAAGATAAGCCTGGAAAAGCAGGAAAGCTGCGAGACCGGCGGAGACCAGGGCATAACCCTTGGTCAGGGCCTTGGTGGTGTTGCCCACCGCATCCAGCCTGTCGGTAATCTTGCGCACGTCTTCTCCGGCGCCGGCCATTTCATTGATGCCGTTGGCATTATCCGTGATCGGCCCGAAAGTATCCATGGAAAGAACGTAAGGGCAGGTCATTAACATGCCCATCGTCGCCACGGCGGTGCCGAAAGCTCCGGCGCCTTGCACGCCGCTCTGGGTACCCATCCAGTAAGCCAGTAACAGGGATACACCGATAATCAGAGCCGTGGCGAAGGTGGTGGAAAAACCAACCGACATGCCCATGATGATATTGGTTGCCGGTCCGGTCTTGGACGCCTCCGCGATATCCCTTACCGGTTTATATTTCCATTCCGTATAGTACTGGGTTACAAAAACGATAACGATGCTGGCGGCAATGCCGACAAGACCGGCGCCAAAGAGCCACCAGTTATCGAGCATAAAACGAACCGTTATGGCTAATCCTACGATGGAAAGCCCGATGGCAATAAAATAACCCCGGTTCAGGGCGTTCATCGCATTCTCGTTTTCTTTGGCACGTACGCTCAGCAGCCCTATCATGCTGGCAAACATGCCGAAACCGCGTACGCAAAGCGGGAATAAAATCCATACAATATTTTTGGTAGCCAGGTAAGCAAGCACACCGAGAATCATCGCGCCGATGTTTTCCGCCGCGGTGGATTCAAAAAGGTCGGCGCCGCGGCCGGCGCAATCGCCCACGTTATCGCCGACAAGGTCGGCAATGACGGCCGGGTTGCGCGGGTCGTCTTCCGGAATACCAGATTCAACTTTACCTACCAGGTCGGCGCCCACGTCAGCCGCCTTGGTATAAATACCTCCGCCGAGCTGAGCGAAAAGCGCCACGAAGCTGGCGCCAAAACCAAAACCAACTATGAGTTGCGGCGCGATTTCCGGATGGCTGTAGCCGCCGTAGGCGAAGAAGATGACGGTCACGCCGATTAGGCTGAGGGTGGTGATAAGAAAGCCTGACACGGCGCCGCCCCGCAGGGCGACTTCTACGGCTTCTTTAAGGCTTCTTTGCGCCGCTGCGGCGCAGCGGACGTTGGATTTGACTGCAATATACATGCCGATGAAGCCGGCTAGGCCGGAGCATAAAGCCCCCACGAGGAAGGCAACGCTGGTACGCCAGGCTACAGCAAAGTTGGTATAGCCGCTGTTATTCAGCCCCGTGTGGCCCAACACGCCGACCAGTACGCCGATTATAATGGCAATAGCGACGGAGTACATGGCGATAGTGCTGTACTGGCGCTTCAGGAATGCCCAAGCGCCTTTAAAGATGATATCTCCGATTTCTTTCATCTTTGGTGTACCCGTAGGGCGTTTCATCACATTCACAATGAGGAAAGCAGCAAATATGAGTGTGATGACACCGGCTGCAGGTACTATCCAGAATAACCCGGGTAATGACATGTTCCTCCTTTTATTATTTTATTTCCGGATAAAAAAATAGAGCGGGTCTGTTACATCCAGCTCTACGTAGGTTAGACAATTTGTATTACTAATATACATGGTTACCCTGATGTGAAGAAACAAATTTCTCTCTATTATACCCTAAATGTCAGTGGTTAGGCCAATGTATTTCCGATATATATCTCTGGATAGCGGTACACCTTATTTGTGCATGACGTACTGCGGCGTAAGTGCGATGTTCATAAAGATGACCGGCTTATCGACTGCCTTAAAGTTCAGCGGGCAGTGGATGGTATTTTTCGGGATATGAAGCACGGTGGGTTCGGTAATAATGTGTTTTTCCTGTTCCTCGCCCAGGTATATTTCCACGACCGCCCCGAACTCTTTCATATGCATCGGGTCGGCGCTGTAAAAATGGAGAAACTGTTCGAAATCATGCGCGTGGGGTTCATTGACCATCAGGAACGGCTCTGTGATACAGTTCCAAAGGACCGAGAAATTCTTCTCACCAACTTCCGGGTGCTGTCTGCTGAAAAATATCATCCTGTCGCAAAACTTTCCGGGCACTATCGGGTTTTTAAAAAAATACTTTCCGTATTTATCTTTCGCCATGTTTCCGGCCTCCTTTAAAAGAGTTCCAGTGATGGTGACCTGATATCCAGGTTTTTATTCCTGGTTGTTCTTTCAGTTCCTTTTTCCGTTGATACAGATAGAGCGATAGAAGTATTAGAAATAAAAAATATTGGTTTGTCTCCCTCCTTGCCAGCGGGGAGGGAGATCAAGAGGGTAGGGTCGGGTGATATGTGTCAAAACTTGTACATGAGGCTACTTTTTGCCGAATTTGATTCTGGGCAAGCTGGCTTCCTTCATGCTGTCCGCCATCGTCCAGAAATAAGCTTCTCCGGTATAAAGCTGGAAGACCGCCAGCAACGGGTTGTCCGGTGTGGTAATCCCATAATTCTTTACAAAGGGCCTTTCCGCTATGCATTTCGCCCTTATTTGGGGGTCGGTGATTATCTTGACTTTGCCGTAAACTCTCATTATCTTTGATAAATCTTTTGATTGGAAATACACCTCGACTTTTGGGTTCTTCTCGATTTGTTTGTAGAAGGCTTTTACGGTCTGTCCCTGGAACCAGAAACCGTTCTCATCGGCATACCACATGCCTAGGCAGCGTACCCTCGGCTGGTCGCCTTCGCAGGTTGCCAGGTAACATGCTTTGTTTTCATTAGCGAATTTTATGCAGTCTTTAAAATCCATTTTTTTATCTCCTTTTGAGATGGCCGGAAAACCATCTTCTATTTTGTCATGTTAGGGTTCCCCTGAACCTTCAGCCTTCGATCGACCTGTCCCGTATGAACGAAGTGAATCGGGAAGCGAAGGGAAGGCATCTGGTGGCGGGGATACCTTCTAAATTATAACTTTTTCGATAAACTGCTTTTACCGGATACAAAATTATTTTTTAATTTTATTAATATTAACATATTTTTCTCTGATTTTTGGTTTTTCGATTTTGCCCGTCGGATTGCGCGGTACATTATCGAAATAGATATATCTCGGCCAGGCATATTTAGGTATTTGGGGCTCATAATAGGCCCTCATCTCTTCTTCCGTTACCGTCATGCCTTCCTTCGGTTGTACGATGGCTGCCACCACTTCGCCGTATCTTTCATCCGGGATGCCGATGATGGCAACATCTTTCACTTTAGACTGCCCGATAAGCACCGATTCGAGGTCGACCGGATAGATGTTCTCGCCGCCGCTGATTATGAGGTCTTTCTTGCGGTCGACGTAAGAGATAAACCCTTCGGCATCCTGCCTGGCCAGGTCGCCGGTAAAAAGCCAGCCGTCCTTTAATACCTCGGCGGTCTTTTGCGGGTTCTTGTAATAGCATTTCATAATATTCCCGCCTTTAAGGATAATTTCACCGACCGTTCCTTTAGGCACATCGTTTCCTCTGTCATCGACGATCTTGGCTTCGAGATTAAGTTTAGGATAACCGAATGAGCCCAGTTTATCCAGGTTTTCCAGCCCCAGGTGCATGCATGGTCCGGCCGATTCGGTGAGGCCGTAATTTTCATCCCACTTGATATCGGTGAAATATTTCAAAAAGCGGCGCACCAGTACGGGGGGAATCGGCTGCGCGCCGGAATGGACCAGGCGCAATGACGATACATCATAATCGGAAAGCTTTAGGTCGCCCTTATCGAAAGCCGTCACTATGTCTTGCAGCCACGGTACCAGAATCATACAAAGCGTAACTTTTTCATTGCTGATAAGGTCTAGTATGAGTTTAGCTGTTACTCTCTCGCCGCCGGTTGTTAAGACCGCCCGGCCTCCGCCCATCAGGCTGCCGAACCAGTGCATCTTGCCGCCGGTATGATAAAGCGGCGGGAGCAGCAGGAAGCAATCTTTGCGGTTTTCGTGGTGGGAAGAGACTTCGTTGACGGCTACATGCTCCAGAGAGCGGTGGCAAAGCAGCGTGGCTTTCGGGTCGCCGGTGGTGCCGGAGGTAAAATAAAGACCGGCGTCATCTTCCGCCGCAAGCTGGACCTTCGGCGCTGCCGGGGATGCTTTGGCCAGGACATCTTGGAAAGGCTCCATACCGGCCGGTATGTTATTTCCAACGAAGATGTATTTTTTAACCGTTTTCAAGGTCGGGCGGATTTCTTCGATACGCTCGGTAAAGTCCTGGTCGAGAATCATTACTTTAGGTTCGGCGATATCCACGCAGTACTTTATCTGCCGTGCGATAAATCTGAAATTCAGCGGTGCCGCCGTGGCGCCTGACTTTAAGATGCCGAAGTAGGCGATTAGCCAGTTGATGGAATTCATCATCAAGTGCATCACCACGTCGCTCTTCTTAATTCCCCGTGCGATGAGCGCATTGGCAACACGGTTTGCCCCGTCATCGAACTCTTTCCAGGTAATTTGTTTTCTTAGGCTCTTGCTGGGAGTTACTTCTACCAGCGCAATAGAATCTGGAATAAGCCTGGCATTTCTGGCCAGAATTTCTGTTATCGTCATAGACCGGCTCCTGAACAAATTAAGCTTAAAATATTGAATAAATATGTAATTAATTAAAAAGATTATAGTTTGATGAGAATAACTAAGTCAATTATATTCAGCTTTGAGAGGTATCTGGCTCTATGCTATAATTTTCTTTGGAGTGTTTCTAACAAATGTTTGAACAGCTGGATAAAATAGAAAAACGTTATCTTGAAATAGATGAGAAATTGGCGCAGCCGGAAATCGCCACGGATATCAATCAGGTGCAAACGCTGGCAAAAGAGCGCGCCGGGCTTGTGGATGTTGTAAGTTTATACCGCCGGTACAAAAAAGCGTTGAAAGAGCTGGAAGACGTTAAAGCGATGGGCAGCGTAGGGACCGATGAAGATATGGCGGTCATGATAAAACAGGAGACCGCCCAGCTTCAGGGAGCTATAGAAGAACTTACGGAAGATTTAAAACAGGCGCTGATACCCAGAGACCCGAATGAAGGAAAAGACATCATCGTGGAAATTAGGGCCGGTACCGGCGGTGATGAAGCCGCGATTTTTGCCGCTGATTTGTATCGAATGTACACGCGTTATGCCCAGAACAAAAGCTGGAAAACGGATATCATCAGCCTTAGCGAAAGCGGTGGTGGCGGCTTTAAAGAAATTATCTTTGAGGTCCGCGGTAAAAGTGCTTATAGTCGGCTCAAATATGAAAGCGGCGTGCATCGCGTCCAGCGTGTCCCGGTAACCGAAGCATCCGGGCGTATTCATACGTCCACTGCCACGGTTGCCGTTCTCCCGAAAGCGGAAGAGGTGGATATCGATATTGACCCGGATGATTTAAGAATTGATATTTTCCATAGCGGCGGCGCTGGCGGCCAGAACGTTAACAAGGTCGCCTCGGCCATTCGCGTTACCCATTTTCCTACAGGTATTGTCGTCGTCTGCCAGGACGAGCGCTCCCAGCTGCAGAATAAAATCAAAGCCATGTCTGTGCTAAGAACCCGCCTGCTTGATATGGAAAGACGCAAGCAGGAAGAAGCTATTACTTCCGCCCGCCGTTCCCAGGTAGGTACCGGCGAACGTGCCGAGAAAATCAGGACCTATAATTATCCCCAGGACCGCATATCGGACCACCGGATTGACGTTACGATTCATAACCTGCCTCGCTTCATGGACGGAGATATCGACGGTCTTGTAGACCAGCTGGCTGCCCATGAACAGTCCCTGCAGCTTGAAGGGCAGCAGGTGTGAACTGCAAACAGGCATTAGCACAGGCGCGCAAGGTGCTTGCTGACAGCTCTATTGAAGACCCCAAACTCGAAGGGGAAATTCTTGTAAGACATATCTTAAAAATGACACGCGCCGAATTATTCTCTAACCTTGACCGCGAGTTTACCGCTGACGAAAAAGAAAAACTTCATAACTTACTGGAACGCCGTCAGACTGGCGAGCCTTCTTCTTATATCGTCGGCCACCGCGAATTTTACGGCCTGGATTTTAAAGTCGACCGGCGTGTCCTTATCCCCCGTCCGGAAACCGAATTACTGGTCGAAAAAGCCATCGCATACATCCGGCAATATGGATTTAATTCCATCGCGGATATCGGCACTGGCAGCGGTAGTATCGCTGTCAGCCTGGCCGTCAATTTACCGGAAATAACTGTATATGCTGTTGATGCGTCGTTACCGGCTTTGGAAGTCACCGAGGAGAATATCAGGACTTATCACGTAAAGGACCGTATTAATCTACTTTGGGGCAATCTTTTAAGCGTCCTGCCTGTCAAAGTTGATATGATTATCGCCAACCTCCCTTACGTTAAAAGCAATGAAATCACATCTTTATTTGAACCTCAAATGGCGCTGGATGGCGGGGTTGCAGGTCTTGATAAGATCAATGAATTGTGCCGCCAGCTTCCTGGCAAATTGAAACCAAAAGGTATGTTGCTGCTGGAAATCGGGCAGGGACAGGCGCAAACTATTATTAATAATTTACATAACACTTTTCCTTCTTCATTCATTGAAGTTATGAAAGACCTGGCAGGGATTGAACGGGTTGTAACCCTTCGTTTGACATCATAGATGCTCCAATGATAAATTTGATTGAAAATGTCATTGCGAGCCATCGCGTCCGACTAACCCGGACGTGAGGTGTGGCAATCTCATTTCTGGGTCTTGTGAAGTATTTATTTCATATTACTTTTGTAGACTTTATTGAATCTAACATGTCTTGTATCAAATAGGTGATTGACCTCTTATAAATAACGGGTGTAAAAGGTTGTGGTGCCAATGAACATAATTGTGTGCGTAAAACAGGTGATAGACCCCGAAGCGCCCCCGGCTGCCTTTAAAATTGACGCTACCGGGACGAGAGCGGAAATGCGCGGCGTTCCCCCGGTTATCGACCCTTATGGCGAGTATGCTGTGGAATCCGCGTTACGTTTAAAAGAAACTTTAGGCGGTAAAATCACTGTTTTAACCCTTGGTACCGGCCTGCTGCGCGAGGTAGTCAAGAAACCTTTGGCTATGGGCGCTGATGAGTTGGTGCTCCTTGAAGATGCCGCTTATGATGGCGGCGATAGCTACGCCAATGCTAATGCCCTGGCCATGGCCATTAAGAAAAAGGGGGATTTTGACATTGTTCTCTGCGGGCGTGAAGCTTCGGATACCAATTCCGGCCAGACCGGCCCGGCGATAGCGGAAATACTCGGGATACCGTGTGTCACGCTGGCGCGTAAAATTGAATCGCAGGACGGTAAACTGCGGATAGAACGGGTCAATTCCTTCGGCTTTGATGTTATTGAAACATCTATCCCGGCCGTTATCACCGTAAGCAATGAAGTCGGTCAGCCGCGCTACCCGACGATAAAAGGCATCATGGCCGCCAAAAAAATTGAGCCCATTGTCTGGAAACCGGCGGATATCGGCATCGATGCGAACAAGGCAGGCGTTTCCGGACGGCGTGCTAAAGTGCTGAAGCTTTTCCAGCCTGTTCATGAAAGCAAATGCGAATTTGCGACCGGTGAAACGCCGGAAGAATTAGCCGTCAACCTGGCGGTAAAACTAAGAGAAGCCAAAGTATTGTAATATTTAACGATTTTTTAACAATTGTCACTTAAGATTGGGGAGATTTATCATGACTGAATACAAGGGGGTTGCCGTATACTGCGAGCTCAAAGACGGCGCTATCGCTCCTATCGCCTTTGAAGGTCTTGGAATCGGCAGAAAACTTGCCGATACCCTGGGTCAAGAATTGTCGGCCATAATTATTGGTAGTGATATCAACACTTTGGCGCCGCAGGTAATTTCACGGGGTGCCGATAAAGTATATGTTATAAATGATCCCTCATTGAAAGATTATCAGCCGGACCGGTATTTGAATGTTTTACAGAAAGTCGCCGGTAAAATAAATCCTCAAATCATTATTATGGGGCAGACCGATAGTGGGCGTGAACTCGCAGCCCGGCTCGCTTTCCGGTTGAATACGGAAGCAACTCTGGATTGTGTAGATTTAGCTATTGACACGGAAACCAAACGCCTTCTGCAGACAAAACCTGTTTACGGCGGCAACGCCCGGGCCATCATTGTAACCGATACCGACCCGCAAATCGTTACCATCCGTACTAAAGCTTTTGCGGCGTCGGCGCCTGATACCGTTAGAAAAGGTGAGGTCATTGATATTCCGGCAGGTATTGACTTTGCCGCCGTGAAAACCAAAATCATTGACCGGAAAATAGAAGAGGTCTCCGGTGTCAAAGTTGAAGACGCGCGTGTCGTGGTCGCCGGCGGTCGGGGAATCGGCGGTGCCGAAGGTTTCAAGCAATTGGGAGAACTCGCCGGATTATTAAAAGGGGCTGTGGGCGCCAGCCGGCCTCCCTGTGATAATAACTGGATTCCCGATACTGTCCAGGTAGGTCTCACCGGTAAAATCATCGCGCCTGAAGTCTATTTTGCTATCGCTATTTCGGGCTCCAGCCAGCATATGAGCGGCTGTTCCGGTTCTAAAATTGTCATCGCCATCAATAAAGATAAGGAAGCCAACATCTTCCGCCAGGCCAGGTTCGGGGCTGTAGGAGATTGGAAGAAAGTCCTCCCTGCTTTTACGCAAAAAGTTAAGGAATTGCTTAATTCATAGGGTAATCGCTTATCGAAACGTTGCAAACGTAAATTAAGAAACGGTAAATACCGCATAATTATTTATTCTTTCCTAACTTAATACCCCGACCATCGTGGTCGAGGGATGAAGTTCTCCCGGTAGCTGATGAACTTAGTAGTTCTTTGCCCAAGTATTAGTTCAAGCTGCCGGGCAAACGAAGTTTGTAACGAACTAACACCCCGACCTTACGGTCGGGGGAAGTTTATTTCGATGGCCGACCAGAACACATTGATAATGTATTTTTCTCCTAACTGGCTTTTCGGGCAGGCTTCATCCATGATGCTTTTCCCGGTCGTTAAGACGATGGGAACACTAACTTCCGATCAAACTCAATATATGTTAGCTAATCCGCTCGGTCTCGGGCAAAGTCTGTTGATAGTTTGGCCGTATATCGTCGGGCTTTTCAGCTCGAGCGCGGTATGCTTCGCTATCAGTTACATCGTGTTCATGAAACAGGAAATCCGCTCCACTTAAAAAGAAAGACGCCCCCTAAAAAGGAGGCGTCAAAATACTTGTTTACTAAAGCCTGGCTTATTCTTTTTCCTTTTCGGCTTTCTCCGCCTGCCTTTGGGCGACCAGCTTTTGTGTGATGTTCGCCGGGACTTCCTCGTAATGGTCGAATTCCGTGGTGTATGCTGCCCGGCCTTGAGTCATTGATTTCAGGTCGATGGTATAACGCTGTATTTCCGCCAGCGGCGCCTGCGCTTCAATTACGTTGGTGTTACCCTGTGGATTCATTCCCATTACGCGGGCGCGTTTGGTATTGAGGTCGCTGATGATATCGCCGGTAAGGTCGTTAGGCACTGTTACTTTCAGGTTCATTATCGGTTCCAGCAGAATCGGACGTCCGTCTAGCATACCTTTCTTGAACGCCTGGGACCCGGCAATTTTGAAACAGATTTCTGAAGAGTCTACTTCATGATAGCTGCCGTCGTAAAGGGTGGCCCTCACCCCGATTACCGGGTAGCCGGCCAGTCCGCCCTCATTATACGCTTCCACGACGCCTTTTTCCACCGCCGGGTAAAAGTTCCTCGGGACTTTGCCGCCCACGACTCTTTCAGTGAATTCACATGGCCCGCGGTCCGGTAAAGGTGTTAGTTCCAGAATGACATGGCCGTACTGGCCGTGGCCGCCGGACTGTTTCTTGTGTTTGTGCTCCGCTTTGGCCACTGGCATTGTTATCGTTTCCCGGTACGCGACTTTAGGTATGGCAAGCTCGACGTTTACGCCGAACTTGCGCTGCATTTTCTCCGCCGAAACGGCCAGATGGGTATCGCCCATACCGGAAAGTATCGTCTCACCGGTGCCGAGTTCGCGGTGGACTTTAAGCGTCGGGTCTTCTTCGGCGAGGCGCGCCAGTCCGGCGCCCATCTTATCGATATCCGTCTTTGTCTTGGGATATACCGCCTCCTCGAAAATAGGGGTGGGGAAGACAATGGGTGTCAGCTTTATCTGTTTGTCCTGTGCGCCGAGCGTATCTCCCGTTGCCGTCACGTTCAATTTTGACACTGCCCCGATATCACCCGCACGTACCTCGCTAACGGGCTCCTGGGTCTTGCCCCGCATCATATACATCTGTCCGATGCGTTCTGCCGCGCCCTGGGTGGCATTATAGACCTGGGAGTTGCTGGTAATAACGCCGTCGAATACCCTGAAATATGTCAGCTTTCCCACATAGGGGTCGGCGGTCGTTTTGAATACCAGCGCCGCCAGCGGGCCGGTTTCTGTAGCATCGATTTCTCCGCTCGATGTGGCTATCTTCTGTTCTTTAGGCAGCGGCGCATAATCGTAGACCGTATCCAATATCTTGGTTACCCCGATATTGGCCAAACCGGAACTTGCTAAAATTGGTACGACTTTCCCGGCTGCAATCCCGAGGCGCAGCGTTTTTATAAGCTCTTCATTGGTGATTTGTTCGCCGCCGAGGTATTTCTCGATTAATTTATCATCGACTTCCGCAATCGATTCGATTAATTTTTCACGCGCCGCATTGGCCTTATCTTTCATGTCCGCCGGTATATCGCTTTCCTTGGATGGGGAACCGGTGAAGGCTTTCATCGAGAGCAGGTCGATGACGCCTTTGAAATTAGTATGGGAACCTATGGCTATTTGCATCGGCACGCATTTTGAACCGAGTTTCGCTTTGACATCGTCAGCCACTTTGGAGAAGTCTGCGTTCTCGCGGTCCATTTTACTTATGACCACGAACCGCGGTAATTTTGCTTCTTCGCAATAATTCCATACCATCTCCGTCCCTACCTGGACTCCGGAAACGGCGTCTATCAAGAGTAACGCGGCATTGCTGACTCGTATCCCTGCTTTCACTTCGCCGACAAAATCGGTGTATCCCGGAACATCGAGAATATTTATCTTTCTTTCCCGCCATGTCAGCGGCAGGATGGAAAGGTTGATGCTGATGCGCCGCTTGGCTTCTTCCGGCTCATAGTCTGACGTCGATGAACCGTCATCCACCTTACCCATGCGGCTTATCGCGCCGGCATCTAAAAGCATCGCCTCGGAGAGGGTAGTCTTGCCCGCGCCTCCGTGCGATAAAAGAACAATGTTTTGCGTATTCTCCAGTCCGTACTTTGGCATAAAAACACCTGCCCTCTATATTTTTTCAAACTATATTATACGCGTATTCGGCTGAATACGGCAAGCTAAAACGGATTTAAACTGGTTAAATACCTGTAATGGTCATTTTACAGGATATTTTTAGTCTTGGTCTCTGTATGCGGTACTCTTTCTTTTTACCATGAGGAAAAAAATTATTGGAGAGTACAATGGGCGGATTTTTGATTAAGTAAAATGAATTGTCTCCCTCCTTGCCAGCGGGGAGGGAGACCAAGAGGATGGGGTCGAGTAAATCTCAAATCTTTTTTTCCTTTACTTATTTAAAGAACTTATCTTTAATCACGAGTTCTGATAATTCTTTGCGCGGCGGTGCTTTGCCTTCCTGGGACGGTACGCCGACCGGAAGCATTACCGCTATGCGGTATCCCTTGGGCATAGCCAAGACCTTCTCCGCTGCCTGTGGGTTAAAAGCGCCGATAATTACCGTGCCGAGTCCCTGCGCGTGTGCCGCCAGTGCCATATTCTCTGCCGCCAGCGCGGTATCGAACATGAACCAGTCGCCTTTATCCGTAATATATTCACCGCCGCCGCCGGAACCGGGTTTCGTCCCTGATTTGCCTGTTTCCGCACAGACGACGATGACGACCGGAACAGTATTCATTGCCGCGGCTGCCGGGGTCGGGACTTCTTTCCCGTCCGGCGTCTTCATTTTATTGACCGTCTCTGCCAGTGCGGCTTTTACCTGTGTATCTCTCACCACGATAAATCGTGAACATTGCGTATTTGCCCATGACGGTGCCCAACGTCCGGCTTCAAGGATAGCGTTTATTTTGGCATCGTCTACCGGGTCTGGTTTATACCTTCTGATACTTCTGCGGTTCTTGATAGCTTCAAAAACATCCATCTTTAACTCCATATTTGCTATTTAGCTAATTCTGCCATGCGTCTTTACCGATTAGAGATACAAAACGGCACCCGCCGAGTATTTGAGAATGAATGCCGTCTTCATTTTTTGTGATTTTATACAGGTCTTGAACAAAACGCGAACCTACCGGAATTACCATTCTTCCACCGTTGGTAAGCTGCGCTAAAAGGTCGTCCGGTACCGAAGGGGCTCCGGCGGTCACCATGATTGCATCGTAAGGCATATCGTCTGACCAGCCGAGAGCTTCCTGTGCTTCATGAAACTCTACGTTGGCATAGCCCAGGGTTTCTAGCAGGGAGCATGCGGATTGAAGCAGAAATGGAATCCTTTCCACTGTTACAACTTTCGCCGCTAATTCCGCCAGTATGGCTGTCTGGTAGCCGCTGCCGGTGCCTATTTCAAGTACCTTTTCGGTTCCGGTTAGTTCCAGGGCTTCCGTCATTAACGCAATGATAAAAGGCTGTGAAATTGTCTGCTCGCAACCCGATGGGCAGCGGGCGGTCTTCGTAAGAAAAATCACGGCTTTTTTCCGGTACAAACAACTCGCGCGGAATTTTGGCCATTGCATCCAGAACGCGTTTATCTCTAATCTCTCTATCGAGAAGTGCCATAAGTCCGGCCCTGGCTGACTTAAAATCATTCATGTTAGCCCCGGGTGAGTTTATTTTAATACAAGCGTCAGGACTATTAGAACGACGACGATTATACCTGTGAAAAGGGCTATTTTTTTGAGTTCAGCGCCGATATGCGGTAATTGCAATGCCGCGGCGGCCGCTCTTCCCGCGGCTGTTTTTGTATTGATTACCGGTTTTGGTGCGGCGGGCTTAATGGTATTAGCTGCCGCGGCCGCCGCTGCCGGAGCCGCAGCTTGCGCTGTTTGCATTGTCTGTGCCGGCGGCGCGGTTTGCGGGCGCGGTCTATTTCTATATTGAGCACGTCTACCTTTACCGTGTTTGGATTTTGGCATCCGTTTTCTCCTTAGGAATTATTTCTTTGCCCTGGGGTGAGATTTATCATAGGTACGGCGTACCTGTTCCGTTGTCAAATGTGTATAGACTTGTGTCGTAGATATGTTAGCATGGCCCAGCAGTTCCTGTACAGACCTCAGGTCGGCGCCTCCGCTAAGCATATGCGTGGCAAAACTGTGCCGTAACGTATGGGGGCTGATTTGAGAGCTTAAGCCGGCGGCTTTGGCATATTCCTTCAGCTTCTGCCAGAAACCCTGCCGCGTCAGCCTGTCGCCGCGGGCGTTCAGGAATAATGCGTTATCTTTCTTGCCGTGGGCCAGCTTTGGACGGTCTTCATCGACATATTCTTTGACCGTTTTGGCAATTTGCTCGTATAGAGGTATAATGCGTTCTTTACGGCCCTTTCCCGATGCAGCGTACGAAGTGATCGCCTTCGAAATTGACATCGCCCATATTTAACGCCACCAGTTCGCTGATTCTCATGCCGCTGGCGTATAACAGTTCCAGCATGGCGCGGTCGCGCCTGGCTTCTGAGGTAGAAATCTTGGAAGGCTGTTCCAGTAATTGACGTACCTGGCTGATGGGAATCGGTTTTGGCAAAGCTTTCCCCACGCTGGGTGAGCTCATGTTTTCGGTTGGGTCGTTTTTAATTTCACCTTCGGCGACAAGGAAAGCAAAGAACGACCTGGAAGCCGCGACTTTTCTTGCCATAGTCGTGGCAACATAGCCTCTTTCCTTTAAATGAAGCATATAGCCAAGCATATGTTGCCGGGTAAAGCCTGCCCAGGACGCCCCGGGACGCTGGGGAAGCTTCTTTTTGTGCAAATTCGGTCAGGCCGGTCAGGTCGTTTCTATATGCGGATATCGTATGTTCGGAATATCCTTTTTCGACAGAAAGATAATGAAGAAAATTCTCGATTGATTTTTGCATATTGCTCCTCAAGGCTAATTTCTGATTCCGGAAATGTAGAATACCGTCAACTATTTTAACATAATATTTTAACATAAAAAAGTATTTGAAAGCCAAATCTTCTCTGGTGCTGCTATCTATATTAAATTACCAGGGACTAAATGACGCGGAAATCTTTATTCTTAAAAATAAATAATCCAGCTATTTTGTAGCGGAAATTCTCTGAAAATAATTAATACTATGACCTTTGCTCCAACCCGATGTCATGACCATAGAGCTATTGTTCATGGTGACGAAAGGCATATAAGATGAGTTAGCAAAATTAAAAACGCGAAAAAGAGGCTTTGAAATGACAGTACCCGCTGAAAAAGCCGGCAAATTATTACCTGTAATGCCGCCCGACCCTGAAGCTTTAAGGCTTATCCCGGAGACGATGGCCCGGAAATATAATGTCATCCCGGTTGCTAAAAACGGTAATATCCTGCATGTGGCAATGGTTAACCCATCGGATATCCTGGCGCTGGAAGCCTTGGCCAGCTGGAGCCAGATGCGCATTGAGTCTGAAGCCGCCACCGTTGAAGAAGTGCTTGAAGCCATTGATTTTAACTATAAAGATTATGACCGCATCGAAAAACAAATTTCAAGCATATCGGTAGAAGAAAACGGCAAAGAGGCCAGGCAGCTGACTATCGATACCCAGACGGAAGCCCCGGTTGCCCAGGCTTTGACTCTTATTATAGAGGAAGCGGTCAAGGCCAGGGCCTCCGATATCCATTTGCATCCCGGTCAGGAAAAATTGGCGGTCCGCTACCGCATCGATGGTACTTTACATGAAATGTTTTCTCTGCCTATCACCACTTTGCCGCAGCTCATATCGAGAATCAAGATTTTGGCCGGTATGAATATCGCCGAGCATCACCGGCCCCAGGACGGCCAGTTCTCGGTGAATACCAAGGGACGCCAGATTGATATCCGCGTCGCCATTATTGCCACGGTTTGCGGCGAGATGGCGGTCATGAGACTTCTTGATAAATCGCGCGCTACTCTTAGCCTCGCTGAACTGGGTTTTTTACCGGAAAGCCTTGAGAAATATGAAAACATGCTCAAAGTTCCGTACGGCGTTATTCTCGTAAGCGGCCCGACCGGCGCCGGTAAAACTACCACCCTTTATGCCTCCCTTAACTCCCTGGACCAATCGGAACGCAATATTATTACCGTGGAAGACCCCGTCGAGTACCGTTTTTCCAGTATTAACCAGATACAGGTCAACGCTCGCTCCGGCATTACTTTCGCTAGCGGTTTGAGGTCGATATTAAGACTCGACCCGGATGTTATTCTTATCGGTGAGATACGTGATGCTGAAACCGCCGGGATCGCTATCCAATCGGCCTTAACCGGGCACCTGGTGTTGTCTTCTATCCATGCCAATGATGCCATTGGTGTTGTTTTACGTCTTCTCGACCTCGGTGTCGAGCCTTTCCTGGTTTCCTCGGCTCTTATCGGCGTCGTTGCCCAGCGTATGGTGCGTCGCATCTGTCCCAACTGCGGCCGCCCCATACAAGCTTCCCTGGAAGAAAGCCTTATCTACACCCAGGAGACCGGGGAAACAAAAGAAGAGTTTTTCCACGGCGCCGGTTGCAAGTCCTGCGCTAATAGCGGCTACCGCGGCCGTACCGGTATTTTTGAAATCCTTGTTACCAGCGATGCTATCAAGTCGCTGCTTTCGAAAGGTGCTACCGCCGGTGAATTGCGTTCCCAGGCCCTTAAAGAAGGTATGACGACTTTGCTTAAAGATGGGATGAACAAGGTGAAATTGAATATGACCACCCCGTCTGAAGTATTAAGGAATGCTTATTCCGTAGCTTAGTCAAACTGGAGATAAAATGCTTTATCAGTATGTTGCCTGCAGTGAATCTGGCGAAATCGTAAAAGGCAAGCTCTCGGCGGTTAAGGAAGAGTCCGTTTCCGAGACGTTGGCCTATGCCGGTTACCGCCTGATTAATCTGCGTCCTTACGTGCCTTTTATGAGCACTGGTAAATTGACGGCCGGGTTGTTCCCTGCCAAGCCGCAGGAAGTTATCATGCTTTACCGACAGCTCGCACTATTATTGGAATCCGGTGTCAATATCGCTACCGCTCTGGAGCTTTTGCAGGAGCAGATTGCCAACCGGACGTTAAAAAAGGTTGTGGTTGAATTAACTGCCGATATCCGCGCCGGCAATCAGCTGTCCGTCGCTATGAGCCGCCACCCGGAAGTATTTTCAACCATGAGTTGCCGCACCATCAGCATCGGTGAGCAGACCGGCGGCCTGGAAACCATGTTACGGCAGGTGGCGGATTACAATGAAAAAGAAATTGTTACGAAAAAAGGCATCAAGGGAGCCTTGACTTACCCGATTATCGCCCTGGTGGTATGTGTTGGCGTTATCGGGGTGATGATGTTCTTCGTGCTGCCTTCTTTCGCCGGGCTTTACAGTGAGTTAGGCGCCAAATTGCCGGCTCTGACCGTGATGATGCTCAGCCTTTCTAAAATACTTCGCGCCTATTATATGCAGATTTTTCTGGTCATACTGGGCATCGTTGGCGCTGCTCTCATTTATTTCCGTACTGAAGACGGCAAATTCAACATGGACAAGCTGATATTGCGAGTCCCCCAGTTAGGGCGGGTAAAGCATCTAAATGAGCTTGCCCGTTGCTCCCGGAGTATTTCTTTATTATATTCGGCTGGTCTGCCTCTTACGGAAATAATGCCGCTGGTTGTCCAGGGATGCGGTAACCGTGTCATGGCCAAGGCGTTAAATGATGTCCATGTGGATATGCTGCGCGGCGAAGGTTTATCCAAACCTATGGCGAAGAATAAGATTTTTCTGCCGATGATGGTGCAGATGGTAAAAGTGGGCGAGGAAACCGGCAGTCTGGATGCTTCTTTAAAGGCAGTCGCTGACAATTATGAGTCTGAAGCCCAGGACAAGACCAAGACATTAATTGCTTTAATTCAGCCGATAATGACCATCGTTATCGCCGGTATCGTCGGCGTCATAGCTTTATCGATGGTATCCGCGATGTATTCGATGTACGGGCAGTCGTTTTAATATGAAGATTAGTAAAGCAAGCTGGATGATCCTGGCAACCGGGGTATTTATTATTGTACTGGCCGGGCTTGGCATCGCGCGTTCCGGGCAGTTAAAGGAACAGGCCCGAGTTAATCAGGAATTATCGATGGCCAGTGCGAGGCTGGGTAACTTGCAGGTCATCGAGCTTCAGGCACAAATAAATGAACTCCAGGAGCAATTAACTGAAGCGCATGACCAGTCCACTGAAGCCGTGGACAAGTTGAAGCAAAATATTATCAGCGTGGATATTGCCGATAAGTTCTATGAGATTGCAAGCTTTTATAATGTCACCGTTGATGATATAAGTACGACACCGGTTGCCCAGCAGCCTTATGCCGGTATTAATTGCGATACTATCTCACTTGATGCCGATGTCGGCGGTGGTAATGTTGATATCGTTAATTTTATTACCGGATTGAATGAAAATTTTACGACCGGCTTTGTCCGGACCATTCAATTATCCAATAGCGATAATGATTCCAGCCAGGTAAATGTGCAGATGGTCGTTTACTCTTATAAAGGAAGCTGATAATGGGAAGCAATACGGTTTCGGTCTATATCGATGATAGTTCCATCCGCGTGATGGTAACGCGCGGCAGGCGTATTATCAGGCTTGCCGACTTAGCCGTGGAAACACCGCTTGGCGCTATCGATTCGCCGGAAAAAGAAGCGGAATTGGCCGGTAAAATCCGGCAATTGCTGAAATTTAACAAAATCGGGCCGCGCAAAGTTATCCTGGGTCTCAGCGGCCTGCGCTGCCTCACCCGCCCTGTTGTTTTACCGGAACTGCCCAAAGCCATGGTCGGTGAAGCGGTCGTAAGAGAAGCAAAAAGAGTACTTCCCATGCCGCTGGAGCAGTTGTATCTTTCCTGGCAGACTATCTCCGTTTCCGGTGGCAAGACAAACCTGTTCCTTGTGGCCCTGCCGCGTCAGATTGCCGATAAGGCCGTCAGGGTGATGAATAAAGCGGGCTATAAGCCGTATCTCATGGAAATAAAGCCGATGGCGCTGGCCAGGCTTTCCAGGGAAGCGACCTCTATCATTCTTGATGTGCAGCCTAAAGAGTTCGATATCGTCATCATGATGAACGGTATTCCGCAGCCCATCCGTACCATCGCTTTTCCGGAGGAATCGCTTCCTTTGCCGGATAGGTTTAACATCGTCAGGGAAGATTTGAAGCGTACTTTGGAATTCGTTCGGTCTAAAGGGGAAGAAAACAAGATTAATCCGGATACAACCATTTTCGTCTCCGGAGAAATCAACGAGCACCCCGAGTTGTACGAGCCGTTTGGTAAGGAATTGGGATTTAAGGTAGATAAACTTGCTTCGCCGTTAAAGTATCTTAAATACCTTGAACCTTCGCCTTACTTGGTAAACGTCGGCATGGCTTTAAAGGAATATACTAAAATACCCCGGCCGATGCTGCCCAATTTTAATGCGCTGCCCGAACCTTACCAGCCCAGGCATATTTCCTTCAACAAAATGATGGCCGTACCGGCGGCCCTGGGCGCGGTAGGAATACTCGTCTTATTGATGGTAATTGTCCAGAATGCTGCCGCCAGGATCAATAATGTCCAGAATCAGCTCGATAACAGCAATTACTTGCTGGAAAAAAAACAGACGCAAAAAAAACAGATGTCGGATAACATCACCGCGCTCCAGGCGCAGATTAATAGTGTGGAAGCTCAATATGATATATACGCCGCCGCTATTAAAGAGTTGTCCGGTACCGGAAGTAACTTTAATAAAGACCTTACAACCTCTGTAAACACCATCGAAAGCGGTATCTCTATTCATACGATGACGATTGATAATGCAACGGTGAACATTAACGGCAACGCCGATAGTCAGGAAAATGTTTTTACCTACGTCAGGAGTTTGACGGACACCGGCCGGTTTCAATCTATTACCATAAACAACATCACGCTGCAAACGCAAACCGGAAGCAGTGATAATTCTTCGGAGAGTGATAATTCCTCTGTAACTTACAAAATAACCTGTGTGTTGAAGGCGGATAGACAATGACGGATATTGTTAATTTATTGCAGATAGGTAAAGCCAAAAGCGCCTCTGACTTGCATATCGTGGTGGACAGGCCTCCTCTCTACCGCATCCACGGCAGCTTGATCCCGGTTGATGATATGCCGGCGCTATCGGCTGAAGATATTGAACAGGGTTTAAAGCAGATTGCTAACGAACAGGAAATGTCTGACTTTAAAGGTACGAAGGAACTCGATTTTGGCCGCACCGTCCCGGGCGTAGGAAGAGTGCGTTTTAACGCGGCCATGCAGCGCGGTACGGTCAGCATCGTGGCTCGTCTTTTACCTTCCGTAATCCCGACTCCGGAAATGCTGGGCCTGCCCAAAGTCTGTAAAGACCTGATACAGCGCCCGCGGGGACTAATCGTTATCTCCGGTCCGACCGGCAGCGGCAAGTCCACTACCTTGGCTTCTATGATAGATTTCATAAACCAGACGGAGAGCCGCCGTATCGTCACTCTGGAAGACCCCATCGAGTACACCTATGAGAACAAGAAGTGCACGATTACCCAGCGTGAACTCGGCCATGATACATTGTCCTTTGCGGAAGGGCTTAGGCACGTTTTAAGGCAGGACCCGGATGTTATATTGGTCGGTGAAATGCGGGACCTGGAAACCGCCTCCGCCGCCCTTACCGTCGCCGAGACCGGCCACCTTGTCTTAACTACCGGCCATGCCCCCAGCGCCTCGCAGGCCGTGGAACGTATCGCCAACATGTTCCCGCCGCACGAACGAACTTTGGCGCAGACCCGTCTCGCCTCCTTATTACTGGGTATTCTGTGCCAGGCGCTCGTGCCGAAGGTCGATGGTAAAGGACGCGTCGCCGCTATCGAGGTCATGCTGGCAACCTCGGCCATCAGGAACCTCATCCGGGACGGCAAAACTTACCAGTTGCCCAATTCCATCCGCATGAATACCCAGCAGGGCATGGAGTTGCTCGACCAGGCATTGGTAAGGCTTTATCAAAGCAACCAGATCACTTTGGAAAAAGTCTTCGAGTTCTGCAACGACCGTGATGAAATTACCCGCCTAACCGGTGAAAAAGAGAAACCCGGGATAACGAGCGTGAGCCTGTCCCGGCCGGTGGTCTGTCATTCTGAGCCATTGATCCCGATCAGCTTCGCGAATTGGGAGAAAGGCGTGAGAATCTAAATCATCGGCGTTGCACATATTTTGAGTCTTGTAGGGTGAGTAAAATCTTTACTGCCCCTTTTGCCCACCAATTTTACCCGGTAGCACCGGTGTCCCTGCCGGTGCATTCTATTTTTAAAGAGAGACCTGCCTTACCCAATCCCTTATCCGGCCATTCGTCCCAACGGAACTTTTTATTTTTCCACGATTGTTTAGCTTCAGTGACTCGTCTCCGATATTATGGCAATCTAGCTTTAATTACCCTGATTCGTTTTTCTCTTTCCTTTTTCCCTTGTCATCCTGAAGCGTCTTGTCCGCCGAAGCCCTCGAGCGAAGCGAAGGGGAAGGATATCAGGGTCGGGGCGGCGTATTCCCTTATTTCCTGCGTCGTTCTCGCAAGGGCGGGAATCCATTTCCTCCGCTGTAAAAATTATTGGGTCATAACAAATAATGCCAACGATAAGGAAATACAACGTCCTCCCTGATAAGGGAGGAGCCGAGGAGGATTTCACCAGTCATGTAGGGTGGGCAAAATCTTTACTCCCCCTTTTGCCCACCAAGTTATCCCCCTTTTTCAACGTCACTTCTGCGAAGGCAGGAATCCATCATTGCCTTAATCCGATAATGGAGATTGCCGCGTCCTCCCGGGGTACAAGGGTAACGGAAGGGCTCGCCATGACACATCTTGTCCGATAAGCAACCTTTCTTTAATCTGGGAAAATCGCCTTAGTTTTAGTTAGAAACGGTTGCTGAAAGTAGGGGTGTCCAAGAGGGGCGGTCGCTCCTCTTCCATATCTTTTCCCCCTTTCAAACAAAGAATCTTCGGTTTGAATTACGCACCGTTTGAGAGGGGGCAAGGGGGTGAGTATGTACTGTTACTCCCTCAACCCTTAACCCTCAATCCTATCCACTATTACCTATTTAACATAACTACCCTAAAAAAAGCCATTGAGCCTGAATCGTATCTAAGCTTACCATAATATGTTAAAAAAACGATTTATGCCTGGACCGAGCCTGATTTAACATAATACCCTAAAAAAATGACTCACGCGTAAGTCGAGATTGGTTTAACATAACACCCTTAAAAAACGAATCACGCCTGGGTCGAGGCTAAGATAACATAATAGTGGGAACGAACTTTTCATCGCTGTCTCACGTTCACACATATCCATCTTCGTTTCTCCTGACAGCATATATTAGCACTGGTGTTCTAGTTCTGTCAATAGCATTTTGTCACAATTTGTAGCTGCTGCAGCTATGATTTTAAAATTCTTTTATTGAACCCGTATCGCACTTCGGGGTAGGCTTTTAAGCTTTAAGTTACCTCGATGTGAACCTGACCCCTGGATTTGTTATAATTTCTATTAAGTAAATATTCAGGGAGTTAGAAATGAAACATACCGGTGTTTTTTATCATGATGTCTGCGGAAAGGAAGCCTATTCCAGCCTTGCTATGGGTGTCGAGGACGGTTTCCTGGGTATTAAGAATGCAGGATTATTTAATTATGAAAATGTAACCTGTTTTGAATCGCGGCAGGCCAGGGAAACGGAAATTGCCCGCATCCATACCGATGCCTGGATACAGGAGGTAAAAAGAGGCCAATACTGGAAGTGCTCTTTATACTCCATCGGCGGGGTTCTGGAAGCCACGGAAAAGATATTATCGGGCGAGCTGGACAACGCGCTGGTTATAGCCGGCGTCGGCGGCCACCATGCTCACCGCGATAGCGCTTGGGGAGGCTGTTATTTCAGCGTTACCGGCCTGGCTATTCCTCACGCCCGGGCGACCTCTAAAGCCCGCCGCTTTGCCATCGTAGACACGGACACGCACCATGCCGATGGCGTGCGGGATATCTTTAAAGACGATGATGATGTGTTGCATATTTGTCTTTGTCGGGACTACGGCTGGGAATACGAGGCGGGCAGCCTTACGGCCAATAAGACCAAGCTCTGCTTCGCCCATGGGGGGTCCAATGCTGAAGAAGTGGCCATCGTTGCCAAAGAAGTGCCGGATAGAGTGAAAGAGTTCAAACCGGATATGCTTTTCTGGATCATGGGCATGGATACCCATATGGACAGCTATGGAACTCAAGCCTTGACCGAAAAAGCGTATCCCAAACTGGCGGAGGTTGTTAAAGCCACGGCGGATAAAGCGTGCGGAGGGAAACTCCTGGTCAAGACCTGCTGCAACGCCCCGCCCCATGCCACCTCCTATGCTTTACCCAGGGTTGTCAATATCCTGGCCGAGCTGAATTTATACGATAGGGAGTAGGGTATAGAGTTCTGCCATGAAGAATTAATTACTAACGGTTAATCGCTTTTAGCTGAAAGCTTTTTGGGACAATAAAAAGCCTGCCGGTTTTAGGAGATTTGCCGGCAGGCTTTATTTTGCAGTAATCTATTTCTTTTATATCACAATATTATGGCGTCTGAACACCCTTAAAATACGTTTGGGTGACATCGCCTGTAGACGTTATGGTGTAAGTACCGGCAACATTCTCCACACCACCGGCGATATAATCGCCTACCCAATATTGCGTACCACCGACAGTCCCTACTAATAAATCACCATTACCATGGGTATGACCTCCATAAGGTTTTTGAGTGGAGGGCGTGGTACCTATATTCCCGAATTGAAAAGGACCACCAGTACCATCGCCGGTTATATTAGCCGAAACTGCATCAGCCATTGCTGATGTTACGGCTGTTTGAATGTCGGCATACTCGGTTTGCGCGGCTTCATTTTTACCTTTGCCGATGAACTTGCCGACGTTCGGTACAGCCACCGCGGCCAGGACACCCAGAATCGCTACGACCACCAGCAATTCAATGAGGGTGAAGCCTTTCTCTCCATAACGGAATTGTTTGAATAACTTTTTCATTTGTATGACCTCCTGCTTTTTTAGCTATTTATTTTGTGCTCATTTCCAGCTTATCACAGCCCATTTTTTCTACAATGACATAAAAGTCCCGCTTCCCGGCGGAAGAAGGTCACAGGAACATAAGTCATGTCGGGAAAGCAAATTATTATCCGGGGAACAATACTTACCCTGATATTGGTTGGAGGGATATATACAATTCAGAATGGAGTCCTTTTCTGATTCTATAACAAGGAAATACTATTGACGCCGCTTTAAAAAACAGGCACAATGTAACCAAGATATGACATACCTGTACGCAATTTTTATAACGCTTGTCGGCCTGGCTATCGGCAGTTTCCTGAATGTCTGCATCGACCGCCTGCCGCTAAAGAAATCGATCGTTTCGCCTCCGTCCCATTGCGATAGTTGCGAGCATAAGCTTGGCGTTCTTGATAACATACCTTTATTCAGTTATATTTTCCTGGGCGGTAAATGCCGCTACTGTAAAGCCCGCATACCGTTAAGGGTGCTGCTGGTGGAGGCAATCGCCGGCGCATTGTTTTTGATAACCTATCTGCGCTTCGGTTTAAGCCTTCAGACCTTAATAACGCTTTTCTGGATATGCGTCTTTATCCTCGTTATTTTTATCGATTGGGAACGCCAGTTGATATTGAATGTCATAACTTATCCCATGGCATTAATCGCGGTAATTTTATTGGCGGTAAATTCTTTTGTGCCTGGGGTAAATTTCTATGGCGACCGGATTTTTGTACCCCAGACCAGTCTTTATAGCGGTCTTTTGAGCGGGGCTTTTCTTCTTGTGGTTTTCTTGTTAATAGCTATTTTCCGCCCCGGTTCCATGGGCATGGGTGACGCTAAACTGGTGACGCTCATCGGCCTGGTCAGCGGCTTCCCGCTGGTAATTTTTTCCATGATAATAGGAATCCTCATTGGCGGCGTAGTCGCTATCATCCTCCTGGCTACGAAGAAAAAAGGGAGGAAAGATGTTATTCCTTACGGCACCTTCCTCGCCATCGGTCCCATCGTAGCAATGCTGCTGCCGGGCGGCGTTATGAACTGGTATCTATCTTTAGGAAAATAAAATATAACTTCATATACTTTACTTACCCTTGGATTTTATTGACAGTAGGACTTTTGGGAAGTACAATAGTCCTGTATGAATACAGGACTAAACGGCCGGCAACTTTTAGGCAACACCGATGTTTTAAAATCGACAGTGGGACGCCGGCGTTCCAATATCGAGATTATTGCCGATATGCTAAGGGTAGGCGAAAACGGGGCAGGTAAAACGGAAATCATGTATACCGCTAATATGAGTTACAGCCAGATACAAAAATACCTGGAATACCTGGTAAACCAGGGTTTCGTGAACAAAGTGAATATGGATAATACCCTGGTGGCTTACCAGGTGACTGATTCCGGGTTTAAGCTCCTTAAAGCTATCGATACTCTCATGGCGATGCTGGAAAACAAGGACCATCAGGAATAATAGGTTTTTCGTTCTTGAAGATAATATAACCTGAAGATTTTGTACTTCAGGTTTTTTTGTTTATATCTTCTTTTTCTTTTCAAACCGCGTCTGCATTAATGAAATATTAAGCAAAACTTTATAATTCTTTTATTTCTTTTATGAGGATATTTATGTGCTGATGATAGAGTTAGAATAATAATTTAGAAGTACCGGGGAGGGCTTTGAGCTCGACTAAACGGGGATTTAGAAATGAAAAGAACTCTTTTATTGGATGAAGATGATTTAATAATGGTAGTCAAAGAGGACGTCGTCAAACAAATTGACGAGCACCGTGGAGAGATGAACCGCACGGAATTTGTCAATTATCTCATTCAATGCCAGCTCAAAGACCAGAACATCCAGAAAAAGAGCGTTACCAAAGAAGAATTTCAGGCCTTTACCCGCCAGATGACCGATACCCTTCACAATTTCCTGCAATTTTTCGTCAGTTACGGTTTGTCGATGGGGAAAAACCAGCAGGATGCGGACGTACAGAACCTGAACCGTCAATTGGAAAACCTGCTTAATAACGAAGACAATACCGACGAAATCTAAAAGCACAAAAATCTCTTTTTTTACCTTCGCATAGAACTATGTTCTAGAACATAGTCACTTCCAAATATTTATGTATTAGCTTAGGCTTTCCCTAGAACTATCTTCTATTTGGTTGTTACGTTCCAGGAGAAATACGTGCCTAAAGCTTCAGATCTGTTAAATCAGGGACGCCGTGAAGATTTGTGGCAGATGTGCTGCGGATACCTTGACCTCGATATAGACGGTTTCATGGAGATCCAGGAGCGCCTTTTATTAAAGCAGCTTGAATTATTAAACAATTGCGCTTTAGGAAAGAAGTTATTCCGCAGTAAAAAACCGGAAAACATGGAGGAATTCCGCCGCCTGGCCCCGATAACCACGTATAAAGATTATTGTCCGGAGTTATTGGAAAAACGGGAAGAAACTTTACCGGCGAAACCGATATTCTGGGTGCACACAGCCGGCAGGACCGGCGATTACCCGTGCAAATGGGCGCCGATGACGGAAGATTATGCGCAGGAACTTAGTAAAGTACTATTCGCCCTGGGTATATATTCCGGCGCTAAAGATTGGGGAGATACATCACATCTCCCTGTTAAAAAGATTTCCATATTATATTCTGTCGCCCCGGCGCCGTATATCTCCGGCACCTTCGCCGAGCTTATCCTGCGCCAGTTCCCGATTAGTTATTTACCTTCACTCAATAAAGCGCAGGATATGTCTTTCGAAGATAGAATCAAACTCGGGTTTGAACAGGCCATGACCGAGGGGTTCGATTATTTCTTCGGGCTTTCGCTGGTCCTGATGACGGTCGGAGAAAAAATAAAAGATGCTTCCAATCAAGCCAGTCTGAAACCGTATCTGAAGAGTCCCAGAGCCTTATGGCGTTTACTCAATGGCAAGATTCGCAGCAGCCTAGAGCACCGTCCGATGTTGCCGAAAGATTTATGGAAGATTAAGGGTATTATCGGCAGCGGCACCGATAGCTTTGTTTATAAAGACAAGATTAAAGAGCTCTGGGGCAGGAGCCCGCTCGATTTGTATGCCTGCACGGAAGGCGGCATGATTGCTTCGCAGACCTGGGATTACGAGGGGATGACGTTCGTTCCGAACATCAATTTCCTCGAATTTATTCCGGAAGAGGAAAATTTAAAGTGGCAAATGGACCACAGCTACCAGCCCAAGACTCTTTTGCTTAACGAGGTCGAAGCCGGAGAAAATTACGAAATATTGATAACATCTTTCCATGGCGGCGCATTTGTCAGATACAAAATCGGAGATATGATAAAGATAGAGTCATTGCGTAATGAAAAGCTGGGTATAAACATCCCGCAAATGGCTTTTGAAAGAAGAGTGGATGACTTTATCGACTTCTACGTCATCAACCTCACGGAAAGAAGTATCTGGCAGGCTATCGAAGCTACCGAAGTGCCCTATGTGGACTGGATAGCTTATAAAGACGCGGAGAACATGACGCTTCATATCGGTATCGAGCTTAAAGAAGGTCATAACCAGGATAAAGAAAAACTGGCCAAAATGATATATAACAAGCTGACTGAGCCGGACAATAATAAAGCGGCAGAAGTGACGCGTGAAAACGATTTAACAGATTCGAGCGATTTTAAGATAAAACTGGATATACTTCCTAAAGGAACGTTTGCGGAATATATCTCTCAAAGACGGGCGGAAGGCGCCGACCTTGCGCACCTCAAGCCGCCGCACGTTAATCCTTCGGATAAAGTCCTCTCGATACTGACCGACGATATAGAAGATGTCGTTATCGTGGATAAAAATAAAGTTAAGGTTTAACGGCAAAAAACAGTTCTATCTCCAACGGGTAAATTATTGAAATTCTTCGCCTCAGTACTAAAAAAAACTTGCCATTTTCATCGCCGCTTGTTTTAAGAACGTGAGTGTATTTTCGTCTGAAGGGTTCATGGCGATAATACCGATGGCGCGGAAAAGCCCGGCGATATCCTGCGTTGAAAATCCTACCGATGATAAATAGCAGGCAAAATGTTCGCCGCCCAAAAAGCAGGTTGAATTGTTGATTTCCCTGGCAATCTTGAATTGGGCTTCATTTGCCTCTTCGCTGGTCATCGTGGCATGTTGCCATGATAGCAAGTTACCGGTTATGCCGTATTTTTCTCTTTGATCTGAAATCGTAGAGTTCGGTAATAAAGAGAACGGGCAGCAGGCATATGTATTCGGCGCTGAACGCTGGATAAGGTCGGTGGTCGCTTTTAAAGTATCCTGGGTTTCTCCCGGGAATCCTATAAGTATGTTGTAATTAATAAGGATATTAAGTTCTTTAGCGGTTTTAGCGATGTTTACTGCCATTTCAGGGTCATATTTTTTACCCATTTTTTTCAATAATTCGCGGGAAGCTGATTCCAGCCCCACATCCAGGGCCACGCACCCGGAACGCTTCATTTTCTCCAGCAAAGAAGGGCTAAGGTTTTCTATACGGGCATAGGATGACCATTTTACCGGGATCCCTATTTTTATACAATTTTCGTAAATAGCGTCACAAAGTGCAGCACACCTTTCCGGCGGCGCGGAAAAACAGGAATCAGCAAAGCGGAAAGTAACTGTTTTGTATTTAGCGGCATCTTGAATAATTTCATTGATGACCCGCTCGATAGAATGATATCTTGCTGGCTTGCCCCAGAATGTGACATCGGAACAATAAACGCAGTGGTAAGGACAGCCGCGGCTGGTCTCGATGGGTAATACCGGTAATCTCTTGGCTGATGGTAACCCCATGAGTTCCCATGCCGGTAAAGGTAATTTTTCCATAACGACCGGTGGGCGTAGAGGTGTTTCTACGATATTATTTTTTTTATCTTTAAAAATAATACCCTTGACGGATTTAGGGTCTTTATTGCCGCTGATACAGTCAATAAGCTTTATAAATGTTTCTTCACCTTCTTGCTGTACCACATAATCTATGCCGGGGATCAGATTGAAAACATCATTTGAAGTTTTTGCCCAGTCGTGTGGACCTCCCATGACTATGGTAGCCGTTGGATTCTGCTGCTTAATATCAGTAATTACATGTTTGATATCCTCAATTTGCATGAAAGTAGAAGATAAACCGATGATATCGAAACCTGAACAGTGAATACCGTCAAAATAATAATCTTCAACTTTTATCTCTATATCGGGACGGTTTTGTTTGATATAACTGGCTATAGATACCGGACCAAGCGGGGGAATCGTAAAACGTAAAATTCCTTTATCAAAAAGGGTCATTAGAGTCGGCAGGGCATCGGAATTTATCCCGAGTTGATTTAAGACGGATATATTAACGGGAGGGAAACCTGTAACAATAAGTATTTTTTGATTGTTTGATTTTTTGTTCATAATTATTGCCGTTCCTGAAATATAGCATATGTTAACATATATAATTCGGTTTATCCAAGTTTCTATTGCTTTTGTACAATTACGTAAAATCGTGAATATAGTAAAATTTACCTGATTTTCTTTGATTGAGTGTAAATTTAGGGTCTAACCCCTAGTACTTTAGTCTCCCTTACGTTGGTCAAGTGACTTTAGTTACCTATTGACAGTATTTGTATTAGATATAATAATGCGTTTATATGTCAGTCTACGCTATTGCGCCACTAATTGCGACCATTGCTTATATACCGCTGTTGATAACTACGGCCAGCAGCCGGCCCTGGCAAAAGCGTAACTTTTGGTTTTTAACATTCCTTATATCGGGAATAATATGGAGTACTCTTGCCTTCACCCTTAGAGACCAGGTTTTTCCGTCCCATAAACTTATAATATTTAAAATAACCACGATTCTTTTTGCAGTTACAGCAGTACAATTTCATGTCTTTTCTTCATCATTTTATCCTCCGGGTAAAAGCCGCTGGTTGATATTCGCCTACGCTTCACTGGCTGCCATCACCGTATTTGTGTCCCTGGGATATGCAACACACGAAACATACGTTGATGGTGCTATAACGACAGAATATTCAAAAGGCATATATTTTCTGGCGGTACTCCTTTTTGTTATTGCCGGCAGAAACTTGTATGTGTTTTGGAAGACACGAAAAATTGAAAATAATCCTATTGTGCATAATCAGATACTCGCTTTGATGTTAGGGATTACAATTTTTGTTATATTTGCTGCATTAAGCATACCGGCGTGGTTTAATGATTTTCCAATCATCCATTATGGCAACCTGATTAACGCATTCATCCTTACTTATTCAGTGGTAAAAGATCACTTGATCGATATCAAACTGGTCATACGCCGCGGCACGGCCTGGTTCACTATCGCGCTGGTAGGAGCCGTGGGTTACTGGTTATTGCTGATTGTCGCCCATCGGCTATTTAATTTTAACATGGACTTATTCGCATCAATAATAGCTACATTAATTGCCGCCGGAGTCGCTTTCGGCGTTTATAAAATCCGGGACAATTTATTCAAGATAATGAACCGGGTATTACAGGGCAATGCCTATGATTATTTCCAGAAGCTAAACGAGTTTACCAATAAAATACATAACGTCTTCAGCCTTAAAGAACAGGGCGGTGAACTGCTTTCCTTATTAATCAAGGCGCTTAACATAAAACAAGCATGCCTTTTGTTCCCGGAAGCCGGCAGCGGCGATTACAAAACACAATTCTTCGAATCGGGTAATAAACCCTCGCAAATGGCAAATTTAAGATTGAGGGCAAACAGCCCCATCATTAAATATCTGGAAAAAGAGCAGAAAGTCCTCCATCGGGAAAACTTAATGATTTTACCCGCCTTCTTAAGCCTGTGGCCCCAGGAAAAAGAGGAAATCGAAGCTAAGAACATATCTATGTTCATTCCGCTTATCAGCCGCGACCGTCTGATTGCTATCCTTGTCCTCGGGGAGAAAGTATCCGGCAGGTATTCGCTGGAAGATATTAATACTATAGAAAATGCATCCGGCCGTGTGGCGGTCAGCCTGGAAAAAGAATACCTCCGCGAGCAATTGAGGGAAAGAGAAGAAGAATTATCTGTAATTAACAATTCTCATGTTATTCTCTCTTCCAGCCTGGATATTCAGGAAAGCTTCGGCGCTTTTATCGAGGAGCTTAAGAAAATTATCGATGTCGCCTGGGCCGGGATTGTTTTGATAGATGAAAATAAGCTTGTAGTGGTGGCCCTGTCATCATCGGAAATAGGCGCCTATCAGATCGGTGACAGGTTACCGATAGAAGGAACCGGGACGGGTTGGGTCATCACCCAGAAAAAACCGTTTATTGAATACGACCTGGCGCAGGAAAAGTATTTTAATACCAGCGAACACTGGTTATCCATAGGCATGCGGACGACGGCTTATTTCCCGCTGGTGGCCAAGGGCCGCATTATCGGCAGCTTGATTATTACCTCGAAACTGCCTAACGCCTACGGGCCGAGGCATATCAAACTTCTGGAGCAGCTTGCTTCACAGATTGCCATGCCGCTGGAAAACTCACAACTTTACGCCAGGGCTGAAAAGAAAGCCAGAATCGATGAGCTTACCAGGCTGCTGAACCGCCGCTCCCTGGATGAAATGATTGATAGCGAAATCAGCCGGCATTCCCGTTACGGCGGGACCTTCTCGCTGGCTATTCTTGACCTTGATTCGTTTAAATTCTATAACGATACTTACGGGCACCTTGCCGGAGACGGGCTTTTACAGGATGTCGGCAAAGCTATAAAATCAGCTATTAGAAACGCTGATTTCGCGTTCCGTTACGGTGGCGATGAGTTCGCCATACTCTTCCCCCAGACCACTATGGATACCGCTTTACAGGTTGTAGAACGCGTCCGGAAGACGATTGCGGAAACCGTGAAAACGGAGAAAATTCACATTACGACGAGCATCGGGCTGGCGAGCTGGCCAGATGACGGTATCAGCCACACCGATATCATCGCCGCGGCCGACGTTACACTTTACCGGGCTAAACGCAACGGCGGTAACCAGAGCTTATGCGCCTCCGGTCCGCTCGGTATAATTCCGCAGGAAGAAATTAGCATTGACAGCGATGATAACCTTACCAGTAAGATAAACAGCCTTGTGCGTGTCTTTTCGGAGATTATCGATTCGCGTTGCTGTTATTCCAATAACCATTCCAAAAAAGTGAAGGACTACGCCTTAACGCTGGCCAACGCTCTAAAAATGGATGCGCAGGCAGTCGCCAAACTGGAAATGTGCGCTTTGCTCCACGATATTGGTAAAATAGGCATAAGCAAGGATATTTTGAGTAAGCCGGGAGAATTGACGGATGAAGAAGCGGCTATTTTTAAGACCCATCCGCAGCTCGGGGCCAATATCGTTAAACCAATTCCGCAGCTTTCGATAGCCGCCGACGCTATATTACATCACCACGAACGGTTCGACGGTTCTGGGTATCCGGACGGTCTGAAAGGTAATGAGATACCGCTGGAAGCTCGAATTATTGGTATCGTCGAAGCATTTGTTACCATGATGTCGGACCGGTCGTATTCACGGACCAAGACACTTGAAGAGTCGGTTAAGGAGCTAAGAAAATTTTCACGCCTGCAGTTCGACCCGGTGCTTGTAGAGCAATTTATTTCCATTTTTGAAAAATCAAAAGATAATATTGTTAATAAGGCAAGGAGGTAAAAGGCACAGGTTTTACCGCGTGGAGCCTGCCTTTAAAAATCATGAATATAAACGGAAACAAAGTACAGGTATTTATTATCAGCCAGCAATCGCTTTTTATAGGGGCGCTGGAACATGTCTTTTCCGATTCGCCGGATATTGTAATTCTCGGTACCACCGCTGTCAATAACGATGTTCTTAAAGCCATCGATAACCTACCGCCGGATGTGGCGCTCCTTGACCTGGACGGGTCGTCCGAAACCGCCCTGGACCTCGCTAAAAAGATAAAAGCGCGCTCCCCGAACATCGGGGTGGTGGCTCTGACTTCCAATGCCGATGATAACCAGTTATTCGCCGCACTGAAAGCACAGGCGGTGGCCTATCTTAGCAAAGAAGTTACAGAAGACCAGATAATTGAAACCGTCAGGCGGGTAGCCAGGGGCGAACATCCGATCAATGAAAGCCTTACCAATCGGCCCAAGCTAGCCGAGCATGTGCTGCAGCAGTTCCAGGAGCTTAGCTCAAAATCGGAGGCCGAAGCCTTTATTTCACCGCTGACTCCCAGGGAAATTGAGATATTGGAATTTATCGCCAAAGGGTATCTGAACAAACAAATCGCCGCGGAACTCGGCATCAGCGAGCAAACGATTAAAAACCACGTTACATCGATATTACGGAAACTTAACGCTAACGCTCGTACCGAAGCGGTGGTCGTGGCCATTAAACAAGGCTTGATAAAACTTAGTTAAATACCATTACTATTATCGGCGTACGTATCCTGCTGGAACATCTTTCATAAATATCTATAGACATTAGGTAATTATTCCATGGCAGCGTTTTCCCTTCTGGTCATTTGACAAGAATATGGCATGTAGTTAAAATATAACAACTACTTATGTATATACAAATGGCCGTATATTATTGAACATTGTATTTGAACATTTAGTAAGATACGTTGTTATCAAGTCTTTGGCGAATATTGTGTAAATACATTCTCTGGAGGCTGGCAATGAAAAAAATCGCAATTACGTTCCTTTCACTGATTGTTCTTGTCGTTCTGCTGCTTGTAACAGGCTGCGGTTTGCCGCAGGCGATTTTTAAGATGGACACCGGCAATGGTGCCGCTCCCTTAAAAGTATCGTTTACGAACGGTACAGTTGTAAAAGCCGATAGCAAAATCGTATTTGATTGGGACTTCGGTGACGGTAAAACGCAGACCGGGACTAAGATAACCGATTCAATCAGCCATGAATACACCAGGACCGGCATCTATACCGTGACATTAACCGAATATGCTTCGGATGCTCCGGCAAAGACGATTGTCATATCACAGAATGTCACCGTTACTCATGGGACTTTAACAAAAATTAACATCATACCTGAAAGAGTGGAATTAAATATCGACCAGAGCAAAACTTTTAATAGCGAAGCTTTTGATGATTACGGGAACCCCATCACGGATGCCGCTTTCAGCTGGAGGCCGGGAAATGCCGGGACGGTTAGCGCCGACGGGACTTTTACGGCCGGCACGGTGGCCGGTAATTTCACCGATGGCATTTATGCAGTTGCTGATTTGAATGGTGCTTCCGTTAATACCGCTGCTTCTATACTGATAAAACCTGACCCACTTGATTCAGCTACGCTGGACCCAATTAGCATAGCCGCCGGTGACAGCAAACAGCTGGTCGTCGCTTATAAAGATAAATACGGCAACAAACTCACTAACCTCGATACCTCATGGTCAATGGAGGACTCAAAAGCAGGCACTATCACGGGGGATGGGCTTTTTACAGCATCAAGGCAAGCTTTGAGCTATGATAAAGCAATTAAAGTTACGGTAAAGCAGGGGGACAAAACTGTTGAGGCTACCACGCAAGTTGCCATCACGCCGGCAGCCCTGACACAATTAGCTATTGCACCTGCCCAAATAGACTTGGGTAAAGGAATGTCCCAGCAATTCGTTGCGGTAGGTGCGGATAAATACGGAAATAGGATTTCCAATGTTAACTACACCTGGAGCAGCCAGGATACAGCCGGGTCGATAACCTCTAACGGTTTATTTACTGCCAGCAATAATGTTAACGATTATAAAGAAGCGGTTACTGTAACGGCCAAAAACGGCAATGATGAGATAAACAAATCAGCTGAAGTTACTATTAATGGAGATAGCATCTTATTCATTTCGGATAGAAGCGATACTACCAACAAGGTTTATAAAATTTATTCGATGGATGTTGATGGAAATAATATAAAAGCAAATGATTTCAGCCTTGAAGGTGATATCGGTACTTTTGATGCATCACTCGACGGGCGCCGAATAATATACAGCGATTTTACTTTTGATAAAAATGATAATTACACCAATGATTACACCTGGTTATCCAATGTAGACGGTACGTGGCCTATGTCGATTGTTTCCGGGGCGAATGTTTACATGCCGTCATTATCGCCTGATGGCAAAAAAATCGTTTATATGTCGCGGAAGCCCGCCAGTGTTAACCCTGATGATTGGGATATATATGTTATGGACGTCGATGGCAGCAACGCGATTGATTTGACCAAAAATTCAAACTATGATGGTTATCCTTCTTGGTCACCTGATGGAAAACACATAGTTTTTGTGTCCACATTATATTCCAGCCAGTATGCGCCGCTGGTATGCGTCATGAACGCTGATGGTTCAAATTGTCATCAGGTCGGTACAAATGCCGGCGCCGATTATGTTCCGAGGTGGTCGCCGGATGGCCAATATATCGCCTTCCAATCAATGGATTTTATGTCCGGTAAATATTCGATATGTGTTATGAATGCTAACGGTAACAACCGGCAAACTGTTACCGGAACAGATTACGATGCGGAATTTCCGTACTGGTCTCCCGATAGCAGTAAACTCGTTTTTTCCTGTCTGAAAGACGGTAATCAATTCGATATCTATTCGATTAATCGCGATGGTACCAATCTCACCAGGATTACGGATAGTACCGCTGATGAATATTGGCCCGTATGGCTCATGCCCAAACAGGGTGTTGAAGTAAATACTTCATCTGTTGACATAAATGAAGATTTCAATCAACCGGTGATGACGGCACAGGAAATCTCTAACATGGTTAAGGCGGCTATCGTACGTATTGAGTCAGTGCCCCCCGACGGCACCGATTATGGCAGCGGATTTGCTATCAGGTCGAACGGCGTTATTTTGACGGCTAATCACGTCATCGCCGGAGCCAGCAGTATCACCGTGTATCTCCCGGATGGAACATCCCTTGCCGGGACTGTTTTAGCCAGAGATACCATCCATGACCTGGCGCTGGTCAAAGTCCAGACCAGCGATTTACCGGTAATACAAATCGGGAGTCTTAGCGGTGTGGAAACCGGGCAGCAGGTAGTAGTCCTCGGTTATCCGTTAGGTAATAAGAACGTGTCGGTAACTTCCGGCCTCGTTTCCACCATTGAATTCGATGACGGACTTAATACGACCTGGGTACAGACAGATTCGGCCGTCAACCCGGGCAACAGCGGCGGGCCGTTGCTCGATATGTACGGCAAAGTCATCGGCCTGATAACCAGGAAGATATTCGGCATCGGTATCGAGGGAATGGGGTACGCAATTTCCGCCGATACTTTAAATCTCTATGTAGATAAATTACTGGAAGAAGCCGGAATATCTTAAGCACAATTTTCCCATAAATAATAAAATAAAGCTGGCTTTGCTCATTAGGACGCGTGTGCTAGAATTAGATAGAACACTGTCTTAGGAGCAAAGTTGGTCAACAATCTTATCGAAGCTAGAATCGAGCGACTTCCGCACCGGCCCGGCGTCTATATCATGAGGGACGCCGCCAGGAACATTATTTACGTCGGTAAAGCCAAGGACCTTTATAACCGCGTAAGTTCTTATTTCCGCACGTCTACCGAAAGGCTGACGCCCAAGACCCAGCTTCTGGTGGAACAGGTCGCGGATATTGATTTTTACATTGCTTCTTCGGAGCAGGAAGCTCTTATCATGGAGCTTAACTTCATCAAGCAGTACCATCCGCGTTTTAACATCAGCTTGATGGATGACAAGACTTTTCCGTATCTTAAAATCAATATCAGGGAAACCTGGCCGAGGGTTTATTCAACACGGCGTTTCGAGCAGGACGGCGGGCGCTACTTCGGCCCGTTTTCCAGCGCTTATTCGGTCAAGCAGACGTTACGTACCCTTAAACACATTTTCCCCCTCCGCTTTTGCACCGGGGAATTAAACGCGGAAAAACCCCGGCGGCCTTGCCTCGAATACCACCTGGGGCATTGTCTCGGCCCGTGCACCGGTAACGTCGCCCGCGAAGAATATGATGAGGTCATCAAAGAGGTCATTCTCTTCCTGGAAGGCAAGCAGGAAAATGTTATCCGCAAGCTGCAAGACCGGATGAATAAAGCCTCCGAAGCCATGAATTACGAAGTAGCCGCTAAAATCCGCGATCAGATACAGGCGATAAATACGGTTATCGAAGGGGAAAAGACAGCCGCCGTCATACGCGGGGAAGAAGATGTCATCGCCTTCGTGCAGGAAGGGGATAAGGCTTATATCCAGGTCTTCTTTATTAGGGCCAATAAGCTCACCGGGCGCGAAAGCTTTTTGATGAGGGGCACGAAGGATGAAGAGCCGCGTAAAATTATAACCGGCTTTATCGAGCAGTATTATTCCTCCTGCCCCCAGATACCGCCCCTTTTGCTTTTGCAATACCCGGTGGATGATAAAGAAGTCATCGAGGGCTGGTTGAAGGATAAAAGAAGCGCTAACGTTGAAATCCGCGTGCCGAAACGCGGTTTGAAAAAACAGTTGATTGACATGGCGATGGAAAATGCCCGCCAGGGGCTGGACCAGCTTAAGATAAAAGAATTGGCCGATGCCAAATCGCTGGATAAAGCCCTTTCCGAGCTCCAGGACGAGCTGCGCCTGCCGGAGCTGCCGAAGCGTATGGAAGCCTACGATATTTCCAATATCCAGGGCACTTCGGCCGTTGGCAGCATGGTCGTTTTTGAAAACGGCCGGCCCAACCGCATCCATTACCGCCGCTTTAGAATCAAGACTGTCGAAGGCGCCAACGATTACGCCATGCTGCAGGAAGTCCTGCGTCGCCGTTTCCGCCGCGCCGCTAAGAGTGATGAAGAAGCGGAAAGCGATAGCTGGCAGATTAAACCTGACCTGGTGCTCATCGATGGCGGTAAAGGGCAGCTAAATTCCGCTTTGGAAGTCTTTAAAGGCAGCCCGGTAGAGATTCCCTTTATCGGCCTGGCTAAAGAAAACGAGGAGATTTTCCTGCCGCACCGTAAAGACCCTGTCGTCCTGCCGCGCTCCTCGCCGGGGCTGCAGCTTTTACAGCGCCTTCGTGATGAGGCACACCGCTTTGCCGTAAGCTATCACACTAATGTGCGGACGAAGAAAGCCTTTAAATCGGTGCTGGACAGCGTGCCGGGCATCGGCCCCAAGCGTAAGTCGGCTTTATTACGCCGCTTCGGCAGCGTGCAGGGCATTAGAGACGCTTCCATCGAAGAAATCATTGCCGCTACTGGTATGACCGGCGACCAGGCCGGCAAGGTTAAAGAATACCTTTAGAAATGACAATAAAGAGAGTCCAGAGGGCGAAGCCCTTTGGCGGGAGATCCGGGAGTGTCCCCCGGCCTATCCTATCATTGGGGTGGGGAAAAGGGGAAGGTTATTTAAAGTTTTCTCCTTTTTACTCCTTGTCACTTCCTCGATAATTGGCTACCTGGTATTTGCTACTTAAGCAATAATCCCTCCAGCCTGTCTACGTAATTTCCCAGCACCTCGAATGTTTCCTCCACCGGCTTTGGCGTCGTAAGGTCAATGCCGGCTATCTTTAAAGCGTCCAGTGGATAAACGGAGCTGCCGGCGCTCAAGAATTTCAAATAGTCCTGCGCCGCTCCTGGGACGCCGTCGAGGATTCTTTTGGAGAGGGCGTGGGCCGCGGAAATACCGGTGGCGTATTGATAGACATAGTAGTCGTAATAAAGGTGCCCGAAGGTCGCCCAGGTTATCCCAATTCGTTCACGGTCGATGTGCATTTCGCCACCGTAAGCTTCCTCGTAAAGCCCGGTCATCAACTCAATCATCGCGTCAGCCGTCAGGCCTTCGCCGCGTTCCACCCGCTGGTGGACTTCCAGTTCGAATCGCGCCAGCGTCGGCATGATAAAGAAATAGCGGTGGAAGTTGGACATCGCCTCTTCCAGTATCGCTATCTGGAAACCGGGGTCGGTATTTGTCTTTAGCAAATGGCCGCGTACCATCGCCTGGTGGAAGTTAGACGCAACTTCCGCGATAAAAAGGGAATAACCGCTGTAAATGAACGGTTGGGTCTTCCATGTCAGGTAAGAGTGCATCGAATGTCCCAGTTCATGCGCCAGCGTGCTCAACGACTCCACATCATCGGTAAAACTCATGCAGATAAACGGGTGCGTGCCGTAGGTCCCGGAGGAAAAAGCCCCGGCCGCTTTGCCCTGGTTCGGCGGGAAGTCCACCCATCTTTCAGATAAACAGCCCTGTTTCAGCACCTTGACATAATCTTTTCCCAGCGGAGTAACGCCGTCGGCCACATAGTCTATCACCTGGCGGTATTTCAGACGTGGTTTATAGCTGGTCAGCGGCGCCCAGATATCATAGGTGTTCAATTCCTTGACACCCAGTGCTTTGCGGCGCAGCCTCCAGTATTTGTGCCAGGTCGGGAGGTTCTTTTTGAACACGTTTATTAGGTTGTAAAAGACTTCTACCGGTATCTTGTTATCGAAAAGCGATGCTTCTAGCGTGCTGGCGTGCTTGCGTACCTGCATATCCAAAACGTCTTGTTTTACGGAAGAAGCCAGCGTGCTGGCAAGGGTATTCTTATGGTTGAGATATCCGTCCGAATAATTTTCCCATCCGGTACGGCGTAGCTCTCGGTCGGTATCATTGAGGATGGCATCGATTGAGCTCTGGGTAACCGGCGTTTCGTGCCCGTCGGAGGAACTGGCGGGTTTGAATTTGATGTCCGCCTCGGTTAAAAAACCGTAGGTGCTGCTTGGACCGCTGAACGGGCTAGCCAGCATGCCCATGATTTCTTCGACTTCTGAAGAACGGATATGCTCTTTTTTGCGGAAAAGGTTATTGAAAAAGTGAGCGTATATTTTTAATGTGGGTTCTTCTTTCATCCATTTCTCGATTGTTTTCTGCCCGATGGAAAGCAATTCCGGCTCTAAAAAGGCGGTTGCCCCGGCCGCTTTTCCCGCCAGCATTTGCGAACGATCGTTAAGCGCGGCGGCGGTTTGGTCCTGCATATCAACCGAGTGGGACATACTGGCATAAACAATGAGGATATTTGTCCGCTTCATTATATCCTCTGTATTTTGCAGAACGTTATATAGCTCTTTCGGCCCGCTCCGCATTTTTTCTTTAGCAGGCTGTAATTGAGACAAAATTTCTTCGACCGACTTAAATTCCTTTTCCCAGGCTTGAACGGATGGGAAAACACTCGGCGCGTTCCAGGTATTTTCCAGAGGGATTTCTTTTCTTGGGGGCACGGTTAATTCAGCCATCACGGCACCTCCTTACGGAATAACCAATAACCAAGACTCGGTGAAAATAAATACCAATTAAAAGTTTCCAATTCCCAACCTCTTTCACCCATTTGTCAAAGGATATTTGAAATTGGATATTGGATATTAACATCTCACTGCTTATTACTTCCACATCACTCGAGATATTTTTGAAGGGTTATTGCATTATCTATAGCATACCCGGCGCTATCGTTATTGAAATAAATATATACTTCTTTCAAATGTTTTGCCAGCTTGCTGATTTTCTCCGCCCACTCTTTCATCTCTTCATCATCATATTTGCTGATATACAGGTCGTTTTTGCCGTGAAAACGTATGTAAGCAAAATCAGCCGTGGCAACCAGCGGGGAGGTTAGGCCGGGCATATCGAAGATGCAGAACCCGTCGCCGTGTTTTTTCAGGATGTCGTAAACGTCTTCGTGGTACCAGGATTTATTCCGGAACTCGAAAATATGCTTGAACTGGCGCGGCAGGATGCTTAAAAATTCTTCCAGCCTTTCATCATTGCGTTCAAAACTATCAGGGAGTTGGAAAAGCAGAGGGCCGGTCTTTTCACTTAATGGGGCAATTCTCGACATAAAGACAGCGATGAAAGCCGCCCCGTCCTTGAGCTTTTTCATATGGGTGATATAACGGCTCACTTTAACCGCAAAGAAAAAGTCTTCCGGTGAGGCATCGTGCCATTCTCGGGACGCTTTTTCGGTGGGGAGACGGTAAAAAGTATTATTCAATTCCACGGTTCGGAAATGCTGGCCGTAAAATTCCAGCCACTTGTTCTTCGGCAGCTTCTCCGGATAAAATTTGCCGCGCCAGTCATCGTAATGCCAGCCGGAAGTACCGATATAATATTTGGCCAACGCGCATCCCTTCGGATACATTTTAGCACCAATGCAGGTCAACTAATAATAAATAAAAAAGATAAAATAATAAACTAAAAACTTAATGATAAATACACGATAACGTCTTTCCTGCGAAGGTTGCTCCGTATAACCTCTAAAACAGGGATTTAATTGTCATTGCGAGCCATCGTGGTTCGCCCCGTAAAACCTCCTATATGCGAAGCATGAGGCGTGGCAATCTCACACCCTGGCATTGTGAAGTGTTCTGCCTTTTCACTCTAACTAACATTGAATCGCGAAAGTCCTAATCGTGTAATTTGTTTCGTGCTTTCCCTGGTTATTCTTGACCTGCATCAGTTGTGTTAGCTATGATGAAAAGTAATATGGAAAAGAAAATCGCTGTCCAGATAGATTTTGACGGCACCGTGACGATTGAAGACGTCAGCTTTTTATTATTGGATACCTTCGTTGGCCCGGCCTGGCGTAAACATCTCGATGATTATTCCTCCGGCGATATCACTGTCGGCGCTTTCAATCAAAAAGTCTTCGGCATGATGAAAGCCAGCCGCAAAACTATGCTTGACTTTGTCATGGCCAGCCCCCACGTCAAAATCCGCCCCGGCTTTAAGGAACTAATCGATTACTGTCAAAAACGCGGCTTTAAAGTCGTCATTGTCAGCAACGGACTGATGTTTTATATTGAAGCGCTTTTAGAAAGGCTGAGTATAAAAGGCCTGGAAATCCATGCCGCGGAAAATACCTTTTACAAAGGCGGCATGGACGTGAAATACATCGGGCCGGACGGTAAAGAAGTCGATGCCGGCTTTAAAGAAGTTTATATTAACGACCTGCGTCAACGCGGCTATAATGTTATCTATATCGGCAACGGCACCTCGGATATCTACCCGGCGCGGCAGGCGCAGCAGGTATTTGCCTGCGAGGACTTATTGAAAGCATGCAAAAAAGAAGACCTGAAGCATTATTCATTCCAGGATTTCTTCGAGGTTATCAAAGTACTGGAATCTCTAGACCATTAACGTAATCCCGATCGGGCAATGGTCGGAACCCATCACCTGCGGCATGATAAAAGCGCTCGTCACGGCAGGCAGCAGGTTTTCGCTCACGAAGAAATAATCGATTCTCCAGCCCACATTTCGGTATCTCGCCCCGGTTTTCAGGTCCCAGTAGGTGTACTGGTCTGGCTCTTTGTGAAAATGCCGGAAAGTATCTACATAGCCGTGGGACTCGAATTTGTCCATCCAGGCCCGTTCCTCCGGTAAAAAGCCGGTATGGGTCACGTTATCCTTCGGTCGCGCCAGGTCGATTTCCGTATGCGCAGTATTGACATCCCCGCAGATTACCAGCTTTTTACCCGCTTTGACCAAAGAATCTGCGTATCTAAGAAAGGCGTCGTAAAATTCCATCTTGTAGGGCACGCGCACATTCCCCATGCCGCCGTTTGGGTAATATATATTAAAAAGCGTAAACGCCTGGTATTCCGCGATGATGACCCTTCCTTCTATCTCTACCTTCTCCTTACCGAATTCATATTCCAGCTTTTTGGGCTCTTCCCGTGTAAAAATGGCCGTACCGCTGTATCCTTTCTTTTCCGCCGGATACGACCAGTAAGTAATATAGCCCTTCGTGTCTTTAATGACTTCCTTCAATTGCTCGGTTTGCGCTTTCGTCTCCTGCAGGCAAAGGATATCCGGCGCTTCTTTCACGAGCAAATCCCAGAAGCCTTTATTAACTATCGCCCGGAACCCGTTGACATTCCATGAAAGCAGTTTCAATTCTTTCATTTTTGTATCTCCAATTTGAATATAACCGGCACATTTATTATACTTTTAATAGGTCAATGATTACCACAATCGATTTCTCCGCTGCCTGATACGCTGTTTCCGTCACATAATTCTTTTTTTGAAAGGTGGATGTTTTGGAGAAAGTCTTTACCAATCTTACAAACGGCGGGCCGGTACTTGTTTACGTTAAGGATGATAAAATCGTCCGCATCCGCCCGCTGGTCTTTAACGATAGTGATGCTCCTTCATGGACGATTAAAGCTGGCGGACAGTGTTTTACGCCGCTGCGTAAGGCCTGCGTTTCTCCGTACACTTCGGTGGAAAAAGCCCGGATATATTCCGATATCCGCCTTAAATATCCCCTTATCCGTGAAGATTTCGACCCGGACGGGAAACGCAATCCCCAGAGCCGCGGCCGGTCCGGCTACAAGCGCATTAGCTGGGACGCGGCTTTAGACATCGTTGCCGGAGAAATAAAAAGAATCCAGAAAACCTACGGCCCGGAAGCGGTCATGTCCCGTGCGTCTTCCCATCATAATTGGGGGAACATCGGCTACCGCACCTCGACCTGGGCGCGTTTTTTCAACCTTTTGGGTTTTACGGATATCTTAGATAACCCCGATAGCTGGGAAGGTTGGCATTGGGGCGCCCCGCATACCTACGGCTTTTACTGGCGTCTCGGTATGCCGGAACAGTATGATCTGCTGGAAGATGCACTGAAAAATACTGAGCTAATCGTCCACTGGGGTAACGACCCCGATTCCACACGCGGCATCTACGGTGGCCAGGAAGCTGCCCAATGGCGCATATGGCTTAGAAAACTGGGTAAGAAACAGATTTTTATCGACCCGTTCTGTAACTATACGGCCACCATTATGGGTGATAAATGGATAGCGCCCCGCCCCGGCACCGATGCCGCCCTGGCGGAAGCTATCGCTTACGTCTGGCTGTCCGAAGGCACTTACGATAAAAAATACCTCGCCACCCATTCTATTGGCTTTGAAGAATTTAAAACGCGCATTTTGAATGAAAAACACTCGCCGGAATGGGCGGCAGAAATCTGTGATGTGCCGGAATATGTTATAAAAGGCCTCGCCCGGGAGTGGGCTTCCAAACGTACCATGCTGGCCGGCGGTTCCCGCGGCGGCGAGTCCGGTACCTGCCGCCAGGCTTACGGCACGGAATGGGCCCGCCTGATGATTCTATTACAGGCGATGCAGGGGCTGGGCCGGCCCGGCGTTAATATCTGGGGCACGACCATGGGCACGCCTTATAACGCCGAGTTCAACTTCCCGGGTTATGCCACTTACGGGCTGGCTTTCCTTAACCGTTTTGCCAAAAAGCAGGCATCCAACCCGGTCAAACAGCGCCTTTACCGCTTATTGCTGCCGGAAGCTATCTTAAATCCTCCCGTGCACTGGATGGGTGAGACTTTCTGCGGCCAGTCCATCGAGCAGCAATTTAAAGAATTTACCTATCCTGCTCCCGGCTATAATGAAGTGAAAATGTTCTACCGCTACGGCGGTTCTTATCTCGGCACGATGACGGAGACCAACCGCTATGTCCGCATGTATCAGAGCCCCAAACTGGAATTCGTCGTTAACCAGGACTGCTGGTGGTGCACGGAAACTCAACTGGCGGATATTATCCTGCCGGCTTGCACCAATTTTGAACGCCCTGATATCGGCGAATGGGCCAATACCGGTGGCTATACGCACCACGGCTCCAACGCCTGCAACCACCGCGTTATCGTTTACCAGCATAAATGTATCGAGCCGCTTTATGAGTCGAAATCAGATTATCAAATTTTTACCGGGTTAGCCGCTAAACTCGGTTTTAAAAATGACTATACCGATGGCGGCAATACGGAAGAAGACTGGGTCAAAAAAGTCTACGATGTTTCCGATTTGCCGAAATACATTTCGTTCGAGGACTTCAAGCAAAAAGGTTATTTTATCGTCCCGATGCCGAAAAACTATAAACCTACCCCCGGCCTGCGCTGGTTTTATGAAGGTCGTGACTGCGATACCCCGGACCACTTTAACCCCAAGCGCAACACCGCCAAGGGCAAAGAGCTTGGCACTTACAGCGGTAAAATCGAATTTGTCTCGGAAAGCTTGAAACAGCACCTTCCTGACGATGAAGAAAGGCCGCCACTGCCCCGCTATATTCCCAGCTGGGAGGGCTATAATTCCGGGCTGGCTAATAAATATCCCTTGCAGCTCATCACGCCCCACCCCAGGTATTCGTTCCACACGCACCACGATGCAAATGCGACGTGGTTGGGGGAGATAAAGGGCCATCGGATTCTAAAGGACGGTATTCATTGGCGCCCCGTGCGTCTTAACCCCTCCGATGCCGCCGTCCGGGGTATCGAAGAAGGTGATATCGTCAAGCTTTTTAACGACCGCGGCATCGTGCTCTGCATCGCCGAGGTTACCGAAAGGATCCGGCCGGGTGTAGCGCATTGTTATTACGGCTCCGGCAAATACGACCCCATCGAGCCCGGCAACCCTGACAGCCCCGACCGCGGCGGCTGTGTAGCCATTTTAACGCCTTCCCGTATGTTATCTAAAAACGCCCCCGGCATGGCGCCCAACTCCTGCCTCATTGAAATAGAAAAGTGGTATAAATAATTCTCCTTCTTATTCCTCCTTACTAAGGAGGGAGGATGATAGAATATAACCAGAGATAGCATGATTTGTCTCATCATCCTCTCCCTTTGAAAAAGGGAGAGTTAGAGAGGGATTTTAATTCGGGGAGGAAAAAATGGCAGCAAAAACCGTTATGGAAGTTATCAAAGCCAGGAAAAGCATCAGGGCTTACGAGGACAAACCGCTACCTAAAGATGTCGTCAGGGATATCCTGGAAGCGGCCAAGAACGCTCCAACCGCCCGTAATATGCAGGAATTGGAATACCGTGTCATTACCAATAAGTCGCTGGTTGAAAAATGTAATGCCGGTATCGCCGCCGCCGTACAGGCTGAAGGCATCCCTCTTAAAGGACCGCCCGGAGCTAACCCCGGTTTCTTTTATGGCGCGCCGCTCGTAATCATTATCCTCGCGCCGAAAGACAACGCTTGGGCGCCGGTCGATGCCGGGCTGGCGGCACAGAATATCATGCTTTATGCCACTTCTATTGACCTGGGGTCGGTTTTTATCGGCATGGCCAGGTTCATTGAAAAAGATAAGGCGCTGGCGAAAACTCTGCATATTGCGGATAACATGACTATTGTGGCTACCGTTATCTGCGGTTATCCGGCGGAAAACCCTGAGCCAAGAGAGAAGCACTTAAAAGCCGAGTACTTCGAATAACTGGTCTTGTCATCCTGGAGCGACCTGTCCCGTATGAGCGAAGCGAATCGGGAAGCGAAGGATATCAGGGGCAGGTGGATTGTCATCGCCAGCTATTGAGCAAATAATCACGTGGTAACGCACCAACTCGTCATCCCCGCGAAAGCGGGGATCCGCCACGAAAAAGCGATAAATGATTGAAGCCGATGTTGGATTCCTGCCCCAGTTTACCCCATACTCCGATACGGGCCAGGATTAACGATTTTTTTATTTGGTGTTTGTAATTTGTTTAGAGTTTAGATATTAGGATTTAGAGTTTTCCCTGAATAGGGGATTTGGAGCGGAAGACGGGATTCGAACCCGCGACTTCCTCCTTGGCAAGGAGGCATTCTACCACTGAACTACTTCCGCTTGTGTCTTTAACATGGTGCCGAGGCCCAGAATCGGACTGGGGACACCTTGATTTTCAGTCAAGTGCTCTACCTACTGAGCTACCTCGGCATCAGCCGTCAAGAGACAACATGTATATTTTACTTTAGTTAGAGATAGCCGTCAAGAAATCTAAGGTAAAGTGCCGCTTTTCAGCACTTACTTGATTTCTAAATTCGCCTTTTTTTATAATGTTCTCAAATATCTTGGAATACTTTGAAAAAAGAGTCCAGAGAGAATTCTCTCTGGCGGTCCGCCTGAGGCGGACGGGGGTGTCCCCCGGCCTTTCTTCTCCTCGGGGGAGGGGACAAGGAGGTTCATAAAAGATTGTCCAGGAATTCTCTAATCTCATTAGAAGGAGTATCGTGAGCACCTTATCAGATTTAAAGAGTCAGAGAAGAACTTTATCCGGTAAAATTTCAGAAATATCCATCACTGTTACCGATGAAGACCAGAAAGGTCTGCTTCTCCATGAATTGAACGAGCAAATGGAAAAAATAGAAGCCGAAATTGAAGATATTGAGGCCGAAGAAAAAGCTTCTAAAGAAGACAAAAAACAGGCTAAGAAAAACAAGAAGAAATAGCCTCTTAATGGTATTAATTTCTTAAGGAATGATTAAGGGGTTAGTAAATATGAAGCCAAATATCGAAATCCGAAACAAAGGGGAAATAACCAAGAAACCAGCACCAAACAATATTCAATAAACAAATCTCAAATTTGTCATCCCCGCGAAAGCGGGGATCCATTAAAAGAAGGCAAAGAATAATTGAGCTCAACGCTGGATTCCCGATCGAAGCCTGCCCCATACTTGATACGGAGTCGGGAATGACAAATTGAAGTTTGGTAATTGTAATTTGGAATTTGTTTGTAATTTGTATCTTGGAGCTTGGCCATTTCTTTTCGTGCTTCGGATCTAGTACTTCGAGCTTTTTCCCTTTTTCTCGTTTGCCACTTCCTTGATGCTTGCTACTTGTCATTTGATACTTTTCCTTTACCTCCAATATAAGCGGGGGGAGATAAAGTACGCGGGGTCGGGTAAAATATACTTAAACATCTGAATTTGACACCCATTCTCTCGTTGTGTCAAGATATGTCAACATGACGGAATTGACCGTTAACGAAGCTAAAAAAACTGGAAAAATCTGGGGCATGCACCCCAATGTTTTTTTCCTTGGAATTGTCAGCCTCCTCACCGATGTTTCCTCGGAGATGATTTTCACCCTCGTTCCGTTGGTGGTCGTCAATATCCTCGGTGGCGGGGCCATTGCCGTCGGTTTTATCGGCGGTATCACGGAAAGCTTCGATGCTTTCTTCCGCATCTTCAGCGGCCGCATCAGCGATAAGCTCGGAAAACGCAAACCCCTGGCTGTTTTCGGTTACGGTTTTTCCACCATCGTCAAACCCTTCATGCTGCTGACCACCGCCTGGGGCGGCGTGCTGGGCGTCCGTCTTGGCGATAGATTGGGCAAGGGCGTACGCTCCTCCCCGCGTGACGCGCTCATCGCGGATTCGGTATCGTCGGATAAACGCGGCCGGGCTTTCGGCATCCACCGCGCCCTGGACACCACCGGGGCGTTCCTCGGGCTGGTTATCGCCGCTATCATTATCTATGTCGTCCAGGGCGATGCCACCAACCTGACCAAACATGCTTATCAGTGGATGGTCATTGTCGGCGTGATTCCGGCGGTCATTTCCGTCATCCTGCTGCTAACCCTCGTGACGGAGAAAGGTCTGGCGCCGGTAAAAGCCAAGACTTCCACCGGGCTCCCGATTGAAACCAAAGCCGCCTTCAGCCGCCAGTTCAAACTCTTCCTTGTCGTTATGGCTATCTTTACCCTCGGTAACTCCAGCGACTTTTTCGTCATCCTGCGGGCGCAAAACCTTAAAGTGACCGTTTTTGAAATTACCCTGATGCTGGTGCTTTTCAACCTCACTTATGTCCTGGTCTCGATACCGGCCGGCACGCTTTCGGATAAAATCGGGCGGCGCAAGCTACTCGTCGTCGGATGGTTGATTTACGCGCTCTCTTACTTCGGCTTCGCCCTCTCCAACAGCGCCTGGAACATGTGGCTGCTCTTTGCTTTTTACGGCATCTACTACGGCATTGCCGAAGGGGTAGGCAAAGCTTTTGTGGCGGACCTTGTCCCCGCCGACCGCCGCGGCACCGCTTACGGTTATTATAACGGCCTGGTAGGTCTCTTTATCCTGCCCGCCAGCGTCCTGGCCGGCCTGCTCTGGGACTACGTTAGCCCGGCTTCTACATTCTATTTCGGGGCAGGCCTTGCCTTCATCGCCATGATTGGGATGCTGTTCCTTTTAAAAGAACAAAAACCCGCCTAGTTTCTAATTATCTCCCAATTATTAATAATTCAAATTAAGCTCTTAAACAATCTTTTTATCTTTGTCTCCAATGGCTCGTTCCCCAAATAAGATATCACCTTTACATCCTTCTTCCAATTTACCCTCTCCCCTTGCGGGAGAGGGAGACAGGGTGAGGGTTGTAAAAGGGGAATAGAAGAGGATTTGGTATTTGATGTTGGGGATGTTGTTCCTGTTAAAAGAATAAATGAATTGACATAATATCCAGGTAAAAAGTTTGATATTTTACTGTTCCTGTCAATTTATCTATCTGCTTCATCCCTGTGGAACACCCACAGAATAAAAGCCATCCAGACAAGCCATAATAATGCGCCAATCCAATATGGCCAGCTGAATAGCCAGACAAACAAGCCGACGATAACCGCACCAAAAACGGTCAGCATTATTATCGCGCGTACGTGGACAAAATGTCTCATTTGGTATTAATTATAACAAAACAGGTTAAGCAAAGTATTTTATTTCATTCGTATCTCTAAGCTAATTTGTGACAAAACTCTATTGACAGCTTTCTCTTAGGCCGTTGTATACTTTAATTCTCTCCTCAGTCTCTCCCTTTGAAAAAGAGCCTGCCCCGTACTGCGATACGGGGGAGATGAAGAGGGATTTTGCTCCCTTATCAATGGTCGGTATCAGCACCTTAACAACTTCATAACCCTGTACGGGCAGGCACGTTTATCCGCCGTAGCCTTTGCATAGGAGGGGAGGCATGCCCTGCTAGTTTTATTTTTATTTGTCATTAAGAGCTCGCTGGATACCCCCCAGCTAGGCTGGGGGGAGGAAAGCGAGTTCGCCGAAGGCGAAGCGGTTGATAGGATAGGAAAATCGTGGTATAAAGGTGGGGTGGCAATAAGAAGGACGAAACACGCGGTTTATGAGCTGAAGTATCACCTAGTCTGGGTACCGAAATACCGAGCGCATATATTGGGTGGGGAGGTAACCCAGTACTTAAAAGGAATCTTCAGGCAGATAGCCGAGGAGTATGATTTTCAAATAGAGGCGATGGAGGTAATGGCGGATCATGTACATGTATTTATCGAAGCGCCGCCATCGTACTCGCCATCAGAAATAGTGCAGGTGTTAAAGAGTATATCGGCAAAAGAAGTATTTAAGAAATACCCAAGGATGAGGAAAATAATGTGGAGTGGGAAGATGTGGAACGAGGGTTATTATGTTAGGAGTGTGGGGGATAAAGTAACGAGTGAAGTGATCAAGAAATATATCAAATATCAGAAATATGAAGATAAAGACAGTCAGTTAAGGATGTTCGAAAAGGGGTAGGGAAGGGAGAAGCCCCCCAGCTCTGCTGGGGGGTACGTCACTCCCGATCTAATCGGGAATCCGTTTATTCTGCTTTATGCGTCTACTTGGGTCGTAATGAATAATGTTAATTATTAAAGAATACATCATCCTTCCTTTTAAGAGCCTGCCCCGTACTTGATACGGGGGAGGAGCAGAAGAGGATTTGGGTAGGGAGGTCAACTACTGACCGCAAATAGCTAAACAACTCCAAAATAACAAAACGAACGAAGCAAAATGACTAAATAATGCAAATAAATAACAAAACCAATGAGGCTAGCAAGGCTAAAAATGTTTAAATATTGATAAAACGAATCGAAGCTAAAACTATGAAAAATCACGAAAATGGCAAAAACCTTACAAAACCAATCGAGGCTATATCGATTTTTCCGTTAGCAAAATCACAAAACCAGGTAAATCTGAAAAATCCATCTTACAAAACGATTAGTTTCAAAGACTTGCTTATCGAAAAAATCCTTTTTACAAAACGAATTGAAGCTAAAATATCGTCCCTCCTTGTTAACGGGAGGGATAAGAGGGTAGGGTCGGGGAAAATGGGTGGGGAAACTGTAAACTGTGAACCGTAAACTGTAGACTGTTACCTGTAAACTAAATACTGTAAGTTATTCCATCACCGTATTATCTATCAATCTCGTTTTGCCGAAATTGACCGCCATAGAAATCAAAACCGGTCTTTCTATCCGGCTGATTTCCTTAAGCGTCTCATTATCGGCCAGGCTGATATAATCGATGACCCCTATGGGCTGTGAGTTGATGATGGCGGTCATCGCCTGCTTGATTTTGCCCGCATCGCGCTCGCCGCCGCGGTACATTTCCCGCGCTTTCTGGAGGGACTTATAAAGTACCGGGGCATTCCGGCGCATTTCCGGCGTCAGGTAGGTGTTCCGGGAGCTCATCGCCAGCCCGTCCGGCTCGCGAATTGTCTTGCAAACGACGATTTCCAGCGGCATGTCCAGGTCCTTTACCATCTTCTTGATAACTGCTGCCTGCTGCGCGTCTTTCTGCCCGAAGTAGGCTTTGTCTGGCTGAATGATGTTGAACAGCTTATTGACAACTGTTGTCACGCCTTTAAAATGTCCGGGGCGTACCGCGCCTTCCAGCATGTCGGTGATGTCTTTAACTTCGACCCAGGTATCGTAGCCGTCCGGGTACATCTCTTTATCCGGAGGGATGAAAACGATGTCCGTATGCGGCTTTAGCATCGCCAGGTCGCGGTCGATATCGCGGGGATAGGTTTTAAAGTCCTCTTTGGGGCCGAACTGCGTGGGGTTAACGAAAATACTCACGGCGGAGATATCGTTTTCCGCCTTGGCCTGTTTGACCAGCGAAATATGGCCTTCATGGAGATAGCCCATGGTTGGCACAAATCCCACCGTGCCCTTCAGAGAAGCTCTCAATTCCCTGACCCCCGCGATGGTTTCAATTACTTTCATGGGTTTATTTCTGGACGTCCCATTTCTTGAGATAAGCGGTCTGCCCGAGGGTTGAACCGCGCTGGATTTCTTCGCGGACGCGGTCTTCTCTTTCATGGACGTCGATGGCGCGGTTGGCCATTTCCATGGCGTGGTCTTTCGGCACCACCATCACGCCGCTTTCATCGCCGATAATCCAGTCCCCGGGTTCCACTTTCCGGTTGCAGACCTCGATGGGCGCGTTGATTTCCCCAAAGCCCTTCGGTTCACCGGCCGTCGGCGTAAAATGCCTGGCGAAAAGCGGGAATTTCATCTTGCGGATATCGTCAATGTCCCTTACCGCGCCGTCGATAACAACGCCGGCAACGCCCTTGCTGCGGCAGCTGTTAGTCGCCAGTTCGCCCCAGACTGCGATTTCTCCGGCGCATGCATCGATGACGAGGACATCTCCCGGTTTGCACTGGTCGATGGCCTGTACCGGGGCGCTCCAGTCGCCGTTATAAGTCCTGACCGTCACGGCCGGCCCCGCGAAATGCAATTCTCCCGGTTCGCCGACCCATACCGCTTTCAAGCCTCTAAGCTCGCCGGTCTTGTGCATCGCGTCACTGATGTTGGCGGTGCTGACTTTCATAAATGCTTCTACCAGGTGTGCCTGGTCGTATTTCATGAACTCTTTGGTGGCGATGGATTTGCCGGTCTTTAACGCCTGTGCGATTTTACGGGCGGACTCTTCCGGGCTCTTTGCTTTGTATAAAGACCCGCCGACAATGATAATATCCGCTCCGGCTTCATAAGCCTGCGGCGCCGTGTCGCTGTTGATGCCGCCGGCGGCGGAAATCATCGCCTTTTTCACCGTCATGGTGACCTGTTTCAGGATATCGATGGGTTTGATGCCCATGACCTGCTGGTCCAGCCCCACGTGGATGTTAATGATGTCCACGCCCATCTTTTCCAGTTCCGCCGCGCGCTTGGCCGGGTCGGCGCAGGAAATCAGGTCGGCGCCTACCTGGACGCCGTAATTCTTGGCGGCTAACACCGCCTCGCTGATACATGTATCCGGGGAACAGCCTAGGATAAATACCACGTTGGCGCCGGCTTTGGCTGCCATTTCGATCTCGGTCGCGCCGGCATCCATCGTTTTCATGTCCGCTACGATGGTATGGCCGGGGAATTTTTTATGGAGTTCGCGGATGGCATTCATGCCTTCCGACTTAATCAGAGGAGTGCCTGCTTCAATCCATGCTTTAGATTTATCGCCGTTGGTTTCAGTGAGAATGCCTTTGACTGCTTCTTCAGCTATTTTAATGGCCCGGGGTAGGTCGAGCAAGTCCAGGGCGACCTGCATCGGGGGGATTTCCGATTTTACAGGCGCTGTGCTTTTCTTGTTTTTTGTTGTCGTGGTCATAAAACCACCCCCTGTGTTCTTATCTGCCGAATACTTTTTCGTCCAATTTGGTGACGATTTCATTGTTCTGGTTGACGTGTACTACTCTGGGATGGTAGTTCGGAAGTTCTTCTTCCTTCACGTCGGTATAAGTGATGATGATAACGATATCGCCTTTCACGGCCAGGCGGGCGGCGGCGCCGTTCAGGCAGATTTCGCCTTTGCCTTCTTCCCCTTCGATAGCGTAAGTGGTGAAGCGCGCCCCGTTATTAACATTCAGCACGTGCACCTGCTCGTAAGGAACGATATTGGCTGCCCTCAAGAGCTTCTTATCGATGGTGATGCTGCCCTCGTAGTTGATGTTGGCATCGGTGACATGGGCCCGGTGGATTTTGCTCTTTAACATCATTCTCATTGGCTTCTCCCTGAATTTATTTTACTTTTAATAAAGATTCCAGTTCCCTGGCTTGCGGTTCATCGATAGATTTTTTTGCGGAAGCGATGGGAATTGTTTGCATCCCCAGCGCCTTATAAGCGGTAAGTAATTCCGGAGCTTTCCGGCTTATGGTGTTAAGGTGCTTGAGGATGGTGCCGGCATCGCCGCGGGCAATGGGCCCAGTCAGGCAGTTGGGAAGACCGATGGTTTCGATGTTATGGACGGTGCCGCGGATTAATGGCAGGAGTGCTTTGGTTGCTTTGTCAGGCGGGATGGAGAAGGTTTCCCAGAGGTCTGCGGCCATTTTTACCAGCGTTACCAGGTAGTTACTGACGAATACGGCGGCTGCATGGTAGGCTGCTTTATCTTCCGCCTCCAGAATAATCCAGCTTCCTCCCAGGTCTTCCGCCATTTTTTTGAGCGTGGTGAGCAGCGGCTCTTCGGACTCGATGGCGAAAGTAGAGCCGGGCATATTTTCCATTGCTTCTTTAGCTCCGGCGAACGTTTGAAGCGGGTGGAAGGCAGCCACTTTAGCTCCGGCTTTTCGGGCCGGTTCAAGTACATCGGTAGAATCGGCGCCGCTGCAATGAACCGCTGCCTGGCCCTGCCGCCATTTAAGGCTTTCCGCTATTAACTGGATGACGCTGTCCGGAGTAGTAATGAAAACCGTATTGGCTGTACTTACAGTTTGTTCCGGCATATCCGCGACATGGCAGCCGATTATTTGTACCGCCAGGTTATTGGCGGCTGCCGTGTTCTGGTCGTAAACGCTTACGACTTTATACCCCCTGCGGCTTAAAAGCACCGCCAGGGCGGTCCCCACTTTGCCGGCTCCGATAAATCCTATTGTCTCGGGCATTTTGCTCACCTAAACAAAAACCCTCTCGTTTTTAACCGAGAGGGCATTTTATTAGCCTATTTCTGCCGTCTCGGTCGTGTTCGATCCAAGCGACTGTCTTTTTTGTTAAGGTTTTTTCTTCTGACTCACCGCCGTAAGGTCGATGGTCAATTTAATTCTAGTACTACTGCATACAAATGTCAATCGTCCATTTGAGCCTGCAAAAACGTCACAAATTGTCTAAAATGTATCATCGTGCTATAATATTTTATATTTTTCAGAAAAAGAGGCCGGCTATAGAAATCATACCCTCTATCGACCTGCGCAATGGTAAATGCGTCCGCCTTTATAAAGGTGATTATCACCGGGAAACCGTTTTTTCCGATGACCCTCTTGATGTGGCGCTAAAGTGGCAGGCGATGGGCGCCCCGCGTTTGCACATCGTCGACCTTGACGGCGCCGCCACCGGAGAGTTATCCAATCTCGAGATAATCCACAACATTACCGGCGCGATGCTGATACCCGTCCAGCTCGGCGGGGGTATACGTCATATCGAAACGATTGAAGGCCTTCTCAAAGCCGGCATCGACCGCGTTATCCTGGGTACCGCGGCCGTTGAATCCCCGAACCTTATCGCCGAAGCCTGCAGCCGCTACCGGGAGTCTGTCATCGTCGGTATCGATGCCCGCGAAGGGCGGGTAGCTACCCGCGGCTGGGTCAAGGAAACGGAACTTACCGCCGTTGACTTCGCCAGGTCAATGGTTGAAATAGGCGTGAGGCGTTTCATTTACACGGATATCGAAAGGGACGGCACACTGACGGAGCCTAATTTCAACTCTATCGGGGAAATGGTCACTTCCCTCGGCTGTCCGGTTATCGCCGCCGGCGGCATTGCCTCGCTGGAACATTTGAAAAAACTGAAAGAGCTTGGAGTGGAGGGCGCGATTATCGGCAAAGCGTTGTATACCGGAGATATCAATCTAAAACAATCTCTCGAAGAGATAAACCCGATTTAGTTACTTCAGGCTGCCGCTTGCGCGGCTTCTTCCGCTTTATCGACTTCAACGGCCTTGTTCATCGCTGCAATCGCTACTTCCAATTGTTTGTCATCCGGTTCGGCGGTGGTCATCGATTGCAGCAGCAATCCGGGCGCCAGGATAATTTTCATCAGCCGGTTGTTGGTATGTCTGGCGCCGAAGTAAATTAATTCATACCCCAGTCCCATGATAACCGGCAGCAGCACGATACGCGTCAGCACCATTATCCATAGAGTTTGCCTGCCGGTAAAAGTAAATACGATGATGGCAATTACCAATACAAAGAAGAGGAAACTCGTGCCGCACCTTACATGGGCGCGGCTGTATTTTTTCAGGTTTTCTACCTCCATCGGTCCGCCGGCTTCATAAGCGTTGACCGCCTTATGCTCAGCGCCGTGATAAGTGAAAACCCTTTTCACGTCAGCCATCATGCCGATGATTTTCAGATACCCGATAAAAATAGCTATCCTGATAACGCCCTCGATAACCGTAAATGTAAGGGTGTTGGGCAGATAGCTGTTGACCAGCTTTGTCAAAAAGAGCGGGGCGATAAAAAACAGTCCCACCGCCATCACCACCGAGAGTAAAATCATGCCCCAGATGGCTTTGGTGGGGATTTTTTCGTCTTCTTCTTCCATCGCGACATTGGCGGAGAACATTAAAGTTTGTATACCAAGCACCATCGCCTCGATGAGGACAACCACGCCGCGTACCAGCGGGGTGCGTCTGGCCCAGCTGGTCTGTGCCGAAGCGGCAGGCTTTACATCTACCGCGATATCTCCCTGGGGACGGCGGACCGCTGTAACCACCGAACTCCGCCCGCGTATCATCACGCCTTCGATGACCGCCTGGCCGCCATAATTATATTTCTTTTTGTCCGGCATGTTTTTATTACCTGTTATGATTTTACGCAATGTTGACTAATTTCGCAAAATGGAGAGAGGAACCGCGAAAACTGTATCTAAACAAAAAGGAGCTCCGATGTTTACCGGGGCTCCTTAGCTTCTGGAATAACTTCAGATTTACTCTTTAATGTTATAGCGCTTCTTGAAGCGTTCAACACGTCCCGCCGTGTCCATCATGCGCCGTTCGCCGGTGAAGAAAGGATGGCAATTACTGCAAACTTCTACCCGTAGTTCTTTTTTCGTAGAGCCGGTGGTGAACTTGTTACCGCAGGCGCATATTACCACTGCGTCGTTATAGTATTTGGGATGAATTTTCTCTTTCATAGCTTTCAGCTGTTATAAACGCTGACCTTTCTCCTGTCGTTGCTGGTTGGTTCGTATTTGACTACGCCTTCGATCTTGGAGAAAATAGTGTAGTCTTTACCGACGCCGACATTGGTGCCTGGTATAATATGTGTGCCATGCTGGCGTACCAGGATGGTGCCGGCCTGAACGGTTTGTCCGTCAAATATCTTGATGCCGAGCCGTTGCGACTGACTGTCCCGGCCGTTACGACTCTGGGCAGCTCCTTTTTTATGCGCCATCTTCTGCTTTCTCCTCTGTCTTCTTGCGCCGCGTCCGCTTTACCGGCTTAGCATACTCTGCCCCGGCAGGTAGGATTTTATCAATGCTAAGACTGGTAAATTGCTGGCGGTGCCCGTTCTTGCGGCGTTCGCGAACTTTTGCTTTAAACTTAAAGACGATGATTTTCTTGTCTTTGCCGTTCTTTTTAACCGTTGCCATCACTTTTGCGCCTTCGACTAAAGGCTTGCCGACAGTGATATTATCGCCATCGGCCAGGAAAAGGACTTTATCCAGTTGTACGGAGCCGCCCTCTTCCGCCTCCAGTTTTTCGACCTTGATTGTCTGGCCTTCGGTTACTTTGTATTGCTTTCCACCTGTTTCGATTATTGCGTAAGTCATATGTCTCCCAAAACGTTACCAAACATTTATTATCTCATATCTATAGCTAGACGTCAATCTTACCACTCAAGGGGTTAGGTTCTCTTTTGGTTGATATTTCACCTTTTAACACTCTCTTATTATCATACATATTTATTGTCAACCTAGCTTTACATTTTAATTTGGTCAACTAACTAACTAACTAACTTCCTTCTTGTCAGAAATTGGTAAATCACTTATAGCTAGCTTGAATACTTGTAAAAGTAAAGTGTAGGCTCTTATTACAAAAAGACATTCCTTTTTAAACTGATAACTGGTTAATGAATCATCAATAAGTACCGGATTAAAAAAATTAATAACTCTTGGTTCACTTCCCTTTCCTGTAATGGTAAAATATATACCTAAACGAATCATCTCTAAACTTATGTTATCTAATATCTCCACTAACTCTTCTTCGGATAATTCTCTATATTGGGTTGGATGAGTAGGAATACTTATGGCAGAGCCGATTGTAATTTCTTGGGGGGATTTTCTATTACGTACTACATATATCGTTCGCTTTTGCTCATCCGTCAATGTATATGCAAAATACGTACTAGAATCATCTGAACGCTTAAAAGAGAGATTTGGTATATCAACCCAATCTCGAATAGTTTTCTCTAGGTCTTTATCACTCAATTTTGTTAATCCCTTTTTATACCTTGCTCTCCAAGTATCAATTTGATTCACTATCCAGAAAGCACATCCTATTCCAAATATAATACCTAACCATATCTGCCATATTGGTAATTTTGCTAGGTGGATGACAATCGAAGTAATCACAGCAATCACCACTGCAACGACCAATCCTGAAATGATTGGATGACTAAGGGAATCTGTAAATTTCTTCCACATGCCCCTATTCTACCACTTAACCCCCAATAATTATCAAAGTGTTTGAATAGACTTTTTACTTGACCATAACTAAATGTAAAGTAATTCATAAAAAATCAACCAAATCAGAACCTGACCACTCAAGGGATACTGTTTGGTTGGGATAGACGGATGTAATTGACTGTGATATTCTTACCTCAAAAGGGGGTAAGAATATGGATGAAACACATTTAATAAAGAAGGTTTGGGATATGTGGCTAGTAAAACATAATTTCAAAAATCGTGATAATGCAGTTCTATTCACAAGTGGAATATTTTTTATAATTACTCTTATAAGTATATTTTTCTCAAAAGGTGTATTGAGAGATGTTTTTATAGGACTATGCCTTCTTGCAGCTATAAATGAACTCAGAGTTTTTTTCTGGGTACTTCCTAATGATATATATCAGAAAGAAATATTTAAAATGTCCCCTGTATATGAATTAAGTCTAACACAAGAACAGCAAAGTAATAGATTTATTTCTATTGAACCATACTACATATCTATAAAGAAAAATGGCGTTAAAATGGTTGTAGAAAGTTGCTCTATCAAAATACGTTCATGGTTATTCAAAGGATTTCATATTAATAGTGTTTCTTTAGTCATTAATGAGCCAGATATTTTTAGAACCTTGGATTTCAGTACATCTAAGAATAATGGGCACACTCAAGTTATGGGATTAACTGCTGGTGCTAGATATTATTCAGGTATATTTTTGTTTCCTAGTAAAGACATTTCAATTGGACTAAAACCATTAAACACACCAATTTATATTAAAGGTCAGGCAAGATTGCAGACTGATGTGTTTGGAGAAATCCCAGTTGATTTTGAAAGTTCGGCTATTTTATGTGAATCTGTAGATAATGGTAGTGATAAGCTTTGATAGATTATCGTAATTATGAAAATGAATCCAAGCTAACCGAACAGAACCACTCCAGAGCCTCTCTTATTACGTAATATCATGATTTTTCTTCAAGTTTTATACGTCCCCATGTATTGGGTCTGGCCCAGGATATGCCCCTTCATAGCGTCTAATACATCCTGTTTACCGGCGTCGGCATTAAGGTTCAGCATCGTATCCAGGGCATAAAGCGTAAAATAATAGTGGTGCGTTCCGCTTAGCGGTGAAGGCCCGCGGTAGCCGTTTTCCCCGGCGCTGTTCCTAGCCTGGTTTATGGTATTACCCGGCTAGGTATAAAAAACCGGGACGCTTTCTCCTATTTGTCCCGCCCGGACGTCGATATTACAAATAATCCAGTGCGTATAAGTCCCTCCCGGTGCATCCGGGTCTTCCATTATCAATACCAGAAACTGCGTTCGGTCCGGCGCTCCTTCCCAGCTGAAAGGCGGGGATTGGTTTCCGGTCAGGTAAGCATATTTAGCCGGAATCGGCTGACCGTATCCAAAAGTCGGAAATGTAAGTTTGAATCCGGCCGGTGTGCCGATGGGACTGGTTGCTGGTACGGCTGCAACCGATGAAGTTGCTGTACCGCTGCAGGCCGTCAAAATGATTGCCAAGGCTAATAAAACAATTATCAGCCCGGAGATTTTATTCACGGCGGGTGGCTCCTCTTATCCTTTTTATTTATTATCTACCTGTACAAGAATATGGGTTCTAGGGAAAAAACCAAATCTGGCGTAAAACCCGAAAACTTCTTCGTTGCCGGCTGCCACGCCAATCATTTTTCGGTTGGCTTTATGAGAATTCATCCATTGAACGGCATTTTGCATAAATATCTCGCCGATATCAAAATGGCGGCGTTCCTTTTTTACAAAAATAGACTCAATTTCACCTGTTTTCTCTCCGTAAATTGAACTGATGCAATAACCGATCATGACTTCTTGTTCTCTGGCAATATCGACATGGATCAAACCGTTTTTTGTTTTTTCCAGCAGATCTTTCTTCCGGGCTTCCCATGTCATGTGTTCGAAATGGTCGCGGAAATGCTGCGAGCGTTCTTTGTGATGCTCATTAAGCTTCAGCCAGAGCGGCTCAACCAGGTCTAACCCTTCTACGCCCATTTGAGTAAAAGTAAATTCGTTGTTCTGATTCATCTTTAAGTCCGTTTTAGCAGCCTTTGCCATTCTGCGGTGATTTTAGCTTTTAGTTCGTCCACCGTCCCATCATTAATGATAGTAATGTCCGCATTCTTGACGCGTTCTTCATTTGTCATTTGAGAATGAATACGGGACCTGGCGATGTCTTCATTATAATCCGGCCTGTTTTTAATTCTTTGTATAACATCTTTTTCCCGGGCGATGACTACCCAGATTTCATTCGCCTGCCAGGAGCGGTGGTTTTCCAGCATCGCCGCCGCTTCCATCACCATCACTTTAACCCCTTGGCGCCGGTTTTTCTCTGTTTCCTCTTCCACTCTTTTATCTATCGCCGGGTGCACGATGCCGTTCAAACGCTCCAGCGCTTTATGGTCGTTGAAAACTATTTTCCCCAGTTTAACGCGGTCTATTTCTCCGTCCGCCGCCAGTATCCCTTCCCCGAAGGCGCTTAAAATCTGTTTATACACGCCCCCGCCTTTTGTTTGAACATCATGTCCTATCTGGTCAAGGTCGATGACGACCGCCCCCAGCTCTTTTAAAAACTGCGATGTCGTGCTTTTTCCGCTCCCTATGCCGCCTGTCAGACCGATAATTTTCATCTTAAAGCTTTCTTCGCTCGTAAAATCAGACCATTTATTATATTATAAAAATAGGTGCTCTAATCAACTATTAACGTGATGAGTATGTATTTATTAGTTGAGACCTCTATTCCCGACTCTCTCTCCGTTTACAGAGAGGGTGCAATAGATATTGCTGAATCAGCACTATCGGTTGTCTCCCTCCTTGCCAGCGGGGAGGGAGATAAAGCAGGTGGGGTCGGTATAAAACTTGCACACAGGGCTCTAACTTTTAGCTTTTAATTTTTAATTTTGGACTTAATATTATGCTTCTATTTGCACATACCGGTCTAACTTTAGGCGCGGCTACTATTGCGGCCGGCGTTGCGAACCGGCGCAGCGGAAAAACCCCCAGGTTTGTTTCGCTCTCTAAGTATGTTGACGTCCGCATACTCATGGTTGGTGCGATGCTCCCGGATATTATCGATAAACCGGTAGGGATGTATTTTTTCGTAAATACCTTTCACAACGGCCGGATATTTTCCCATACCCTGTTGTTTCTTCTGTTGCTGATAGGTATCGGTCTTGTTCTTTATAAGACAAAACGCCAGGTATGGATGCTTACGTTGGCCGCCGGAACATTTACGCACCTTATTTTCGACGGGATGTGGGGGGTTCCGGGTACTTTACTCTGGCCGTTGTATGGATGGAATTTTAGTTCGATTGAGATTGAAGGGTTCTTCGGCCATATTTTTAAAGAGGTAGTTTCCGACCCGGTGATTTTTACTTCCGAAGCCATCGGTCTGGCAATAATCATCTGGTATTGGGTATTCGCAATTCAAAGAAAGCAGCTCGGCGCCATGCTGAAAACAGGGCGGATATCCTGACACTTTTAAACAGACCTGTTTTTAAATCTCTATAAGTATTTCGTTACCTTCAACTTTTACAGCATACGTTTTTACCGGACGTGGTGATTTTACAACTTCAGCCAGGGTCCTGACCGCGCTGGGCCAGTTTGTCCATCTGATGTTTTTTCCGCTGACAATATCGAATTGCGAGCCGTGACGGGGGCAGGTAATGACTGTGCCTTCCAGTGTCCCCATAGAAAGGTCTCCCCCCATGTGCGGACAGCGGTTAGCGATGGCGTAATAATTACTTCCCACCCTGGCGAGCATAATTTCTTCGCCATTTAGTGTGACTTTCTTCCTGCTGCCTTCATTGAATTCCGAGGTATTACCGGCCTTTACAAATTTCGTGGTTTTAGCTGATATCTCCATAATAACCCCTCCCCGATTTAAAAAGCTTTACGATACTTTTTTAAATTCGCTCTTGGCGGCGCCGCAAATAGGACATACCCAATCGGCCGGAAGGCTTTCAAAAGGCGTTCCCGGTTTAATTCCGCTGTCCGGGTCGCCCTGCGCCGGGTCGTAAAGATAACCGCATACCGTGCATTCGTATTTATCCATTTTTACTTCCTCCTCTTTGGGTATGTAACTGGGGGCGGTCTTCGGTGTCATGCCTTTCTTCACCAGATGGTAATATTCATAAGTCATCAACGGCAGGTCGTTAAGGACTTCAGCCGCTGCAATCCTTCCGACGAAAATCGTGTGGGTTCCGGCATCGGTGTCCTGCAACACCTCCACTTCGAAATAAGCGTTAGTATTGTCCAGAATTATCGGTGAGCTTGTCTGCCCGGGCTTATACTTGATGTCTTTGAATTTATCTGTATCCCGGCCTGATTTAAAACCGAAGTTGCCGATGAATTGTAGGGGAGTGGTTTGACATAATACTGATACGGAAAATACTTTACTTTCTCTGATGTATTCATGGGTCAGGTTTTTTTTGTTGATACTGGCGGCGACCGTTGGAGGTTCGGATGAAATCTGCATCACCGAGTTGGCGATTTGCGCATTTATTTTATCGCCTTTATGTGAGCCGACGATATACATGCCGTAGCTGATTTTGTAAAGAGCGCTCAAATTCATGGGAATCTCCGGTTACATTACTTCCTTTTCACTGGCCTCAACCGCTTTTCTTAGCTCGGCATTCAGCATCGCCGGCAGCCCTTCGATATCTACATGTAAGAAACCTCTGACGATAGCGGCGGTGGCTTCATTCCTGGTAAGACCGCGCGCCATCAGGTATTCGACTTCTTCTTCAGCGATTTTGCCTACGGCCGCTTCATGTGAAAGGTCGATTCCCGCAAGGGTGCCTCTCAATTCCGGAACTGCATACATCATGCCTTTTTCACCGAGGATTAAGCCGCGGCACTCAAGGTGGCCTTTAATATCCGGGGCATTGCCTTCGATATAGCCGCGCGCGGTAATATTGCCGCCGGTAGTTATCGCGCGGGAAATAATTTCCGTGCGGGCCTCTTTGGCATTCAGCAATACGCGGGAACCTACATCCAGGTTCGTGCCCGGCCCGGCGACCAGAATGCTGTTGTATCTCACGGTAGATTTTTCACCGATGCAGCGGGCGGTCGGGTTCATTTGCAGGTTATTGACCGGCTTCATAAGCACGTAGTTGCTCATAAACAGGCCGCCGTCTTCCACGATAGTCGTGGTGCGTGGCCGGACGGCCGTTTCCGGGTTCCACGTATGTATCATGGTGAAAGTGACTTTAGCGCCCTTTTTGATGAAAAACTCGGAAACACCGATGTGCAAGCCGGGTTCTTCACGCGTGCCGGCCGCGCATCCGGTGATGATATGCAGTTCGGAACCTTCTTCCGCAATAATAACGTTGTGCACATTCTGAATTACTTTTGATTTCGCCAGGTACAGGCAAGCCTGTACGGGGAAAACGGTCTTTTGACCGGGTAGCGCGCGTATAAAATAACCATCGGCGTTGTGCAATTCCACGTTAGCGGTGTATTTATCCGTATCCACTGCCTGGGCTTTCCAGATATAGTCCGGCAGCCAGTCGTATTTCTCGATGGCCTGGCTCAAAGACATGACCTCAACGCCTTCCTGCTGTGTGGAGTAGTGGACGGGTGTGTTATCCATTTGCAGGTAAGTTCCTGCCCGCTGGCCGGGCTGGTCAAGGATAATGCCCGCGCCGAGCATCGTCTCTTTTGCCTCTCGCGGAAGGGTGGATGGGTCTTTACGGTAGGGATATTCTCCGCCTTCCGGGTTGAATTTCTGTAAATCGATATCTTCACCGAAAGCCGCCGGTTTGTTGGCCGCCGTCTTGGCTTTATCCTGGTAGGTCTTGGAGGTATTTGTTTTACTCATGGGTCGGTATCCTCCCCAGGTAGCATTTAATGCACTCGTTATAACCTTTTTCCCTGATGGTTGCCAGCATCTCATGAGGGTCGCCCACGCAGCCTATAGTCCCGTCGCACATGACGTAGCCTGTTCGGGCGTTGACGTAATCGAGAATATGTCCGGTATGAGTAATTATCAGGCCCATGCACTGGCGCTCGGAAATCGGGCAGTTTTTTTCCAGCAGGTCGTTCATCATCTCGCCGATTAACGCTATATTTACCAGGTCCACACCGGATTCTGGCTCGTCGAGCAGCGTGAGTTCCGGCCTCTGGGCCAGCAGCTGCATCAATTCAGACCGTTTGACCTCGCCCCCGGAAAATCCGTAGTTAATGTCCCTTTCCAGGAATTCCTGCATATCCGCTCTTTCAGCCAGCTTCACAATCGTATTTTCATCGCCCTGGCCTTTAAGACAGGCTGCCATCATGTCCCTGGTTTTTACACCTCTGACCACCGGCGGACGCTGGAAAGACATCCCGATGCCCATCCTCGCCCGCTCATCCACGCTAAGATTGGTGATATCTTTATCTTTAAAGTAAATGCTTCCTCCCGTTACTTTATATTTGGGAAAACCCATGATGGCCATAAGCAGCGTGCTCTTGCCGGCCCCGTTGGGCCCGAACAGGACATGGGTTTCTCCGGTAGTAATCGTCATATTGATATCATGCAAAATTTCTTTGCCTTCAACTGCTACTGACAAATTACTGATTTTCAGCATATTTTTGCCTCCGGGAAATTATTAACCGCCGTCAACCGATGTATGCTCTTTTTTCACATAATAACCGGCCGGGTCTACCAGGAATTCATAATAGTCCTGTAATGCCCGGGCATGCTCAAATTCCTGCCCCGCCAGTGCTTCATAAAATTGCTTTTCCGCCGCCTGCGATGCTTTTTTACTCCGTTCTCTGTAGAAATCCAGGGTCTTGTTTTCCATGTCCATGCCGGTCTTGGCCGCATCGGATTCAGCTTCAGAAGATTTATAGTCTTTCTCCATATTTTCCATCGCCGCGGCAAATACCGTTTTTAAGGTTTTACCGCCATCAGGTGTAAATGCCCTATCCGGCCATTGTTTTTTATCTTTAATTTCTTTATAGATTTTCCTAAATACTTCCTGGTGGATATCTTCTTCAGCCGCCAGTTGTTTCAATAGTTTGTAGCCCAATTCATTACCGGCCGAGCGGCTTGCTTTCTGGTAAAACTCTTTACCGTCTTTTTCCATCTGCAACGCTATTTTCAGTCCGGCGATAGTGGCTTCCTGCTCCTGTATCATTAATATCCTCCTTGTGTCATTTACGTTTTCTTTTTGTCTCCATTTTATTAATCCGTGTTTACCCGTGTATGTGATAAAAGCTGCACCGGGAAACATGACACCGGACTGTTAATAGCAGTATATCATATCTCTCGTTGATTCAGCTTGTATTCTTAAAGTCAAAAAAAGTGGAATTTTAGTTAACGTCTTAAGCTTTGAAAGAGCTAGAGGTTCTTTTTAATTTCTTCGTATTGTCCCCGGGTAATTTCACCTCTGGCATAGCGTTCTTTAGCAATATCCAGAGGGGTCTTGTTGCCTGGTATTATAACCGCGGCGTGTAGCGGCCCTGACCGCCCAGACAATTAACCAGATTACAATGGCCCAGAATATGACCATAAATATAACTCCGAGGATTGCCCAGCCGGCTCCGAACCCGAGTCCCCAATGCCACCACATCATGCATCTCCTCCTTATTGATTCCCCTGTTTTAATATTCAATAATTATAGCTTTTAACCAGCTAACAGCATGTGAGAAATATCACATGAAAGGTTATTCCCATTATTTAAAATTGGGGTAAAGGATACGAGGAGGGGAAATCATGAAAATGGTAAGACCAATGAGCATTGTGGTAATCATACTGGGGTTAATCGGTATCATTATCGGCGGAGTTTTTGTCGGTCTTGGTTTCGCCAAGAACCAGCTGCTGACAACGCGGATGAATGTCGAAAATGTAACGCTGGCGCTGGACCCAAACCAACCTAATGTTTATACCCAGATTAATAATGCCGCTTCCGCCCAAAAAGCCGCGGACACTATCGCCGGGCATCGCCGTAAGATAGCGCCTACGTACCAGGCTTTATTAGGCGGAAAACAGTTCGATCCAACTAACCCGACACAATTGGAATACGTTCAGGCGATGAACCTGGAAAACTACCTCTATACCGCCGTGCTTGCCTTCGGCCTTATTGATGTAACCTTGGCAGCCGGCGTCTTTATGATTGTGGCCGGGATAGCTCTTTTCCTGTTAGGATTTGCGGTATATCGTTTCGCTCATGTCTATGAAAAAGATCATTTACCTTCCTGATATATCTGTTAAATAATAATTGATGGGGGGAGGCGGGCGTCATGGCCGATATTTTACCGCTGGTTGACCGGCTGATTGATGAGCATAAAGTAATAAGGGAAAAGGCTAAGTTCCTGGAAAACGCGGCGAACGATACACGTTTTATATCTGATATCGCCAAAGCGGGAGATTCGGTTGTACCCGGGAAGACCGACCAGGTGGAACGCTTGAAAACCCTTGTTGGAATGCTGCAATCTATCGTTGATATGGTTGAAAAACACTTTCAATATGAAGAGACGGTCCTTCTCCAGGCGATGGAAAGTCACGGGGATATCGAACTGGTAAAATCTTTGAACAAGTTGCTTGCTGAACACTCGGACTTACGCGAGCGCCTGAAGCGTGCTAAAAACCGCGTAGCTGAACTGTCAAACGTTAGTTTGCACCGTGCTGCCTTCGATATCGCCGAGCTTGAAATGCTTACGTCCTTGAACTACACCCGCGCTGTCTTTCAAAAGCATGCCACGAGAGAAAACAAGCTTTTTTCCACGATTCGGCGTAAAATTATGGTATCGCAATAATTTAAGGAGAAACAAACGTGGCGAAAAAAGTCAGCTTGACTGTCAACAATGTCTCGATAAAACTGGATTCCTTTGTTGAAACCTATGTTTACCATGTTGCCGATGGTATTGTCGCCAGCCTGAAAGATACCGGCGCTTATAAGAAACTTGAGTTAAATGTAGAAGAAAACGGGGATGTAAAGCTGGTTTTTAACGGTACAGATAACCCGCTTAACTTTTTCGTGACGGAAATTGTGCGCAACACCCTTACAGGTATGGTATCCAATCTTAAAGGAGTTACAGGTAAGGTAAAAACAATCAACTTAAGCATCAGCCAGTAGCGATACAACGCTAAATCAAATCTCGAAAAATAAAAAACTTCTCCCGTACTACGATACGGGGTTAAAACCACAGATTAAAAATCAAATCTCAAGGGGGTAAGCACGAAATCCGAATATCGAAATTCGAAACAAATTCAAAGCAAGAATATTAAAACGTTTTGTTCATTTGAATTTTGGTAATTGGGATTTGTTTCGTGCTTCGAGCTTCGTGCTTCGGACTTTCCTCCTCATCTTTTATCTTTGAGATGTGGTTTTGAGATTTGAGATTTGATTTTTGAGATATCTTTGCATCTTATTATTAATAATTCTATTTTCCTGTCAAGAGTTAGTAGTCTCACATAGCTTAATACTACCCCATACCCCGATATCCCCGCCGATAATAATTACGATGCCCTTTAACCCGCTGATACGTCGGCCGGATTCGATCGCCGCATTGATATCGGCGGGTTTTTTTACCATATTGCAGATGGCCGTCGCCGCCGCATCCGCCAGCACCGCTGACGGCGCCACGGTCACGACTGCATCGGCATTTCCAAAGCTTAAAGAATGACCTACCGTCCCCGAAGAAGTGCAGATACCCAGCGGCGTTTCCTGCGGATTTATTTCCAGGCCGATTTTTCCGCTTAACGGTGAATCCCCGGCGTAAATTCCCACCACCCTGGTCGCATTAATTTTCAGAAAGATATCGCCGCCGTTTTCAATAATCACTTCCCCGGAGAATTCCAGCAGTTCTTTGCCCACAAACTCGGCTACCGCTCCGGCCACCGAAGCCATCGGGCCCACACCGGCTTTCTGCCCGGCTTCAATCATCTCCCGTACAATGCGCGGTGCATCTTGCGGGGACGGCAGCGGTTCCAGCGAAGTCTGAAATTCCGGGTTCTGCTCTATATAGCTTTCAATTTGTTCGCGGTATTTTAAGACCAGGCGGCGGGCTTTTCTTTGCAGGTTGGCTGCCGCCCGTATATATAAATCCGTCTCTTTGATTTTGACCGTAAAAGCCGCCAGGTCTTTCCCTTCGACCCAGTGGCGGTAGGTTTTAGGCTGATAGCCTTCTTTTTTCATTTAATGTCTTCATCCAGGATGGCATACTCCAGGGAATCGAACCAGACAGTATTTCCCTTTTCATCTTTTCGCGCCGGGAAATCTTTACGGCTCATGCCTTCCCTTTTCATGCCGCATTTTTCCAGTATTTTCCAGGAAGCCGTGTTTGATGGATCACAATGTCCCACTATGCGATGGGCATTCAGTTCGGTAAAAGCATATTTTATCATTGCTCGCGCTGCCTCGGTGGTGTAACCTTTATTCTGGAAAGCCGGATTCATCATATAACCCAGGTTCCACATTCTGAACTCATTCGGCCTGTTCGGCGCCAGTGAAACATGCCCGATAAGCTTATTATTTTCTTTTAACGTGACCGCCCACATTTTGGTCTCTTTGGCATATTCCGCGCAGTCTTTTTTTGCCTCTTTCGGCGTTATCGGTTTACCGCGTTCGAAACGGTAGACCTCTTCAAGAGACATATACTCATGGAAGTCGCGGTAATCGCTCTTTAAAAAAGGGCGGATGATTAAACGTTCGGTAATTATCATTTAGAAGTGTACTTCCATCGCCCTCGATGGACAGGCGGGGATGCATAAGCCGCAGGCGATACACTTGGAGTTATCGAAGGCAATCATCCGGGTCTTCTGGTCCATCATAAAAGCGCCGGTAGGGCAAACCGTAACGCAGGCGCCGCAGTGCGTGCAGCGTTCCTCGTTGCGCGTGACGTCCTGTCCCAGCGATTGTATTTTGACGCCGCCTTTAAGCAGGAACTCGATGCCTTTGTCATACTCTTCCTGGCTCCCTTTAAGCTCCAGGACCATCAGGCCTTCCTGTTCCGGGGTGATGGAAGCTTTCAGGATATTGAATTCCAGGTCGTAGTCTTTGACCAGCCGGTATATTATCGGCCGGTCTACCATGCGCTTGGGAAAACGCAGTACGATTTTCTTTGATACAGCCATATTACACCTCTAATCTTCGATGGGACGTTCCTGGAGCGGTTTTACGGTCACGCCGGATTCCGCCCCCGGTAAATGCTCCACCGGTTCGGTCAACTGGAATTTACCTTCGCTTATCCAGTCTTTTAGGATGGTGGCAATTTCCACCGCCTTGGGGTAGCTGGAGCGGGACGCCGTCGGTACTTCTTTACCTTTTATCTTTAATTTTACCGCTTTTAAGTTCGGCATAAGTTACTTCTGCCACCACGTCCGGTTTACGCTGCGGGTAAGCATCCGAATAATCGATGACCGGCGCGAAAATGTCCGCATCGGTAACGGTCGTATATTGCAGTATTTCCTCGTCCAGTATCGGGATCGGGACCCCGATGCCGACCGTCAGGCTGCACCCGTAGCCGAGGACGCTAGCCCCCACCAGCCATCTCGGGCTCATCTGTTTCAGGTCGCCGATGACCGCCAGCGTCCCGGCGCCGCTCCTTGGGTACGCCTTTTTCCGTGCGGGGCACGGTGGGGTTGTGCTGCGTTCCCTGCCAGGCTACATAGCCGGTACCCCCGCCCAGGAATATCCTGGTGCCGATGCCTATCGTCTTATAATACGGGTCGTTAAAAAGCGGTGATAATTGCCCCGCCGAGCAGTAGTTGACGTTGCCCATTTTCGGCTTCAGCACGCCCATATAGGTATAGATCGTTTTATCGGAAAGATTTACCGCCACGTTATAGTTCTGGTAGGCGTTCCTGATGTTGAACAGCACCGCCTCGTTAAGGTCTTTGATATTAATCAGCGTATCGAGCTTTTTCCGCGGGTAGCAGTCCGTTCCGTAAGCCGTGGCTGATAGCCTGATGTCTTTTCCCGCTACCAGCTCTTCGATAACATGTCCGCCGCCGTAGTTGAATTCACCGGGATGCACGCGGTTGCGCGGGTCGTCGTCCGGCAGGGCGTTGGCACCCAGGAAAAGGTCGGCCGCCGCCAGCCCGGTATAAGCCGGAACATCGTTAAGATAAGCCCGCCCGCCGCCCAGCTTTATGCGCGGCTTGGCGTGACCGAGATTGAAATAAATACCGGACGAGCACATGATGCCGAACGTTCCGGTTGTTACCACATCCACTTCACGGGCGGCTTGCTTGACGCCTTTTTCCTTCGCGACATCGATTATTTCTTCGGCCGTAAAGACGACGGCTTTGCCCGCTTTTATTTTTTCATTGATTTCCGCGATTGTTTTAGCCAATTCTAATCATCCCTCTAATCCCATGATTTTACCGGCGGGAATACATAAAATTTTAGCAGAGCTTGAGCTTCAATACAACATATTTGATTCAGGAATTATTTATTTTTAAGTAATTCGGCTTCAATTTGTGAGAATTTTATTGACGGCTTTTTCTTGGACCGTTGTATACTGTAATTCCTCTGTCATCCTGGAGGAGCGACCTGTCCCGCATGAGCAAAGCGAATCGGGAAGCGACGTGAGAATCTAAATCATCGGTCTGGCACATACTTTGAGTTTGCCGCACCTTTCTCCGCCTCCAGATAGCGACGAAGCAATCCGTAATTGTCATTCCCGATCTAATCGGGAATCCATGATTGCCTTAAGTAGCCATGTAGGGTGGGCAAAACCTTTATTCCCCTTTATGCCCACCAAATCCCGGTAAAGCTAAAATCTCGTTATCTTTTTCCCGTATTCCCCATGTTGTCACTCCCGATCTAATCGGGAATCCATGATTGCCTTAAGCCAATCATGGGGATTGCCGCACCTTTCTCCGCCTCCGGCTTCTCAATGGCTCGCAATGATACTTACCCCTTACCCCTGATCACTTACCCCTTTATTTAACATAACTAGTGTAAAAAAAGCCATTGACCCTGAATCGTATCTAAGCTTACCATAATATGTCAAAAAAACGATTTATGCCTGGACCGAGCCTGATTTAACATAATACCCTCAAAAAACGACTCATGCGTAAGTCGAGATTGGTTTAACATAAAACCCTTAAAAAACGAATCACGCCTGGGTCGAGCCTGAAATAACATAATGTTGGAATCGAAATTCTTATAGTCAATTCACCTTCACAAATACTCATCATCGTTTCTCTTACTGGGATATATTAGCACTAACGTTCTAATCCTGTCAATGCCTTTTTGTCACAAAATAGCTTGGGCTTAGCTTTGATTTAATTAAAAATATAAAATCTGAAGTTTATCCATTTTACTCATTAATCCGGTTGAAGGCACATCTCTTATAGGTTATAATCAAAAGTGAACCCCCTTAATGCAGGAGTATTACTTTGTATAGAACTCATACCTCCGGTTCTCTCAACAAAAGCCTCGTCGGCGAAAAAGTTTCTCTGGCCGGCTGGGTCAACCGCCGGCGCGACCACGGCGGCCTCGTCTTTATCGACCTGCGGGATAAAGAGGGCATCGTCCAGACGGTCTTCAATCCGGAAATCTCCAAAGAGTCCCTCAAAATCGCCGAACAGCTCCGCAGCGAATTCGTTATCGCCCTGACGGGGAAAGTATCGCTGCGTCCCGCCGGCACGGAAAATTCCAGAATCTCTACCGGGGATATTGAAATCATCGTCGATAAAGCGGAAATCCTGAATACCTCCAATACGCCGCCTTTCTATATTAATGAAGAAGTGGACGTGGAAGAAAACGTCCGCCTTAAATACCGCTATCTCGACCTGCGGCGCCCGCGCATGAAAGATAACCTCTTGATGCGCCACCGCGTTACCAAGTTTATGCATGATTTCTTCGATGCCCGCGGCTTTACCGAGGTCGAGACTCCTATATTCGTTAAAAGCACGCCGGAAGGCGCCCGGGACTACCTGGTGCCCAGCCGTGTACATCCCGGCGAGTTTTATGCCTTGCCGCAGTCGCCGCAGCAGTTAAAGCAGCTTCTCATGGTCGGCGGGCTGGAAAAGTATTACCAGCTGGCACGCTGTTTCCGCGATGAAGACCTCCGCGCCGACCGCCAGCCGGAACATACCCAGCTTGACTGCGAGATGAGCTTTGTTGACCGGGAGGACGTCCTCCAGCTTCTTGAAGAGCTTTATACGGCTCTCGCACGTACGATAAGGCCGGACAGGACCGTTATTACGCCATTCCCGCGTTTAAGTTACGCAGGACGCCATGGACCGCTACGCCTCGGATAAACCGGACCTGCGCTACGGTCTTGAGATAGCCGATATAACGGACATCGCTGAAAAAACTGCCTTCGGTGTCTTTAAGACGATTATCGCTAACAGCGGCCGGGTAAAAGTCCTCGCCGCCCCCGGCTGCCGGTGAATATACCCGCCACCAGCTTGACGAGCTGAACCAGCTTGCCCAAAGCGCCGGTGCCAAGGGTCTTTTGACGATTTCCCTGGGTACGAAAGTAGGCAGCCTGGAAAATCTCAACCAGGATATGATAAAGTCCGTGGCGGCTAAATTTATGTCGCTCGAACAGGTCAAAGACATTGCCGGCCGCTGCTGTGCCAAAGCCGGGGACTTATTGCTTGTCGTGGCCGGCGAGCCGGACAAGATTTATCCCGCGCTGGACGCGCTTCGCCGTGAAATCGCCCGGCGCAACAATCTCGCCGACCCGACTGTGTTGTCATTCGCTTTTATCGTGGACTTTCCCTTGATTATAAAGAACCAGGAAACCGGACGCTGGGAAGCCGCCAATAACCCCTTCACCCATCCCAAAGATGAGGATATCCCGCTGCTGGATACCGCGCCGGATAAAGTCCACGGCAAGAACTACGACCTGACCTGCAACGGTCTGGAACTTGCCAGCGGCAGCATCAGAATTCACCGCACCGACCTGCAGCGCAAAATCCTGAAAATTCTCGGTTATGACGATGAGCGTATTAACCGGCTCTTCGGGCACATGCTGGAAGCTTTCGATTACGGCGCGCCGCCGCACGGCGGCTTCGGCACCGGCATCGACCGCACACTGATGGTGCTCACCGGCGAGCCGAATATCCGTGATGTCATGGCCTTCCCCAAGAACCAAAGCGCCGCGGACATGATGATGGGAGCGCCTTCGCCGGTTACGAATGCGCAGCTAGCTGAATTGCACATTCGTCTGCGTGACGAATAGTTAGTTTGGAGGAAACTTGAAAGTAACAAAGGAAAAAGTAGAAAACAGTCAGGCATTCCTAACCATCGAGATGGAACCCGCCGATATGGAAGAGGGTTATAAGGATGCCTACCGCCATCTCGTACAGACTGCCAATATCCCCGGCTTTCGCAAAGGCAAAGCGCCCCGAGAGGTAGTGGAACGCACGCTCGGGAAAGGCCGCATGCTGGAAGAAGCTATCGACCACATGGTTCCCGAAGCCTATCAGAAGGCGTTGACAGAACAAAATATCCAGCCTTATGCCCAGCCGCAGGTTGAAATAACCAAAGCTGACCCGCTGGTCTTTAAAGCCGTCGTGCCGTTGATTCCTACGGTGACTCTCGGAGACTATCGAGGTATCCGCATGCAGCCGGAAGTCGAAGAGGTTAAAGAGAACAGAGTTAATGAGGTCATGGAAGAACTGCGCCACCAGCATGCTACATGGGAACCGGTCGACCGGCCCGTCCAGTATAATGACCTGGCGGTCATTGATATCAATGCCGATGATAATGAAGATAAGCCCCTTGTTAAAAAGGCTTCTTCCCAGTATCAGGTATTGAAGGATTCCATCACTCCCGCCCCCGGCTTCGCCGACCAGTTAATCGGCATGAAAAAGGACGAGAAAAAAGAGTTCGACCTTAAGTTCCCGGATGATTATCCGAGCAAACAGATTGCCGGCAAGCTGGCCCACTTTAAAGTCACCCTCCATGAGATAAAAGAGGAAAAACTTCCGGACCTTAACGATGATTTTGCCAAACATATTTCCACCCAGTTTACGACGGTTGATGACGTCCGCAAAGAAGCCGAAAAAAGCCTTACAATGCAGGCTGAAGAACGGGCCAGGATGAACTTTGAAGAGAAAGCCATCAATACCGCCGTTGAACAGTCAAAAATCGAATATCCGCCGGTTGTTATCGATATCGAAATCGAGCGAATCATCAACGACCAGGCCAGACAGTTACAGATGACCGGCCAGGGCATGGACGAATACCTGCAAAGCATCAACAAGACGCCGGAGCAGCTTATTGAAGACCTGCGTCCCATCGCCAAGCGTAACGTAGAAGCTTCTCTGGTCTTAAGCCAGATCAGTGAAGAAGAAAAAATCGAAGTCACTGAAGACGAAATCATGAACGGCATCAACAACATGGTACGCAGCATCGGCCAAGACCGGCAGGACGAAATGTTGAAGCTGATCGATACTCCCAAGGCCCGTCAATCTTTAACGCAATCCATTAAAACGAGAAAAACTATTGAGCGTTTGACGGATATCGCTAAAGAAAAGAAAGAAGAACCCGTAAAGGAGAAAAAGGAGGAGGAAAAATGACAATTAGACCAGAAAACGTAATTCCCATGGTAATCGAAAGCGGCGCCAGGGGCGAACGCGCCTTCGATATTTATTCGCTGCTATTAAGGGAGCGAATTATCTTCCTGGGCAGCGCCATCAACGACCAGGTGGCTAATGTTATCATTGCCCAGCTGCTTTATCTCGACCGCGAGGATCCGGAGAAAGACATCAGCCTTTACATCAACTCGCCCGGAGGAGTGATTACCTCCGGTCTGGCTATTTACGATACGATGCAGTTAGTCCGCCCCCAGGTTTCTACCATCTGTGTAGGCTGGGCCGCCAGCATGGGCACCGTTCTTCTCTGTGCCGGCGCCAAAGGTAAACGTTTTGCGTTACCTAATTCCACGATTCATATGCATCAGGCCCTCGGCGGCGCACAAGGCCAGGCAGCCGATATCGTTATTGCCGCCCGTGAAATTACGCGCCAACAGGAAACAATCAAAGAAATCTTTGTAAAACATACCGGGCAACCTATGGAAAAAATCACCCATGACACCGACCGTGACTTCTACCTGAACGCGCAGGGCGCCAAAGAATACAGTCTTATCGATGAAATCCTGGAGCCTTCACCGCAAAAGGGAGAAAAAGATAAGGTAAAAGCCAAGTAACCTGTCATTGCGAGCCATTGAGACGGAGTCGAAAGGCGTGGCAATCTCTATCACTGTTATAATCGTATTTTGGGACTGTTGCGCTTCGCCTACAATTTAAAACTTAATTTGATTTACGTTTCACTGCCTCATCAACAAATTTGGTGAGGTCATAACCCATGAGCAAACGGCCGGCAGCGTCAACCACCTGCCGGTCTTTTGTTATCTTAATCTTGCCTTCGCTGAATGTCTTTAAAGTAGCCAGAATAAGCGGCACTTCGCGTACCGCTCCGTATTCCCGGATTTTCTTGAACAGGGCATTCTCCACGCCTTCCTTAGCTTTGATATCTTCGACCGTCCGCTCCCCGATTTCCTTCCAGAGTTTATCGAAAGCCTTGCCGCGGATGGAAAAGGTGCAGTAGGTTGCGGCAGGCCCCATATCCAGTGCCGGTATCGCCACATGCATCTTTATGCCCTGGGTTTTCGCTTTTGTCTCGACGAGTGTCCAGATTACCTGCTGCCAGGTGCCGGCCGGGCCTCCTGGGGCCGCCGGGTGCAGGTTGATGATTTCATATTTATCGCACATGACCGGGGTGGTAATGAGCATAAAACCGGCCAGCACGACTAAATCCGGGTGGAACTTGTCCAGCATTTTCAAAACATCATTATCATAATCGATACGCCACTGGGGGAGCGACGCATTCGGGTCGGGGTTAGGCATGCCTCTCCGGGCACGGTATCGCTGATAAGAATAGCTGATTAAGGGTATGCCATAACTCTTTGCCGTGTCCAGGTAGTGGTCGGTCGGTTCGGTCTCACCGTATTCCCGGCTGCAAAAAACGAATTCTATTTCCGCGTTAAGCTCGCCGGATTTGACGGAATTGTAAGCCGCTTGCAGCATCCCTTTGGAACCTGCGCCTCTGCCCGTGGAAAACCAGCCGATTTTATACTTTTTTGGCATCTTTCTTCCCCTTTAAAGCTCTCATAATTTTTCCTTTCATCTTCGCCCAAAAGCTGAATAGGTGGACAAAAATGTTCGACCTTCTTCCGCAAATCTTGGCTTGCGCCAGAGCTTGAAGAAACTCTTCCTTGGTATTGAAGTCCGGCATTTCCACATACGCCGCACCGATTTCATAAAGCGAATGTGCATCGCTGCCAGCGCCGCCGGCGATATGATTTTGCGCGGCAAATGCTTTAGCTTTATTTGAGTTCGCCGGGAGGGGGCTGCGGGAATTCAGCACTTCAACCAGGTCGAAATTCCCTGCCAGTTCCTCGATGGTCTTGTCCTTTAGCGCCGAGCCGCGTATCGTCTCGAAGGGATGCTGTAGATTTACCAGGGCGCCCTGCTCCCGGATACGTGTTATCGCTTCCTGCGGGGTTATTCTGGCATCGGCCTCGCTTTTTATCGTTTCTTTAAGGAACATCCCCATGATTTCGCCGTCGGTGGTTAATATTTCTTCCGCCACGATGACTTTAAACGGAGCGATTTTCTGCATTTCCAGCGCGCCTTCCGCCGTTCCGTGGTCGGCGATAGCGATGCAGTTAATCCCCAGTTTCTGGCATTTTTTAATAATTTTCTCTAGCGGCATCTGGCAGTCCATGGAATACTTTGTGTGGATGTGAAGGTCCGCTTTTAACAAGATATTTCTCGCTTTCTTCCGTAACCGTCCTCCTTTACAAAGGGGGATACAGGGGGATTTTGCTCCTTTACATCATTATGAATATTTAGCTTTAGGCGCTTTATTAAACGGCACTGCTTTCCCTTTTTCCATCAGGAATGTGTCTTCGATTCGTACGCCGCCCCAGCCTTCAAGATATATCCCCGGTTCCACCGTAAAAACCATGCCGTCTTTTAAAATATCCCTGGAGCTTACGCTCAGGCGAGGTTGCTCATGTTCTTCCATACCCACTCCGTGACCCAGGGAATGCCCGAAAGCGTCCCCGTACCCCGCCGCTTTTATAATATCCCTGGCGATGCTGTCCGCTTCTCTTCCGGTCATGCCAGCCTTGATTTGTTTGGCGGCGTTCTGCTGCGCTTTAAGGACGATGTTATAGATTTCTACGAGCTTAGCCGACGGTTTGCCCACACAGACGGTGCGGGTTATATCGTTTTTATAGCCTTGATAAATGCCGCCCATATCTATCACGATAGGTTCGCCGACCTCAATTTTACGGTCGGAAGGCTTGGCGTGGGCCATCGCGCCGTTAGGTCCCGAGCCTACGATGCTTGGGAAAGCCAGCCCTTCGCTCCCCAATTCATGAAAGGTCTTTTCCAGTTCCCAGGCTATCTCTTTTTCCGTCACGCCGACTTTAATTTTCTTCTCTACTGCGGCAAAAGTGGCATCGGTAATCCCGGACGCTTTTTTCATCAGCGCGATTTCTTCCGGCTCTTTATTAATCCTGATATTTTCCACCATCCTGCTGACCGGCGTCAGTTTGGCCGGTACTTTTTTTTTAATCAGCGAAGTACGTAAGGAATGATGGAAATCGTAGGTAACGTTTCCGCCTTCAAACCCTAATTTTTTAATGCTTAAATCACCCACCAGCCCGGGGAACCAGGTATTTAAATTCGCGGTAATCTTTAATAATTTAAAATCGGGCGCTTCTCTTTCCGCCTGCTCCCAGTAGCGTGAATCGGTAGCTAAAATAGCTTTTTTTGTAGTTATAATCAAGAACCCATCGGAACCGCCGTCGAAGCCGGAAAGATAACGGACATTAGCGCCATTAGTTATAAATATCCCGTCGATTTCTTTGTCCGCCAGCCTGGCCCGCAGTTTCTGAAGCTTTTTATTCATAAATTAAGTTCCTCCCTTTCCTGTTTCCCCACCCCTTGCGGGAGAGTATTAAGCCTGCCCCGTACCGCGATACGGGGGTGAGGGGTATTTGATACTTATTTTTGATCACTACTTTTTACTTGTCATTTGTTACTTGGTAGTTATTACTTCTCTTTCTTTCCCTCCCCGGTAGCCATCGGATGGGCGGAGAGGTATATTTTCCGCGCCCGGTTTTGAGTAACATGGGTGTAAATTTGCGTCGAGGAAAGGTCGGCGTGACCTAAAAGCTCCTGTACTACTTTCAGGTCCGCTCCGCCATCCAGCAGGTGGGTGGCGAAAGTATGGCGCAGCTTATGCGGGTGGACTCTTTTATTAATCACAACCGAATATCTTTTGAGGAGTTTCTGGACCCTTCTTACCAGCAGCCTTGTCCCGTAGCGGCTGATGAACAGGGCGTTATTCTTTTTATCACCTAAAAGTACTTTTCTGCCGTCACAAATATATTCTTTCACGGCGCTGGCGCAGGCGTCGCCGATCAAGACAATTCTTTCCTTCGAGCCTTTGCCCCAGACCCTGATTTCATTCGCATCAAAATTAATATGTTCGAGGTTCATGCTGACCAGCTCGCTTACGCGCATTCCCGTAGCATAAAGCATTTCTAGCATGGCGCGGTCCCGCTGGCCCTGCGGCCTGGTAAGGTCGGGCGCTTCGACGAGCCTTTCCGCCTCTTCCAGGGTTAAAAACGCCGGCAGGCGTTTGTCCAGCTTGGGGGAGGATATCAATGCGGCGGGGTTTTTGCCCGTTATTTCTTCCCGCATTAAATACCGGAAAAAAGAACGTAAAGCGGACATGTTGCGGGCGATGCTTGTACGGGCGTATTTGTCTTCGTTAAGGTGATTGAGGTAGCTGCGTACCAGCAGCTTTTCTACTTTTACCGGGGTCCTGATACCGTTTTGACGCGCAAAATCCGCGAAATTATTCAGGTCCCGGTTGTAATTACGCACGGTGTACTGGGACGCATTACGTTCTGCGGTAAGGTAGTCCAGGAATTGCAGTTTGTACTTTTCCCAGTAATCTGCCATACGTTATTTACTGCTCGCAGCCGCTGGCTCTTTCGTTTCTTCCGCCTTGCCTTTGTATTCGCACTTGGTGCACCATGCCTGTTTTCCATGCAGTGTCAGTAATCCCTGGCACTGCGGGCACGGTTGCGGTAACGGTTTGAAGTTTGTAATGAAGTTGCAGTCGGGATAACCCGTACAGCCGTAGAATGTGCGGCCTTTCTTACTGACCCGCTGTATCAAATCTTTGCCGCAGTTAGGGCATTTGGCGCCCGTTTTTACTTTAAACGATTGGGTGTATTTACACTCCGGATAGCCGCTGCAGGCGATGAACTTCCCGAAGCGGCCGGTCTTTACGATGAGGGGTTTGCCGCATTTCGGGCACATGTCTCCGGTAGGTTCATCGGGCAATTTCACTTTTTCCGCGTTTTTCACCGCTTCCTGGAGGTCTTTATTGAAAGGCTCGTAGAAATCCTTGATAACTTTCGGCCATTTACGTTCGTTATCCGCGATATCATCGAGCTCACTTTCCATGTCCGCCGTAAACTTTACATTGATGATGTCCGGGAAATGCTCCACGAGCAGGTCGTTGGTGGCAAAACCAAGGTCGGTCGGCTGAAAGACGCCTTTTTCCTTCGTTACGTAGGCGCGTTCCTGTATCGTGGAAATGGTCGGGGCATAAGTGCTGGGGCGCCCGATGCCGTATTGCTCCAGGGTTTTGACCAGCGTCGCTTCCGTGTAGCGCGGCGGCGGCTGGGTAAAGCGCTGCGCCGGGAAAATATCCACAAAGTCCAGAGCATCGCCTTTGGTTAGTTTAGGTAAAGTCACTTTACCTTCGTTTTCTTCCTCGTCTTTTCCTTCGCTGTAGAGAGTGATAAAGCCGGGGAAGGTATTTACCGATTCCTGTGTCCTTAACAGGTAGTTGTCATGGTCTTTGGCTTCGACATCCACCGTGGTGTTATCGAAAAGCGCCGCCGCCATCTGGCTGGCAACCATTCTCTTCCAGATAAGGTCGTAGAGACGGTATTGGGTATTGGTGAGGTATTTCTTGATATCTGCCGGTTGACGGTGGGTGCGGGTAGGGCGGATAGCTTCATGGGCTTCTTGCGCGCCCTTGGTGCGGGTGGTAAAATACCTCGGCTTGGGCGGCACGTAAGTCGCGCCGTAGGTCTCGCGGATATAAGCTATCGTTTCTTCGATGGCCGATTGGGTCACATAAGTTGAATCGGTACGCATGTAAGTTATAAGACCGACGTTTCCTTCTTCGCCGATGGGTAGACCTTCATAAAGCTGTTGGGCGATGGCCATTGTCTGCTTGGCGGTGAAATGTAGTTTTCGCCAGGCTTCCTGTTGCAGAGTGCTGGTAGTGAAGGGAGGCGCCGGTTGCCGCGTCACTTTCTTGGTCGTTACTTTGAGTACACCGTAAGCGGCTTTTTTCAGTGCGCCTGTAATTTTATCCGATTCTTCCTTATCATGAATCGTCAATTTTTTCCCATCACTTAAGCCGATAAGCGTTGCCCGGAAATCGGGCTTTTCTTTCTTTTTGCTTAGCTCGACTTCAATGACCCAGTATTCTTGAGGTTTAAACGCCCTGATTTCCCGCTCCCGGTCAACGATTATCTTAACCGCGACGGATTGTACTCTTCCGGCGGAAAGGCGCTTCCTTACTTTTTTCCACAACAGTGGGCTGATGTTATAACCGACCAGCCTGTCCATGATACGCCGTGCCTGCTGCGCGTCAACAAGGTGCATATCGATATCGCGCGGGTTTTTAAAAGCGGCTTTTACCGCGTCTTCGGTGATTTCCCTGAAAGTCACGCGGTGGAAAGGCTTTTTATCTTTGCGGGTAACCTCCGCCAGGTGCCAGGCAATCGCCTCTCCCTCGCGGTCAGGATCGGTCGCGAGGAATACTTCGGAAGCGGTCTTGGTGGCTTGCTTCAGTTCATTGACCAGCTTCGTCTTGGCCTTGGGCACGACATATTTCGGCAAAAAATCGTTTTCTATATCTATGCCCATCTGTCCGCGGGGCAAATCTCTTATGTGTCCCAGCGAAGCTTTGATACTGTAACCCCTCCCCAGTATTTTCCCCAGGGTTTTCGACTTTGCGGGGGATTCTACGATAACAAGTTTGTTGCTCATATCCTCAATCCACTCTCACTCTATATGCCTGCCGCATTTCCCGTGACAGGACATAATTCATCGTTCCTATTTGTTTTACCAGGCCCTTGAGTTCCATCATCGCGAGGGTGCTGCTGACTGTTGCCGCCGGCAGGCCGCTCTTCCGGCATACCTCGTCTATATGTGACGGTTCGGCGCTTAATTGCTTGATTAGCAGCGTCTCCGTTTCCGTCTCCGGCAAAATTTCGCTCATTTCTATCTGCCTGGCGACGGTTGTCAGATTTAACTCTTCCAGGATATCCGTGTATTTATTCACCAGCTTGGCTTCTCCGGCTTGTATAAGATGATTGGTGCCCCGGCTGGACGAAGAAAGGATACTCCCGGGCACGGCAAATACTTCCCGGTCTTGCTCGAGGGCATCGTGGGCGGTAATCATGGCGCCGCTGTCTTCATCGGCTTCAGTGACTAATACGCCTATACTCAAACCGCTCAAAATTCGGTTGCGCCGCGGGAAATTTTCGGCGTGAGGCTTGGCGCCCAGCGGGTATTCGCTTATCAGGGCGCCGTGTTCCATAATATCTTTTGCCAGGTTATTATTTTCCGCCGGATATATTACATCCAGACCGCAGGCAAACACCGCTAACGTCCTGCCTCCGCCTTGAATTGCCGTACGGTGGGCCACCGTATCGATCCCTTTGGCCAGCCCGCTGACGATGGTTATTTTGCTCTTTACCAGGTCGGTGACCATTTCTTCCGTGACCTGTTTACCGTAGATGGTCGCCCGCCTGGTTCCCACCACCGCCAGGCACCACTCGTCCTCCGGCAGGAGCGAGCCTTTGATGTAAAGTATCGGCGGGTAATCGTATATTTCTTTTAGCCGACGGGGATAACCTTCATCGATATACGTGATGACCTGTATATGCTGCCTTTCCAGTTTTTCCATCTCGGCGTCGGGGTCTATTCTATCGCGCCATTGCTCAATGGAACGCAGGGCAGGGGAGTCCAGGCCGGCGCGCTTTATTTCTCCCAGAGACGCTTTCCACGCTGTTTCCAGACTGGTGAAATGCTTTTCCAACTGCCCCAACCGCACCCGCCCGATTCCGGGGATGTTGTTAAATCCTACCCAGTACTTAATTTCATTATTCAAGGCAATTAAATTCTATCACAGGGTAGGTGCGATGACAATTGAACTAAAGAGATATTCTAAAGTCTTAAAGTATGCGGTTCTTCAGTATCGCGCGCCCGGAAGGCGTTTTGAAGTATTCTTCCAGCTCGGCCGCTTTTACTCTGTCTTTAACGGTGATATAGGTCTCCAGTATCAGAGGCGTTTTATCTTTAGTTGCTTCCACCTGGCCGGAGTTATGCTCATTCAGACAGCGGCTAATATCGTCCGTAGAGCTGATGTATAATTTCTTATCGATAGCGCTTTTTAGAACGTAAACGTACCACATGGTTAGATTGTCTTTCCGGCTTTTATTTGAAAATAAAATGGCGGAGAGAGTGGGATTCGAACCCACGGTAACCTTACGGCTACACACGCTCTCCAGGCGTGCCTGTTAGGCCACTCCAGCATCTCTCCGCGGACTGTCAGAAGATATTATACCAGATTTTTTAGTTTTTATTCACCATGATTCAGGTTTGAGTGTGTGTATTAAGCTTGAACGGTACCACTTACTACGAATACTCATTACTCAACTTGGCGGAGAGGGTGGGATTCGAACCCACGCTCCGCTTGCGCGAAGACCGCTTTTCGAGAGCGGCACCTTCAGCCTCTCGGACACCTCTCCATAACTATGAAACTACTACTAATTTCTACTAAATGCGATTTTTTCATATGAAATAAGACTAACTTACACATTATGCCTTACTCAACATCCTTTTTCAATCGCATTTAATTCGTTAGTATTCAGATCAGAAATTTGATTTAGTTGCTAAACAAGTGTATAATTCGCAGAAATCAGTATTTGCTTAAAAAATATTTAGTCGTTTAAATGATAACTGAAGAATTAACCGATAGAGATATTTTAGAGCTCATGGGAGTCAATCGCCTATCGGTAAGATATTTCTTTCAATTCAGATTCACGATTGTCCAGGCGAATTGTTCTAATTGCGGAAATGTTACCGATTGGGATTTTGGTCTAAGCGAAAAACCGTTATGCCGTGAATGCTGGGATAATAGTAACGTGATTGAAGGCCATAATGAGATTTATAAAAAAATTTTGACGGATGATGCTCTTTTTAAAAAAAGCCAGTCGATGATTGATGTTTGGAAAAATCATCCAGAAAAGTTTAAGGAAAGAAGTGTGGCCAGAAACAAGAAAATCAAGGAATTATGTCGAAGAGGCATTCTTTCGATAAGAAACGGAAGATATATTCGGTTAGATCGATAAAGAAAATACGATTAATTTAACTTATTTACTTCTCGAAGATATCCCCGCAATTCATACAAATCATCATTCCATTATCGGCCTTTACTAACCAATTTGAAATATTACAGCCAGGACAAATATCTATTTCTAAAAGCAACGAATCTTGGTGTAATTGCTTAAGGATAGCTTTAAAAATACTCCAACTTACACGTAAACGCTCTGATTTATTGCCAGGGACCGCCTTCGTTCCGATACAGACATAATGACGAACCTCATTTATTTCCATACGAGGCCTCCTTCATTTTTGTTTCAACCGGGTTTATAACTTCGTCAAATCGCCTGGCGGCCGCTTCCTGCAGGCCGGGGGTCACATGAACTATAAGTATCAAGAGTTATAGCGATTGTTGAATGTCCTAGGCGTTCCTGGACTATCTTAGGATGTATCCCTTGCTTCAGCATCAGACTGGCATGTGTATGCCGGCCGTCATGGAAGCGGATTTGCTTAACACCGGCTTTTTTCGCCATGATATTCCAGGCGCGGGAAACGGTGTTTGGCCTGAAAGGTTTTCCCATGAATGAAAAAACCAACTCGCTATCAGTTAAGGGAGTATTAAGCAGCTCATGTTCATTCAGCCGGGCAGTATGATACGCTTCGAGAACACCGAATAGTTTCGGTGACATGGCAACCGTGCGCTTTGACTTAACAGTTTTAGTATCGCTGAATATAAAGCTATTATCCTTTAGCATGTGCATCGTGCGGCTGATATAAATTTGACTGTAAATAAAGTCGATATCAGACCATCGAAGTGCGAGTAATTCAGACCGGCGCATGCCGGTAAATAGGGCAGTGTAAAAAAGACTGTAGTAAGGTGAATCTTTAGCAGCTTCCAGAAATTTATTCATCTCGAAACTATCCCACGTTTGCATATCCTTGGAGTGTGCCTTTGGAACGTCAACACCATCCGCGGCATTATGATTAACGAGCTGCCATTTCAGGGCCGTGGCGAGCGCCTTGTGCATCACTACGTGGCTATACCGAGCCGTCCTGGGCGATAATCCGGCATTAAGCAGGGCAGCATAGTGCTTTTGCAAGTGTTCAGGCCGCAATGAAGCAAGGATTGTATTGCCAATGCTTGGAATTAGCTTAGTATGCACAATGCTATCGTATCTCTCGAACGAGCGCGGGGTTAAGTTTGGCTTTGCATAATCCTTTAGCCATCGCTCGAGGTATTCAGTAAGAGTGATTTTACTGGGTTTAATGAAATTGCCTGTTAAATATTCACGCTTCAGTTCGTCAAAGCGTTTATCAGCTTCGATACGAGTCCCCCGGAATGTCCACCATTTTTGATTGTACTTTCCTGTTATCGGGTCCTTACCAAGATTTAATTTTATATCCCAAATACCGGGTACCCGCTCGTTAATGTAACCTTGGGGTCTTCTCATTTTACACCGTCCTTTTTATTAACTGATATAAAGCCTACACGATTGTCTATACTAAGTTTTAAAATACCCTTTCCAATATCAGTATCTACAGTTTCCAAGACTGACCCTGTATACAATTCAGCATCCAGATCGGCAGTATCAGGGGGTAAAGATTTACCAGATAGCTGCCAAATAGTCTCGTAAAACGAATATACTTCAGTTTTTTCCCAAAGATACCGACGCCATATCTCATGAATATCTATACCCTTTTTTTTAACCACTTTCATATCGAGCATTTTAGTGTAGATATCTGCTATTTTATAGAGCCGGGAAATCCAAAGCGCTTTTCTTATAGTTATAATTTCATCCGGATATATTTTTTTCAACCATGACTGCATCGATGTAACAAGGGAAATAGCTTCAGGAGTGAAATTAAATGGACTTGCTACGCCGATATTCCATGGAGATTCAAGATTATTAAATTCATTTGTATTTTTTCGGATTTTCGTTTCGGCTAACGTTGATTGCCCACGAACGATAATATTACGTATTGTTCTATCGACAGGTATTTCGTTCAATTTAAGGTTAAGCTCATATTTATGGTTTTTTAAATAATTCTCAATCCTCTTTGGGGACCAATCATCATGTAAAGCTTTTATATATATAATAGTTTCTCGAACTTCATTTTTAACATTTTGTGATTTGCCCCTGCCTTTTTTATTCATCTTAAATACTCATTGAATTGTTAGCTATGTTTATTCACTTTTATTTATTTTTTAGATGTATTTATTCAATCGTTTATTCAGTAATATCTATTGTATATTCCATATTATAGACAAATAATAAAGTAAATTGCAATAGGTTAGACACAAATATTTATAAAATAAATGCCAAATGGAGGTCAATGTGACAGACGAGAGATTAACATTAACTATACCGGAAGCTAGCAAAAGGATTGGTATGAGTGAACCTGTAATAAGAAGGGCAATTAAAGAAGGTAAGCTTCCCTTTTTAAGACTTGGAGAGCGTAAATTACTTATTCCAATAGCTGCCCTCGAACGTTTTATGGCCAATGCCGGAAACCAGATCTAGGATTTCAACATATGAAAATCGACGCTTTCTTTGCGCTCTTAAAAAATGTCAGGCCGGCTGGACAAAATAAATGGAAAGCCTGCTGCCCGGCCCATAATGATGGCCAATCTAAAGGTCATGAAAGCCTTTCTATAGAGCTTACCGCTGACAAAATTCTCCTAAAATGCTTCGGTGGCTGTAAAACTACCGATATTGTTAAATCTCTGGACCTTAAAATGAGCGATCTTTTCCTGGAAGAGAAAAAAAAGAAGGCGGAAAAACGTCCGGCATCCAGGACAAAAAAGAAAATCAAATCCATTTACCAGTATTTCAGCGCTGGCAATGTCTTACTTTATGAAGTTATTCGATACGAGCCCAAATCCTTTTCACAGCGGCATCTGGATGGCAACGGCGGTTTTATTAATAATATGGATAGTGTCAACCGGGTAATCTACCGGCTTCCGCAGGTCCTGGCTGGGATCCCTCTTGGAGATACGATTTATCATTGTGAAGGCGAAAAGGATGTTGATAACTTGGTAAAACTTGGATTTAACGCAACGACTTCACCCATGGGAGCCGGCAATTGGAAACCTGCTTACGCACAATATTATCAAGGGGCTAAACAGGTCATCATCATTCCCGATAAAGATGCACTTGGCCGCGCATATGCCCGGGAAGTGGCCATGGATATCTTTCCCCTGGTGGGAGTCATTCGAATTTTGGAAATGCCAGGCAAAGAAGTTATTAAAGATGTCAGCGATTGGATTAATGCCGGCGGGACCGCTGAACAGCTGAGGAACATGGCGGCCGCCACAAAAATTTATATTCCTCCGACCGAGGATATCGGCCTTATCGATTATGATGTCGTTAACAACCTTTTGAAAAAAGAATCTGACGGCAATTATTGCATTCTTGACGGTAAGCCAAATAAGATCGTTCATCAGAAAGATGGCAATACTTACAATCTCCTACTAGCCAATCATGTTTCCCGCATTGTCGAAGATATCACCAAAGATGACGGCGCAACACAAAACCGCTTTTTTCGCATTCAGGGCCGCCTTAACGGTTCTTATTTACCGACAATTCTCATACCGGAAAACCAGTTTGACGGCATGCTCTGGCCCCGCAAGCATTGGGGAGTGAGAGCACAGGTAGAAAAATCTGTTGATAAAGTTGAGCGGCATTTGTCCGCAGTAATCGTGAAAGCATCCGGCAAAGTTAAAGCACGGATGATTTATACCCATACCGGCTGGCGGGAAATCAATGGGAAGCAAGTTTTCCTTACCGCTGGGGGTGCGATCGGCATGCCGGATGTCGAAGTCGAGCTTCCGCCTCCGCTTCTACAAAAAATTAAATTACCGAAGCCAGAAGGTAACGCCAAAGAAGCTATTGATAAAAGCTTTGATCTTATGAAAATAGCGGATATCGATTTAACATTGCCTACATTTATATGGCCATATCTTTCGGTACTGAATGGCTTTGAAGATATGAACGTTATCATTTGGTACTTAGGTAAAACCGGCCAGTTCAAATCCGTAATTTGCGCATTGGCTTATTCTCATTTTGGTGATTTCACATACAAAGATTTTAAACTCAATTGGGAAACTACGAAAACGCGGCTGGAACAATCCTCTTATATCGCAAAGGATATACCTTTTGTCATCGATGATTATGCGCCGGCATCCGACAGGACCATGAACCGGGAGATGAAAAATACCGTTGCCTATATCATCCAGGGATACGCCAACCGCCAGGGGAAAGGCCGTTCGAATCCGGATATGACCAGCCAATTTACTTATTACCCGAGAGGTTTGCTGGTAAGCAGCGGCGAGCAGTTACCGCCAGTTACTCAATCACGCCAGGCGCGTATATTGCCAATCCCTATAAACCTCGATAATTTCTTTCAGCAGAATGGCAATTATGAAGCACTAACACAGGCTCAAAAAGACCGCCATTATTACCCTTATGCCATGGCGCATTTTATCGATTGGATACAGAAAAACTTTGAAGCCGTCGATAAGAAGCTCCATGAATATCACGATAAGTATCACCAAGCAATACCGAAGACGGGCGTTCATTTGAGGCTTCCGGAAACTATTGCACTCATGCAGGCCGGTTATAATATTATCTTGGATTTTGCCGTTGATTACGGGGTCATTCCTGCCTCGGACGTAGCCGGCCATATAGATCTTGGCAATGATATTTTTATGCGGCTTCTAAATCGGCAAAGTAATAAAGTCAACGCTGAAAGCCCGGGTACCCGCTTTATAGACGTGCTGCAAGGGCTTCTGGCATCCGGCCGGGCAGTACTGCGCCGGCGTAACGAATCTGGCATCTGGCTGCCTGTAGAGGCTGGTCCGGGTCAGAACTTGGTCGGTTGGGATGATCCATTGGCTGGTTTAGTATATCTTAACCCCAAAGAATCTTTCTCCCAGGTTTACCGTCAATGCGATGGCATACAGGAATATTTCGGACATACCCCTGCAGCGGTATGGGAGGACTTTGACGACCTTAAATATCTGGCGGATAAAGGTGATGAAGAGACACGGACCATGCTTAAGCCGCGCCGTTTCGGAGGCCAGCCGCTACCCGTGATCTGGCTTAAGCGGTCCTTATTATTTGGTAAGGATGAGGCTATCGATGCAGAATAAAAGTTTTTGGGGGGATAGGCCTTTTTTGCTTTACACTTTACACTATGTTTTTTCTGAAGCTAAGTCGAAGCTAAAATATCTGCTTTACATCTGCTTTACATGCTTTACACTGCTTTACACTGCTTTACACTGCTTTACATACGATGCTTTACACTGCTTTACACTTATTTTTATATTTGATTTAGATATAAATAAATTTATAGATGTAAAGCAAAAAAATGTTTTGCATATCCCCAGTTTCCTGAAAATATGAAAGTGGAAAATAAAATGAGCGCATTTTTTGAAGATCGACTTTTGAAAATAGCCAGTCCGGAAGAATTGAAATCAGAACTCGTCGGCCTGCTTAAAAAAGCTTTGATTCTACGTGATGATGAAGGAAATATTTACCTTTTTTTCCGTCATGAAACCCAGGCCAATCAAATCATTAACACTCAGAATGCTACCGAAGCGTACAGCCTATTACGACGGTCTTATCGAATTCCGGAGGCCGAAAATTTTGAGATTCGCATAGTAGCCTGCGGCGGACCAGGTGACACTTCGTTTAATGATCGATTTTTCACGAGTAGTTTGTCTTGAGAGGGATTATTAAGTTGCCAGCTCACAGGATGCATCGAAAACAGGCACTCGGCAGGCGTTTCCGCCCGGGCCGGCGTTGCTGGCGCCTATTTTGGCGCCTCGATCGGTTATTTTTAAGGTTAAATGGAGAGGGAATTTATGGCCGATAAATTTAGTCTTAATCATATTCTCGGTGCCGATTTCTTAGTCAAAGCGCTCGAAACTTTAGAAAAGGACGAATGTGATACTTCGATCATTGTTATAGGCGTTGATGATAAGACCTGTAAAATATCGATTTCGGATAATTTTGAAAATTATTTTAAATTACTTGGAATTCTTGAAGCAATAGTATTCGCCATTAAGGAAATTCAAGATTTAGAAGGAGAATAATATGCCTAGTCCAGGGTTACCAATAAACCTTTTTGGGCCTCCATCGGTGGCCGAGCAGGAAGCGGCCGCGCATGCCGCTGCCGTCCAGCAGGCGGCCCAGGATGCCGCCGCTCGCCAGGCCGCTGCAGCCAAGGCCGCCGCCGATGCCGCAGCTAAGCAAGCGGCCCAGGATGCCGCCCTGCAGGCGCAAAAAATGGCCGTGTCTTCTGGTGCGGTTAATGCCGTTAAAGATAACAGCGGGACGTCGCCTGGCGGCTCAATGGCGCCGATCAATGGGCAGTCAGCGCAATCTATCCTGCAGGCGGTCATGCTAGCTAAAATGAACCTGGGCAGTCCGGCGCCGGATATCAGCACCTCCTCGCCGGGTGACCTGCAGCAAATGAGAAATCAGATAACCGCGACTGCGGCATCAATGGGCTTGAGTGTGTCTCAGTTTATCAACATGAGCGTCAAGCCGCTCAGCCAATATACTGATGCCGATTGGAAGAAGCTCGCCGCTCAACTAAGCAAAATAGCCGGAATAGATCTCGGCGTGGCTACGATTAAGCATTATATCAAATTAATGCAGACTAACCCGGATAGCCCTGAACTTGCCAATTTATCACCTGCCATGTTGAAGGTCCTCCCGGCCTTTTACCAGCTGGGGACTATTTCTCCACGGGTTCAGGATAAAGTAAACAGCAATTACTATGTGCAGGTAGGAACGGATTTTAGTTCCGCACAACAGCCCGTTTACATTTTACGAACGGATTACAACAACATCAAAACGCAATCTCCCAACCTGGCCGATGTATTAATACACAAGGGGTTAAAAGCCTATCAAGCCGCCGCGAACTCTGCGAACGTAGCCGCGCAAATTACGCAAAAACAGACTATTCAGAATATGCGGGACGCCGGTGTACCAGCCGAATTGATACAAACTTATATCGACCACGGGGTAGACGCTTTCAACGCAGCGGTAATTAAATATAATGCCGATGTAGAAACTAAAAATATCCAAGTAAAAGCTAAAAATATCCAATCCGAAAAAGATTGGGCGAACGCTAATCTGGCCACGAGTGAATATCAGGGTTTGTTAAATCAACAGGCGCAAAAAGCGCGCCAGATACAAATAGATGATTTACAATTATTAGCCCCGTATGGCTCGTTAACCGAGCAACAGATGAAGCAAATTGCCAGTGCGACTAATGTTGACGATGTTAAAGGGATGCTGGCAAACCAATCTTACAATATTCAGCAATATATTACTGATAATCCAAGCCAATCATCGGTAGATATATTAAAGGCTTTGGAATTCGACTCGCAAACAATCGCCGCAGCGCAAGCCTATGTTAATGGGGTTAATGCTGCTTTACCGCAAGTTACCAAATTTTTACAAGGTAAAAAATATGGTAGTTTAGGACTAGCCCTCGATGAAGCCATACAAAGTGCCGGATTTTATGTATTTCCAGAGGCCAGCAATGCTAAATGGATTACCAATCCTGAAGGCGGACTCATCGGTGGTAATGTTGTCTATTTTGATAAAAATGGTAAAGCTATGGATGATATGGCTATTCTGCAATCGAAATGGAACCAACTAACACCCGCACAACAAAAACAGGTAGCCGGAATATGGGGAAATGATAAATCTAAAAATAATTACTTTGCGGAATTTAACAGCATTATGAATAATATCGCTGCGCAAGGCGGTAAATTCACGCAGATGCTTTTCGCGCCTGTGACGGGTATCACCAACCCGATAGCTAAAACCGTGATTGGCGAGCCTACTACTTTTCGAGATTGGGCTGTAGCTGGAGCCACCGCAGCATTGGACTTTTTAATGCTTGGCGGGGGAGAGTTTTTATCGGCCGGGGCCATGGCGGGGTTAAGTGCAGGAGCTGGCACGATATTTACCGCCGATACGCTGGCTAACCGCAAAAATATGTCCGGCGGTGATTTAGCTCTAGCTTTGTCCATGGATGCCTTGATGTTTGCACCTTTGGCTATTCCCGCGGTAAAAGGTATTACCGGGGAGATTAAAGGCGTACCGAATGATGCGGATGTCCAGCGTGCCACTATGGACAAAATATTTGAAACAGATAGAGAAGCCTTCAAAAAATACGCTACGAATAACCCTAACAGTCCCAAGAATTATGCCAACGACTTCGATATTAAATATCAAAAGTGGACTGACGACCTCCAGGCTTATGGTGACGCTGAAGTCAGGCTTGCACAGGCGCAGAAAGTCATAACTGAAGTGGGTTTTGCCAGGACCCAGGGAGAACTGGCTTTAATCAATCAGGCCAAAGCCGTGATAACCGATATCGAAGCCAGGCTGCCGGAACTAACCGACAGCGTAGAAAAATCAGGACGTGATTTTATTGAGACGCAGAAAGGCGTACTCAATGCAGATGATATAGCTACAATCGAAAAACAACTCGATAATATTCCCAAACAGTCCATTAACGATATTCAGGGTATCGCTAAGCAAATTGTCGAGCCTCGCAATATTGAAACGATTCAGGCTGATATCGATGCGGCCAAGCGTGAACTCGCAGCGATAGATAGAAACGAGCCGATTTCTAATGCCACACTTATTCAGCAGACTGATTATCTCAATCATCTTAACCGCGAGCTATATCTGGCAAAATTATCCGAGACACAAATACTTTATATCAATACTATGGAGGCCAATGCTTTATAGGAAGCTATAAATAGTACTGATGATGCCAAACTAAAAGCCAAATACCAAAAAGAACTTCTGGATATCAAAGCTAAAACAACCGATATCAAGGCGCAATTTTTTAAAGGTATCAATGAGACATCTAATCCCGTAGCCGATATCATTAAAACAGGGGAAGTCAAGGGGCAGAAATTCAATGAGATATATTTAAAACAGGAATATAGCGGGGTGATTCAAAAACTGCAATATTTCAAAGATTCGCTATTAAGCAAAATAGAAGATATCACCGCGCGGGAAAATTATGAGAAAACATTAAACGACCTGGAAAAAGCCTATAGTGAATCCGATAAAACAGCGATATTATCCGGCCTGGATAAACTCGGAACACAAACCGATGATATAAAAGCCAAACTTGACGAATTTCAGGCCAATCTAAAAGATACCGTAGCCAAACGTGATGCAGCTTTAGAAAAATGGCAAGCTGACAAAACGGAAGTTAATAAAATTCCGGTTAACGACCTTGACACGCAGTTAAAAGATATTTTTAACCAAGTGGCCGGGCAATTAGAAAAAGAGGCGCAATACCGTGAGGAATTTGGGAATAGTTTTGAACAAAGCCAGAAGTTCAAAGCTGATTTACAACGAGAAACGGCCAATAACGCCGGATTAAATGAGGCTAGATTCACGGCCAAACAAAATGCCGAGGAACTGGAACGGTTACGCTCTGATAGGCTGAATAAATTCCTGACAGACCAAGAAAAAGAGGTTATCAGAAAAGAATCCGATAACGTGGAATTTGCACAAGAACAATACGATAACGCTATCAAGGCTTCGCAGAACGGCCAGGCCGAATTTAGTAAAATCAAGTGGGATGATATCAAGGATGAAGATGTCGGGAAGTATGAAGTAGTCAGGACGAAACAGGCTTTAATTGATACGCTTAAAACTCAATTAAGCATGGCCGTAAAAGACTTAGGAAAAGCTGACGAATTTCACCGTGAGGCTTTGAGTAATAAAATCACACAGCTTCAACAGCTATCGGATGCACTGGAAAATGACGGTTATTCAGCTTACAAAAAACTGGAATTGCAATATAAATTAGACGCCATGAAAAGCGATATCGCAGACGCTTACCAGTATTTGCAACGGGAAAAGGGCTATTACTATGAATATCTGGATAAACTTTATCAAAATATCGCCAAGTCTAGTTTTAACGGAGATGAAATAGCCCTGCAAAAATATATTGATGAGGGGATAGACACGCGGATTCAGGAAACGGGAGAACTCCCCGCGAATGTCAATATATCCAATTCAGGGGATGCAACGCTAGATGATATCGAAAAGATGTTAAAAGAATCCAACGATAAATTATTACAGGATGCGCTTGACGATATCGAAAAAATGTTAAAGGAAAAGGATAATCCCATAGACCCTGAAACTAAAGAATCCATTGAGGAAACCGAGCGCAAATTACAGGATATCGACAGAAATAAACCGGCACCTGAAACCGAGCGCGGCGGGACCAAAACAGCGGTAGAAGAAAAAGTAAAAGCCAAGAGCGCGGAAGAATTGGAAGAAGAACTCAATACTGAGCAACAGGAAAAACCGTTAAGCGAGGAAGCCAGGCGTAAACTGGAAAAGGCTAAAGAGGACTTGGATAAAATGACGGAGACTGAAAGTGAAAAGGCAAAACAGGAATCTGCTAATCCTTTCAGACTTCCGGTTAAAACATCAACATCAAACCGGCCAAGTCCAAGTCGTGAAAATGAATTAGAGCCGGCTATCGGCACGCAGATACAGCCGCAAAAACAGGGTATTGGTACAAAGGTAGTAGAGATACCTGAAATTAATCCGTCTATAGGGCCGGAAATTAAACCTATCCCCGGTAACCAACCTGGTATTGTTCCAGCTATTAACCCTGGAAGTAAAAATAAACCTGCTAATGAAACTCTAATTAAAGCGCAGCCTGGTTTCAAAACACAACCTGAGGCTAAAACAGCTAATCAAACTCAAACTCAAACACAGACACAATTAAAAACTCAAACACAAATTAAAACTCAAACGCAGACGCAAACTAATCCGAAAACTCAAATACAAACAAACACCAATATAACGCAACAACAAATTAACGAGCAACAGAATAATAAGAAGAACATCTCACCCTATAATCAAAAAAATGATGAAAAGCGGCCGTGGACGCCGGAAGAAATTCAGAATGCCGTCGCTTTCCGGATGGGCGCCCTGACCCGCGGCAGCCGGTCCGTCATCATTGACGATAATCTCTTTTATGTAACAAAGCATCCTAATGCCCTTTCATATCCGGTAAATGTTACAAGCAAGGTGCCGCCGGGCGTAGCGGATACGGGCTGGCGCCATAATATGCCACCGGATCAGCGGCGCGCCAATATCAATGCTTCCTGGAAGGGTAATAAAAAAGAAATCGCCGAGGGGCTCATGGCCATTGCCCTGGCGACCAAGAACCCTGAAGTTGAAAAGGCCGCCCGTGAAGATTTGAAGTATTTCCGCGAGACCACGCCGGCCGGTGAGCTGCCGCCGCCGTCAACGAAGGTCCAGGTTAAAGAAGCGACGAAAGACAATATCAAAATTAAAAAGATACTGGAGCTCCTACCGGTCACCTGGGCCCAGAAGCCGCCCTATACGAAGGCTGATACCAGGCCGTTTGTCGGCGATACGCCACCCGGGATGATTGTCGCTCCGGACGCCAGGACGGCGCAGAAGACGCTGCAGTCTCTTTCACAGGGATCGGGAGGTAAGGTCCCGCAATTCCTCGAGGGGAAAATCGGCAATCAGAATTATAGTATCACGCATCCAGGAAGGCCAGGTACCGGTAAGATTTCTTTCAGTCCGGACCGACCAACGGGGCGACCGCGTTCCCAAAAGGTTGGTCAAATTTACCGCACAAATATGGGCGGTTACCGGGTTTATAGCAGACGCCCGATAAGATAGGAAAAATGTCGGCCAAGTTTATCATAAGGTTATTAGAGGGGATAGTTACGAGAACTCTAATACTCCGATTCTACTCAACCCTTGTTATTCATTTATGAATAAATGAATTTCTAATAAAGGGGGTTGCCGGGGTTATCATCAAAAATGGATAGTAAAAGCCTAAGTGACATTATAAAGACAAGGCCTAGGCCACGGACCAGGTTTTACCCACCAACATTTAGCGGCCGGCATAACGAGGTTAAATGGCTTGCGTTTATTGTATTATTGGATTATTACATCGTTAATCCTCGCCAGTATATTGATACTGTAACAATATGCAGCATTGCTCCTCTAAACTCCCGAAGCCTTCTTACACTATTGAAAAGGTGGACAAACTGGGGATATATAAGTCGAATAAAACGCCGCGGGATTTTTTGTTATCGTTTACGAAAAAAGGCGCGAAATTATCTTAGCCGTTATTGGGCGATAGCTCCTATTGAATCATATCGAAAAACCATTACCGATTGGCAAGATTTTAATATATTGATTACTTAATGTTAATTGTACGCCCATGACTAATAATCCAAAGCTGGGAAAAGTTGAAGATTACTAAGGGAAATGACAGGTCTAAAAGTTAGTCAGGGAAAAGGCCTTTACCACCATAGAAGGATTGAGTCATGCCGCTAGCCGGACTAACTTTTGTATTTAAATTGATTTAATTTTTAAAATGCTGTATTATTATTTAAATTTCTTTGATATTAATTGGTGCATCGGGCTTGGCGGTCTTGATGCATCTTTTAATAAATATAAGCCAGGAGGCAAATAAAGTCAGCGTACCACACGCACTGATTTTAAAAAACCTCCTGGCGATTCTAATTATAACTCCTACTGAAAACCTACTAACTCAAAAAAGCTAAAATATTTTTAGCTTCAAAAACGTCCTTTACTTATTTACCCCTGTTTTACTCATTTTGAAGCTAATTTTGCCTATTTTAATATACTCTTTCAAATTTCGAGAGCGGCACCATGAACCACTCGGACACCTCTCCTGGCTTTGGCTGAAAACAGGTAACATTACATAATATATAATGTTTTCAGCCGGACTTTAATATTATGCTTTATTTGGGAGATACCGTCAACGTGTTTATTAGATTTTACCGAAGCCGATTTATTTTTCCGGCGGCAGGAAATCCTCGCTTATATTTGTATCGAGTTTACTGGTATCGGAGATTAGGGCATCTTTGAAATACCGGTAAAGTCTTATTACCGCCATCGTTGCCGGAAGGATAACGATGAACCCCAGGATGCCGGCAAAATATGCCCCGAGAATGCTTAAAAGAATTACCGCCGCCGGGTGTATTTTTAATTGTGCTCCCTGGATGTTGGGTACAAGCAAATGGTTTTCCAGCAATTGAATCGCTATATAACCCAGGGCTACCCAAAGCGCTTTTTGTGGGGCCACCGCCAGCGTGACGATAACGCCCAGCGCGCCGCCTATCCACGGACCGATCATTGGCACCAGTTCCGTAGCCGCAGAAAAAAATCGCCAGCGGAAATGCCGCCTTGATCCCGAAAGCTGTTAACATAATCCATGCCGCCAGCCCCACCGTTATCCCTAAAATAAGCTCACCGCGTATATACCTTACAACTACATCCTGTAAAATACTAATAACCGCTATCGTATGCGTCCGCATCCAGGGAGACATTCCGCCGTAAAAATTGTCACGTAATCTTTCCCAATCGTATAAGAGATAGAAAATGAAAAGCGGCAGTACTATAAACCCGGCTATAGTGTTTATAGAACCGGAAATATATTGCCAGCCCTTCGTTAGAAAACTGACCAGCAGCGAGGGCAACTGGCTGCCTATATCGTTGAAATATTTATCGATGGTATTTTGCATTGTTGGAGAAGAAAGAAAAGGTAATGATTTGAGCCAGTTTCTAATTGTATCGATGCCGTTTGGAAGCAGTTGTGAAGTATTTCCTCTTATTGTCCCGATGGCGTTGCTGATAATGTTGATGAGATAAAATATAAACAGTCCGATGATAGCTACCGCGATAATATAAATGATAATAACTGCAATGGAACGCAGCAGTTTTCTCAATCTCTGTCTCTTTCCCAGGACCGGGAAGTGCCGTTCAATCCACCGGATAACCGGGAGCACCATGACGGCAAAAATAAACCCTAAAACAAAAGGTAAAAGTATACCGCGCAGCGCCCACATCGCCCAGAAAATAAGGATTAACCCTATGATGAAGACTATCAGCCGCCATTGACGTCTTAGCGTAGAATTGAAGGAGGCCATAAATACCTCGTCCCCTCTATTTGCTATTTTTTTTATCAATTCTACCGTTGAAAGCGGTTACCTAAATATCTGTACCGCCACTTATCTATGCAATTTCTGGTACGCTTACGGGCGATTCGAGTTTGGCTATGACTATCTCGATTTGTTTTGCCCGTGTGACGCTTTTGATATCCACCAGACATTGCTTTAAGATATCGGCATACCCGGCGCTGGCGGCGTTGATTTTGATCTTTTCAAGCTGCGAGCCCATGGGTATTTTCTTTTCCGATTTATAGCGTCTGATAGCCGTCGCCACTTCGATAAGTAATGTACCGGCTGACTCCGCTTCATCGGCGACCAAAGCGTTATTCGCTTCCGGCCATCGTGAGACATGTATCGAGTTGCTGCCGGAATCTTTTTTATAGACGAGCTGATAAATTTCCTCGGTGATAAACGGCATTATAGGGGCAATCAGTTTTATCAATGTTAACAGCACATTATAAAGCGTATATCTGGCCGAGTCTCTTTCGGCGGAGCCGTCCGGGAAATCGTAAAGCCTGGTCTTCACCATCTCCATGTAGTTATCGGTGAAGGTTTCCCAGAAAAATTCCTCGGTTCGGTTCTTCGCAGAAGCGTGGTTATACTCTTCGAAATCTTTGGCGACTTCCGGTATCAGTCTGTTTAATTTGGAAAGTATCCATTTGTCCGTCGGGAATAAGACCGGTGGCTTTTCAGGCGGCTCGTATCCTTCAAGGAACTGATAAGAAAAGCTGGTTACGTTCCATAGTTTATTTACGAACTTATGCCCGGAAGCGATTTTCTCTTCACTTACCATGGAATCTTCACCCAGTTTAGAAGACGCCGACCAAAAACGGACCGCATCGGCGGAGTATTTGTCGAACATGATGTTAGGGTCGGATGCATTGCCTTTGGATTTGCTAATCTTCCGTCCGTCGGGAGCCAGCCCCTGGCCGGAAATGGTGATATCCGACCATGGCAGCGTATTTTCGTGATACAGCGCTTTAACAATCGTATAAAAAGCCCATGTCCGGATTATCTCATGCGATTGTGGCCGCATGCACATCGGGAAGACTTTACGGAAAAGCTTTTCATCATCCAGCCAGCGCCCGGCCACCTGCGGGCTCAATGAAGAAGTCTGCCACGTATCCATGACGCTTGTTTCCGGTGTAAATTCTTTGCTGCCGCAGGAACATGGATTTGAAGGCTGGCTGGAGCGCGGGTCGATGGGTAATTCTTTGACATCGGCCAGTTTTACCTCGCCGCAGTCTTTGCAGTACCAGACTGGGAATGGCACGCCGTGATAGCGCTGCCGTGAAATGCACCAGTCCCATTCCAGGTTTTTCACCCAGTCTTCATAACGGGCGCGCATGTGGGCGGGATGCCAGTTGATTTTGTTGCCCGCCTCGATTAGTCGTTCTTTTTCGTCAAGAATTTTGATAAACCACTGCTTCGTTTCCATATATTCTATCGGCGTATCGCAGCGGTCGTGCATGCTGACGGTTTGGCTGGTAGGTTTCGTTTCCAGTACTTTATTGTTGGCTGTAAGCTCTTCCACGATGCGTTTGCGCGCTGCTTTTACATTCAACCCGGACATGAAGCTGCCCGATTCGTTTAGTTTTCCCGCCCGGTCGATGACGCTGACAAGCGGCAAGTTATGTTCGCGCCACCATTTAATATCGGTCGTATCGCCGAAAGTACAGCACATGACGATGCCGGTGCCTTTTTCCGGCTCCGCTTTGATATCTCCCAGGATGGGCACTTCTTTGTTGAAAACCGGCGTTACCGCTTTTTTGCCGATGAGATGTTTGTGCCGTTTATCTTCCGGGTTCACGAAAACCGCCACACAGGCCGGTAGCAGTTCCGGGCGCGTTGTCGCGATGGGCAGCATTTGCCCGTCACAGGAGAAAGCGATGGTATAAAATGTTGTGTCCCGCTGCAGGTCGGCAATTTCCGCCTGGGCCACCGCAGTTTTGCAGGTGGGGCACCAGATGGTTGGGGCAGAAGCTTGATAAAGCCGGCCTTTTTTATAAAGTTCGATGAATGAATATTGGGCTACTTTGCGGGCGGACACCCCGATAGTTGAGTAAGTGTAACGCCAGTCAATGCTTAGCCCCATGCGTTTCCACATCTTTTCATAATTTTCTTCGAGTTGTTTGCTTGTCTCTGCAATCGCTTTGAGGAATGCTTCCGCACCCACTGCCTCCGGTGAAATCCCCATGCGCTTTTCCACCAGCCGCTCCGTTGGCAGGCCGTTATCATCCCAGCCCATCGGGTAAAAAATATTTTTATTCATCATACGCTGAAAACGTACATAAAAGTCCGCATGGCTGTAATGATAACAATGTCCCAGGTGCAGGTCCCCGGATACCGTAGGAGGCGGCGTATCTACCGCATAAACAGGCCGGGCATTATCTTCCCGCTCGAAACGGTAAATATCATTTTCTTCCCAGAATTTCTGCCATTTATTTTCGATGGCGCCGCTCTCGTAACGCTTGGGGATAGGGTTCATACAACTCCTCTTCGATGAATGATAAGAAATAAAAGCTCTAATGATACGTTATTATTTTATAATAACGATACCTGATACTCAACATAAATATAAAGTCCGGTCATTTTATAGAAATTCAAGGTTCTATGTAAAAACTTAACAGTGTTTTAACCGGATTTTAATATTGTCGAAATAATAACTTTTTAAAATTAATTATCGTTATATATGGTAGGAGGATGTTATGAATTATTCAGATTTACCACGGATAACATCTTTAAGCAACTTGAGCGAAGGTGAGACCGGCACTATTATCCAGGTACGCGGCAAACCGGAAGAGCATCGCAATCTCTGCGGCATGGGCCTGGCGATGGGCCGCTTTATTTCCGTCTGCGGGACTGAAACTACGCCGCAGGACTGGCCCTGACCGTAAAATCCGGTAATAAAATAGCTAAACTGGAAAAGAGCCTCGCCCACAACATCAAGATAAAGGTCTCTAAATAAACTGCAACCAGGGCTTAAGACGGCCCTGATAAAATAAGTCAGGCCGGGAATATTTCCCCAACTCCCGGCCTGACCAAACAAACCGCTATTAAAGAAAAGACTCCCAGATTTATTTTGCGGACATTACATTTTCTGACCAAACCCTGATATCTGCAATCCCAGTTTTAAGGCATAAATCATGCCATGCGTTTTCATTAAGAGTTTTTAATTCTAACTGCTCCAAAACATTATCGGGGCATATTTCTATGCCGTTGTTAAGCGCCGTCATGTTTTTCCCAAGAGAATAAATTACGTTCCAGCCGGATTTGAATAAAACAAAAAGTAGCGCCCTCTCCAATATTTTATGCGCGCGAAACGAAAGCCCTTCTTTTGTTTCTATTCTGTTTTCAGATTGCCCAACCGCTTTTTGGGTTGTGGTTTTTGTCTCAATCTTGCTTTTGGGAAACAATTTAGTAAGACTTTCCGGGTTGGAAATAAAAGCTGGAAACATAATGGGCGTTATATTTTTAAAAACGTTCTTTTGTCTACTTATGTATTCCTGTAAGACTTTAGGCCAGACTGTTTTTTCTGCCTCAATCCAGGATATCGGGTTCATGTTGCCGATAATATTTACATCCAGGCCGGGAACGGTATGCAGCAGTTCAAATTCAAGTTTACCATCATAATTTATTAAACCCAGAGCCGGTCTTTTGTTTTCATCTTTTACCGGGAAATTAGTTTTTTCTATGGCACCTATTCTTGCTTTTAATTCCGGATGGTAATCGTCTTTATTTGTATTATTATCTTTAGGAACTAACTTGATATATCTATCTACCTCTTTTTTTGTAACCGGTGAATTAGCATATATCTTATAACCTTCTATTACCGGTGGACGAAACCTCTGGTTAAAAATCGGCAAAACTTCATTTGTCCAGTAAAGACCGAATGTAGCTCTACTCACGTCTAATTTTGAAAGTACATCTAATGTGTTTTTTGTGCCTGTGAACCTGGCAGAAATATAGTCCGAATAAAATTCCCGTTGCCGGTACATTTTTTGCGCAGTTTTAAGAAATACTTTTCTGTACCATAAAAATGGGAAATGCAGAAATCCGCTGTTTTCTTTGATGACATTTATTGATGCTTCAAAATGTGACCGTGTCTTTTCGACTATTCCCATAAGCCAGGCAGCTCCGCCGCTATAATGTCCGAATTCATGTGCTAATACGGCTTCGAATTCTGAAACATTCAGGTAGGCTAAAAGCGTTATTCCAATTACGATTGACCTGCGGCTTCCAAATCCCAATATTCCCCCGCGCTCATTTACACCCACATTATTTTCAAAATTAAAATAGACCTCTTGCGGGATTTTTTGTTTCATATTTTTAGCGACTTCTGAAATTACTTTAAATAAATCAGGGTAGTCGCTGGGTTTTACCGGCACTCCCGGTTCTTTATATTTAAAGCGTCTGGGTATCACGACAGCTATCAAAGTGGGAACGAGCGCCATCATAAAAACAAGGAGAAATAGGAGCACGATAAAACATAATAAAATGTTTATGCTAAAGAGGTAAAAAACAGTAACGATAAAAAGGCCCAGCAGCGCAATAAAAAGAATAAAAATAAGAAGGTAAAAACCGATTATCAAACCGAAAGCTTTAAAGAGTTGAGAGAGTAATGACGAATGCTGTTTCAAGTTACCCTCCCTTCGCCATATAAAAAATCGGGCCGTCTGTTCCAATTATTATATACCAAAACAACCGGCCCGGCTATTATCTTTTATTCGGTTATTTACTTCTTCTTGTACCAGCCGTACTCGTTCACCGCTTCTATCATCGCATAGAGGTTTTCCAGCTTTGGATTTTCCGGTGAAGAGCCGGCGCAAAGCAGGTACCCGCCACCTTTTCCGACTTCCAGGATGAGCTTCTTGCAATATTCTTTGACATCCTTCGGGTCGCCGGTAACCAGCATCGAAGACGGGACGTTACCTTCAAGACAGTATTTTTTACCGAGCATCTGTTTGGCTTTGAAGATGTCCGTGCGGTCGAAATACCAGATTACCGAGCCCTTCGGGAACTGGTCGATAAGTTCCAGTCGGGTGTTGAAACTGCCCTCGGCGAACATGCTTTGGATAAGGCCTTCGGCAATAAAAGCATCCATGCATTTCTTAAGCGACGGCCAGTAGAAAGTGTCCCATTGCTGCCTGGACATCCAGCCGTCAGCGCCCTTATGCAGTGGGTAAGTCACCAGCGTTATCTTGTCAATATTTGGTGAATTAAGTATTGTTCTGATTTGGAAATCCGCTACTACATCGAGGGCTTTTAGCAGTTTATCGGGACGGCGGAACATATCTTTCATAATATTCGTCGTGCCTCTTAGGGTGTCGCCCAGGATATCGAAGGGCGCTTTGGCGAAGGTTACTCCGGTAATCCCGACGACGGCATTCATGCCCATCGTTTGCATTTGGATTTTCTGTGTTTCCTGGTATGCCTTGCCGATGTCTATCATCCGCTGGAGCATCGCCTGTACCTCCGGCGTGGCAAAAGGCATGAACTGCATCACATGTACGTTTTCCGTGATGTTGGTAAACGGCTGGAACATCCTCATCGGCTCCAGGAAACCGAAGGCGCGCGGTAAATATTTTCTAATCCAGAAATCTGACGGGTCGCGGATGAGGTCGTCGTATTCTTCGACCTTCATGTACTCGCCTTCGACAAATTGCCAGGTGGTGTTGCCGTCTTTGGCCAGGCCGTGCCCCGGGTAGGCGTAAAGTTTATATTCCATCAGGTCGAGCACTTTGCCCGGTATCATCCACGGCATCGCGGTCGTTTCCAGGTCTTTGGCATATTTGGCGTTAAATTTAGCGCATGCCTCTAGGGCTTTAGCCGGGTTGTACATGGCATCGTAAGGAGTTACGCCGAACATTTTAAGCGGCAGATTGCCGGTTGGTATCGTCACCGGCACCCGGTCCGGTTCCCGGACATTGTAAATATCTACCATACGCTTCTGGCGTACCAGGTAGGCTTGTTCCGCCTCTTTGTTGGGGAACTTCATCTTCGAGGGATCGAGCGTGGCGTTTAATCTGGACTGTCTTTTTTCCTCCGGCGTCATCTGCGCCCAATTTTCCGGATAGTTAGGCATGCTTTATTCCTTCCTCAATCATTATTTAGTCCAGCCTAATTATGCGTCAACAGGCACGGAAAGTAATCCGCATTTTTACTTAGTTTTTTGCGGTGTCACTTTAAAGTTCATGACGTCCTGCGGTTTAAAACCCTTATCTTTGGCAAAGTAAGGTTCCCTGGTAGGCGCCGAACCGTCGGCGGGGGCCACCATCATTTCTATCTGGATAATCGGGTGGACGATTTTTGTTATCTCCAGCGGGCAATGCACCAGGCCTGGCGGCAGGGAAATAATCGTCGGCTGGGTGATGACATGCTTTTCAAGCTCTTCACCAAGGTAAAACACCACTTCGCTTCCGCCGAAGTCCAGCGGGTCGTCGGGGTTGGTCCCGTACCAGGCTAAAAACTCCTGGAAATTGTGGGTATGCGGCGGGTTATCGCCTTTAAAAGGTTTGGTCACAATCTGGTGGCCGATGGTGAAATCATAACCCAATTGCTGTTTCCCCACAAACAGTCCGTTGAAAATAACGCTGTTATCGGCTTTCATCGTCATTCGGGTGTAGGGTGGGTTAGAGATATATTTGTCGTACTTTTTTGCCATATTTTGCCTCCAGCATAGTATTATTTTGTCACTAAATCATTATTGTCCAAATTCTATGCTATTTCTCTTTAGCTTGTCAAAGCGAATATTTTTGTTTTTTACAGTTATCGGTCTGTGCCGCTTAGCATTCTGAACATGAATCTAATGTGACATAATGTTGTTATCATTTGTTAAATATTTCGGGTGTGTTCTTCAAATAAAAAACGCTGGGACTACATGAGCTGACGATGGAGATATTTCATGGTCCCGAACTGGGGAACGATTTGCGCAGGTGAACGTGGTTAAACTTTGTTAAGCTGAACGGTGCTTGTGTTATGGCGTCGGCCGCTTTATAGAAAGAGACGCGGAAGGCAGATATATTTCGTACCTTCAATGTATCGCCGTATATCGCTCGCCGGTCATCCCTCTCGGTACAACAATAAATTAGGTAGGAATTTTCCCGGGCCTGTTAATGCCGGTTAAGCTATGCCCCGCCAGCTTCTTTTTCTGATTTTCTATCCTGTTCTCTTAGCCAGCGCTTGATCTCGTCCAGCGCCGGCGGGGAAACGTAAAACACCTGTATATCTGAAGGGAACTGTACCTGTTGATTTTCTCTCATCAGCAGCACCCCGATTTCATTTTCTTTCAGGCTCTCATCTATTTTTTTAGCTATTTGTTCGTTTCTCTTTTTGCCTGTTTCTATATAAGCTTCATAGACTTTGGTCATCACATTGGCATTTTGCAGCCCTATCATCAGGCAGCGGCTCCAGTCCATGAACTCCGTTAATAAATCGGCATCTTCAAGTGCTTCCAGCGTTGCTGTTTTATCCGTCAGGGATTTAATGATATTAAAGCTGCTTTCATTAAGCTCTTTAATGGTTTCCGCCCCTTTTTCCCCCGCCGCGTCTATCAGCTCATGGTATATCTTGTTGATTTGCCCCAGTTTTGAGGATAGTTCCTCAAGTTGTTTTCCAACCTGCTCCCAGTATTTATTAAGGTTCTGTTTATATTCCTCTGCCGTAGCCTCATTGTAGTAAATTACCGGCACAAAAAACAGCTTCCTGCCTTTTTTAAAGCTGCTCACCGCAGGTTTTTCTATTTTCCCGAGTTCCTCACCCATATGTTTGCCTCATGCTTCCAATATATTTATAATTCTTTTTTAACGTATATTTTTTTCACAATCACGGCATACCACCACGACTGGACGGAATCTGGTTAACAGCTTCATTTCGGAAATTGGCTTTTCCTTTTCGCAAAGGCGGCATTTGAATGTAACTTCTGCCGGTTGTTCTTTTTTCGTCTTGCTTCCGCCTTTAGATTCATCTGCAGCCATATCACTCCTTTAACTTAAAGAGATAATTATTTTTTTACCTTCGCCGGAAAAACCAGGGGTATTGCCTGTGCATGGGTAACAAGGCTGTTTTCGATTACCTGGTTTTCAGCGATTAACGTGCCGCTGCTGATGATGCACCCTTTTATTTTCGCGTTGGCACCGATTGTCACGCCGTCCCAGATAATCGTACTTTCGATCATCGCTTTTTCGTGTATTCTGCAGTCCTTACCGATGCTGACCGGTCCTTTAATTTGAACACCCTGGTCGATAATACAGCCGTCCCCGATAACGGCCGGCGCTGTTATTTTGACCGATGGGTCTATTTTTAGATTCTTCTTATTATATATAGGTTTGCTGCCGATATTTTTAATTGTTAAAAGATTCAGCTTCTGGCTCATCATATCCATATTAATCGTGTAGTAATGCGCCGGATTGCCCATATCCAGCCAGTAACCTTTGTACGGGTAGCCGTAGACCGGTTTCCCTGTATTTACGAGATGTGGGAAAAGCCCGTTTTCAAACATATGGTGAACATTTGGCGGGATTGAATTCAGGACATCATGCTCCAGTATATATGTTCCCGCGTTAATCCAGTTGGTGGTTTCGGTGCCGGGCGACGGTTTTTCGATAAAGCGTATTACCCGGTTCTTGGCATCTGTTTCCACCACTCCGAAGGCGCTCGGATTTTCCACCCAGGTTAGCGCGATGGTGGTTTCCGCTTTCTTTTTGCGGTGGAAAGCCAGCATATTGTTCAGGTCCATGTCGGTAAAAACGTCGCCGTTCAAGACAAAAAAAGTTTTTTCCAGGTAAGATTCGGCGTTCTTTACCGCCCCCGCCGTACCCCGCGGTTCCTCTTCCATGAAATATGTTAGCCTTATTCCGAATTCGCTCCCGTCCCCGAAATATTCTTCAATAACTTCAGGTAAATAGTTCAAAGTAATAATAATATCGTTGATGCCGAACCGCTTAAGATAATTAATGGTATGTTCCAGGACGGGACGGTTTACTACCGGGACAATGGATTTTGGACGGTCGTTTGTAAGTGGCCGCAGCCTTGTACCTAACCCGCCAACCAGTAAGACAGCCTGCAATTTTTCCAATTCTTCCCTTACCTCCTCTTCTGTCTTGTACTTTTACTTTATCGGGGCAGGGTTAAAAAGTCAATTTTTTTAAATTATAACTTTTTTATGTTATGGAAACGTATTATGGTATTTACCTGGATTACAGTTGCCAGCAGATGGTAATTTCTGGTATGATTTTAGAGTGACTAGCCCCTGTAGCTCAGGTGGATAGAGCACCAGCCTCCGGAGCTGGCCGCGAGCGTTCGAGTCGCTCCAGGGGCACTTTTTCATTACGGAGTAAAAATGACAAAAGAGAAGAGCCTCATTGAAATCAGGTGGCACGGACGCGGCGGGCAGGGTGCGGTTACTTCAGCCGAATTATTGGCGCAGGCCGCCATCGCTGAAGGGAAGTATGCACAGGCCTTCCCCAGCTTCGGACCGGAACGCCGCGGCGCCCCGGTCCAGGCATTCAATCGTGTCGATACGAAAGAGCCGGTCAGGCTGCGTGTCGATATTACCGAGCCGGATTTTGTCGTTGTCCTCGACCCCGGCTTGCTGGCGAAGGTTAAAGTTACTTCCGGTCTTAAAGCTGGTGGATGGGTCATTGTCAATACCCGCAAGACCGCCGATGAAATCAAGAAGGAATTTAACATCGGTTATCCTGTCGCCACCATAAATGCCACCAAGATTGCCCGTGAATTAAAAATCCCCACCGTCAACACGACCGCGCTCGGGGCTGTTATCAAGATCACCGGCGTGGTTGATAAAAATTCCGTAATCGAACCTCTTAAAAACCGTTTCGGCAAACTTGCTGATGTCAACATAAAAGCAATGGAATCAGCCTTTGTACAAGTAGCAGTGTAGGAGTAGTAAATGGCCAAATCCGAAAGTGAAATGACCTGGAAAGACCTGCCCGTCGGTAACATCGTTACTGAAAAGGGCGCCGCTAAAGCCTATGAAAGCGGCACTTGGCGTTCGCAGCGTCCCACTTATGACTTTAATAAATGCATCAAGTGCGGGCTTTGCGCTTTATATTGCCCGGAAGGCTGCATCAAGCAGAATAAGGAAGGCCATTTTGAAGCCGACCTTTATTACTGCAAGGGATGCGGCATCTGCGCTAGGGAATGCTGGACGCGGGTAATTAAAATGGTTGAGGAGGTGGAGTAATGACTACTACCAGGACCGGTATCGAAGTCTCCATCGCTGTTGCCGATGCTGCTGCCATGTGCGATGTCGATGTCATTGCAGCTTACCCGATTACTCCCCAGACCCATATCGTCGAACATCTGGCGGAACTTGTGGCCAATGGTGAACTGGATGCCAACTATATCCCGGTTGAATCCGAACATTCCGCCATGAGCGCCTGCCTCGGATCCGCCGCCGTCGGCGCCCGTACCTTTACCGCAACCTCCTCCCAGGGCCTCGCCCTGATGAATGAGGTCATGTATGTCGCCTCCGGTATGCGGCTGCCGGTAGTTATGGCGCTGGCCAACCGAGCGCTGTCGGCCCCCTTGAGCATCTGGGGCGACCATTCGGATATGATGTCCGTCAGGGATGTCGGCTGGATACAGATTGTCACGGAGAACGGCCAGCAGGCTTTCGATAACACAATTATTGCTTTCCGTGTCGCGGAAGACCCGCGGGTCGTCCTGCCGGCCATGATTCACCTCGATGGTTTTAACCTGACCCACGTGATTGAACCTATTTCGTACCCAACCAAGGAAGAAGTTGCTAAATACCTGCCCAAAAACCGTTATCCCATGCCTTTGAACCCTGACAAACCGGTCAGCATGGGCGGGTTCGCCGCCCCTGCCATATATATGGAAGCCAAGTGGGCGCAGCAGGTAAATATCCAGGATTCCAAGGCGGTTATTCTCCAGGCCTGGGACGAGTTCGCTAAACAGTTCGGGCGTAAATATAACCCGGTAGAGAAATATCACAGCGACGGCGCCAAAGTCCTTATCATGACGATGGGCGCCGCCGGTGAAACCGCCTCCGTCGCCATTGATGAGCTTCGCAATGAAGGCATGAACGTCGGGCAGGTCAGACTTCGCTTATGGCGTCCCTTCCCCTTCGAAGAACTTCGCGAAGCCGTTAAAGACGCCGATGTTCTCATCGTTATGGACCGCGCTCTTTCCTTCGGCGGGCCGGGCGGGCCGTTGTCTTCAGAAGTAAAATCGGCCCTTTTTAACATGGCTAAAAAGCCCAAAGTAGTCAGCTACGTTATCAGCCTTGGCGGCCGCGATACCACTGTTTCCGGCTACAAAGATATCGTCAGGAAAGGTATCGAAATCGCCGCTAAAGGCAGCAAGAATGAATTTGAGATTTACGGGGTGAGAGAATAATGGAAAAATACGCAGTTTATGTCCCCCGCCTTGTACAAAAAGAAGAAAAGTTCTCGCCCGGCCACCGCGCCTGTATCGGCTGCGGTGAAGCCCTGGCGGTACGCCAGTCTTTAAAAGCCCTTGATAATAATACTATTATCGTTAATGCCACCGGCTGTGCAGAAATTTTCGGCGGCCAGTTCCCTGCCACGGCATGGGAAATCCCCTGGATTCATACGCTTTTTGAAAATACCGCTGCCGTGGCCTCCGGTGTGGAACAGGCTTATAAAGCCCTGAAACGAAAGGGCGCCAGTCTGCCGGATAATACCAAAGTAGTTGCTATCGGCGGCGATGGCGGCACGGCCGATATTGGCCTCCAGGCGCTTTCCGGCGCGATGGAAAGGGGAAATGAATTTACCTACATCTGCTTCGATAATGAAGCCTACATGAACACCGGCGTTCAGCGTTCATCATCCACCCCCTTCGGCGCCCGGACCACCACTTCTCCTGCCGGTAAAAAAATTATGGGGCAGTTCAGCTGGAAGAAAAATCTTCCGGAAATCGCCGTCGCCCACCGTATTCCTTACGTGGCTACTGCCACGCACGGCTATCCTTTCGACCTTATGGCTAAGGTTACTAAAGCCGTCAATACGCCCGGACCGGCCTATGTCCATGTTCTCTCGGTCTGTCCTACCGGCTGGGCCAGCGCTACGGATACCATCAACCGGCAAGCCCGCCTTGCGGTCGAGACCGGCGTTTTCCCGCTTTATGAAGTCGAAAATGGCAAATATAAAATGAGCATCCAACCGGATAAGCTTCGCCCGGTTGTTGATTACCTGAAAATACAGGGCAGGTTCCGCCATCTTACCCCGGACATGATTGAGAAAATCCAGAAACGCGTCATCGAGGAATATAACATCATATTGGAGAGAGCTAATGCCGCAAAACGAAAATAAAACCAAGGTCAAACAGGTACTCAAACAGTATAATAAAGATAAATCGGCTTTAATTGATATCCTGCATGATACCCAGGCGGCTATTGGTTACCTCCCCAAAGAAGCGTTGAAGGAAATTAGCGAAAGACTTGATATCCCTTTAAGCCGGGTCTATTGCGTCGTCACCTTCTTCAAGGCTTTCAGCCTCTCCCCGCGCGGACGCCACCTTATCAATGTCTGCCTGGGCACCGCCTGCCACGTCCGCGGCTCGGACCGGGTGCTGGAACAGATTGAAAAAGAGCTGGGCGTTAAGACCGGCCAAAATACACCCGACCTTAAATTTACCCTAGAAACCGTGAACTGCGTGGGCGCCTGCGCCCTCGGCCCTATGGTTATCATCGGTGAAGATTACCACGGCGAAATGACGCCGGAAAAAGTATCTGACGTACTGAAGTATTATCAATAGCTAGTGGAGGAATTCCCGTGGCAAAATTAAAATCACCGGGCGATTTGGACGCTCTAAGAAACTCGGTACTCAAGCAAAGGGAAGCAGAAAAGCCCATTATTACCATTTGTAACGGCACCGGTTGCCAGGCTTATGGTTCTAAAAGTGTTGTCGCTGCTTTCGAGAATGAAATTAAAAAGCAAAATCTCGAGGCAAAGGTAGATGTTAAAGCTATCGGCTGCCCTGGCTTTTGCGAGAGGGGTACGCTGGTCGTCGTAAAACCTAAAGATATATTCTACCAGCGAGTTCTGCCTAAAGATGTCCCCGAGATTGTCTCGGAGACCATCGGCAAAGGCAACGTTGTCAACCGCTTGCTTTTTACCGACCGCGCTACCAGTCAGAAAGTCGTTAAAGAAGAAGACGTACCTTTCTACAAAAAGCAGATGCGCCTCATTATCGGCGATAACGAGCGTATCGACCCTGAAAAAATTGAAGATTATATCGCCATCGGCGGGTATTCCTCGCTGGTTAAAGCCCTCAAGATGACTCCGGAAAGCATTATCGCCGAGGTCAAGAAATCCGGCTTGCGCGGCCGCGGCGGCGCCGGCTTCCCGACCGGCAGTAAATGGGAAAGCACCCGTAACGCCCATGGCGAGCCCAAGTATGTTATCTGCAATGCTGATGAAGGAGACCCCGGCGCTTACATGGACCGGAGCCTTGTGGAAGGCAACCCGCATGTCGTGCTGGAAGGCATGATTATCGGCGCTTTTGCCATCGGCAGTCATGAAGGCTATGTTTATATCCGTAATGAATACCCGCTGGCCGTCAAAAATATGCGGAAAGCCATTGAGCAGGCCGAAGCTTATGGTTTGCTCGGGGACAACATCCTGGGTTTCGGTTTCAGCTTCAATCTGCAAATCAGACGCGGCGGCGGCGCCTTCGTTTGCGGTGAATCTACCGCGCTTATGGCCTCCCTGGAAGGTAAAGTAGGGGAGCCCCGCGCCAAATATATTCACACCTCGGAACAGGGCCTCTTCGGCAAACCCAGCAACCTCAATAACGTCGAGACCTGGGCCAACATCCCGCTGATTATCAACAAGAGCGCCGATTGGTATAACAAGATCGGCACCTCCGGCAGCAAAGGTACCAAGATTTTCGCGCTGGTCGGCAACATCACCAATACCGGCCTCGTTGAAGTGCCGATGGGCACCAGCCTCCGCACCATCGTTTTCGATATCGGCGGCGGTATTCCCAGGGGTCGCAAATTCAAGGCCGTCCAGACCGGCGGTCCTTCCGGCGGTATGATACCGGAAAGTCTCCTCGACCTGCCAGTTGATTTTGACGAACTGACCAAGGCCGGCTCGATGATGGGTTCAGGCGGCATGATTGTCATGGATGACAAGACCTGCATGGTGGATATGGCCCGCTATTACACCACCTTCCTCGTCGGCGAATCATGCGGCAAATGCCTGCCGTGCCGTGAAGGCCTCCGCCAGATGAAATACATCCTTGACGGCATTACCGAAGGTAAAGGCAAAGAGGGCGATATCGAGCTTCTGGAAGAGCTTTCCGCGACGATGGTCGCTGCTTCTCTCTGCCAACTCGGCCAGTCTGCCTCTAACCCGGTCATGAGCTCTATCCGTTACTTTCGCGATGAATACGAAGCCCACATTAAAGAACATAAGTGTCCTGCCGGCGTTTGCAAATTCGCGGCTGTGCAATCTGTAAAGTAAGGAGAGTGCCGAAATAGAGTCCGGATAACTCTCTGGCAGGGGTCTGGGTGAAAAAGGACTATTTCAAAAGTACGATAAGGATTGAACGAGATGGTAAATTTAACGATTAATGGAAGACAAATCCAGGCCGAAGAAAATAAGACTATCCTCGAAGCCGCCCGGGATAATAATATCCATATCCCCACTATGTGCGCCAACGAGGCCACCGCATCTTATGGCGCCTGCCGCCTGTGCATCGTCGAGATTAAGACCGCCCGCGGCCGTGAACGCCTGGTAACTTCGTGCCTTTACAATGTTGAGGAAGGACTGTCTGTCCAGACGAATACCGATAGGATCCGGAAAATCCGCAAGATGCTTCTCGAGCTTCTGCTGGCACGCTGCCCTGATTCTGATGTTATTCAAAAACTGGCTAAAGAATACGGCGTCGATAAGACCCGTTTTGTCGAACAGACCGGCAATGCCAAATGCATGCTCTGCGCTAACTGCTCCCGCACTTGTGAAGAAGTGGTCGGCGTGGCCGCCATCAGCCTTGCCAAGCGCGGCACGGAACGCGAGCTTACCACCCCCTTCGGCGAGAACTTCTCGGATGCCTGTATCGGCTGCGGTTCCTGCTCTTTCTCTTGCCCCACCGGCGCCATCACTATGGAAGAGAAAAAAGGCAAGCGCATCATGCACTTCCCCCACCAGGATGTGGAATTCAAACTTAAAAAATGTTCTGTTTGCGGTCAATACTGGGCCCCGGAAAAACAGATTAAGTATATTGCCAAAATCTCCGGCACCCCATTGACTGATTATGATAAATGCCCCGATTGCCGCGATTAATTTCCGGCCATAGATAAGCGCGATTTGAGAGGGGCAACCTGAGCCCCTTTCTTTTTTATAAAAAACTTATTGCGGAGGTTGAATCTCTGGATTATAATTTGGGGCGGGGCATAGTGGTGTTTGGTTTTTGTATCTTGGTGCTTGGGATTTCCTGTAAGAGACGGGGCGTAGCGCAGTCTGGTTTAGCGCGCAGCGTTTGGGACGCTGAGGTCGGAGGTTCAAATCCTCTCGCCCCGACCATTGAATAGTAGGAGCGGATGACATAATATTTCCTGTAAATATTTTCAGAGCGGAGGCGGAACATGGCTATCAACAATAATAATCAGCGCGATACTATTGAACGCAACATCGCGATGGAGTTGGTGCGCGTTACGGAAGCGGCCGCGATGGCCGCCGCGCAGTACCTGGGCAAAGGTGATAAGGAACTGGTTGACCAATCGGCGGTCAATGCCATGCGCAACGTCCTCGGCTTTGTCCGCATGGACGGCATTGTCGTTATTGGTGAGGGGGAAAAGGACGAGGCCCCTATGCTTTACATCGGTGAAAAAATCGGTGACGGCTCGGAACCGAGAGTTGATATAGCTGTCGACCCCGTTGACGGCACCACCCTGACGGCCCGCGGTCTTTCCGGTGCTATCTCGGTGGTCGCGCTTTCCGCCCGCGGCACCATGCACTGCCCCCACAATCTCGTTTACATGAACAAAATCGTTACCAGTGAAGAAGCCAGAAACGTTGTCGATATCGATGCCCCGGTCTCTGAAAACATTAGAAGAGTCGCTGCCGCCAAGAACAAAAAGATCCATGAAATTACCGTCGTTGTCCTTGACCGGCCCCGCCATGAAAAATTGATGCAGGAAATCCGTAAAGCCGGCGCCCGCGTAAAATTGATTTCAGACGGCGATGTTTCCGCCGCCATCGAGGCCGCTCTCCCGGATACTGATATTGACATGCTGATGGGTATCGGCGGTACGCCGGAAGGCGTGCTCTCCGCCGCCGCCATCCGCTGTATCGGCGGCTGTATCCAGTGCAAGGGCTGGCCCCGCGATGAAAAAGAAAAGCAGGAAGCCGTCGACAAAGGCGAAGATTTAAAGAAAGTCTATACCACGGAAGATTTGATCTCCAGCGATGATGTTTTCTTTGCCGCTACCGGCGTTTCCAGCGGCAACCTGCTGAAAGGCGTACGCTACTTTAGCGGCGGCGCCACGACACAGTCCATCGCCATGCGCGGCCGTTCCGGCACCATAAGATGGATAGACGCTCGCCATAACTCTTCCAAGCTGGAAAGCCTGGATGCTTCCCGTTTCGTTAAAAACCGGAAATGGTCGCAAATGTAGTAAAAAAACGAATCCTCTTCAGCTCTCCCCCATAACCCTTACTCCTTAATTCCAATTAACCTCTCCCTCGACGGGAGAGGAATGAAAAGAGCCTGCCCCGTACCGCGATACGGGGAGAGGGTGAATTAAACAGGGGAGACAATACTTTGCTTTAGTTTCAAATCTTATGGTTTGCTCGTAGGGTCGTTCCCCTTGTAAAGGGGAAGTGAAGAGGATTTTTCCTAAAGGTCTCGTTTAACTATCGCTTTGGTTATATGCTTCGCATCAGCATCATAAAGCCGTTGAAATTCGTCTTTACTTCCGGCCATGAAGTGCAGCGCTTTAACCTTTGCCAGACATAGCCCGGGCGTAAATAAAAACTGCGGTAAGCTTTGGCCGTCCACATTTTCAAGTCTTCGCGTGTCAGTTTATCGCTCTCGAAGACCGGGGCGGTCGGATTATTTACGTCGGCATAGACAAAGTCTTCCCATTTCGGCGGCTCCGTCCTGCCGCTCATATAGATGTCATATAATTCGGTGGCCGGGAAGGGCGTGGTGACAGAAAATTGCGCGAAGTCCACTTTCAACTTTTTCGCGAAATTTATGGTCTGTTGTATCGTCTCCGGCGTTTCTCCGGGCGAGCCCAGCATAAAATAACCCACTACCTGCAGCCCCACCTCCTTATGCGCCTGTACCGCCTTCTCTACCTGTTCCAGCGTGATATCTTTCTGGATTACCTTCATAATTTCCGGCGCCGCTGTCTCGATGCCGTAGGCAATGGCATAGCAGCCGGCCTGCTTCATGTGTTTCAGCAGCTCTTTATCTACCAGGTTGACCCTTGTCTCGCAGGTCCAGGCAATCTTTAATTTTCTTTGCAGAATCCTTTCGCATATCTCGTGGACGCGCTTTTTATCCAGTGTAAAAGAGTCGTCGTAGAAGGCTATTTCCCTCACGCCGAATTTCTCGTGCAGGTATTCCATCTCGTTTACAACTCGTTCGGCGGATTGGGCCCGGAACTTGCTCCCGAAGACCGGCTTGGAGCAGTAAGCGCAGCGGTAAGGGCAGCCGCGGCTGGATACCATCGCCGCGAAAGGCTGGTACATGCCGTGCGGCGGGTGCGGGCGGTAGCTTTTCCAGGGCAACAAATGATAGGCGGGTACCGGCAGGGAATCTATATCCGTCACCATCGGCTGCGGCTGGGTATGGACTATTTTCCCGTCTTTCACATAGCTGATGCCGGGGATATTATCGAGAGGACCTTTCTCATCTAAGGCTCTCATTAGTTTTAATATCGTTTCATCGGCTTCGCCCCGGGCAATGATATCGATGTAAGGCGCGGATTTTAACGTTTCTCCCGCCATCAGTGTTACGTGTGGTCCGCCGAAGATGATGACCTTTTCCGGGTACGTTTCCTTGATGTGTTTAGCGATTTTTAATGCTGTGCCGATGGTCGGCGTCATAGCGGTAAAACCGACCACGTTTGCGTCTGCTGCGGAAGCTGCCGTTTCTTCCGGCGTAAATCCCGGCGCGTTGGTATCGAGGATTTTTACCGGGTACCCGTTTTTCTCCAGTATCGCCGCCAGCAGTGCGATTCCCAGCGGCGGTTGCGGGTAATGGGTATTCTGCGGCGGGTTAATTAACGTTACTTTTATCATTATCGCTTATTTATTTTTTTTAAAAAATAACCTGCTTGACAATTAGGAATCTCAAATAACATCGTCTACCTTTTTAAAGAGCCTGACCCGTTCACGGTGAACCGTTCAGGGTGAACCCGTACTTGATACGGGGGAGATGAGAGAAGGATTTTACCAATTTCTTCAGCATGGCTATCTTCTCCGCGTTAAGACACGGAGAATCAGACCGGTAAAGACGCTGAATGAACCTATCACCAGGAAAAGCACGGATAATAACGTGTTGCCGACCGGCAGTATGCCGTTAGCAGAAAACATGTTGACGACCCTTATGCCGAATATAAGGCCTATGATTAAACAGACAATGCCGGCCAGCCCGAAGAAAAATAACGGCCTCTGCTCGGAAATCATAGAAAGAATGCTGGCCAGCACGCCAATCCCGTGCATGACCGGGTTGAGCGTTGAGCTGTCTTCGCTGTAGGTTACGGAAACTGGCACCTGTTTTATCACCAGGTTCTTCCTGACTGCCTCGGCCACTGTCTCTGCCGAGACCGCCATGCCGTTTTCTCTTAATTCGATGGTGTTTAACGCTTTGCGTGAAAAAGCCCGAAAACCGCATTCCGTGTCGGTCAAAGTTTCATCATCTGAAAGTACCTTTACGGAGCTTGTTATTACCTTTTGCCCGATGCGCCGGTAAAAAGGTATTCTCTTGGCCTGTTTTTGCCGCGTCCCGACGACGAAATCGACATTATCTTCCATGACCGGTTTAATGATTCTGGGTATCTCTCTGGGATTGTGCTGGGCGTCCGCATCCAGGATGACAAGCACGTCCGCGTTTCTCTTTTTAGCTTCCGCCAGGATGCTCTGGATGGCCGCCCCGTAACCTTTGTTCTGCTCGTGCTGGATGACGTCTGCCCCCGCCAGTTTGGCTACTTTGGCCGTATCGTCCGAGCTTCCGTCATCGACGACAAAGATTTCATTAACATATTGCCGGGTCTTAAGCACCAGCGACCCTACGTACTTTTCCTCGTTGAACGCCGGCATCCCGGCAACAATTTTCAGGTTTTTATTACCCATAATTGCTTACATTATAGCCAGCAATTGAGATAATAGGCAAGCAAAAAACGATTAAATTGAGAATCTTTGACATTCTTCCCTCCAAACGCTTATATTTTTAACTGCTACCAAATTATAAGGAGGCCATTCTTATGCCCGCTATAAAACCCACCCGTGCTTTCCTTGAAGCCATGATGGATGACTATATGGATTCGCTCGTCAATCACAACCCCTCCCTGCTCCCCCTCGCCAAAAAAGTCAAGCGCACGGAAAACACCATACAGCTTCAGCCGGGGGACGGCCTCTGGGCTACCGCCTCGGACTTGCCCACCTATAAGCTCTATATCGCTGACCCGCCGGGCGGCCAGGTCGGCTTTTACGGCTTTATGAAAGAAAACGGCTTCCCCATCCTCATCGCCTCCCGTTTGAAAATCGTTAAAGAGCAGATAAGCGAGATTGAAGATATCGTCGTCCGAGAAGGCGGCATGCCTTTTGTCCCGGATAATCTTATAAAACCACGCCCCATTTTCCTGGAAGCTTTGAAGCCGGAGGAAAAAGTCTCCCGCGCGGAAATGATACGTATCTCCGACCTTTATTTCGACGCTTTGGAGCAGGATAACGGTGATATCGCCCCGTTCTACGATGAATGCAACCGCCATGAAAACAGCATGAAGACCACCAATAACCCCAACCTTTTCCCCGCCGACCCCGCCAAACCCAAACGCCCGCTGGACTGCCGCGGCCAGATTAGCTCCGGTTCTTTTGCCTATATCACCTCGATTAAGCCCCGCCGCTGGACCGTCATCGACGAGGAGCGCGGCATTACCTTCGGCACTTTCATGTTCCATCATGCCGGCACCGTCGCTTATAAAGACGTTCCCGGCTACGGAAGGGTGGAAATGATTCCCATTGCCCGCCGGCCTTTTACCGTCGTTGTCAGCGAATTGTTTAAAGTTATGAACGGCAAAATCCGCGAGGTAGAAGCCGTCATGACCTCGCTCCCTTACGGCGCCAAAGACGGCTGGAGCGGGTAGGGAAGAGCTTTATTGTCATTACCGACTTGATCGGGAATCCAGCATTGCCACCTGAATATTTTAAGGTCATAATGTGAAGCTTCGTATCATCTGGATACATCGTCACCCCTTGTCAAATTGAAAATCCCGTATGAACAAAGTGAATCGGGAAGGGGAGCAGAGGAGGATTTGAGATGGGACAAAAAATAGTAGTAAATATCCTTAACTCATGAAGCGGTCGGGTAATCGCCTTTTTACTTTTTGACAACCCTCCTCTTTCACGATAAAATATATTCTGTCTAATGCGGGAGTAATTCAGTGGTAGAATGTCTGCCCTCCAAGCAGAAAGTCGCGGGTTCGAATCCCGTCTCCCGCTCCAAATTGATATTCACCCTTACTTTTCCTGTCCTATTAACCTCTCCCTGGACGGGAGAGGAATGAAAAGAGCTTGCCCCGTACCGCGATACGGGGTGAGGGTGAAAATATTATCTTTTTAATATTATTTTTAGCTTCAACCCAGCTTCATTTTATGACAAAATCCTGTTGACAGCTTTCTCTTAGACCGTTGTATACTGTAATTCCTCTGTCATCCTTGAGGAGCGTTAGCGACGAAGGATATCAGTGTGGGGAGGGGTAACCTCCTTAAACAGTCTCTCCCTTTGTTAAAGAGCTTACCCTGAGCGAAGTCGAAGGGGAGATTAAGAGGGTTTTTATAAATCCCTCTTTATCACCATACTGTCGAAAGCCGGTATCCAGTTATTACCAAGTCAGTGCCATTTAATGGGTAAATCTAACACCTTTTTAGTTACTGGATCCCGATTTTCATCGGGATAGTTATATAAGGTTAGAGTAGGCACGGAGGCCTGCCCCACGTGTAGTAATTGTAAGAAAATGTTTCGTCCCTCCTTGCCGGCGAGGAGGGATAAAAGGGTAGAGTCCGGGAGGGTCTAAGCGCAAAATGCTAATCGCTAATCACCAACCGCCAACAGCTAACGGCTAATATCTAAAAAATGCCAAAACAAATCGTATATAAAATGAATTATCCTTTAATAAAATGACAAAACAAATCGTATCTATTTTACATAATACAACTTGGAAAAACATTGAACAATGGCAGGTCGAATCGAAGCTAAATTTCACACTTTAGCTTCAAGTAAAATAAAAATATTTTTCAAAAGCCATTTTTACAAAACAAATCCAATAAAATCTTTTCACTTTTCTTCCTCTCAACCTCTCCCTCGACGGGAGAGGAATGAAAAGAGCCTGCCCCGTACCGCGATACGGGGTGAGGGTGAACTAGAACAAATTGGAAAAATCCGCCGGTTTGGCGTATATTAAAAAGAATCTGAAACAACGCCTTATTAAGGAGTCCTTGGATGAAAGAACCTTACCAGCTTAAAATCGATGCTTACGCCCATATCATCCCGCCCAAATACGGCGAAATCCTTAAAAAACTCTCTCCCAAAATCTGGAATGAGCAAATCCTCTTCAGCCCGCCGCTCTATGACCTCGACCGCCGTTTCCGCGTCATGGATAAATATGAGCCTCTCCGGCAAGTCTTGACGCTCGGCCGCATTGCGCCGGAACACCTGGCCGGCCCCGCCAAGGCCGCCGATTTAGCCGAGCGTGCTGATGATGAAATGGCGGAACTCGTTCACAAATACCCGGACCGTTTTGTAGCCGCTCTGGCTACCTTGGCCATGAACAATGTCGATGCCGCCTTGAAAGAGGCTGAAAGATGCATTAATGACCTCGGGTTCCGGGGTTTTTATCTCCACATGCCGGTAGATGAAAGGCCGCTCGATGAGCCGGAATTCCTGCCCATTTTCGAGATGGCCGCCAAATATGACCTGCCCATCGTTATCCACCCTATGAGAAAGCCGGAACACCCGGATTACTTGACGGAAAAAACATCCAAATATACAATTTTCAGCATGTTCGGCTGGCCGTACGATACCACCTCCGCCATGGCCCGCCTCGTTTTCAGCGGCATCATGGAAAAATTCCCCGGCCTGAAAGTAGTAACCCACCACATGGGCGGCATGGTCCCGTTCTACGCTGAAAGGATCCGCCAGTTCACTCAGATAAACCGTCCCAACCGCCCGCTGCCTCCCTTCAAGAAAGACTACATCGAATATTTCCGTATGTTCTATGCCGATACTGCTATCTACGGCAATCCCAAGGCGATGGAGTGCGGCGTTGATTTCTTCGGCGCCGACCATATCGTCTTCGGAATTGATTTCCCGCTGGGAGACACGGAGCATGGCGATCGCAATTACCGCCAGACCATCAATGCCATCGAAGTGATGAATATCAGCGATGCGGACCGCAAAAAGATTTACGAAGATAATGCCCGGAAACTTATGCGGCTGCCGATATAGAACCGGGTAATATTTTCCTGGTATGGAGGTTGTTATGGCTCATTCCAAATATGAAAAGTATGTCGTCAGGAAACCCGCTATCATTAAGCCTGGGGATTATTCGGAAGAGGTGCCTGAAGGAGATAAAATCCCGCTGCGTACCCCTTATGATACCGGCCCGCTGGTCATGTTTTCCAAGGACTTCGTTCCTGAAGCTAATACCATCATTGAATACGGCATCGTCTCCGGGGATATGACCATCGGTGACGGGAGCTTCGTCGCCAAGCACAAGCATGATTACGAGGAAATCTTCATGTTCCTCGGCACCGACCCTAAAGACCCTCAAGACCTGGGTGCGGAAGTCGAGTTCTGGATTGGTGAGGGGAAAGATTTGGAGAAAATCCTCTTTACCACTTCATCCAGCATTTATGTTCCTCCGGGGGTCGCTCACTTCCCGCAAATCTGGAGGAACGTGAAAAGGCCGGTCTTTACGGTCGTGATAATGCCCACTACCGGTAAGAAAAAGCTAAAGGCGGTAAAAGGCTGACGTCGGCTAATTTTTAGACCGGCACTTCCACGGTTATCGTGGTGGCTTTACCGGGTTCCGATTGGACGGACATCGTGCCGTCAATCAATTGTACGCGTTCCTGCATGCCGGCCAGGCCGAGTTTCCCCAGTTTCGCCAGCTCGGTCACCTGGCTTGGCAGTGTAAAGCCCTTGCCGTTATCGGAAACTGTTATCCTGGTCTTATGTCCATGAAACTCGACGATAATGCCTGCCCGGGTAGCGCCGGAGTGTTTCCCGATATTTCTGACAGCCTCCTGGATGATGCGGAACAGTGCCACTGCCACGTCTTCCGGTAATTGGTGTTCTTTACCGATGACATTCACCCTGGTCTTTATGCCGGAGTACTTCTCTGATTCTTCGGCCAGCCAGCGGATGGCGGAGAGTAATCCCAGGCGGTCGATGGCTGCCGGCCGCAGGTCCTGGCTCAAGCGCCGCACTCCTTTTACAATCCCGTCTGTCTGGGTCCATAATACCTCGATTTTTTCACGGCATTCTGCCGGCAGTGCTTTGTTGCCCGCCAGGACATCGAGCTGTCGTGAAAGCGCAATAAGCGATTGGATGGTATCGTCGTGAAGTTCATGGGAAATACGTTTGCGTTCCTCTTCCTGGGCGCGTGTAGCCAGTTCGAGATAATTACGCAGGTATTCGTTCATCCGTTTCTGTTCCGTAATATCGCGGGCGATGTTCTGGAAGCCCACCGGCTTGCCTTTGTCGTATACCACGCTGGTCGTAAGCTGTATTATCGCCTGGGTGCCGTCTTTCTTAAAGACTCTTTGTTCGTAAGGTTGCTCGACAGGTTCGTTGTGCAATAACTTGTGCCTTACCAGGTGGGCTAAATCCAGGCTTTCCGGCGAAAGGAAGTCTTTAGCATTCATTTTCTTGATTTCTTCCGTGGTATAGCCGATTATCCTCTCCGAAGCCTTGTTGAAACTGGTAAAGTTGCCCTCGAGGTCATGTACCCAGATGCCGTCGAGAGCGTTTTCAAAAAGCTTGCGGTACCTTTCTTCGGATATTGAAAGCTCGTGCCTAGCTGCTTCGAGGCGCCCCCGGTATTCCCGCTCCCGTTGCAGTGATGCAAACCCTAAAGATACCAGGTTGCCGACCGTGAAAACCGCGGCAACCTCAAATACAGCGTCGGAAACGTCATTGGAAAAGAAAAGGGCTTTGGGCAGCATCAGGATAACGGCTAGTATCGAAGTATAAAATGAGCCGCGCCACCCGAAGATGAAGACCGCATAAACAATCGGCGCTAGGTACAGCACTCTTTCAAACGTATCGCGCCCGACCCCTAAATTGTTCAAAAAACTGGTGATAAATGCCGGATGATTTATTGCCGTGTCATAATGAGGAATCGTGATAAGCGCCAGTAAAACAACGATAAGCCAGAATCCGGGGTTCTTAAACGTCCTGCTTATTTTTTCTGCGATTTCACGGCGCGTCAAAGCATTACCTCTAACGGTAGGGGAGTACGTTTCAGGGGATATCTTCAAGCGTGACCCAGCCCTCTTTTAACGCCCGCACCACCGCTTCCGTCCGGGAACTGACCTGGAGCTTATTAAAGATGTGCCCGAGGTGGGCTTGTACCGTGCGCAGGCTAAGGCAAAGCTCGTCGGCGATTTGCTGGTTGCTCAGACCGCGCGTAGCATATTTGAGCACTTCTATTTCCCGGTCGCTCAAGACCTCGGCTGATTTTTGTCCGGCTGCCTTTCCTGATGCCGGTACGAAGCGGTTGAGCACCTTCCGTGCGATCGCAGGGTGTAATACGGACTCTCCGGCATGTACCTGCCTGACCGCTTCGATTAGTTCATGGCCGCGTACGCTTTTCAGCAGGTAGCCCGCCGCTCCGGCTTCGAGCAAGCTGAATACAAACTGGTCGTCATCATATGCGGAAAGTATCAGTACCGCGATTTGCGGATAAAGTTTTTTTATCTGCCTCGTGGCTTCGATGCCGTCCACGCCCGGCATGGCGATATCGATTATAGCGACATCCGGCTTGGTGCTTCCCGCCAGTTTTATCGCTTCCGCGCCGTCGGCAGCTTCGGCAATCACTTCCATATCGGACTGCTGCTCGAGTATTTGGCGCGTGCCGTCCCGCACTACCGCGTGGTCGTCAGCTATCAATATCTTTATCGTGCTCATTCCTGATCACCAACCCCATTATTCAGTTATATGATACACCTTAGGCACGAATACCACAATCATCTCTAGAACTAACGTACTATGCCTTGTTTAAGCATAAATACCTATGAAAATAGGTAACAAACACGAAGCGTATTTGAGGTTCCGGTGATATTCTTAATATGAAATCTCATCAAGGATGAAGGAAAGGAGATATTAAAATGCATTGGGAAATAGTAATCGCATTGATAATCGCCGTACCGGTCATCCTTTTCCCGGCGGCTTATCTCTGGTATTTGAATATCGGCGGTATCTTTAATTCTTTTAAAGAAGCCAGGGAAAAGCGGCTTGCACGTAAATAGCCCGGGATCCATTTAAGACCCCGCGCGATGAGTAGACTGGAAAGAGATCATGAACTGGCAAATATTTATCGCGATGGTAGTAGCCATACCCATCATTCTTCTTCCGGTAGCTTTTCTCTGGTACCTGAATATCGGGGGTATTTTTAATACTTTCAAGGATAAATGGTTTAATCGGGAAAAGAACAGTAAAAAGATTGTATAACTGGCATCAACCGCAAAAAAGATAGACGGCAGGCAAAGTAATATTTAACCTGTCGCCTTTTTTTGTCTTTAAATTGGCCGCGTTATTTTCTATTGCTACCAGGGGTTCTCCCGGTTTTTCAACGTATGGATGAGGTCGTCGATGGGGATGGCCGTTAGCGTTAATGTCTGGGTGGTGCCCTTGGCGCTTAATCGTATCGCCAGTTTGGCGACGGCTTCATTGCTCGGGGCTTCCAGGATATTCACGAAATCATACTGTCCGAGAAGGGCGTATTGGGTTAAAATCTTGGCTCCCATAAATTCCACTTCCTTGTTTATCTCTTTGAGCAGCTCCGGGTCTTCCTGAAGGGCTTTCCTTCCGGAATCGGTCAGGGTCGTCAGCATTAAATAAACAGACATCTTCTACCTCCTTCCGTGCTAGCCTTTTATTATGAAGGTAAGTACACCCCCTTTGTCAACTGGTTTGTCTCTTATGTTATAATGTAGCCGTTATTTTTATAAAGAGGTCTGGAAATGCCATCCGATAATGTCGAACTATTAAAAGCTAAAGAAACCGGTGAACCGATAGCATCATTTTTAAGCATGAAATTGCTGGAACTCGCGCCCGGTTACGCTAAGGTGACCATGACAATTAAACCGGAGCACCTTAATTTCAACGGTCTGGTCTTCGGAGGAATCATAATGTGCCTGGCCGACCAGGCATTTGCCTATGGCATGAATTCGGTAGTAATGCCGAACATCGCCACGCATTTCAATATACAATTGATTTCCGGCGCCAAAGTAGGTGATGTGTTGACCGCCGAATGCCGTTCCTTGAAGACTGGCCGCCGGGTCGGCTTTGCCGAAATGACCGTGACCAACCAGGACGGCAAACTTATCGCTAAAGCATCTGGGACAACCGCGGTAACGGCTTAAGTTGACAGGTTTATTCCGGATATGTTAAGCTGGTCTGTTATTATTTTTGAGAATCAATACGTGAAAACACTAATTTCCCGCCAGGTCGAAAAACCGGAATTCATCTTTACCGGGCGCACGAACAGTGCGCATGGGAGGCATGAAGTTATATAGGTATACTTTCCTAGGCTGATTTTAGTTACCATATCGTAATTTTAGATTACCTCCCAAAACGGGAGGTAATTCTGTTTTATGGGCAATTTTTTCGGGCATAGGTAAATGGAAAAAAGAGAGACGATACCGCAAATCATCAAAGACAACGCCGCCAAATGGGGCTCGCAAACTGCCATGTGCATGAAGATGTTCGGCATATGGTACCGGTACAGCTGGCAGGAATATTACAGCAACGTAAAATATCTCTCCCTCGGCCTGATTTCCCTGGGGTTGAACCGCGGCGATGTCGTCGCTATTATCGGTGATAATGAGCCGCAGTGGTTCTGGTCGGAATTCGCCGCGCAGGCCGCCGGTGCTATCGCCACCGGCATTTATGTAGATTCCATCCCATCGGAGGTAAAATATACCGCCGAACATTCCGGTGCCAAATTCGCCGTCGTTAACGACCAGGAGCAGACCGATAAATTCCTGGAAATCAAAGAAGACCTGCCTCTAATTCAAAAAATCATTTACTGGGACCCCAAGGGCTTAAGAAATTACAACGATCCTCTTCTCATCAGTTTTAATGAAGTTATTGCTCTCGGGAAAGAATATGAAAAGACCCATCCCGGCTTGTTTGAAAACAATCTTGATGCCGGCAGTGGCGATAATCCGGCTTTTATCTATTACACCTCCGGCACTACCGGTCTGCCTAAAGGTGCGGTTCTAACGCACCGCGCGCTGATAACCACCGCCAAAGGGTTTGTAAACCGTTACCCGATGAACGAAAAAGATAATCTTATTTCCAACTTCCCGGCAGCCTGGGTCGGCGACAGCTTTTTCGCGACGGTACCGCACCTGCTGACCGGCGCCAAACTCAACTTCCCGGAGGAACCGGAAACCATCGCGGAAGACACGCGGGAAATCGGCCCCAACTTTGTTATTTACGGGCCGCGGCAGTGGGAAGGGCTGGTTAGCGATATCCAGGTAAAAATGCTGGATGCCGGCTGGCTCAAACGTTTGACCTATAAGGTCTTCATGCCCGTCGGCTACAAAATTGCCGATATCCAATTTGATGGTAAAACTCCTGATCTATTTTGGCGTACCCTGCATTATATCGCTTATCTATCCTTATTCCGCCCGTTGAAAGATAGACTTGGTTTAAGCAAAGTGAGATTTGCCGTAACCGGCAGTTCCGTCTTGAGCCTGGATACTTTCCGCCTGATTCACGCCATCGGCATCGAGCTGCGGCAAGCTTATGCCAGTACCGAAGCCGGCCTGATATCTTCCCATGCCAAAGGCGAAATCAAATTCGAAAGCCTGGGCCGCCCAGCTCTTGGCGCCACTATCCGCATTACCAGAGAAGGCGAATTACTCGTCACCTCCGACTGCATGTTCACCGCCTATCATAAAAACCAGGAAAAGACTAAAGCCACGCTCGTGGATGGCTGGTGCCATACCGGAGACGCCGTCAACCTTAATGAACAGGGCCACATTATCTTTATGGACCGGCTGGAACACATGGGCATATTGAAGTCCGGCGCTAAATATGCCCCTCAATATATCGAAGGCCGATTGAGGTTCAGCCCTTATATCAAAGACGCGATGGTTATCGGCGGGAAAGACCGGGATTTTGTCTCGGCGATTTTGAATATCGATTTTGCGATGGTGGGAAAATGGGCGGAACGCAACCGTATCCCGTACACTACCTTCGTTGACCTCTCCCAGAAAAAAGAAGTCGCCGACCTCGTGCGTAAAGACCTGGAGCGCGTTAACGGCTATTTGCCGGAACCGTCCCGCGTGCAAAAGTTCGTTTTGCTCCATAAAGAGTTCGATCCGGATGAAGCGGAACTAACGCGCACGCGCAAGCTGCGCCGCGAGTTCATGGAGCAGCGTTATAAAGAGCTCATTGAAGCTTTGTACAGCGGCAAAGATAAAGTAGATGTCCAGGCGCCGGTTACTTACCGGGACGGGCGTAAGGGTATGGTTACTACCGGCATCCAGGTAAGAAACTTAAGGAAAGAGGCGTCATAGCCATGGCTGAATTACTCCAATTCGTTATCACCGGCATTTCCGTCGGCATGGTTTATGCCCTCATTGCTTTAAGTTTCGTGCTTATCTGGAAATCCAGCGGTGTTGCCAACCTTGCTTTAGGGCAAATCGTCCTGATATCGGCATGGTTCAACTATTCCATGTTCATCGATAAAGGTCTGCCGGTATTCGTCTCGTTATTGTTAGTGATTATTTTTGCTGCCGTCATCGGGTGGCTGATTGAAAGAGTTACACTGCGCCCCCTCATCGGGCAGCCGATTCTTTCTCAGATAGCTGTGACACTGGGCATAGGTTATTTCCTTGAAGGCCTGGTAACCTTTATCTGGCCGACCAGTACCGCCGGTTTCGGGGAAAGGAATATCTTCCCCCAGAGTGTCGTCCATATCGGACCGGCCGAGATTCCTCAAGAATATGTCTGGGTAATCGGCATCTGTCTGCTGATTTTCCTGCTGCTTAACCTGTTCTTCCGTTATCACAAAATGGGCATTGCCATGCGCGCTACGGCTGACGACCAGATGGCTGTTCAGGCATGTGGTATCCCGGTGACCAGCGTGTTTTCCTCTTCATGGATGTTTGCCTGTGTCGTGGCCGCCATCGGCGGTGTTCTGGTTTCAAGCATCGGTGGCATTTCCAATGGATTGATCGACACCGGTCTTAAATCATTTTCGGTTGTTATACTCGGCGGGTTGGATTCCTTCGGTGGGACGATTATTGCCGGACCGATCATCGGGCTGGCGGAAAGCCTGGGCGGCGGCTACCTGACACAATTCTTCTGGAACGGGGTCAAAGATGTTATCCCGTTTATTATTATCATCATTGTGATGGTCATCAAACCTTACGGGCTCTTCGGGGAAAAACGTATCGAGAGGATATAGAAACATGAGCTTACCTTGCGGGATACGCAACTATAACTACGCGGAGGATTTAGCCATCGTACGCACCAGGACGCAATGGGTGCTGCTAATCGGGCTGCTTGCAGTTATACTTACCCTCCCGCTATATATGAGCAATTACTGGTTAAGTACCTTTAACATCATCGGCATTACACTTATCGCCGCATTAGGACTGAATATCCTGGTGGGTTACTGCGGGCAGCTTTCCATCGGGCATGCCGGGTTTATTGCCGTAGGCGCTTACACCTCGGCGATCCTGACCAATAATTATCATCTGCCTTTCCTTTTAGGGCTGATTGCTGCCGGCCTGGTGGCCGGTTTTATCGGCCTTATCTTCGGGCTTCCTTCTATTAGAGTTAAAGGATTTTACCTGGCTATTACCACTATCGCCGCTCAATTCATTATTATCTGGGTCATTAACCACTGGGGAATAACGGGTGGATTTAACGGTATGTCCGTGCCGTATGCGTCCATCGGCGGTTTCGTGTTCTCCAGCCGGTCCAGCCAGTTCTATCTCGTTGCCATTATCACCATCCTCGGCGTCTTTATCGCCAAAAACATCGCACGGACAAAAATCGGGCGGGCTTTTATTGCGATACGTGATAACGATCTGGCTGCCGAAGTTATGGGCGTTAATCTTCTTTATTACAAATTGCTGGCGTTTTTCATCGGCTGTTTCTTCGCCGGGATTGCCGGTTCGCTGATGGCCCACACCACTTACACCTTGAGTACCGAGCAGTTCAGCTTTAACGACTCGATTCTTTATATCGGGATGATAATTATCGGCGGGCTCGGTACGTCCTTGGGCCCGATACTCGGTGTTATTTTCATTGTCCTGCTCCAAAAAGTTCTGCTGCCGGTATATCTGGTTCCATGGTTGGGTAACACTTTTACCAGTTTCCCGGCCGGTTTTGCCGCCGGTGTGGCGCCGACCGTCTTCGGGATAATACTTGTATTGTTCCTGGTATTGGAACCAAGAGGACTGGCGCACCGCTGGTCGCTTTTCAAGGCCGCTTACCGCTTGTGGCCTTTCTCATATTAACAAAGGAGGAATTAGCCCATGTGACCTGTTAATTATATTTGAAAAATAACCTGAATAATTTCGAGGAGGAAAAATGAAAACCGGAAAACTATTAATGGTCACTGCCGTTATTTGCCTGGCGATTATCGTCACGGCCTTACCGGTACTCGCTTCCTGCGGCGGTAGTGCCAGCAAAGAAGGTAAAACTCTGAAAGTGGGCTTTATGACGCCCACGACCGGCCCCGCCGCTGAAAAAGGCGTCCCGTTGATGGACGGCAACCTCGACTGCATTAAATACATCAACGACGAACTTGGCGGCGTGAACGGCTATAAAATCGATGCGGAAAACCTGGACAGCCAGTATAATGCCAACCAGGCCGTCATTGACATTAACAAATTTATGGACGATGGCTGCATTTTCTTCACTACCTCATCATCTACAGAGATGGGATATGTCCAGGAAATCGCCAACCGGGCAGGATTCCCCGGACTGGTAGCTTATTCATCACCCAGCAACTATCATCCGCCGGCCCACATTTACGGCCAGATGCCGGACTATGGCGATGACTGGACGGCCTTTACCCAATATTATCTTGAAGAATATCTGGAAAGGCACCGGCAAGCCTAAAATGGCCTTAATGTTACTCAATAATCCCACCGGCGCCGGCGCCGCTAACGCCGCCAAAGCGATGGCGGATACCCTGGGAGTAACCATTATTGATACGGAAGAGCATGCCGCCACCACAACCGATGAAACCGTAGCCCTCACCCGCATCAAGGCGATGAACCCGGACGTCATTTACATTTCCAGTACCCCCAAACCTGCCGCGGTCATCATCAAAAATGCTAAAGATTTGGGCATGTTCCCGAGCGTGACCATCGGCGTTTGCCATGCCGCCATGACCCAGGCACTGGTTACCGCCGCCGGGGCAAATGTCGTTGAAGGCGTTTACGGCGTATTCCCCACCGTAAGCTGGACGGAAAATGTGCCCGCTATCGCCAAGATGAACGAATATGCCACTAAATATCATCCCAAGGACGTTAACAACGGCGACTATATGGCCGCCTGGGCGCAAAGCCTGATCATTGCTGAAATCCTGAAAGATGCGCTTAATAAAGTCGGCTACGACGCGCTGTCCAAAGGCGATGCCACAGCCTGGGCAGATGTAGAAAAATACGGCTTCCAGGCGCTTAACGGCTACGATGTCGGCGGTTTGCAAAGCCCGGTAAGCTATACCCCCGGCGATAACCGGCTGGGCAAGTCGCTACGTATTGACCAGATAAAAAGCGGCACTATCACGCCGGTAACCGGATGGGTAGAAGCACCTGTCATCAAATATGAAACCTACTCCTGGTTCGGTAAATAGTTAATATTTAACCGGCTATTAATAAGAGCGGGGCGCGGGTAATCCGTCTTCAAGGCGGTGCTGCGCTTCGCTCTTTATGGTGTTTTAAGCTAGAATAGTAATGTAATATGCTTAAACTGAATAATATCGAAGTCACTTACCTTAACGTTATCAGGGTGCTGCACGGTGTTTCTATCTCTGTAGAAGACGGCGTGATTGTAGCCCTCCTCGGGGCTAACGGGGCGGGGAAAAGCACCACCCTGAAAGCTATTTCCGGCCTGCTGCATATCGAAGAAGGGGAGGTGACCGACGGTTCCATCGAGTGGAACGGCGAGCGCATCGATAAGAAAAACGCCGAGGCGATAGGCAAACTCGGTATTATCCAGGCGTTGGAAGGCCGGCATGTTTTCGAGCACCTTACTTCCGAAGAAAATCTGCTGGTAGGAGCGCATAACCGTAATGATCGGCGCGGTGTCAAACAGGACTTGGAAATGGTCTATAATTATTTCCCGCGCCTGAAACGGCTCCGCCATAATACCGCCGGTTACCTTTCCGGCGGCGAGCAGCAAATGGTTGTCATCGGCCGCGCCATGATGGCGCAGCCCAGACTGATGATGCTCGATGAACCTTCTCTCGGCCTGGCGCCGATGATGGTCGAAGAAATATTCGATATTATCCGGCGCTTTAATTCCGAGCAAAAGACCTCGGTACTGCTGGTGGAGCAAAACGTGCGCATCGCCTTGAGCATCGCCCATTACGGTTACGTTATGGAGAACGGAAGGGTGGTGCTCGATGGCAGCGCCGATTTTCTTAAAAACAACGAGGACGTCAAAGAATTCTACATGGGGCTTTCCGCCCTCGGCACTAAAAAGAGCTACCGCGATGTGAAGCATTACAAGAGGAGAAAGAGATGGCTTTAAGGTCTCCCCAAGACGAATATTTCGATGAACTGGAAACGATGTCCACAGGCCGGAACGCCAATATTACCTCGATAAAAAGCTAATTGAAAAAATCTCTTATTCATATAAAAATGCTCCCGCGGTAAAACAACTCCTGGATAAAGCAGGAGTTAACCCCGAAGACATCCGCACCATCAAAGACCTGGAAAAGCTGCCCATTACCCGCAAGACCGACCTGCTGGAAATGCAGAAACAACAATCTGCCTTTTGGGGGCATTCTGGCTTCACCGCATAGAAGATGTTGAACGCATATTTATTTCCCCGGGCCCATATATGAAATCCAGCCTTCCAGCTTACAAATGGTTCGCCAAGTCATTCTGGGCGGCGGGGTTCAGAAAAGGCGATATCGTCGTCAATACTTTTACCTATCATATGTCCCCGGCCGGCATCCTATTTCACGAGGCAATTAAAGACTGCGGTGCGACGGTGGTGGTAGCCGGCACCGGCAATACCGACCTCCAGATACAGATTTTAAAAGACCTGAAGGTAACCGGCTTCGTGGGGACGCCCAGCTTTTTAAACACGATTATCAAACGGGCGGAAGAACTGGGGAACAACTTTAAACGGGACTTATGCATTAAACGCGCCTGGTTCACCGGTGAAATGCTGCCGCCTTCCCTGCGTATGATATTTGAAGAACAGTACGGTATCGATACATATCAGGCTTACGCCGTCACCGAACCCGGCGGGGCAATAGCTTATGAATGCAAACAAAAGTCCGGCATGCACCTTATGGACGAATATATCACGGAAATCGTCGACCCGGAGACGGGTAAGCAGCTCGGCCCCGGCGATGTAGGTGAAATTGTCGCTACGCAGCTCCACAATAAAAATTGGGGGCTTATCCGCTTCGGCACGGGGGATTTATCAAGTCTATACCACCGATCCTTGCCCCTGCGGCCGTACCGCTTACCGTATTATCGGGATAGTTGGTAGGGCAGGGGATGCCGTCAAAGTGCGGGGAATGTTCATCGTCGGTAAACAGGCGGAGCAGACCATCATGAGTTTCAGCCAGGTTGCCTGTTATCAACTGGTGGTGGGGCAGAAAGAACACCGGGACGAAATGGTGCTGAAACTGGAATTAAAAGATGCTGGCGCCGACAGGAATAAATTGTCACTTGACATAAATAACAAGTTCCAGGATATCTGCCGTATTAAGATCGACAAGATTGAATACGTTTCTCCCGGGACAATTGCGGAAAAGCAGCAGGGCATTAAAGACGAACGTAAGTGGGAGTAACCAATTTGTCATGCTGGAGCGAAGCGAAGCATCTGGAAGGCGGGGTATTCCTGGATATCCTTCTACCACACTAATAGCCAGCGTAAGTGGGATTAAGAGTTACTTTTTCTCTTCGCCCAGATAAGCCGCAATAACTTGTGGATTGTTCTTTATTTCTTCCGGCGTGCCTTCGGCGATTTTCTTGCCGAAGTCTAGCACGACAATCCGGTCGGCGATATCCATGACTACGCCCATATCGTGTTCCACCAGGATAATGCAGCTCACGCCGTCCCGCAGCACCGGCGTATCCGGGTAAGTAACGCCCTGGCCCTCGAAGATATCAACGATAAAGCGGGCGATGTCTTCTTTTTCTTCGAGGTTCATACCGGCCATCGGCTCATCGAGCAGCAAGACCTTCGGTTCCAGGGCTAAAGCTCTTCCCAGTTCCACACGCTTGCGCATACCGTAAGGCAGCGCGCCGACAATATTTTTGCTGATGGACTCTATTTCCAGGAAGTCTATAATGTCCTCAACGGTTTTGCGGTGGGTTATCTCTTCTTTATGCGCCCAGCCGAAGTATAAAGCGCTGGCAAAGACGTTCTGCTTCATAATAACGTGGCGGGCGGCCATGATGTTATCCAGCGTGCTTAAACCGGTATACAGTTCGATATTCTGGAAGGTCCGGGCGAGTCCCAGCCTGGCGGCTTTGTCCGGGCGGATGCGGGTAATCTTTTTCCCGTCAAAAGTAATTTCGCCCTCTTGCGGTTTATAAAAGCCGTTGATGCAGTTTAGCAGGCAGGTCTTGCCGGCGCCGTTAGGCCCGATAATGGCCAGGATTTCTTTGTCCCTGACATCCACATTGATATCGGTCAAGGCTTTCACCCCGCCGAAGGACAGGGAAAGATGGTCGATCTTGATCCTGTGTTTCGTGAGAAGTCTTTTGACCGGTCTTTTCTTCGTCTGATATCGTCACTTTTCACCCAGTATTTTATCGCGGTATTTTTAACGTCCGTGCAGCTATCGCCGAGGCATTTCAACGGCTTATGCGCCGATTTGCTTTTTTGCTTCATGGTTTTAGCGGCCTCTTTATCCGGATTTTCATACTTTTGCCGGCCGGTGCATGTCACTTCTCCGGAAGGATTAATGATAAGCGTTACTTCATCATCAACCGCTTCGCAGAAAATAGTTGTCGCCGTAACTTGCCAGTCAGCCATAATCGGAAAATCCGTTTCAATTAAATCACTTTTATCTTACTATGAATCTGAACGTAATTCAAACGGTGGACGCTTGATAATCTAAAGCTGCCAATGTAAAATATTGACGGTAGGGAGAGGGCGGCGGAAGACCTCTTTAAGAGGGCTCGTAGCTCAGCGGCAGAGCGGACGGCTCATAACCGTTTGGTCCCAGGTTCGATCCCTGGCGAGCCCACCAATTCAACCACTAACTTCTCAACACTCACACAAATTGTTGAACATAAAATTATTCTTACTTGACATAATCTACGTTGACTCTTTACAGAGTGCTTGTTTTAGTCGGTTGTTGTATCGGATTATTAAGAAATCAGTGTCCGGCTATCGGGACTAAATCCCGGATTCTTTTTATCCTGCTGGACGCAGTATAATAGATAATCGAGGTTTATTTTATAACCCTCATAATGTTGTTTATCAAAACGGGGGGTGCCCCAATCGTAAGCGATTTGGTGATTGAACAGCGTCACCAGCAGCCAGACGTGGTTACACTGGGTAAAGTTCTCGCCGCTCATATCCAGGTTCCCAACAACCGGCACGGCTTTATGCCGAGACTCTGGAAATGCCGGTACATATCGAGCGTATCATCGTCGCAATCGTAAGTGGCGGATGGTTTTTCAACGTGAGGAAACAAGACAGGATTCAACCGCAGTAGCCCGATCAATGATGAAACGATAATAAGGGCTATCGCCGTGGTTTTGATAACACCGGCGGTAAAGTTGTTTCCCATGACAAAATTATAGCCCTGATATTAGCCCGGGCGTAGATGTTTTTGTTAAACTTTAATAAATCTTTAATTAAAGTTTCATAAATTTGAGGGCTGGCATCCTTGTTTTACAATTTTTGTATGCTATTATTCAATTGAAAATAATGTTCAATACATGCGGAGGATAAGAAGTGGCAAATATTATGCCCCAAAAACCAGCTCATAATAACGATCTTACGCGTGATATAAGGGCTTTTATGATCAAAAGAGATAAAATGGCGGAAACATCGCGCGTGGCTGAACATAAATCACTGGACACCCAGGTGTTACTTGGAGAATTGGAAAATCTAATCAAGAGCATGGACCAGGGGGATGCCCGGGTCCAGAGAATGACAGCCAAACTTCAAGAGCTAAAGACCGCCATTCTTTAGCGCCGGACAAAATAAATAAATGATGTTGATAATGCCATTTGATATAATTGGAATGTGCGGTAGGTTTAAAGCCCTTTATTATGTCAATCTATTCCGGTGCACTCACTATATGACATAACATATATTGTGCGCCCCATGTTTTGAGTTTTGTCTGATGACATAATGATTTGTGTGGTTCTTTCGTGTTTACTTATCAGGTTTCTTTTTATTTGAATAACAAAGTGCAATAACACAAATTATTAAACCTAAACCAAATACATATATCCCGTTTTTATAATCTCCTTCAGTTTTTGGCAAAAATGCTAAAAACCAAGATATCCCTACTGCCATTGCTGAGACTCCAAGACTAAATATCCATTGCCAAGCAGTCTTTCTTTGTCTTTCTTCTATTTTGTTTATTGTATCGTTTTGACTTTTAAGTAGGTCTTTTATATCTTTTAAGGTTACTTCTTTATTATCTTCATCCATAAGCATAGGATTGTTCTCCTTTAATTTGTTACTATTTACCCGAACCTTAATCCCAGCCTCGGCTTCTAGTAATACTTCTGTGCATGTAACCAACCAAGTTTCATATTCCTTAAGAGCAAGGATGTTCCCACCTTTACCACTAAGGAAATTTTCAAGAAATTCATTGATGTCATCAAGTTTTTTGTTAACTTCATTAAAAGGTTCTGTTAATTCTTTAAAGGAATTATTAATCAAGACATCTATATATTTACCTTTTGCTTTTTGATATTTATGCTCTAGTTTGGTTTTCCACAATTCAGAAATTTCAATTGTTTGACGCCCAATCGATGAATTGATTACATTTTCTGTCCATTGAACAACTTCATTTAACAACCGTTCTTTATGCTCTCTATTATCTTGAGCATTACTGTTTACAATATTTATTGTTGTGACTATAGCCAATATCAATGTTCCAATAGCAACCATTGCCTCTGAAGCATTGTTATTTTTTTCAAGTGCTAACCACAATGCAATCCATAATATAAATGTTATTATAATAGCTAAATATAAATTCCAAGACTTTTTAATATTATTCCAATTAATCTTCATATTCCCCATTATACCCCAACAAGTCAACTTTTATGTTAATCTTTTTTTGGATTCCCGCCTGCGCGGGAATGACGCTGTGGGAAAAAAAGCTGTAAAAAAGAGAACAGGCCCGGTGGGCTGACCGGACCTGCTCCCTTCTTGAGGTGGTATATAAACAGTCGATGAAAGATGTTACTGCTTTTGTGTACCATCATTATTTACCATCCGCGGTTTTTATGGATGGGCATTTACCACAAGTTTCATTGGTAATTCCTCCCATTTTCTCCGACTTTTTTAACGCGGTGTCTTTTCTGGCAGTTTTTGATAAATAAATATGAAAAACCGCTGATTTTAGAGCTTAAAGCCTTCTTCAGCAGCTTGCTGGAGGTAGAATTCCATTCACCCGCGCGGTAACCGGCTTGGATTTTGATTGTAGCGCGTGCCAGCTTTGGAAAAACTGCTAAATCGGCTGTAAATTATGTTTTTGGGGTTTTCCGGCGCTTGGTGTTGGTGGAGAAATGCAGTTTTTACCGGAAAAGTAAAAACGTCCCGGCCACCATCGTCAGCATGCCAAGGGCTATTTTTAAGGTAAAGACCTCACCCCGCCGGTTTATAAAATAGGACATGATGTAAATAAACAGGACCTCGATACTTACCAGCGGCGCGATAGTATTGGCGTTGCCTTTTCCCAGGGCGGCGTAATAAAGCAATTGCCCGGCGGCCGTAAATAGTCCGGCTATTACCATCGGAAAGATGTTCTTTTTAAAAGAGAGCCTTGAGAAATTGTCCCGCCTTTTACCGTTAAATAATAACAGGCTGATGCCGATTCCGGCGGCCAGATAAGAAATAAAGCTGCCCACCGCCGCCGACCCCGCTTGCTGGACCCCGGGCTTTATTAACACCGGTGTTATGCCCCAGCACAGTGCCGCCGCCAGCGAGAGTAATATTCCTTTTAACCTTTCCCGTGCCTGCAGCTTTTTTTCATCGGCTGGATTTCTTTTTTCCTGGCTGATTAACAGTACTCCTGCCATCATGCACAACACGCCGAATATGACGTAATATGTCGGTGTTTCCTGTAAAAATATCCAGCTTAAAATTAACGTTGGTATCGGGCTTAACTGCGTGATGGGTGTCCCGCGGTTAGCTCCTATAAGCCGCCATGATTCATAGGCTGTTAACCGCCCGATGACAAAATGGATGACGCCTGCCACTGCTAGCATTGCTGCCGCTTTGCCGGATATAGCTATCAGGTTGCTCCAGGCTCCGCTGGCGGAAATAGCAATCGCAAAAAAAGGTATGCCGGTAAATATGCTGAAAGCCGTCACGGTAAAAGCTTCGCCGGCATCTCCGGCCGTCTTTCGTACCATGACAATGCCTATGGCAAAACTGAAGGCCGCTATAAGCGCCAGTACAAGACCTGTATTCATAACAAAAAGATGGTGTTCCTGGACCTCGAGAATTATCCCTCTATGGGAGATATGGTTTCCGGAGAGTTTTTAACTGCAACTGAAATCATTTCCAGTAACCGCGGCAGCCCCCAGCCTTTGACCGCGGAAATTATCGCCGTATTCTCATCAGGAGATAAACCAAGTCCGGTAATCGCGTTTTCTAATTCGTTACCGTCTTGCTGCGGTTCGGTCTGAATCAAACGGTCTATTTTGTTCAACACTGTGATTCTCTTTTTATCTTTTAGTTTTAGTTCGCCAAGAATGTTCTCAACCGTCTGGCACTGTTCCGCCGCGTCCGGTGAAGAAACATCCACGACATGCAAAAGCAGATTAGCTTCCGTGAGCTCTTCAAGCGTGGCTCGGAAAGCGTTAACGATAGCCGGCGGCAGCTTCCGGATAAAGCCCACCGTATCCGTTAAAAGAATCGGCGAATTATCCGGTAAGACCATGCGCCGGGTGGTTGGGTCCAGCGTCGCAAATAGCCTGTTGTCCGCCAGGACATCGGCTTTAGCCAGCTTGTTCAATAAGGTGCTTTTCCCGGCATTGGTGTAGCCGACTAAAGCTACCACCGGGATACGGCTTTGCGCTCTTTGCTCGCGGTATAGCGAGCGCCTCCGCCTTATTTCTTCAGTTTGCTCTTCCAGGCGCTGTATCTTTCTCCTTATTAAACGGCGGTCTGTTTCCAGCTGTGATTCGCCCGGGCCTCTGGTACCGATGCCGCCTCCTAGCCTTTCCAGGTGGCTCCACTGGCCGGCCAGCCTGGGGAGAAGGTACTGGTGCTGGGCAAGCTCGACCTGCAGGCGACCTTCATGGGTGCGGGCGCGGCGGGAAAAGATATCGAGTATTAAAGCCACGCGGTCGATTATCTTTACATCGAGCGCTTTTTCCAGGTTTTCCTGCTGTTTCGGTGTGAGCTCATCGTCGAGAATGACAAGGTTGTAGTCCGTTTTGCTTTTTAAATTCAACAGGTCGTCGATTTTACCCTTACCGATATAAGATTCGTGCGAGGGTTCCGGTAACTGCTGAACGATTTTGCCAACTACTTTGGCTCCGGCTGATATTGCCAGTTGCTCCAGTTCCTCGAGTGATTTTTCCGCTATTTGCCGCTCCCGACTGCCTTTATCGGAAACCGCCAGTAAAACGGCTCTCTCCTGCGGGGCTTTGGTTGTGATGATATTTTTAGGAATATAATTCTCCTGAAGGTAATAACATTATGTTAAGTTACTTTTTCATGGTGAGATGGCGTTTGTTGCGCCAGCCGGAAAGTCTGGACAGGGCTTTCACCAGCGAAGCGTCAGATATCGTCATGGATAATCTCACATAACCCTCGCCGCTCGGCCCATACCCTGCTCCCGGTGTGACCGCCACACCGACCTGGTCCAGCATGTCCGTCGTAAAGTCTATCGAATTATATCCTTCCGGGACTTTCGCCCAGATATAAAGACTGGCTTTAGGGATGTGTACCTGCAGCCCGATTCTCGTCAGGGTTTCGCAAATAAGGTCGCGCCGCCGCTGGTAAACAGCGTTATGTTCGCCGATGGCGTTCTGCGGCCCATTCAAAGCCTCGATTGCCATGAGTTGGATAGCCTGCGGAATACCGGAATCTAGATTGGACTTTAACGTCCTCAAAGCGCCGATGGCTTTAGCATTCCCCACCGCCATCCCGATACGCCAGCCGGTCATATTATAGGTCTTGGAAAAAGAGTGAAATTCGATTCCGGTTTCTTTAGCGCCTTCCGCCTGCATAAAGCTTACCGGCTGGTAGTTATCATAGGACACTTCCGAATAAGGGCCGTCATGGCATACCAACAAGTTGTGTTTTTTACCGAATTCCGCCACCCTGTTAAAAAAGCTGATATCTGCTACGGCGCTGGTAGGATTATTAGGATAGTTTATCCATAGTATTTTCGCTTTTTTCAAGGTATCTTCGGGTATTTTCGTCAGGTCCGGCAGAAAATTATTTTCCGGCTTTAACGGGAGTAAATAAGGTGTTCCTCCGGCCAAAGATGTGCCGACCGAATAAACCGGGTAACCGGGGTCAGGCACCAGCGCCGCCTCGCCGGGGTCGATAAAGCAAAAAGCGATATGGGCGATGCCTTCTTTGGACCCGATAAGCGGCAGCACTTCTGTCGCCGGGTCTAATATGACGTTAAACCTGCGTTGATACCAGTCAGCTATCGCTTGATGGAGTTCCGGCATGCCCGCTGATTCCGGATAACGGTGGTTTGCCGGGTCTTTGGCCGCCTCGCATAACTTATTAATAACATTGGGAGGGGTCGGGATATCGGGGTCGCCGATGGCAAAGCTGACAATTTCTTCGCCCCTGGCTCGCTTCTCTGCTATTTTTTTGTTAATCTCAACGAACAGGTAAGGTTTCAGTACTTCGATTCTCCGGGCGATTTTCATCGTCACTCCTCAATCAGGCCATACTCCTTCGTATACTATCACAGCCGGCCCTCCGACGACTACTTCACCTGTCCCGTTAAAAGAACCTTCGAGCGTGCCGCCGGGTAATTTTACTTCTACTTTAGACCCCGTGTAACCGTTTAATTTCGATGCGACGGTAATAGCGCATGTCCCGGAGCCGCAGGCCATCGTTTCCCCGATGCCCTTTTCCCAGACCCTCGCCTCGATGTGTTCTTTATCAAGTACCCTGGCCACCTGGAAATTGGTGCGGTTCGGGAAGATGGATAAATTCTCTACCAGCGGCCCGATTTTCGCCATGGGAAAATCTTTCACCGGCTCTTCCGTAAAGAGAACGGCATGCGGATTTCCCATTGATACGAGATTTAGCGTTACCTCCATCCCGTCGACTCTCACCCTGTAATCAACCAGCGAGTTAACGTTAAAAAACTCGCCTTTACAGGCTTTAAAGTCAACCGGCAGCTGCTCCCGGGATAATCTCGGTTTCCCGAGGTTCGCCCAGAACTTAACGACTTTGCCGTCTTTTCTTTCCAGTTTCACGCTGCTGACTGCGGATAGCGTTTCAATCGTGATTCCTTCGATGTCCGGCGGTACCAGGCCTTTTTCCATCACGTACCTGGCAACACAGCGTAAGCCGTTGCCGCAGGTCTCTGATTCTGAACCGTCCGCGTCGTAAGTCCGCATCCGGAAGTCCGCTTTATCTGATTTTAAAAGAGTTATCAGGCTATCGCAGCCGATGCCGCGGTGTCTGTCACACACGGTTATTGCCATCGTGGGCCAATCACGCTCCAAATCGCGCGCGTCAACTACCACAAAATCGTTGGCAGCCCCATGCATTTTAGTGAATTTCATTAACGGATTTAACTCCTGTCTTGTTTTATTTTTCTTCGCCTTTTAAAAATTCTGATAATTGTTTTTCAATTTCCTGGTCTTTTACTGTTGCGATATCGAACCAGTGAATGCGCTCATCGGTCAGGCGGAACCAGGCATACTGGTGGCGGATAAAACGGTGTGTTTCTGTTTTTATTTTTTGGATGGCCTTTTCCAGTGTCATCTCTCCCCGCAAATATTGACCGATTTGCCGGTAGCCGATGCCGGACATTGAGGGTAAATTGAAACCGTATCCCTTTTTGATGAGACCTTCTACTTCCTGAATAAACCCCTGCTCAATCATTACATCGACCCGTTGGTCAACTTTATGATAGAGTCCCGCCCGGTCGGTGGTTAGACCGATAATGAAAGATGTGAATTCAGGGGTTTCTTTGGTTCCGGGCTGTGAGAAGGCCTCTCCGGCTTTGGCATGCACTTCGAGTGCACGGATCAGACGGCGCACATTGCGGCGGTCAATTTTTGCTGCCGCGTCAGGGTCCGCAGCGGCAAGCTTTGCGTAAAGATCATTGATTGTCTTATCATCGGCGTTCTTCTCTATATTATAGCGGAAATCTTCGTCCGGCGGTATACCTGGGAGAGAAAATTTTTCAATAATTGCTTTAATATATAACCCTGTACCGCCTACGAGAAACGGCAGCTTACCGCGGCTATAAATTTCATTCATCGCCTGGTAAACTTTTTCCTGAAATAAAGACAGATTAAACTCTTCATCCGGATTAATGACGTTTATTAAATAATGCGGTACGGCTGCCAGTTCTTCGGGCGTCGCTTTGGCCGTGCCGATATCCATAAAACGGTACACCTGGCGGCTGTCCGCGCTGATAATTTCGCCCTGGAATTTTTTCGCCAGTTTCAGGGCCAAATTTGTCTTGCCAATTCCGGTAGGCCCAACAATCGCGACAAGGCGCTTCATTAATGTTTATAAGCCTTTAATATTTGAAGCTTGTTTTACAATGCTTACAAAATCGTCCGCTTTCAAACTCGCCCCGCCCACCAGCGCGCCGTCGATATCCGTCTTACTCATGAACTCCCCGATATTCGCTGCGGAAACGCTGCCGCCATAGAGGATACGCACCGTGTTAGCGATACCGGAGCCATGTAGTCGGGAAATAAATTGCCGTATAAAATTAATTGTTCGCTGTGCTTCCTCGCCGCTGGCATTTTTGCCGGTGCCGATGGCCCACAATGGCTCGTAAGCGATGACCAGCCCGCTCATATAATAAAGCCTATCCGAACAGGCGATTACCTGCCTGCCGACAACTTCCCTGGTCTGTCCGGCTTCATTTTCTTCCGATGTTTCGCCTACACATAATATGGGTTTTAATGCATGCTGGACCGCCGCTTTTACTTTTTTACTGATAACATCGTCTGTTTCATCGAAATACTGCCGCCGCTCGGAATGACCGAGAATAACATATTCGCACAGGCCTTCCAGCATTAGCGGCGATATTTCCCCTGTAAAAGCCCCTTTATCCTGGTAAAACATGTTCTGCGCGCCCAGTTTGACCGTGCTTCCCTTAACAATGGTCCTGGCGGCGCTAAGGGAAACAAACGGCGGGCAGATTACTTTTTCCACGCCCTGGACTTTTTGGAGCTGCGGCTGCATTGTTTTAATGAGCGTCACAGCTTCCTCGAGGTTGGTATTCATCTTCCAGTTGCCTGCAATCAGCGGTGTGCGTGTCATTTCTTACTCCTAAGCTCCGTACTTTGTTAATTTCCGGGCATTGGCCATAGCCAGAGTCATAATCTCTGCGGCATTTATTCTTCCCAGCCCGCCCGCCAGAAAAGCATTCTCGGAAAATTCTTTGACACTATCAACGCGGCAGTATTTTGCGTCTATTACCACCGGCACCGGATGCCAGCTGTGTCCGCCAAAGATTGCGGGGGTGGAATGATCGCCGGCGATAACAAGGACGTCAGGTTTCAGTTCCAACAATACCGGTAATGCTTTGTCCACCTGCTCCAGCACGTTTACCTTGCGGGTGAAATCGCCGTCCTCACCGGCGGTATCCGTCCATTTTATGTGCAGGAAGAAAAAGTCATAATTGTTATAATTTTCTTTTAATGTTTTAAATTCATCTTCAAGCGTCGTCCCGGTTTGCGCTACTTTCATACCTACCAGCCGCGCCAGTCCGCGGTACATCGGGTAAACGGCGATAGCCAGAGGGTTCAGCTTATAAATTTCTTGCATCGTCGGTATTTTTGGTTTTTTCGCAAAACCGCGCAGCAGTATCATGTTGGCCGGATGATGTTCTTTTAGTATTTCCGATGCCTTATTGATAAATTCGTTTATGACGACAGCCGTATCTACCGACGCCGGTGTTAACGGTTTTACTTCTAACGGAGCTTCACCGGTTTGTGAAGGGTCTGATTCCGTTAATTCCGTCTCCAGGTCTTTGCCGCTGAAAACCACCACGAATCTATGCTCTCTGACCGGATAAACTTTTATGTCAACTCGATTTATTCTCATACCGTCCAGCAGCGTGCACAACTCGGCGGATTTATCGCTGGAGATACGGCCGGCCCTTCTATCGGTAATAACGCCCTTTTCGTCTACCGTGCAGAAATTACCCCGCGCCGCCACGTCTTCTTCCTTAAGCTCTACATCTATGCCGGTAGCTTCCAGCGCGCCGCGCCCTATCTCGCAGGAAATCGGGTCGTAGCCGAATAAAGCCAGATGGCCGGGACCGCTGCCGGGCGTGATCCCGGGCGCCACCGGGTCGGAAAGCCCGCAAATACCTCTGGCCGCCAGCGCATCAAGGTTAGGTATGCGGGCGGATTCCAGCTCTGTTTTGCCGGTCTTGGGGTCAGGCAGGCCGCCCAGCCCGTCCATCACCAGCATTACGATTTTTTCCGGTGAAGTTACTGATAATTCTTTTATAATATCCTGGTTCATCCTATTTCCTTACCGTCATTATTTCTTAGTTTTATCTTTTAGCGCGGTGACACCCGGCAGATCATCGCCGCCCAGGAATTCCAAAGAAGCTCCGCCCCCCGTAGAAACGAAAGTTACCTTGTCCGCCAGCCCAAGTTTATCGATTACTTCTCCGGTGGAACCGCCGCCCAAAATTGTTTTAGCTTTGAGTTTTGGCAGCAGCTTAGCTATCATTTCAGTCCCCTGGGCAAATTGCGGAATCTCTTCTACTCCCATCGGCCCGTTCCAGAATATCATTTTGCTTTTTTCCAACTCTTGGCTGAATATCTCGACGGTTTTGGGGCCGATATCGGCTATTAGTTTATTTTTCGGGACCTTATCTATAGCAACGATTTTGCCCGGCGCTTTTTCATCGATAGCGTCAGCAACAACAGCATCGACAGGCAAAACAAGCTTCACGCTTTTCTTTTCTGCCTCTTTCATCAAATCATCAGCGACACTAAGACTTTCGGTCTCCACGAGCGACTTGCCGACTTCATATTTCTTATCTTTCAAAAATGTTGCCGCCATGCCGCCGCCAATGAGCAAGACATCCACTTTACCCATGATGTTCTTCAATACCGCAACTTTATCGCTTACTTTGGCTCCGCCGAACATTGCCGCAAAGGGATGCTCCGGTTTCTCCAGCAGTCCGCCCAGTGTATTGATTTCTTTTTCCAGTAGGAAGCCGGCTACGGCCGGTAAATATTTCGGAATTCCGGATATCGAGGCATGGGGACGGTGGGAGGTACCGAAAGCGTCATTTACATATACGTCGCCCAGCTTCGCTAAAGCTTTGGCGAAATTAGCATCTCCGGCTTCTTCCTCGCTATGGAAACGCAGGTTCTCCAGCAGTATCACATCGCCGGGTTTCATTTCATTAACGGCTTTTTCAACCTCCGGCCCGATGCAATCTTCCGTTGTCCCGACCTTCTTCCCGAGTATTTGCGAAAGGCGGCGGGCCGCCGGGGCAAGACGCATATCTTCAACGACCTTTCCCTTGGGCCTTCCCATGTGTGAAAGCAGGATAACTTTTGCTTTGTGGTTGATAAGATATTTTATCGTCGGTAAAGATGCGCGGATGCGTCCGTCATCTGTGATGTTTCCCGCTTTGTCCATCGGCACATTAAAGTCCACTCTGACGAGGACTCTTTTTCCATTAACATTAATATCCTTGACCGTCATTTTATTCACAGTTCACCCCCGCCGGATTTTTAATAATAAAAAGTCAGGTATCCTTACGAATACCTGACAACACAGTTGATTATTTAAAGAGGGGCTGTTACCGCCTGGCATTAATTGGCGTATAATAAATTTCCTTGTCACGCTAAGACCCCCCTACCCTGCTATTAAGTTTTAGCCTTTTCATCCAGGTTTACCGGGAGAGGTGTTCCTGGCTTTGTTAATATCTCCATTATTTTTGCGGCGATGCCTTCTGCATCGAGCCCGTATTTGGCGCGTAAAATCGCCTGCGTCCCGTGCTCCACAAATTCATCGGCGATACCGATGCTTTTAACACTGATACCGGTAATACCTGACTCCTGCAAAAGTTTGTTTACACTGCTGCCGAACCCGCCCGTCAGCACATTTTCCTCGACCGTGACAATATTTTTGAAGCGTTGGGCCAGGTTAATAATTAATGCGTCATCGAGCGGTTTGGCAAAACGGGCATTTATCAGTGTGCCTTCGATACCTTTCAGGGAGAGTAACCTGGCCGCTTCATAAGCATGATGGACCGAGGCGCCCAGCGCCAGGATAGCCAGATCATTGCCGTAGCGTAATATCTCGCCTTTACCTATCGGTATCTCATTTAAAATTGTGTCCAGCGGCACTCCTAGGCCGGCGCTCCGCGGGTAGCGTACCGCCATCGGTCTTCCTGATCTTACCGCGGTATACAACAGGTGCTGCAGTTCATTTTCATCTTTCGGGGAAGCCACGATTAGCTGCGGAATAAGCGTCAGATAAGAAATATCGAAAGCCCCCTGGTGTGTCTTGCCGTCATCCCCTACAATTCCGCCCCGGTCGATGGCAAAGACCACCGGAAGATTTTGTATGCAAACGTCATGTATTATCTGGTCAAAGGCGCGCTGTAAAAACGTCGAATATATCGCCACGACCGGAATATACCCCTGGGTCGCCATACCCGCGGCAAAAGTAACGGCATGCTGTTCGCAGATACCCACATCGAAAACACGGTCCGGGAATTCTTTTTCTACATTGGTAAGGCAGTTCCCTTCCGGCATGGCCGGAGTAATTACAACCAGCTTTGGCTCTTCACGCGCCAGTCGAAGCATCGTTTGCGCAAAAACTTCGCTGTAAGTAGGAGCGGTATTGACCGTGCTCGTTTTAGCCGGCACTCCGTGAAAATACACGGCATCGCTTTCGGCTGCCTTATAGCCTTTGCCTTTGGTGGTAATGACATGTACCAGCGTCGGTTTGCTGGCGCCGTTTTTTACCTGTGTTAAGACCTCTTCAAGGCTGGTGATATTGTGCCCGTCTATCGGTCCGATGTAAGTAAAGCCGAAAGCTTCCCAAATCGGTGTGGGCATGAAAAAGCCTTTGACTCTTTCTTCGATAGCTTTGCTTAAACTCCAGATTTGTTTCCCCAGCGGCAGGGCGGTAACGATTTTTTTACCCTTCTGCTCTGCTCCGCGGACGCGATGGTCCATCCGAACACTGCCCAGCATTTTTGCCAGGGCGCCTACCGTGGGAGAAATGGACATACCGTTATCATTCAGGATAACGATTAACCGTGAGCCAAGGTGCCCGGCATGGTTAAGCGCTTCATAAGCCATCCCGGCCGAAATTGCGCCGTCACCGATGACGGCAATAACGTGATAGTCATCACCGGCCAAATCGCGGGCTACCGCCATCCCGAGCGCCGCGGATATAGAAGTACTGGCATGGCCGGCCCCGAATGGGTCATGGGTGCTTTCGTCACGTGAAGTAAAACCGGATATTCCCCGGTATTGTCTCAAGGTGTTGAAACGCTGGCGCCGTCCGGTAAGCAGCTTATGAACATAGCTCTGGTGGCCGACATCCCAGATTATTTTGTCTCTGGGACTGTCAAAAACGCGGTGTAAAGCGATGGTCAGTTCGATGACGCCGAGGTTGGAAGCCAGATGTCCGCCGGTAGTCGTTACGGTCGAAATAATCTCTTGCCTAAGCTCGGCTGCCAGTTCTTCCAGGGCCTCCGGCGATAATCCTTTAAGGTCGGCGGGACTATCGATTGTGTCCAGTATTTTCGGCATTGTTTTTTCAGTTTTTGAGGTACGGATTCAATTCAATACTAGCAATCCGGACAATTGATTGTCAAGCTGTAGGCACACGTATTTACATATATTTGTTACCAATTGACGGTGAAACACGTATTTGTTACACTTTTACCAATGGCTTCGTTCGAACAATGGGTACTCAATCTTGCTTCATCCATTTATAACTCCGTGCAATGGCCGGGCGTGATATTTCTCATGGTCATCGAAAGCTGCGGCGTCCCGTTCCCCAGTGAAATTATCATGCCGCTGGCCGGCTGGATGCTCATCAAAGAAAACGCGCTTCCGGTTTATAGCGTTTTTATGGCCGGCGGCTACGGCGCGCTCGGAAACACCATCGGTTCCGTCATCGCCTATTATATTGGGATGTGGGCCGGGCGGCCTTTAATTCTCAAGTACGGGAAATATATCCTCCTTTCCCGCCATGACCTTGACCTTACCGACCGCTGGTTTTCCCGCAGCGGCGCGTGGACCGTGCTGGTCTCCCGTGTGCTCCCGATAGTTCGTACCTATATCAGCTTCCCCGCCGGTATCGCCAAAATGAATATCTTCAAGTTTATTGCCTATACTTTCATCGGGTCTTTTGTTTGGAGCACCGGGCTGGCGTACGGCGGCTACCAGCTTGGAGAGCACTGGGAAGAAATCAGCACCGCCATACGCCCCTTTGACCCATTGATTATCGCGCTTATCGTTCTGGCAATTGCGTTTTATATCTGGCGCCATTTACGCCATCGTCGGGAAGAAAAATCTTCAACGCCCGAACAAGGTAATTGATATTGACCGCAAGCCTGTTTTCGTGTTAAATTTTTAGGTAGTCACGTGCCTGTCCCTGTAGCTCAGGTGGATAGAGCGGCTGCCTTCTAAGCAGTAGGTCGTGGGTTCGAATCCCTCCAGGGACGCCATTTAGATTCAATACTATCGTTGAAGCCCGCAAATTCGCGGGTTTTTTTATGCCCGCCGACCCACTGCCTGAATAAAGGCAGTAGGTCACACAAAAGTCACTCCCTAGTAACTAACCGGTCACGCTTTTTTGACCGGGATAAAAGGGAGAGATAACAATGATAGTGACAAATTTATTGAACAAACGGCGGGCAAACATGGATAACGATTCTATCGACATCAGTGCTTTGGTTGAACACTTCGAATTATTTAACAAGACGGAAGGCAAAAGCCCCAAAACCATTTTATGGTACAACATGGCCTTAACACAGTTTCAGCGTTTCCTTAAACAGTCTGATAAATCGACTCTCCTTGGTGAACTTGGCGAGACTCAGGTCAGAGAATTTATTCTTTTTCTTCAAGATAAAGTCAAGTGGCAGGATAATCCTTATTTACCAAAACAGCGAGAAAAGTTAAGAGCAATTACTATCCAGACATATGTCCGGGCGCTGAGAGGTTTTTTTAATTGGTTATATAAAGAGAGTTACACCGGGGAAAACAGACTTGCCAAGCTAAGACCACCTAAAGCACCAATAAAAGTAGTCGATACTCTTACCCAAGTCGAGATAGCTAAAATTTTATCCAGTATTGACCTGAATACAGCTGCCGGCGTTCGCAACTTTACTATTTTAGTATTCTTGCTCGATACCGGTCTTAGATTGAGCGAACTCACTAATTTTGAATTAATCGATATCAATATCCAGGGTGGCTACGTCAAGGTCATGGGGAAAGGTTCTAAGGAGAGGATCGTTCCGTTTGGAACTACAGTTCAAAAGGCCGCCCTGCGTTATATGCTTCATTTCAGACCGGAGCCTTTCAATATGACTATACAAAAATTCTTCCTGACATTAGATGGTAAGCCTTTAACCCAAAATTCCATTAAGATGATTTTCGAACGTTTATCAAGCAAGTCTGGTATAAAACGGCTTCACCCCCACCTATGCCGCCATACATTTGCTACAAATTATCTTATCAACGGCGGTGATGTCTTTTCCCTACAGCAAATACTTGGACATACTACGCTCGAGATGGTTAGACATTATGTAAACTTAGCGTCTTCTCAAACTACTATCCAACATCGTAAATACTCTCCTATGGATAGGTTAGATATTGCAAGGCCAAATGAATCTTATACTAGAGAGAAACATGTTAATAAATCCTTCCGTATTAATTCGTATTGAAGTTAAAAAAAGGAGACAATTTAAAGTGATAAATGAAAGTGAAAAAGAGAAAATCTTCCGGTATTTAGCTGGGAATCCGGCCGCCAGGGAGATTGCGGGAAAAGCATTGCGACTTGAAGACGAGGCGATAAAGAAGGAAAAGAACGGTGAACTTAAATACCCCTGGCCAGGATTTGAATGGTTCCATGTCCAAGCAGCTCCTCAAACACTTAACCTACTCGTAGTCGATGGCTTACTGGTTACCGGGGGTCTTCGAGGTACATTCAAGTCCCATAGTTCCACGACTTATAAACTGAAAGACCCTCAACTTGTGCGAGAATGCTTGGAAGACCTAAGTAAGACCGAAGAGGATGTGGATAACATCGAAATACCAATTGACCTGTTCAACTTCATTATCGGATATGAAGATATTAAAAGTTTATACTGGCGGTCATTTAAATCGGAACAACCGGTTCACATATTACTTGTAGGTCCGCCAGCTAGCTCCAAAAGTATGTTTCTTGGAGAACTAGCTCGATTACCGTTTAGTAGATTCACCAACGGCGGCGGTACTTCTAAAGCGGGCTTGACCGATTACTTGCTGGAGTTTCGTCCCCGTTATCTTATCATCGATGAAATAGACAAGATGCCACTGCCGGAAATGTCGATTCTGCTCTCTTTGATGGAAAGTGGCGTGGTAACGCGCTTAAAGAAAAAGATGCGTGAGACTGAAAAAATGGTGACCACTGTCTTTGCGGCTGCTAATCGTGATCAGCATATCTGGCCGGAATTAAAGAGCCGGTTCTTCATGGTCCACCTGAACGAATATACTACAGCCGATTTCATCATGATTGCCGAAAATGTACTTATCAACAGGGTAAAAGTAGAACCAACCCTGGCTAAATATATTGCAAATAAACTTTCCGGTTATACCCGGGATGTCCGTGAGGCTATTCACTTTGGGCTATTAGCTAAGAATGAAAAGGATGTAGATGATTTATTGCTTCTCAAATATCGGAAGGCTTAATCGCTGTAATTCATATTCAGTGTAGGATAACTCATGGTTATACAACTCAAACCGACCAATGGCGGTTTCCAGAGGTTAATCAGAACCGGCGAATTTATTGTTGAATTTCTCAAAGGCTACGGCCCGTATAATTCACGAAAGATCGATCCGGATATCGGCGCTCCGATGGTGGATATTTTTGAAGAATACAAAAACGCCCTGCTCCGGGCCCACGCCCAGGATGTGGTGGACCTGGAAAATGAGAGGCGGGTTAATAAAGGCCTGCCGGCCTATTCCGAGGAAGCCTATAATGCCCGCTTACAGTATTTTTTAAACCGCATCCCTTACAAATTTTTCAAAATGCGCTATCCCAGCTTCACCAAATATTTCGGAAATTTAAAGCGGCTCGGCTGGGTGGAAGAAACCGGTAAAACTGAACCCTCGGCCATCCAGGAAAGCTATCCGCCGGCACCGCCGCGGGTGTATTACAAACTCACCGATCCAGGCTGGACAACGACTCCTGAACAAATCGCCGACCCTCTGCAAACCCTCTACCACTATTCACGGGCGCAGCGTAGCGCCAAGCGCCATTCTTATTATCGCGCGTAACAGATCGGACGGCCGGCCCCAAATACTGCCCTGAATTTCGATTCTAGGGCTTCTCTTTTCCCCACTATTCTTATCATGCCCTCTTTTATCCTAACCGTAATTCCATGGGGGCAATTTTTTATGCTTTTTATAGTCCTTTCCCCGCCCTATCCCCGGGGGAGGATGCAATTGCTTCCTCTTGTTTAACAAACGTTCCTATTGTGTGATTATCAAAGTAGAAATTGAATCGTTTTTTGTTTTAAAAACAACAAAAAAAGCAAGAAACGCAGCACCTTAACAATCGAATATCGCAGAGCCATTACCTGAACGCTTGCCCTTTTCAAAAAGGGGGATAAACATGGTGACAAGCATATTAGCTCCAATTGGCGGTCAGGACATGCCACAAGGCCATTGTAGCCGATGTGGTAGGGTATGGACGCTAAATGAGAGGCAGGGCGTTTGTCAGTGGTGCCATAAGCCAGCAAGCTGTATAACAACCACTTCAAAGCCCCGCCTCATCAAGTCTAGGTCAAACCAAAGGCGAAAGCAATCCTATGATAGCGGTAACGGCTATGACCATTTACAGGGTGAATGGCTAACCTATTATAAGGTAGCCTTACCCTTTGCCAACAGCGTGCCAGATAAAAACGACTTACTCCATACCATCATCAGTAACCTAGCCGATGCCGGTAGAAGCAACGGCCATGAGCCTGATAATCAAAGCTGGATGTATCGGATTGCCAGCTTCGCTAAAGCCCAATACTGGCGAGACCATTACCGGCAAATTAACGGCTTAGACTGCGGGCGGTGCAGCAATAAGCAACGGCAAACGTGTAAAAGGGACTTACTGTATGGTAAATGTCCCAAGCTAGTTAAGATAGAGAGCCTCAATAAATCTATCACAGATAGTGAAGGCAATCTGACCGAGCTTGGCAACCTGATAGCCGATGATAAGGCATTAGACTTAGACGCCTGGCTGGATTATAAAACCTTCCTGCTAACCAGTCCCGAACGGCTGATACTCATAGGTGAAAAGATACAGCAGGGGATAGCTTTAACCAAAGGTGAACATTGTTATATACAACGCTTTCGCAAGCGAGAACAAAAAAAGTTAATTCAAGGTGAGCAATTTAACCCCTTTTGCCCAAATACAATAGTGGCAGCACCGTTAAGGCTAGCGTCTCGCAGCTTAACGGATACTGACTAATAGGTGAAGCTGGCAGATTTGCCCGTCTTGCCAGATAGCCAAAAGGGGTGACTAAACTGGAAAAACTTAATATTGCAGGGGGTAAGCGTTCAGGTAACGGCTTTGTAGCTCATAAGGCTACGCTGGTCAACGCCCTGTCCAGAGCGTTAGCGGAAAGGCTGATGCTGCTGGACTTTACTGTTGGGCGGAAAGGGTTACTCGGTTACCTTAAGGCGGTGGCGGGGTCAAACGTGGTCAAGGTTGTCCCCGCCAATAGTACTGATAGCGAGTCGCATGGCATCGGGAAACGCCTCAAGGTGATTTGCGGTAGCAATACCAGTTACCTTGAGGACATGGCATGGATAGGCGAAAAAACGCCGATGACCCTCGCCGAGGTCAGGGTAAGCCCTAATAACACCGTCAAGCCAAACATCGGGAATGTCGAGCTTGCCGAAGCACTTAACAGAACACTACCCTTTACCGCTACCGAGGACAACCGCGCTGTTTTACAGTGTGTGCTGTTCAAAGCGGGTGAGGGGAAGCTAAAGCTGGTAGGTGCTGACGGTTTCAGGCTGGCAGTCCAGAGCCTAGATTTTGACGGTGAGGGACAAGCCCTGATTAACCGTGACGATTTAGCGGGTATCGCTAACGCCCTGCGTAAAGCAAGGCGTGTCAACCTGTCCTTTGAGGCAAATGGTGAAAAGCCGGACGGAATGAAGCTGATTATTGATACCGAGGCCATTCGGTATAGCTTCCTAAGTGCTGACGGCACTTTCCCCGATTATGAGAAACTCATTCCGAGCGAGGCTAAAACCGTTGTCCACTTCGACACCGTTGAAGCTGGGAAGGCGATAAGCTCGCTAAAGGTACTCGCCGACAGCAAGTCCTACCCGATAGACATCACCCTTGATAACGGCTTGGTGATGCTGTCCAGCCCCGATGATAAGGGGCGGGCGGTCATGCCAGCCGATATCGAGGGTGAGGTCAATAAGGTGAGACTTGACGGCAAGTATCTGGCCGATGCCTTGAAAGCCTGTGACGGCATGACGGACTTGAAGCTCACCGATGGTAAGTCGCCAGTCCTCTTTCAGGTTGACGGTTATCAGCTTGTCAACATGCCGATGATAACAGGTGACAGCCAGAAACCGAAAGTCGAGACAGCGCCAGCCGAGGCAGCCAAGCCCACCGAGCCGAAGGACACCGAGGCAGCCGAAGCGGTAGCCGAAGCCGAGGCAATCGCTAAAGCCGACAAGCCGAAGCGAAAGCACAAGGCGAAAGAACCAGCAGCCGTATAAATTGAACGCTTGACCGAACACAGCCACGCAAAAGAGGCGAGGGTTTACCTTCGCCTCTTTTTGTCTATTTCAGGGGTAATCGTTCCCCCACGTGGGGACGGTTGCCCCTTTTTTGTGGCTTTTAAGGGGCAGGGAGCGCCGATGCCCGATGGCAGAGGCCGAGCAAGGAAAAACGTAAGTCCTCGATGGCAGGGAAAGTATCAGCGGTTACGTACTTTTTGGGAAGTCCAATAGGACAGTTGGAAAGACGAGCAAATAACCAAAGAGAGTAGACGCTCCTAAATAATCATTCGGAAAGGAGGAAAGCCTGTTATGGCAGATACAGACACTATTTTTGTCCTCACCAAAGAGGATGTCATCGCGTGTGCCAGGGAGATGGGTATCCCGGAGGATGCCATTACCGATGACATCCTCGCCCAGGTGAAGAAAAGCGTGGAGTGGGGTTTGGAGTGTTGGTCTGAGGTGGTGAAAGCAGCCATAGACTTTGCTCTTAAAAGCTAACTCTTAATCCACTAAATCTGCAGGGGTATCCATGCCCTGGAAAGGAGGTGATTTTGTGCCTATCAGATGGAACGCCAAAAGAGTTAAGGAATCCATCGACTTACTTGAAGAAGCTTTGAGAAAAGCAGTAGACCCCCTGGAAGAAGCCCGGCTGATTGCCAGGGAAGCCCTGAATATCCCTGAACTGCCGCTATACATCGGCCAGAACTTTATGAACCTCATCGGCAAAATCGACGACAGCGTCGGCGGCGGCCGCTTCTCGTCGGAAGGTTGGATTGACAGGTATATCAAGAAAATCCGCGAGAGTATCCCCGCCGAAGCCGTCAAAGAAGTCGAGGTAAGGGAAAAGTACGGCAGCACGCAATCTCTTGTTTGAACAACCGTCTCAATCATTTCAAGGGGCTATCCATGCCCAAAATCAGAAAAAGAAAAGGAGGTGACATCGATGACACTCGACCTGTTCCAGACAGCCAAGGTCGAGATAGAGAAGCCGGTACCGATGACCGAGGTGAAGCTAGGGCATCATTCCGCCCGGTCCCGCTACAAAAGCAGCGCCGGGCCGCCCTGACAAAGTTGATGGATATTCTTGCAAATATCGAGGGCAAAGATATCTCCATCGGCTCATATGATGCCGGCGGGAAGCATTACTGGCTCAATAACCTGAAACTGCAACGTCTCAGGCTGGAATATCATCCTTTCCCTCATAAAGAAGATACCGGTTATATTCCCAGCGTTGTAGTACTCTGGGGCAGCCGCGACGCCTGTATCCGGATATTTACCGATTACCTGGTAGACGTCCGTACCCAGGAATATATGGGATATTGGCTTTATCTTCTCGACTTTCGTAACGGTTTCTGGGAAAGTCCGCTCGACAACTACCGCTCACATTATGCCTGTCTATCGATAACAAAATTCAAGGATTAAAAGGAGGAATAATTGTGGCAATGACTAAGGCAAAGTTTCGGCTCGGCCAAACGGTGATGACAGCCGGCGTAAATGATAAGGTGGCCGGTAACCCGGAGTTTGCAAAGTTTGTGACCGAAAGCCTTGCCCGCCATGCAACCGGGGACTGGGGTGACATGTCGCGGGAAGATAAAGCGGAAAATAACCTAGCGCTCAAGGAAGGCAACCTACGCATATTTTCCGCTTATGAAACCCCTGGTCTACCTAAAATCTGGATAATCACCGAGGCCGACCGTTCCGTGACGACCATCCTCTTCCCGGAAGAATACTAACCTGACTGACACCGCCCCCCGGCACAAAACCGGGGGACGGATTACTCAAATTTAAGGGCTATCTTTGCTTGAGAAAGGAGTTTAATAGTTGGTAACTGAAAAAGAAGATGATAAATGGATATCCGATATCGTAGGTGTCTTTACCGACCCTATCATTCTCTTTCCCGGTGGTTGGGGTGATAGCCTTCCCGAATGGCTCAAGAGTGCCATCACCATGGAAAGACTAATGATGAATGTGGAGTCTGTCAAGACCGGGCAAATGACCGGCACCGATGCCGAGGCTTGCGCCTATCTCATGACGGTTTCCCTCACGCAGCCGATGGACAGCGATTGGACGCAAATCTACCTCTATATCGCCGGTAAGACCTGCAACCGGTGGAATAAGAGTAAATTACCCGCGGACATATCCGTAGATTCCCTTACCGATAATCAGCTAAAAGAGTTGAGCCGGCTTAAAGCATGGCTATATCACCAGCGTAACAGGGTGAGATTAGAAAGGGAGCGGGCTGGTAGGCGGCAGAAGAAGGAGCAGGAAGGAGTTCAGAGAAAAGCGGATCAGCCGGCGTTATTCGAGTTCTAGAAATCCCGTATAGATTACGCAGAAGGGGCCTTAGGGAGAAATCCCTCGGGCCCCTTTTTTATGCCTGTAATTTTAATTGAGTTTAACCGGGGCAAGTAATTATTCCCTCTATAGCTTCACCGATCCCCAGTACCTTACTTGATATCGGTAAAACCAAAGCTGGAGAAGTCGGCTAAAACCCCCATACCATCCAGTAATTTGACACCATTACAGGGAATGCTATACTGTTCATAGTAAATATCGAGGAGGATAAATCAATGGAAGCTTATTGTATGAAATGCCGTTCCAAGAAAGCAATGAAAAATACCAAGAGTATCACGATGAAAAATGGCAAGCCGGCCACTCAGGGTGTATGTGCGACCTGTGGGACCAAGATGTTTAAAATAGGCAAAGCTTAAAATCGATTCTGGGGATTTAAAAAGGCTGTGTATCATTACGATGCCCGGCCTTTTTTGTTGCTAGAAGCTATCCAGAAACAGCAAATATGTACAAATATTGCCAATTGGCAAAGGGATTGTTTATGGAGGTTTTCTTTTTACACCTTGCTTGTTTATGGTTTGTTTATCATCCGGCGATGACAATTGTCTATAAATCAAGCCAATACTAAAGATACGTGAAAAAATGCAGTTAGTCAACGACACGCAGACATTCCAAAAGAATAAACTGGCGCAACCGATAGTCGATGAGCCCAAGAAGCTGCCTAAGATCGCAATTCCGGTTGTTAAAAAACATGAGATAATCAGGATCCGGCTGGACCTCATCGATAAGATATGCGGCAATTCCAGGTCGGTCAAACAGCAGGTCGCAGTTTATTCGACGATCATCGAAATGGCGCGTTACGCGCTTAATGCCTCGGCGTCTTCCATGATTTTGCTTGACGAACAGAATAAAAACAGCATACACCGGTTTTCCGATGGCCCGCTGGGGAAACAGGTCATCAAATTAACCTCACCTCAGCAGCTTGGTATCGCCAGCCTGGTGGTACAGACAGGGAAATCGCTGAAAGTAAATGCCGTCGATGAAGACGCGCGTTTCGGCCGGTTCAAGGGGGAAGTGGCCGGCGTCCTGATAAGATCGGCTATTTGCATCCCGCTGATCATCAACAAAAAAGTCGCCGGTATCCTCGAAGTGCTGAACAAGCTGGACAGCAACGATTTTACCAACAGCGACCTCGCCACCATTGACGGCATGGCCGCCGGCACGACTTTGACAATCGAAAACGTCAAGCTGAACGAAAACCTGCTTTATACCTACCGCAGCCGCCTGCTGAAACTGGTCAAAGCCCGTGACGCCAGGGAAATATCGGAGTGTAAGCACGCGCGGCGCGTTGCCGATTACGCCCTTATCGCCGCCCGGGAGCTTTCCCTGCCGGCGGAAGAGCAGCAAATCATCGAATACGGGGCGATTCTCCATGACATCGGCATGCTCGGCGTTCCCCCGGAAATCCTGCAGAAAAAAGAGAAACTGACGAACGAAGACTGGAGCATTATCCGCAAGCACCCGGTGATGGGCTATAACCTGCTGCGCGGCATGCCCAATCTCAACAACGTCGGCAAAATCATCCTCTACCATCACGAAAGGTTCGACGGCAAAGGCTACCCCGCCGGGCTCAAGGGCGAAACGATCCCGCTCGACGCCCAGATAATATCTGTGGCGGAGGCTTTCGACAGCATGACGGTCAGGCACGCCTACCGCGGCGCGATGTCCCCCCAGCAGGCGATGAAAGAGCTGGGCCAGTATGCTGGCACGCAGTTTAACCCGGATACGGTCAAAGCTTTATGTATGGGCTACATCCGCTCACGCTCGTTGAACGGTATTAAAGCCAAAGAAGAAGCTAAAAAAATCGACTATTTCAAGAACCAGCGCGGTGAATCAAGCACCTGGAAAATCAACTTCAGCCAGAGCTCCCGGGTAGGGAATAAGGAATAGCCCAATCCGGCCGTATCACAGGTTTAAAGCAAAATCCTCCTTTATCCCCCTTGTATCTTGGAAAAGTATTAAAATAAGGTTACAAGGCACGGCAGACCGAATCCCCCAAGGTCTATCAAGACCGTTTGAGAGCGAGGATCGCCGTGCCTGAAATACCAAGAGCCCGAACAGTTGATAGGGTTACCCAAACCCGCATCGTACAAGGAAGGGACACAAGACGGAAAATGAGTCAAGTTTATGCTGGAATCGATGTCTCCAAGGAATTTCTGGACCTGGCGGTTTTACCGTCCGGAGAAAAGGGCCGGTACGCCAATGATGAGGGAGGAGTAGGTAAACTCGCTGCCAAACTAAAGAAGCTCTCGGCACTAATTGTGGTCATGGAGCCGACGGGTGGTCTGGAAGCTATGGTAGCAGCCACCTTGACGGTGGAGGGGTTTAAGGTGGCGGTAGTAAATGCCCGCGGCAGGTAAGGGATTATGCGCGAGCTACCGGGAAACTGGCTAAGACAGATAAGCTCGATGCCCTGGTAATGGCCGAGTTTGCCTCTGTCATCAAGCCGCCGGTCCGGGAGTTGCGTGACGAAGAGACAGAGGAGATCAAAGCTATCGTAAGCCGGAGGCGTCAGCTTCTAGAGATGCTCAAAGCAGAGAAAAACCGGCTGGCAATTGCCCGTAAAAACCTCAAACCCAACATCCTTTCTCACATTGAATGGCTCAAGAAGGAAATCACGGATCTGGACCGTGACTTAAGGCAACGGATAGAAGAAAGCCCGATCTGGCGCGTAAGGACAATTTGTTACAGAGTATCCCAGGCGTAGGTAGGGTACTTTCCGCGACACTGCTGGCGGAACTGCCGGAATTAGGAAAGCTAAACCGTCGTCAGATCGCCGCCCTGGTGGGCGTAGCTCCTTATAACCGGGATAGCGGCATGATGAGAGGGAAACGCAGTGTTTGGGGTGGTCGAGCTTCAGTCAGATCCGTGCTTTACATGGCCGCTCTTGTCAGTACCAGATTTAACCCCGTTATCAGTAGCTTCTATCAGCGTTTATTGGAAAAAGGCAAAGCGAAAAAGGTAGCCATCGTCGTCTGCATGAGACGGCTACTAATCATTATGAACGCTATATTGAAAACTCAAAAAGCGTGGGAATATGCCTAAATCAAGACAGTTGCTCTTTAAAAAGTACCAACTACCAAGTAGCCAGTTATGAGTTGAGTAATCACGAAATACGAATATCGAAATCCGAAACTATAAATCGTCAACATAAAAGAGACAATTTTGAGACCATAGAAACCCGACACCAGGGGCTTTCTACGAAGCTAGTAAGCCATGGTAAAACTGATAATTGGCCAGTCCTGGCAGGCTGAAGCCAAGAGTGAAGAGACCAAGCAGTTTATCAGCCATAAATTCAACGAAGGTAATTTATATATTGAATTGAAGTTTTATCAAATCTAGATTTTTCAACCCATTATATAGCTTTTATTGTTAACAAAAGCTCCACCTTAATGATAAAGCTTAAAGAGTCAATACCCCTTCACTTCGGCGACACCTGTTCGTCATTAGTTGGAATATTGGTTATCAACAAAAGAGATAAGCCAATAAGAAGAAAAGGCGGCGGAAAGGCGAGAATTTACGAACTCCACCTTTTACACAATCCTTTAATTCAGCCACTGGGCAGTGAGGGGAAAATGGTTGAAAAAACCCCTCAGATGGCCTCAGGATTATAACCGCACGCCTGTAGAGGACACTGTTTCATACTCTATTTAAACCTCTGATACTTGTTTACTGGCATTTTTCAGCTTGGTCTTAACAAGCGATGTCAATTCATTAATACTGAATGGTTTTTTTAAGTAGCTATCGGCACTTAAGCCAACGGGGTCGAGGAGTGTCATATCCCACTTTGCGGTGGTGATTATTACAGGGACATTGCTGTGTCGCCGCATGAGATCGAGAACTTGAAAGCCGTCAATTTTAGGCATCATGATATCCATGATAACAAGGTCGGGCGGACAATTTACGAAAGATTCCATTGCGGAAGTTCCGTTCGATGCTGTAACAACCTGGTAACCATCGATAGAAAGATTAACCTTAATTAGTTTAAGTATTTTCTCTTCATCATCCACTACCAGGATTACCGGCTGTTTTTCAGTATAGATTTGGATGGACTTTCCAGCCGCGATATTGTTAACACGTTCCTGGCTGTCTTGATTAAGTCGCGGATTTAACATTTTTGTAATCGCCTTCCCGAGGCCGCTTAGCCGGCTATTGTATTTCCATGTAAAACTGTGGCTGGATTATGCCCTCTTGCCTGGAACCAACCATTAGGCTGTAGACGCTCCCGCCATCTATGGTGACTTTGTATTTAGCAAGTCCGGGCAGGCTGAAGCTCACATGACCGTTAAGCATGGTAATATAAAGAACCTGAATCGTCTGTCCATCCGCTCCGGATGCCTTTACCCATTGGCCGGTGTTATCTTGTACGTAGACGCCCACCTGTAGAATGATGTAACGGTAATCGTGTATCAGTTCCTCGGCGTTAGTGATGTACAAAGTGAAAGGCATGTCGGCGGACCTATCGAGGGCATCGATATAGAAGAGGTCGCCGGACGTTACGCCACTAATTGCCCCGCCGAAAACGCTGACTTTCGGTGCCGATTCAATCGGAGCGGCGGTTATTAGGGACGTTTCCGGAGTATTGCTTCCATTATCGGAAGCATAAGCATAGGCTACCGGCCACGGCGCCAGCAGCAAAATAGCAATTAACGGGAATATTTTCTTGAATAATTTCTTGTTCATCCTTGCTATCCCTGACTTCAATCATAGTCAAAGGCGGATGAATAAAAGCTGAATATCGGTACTAAAATTCTGAATATTTTCTGAACGTTTGCGGGCAACAAAAAAGCACCCTTTACAAGGTGCTTTCAACGGTGACATTACTTTATTAACGGTTTTCAGGATGTAAATTTGTAGCCTATGGTGGGTACGGTAATAATTATCCGCGGTTCTGTTGGGTGGCGTTCGATTTTCCGGCGCAGGCGGCGGATGAAGACATGCAAATAGTCTTTTTCTCCCAGGTATTCGGCGCCCCATATCCTGTTCAAGAGATATGCATAGGTTAGGACTTTTCCCGCGTTAAGGGCGAGTTCCTGTAAAAGCTGGTATTCCGTTGGCGTCAACTTAACTTCGGCGCCGGAAACCGTTACTCTCCGCTGAACAAAATCGATCTCCAGCTCGTTATAGCGGAAATACGGCTGCCGGGGCGTAAGGTCAACCGCCTGGACGCGGCGTAATACTGCCCTGACCCGGGCGAGAAGTTCATTCGCGGCAAACGGCTTGGTGATGTAGTCATCGGCACCGAGGTCGAGACATTTTACCTTGTCGCCGGTATTTCCGCGGGCCGTAAGCATGATAATCGGTATCTGGGACCACTGGCGTATGCGGCCGCAGATTTCAAAACCGTCCGCTCCCGGCAGCGTGATATCAAGGATAATCAGGTCGAGCAGTTCCTTCTCAACTGCTTCCAGTGCCTCCATGCCGTCAATCGCGGTAAGGATGTGATATCCTTCGACGCGTAGATTAGCGCGAAGGAACTTGATTATTGCCAGGTCATCATCAACGACCAGGATGCGTGGTTGATGCATATCACTATTGTTCTCCCGTTAATTTCCTGGACAGGAACCGGAATATATCGATATCTAATTGTATTACTAAAACCGGACAATTTCATTATCGCAACTTTGAATTATCTGGTACTATTCGTCCCGGCACGCTAAAGCTAAACCGGGAACCTTCCCCTACTTTGCTCTCTACCCAGATTTTTCCGCCGTGGGCCTGGATAATACCTCGACAGATAGACAGCCCTAACCCCGTCCCATTTTTTCTGACCGTGGACAACACTATCGACCTGATAAAAACGGTCGAACAATCTTGATATCGCCTCTGGAGAAATTCCGATACCCCGGTCGATAACACTGACGATAATTTCATCTTGGGCATATTTTACATCGATGGTGATTTTGCTGCCTTCCGGCGAATATTTAACCGCATTCTCCACTAGGTTGGATAGTACCTGACTGATACGCATGTCGTCAACCATGATGATCGGCGGTAGTCCTAAAGGCACATTAATCTCCAGGGGATGATGCAGGGTCAAGCGGGTCAATCTATCGCGGACCGAAGTCAGTATCTCGGAAATATCATGAATAGCCAAATTAAGTTTTAGTGCCCCGGCATCGATGCGTGATATATCCAGTATATCGCCGATGATACGGTTAAGACGGTCAGCTTCCTCCTCAATCGTGTTAAGAAAATCCCGCTGTTCCGTCTCGCTCCATTTAGTATCAGTCCGCAGAAGAGTAGATGCAAATCCTTTAATGGAAGCCAGGGGTGTACGTAGTTCGTGAGAGACATTAGCTAGGAGTTCCGTACGTAGCCGGTCGAGTTTCTTCAACGCTTCAGACTCTTGAGCTTTCTCCTCAGCCTGTTTAAGTTCGGTAATGTCGTGAAAAATCGCCAGCCAACCCACCCGTTCTCCTTCTTCATCGACCATGGGTGTCGTTTCCAGTTCGCAGATGCGTTTTTCCCTCGGTAACATCAACGGTAGGCCTGAATGTCCGTCAAAATTCGGCGATAGACTCCCGAGATGCGATGAAAGGGACGGGATATTTTCCAGCTTTTTCCCGATGATGCTCTCATCAAGTTGTAACATTTGAAGTGCTGCCGGGTTGGCATCGACTAGACGATTATGGATATTAAAGGCAAAGATACCATCGTTCAGATAATTAATCACGAAATTAGGGGCGAATGGGATGACAGCAAACAGATGAAAGCGTAAAAAGCCCACCGCCAGCACCAGGCCCGAAATGGCAAACATCACCGGGGTCAAATCTTTACGGGGCAGAGACACTAGGTTGAAGACATAGATAATGTTCCAAATCCAGGGTAATAATACACTCACGATTAGGGCTGCCGCCTGGTAACGGTACAGGCGTTTTCCCACAAAGAGCCTGCGCAGTAAAATGATACCCCCTAGAAAAATCAGGATATAATTATAAGCGAGGGCAACCCAGAAAAATGGGCCGTAAGTCTTGACGGTGACAAGAAAATCGCCGGAAGTACTAAGATGCGCGTTCGACCACATGAGATGGTGCCATCCGTTGGTCCAGATAAGCGCGGTAATAATAATCGGGGTTACGCAAAGTAAGGCTGTCCTCCAGCCGTAAATCATTTTCGCGTTGTTGGAGTAGTTCAGGGCGAAAATGAACCAGGCTACCGGTACGGTCATCGAGCCAAGATAACCTACATTATTCCACAATAATTGTCTTTCCAGTGTTTGGCTGTGGGATTCCAGGAGAAAACCGAGCGTCCAGATGAAGATACCTATGAGCAGAGAAAGCATGGCTTTAACACCATGATAATTGCGGTGGGGCCAAGTCAATATAACCACTATGAGGGAAATGACGAGCGATATTACCATAGCGGTTTGGTAAAAATAGTAATACACGATGGTGTTCTTACCCTTTCCCTTGGTCTTCCCATAGTGTAGCACAATTCCGTCAGGATTAGGACGTTGCAGAAATTGCGACTGTGGAGGTGTTCCAGGCGAGGGTTAAAGCTACGAGTTCCGTTACTACGATAACGGAGAAAACAGTACATTCATTTCCGACGAACAGTATGAATATGTGTCGATATCTCTGCACCGCCAAAGTGAGGTAACGGCTTCCAGGTGGCCTTAAGCACCAGCGAACCCCGGGAGTACTATATTATTTCCGTATAATCATCCAGGAGATCGGAAAAAAGAGATTTTATAAAAGCTGACAACTATTTTGGTGGGGAAGGGGTGGTTAGGCACAACTTTTAAACTGGTATTCAGCCTTATCGGATAAGATATTTGTTCCCCTGCAATAGAGCCTAGCCAACATCAGCTACGTCCATATACTACTGACCCTGGTAAAACTCCGGTTTTACCAGGGTCTCTGTCATTCAGTGGGGTTTAAAGTCAAATGGGCTAGGAATCAGCACATCGTGTTATGTTGAACAACATACTATATTCCGAAAATCAATAGCTCCAGTTCTTTTATCTTCACACCGGTGGGCAGAGCCCAGCCTTTTTAACCTGGCTCCCAACTTAGCTGTTAGATACGGGTTCATCCCGATTATCGGGATTCCCATCATACCACATTCGGGTTTGGCCAAGAGGGCAGGGGCACCATGTTGTGTCAACGGGTTTACTCAAGGAGCTCCCAAAATGGACAGCGGCGTCTCCCTGCCCACCTAATGTGTGGGAAATACCTCCTAAACATTCACTAGTGCCAACTGTGGAGATCGGTAGAGAGTCTGGTTTTTCACCAGGGCAAATGCGAGACGCAGGAGCTTGTTTAAGGCAGCTCCGACGATTTCTCTCCCGCTTAGAGGGTTAGCCTGAACCGGCCTTTCCCGCCTCTTTTTTGCCCAAGCACGAAAATCTGCATTGAAACGCAGCATCGGAATGACCGAAGTCCAGGCACAATATCTCAGCACTGGCCGTCCTTGTTTACTCATAGGTGTACGGGCACGCCGCTTGCCTGCCGACTCTGACTCAGTCGGATTACTGCCTGCCATCTTTATCATTTGCTTGGCAGTACGATAAGACTTGAAGCAGCCGAGTTCGGCGAGTAGTCCGGCCACCGCAACGTAATTTAGTCCCGTTATCGAGAGTAGATATTTACCTTCTGCTGTTTCATCAACCAACTCGACTAGCGTTCTTTCTGTAGCGTAGATGTGCTTCTTAATAAGATTGAGCTTTTCTGCCAGGAAATAGATCTCAGTTGCCATAAACTGGGCGCCAGCTGAGATACCGATGGACACATTTGCTACTAGATACAACGCCCTCAGTTTTTTCCGTTTAAGACATCGACCTTGATAGTGAGCTTCTATATCTGATACGAATTCATCTTCTGTCATCCGGGTAATTACACTTGGATTAGCAGTACAGGAGAGAATACAAAGGGCTGTCTTGGCACATGGGTCTTTGAAAACCTGAACAAACTCTGGGAAAAGACCATCCAAAAGACCTTTGATGAGATTGATAATGCGTGTTCTTTCTTTAACCAGCCGTCTGTAAGTATTGTGCGCGGTCCGCAAATCAGCGTACGCTCCCTGAGGAATTCGGCTCTCAGTGAATTCTCCCGTACAAAGGAGTTGAGCTGCTACTTCACTATCACGGTAGTCATTTTTTCTCCGATTCAGATCCTTGCCTTCACGGCGACGCTTGAGAGTGTACTGATTGATAAATCGGAATGGTATGCCCCTTTCATCCAGGAAGTAAGCGATGTTACGCCAATAGTGTCCGCCCGTTTCAATTGCAAACATAATACCACGGGAGCCAGTTTCTATCATTCTGGTCCTGACGCGATTTACCATGCTCTCTAGTCCCTCATGCGTGTTATCGATTTTGAATTTGTCATGTATGGTGAAATCTTGGGTGATTACCACGGCAGCGTGCCTCTTTTTATGAGGGTCAATTCCGATAATTAAATATCCCTCGGGCACTTGTTTTAGTTTCCGAGCTGTTGTATTCTGCATCTGAGATGGCTCCTCCTACTTTAGATTTAGTGTCTGTCTGCACTATTCTACCGTAGCCGGAGCTATCTTTTTCTTCTTATATACTAACAATGGACATTAGTTAAGCGTGAGGTAGAGATAGGGTTAGCAACGTGAATTCACCTGAGACGCATCGTTTTCAGGTGCCGATTCACGTTCTCAGTATTAAATATGGCAGGAGAAAATTGACCACCTAACCATGCCATTGTGTCCAGGTACTCTTCATGCTCTGGATTACTGATAATTCCTAACAACTCGGTATATCCATGAGAGCCTCCACAATCCTCTGGTGGACAAGCACGCGCTCCAGCTAGGCAGACTGGATACTGCTGGCTGGAACCAGGTTCTAGAATGTCCTCGACAACTAGCTCGTGAATCCAGCTGTCTCCGAAGTCGTATTCATAGAGAAAAGTGCTGCCTTTGTTGAGGATTAGTCGTTCGAGCTTCGTGCGTCTTGAGTTCTTGAAATCTAGCTCATTGAATTCATTTTCGGGGTTAGGTTCAGCGTACTCTTTGGTACCGATCTTGAACCTGTAAAGGTGTGAGTTGGACCATCCCATTACTTCTTGTAGAACCAGATGTAGACGGTGCAAAGTGATACCTGAGGGGACAACAAAACGCCGCCAAATGGGAGGGTCTGTCTCCTGTAATGCCACTATGAATTGGTAAGCCACGTTACTAAAATAGCTTGTTTCATCGACCAAGTCAAGAAAAAGATATTGGTGAGATTTAAGGCGACTGCACAAACCGCCCTTTTGTTCAGTTTAATATATTATCGCATCGACACACTGTTTGTCTCTAAAAAACTACTATATATTGGCGGTCAAGTCCTACCCCCACGGCAGTGGACCTTGAAACTGGACAGTCCCAGAATAGCTCAGCAAATCCCTCAGCAGTTCGCAACTTACTTCGTAAGGATGGCGTCTGTTAAATGGATTCCTGGCATTCCGCTTATCTTTACTACTCTCTCCGACCCCATAGGGGTCCAGCCTAAAATCCGCGACCGCCTTTCGTTCGCCTCGTTTTGCTCCTTCCAAATCTACCGGATTATTGATCCCATTAATGGAAAATCCAATGGAAGGAAAACCGATGGCCTGTCTGTGAAGTTCGAAGCGTTCTCCCTTAAAAGCCCAACTAACAACTTCAATTTTCTTGGGATATCGCCCGACAGCCTCAAAGAACCTACATATTCCGAAGAGAAGGTTTTCATAGGAATCTTTAGCAAACTCCTCAGTTGTCGCTTTCAGTTTTACATCTGCCTTCCCCCACCAATCGAAATGATCGGCTATTGCCCAGTAGCTCTGTGCTTCGCTTCTCGGTCCCGCCTCGTATCTTGTTTGTCCTCCAGAGAAAACCAGTAGCGACATTTGATCTTGACCAGCAACGTTGACACCCTTACGGATGTGTTCGATATAGAAAGGTGGTTCGCCTTTTTGGAAAGACTGTAAGCACCAACTATTGTCGTTCTCTGGATCATCAAAATTATCTGCGATGTAAACAGCGTGTCCTGCAACCAGAATCAATTTCTCTAACCCTGTCCAATGTGGATTAGGCATCATATCTACCTCCTGATGTTTTCAACGGGACTCATAACGACTTTAGCCTGCATTAGAGTGGAAGTCAAGGCCTAAACATTATTTGAATAACTCAACTCTTGGCTGATAGAACATGCCAACGGGGTAAGAGAATCTAACATTTGTTAAATCGAGAACGGAGGCGGAGGTACTCCTATTTGGTTCCTTCTTAAGAAAATGACAAATAGCCATTGAATGAGTATTGGGATGTGTGATTATTTGTTGTGCTTACGCTCAACTTATTAGGAAAGAAGCTTGTTCTTCGCCAGAAACTCATCAATATGTGGTGTGAAAATTCCGATGCTAGACATTTCAAGTTAGGAATATTAGGAAGGTCTGGCATGGTCATAGTATAATCGAGAAGAGAAAAGATTCTACTACAAGGAATCAGAAAACCATGCATAGATGCAGCATAACTTGCGAGCAAATGGCAATCGAATATGCGCGGTCAGTTGAAGAGAAAGCTATCAAGAACTCACGGCTGAAGAATCCGTTTCCAGAACCTAAACAACTACTTGCTGAATGGATGCAGATGTTAAAAAATGCGGTTGACATTTCAGCTCAAACAGAATTGAAGGAACAGCTCAAGAAAGAATTATCTGCATTAACATCTGGTGGCATGGCACTACAGTCAGGACTTGAAGATGCTAGGGATAGGCTTGCTGCTGTTTTACCAAGTGAATGTCCAAATTGGCTTCTTTCCATTCCAATCTGTATTCTTGGAACTAGAGATCCGAATGCATGTGCTTTATGTGGACCAAACGACCATCCAATAATTGGTGTTGACTTTGGATTGGTATACAACATTAGTCGTGCAGCACGCCTTTTTATATTAAGCTTTAATGTGACCGCGCCGTATTTAGATAAAGGTAAAGATCTAGAAGGTTTGATTCATGATAATAACTTCCAAGACCTATTTCGGGGGTTGAACTTCGGACGTCTAGAGTTCTTAAGCGGTGAAGTTCACGATCCTCCTCTAAGTGTTAGAATTTCAGGTCAAGATAGGTTGGAGGCTGGCTTTTTAACGCAAGCTTTCTTGGATTTTATTATAGCGCACGAGCTATCTCATGTTTACTTAGGACATTTAGAACCAGCGCGGCGAATGTATATGTGCAAGGTCAGTCGTGATCTTGAGTTTTACGAAAAATCCAGAGAGCAAGAATATGAAGCGGATAAATGCGGAGTGCACTTTTTTAAAGCTGTAGCAGTTAGATATCCAGACATTGTAGCAGCGGCTCCACGGATGCTGGTGAAGTATCTTGAGTTCCTAGAGAGCGGAATGGAAGTTAGACAGCAAGAATTTAGAACACATCCATTGCCACAAGACAGATTTAATGCCCTCTCGTCTATGTTCAAAGAAATCACTGGTACACCAAAACAATACTTAAAACAGTTCGAAACAATAATGAATATATCGGAAGCGATCATAGAAGTTAATAAAAAACCAACTCAATCGTAACCTTCAGCGAGATGTTCCTTGAAAGCATGGGTGCTTCAATCCTAGCTTCCAACAAGAAACGATGTTGTGCCAGTACTTCTCATGTGACTGAGAGGATGACCGCCTCGCTGAAAAACCTTACACGATATAAAAACTACTTTAGAATGAACTTGCGTATCTCGGTAAAATCGGCCGGGTGTTCGGAATGAAATCGGCCGGGTGTTCGGAGCAAACCGGCCACCCCCTGGCAGCGCCGGACTAAGGTACAGTTTAGCTCACTTTCTCATCGCTTTCAATCTCCTTCGACTTCGCTCAGGACAAGTCCTCCTTCTTCTCAGATTTAGTAACCGGTCTCCTGGTACGCATGGAATCGCCTCTCATCTCGATCTTGTAGGCGTTGTGCAGCAGCCGGTCGCAGACGGCATCGGCCAGCGTGGGGTCGCCGATGTTGGGGTGCCAGTCTTTAACCGGGCACTGGCTGGCGATAATGGTCGCTCCTGTCTGGTAGCGGTCCTCGATTACCTCCAGCAAATCTCTCCGCTCGCCGTCTACCAGCGGGGTAAGCAAGAAGTCATCGATAATTAAAAGCTGTACCCGACTTAGCCTGGCGAGGGCTTTGAGATGAGAGCCATCTCCGCGTGACTGCTGCAGGGATTCAAACAGCCGGGGAGCGCGTACATAGAGCACGGTATAGCCGGCGCGGGCGGCGGCGTTGCCCAGGGCGCAGGCGATAAATGATTTGCCGACGCCGGTTGGACCGCTGACCAGTACGTTACGATGGGCGGTTATCCACTGGGGATTAGCCAGTTCCAGCATTACCTGCCGGGAAAGTCCGCGGGACACGCCGTAGTCGATATCCTCCAGAGCGGCTTCCTGGCGGAGCTTGGCCTTCTTGAGCAGCCGGTGGAGCCTTAAATTGTCGCGGTACAGTTTTTCATCCTGCACCAGCAGCCCCACGAATTCGTCATGGGACAGCGCTGCCTGTTTAGCGTCAGCCAGCCTCTCCTCAAGGCTTCGCGCCATACCGTGTAGCTTTAATGAGTGCAGGATAGACATAGTCTGTTGATTAAGCATGGATTCACCCCTTTCACTGGTAATATTCCTGTCCCCGGATATTCTGGTGCGGCGGGAGTCCCGGCAGGCTGTGCTGCTCGCCGTTATCCGGCTGGCGGTCGAGCCCGGCGGACAGGATGGCCTTCATCGACCGGTAAGAGCAGGTCTTAAACTTGAGCGCCCGGCGCGCCGCCGCTTCGACACGCACCGGTTCGTAATCACGGGTCAGGTTAATGATACCCAGGCATGCCTTGTAGCCCTGCTCCGGGTAAGGGCGGCCGACAAGGACTGCTTCCACCAGCCGGGCAGTAGCCTCTCCGGTCTTACCCGCCCACTGGATAAACCGGGCCGGATTCCACTCGGCGTAGTAGCGGTGCGACGGCGGCATGTGCTCCGGGAGCGTGGTGTAGCCGCCTTTGTTGTAAAGCCGGACATGGGCGGCGACACGCTCTCCTTTGTGGAAGGCTTCCACAATCACCGAGGTTAACCGGATGTCCAGTCTCTCATGTAAAAGCTGGTAGGGCACGCTGTAATAATGATGGTCTATTTCGATGTGATAATTGAGCTGTACCCTGGCCTTATACCATTCAGCATACTCGTAGGGTCTCTGTGGTAGCGGTAAAGTATTGGGCCGGTCAGTAGCTTCAAACAGCTCCCGGCGTGACTTCTTGAGCTTTTTCAGGGGACGGCTATTGAGATGCTCCAGGCACTCGCGGATAGCGGCATTAAGCTCGACGAGGCTGTAGAAAGTGCGGTGGCGTAACACCGCCAGTATCCACCTCTGGGCGATAAGCACGCCGCTTTCGACTTTCGCCTTGTCCCTGGGCTTGCGCGGACGCGCCGGCAGCACGGCGCAGCCGTAGTGCTCCGCCATGTCTGCGTAGGTCGGATTTAACTCAGGCTCGTACTTACAGGCTTTGCTGACGCCGCTCTTGAGATTATCCGGCACCAGCACCCGGGGTACACAACCAAAGTACTCGAAAGCCCGCCCGTGAGAGCCGATCCAATTCGGTAACGTTTGCGACAGGGTGGCTTCGGCATAGGTGTAGTTGGAAGCGCCCCAGACAGCCAGGAATAGCTGGGTGAGAATAAACTCGCCGGTGACCGTGTCGACGATAGACAGTCCATCGGAGTAGTCGATGAAGAGCTTTTCGCCGCCGCGATGCTCCTGGCGCATGCAGTAATCGAGCTTTTTCCGCCACCGCCAGTAATGCTCGCAGAACTGGGTGTACTGGTAGCCGTCCGGGTGTTTTTCTTTGTACTCCAGCCATAACTGGGAGAGCGTCAGGTTGAATTTACGGTAGGTACGTAACTCATTGTAAATGTGCTCGCAGTCCGGCGGTGGACGTTTTACCGAGCTTGGTACGTGCTCGGTGGGAAACAGGCGCTCTTCGAGCTGGGCCTCGGCCATGGCTGACGCTTCCGGCCAACTCAGCCTGGCGGCCGCTGCTCTTCTGAGATAATCGGCTACCGTGCTCCGGGAGACCTGGCAGCTCCGTGATATCTCCCGCTCGCTGATGCCGCAGTCTAATTTTAAACGTAGAATCTCTTTGATCTTGCGCACGGACAATCTCCTGTTGGCCATGAATCACCTCCAACGGTGATTCTATGCCATCGTATTGTCCGACGCCGCTCCAATGGGGGGTGGCCGATTTGCTCCGAAAAGGTGGCCGTTTTAGTCCGAGAAATGCATGAACTTTTAGTTCGAGGTAATAAAGCTTTGTTCTGTAGCACATATACCTCCCAATAATTTGACTTGTTGGATGTGGTAGAATTTAACATTCCCGAGTATGTTGTTACTTCACAGCTGAGCCATGCCTGAACATTGTATGACCCCCACCATGCTAGATGTGGTTTTACTGTTTTCCATTAAAAATAAGCGACCAGTGAGCTCAAACCTTGTAATATTACACAGATAAGTTTTACCGATCGGTGTTTTGCCCGGCAAAATTTGAAGCTGGAGTAAAACCAAACGCCCTTTTTACGGCTTAGAGTTTTACCGCCTGGTAGCAGAAAATATCCGATGGTTTTTGGGAGATACTCTTATTAAAGGGGTTTCCCTTTACCATGCCCGGTCACTCTAGATCAGCCAGCCCCGCAGTTTAAGATAAAGATTAAGCTGCCTGAAGAATGAAGAATAAGTTAAAGATGATAGCCATGGCTTTAAAGTAAACCTTGGTCCTTCTTGTCTCGCAGAAGGGAAATCCCTGTCACCATGTCGGTTAGAAATCCTGGCGGCTCAATATGAAAATCCTTGCCGCTTATTCTACCGGTTTATACCTATGGATTACCATACCGCTTACCACATCGATTACTCTCCTCACTTACGTTCCCTGGGCTTTCCCCGGACCACGCTCCTCGTTTCCCCGGGAGGAAAATCTTGGGGAAAGAATCCGAGTACAATAATAGCTTCCCTTATAGCCTCAATTACAGCCGATGATGAAGATAAAGTGAGTGATAAAAAGAGTCAACCCATTAACGTTTTTCCCGCTTCATTTTCAATGTCGTAAGGTGGCTAGACCCGGATCCCCCCTCTAAATTTTTAGCTATAGACCTTGCTATTTTTAAAGGTATATAATAGCAATCGAAACCAAGATTCAGTGACCGGCCGGATAAGGAGGCACCGCGATGAGGCGAGTGCCTCCTTATTATTTTTATTTAGGTCAAGAGAAAGAGAAAGGAGATGTATGGCCAGGGCTAAAGGGAAAAAAGTACCACCTTCCCGCCTTAGATATGAGCAGAATAATCCCCCGGTTTCTTTCAGAGTACATAAAGATGTTTTTGAACGAATCCAGCAGGCCAGGAGTATTGGACACAACAGTTTTGCCGATATCTTTATGGCAGGCTTAAGAAAAATAGAAGCCAATACCAAGAAAATTATAGAGGCTAAGAAACAGGGGTATGATGAAGGCTATCAGAAGGGTTATGCTGAGGCTAAGTTAAAATATAAAATTACTTGTACTTGCCGCATCTGTGGGCAAGATATAGAAGTGACACATCCACAAGACAGGCAGAGTGTTGGTCAAAGCTTGAAAGGCTGGGCTCATACGGAATGTGTTGAACGTAAGCGGTTGCCTTCGCTCGACGGTAAATAACATAACGATGTTTTGGTTAACCATGAGGTATCATCAAAAAGTGTGGAAATAGTTAGCGGCAGCGAGTACCCTTTCTGTTAGTGATGAAACAAACAGAAGGAGGGTACCCACCACCATGGGAAAGCAAACCACAGGGAAGCCGGAGTCGTCAAGTGAAGTCTGGGATTATCTCGAAGAGATGGTGCGGGTGAAGGTGAGGGAATTCATCCAGGCTCTACTGGAAGATGAAATAACAGAGCTGTTGGGGCGCGGCAAGTCCGAGCGGCGCGAGGGACTGGATGCTTCGCGGGCGTACCGGAATGGCTACGGCAAGCGGCGAAGGCTAACGCTGGGCTGTGGGACCATTACCGTGCGCCGGCCCAGGGTCAGAGGTCTGGCGGAGCGTTTCAAGAGCCGGGTATTGCCGTTGTTCGCCAGAAGGACGAAAGAGGTAAATCAGCTTTTACCACAGCTTTACCTGCACGGTCTGGCGCAAGGTGATTTTGACCTGGCGCTGCGGGGTCTGTTGGGAGAAGAGGCGCCCATCTCCGCCAGTACGATAGCCCGACTCAAGGAGAGCTGGCAAGCTGAATGGGAAGAGTGGCGGCGGCGCAGTCTCAAAGGTCTGAGACTGGTCTACATGTGGGTTGACGGAGTATACATCAAGGCTGGTCTGGAGAAAACTAAGGCGGCGCTGCTGGTGGTGATCGGCGCATTAAGCGATGGGCGGAAGGTGATCCTGGCGGTGGAGCCCGGGTATCGCGAATCTACCGAAAGCTGGTCCGACCTGTTGCGTTCCCTCAAAGGACGCGGTCTGAACTGTCCCCGGCTGGTAGTGGGCGATGGTCACCTGGGCATCTGGGGAGCCTTGAATGATGTCTTTCCCGATGCGCTGGAGCAGCGTTGCTGGAATCACAAAGTGCGAAACGTGCTGGATAAGTTACCGAAGAAGGCACAAGGCAATGCTAAGAATGAATTACAGGGAATTGTGTACTCGGCAGACCGCGAGGAAGCCGAAGTTAAGCGCGACCACTTCGTCCGCTGGTGCCGGAAAGAAGGCTATGACCGGGCCGCCGCGGCACTAGAGCATGACTGGGAGCGGATGGTGACCTTTTATCGGTTCCCGAAGGAGCACTGGAAGCATCTTCGAACCACCAACCCGGTCGAATCGCCCTTCGCCGCTCTGAGACTGCGGACCGATGCGGCCAAGCGATTTAAGAAAGTGGCCAACGCTACGGCGGTAACCTGGAAGATGCTTTTGATTGCCGAGCAGCGATTCAGAAAGCTGGATGCACCGGAGATATTACAGGAAGTTTACCTGGGTATCGAAAGCCTGGACCCGGGAGAAATCAAACAGGAGGAGGTACTTGCCGTCGCCTGACATTTACACACCTATTGACGGAACCTCCCAGGATGTTTCCGGAATCATAAAAAAATAGTCGCTTTTACTTCAAAACGGTGAGGGTTCGTTATATTGAGCAAAACTATCCGGCTAATGTTTTAAATGATTTTCTTTATAAGTTATTATTGACTAAATCCTTTTTTAAAACGGACTTGACATTTTTTCTTTTATTAACTATATTTACATCGTCCATCCTGTTTACAGGTAAATACTTACCAGTTATTTTTAGTTGATTTTTATACCGGTAGTAATTAAATAACGAAACCCCAAGGGATCGTTTATGGTACCGGAAACAACTAAGATAAAAGTTATAATCTCCGATTCGCGAGTTATCTTCCGCGAGGGAATCCATTTTATACTTTCAGGCGAAGAGGATTTTGAAGTTATCGGTGAGACTACCGATAATAGTCAGGTCTATTCCGCCGTTGAAACCGACTTCCCTACCATTGCCATTCTAAGTGATTGTGATCATAAAACCAATTGCTTCGATATTGCAAAACGCATCCGGTACAAAATGCCTTCTGTCCATGTTATCCTGATTTTTGATATCAAAGACCCGGCAAAAGTCTTCCATGCTATTAAAAGCGGCGTCAGTGCCTGTATCAACCCGGATATTCAGCCAGGCCAACTTCTGGATATTATGAGAGTTGTTGCGCAAGGTAGTATTCCGCTAATGGAAGAACTGTTTACGCCGGGAACTGCCTCCATGGTAATTGCCGAATTTGAAGATGTGATTGAGCTTAACCGACAATTCGATAATGTTCTTACAAATTTAACCTCTAAAGAACAGCAAATACTGGCTGCGATTGCCGTCGGCGGCAATATCGAACAGCTCACCGACAAGCTCGGTATGACTGAAGAAACCATCCGCCGTAATATCCGAATAATCTTTAACAAACTTGTCTCCAACGACCAGACACGCAGTGTTATCGAAGCTGCCCAGCGTAATATCCCTGCTATCCTTTCCGTCAATGCGTTAACAGGAAAAACATCTAAAGAATTCCTGACCCGGCGGGAATTTATTGAGTTCAAAGAAAATCTATTCAACCGTATCAATTCGTTGATGATCGAACTAGCTACGCCATCAAAGGAAGAAGGGAAAGTATTACCAAAAACACTCGAAATTAACACGTAGGAAGTAGGGGAAAAGCTAAATAGGATTGAAATAAGATATCGCGAACAATTTGATATATCCGACCTCGCCGGGCAGACAATTAGCGAAGCCCGTAGTAAATTTAAGATCGAATTTGATATTCCGGATAAAGCCAAAACTAAGCTAAATGAAAAATTTATCAAAGTGAATTTAGAATCCAGCACGGTATTAAATGATGACGACAAACTTTCCTTTATCGCTGTTCATAGCCGTGTTCCTTACCTTATTGGGGCCACATTATTAGCTTTAGCTATCACCAGTGGTATCTTCGCAGCAGGTCTTATCAATTCCACAGTCACCCTAAATGCCACGGTGAATCACCCAAACTTCGCCGACGTTTCGCCAAACTCAACCGGTATCATACCAGCTAGTGGTCTTTATTGAACAATTTGGGGGTTCTATAAAGATGCTGTCCTATCAAATTTTCCAGGTGCTTCTACTAATGGAACACCCATCTTCAATATTGATACAGTAACTTCTAGCTATCCGGGTGACTACTCGGTAACTGTAACATACACCAACGTCGACCAACTAATTAAGGTTTACCGCGTGCTCAACCTCAGGCTAGGCATGTGTGACGAGACTGGCACACTGATGGACATCAGCGGTGGAGACGGTAACACGGACGTGACTTTAACCCTCGATAACGGCTCAGTCACTTTGTTCCCCCCTAGTGGCTCGGGCAATAATATGACTACGGTTAGGGTCTTAGGCGGCTATTATATAACCAACGTTTATACTTCCGCTGTCTGGGATACTACTCACGCCGAACCACAGCTTTATTGTGAAGTTGCCCAGAGGTAGAACCAACGTAGATCGTTAGTATATTCGTATTTTTCTCAGGCCTATTTCAAGTTCGAGATTATTTACCTTTGACTTGAAATAGGCCTTTGAGATTTTTATCGGTCAGATATAAGACGTACTTTTTCCACTTAATCGTACTCCATGTTTTCGTGCGACCAAATATTTGTTTTAATCCCCAGCAGAGCACTTATCAAAAATATACCTTTGAATTCTTGTATTTTCGTTTTATAGTAGTAAAATATATATAACCTAGATTTCTGATTTTTGTATTAGACATGAAAACAAAAAAAGCCGTATTTCTAGACAGAGATGGCACTATAAATAAAGATGTAAGCTATTGCAGAAGAATAGAGGATTTTAAAATTCTTCCTGGCGTGCCGGAAGCAATAAAATTATTGAATGACCATAATTTTAAAGTAATTGTGGTAACCAACCAGTCCGGAATAGCACGAGGTTACTTTACAAAAGAGACTCTATCTGGTATCAATCAACATATGAAAGAAGAATTGATAAAACATGGTGCCATCATAGACGATATTTATTATTGTCCGCACCACCCTGATGATTATTGCGATTGTAGAAAGCCTAAACCAAAACTTATACTTCAGGCTGCCGCTGAGCACAAAATATCCACAAAGTCTTCGTACATGATTGGTGATGATCCAAAAGATATTAAGGCCGGGAAAAATGCCGGCTGCAAAACAATATGGCTAAATGGTTCTACAACGACTTTCTTAGCCACCGAAAGCCAAAAACCTGATAATATTTCGCAGAATCTTCTTGAAGCTGCGAAATGGATATTACAAGATAGTGGCAAACATTTGTAATCAGTTTTTTAATTTTTGTTACAATTCAACCTTGATTAAATATCGTTCTATAATCGGACTTTAAAGTCTTATACTCCCCTTTTAACAATCTTCCTAACTCAAATATCTTCTTTTTCCACTTTAATATAATAGCAACCCGTTCAAACTCTTTTAGTTTCCCGCGATAATTACTTAAGTAAATACCCTACATATTTGGTGGCAACGGTCTAAAACTGAGCCAAACGCCTGTTGAATGGCTCAATTTCTCGGCGTTGCATCCACATATTCAGTAAATTTCAAAAAAAATAGTATCAAACACTAATTATTAGCAACGACTCCTTCTTTATAAAATAGAGCACTTTTCACAGGAAGAAGAACGATTTAAGAATCATTTACAACATTTTCTAGCCTTTAGTATTTACAATTTATTTATCAAATATAAGAAGGTTTTTAGCGTTTATTTACTGACCATCGAGGATAATTCAAATGAACGAAAAGGGGAAAAATAATCAGACTTCTTCCAGAGTCCCTTTGAAAAAACATATGAAAACAGCACTATTAATTGGTACATGTTTCGTCATTCTAGCATCACTTACCGGAATAGGCATAAAACAAAGCACTTCTGAGAAAAATCTGGCTGACTTAAAAACAGAAGTCAATACTTTACAACCTGCTAATAACACAGAACAGGACCCTTACCTCACAGAGAATGAACAATTAAAGCAGGAATTAACTTCCGCACAACAAGATGCCAGCGATTGGAAATCGTATGCTGATAATCTTTCATCACAATTGTCTGTAATCTCTCAATATTATCAGCAACCAATTGTTAAAGAAGTTCAGGTTGATAACCCCGTTTATGTCAATAATCAATGGCGGGAGTTTGCAAGCCCGGCGGACTTAATGGCCTGGGTGAAAGACCACCTGGTAACTATATGGAGTGTCGGTGATAAGGCCGCTGATTGTGTCGATTACGCGACAAGACTTCAGCTTGAAGCTTATAAGGATGGTTACTTAATGTCAGTCCAGATCATCAACAACGGTATGCTTGACGGTATAAACGTCTCCAATTATACGGAATGTCACATGGGCGACCTGGTTATAGTAGGAAAAGAAATTTATTTTGTTGAACCTCAACCAAAATACTTCCGGATAGTATTCGTATGCAATATCAATTAAATCCTCTTTACTTGAAAAATATCATCGAGGGCGTAACGAATTAAACAGTTTCCGCAATTTCTTTTCAACAAGTGTTTCATTAAGATTTTATAAATTTTTCATAAAACTTTCTAAATTTATCATATTTAGGCTTATTTTTTCTGTTTCAATACTTGATTTTTTGGTAATTCCTAATTATAATAAGGCGTATTTTGGTTTAGGTATATACCTAAATTTTTGAATACTGTAAGGAAGTGGATGTTATGAATAATTTCAAAAAATTCATACCGCCAAGGATGCGAAAGTTTATTTTACCTGGTTTTCTAACCGTCATCGTAGCAACCGCGCTTATTCTCTTCACTTTAGCCAGTGGTTCTTTGTTTAACGGTGGTTCAGCTTTCGGTTATGGCTACGGAAGTAGCGCTTTTCCTCCCCCATCAACACCCGTTATCACTACGACACCAGCAGGGCCACCGCCCGGAGCCACCGATCTATCTAATGTGGTTTCAGATACCGGTGTATTTAATACCACTGTAGTCGCTTCTTCAGAAGATAACAATGCCGAAGTGGATATTAATTCCGGCGTTACCGGTACAGATAGCACCGGTCAACCATTAACACAAATATCAATTACTAAAGTTGATAATCCTCCTCCACCTCCACAACAGACTAATTTCATCGGGATACCTTATGACTTCGAACCCAGTGGCGCCAAGTTTGACCCTGCAATAACTATAAAATTCACCTACAGTGATTTGCCGAATGGCTATGATCCGAACAATCTGGTCGTCGCATTCTATGATGTTTCATCCGGTCAATGGGTGAAACTCACTGATATAACGGTTGACCCGGTTACACATACAATTACCGGCCAAACGACCCACTTCACTACTTTTGCCGTACTTGCTCCTCCTGCTGCGCCGCCTCCGACCACACCGCCTGCTCCCACTCAGCCGACGACGCCGGTGGTTACAACTCAACCGACACAACCTGTCGTTACGCAACCGACGACACCAGTAGTGACGACGCAACCGACACAACCAGTTATTACTCAATCTACAGTGGTAACTTCGACGACTACTCCAGCGGTTCCGGTCAAGACAACAACCGGATTCAATTGGATAATTATCTGGATTGTATTGGCTGTAGTGGTAGTCCTCGCGGTTTCAATACCGTTGTACTTCCGCTATCGCAGAGGTTAATAAGATAAAGCAATAGGTATTCAGGATAGCCCGGGCATAATGCCCGGGCTATTTTTTGTTTCTATCCTTAAACAACTTTTTCATATAAAAGTAAGTATTTACTCAAATATTGGGTCTGCTCCGTTCAATAATTAATAAAATTACGGTTGACATCAATAGCTAGCTACACTCATAATAGCTCATGAAGAGGCTGACTGTTTATGAAAAATCCTTATAGATTAACGGGTATAGTCTTATGTATTGCAGGGGCCGTTTTAGCTCCAATATTTTATTTTATTATTGATTCTGTTCCGCTCACCTCAGTAAGCTTATCCGCTTTAATCATTGGGTTTACTTGCATGGCTCTGGCAAATGCCAGGCCATTCCTATCTCCCCAGGCTTGTGAAATGCTATTAAGGACCAGCATGCAAAATACCGCCGCGTTGTTGGAAGAGCTTGGTTTAAGAAATAAAGCGATTTACCTGCCTTCAAATTCAGATAAAGGCCCTCACCGTGCGATAATACCTTTGACAGATACCATAAAAACAGAAAACATATCCCATGATATTCCAACCCGCTTAATCGTGCGATACGGGAAAAACCCGAAGGATATGGCAATCGTGGTTGCCACGCCGGGAAGTGCCAGTCTTGATTTATTGGAAGCGAAACCCGGCCCAACTGCCAGTGAGATTGAAGCTTCCGTAAGATACCTACTTACCGGAGTCCTCGATATTGCCAGGTCGGTAACGATTAATATTAGCGATAGCAAAGTGACAGCGATTGTAAATGACCCCAAAATGCATTATGAGGATATCTGGTACTATCAATGCCTGGGAAGCCCGCTGGCATCAATCGTAGCGGCTATCACCAGTGAAGCACTGGCCAAACCGGTAACTATTCAGAAGGAATCTTATTCAAAAGCGGGCAAACGCAGTGAGATTGAACTCGAGGTATTATCTTGAGAACTTATAATCAACTGATAATCATTCTTGCGCTGGCATTGGGAATTGTCAATGCGTTAATGGCATGGCTTGGGCAAAATGACATCCAGTATTACTTTATTGCCGATATCATCATATATCTGGTGATAACGATCTTATATTCATTTCTAAATCCAAGGGCGCGTAATTCACTCACGGTTGTTAGTGTCGTATTTTTCTGTGGTTTGATGGTAATCGTAGCCATGAAGGTAATGGAAATCCTGAAGGTAAGCTAAATAAACAACATGTCCTGTATAATTAAAAAGACCTGGCTGGTCTTCCTTATAATTATTGTCTTACTGTTATCATCTTCACCCGTGTTCGCGATAGTCTCTCACGAAGATCCGGGGAAAGCCGTACAGATTTTCAGCGGAATATCTCTTTTTTCATATTATTCTCAAGCTCTGGACCAGGTTATTCAACTAAATCCAGACGCTGCGGCTGAAGATCTAAAAAATATCCCGGATGCCAATATTCCGGATAACATTGAGGAACCTGCCACCGATTTTGCTTCCAATACCACCGCGGTAGGATATACAGTGGCCGGGATATACCAGTCCTGGGCCCAACAAAGACAACTGGTCGCACAGTCCCGTCTGGATGATGCTGCTAACCTTGCAAAAACAACGGTGGAAGACGTTCTAACAGCCAGAATACAGCTGGAACAAATGAAGACAAACATCCTTTCTATCGGAAATTTACTAAATATTAATGTCCTGCCAACTGAAAATGAATTACGTAAAAGTTATGAAGAAGTACTTGCGCAGATCGATCAAATTACATCGATGCTTGATATCGTGGTTAATTATAACCAAACCCTTTCCAACCCTTCGGCTAAATCACTTCAACCGACAGAAATTACCCTTAACCTCGACCACGAAAGCGCCTTCGTCGGAGATAAGGTCCATTTCAATGGAATGCTTACATCCCTCGGTCAACCCATGCCGGGCCGGAAAATCACGATATTGTTGAATAATTCAATCACCAGCAACACAGTATCTTCCGATGCACAAGGACATTTCCAGGGGGACCTAATAGTCCCCTACTGGTACTCACCAAAGTTACAGGTTCAGGCACTTTATGCCCCGGAGGGAAAAGACGCGGGTGTTTATCTCGGCTCGATCAGCCCGTCATGGTATCTTAACGTTTTATATTATGAAGCTACCCTTACCTTAAATGTAGACAGTCCGGTATACGCAGGCCTTGACGCTACGCTGACGGGACGATTCGATTATAACAATGCGCCTTTACCCGGATTAAGAAGTACCGATATTATCCTTAACGATAAGCTGATGAAAAGTTTTAATTCCGGTACGGAATTTACGGAAAAACTGGCTATCGACCCTAAATTAGCCAATACCGTAAGTACCCTGACAGTTTCCGTACCCGGTGATGGAAGATATGCGCCGGTCGTCAAGAGTATTTCTCTGGAAGTGATACTGGCAGTGCCCAAACTTGATTTCAATTTACCGAAATGGGCCATCATTCCCGGCAATATCCATTTCAGCGGGCGTCTTTATTCCGATCTTGGACCATTAGCCGCGACCAAGCTTGAAATCGATATCGGAAGTAACAAGAGTGTGTTGGTAACTTCTAAAGACGGTACTTTTTCCGGAAGTCTCCATATGAGCCCTGCCTTTAGTTTACTCGGGACGCAATCCATCGCCGTCCACGTCTCACCGCAGGAACCATGGTATACCTCTCTGAATTCTTCTTTCAATATTTTTATCGTTAATGCCCTCAATTGTGGCATATTACTGGTTGTCTTCATCATACTGGTAGTGGTATTACCCATATTATTATTAAAACGTTTAGGTTATAAAAAGAGCCAGCGTAAGCAAGTAGCAGTACCGATCATACCTGCAGCAACCCCGGCTAAAACCGAGTCGATTGCTCCGGCGACTCCAGAATCAGGTGGAGAAGCCAAGAGCGGCGTTCTTTACTGGTACCGTAAGGTTTTGGAACTGATGCAAAGGATTGTTCAAGCTGCCTTACTGCCCAGCGAAACTTTACGCGAGTTTGCCAATAAGTATGCTCAAAAAATGGGCCCGGCAAGAATATATTTTATGGGGTTGACCACACTGGTAGAAAAAATTATTTACGGAAAATACCAATCAACGCCGGAGGACGAAGAAAAAAGTCAAAAAGCATATGCGATTATGAAAAAAGAGGTCGGCCATGAAAACAGCTAATATGCTGCTACTGGTGCTGGCCATCATCTTCGTTGCCTCGATAAGCACGGTCTGGCTTTATCCCTCGGCCAAGGACTTCATGGACGGCAACACCATGTGGAACGGGATAAACAAATTCAGTAACGAGTTCAACATCGCCCAGATAGACTCGCTGAATGGTTTCACCGGTTCTTATGAAAAAAAGGCTCTTTTAGTTATACCTTATCTTGAATATTCCAAGTCCGACTTAGCGGAAATAAAGAAACTCGTGGATAGCGGTGGTACGGTAGTGATAATGGACGATTTCGGCTATGGCAATAACATCACAGGATACCTCGGCCTTAAAGCACATTTTAGCGGTGACATCTTACTTGATCCGTTATTCTGTTATAAAAACCAGAACTTGCCCAGAATAACGGATTTCTCCAATAGCCTTAAAGCTGCCGGAATTAACAGTATAACATTAAATCACGCTACGGCAATTATCGGTGCACAAGACACTGATGTTCTAGCGCGCTCTTCAGAGTATAGCTTCCTGGATACCAATCTCAACGGAAAAGAGGATAATGGAGAAACCAAGGGGCCACTCGCCGTGGCCGCAGCTATAACCGTTGGAAACGGTACCGTAATCCTTATTTCTGACCCCAGCGTGATAATCAACTCGATGGTTGATATGAATGATAACTACGCTTTCATGAAATATATTTTCAGCCAATATTGCGACGGTGTACCAATTTCACTTGATATTTCCCACATTTCTAAGTCGCCGCTTGATACGTCCAAGATAGGGTTGGAAAAATTCAGGCAGATGCTTTACAATCGCTACGTAGTACTTGGCTTTGTGATCTTGCTCTTTGTAATAATAGCTTTATATACATTTAAAAAGGAGGCAGCAACCATTGGCTGACATTAAGAAGGCGATTGATTTATATAACACCATTAACAAAAAGGTTTCTCAAATAATCTTCGGAAAAGAGGCCATTAAAGAAGCATTGCTTCTTTCTCTCTTTGCCGGGGGGCACCTGCTTATCGAAGGGCTGCCGGGGACGGCTAAAACCAAGTTGGCTAAAAGCTTTGCCAAAGCAATCGGCGGTAATTTCCAGCGGATTCAATTTACTCCGGACATGATGCCGGCTGATATCACCGGTTTTTATATGTATGCTCCAACGGGCGAATCCAGATTCATAGAGGGCCCTATCTTTGCAAACATTGTCCTCGCCGATGAGCTCAACCGCACTACTCCCCGTACGCAATCGGCTCTTTTGGAAGCGATGCAGGAAAAACAGGTTACCATCGAAAGGACTTCTTACCCCCTAGAAGACATTTTCATGGTAGTTGCGACACAGGTAGGCGCCGGCGGCGAAGGCACTTATCCCTTGACTGACGTTCAAATAGACAGGTTTTTGCTTAGTACCACCAGCGAATATCTAACAAGTGAAGAAGAGGAAAGAGTACTTTTAAATATTGACAGTATCGATGACCTGGATATTAAACCAATAACCAATATTAGTGAAATAAAAACTATTCGTGAAATGGTGAAGTCTGTCCATGTCACCCCACCGATCGCCAACTATATCATCAGCATCGTTAATGCGCTGCGGCATCATCCTGACGTTTTATCCGCTCCTAGCGCCCGCGGCAGTATCGCTTTATTTAAATGCAGCCGGGTCAAAGCTTTACTGAGCGGCCGTGATTACGTTATCCCCGATGACGTAAAATACCTTATCTCGCCTGCTTTAAGACACCGTATCAAGCTTAAGCCCGAAGCCGAGATAGATGAAATTACCGTCAAGCAAACCCTCGATAATGTGGTTGAGGAGATACCGGTTCCCAAGCCAAAGCTATGAAAAATAATCAACCAACGCTGGTCATATTAGCGAGAATTTATACTGCTATTGCTCTATTGGGAGCAGCGGTTATTTCACCGTCGGTTTATTCCGTGATACCGTTGGTATTGTTAGCCTGGTACCTCGCGTTGTGGTTCTGGCGGCTGCCCTCTTTTATCCGGTTAATAACACATTATTTCCTGCTTTTCGCGATACCGCTTCTCTTTTCCTCATATCTCGGGTCTTATTTAGCGGTGCTTCTGGCCGTGCCGCCAATATTTTTGTTCTATATTGAACAAGCGTATCATGCCGCTAATATCCAGCCGAAACAAATCCATCCCCGGCTACGCATTACTTTGAATTACGCTGCACTTTGGATAGCGACACTGGGAATATTCCTTGTTGCCCTAGTTGCTTCCAATATTACGCTGGCTATCACCGGAGCCATGGCGGCTATTTACCTGGCGGGTATTTATATTTACGTCAGGCGGCATACGCCCGTCCGTCCGCTGGAAGAAACAAGAATGCAGCAAAGACTGGTGGCAGGTAAAAAAGGGCATTTCGTCATAAAACTCACCCCTAAAACGACCTTAAAGGGGAAATTGTATTTAAAAGCGACTAACGAGTGGATAGGCCTAAAACCAGAAGTAATGATATTCGATCACCATAATCTTGAGTTCGAAGTCACCGTCATACCAAGCCTTTCCGGTCCGGTGACCGTGAAGTTAAATGCCTCCACCATCGATTATTTGGGCATACTGCCGACATTTTTCGAGGTCGAGCCGATATCGCTAGTTGTCATTCCAAGGGCACGTTATGCCGAGTGGCTGGCCAAAAAATACATGACAGGCACGCGCCCCGGCGACCTTCCTCTGCTGGCTAATATCGGCACTTTAAGGCCACTTCAGGGTATGAGGCGAGGCGTAGAATACTATGGCAACCGTCTTTACCAGCCGGGTGACAGCCTTAAAATAATCGATTGGAAACACTCTTATAAGGATGACGAACTGATCAGTAAAGAGTTCACGGAGTTTCAGGGGCAGTCGGCCGTCATTTTAATCAACCTAGCTACTTCCAACATCGATGATACGGATAAACTCGCCTATATCATCGTCATGACCGCGATTTCACTTGCCCATGAGAATATTCCAGCGGCCATGGCCGTTTACAACCAAGAGGATGTGTTACTTACCACGCCATTTCTTAGAGGCAACCAACTTGTTCAAAGTTCACTGAACGTAATTAATAATGTGATGACCTTGAAAACCACGTTTAAATATCTTTACCCTATTGATATGATAAGACTAAGGAATAATATTAACCAGATTAATAACATCGATGATGGACCAACTAAAGCCCTATCCGAATTACTTTCCATCGAATATCAGAATCTAGTTGAGAAAGCCAGAACAAATCCCTGCTCCCGAGCCTTGGCAAGTGTCAAGAAAAAAACCAACCAGAATTACAGCCTAGTAGTGATATCACAGCGCAACCATGATGCCGAAGCGCTGGAATATCAATCCCTCATCCAAAGGAAGCAGGGAAACGCTATCATCAGCGTCCTATAATTATAGTATTTCAAATTTTAGCTCGCCGGTAGAACGAACACCTGCTTTTTGAGCGGTTTTATCCAACTTTTTTCATTAGACGAGAGTTCTTTTTCCCCTTATTAGCTTACTTTAGATATTTACTGCATATAATGACAGAATATAACATGTCAAGTTTTTCATGTAATTTCTCCTGTTTCTTTGTTTCCGATATATAAAGATTTCATTAAGTTTTAATAAAATATCCATTAAATTGTGATTTCCTTGTGATAATATAAGGGTTTTCCCTTGACAAATATAGGTAATTACTTGTATCATACCTAAGTCCTATTACGTAAGTACTAGCTTCAGATGACTTAAGTACTAGAACATTATTCTATCGAGGCTATTTAATGACTCAAACGGCATATTTAGGTAATATCAGGGTACCCGCTGGAGAAGTCTCCCGGGTTAAAACCCAAGAAGATATTAATTACAACTCCGAAATAGATAATCTTCAAAAGTTCCATGATGTTACTTTTATCATTCCGACCAAGAACGAAGAAAAGAACCTGCCTCATGTATTACCCATGATTCCAAGCGAAGCTGAAGTAATCTTAGTCGATGGTCATTCCACCGATAACACCATCGATGTCGCCAGGATGCTTCGGCATGATATAAGGGTATTTTATCAACCCGGCCGTGGTAAGGGCGATGCTATGAGATATGGTTTTCGCCTGGCGACCAGAGATATCGTCATCACTTACGATGCCGATGGTTCGTTCAGCCACAACGAAATTGCCCGATTCGTGTCTCCCCTGCGTAATGGTTACGACCTGGTAAAGGGATCCCGTTTTACGTCCGGCGGCAAGACCCTGGATATGCCCCGTCACCGCCAGTTCGGAAATCGTTTATTCACCATGTTAACAAACTTATTTTTCCACACACACTATACGGATTTGGCTTATGGATTTCATGCCTTTCGTCGCTCAATTCTAAAAGATATCGATCTTAAAAGTGATGGCTTTGAAATTGATACGGAAATGTATATTAAAGCTAAGAAAGCCGGGATAAAAATCCTTGAAGTACCGAGCATTGAAAATACCAGGGTCCACGGACAAGGTAAGCTGAAAAGCCTACCCGACGGATTTAGAATACTAAAAACCATTATGAAAGAACGTGCTTACGGATGGCAATATCTAGCTATCGTTGGCGCTGGCATTATCGCCTCCTTAATATTAATCCTTGCGATATTTCTAAATCTCTTCTCTTAAGTTGAAAAAAACAGAATCCAACATAACTTCAGGGTCGAACAAGAATAAGTCATTCCTAATAGAGCTATCTTGTAGCAAATCACCAAATAACCCCTCTTCTCATCGAAGCTTAAAGAGGTTATACTTATATCCAATGACAAATGGATTAATATCAAAGGTAGACAAAAAAATCTCTGTAATTATTTGCTGTTATAATAAAGACCGTGTCGATTGGGTCCGCGAAGCAGTAGATTCAGTAATCCGCCAGGAAATCAAACCGGATGAAATCATTGTCGTGTATGATGATAATCCCGGTTTAAAAGATATTTTACAGAGCAACCTCCCAGATTCCGTGGTAATCATTCCGAATAAATACAAACGCGGATTATCTCAAGCCAGAAACACAGGCCTTGAATATTCATCAAAAGACATCGTGTGTTTTCTTGACGACGATGCATCCGCTAGCTCAGTTTGGCTTAAATATATTTTAGATGTCTTTACTGACCCCGATGTTGTCGGTGCCGGTGGGAAGGCAATGCCTGTCTGGGTCGGGACCAATACAAGGCCAATATGGTTCCCAGAAGAAATTGACTGGACAGTGGGATGTACACATACAACTTTCGGGAATGATAGAAAAAGAGTTAGAAATGTATTTGGATGCAATATGGCTTTCAGGCGACAACAATTGCTTAAGGTTGGAGGATTCGATTTCCGATTAGGAGGTCCAATCTCGGGCGATGATACCGATATTTGTTTGCGGATTACAGAAATTGACCAACGCTCTTATATAATTTACGAACCACGAGCGTTAATTTATCACAAAGTTGCGCCAAAACGTCAAACACTTAAACATGTCGTTTATAATGCATGGATACAAGGTGTAGGTAAAGCAACTACACGTGATATACATAAAATTGACCGCAGAGTACTAGCGTCTGAAAAGAGTTATTTTGGAGAATTACTTTTCCAATTCTTTCCGAAACAAATAACTCGTATTTTTAAGGATCCTGTGTCTACACTTGGTAGGTTATTTGCTGTTACCGCGGTGACTTTATCCATTGGCTCTGGTTATGTATTAACCCGTTTAAAAATAAAGCGTGTAAATTTGCAACGATATAAGGTCACATAATACTGAGATGAATATATTATTTACGAGGTCTATTTAATGAGAGCAAGAGTGGCAATTGTTGGCCTCGGTAAAATGGGTCTTATGCATGCCAGTATAATGGGTATGTTTAGCCAAGTAGAATTAGCGGCAATTTGTGAAAAAAGTAAGATTATCCGTACATTTGGATCTAAAGCGATCCCCCATGTACTTATAACACCTGATCTTTTAGCACTTAAGAGCCTCGATATTAACGCGGCAATAATAACAACACCTCCAGCATCCCACTTTCCTATTATTAAGACATTATGTGAAAATAATATTACAAAAAACATTTTCGCTGAAAAGCCCCTGGCCCATGACTATCAACAGGCACAAGAACTGTGCGCATTATCAAAAAAATTTCTTAATGTTAATATGGTCGGTTATCATCGAAGATTTTCCGTCACATTTCAAAAAGCCAAAAAGATTCTTGAGTCAGAAAAGCTCGGACACTTACAATCCTTTTCAGCTCATGCATATTCAGCAGATTTTTTCAAAGCTAAAACAGCTAGGGCAGCGATCACGCGGGGAGGAATCCTGGAAGATTCCGGCTGCCATATTATCGATATACTGGATTGGCTTTTAGGGAATCTCCAAGTGGTCAACGCAAGCACTAAATCGATTATCGGGGAAGGTTCAATCGACGAAGCGAATTTGGTAGTCAAAACTCCTTTAGAAATCCAGGGCAATATAGACATGTCCTGGTGTAAAGAAGGCTACCGATTGCCCAGCATGGCTATTACGTTCACAGGAGAAAAAGGCCAGTTACTTGCAAACGAAGATTTTGTTCAATTAGATGCCCAGGGGAAAAGCGAAAAATGGTACAAGCACGATCTGAATGATAACGTATCTTTTTCAATTGGCGGTAATGAATATCAGCGCGAAGCTGCATTGTTCCTGGATGCTATCCAAGGTAAAAACAAAGCATCCCCGGATTTTATGACAGCTTCTCATGTAGAGATGGTGATAGACCAAGCAAATGAGTACATCAAAGGATCAAACGCAAGTGGTAGATAACAAGTTAGTGTTAATCGGTGATAATCCGTTTCACGGGATCAGTCACCTATCACAAGATAGGGCTATCGCAAGAGGTGCTGATGTTCTGAATCCAGAAATGGCGGCCAACCTTGTGAGGACGGCGCTTGATAACGGCGCCGACGGTTTTATGTTTTCGGTAAGTAATACCACTTTATCGATTCTGCAATTAGCGTTAACCGGCAGACCGAAAAAAAGCGTGAAATTATATGCAATCGTTCCTTATGTCTTCGAATTCGTGAGGATGGCAGTAACTGAAGGAGGGATTCCAGGATTATCAAAAAAAATAGGCCTGGAAATCATGCGTTCAGCCAATTTTCAAGCGGTATTCCAGGGGATTAAAGGTCTCATTGGCACCGACCCAGCTAGTTTATTAAGAGCTTATCTTTTTTACGAAGAATCAAGAATAAGGCGAGCTGCGGGCAAAGCAGGCGATTTATCTGCCATATTTCTTCATGAAGTATTAACCGATATGTCGATAGGCCTGAATATGGAGTGGGTCTTCAAGACACATATAATGTTTTCTCAAAAACAAGGGCTGAAACCGGGGTTCCATACCCATAATCTACCGGTGCTCTTAAGTAAATTTAATGATTGGGGTATAAGTAACAGCGGTTGTGCATTCACTACCCAGTATAATTCTTTGGGGTTCGGGATGTGCCCTTCACGAGAAGAATGCGAAAAAGTGCTACCGAAAATAAAAGAGAGTGAATTATATGCATACGGTATTTTGGCTTCTGGTTATTTGAAACTTGAAGAAGCTATGAATTATATCAAAACGCTCGATAATTTATCGGGAGTCGCGGTGGGAGTTTCCAAAGAGCAACATGCGAAAGAAACCATTATAAAAATCCAGGAGTATCTACACAACTAATGAAAAAAATGCTTGTGACCGGCGGGGCTGGATTTATCGGTAGCCATATTGTGGATAGGCTGCTTGAGGAAGGCAACAAGGTTGTCGCTTATGATAATCTCTCTACCGGCCGCATGGACAACATCAAACATCACCGGGATAATAGCGATTTTACCTTCCTCAAACTGGATTTACTGGACACGGATGCATTAAACAAAGCGGTATCTGGTTGCACAGCGGTATTTCATATTGCAGCCCATGCCGATGTACGGCGCGGCGCCGAGGACACCCATATAGATCTTAATAACGGCATCATCGCCACCCATAACGTGCTGGAGGCTATGCGTTTAAATAACGTGCCTGAAATAGTATTCGCATCCAGCGCCGCGGTATACGGGGAAACCCCACCCATCCCCATGTCTGAAGACCACGGACCGCTGCTCCCTATTTCACTCTATGGCGCAGCCAAATTGGCCGCCGAAGGTCTCATCAGCGCTTATTGCCGTACTTTCGGCATGAAGGGTTGGATGTTCCGCTTCGCTAATGTGGTCGGCGGAAGGAGACGCCAAGGGGTAGTCTACGACTTTATCCGTAAGTTAAAAGAAAATCCCGCCGAACTGGAAATCCTCGGCGATGGAAAACAATGCAAGCCTTACATCCACGGTAACGAGTGCGCGGATGGCATTATCTACGGCTACCGTCACGGCAAGAAGATTATCGATATTTTTAATATCGGGGTTGATTCAGCCACCGATGTAAACGTTATCGCAGATATGGTTGTCCGGGAGATGGGAATAAAAAACGTCAAGTATCTTTACACCGGCGGCGACCGCGGCTGGAACGGAGACGCTCCTCAGTTACGTTTTGACATGAGCAAGATGAAGAAACTCGGCTGGGAGGCAAAATTGTCTTCAGATGAGGCGGTCATTAAAACCGCCATAGAATATTTAGAGGGATGGAACTAATGCAGGCGGCAATCCTGGCAGGCGGATTGGGCACGAGATTAAAACCGATTACTAAAACCATCCCCAAGTGCATGGCTGAAGTTAACGGCCGCCCGTTTCTCTATTATCTGCTTAAGCTATTAAGTACACGCGGCGTAGGACGCATTATAATGCTTACTGGATATCTCGGGGAGCAGGTAGAGAAATACTTTAAGGACGGCAGTAAATTGGGCCTGGAAATCCGCTACAGCCGGGAAACCGAAGGACTCAGGGGGACCGGCGGAGCTTTAAAACTGGCGGAATCGTTTCTGGAAGAAAATTTCATCGTAATTAACGGAGATACTTACCTGGATATAGATTATCAAGGGGTCTATCAAACATTCCTCGATAGCGGACTGGAGGCATTAGTCGTTACCCGAGCTTCCGGTGAAGGCGAGCGCAGCGACCTGGAAATAGATAGGAAGATGCTCGTTACCAGATACGATAAAGAATCAGGCAGGAATCTCAAATATGTAAATGCCGGCGTCATCGCGATGAAGCGGGAAGTAATCGCCAACATTACACAAGGAACACCGGTTTCGCTGGAAAAAGATATATTACCACCGTTAATACGCCGGCACCAGCTAATGGCATGGATTAGCGATACCCGGTTTTATGATATCGGGACATTGCCGGCTTTGAATATTTTTGCCGAAGAAGCCAAGGAGAAACAGCTATGATAATTACACGTACTCCATTTCGTGTAAGTTTTGCAGGTGGGGGGACTGATTTAGGTGATTTCTACCGACAGGAAACCGGCGCGGTTGTTAGTACAGCAATAAATAAGTATATGTACGTTACCGTCAATAAGCGTTTTGATAACACCATCCGAGTGGGGTATTCCAAGACAGAAATTGTCTCCAAATGTGAGGATGTTCAGCACCCAATAGTACGTGAAGCATTGAAGCTAACCGGGATTAACGGTGGTATTGAGATTGTTTCTATCGCTGATATTCCATCAGGCACTGGACTTGGTTCTTCAAGTAGCTTCACCGTTGGTCTGCTTAATGCATTACATGCATATAATGGAGACCTAAAATCTGCTGATGAATTAGCAAGCGAGGCATGTTTTATAGAAATTGAAGCTCTTGGTGAACCAATTGGGAAGCAGGACCAATACATCGCTGCACATGGCGGTATACGCCATATACACTTTAACAAGGATGAAAGCGTTTTTGTCGATCCCATTATTCTTAATCCAAAAGATAAAGAGAGGCTCCAACAAAGCCTAATATTATTGTACACAGGTGATACCCGATCCGCCAGCAGTATTTTAAATGAACAAAAGGCTAAAATAATCCAGAGTGATAAATATTCACGTTTGATTGAAATACGAGATCTTGCGAATGATATTCGTAATTGTATGCTTAGTGGTTTTAACCTTGAAACATTTGGTGATATACTGCACAGAGGTTGGATGCTTAAAAAAGAGCTTGCTGGTGGTATATCGAACGCTTTAATTGACGATTATTATAATAAAGCTCGTAAAGCCGGTGCTATCGGCGGGAAATTACTTGGCGCTGGGGGCGGTGGGTTTCTATTACTCTGCTGCCCTATTGACAAGCAGGCCAGGGTAAGGCATGTGCTGGGAAACTTAAAAGAAATGAGCTTCAGCTTAGAACCAGAGGGAAGTAAAATCATTTATGTAATATAAGGAACACATAATGAAAGATCAAAAAACAACGGCAAAGAGCTACCTCGATACTCTCCGCCGCTGCCTAGATGAAATAGAACAGCAAGATATTCGGGCTGTAGCTGATTTGCTTTTCGAAGTATACCGTAAAGGAAAAACAGTCTATATTTTTGGTAACGGAGGTTCAGCAGCTACAGCTAACCATGTGGCATGTGATTTTAATAAAACCGCTTCTACCCCTAATAAACCACGTCTCAAAGCAATCAGCTTGGCGGATAATATTGCTTTAATTACTGCTGTGGGAAATGATATCAATTATGATTCAATTTTTTCGTACCAACTCGAAGGGATCATTGGGGTCGGGGATGTGGTGATTGCTATCAGTGGTTCTGGTAATTCCTCTAATATTTTAAAAGCAGTTACTTACGCCAAGCAACAGGGAGCTAAGATAATTGCTTTTACCGGATTTGGTGGCGGTAAACTCAAACCTATGGCAGACATATGCATTAACCTAGAAAGCCAACTTTATGGTCCGGTGGAAGATGTCCATTTGATTTTAGACCACATGCTAACGGCGATGTTGAAAGAGAGAATACAAGATGGTAAATGATACTCTTTTAGGCGTTCTTGGCGGTGGTTTTTCAGGTTTAAGCATTGCATATTTATATACCGGAAAATCTGAAGTTCTTGAGGCGGAAGATACAGTTGGTGGCCATTGCCGAAGTCATATCAAGAATGGATTCCGGTTTGATGAAGGCGCACATATTCTTTTCTCACGTGATGATGCATTATTACATCGCATGATAAGTATCCTAGGTGATAATGTTAACCGGCATTTTAGAAATGTCAGGATATATTATAAAAACAAGTTCATCAAATATCCCTTGGAGAATGCCTTAGGTGAACTAGATAAAGAAGATAACTACGAATGTCTTATCAATTATTTAAATAATGATTATCCACCTCCAACTAATTTTGAGGAATGGATTTATTATACTTTCGGTAAAGGAATTGCCGATATATACCTCATACCTTATAATCGGAAGATTTGGAAAACAGATTTAACTGAAATGACCATTGATTGGGCCGGTGCTCGTGTACCACGCCCGCCTAAGGAAGATATCGTCAAGTCTTCGCTGGGAATAAATACTGAAGGATATACTCATCAACTCTATTTTTACTATCCCAAACGAGGTGGTATCCAAGCCTTACCTAATGCTTTACTATCATTGACATCAACTAAGTCAAAAATCAGGACTGGTTTTAGGATAGAACATATTAACAGAGCCAGCGATGGATGGTCCGTTAGTGACGGCAAAAAGACTTATTATTATCAAAAACTTGTTAGCTCCATTCCAGTCCAAGAACTGCTAAAATGTCTTAAAAATGTACCAATTGATATCAAAGAAGCTGCTACAAAACTACATTATAACTCCAGTATCTTTGTGATGCTTGGTCTCTCGGATTGCAGGGCAAAAGATATGGTGACTGCATACTTTCCGGACATATCTTTACCGTTTCATCGTGTTGGTTTCCCGCACAGCTATGACCCTGATTGCGTTCCTAATGGGAAATTTGTTGCTGCTGCTGAAGTAAGCTGCCCGGTCAATGGGAGCTATTGGAAAGAAAAGAGCGAAAATATCCTACAAATGGTTATTGATGGCCTTACACGAGAAAAATTCTTTTCTAAATCAGATATCTTAACAACTGACATAGTCCGTGAACCTTATAGCTATGTAGTATATGATAAAAACCACCAGAAAAACATTAACACTGTGCTTAATTATATCAGGAGCCTCGGGATTGAACCTCTGGGGAGATTTGGCGAATTCGAGTATTGGAATATGGACCAATGTTTTGGCCGTGCTGAGCAGATAGCCCAAAAACTGAATAGGCAGATCAATGAAATAAAATAATATGAAAAAGACTAATAGTAACCTCCTGAATATATTATTAGTTTCCCGTAGTGGTTCATCAGCTGGTCTTGGCGGCCCGGTATGGACCATGAAAGCTATTATGAAACATTCTGAGGAAAATCCCCAACCTGGAATTACTTTTAAATGCGTTTTTTCTGATGGTTTTTTCGATTCTTATTCTACGTTACCCCCTTCTGAAATGAACAAGTCCCAGACTTGGTGGGATGCATCTTCCTACTTAAAGCGAGCAGTACTTAGCATGCCCCTTTTATTAAGAAGTATCAACCGTGCTGTAAAACGGTCTGAGGGCAGTATAATCTTCCATTGCCATGACTTTATTTCTGCGTATCTCTGCCGCCTCCGTTTTGGCAAGAAATACCCCATTATTATGACCATTCATGCCAAGGGCGGGGGCGTTAAAGAAGTAATTTCAGATTACCCCTCTTTAAAGAAAAACCCGCTCATTATAATTGCCAAATATGTTGAAAGGTCATCAGTTGAAGGAGCAAAGGTCGTTGTATTTCCTAGCTCTGGTGCAATGGAGCTCTTTAAAGCAGAACACCAGGGATTATTGGACAACAATAAAATGCGCGTTATTAATACTGGTATTGAATTTAGCACTATTACAAAGATCCCGGATGATAATGGTATTAGAGAGAAATATTCAGTGCCACATAATAATCACCTGTTATATTCCATCGCCGCTATGGTTCATGAAAAAGGGCTGGATACACTTATCGAGGCTGTTTCAAAACTTCCCAAGGAATTATTGAGTCAATCTACCTGCTTAATCGTAGCGCGGCAGGGTCCCTTAAAAGAACAATTGGAATCCATGATCAAACTATACCATTTAGAAAATATCGTACGTTTTCTAGGTTTTATGCCGCGGGAAGATATGGTGCAATTGCTTAAACAATCGACTTTATTCATTCTGCCTTCGCGAGTCGCAATATTCGATATCGTGCTGTTGGAAGCATCTATCGCCAATGTTCCGGTTATCACTTCCGCCGTTGGTGGTAATCTTGAAATATATGATTCCTCTTCCGCTTTCTTGATACCCCCCAATGATCCTAAAACTCTTTCTGACACGATTGTCAAAGCTTTGGATGATAGTTCTTTAAGAAATCAGGTGGCGTTATCTGCTAGTAATAGGATATCCAAGCTATTTTCTTTTAAGGCTTTTATCAACAACTACACTGATTTATATAAAACACTGATCAACGAAAATACCAATGTCTGAATACATAGTAATTAATACCGAAGCTAAATATGAATACATTGAATAGATTGTTTCATTTTAATGGTAAAGCCTTTTTCGCTTCAGAGCGTTTTTATTACGTTCTTAAGTTTTGTACTCTATTTGCAGCCATTTTGATGATTATATCTATAGCCAATGCCCGATTGGCTTTCAGTTATCTAGGCGCTTTAAGTAGTTTCCCAATTTATTTTTATATCTCATTATTTATATCTGTACTTTTAGCTATCATATCCGCAAAGCAACACATTGTGTTGGCATGGGTAAATATATTTATTATCGTCTTTGCGTTATGGTTAGTTCCTTCGATAATAGGAATATCTACAGGACATGAAACGCATGCATATAGCATATATGGGCTGATAAATCTGATTATAAAAGATAAACATATAGATACCTCACAAATATTCCTAAATTGGCCCGGTTGGGCGCTTGAAGGCACATTCCTTACAAAAATAATCGGTTCAAATATATCGCATTGGATAATAGCTTTTACACCTTTTTTTATACAGTCTATCTCCATAATGGGGATTATTATCATTTCCCAATCAAAAATATCAGAAAAGATCGACAAGCGTATTTGGATTATCTGTGCTCTGCTTTTTACTCTAACCGATTGGACCCATGTTAGCTCCTTTATTCCTCAAGGATATACTTTTGCCTTAGCCATTATGCTTATTAGTTTTTGCGGTAGATATTGGGATGAAGTATTGATACCCGCAGGCCCTTCGATAGTAATATTGTTGCTGACATTTGGTATAATTACCGGACACTGGCTGACATCCATCGGTATTTTGGGCGTTTTATTAGTTTTCGCAATCAGAAAACGCAAAGTATGGTGGATATCCATTATGATTCTTGCGCTAATATTTGAATTGTTTTGGATTGTCTATTCATGCCGGTCTTTTATGCAAAGCAACTTGCCTACTTATGCAAATGCATTATTGAATTTTATCAGCAGTATCTTCAAAGCAATCGAACAACAGACCTCCCCTGTCAATGCTAGTGGTAGCTATGGAATGATCTCATCTCTAAGATTATATGTCTCACTATTCACTCTGATTTTAGGCGTAGTTGGATTTATATATTGGTTTATTTCCCGGCAGAGAAAACCCATAGGTAGCTATATGACTTGCATTACAATTGGATTATTAAGCTTATTGGTCGCCATAGCCGGTGGTATAACAAATGTTTACATCATACGCACATATTCTCTATTATTATTGCCCGTTCTTTTTTTTGCCGCTTTTCTCTCAAAGTTTAAGGTAGTACTATTCGCAATGGTAATATTGATAGCTCTAATGTTGCCTGGGTCACTTATTATAAGGGAAGGTTTCCAGCAATGGGAATCTGAAGGAACGTCGTATTTAACGGGTTTGGAAACGTTTCATGCTCATGCCGATGAAGGCGCGGTTGCAGAACTGAAAAGTAAATATTATGGAGATAATTACCCTTTTGGCTTCTATGATAATATGGATACCTTTTTTCTTATTCCTCAAGTAGATGCAACTATCCCGGTTATTAAACAAATCGTCAAATCTGTAACACCAAATACCATATATTTTGTCTCATCTGAATTAGGGGAAAATGTTTATAAATACGTATTGGGAGATCAGAATGCTTATCAAACTGCTGAAGATTATCTAAACGAAAACGCCTCTGTGCGTTTATATGATAACGGGTCAGTTAAAATATGGATATACTAATATTCATTCATGCTTCAAATAAATTAGAAAGACGAAGTGACAATGAACAAACTTAATATTGGAATCGTTGGCTGTGGTTTTATTACGAGGGAGGTGCACCTTCCTGCCTTAAAAAAGATTAAAAATATAAATGTTAATGCAGTTTGTGATATCGATTTAGATACAGCAAAAAAAGTGGCTAAAAAATTCAACGTGCCTAAAATCTATTCTGATTACAGCACCATGTTGAAATCGGAGAAATTCGATGTAATACATGTTTGTACATCGATTTATCAGCACGCACCGATGGTTATCGATGCTCTGAATGCCGGATGTCATGTATTAGTCGAAAAACCTATGGCTTCTACAATTGAAGAGGCAGACAAAGAACTCGTCGTGGCGGAGGCCACGGGGAAAAAGATATGCGTCATCCATCAGCTACTTTACCATCCAGTCATCTTAAGGCTGAGCAAAATCATTAATAGAGGTGACTTAGGAGATATTACCCATATAGAGATTAAACAGGGCTGTCCCCCCTGGGATTACCCCACGGTCGCTGACCCTAACCATTGGTGGCATAAATTAAATGGGGGAATATACGGTGATACCCTTCCCCACCCACTCTACCTGGCACGCCATTTTTTAGGAGAGATAGAACCGATAACAATCTACGGAAATAAACTTGGCAAATACGCTCACCTCCCCGTAGATGATTTAGAAGTTGTCCTTAAAGGCCGGAAAGGAATTGGCTTTATCTTTTCATCCAGTAATATACCCAGTCTTTGGGAAATCGACGTTTTCGGTACGAAAAAGATTGCGCATGGTGACTTAAACAATTCCTATCTTATAGTCTATAACTGTAAAACAAATAACGGACGAGGTATCATGACCTCTTATATCAAAGGAAATATCAGCCGGAGTATGCAGATTTTATTAAGCTCCATTAACACTGGCATCAAGATGCTTTCTCACGAACACCGCGGCCATTTTGTACAAATCCACCTGTTCTATGAAAAACTAAATAAAGGAGAACCTCTGCCAGTTACCGGTGAAGACGACAGGGAGATCATACGTCTACAGGAATTGATTATTTCGCAAATGAAAGAGTCCTGGATAAAACGATAGCACCTAGTTTATCCATACTATCATCTTTTGTACAATAATTAAAAATGAAAGAAGCCAATGGTTTATGGCCTAGGAGAGAAATGAATGATATTCCAAAAGTCAGCGTAGGTATACCAACATTTAACAGAAGTAAGATGCTTAAAACTGCGTTAGAAAGCGTCTTGAGTCAAACTTTTAAAGATCTTGAACTGGTAATTGTTGATGCAGGGTCAAAAGATAATACTACCGATCTAGTAAAATCTTACAATGACCCCCGTATTCATTATCATCGTTTAGATAAAGACCCGGGGTCAGTTGAATCTCAGAACCTCTGTGTAGAGTTCTCTCGTGGGGAATATACCGCAATTCTTCATGATGATGACGCATGGGAAACGAATTTTCTTGAGCGCTGTGTCTCTATATTAGATACTAATCCTCTAATCGGGATGGTGTTTTCTGACGTGCATTTAATTGATGTTGAAGGACACTTTTTAGGTAGAGAAAGATTCGGCAATAGCAAAGTACTACCAATACCCGCTTTATTTACTCGTTTATTGATTGAATGCCCTCTGGTTCGTGCTCCCAGTGTACTCATTCGTAGTAGTTGTTATAAAAAACTCGGATTGTATGAGACAAACATAAGATGTATTATCGATTGGGAGATGTGGCTACGTGTTTCTCTCAATTATGATGTAGCTCACATACCCGAGCCTCTAGCACTTTATAGAATACATCTGGGATCTGATTCGATAAATCGGAAACTGACTGAAATAGAGGATGAGCAACAATACGTTGCCACAAAAATCACAAATTTATTTAACCAGTCTCAAAATAGAAACTTGAAAACTTTAAAAAATGTAAGCAAACTCATTAGTGCATACAATAAAATCAGAATGGCTCGTAAATATTATCAATTGGGAAATGGAAAACAGGTAAGAGTAGACATTAACCAAGCTTTGAAGATATTCCCTTCGTATATGGTTAAAAATGCACTTATCATAATTTTTTTGTATATCACTTCGTTTTTGGGAAAAGGTTTTATGAAAATAATTACCTCAGTTAAAAACTCGCTATTTAGACGCATCGTCCTATAGTTTAAAAGATCTTAAATTATCGATACCCAGGGTCTATCGTATTATTTGTTACTCGGAATATTTATTTAGCCAAAACTTCTGCAAAATAAATCGTAAAATATTATCTTCAGATAAGACTAATTAATTAGCAGCGCCGCTACGGTGAGGCTAAAGCTGATCAAGGGCTTCCCCGGTTCGCCAGCACCGAGCTTAGCTTTATCACTTTATTTCATGCACTACAATTTCGCTCGAACTCATAAGACTCTGGCTAACCCCTATCTTAGAACTCCGGCTATGGCAGCCAGGATTAGAGAATCATATTTGGACTATCGAAAATATTGTGAAACTAATAGACTGATGCATTTCTCGGACTAAAACGGCCACCTTTTCGGAGCAAATCAGCCGGCCTTTCGGAGTAAAGTAGGCCACCCTTTCGGAGCAAATCGGCCACCCCCCATTGGAGCGGCGTCGGACAATACGATGGCATAGAATCACCGTTGGAGGTGATTCATGGCCAACAGGAGATTGTCCGTGCGCAAGATCAAAGAGATTCTACGTTTAAAATTAGACTGCGGCATCAGCGAGCGGGAGATATCACGGAGCTGCCAGGTCTCCCGGAGCACGGTAGCCGATTATCTCAGAAGAGCAGCGGCCGCCAGGCTGAGTTGGCCGGAAGCGTCAGCCATGGCCGAGGCCCAGCTCGAAGAGCGCCTGTTTCCCACCGAGCACATACCAAGCTCGGTAAAACGTCCACCGCCGGACTGCGAGCACATTTACAATGAGTTACGTACCTACCGTAAATTCAACCTGACGCTCTCCCAGTTATGGCTGGAGTACAAAGAAAAACACCCGGACGGCTACCAGTACACCCAGTTCTGCGAGCATTACTGGCGGTGGCGGAAAAAGCTCGATTACTGCATGCGCCAGGAGCATCGCGGCGGCGAAAAGCTCTTCATCGACTATTCCGATGGACTGTCTATCGTCGATCGGCTTACCGGCGAGCTGATGCTCACCCAGCTATTTGTCGCCGTCTGGGGAGCTTCCAACTACACCTATGCCGAAGCCACCCTGTCGCAAACGTTACCGAATTGGATCGGCTCTCACGGGCGGGCTTTCGAGTACTTTGGTTGTGTACCCCGGGTGCTGGTGCCGGATAATCTCAAGAGCGGCGTCAGCAAAGCCTGTAAGTACGAGCCTGAGTTAAATCCGACCTACGCAGACATGGCGGAGCACTACGGCTGCGCCGTGCTGCCGGCGCGTCCGCGCAAGCCCAGGGACAAGGCGAAAGTCGAAAGCGGCGTGCTCATCGCCCAGAGGTGGATACTGGCGGTGTTACGCCACCGCACTTTCTACAGCCTCGTCGAGCTTAATGCCGCTATCCGCGAGTGCCTGGAGCGTCTTAATAGCCGTCCCCTGAAAAAGCTCAAGAAGTCACGCCGGGAGCTGTTTGAAACTACTGACCGGCCCAATACTTTACCGCTACCACAGAGACCCTACGAATATGCCGAATGGTATAAGGCCAGGGTACAGCTCAATTACCACATCGAAGTAGATCATCATTATTACAGCGTGCCTTACCAGCTTTTACATGAGAGACTGGACATCCGGTTAACCGCGGCGATTATCGAAGCTTTCCACAAGGGTGAGCGCGTCGCCGCCCATACCCGGTCCTATGCCAAAGGCGGCTACACCACGCTCCCGGAGCACATGCCGCTGTCACACCGCTACTACGCCGAGTGGAACCCGGCCCGGTTTATCCAGTGGGCGGGCAAGACCGGAGAGGCTACCGCCCGGCTGGTGGAAGCAGTCCTTGCCGGCCGCCCTTACCCGGAGCAGGGCTACAAGGCATGCCTGGGTATCATTAACCTGACCCGTGATTACGAACCGGTGCGTGTCGAAGCGGCGGCGCGCCGGGCGCTCAAGTTTAAGACCTGCTCTTACCGGTCGCTGAAGGCCATCCTGTCCGCCGGGCTCGACCGCCAGCCGGATAACGGCGAGCAGCACAGCCTGTCGGGACTGCCGCCGCACCAGAATATCCGGGGACAGGAATATTACCAATGAAAGGAGTAACAAGCTGTGCTTAATCAACAGACTATGTCTATCCTGCACTCATTAAAGCTATACGGTATGGCGCGGAGCCTTGAGGAAAGGCTGGCTGACGCTAAACAGGCGGCACTGTCCCATGACGAATTCGTGGGGCTGCTGGTGCAGGATGAAAAACTGTACCGTGACAATTTAAGGCTCCACCGGCTGCTCAAGAAGGCCAAGCTCCGCCAGGAAGCCGCCCTGGAGGATATCGACTACGGCGCACCCCGCGGAATTTCCCGGCAGGTAATGCTGGAACTGGCTAATCCCCAGTGGATAACCGCCCATCGTAACGTACTGGTCAGCGGTCCGACCGGCGTCGGTAAGTCATTTATCGCCTGCGCCCTGGGCAACGCCGCCGCCCGTGCCGGCTATACCGTGCTCTATGTACGCGCTCCCCGGCTGTTTGAATCCCTGCAGCAGTCACGCGGAGATGGCTCTCATCTCAAAGCCCTCGCCAGGCTAAGTCGGGTACAGCTTTTAATTATCGATGACTTCTTGCTTACCCCGCTGGTAGACGGCGAGCGGAGAGATTTGCTGGAGGTAATCGAGGACCGCTACCAGACAGGAGCGACCATTATCGCCAGCCAGTGCCCGGTTAAAGACTGGCACCCCAACATCGGCGACCCCACGCTGGCCGATGCCGTCTGCGACCGGCTGCTGCACAACGCCTACAAGATCGAGATGAGAGGCGATTCCATGCGTACCAGGAGACCGGTTACTAAATCTGAGAAGAAGGAGGACTTGTCCTGAGCGAAGTCGAAGGAGATTGAAAGCGATGAGAAAGTGAGCTAAACTGTACCTTAGTCCGGCGCTGCCAGGGGGTGGCCGGTTTGCTCCGAACACCCGGCCGATTTCATCCCGAACACGCGGCCGATTTTACCGAGATACGCAGACTGATACATCTTGAAATGGGAACCGCTGAAATAGTAAACTGTAATCTATTGTAGAGGCATCATTATATGAAAAAAATTGTTAATAAAATCATCAAGTGGTCAACAACAACAAAGTTATTAGCACTTCCAAGAAGAATTGTAGTAAATGTTATTTTAAGTAGAAATGCAGTTATCATTTTTTACAATGATTCAGAAAGGTCAACAGTCTTGGAATTAATTAGAAAGATAAAAAGCGAAACTGAAATGGTATTAGAATATAATGAAGCTTATCAAATATTTATGGCTGTTAAAAGAACAGAGAAAATAAATGGGGATATTGCAGAAGTTGGCTGTTATAAAGGGGGGTCTGCAAAATTAATATGTGAAGCTAAGAGAACTAAAACACTTTATTTATTTGATACTTTTGAAGGTCTGCCAGAATTAAGCCATAGCGATGACCCAAAACAGTTCCATAAAGGACAATATGCAGTTTCATCTGAGGATGTAAAAGATTATTTGAGTAAATATCCAAATGTTCATATTTACAAAGGACTTTTTCCCACTACAGCCGAGCCTATAAAAAATAAAATAATGTCATTCGTTCATCTTGATTTAGATTTGTATGAAGCCACATTAGAAAGTATAAATTTTTTCTATCCAAGGATGAATAAGGGGGGAATTATAATATCGCACGATTACATCTCTGCACTGGGTGTGAGAAAGGCATTTGATGACTTTTTTAAAGACAAACCGGAACCAATTATTGAAATGTCTGGTTCTCAATGCTTAATTGTGAAACTATAACTTCAAGAACAACACCAAAAAATATTTGTGCAAAGTTTTTGGTATTACCTCATTTACGAAATAAAATATTATATTTTTATCTATCTCGTTTTAAGTTGACCCACTACCCAAATTGTTAATTTCAAATTGATATACTACCGTGATGACTCTTGATGATTTCAAATAATAAAGATAGCCAGAGTTCCATTAACCCTCCCCTTGATTTTCATCATATTTTTTTCTCAGGGGAAAAATAGAACCTGAACGTTTTAACAATATCAGCCAGCGGTTATCACTGATAGTCGCCCAAATAGCCACAGCCGTCTGGCCGGCTAGCCAGCTGATACCGGCCCCCAAAATACCAAAGCGGGGCAATAGCAAATAAATACATAGCAAGGTGACCATTGCAAAAAGACCGAATACGATTATAAGCGTTACGGTACGTTTACGTACCATCAAGATGCTGTAATAGACTTGGTTGATGATTATGGGTAAAGATGCCAGTGTAAGCAATTGCAGCAACCTGGTAGCGCTTTTCGAGTAAGTGCTGCCATAAGTCAGTAATATTTTCCCGGCGAAAATGATAACAAGGATAACTACCGGAGCTATTATCACTAGCCCCATGCCCAGACTACGCAATGAATGGCTCCTTAACTTATCTTCTTCATTGGATCCTTCAGCAAAAAGAGATAATGAGATGGATGTCATTATCATATATAATGTAGCAGCGATAGTCCATGCCGCGTAAAAATAGGCGTTAGATTCCGCCCCCAGCCTCCCTACGATAATAAGCGGTAGAAATGCGGCGGGTGCAATGGATAAAAAATAAGCAATATTATTTCCTATGGAAAACCGTACCAGCGCTCCCATACCTTTATTCGCCAGAGTGGGGCGAGGCATACAGCCAAGTTTGACCTTAGGGAGGAAAAGAAATAACGCCAATAATATTTCTATTCCTAAAGCGATCCCCCAGGAATTGAAAATGCCATAGGTCTTTAATGAAAAAGCAAGAACAGCCACCAGAGCGAGTTTCAAAATGCTAAAGACAAGATTCTTAGTCATAGTATATATAGCGGCACGTTCAGCCACGAAGATGTTATCCGTGAGAACAGCCAAGGCTGTAAAAATAGTGTACAAGACAAAGGTTGAGAAATTAACGGCATCATTATGATATGATACCAATTTGGGAGACCACCAGCTCAACCCGAGGATAAATATCAATGATATCAATAAAGTTGTCAGCACCGTGAGAGTAATGCTGAAATTTATTATGGACTTTCCTTTTTCCCCAGAACCTGGCAAAAAGCGTATCACGCCGAAGGGAAGGCCTAAATTGGAAAAATTACTTAACATTGCCATGGCAGAAATTGCTGCAGAAGCCAGGCCGACATCGGCCGCCGGATAAAGCCGAGCCGCCACTACCCAGTAAACAAAACCAAAAAGAGCATTACCTCCATTTCCAACTATTAGATAGGAGGCGTTAGAATAAAGCGGGATATTCCAGAACCGTTTAAATACTTGAGCTATTGTTTGCATCAACTAATATATCTGCATACTTACAATAAATACGTTAAAATATCTTAACATTTATATCAGGCCTTGTATAGATGAAAGCTACGAGTCTTGATGGTATAATACAAAATAAACTACCATGAAAAGATTTATTTAAACGTGAAAGTCAAGCATGCAATTGACCTTCTTATCATTGGCATTTTAAGCCTGCTTCTAATACCGACAATATTACTCATTCCATCAAATGTCCTTCGAATAATATTGGGTATCCCTTTTATGCTCATTTGCCCGGGTTATGCATTATTATCAGCACTCTTCCCGGCACGAGACACACTGAGTAAAATCGAAAGAATTGCTTATAGTTTGGCACTTTCAATAGCGTTGATTGCTCTACTGGGGCTATTACTCAACTATGTCTGGGAAATTAGCCTTTACCCGATAATTATTTTGTCAGAGAGCGTGATCTTTTTATCAATTGGTGTTGCGTGGTTCCGTCGCCGATCTCTGCCAGATTCTCGAAGACTGAATTTTTATTTCAAATGGCAATCCCTATGGAAAGAGAAAAAACCACTTGATAAAATTTTTATTGTTCTGGCGGTGATTGTAATAGTTGGGACTATTGGCGCTTCTGTTTTCGCCTATTATAAAAATATTCCAGGCATTACTGAATTTTATATCCTTAATACAAATGGGAAAGCGGAAAAATACCCTCAAAATTTACTCGTTGGTGAAAAGGGAGATTTAACATTAACTATTGCCAACAAAGAACATCAAACAATGACATATCGACTCTCTATAAATTATGAAAACGGTACAGTATGGATAAATGATAAAGTTACTAATGATTTTTTAATTACACTTAATGATGGACAAAAATGGACCGGAGATATTGGCTTTATTTTCAATGAACCTGGTCCAGCTCAAAAAATTGAATTTACGCTATTTAAGGATCAAGAAACCCAACCCTATCTAACTACCTTTATAAAGATAGATGTAAGTTCATAAATATTTATCCAGAAACAATTTCGTATAATATCTTTTTATGGTTTATTAAAGAGGTAGACATATTCTCTGACTTCCACTAAGTCCGGATTGTTAACTGCTTCCGTAGTATAAACAAGAGTAATATGGTTATTAATTAAGAATCCAGAATCTGAACAGCCGTTTTTAAGAAAATTATAAACGTCAACTTGCCACGGTTCTAATGTCGTAGTTAGCCGCCCAAGAGCTTTTTTACCTGTAATGGCCGTGAAAGCGGTACATTTCCATGGATCTAATAATGCTTTATCATCCCGGTTGTTTAAATTATTTCTAATCCAAACAAACGTTTCATAATCAGTTTTATCAATCATATGGTAATATGGAGCATTTTGGCGCTCCGGGATAACCGTTCCCAGGGTACCGCCAATTAAAATCAGGCATAAGAATATGCCAGCATGTTTTATGCCCCAATTCGGCAACTTAATTCTATCGGTAATCCAGGATGGCAATTGAAATTTTCTGATTGCTGCCAATCCTGCACCTGCAATAATACTCGCTAATATCATTACCCATAGAAATCCTTCATCGAAGAACCGGCTGACCCCGTAGTGCAGGTAGGCAAACAAATTTAAAACCACTAGCACCAGGAAAAATCCCAACAATATCCCAGTCGTACGTTTCTGCCTCCGTAAAGACAAAATAAAAACCCCGATCAGACAAAATGCGATCGTAAAATAACCCAGAGACTTTAAAAGGAAAGGAAAGGCCACATAAGGGGATGGTTCCTGCGGTGTCGTTAAATCTGCTAAAAACGGCGCGACTAAATGCCATGCGAAAGGCAGCACCGCTAAAAATGGCCCTACCAAGGCCAGCCCCATCCATAGACTGTGTTTCCAGTCCTCTTTGATATTTAAAACCAGATACGGCATGCAAATGATAACGATAACTATCGCCGTATATGCGTGTGAAGATAATAGGTAAAATATGCTTAACGCCAGCAGGATTGGGGACCACCAGCTCCGTTTCCTAAATACCAGGTACAGAGAAAGCGGGACAAAAAATAGCCCTGCCGCCACGGATACCATGAAAGCTGGCCCTAATACCCCCAGCCCTGTTGGCATCAAACTCACGAAAAACGCCGCCTCTAGCCCGAAGCCAAGTTTCCTCGCCATAAAGTAAGTTGTGATGATAGTAATCGCGAATATTAAACTAGGCATATACCTGAATATAGTAATCCAATTAAGCCGTGTGATTTCTTGGATTATAATTAAAAATACATGATAGCCAACTTCAGTCTGCTGTATAAAACTCGGAGGACCGCCACCAAATGGATCAACGAGGTGGACAATACTACCCTGTTTTAATATTTGATTGGCATAGGCCATATTCGTCCACTCATCAAGATGAAGGGGATAAGGGTAACTGAAGTGGGGAATAAAATTGATTAAAACGCCAAGCACCACGATGAAGAAAAGTATCAGATACTCGTATTTTGAGACTTTAAGATTATTTTCGCGTTCTAACATTTATCGATTAACCAAATATTACTTCCAGCGGAATAAACTTTTTCGGGGGACCATGTGCATAGTTCTTAGCCGGTGAAAGGTCAAGCTTATTTTTTCTATTATACTCCACCACGATTTTATTGTCAGCGCTTAATACTGTTCATAAAGCCTAGTTTCGTATCTGTAACTTATGGCGCTGGTGGCGGCAATCAAAAAAATACTCGCCATGTAATAGAGTGAATAAAAAAGGAAACCCTTCTGATCCCGATGTCTCACCTTACTTATGTTGACCAGAGCAAAGAAGAATTGAATGATATTTTGAGAGACTACGAACACCTCGGCGTTGAGCGGCCCACCGGTCCAGCTTCGAAAAAGTGAGGAAGCCTGATGTCAAGATGGTCTATCCAGGCCACGGCAAGCCGATTTCCAGTGATCGGTTCCGCAAAAAATACAAAGAGTAAATCGTGATTACAAGGGAAAACAATTGATTTGCTGAAAGCTGATGTAGGTGAATCACAATTTTTTGGGTCACTTAAGTCCAAAATGTTCAATTTCAGATTATTCTTGGTTGATGACGTCTTATTACTCGCCATAATGATTTAATCTTTGTGTAAATTATTAAAAGTTTAAACCATATGAATTTATTCTGCGTTTGTTCAGTGTTATAATTATCCTGAATCAGGAAATAAATGCCAATGTCTCAACAAACTTACGATTCCAATAATGAAGAGCACTCATCCAAAGATGATGAGATCTCTCCCCAAGCTCTAATAAAGTTTATAAGTAACGTTTCCGGACCTCTTAAAAACGTACAAGACGTCAAATTCCCTGAACCGTTATCACCTATTTCTCCGACCACTTACCCTACAAAGACCAGTTCCAAACGAGGTCCAAAATCTATTGAAGATTGGAACAGAGAGGTACGGAAAACTTGGGGTAACTTGTATGAAGTGGATGAGTTGGGAAAAAGCTGGTTTGCGCAAATACCGGCTATACAAAAACTCGCGGCGGGTAAATATGGTGGTAGAACTCTAGGAAGTGGGCTGGCTTTGCAGGATATCCTCAAGCAAGCCCTTGCTGAATCTCAGAAATATGATACAGAGAATGAAACCCAGGAGATTCTTAAAAATTTCCCGAGACTGAAAATAATCGATATCGCATCAAAGCTAGGGTTAAATCGTTCCTATCTCAGTCGCCGCTATATGACTAAAGCCACAAGTCTCCTTACTAAAACGTTCCAGCGTGTAGTTGATCAGTCTACCTAGTGTATTTGCATATTGCCTCGGTAAAACTCCCAGTAAAACCCAATCGACTAAATTCATATTTTGGATATATTCCTGCGAGGTAAATTATGAATTGATTCTCAACAATTATTCTACAAACGTGGAAAAAACCGTACAATAAATGTACTTTAAATAGCTTGCAATTATTGGGAATTAGTGGGAAAATAATGGCTGTGAGTGACTTGAAGAGACCCCCTGCCTAAACAGGCGGTAGCTTCGGGCTTCAAATCGTAATTGAATCTAAAGTACACAAAAACCCTCCCTACGCCTTCTAAGCAGTAGGTCGTGGGTTCGAATCCCTCCAGGGACGCCATTCGTCTCCAAATCAGAATTCAAGTTCTCTATTTTTACAGGTTTTTTTATTCCGTTATATTGCTTTTGCTTACTGGTTAATCATGATGGAAACGGCATTAATATCACCGTTACTATCCTTCGGACCAATGGCTGTTACCGTTTCCCCTGTCTGAAGGTCGGAACTGGTGCCGCTGACGATTTTTTGAATTTTAGTATCCGTATTTATCGTTACCGTTGTCTGTTGCCCCTGCGCGGTCGATAATGTCAGAGTATCGCCGTTTATGTCGGTAATGGTGCCAAATACACGGTTTCCCGGCCCGTTAAAACCAGGATTAGTGCCGGAACTATTATTGGACCCGGAAAACCTTCTGGTAGAATTTGAGCTTCCCCCCCTTGAAGGAGTAAATGATGAGACCTGACCTTGAGCTGTCAGTGTAATGGAGCTGGCGGCAACGTTACCGCTTGAATCGGCCGTCCCGCTCACGGTCAGGAATTGACCTTTTTGGAGGTCATCTATGCTTGCGGTGGTACTTTTTTGAATGGAGGTGTTCGAGCTTATATTTACCGTAACCTGGCCCTGTGCCGTATTTAGTGTAAGAATATTTCCATTGATGCCGGTAATACTGCCGCTCTGGCCCATACCTCTAAACGTATTCGGCGTATTTGAAGGCGTTTCTGAAGGTAAAGTCGTTTGCGTTTGTGTTGGTGATGGCGATGGCAATGGCGCTAAAATAATCGGCGTCGTAGACGTCTGATTTGCGGCGTTATTTGACGAGCACGCTGTTAATATCGTCGCAAATATGATTAAGATAGATAATCCGGACAAATATTTTAATAGATTTTTTTTGATATTTTTCATCCTGTAGCACCTTCCTTTTTGACATACCTGAACACTATGAAAACATGATTTTTGAAGCACCTTACTATATCCAAGATATTAGTAAATTGTTAAAATGGTATTAAATTACTAAAAAGAAATCCGCAGAAAACTTCACCGCAGATAATATATCAATGTATTCCCCAGGTAAATAAGAATCAGGTATTTGGGGAATTTCCCAATCCAGATAGCGGGTAAAAAACGGCGTACCGGCATCTTAACTACGCCCGCTATGAACCCGCCTATTTCAAAGGGGATAACCGGTTGGAAAGATAACAGAGCGATCGCCCACATACCGTACTTTAAAACCCAGCGATTAACCGTTTTATAACCGGGCGTGTTTTCATCTATAGATATTCTTTTGCCCAGATATCCAAAGAAATAGCCGCTGAATTCTCCCAGGGTTGCGCCGAGGCTTCCGGCCAATGCTACCGGGACCGGGTTCCAGTGCGCTGCGGCCACCAGCATGATAGAAATACCGAAAGGCAGCGGGAGAAAGGATAAATTAACTATTGCCAGGATACCAAAAATCAGTAAATAAGCCGTCCAGGGAGGAATATCCAGGGGAATATTATAACGGGCCAAAAGAAAACGTATGAGGTAACCAAGACCAACGCTTAGAGTAATAAAACCCAGAAAGGTCAGTCCTAATTTAATCCATCGGTTTCTCCGGCTTTTAACCTTTTCCATTTACCAACATTTTAATCTATTATTTCCTTTAAATCATTATTATATAAGTAATACCTATTCGATAAATTAAGTAATCTTTAATAAGTATCTTCGCTGTCTGCATGTAATCTACCCGAAAATAAATAGCATTGTCCACGTATTTATCATCACATGAAATAACTATAAATTAAAGATAAGACTAAGTAAATAACAGGGAAAATATCAAACAAACATTTTGGAGATTGCCGAAAAAGGAGTCCAGAGAACTCTCTGGCGGGGGTCTGGGGGTGTCCCCCAGCTTTAAAAGTCCCCCAAGATTGGGGGATTTAGGGGGTTGATTAGGATTATTTCAGCAGTCTGATTTAATTTAGGTCTTTGGTTCTTGGCGGTGCTGGAAGGAAGACTGGATAAGCGGAGTTGTTAATTTGGGTTTTGCGTTGAACCGGGGTAAAAGCGGATGTGATAGTTGTCCGGTCTTCCTTTTCGGCGCCAGGGCAGATATAAGAATTAACCGGCTTACTTTTTAAAAACAGGTAGTTCGATATTAAACGTGGCGCCTTTATTTTTAACGCTTTCCGCATATATCCTGCCGCCATGGTCGTTTATTATTCCCAGGCAGATGCTAAGGCTTAGCCCGGTGCCCTCACCGGCGGCTTTGGTAGAAAAGAACGGGGTAAAAACACGTTTCAAATTTTCCTCCGATATTCCGCTACCGTTATCCGTAAAAGATATCCGGATAAATTTATCTTCATTTTTTGTCGTAACGTAAAGTATGCCTTCCTTACGAGCTTCTATCATGGAATATTCTGCATTGATGATTATGTTGAAGAAAACCTGTTCAAGTTGAGGGCTGTTTACCATCACCGGTGCTAATTGAGGTTCAAAATGCATTATTACTTTAATATTATTTACTTGCTCCTCATATTTTCGCATTTCCAGCACTTTACGAATACAGTCATTGATGTCGGTCACCCGTTTCTCCAATGATTGTTTACGGGAAAGCGTCATAAGATTTTTAACGGTACCGGCTATCCTTTGCGCTTCTTTATAAATCGTAACTATATCCTGATTCACATCTTCATCAAGTTTTTCTTAAGCAGCATCGATGAGAAACTGATAATGCTTGTCAGCGGATTATTAAGTTCGTGGGCCATGTCCGATGTCAATTGCCCGATAGACGCCAGCCGGTCCTGGACAATAATTTGTTCTTCCATCCGTTTACGTTCCGTAATATCGCGCGCTACACCGACAATTTCCGCCGGCTCTCCTTTTTCGTTAAAGACCAGGTTAGAATGAATTTCAAAAGGTATAATATGTCCATCCTTATGTTTTAAATCGAGTTCGAGGGTAGCGGACGTAATACCTTTTTGCAATGCAGCTATGAGTTCTCTTCTCTGTTTTTGATATGATTCCGGCGTAAGTAATTCGGCCAGTTTTAAGCCAGCGCTTCATTTTCGGTATAACCAAGTATCCGTTCGGTGGAAGGGCTGGTATAATTGAATTGTTCATCCTTTATCGACAATTTGTAGATAATATCCGCTGTATGGTTCGCGATAAGTTTATACTGTTCCTCTGCCCGTTTTCTCTCATTAACTTCAAGTTTCAACTTTTTAGTTGTTTCTTCCAGGCGCTGTTTAATTTCTGCCTGCTTGCCTATCAGGACGCTCAAGACAAGACAGAGAGCTATATCTGCAATGTCAATCAGTTCATGCGGGAACTTTGCGTTTGATCAGCTGCCGGCCAATATTACAGGCCCGGCCAGGACGCAAACTATCAAGCCTCCCTTTACCCTGAACCGCCAGGCAGAGAAAAGGACCGCCAATGGTAAAAGAAAACGGTATCCCGCCGCGTAATATGCTGCCTGTGGCTCCGTATGAATTGGAGGCGGCAAGGATGCCGTTATTTGCGGGGCAAATGCAAAGAGACCGGCGAGTACAGCGGTCGCTGTCGCATACCAGAAATAATGGTCTTTTAATATTTTCATCGGTTTTGTATTTTTACGCTACGGGGTAAAAATACAAATCACGACTATCATGATAATAGAATAAGTGCCGGTTTGAATGTATACTGGCATTTATTTGTCTTGGAGGGTAACTAGGAAATATGAGATAACGGCAGGTAAGTTGTTTTTAATGATTATTCCAATTGATATACTATATGCCGGTAAAAAACTTTTCGGCCAGGCCAAAATACCTTTATTATTCTTCTTTTTCCGCATCGCGCCGGTTCATGGCAATATCACGCAGGCGCTCCGCGTAAGTAAGCAGCTTCTTTCTCAGCCTGATATTTTTCGGCGTAATTTCAACCAGTTCATCTTTGGCGATAAAGTCTATGGATTGTTCCAGGCTTAGTTTTAACGGAGTCTGCAATCTGAGCAGAGTTCCTTGGTTGAAGACCGCATATTCGTCTTTTTCTTTTCCTTGCAAATATTGACCGGTATATCCTGCACCCGTGAGTTTAACCCCACTATCATCCCTTCGTACACCAGGATGCCTGGCTCGACCAGCATCGGTCCGCGCCCTTCAGCATTGCGTATACCATAAGTCACGCTCGTACCTTGTTCCGATGATACCAGTACGCCGTTACGCGATTTTTCCAGCGCGCCGTGCCATGGTTCATAGCCTAAAAAGTTCGTGTTCATGACGCCTTCACCCTGGCAGGCCGTAAGGAAAGCGCTGCGGAAGCCCAGCAGCCCTTTGGTGGGAATATGATATTCTAAACGCACGTTGCCCTGGCCGTCATTATGCATGTTTGTCAGGCGCGCCTGTCTTTTACTCAACATTTCAGTCAAAATACCGATGTTTTTATCGCTGGTATCGATGGTTAGCATTTCGACCGGTTCCATCAGCTTGCCGTTAATCGTCTTTGTTATGGCTTCCGGCCGGGAAACTTCGAATTCGTAACCTTCCCGGCGCATCGTTTCGATAAGGATTGCCAGGTGTAATTCGCCTCTGCCTTTTACCATGTATTTATCCGGGCTTTCGGTATCCTGGACGCGCAGGCTTAAATTGGTCTCTAATTCCTTATAAAGCCTCGCCCTTAGCTGGCGCGTGGTGCTGTAGCGCCCTTCTTTACCGGAAAACGGCGAGGTATTTACCCCGAAGGTCATTTCAACCGTCGGTTCGCCCACCTCGATGCGCGGCAAAGCTTCCGGCTGTTCCTGGCTGGCGATAGTGTCGCCGATACTTACCTTATCGACGCCGGTTACCGCTACGATGTCTCCTGCCTCTGCCTCGTTAACGTTCAACCGCTTCAAGCCCAGGTGCGTAAAGACCTCATCGATGGAATAAGAAGTCTGCGTGCCGTCCGCGCTGATGTTCACCACGGCATCCCGCGGGGCCACTTTGCCCCTCCAAATCCTCCCGATGGATATCTTCCCTTTGTGGTTATCGTAATCGAGGTTGGAGACCATCATCTGGAACGGGCCGTTTTCAATGCGGGGCGGCGGTATTTTTTCCAGGATGCAATCGAAAATCGGAGATATGTCCTTGCCCGGTACGGAAGGGTCGTTTGTCGCTAAACCCTCGCGGCCGCTGGCATACATTATCGGGAAATCGAGCTGGTCCGCATTGGTCGCCATCTCCAGGAAAAGGTCCTGGATTAAGTTCTTCACTTCCTCGATGCGCGCGTGTTCCCGGTCTATTTTATTGATAACCACGATGCATTTCAGTCCTCGCTGCAGCGCCTGGCGCAGTACATATTTGGTCTGCGGCATCGGCCCTTCTACGGAATCAACGAGCAGCAGGCAGCCGTCCGCCATGCTGATAACACGCTCAACTTCACCGCTGAAATCGGCATGTCCTGGCGTATCGATGATGTTGATTTTGACGCCCTTATACATTATCGCCGTGTTTTTGGCCATGATGGTGATGCCTTTTTCACGTTCCAGCGTGTTGGAGTCCATGATAAGCTCGCCGACCGCTTCATTATCTCTGAAGACATGGCTTTGCTTTAGCAAGGCATCGACCAGGGTCGTTTTGCCGTGGTCGACATGGGCGATAATCGCCACATTTCTTATATCATTACGGTAAATCATATGCTAAATAATATCCTTATCATATTTAAAATTCCGGGTATAAGCATGCGCGAGCACTTAAAGCCAATTAATGGGGAAAATACATCAATAAAAGCGGTTGGACGTTATATTGTCAGCCGTTTATTCATGCATGACATATACACGGGCGATAAAACTCATGTACTTAGAATCGCTGCTGAAGCACAATCCTGAACACATCTGATATAATTATAGCATGTCCGGCGATATTGCGTTATATGTTCACGTGCCGTTTTGCCGCCGTAAGTGCCGCTATTGCTCCTTTATCTCGTACGAGCGCCGTGAAGACTGATATTCCCTTTATATCTCGAAGCGCTGAAAAAAGAGATAGCGTTGCGTTCTCAAGGCGAACTCGTGCCACCGTGTTTACCTCGGCGGCGGTACGCCAAGTCTCTTCCCGCCGGCTCTATTAACGGCCTTTTCTCGACGATAAGCCGGTTATTTGCTCTTGATAAAGCCGCCGAAATTACGATGGAAGCAAACCCGGTACGATCAATGAAACATATCTGAAAGAAATTAGACAAATTGGTATTAACCGCCTTAGCCTCGGCGTCCAGAGTTTTAACGACCGGGAATTAGCCATGCTGGGGCGCATTCATAAAGCCGGTGAAGCCAGACAAGCGGTCCGCTTTGCCCGCAAAGCCGGTTTTGACAATCTTAATCTTGACCTGATTTACGGCCTGTCCGGCCAGACCAGAAGCGATTGGCAATATTCTCTTGAGCAATCGTTGGCGCTTGGACCGGAACATCTTTCTCTCTATGCTTTGACGCTTGAAGAAGAAACGCCGATGCAGCAAATGATTGATAAAGGTGAGTTGCCGGCTATCGACCCGGATTTAAGCGCCGACCAGTATGAGCTTGCCGAAGATTTACTGGAAAAGAACGGCTATACTCATTATGAGATATCCAATTGGGCAAAAGAGGGAAAGGAATGCCGTCATAATCTCGTGTACTGGCAAAACCTGCCCTACCTGGGCGTTGGCGTAGCGGCTCATTCCTGCCTTGAAGGCCACCGGTTGGCTAATACTGACAATCTCGATGAATACTTGGCGGAATTCTCCTGTCGTTCATCATGGAAACCGGAAATGGACGAAGTTATCAGCCCTGAATTAGAGCTGGCGGAAACCGTCATTCTTGGCCTGCGCCTGGGAGCGGGCATTAGAAAAGAGGTAATTAAAAATAGGTTCGGCGTCAATATCATGGACAAGTTCCGCTGGCAGATTAAGGAGATGACCGATGCCGGCTTGCTGAAGCAGAATGACGGCCTTATCAGCCTGACCCGCCGCGGCCGGCTCTTAAGCAACGAGGTCTTCTGGCGCTTTCTGCCTGAAGAGCAAAGCTGATATAATACTTGAAAGGGGTCCGGAGAATTCTCTTTCGGGGGCTCCGGGGGTGGGTACTCAATACTAATTACCCGCACTCATCGCCTAAAATAGAGAGTCCAGAGAGAAATCTCTCTGGCGGTCCGCCTGAGGCGGACGGGGGTGTCCCCCGGCTCTCCTCTTTTCGTGGAGGGGAAAAGGGGAGGTTAATTAAAACTTAATTAAATCTGCTTGATTAAGAAATAAACGTATGGAACAGTCATTAACCCGTAATTTTTGCATCATCGCTCACATCGACCACGGCAAGTCTACGCTGGCGGACCGCCTTATCGAACTTACCGGCACCTTACGGCACGAGGAAATGAGCGAGCAGGTGATGGACAGCATGGAATTGGAACGTGAGCGCGGCATCACCATTAAAGCTAAAGCCGTCCGCCTTAATTATAAAGCCAACGACGGCAAGACCTACCGCTTGAACCTCGTCGATACCCCCGGCCACGTGGATTTTTCTTATGAAGTATCGCGGACGCTGGTTGCCTGCGAAGGCGCCATCCTCGTTATTGATGCCACGCAGGGCATCCAGGCACAAACGCTGGCCAATACTTACCTGGCGATGGAGCATAACCTGGAGGTCATCCCGGTCGTTAACAAAATCGACCTGCCGGGCAGTGAACCGCAGCGTGTCCTGGACGAAATTGAAAGCGTGCTGGGATATAGCGCTACGGAAACTTTGCTTATCAGCGCTAAAACCGGGCAGGGCGTGCCTCCGCTGCTGGAAGAAATCGTCAAGCGCATTCCTCCGCCCAAAGGCGAAGCCGCCAGGCCGCTACGGGCATTGATATTCGATTCCCGCTATGATGCTTATAAAGGCGTTATCGCCTACCTGCGCGTGGTGGACGGGCGCATCGTTAAGGGCGACCGTTTACGCCTGATGAGCAATAATACGGAGCTAGAAGTGCTGGAGGTCGGCTATTTTGCCCCGCAGCCGGTTGCCTCCGATGAACTTTCTACCGGTGATGTCGGCTATATCGCCACCGGGTTGAAAAGCGTCTCCGAATGCCGTGTCGGCGATACCGTAACGCTGGCTGGCGCCGATGTCAAAGAACCCCTCATCGGTTATCATCTTCCCAAGCCGATGGTCTTCGCCGGCATCTATACGACACAGGCAGAAGACTTTAAGGAATTGCGGGAATCCATCGAAAAACTCCACCTGAACGATGCTTCCCTGACCTATGAACCGGAGTCCAGCCCGGTGCTGGGATACGGCTACCGCTGCGGCTTTCTCGGCCTGCTGCACCTGGATATCGTGCGGGAACGCCTGGAACGGGAATTCGGCTTATCCTTGATTGTGACCGCCCCGGGCGTTACTTATAATATTCTCAAGACCAACGGCGATTTAATGACGATTACCAACCCGGATGAGTTCCCCGACCCATCGGATATCGAAAAAATAGAGGAACCCTGGGTAAAAATCTCGATTATCACACCCTCCAGTTTCATCGGTACCTTGATGGAGTTGCTTTCAGAATCGGAAGGCGTTTATAAATACACGGAATATCTCGGGCACCAGTCCATCGGCGAGCTCGGGCAGCGCGTCCGCCTCGAGTATGAAATGCCGCTGCGCAATATGCTGACCACTTTCTACGACCAGATGAAAAGCCGCAGCCGCGGTTATGCCTCACTGGACTATGAGCTTATCGGCTTCCGCGAAGCGAAACTGGTCAAACTCGTCGTCATGGTCAACGATGTGCCGGTAGATGCCTTCAGCCGCATTGTACCGCCCGACAAAGCCCATGAGATGGGCAAGGCCATGGTGACCAAGCTCCGGCACCTTATACCGCGCCAGCTCTTTAAAGTGCCTTTGCAGGCGGCCGTGGGCAGCCGCATTGTGGCGAGGGAAGATATCGCTGCGCTGCGCAAAGATGTTCTTGCCAAGTGCTACGGCGGCGATATTACCCGTAAGCGTAAACTGCTGGAAAAGCAAAAGGAAGGCAAGAAAAGGATGAAGAACATCGGCCGGGTCGAGGTGCCTAAAGAAGCTTTCCTGGATGTTTTAAAGCTGGGGTGATGCGCTTCACCTGCCGCCCTACCTCAATAATGTAGGGTGGGCAAAACCCTTTATCCCCTTCTTTTGCCCACCAAATCCATACTCCGTAGCGCCAGCGTCCCTGCCGGTGGGTTCTCTTGCTAATAATAGGCCCGCCTTACCCAACCTTTATTCGACCATTCGTCCCAAGAGAATTTTTTATTTTCCCACGAGTAATTAGCTTCACTTGCTCGTTCCTGATGTTATGTTAAATCAGTCTCAAATCCCCCATTCGTTTTTTCTTGTCATTCTAAGTACAAGATTGGGCAAAATCCTTTACGTCATTCTTTTGCCCGCCACCCCGGGTAGTACCGGCGAACCCAGCCCCCTTTGTCATTCCCGATCCAATCGGGAATCCATCATCGCCTTAAACCGATGATAGAGATTGCCACGCCTTTCTCCGCCGGAGGAGGATCAATGGCTTGCAATGACACTTACCCCTTACCCCTAATAACTTACCCCTTATTTAACATAACTACCCTGAAAATACCTCTTGAGCCTGAGTCGTATCCAGGCTTACCATAATATGTCAAAAAAACGATTCATGCTTGACACGAGCCTGATTTAACATAAAACCCTTAAAAAACGATTCACGCCTGGGTCGAGATTAGCTTTCCATAATATGTAAAAAAACGAATCACGCCTGGGTCGAGGCTAAAATAACATAATGTTGGAATCGAACTTCTCATAGCTATCTCACGCTCATACATATCCATCTTCGTTGCTCTTAACAGCCTATCTTAGCACTGGTGTTCTAATCCTGTCAATAGCATTTTGTCACAATTTAGCTTTGCGCCACGAGTGATAATTTTTAATTTAATGTGTGGGTGTGAGTGACTGCAGATGAGGAGGTAAAAAATAAATAGGGGCGGGCCGCAATAGCCCGCCCCTATTTATAAATCAAGCTAGTAAGTATTTCTCCAGGGATAGCTGCTTTCAATAAAGGCAGATTTTCTTGGTCTGGCGGCCGCTTTAGCTGCCTGTCTTTCCTTAATGACGGCCTGTGCAGACTCTTCTTTATATCGCGCCCAGCCCTCATCATTATAGAACAAGCCGCCACGGGTGGCTGAAACTTCGGAAGTCATGCTATTTCCGGTTGCGGCCATCACCGGTACCTTTGCCCGGTAATTATCAAATATCTCCGAATCCCCGAACCACGGCCGCCGGGACGGCGTTACTTTAATCGGCGGGGCAGTTTCTTTCTTTTCCGTTTCCAGCTTCGTCTTTACGACCCAGTTGCGGCGAACGGCATTTTGCAGCTCCGGTATTTGAGTTGCTTCAGGTTCGGTTTTTTTTGCGGCTACTACTGCAACTGCTGTCTTTTCGGCACGCTTTTCAATCGCCCAATTACGCCGCTGCTTATCGGTTTTTACCACTTCCGTCAAAGCTGCCAGTTCTTTTTTAGCGGCCTGGGCCTCCGCCATTTTCTGCTCCATTACATGATTACGTTTGTGGACTTTCCCCTCGATAACGTTGGCATGGACCGGCACCGCTTCCGGTTCCGGCACATGATAGAACAGTCCCTGCATCGACATCTTGGCCTTTTTGACCAACGCCAGATTAATCTTCTGGCCGTACGGGATGCCGTAATTAACCGCCAGGTCTATCAACTTGGGCATCAGGAACATCACGACAATCGCCCGCATGAACCCGGAAATCATAAAGACGCTAAGCAACTTGCTGCCGAAGGTAGAAAAAACGTACTTTACCAGTATCGAACCGGCGATGCCGCCGATGGCAGATGAGAACAACATTAACGACCGGGTATAAACGATATAACGTAATTTCCTTTGCGGCGGCGCCACTTTATATAAATAGCTCTGTGTCGATAAGTCGAAAGCGCCCCAGCAAATCCCGGACACCATTTGTATGCAGGCGAGGTAAGCTATATTGCTGGAAAACAGCCAGCAAATAGGAATGACCGGTACGATGCGCGACACGATAGTCAGTACTTTGATATTGCCTTTTTTATCCGCAAACTTGCCCCAGAACGGGCCGCTTACCACCCTGGCCAGGAATTCTACCGATACGACAATCGTATAGCTCAAATAGGTGAAGTTCTGTTCCTTGAGCATATACACGGCGAAAAACGGCGCGCTAAGGCCCACCGAGACGTTGATGAGAGAGGTAAACAAGATAAACTTATCGAGTTTTTTCTGTTTCAGGTCCCCGACAAAATCAAATAATCCGAATTTTTCTTTCGGCGTTTCTTCTTTCACGGCTTCAGCTTCCTTTTTGGGATCATGCATAAATGTAAAAATAAGGAAATCAATAAATGTAACAACCACGGCCAGTAGAAATACATACCCGAAGCTCGTCAGGTTATTCTGGCCCATCTTGTCCATCATATAACCTAAAGCGAAGAACGCCGCCAGGTAAACGCCGCTTTTAATGGCCAGGCGGTGACCCAGGTATTTTCCCAGAGAACGGTTGGGTACCAGGTTGGAAAGCCAGTTGTCTTTCTGGAAAGATATCAGCATGCTCGGCATGATATTTACGAGCCATAATAAAGCTATCCATACCGGTGTGACGCCAAGATAAGATAGAAGAAAAGCCAGCACCAGCGGTATCCATGTCATCATATTAGTAAAGGCCAGTGTCATGGCTCCCCGCTTCGTCAGGCCGATCTTTTCTATTAACGCCGGCGCTTTCACACATATTATCGAAAGGCAAAGGTTGACTGCGGTGGCAAGTATTGAAACGGTTTCGGCGTTAGCCCCCGCGGCGATAATTGACGGCGATTGGTAGCTGATGGCGGCATCTTCTACTGCTGAAGCAGCCGCATCGCCATGAAAACGTGTCAGGTTCCTCTGTTCTTTGCGGCCGTTGTTATATTGTGTTAAATCGGGTTGTCCTGCATTTTTCGTCATATCTTATAAGTTCCGTTAAATAAATTTTCCAGGTTCACCAGGTTCTTTAAAAAAAGCAACAGGATACCCCAAGTCATGAACTATGGTTGAAGACTTGATACGGTTTTGTCCTGTGCTACGGCGCCAGCCGGACCGGAGAAAGGCTCCGCCGGACCACCTCGGCCGGTTACGACCGCAGGTGGTTCCGGTGCCAACGGCTAAAGCAATTTTAAGCTGGTCGTGTTATTAAACCAGGCAAGGTTTAATTTCTTTGGCTACAAATCCCTTTTCGCCCAAGCCTATTTTATAAAGTACGCTTTGCCCTTCTCTTAAGGAGTTAAAGTTAATGCCCTGAAGCTGGCTGTAGTGGAAAAATATATCTTTTCCAGCATTGCTGGAGACAAAACCATATCCATGTCCGTCAACCAGAGTCTTTACAACACCAGTTGTCATGATTTTCAACCTCCATACAGGAGAGGGCTCTATTATTCAATTAGTCCAGGTATTATCTGCCCAGAGCCGATTCCTGTTTCTTCCTTACAGGCCGGGTCCCGTGCCCGTGCTTAACATCTTTGAAAGCTTCTTTATAGCTTCTGCGCTGGTTTTGTTTTTCTGCTTTTCTACCCATTGTAGTTTTGTTCCTTTGCCGGATAAATTTTCTTCTATTATATCCTAATTAACTCGTCTATGACCAATTTTGAATCTACCGGCCAGGACTTTTCATGATTCTAGATATGTTCCAGTACCATTTGCCAGTCACGCCAATCGAATAAAGCCACGTTGATGACCAGTTTGCGCATCGCCTCTTCTTTGGTGAGCAAGTAGTAAGTGACATCATTTTCTTCAGAGGTCTTGATGATGCCCTCTTCGATCATCTGCTCGATGGCGTTTTCGATGCTAGGCCTGTTGTCATCTTCATCAAGAGCATGAATGACTGCCAGTTTGCTGAACCGCCCGTTCGGGTGAGCTGCAAAGAAACGCAACAGACCCAGGCAGCAGCGGTTACTGACAAGCTTCTTCATGAGTTGGCCCATGTAGGAATGGCTTTTTACTTTGTTTACCTCGATGATAGTCATGGGTTTTCCTTTCCTGTTTTTTGCTTCCAGTTAGTTCATTCTGCCTGAAACGGTCTGCTGTCTCCGGTAGGCGTCGTGCTGCCGTGAAAAAGACGGCATATCGAGTTCATTATCTTTGATGCCCTTTAATATGCTGGTCAGCTCTTTTTCCGCATCGGAGTCGTCCATGGTTTCTTTGGTCTTGAAACCGGTAGCGATAAGTGTCAGCCTTACATCTTTACCCATATTGGGGTCCAGTACCACGCCGAAGATTACATTGGCCTGCGGGTCTACCGCCTGCTTTATAATTTCGGCTGCGTTATTGACTTCGTAAAGAGTCAAATCCGCGCCGGCGATGTTGAAAAGAACGCCCTTGGCGCCCTGCATGGAAACGTCCAGCAACGGGCTGGCCAAAGCTTGCCTGGCGGCATCGATGGCACGGTTTTGTCCCGTGCCCCGCCCTATTGACATCCAGGCCGGTCCGGCGTTTTTCATAATCGCCCGCACATCCGCAAAGTCCAGGTTAATAAGGCCGGGTACTGTAATTACCTCAGCGATTGCCTGAACACCGTGGAGCAGGACTTCGTCGGCTAACCGGAAAGCCCCGTCGACACTTGTCCTCTTATCGCACAGGTCGAGAAGTCTGTCGTTGGGGATAATAATTAAGGTATCTACGTTGGGCATCAGCGCCTTGATACCCGCTTCCGCGGTCCGCAAGCGGTGAGCGCCCTCAAAAGTGAAAGGTTTGGTCACAACAGCGATGGTCAGTGCGCCGGACATTTTAGAACATTCAGCCACGATAGGTGCGGAACCGGTGCCGGTGCCGCCGCCCATGCCGGCCGTCACGAATACCATGTCCGCGCCGGTAACGACATCCCTGATAGTATCGCGGCTTTCCTCGGCAGCCTGATGGCCGATGGTATTATCACCACCGGCCCCGAGCCCGCGGGTCAATTTGGAACCGAGCTGAACACGCGTCATTGCTTCGGTCAATTCCAGGGCCTGGGCATCCGTGTTCATCGCAATGAATTCCACGCCGCGCAGGTGCTCCCTAGCCATCCGGGACACCGCATTACTGCCTGCCCCGCCGCAACCGACAACCTTGATTACCGCGCCGCTGGAAGCATATACCGACTTAGCCATGATAGCCCTCCAAAATATTAGATATGTACATCTGTTTTACTTTAGAATCCGGAGCATCCGCCCCAAGATATTCTGTGCACCGCTCTTCTTGACGGCGGGCGTTTCAGTATCTTTATTTCTTAGCTTCCAGAGCAGTAGACCGACGCCGGTGGCATGAGCCGGGTTATCCAACACTTCAGATACGCCGGATAATTTCATCGGGTAGCCGATTCTCACCGGCATATGGGTAACTTTCTGGCCGAGTTCGGCAATACCCGGGAGATTTGCGCCGCCGCCCGTCAGGACCAGGCCGGCCGGGATAAGTTTGTGATAATCACCCTGCGGGAGCTCCAGCATGATAAGGCGCAGGATTTCTTCGATACGTACTTTGATGATTTCGGAAAGGTCGTTATAAGAAATGCTGTGCCCATCGCCGGAAATGGCGATTTCTTTCGCGGTCGGGTCGGCTTCTTTAGGGGTCACATCGCCGTAGCGCTTTTTCATTTCTTCGGCCATTTCATGAGTAATACCCAGGCCGATGGAAATGTCCCGCGTTACCTGATAACCGGAAACCGGCAGGACGGAAGTCTGATAAATGGTATCGTCTTTGAAAAGGGCCAGGTCGGTAGTGCCGCCGCCGATATCTGCCAGCAGTACCCCGTCCATTCTCTCGTCGGGTTCCAGTACCGCTTCGGCGCTGGCAAGAGGTTCCATGACGAGGTCATCGACTTCCACGCCAAGAGCGCGAATGCATTTCGTCAGGTTCTGGATTGAGGTGACCCCGGCGGTAATGATATGGGTCTCAACATCGAGGCGTGTGCCATGCATCCCGACGGGGTTTTTGACCCCGCTCTGCCCGTCTACCGTATATTCGCGCGGAATAACGTGGAGCAGTTTCTGCTCGGCAGGCACTTTGACCGTACGGGCTACCGAAAGAACGCGCTTCAGGTCATCCGGGCTTACCACCTGGTTGTTGCGCGTGATGGATACGGTACCGCGGTAGTTCTCCGAGGAAATATGTCTCCCTGTAACACCTACATAAGCCGATTCCAGTTTGCGCCCGGCCATCTGTTCCGCCTGGCCGATGGAATGTCTTATGCATTCTTTTGCTTCATTAATATTTACCACGAGGCCCTTCTGGAGCCCCCTGGAAGGGACGACGCCAACTCCCAGAACACGGAGTTCACCGTCATCATGGACATCCGCCATGATCGTACAGATTTTGGTGGTCCCTACATCGATTGCGCCTATCCGTTCTCTCTTCACTAGCTTCTCCTTTGCGGTTTTTGTCCGCTTCATCAGGTAATTACCTATTTATATATATAGGGCGGTAACTACCTACTTCCTTTTACTTTCCTCTCGCGTCACGAAACCGCACGTTCCACTTGTTGCAGAGAAGAAGAAGATGTTCCTTAAATTCGGTATTAGAAATGCGGTAGAGTTCTGCCAGAAAGCCGTGCAGCAATTCGCCGCCGGTCATGTTCGGAGCCGGCTCTTCAGGCCCCGGAAGATTGATGTAGACGATTTCTGTCATCAGCTTCTGGTATTCGATAGGTGTTCCCATGGGATAAATCCCTCCTTTAAAATTTTTCGTGTCCCCGGACACTTTTTTGAACGATACATCAATTTTATAACGTCCTATAAGTAACTACTAAATATTGTCCTTTCTATTTCGTCAGTGTCCTTTAGTAATTCCATAATAATTCCACATAAAAACTATTGTATCTTTTTATCTTTTGGAATATAATGACAATTAATAAAGTGAGGGCGTAACGTGACCACTGAAAAAGGACGAAAACACCTGCCCCCTTATGTGTCCTACCGCACGTTTTACAATTTCATTGAGCGTTTGCAGCAGCGCATGCCTTCACGTATCGACCGCTCCTATTGGGGCGAACTTCTTTCCGGTAGCAACGGCACGCAATTGATGGCTGCCCTGCGTTTTCTCTACCTTATCGATATCAACGGCAAGCCGATGGAAACATTGAAAAGGCTCGTTGAAGCGCGCGCAGAACTCAGGACAAAAATACTACATGATGTTGCGGATGACGCTTACGGCTTTGTTTTAAAGAGCTCACTGGACCTGGAAAGTGCCACCTACGCGCAACTTGTGGAGGTCTTTCATAACACTTTCCAGCTTACCGATGATGTCAGCCGTAAATGCGTAAAATTCTTTATTGCGATGGCCAATGACGCCGGACTAAAAATCTCGCCTTTTATTACCAGAAGGAACCGTTCCGCCAGGACAAACACAGGGACAAAGGTCAGTACCAAAAAAACGGTAATAAGGACAAACCGGAATTTGATAGTTCCACAGGAAATGGATGAAATTCCAGCAACTTCTTCTTGGCACGGTATGCTTTTGTCCAAATTCCCGAACTTCGACCCGTCATGGCCGGATGAAATCAAGCTGAAATGGTTCTCCGCTTTTGACGAGATGCTTAGAAAAGGGACGGTAAAGTAAACGGCTTTAAACCTTTTCTATTTTTAGATTTTCGCCCGGACTTCATCCGGCATTACCCTACCCGCCGAGACCACCATCTGTACCGCTTCATCAACGGATATTTTTGTCCGGGTAATATCCTCTTCCCTGACGACTTCCATAAACCCGGACATGGGGTTGGGGGCATGCGGTATCAAAACGCTGTAATACTTTACGCCGTCCTGTCCGGTAATTTCGTTGGTTACAAAAGCTAAGGCTTTCATCCCCTTTTGCGGAAAGTCCACCAGTACAACCTGCAGAAAGCTCGTGCTGTCTACGGAGGAAAAACTGGACATGATCTGCCGGATGCTGCGGTAAAGTAAATTAAATACCGGCACCCTTTTCAGCAACTTATCGAAGTATTGTAATATGCGAAATCCGAATACATTTCTCGCGACCACACCAGCCAGGTAAATCAAGACGACCGTCACTCCAAACCCTACTCCGGGAATATTATGACCTCAAATCGCGTGGATGACCGGCTGTAAAATGTGGTCGATGGAATTGAAGACCCAAACGAGTATTAAAATACTCGCCCCCAGCGGTACCGTCACGAGCAGCCCGGTTATGAACTGCTGTCGCAGTTTTTTACCCATTCCTTGTTTGGGGCTCTTTTTTTCTTCCATACCTTACTACTTTTTCAACGGAGTATTAGTTATTTCCGGCCAGATAAAGGATGCGGCTGCCGCAATAACCAGAATCCCGCCAATCACCCCGAGGGAAATACCAATCGGGATCTCGATGCCCAGGAACGGGACATTAAGCCCGAAAAAGTTGTCGGAGGAAATAATCATTTTAATCCCGAGGAAAACAAGGACCGCGGCGAGCCCGAAATTCAGGAAACGCAGTTTCTTTATTACCGCCGCCAGGGCAAAATACATCGAGCGTAAGCCGAGGATGGCAAATATGTTAGATGTAAATACGATGAACGTATTCCGGGTGATGGAAAGGATGGCCGGGACGGAGTCCACCGCGAAAATTATGTCCGTTACTTCTATCACTACCAAAACCATCAGCAGCGGCGTGGCCAGGCGCTTGCCGTCTATTTTCTTAAAAAAAGCATGGCCGTGGTAGTTCTCCGTAATCGGGACAAAGCGGCGGAAAAGTTTCAGGACCGGGTTTTTCTCCGGGTTAACCTCTTCCTCACGCTGGAAAATCAGCCGTATCCCCGTGTAAATAAGGAAAGCGCCGAAAATGTAAATAAGCCATTGCAAGTGGTCCAGCAGTGTTATGCCGGTCAGGATAAACACCCCCCGCATAACAATCGCCCCGATAATGCCCCAGAACAATACCCGGTGCTGGTGATTTTCCGATACGCCGAAGTAGGTAAAAAGTAACAAAAAGACGAACAGGTTATCGATACTAAGCGATTCTTCCACCAGATACCCGGTAATAAAATTCAAAGCTTTCTCGGAGCCAAGCATCAGGAAAACTAAAATAGCGAATATTAACGCTAAAGCAATCCAGATAGCGCTCCAGAAAAGCGCTTCTTTCATACGGATTTTACGATCGTTCCGATGCAGCAGCAGGTCGAACACCAAAGCGACCGGAATAATAACCGCAAAAACAATCCACAGGATTATTTCATTTGTCATTTACCTGAATTTCCCTGTCTTTTTGTATCCTGCGGTTTCTGTTTAGTATCTTTTAGATACCGGCCCTGGAGCTGGCCGCAACCTCCATCGATATCCTGCCCGCGCGATTCGCGTAAGGTCACGTTCACATGGTGTTTTTTAAGCTCATTTTCAAAAGCCAGCATGACTCTTTTCGTCGGCGGTTGATAAGTTGCGTTTGCGGTGGCGTTGGCAGCAATCAGGTTGACATGGCAATTAAAACGGGTTATCAGTTCAGCCAGAGCGCTGGCCTGTGCCATCGAATCGTTAATACCTTTAAAGAGAATGTATTCAAAACTTACGCGCCGCCCGGTCAGACGGCTGTACTCGCGGCATACCGGCATCAGTTTTTCCAGCGGGTACTTGCGGTTTACCGGGACCAGTTTATTCCGTAAAGCATTATCCGGGGCATGCAATGAAACCGCCAACCCTACCTGCAGTTTTTCCCCTGCCAAACGCTTTATCCCCGGCACCAGCCCGGAGGTAGAAATAGTCATGTTCCTGGCGCCCAACTTGAAACACTCCGGCGCATTTAACGTCTCGATAGCTTTCCACAGGTTATCGTAATTTGCAAGCGGTTCCCCCATGCCCATGAAAACGACATTAGAAACGTGCTCGGGTTTGCTATTAGTGCCGGCCTCAATTTTAGAATTGTCTCGCAGGTAACTTGAAAAATATATTACCTGGTCGATAATCTCACCGGTGGACAAGTTACGCTCGAAGCCCTGCTGTCCGGTAGCGCAAAAAGGGCACCCGATACCGCAGCCGGCCTGCGTGGAAACACAAACGGTCCGCCGCTCCTTTTCCCCATCCCCACCATAAAACATGAGCGCCGATTCAACGGTTTTACTATCGGTGCATCTAAAGAGAGATTTTACCGTTCCGTCCGCGCCGGTGACCTGTCGTACCATTTCAAGCGAGTGAAGTCTAAATTCTTTCTCCATGCGCTGGCGTAATTCCAGAGGCAAATCCGTCATATCTTCAAAAGAAGCCGCCAGGTTTTGATAAGTCCATTTTTTAACCTGCCCTGCCCGGTATGACGGCACCCCCATTGATGCAACTAGTTTATCTATTTCATCACAGGCTAAATCGGTAATGCTCGAAAGGATAACAGTCATATTCTGTGTACACTCCATTTACCGGATTAAATTTATATGTAACCCGATTATATCACGCTGAAAATTATTTCTAAAACGGGATAACAGAAGGTCAACAAATAACAACCTTTGTTTCGACGGGTCCGGGAATATTACCTAACTAACCCCGTGTGCAAGTAATTTTAGCTTATATTCGACCCCACCCTCATAATCTCCCTCCCTGCTGGCAAGGGGGGAGACAATAGAGTCTCTTGAATGCAACATGATAGGTTGCTCTCTCTGTCAACGGAGGGTCAGGGAGTGAGTTCGGGGTTTAAAAAACTGCACATCAGGTTATTCAAAATATGGCTCAAGATATCTATTCATAATAGTTGATTCAAACCCATTGAACTGCTAGGCATTTGTATATTCTTAAATATTTATTGACACAAAAAAAAGATTGGTGCTATGATGCAAGGCGGAATATTTATGCACAATTTACGTATGAATTCCGTATTTTTTATTTTCTAACTGCAGGCCAGGACGGCGGGTTTTTGGAATCTTTGACAAAAGGGTATATAATCTAGTAAATACTTATGGTAAATTCAGGACTTAAGCCATATAATACTTATGTCCTGTATCTAGTATTTTCTTATCGAAAGTACTATAATAATCACTTAGAGCCTTTCAGGGCAGTACATGGCTGCCCATAACATAATAATATAGGCGATAAAAGGAGACAGCAGATGGTTGCTAAGACGATGGGAGAACCAGAACAGAAAAAAGTTAACGCCGGTCAGCCTCCGGCAAAAATAATGAGCAAGCCACTCCCACAAATTCTCGATGAGATGGATGATAACATCCGCGCTGCGGCTGAAGCAGCTCGTAAAGCCGAAGAGGCCGCGAAAGCAGCTAAAGAAGCTGCTATTCAGGCCACCAAAGCCTCGGCCGAAGCCGAAAAGCGTGCTGAAGAAGCCCGCCAGGCCGGTCAGATGGCCGCAGAAACTGCGACCAGGGCCGCCGCTGGTGCCGCCCGTAAAGCTGAAGAAACCGCCAAAGCTGCCAGGTTAGCTGCGGAAGCTGCCGCCAAAAAAGCTGAAGCAGCCGATGCCAGTGCCAAAGCCGCTGTCGAAGCGATGAGGAAAGCTGCCGAAGAAGCAGCCAAGAAAGCCGCCGATGCTGCCAATGCGGCTAGAGCTGCCGCAGAAACTGCTGCCAAATCCGCGCAGAAAGCCGCTTCTGACGCTTCTAGGAAAGCCGAAGAAGCCGCGCAAAAAGCCATCGCCGCCAGTGAAGCTGCCAGATTAGCCGCTGAAGAAGCCGCCAGACTTGCACGTGAAGCCGGTGAAAACGCCGCCAAAGCTGCTTCTGAAGCCGCCAAGAGAGCTGAAAAAGCCAGTGAAGCTGCCAGGCTCGCGGCCGAAGAATCCATGAGAGCCGCTGAAGAAGCTGCTGCGGAAGCCACACGGAAGATGGAAGAAATCGACCTGGCTGCCAAGGCTGCCCTCGCTGCCGCTGAAAGAGCCAATGAAGAAGCCGCTGCCCGCGCCCAGGAAAGGGCCGCTATCCTTGCTCAATCTACCCAGGAAGCAATCGAAGCCGCCAATGCTGCCGGCAAGGTTGCTGATGAAGATGCCAAAGAAGCTATTGCGGCTAAAGCCGCTCTTACCAAGAGTTTAACCGGAGATAATGCTGCCAGAGCTGAACAGGCAGGCAGGAAGGCCAAACGGTCTGCTGCCAATGCCTATCAGGCTGCGGATACCGTACAAATACGCGCACAGGCTGCTGACAGCGCCGGCGATGAAGCTATCGACGCTGCCGCTAGAGTTACCGGCCGTCTTGCGGAAAGAGTTGAAGAGGCTGGTACCGAAGCAAAATCAGCCGCCGAAAAAGGTTTAAAGGTAGCGGAAAAAGTCCGCCAGAAGGCCGCTGCGGCCGATGTTGCCGGTGATGAAGCTCTTGAATCCGCATCCCATGCGCTACACGAGATGGTAAAACAGGCAGAAGCCCTTTCTAAAGCTGCTGAAGCTGCCGCCGAAGCCGCTAAAGCCGCATCTGAAGAAGCAGAAAAAGCCTCCAAAGCAGCCATGAAATCTTTCAGTGAAGAAGCTGCCCGTAGAGCCGCTGAAACCAAGAAAATTGCTGAAGAAGCCGTCAGGGCTGCTGAAGCTGCCAGTTTAAAGGCACAGAAAGCTGCCGAAGAAGCTGCAAAGGCTGCCCGCGCCGCCGCTGAAGAAGCTGCCCGTAAAGCAGAAGCGGCTGCCCAGGAAGCGGCACGCAAAGCAGAAGCGGCAGTTAGAGAAGCTAAAGAAGCCGCCGAGGCCGCGATCAAAGCTGCCGGTGAAGAAGCCGCGAGAAAAGCTCAAGAAGCAAAAATGGCTGCCGAAGAAGCTAAGAAAGCCGCTGAAGCTGCCGGCATAAAGGCACAGAAAGCGGCCGAAGAAGCTGCCAAGAAAGCCGCAGAAGCCGCCAGACTAGCAAAAGAAGCCGCCGAAGCCGCTGCCAAAGCAGTCGGTGAGGAAGCTGCCAGAGCCGCTGAAGCTGCAAAACTCGCGGCGCAGGAAGCTGCCAAGAGAGCCGAAGAAGTTGCCAGAGCTGCCCGCGCCGCCGCCGAAGAAGCCAGAAGGGCTACCGAAGCAGCCGCTGCCAGAGCTGAAGAAGTTGCCAAGCAGGCTATTGCCGCGGCTGAAGCTGCCGCCAGGGCCGCCGAAGAAGCCGGCTCCAAAGCCGCCGCCGCCTTGCCCGCCGCCCTTGTGCGTAAGGTACTTGGTTCTACTACATTCCTTCTTATTGCTGCTGGCATCGTAATCGCGTCAGTCTTCGGTTCTGTGTTAATTAGTGTTGGTTTATCCTTAATGGGTTTAAGATAACAAAATAAATAGTTTAGAAGCGAATCCTGAGGGAAGGGCGGGTTCCAGTAACGGTCCTTCCCCAAATTATCAGCAATTTTGCATTATGCACTATTTTTGATAGTGTATAATTAGAGTTTTATATGTTTAACCATTGTGCCTGGCAAAACATCACTTACCGCAATATTTTCGTATCCCTTATAACCAAATACGTGTTATTTACGTTATATAATATGAGTGTACTCATATTTCCGATGATATCCAGTAAAGATAAAATCTAGATGATTCTATCAAAAAGGAGACAAACTATGGTTAAGAATCCGAAGAATCCTTCTGAAGTCCAGGAGGGTAAAGAAATACAGCAACCCGCAATCATGACCAAACCTCTCCCTCAAATCCTTGAAGAGCTTGAGGATTACATTAAAAGAGTCGAGGAAGCGGTTAAAGAAGCGCGGGCTGCTGCCAAAGACTCCCGCCAGGCTGCTGAAGAAGCCAGACAGAGCGGTGAAAGAGCCGCCGAGGCCGCCAAGAAAGCTGCCGAAGCCGCCGTTGCCAAGGTAAGAGATGAAGCCGCTAAAGCTAATGAAGCTTTGCTCGCTGATATGAACAGGAACGTTGATTCTCTCAACGCCCGCATCGAGGAGGTGTCTGAAAATCTTGAAAGCCTTGCGGACAAAGTAAAGGATGAAGTCATCTCTCTTGATGATGCCTTCCTGGCTCTCAAAGACAGACATATGGAGCAGTCTCCTTTCTATAAGGAAAAATAAAAAAAACGGCACGCTTTTTCAAAATTAACCGGTTTTTTTTACTTTTTTGGGGTATGATAGCGCTTTTTTCCCCTTGGCCGGAGTACTTCTTCCGGTTGATGGGAACTCCAGAATATTTTTACGCCATACTCTGCAGAAGGACTGTTTTCAATTCATAATAGCAAAACTGTTATTGTTTTTTACATTATTTAGTATTTATTGTTAATTTTATTAACAGTCTAAATAGTAGATAATTAAAAATGACTTTTTGCCCGTGTCTGTAGCTATAGAGGTTTTATGCTATAATACCTCTATATACATTCTTTCGCCTTGATACAGGTAAGAGGAGAAACCTCCATTGAAGAGATTTAATTACTGGTTTCTTGAAACACGTCCACAGTTTTTAATCCTTTCCGTTATACTCGCTTTCCTCGGTACCACGGTTGCCTGGTATGACGGAAATATCGTAATCTGGCATGCAGTACTGGCCGGTTTCGGGCTTATCCTGACCCATGCCAGCGTGAATATTTTAAATGACTATTTCGATTTCGGCAGCGGTATAGACCTAGCGGTTAAGCGTACGCCTTTCAGCGGCGGCAGCGGTCTTCTTCCGGCTAATCTTCTTACCCCTAGCCAGGTTTTATGGCTGGGAATTGGCTGTTTCGTTTTAGCCGTCCCTATCGGCATTTATTTCATCATCATCAAGGGATGGGAATTGCTGCCTTTACTGGTTTTTGCCGCTTGCTTCATCATCCTCTACAGCCCACTCATACTTAAGCGCCCCTGGCCGGAATGGGCGGCCGGCGCCGGCCTCGGCGCTTTACCGATTTTAGGAATGTATTTTATTCAAACAGGGGTTTACACCTTTCATGCCTTTATTGCTTGCATCCCTTCCGCGCTGCTGGTGCACAACCTGTTGCTTCTTAATGAATTCCCTGATGTTGAAGCCGATAAAGTTGGGAACCGCGCTACCCTGCCCATCACCATCGGCCGTAAAAATGCCGCTATAATATATTCCACTGCCAACATTGCAGTTTATGTCTGGATAATCATATGGGTGGCCGCCGGGTGCTTCAAATGGACAAGCACCTTGGTCATGCCACCCTGGGCGCTCCTGGCGCTACTTACCATCCCGTTGACCGTCCGGGGAATTAAAGGTTCTTTTAATTCGGAAAATCCGGGGGTATTTATGGCGGGCATGGCCGCCAACGTTTTAACCGTACTAATTACACAATTCCTTCTAGGATTGGGATATATCCTGGGCAGGTTAATATAAGATGGATGTAGAAAATCAGGAAAAACGACCGGCACCGCAGCCGCTGCACGGCATGTTCACGGAAGTCCCGCCGCGTTATGACCTCATAAATCACGTTATTACAGTGGGAATGGATAGCGGCTGGCGTAATTTAGCTGCCCGTACCTGCCTGAAAGAGGCCCCGAAACGCATTCTGGATATCGGCTGCGGTACCGGCGACCTCTCTATCAGTATCGCAAAAAGAGCGCCGAAAGATGCGGAAATTATCGGGCTGGACTACAGCCAGCCGATGCTGGATATCGCGAAAAAGAAAGCGGAAAAAGCCGGTGTCGGCGGACGGGTCGGTTTTATCAGCGGAGACGCCGCGAACCTTCCCTTCCCCGATGAGCACTTCGATTGTGTCGGCATCTCTTTCGCTTTCCGCAACCTGACTTATAACAACACGCTGTGCCATCCGCACCTTCTTGAAGTCAAAAGGGTCCTAAAGCCGGGCGGGCGCTATGTCATAGTGGAATCCAGCCAGCCGGAGAACCGCTTGATACGGAAGGTCTTTCATCTTTACCTGCGGGTCTATGTAGGACCGGTGGGACAGTGGCTTTCCGGTAATAAAGGTGCTTATAAGTACCTTGCGGAATCAGCGCGGCGTTATTATATGCCCCGCCAGGTCAAAGGTTTGCTGATGGGCGCCGGTTTTAAAAATATACGCTACACGCAGCTTTTCTTCGGGGCTGCCGGTCTGCACGTTGCCTACAAGTAACTATAATTTCTGCTCGATAAATTTTTCTCGCAGCGTATTCAGCGAGGCAAAAAAGTCCCGCATCATGACGCTCACCGGGTACATGCCTTTTTCGGTCACCTGTAAAACACGTTTGCCTTCAACGATTCCGGAGGCTTTGAAAAAAGCGGCTTCCAGCCATAGTTTATTTGTTATTTTTCCCCCGAAACGCCGCCGGAATTCAGCCGCATCCACCTTCATGCCAAAGAGCTTGGTCAGGAGATAATAGCGCTGGTTTTCTTTTTCGGTTAACATCCGCCAACCGACAACAGGAAAACTGTCCCGGCTGATTAAATCATGATAATGCTCAAGGGAAAAAGAATTAACATAGAAATTACCGCCCGCCATGCTGACCGACCCTGCCCCTATCCCGATATAATCGTCCGATTCTATGATATATTCGTCGATCATGCGTTTCCCTTGCGAATAACACCATGCCGTGGACGCCGTATAATCGCTGTGATATAGCTCTTTCATAATAATGTCGTAAAACTGCTTTTCGCGGGAATTATCAACGAGGTTAAAGCGCCGTTCCATCGCGTCCTTTTTATGCGGCGAGGCCATCAGCGGGTAAAATGTCGCCTGGTCTATTTTCAGCTCTTTAAAAGCGGCCACGTCCGCCGCGAACTGGGCTACCGTCTCCCCGGGAAAATTAAAGACAAAATCAACATTTATAGTATCGAATCGGCCTTGCACCGCCAGCAAACGCGATTTTACTTCTTCAGCCGGCCCGTTGACCCGACCCATCGACTTCAAGACATCATCGTCAAAGCTCTGAACGCCGATAGAAAGCCGGTTGACGCCGAATTGCTTTAACAGGGCAATATTTTCCGGCGTTAGTTCCCGCGGCGTTGTTTCCAGCGAGATTTCCTTGACGGAAAAACTCTTGCGCAGTAACCCGATAAAATCTCCAAGTTCATCCATCAGGACCGTCGGGGTGCCGCCGCCAAAGTAAACGCCGGAGAATTTAAACCCCCGCCGCCGGTACATTTCAAGTTCCTTCTTCAGATCCGTAAAATACTGCCGCGCCTGCTCTTCCTGGAAAAGGTACCGGTTGAAACAGCAGAACGGGCAAAGGCGGCGGCAGAAAGGAATGTGCACATAAAGTGATATCCCTTCCCCGCTCACCAGTTTTTCCGGGTGAAATACTGAATCATCGATGGAGGGTTTTAATTGTAGGAATTTGCGACCTTCAAGGCGCGTAATATAGCTGACGATTTCCGGTATCATTTAGTTTTTCTTCCAGGTATGCCGACACCTGTTGAAATGATACCACAGGAGGAGTAATCCGGGGAAATAATTACGAATATCAAATAAATACCAATTTCAAATATACAATATGGTATAAAGAGGACTTGTCATAGCCGTTATTGGGACTGCATTTGCCGGAAGGATGAGCTCGTTCCCGGCATGGCTAATCATCTTTGCGCTTGCCGAGAATACGCGCCCGGACAAACCCGCTGTTAAATGACTTTAAAGCTACCGGGCAGAACTGGGTATTGGCGTTCTTAGCCAGTTCCACAAAAGCTTTTTCACCGGTTAAGGCCGGGCGGTGATTGTGTTCCGTCGTCATATAATCGAAGGCGTCGGCAACCGCGATGAGCCTGGCGCCCATCGGGATTTTTTCTCCGGAAATACCGTGCGGGTAGCCCGCGCCATCGAACCTCTCATGGTGAGAAAGTACCATCGAGCTGGCGAGTTTCAGGAAAGGAATATCTTTAAGCATGTTGAAACCGATGATGGGGTGCTTGCGTACCAGCTGCCATTCCTCGTTGGATAGTGTGCTCGGCTTATTCAGGACCTCATCCGGGATGCTCAGTTTGCCGATATCATGGAGGAGGCCGGCATACTCTACGGCGTGTTTTTCATATTTGGAAAGCCCGAGTTCTCGGGCGCCCATCATGGCGTATTCCGCCACGCGTCTCGAATGCCCGCCGCCGCTGACTTCCTTGGCATCCGCGAGGGATACCAGCGCTTTAACCGTGCCTTTATATGAATCAAGAAGAGAGATATTCAGGCGGCTGCTTTCCAATGTAATCGCGGCCATATTAGCGATATCGATGAGTGTATTAAGGTCGTCCTTGGTAAAGCTGGAATCGTCTTTCTTATTCAGCGCCTCGACAACACCCTTAACCTTACCCTCAAAAATCAAAGGAACACCAACGGTCGCTTTAGTCTTAAATCCGGTAGCATTATCGATACGCGCGTAAAAGTCGGCGTTCTTTACGGCATTATTAACTACAATAGGTTTGGCTTTCTGGATAATCCAGTTAGCGACGCCGGACTGCCGCCCTACGCTCAAACGATTAAGCGTTTGGGCATTCTGACCGGTGGCGAATTTAAAATAATGCTCATGTTTTTTATCGTCCAGCAGAATCAGTGATGTAGCGCAAGCATTCAGCGCATTATGGACCATGCGCATGAGATACGTAATAATCTGGTCTTCTTTATCCTCCGGCCTGGCCTTGGCCCAGATGGTCTTAAGCATATTCAGTTGGGCTACTTGGGGGTTGCCTGTAGTATTGATAGCCTTCTGCATTTTGTCCCCTATCGTGCTTTCCCACGCACCCTTTTGTTTACGATTTATGTCATTATGGCAATAACGCAGTAACGTTGAAATAAATAATAAAGATAAAAAACTAAAAAAAACGTAAACAAATTCTGGACTAAAATACCGGTACCAAAGGTTTTGAAGCTAAAGGTTATGGAAGTATTTTTTCCATAAAAACGCTGAATAATTCGTCATCGCGGTATCCGCCGAAGGCATTACGCCGGCTGTACCAGGCGCGCTCATAAAGCCTCAACGCTTCAGGCTGGCGAACACCTGTCTCAAGCCGTAATGTTTTCAGGCCTCCGGCCGCGGCCCGTATTTCCAGTTCCTGCAGCAACTGTCTGCCTATCCTTAATCCCCGGTAGTCCTGCCTCACGTACATACGCTTTATCTCTGCATAGCCGCCGCGGTCTACATATGCTCCGCATCCTATGGCTTTCCCATCTATGAACGCAACCAAAAAAGTGACTTGCGGCTGGCGTAATTCATCTACAGACAGGAGATGATTCGCTTCATGGGGATACAGATTTTCCAAATAATCATCCAATTCGTTGATAAGCTGCCGTGCTTCCGGCAATGCCGGGTCGGTAACTTTGATTTTGATATCCGGGGTCATTTATGCTGCTTTTCTTTCACCCGCGTTACGACTTTGTCCAGTGTTTCTCCGGTCTTTTCCCCGATAAGGAGGTCGGCCATATAGTCGTGCGGGGTTTCGCCGATGTTGATAATAACCAGTTTTGCCCCGGCCTGTTTGGCCAGCACCGGCATCTGCGCGGCGGGATAAACCACTAGCGAAGAACCGGCCACCAGGAACAAATCGCAGGCGCCGGAGCGCCGGATGGATTCCTCGACGACATCTTCCGGCAGCGACTGCCCATAGGCAACGGTAGCCGGCTTGAGGATACCGCCGCAGGAGCAGCGCGGCACTTTCTGCCCGGCGAGCATTTTCTCGTGGGCATAGTCGCGCGGATATCTTTTATGGCAGCTTAAACAATCGACGAAATGCATCGTGCCGTGCAGTTCCAGGACTTTCTTATCCGGCGTGCCGGCTTTCTGGTGCATCCCGTCCGTATTCTGGGTAATAACGCAGTCCAGCTTACCCATTTTATCCAGCTCGGTAACGGCATCGTGGCCTTTATTGGGTTTCCCATCTTTGACCGCCTCCCAGAACATGCGGTGTACCTGCCAGTATTTTTCCCTGATTTCTTCGCTCTGCAGAAAATTCTGGAGGTTCAGTTCACCTGGATCGAACTGGCTCCACATCCCCTGCGGCCCTCGGAAATCCCGCACGCCGGACTCGGTGGAGAACCCAGCCCCGGTAAACACCACTACCCTGTCTGAATTAATAATCATATCTGCTAAAGTTTCAATGTAGTCCATTTTCTGTTTCTTCCTTTTTCTCTTGTCATCCTGAACAAAGTGAAGGATATCGGGGTAATGGTGATTCCTCTTCCCCTATCCGATATTCTTCGTTTTTATAAAATTTTTTTATGGTCTTAGCTTTTAGTTGAAGCTGATTCGCCGGGCAATCGTTTCTTTAGTATTACGTAATGTTGTACCTATTTTGCCCTGACAACCGCTTTGGCCAGCTCCCACGAATATTCGTAAAGATGCAGGCCTTTGCTCATCGCTGCTATCTCTCCGTCCTCTACCCCAATCATCCCGGCCATGTACTCCTTCAGCAGCTGTATCGCAGCCAGGTTGGAAGGAAAACCCGCCCATAAGTCCCACGAGCGGAAATAAACGACAAAATTAAGTTTTCCATGCCTTATCCGGGTATCAATCGACCTCAAACACGGCGGGTCCGGCAGATTGATAGAGTTCTCATTCCCGACCGTCATAAACGCCTGGTTGGTGTTATAACCGTCCCGCTTGTACATGCTGATGACTTCTTCGATTTGCTTTTCGAGGTACTGTCCGTAGGTGTATTGCTCCCCTTCTTTGCGGGAGGAAGTCATCAGGTAAGGTAGGTAGCTTTCGACATATTCCATGGTGCTGGGGGCGGGAATGCTCTGCGGGACATCTGGCACCAGCGGCCTCGTGGCTGGATAATGTATCTGGACAACCGCTAAATCCAGCTCTTTGCGCCGCTGCCCGGCATAGCTGCCGCGGTCGATTTTATATTCGAAGCCTTCCTTGAGGGTCTTATCCAGGCAGAGGAACCATGCTTCCGAAAGATCCCGCGCTTTAATGATGGAAATATTCAACGGAATTATTGCCTTTCATCTCCGGAACAATTCACCGTCATTATACTACATAAGGCCTCCGGAAGACGAACTCGGCAGCTAGAAAAAAGAGGAGAAAAGGCGCAATTTATCAGGTTCAAATCAGCTTCAGCTAATGACAAAAACGATATATGGCTTTTAGCAAATGGCGATTGGCTGCTAGCATCCCTTTCCCGGTTCCTCCTCGACTACCTTTTAAAAAAAGGAGAGACTGGTAAACGGGATTCTCACGCCTTTCGTCCTTCTACGGAAGGACTCAATAGCTCAGAGTGACATGATGAAAGGAGAAAGGAGAAAGACAAGGGGTGACGACCGATTCATGGAAAAGCAGATATCGCGACCAAAGAGGCTACCCCATACTTAATACGGGGTAGATGAGAAAAGGATTGGTGTCGGGTTAGCCATTCGCTAACTTGTAACTATTTGCCTTTTACCAGCGCGAAGAACCGGTCCTGGTATTCTTCGAAGGCACCCCAGCGGTTGAGCTCGCTTTCGAGGTCATGTACCTTGATTTCACCACGGTAGGCCTGGCCGAACATTTCTTCGATGGTCTTCCGCGCCCCGGAAGGAATGCCGCCGTTCATCCCCAACATCCCCGCCGCGCTCAACTGGGCGACGTTACTTTGAACGGAGCGCGAGGTAATCTCGTAGATAAATTTTAAAAGCGATACGTCCCACATATCGTCCTGGCCCTTGATAATGGCGGAAAGCGGGTCATTCTTTTTGTCCAGGTCGTCATTCAGCTTATCGATGACCGCCGGTACGCTGTCCGAGACGATATTGAGCCCTTTAGGTTCGTTTTTATAGGAATAAAAGAGCCCGGGAGCATTAGGACCGTGCATCATCATCAGTTTCTCGAAATACTGCCGGGCATCGTAGCTGAAGCCGTCGAGATGGGCTAAATAATAAGGCGTAACGATTTTCGGCCGCTCCGCGATGACCCGGCCCTCGCGGATGACGGTTTCCGCCGTGTCCCCGGACAATTCGGTATAGCTCGGCTCCGAGAAGATATAATAATAAATATTGGTTATCCCGAAAGTCGCGAGGTGCTGCCGCGGGTGCCGGATGACCCGGGTATGCAGCGCCGCGTTTTCAATCCTTTGACTTTCGTTATCCATTTCAGGCGTCATGGTAAACCGTCCTTACAAATACCCGATCAAATAATTTTGTTTTAACCTCCCCTTTTCCCATCCCCTGAGAGAAGAGAAGCCGGGGGACGCCCCCGGAGCTCCAGCCAAAGGGCTCCGACCTCTGGACTCTCGTTATTTTAGATTAAGTATGAGCGTGGGTAATAAGTAGTTAGCTGCCTACACCCCCGAAGCCCTTGCCAGAGTGCTCTCTCGACTCCTTCAGTCAATGGCTGCCAGCTCCTGTTTATATTCATCCAGCAACTGGAGGTACTGCCCTTCCATCTGCGCTTGTAACTGCTGCCACTGCTCCTGGAACTGCGGCTGCTTTTCCACATCGATATTCACGCGGGCGGAGGAGGTGCCGGTCTGTTTCCTGACCATCTGCTGGATTTGCGCCTCGAATTGCTGTTTAAGCTGCTCATAAGCCTGTTTCTTCTGCTGGGCGCCCTCCTGCAAATAGTGGTCGAGCACATGCTGGAGACGTTTGTAGACGTTATCAACGGCAGCTTTATTGTTCTTAAGCGCCCGGATGCCGCCCATCGCCTTTTTATCGGTCTTGCGGGTCATTTCGTTATACGGCAGGCTGATATTACGAAGAAGGATATCACTAACGGTCCTGACGACAAGCTTGCGGGCCTTATCGTCATATTTTTTCATCTCATTGGGCAGGTTGATATCTTCTTTAAGGTACTGCGCCGCCAGCTTTTCCCCTTCCGGTCCGTACTTCCACTTAATGCGTTCTTCTTCTGTGGGCTCGCCGATTTTGGCCAGCTTTTCCGCGGCTATCTGGGCAGCAGTTTTAATTTCCCCCATATCAGTCCTCCAGGTTAAATTCAGCTTCTTTAATAATTATACTACAAGGGAGGCAACAGGGTTAACTTAAAAACTCAAAGCCGGGATAACTTATAGTTTACAGTCACCGCCCTACCCAGGTATCCATCGTTACACTCAGGGTGTCAGTTTAAAATAGGGCGACAAATGAAAAAATATTTTGAAGGTGGCGCAAAGCTGATTTGTGACAAAATGCTATTGACAGGATTAGAACACCAGTGCTAAGATAGGCTGTCAAGAGCAACGAAGATGGATATGTATGAGCGTGAGATAGCTATGAGAAGTTCGATTCCAACATTATGTTATTTTAGCCTCGACCCAGGCGTGAATCGTTTTTTAAGGGTATTATGTTAATTCAGGCTCGGTCCAGACATGAATCGTTTTTTTGACATATTATGGTAAGCTTAGATACGATTCAGGCTCAAGGCATATTTTTTCATTAGTTATGGTAAGTGAGGGAGGAGGGAGAAGGGTTGAGGGATTAGGGAAACGTAAAACTCAAAGCACGAAATACGAAGCTCGAAGCATGAAAGCCCCACTCCAAACCATTCCGTACCCGATACGGAATCCAGTGATTCTAATGGCGCTAGATTTACCCATTAAATGGCATTTCCCTGGTAATATCTGGATACCGTTTCGCAACGGTATGGGTTTGGTGGGTTGGCACACACGCTACAACGATAAAAGGGTAGGTCACAGACCTGCCCCTACGGAACCGGCATTTAACGTACGGATAAAACAAAGAGTAGGCAAAGCATTGATGGATTCCAGTCTGTGCGGGAATTATGCAAAGAAAAGAAGTGTGGCAGGCAGGTATCCCTGCATGACTAAGGCGAATTTCTTAGATTAAGGAAATATTGCTTGTGAAATAGAATTTGTCATTGCGGGCCATCGGAGGCAAAGCCGGCACAAGGCGAGGCAATCTCATGGTTCACTTCGCTTCGCGATTCACTTCGTTCATACGGGACAGGTCACTCGAGGGCTTCGGCTCACCAGGACAGGCTCTTTGACAGGGGATGATGATGTATCCAGTCTAGACGATGAGTCACATTGCAACCCTAAGATTAGCTTAAGGAAATGTTTGATTCCCGCCTGCGCAGGAATGATGTTGAAAGGCAAGGCAGGCATTTTACCTGACCGCAAATGCGGGGACGCCTGTGCTACCGGGGTGGTGGGCAAAAGAAGGAGGCGAAGGGTTTTGCCCACCCTACATGACTACAACTATTCTCCCTTCAACTTTTATGAGAGTACGAATAAGGCGTAAATTATACTGGATATTTATACCGACCCCTATCCCTCTTCTCCCTTTCCCCGCTGGCAATGAAAGGGACGATACTTCCTGCCAATTTTTATTAAATTCTTTCAAGGCGTAGTTTATATAAAAAATGCTGGGTTCAAGTCTGTCTATTACAGGCCCCGACCAGTCGGGGTAAAACCATGACGATGGAATTGGAAGGTAAAATCAGGGGGTATAGGTTTCACCTATCCTACATCGCTACTACAAAGAAAGAGACAGCAGAAAGATACTTGTAAATTTTGAAAAATTTGCCCAAGTAAAATTAAAAGCTGCCCTCGTTTTCCGTTTGCCTTAAGAAGCGTACACTTAATAAAGAATCGCTCAAGAACAAGGTAAGGATGATGGAGGCTGTGACGAAAAACAAAATCTGGTTACTTCCGGCGGGGTTAGTTATCGGGCTTGCGGGAATAGCATGGATGATATCTCCCATCCTTCAATACAATTCAGGTTATCCCTGGGACAACATGCTATTTGTTTTATACTTTATTCCTGTAATCGGGGGTGCCATGATTGCACGTGAGAGTCCACGCCTGGGAGGGATATTACTGATCATATACGGTTTATTGGGACCAGTAAACGGATATATAATTTATTTCACCCATCCATTTGCTGGCGGATTATATTTTCTTTTACAACCAATCTTTCAAGATGCATTAGCTTTTATAATACCCGGGTTCTTATTCCTGTTGTCGCCGCCAAAACGAAGCGCATCTGATATTGAAAAAACCGTAATATCAAAATCATATTTTACAGGGTTAGTTATAACGACGGCCGCAGCGGCATCCGGCATCATTTCCCAAATCTTGCGCTTTTACAATTATCCATACAGCGCCGCAGGAATCATCATGGATGTAATATCAGGCAGCAGTATCCTGGTACTCGTTTCCATCACGATATGGAAAAGACTGTTCCATGGTGCGGTCATCGGAGCAGGTTACTCCCTGTTTATGGTCGTTTATTTTCTCATGCTGCAGGCTGCAAACAGGACCGTGATGCTATCGCAAATGAAATACGATATAGTTCCGGCAGTCCTGATGCTGATTGGAAGCACGGTCATAATAGTTTCAGCTATCCCGAAGCTAAAAATAGTCAGGCTGATTTCTGCCTAGCCGCATTATTTCTTCTTATTCTTTAACAGCCACCACTCGAGGGCGTCCGCCAGCGCCAGCCAGCTAGCCTCGATGATGTTGGTAGAACCACCGACCGTCCGCCATTCGTTCTCGCCGTCGCTGGACTCGATGAGGACGCGCACCTGGCTTTCGGTGCCGGTGCTTTCCTCGAGAATACGCACCTTATAGTCGGTCAACTTTATCTTCGTAAGCTCGGGATAGTACTCGCAGAGGGCTTTGCGCAGGGCAAGGTCCAGAGCGTTGACCGGGCCATCCCCTTCCGCGGCGGTATGGAATATCTCGTCGTTGACCTTGACCTTAACAATGGCTTCGGATAGCATCTGCGTCGTTTCTTTACGCGTGGAAGGACGCCGCCGGCTTTCCACTACCACCATAAAGTCCACCAACTCGAAGGGCGTTTTATAGTCCGGCATAGCTTTATGCAGCAGCAATTCAAAGGAAGCCTCGGCGTTATCGTATTGGAAGCCCTGGCTTTCAAGCTGTTTAACCTTGTCCACGATTATTTTAGTGGTGGCATCCTTTTTATCCAGGGTTATGCCGAGTTCCCTGGCTTTGGTAATGATATTTTCTTTGCCGGACTGGTCGGAGACCACGGTGCGCAGCTTGTTCCCTACTTTAGCCGGTTCGATGTGCTGGTAGGCATCCGGCCACTTGGTCACCCCGTCCATGTGGTAACCGGCTTTATGGCTGAAAGCGCTGGCACCGACATAAGGGGCAAACGGGTCCGGCGACATATTAGCCAGCTCACTGACGTAATGGGAGACTTCCGTCAGCAAAGCCAGTTGTTCATCAGTAACGCAGTCGATACCCATTTTTAATTTAAGGGCCGGGATGATGGAGCAGAGGTCGGCGTTGCCGGTGCGCTCTCCGAGGCCGTTGATAGTTCCCTGGACCTGCGTGACACCCGCTGTAACGGCCGCCAAGGTGTTGGCCACGCGCCATGCCGTCATCATTATGGCAATGAATACCCAGCGGGACGCGGGTGACTTTAGCGGCGGCTTTTACGGCTTTGGTGATTTCATCCGGTAAAGCACCGCCGTTGGTATCACAGAGCACCAGGCAATCGACGCCGGCTTTTGCGGCGGCCTCTAATAACTTCAATGAATATTCCGGGTTATGCTTGAAGCCGTCAAAATAGTGCTCTACGTCCCAGAAGACCTGCATTCCTTTCGATTTCAAGTAGCGGATGGAATCGGTTATCATGCGGGTATTTTCTTCCAGTGTGGTCCTTAAGACATTAATCACGTGCAGGTCGGAGCCTTTGCCGACAAGCGTGGCAATCTTTGCTCCGGACTCGACCAACGGCGTGATAAATGTATCTTCTTCTACTTTTACATTAGCCCGGCGCGTGCTGCCGAAAACGGCAATTTGCGCATGCTTGAATTTAATATCGTGAATACGTTCGTAAAACTCAGCGTCTTTGGGATTGGATCCCGGCCACCCGCCCTCGATATAGTGGATGCCAAGCTCATCGAGCTTTTTAGCGATATGCAGCTTGTCCACTACCGAAAAGGAAATGCCCTCGCTCTGGGCGCCGTCCCGCAATGTGGTGTCGTATAACTTTACATCCGGCATGTTGTGCCTCCAGTTAGCTTTCTGCTATCGGCTTTCAGTCCTCCCCTTAGTTTCTTCGCCCCACCGGGGGAGAAGATTACGATGAGGGGGAACTTGAATACTGTCATTCTGAGTGAAACGAAGAATATCGGGGAAGGGCGGTGAAAACCCTTCCCACCCCCGATATCCTTCACTACGTTCAGGATGACAGGACGCTTCACCCTCACCCATTCGACTTCGCTCAGGGCAGGCGCTGGCCTCTCCCCTCGAGGGAGAGGAATAATCAGCTATTTCCCTTCCACCTTCTTCGCGATAACATCGCCCATTTCCCGGGTGCCCAGCTTTTTCATGCCCGGGCTCATGACATCGTAGGTGCGGTAACCTTCTTTAATCGTCTCTTCCACCGCATTTTCAATTGTTTTTGCTTCATTTTCCAGGGCCAGCGAATAGCGGAAGAGCATCGCCACACTAAGGATGGTAGCGATGGGGTTGGCCTCGTTCTTGCCGGCATGTTTAGGAGCGGAGCCGTGTATCGGCTCATAAAAGCCGTTAATACGAACGCCTTCTGCCGGAATGCCGGCGATACTGGCGGACGGCATCATGCCCATCGAACCAGTCAGAGTGGAGGCTTCATCGGTAATGATATCGCCGAAGGTGTTTTCCGTGACGATGACGTCGAAGTATCTCGGGTTCTGGATAAACCTCATGCTGCAGGTATCCACCAGCATATGGTCGAGCTCGATGTCCGGATAGTCTTTGGCGACTTCATTCGTTACCTGGCGCCAGAGCCGGGAAGACATAAGGACGTTGGCTTTATCCACGGAAGTCAGCTTCCTGCGGCGTTTGCGCGCCAGCTCGAAACCGACGCGGACAATCCGCTCGATTTCGTGCTCGGAATATATCATCGTATCAACGCCCTTACGGCCTTTGGCCGTCGTCCATTGCTTCTTGGGCTTGCCGAAATACAGGCCGCCGGTCAGTTCACGTACCACCACGAAATCAGTCCCTTTGACGATATCGTTTTTCAACGGAGTGGCATCGATTAATTCCGGGTAAAGCTTGACCGGGCGCAGGTTGGCAAAAGTCTTTAGCGCCTGGCGCAGTCTTAAAAGGCCGTCTTCCGGGTGGATGGGGGCCATCGGGTCGTCATAGCGCGGGTCGCCGACCGCCCCGAACATGATAGCGTCCTGTTTTTTACACATTTTCACCGTCGCTTCGGAAAGCGCCGTGCCTTCTTCATAAATCGCCACGCCGCCGATGAGACCGTGGGTAGTTTTAAAGCTGTGGCCGAACTTCCGGCCAACCGCCTCCAGTACTTTAACGCCCTCGGCCAGGACCTCCGGGCCGATACCGTCGCCGGGTAAAACCGCGATATTGAATTTCACTTTATGCTCCTCTTTATTAGTTCACAGTTTACAGTATAAAGTTTACAGTTACCCCTCACCTTTACCCCGACCTTTTCCTCTTATCCCTCTCCGCTAGCAGAGAGGGAGGATGACTATTTTACATTGGCCAATCTCTTTTTTGTATATTCGACGAGACCGCCGGCGGCGATAAGTTCCCCCATAAATTCCGGATAAGGCTTGGAGGTAAATGTCTGGCCGCTGGTCAGGTTCTTGATTTCACCTTTTTCCAGGTCGACTTCCAGCGTATCGCCGGCATTGGTATTATCCACCGCTTCAGGGCTCTCCAGGAGAGGCAGGCCGATGTTAATGGCATTGCGGAAGAAGATGCGCGCAAAGCTCCTGGCGATGACGCAGGACACGCCGGAAGCCTTAATGGCCAGGGGGGCATGTTCTCTCGATGAGCCGCAGCCGAAGTTAGTGGTAGCGACGATAATGTCCCCCGGTTTCACCTTCTTTACAAATTCAAGGTCTATATCTTCCATGCAGTGTTCGGCCAGCAACGCCGGCTCGGAAACGTTAAGATAACGCGCCGGGATAATGGCATCAGTATCCACATTGGCGCCGTATTTAAAGACTTTACCTTTTAGTTTCATGAGACTCCTTTTTGTTTGGCTATTAGCAATTAGCTTTACCCCACCCCTTTTCCCCGACTCTTTCCTCTTATCCCTCCTCGTTGACAAGGAGGGACGATACCTGCCTCTTTGGTCGCAATCATTACTTTCTTTCAATTGGATCGACACCCCTTGTCAAATTGAAAATCCCGTATGAACGGAGTGAATCGGGAGGGGGAGCCGAGGAGGATTTTTTCTCCATACTTACAAAACGTATAGTCCTTTATATGGTATCCAAATGATTGTATTTGCTATTGAGTTGCACGGCAGCCCACATCTCAAAAATAGCTTGCTCATTTCGGTCTTTTATTGGAACTACTTTTACTTTCATTCGTCTTATCATATTCTTAGCATAATCAACGGCATTTTCATTCGTTATTTTACTTTTACTTGATTCACTCATTAATTTCTCTGCTAGTTTTCGTGCGAATCCTATTGGCTTGCCAGGGCTAGAATGACGCAGAATTCTCTTTTTTATGCTTTCTCTGTTCGACCGGCCAACATACATTACTTGCTTTTTGTGGTAAATAACGTATATACCTCTTTTTAGTTTTCCATCCACGTCGTCCTGAGAAATCGCTTCAGTATTATCAAGTTCTCTAAACCGTTTTTTCATCTTATCTACTATATCAGCAAATTGATATTCCATAATTACAACTCCACCAGTTTATTTTCCCAGCCTTTTTTCCGACCTCACCCTCTGTATCTCCCTCTCCGCTGGCAGAGAGGGAGAAGGCAAATTAGCGGCTAAATTTTAACTAATTTCTCTTCCCAATTTCTTACTCTCTTGGGTTTTCCGGTTTTATCCGTTAAAACCTCGTGGCCTTCCTCTTTCAGTTTTTTGGCCTGTCCGGCCACGCCGCCGGGGTATTTTTCATTGAGTTCTCCCTTGACTTTCATGGTGCGCCAGTAAGGCGTGATATTCTTTTTAGCGGTAGAAACTAACTTTTCCCGCCATGTTTCTTTTTTCTTTGGTGTGTCAAAATCCCCCTCTTATCCCCCTTTTTCAAAGGGGGAGGACGATTACTATTTCCCAACGAGATCCTTCGCTCTGCTCAGGATGACAAAAGGAGAAAGGGATTGTCACTTCATAACCTCATCCGGGTGAGTAATTCTACCGGTCACGGCGCTGGCGGCGGCGACGGCGGGGCTGGCGAGGTACACTTCCGACTTCGTGTGACCCATGCGGCCGACAAAATTGCGGTTGGTAGTGGAGATGCATTTCTCCCCTTCCGCCAGGACGCCCATGTGCCCGCCAAGGCACGGCCCGCAGGTGGGAGTGCTGAAAGCCGCGCCGGCTTTCACGAATACCTCGATAAGCCCTTCCTTTAAAGCGTCCATATATATCTGCTGTGTACCGGGGATAACGATGCAGCGTATACCGGCTTTAACGTGATTTTTCTTAAGAATCCGGGCCGCTATGCGCAGATCCTCGATGCGACCGTTGGTGCAGCTCCCGATGACCGCCTGGTCGATTTTGACATCTTTTACCTGGCTGACCGGTTTAGCGTTGGCCGGCGAATGCGGCAGGGATACCTGCGGTTCGATTTTGCTCGCGTCCCATTCAAAAGTCTGAGCATATTGCGCATCCGGGTCGGAAGTATAAACTCTATAGGGCCGTTTCGCCCTGGGTTTGACGTACGCCTCTGTCTTTTTATCCACGTGGAAAATACCGGCTTTACCCCCCGCTTCAATGGCCATATTCGCCATCGTCAGGCGGCCTTCAACGGAGAGTTCGCTGATGGCCTGGCCGTGAAATTCCATCGCGGAATATAACGCGCCGTCAACGCCGATCTGCCCGATGAGATAAAGAATCAGGTCTTTGCCCCCCACCCACTTGCCGAGCTTACCGTCAAAGACAAACTTGATGGTCGGCGGGACCTTCATCCAGATATCGCCCACCGCCATGGCAACGGCAATATCGGTGGAGCCCATGCCGGTAGAGAAAGCGCCGACCGCCCCGTAGGTGCAGGTATGCGAATCCGCCCCGATGATTAAATCGCCGGGGAGAACGAGCCCCTGCTCCGGCAAAAGCGCGTGCTCGATGCCCATTTCACCGACATCGTAAAACTTTATCCCTTGCCCGGCGCAGAACTCGCGCATCTGCTTGGCTTGCTCCGCCGAAGGGATATCTTTGTTCGGCACAAAATGGTCCGCCACCATGACGATTTTGGAAGGGTCGAAGACCTTTTTAACGCCCAGCCGTTTAAATTCTCTGATAGCTATGGGCGCGGTAATATCATTGGAAAGAACTAAATCTACTTTCGCGTTGATGAACTCGCCGGGGGTTACTTCTTTTTTCCCGGAATGCGCCGCCAATATTTTTTCTGCGATGTTCACAGTGTTTTTACTCCTTAATCAGTTCCTGGTTCGTATTGTCAATTTATCTCTTATCTTCGGTATCCGTGTTGCGGTGTATATGCGGCAGAAGCAATGTAATCAGTATCAGCAGCGTAGCACCCGATGCCACCCAGTAAAGCCCGGCCCCGGCTGCCAGGCCGATGGCCGACACCGCAAAAATGGTCGCGGCGGTAGTCAGGCCTACCACAATACCGCCGGTGCGGTGCAGGATAACTCCCGCGCCGATAAAACCGATGCCGGTGGCAACACTGGAGGCAATGCGGTCAGGAGTGGAAGTGGTAAAGCCGTAAATAGACACCACGGTAAACAGCGCCGCGCCCAGAGCGATAAGCATATGGGTACGCATACCGGCTTCTTTACCGGTCCATTCCCGCTGAAAACCTATGACCGCCCCAAGGAAAGTAGCCAGCACCAGGCGCAGTACGATCATCAATTCCGTGTTCATCTTAACCCGCCTTACTCTTTTTTGCCGCGAGTAAACGATTCAAAGCATTGATATAGGCTTTAGCGCTGGAAACGATGATGTCCGTGTCCGCGCCGCGGCCGGTATAGGTAACGCCTTCGCTTTCGATGCGGATGAGCACCTCGCCGATGGCGTCGATGCCTTCCGTGACGGACTTGACCGTAAACTCGGTCAGCTCATTGGGTTCCTCGACACAGACGTTGATGGCTTTATAGACAGCATCCACCGGCCCGGTGCCCAGGGAAGCGCCCTCGATGTATTCTTTGGTCGCCGGGCGGTAAAGCCGGACACCGGCCATGGGGAGGCCCTGGTCGCCGCAGGTGACCTGCACGCGGTCAAGGTGGTACTCCTCGGATATCGTGCGCCGCTCTTCCGCAACCAACGATTCGATATCGCGGTCGGTGATATCCTTTTTCTTATCGGCTAATTCCTTGAAAGCAGTAAAGGCCTTAGCCAGGTCTTCTTCAGACAAGGTATAACCCAACTCGGAAAGGCGTTCCTTAAAAGCATGTCGTCCGCTGGTCTTGCCAAGCACCAGACTGCTGCCAGGAATACCGATAGAGCGAGGGTCCATGATTTCATAAGTGTCCGATTTCTTCAACATGCCGTCCACGTGGAGGCCGGAAGAGTGGCGGAAAGCGTTCCCGCCGACGATAGCTTTATTAGGCTGCACGGGGAAACCGGTCAAATCGCTTACCAGGCGGCTGGTGCGGTAAAACTGCCTGGTATCGATATTAGTGACGAGGTTGAAAAAATCCTGCCGCGTTTTCAGGGCCATGACGATTTCTTCCAGCGCGGCGTTGCCGGCCCGCTCGCCAATGCCGTTTATGGTGCCTTCCACCTGCCGCGCGCCGACCCTGATGGCTTCCAGGCTGTTGGCAACGGCCAGTCCTAAATCATTATGGCAGTGGATGCTGATGACGGCTTTATCCACGTTGGGAACGTTCTTAAAAATCCCCTCGATAAAGCTCCCCCAGGCATGCGGCATAGCGTAGCCGACCGTATCAGGGATATTGACGGTGGTCGCGCCGGCATCGATGACGGCTTTGACCAGTTGATAAATAAAATCAGGTTCGGTACGGGAAGCGTCCATGGCGGAAAACTCGATATTGCCGGTATATTTACGGGCATGCGCCACCGTATCAACCGACATCTGGAGAATCTGTTCCCGTGTCTTCTTGAGCTGGTAAAACAGGTGAACGTCAGAAGATGAAAGAACGATATGGATGCGCGGATTGGAACCGGCTTTAATCGCTTCCCAGGAACGGTCGATAGCGGCGATGTTGGCATGCATTAAAGCACATACAGACGGATTACGGATTTCCTTTGCAATAAGATTGACGGCTTCAAAATCGCCGGGGGAGGTGACCGGAAAACCAGCCTCGATAACATCTACACCGAGCTTTTCCAGCTGACGCGCGATTTCCAGCTTTTCCTGAACGTTGAGGGAACCACCCGCCGCCTGCTCCCCGTCCCGCAGTGTGGTATCAAAAATGGTAACCCTGTCCATGTAATGTGTTCCTCCTTGGAGAATTAGTGAAGAAAATTTAAGACAAACGCCGGTTCCCCTCTCCTATTACAGGGAGGGGCTAATAAGGATGAGGATAATTCTCACTATGGCGGAACAATACGTTTGTAACATGGCTATATGGGAACATTATAAACAATCTTTTCAGATTTGTCTATAGGCGGGAATCAGGGTTGGTTTGAATTTTAAATGAAGATGTCTCAAATCGTGCCGATTCTTTATACTCAAACGACATCCCGAATGAAGTGAACCGGGACAAAATCAAAAGTCAAAGATAATTGTCATTATAAGTGCGGCAAAGAATCTGTAATCGTTTCCCTTACCAGTCTCTCCCACTTTAGCAAAATCGAAGATTCCGTAAAAGGGTACCCTATAAGGGTGGTTCAAACAAGTCGCCATACCTGGAATACTAATATAGCTAACGAGAAGGAAATCACCAATTGATAGGCCACGGTAAGGACTGGCCATCGCCATGACCTGGTTTCATGATAGATTGCCGCAACCGTAGCAATACAAGGAATAAAAAGAACCTGGACTACTAAAAAGGCCATCGCGGAGGCGGGTGTAAGCACAACTCTCAACTGTTGTGCCAATCCAGTTCCTTGTCCACTAAGAAGGGTCCCCAGAGTAGATATCGTGTTTTCCTTGGCTATAAAACTCGACAAGAGGGCTACCATCATTTGCCAGTTCAACCCCATTAATCGTCCTACCGGTCCTAAAAACTTGCCAATTTGTGAAAGAAAGCTGGTATCGATTTCTCCGTGGGGGGCCACCGATAATGCCCATATAATCAAAGAAACTATTAAAATTATCGTTCCAGCACGTTTAATAAATGCCACCGTATTTTGCCAGGTAACCATGCCGATGATCCGTGGATTGGGGATATGATAAAGCGGAAGTTCCATTAACAATGCAGTGTTTTCACCGCTAATGATAAATCGATTCATAATGAGTCCTGTGATTATCAACATAATGAGACTGAAAATTACCAGCCCAATTGAAACAAATATTGCTTGATTCCCGAAGAAAGCAGCGGCAATCAATGTTACCACTGCCATCCTGGCGGTGCAGGGAACCAGCGGAGTAAGGATAATTGTCAGAAGCCGGGACCTCGGTGAATCTATGATACGTGTTCCTAAAACGGCAGGTACGTTACAGCCAAATCCCAGACATAACGGCAGCACCGATTTACCATGAAGACCGAGCAGGTGCATGAACCTATCAGTCGCAAAAGCCGCCCTCGCCATGTACCCTACATCTTCCATGAATGCCCAAGCCGCGAAGAAGAAGACCAGTATAGGGATGAAAGTCAGAACTGTTCCCACCCCACTCAAAACGCCATCAGCCAGCAGACTCCGGAACCAAAAAGGAATATTGAGGTTGTTATTTACTAGCTCCCGTCCTCGATTGACCAATTGTAAGTCAAGGAATTTTTGTATCGGAATTCCGATGCTGTAAACCAGCGCAAATATCACACAAAGAATAACTAGAAGCGTGAGTAACCCCAAGAAAGGGTGAGTAGCAATCCGGTCAAGTTTTTCTGTCAGGGAAACGCGGCTGAGGCGATGTTTTTTCTGCGCCACTCCCATCATTTTCCTTACCCATTCATATCGAAGTGAAGCGATGGTCATGGCGGCCGATTCGTTTGTCTTTAAATAAGAATCCAATATTGCAAACTTTTCGGAAGAGGCACGCCCCATAACAATTTTGTTAATTTGGGCGTCACCTTCGAGTAATTTCATTGCTGTCCAATGCCTCGGGTAGGGGGCGGTAATCGTATCATCCAGCAGTCCATCGACATGGTCAATGATTTTTTTCATGTCTGTGCCATATTCGATATGCTGGAGTTTGCCCGGGTCAACTCGATTTGCGTATTCATGTTCGATAGTTACCAATAACTCATCAAGACCGCGGTTTTTGCTTGCGATGATAGGAATCACCGGTGTGTTCAAGGAAGCGGATAGAGCTTTAACATCGATTTCTATGCCTTGTTGCTGTGCAACATCTATCATATTCAAGGCAATGATGAGGCGGGGCGAAAGTTCAATCAACTCGGCTACCAGATACAAATTACGTTCCAGGCTGGCAGCATTAACTACGGCTACAACTATATCCGGGTTTTCTTTGACGAGATAATCTCTGGCAATTTGCTCCTCCGCCGAGTTTGCTGTCAGACTATACGTGCCGGGTAAATCTACAAAATTCATCGTCAAATTACCGCGGCGCAGTACTCCCGTTTTTTGCTCAACTGTTTTCCCCGGCCAGTTGCCCACGTGCTGCGAGAGCCCGGTCAGCAGATTAAATACTGTGCTTTTACCAACGTTCGGGGAGCCGGCGAGGGCTATAACAACAGTCTTTTCCTGGGTATTATCCTTCATTCAATCTCGCCAGAAACAGTCATCTTTTCAGCTAATTCACGGCCAAGCGCAACCTTAGTATCATGGACTTTAACAAGGACCGGACAACCTTTATAGTTCTCCAGCATTTCAACTACACTTCCCGGCGTGAATCCAAGCGAAAGACATCGCCCGAGTTGTTCTCTTTTGCCGGCATACGACTTCAGAACACCAGAATGTCCGGCGACAAGTTTACTAAGCGGTATTTCCCTTAATTCTCTTTGCAATTGTGAGGTGAATGGTTCGGCCAATAATACCTCGGCTAGTTTGCTACTTAGCCGCAACTTTTTATCACCAGCCTCCAATTCGAGCGATCCATCAGCCTTTTTATTTAGAATTGTTACAACAACTTTGGGCTTTAACCCAAGTTTCTCAATTTCCTCAAGTATTTTAGTATCTTCTACATCAACCGCCAGGATACATGCTTTTTGGGACGGTACAAAATTAGTCAGCGGTATGGTTTTTTCCTGTTTGATGTTGCCATCTTTATCGGGGATGGGTTGTCCGTGCGGACATGTATCCGCATCCCCTAATATGCGAGATAATCTCTCTGTAACCTCAGCAGAAGCAATATGTTCCAGCTTGCATGCCTCATCATGTACGGTATCCCATTTCATACCAAGCACATCCGTTAGAAACCTCTCCCACAACCGGTGCCTGCGTATAACTTCAAGAGCTTTATTCAACCCGATATCGGTCAGCGAAACGCCTTCATTCGGCTTATAATCAATTAATCCTCTGCGTTCAAGATGCCTGAGCATGTCGGTTACCGCAGGTTGAGTTACTCCTAAATCTTTGGCTAAATAGGAGGTCGCAACCGGTTCTGCCTTGCTCTGTTCTTTATATATAGCTTCCAGATACTCTTCGGTTCTTTCACTATCCATCAAAGCCTCCGACAATTAAGCTAGCTTAATTAAGCTGACTTAATTATGGCACGATGAGATAGATTTTACAAGATACAATAAGGAAGGGGCTGTTTATTTTGGGCGTATATCGTCTTGTTTCCCTTATATTATGTAAATTATAGTTAGCACTCTCACCGAGGGCATAGAGGTGAGGCTTAACTGGATTCCCAATCTGGATGGAAATAACTATGAGGATACGCCACTGTTTGCATTTATCTCATCTACCTCCCTATAATCGTTTTAGCAAATACAGGAGTTTCGCGATTTAGTGTTTGTGCAGCGGAAAGGCAGAACACTTCACCATGCCGGGAGGTGAGATTGCCACGCCTCATGCTTCGCATATGGGAGGTTTTCCGGGTCGAAGCACGATGGCTCGCAATGACATACCCTTCCAAACGCGAAAGTCCCAAACTAATCTAAGGAGAAACATGCAATACAGGACAATTCCCAAGATAGATTTCAAGCCCTCGGCGCTGGGGTTCGGGGCCATGCGCCTGCCGTTAATCGATAACCAACAGGCAAAAGTCGATATTCCCGAAGCAAAGAAAATGATACGATATGCCATCGACCACGGGGTCAATTACCTGGATACGGCGTATTTTTACCACGAGGGGTTTGCCGAGCAGGCGGTCGGGGCGGCGTTGAAGGACGGCTACCGCGATAAAATCAAGCTGGCAACCAAATTTCCCGCCCGGGAAGTAAAATCCCGGAAGGATTTTGACGCGGCTTTTGAGAGACAGTTAAAACGCCTGGAAACGGATAAAGTAGATTTCTACCTACTTCACGGCCTGCACAACCCGGAATGGGACCGGCTCAAAGAGATGGGCATCATCCCCTGGCTGGAAGGCAAGATAGCTAAAGGTCAGATTGATTACGTCGGTTTTTCTTTCCATGACGAGTATGACTACTTTAAAAAAGTGGTCGACGCCTACGATAACTGGACGTTCTGCCAGGTACATTTCAACTTCATGGACGTAGACTACCAGGCGGGGCGGCGGGGCATCGAATATGCGGCGGGGAAAAGGCTGGGGGTCTTTATCATGGAGCCTTTACGCGGCGGGCAGCTTGCCCGCAAACCGCCGGAGCCGGTAGCTAAAATATGGGAAAGCGCTAAGGTAAAACGCAACCCGGTGGAATGGGCCTTAAGATGGGTCTGGAGCTACCCGGAAGTATCGATGGTGCTTAGCGGCATGAGCACGATGGAGCAGGTGAAGGAAAACGTGGCGATAGCGGAAAAGGCGGGCAACAGCAAGCTTAATAAAACGGAACTGGCGCTTATCGATAAGGTCCGTAAAGCCTATAAAGACCTGCGGCCCATCCCCTGCACCGGCTGCCGTTATTGCATGCCCTGCGAGCAAAATGTGGAAATCCCCGGCATTTTCGGCATTTATAACGAGTTAAAAATGTACGGGGATACCAGAATCGTGAGCTTCCGCTATGGAAAAGGTCCCTGGGCGATAAAGTCCGACCGCAACGCGGCCAACTGTATCGAGTGCGGGAAATGCGTCGAGAAATGCCCGCAGCACATAGAGATTCCCGATTGGCTGAAGAAGGTGCATAAAGAGCTGACGAGCTATTTATAAAGGGTAAATAAGCACGAAGTACGAATATCGAAATCCGAAAAAAGGGATAAAGATACAATAACCGATTTCCAAGCACCAAATAATATTCAGTAAACAAATTAAAAAAATTGTCATCCTCACGAAAGCGGGGATCCTTTGAGAGAAGGCCGAGACTGATGAAGCTTACTGGTGGATTCCCGATTGGATCGGGAATGACAAATTAACAGATGTGATTATTGTAATTTGGAATTTGTTTAATTATTGTATCTCGGCTACTTATCCTGATGGCTCGCAATGACACTAAAATTAGTTTTTTTATCTCCCCAGTTTCTTTTTAATGGTCTCTATTATTTTAAAAAACTAGCGGAGCACTGCCTCCAGGCGTTCGTGCTCCGCGCGTATATCCTTCAAGAGTTGGGTTTTGGTGGTCGGCTTATCCATTTCCACCCCCATAGAAGAATTCTAGCTATATTTTTTCCACGGCCTTGCTGGTGCGGGCTTTCATCGGTTTATCTTCGGATGAAGTCGTGGCTTCGATGTTGCCGCGGACCATGGCGATACGGCCGGTATGGGCAACTTCTTTAACGCCAAAACCGCTAAGCAATTTCAGCATCGACTCGATTTTATCTTCATCACCGGTGATTTCTATCGTCAGAGAGTCCGTAGCGACATCGACGATATTAGCGCGGAAGATATCCGCGATTTCGATAATTTCACTGCGCGTCTGGGAATTAGCTTTCACCTTGATGAGCGCCAGTTCGCGGCCGGTTAGCTTTTCACCGGTAATATCGAAGACCTTGACGATATCGATGAGTTTATCGAGCTGTTTGCGCACCTGCTCTACCGTGGCCGTCGTCCCGTTGATGACGATGGTAACGCGGGAAAGGTGCGGTATCTCGCTGTGGCCGACAGCAATGCTATCAATATTGAAGCCGCGGCGGCGGAACAGGCTGACCATTCTATTCAGGACACCGGGTTTATCCTGGACGATAGCGACTAGAGTGTGTTTTTGCGTTGCCATGAAGACACCTCTTTTCTCGGCATATCGATAAATTCTATGTTAGCGGCGCCGGGCGGCACGATAGGATAAACGTTTTCTTCCGGTTCTACCATGAAATTGAGCAGGAACGGCCCGTCATAGTCCGTCGCCTGCTCGATAGCGCCCTTCACCTCATCACGGCGGGTCACGGTCAGCCCAGCGATGCCATAGGCCTCCGCTACTTTCACAAAATCCGGGCAGGATAGCGGGGTGGCGACATAGTTCTTTTTATAGAAGAGGTCCTGCCACTGCCGTACCATGCCGAGGAAACCGTTATTCATGACTGCTATCTTGATGTTTATTTCATCCTGGACAATGGTCCCCAGTTCCTGGATGGTCATCTGAAGGCTGCCGTCGCCATCAATAAGCCAGACGTTCTTTTCCGGGCGGCCCACTTTTACCCCGATAGCGGCGGGGAGACCGAAGCCCATCGTCCCGAGACCGCCGGAGGAGATGAAAGTATCAGGATAATCATAGATATAATGCTGGGCGGCCCACATCTGGTGCTGGCCGACGCCGGTAACGATGACCGCATCGCCTTTCGTTGCTTCATAAAGCTGGGCGATGATGTACTGCGGCAGCAAGCCGGCGCCGACGCCGATATGAAGCATCGGGTGCTGTTTGCGCCATTCGTCCACCTGCTCGACCCACTCGACATGGCTGCTGGAATCTATCATCTTGTTCATGGCCTGGAGCACGGCCTTTACATCGCCGACGATGGGCACATCCACGCGTATGTTTTTGCCGATTTCCGCAGGGTCCATATCGATATGGATGACTTTAGCATGGGGGCAAAAATTCGTTACCTTGCCCGTTACGCGGTCGCTGAAACGCGTCCCGATGGCAATCAGCAGATCGGTGGCGTCCAGGGCTTTATTAGCGTAGCCGGTGCCGTGCATCCCCACCATCCCAAAACTCAACATATGGTTTTCCGGGAAAGACCCGATGCCAAGCAGCGTGGTCGTGACCGGAATCTGCGCTTTTTCGGCCAGCTCTTTCAATTCCGCGCTGGCCTGGGAGATGATAACGCCGCGCCCCGCCAGGATAAGCGGCTTTTTCGCTTCGTTTATCAGGCCGGCGGCATTTTTAAGCTGGGTAGGATGCCCGGTGGTCGGGATTTTATACCCGGGAAGAGAGACCTTCTCCGGATACACGAAATCCGCCGTTTCCTGCATCACATCTTTAGGAATATCGATAAGCACCGGGCCGGGACGGCCGGTCCGGGCGATGTAGAAAGCCTCTTTAATCGTTCTTGCCAGGCTGGCGGCTTCCATGACCACGTAACTGTGCTTGGTGATGGGCAGCGTGATGCCGGCGATATCTATTTCCTGGAAGGCGTCTTTCCCGATGAGCGGGCGAGATACCTGCCCGGTAAGAGCGACCATCGGTACGGAGTCCAGATAAGCGTTGGCGATGCCGGTGACCAGGTTGGTAGCGCCGGGGCCGGAGGTAGCCATACATACCCCGACTTTGCCGGTAGCGCGAGCATAGCCGTCAGCCGCATGAGCCGCGCCCTGCTCATGGCGGACAAGAATGTGCCGGATTTGAGGGTACTGCGGAAGGGTATCGTAAAAAGGCAGCAGTACACCGCCGGGGAAGCCGAACATAACATCCACTCCCTCGGCGATGAGACTTTCGCAGATGATTTGAGCACCTGTTTTTTTCATATTTACTCCTGTTATTTACTGAAGACCGCGCCGCTGCTGGCAGAAGTCACTTTTTCCGTGTACCGGGCCAGGTAACCGGTCTTGAATCTGGGTTGGAATTCCGGCAGCTTGCTCAAGCGGTCTTTAATTTCTTTATCCGAAAGCTCGACATTCAGTTTGTGATTAGGTATATCGATGCTGATAATGTCACCTTCTTTGACGGCGGCAATCGGCCCTTTGGCCGCCGCTTCCGGGGATACGTGCCCGATGGACGCACCGCGCGTCGCACCGGAGAACCTCCCATCAGTAATCAGCGCCACTTCTTTTTCCAGGCCTGCGCCGGTAATCAGAGAAGTCGGCGTGAGCATTTCCCGCATTCCCGGCCCGCCTTTGGGGCCTTCATAGCGGATAACAAGGACATCGCCTTTATTTATCTTTTTGGACATGATGGCTTTAGTAGCTTCTTCTTCAGAATCGAAAACGCGCGCCGGGCCCTTGTGCACCATCATTTCCGGGGCAACCGCGGCCGCTTTGACCGCCGCTCCCTCCGGGGCCAGGTTGCCGAACAGGATAACGAGCCCGCCGGTCGGAGAATGGGCTTTATTCATCGGGCGGATGATTTCCGGGTTCATGTTTTTCGCGCCGGCGATATTCTCCCCGATGGTCTTACCGGTAACGCTCTTCGCATTCAATTTCAATAACGACCTGATTTCATGCATCACCGCCGGGATGCCGCCCGCCTGGTCAAGATGCTCGATGCGGTATTCACCGGTAGGGCGCAGGTGGCACAGGTAGGGTGTGTGCCCGCCGATTTCATTTATCGAAGCCAGTTCGAAATTAATGCCCGCCTCGTTGGCGATGGCGAGCAAATGTAAAACGGTATTGCTGCTGCCACCCAGCGCCATATCCAGCGTAAAAGCATTATAGATAGCGTCCCGGGTAATAATATCCTTCGGTTTCAGATTTAAAGCCAAAATTTTCAAAATCTGTTCGCCGGCTTTGCGGGCCAGCGCGCGGCGGCGGGCATCCACGGCCGGAATGGTGCCGTTGCCGGGCAGCCCCATACCCAATGCCTCCGTAAGACAGTTCATCGTATTGGCGGTAAACATGCCGGCACAGCTCCCGCAGCCGGGACAGGCGACCTGCTCCAGCTCAACGAGCTGCTCTTCCGTCATCGTGCCGCCGGTAACTTTGCCGACGCCCTCGAAAACGTTATTCAGGTCGACCATTTTACCGTTAAGATGGCCGGCAAGCATCGGGCCGCCGGAAACAAAGATGGAAGGGAGATTTAATCTCACCGCCGCCATCAACATGCCGGGGATGATTTTATCGCAATTGGGTATGAAAACAAGAGCATCAAAGGCATGGGCTTCCGCCATAATCTCAATCGAGTCCGCAATAAGCTCGCGGCTGGGCAGGCTGTATTTCATGCCGGCGTGGTTCATGGCAATGCCGTCACAGACCGCGACCGTATTGAATTCAAAGGGAACGCCGCCGGCGGCACGGACGCCTTCTTTGACGGATGCCGCGATTTCTCTAAGGTGCTTGTGGCCGGGTACCACATCGGTGAAGCTGTTGACAATGCCGATGAACGGCTTGCCGAGATCTTCTTTGGTACACCCGAGCGCGTATAACAGCGAACGGTGCGGCGCTCTCTCAACACCTTTTTTTATAGCATCACTTTTCATTTTATACTCCTGACGTCGCTGCAATTAGCTGTTATCAATTTGCTATCAGTCCCCACCCCTTACCCCCAGGCTAACGGCTAATTATTATTCGCAAAATGCTTCAATAAAAAAATAACCGTCCCTAAAGACGGATAGGGGCAAATGTGTTTCTGGAATAAAAGCCCGTGTCTAAATGTAACATTTATCCGAGATTATTGTCAAGCTAAACTGATAGGGTTAACCCTCATTTTTAGCAGGCTGTTTATAACGGCTCAATGATTTTACTTACATGGTAAATATGTAATGATACTATTTTTTTAAATTTTCCAGCCGGATTTTATGATTATTCCATCTTTTTACCGTAAGAATGGGTATAGAAATATTTTCCTTTTGCAGGAGGTATTAAGTATGACGACAGTAAAACAAAAAGCAACCGCACGGCCTGCCGGCCGGAAAAAGGAAATGTCTGAAGAGGGCGGTGGTGATTACTATCTTCTTGAAGTGAGGCCGAGGCCGCAATATGAATGCTTCCGGTTTTACGATGTCGGGGAGCCGGGACATATCCAGCGACTGGCCGGCCGGCTTTCTAACGGAGAGTGGGAAGACCAGGCGTGGATTATCTCTAAAAAGGATGCCCATATGGAAGACCATTTCCTGAAAGCGGATAGCAAACGCGCCCGTGAAGTCCTGGAAATATACGGGCCGGCCCATCAGGTAGAAGGCGATGTCTTCATCGGCCATCCGTATAAACATAAGGAGTAAAAATTATCAGGCCAAATAAATAGCAAGAAAAGTTATTCCCACGTATTTGCCTGGCCTTACGTGAATTCCGCGGTGCGGCAATCTCTATTATTAGTACAAATTCACTATCGAGATTGCCGCACCGCTTACAAATAATCAATTTCCAAACACCAAATCAAATCTCAAATTACAAGGCTTAGATATCGAATTTTAATTTGGTTATTGGTGTTTGGGATTTCTTGATTGTTTCGGATTTCGATATTCGTGCTTCGTACTTACTTACCCCTAACCCCTTAACCTTAGCCTCTATTCCCTATCAATGTCATATTTCTGTAACGTTTTCCAGCCTCGTTTTATAACTATTTCACCATTTCCGTTTCGATAATGATAAAGTAGTTTTTTCGTTTTTTGAGGAGGTAAGACCAATGGCGAGCGAGAGACAAAAAGAAGCGACAAGAGAGAACATTAAAAAAGCGCAGCAGAAATGGCAGGAAATGACACCGGAGGAACATGCCGCAGCCCAGCCGGAAGGCGAGAGCCGGGAAAAACCGGGCGAGGGAAAAAGCGGCAAATATTACCGCATCGAGGTGAGACCCAGGACCGAATTCAAGACCTTCCGCTATCATGATGTCGGCGAGCCGGGCCATATCCAGCGGCTGGCGGGCCAGCGGGACGACGGGACATGGGAAGACCAGGCGTGGCTGGTTTCCAGGAAAGACGCCCATATTGCAAACCATTTTCTTGAGGCGGACACGGACGACGCCAAAAATATCCTTGAGCTGTACGGGCCCGCCCACCAAGTGGAGGGCAATATTTTTATCGGGCATCCCAGGAAGAAAGACTCTGAAAAGTAAAGCTACCCCGACTTCAAGTTACGCGAAAACTCTATCGACAGCATGAGTTATATTAATTAGATGAGAAAATGGCGGGGTGAAACTTGCCCTGCATAGCTACCACTTAAACAGAAGGCCACAATGGCAATGTTGTCGGTTTGAGACAGCAACCTTAAATGATAGGGCTGAGGGTTGAGTGAGGAGAGAAACTCCAAATTTTAGACAAGCACGAAATACGAAGCTCGAAGACCCCACCTGAAACAATTCGCTATCGGATACGGAATCCAGTGATTCTATTAGCGCTTTATTTACCCTGTAAATGGCTCGACCTGGGGAATACCTTGATACCGATCCCGTATCGCGGTGCGGGACAGGTTTTCATCGGTATGGAGTTGGTGGGCAAAAGAGGGGTAAAGATTTTGCCTGCCCTACATTACTGTATCTCAATTTTAGATAATATTTGAATGCAGACATTACATAAATAAAAATACTCATATGCATTTAATAATTAATAATAAATTCATAATTCAGTGTTAATTTCTATTTTAGAAAGGCCATTTTATCCGCATTATGAATATTATAAGAATTATTTTAATATTAGTGATAGCCGGTCTAGCAATAGCCGGGACAATCTTTGGCATCGAAACAGCCGGGAAGTTAACAACAACAAACACAAACATTTCCACACTCCAGACCCAACTATTAACGGATGAGTCAAAAATATCCTCATTATCGGGGCAATTGGATACCGCCAATTCACAAATCTTATCTTTAAATAACCTGGAATCCACGGACAGTTCGCAAATATCCTCGCTGCAAACCAGTTTATCAACGGCAAACAGCCAATTATCTTCATTAACGGGGCAAATAAATAGTACCAATTCCGCCATTTCCACTTTACAAAGCAATATATCCTCCATCAGCTCTCAAATTTCGCCTTTACAAACTCAATTATCGACAATCAACGACCAATTAAACTCGCTGCAAAATACAATTACCTCGGTACAAAGTACAGAATCTACACTGCAAAGCACGGTAACCTCTCTCAACACCGAAGTTAATAATCTTTCATCGTCGGCAAGTGCGGCTACAACACTATTCGCTTCGCAGACCATCGTTCAAAGCGCCTCGACAACATCCCTGGTTTATTCATTCATTCCCGGCAACTCCGGTTATATCAGCGTCAGCGGAACCAGCAGTTCCGCTACGGCCTATATCCAGGTGACCAATACTTCGACGGGTGCATCGACTAACTTTACATTCGGCACAGGCACAACCATCACGGCTGCTGTAACAGCTGGGGATACTTACTCTATCATTTTCGGGAACGCGGATGCGTCCGGAACGATAACAGCCAGCCTGACCGGGACATATATCCCATAAGTAATCAGCCTCCGTTAAGATACGTATATAAGAAATACTTGCCGGTAATCAACTATCTATTCACCTATTTTTCTTCAGGCAGCATCAATTGCCATTGTTGAATGATACAATTATAAGGGGTTATCCATTTAGCATGTCAGGAGGCGGGAAAAAAGGAAAAATACCGGGTGGAAAAAGCTGATTCGTTAAAGGAGAAATAAATGCGAAACTGGATTGTTGCTTTGTTGATAATTATTCTTCTCGCAGGTGTAATAACCAATAGCGTTCTATACGTTAATCAATCAAATACGATACGGAATGATGAATCCATTATCACCAGTTTGCAAAAAGACGCCGCCGGCACTAAAGACGAAATTTCTTCAATAAATGAGGCAGTTCAAGGCATTGGCAGGAATATTACCAATCTGCAGAATTCAGTGAACAGCCTGCAGAGTTCCGAGACGAGCCTGCAATCAGGTATTGCGGACAATAAAAACGGAATAACCATGCTAAATGAGACAGCCCAGAACCTGACCGGCAGCATATCCGGTTTACAGACTGACATTAACAATTTCACAGCCAACCTAACTTCACTTGCCACAACCAACGTGGAGCAAACAGTCGAGTCTATCTTTAGCAGGGTCAGTCCTTCAGTAGTCACGATAGAAGTAGAGCTACCGGAGGGGGGCGCATTAGGGTCAGGGTTTGTCTGGGATAACCAGGGCGATATAGTAACCAATGACCACGTGGTAGACGGGGCTACCAGCATTGCGGTGACTTTTTATGACGGGACAACCGCCACCGCCAGCCTGGTGGGAGCAGACATTGATTACGACCTGGCGGTAATCAAGGTAAGCGCAAATGTGGAACAACTTCAACCGGTGACCATGGCCGATTCCACAACACTTAAAGTCGGGCAGCTAGCCATCGCTATCGGCAACCCGTTCGGGCTTCAAAACACCGTGACGGTAGGGCACATCAGCGCACTAGGCAGAGTATTACCATCCAACCCGGATGCAACCGGACCTGCCTACAACATTCCCGATATGATACAGACCGATGCCGCCATCAACCCCGGCAATTCAGGAGGGGTACTATTGGACAACACCGGCGAGGTAATGGGAGTGACTTCATCAATTGAAACGACGTCCGGGTCTTCAGCCGGAATCGGGTTTGCGATTCCCTCCGCCATCGTTCAGCAAGTGGTACCATCTTTAATTAAGACCGGCAGCTATATCCATCCGTACCTTGGAATTGAAGTTATCTCTCTAGACCCCACCCTGGCGGCGGCGATGAATCTGCCGCCCGACCAGACAGGAGCATTAGTGGAAACGGTAACCACGGGCAGCCCGGCTTATCAAGCAGGCATCCAGGCAAGCCAAACCCCGGTGACTATCGGCGGGGAGCAGTTGTTTGTCGGGGGTGATGTGATAATTGCTTATAATGGGCAGGCCGTCAAGAGTTCAGATGACCTTATAACTCTGCTGGCAGACACAGGAGCCGTTGGCCAGGCAGTTACTCTGACAGTAATACGCGGCGGCCATCAAATGCAAATCCAGGTGACGCTGGCAGCCCGCCCCGGTTCATAATTTGTTAGATTTATTTTTTTCTGAAGGTGATTGTTGTTTAGCTTTTTGGGTGGCAGGTGTACCGAACAGCTTTGATAATAATCCCATATTTACCTCCATGTAATTCACTTATGAGTTTGAATCTTGCTTTTGCCACCCCATTCCAATTATTTCCCTAAGAAACATCGTTCTGTGTCCTTTTATTAAAGGAAATAATATCAGGACTGTAGCCAATAATCAATATTGTCAATTCGCTAATTCTATTATCAAAATATTATAGCGGAATGTATTAATATTTCACACGCTCGCGCTAGCTTCAAATAGTGACAAAATCCTATTGACAGTTTTAGAACACCTGTACTATTATTTCTTGGCACTATTACCATCCCTCTCTGCCAGCGGAGAGTGAGAAGAGGAAAAAGTCGCCAACGTACCTTAAAAACTGAATAATTCAATAAAACGATTCAAATCTGACCCAAAGCTAACTTTACAAAAAACAAAAAACGAATCGCCAAAGCTGGCTTAGCTTCAAAAAGCATTTAATTAAAAAAAATTTCTTAAAAATCGAAGATTTTACAAAACGAATCGTAGCTAAAATCTCCACCCCATAATGATATCCTTCGCTTCAGGATGACAAGTGAGGGGAAAAGGGGCGGCTACCAAACTACAAATTACTAACTACTCACACTCATTCTTCCCACCCTATCCCGATTGTCCCCTTAGTAATGAAGCCGGCTTTGATGGCGGCTTTAGTTAATTCGTCCCGGAATTCCGGGTGAGCGATTGAGATGAGGGCCTTGGCACGCTGCCAGACACTCAAACCCTTCAGATTTACCATGCCGTACTCCGTGACCACGTAAGAAACATCCGTGGCAGGTACGCTGACCATGTCCCCTAATTCCAGCACCGGCACGATATTTGAAACCGGCCGGCTGTCTTTCCCTGCGCGGGCGGCAGTGGAGGCAGATAAAAGCTTTGCCGCCTTCGGACATGTAAGCGCCGCGCGTGAACTCGAGCTGACCGCCGGTGCCGCTGATTTGCCGCGTCCCGACCGATTCCGAGCAGACCTGGCCGCGTAAATCCACGCGCAAAGTGCTGTTTATAGCGATTTGCTTGTTGTTTTTCGAGATGATATAAGGGTCGTTGGTATAGTCCACGGGGAATCCGGCCAGGGCGGGGTTCCGGTCCATAAACTTATAAAGCTTTTCCGAGCCGGCGGCGAAGCAGAATACCGAACGGTCTTTATTCAGGCTCTTCCGGCTGCCGGTGACCACGCCCGCCTCGATAAGCTCCATCATGCTGTCGTTGAACATCTCCGAGTGGATGCCGAGGTCCTTGAGATTGTGTTTTATCAAGAGCTTCCCCACCACGCTCGGAATCGCCCCAACGCCGAGCTGGATGGTGGCGCCGTTTTCAATCTGTTCCGCCAGTAAGGCGGCTATCTTTTTATCTTCCGGGGTGACGGCGGCCGCCGGGAAGACCGGTATCCGGTATTCATGGTTTTCCACGATGTAGTCCACATCGGAAATATTCACGACTTCGTCATAACCGCCCAGGACCCACGGCTGGTGCTCGTTAACTTCCATGACCACCGTTTTGGCGACTTCCGTCGCGGCCTTCTGCCTCGTCACCGCTGTCCCGAAGTTAAAGTTGCCCTTTCCGTCCATCGGCGTAACTTCGATAAAGGTGATATCTACCTTTTCCTTAAGCCACTGGCGGTACATGCGCGGCCCTTCGCCGAGCCCGAAGGGAATGTAAGATGTGATGCCGTTCTTGTGATTTTCCCGGTCCACCCGCCCAAGGAACCAGGAATTATAGATAAAATGCTCCTGGTTGGGGTCTTTCGCGGGTAGTTGCGTGTGCGAATGTTCCGCCCGGATTTTAACGTTGGTGAGCTCTTTGGCGCGGGCAGCCAGCTTTTCATCGATTAATGAGGGAAAGCCGCAGATGGCGCCGTAGTCTACCCACATGCCGCTTTTAACGAGACCGGCGGCCTCCTCGGCGGAAATGAGTTTGCGCTGGTAATCTTTAGCGAATTTAGACATGCTTTGAGTTTAGCATTCCTGAATGAAAATGTCATTTCGAGGAGTGAAACGACGAAGCAATCTCACCGAATATTTTATCGATTCATGGGATTGCTTCGCCTTCGCTTCGCGTATGGCTCGCAGTGACGTACCCCCCAGCAGAGCTGGGGGGCTTCTCCCTTCCCTACCCCTTTTCGAACATCCTTAACTGACTGTCTTTATCTTCATATTTCTGATATTTGATATATTTCTTGATCACTTCACTCGTTACTTTATCCCCCACACTCCTAACATAATAACCCTCGTTCCACATCTTCCCACTCCACATTATTTTCCTCATCCTTGGGTATTTCTTAAATACTTCTTTTGCCGATATACTCTTTAACACCTGCACTATTTCTGATGGCGAGTACGATGGCGGCGCTTCGATAAATACATGTACATGATCCGCCATTACCTCCATCGCCTCTATTTGAAAATCATACTCCTCGGCTATCTGCCTGAAGATTCCTTTTAAGTACTGGGTTACCTCCCCACCCAATATATGCGCTCGGTATTTCGGTACCCAGACTAGGTGATACTTCAGCTCATAAACCGCGTGTTTCGTCCTTCTTATTGCCACCCCACCTTTATACCACGATTTTCCTATCCTATCAACCGCTTCGCCTTCGGCGAACTCGCTTTCCTCCCCCCAGCCTAGCTGGGGGGTATCCAGCGAGCTCTTAATGACAGAGCGCGGCTATTCGCACTGCTTATCTTCAATCGCTTTTATCTTGTTAATGCGGTTGATGTGGCGGCCGCCTTCAAACTCGGTGTTAAGAAAGTCCAGCACGATAGGTTTTATCTTGGAATTTTCTTCTTCCGCCGCAAGGCAGCAGATGTTAGCATCGTTATGCATGCGGCAGCGGTGGGCGGTAAAAGTGTTATAGACCTGGGCAGCGCGGATGCCCCGCACTTTATTGGCAGCGATACACATACCGATACCGGTGCCGCAGATAAGAATGCCCCGGTCAAAGTCACCTCGAGCAACGCCTTCCGCAACCTGAATGGCAATATCGGGATAATCAACCGATTCTTCCGTATAGCAACCGAAGTCGTGGACGGTATGTCCGGCTTCCATGACGGCTTCGATAACTGTAACTTTAAGCTCACAACCCCGATGGTCGTTGCCGACAGCAATTTTCATGCAAGCCTCCTCCAAACTAGCCTGTGCCGGGTTTTTCAAACTGCTTTAAAGAATTATGGATTTCCAACCAGCTTATCTTCCCCTGCCGGATAAGCTGCGGCGGGCTGGCAACCAGGTCGACAATCGTTGAAACTTCACGGATTTTAATGGGGCCCTGGTCGAGGACCATCGCCACTTTATCCATATCCGCCCCTAATTGGGCAATCACTTCTTCAATGGTGTAAGTACCGGGCTTGCCGCTGATATTGGCGCTGGTCGTCGTCAGCGGTTTGCCGGTCATTTCGATAAGTTTTAAAATCACGGCATTATCCGGAATCCTGACGCCTACCGTATCCAGGCCGGCAACCAGCATCGAAGGAATGGCAGCTTTCTTCTTCAAGACCAGCGTTAAAGCGCCGGGCAGGTAACGTTTGGCGAGATGACGGGCGGCATCGTTAACGTAAGCGTAATTGTCCGCCTCATCTATGGTGCGGACGGCAATATGAATGGGATTGGAAAAGGAACGTCCTTTAAGCTGGAAGACCCGGGTGACGGCGCGGACGTCCAGGGCATTAGCCGAAAAAGCGTAGCCGGTATCCGTAGGACAGACAATCACTTCACCCTTGAGAATCAGCTTGGCAGCACGCTCCAGAATCGCGGAATCAAAAGGTGTGACATCAACTTTGGCTATTTTGCCTATTTTCGCCTTCATATTATCCCCCAAGCGGAGCATTGGGAAACACGTTGAGACGTAAGTCCGAAGATTCGCCCCTCATTAATCTAGCATATCCGGCAGCCGCAATCATAGCGGCATTATCGGTACAGAGCGATAATTTTGGAAAAAATACTTCCAGTCCCTTTTTCTGGCAGGCTTCCTGGAAGCTTTCGCGGAGCCGGGAATTAGCGGAAACGCCCCCGGTAACGCTAACCGCTTTAACGCATTTTTCTTCTGCAGCGCGCAGGGTCTTGGTAACGAGCGTATCCACCACCGCCTCCTGGAAACTGGCGGCAATATCCGCGAGCGGCAATTTTTCATTGGCGGCGATGCGGTCTTTGAATATATTAATGACAGCAGTCTTGAGGCCGCTGAAGCTGAAATCGTAATCCTTGCTGCGCAACATGGGGCGGGGGAAATCAAAAGCCTTGCGGTTGCCCTGCTTCGAGAACTTATCAATGACCGGGCCGCCGGGGAAGTCCAGCCCCAGGAATTTGGCGACTTTATCGAAAGCCTCGCCGGCGGCATCGTCCAGCGTGGAGCCTATGAGCGTAAGGTGCTGCGGGTCGCGCACGTCCAGAATCATATTATGCCCGCCGGAAACGGTCAGGCAAACGTGGGGAAAAGGCAGGGCGGGATTGCTCAAGCGGTTGGCGTAAATATGCCCTTCGATATGGTGGATGCCAATGAGCGGCAGGTTCCTTGCATAGCTTACGGCTTTGGCGGCGGAGACCCCTACCATGAGGCAGCCGATTAATCCCTGGCGAGAAGTGACGGCAACGGCGTTTATATCATCCAGAGTCTTGCCGGAAGTATCCAGCGCTTCTTTTATCACATAGCCAATTAGTTCGGCATGGCGGCGCGCCGCCACCTCCGGCACCACCCCGCCGTACTTTTTCAGCAGGTCAAGCTGCGCGGCGATGGTGCTGGATAAAATATCTTTACCGTCCGCCACGACCGCGGCGGAGGTCTCATCGCAGGAAGTTTCAATACCGAGAATTAACATTGCTTTTTGTAAAAACCCTCTCTTATCCCCCTTTAATAAGGGGGAAGAAGATTCATTTGTTTCCGGTATATTTGTTGACAAAAACCCTGGCCGTCGATTCTTTTAAGTACATGGGGGTTAACCCCAGGGGGTTATCTTGTATACCGCGCAGCAAATGTAGCCACGCTAACAAAGCAACCGACGCTCCAGCAGGCTCGTTTTCTATGGCTTCTATTATTGTTGTTTTGTCGCTAATATCCCTTGATTGGGCAGGCTCATTTATAAAAGAATTTATAACATTATGTAAAGATTCGTCTGTACTTCCGGATTTCTTAGCTTCAGCCTTATATCGAGCAGGCTCATTTTTCTTAACCAGTATTTCCCGGTAGTAATTTGCGTGCGGTCCTACCAGGATAACGGGTTCGCGAATAACCTCCGCCAGGCCGCGAACATCCCCGGCAAAATAGTCGCCGTCCCTGACCGGTTCGCCATCCTTAAAGTGATACCGGGCGGCATAGACCATATCTTTAACGCCGGCGGCGATGACGGCGTAAACGGGCAAAGTTTCATGCCGAACGCCATAAGCCAGAGCGTCCAGCGTAGGAATGCCGGCCACCGGTTTACCGGAACTGAAAGCCAGCATCTTCCCGACCGTCACACCCACCTTAATGCCGGTCCAGGAGCCCGGCCCCAGCCCCACCCCTATTCCATCGATGTCCTTAAGTTTTACGCCGGCCTGTTTTAAGGTAACGTCGATATTATCCACGATCTGTTCCAGGGTATCGGTGCGGGCAGGGAAACGGTTATCCGCCAGCACGCGCGTACCGTCGGTAACGCCCACGGCATTGATATACCCGGAGGTATCGATACCTAAAACAATCATTTTATCCCTTTAAAAACTGGAGCGAACTTTTCGCCGGAGGAGGTAAACTTAATTTTTCTTTTTCTATCGCCGAGGATATCGAATTTAACCATCAAAATATCAGCGGGGAGGAGGGAAATCATTTTTTCCGCCCATTCGATGAGGATAATGCCGGATTCCCCGCGGACAAAGTAGTCCATGATGCCGATTTCAAACCCGTCGTCAATATTGCCGAGGCGGTACAGGTCCATATGGAATACCGGAAGCCGGCCCCGGTATTCATTGACCAGCACAAAGGTCGGGCTGCTAACCTGCCTTAACGGCACGCCGAGCCCATCGCAGATGCCGCGCGTCAGCAGTGTCTTGCCGCAGCCGAGTTCACCCGTTAAAGCGATGATGCTGCCGGCAGTGAGGGCCTCCCCTATTTTTTTCCCCAGCGACTGGGTGGCGGCGGGGCTTTTACTTAGGAATTCAAATGTTTCCATGGTTTTAGCTATTAGCGGTTAGCGGTTAACTTTCGGTTGTCCCGTTAGCAAATCCTCTTCGGCTTCCTCCTTCGACTTCGCTCAGGACAGGCTCTTTTACAAGGAGAACGATGTAACCTCTTGTAAGCATCCTCAGTTATTATTACCCAAGAATAAATGCTGCGGCGAAAATGGATTCCCGATTTAATCGGGAATGACAAGGGGCGAAGGATTTTAAATCAATTTCACGACCCATGAGACAATAAAAAATATTTTCCGGAAAAAGAATTGTTTGGCTTTGGGGCGATAATTCTTCCCCTTGAAAATAGTATAGCATAATGGTAAATTGAAACATAAGATGGTCACGGAAAATCTTAATCCATCCCCGGATGAGAGCCATCGGATAGCCACCACGGACGATATCGAGGTGTCAACCTATCTCGAAATCGCCAGAGAGCATACAGGTGCGCAGCCGGCGGTATCAGAGAAAGCCGTGTCCGGCGCCGAGCGTGAAGCCATTATCGTCCTGGACTTCGGTTCACAATACAATATGCTCATCGCCCGGCGTGTCCGTGAAGCGCAGGTCTACTGCGAACTGCTTCCCCACGATACCCCCTGGGAAAAAATCGCCCCGCTAAACCCCAAAGGCTTTATCCTTTCCGGCGGCCCGGCCAGCGTTTATGATAAGAATGCCCCCCTTGCCCCTGACTACATTTACGATAAAGGCCTGCCGGTGCTGGGCATTTGTTACGGTATGCAGGTCATCACCAAGCAATTGGGCGGCCAGGTCACACCGGGGACGCATAAAGAATATGGGCACGCTGTGCTACATCTGAACCAAGCGGAATCCCTTTTATTTGCCAACCTGCCGCCTTCCACGCCGGTCTGGATGAGCCACGGCGATAAAATCGAAGAGATGCCGCCGGGTTTTAAAGCGCTGGCCTATACGGAAAATTCCCCCAACGCCGTCATCGGAGACGGAAATAATGTCTTCGGGCTGCAGTTCCATCCGGAAGTAGCGCATACACCGGAAGGCAAGACCATCCTGAAGAATTTCGTTTATAAGATATGCGGGTGCAAGGGCAACTGGACGATGGGCAACTTCATCACGGAAAGCATAGCGCGCATCAAAGAACAAGTGGATGACGGCAAGGTTATCAATGCCCTGTCCGGCGGGGTGGACTCTTCCGTTGTGGCAACGCTAATACACCGGGCCATCGGCGACCAGCTTACCTGCATTTTCGTGAATAACGGGCTGCTGCGGCGTGAAGAAGCCGAGCGGACCCTCAAAGTTTTCAAAAACAACCTGGGCATGAAGGTCATTTATGTAGAGGCGACGGACCGGTTCCTCAACCGGCTGAAGGGCATCATCGACCCGGAACAAAAACGCAAAATCATCGGCGAGGAATTCATCCATGTCTTCGAGGACGAAGCCAAAAAGATAGGCAAAGTTGACTTCCTCGGCCAAGGCACGCTTTATCCGGACGTTATCGAGAGCGTTTCGTCCGTGAGCAGCGTCTCCGCCAAGATAAAATCGCATCATAACGTCGGCGGACTGCCCGCCCGGATGACTTTAAAATTACTGGAGCCGCTAAGATTCCTCTTTAAGGACGAAGTAAGAGCGCTGGGTAAAGAACTGGGACTGCCGGAAGAAATGGTCTGGCGGCAGCCCTTCCCCGGCCCCGGTTTGGCTATACGCTGTATCGGCGAAGTGACGAAAGAGAAACTGGAGATACTGCGCAGCGCCGACTTTATCCTGATGAATGAAATCAAAAAAGCCAAACTATACCGCCATCTCTGGCAGAGCTTTGCCGTCCTGACGGACGTCCGTTCCGTGGGCGTCATGGGCGATTTCCGGACCTACAGCTACCTGGTGGCTATCCGCGCCGTAACCAGCGAGGACGCCATGACCGCCGACTGGGCCCGACTCCCCTACGATTTGCTCGCCCGCATATCAAACCGCATCGTTAACGAAGTCCCCGGCATCAACCGGGTGGTTTATGATATCACCTCCAAGCCGCCTTCTACGATTGAGTGGGAGTAGATGGAAACCGGCATTAAAAAGCAAGCTGATAGTTTGAACCATAGTGTTCAAGAATTTACCAGATGCATCGATTTATTGCCAGAGTCCTTATTCCTCAAGAAAATAGATGCATGGGCACCCAGAGATATTATTACACATCTCATTGGCTGGAACCTGTATACCATCAAGGGATGCCAACAGCTAAAGAAAGGAGAGCTTCCTTTCTACCTTATCGACCCCGGTGATGATTTCTGCAAAGTTAATGCCGTATTAGTAAAAGAATTTGATACCAAGGACAAAAAGAGCTTAATTAACCAGCTTAATGCTTCCGCTAAAGAATTGAATGATTATCTATCTACCGTCTCTCCAGCGGATTGGGAAGCTGACTTTGGGATAACCTTTGGGGGAGAAACAATTACTATAAAAAACAGCGTTGATGCTTTAATAGCCGATTTTATTATTCACAGAAAACAAATTGAAAAATGGGTGGATGAAATATGAAAGTATTAGTCGTTGGCAGCGGGGCGAGGGAACATACCATCACCTGGAAGCTGGCGCAAAGCAAGAAAATCGAAAAGCTTTATGCCGCCCCGGGTAACGCCGGCATGAAAGCTATCGCGGAAACAGCGGACATCAAAGCCGAAGATACCGAGTCGATGCTGAAGTTCGCCAAAGATAACCATATCGATGTCACCGTGGTGGGACCGGAACAGCCGCTGGCCGCCGGCCTCGTCGACTTATTTCAAAAGAACGGGATGGCCATTTTCGGGCCGACGCAAAAAGCCGCGGAAATCGAATCCAGCAAGGTATTTTCGGGTTATTTGATGCAAAAGCACGGCATTCCTGCCGCTAAAAGCGTCAGCTTCAACGATTTTGATAAAGCCAATGCTTACCTGCAGGAGCATTATGCACCCTACGTCCTGAAAGCGGACGGATTAGCCGCCGGCAAAGGCGTGATTATCGCCGAATCGGTCAAAGACGCGGAGCAGGCGCTGGCCGATATGATGCAGAACAAATCCTTCGGGAAATCCGGCGAAAGCGTCGTCATCCAGGAATACCTGACCGGCCGGGAAATGAGCTTTTTCGTCTTTACCGACGGCAAAACGGTATTGCCGACCGTGCCCGCCTGCGATTACAAACGAATTTATGACGGCAATAAAGGGCCGAATACCGGCGGCATGGGCAGCTATACGCCGCCGCCTTTTTATACAAATATCCTCGGCGATATCATCATGAAGACCATTATGAAACCGACCATCATGGCGATGGCGGACGAAGGTCGGCCTTATAAAGGCACACTCTACGGCGGGCTTTTCATCACCCCCAGCAAGACGCCCAAGGTAATCGAGTTTAACGCCCGCCTGGGCGACCCGGAAACGCAGGTGGTCCTGCCGCGCATGAAGACGGATTTATTAGATATTATCCTGGCAATCACGGAAGACCGCCTGGACAAAATAAACATCGAGTTCGATGATAATGCCGCGGTGGGAGTGGTCATGGCTTCCGGCGGTTATCCCGGCGCTTATAAAACCGGCTTCCCTATCAAGGGACTTGAAGATGTGGATAAAGATACCATGGTCTTCCACGCCGGGACAAAGCCGGGCAAAGCCGGTGAGGTGCTTACCAGCGGCGGGCGCGTTCTGACAGTGGTAGCGAAAGGCAAAGACCTGGCGGAAGCACGGGCCAAAGTCTATGACAATATAAAACGGATAAGCTTCGAAGGGGCTTATTACCGAAAAGATATAGCAGAGTTTAAGTAGCAAGTAATCAATCGTCGCTTCAAGTGAAAAATGGAGGACAAGATGAATATAATTGATGTCATCGTCGAAACTTTCGATCAGTCATGAAACTACAATTGGTGAAGAGCAATATCGGAGTGGGGAAGGGTTTACACCACCTATCCCCGTTATTTTCGCTTCGTCTGAATGACAGTATTCAAGCTTCCCCCTCACTTTGCTTCTCTCCGCCGGCGGTGCAGAAAATGGTAAAGAAATTATAAAAACCATCTTTGTCTCTCTTTACTACATTGTGATGATACTAAAGAGGATTATACGGAGGTAAATATGGCTCCTTTAGTCGGTGTAGTGATTGGTTCCAAATCGGATAGCGAGGTCATGCAGGCGGCGCTGGATGCTTTAAAAATGCTCGGTATCGATTATGAGATGAACGTTATCTCCGCCCACCGCACGCCGGATAAAGCGCGGGATTATGCGCAGACGGCGCGCGAGCGGGGCATCGAGGTCATTATTGCCGCGGCGGGCATGGCCGCCCACCTGCCCGGCGTGCTAGCAAGCTGGACGACTTTGCCGGTCATCGGGGTGCCGATGGCTTCCGGCGAGCTTAAGGGGGTTGACGCGCTTTATTCCATCGTCCAGATGCCGGGCGGCATACCGGTGGCCTGCATGGCAATAGGCTCCGCCGGGGCGAAAAACGCCGCTTTTTTAGCCGCCGAGATTCTCGGTCTGAAACATGATAAAATAAGAATTGCCTATGATAAATACAGAAAAGAATTACAGGGGTAACGTTAAAAACACGGAAAATAGCCTGCACAGGGAATAACACGACAAGAATTAGGGAAAAAAGTTAAAATCCAAGATGGAGATTGCCACGCCTTCCCGATTACGATCGGGAATGGCTCGCAATGACAAACTGAATTAATAAGGAGTGGGCCATGATCGAACGGTATTCCCGCCCTGAAATGAAGCAGGTCTGGTCGGACGAGAATAAGTTTAACAAGTGGCTTGAGGTTGAAATCGCCGTCTGTGAAGCCTGGGCGGAAGAAGGCGTTATCCCCCGCAACGCCCTGCCCAAGATAAAGATGGCCAAGGTAAATTTCAAGCGCATGGAGGAAATCCTTAAAGAGACGCGCCATGACGTGACCGCTTTTCTGGGTTCATTGCAGGAAAGCGTCGGCGAGGAATCACGTTTTATTCACCTCGGGCTGACGTCTTCAGACATCATGGATACCGCTACCAGCCTGCAGCTCATGGAAGCGGCCGATATCCTGGCGCAGGACATCAAAGATTTTACCGCCGCCCTGGCGCAGCGCGCCATCGAACATAAATTCACTTTAATGACAGGCCGTACCCACGGCATCCATGCCGAACCCATTTCTTTCGGTCTGAAGCTGGCTATCTGGGTGGAGGAAATGCGGAGAAATCTCCACCGCCTCAACGAAGCCAAGAAAATTATTTCCGTCGGTAAGATTTCCGGGGCGGTCGGCACTTATGCCACCGTACCCCCCAATATAGAGCAAATCGCCTGCCGTAAACTGGGAATCGAACCGGCGCCGGTTTCCAACCAGGTCCTGCAAAGAGACCGTCACGCCCAGTTCATTACCACACTTGCCATCATCGCCGGAACATTGGAAAAAATCGCGACGGAAATCAGGGCGCTGCAAAAAACAGAGGTGCATGAGGTCGAAGAGCCCTTCGGCCAGCCCGGGTTCGTAACGACCGGCTCATCGGCCATGCCGCACAAACGCAATCCGGAACTGTCCGAAAGAGTCTGCGGCATCGCGCGGCTGGTGCGCGGTTACGCCCTGACATCCCTGGAGAATATCGCCCTCTGGCACGAACGCGATATCAGCCATTCTTCTAACGAACGCATTACCTTCCCGGATTCATGCCTGATTATGGACTACGCCCTGGCGCTTTATACCTCCGTAATAAATAAAATGCAGGTCTTCCCGCACCAGATGAAGAAAAACCTGGAGCTTACCAAAGGGCTGGTCTTTTCACAGCGGATTATGCTGGCGCTCATCGATAAAGGCATGAGCCGGCAGGATGCGTATAAATTATCCCAGAATACTTCGATGAAGGCGTGGCAGGGGAGCAAGAGCTTTCCCACCCTCATCAAAGCCAACCCCAAGGTCAAGGAACTTATGACACCCGATGAACTGAACAAGATATTCGACTACCAGTTCTACCTGCAGCATGTCGATGAAATCTTTTTAAGACTGGGTCTAACCAAATCACAATGGGGAGTACCGGAAACCAAAGAAAAATAAGGAGTCCAGAGACCGCTCCGGCGGGGGTCTGGGGGTGTTCCCCCAGCCTCATTTTTCCATCTCCCTGACGGGAGACGGCGAAAAAAGACATTTTCAGCGGTCTCTAAAGGAAATCGGGCTAAATAGCTTAACCTGAAAGGCAAATGCCAATGGTCACGAGAGAACATACCGTTATCCTGGATACCAAGCTGCCGCTGCCGATATTCATCAAAGGCAAGGTCAGGGACTCTTACGACCTCGGCAGCCACCTTTTAATCATCGCCACCGACCGCATTTCAGCTTTCGATGTGGTACTGCCCACCGGGATTCCGCTGAAAGGGCACGTTTTAAACCGTCTTTCCAATTTCTGGTTCCGCACCACAAAGGAAATTATTTCCAATCACATGGTCGAGGCGCTGGATGACCTCCACGGCCTCGATTTCTTCCTTCCGGCGGACCAGCGTTTTAACTACCCTTCCTACCTGCGGGGGCGCTCCATGATCGTCAAAAAAGTCAAGCGGCTACCGCTGGAATGTGTCGTCCGCGGCTACCTTTCCGGTTCGGCGTGGACGGAATATAAGCAAAAAGGGACCATCGGCGGGAGACCGATGCCGGCCGGGATGAATGAAAGCCAGGAACTGCCGGAAGCCATTTTTACGCCGACCACCAAGGCGGATACCGGGCATGACGAGCCGGTAACCAAAGATTATATTAGCAAGGTCTTCGGGGCGCGCATCACCCAGGAACTGGAAGAAAAAAGCATCATCCTTTATAAATCCGCCAGGAAATATGCCCTGACCCGGGGAATTATTATTGCCGATACCAAGTTCGAATACGGCATCGATAACGGCAAATTAATCTTGATCGATGAAATGCTAACGCCGGACTCCTCACGGTTCTGGGACGCGGAAAAGTATAAGGTCGGACAGTCGCAGGAGTCTTTCGATAAGCAGCCGGTCAGGGACTGGCTGACAGCTTCCGGCTGGAATAAAGAACCGCCCGCCCCGGAATTGCCGCCGGACGTAGTTAAAGCCACCACCCAGCGTTATGTTACCGCCTATGAGCGGTTGACCGGCCGCAAACTGGCCGTCCTGGAATAAAAGTATCAACCGACAAGTGTCAAGTATCAAGGAAGTAGCAAGTGGTAAGGGGAAGAAGAAACAATATCCAAAAAATATTCAATCGCCAATAACCAATCATCAGCACTTGTCATTCCCGACCCGATCGGGAATCCATTATTAACACCCAGGAATCATTGCTTTTTCACGTTGGATTCCTGCCGCAGTTTACCCCGTACTACGATACGGGGCAGGAATGACGTTTTTGAATATTTAAATATTGTAATTTATAATTTGTTTGTAATTTGTATCTTGTATCTTGGTTATTCCTCTATCTTGGTCATTTCTCTCTTACTTCTCCAAATAAGCCTTGGTGCTGGGCAACTCGCCGGCGATGCGTTCATCAATCTTTGTCGCCGCGTCCAGGGCCCGTCCCAGAGCTTTAAAGAGCGCTTCGGCTTTGTGATGGTCGTTGGTGCCGTAAATAATAGAAGCATGCAGGTTAATGCGCGCCTCGATGGCAAAAGTCTCCAGGAAATGCCGCACCATGTCCGCCGGGAAACCCATCATGTCGTTACCGCTGAACTCCGCTTTTATCACCGGATAACCCCGCCCGCTGATATCCACGACGATGGTCGCCAGGGTTTCATCCATAGGCACCGAGGCATCAGCCATGCGTACAATGCCTTTTTTATCTCCCAGCGCTTCTCCTAAAGCTTTTCCCAGGCAAATAGCAACGTCTTCAACGACATGATGCATATCATCCCCGTTGGCGGCCAATTTAATATCAAAAAGACCGTGCCGCGCGACCTGTGATATCAGGTGGTCAAGCATTTTAATTCCCGTGTTAATGGAATAATCGCCTTTGCCGTCAATGTTAAATTCCAGTTCGATGTTTGTCTCTTTGGTGTTTCTTTTAACTGACGCCGACCGGCCGCTTTTATTTAGTTCGGCCAGGACTTTCATAGCACCGCGGATAAAAAGGCCGCCCATGGGGATTTTGCCGGTCCTGGTGCGCTGGTAAAGCGGGCGGCTGCACCCTATCCGGTCCGCCATCTGCTGGTCGGAATAGTTGTTATCTTTTTGTAATTTAATTATCTGTTGTAACACCCGTTCGGCGGATTCCATATTTCTCTCTAAAAGGCATAACAGGCTTTTTAGCCTTTACCAGTTACCATTATAACATACAATTAATAGTTGTCAATAGCTAATTAACATATTATTAGTTATTATAACAGTTATTAACAGTTAAATTGTTAAGTCTTATTAACAACCCAAAATCTAAATATTTCATAAAGATTTTTTACGGATAGGATTCAAATTTAGACTTTCAGGTGTTAGCTTTGAAAGGGGGATAAATACTAACTTTTTCCAAATATTCTCCCTTTCCGTTTATAGACAGGGAGACAAAAGAAAGATTAAGCTCAAATACTTTTGTTGCCTTCTTTCCGCGGTAGAAAAGTGGTCAGGGGGAAAAGTTTAGGTAAAGTTGAGCAAAAAAGCTAGTTAGCGATTAAACCGACTTTGATTTCATGAAAAGGTGGAAAATAAGATGATTTCCTGAAGCTATTTTTGCATGGGACGCGCCAGGATGAAAATCCCGGCGGCTATTCGAGCTGGCGCAAGGCTTTCATCAGGGCGTCGGTCTGGTCCGGACGGCCGATACTGATACGGATGCTGCTTTTCAATAAAGGATTATCAAAATAACGCACCAGGACGCCCTTTTTCTGTAATTGCTGGTGCAGATCGCCAGCGCTGCCCCTTAAAACGGCACAAAAGATAAAGTTGGCTTTAGAAGGGTAAGCTTTCAGCCACTTAATACTCTGCAACTCGCTGAAAAGCCGCGTTCTCTCCGCAATCAAAGCCTTTACCCTGCCCTGCAGGTAATCAATATCTTCAAGGGATTCTTTAACGGCTATTTCCGCGGCGATGCTGACATTATGCGGGATTTTTATCGCCATCATGGCAGCGGCAATACGGGACGGAAAGACCCCGTACCCTACCCTTAAGCCGGCCAGGCCCGCCCATTTACTGAAAGAACGCAGCACCATGAGGTTCTTATAGTCATTGGTCAGCGGCATGACCGTCTCGCCGCTGAACTCATAATAAGCTTCATCGATAACGACCGGCAGTCCGGTCTTGATAAGCGAAAGAGTTTGTTCGCGGGGGGTCACGTTGCCGGTGGGGTTATTCGGCGTGGCCAGGAATATTAATTTGGTCCGGTCCGTAATCGCGCCGATGACGGCGTTTAAATTCATGTTATAATTATCATCCCGCGGTAAATTTACGAGCTTGCCGTTGCAAATGCTGGTGCTGAAACGGTAAATATCAAATGTCGGCACGCTGTTGATGACCTCATCGCCGGGGCCGACAAACAGCCTGACGATGGAATCTATAATCGTGTTGCTGCCGTGTCCCGCCACCACGCACTGAGCGGGTACTTTAGCATAACCGGCAATGGCCGCGCGTAATTCCTGCTGGCCGTCATCGGGATAAATGTTAAAATTTTTTGCTTTTGAAAGCGCCTTGATGACCCGGGGCGAACAACCGTAAGGGTTCTCGTTGGCATTCATTTTAACGATTTTGTCCAGCGATACATCAACCTTGCCTTTAAGCGTATCGGGCGAAGTGCTGGCGCTATAGCCGGTAAACCCCTGCAAATGGGGCTGGATATATCTTTCAATTCCTTCGGAATCAGTCACTTATTTGCCTCCCTGTGCTGCATTGTCGAGACGTTTTTCCACGGCGCTAGCATGGGCATCGAGGCCTTCCGCCCTGGCAATGGTAATAGCAGCTTTACCGAGTCGCTTGATATCTTTTTTACCGGTCTTTACCACGCTGGTCATTTTCACGAAATCCAGGATATTAAGGCCGGAGCCGAACCGCGCCGTGCCTTCGGTGGGTAAAACATGGCTGGGACCGGCGGCATAATCAACGAGGGCTTCGAGGGCATCTTCGCCGACGAAAAGGCATCCGGCATTGCTTACTTTATCAATATAGGCGTTCGCATTCTTAATAGCAAGGCAAAGGTGCTCCGGGGCATAAAGGTTGCCCAATTCAATCGCTTCCTCGATGGTATCGACGAAGGCGATGGCGCCGTGCTTTTCCAGGCCTTCCGCGGTAATTTCCCGCCGCGATAATTCTTTAAGCTGTTTTTCAAGCTCATTATTTACGTCTTCAGCCATCTTCTTAGAGGTCGTTATCATCATGGCTGATGCCATCGAGCCGTGTTCCGCCTGCGCCAGCAAATCGGCGGCAATGTAAACCGGGTTGGCCGTCCCATCGGCGATAATTAAAACTTCACTGGGGCCGTAAAGCCCGTCAATGCCCACAGTGCCGTAGACCATTTTCTTGGCAAGTGTAACATAAATATTGCCCGGCCCGAAGATTTTATCCACCGCCGGAACGGATTCCGTGCCGTACGCTAAAGCGGCGACGGCCTGCGCCCCGCCGATGGAAAAAACGCGGTCCACTTTAGCGATTCTGGCGGCCGCCAGCGTCACCGGGGAAATCTGCCCGTTTTTCTGGGGCGGGGTGGTCAAAATAACTTCTTTCACACCGGCTACCGTGGCGGGAACTACAACCATCAGTAAAGAAGACGGTAAAGGCGCCAGCCCGCCCGGCACATAAACGCCGATTCTATTCAGCGGGCGCATTACCCAGCCGAGCCCGGCCGCTTTTGTTATCTTTAACGAGCTGTTTCCGCTGTTTTTGATGATAGGCGGTTATTTGCTCTACGGCTGTTTCCATAGCCTCGATAAGGCTTTTTTCCGTTAACCGATAAGCGCGTTCGATAGCATCCTGGCCGACTTGCAACGCAGCCAGATTAATGCCATCGAACTTTTGTGTAAATTCAAAAAGCGCCCGGTCGCCCTGCTGGCGGACGCCGTCGACAATCTGGCGCACAGATTTCTCTAACGCCTCTTCGACTTTAGCGCCCGGTCCGCCCTGGCGGGCGAATAACGGCCTGGCTTTTTCAAAACCTTCGATAATCTTCATCTTAAGCCTCACCGGCTGCTGCGCGCAGTTTATTCACGATATTTTCTATCCGCCGGCTTTTAACGTCGCTGGCTTTCAAGGTATTTCCTATTAAACACGCGGTAGAATCGAATAATGTATCAATGATTTTCAAATTGTGGCGGGCTATCGTCCGGCCCGTCTCGGTATTTTCAATCAGCATATCGGCATCTTCCGGTAGGAACGCTTCGGTCGCGCCCCAGGTAGGAATGACCCGGTAATGTCCGAGGTGGTTTTCCCGCGCATATTTGTCCGCGATATTGACATATTCCGACGCAACACGGAACGGCAGCTCGCGGCTGGAAAGGAGCTTGCTTAATCCGGCGGTATCACTCACCGGCAGGTCCTGGTGAACGACCGCCACCAGCCTGACCTTGCGCAGTTTAAGGTCCATAATCTCTTTGGTCGGGCTGGAAGGGAATTGCGCCAGGTGGTCGCCGAGCCAGTCGCGCCCGGTAATGGCCAAGTCGAAATTGCCGTTGGCTACCTGCAAGGGCATGTCCTGCGGCCGGATGACTTTAATCACCACCCCTTCGATATCAATGGAAGGCCGGCGGTTGCCGCTCGATGACGGATAATCATCGACCGTTATCCCCGCCCTGTTAAGAAAATCGACAGTCTGCTGCTGTTGGTGCCCATCCGGCAGAGCCAGGCGGACGGTATCTTTGTTAATCTCAGGAAATATATCGCAAACCGGCGGTTCGTCCCGCCCGGTATCTTTCTTTTCAAACATATTATTAATATCTTCCGACAGGACTTCTAAAATCGAAGATACGATTTTCCCGAGGTTTTTATTTTCCCAGCTATACCGGTTGGCAACCAGGAAGGTGTTGAAATCCATCACTTTGCTTACCGGGACCATGCCGCAGCCGGAAAGCTCCGCCGGGCCGGCGGCGGCCAGCAAAGTCATTTCAGCATTTTCTGGCGGGTAAGCTTCCGCAGCGCCCCAGACCGGGAAGACCACAAAACGGCTGAGACGGTTTTTCAGCGCGAAAGCTTCCGCCAGGTTGGGATACTCGCTGGCGATACGAAAAACCGGCCGGTTATATCTTAAACCCTTACGCCCGAAGGCCTCGACCATATAAAGCGACCCGGAACCATATAAAAGGTCTTTAATTTTGACGACATCGCTGCTGGGATACTTTACCAGCAGTTCCTCTATCCAATCCTGCCCGCAGATACCCAGGTCGTAGTTGCCCATGGCTATCTGAACAGGGATATCCTTTTCATTAAAGATGCGGATTAGCGCGTCCGGAAATTTCGTTGACTTAGGACGGTAAAAGCTCGAGGCGGAGTGGTATTCATCCAGCCCCCATTCGGCTTTCTTGAGTATTTCAGCCGTTTTGCGGAGCAGACGGCCTTTGGGAAGGGCTATTTTAACCTGCACGCTGCCCCTCCAGGAACCTGATTATTTCCTTTACCGTACCGGGTTCCAGGCGCTTGGTTTTTTCTTTATTGATTAGAGTAAAGGCCGGGGCTTTATCTTTTATCTCCAGGAACCAATCGGCTTTCTGGCCGTCCAGATAAATTTCTGCCGTAAAACCGGCCTGGCGCAGGCTTTCAGCCGCTGTAAAAGCTTCCTTGATAATTTCGATGGAGAGCGGCCTCACCGAAACTTTCAGCGGTTCGCCCAATTCCGGCTTGACGATTTTCATCAAACTGTCAAGGTAAAGCGCGAAGCCGGAAGCCGGCGCGTCCCCGCCGCCCATGGAAGAAATTAAAGCATCATAGCGGCCGCCGCCGCCGATTTTCTCCTTACCGGTGTAAAACTGGTAAATAATGCCGGTGTAATATTCGAAGCCGGTGCCGGAAGCGATATTTATTTGATATTTAATGCCCAGGTCGTCCAGGATGGCCACGACCTTGAGGAAATCCTCCAGCGGCGCGCTTATTTCCGGGATATCCCGAAGTAATAAAGCCTGCTGGTTCCTGAGGAACCCCGGCGTTTGCCCTTTAAGGCTAAATAAAGGCATCAGCGAATTGTACAGCGCCTTGGACTCTTTACTTATTTGTTCCAGGGCTTTGGTATCGCCGTCGAGGATTTTATCGAAGACTTTATGCTGCTCATCCGGGCTTAACCCGAGCCTGGCAAGCAATACCTGTATCAGGCCGGCATGAGACAGTCTGATTTCCACGCTGACACCAAACTTTTTCAAGATTTCTATCGATAGTGCAATAAGCTCGGCATCGGCCACGGCCGAGCCTGCTCCGATGATTTCCGCGCCGCACTGCCAGGTCTCACGGTTGACTTCTTTGCTTTCCTCGAAGCGCAAAACATTGGCGGTGTAAAAAAGCCGGGCGAGCCCCTGCATTTTTTCAGCATATAAACGGGCAACCGGTATAGTGGCTTCCGGCCGCAGAACGACCCTCTCACCGCTCCACCCGTCCCAATCGAGGAACGAATAGACTTTACCCAGCATCCCCGGGGTGAGCGTGCCGGCGGAGGTGAACAGGTGCAGGTACTCGATAATGGGGGTGCGGACTTCCTGGTAGCCCCATTTTAAAAAGCTGTCGCGGTAGATGCCTTGCATGTAGTGGAATATCTTCATCTCGGATGGAGATAGGTCACGCATGCCCTTGCAACGCTGGATTTTCATGAATTTTCCTTTTAGAAACATTAGGTAAATACCCTACTAATTTACACCAAATCTGGCATTGATTCAATCGCAGCAACGGAAAATCGTCCTTTATGTTATTATCTATTATTATGGAAGAATTATCCGCTAACAAGATAACAGAAGGGCTAAAAACTAAACGTATAGGTCAAAAAGTTATTTATTATCCCAGCCTTCCTTCCACGATGGAGACAGCCCGTGAAACAGCGCGCCAGGGAGCGGAAGAAGGAACTGTTATTATTACCGATGAGCAAACGGCGGGGCGGGGACGTCTAAAGCGCCGCTGGCTGACGCCCCAAGGAAACATCGCTTTATCCATCATCTTAAAGCCGGTCAATGCTGCACTTCCCTACCTTATTATGATTGCATCGCTGGCGGCCGCCCGGAGCATTGAATCGGTTTCCGGGCGAAATACACAAATTAAGTGGCCTAATGACGTCCTCATCGAAGGTAAAAAGGTTTGCGGCATTCTGATCGAAAATGAGCTTAAGGGCAACAAGGTGGATTTCAGCATTACCGGCATCGGCATTAACGTGGCGTTAAACCCCGCCGACCATAAAGAAATTGCGGAGACGGCAATCAGCCTGACATTAACACAAGATAACGACCTGCGCCTCAAGCTGATAAAAGCATTATTACAGGAATTCGATAAGCTTTATCTGCAATTGCCCGATGGCAAAGCCATTTATAATGCCTGGCGCGGAAAACTGGTCACTTTAGGTAAAAGCGTGAAAGCGACCTGGGGCAAGCAAGTAATCGAAGGCACGGCGGAAGACGTAGATGAGAGCGGGGCATTGTTAATACAGGATATCCACGGCGATTTAGTCAAAGTGGTGGCGGGAGACGTGACATTAAGGACTTAGGGGTAAGTGATCAGGGGTGAGGGTTTAGTCCCCACCCCTTTAACCGCCCGTTTATCTCTTCTTTTTTTTAACAATCGGAATCCATATCTGGCAAGGCATAACTTTTGAGCGTGGGTCTTCCGGCAGGTAGATTTCCAGTTCCGGCTTGGCGTCATGCTCATAGCCGGTTGAGGGGAACCATTCGCTGAAAATCTTGCGGGTGACTTCCTGCAGGTTATCCAGCGTACAATCGAAGACTGGCCAGGCAGCGGCGGGCACGGCCATTTTCTCGAATTTGCCCGCTCCACCCCTGGCCGGCAGTTCTACGGCAATACCGTAATAAAATTCGTAGTTCTGTGGGTCCTCGGCAGGTTCGTCCCCGATACAAACGCCCAGCATAGTACTCCCGGTAATCGCACCTGTCTTATTCCCGGGCAAAGCTGTCATGGCCGTGTAATCCGGAGTTTTCATAAACTCCTGCCAGAACTGCGGTATCTTGATAAAGTTCTGCCCGTCCGCCGTGCTGAAACGCCGCTTGGTGATGGCGATATTGAAACCCTTTTTTTCCTCTATCCGGTAATCCATATCATCTCCTCCTTTAAGCTCGATTTTAAAGGAGATGCGCGGATATGCCGCCAGCTTTACCCCGGAGGTGCGCGCTGCCTGTGGAGTCACGCCGTGGACATTACGGAAGGCCCGGGCAAATGAATCCGGCGAATCATAGCCGTATTTAACGGCAACATCGATTACCTTGGTATTGCCGGCAGAAAGTTCCCTGGCAGCCAAAGTCAATCTTCTCCGCCTGGCATATTCCGCCGGCGTCACGCCGATAATAGCGAAAAACATCCGCTGGAAGTGAAACAGAGAGCAGCAGGCTTTTTTCGCCGCCTCATTGAAGTCTATGCTTTCCGCCAGGTTTTCCTCGATATAGTCTATCGCTGCGTTCATGCGCCGGGACCATTCCATGCACCGCTTCTCCTTCGGATAGTACTATATCAGGGACAAATATCTATTACCCGACTTTTTATGCCGACTTGTGCAAGGGGAAAAAGAAAGGGAGGGGATAAATAACCCCCTCCCCATTCTTGAACACTATTTTTTATCGGTATCTTTTTCCAGTTTATACCCGAACGCCTTGAAAAGCTCGATGGGCAGCGGGAAGACGATGGTGCTGTTTTTCTCGGTGGCGATTTCGGTAAGCGTCTGGAGATAGCGCAGCTGGATGGCGGCCGGCTCGCGGGAAATAACGTTGGCGGCCTGGGCCAGTTTCTCGGAAGCCTGCTGTTCGCCCTCGGCGTGAATAATCTTGGCTCGGCGTTCGCGTTCCGCTTCCGCCTGGGCAGCCATGGAGCGTTTCATTTCTTCCGCCAGCTCCAGGTCTTTAATTTCTACGATGCTGACTTTAACGCCCCAGGGGTCGGTGTGCTCATCGATAATCTTCTGGAGCATCAGGTTCAGCTTTTCCCGTTTCGTCAAAAGCTCATCAAGTTCGGATTGCCCGAGGACGTTTCTCAAAGTTGTCTGGGAAATCTGCGAGGTGGCGCGTACATGGTCGAGCACTTTAACCACGGCCGACTGCGGGTCCACGACGCGGAAATAAACGACAGCGTTGACTCTTACGGTTACGTTATCCCGGGTGATAACTTCCTGCGCCGGTACGTCCATCGTTACCGTACGGAGGTCCACCTTGACCATGCGGTCGGCAAAAGGGATGATGAAGAAGAGCCCGGGGCCCTTTGCACCCAGGAGGCGTCCCAGTCGGAAGATAACACCGCGTTCGTATTCCGTCACCACCTTGATAGCCATGAAAAGTAAAATCAGGACAATAACACCAATAATTATGCCGGCAATCATTTTTCCTCCTCAATTATTTTTTAGTTACGTATAATTTTAAGCCCTGGACTTTGGTTATGACTACTTCTTCCTCCGGCTCCGCCGTTCCCTTATCGATTTCAGCCCTCCATAGTTCATTTTCGATAAATACCTCTCCCCTGGGGTCCAATTTCGTTCTGACCACCGCCGTCCGCCCTATCAGGTCCTCTTTACCCGTAGTTACCTTCCTCTCATAGGTACGGACAATGAGAATTACCACAACCGCCAGCAGCGCGACAATAATAACGATTATGAAGGCAAAAAGCCAGGGATTGATGTACATTTGATTAACCTCCCCAGTCTTAGGCTTATGCTAATGGAAAATATTACTATTATAGATTGTAGTACTTATTGAAGACAAATAAAAATGGGGGATAAGGCCGAAGATACAAAGACCAAGATACAAGCACCGAACAAATATCAATATTCAAAGAACAAACGTCATTCCTGCCTCCGCAGGAATCCAACAGTGACTTCATCCATCTATTGCTTTTTCATGGTGGATCCCCGCATACGCGAGGATGACGTGGGGATTCAGTATTTTATATATTATAATTTGCTTAGGATTTAGGGAACCTCTGAAAAAGGAGTCCAGAGAACCCTCTGGGGCTGATTCGGACTTATTCAGAGTTTCCTTAGATATTTGAATTTAGAGTTTCTTACCTCCCCCAGTCTTTTCTAATTGAATAATGAGCCTGTATGAAGCTGGTTAAGGATCAAAGAAAGTAAGCTTCTGTTGCCGGTTTTGTGCTTGTTTAAAGAGATTGGAGCGTGCTCTTACCATCCTCTCTGCAAATTTATTATCACTCATCTGTTTGGCATAAATATCCAGCCCGGTTAAGCTTACTCCAGGGCGCAAGTTGTTCTCAAGACACGGGGTGGATTTTAGCTTCTCATAAGGTGTATTGATTTTGTCATAAGGATACCTTCTCTTGACCTTTCCCTTACGGTCGATTTCCTCCACCGGAAAGAAGCAAGGACGATGGAAATTGATATAAGGGTTCAGATAAGTCCGATGGTAGCTGTTGAGCAAGTCCGCTCAATCCTGCGGTATATGGACATAGCCCAGGTTTTTACGTATCACCGAGCCATTTTTACTCTCTACCAAACCATTATCATTGGAGTGCCTGGGACGTGACCTGGTAAACCGTATCAGCAGCTTATTAAGTATTTGGGCTACAGACTGGTTCACAAACTCCCCTCCGTTGTCTGAATGAAATCCCCTGACATAGAAGGGAAACTGGTTTAATAAATCCTCAAGGACGCCTGCCAGATGATTTTCAGTTATCCTTTCCATTGACACAATGACTTCCCATTGCGTAACTTCATCTACAGCATTGATATGGTATACGCCCTTGTGCCCCTCCTGATCCCCCTGATGTACGGTGTCTACCCGTATGAATCCAGGCTGACCCTGCGGCTGTGGTCTAACTCGTTCACCGATCTTGGCAACTGCCGGCCTGGTGTGGGTAAAACGCTTCCCCTTATATAGTCTGCTCCGGCGCAGATTATATATCTGGGACACGGATATGCCACAAAGTTTTTTAAAACGGCCATCTCCATAAAAAGCGTACTCCCGCTCCAGTATCTTCCTGGTGGCTGGACCACTCAGCCAACCATGTAGTTCATCGGTTTTTGCCAGGAGCGCCATGTCAGCAGCCATGTACTTCTGCGGAAAACGGTGCCGCTGATATTCCGCCGCGTAGATTTTACCGCTCCCTTGATATTTCCCTATCAGCCTGGCTACCTGGGCCCTGGAATATCCGCTGACTTTCATAATGTATCTTCTTATCAGTCCCTTTCCTTCTTTTTTTAGCCGGTAATATCTGAATTTCCTTAATACCTCCTCTATCCACCGGTATTTTTCTTTAGCGTTTATCCCCTCAAACTCTATCACCTGGCTGCCTTCAACAAATTGCCGGATCTGTTCTAGTGTCTCTAATTGCTCGTCGTTCATGTTTAGTCGCATATTCCAATCATAAACGAGCTGTAGCTGCAGAGGCTCATCTTGTGTTAGAAATCATGCCTCCTTCAGGCTCATCTTGCATTAGACAAGACTCCCCCTGCCCAACCGACCCCGGATATGTTATAATATAGGTAAGGCCGAGAGAAAAGGCCTTTGTAATTACGTATTTTTATAACCTGGCGAAAATAGTCAATAAAGCCTGAAAAAACCGTTGACAAGCGGTTTTCGCTATGGTATTATAATGCTTGCGCTCCCAAAAAGAGGGGCGCTGTTTTTTGCACCTTAACAACTGGATAGCGGAGTGAAAGTTTTTGTAGCAATTATCAAGCTAAGTCAAATTCTTTTATTTTGGAGAGTTTGATCCCGGCTCAGGATAAACGCTGGCGGTGTGCTTTATGCATGCAAGTCGAACGGGTTTCGCAAGGAACCAGTGGCAGACGGGTGAGCAACACGTAAGTGACCTACCCTAAAGTGGGGAACAACTCCTAGAAATGGGAGCTAATACCGCATGTGATCTCGCTTTTAAATTTGTGGGATTAAAGCCGTAAGGCGCTTTTGGAGGGGCTTGCGTCCGATTAGATAGTTGGTGAGGTAACGGCCCACCAAGTCAACGATCGGTAGCTGGTTTGAGAGGACGACCAGCCACACGGGGACTGAGACACGGCCCCGACTCCTACGGGAGGCAGCAGCAAGGAATATTGGGCAATGGGCGAAAGCCTGACCCAGCGACACCGCGTGGGGGAAGAAGACCTTCGGGTTGTAAACTCCTTTTATTGGGGAAGAATAATGACGGTACCCAATGAATAAGCCCCGGCTAACTACGTGCCAGCAGCCGCGGTAATACGTAGGGGGCAAGCGTTATCCGGATTTACTGGGCGTAAAGCGGGTGTAGGTGGCCTGTCAAGTCAGGTGTGAAATCTCCCGGCTCAACTGGGAGGGTGCATTTGATACTGATGGGCTAGAGTGCAGCAGAGGGCGATGGAATTCCCGGTGTAGTGGTGAAATGCGTAGATATCGGGAAGAACACTAGTGGCGAAGGCGGTCACCTGGGCTGTAACTGACACTGAGACCCGAAGGCGTGGGGAGCAAACAGGATTAGATACCCTGGTAGTCCACGCAGTAAACGATGGATACTAGGTATGGGGAGTATCGACCCTCTCCGTGCCGAAGCTAACGCTTTAAGTATCCCGCCTGGGGACTACGGTCGCAAGACTAAAACTCAAAGGAATTGACGGGGGCCCGCACAAGCAGCGGAGCGTGTGGTTTAATTCGATGCAACACGAAGAACCTTACCAGGGCTTGACATGTTGGAAGTAGTGAAACGAAAGTCGAACGAACTGTTAAATCAGTAACCTTCACAGGTGCTGCATGGCTGTCGTCAGCTCGTGCCGTGAGGTGTCGGGTTAAGTCCCATAACGAGCGCAACCCCTGTTGCCAGTTAATTTCTCTGGCGAGACTGCCCCGCAAAACGGGGAGGAAGGCGGGGATGACGTCAAGTCAGTATGGCCCTTATGCCCTGGGCCACACACACGCTACAATGGATAGTACAACAGGTTGCAATGGAGCGATCCGGAGCTAATCCCCAAAACTATCCTCAGTTCGGATTGTAGGCTGAAATTCGCCTGCATGAAGTCGGAGTTGCTAGTAACCGCGTATCAGCTTGGCGCGGTGAATACGTTCTCGGGCCTTGTACACACCGCCCGTCACGTCATGAAAGTCGGCAACACCTGAAGCCGATGAGCTAACTCGCAAGAGAGGCAGTTGTCTAGGGTGGGGTCGGTGATTGGGACGAAGTCGTAACAAGGTAGCCGTAGCGGAAGCTGCGGCTGGATCACCTCCTTTCTAGGGAGATTTATGGTGTGTAACCTAACTCCTAGGTCGGTACGCTAACCTAAACAATTAGCGTTCACTTTCTCTCCGCTCTCCAGTGGTTAAGACGAACCCCCCCGATAAAATCGGGGGGTTTTTTGTTTTATGAGGATTTTTCTCTTTATCCTTTATATTTATCGATTTCGTGAGTGTTGATTGACTTTAGTGTTATAATACTTTCATGGAGAATGTGCCGATATTTACGATAGTTACAACTATAATTATAATTTTATTTCATTTGCTAAATTATCTAGGAATAAAGCCTAATCCAAATAACATTAAACAATTTATAATACATCGTAGTAAGCCAATAGCCTGGTCTTTTTATGCAATAATTGCGGTAATAATCTCAGTTTTCTTCCTTTTTTCAATAACCGTCGTAGTAATCGGAACTAGTTTTAATGTTGGCTCTTTAACCTATATAATACTAATCCTTTGGGGACTTATTGCAGTATGGACTCCTATTGTTCTATTACTGAAAAGCCAAAAAATTAATGAGATATTTCTGTTAATCAGTCATATCTTAATGATCATGGTTGTTGCCGGCTTTTGGGTATACAATTGGCCTGAAATCGGACAATCTATCTTTGTTACATTTCTTTTAGTAATATTTTTAATGCTGTATATAGTCAGTGAAATTCGAAGAAACAAAAAACAAATTGAAACTAAACAGTGACAGTTTTGTGTCTAGTTTTAAGTAATTATTCTTTTAGTTTGGTATGGAGGAAAAAATAAAAATGTCTGACTATTCATTATCCAAACAGCCAGTAGACCCTGTAGAACAAGCTATCAACGAAAGTGGGAAACAAGGCCTCATTTATTGCGCCGTAACAACACTCCTTCATTACGGATTAACCCCTGAGTCTGATAAAAATTTTGAAAAATCATTACAATTCGGTGCTCGTCAAGGATTAAAAAAGTTTCTTAAGACCTTTGCCGATAGTTTATAAATTTGAGATTTTTGGTAACATTCAGGAATAGCCTGACGGAGAGAGGCGAAGCCCCTTTCTTATAAACCCCTCTCTAAACAAATAGTCTTTGGTTTGAAAGATAATGAGTTTGGAGAGGGTGACCGCAAAGCGGGCGGGTGAGGTAAGGAAAAAACGTCAGGAACAAAGATGAAGTAAAATAGTCTTTTACTCTCTAAAACCCTATTACTTTCCTATCTTTTTATACAATTCAATTAAGAAAACGTTTATGACCACCGATAAAACAGAAGGTATAGCAAGCAGCCAGGCGTTTTTAAACAGGTTGATGCCAAAATAACCGCAGACAAAAAGCAAAATATAAGTTAATACCGTACCAAGTATGACACAGCCTGACGCCAGGTAAATATAAGTGAGGGTAAGACTAACGGGCTTTTTCATCTCAATTGAATACTTCCTCGTTAAGAAGCAGTACAATTTATATTTTACTCCACGGGGATAGCCTTTGCAGTAACAGCAATTATTAGAGAGGTTCTGATTTTCGGAAAAAGCTGGCAATCTATCGATAATTCTGGTGGGTAAAATAGGAAGCAAGAGTATTTTACCCACCTTACAAACTATCAAACCATACCGACGAAAGTCTGTATCCAGTTAATCCCAAGTTAATCTGACTTAAAGGGTTAACCCAGTAATTCCTTATCACTGGATTACGTTTTTCAACGGAATGGACAATATTTTCTCATTCGCAGGTCAAAGCTATTTTGTGACAAAACCCTGTTGACAGCTTTTCCTTAGGCCGCTGTATATTTTAATCCTCCCTTTCTAGTCTCTCCCTTTAATAAAGAGCCTGCCCCGTACCGCGATACGGGGGAGATGAAGAGGGATTTTGTTCCTTTATCAATGCTGGTTATTAGCACCTTAACAACATAATAAAAATCCCGTCGCTCCCTTCCAGCATTGGAAGGGCCTGTGATGGGAAGGCGCGGACCCCGCGTGGTCTTAATGACTAAACGACCCGATAATCACAAAACGAACGAGGCTAAATCGCCAAAAGCGCAAAAAAGTTACAAAACCAATGAGGCTATTACGGGAAAAACCAGTGAAAATATGACAAAACGAATCGAAGCTAAATTTATGAAAAATCGGGAAAAAGGCAAAATTTTTACAAAACCAATCGAGCCTGTAACGAAAATTCCGTTAGCAAAATCACAAAACGAAGCGAATCTATAAAACCAATCTTACAAAACGATTAGCTTCAAAGACCCCATCCTGGGAAAACACCCTTTTCACAAAACGAATTAAAGCTAAAATAAAAAGCCCCCCTGTGACCCTGAGGGGCTCGTAAATCTAAAATCTAAACTTTTACCCCTTCCACTCCTTGCCGCCGAGCTGCGTCGTCTCGTGCTCGTGCGCAAGGCAGATGGCCGTGAAGGCGTAAGGCTTTTCCACCTTGCGGGTAATCAGCGGGCAGTGGACAAGTCCCTTGGGCGCGATAACGGCGGTGGGTGTATTAAAGACATGCACTTCCTGTTCCTCGCCCATGCGGAACTCGATTTCCGCCCCGAGGTAGTCCGGCCTTTCCGGGTCAAGGCCCATAAAGACCAGCGCCTCGTCGTTGGGGTGGACATGCGGGTCGTCACGATGCCAGTAGCCGGTGCCGTTATGGAATGCCCAGGTAAAGTTCAGCAGGAACCCTTCATCCTTTTTACCGTTCCAGAAGAAAAAGTGGTCCGCGTTACCGCCCTCTTTGCGGTGCATATCGCGCATTTCCAGCCGCCGGACGCAGTCGCCGTAGTTATTCGCCAGGATAAAGGCCTTTTCCCGCTTCGTCAGCTCTTTGGTCTTATCATCGGCGCTTAAAGAAATCGCCAGGAACCCGTAAGGTTTGTTCACCTTCTTGGCGACCATGGGCAGGTGCGGTACGCCGGCCGGGATAACCACAATCGATGGCGAGGCGATAACATGTTCTTCCGCCTTTTCGCCTATTGAAAGCAGCAGCTCGGCATCCATCCGGTTGGGGTTATCATAGTCCAGGCCGGTGAAGAGGAATATCTCGCCGTACGGATGGACGTGTCCGTATTCCCCGCCGATTTCCCACGGCCCTACCCTGTTGTGATAGCTCCAGACAAAGCTCAACTTCATACCTTCCAGGTCGGAACCTTTCGGCCAGGTGATATATTCTGGCTTGCCTTTGCTTTCACCGGGGAGTTTATTATAGACGAGTTTTTTGAACAGATAATCATACTTTGTCTTCGCCATCTTAAAATCTCCTTTTTATGCTTTCCCTTATGAAATCCCCCTAGATCCCCCTTCAAAGGGGGAAAGATTATCCAAAAACCTCGATATCCGGTTTAGCTAATCATTCTCTCCCTTCTAAGGGAGAATTAGAGGGGGATTTTATTATCTCCTTTTTATGCTTTCACGACAGCTTTGGCCGGGCACCACCACTCAAAAGAGAAACAGGTATTACAGGAGGTGCATTTTTTCGGGTCTATCCAGGTGGTATAAAGCGTCAACCCGTCTTTTTCCTTGATCGTATTAATCACGGAAATCGCCTTTTCCGGGCACTGGGACACGCACAGGCCGCATTTTAAACACTTCCTGGGATTTATTTTATAAGCCATATCGTCCTCCGTTAGTGTCCCTGGCCTTCAAATTTCCAGCCTTCCGGCTTGACCATGTTGGGATAGCCCGGGCTCATCTTGTCATCATGCCAGAAGTTCCAGTCCAGCTTGGAACGGTGCTCTTCCGTGAGGAGCTGCGGGTAGAACTTTTCCGTGTGCTCCAGCCCCTGGTTAATCTCAATAAATATCCAGGGGCGGGTGGCCTTTAGAGGGTTCCATGGGGCGTGAATGAAATTCGGGGGGATAAACACGACAGTGGTCTGGGTAATAACGTGTTTTTCCAGCTCCGGCCCCATGTATAATTCCACTTCCGCGCCCAGGTCGTCCGGGTTATTGGGGTCGGTACCTATATGTATTAACAGTTCCGCCTCACTGTGGATATGGGACGGGTGGCCGATGGTCATGCGCGGCTTATCATGTGGCAGGACCCAGTGGATAAAATAGAAATTGCTACCCTGGATAGTCTTGGAATCCATGCGCTGGATAATCGGGCCCATGATAAACGGGAACTTCTTCCAGGGGCTATCTGTAATAAAGTACTTGTCATATTTACCTTCAGCCATATTCAACCATCCTCTAATTGCGTTGCCACTATACTATAACCCAAATACCGCAGGTGTCAAACTTTTTCAGGGATGAGGGAAGATAGATAAGGAGTGAGGGAATTAGAATGATTTGTAATAGCTATAAAATGAGGCTAAACTATTAATGGAGCAATCCAGATGGTATAATGTTCTGAAACCAAATCCGGCAGCATTCCAATCCATCAAATTTCAGCAAATATCCAGGAGGTACATCATGGCTGGCGTTCTGGACGGTATTAAAGTTCTCGACCTTACATCGGTATATTCCGGGCCTTTCTGCACCCTGCTGCTAAAGGACCTGGGGGCGGAGGTCATCAAACTGGAAAGGCCGGAATCCGGCGATATGATAAGGTACGATATCCCGCATACCGAGGCAAACGAAGGCGGGCCGTTTATCATACTGAACCGCGGTAAGAAAAGCATTACGGTTGACTTAAAATCGGAAAAAGGCCGCGAGCTATGTAAAGAACTGGTTAAAAAAGTCGATGTGCTGGTGGAGAATTTCAGCCCCGGGACAATGGAAAAGCTGGGGCTGGACAGCAAAGTGATAACAAAATTAAATCCTAAAATAATCTATGCTTCCATTTCAGCCTACGGGCAGACCGGCCCGCTGCGCGATTATCCGGGGTTCGACCCGGTATCGCAGGCAATGGGCGGCATGACGATGGTTACCGGCTTCCCGGAGCAGCCGGTGCGGGCGGCAGTCTCCATCGCGGATTTTACCTCCGGCATGTTTGCCACTATATCTATCCTCGGGGCACTCTACCATCGCCTGGTAACCAGCGAGGGGCAGGTCATCGATATTTCGATGCAGGACTGCATCTGGCAACTGACCTCAATTGAGTATGCGCCTTACTATTTCCTGAACCATGTCGAGCCGCCGCGCCTCGGCAACATGCATGCAGCCATGATTCCCTGCAATCTTTATACCGCTAAAGACGGCGGGCGGGTAATTATTAACGCCGGCGTGCTTTCCCAGCTGCACCGGCTATATACCACGATGGGCCGGACGGACCTTATCAGCACGGAACTTGGAGGCAACCAGGCGATACGGTTCAAGCACCGCAAAGCAATCGATGACCTCGTTGCCGAATGGGTAAAGACGAAGAACACGAAGGAAATCCAGGATATTTTAAAGAAAGCTGATGTTCCCTGTACCCGTGTCCCGAATTTTAGCGAAGTCTGCGACGATGCACAGCTAAAGAGCCGCAATATGATTATCGAAGTGGCCCAGACGCTTTCCGGTAAGGTCAAAGTACCAGGATCCCTTTTCAAGATGTCCAAAACACCCGGAAAGATAGATTACGCGGCGCCGTTCCTCGGGGAAAATACCCAGGAAATTCTGACCGGACTGCTCGGGCATTCCGAAGAAGAAATCAACAAGCTCTCTGAAGAGCACGTGATTTAGGGGTAGAGGAAAAAACTCTAAATTCTAATATCTAAATCCTAAATAAATTCCAATTAATAGAAGTAAAGAAATTGTCATCCCCGCGAAAGCGGAGATCCATTTTTATAATGCGCTAATTAACGAAATCACGTATGGATTCCCGATTGGATCGGGAATGACAATCCGGTTATTCGTATTTATTAATTCTCCGTTTGTTTAAAATTTAGAGTTTCGAGCTTAGGATTTTCTTCTTGGTTCTTCCCCTCAATTGGGTGATATCCCCAAACCTAATCCCATGCTAAAGCCCAATCGCAACCGGAACGGCGGTTGTATCCTTAATTTAACCGGCACGTGAAGGTTGCATCTATGACTTTAATCAAACGCCAGGCGTGGCATGGTCTGCTGGCGCTGGTTTGCATTTTAACCAGTATCATAAGCATTTTGCCGCTTCCCGTTATACAGGGACGGGCATATGCCGCCGGCAGCCCGGATTTAACTGTGGATGCCATTACCTGGTCACCCGACCCGCCAAACATCGGGGAAATGACTGGCTTCACCGTTACCATCAAAAACCAGGGAGATGCCTCCGCCGATAGTTCACGCATTGCCTTCTTTATTGATGACGATTATTCCGATTTTGCAACCATTCCAGCCATCGACGCCGGTAAAACCTGCAGCTATACTTTTAACTGGCGCGCCAAAGGCGGCGACCACATCGTAAAAGCCATTGCCGATAGTGATCAGACAGTCGCCGAAAGCAATGAAAACAACAATGAAAAGACTTATGCCTTTTCCGTCCTGGCCCCTGACCTCATCATAGATTCGATAACGTGGTCGCCCGATAAACCATCCATCGGCCAGCAGATGACCTTCTTCGTTACCGTAAAAAATACCGGCAATAAGAAGGCCGGTCTTAGCTGGGTCGATTTCCTAATCGACGGCGCATCCCGGGGGCAGCGGGAAGGCCAAGCACTCGACCCGGGCGCCAATTATACCATCAGTTATCCCTGGATAGCCCAACCGGCGCAGCACATTTTACAGGCGTCCGCTGACGTATTGAACCAGGTTGTCGAAAGTAATGAAAGCAATAACGACCTTACGAAAATTTACTGTACGACACCGCCGGACCTTACCGTTGATTCAATAACCTATGCACCGACGGACCGAACCGAGACCTCAAACGTAACAATGCTGGTTACCGTTAAAAACCAGGGCGAAGGCGCTGCTCCGGGTTCCTGGTTAAGCTATTATATCGATGATAAATTTATAACCTCGGTCTATATCGATACATTGGCACCGGGAGCTACCGCGACCGGAAATTATACCTGGCAGGCGGGGCCCGACTCGCATGTGTTTAAAGCCGTGATTGATGCCGATGATATCATCTTTGAAAGCGACGAATCGAACAATACCAAAAGCATTACCATCCCGGCGCTCGGACTGCCAGACCTTGTTATTCAGAATATTACATGGACGCCGACAACGCCGATGATAAACAGCCGCATTACGTTCACGGTTACAATAGCGAATAACGGCGCCCAAACTTCTTCAAAATGCAATCTTTCGTTATATGTTTCCGGCGGCTATAAATTAACCAAACAGGTAGACCCGATTGGCCCCGGCAGTACGTTAGTGGTCAGCCTTCCATGGATAACAAACGAACTATCCATGAATATCCGGGGAGTAATTGATGAAGAAAACGTTGTCCCTGAAAGCAACAAACTCAACAACGAATTCGATACTTCCCTAACACCGGGACAACCGGTTGCGACGGCAGATCTAACCGTTGTGAGCATCAATTGCACTCCTACGGTTCCGGGCCAGGGAGACGTTGTGTCCATTGATGTAACTATTGAAAACACCGGCACCGGCACCGCTACAGGGTCAGACATCGCCTGCTATGTCGACGACAGCCTGCTGGGTTACATGTATTTTACAGACCTTAATGCCGGTGAAACCACAGACAGGTCTATTTCATGGAAAGCAACTTCCGGCGAGCACCGTTTTAAGGCGGTTATCGACCCTGATAACATTGTTTTCGAGACGGATAAATCCAACAACGAAATGACCGTTCCCATTACCGTCACGGCACCGGACCTGGCGATTGAAAACATAGAATGGTTCCCGGTAAACCCGCTGGTCGGGAACGACGTTGAATTTACAGTGACGATAATAAACCAGGGTGACCGGGCTTCCACTCCCTGCTACATAACTTATTATATCGATGGGGTACAAAGGGGCAGCCACTACGTCGATGGTATAGACGCCGGCGGCTCTGTCACAAGGACTTTCACCTGGAACATGCAATCGCCTTCCGCAGTATTTAAAGCAGTTATAGATGAAGCTAATACGGTTATCGAAAGCGATGAGACAAATAATGAAAAATCCGTTAACCTGCCGGCGCCCGACCTGACTATCAACAGTATTACCTGCTCCGACGATTATCCCATCGCCAACCAGGCTATGACTTTCACGGTTGCCGTTTCTAATACAGGCAAAGGCAACACAAACAGCGTGCATATTGCAGGTTTTGTAGATGGCATTAACATCGGCACGCTGGATACCGGCGATATTAGCGCCGGGCAGACGGTTAACAGCGTCTTTACCTGGATAGCGGTACCGGGAAAACATACCCTGCACTTTGTCGTCGACCCGGAAAACGCCGTGACGGAAACCAACGAGGATAACAACAGCAAAGACGCCATCATTTTTGTGCCGTTGCCTTCCAACCAACCGGCGAGCAGTGATAATACCAGTGTAAGTGCAGATACAATTACCGATAATACTACAATTCTTACCAATGCTCCGGCTGCCGCAGCAACGATTACGCCAACGACAACATCCATAAAGCCTGAAGACCTAATTAAAGACGCCACCAACGAAACACTTCCCGATATATCCGGGAATCTCTCCGCTACCCCCACAAACACTGCCGGCGGCATCAAGGGAATTTTGTTGAATAAATGGCTGCTTATCGGAGTTGCCGCCATCGGTATCGGCGCCATCGGGGTGCTGCTAATATTAAGGAGACGTTCCAGCCCGAAGAAGGAAAAACAACCTAAACCGCCAAAGCCTCCCAAAGCGGAAAAGCCAGCTAAAGGAAAAGAAGACAAAAAGGCGAAACCCCAAGTCAAGCCGGCTGCTAAACCCGTACAGGCTGGAGATACCCTATCCGGTAAACCCCCGGTTCTGGTGCCACCGCCGCCAAAGCCGACAGCCGCCGGCCTTAAACCCGGAATAATGCCTCCAGTCAAAGCCATAGTGCCGCCGGCCAATCCCGGCGCAGGGCAAAACCTGGGGGCAACGCTTATCAAACAATCAAGCCAGCAGCCGCCTCAGGGAACGCCGCCGCAACAGAAAGCGCTATAGTTATGTCAATTATTCCCGATTATTTCTTCAGGTACTTTTCCGGGTCTTTGTCAAAAGCTTTCTTACACCCTACCGCACAGAAGTAATATTTCTTGCCTTTATAATCAGAGGTTGCCGCCGCTTTCTTTTCATCAACCGTCATTTTGCATACCGGGTCTATCGCCGCCATATATTGCCTCCCATTTTATTTCTTCAACCTGAAAGGTTTAAAGCCGCGCAAGCGCAACGAGTTTGATACAACCGTAATCGAGCTTATAGCCATCGCCGCCGCGGCGAGGATAGGATTCAGAAAACCGTAATCCCCCAGGATGCCGCGGAGTCCGGAAGGCACGCTGCCGCCGTGGAAAACCGTGTAGAGAACGCCGGCGGCCACCGGTATTAGTAAAACGTTATAGGCAAAAGCCCAAAAAAGGTTCTGCTTGATTGTCCGCATGGTTCGCCGGCTTAACTGAGCCGCAGTGATAATGCTATCCAATTCTCCTCTTATCAGGGTAATATCGCCGGTTTCCATGGCAACATCTGTGCCGGTGCCGATAGCGATGCCAATATCCGCCTGGGCCAGAGCCGGGGCATCGTTAATGCCATCCCCCACCATCGCGACGATTTTACCTTCATCCTGGAGCTTCTTAACTTCCAGCGATTTGTTTTCCGGTAAAACGTCCGAGAGGACACGCTCAATACCTGCCTGCCGGGCGATAGCTTCCGCCGTACGCCGGTTATCACCGGTAACCATAGCCACCTCGATGCCCATATGCCGAATTTCCGTGACAACCTCTTTGGTATCCGGTTTGAGCGTATCTGCGAGGCCAATAAGCCCGACGGCTTGGCCGTTATCAGCCAGAAAGATGACCGTCTTGCCGTCATTCCAGAGCGCCCTGGCTTTTTCTTCCAATCCATCGAGGACAATATTATTTTCCTGCATCAGCTTCTGGTTGCCCAGCAACAACTTCCTGTCATCGAGCCAGGCTTCCGCGCCATGGCCGGGAACCGCCTTAAAATCATGCACCGCCGGGGTTGCCGCGCCGCGTTCCTGCGCTTTTTTCATCACCGCTTCCCCTAGCGGATGTTCGGAGTCATGTTCCACCGCCGCGGCAAGTTCCAGCATTTCAGATTCCGTAAAATCCGGCAAAGTAATGATATCGGTCACTTCCGGCCTTCCTTCAGTTAGCGTTCCGGTCTTGTCCAGTAAAAGTGTATTTATCTTGTAAAATCTTTCCAGAGCTCCGGCACTCTTGATAAGGATACCGTTTTCAGCGCCTTTTCCCGTGCCGACCATAATAGCGGTAGGCGTGGCGAGCCCCAACGCGCAGGGACAGGCGATGACCAGGACGGCGATAAAGTTAAGGAACGCAAATGTTAACCGGGGTTCCGGCCCGAAGAAATACCATAATAAAAAGACGACGATGGCGATGCCGATAACTACCGGAACAAAGTATCCTGCGATAATATCCGCCAGACGCTGTATCGGTGCTTTGCTCCCCTGGGCTTCTTCTACCAGGCGGACGATTCTGGCCAGGGTCGTGTCTTTTCCGACTCGGGTTGCTTCAAATCTAAAGCTTCCGGTCTTGTTTACGGCAGCGCCGATAACTTCATCTCCCGCCTTTTTTTCTACCGGCAGGCTTTCGCCCGTAACCATGGATTCATCCAATGCCGGTGTACCCTGCCGAATAATTCCATCCACCGGCACTCTTTCGCCGGGCCTTACCAATACCATATCCCCGACCTGCACTTCTTCCACCGGTATTTCCGATTCTTTGCCGTCCCGGACCACTAGCGCGGATTTAGGCTGCAGCCCGATGAGCTTTTTAATAGCATCGGAAGTCTGGCCTTTGGCACGCGCCTCCAGGAAACGGCCCAGTAAAATAAGGGCAATAATCATTGACGCCGTATCAAAATAATAATTTAAAGACACGCCCTTTCCCTGGAAAAGCCCCGGGAAAAGCACGGCGACAACACTGTAAAAATAAGCCGCCGATGTACCGACAGCTATCAGCGTATTCATATCCGCGCGGCCGTGTTTTAAAGCGCCCCAGGCCCCCTTATAAAACCGCCAGCCCGCCCAGAACTGGACAGGAGTGGCCAAAGCCCAGAGAACATATTTCATACCGGGGAATTGGGGTATGGAAGCCAGCATCATCACCATGATAATAGCAGCAAAGACAGCCGCGAAAATAAATCTTTGCCTTATTTTAGCGACTTCGCGGGCAGATGCCAGGGACACGTCTTCCAGCGTTTCTTCTTCACTGCCAAGCTCGTAACCGGCGTCCGTAACCGCTTTACGCAGGTCCGCCGGCGGCGTCTCGTCAACATATTCAACAGTAGCTTTTTCAGTGGCCAGGTTTACATTGGCCGAGACAACTCCCGGGACACTTTTTAAAGCTTCTTCAACGTGCTGGACACAGGTAGCACACATCATGCCGCGTACCGGAAAAATCGATTTACGCAGGGCAACTTCGTAACCAGCTTCGGATACCGCCTTTTTGATGGCCGCCAGGTCAACTTTTTCCGGATTATACTCCACCGATGCGGTTTCTGAAGCCAGATTGACCCTGGCCTGCTCAACCCCTTTAGTGTCCGCCAAGGCTTTTTCCACCGTAGCGACACATGTGGCGCAGGTCATACCCGTAATATGCAGGCGGGCTTTTTGCGGTCTTTTCTTAGCTTCAACCATTATTTTACCTCAGTAACATTTTATACCGTTATTTTACTTTTTCATAGCAGGCCTAAGTATCAACATATGTGACCAATATCCCATGACTAGATTCAGACCCAGTCGGTCTATTTAATTAATTGGTTTTTAACAATTGCCTGATATGCTGTTACTTAGAAATCTATAAAAGGAGAGGAAGCCTATGAGGATAACAAAAAAGTGGATAATTATCGGCGTAGTGTGTCTGGTTGTGGCGGTGGGTGTAATTCTGGGTGGTGTTGCTATCGCTAACGCTGCTAATAATAATTCGGCAAGTTCAGCGAACACAACGCGGGTTAACGTGTGGAATGAAGTAGCGCAAATGTATCAAAAAGATACGGGAACAGCCATTGATCCTTCCGCGCTGCAAAAAGCCTACCAGGAAGCTGGAAAGGCTCTACAGGAAAACAAAATCGACCAGATGCTCCAGAACCTGGTAAACCAGGGGAAAATAACGCAGGACCAGGCAAATGCATGGAAGACCTGGTGGGATTCCCGGCCAAGCAGCGCCCTATCAGACCAGTTTAAAACCTGGCTTAATTCAGCACCGAATATCCCGGGACTGCCCAATGGTAATAATTCCGGCAGGATGCCTTTCGGCAGAAAACATATGCCCTTCGGAAACTGGGGTAAAACGACCGGTCCAAATACATAAAAGTTACCAGCAAATAAAAAAAGTTAATTTTTAATCAACATTAATTTAAGATCAATGAACGGAGAGGGGGGCAAAACCCCCTCTCTTTTTTCATAATTTATTAACAATTATGTTATAACATGATATGAACGCACTTGATGGAATAAATAATTTTAATAGAGGAAGTCGGGGTATGGCTGGAAAAAAAGTACTTGTGGTGGATGATGATGTTAAAACCGTGGAACTGGTAAAGCTTTATCTCAACCGGGACGGCTACCGGGTAATCACCGCTTATAACGGGACTGAAGCATTACAAATGGCCAGAGAAGACCATCCCGACCTTATCGTACTGGACCTGATGCTTCCCGGCATGAACGGACTGGACGTCTGCCGGACATTACGCAAAGAGTCCGATGTGCCGATAATTATGCTTACCGCCCTGACAACGGATGACGACAGGTTGACCGGCCTGAATTATGGCGCCGATGATTATATGACCAAACCTTTTAGCCCGCGGGAGCTTGCAGCCAGAGTGAGAGCCGTGCTGCGCCGCCTGCCGGGCGAACGCGGCCCGGAAAAGATAGAACATCGAGGCCTGACGGTAGATTTTCTGAAACATGAGGCATTTCTGGAAGGAAAATCTTTAAACCTCACCCCTATCGAGTTCAAAATACTGGGCGCGCTGGTGAAAGAGCCCGGGCGTGTGTTTAGTCGGGCGCAAATTATCGAAAACGCTCTTGGCCATGACTTCGACAGTTTCGACCGGACAATCGATGTCCACATACTAAAGCTCCGCCGTAAATTAGAACCCGACCCTCATCACCCCAAATATATCAAGACTATTTACGGTGCGGGTTATAAACTGCTGGAGAACGCCAGTGACGCACAATCTTAATTTCCGCCTCCTGGCGGCATTTACCCTGGTTATCGTGGTTATCTTCGGCTCCGTCTTCTTTTTTGTCTACCGTACGACGCGAAATGAAATATCCCAATATGACGAGCGAGTGGAAGACGCCCAGGACACCAGGGTCCAGGGCCAACTCTTTCAATATTATAGTCTGACAAGAAGCTGGAATGGCGTTCAGCCTTATATCGTGCAGTGGGGTAATCTTTACGGCCGCCGCATCCTATTAACCGATAACAGCGGTAAAGTAATCGCCGATTCTGATGCGAAATTGCTGGGCACCAATTTCAGCAGCAGTTCCATTAAAAATTCTACTAAAGAAGTAAATATCCCCGATCCCAGCCAACCGCTCGGGATTTCTAATCCACCGGGACAACCTCAACCCACAGTGTTAACGGGTAACGCCATAGGTTTCTTATACACGGTACATGGAGGACTGCCGGGTACCAGCCTTACGGCACTGCAAATTACATATCGTTCAATCGGCCGTTTTTTTATAAACGCCAGCCTCGTAGCTATCGGCCTGGCCATTATACTTGCTTTCCTACTCTCGCGTCCTATCCTGGCACCAGTCAAAGCTCTAACTAGCGCCGCCCGGCAGTTTGGGAAGGGAGATTTTTCCCACAGGGTTAAATATGACGGTAAAGGTGAAATCGGGGAGCTTGCCCGCTCCTTCAATTCAATGGCAGAAAACCTGGAAAAGAATGAACAATTGCGCCGCAATATGGTGGCTGATGTCGCCCATGAATTGCGGACGCCTATCTCCAATCTTAAAGGGTATCTAGAGGCGATAAGCGACGGGGTAGTCACACCGGATGAAACCACGATACGTTCTCTTAATGAAGAGGCGACTTCGCTTACCCACCTTGTAACCGACCTCCAGGAACTTAGCCTATCGGACGCCGGTAAATTAAAGATGACTATCCAGCCGGAAGATATCTCACATCTGGTAAAAGATGTGGTAACAGCTATACAGCCTAAAGCGTCCGATAAAGGCCTGGCTGTTTCATCCAGTTTACCAGAAAACCTGCCGCTGGTAGATATCGATGCTCAGCGTATCAGGCAGGTATTAAATAATCTCCTTAATAACGCCATCGCTCATACCGGCAAAGGCGGTATGATAGATATTACCTCAAAGGAAAATAGCGATAAACTTTACATCAGCGTGGCAGATACCGGTGAAGGCATCCCCCCGGAAGACCTCCCGATGATTTTCGAACGCTTTTACCGGGTCGATAAGTCCCGCACCAGGGCGACGGGAGGCAGCGGCCTGGGTCTGACGATTGCAAAGAGGATTGTGGAAGCGCACGGCGGGACGATTGAAGCAACAAGCCAGCTTGGTAAAGGCAGCACTTTTACCTTTTCAATACCTGTAGATAAAGAAAGCACTTAATATTTTTTCAACCGGGGTGTGTTTGTAATATTCCGGTTTTTAAAGTGAAATAAACATTTTAAGGGTATAATGCATTAGAGGAGGATACATGAAGATCTTGAAGGCGGTAGGTATAGTTCTGGTTCTGGGAATAGTTGTAATTCTACTTTCGGGATGTAAATCGAGTTCAAAAACACCTGCACCAACTATACAAACCGCAACCGTTACACGCGGCAACATTACGCAGCAAATCTCTGCCGCCGGGAACCTGGATTTATCTAATACGCAAAACCTGGCTTTTGACGTAGCCGGTTATGTTGCAAGCGTAAATGTAAACGTTGGGGATACGGTGACAAAAGGAGAGATACTGGCCAGTCTTGACACCACGCAATATGGTCAAAACATCGCCAGCCTGCAAAACTCCGTAACCATAGCCCAGCATACCCTGCTCACCAAGCAACAGTCGCTCGTCACGGATCAGCGCGCAGTGACCGATGCCCAAAATACGCTGGCCGATAAACAACTGACAGTACAATCAAACCAACTTGCCGTTCAATCGGCCCAAATCGCCGTTCAATCAGCAAACGACACTCTGTATGCAATTCAACAAGTTGCGGCGGCGCAGGCGGATGTACAAAATGCCGAGATATTTCAACAGGCAGTCGGCGCTGCTTTATCCATCCTGTCGGGGCAGGGCATCGCAATCAGCCCCGGCAGTCTATACTACCAAAATCTACAACAATCCGCAGCCACCGCGCTGGCTGAAGCCAATGCAATCCTGCAAGAAGTATTAAGTGATAACGATATTAATTTACCTGATAATGTTAATACACAGATTGCGCAAGACCAGTTAAATATCGTATTAAAGCAACAGGCGGTTGTGGCCGCACAGCAGGCGGTTGTAGACGCGCAAAATGCTATCGATGACGCACAATATACCGTTACTCAAGCACAGCAGGCGGTAGATTCAGCAAATTATGACGTCAACCAGGCCCAAATATCCCTTCAGAATGCCCAACAAAACCTGGATGAGGCAAACGCGCAAAGCCCCAACATCGTAGCCCCCTTCGACGGTTTTATTTCCGCCATCAACGTAACCGGCGGCGATGAGGTATACAAAGGTTCAATAGCGATGACAATCGACGACCCGACCCAGTTTGAAACGCAGATCCTGGTAAGTGAAATGAACATGTCAGACCTCATTATCGGGGTTAACGGTACATTGGTCGCCGACCCCTATACTAACGTCAGCTTCCCGTGCCAGGTCACCTATGTTTCACCTACGGCAACGATTTCTTCCAGCGTGGTAAATTATGCCGTAAAAGTAGCGGTTACCTCACTAAACCCCTCCCCAATCGTCACAGCCACTTCCAGTTTTCCGGGGGCATCATCTGGTAATTTTACGTTTCCAAGGGGTTCTTCTTCCGGAAACTTTACACGTCCTTCATCAGGTAACTTTACACGCCCCTCCGGGAGTTTTACGCCGTCCGGCAATACTTCCGGTCAGAATTTTCTTAACGGACAGGGCGGTAGAACAACTACGCTTTCCGCAAAGCAATATCCTTTAAAATCCGGCATGGGCGTGGCGGTGACTCTCAATGTGACCTTAAGCTCCAATGTCCTGATAGTACCCAGCGCCGCCGTCAATACCCAGGGCAACATATCATACGTTGTGGTATTAAATAATGACGGTACTACCACCAATCAGATAGTTAGCACCGGAAATTCGGATTTTACCAATACGGAAATCATCAGCGGACTTACGGCAGGGGAAAAAGTCGTTATACCCACCACGGCTAAATCATCGTCAGCCAGGACTACCACCACTACCACAAATCGCGGACCCGGCGGCGGAGGCGGGATAATCTTTGGGCGTGGAGGATAAAAGCCGGCAGGACCGGCTTTTAAGGAATCGCTAAGGAGTCTTATGATGATTCGTTTGGAAAATCTAACAAAGTCTTATGCGCTGGGGAAAACGTTATTACCGGTACTTAAAGGAATAACGCTCAATATAGAAAAAGGAGAACTGGTGGCGGTAATGGGTGCTTCCGGCTCCGGTAAGACAACCATGTTAAACTTAATCGGTTGTCTTGACAGACCGACATCCGGGAAATATTTCCTGGAAGATAAAGAAGTTAGCACACTATCCGGAAATGAACTGGCACAAATCCGCGGTAAAAAGATAGGTTTTATCTTCCAGACTTTTAATCTTCTCTCACGTCTCACGGCGCTGGCGAATGTCGAGCTCGGTATGACTTACGCCGGCGATACTAACCGCCAGCGCGCCATTGAAGCCCTCCAGAAAGTCGGTCTGGGCGAACGTATTCATCACCGCCCGATTGAACTTTCCGGCGGCGAGCAGCAGCGTGTTGCCATCGCCCGGGCTATTGTGAAAAACCCATCCCTATTTCTCGCCGACGAACCTACGGGGCAATTAGACAGCCATTCGGGTGAAGAAGTCATCAATATCCTGAGGAATTTACACTCAGAGCAAGGCGTCACTTTACTTATGGTCACCCATGACCCCAACATAGCCCGCCACTGCCAGCGTATCATCCATATCAAAGACGGCGAGATTATCTCGGAGGAAAAACCATGAAAAAAATACTTCGCCCAATAAACTCAATGTTAAGATCGGTGTGGATGGGCCTGACCACACATAAGCTGCGCAGTTTCCTCACCATGCTCGGCATCATCATCGGCGTCGCTTCCGTCATTGCCCTGATGTCTATCGGTAAAGGTACGACTAATCAGGTCCTGAGCAATATTGAAAGCCTGGGGTCCAACCTGATAACCATCCGACCCGGTGCGACGATAGGATTCGGCGGCATCAGGGGAGGACCCTCTACAAGCACACTCACCGTAAACGACGGGCAGGCTATCGCGAGCCAGGTATCTAACGTAGCAAGCGTGGCGCCCGTCTCCACCAGCAGCAGTCAGTTGATCGTAGGAACAGAAAACGATAATGCAACAATCTACGGGACGACGACCGATTACGCGGCAATGAACAACATGACAATGGCCAGCGGCAGTTTCTTTACCGACCAGGAGTACCAGCGCGGGGCCCCGGTGATAGTGCTCGGCTCAAATGTCGCTTCCACCCTTTTCCCCGACCCAACCGTTTCTCCTATCGGTCAGCAAATAAGAATCGGCACCAAAGCCATTGTTACTGTTATCGGCGTCCTGCAAAGCAAAGGGGGATCGTTCAATACCGTTGATGATAACGTTTTCATTCCGCTGACGCTGATGCAGCAAACAATATCGCAAACTATTAACGTCCAGGGGCAAAAAGTCGTTTCAAATATTGTTGTTTCAATAACGAATACAAACCTGAACGACCAGACGGTAACCGATATTACCAATCTTCTCCGTACACGGCACAATCTCGCGGAGTCAGCCACCAATGATTTCAACATTCAATCCATGTCAGATATTATAAGCAGCCTCCAAAACACTTCCAACCAACTGACATTACTACTCGGCGCTATCGCGGCTATCGCCCTGCTGGTGGGAGGCATCGGCGTGATGAATATCATGCTGGTTTCCGTGCTGGAAAGGACCAGGGAGATAGGTATCCGTAAAGCCCTGGGGGCTAAAAACCGGGATATCTGGATTCAATTCCTGCTTGAGGCCGGTTTTCTGACTCTTGCCGGCGGTGTTGTCGGTGTCGGTGTCGGGTGGGGTGTCTCGTTTATAATCAATAAATACAAAATTCTCTCACTATCAACGCAGGTAACCCCCAGATATTGTTGTCCTGTCGGTGTCAGTAGCCATCGGCATCGGGCTGTTCTTCGGGTTCTACCCGGCCTGGAACGCTTCCCGCCTGGACCCAATACAGGCGTTAAGGTCGGAATAAATTTATACGGATTTGCGCTAGGAGCAGCCGGCAGCTTTAGGTATGCCCGCCCATTTGCAGGCATGATTGGCCGGACCTTCCGGAAAAAGGTCATAAAGCTGCTTCAGCGTAAATCCGGTTACTTTTTCCAGCGCTCTTATCTTGGGGCATGTCTGATTGGCTTGATAATAGTCCCGTAAATATTTGATGACTTTCCAGTGCTTTTCAGTGAGTTTATGAACTCCTTCCCTGGCAGCGTAGGCCTGAGCAATATCCTCACTCCATCCAGAGAAGTCCTGCATAAACCCCTGTTCATCTACTGAAACCATTTTCCCGGCCAATTCCAATCGCCCCGTTATTACTTCAACCGGCTCTTTTTTCCCGCCGACAGCGGAAGCGGCATCATTCAAGCTATCGATGATGAATCCAGCCGCCAGGCGCGCGCCCGTTCCCGGCAACAGTCCGCATTTTTCAAAGCCTTTAGCTCCGGCAAAAGCCGCCATTGATTTATCACTTTCCCCGGGATTAAGTTTCCGTCCGATAATTACCGATTCGATAATATCCGAACAATACCGGCAGCCGACGGTCCTCTCAAACTGCGCCATGAACTTTTGCGATATCGCTATCGTCCTATTCATAGCTGAATAGTCCAGCCGATCATCGCTGCCGAAATAAAGCCCGAAAGCAATAAGGCTGCCGGTAATACCGCCGCAGATTTCTCCCGTACCACCGATACCGGGGAAAGGCGTGAGGGCTTTGATGATTTCCATATTACCGAGCCCGAACTCTTCCAGAAGGCCCATGGCGGTACCCTGGGCGCAATTCTTAAAGATATAGTTATATTCCTCCGCCCGGAGCTGAACACGGTCGAAGATTTTGTCTTTATCGACTTTCAATTCTTCAGGGACAAGCTTTTTCTTCGGAATGCCTTTTTCCGTCAGTTTCTTTACCCTGGCTTTTATTGCTTCATCATCCCAGACCCGGCACGCCAGCTCATCAACTTTTTTCTTCAGTTCACTGGTATCCGCCATAATAATACCCCCTCGACCGTAGTGGACACGATAAAACCTGCGTCCGACTTGATTATAACCGATTTACGCGGTTTAAAAAATAATTTTCCAGTATATAGAAATAATTAGAGTCGGTTCTTGATTTACTTAGCAAGGTATTGGAGATTACTTTATGAATGATTAGTGTATAACTAACTTTCTAAAAAAGTCGCCGTTATATAATATGAAAGACAGAGACTTTTATACGCTTTATGGCTGTACAGGGGAGGGAAAAGTGAAATATTTACTGGTTTTCGGTCTGGTCTGCATCTTAATGATACCGTTTGCGATTATGGGTTGTTCCAAAACAACGACGCCCAGTACGACGCCGGTAATCACCAATAATACGATGATACCCGCCAGCACAAACTCTACAAATGAAAAGACCATCGACCTGACGCTGGATAATTTCGAGACGCAAAAGAACATCTTTGAAAACATCGAGCTTAATCAACCGGGAACACTCACAGTGCGCCTGGGCTCAAATGCTTCCACTGGCTTTGAATGGGGAGACCCGGTTATCAGCGATACGAATATCATCGTGCAATCTTCCCAAAATTCTGTTGCGCCCACCAATACTAATCTTGTCGGGTCACCCGGAACTGATGTACGGGCCTTCAATACCGTTAATACCGGTACGGCTACGATTAAATTAAGCTACAACCAGCCCTGGACCGGAGGGGAAAAAGATATTTACACCTTGACCATCAATGTTACCGTAAAATAAGGCAATAACCGGTTTCCCGGATCATAAGCAGGGGGAGGCTAAAAACCTCTCCCTTTTTTATACGGGAATCATTCGTAATCATGCTATAATGAAACCATTGATTACGTTTGAGGAATATTTCAATGGATGATAAAAGCCTGGGAATGCTCGATTTCCCGAAGATTAAAGAATTACTCGCCGGGTACACTTCTTTTTCCGCGAGCCGTGAAATGGCGCTGGCTTTGACGCCCTTATTCGATTATGAGCATATTACACTTCTGTTAAAACAATCGGCGGAGGCCCGGCAGCTATTTGCGGAAAATAAAGGCTATTCCATCGGCAGCACATCAGATATCCGTGATAAAGCGAAGCTGGCGGCGCTGGAAGGCGTCCTTGACCCACCGAGCTTGCTGGAAGTGCAGCAAACGCTGAATGCTTTACACGAATTACGCCGTTATCTAAAAAGCATTACAGAGGAATGCCCGCTCATCTGGTCCATAGCGGAAGGGATTGCCGACCTGCAGCAAGTGGAAAAAGACATCACAGCCTGCCTCGGCCCGGATGGAGAGGTCCTGGATACCGCCTCGCCGTCCCTCGCCAATATCCGCGCCCAGCTTCGGGACTCGCGCAGCCAGATACTGGAAAAGCTTGAGGACATCGTTAAATCACCGCGGGGCACCCGGATTTTGCAGGAAGACGTGATTACGGAACGGGAAGGCAGGTACGTTATCCTGGTAAAAGTCGAGCACCGCCATGAAGTAAAAGGCATCGTGCATGATATATCGAACACCGGCTCAACAGTTTTCATGGAGCCGACAGCCACGGTGGGACTGGGCAACGCTATCCGCGAACTGGTAGTGGAAGAAAGACACGAAATCGAGAAAATCCTGCGGATGCTTACCGCGGAAATCGGGGCCTGCAGCGAGGAAATCAACCGCAGCATCGAGTTGGTAGCAGAACTCGACCTGATTGCCGCCAAGGCGAGGTACGCCGGGCGGATTAACGCCGTCGAACCGGTTATCATCGACCCCAAGGCAACCGGCGGCGTTTACGGCAGGAAAGACGGCTTTATAAAGCTGATTGACGCCCGCCACCCGCTGCTGGGAGATAAGGCGGTGCCGTTTTCCGTGGAACTCGGCAAAGACTTTAATGTCATGATTATCACCGGCCCGAATACCGGCGGCAAAACGGTCACCTTAAAAACCATGGGACTGTTAAGCGTCATGGCGCAGTCCGGACTGCCGATTCCCGCCGCAGAAGAAAGCACCCTGCCGCTGTTCGATGGAGTTTTTGCCGATATCGGCGACGAGCAGAGCATCGAGCAAACGCTTTCAACTTTCAGCTGGCACGTAGGCAACATCGTCCGTATTATCGGGAAAGTCACCGGGAACAGCCTGGTGCTCCTGGATGAACTCGGCACCAGCACCGACCCGACGGAAGGTTCCGCCCTAGCACGGGCGATGCTGCGCTATTTCCTTTCCAAAGGCTCAATGGCGGTCGCTACCACCCACTTTAGCGACCTGAAAGCGTTTGCACATACCACGTCTGGGATGCAGAACGCCTCGCTGGAGTTCGACCCGAGAACACTGGCGCCGACCTACCATTTGACGGTGGGGCTACCGGGGGGCAGCAATGCCATCGCGACAGCGGCACGACTTGGGCTACCGCAGACAATCATCGATGATGCCCGCAGCATGCTCTCCGGCGGCAGCCATGAACTTGAATCGCTGCTAGCCAACCTGATGGAGGAAAAGCAGAAAATCGGGGTACTGGAAAGAGACCTGGAAGCCGAACGCGCCAAACTGGAACGACGCAACGCGGAGCTGGAAAAAGAAAAACAGCGTTTGAAGACCGAAGAACGCAAAGCAATTCAGAATGCTCGTGATGAAATCGTACGGGAGGCGGCCGAGCTGCATAAAGAGATAAGGCAGGCAATCGCCGACCTTCATAAAGAAAAGTCTCAAGCAGCGGTGGAGCACGCCCGCCGTTCTTTAACACATATCCGTGAAAAGATGGATAGCGAAACCTGGCAGCCGAGTACCGCCGAAGCTCCGGAAGAGGAAAGCGCTGTGATTAAAGCCGGGGATACGGTACTTGTGAAAGAGACCGGGTTAACGGCGACGGTGCTTTCAGTATCCGAAGAATCGCAAGAGATAGAAATCCAGGCCGGGCGCATGAAAATGCGGCTGGATTTAAACAGCGTGGTAAAGGTAACGCCAAGCGGCAAATCAATTCCGGCGCCGATAAAGACCCCACCCGCCCGCCGCGCCCCGTTGGAACTCGATTTACGGGGCAAACGCGCCGATGAAGTGGACCCGATACTTGATACTTATCTTAACGACGCCGCCCAGTCCAATCTGACGGAAGCCCGTATCATTCACGGCTACGCTACGGGTACGGTACGCAGCATTGTCCGAGAATTTGTTAAGTCCCATCCGCTGGTAAAGTCCTTCCGCCCCGGCGGCCCCAATGAGGGCGGCGATGGGGTGACGGTAGTAAGGTTTTAATTTAATAGTCTACAGTTTAAAGTTTTCGGTACCCCACACCACCCTGACTCTACTCTCTTATCCCTCCTTGTTGACAAGGAGGGACAATATATTAGCTTCGATTTGTTTTGTAAAAAGGGCTTTTCAGATTTTTTCTTATTTTTCTGAAGCTAAGTGTTAAAATTTAGCTTTGATTCGACCCTTATTTTTCAATGATTTTTTATCTCGCATTATGGTAAATAGATACGAATTGTTTTGTAATTTTTTTTATTCTTTTAATGATTTAGATACGATTTGTTCTGGCATTTTTAGCTCTTAGCTTTTAGCGGTTGGCAATTAGCAACCCACCCCCATCCGACTCTACACTTTCGTCCCTCCTCGCCAGCAAGGAGGGACGAAACACCTGCTTACAATTACTACAAGCGGGGCAGGCCTCCGTGCCTGCCCATCACAGATTCGACGCCTGTGCTACCGGGTTATTAATTTGTTAAGATGCTATTTCCAGCTCTATTTCGAACTTTTCCTCTTCTGCCTCTCCGCTGGCAAAGAGGGACGATTGATCGAGCATAAACAGTGAGCGATATTTAATTCTTTAATGTCTTTAAGCCTATGCTGGATTCCTGACTAGATCGGGAATGACTTGAAAGGGAGGAGGAAAAAGGATTATTCAATTATTAAAGTACTGAAATTGATGAAGGAACAAAATCCTTCTCTGCTCTCCCCCGTATCAAGTACGGGGCAGGCTCTTTGTTAAAGGGAGAGACGCATTAGGGAATTTAAGTATACAACAGGCTAAGAGCAAGCTGTCAACAGGATTTTGTCACAAATTAGCTTTGGGACACACGTAAGTTTTTATTTTTGTGTATAATGTCAGGAAAAGCCTTAATACAATGGAGTCTCTATTTTGTCACCAATGGTTAAGCAATACCATTTGAGCCGCACTCACATGCTGGAAAGACTTGCCTCCGCTCCGGAGGAAGACATGCTGACCGCTTATATTCCTCCCCATCTCTCTCCAGATAACTTGGCCGGTATTTTACAAAAAATACCTGTTTCATCATCTATCTCCAGAGAAATATATGATATTTGTACCGCCTCTCCAAACGGGGTAGTCATTTTCCGGAGCAAAGAGCAAAAAAGCCTTATCGTGCCACCCTTCCCCATCAGGGACAGCGTTATACTCGAAGGGTTTGAAGCGGAACATCTCAAAGCGATGCTGGAGCGGGACTATATTATCGGGGTGGTGCTGATAAGGCTGGGGGCGTACGGCATCGGGGTGTGCCGGGGAGATAAGCTGATAAGCAGTAAGATAGGCACAGGGCTGGTACATGCGCGGCATCGGCAAGGCGGTTCGTCTTCCCACCGTTTTGAGCGCCACCGTGACAAACAGATGGAAATTTTCTTCAACCGCGTCTGCGAACATGCCAGAGCGATAATAGAACCTTATGTAAAGTCGATGGACTATATCGTTTACGGCGGGGCATGGGAAACGGTCCAATTATTTGTGAAATACTGCCCGTTCCTGAGCAACCTGAATAAGACTGTGCTCCCTACCCTTTCGGATACGCCGGAGCCGCGCCAGGCGGTACTGGAAAAAGCAGCGGGACGCATCTGGTCGAGCACAGTTTACGAGTGGACGGACGGAGATTAAGTTACAAGGGAAAAGTACTAAATTCGCCACACACCAAATCCTCCTCGGCTCCTCCCTTGTCAGGGAGGACGATGTATAATACCTGATTATTGTATCAAATTATTACCTCAATTTGTTTTCAAGCAATTATTGATTCTCGATTATATCGGGAAGGCTAAGTACAGCTACTTTTTTCCGATCAGCTCTTTCAACCGTGCCACGGCCACCGGCAACACCTCGCCGATACGTTCCTCAAAGCGCAGGTTCACCTGGGAATCGTAAGGTGTCTCGCCCCGGTTGATGATTACCAGTTTAGCGCCGTGGTCTAAAGCCAACCGGGGCATATCCGCCGCCGGATAGACAACCAGGCTGGAGCCAACGACGATAAACAGGTCGCAGTTGTGCGAGTTCTCAATGGATTCTTCCAGGTCCTTGACCGGCAGCGAATCGCCAAAGTTAACGACGGTCGATTTCAGCTTGCCGCCGCACAGCGGGCAGGTCCTTTCGCCCTCTATCCGGTCCATTTTAAAGTCGCAGGCCAGGCAGCGGACTTTAGAAAGATTACCGTGAAGCTCCGCCAGCAGCTCCGGCTTGATGCCGGATTTCAGGTGCAGGTTATCCACGTTCTGCGAGATAAGGAACTTTAATTTGCCCAGCTCCTGCAGTTCGTGTATGGCAAGGTGGCCGGCATTAGGCCCAACTCCGAGCCAGTTTTGGTCCGGCGTAGCCAACCCCTTATCCCGGCGCGTCCAGAGACCATCCGGCCCGCGGAAATCACGGATGCCGGATTCCGTGCTGACACCGGCACCGGTAAAAACGACCAAATATTTAGCCGCATACATCCACTGCGCCAGCTGTTCGATCCTCTGATTCAAATCCTCCACGCTCAATCCCCCAAATATTCGTTCCAATTCAATATTATCTCCGAAGGTGGGGCATGTCAAAAGTTACAGGTCAAGAACTTTCCATTTCACTGCTAATTGCTTAGATAAAATGGAACATTTCGCGATGCCAGAAAGTGAGATTGCCCCGCCACTTACGAATAACCAATAACCAAAAACAAATTCCAACCATTTGGAAGGGAGTATTTACCTCCCCACCAGATGCTTCCCCTTTGCTTCCCGATTCACTTCGTTCATACGGGACAGGTCGCTCGAGGGCTAAAGGTTCAGGGAGAACTCCAGCATGACAAAGGGGAAGACGTTTTTTTAAGAACTCTTATTTAGTTATTGTGGCTTGTGATTTGGTTATTTAACCTGATGGCTCGCAATGACAAAGACAAAGGATAGTGGGTGACAACATGCTCCACCCGTCCGTTTAAACTATTTCAAGTATAAAATCCGTAAACTAAAAAACAAAAAAACCCGGCTTTCCCGCCGGGTATTAATTTTAAAAGGTTTTCCGGGCAGCTTATTTATGTCCGGTGCTGCCCGGTTTTTCAATAACGGCTTCTTTAAGTCCTCTTTCTATTTTAGTGCCTTTCTGATAGACTACCGCGAGGTCTTTCATATAAGCACACTGGAGGCACTGTTCATACCAGCCGTTATAATCTCTATCGAGGTAGAGGTTGCCGCCACACTTGGGGCATCGTCCGCCTGTCTTTATCTTTCCCATCCGGATTCACCTTCCTTTCCAACTTAACCTATTCTAACAGCTAAAAATTAACAAATTATTAAATTTTGCACTGGAAATAAGAATTTATGTTCTATAATAATATTGTAGCACCGATATACGGGAAGTCAATACGCCATCATACGGTTTTTGATTCAGTATAAAGTACTACGGCTTTTTTGAAGAAGGCGGCTCGCTGCCGTACGGACGTACGTCAGTCAGTATCATCGGGCGGTCAACCCTGGTGATGGTCAGCGGGCAATGAGGAACCCCGCCGGGGAGAATAACCGCGGTCGGTTTGGTGATGGTAAATGTTTCCAATTCTTTACCTATCACCAGCTCTGCTTCAGCACCAAGATTGGATAAATCATTGACGTCCGTCCCCATGAAGAACAGGATTTCCGGTTTCGGGTGGACGTGGGGTTTATCCGGTATCGGGCCGAAGCGGTAAGGCGCCCGCTTGATGCTTTCGTGCATAATCAGATAGTTAAATTTAGCCGGGTCTTTACTACTGATAAAGGCAAGGTGGCCGCCAGAGTCATCGCGGTTCCTGGCACCGTACATCCAGGCGCCCTTGCGAATAAACGGAATATTGGTAATATTCGGCAGATATTTAGCCTTCGAAAAATCGAGCGTACCGGGTTCCTGACGCTTCTTTAGCGCGGGAAGGGTCTTCATGGAATTCAGCGTAGTCGTGGATACTTCCATGTAAACAAAGCGGCGGTCCATTTTGACGATATTAGCCGGGAAATGGGCGAGCCCGGCCGGGACAGCAACGGCAGTAGAGGTGGTTATCATGTAGGTCTCACCTTCTTCGCCAAGGTTTAGCTCTACCTGGGCGCCGAGTTCGCCCATATCAGAGGCGTCGCAGCCTAAAAAGAGCATGACCTGGTTGTAGCCGTGGGTATGGGGGCGGGGCGGCTCAACGCCCATGTTGCCGGGCGCGATGTAGGCTCCGTATTCCACGTTAAAATCAATCCCGAAATCCTTACCGTTGACACCGGCAACCTGCCGGTAAAATCCGGGGCCGTCTTTAAAATCCAACTCGATGACATATTTCTGATTTTTCTTAACAATCATTTTTACCTCCTGATGGAGTAAGTAACAATTTCCAAGGGATCAAGTAGCCTTTAGGAGAAAGGGAGGAATAACCAAACACCAAGATACAATAACCAATCCTGTATACGTCATTCCTGCCCCGTATCGGAGTACGGGGTAAACTGCGGCAGGAATCCAGCATGATTTCATCTATTAATCGCTTTTCCGTGGTGGATCCCCGCGTACGCGAGGATGACGACTTGGGAATTAATTAATTGAATATTGTTTGGTGCTTGTTTCTTGGTTATTGTAATTTCTCTCCTTTACTTCTTGTCACTTCCTTGACACTTGATACTTGGCATTTGCTACTTATCCCAACCCCCTACCAGATATGCGGTAGTAGTGCCTTGCGTTCCGGCGGATAGTCCGGGAAGGTGGTTTTATACCATTCGTGGTTGGCCCTGGCGCGCGGCAGCAGGTTGGCCACCGTCCAGAAAGCAAAAGCCAGGCCGGGTATTGACCAGGTGGCGATGGCCCAGCCGGACCATATCATTATTTCTCCGAGGTAGTTGGGGCTGGACACAAAGCGATGGAAACCGCTGTTAGATATCTTATAGCCGGAACTCCCGTCCTTGCGCAGCTCCCGTAAAGCAAGGTCAGCCTGGCGGTTGATAAAATAACCAAAGACAAAAATAGCTACACCGATAATAAAGCGTCCGTCCAGCATCCATGAGTTGGGATAACCGCCGGAAAACGTAAAGAGATACCGCCCGTTTAGATAAGCATTCATAATATTAAAGAGAAAACCGAAGCTGATGATCGATAAAGGCATGCTCTTATCCGCGCCCCGCAGGCTGAAAGGATAAATAAAAGCCCGGTGGATATAATGGGCTTCATAGAGCGCAAAGAAAACTATCATCACCGCGTTGATTTTTACATCACCGATGAAAAACATAACCGCGAAAGTAACCGGGGAAGGGGCTTCCATGAGTATCCATGCCAGTTTGTTATTTACCGCATATCCCCACCCTTTACGGACATGTCGGCCGTACGGAGCGACAACAAAAAACAGGGCGATAAAAACAACTACCGCCAGCGCAAACCATGCCACAATCAAGCTGTTGTAGATAGTTATCTCTTTCACTTTTTTTCTCCGGCATTAACTTTCCCGATGCAGTTCCAGTTGACCGTTTTCATGGAACCAGCGCAGGGTATCTTCCAGCGTGTCCCGCAAAAGACGCGGCTGGTAACCGAGCTCCCGGGCAGCCTTTTCATGGCTGATATGTTTGTTGTCCTGTAAAGCCCGCAACGACATCCTGGTATATAGAGGAGATTTCCCGGTAATTTTACTGGTAATGTTAAAATAGGCGGCACCGAGGTTAGCCAGCCAAGGCGGGCACATGAATTTGGTGCAGGGGTTTCCGGTAAGAACTGCGATCAATTCCGCCATATCAGCCATGGAGGTCCATTGCCCGCCGAGCAAATAGGCCGCTCCGGTGGGCGCTTTTTCCGCCGCGCCTATTGTCCCCAGGGCAACATCACGGGCATCAACCCAATCGTAACCGCCCCGGACAAGGGCCGGCAGTTTGCCCCTGGCCATCATGAGGATAGCTTCGCCGAGATAGGACGGCTGATAATCATACGGGCCGATAACCGCCGTAGGATGTATGATGACGGCATCAAGACCTTTTTCGATGCCTTTTCTTACCTCTAACGTACCGGCCGCTTTAGAACGGTCATAGGGAGGGTTATCAGGAGAACTGACCAGCGGATTCGACTCATCGACGGGGTGGGTGAGCGGTTCGCGCTGGAAGGCGTGTATCGAGCTAAAGTGAACGAGGCGGCGCACACCGGTCTTAAGGCAGGCTTCGACAACATTACGCGTACCGAGGACATTAATTTCTTCAAGCCGCTGCCAGCCGTCCATCGAAAGCGAAATATTTCCGGCCAGGTGATAGACCGTGTCGATGCCTTCAAAAGCGCGGCATAAAGAATCAAGGTCACGGACATCGCCTTCAACGATTGCGGTATCAAGGCCTTCAAGGGGCTTCCGGTTGACGTGCACGAGGCAGCGTGTGGGAACACCTTTAGCTATAAGGACGCGTACCAGATTTGCCCCGATATGCCCGGTGGCGCCGGTAATAAAAACTGTCATTGACAGACATTATAGCATAGACCGGCGAGGCAGTGTTAAAAGTATAACATTGTTACTTTTTTCTAAAAATGCTAGGATTGTTATATACATTTGAGCCGCATCATCCGGGCATTGACATCCTACCGGTTTATAATATCTTTCCGCACTCCGGTTAAGTGAATGATTAAAAAACAAAATTCCAATTACCGCTGGTACGTTCTGGGGCTTGCCGCACTCGCTTATGCCTTTATCGCCGGGGCCGCCCGACTGTGCATGCCCGTTCTCTTTCAAGAAATCGGCACCGCCCTCAATTTGAACGCCACCGCTATCGGCACAGTGTGGGGCATGGACCCGCTGGCCGGGGTATTTATCGGACTGCCGGCCGGGCTGCTGGCCGACCGCTTCGGGGTAAAACGCACACTGGTAGTACTAAGTATCCTGGCCGGTATTTTCGGAGCATTGCGGGGATTTTCCGTTAACTTCCTAACCATGGCAGCAACCATGTTCCTCTTCGGTTTGATGGCAGCAGCCGTACCCAGCGTTATTCCTAAAGTGACGGTGGAATGGTTCGGCGGCAAACACCTCGCGCTGGCCAACGCCATCGTTAACGTGGCCTGGTCGCTGGGAGCAATGTCCGCGACCCTGACCGCGGCCACACTGGTATCGCCGTGGCTGGGCGGCTGGCGACACGCTTTGTTCTTCTTCGGCGCGCCGCCTTTTTTGCTTGGATTATTGATGCTTTTTACGATGAGGGACCCCGGTAAGGATGACCTGCCGGCGGCGCTGCCGAATGAACCGGTTGCCAATAAAGTGCCATTTAAAGAGGCTATATCGCATGTTATTAAGCTTAAGGATGTCTGGCTGATAGGCCTCATTACCTTAATGACCTGGGGCTGCAGTATGGGCTTCATCGGGTACCTGCCGTATTATTTACAGAACAAGGGATGGTCTGCAATCTCAGCCAGCAGTGTAATTACCGTTTTTAACCTCGTCATGCTTTTAGGCTCCGTCCCCATGGTATTACTTTCTGATAAACTTAAAACACGCAAGGGCGTTGTACTGATTTCACTTTTAGCAATGGCAATCGGCGTCCCACTGATACCATTTGCCGGTACCACGGGGGTATGGATTCTGGCTGTCTTCATTGGTTTTTTACGAAGCGGCGCGGGTTCTCTCTTTAACGTCATGATCCTCGAATCGAAAGGTGTCGGCAGTCTTTACGGCGGTACAGCCACGGGGCTGGCCAGTGCCATTTCCATGATCGGCGCGGCTTTCGCCCCAGCCCTGGGCAACAGCCTCAAAGCTTTCGGCCAGGCCTGGCCTTTCATTTTCTGGGGTCTTCTTTGCGCGGTGGGGATACCGCTGCTTCTTTCTATCAAGACAGCCAAGAGCGATATGAAAGTTTCATATAATACCGCCAAGAGCGATATAGAAACTTCATAGCCAATATTTTTTGAGTCTCAACCCGGCTTTGTGACGATGTTGTGATTTTTTCAAGTTCGTTTGTGAGCGAGATGCGATTTCAATATACTAGAATATAGTTCTAGACTATTTTCCCAGGCAGGATGTTTAAAATGCCAGAGGATGAAGCGAAGAAACTTGAAGAAAAATCCCGGTTTCAATTTTGCCCGCAATGCGGCCGCAAAGGGCTATATCACATCAGGCAGCAATACTACCGCTGCCGTTACTGCGGCACTTACATGATATCCCCTTCCGGTAAAAAAGAGCCTTAGCGCGAATTCTTTTTATTAATTTTAAATATTATCCTTCTTTATCTTCCATTATTTTTATCATAACTTCGCGGTTCCTGGGCCCATCAAACTCACAAAAAAAGACCCCCTGCCAGGTCCCTAAAGCCAGTTCCCCAGATTGCACCATTAAGGCAGACGATGTGCCTATTAGTGAAGCTTTAATATGAGCGGCAGAATTTCCCTCCCCGTGGCGGTAGTTGGCCTGGTACGGCACCGCGGCATCTAACCGCGTGATGATATCGGCAACCACATCGGGGTCGGCATGCTCGTTAATCGTAACGCCGGCAGTGGTATGCGGCACATAGACGATACAAATGCCGTTTTCAACCCCACTTTGATTAACAACATCATTGACACGGTCAGTAATATCCTGAAATTCTTCGCGGGAATGTGTTTTTATGTTAAGCTTGTAAATCATAATAGTCCTTTATACAGAGGTTTTACCATATACTACCCTACTTTATAGCACGTGAATGTATGGCTGGCAAGTATTTTATAAAATCATATCTCAAATCTCAAAAGCTTGTCCCGTACTGCGATACGGGATCAAAAGCACAAATCAAAGATAATAAATTAATTCTCTCTCGTGTCCCTTCCTTCGCTTCGCTCAGAGGAAAGGCTCTTGTAAAGTAGGGATAATGATCTTTCAAACCATTAATATCCGAGCCTGTCTAATCATTATGTCCTGCTCTACCAGTTTATGATTTCTTTTATAATTTACGAAATAATGCTAAGATTTTGGAAAAGCAGAAATCCGACCGGTAAATATAACATTAACCGGAGGCTAAGAGAGTGAATGTAAGAGAAGCAGTTGAGGTTGTCCTGGCGCTAAACGGCGGGAAGCAATTCGAAAAGACCTGCGACCAGTTAATCGAAGGGAACGGGGACAATGAGGTAACGGGGGTCGCCACAACATTTATGGCGACGGTCGATGTAATCCGCAAAGCCGCGGGAATGAAGTGTAACCTTATCATCACCCACGAGCCGACCTATTTTACCGGCCGGGACCGTCTCGAATGGGTGAAAGACGACCCGGTTTATCAACAGAAAAAAGCTTTAATTAATGATAATAATGTATCTATCTGGCGCTATCACGACCATATGCACAGCGGGAATCAAGATTTAATCTATGCCGGATTATTGAAAGACCTGGGATGGCAAAAATATCTCAATACCGGATTGCCCCATCCGCACTGCTACAACATCCCATCCACGACGGTGTCAGCCCTGGTAAGCTTTTTAAAGAAAAAACTTGGCATGAAAGTAATCCAGGTAGTCGGTAATTCCAAAACAAAATGCAGCCGGGCCGGGATACTGGTCGGCGGCGGAAGCCTCGGCCTCGGCCAGGAAGAAATGCCGGCTAAACTAATGCATGACCAGCAGCTCGATGTCATGATTTGCGGTGAAATCACCGAATGGACATTGAGCGCTTACGTCCGGGACGCGGCGGCCATGGGTTTCAACAAAGCCATGATAGTCGTCGGTCACGAACGCAGCGAGGAACCCGGCATGAAAGAACTGGCAAATCTGCTGCAGCCGCGGTTAAAAAGTATTCAAGTCCGCTTCATAGATGCAGAGGAGCCGTTTATTTATCTATAATAGATTAAGTCCGCAATCTGAAATCAGAGGTGAACGATATGACCAGTTCCATACAATACGACCCGAAAGTAACCATGGAGATGAGAGACGGCACGCTGATGGCCGGTGAGGTCTACCGCCCGGATGACGGAGGTAAACACCCGGCAATCATTTTACGTACGCCCTACCATGGCGACGAAGTAATAAACTTCAGCTATGCCAGATTATTGCCGTCCATAAAAGCCGGGTATGCGGTAGTGGTTGCCTATCAAAGAGGCAGGTTCGGGTCCGGCGGCACCTATAATTTAGCGGCCCCCCAGCAGATAGAAGGCGGCGATTGCTACGATACCGTTGAGTGGGTAGCCAGCCAACGCTGGTGCGACGGCAATATCGGGATGGCCGGAGAATCCGCCCTGGGTACAGTGCAGTGGCGCACGGCGCGCGAGAACCCGCCGCATTTAAAAGCAATAGCCCCTTCACTCACCGGGGCGCCCGGGGAAAGCACCCCGGAGATAACGGATGCGCCGGTATTACTGAATATCGCGGTAAGCTTGCTGATAAACCTGGCGGGGGATACCTTAAATAGAATGGAGCAAAGCGGCACCGATGTTACGGAAATGCGGCGGCAAATCAAGATGATAGAAGACGACCCTTCCATCGCATATAATTACCTGCCCCTCAAGGACCTGCCGCAGTTCAATATCCCGGGGACGAAAGACATGTGGCAAACCATGCTGCGCCTGAACCAGTCCAAACAACCGGCCGTGAAACCGGAACCTTATCCATACCATAAGGTCAATGTTCCCTGCCTGAATGTTTCGAGCTGGTATGACCCCTGGAACCGCCACACGTTCCATACTTTCCATACGATGAAATTGCAAGGGGGAAACTTTGCGCGCCAGCACCAGTACCTTTTCGCCGGGCCGTGGTGCCATCATAAACCGACAAGGGTCCTGGGCAATATCGATTTCGGACCCTTAGCCAGCGAACCGGGCTCCCGCGCGTGGGAATACCAGCTCTCTTATTTCGATAAGTATCTTAAAGGGAAAGATATCAGCCTGCCGGCGGTGCGTTATTTTACGATGGGCAGAAATACCTGGCAGGATGCAGCGGACTGGCCTTTGGCCAAGACCGATTGGCAGAGATTCTTCCTGCACAGCCGCGGCGGCGCCAACTCCTGCACCGGTGACGGTGTGCTTGGCTGTGCCGAACCGCTGCAAGAGCCTCCGGATACATACGTTTACAATCCCCTTCACCCGGTATATACGACCGGCGGTAAAGGCGGAGAGGCGGAAAACGGATTCATAACCGGGCCGGTCGACCAGGTGCACCTCGAACGCAGGGCAGATGTTTTATGTTATACTACGCCGGAACTAGAAAAGGATACCGAGGTGACCGGACCGCTGGAACTGCATCTGTTCGCGTCATCTTCCTGCGTTGACACCGATTTCACGGCCAAGCTGGTGGATGTGTACCCTGACGGACCGGCTTACAATATTGCCGACGGAATCACACGGGCACAATACCGCAACTCTCTTTACAAACCGGATTTATTAAAGCCGGGAGAAATTGTAGAATTCATCATCCGGCTGGGGCATACCAGCCAGTTGTTCCGCCGCGGGCACCGTATCCGTATCGATATTGCCAGCAGCCACTTCCCTACCTTCGACCGCAACATGAACACGGGCAACCCGGTAGGCGTGGACGCCGAAGGAATACAGGCTTTACAAACGATATACCACCAGACAGGATACGCTTCTTATTTAGATTTCCCGGTTATTCCCGTTAAATAAGGCCGCCAAGGAGAAGATTAAAAATGAAAAAGAGCAAGTACGCCAAGTATTTTTTAACCGAGCCGGAATTGATAAACAAACCCAAAATCCCGATGCCGAATCCGAGCGCTTATATTGACAGTGCCCACCATTTCAATTCCCAGGCTAATTTTTCGATGGGATGGAGATACATCCCGGAGCCAATGCTGTTCGACCGGATACCTCATACACACCCTTTCGATGAATTCCTTTGCTTCCTTGGCGGTGACCTGAAGAACATGTTCGATTTCGATGCTACCATTGAACTATCCATGGGAGAAGAAGGCGAAGTCTGCCTGATTGAGCAGGCAACTATTGTTTATATCCCGGCGGGGCTGGTGCACACGCCGCTCACATTCAAACGTATCGCGAAACCCGTCCTTTTTCACCCCATCGCTTTAACCCCGGATTATTACAGCCAATTCGGGGGAAAAAATATTAAGTTCTTTAAAAAAGAATAAGGGGTTTAGTTTACCCCACCCAAATCCTCTTCGGCTCCTCCCCTTCGACTTCGCTCAGGGCAAGCTCTTAATAGGGAGGACGATGTAATCTTTATAAATTATCTTTAATCATCACGACCAGTAAGCTTTTAAAGCGGCATAAATGGATTCCCGATCGGGTCGGGAGTGACAAGGCGGTTAGGTTGCCGCGCCTCTCGTCCTTCCCTGAAAGGACTCGATGTCTCGCAATGACCGAAGAATGCATTGGCATGGACGCCTGTACCTCAATATGGGGATTGACCCAGCCTCTGAAACGGGATAAACTAATAGCAGGAGAATCAATATGCCGATATACGAATACGTTTGTTCCGATTGTAAAAATAAATTCGAGCAGATGCGCCCGTTAAGCCAGTGCAGCCAACCGGCGGAATGCCCGAAATGCCATAAACAAGCCAGCCGTAAGATGTCCACTTTTTCCGCCTTGAGCGCAACTCTCGGCGGCGTTCCTAAAGCCGTACCCGGCGCCAGCGGCAGTTCCTGTTCCGGCTGCAGCGGCGGCAGCTGTTCCACCTGCGCTTCCTAGTCTTAAGGAGGCATAATTACAATGACCGGCCCCCGGCGGACAGGCATTGCCAATTTACCTCTCCACACCGGCAAAGCACCCTACTGGCTTTTCAAGCGCATGGTACCGCTTGCCCGTGAAATCACCATCGCGATTGTTTCCGAATACGGCCCGGAGGAAATGCTCCGGCGCATGTCCCACCCCTACTGGTTCCAGGCCTTCGGCTGCGTTTTAGGATTCGACTGGCATTCCAGCGGCGTGACCACCACGCTTTGCGGCGCACTCAAGGAAGGCATCAAGGGAATCGAACGCGACCTGGGACTGTTCGTGGCCGGAGGAAAAGGCAAAACATCGCGTAAAACGCCCGGGGAAATAGAGGAGTGGGGAGATAAAGTCTCCATCGACCCGGAACCCCTCGTTTACGCTTCCCGCATGTCCGCCAAGGTAGACAGCGCGGCGATACAGGACGGCTACGAGCTTTATCATCACACCTTTCTTTTTACGACCGGCGGCTCATGGACGGTCGTCCAGCAAGGAATGAACGAAAATAACCATTATGCCCGCCGTTATCACTGGTTAAGCGAGTCAGTAACCGATTTTGTAAATGAACCGCATGCTGCTATTTTATCTGAAACGAAAAGCGTCGCCCTGGACCTAACCGCATCAGACAGTTCCGCCGCACGTTCCACGATAACTTCTATCGCCACACAGGAAAAACCGGAGAAAGTAATTGCCGAGCTGAAAGACCTGAAAACTTTAACGCTTCCGGCGCGCCACCAGATTTACACCAGCGACCTGCACCCGGACAGCTTGAGCAAGATAATTTTGAGCGCCTACGAACGCCAGCCGGAAAACTTCGAGAAATTGCTGGGACTTTCAGGAGTCGGGGCAAGGACCATACGGGCTTTAAGTTTGATATCAGAACTCATCCACGGCGTCGCTCCCAGCTACCGCGACCCCGCCCGCTACAGTTTTGCGCACGGCGGCAAAGACGGCATTCCGTACCCGGTGGATAAAAAGACCTATGATAAATCCATTGAACTGCTGGCGAAAGCCATCAATAAAGCAAAGCTCGAATCAAGCGAAAAACAGCAGGCCTTTAAAAGACTGGACCGGATGCGGTTGGGATAAACAAAATCTCAATAATCCTTTGACACTCCCGCCTCAAAGCTGTTAATCTTTAAGTATAGTTTAATATAACTTTGTATATTCAGGAGGTTGCCATTAGCCAGACAACCCAAAGTAACAAAATACGTTTTCGCTGGACATATATTGCACTGCCGATAGCATTCTTCCTATTGACAGTTATCCTAATTGGAGTTTTTTATGCGCGGCTACCGGCGGATATAGCCTACCATTTCCAAAACAGCGTCCCCGATAGGACAATGCATCCCGGCCCGTTCACCGCCTGGATGATTATCCCGCAGGTGCTTTTCGTGTTATTGTCTCTGGCCCTTACCAGGATTATCCTGCTCGGCGCGCGGTATGTATCAGCCACGGAAACGCCGCTGGCTTCACTCCTGCCGGTAATGGGAAACATGATGGCCCTGCCGCAAATGATTCTTTTCTTTGCAATGATTCAGATTTTCCTTTACAATACATATCACACCGGAATAATACCGCTATGGATTGTGGCCGTAATTATCCTGATCCTGGGCGGTATCGTTCTGGCGATTTATTTTACAAGGATAATCCGCCGTTTCCGGAGGCATAAAACATAGGAGTTACGCTATTTAGTACCTGTTGTTAAAGAGATGCAATTACACTTCACAATTTCGAGAAGTGAGATTGCCTCGCCTCTTGCTTCGCTCAGGGTGGATTCTTCGGGGTGAAGCACGATGGCTCGCAATGACAAGAAAAAGGCGTAAAGTATAAATCTTCCAGGAGTCAAACGATGCCGGATAACGTACCAGGAAATGTAACATTAGATAAACTTGTTTCGCTGTGCCAGCGACGCGGCTTTATCTTCCCCAGCAGCGATATCTACGGCGGCCTTTCTGGCTGCTGGGACTACGGTCCCGTAGGCATCGAGCTTAAAAGGAACGTGAAGAATGCCTGGTGGAAGACCATCGTCCAGGAACGGGACGATATGCTCGGGCTGGACTCCAGCATTTTAATGAACCCGCGGGTCTGGGAGGCCAGCGGCCACGTAACCAATTTCTCCGACCCGCTGGTAGAATGCAAAAGCTGCCACCAGCGCTGGAAGGCGGACGACCTTAAAGAACACAAATGCCCTTCCTGCAGCGGCGAGCTAACCGAAGAGCGTATGTTCAATACCATGTTCAAGACCTTCGTCGGTCCGGTAGAAGATACGGCAAGCGCCGTTTACCTGCGGCCGGAGACCGCCCAGGGCATGTTCGTGAACTTCCAGAATGTGCTTAACAGCAGCCGCAAGCGACTTCCTTTCGGGATTGCGCAACAGGGCAAAGCCTTCCGTAATGAAATTACGACCGGTAACTTTATTTTCCGCAGCCGTGAATTTGAAATCATGGAGTTCGAATACTTCGTCAAACCGGGCACCGATGAAAGATGGTGGCAATACTGGGTTGACGAGCGTTTCCGCTGGTATACCAAACTGGGGATAAAGAAAGACCACCTATACCTGCACCACAAGAAAAAAGAAGACCTGGCTCATTATGCGATTGCCGGGGCGGATATCGAATATGCCTTCCCTCACGGCTGGGCAGAACTGGAAGGCATTGCCAACCGCGCCGATTTCGACCTCAAGCAGCATGCCGCCGCGAGCGGGAAGAGCATGGAATATTATGACGATGAGACGAAAGAACACTATGTCCCTTACGTCATCGAGCCGTCAGTCGGCGTGGACCGGGCGCTGCTGGCTTTCCTTTGCGACGCTTATGAAGAAGAGCCGGACAAGGATGAAATACGCACCGTTTTACATTTCCATCCGGAAATCGCCCCAATTAAAGTGGCGATACTGCCGTTAAGCCGCAAAGAAAACCTGGCGAATTATGCCAAAGATATCTATGCCGCGCTGCGCCCCTGCTTTGCCACTCAATACGATGACACGCAGAGCATCGGGCGGCGCTACCGCCGCCAGGACGAACTGGGAACACCTTATTGCGTTACGATAGACTTCGAGTCTCTGGAAGATAACATGGCAACCATCAGGGAACGCGACAGCATGAACCAGATACGGGTACCCGCAGCCACTCTTAAAGACACTCTCCTGGCAAAACTTGCTGGCGAAGATTTGTTTGTCCTCCCGGAAGGCGGTAAAATATGGAAGGAAGAGAAAAAAGGTGGATAAGGGGCGGCGGAGGTCTCCCGGCGTATTTTTCACTCGGTAAATACAAAATCCAGTGCGATGATATCGTAAGGCTGTTCCTTAATTGCCAGCCCGAGGATATCCGCAGCAAAGTCATTGTCAGTCCTGATTGGGACGCGGATTTTCTATCAGAGGCAGCGGAGAAGATAACCACGGTCTCCGAAGGGCGCGTCTATGATGTTTTGCATCACGGCCAGGAAATATCATTCCTGCATTGCAGCACCCCGTCAACCGGGGATTTGACGCTCGCCTTAAGCTGTACAGCTTGCCGCCGCCTGATTTTCACCGGTTCCTACTGCGGGCTTTCCGAGAACATGAAAATCGGCGATATAATGGTAATAACGGAATCCATTGGCGGCGACGGCTATACCAAATACCTGGAGAACGGGGAAATATCCCCGCGCCTTTTCCTTACGCCAACCAGCCCTCACCGTGACTTCAATAATTTACTGGAAGAATACGCGACGTTCGGCGCCATTGAAGGAAGTATCAGCCTTCACAAAGGCAAAGTCTTCTCGAGTGACAGCGTTATCGCGGAAATGGCGCACCTCGAACAGATAACCGGGAAATTCGGCTGCACCGGCCTGGAGATGGAAACTTCGGCGGTATTTAACGCCGCGACGGTAACCGGCATGCAAGCAGCGGCATTACTCCTGGCTTCCGATATCAGGACCGCGGGGAAGTCTTTCCCGGGCGACCAAAGCGATTCCGAAAAAGAAAAATACCGCCATATTATGCATTCCGTGTTAAGCAAAATTATCCTGAATGTCCTTTGTGATGAGCGTTTGCCCGCGATATGAAATATAAAGCCGTCATCTTCGACCTTTTCGATACACTGGTGGATAATCCCGGAATTGTGGAGGATGCCAGCGCCTTAAGAGAAACAAGCTCTATTCTTAAAATACCTCATAATGACTTTATAAAACTCTGGAACGATACAGCGGAAAAGCGTACTACCGGCGGTTTCAAGACCCTGGAAGATAACCTGGAATATATTTGCCGGGAGCTTAACGTTCCCTGTAATAAAGACGATATCAATCTAGCTAAAATGGTAAGGTACGATTATTTAGCGCTGTTTTTGACTCCCCGGCAGTATACCATCGAAACGCTTTCTGAATTGAAAAAAGATGGCTACAAAATCGGCCTTATCAGTAATTGTTCCATGGATATTCCGGTTATCTGGCCTCACACAGCGATGGCGGCATTCTTCGATATAACTATTTTTTCCAGCACTTGCAGCCTGCAAAAACCCGACCTCCATATCTATAACCTGGCAATCGAACAACTGGGAATTAAACCGGAGGAATGTATTTTTGTAGATGATAATGTCGGGAACCTGACCGCCGCCGTCAAAGCCGGTATGAGCGCTATTTATTATAAAAATAACATGGAAAATGAAGACCCATATGCCGCCAAACAAAATAAGATTCTAAAAAAGGACGACGACTGGCAGGGCACGGTAATAACCTCGCTGCCGGAAGTGCTGGACGTGTTGGAGGAGTAACATCAAATACCAAGCCGTAATCTTTGATTTATTCGGGACACTGGTGGATAACTTTACCATCTCCGAATATCAAAAAGTCCTGGAAGACATGGCAGCCATCCTGGATGCCCCGGCGGACAAATTCAGCAAGCTCTGGCGCGATTCCTTTTATCTGCGTACCAACGGCACACACCATACCCACCAGGAAAGTATCCGCTTTATATGTAATGAACTGGGAGTAAAGGTGACGGAAAAGCAGGTGGAGGAAGCTGCTACGCTGCGTCTCGACTACACTATCAGGACTCTAAAGCCGAGGGTGGACGCCATCCCGACCATTAAAAAGCTAAAAACAATGGGGTATAAGGTAGCTTTAATCTCCGATTGTTCACCGGAAACACCAGCGGCTTGGCCCAAAACCCCCTTTAAAGATGTCTTCGACGTCACGATATTTTCCTGTGAGGTCAACATGAAAAAACCCGACCCGCGCATTTACCGTATGGCCTGCGACCGGCTGGGAGTTAAACCGGAAAACTGTTTATATGTGGGTGACGGGTCCAGTCATGAATTAACCGGCGCTTTAACCATGGGTATGCACCCGGTACAAATCATTGACCCGGGGAAACCGATAGATACCCATTATGTCGACCGGGAGGAAAACTGGACAGGGCCAAGTATTTCTTCACTGAAAGAAGTGTTAAAATTCGTTTGTTAATATATTAATAAGTTGTACATGCTAAGATTTTATCGATAACGCGATAGTGATTATTGCAATCAGGTTCATCGTGGCATGCATAATAAACGTGCTCCATATCGTCTTGGTCCTCCAGCGCACTACGCCCATGATTAACCCGAGCACAAAGATAACCAGCACGTTAAAAGTCTGATACTGGATGGAATGCAGCTCCGCCCAGACCAGCGCCGTGATGATTACGGCCCCGACAATCCCTACCCGAGATTGACGAAAACCTTCAAACAAAAACCCCCGGAACATGGCTTCTTCAAAAAGCGGCGCAAAGATAACGACGGCTATCCCGAATAATACCGGAGAAATGGCCGTTTTGTATAAATCGGTCGTAATCGATTCCTGCCCGACACCGCTGCCCAATAACGATTGTATTCCCACGACCGCAAAGTTATAGCCAACGATAATGCCAATTGAAAGCAAAGCTGTTCCGATACTGATTTTATTAAGGCCGAGATATTCCTTGATACTCTCACCTTTCTTAGCCCTGATAAAAACCAAAATAAGGCCCAGGCCGACTAAACCGGAGAAAATAGTTGCCAGAGATTGCAGCAGTCCAAGGTGGGAATTCAATGCATTCGAGATTATCTGATACAGCGCATCGTATTGCGAGGTACCGGCGGCCCGTATTTTAGGAAACGCAAACACAAATGCGATAATGCCCGCTACGATTACCTGGGCGAGAAAAAACGCAATCAGTATCAATATTCCGATACCGGCGGTCGCCCAACCGCTCCAAACGCGCTTACCCGGCACGGGGGTTTCCATAAAAGGAGCCTGCACCGGCGGGATGACGGCGTCATGGTTAATCATATACTTTTATTATAGCCGATGTCGTAATACAATATACCATTATCGCGGGGAGATTTCATATGAAAATAAATATCAACATCGGGATTATCGGGGATTATAACGTTAAAAAGATATCCCACCCAGCCACAATGGAAGCGATTAACCATGCCGCCTCGTTTCTCTCCGTAAAAACCACGGTGACATGGCTGCCGACAACTTCTTTCCTTACTTCTAAAGCCGAAAAGTCTCTTAAACAATACGATGTTATCTGGGCGTCATCCGGCGGTCCTTATGAAAGCTTTGAAGGAATGCTTATCGCTTTAAAGCCGCCAGGGAAATGAAGAAACCTTTCATCGGCACTTGAGGGGGCTTTCAACATACTCTGTTAGAGTACGCGAGAAATGTTGCAGGGCTTAAGGACGCCGGCCATACGGAAACAGACCCTGATGCAAAGACGCCATTGCTTATACTTGCTTCATGCCCTATAGATAATCGCCCGGATGGTACTCCGAGGCTTTCCGGAAGGCTTAAAATCAAAATCCTGCCCGGTTCTTTAGCCAGCCGCATCTATCAACGGGAAGAAATTGAAGAGCCTTTTATCTGCGATTATGAACTCAATCCGGCCTACCGGAAAATACTGGAAGATGCCGATGTGAAAGTCAGCGGGGAAACTTCAGACGGCTGCGCCAGAATCATCGAACTGCCGGACCATCCGTTCTTTATCGGGACCGGTTTTGTGCCACAGCTTAATTCCGCGCCAGACAAGCCGCATCCGCTTATTGTGGCCCTGCTGCAATCTGCGATACAATGAGAATGGTACTATTTGTATTTAGTTATTTTACTAAAACAAAAACCCCTGTGTCCCCCTTTTTAAAGTGGGAGCGATCCAGCCCAGCTATAGATAAGATGTTATTAACTGAACACAGATAGTTCCAAGAAATATATGAAAATTATACATTTTGCCGACCTGCATCTTGGCGTGGAAAACTACGGACGCATCGACCCGGCTACCGGCCTGTCCTCCCGTCTGAATGATTTCCTTGCCGCATTCGATGAGATGATAGATTATGCGCTGGGCAACCATATAGACCTGGTGCTTTTCTGCGGCGATGCTTATAAAACGCGCGAACCCACCCAGACCCAGCAGCGGGAATTTGCCCGACGTATTAATCGCCTGGCGGTAGCAGGGATACCGGTCTTTATCCTGACCGGCAACCATGACCTGCCCAACGCCGTCGGCCGTGCAACCGCCACGGAAATATTCGATACGCTGGCAGTAAAAAATGTCTATGTCGCCAACAAGCCGGATATCTATAAGATAACGACGCCTTCAGGTATTATCCAGATAGTTGCTTTACCCTGGCTGCGGCGCAGCACCCTGCTTACCCGCGATGATACGAAAAACCTGAATATGGAGCAGATTACCATAAAATTGCAGGAGGCTATGACCCAGGTCATTTCCGCTAAAGCGGCGGCGCTGGACCCAACGCTGCCGGCCGTCCTGGCAGCGCACGTGCTGGTAGGAGACGCTAAAGTGGGACGCGGGTCGGAAAGCCTGATGTCTATCGGGCGGGAACCGGTGATTCTCCTGGGAAATGTTGCCCTGCCCGGCTTCGATTATGTAGCGCTGGGACACATTCATAAGCGCCAGGTATTACATGAGCAGCCGCCGGTGGTGTATTCTGGCAGCCTGGAGCGGATCGACTTCGGCGAAGAAAAAGATGAAAAAGGCTTTTATCTTGTGGAAGTGAAAGCCGATGGAAGCGGGAAAAGGCACGTAACTTACGACTTCCATCCCGTGAAAGCGCGGCGGTTTTTAACCATCGACTTCACGTTACAAGATGAAGAGCCCGACCCTACCGGTGCGGTCATCAACGCCATCAGCAACCAACAGGAAAAAGTTTCCAATGCAATCGTGCGTTTGAATATTACTCTGCCGTCATCGCTCGAAGGAAGGTTGCGTAGCAACGATATCAAGGAAGCTTTAAAAGAAGCTCATAATTATACCGTTTCCCGCGACATCACCGGTGAAACCCGCCTGCGCATCGGCAGCCGGCCGGCAGAAGACATTACGCCGAGAGATGCCTTAAAAGCTTACCTGGAGACACAGGGGATGTCTCCGGAGCGGCAAAAAGTCCTGCTGGAATATGGGGAAAAGCTGATAGACGAAGTATAGTCCTTCAATAAACCGGTTTACTAAAATTCCTGGAGATATCAGGCGTCAGCCGCCGCTTCTTTTTCAGGTTCAGCATCCTGTTGCCAATTATCCTTGGCGTCCCAGAAGAAAAACGACGTCACTACCGATACCGCCGTAACCGCGATGGCGGAGAACATAAATACCTGCTGGTAAGTGTAATATTTGGGGACCAGCCAGCCGTAGACGGGCGCAAAAATAGCCCCGGTGTATTGCATCGTGAAATAATAGATGCCGTAAATCGTGGCGCGGTTCTTGGCCGGAGTCTGCCCCATAATAAAGACCTCGGTCACCGGCTGCCGGATAGCACTGTTAACACCCATAACAAATAGCAGCAGGTAAAAACCAATTCCCAGTGTCGTCGAGCCCCTGATACCAAAAATAAGCAGCCCACTAACAATACCGGTAGCAATGATTATCTTAACTGCCCCGATGCGGTCGGAAATCCAGCCGCCGATGATAGTACCGCCGAAGACCGCGGGGAGAAACATAATAGATGTTATCCAAGTAACACTGGCGTCGGTCGCTCCCAATTTGTCCACCATATAGAGACCCAGCAAAACGTTAACTGACATGCCGGCGCCGCCGCCGATAAACATTTGAATCAAATAAGCCCATAGGCGCCGTTTATAACCCGGCTGGGGCGGTCTTTCTACCGCAGCTTTTTGTTTAGCCACGTGGACCTGGGTCAGGCCACCGCGTCTCGTCAGGTAAATATAAAACAGGACTCCTGCAATGGCTGTCGGTATAGATAGAACGATGAACGGTCCACGGAACCCCATAGAAGGCCAGAGGAGCATCACACCGCCGGCGATGATGGGTGCGATGAAGAAACTGGCGTTTCCTCCCGTCAGGTTCAATCCCAGCGCCCGCCCGCGTTTTTCCGGCTCTACCGCGGATAATATCATCGGTGTTGAAGACGGGTGAAAACCGCCCGTCAAAAGCCCCATAAATGTAAGAAAAACCATAAACATAAGATAGGAATGGGAAAGGCCGGTAAGCAGGCCGCCTATGGCTACACCTATCGTCCCGATCATGATTAAAATCGTCGGGCCAATCTTATCCGTCATCCGGCCGGCCGGTATATTTCCGGCGCCGCTGGCAACGGCATAGGCCGTCGAAACCCACGTTGTCTGGAAATTGCTCAAACCGAGCGTATCACGGATAGAAGGCAGCAGCGGCTGCGGCAGCGCTGTTAAAAGGTGATGGCCGAAATGCGCCATGATAAACCACGGCAGATCTCTTTTCATGAATGATTTTGGCTTGGGGTTTTCCCGGAGCGTACCAACCGTTGTTTCAGTAATAGGAATATCCTCTCATGACCGGAGGCGGTGAGAAATATTGTACAATGTAGTTAAATGTTATCCAGTTCAGGCGTTCCGATATAACATGTTAGGATGATAAATTATCACTATTATACAATCTTAAATAAACAATTTCAAATTAATTCCAAACCCGGCTTTTATTATTGACAAATACGTAAGTTGTATGTAACGATATATCGAACTTACCGGTCAGGAGAAATAATATGTTTCAAGGACAGCAATTTCACTTCGAGCGTCCTTCCCGCATCTTTGAAAAAGGCGACCTTAAATACGTTATTTTAAACCTGCTGAAAGATAAACCCAGCCACGGCTATGAAATAATCCGCGCCATGGAAGAGCATTTCCACGGTTTTTACACGCCTAGCGCCGGCAGCGTTTACCCGACCTTGCAAATGCTCGATGATATGGGATATGTAAATTCTTCCGAACGCGACGGGAAAAAGGTATATACGATTACCGCCGAAGGCAAGAAATTTCTCAACGAGCAGCAGGAAGTTATCGAGAAAATCCAGTGCCAGATGAAAGACTGGTGGGGCCCGCGCGATACCAGCGAATTCCACGAGACAATTTATGAGCTAAAGAAACTCGGGGGGATGGTAGGCCAAAAAGCCTGCCGCCTGAAGCCGGAAAACTGGAAATCGATTAAAGAAATAATCGCCAAAGCCTGTAAAGACGTGGAAAAAATCCTGGAAAAGTCCGAAAAGTAGCTGGAGCCAGCGAAGGGACTTGAACCCCCGACCCGCGCTTTACGAATGTGAGTTACTCCATGATAGAGCGTCATTTTAGCTTCAAAACAATTATTATTGGTTTTTTAATAAAAACTTGTCTCGAGGCTAAAATTATAAACTGTTATAAATAATTATAACTCGTTTATTAGAAATTTTTTAGCCATACTCCAGCCGTATAAAATAGACTTTTTAATAAAAAGCAGGCGATGTCCACAACCTGGCTTCTTCCCTTTCTCCATGATATTCTGATATATGGATAAAACCCAAAAGGACAGAAGCAGCCGGAAAGGGAGGCAGGGTATTCTCTTAAAACTATATGCTTTATCAAAATCTTATGGAACGTCTATTTTAATGATCAAACAATTCCCAAAAACCTATGGCGGTGCGGCGATCATGAGTCGTCAATTTGAAAAGATCATCTCCCTCCGCTAAAAATCGTTGGAGAAAAGCACACTTGGAGATGGATTCTCTTTATTACTGAGTACTTTTAATCTACGAAGTCGTAATATTACATAGATTTCTTTATTGATTTCCAAATTCATTTCACTGGCTAATTCGACGGGTATTTCCGCTTTAAGCATTAGACCGCCGGTATTAACTTCAATTTTTGCTGTGGTGGAATCGTGTTTTATAGATATTATAGTCCCCATATAGCGGTTCACAGCAGGTCCGGCAGGCAATACATCTGAAATATAAACGTCCCGTGGCGATATCGCGATTTTTTCGATATTGCCTTCGTCATGAGGCAAAACGATATGCATTTCACCGCACGTAACTTCCATCAGCCCAGGCACCAGTTGCCGGCAAGAATCGCTTTTTAAGATGTTACTTGAGCCGATAAAACTGGAAACAGTTTCATTTTCCGGAGAAAAAAAGATATCATCCGGCTTTCCTACTTGGGCTATCTTACCGGAAACCAATACCGCGATACGGTCGGCCATCTCTCCGGCTTCGGCGTGATTATGTGTTATGTGGACAGTCGTAACTCCTAATTCGTGATGTATTCTACGCAGCTCAAGCCGGAGATAGCTAGATGTCTGGACATCCAGGGCGCCAAAAGGCTCATCCATGAATAAAATCCGGGGAGAGGTAGCAAGGGCGCGGGCTAAAGCCACCCTTTGTTTCTCCCCGCCGCTTAAAGTGCGCACATCGCGGTTAAGCAGGTGGTCGATACCTAGCAAGTCGGCAAGCGTAATTAGCCGCTGCCTAATTTCTGTTTTGTTGTATTTACCGCGCTTCAGTCCGAAGAGAATATTTTCCTCTACGTTGAGAAACGGGAAAAGAACATAGTCTTGCGGTACATAGCCTATGCTTCTCTCTTCAGGGGGAAGTTGGGTAATATCTATATCATCAATCAAAATTTTCCCCCGTTTTATCCGATGCAGGCCCGCCATGCATTCCATCAAAACAGTTTTACCGGCTCCCGTGGGACCGAGGACAACGAGGTATTCCCTATCCCGGATAGATAGGTCAATATCCCATAGCGAAAAATCGCCGATCTTGATGGAGAGTTTTTTTATTTCTATCATCGTATTAATAGGTACTACCGTGGGGAGGTTATTTGCCGTGGTAGCAGAACTGCTCCAGCCCCAGTATTTTGGCTGCGCCGGATATCGTCACTCCGTAGAAGATGACTGGTTTTTGAATCAGGAAATTGGTGATGGTTTTATTATTAATAGTGCTTCCAGTTGAAACAACGATATCGCACCAGTCCAGGTGTTCCTTGGATTTTTCCGGGCTTTGAATTATCACTCCGGATTTTTCCTTGCCGATGTTGGCGGCATCCATATCCGTAACCTTTATTTCAAAATTTTTGGACAGGGATTCCACCATGCGTGGCTGTAGCCCGACCATTGCAATCCTGGGGTGACCATAACGCTCCTTAATATATTCCGCCAGTTTTTGGGCGCATTCCTTTGGCTCTTCGTCTTTACAATGAACTGTTTTTTCTATCAGGCCTAGATACCGCATGACGGCGTTCAAGCTGGCAATAAACACGGTGCGGCGGAAATTATTTTTCAGTTCCATTTGGGCAATATCTATCAATTTACCGGAATAATTGCCGTACATATCGGTGAATGCCTGGCCGAGGGCATTACGGAACTCGGCCTGTATCATCCGCTCGCGTCCGGTTATCAAGGGATAGTCTTTATCTTCCGGGTTGCCGATGGCTTCTTCAGGGGTTAACGTCCTGGCCCGTATAATGATATCTTCCGCTTCCAGTCTATTCTCCCTTATAAGTTTTATGAAACGTTCCTGTAACTTACGGTATATGTCCACTTTATTGCCCCCTGAATTTGTATTTTTATATGGAAAACCGTTTGCCGGTAATTTTACGTATCACCAGCAAAGCTGCGATGGCGATAATCACCAGGATGAAAATTATGGCAATAGCTTTATCTATTTCTGCATTTGCCAGGCTGAGCGACATCGCTATCGGGAGGGTTTCCGTTTTCATTGCCATAGCCCCAGCCAGGGTTACGGAAGCCCCATATTCCCCAATGGCCCGTGCCCAGGTCAGAATACCGGAGGCTACAAGGCCATCTTTAGCCAACGGTAATATTATACGGAAGAACGCCTTAATTTTACTACACCCCAAAGTCCTCCCGACTTGTTCGTAACGCGTATCGATGCTATCGAAAGTGGATTTAAGTAAACGTATTGCTAAAGCGCTGACGATAGTAAATTGGGCCAGTATAATGCCCGGTACGGCGAAAACAAAGTTGATGAAATGGTTATTGATAGCCGATCCCAGAGATGTACTGAAAAACACCAGCAAAGCCGCGCCGATAGCTATCGGAGATATTACGATAGGTAAATCTAAAAGGCTGTCAATAAGGTTCTTGCCGAAAAATTCGTTTTTAGAGATGGCATAAGCTACCGGCACGGCGATTATCATAGAGATAACTGTAGAAACCGTTGCTGTCATAAGGCTCAAGCCGATGGCGAAAAGGATATCCGAAGACTTAATGGAGGAAACAAGAGTATCCCAGTGTGTGTAAGTTAGCAGGGATATGATGATACCGGCAAAGAAAAGCACCAGCACGGCCAGCGCTCCAATGGTGGCGGCACGGAACACTCTGTCTCCTGATATGCCTTTTCGTAAACTGGATGTTAGTTCTGTTTTCTGCAAAGATCCAACCTGATTTCATTGATTCCAGAAAAAGAGGCTATTTCTTTGTGTTATTTATTGCGCTCCTGCCCAGTACTTGTCTGCCTCACTTTTATCAACGATATAGCCGTTTTGTTTGAAGATAGCTTGCCCGTCTGCTGATGCTAAGAAATTGATAAATTGTTGTGCAGTCCAGGACTCCTGGCTATACGTTGTTACGGCAGCCTGTATTTCCCCGATGGCAGTGACATATTGTGCGGGAATCCAGACAATATCCACATCGGAAGGGTTGGTAACGCTGAAGTAGTTCCAGATAATCCCGGCGTCCACTTGTTTCGTTTTTAGGTAGGTGATGATATTGCTGCACATGGGAACAGTGGTTACAATATTGGGGTTAACCGAATCATAAACCCCGGCTTTTTTCAGCATATCGGGTACAATTTGTCCCAGTAGGGTTGTATTTGCCGTGCCTATAGCAATTTTGACTCCCGATTTGCCTAAATCTGCCAGGCTCTGGATATTCAGGGGATTACCCTTCTGGACGCCAATAACTGGAATCATGTAGGCAAGTACATTGGGGCTGGAACTGTTATCGACTGCACCCATTTTTTTTGCGCTGCTCATGTACCGCTGTTCCGGAGCAATAAAAATATCACCTTTTTTCGCCATGACCATATTGGAAAGGACTTCTCCAGCACCACCGTAGTTAATGGTTATCTTCGTTCCGTATTTCTTTTGGAAAGCTGCGGCGGCAGCGTCAACCGGGGACTTGGTGCCGGCTGCAGCGAATACCAATAATTCGCTGGCATAGGTGGGGGAAGGAGTTGTGGTTACAGTGGTACTTGTTTTAGTTGGTGAAGAGCTTATTGATGTAGTCGCGTTGGATTGAACAGCCGCGGTGGAAGAGGGAGTAGTTGTGGTTGTACCGCCGCATCCAGTAAAAACGACTAATAACACTACGCTAATGATTATAATAAAAACGGTTGAAAAGGTATTCTTTTTCATTTTTCCTCCATATCAAATTTCGATTGAATCAACATCATGGTGGGTGGTTTTTCATGTGGCCATTTTTCCTATCCCCTTTCCAAAGTTGACATAATGGCATATGACTACTGTAACGAACATGGAAAAAGAGATAGCAAAACTCAGCGGTAGAGCACAAACAGAGCAGTCTTATTCACAAGACACGCAAAAAATGAACACACTGACTTTATTTTTCTCCTTTTCCACCCGGGAAGTAATGACGTTTCCATCACTACTGTTAAGACTTTACGTCTACCGGCTGTTCACCATAGAGAGCTCTTTAGGTAAAACAGCTCTGGAGAAGTTACTTTATTTTAGCCCGAGTGCTATTTCGTTGTCAATATAACGGTTTTTAGATATACCTATTTTTAGCCAAAACTTAAGTGATAACCATACCAAACTAAAAAACTTTTTGTAACCGTTATTCTTCCCTTTTAAGTGATGGGGATTGATTGTCTTTGTTTTATTTACCTAAGTTCCGTATTGCGTCAAATTAAAGTGTTACCGAAGAGCTCCTTGACAAAATTTTATCTTAAGTATAATATTAATTATGAGCATATGCTCATTATCAGGAGGAGATATGGCCAGACCATCCAAGTGCCGCCGGGTAGAATTTATGCCTAACGCCACGTACTTTAAACCGGCAGGCATACCTTTGAGAGACCTTGAAGAAGTATCCATGTCTGTTGAAGAGGCTGAAGCGATACGTCTTAAGGATCTTGAGGGACTGGAACAGGAGCAAGGCGCTGAAAAGATGAATGTCTCCCGCCCTACTTTCCAGCGAGTGCTGGCATCAGCGCGGCAAAAGGTAGCTGACGCATTACTTAACGGTAAAGCAATAAGAATCACAGGCGGTAACTTCGAGATGTCATGGCGCCGGTTCCGCTGTCATAGAGGCCATGAATGGGAACTGGACACGGCAGTTTCTGAATTGCCTGAACTATGTCCAAAATGCCGCGCACCTAATATTGAACCTATCCTAGCGACACGAGGTAGACACTTCGGTAGACAATTTTCTACTTCCGTAAATAGCACGAGGGGAAGTGGTACTTAATGGAAAGGCGGTTTTTTTGCAGCCAGTGCGGTCATGTCTATGACGTAAATATACCGGAAAACGCTTGTTCCCTCATGGAAATGCACTGCCCGGCCTGCAACAGCCAGCAGGTTTCAGAGGCTCCGCCATGGGCACCGCTCGGTTCCGGTTTCAACATTTTTACAGGCAATGAGTGGGCTTACGAGTGCGAAGAATGTAAATACCAGTTCAGGTTATCTATACCGAAAAGTCCCGACGAAAATAAACTGCGGAAGTGCCCTAAGTGCCAGAGCAACCACCTTAAGGTGATTACTGGGTCTAAAAGTTTGCCACTCTATTGCGGCTGATAAGGCGAGATATACAGACCGTGAGTCTGATACAGAACCAAGTAAATAAATCATAAATTGAGTAAGTAAGGCGAACAAATGAAAATTTTAGATGATATCCTATCTTCCCTAAATTTTAACTATCAAGTTAAAGATATCCGTGTCGGCCCTTTCCAAACGGCGGTAGTCACGCACAACTGCGATCTGTCTTCTACACCCCATAACCCCGGACCTCATCATGACCATGCGCCGGTGAATGACGCAGGATTATTGCTGGATAAAGATGCCCGCTTCTTAGCATTTCTATCTAAATCATCCAGTCAAATAGAAGCAGCTATCGGTATGGCTACGATTAATTCGCTATTAGAAGTGAATGAAAGGTATTGTACAGAAACAAACGCAGCCGATATCCTTTTAAAAAATGGGGAAGGGAAAAAAGTAGCTATCGTTGGGCATTTTCCGTTTGTGCCAAAATTACGAACCGTTGCCAAGGAACTCTGGGTTATCGAGAAAAACCCCCAGGAAGGCGACCGGCCTGAAAGCGAAGCGAAAAACCTGATACCCCAGGCAGATGTGGTAGGCATTACTGGTACTGCTTTTATAAATCATTCAATTGATCGCTTACTATTGTTATGTAACCCCCTGGCATACATCGTGATATTAGGCGGAACAGCCCCCTTATCGCCGGTATTGTTTGATTACGGTATCAGCGCCGTTTCCGGCACAGTAGTAGATGACAAAGAAAAAGTACTACGTTGTATGAGCCAGGGAGCAACCTTCCGTCAATTATCGGGTGTTAGATTACTGACGATGACAGATAAAGAATATGAAAGATAAATATAAATAACAAGGAAGGAGGTGAGAAGATATGTTTGCAAGAAACTCAACACGATGCACACAGTCAAGAGGTTCAGGTTTTGCATTCAGGGGAAATTCTCCACCTTACCCCTACGTAGGGCGAGGTAAAGGCGGGTTGCCCCGCTGCCAGTACCCTGGTAACACCACAGGACCTGGCGATTCTCTTTTCCCTGGTTACAATACCCCAATAACGCGGGAACAAGAACTCAGTTTTCTGAAAACCCGGGCTGGAGAAATAAAACAAGAACTGAATAACATTGAATCCCGCATTCACAACCTGGTAGCAAATAAAAAGGAGTAATCCATGAAAATCGCAATTTCTACACTCGCCCCTAATCTAGATGCCGATATTGACCCGCGCTTCGGGCGCTGCCGGTACTTTGTTGTTGTTGACCCTGATACGATGAAGTTTGACACTATAGAGAACTCCAACGCCGCGGCAGGCGGTGGCGCCGGCATTGCTACCGCTCAAACTCTTAGCGGAAAAGGCATCGAAACTGTTATAACTGGTAATTGCGGTCCTAATGCTTATGAAGCTCTGATGGCTGCTAATATCAAAGTGGTTACCAACGCATCGGGTAAAGTCCGCGATGCAGTCCAGAATTATAAATCCGGTAAGCTTAATGCTAGTTCTAAACCTAATGTTGCACCTCATTTCGGAACAGGAGGAAGAGGTATGGGAGGCGGAATGGGGCGCGGCAGAGGCATGAGCAGATAACAAATAAATCATTGGAGGTTTTAATATGCCAAGAGGAGATGGGAAAGGCCCGCCGACCGGACGTAGTCAAAGAGGCGGCAGGATGGGAGGAAACCAAGCTGGAGCAGGTCCCGGCGGTAATTGTGTATGTCCCAGTTGCGGAGAAAAAGTACCCCATAAACCGGGAACACCCTGCTACGCGGTGAACTGCCCAAAATGCGGCACTAAAATGACCAGGGAATAAAAAACATGATTATTTCGGTTGCCAGCGGTAAAGGGGGAACCGGCAAGACACTGGTGGCAACCAGCCTTGCCTTTTCCCTAAAAGACAAATATAAAGTGCAACTGCTTGACTGTGATGTTGAGGAGCCAAACGATCATATTTTCTTAAATCCAGACAATCACAGAGAGCGAACGCGGTATGCGTTCCCGTGCCAAAGATAGATGAGAGCAAGTGCACACACTGCGGGAAATGCTCCGAAGTTTGTGCATATCATGCCATCGTGGTTTTTCCCAAGAATGTGCTTGTCTTTCCTCATCTTTGCCATGGGTGCGGAGCCTGCAGTTACCTTTGCCCGGAAAAGGCTATCACCGAAGAAGGAAAAGAACTGGGGATAGTAGAAACCGGGCAGGCTGAAGGGATTACTTTCGTTCAGGGTAAATTAAACGTGGGTGAAGCTATGCCGACCCCGGTAATCAGGGAAGTAAAAAAACACGTGAATCATGAGGATATTTCCATCATCGATGTATCGCCGGGAACATCCTGTCCCGTCGTGGAATCGATAAAGGACAGTGATTTCTGCCTTTTGGTGACCGAACCTACTCCTTTCGGTCTAAATGACCTCAAGTTAGCGGTAGAAACAGTAAAGAAGCTTGAAGTACCATGTGGGGTGGTTATTAACCGCGCCGGCATCAGATGACAGTGAAACTGAAGTGTACTGTCTTGAAGGAAAACATCCCGATACTTCTTACTATTCCGTTGGATACCGAGATTGCTCGTCTGTATTCCAGAGGGATAACTCTAGCCGAAGGAATGCCGCAGTGGAAAGCGAAATTCACTCGAGCTTTATAACCGAATTCAGGAGTTAGTGGATGAAAGAAATCGTTGTCTTAAGCGGTAAAGGTGGCACCGGCAAGACCAGCATCGTCGGTTCATTCGCTGCTTTAGCGAAGAACAAAGTGCTGGTTGATTGCGATGTTGATGCCGCTGACCTTCACCTGCTGCTCCAGCCGGTAATACGTGAGAAGCACGATTTCTGGAGCGGTAAAAAGGCATTAATCGATGAAGATAAGTGCACTCAATGCGGTTTATGCCAGGAGCTTTGCCGCTTTAAAGCAATTACGGATTTTAAAGTTAATCCTGTTTCCTGCGAAGGCTGCGGTTTTTGCTTCCACGTATGTCCAGTCGAAGCCATCACGATGAATGAAAATATTGCCGGCGAGTGTTTTGTTTCAGATACCAAGTACGGGACATTGGTGCATGCCAAGCTGGGAATCGCCCAGGAAAATTCCGGCAAGCTGGTAGCATCAGTCAGGCAAACAGCCAGAGTGCTGGCCGAAAAGCAAGGGGTTGATTACATTATCAGTGACGGCCCACCGGGGATAGGCTGCCCTGTTATTTCTTCCCTATCAGGCGCCCGCCTGGCTTTGCTGGTCACCGAACCAACACTATCCGGTATACATGACCTTGATAGGGTCATGGAAGTCTGCCAGCATTTTAATGTACCGGCGCTGGTATGTATTAACAAATATGATATCAATGAAGATAATACCCGCCACATAGAAGATTATTGCCACACGCAACATGCGGATGCCGTCGCAAGGATTTCTTTTGATAAAGTAGTTACCGAAGCGATGGTGCATGGCCTGCCGGTAGTTAAATACTCTGATGGGAAAGTAAGCCGGCAGATAAACCTGCTTTGGCAGAATATATTTGATAGATTAAGCGGTAGTTAAGGAGAATACTATGCCGATTTACGAATATAAATGCAGTTCTTGTGGGAAAATTACTGAAGTTCTTGTTCAGGGTTTCTTTAGTCCGCTACCTCCAAAGTGTCAGGATTGCGGACAAGAAATGGCAAGGCGCTTATCCTCCCCGGTATTGGTTACAGAAAATAGCCACCATTCAGGCAAAACCTGCTGCGGGCGTGAAGAACGATGCGATAAGCCACCCTGCTCCGGTGGGGGATGCCGAAGACATTAAGGAGACAATTTTATGCAAGACTTGATTAAAGAGTTCATGGCTCAAAAAATATTTGCCGTGGTCGGCGCTACCGATAATACAGAAAAATACGGCAACAGGATAGTGAAAAACTTAAAGAGCCGGGGATATGAAGTCTATCCTGTAAACCCGAAGCTTAAAGAACTGGAGGGACTTACTTGTTATCCTGCCCTCGCCAAGATCCCTGTTAAAGTTGATGTCGTAGATTTTGTCGTTCCCCCAAATGTGACGGGAGAATTACTGAAACAATGTAAAGAACAGGGTCTGAACCGTATCTGGCTTCAACCTGGTTCAGAAAGTGAAAATGTTATTAATTATTGCCATGAAAATAATATGAAAGTTGTGCACAGTGTATGTGTCATGGTGAATTGAGTTAATATCATGGAATCTTATGACTTAGAACCAAAGTATTCTACTAACGAGATATCAGGTAAATGTCTCAAGTGCTTGAGTGAGCAGGAATTAAACAGCTGCCTGATGCAATTGTTGCGGGATGAGGAAACTCATGAAGATGTCCAGCGTAAATACCAGGCTTTGATAGACTTTCTTGAATCCCCGGAGTTTCAGCCGCTCCGTGAACAATCAGAAAAATACCTGGCTGAAGGTAAACAAGTATCGGTAAAAATATCATTAATCGAAGGTAAACCAAAATACGAACTGAAAATAAAATAAAGGAGTATTGAAATCATGAAAATCGCAGTAATATCTGATGATGGAGCCACAATTAGCCAGCACTTCGGGAGAGCGTCACTCTATGTAGTCGCTACTGTTGAAAAGGGTAAAGTAGTGAATAAGGAAAACCGGAATAAAATGGGGCATCAGAATTTTGCCTCTTTACCACATGCCGAACCGGCGGCAGGGCAACCGCACGGTTATGACGCCGATTCACAATCAAAACACGCTCAAATGGCGCAGAATATCGATGATTGCCAGGTGTTACTGGCTGGGGGCATGGGGTGGGGTGCTTACGACAGTCTTAAAAGCCGCGGTATTGAGACGATAATCACCGATGTTAGTGACATCGATGAAGCAATCAAAATCTATCTCCAGGGTAAATTACCCAACTTGATGGAGAAATTACATTAGACTTGTTAAAAGATTAAAAGATTAAGGAGATTCATGCCCACCCAAGAAGAAATAAAAACAGCTCTTGATAAGGTACTCGTACCCGGTATAAAACGCAGCCTGGTCAAGATGAACCTGATTAAAGATATCAGCGTAGACGATGGCAAAGTAAATTTAGGGCTCTATAATGCCGCGCTAATGAAAGATACACAAGAGTGGTTAAAGAAAAAAGTTAATCAAGTTTTATTTGATTTGGACGGCGTGGAGGAAGTACACCCAAATTTTACCGATGCAAAACCCAAAGAATTGAATAACGTAAAAAACGTCATTGCCATTATGAGCGGTAAGGGGGGAGTTGGGAAATCACTTGTTTCCAGTCTGACTGCCATTGCACTCCGCCGCCAAGGGTACGAAGTCGGTATCCTGGATGCCGATATTACCGGTCCCAGCATCCCGAAAATGTTTGGTGTCAGCGGCCTTCCGGCAATGTCGGAGAGCGGTATGCTGCCAGTACCTTCGCATTCAGGCGTCGAAGTTATGTCAATTAATCTCTTACTACCTGCAGAAGATGATGCCATAATCTGGCGCGGACCGCTCATCGGACATACCATCACGCAATTTTGGGAGGAAGTGCTCTGGGGTAATCTGGACTACTTAATTGTTGACCTGCCGCCGGGCACCGCAGATGCTCCGCTTACGGTAATGCAGCAATTACCGATATCAGGCATTATTATCGTCTTCACGCCGCAAGACCTGACGGCGATGGTGGTCCGTAAAGCTGTAAAGATGGCAAAGCAGATGAGTAAACCGATTCTCGGGGTCATCGAGAATATGAGTTATCTCTACATCCCGGAAATCAATAAAAAGATGGAGATATTCGGTAAAAGCCACGCGGAAGAAATGACGCAGGCAGCCGGGGCACCTTTATTAGGACAATTACCCATAGACCCGGGGCTGGTTACTCTGTGCGATGAAGGCAATATTGAACGCTATGATTCCGAAGCCTATAATTCCTTCGTGCAAAAGCTAACCAGTGTTATCGCAAAAAAATAAAGCCGGAGGTATCTTGTGCCAACCATCAGCGACTATAATCGATACGGCGAAGAGATTGAGAAAGCATTATTGTTAAAGAATTCTCTTGTTGCGGTAAAAATGCTGGAAAAAGAGAATGATATCCCTGGAGGAGCCTTACGCCCGAAGAAAGATAAAGGTTACCATCTGGCGCAATGCCAGGCTTTTTCTTTATCCCGCCGTCAAGGAATGACGATTGCCATGCTGAAAGAAGATCACTGGTGCTGGGCGCCATTAATTGCATACGGCCTTGTGGAAAAGCCGCGGGATTCTTTTTTGGACACGGTTACCTCCTTCCCTAAATTTGAATATGGGAAATATATAGGTACTGTAACCGCTCCACTAAAATCAGCTAAATTCGAGCCTGATATGGTGATGATTTATTCCAACACCGCGCAACTACGGGACATGCTTATAGTTATAAAGTTCCATGAAAAGGCCAATATACAATCAGAATTTGATCCTATAGATTCCTGCGCTTATGCTATCGTTCCGGTGATAAAGAACGGCCAGTACCGTATAACCCTACCGGACCCTGGGGAAGCAGCGCGCGCCCTGGCTGGTGATGATGAAATCATCATCTCGGTACCATCAGACAGGATGGAAAAACTTGCTGAAGGTGTGAAACGCATGGCGGAAATGAAGCAAAATCCAGATGACTGGTCACATATGCTAATGAGGCCGGACTTTCCGCGGCCCGATTTCTATAAAGAGATATTCAAAAAACTGGGATTGGATACCGAGGAGTAAAATCTTATTTGGTATTATATCCGGCGCTGTCCGACCGGGTATAAATAGAGGAGGCAGATATGGCAGAGTTAAAAGACAGTTGTGTTAAACCAGTACGCGGGCCGATAACGCCCACGGCATCTCCACAATCAACCCAGATTTTACCAGCACAGGAGGCTAAAATGACTGCACGCGTAGGACAAGATGCTCCGGACTTCGAGTTAAGCTCCTTTATCGCCGGAAAGGGGTTCCAGCCCATCAAGCTTTCGGATTACAAAGGGAAATGGATCGTCCTTTGCTTCTATCCGGGCGATTTTACCTTTGTGTGACCGACCGAGTTGGCGGCGGTTGCCGCCCGGTATGATGAATATAAGAAACTCGGCGTAGAAATTCTGGCTGTCAGTGTGGACAGCCGCTTTGTGCATATGATGTGGCAGGAACAGGAACTATCCAAGATGGTAAACGGCGGCGTGCCTTTCCCAATGCTATCGGACGCAGGGGGGAGAGTCGGAACGGTATATGGCATATACGATGAAGGTGCCGGCGTGAATATCCGCGGCCGCTTTATCATCGATCCTGACTTTAAAATCAAGGCCATGGAAGTACTGACGGCTGACGTAGGCCGCAACCCTGATGAATTGCTGCGCCAGATAAAGGCCTTTCAGCACGTGCGGAATACCGGTGAAGTGACGCCTTCCGGCTGGCAGCCTGGTCAGCCCGCTTTGAAACCCGGACCGTCACTGGTTGGTAAAGTCTGGCAGGTATGGAAACCGTAAAGCGGTTTTGTATATATTAAAAAGATACTACGGCATGCTATGTGTTAAAAGATACCGGCATAAGGAGTGTATTTGCGTAATAATTTCCCCACCAGCGGCATCATAAATAATTTAAAGGAGGTAATGTGAAACCCAAGACCCTGGATTATTCCATATTTGATAAATTCAAGTTCGAAAGGAAACCTGTAGGCATCAAGTACCTTCCTTATAAACCGGAGGGAATAGAAAAGTTAAATAAAAGCCTTTATTTTTGCCAGATGTTCAAAGAAGCACAGACAAGTAAGCCTTTCTATGTCCAGCAGGAAGATTTTCATTGTACCGAGCCGCTGACCCTGGGCATGGCCGACCCTGACCCTGTCTTGTTGAGCGGACTTGTGGGTGAGACGGACGACCTTTACGAGGAGTTACGCGCCAACCAGAAAATCTACCAAATTGTACCCAGGATGCAGAAGGGTTCTGTTAAGACCGTGGTATTTTCTTCCATAGATCAGATGATTTACGACCCGGACGTGCTTATAATTACAACCGATAATATAGACCAGGCAAGAATTATTATGAGAGCTTCGGTTTACTCCACCGGCGAAGCATGGGGGACTAAAGGTACACCAGTGCTTGCTTGTTCCTGGCTTTATATTTATCCCTATATCAGCGGGGAAGTGAATTACATGGTCACTGGTATGAGCATGGGAATGCAGACTCTTAAAGTATTACCGCAGGGGCTGGAGCTCATTTCTATACCCTGGACCAAGCTACCGATGATTATAAGAAATCTTCAAAACATGAATTGGCATCCCCTCTCGGAAAGAGTAACCGGGGAAGAACATAAGAAACGGTTTGAAGGGATATTAAAAGATATTCAAGAGAAAATCTGGAAGTAGCAAGGAGTAAGAAGGAGTAAGAATGAGAGACTATTCTATCTTTGAGAAATTCAATTTTGAGAGAAAGCCCATAGGCGTTAGCTACTCTTTGAAAAAGCCTGAAGGCATCCCTCAATTAGAGAAATAATTGGCTATTTGCGAGATGTTCGCGGAAGCGCAAACCAGCGAGCCTTTTTATGCTACCGTAGAAAATGTACAATGCGGCACCCAGGTAATGGGTATGGAAGGCTTTCCTCCGGTCATGTATAGCGGGTTATTAGGTTCGGAATTCTCCATGTTTAAAACCCCAAGCGCCAATAGAAGAATCTACGATTATGTTCCGGTTCTACCAAGGGACTCCGTTAAATACATAATTCATTCTTCCATAGACCAATTAACGTTCGACCCGGATGTACTGATAATCACAGCCAATACAGCGCAGGCTGAAGTAATATTAAGGGCCAGTACTTACACTACCGGCAAGATGTGGACAGCCAAAGGCAGCACCTGCCTGGCTTGCTCCTGGATATACGCCTATCCTTACATGTCAGGTGAATTGAATTATAACATCAGCGGCCTGGGCTTTAGCATGAAAGCCCGACACGTTCTGCCGGAAGGCTTGATAATCATTTCCATCCCCTCGAATCTATACCCGATGATGATTGAAAATCTCCAGGACATCAAATGGTAGCCTCACTGGTTTAAGCTAGGAAGGGACGGTTTTGTCCAAGGTGTCAAAGATTTGGAAGCCAGAATTTCTAAAGAATTCCCGCCGGAAATAGTGTGGGAAAATAAGAAGTAGCATTATGGATATCAAGATAACAACTTTAAGTGAAAATACTGCCGGCATGGGCAATTTCCTGGGGGAGTGGGGTCTTAGCATCCTGGTGGAAACCGAGGGTGCAAAAATATTGTTCGATAGCGGCCCCGGCATTTCCGCCGTTCATAACGCTGATATTTTAAAAACCGACCTTACAAAAGTTAGCAAAATAGTCTTAAGCCACGGACATTATGATCATACCGGCGGTTTGCGGGACATGCTGCGGAGAATCGGCAAAGAAATAGAGGTAATCGCCCACCCGGATATCTGGCAAGAAAAATATTCTCAGCGTAAAGACGAATACAATAAATACATCGGCATCCCTTTCCAGCAGGACGAACTGGAAAGCCTTGGAGCCCGCTTTATTCTATCGAAAGAGCCGGTTGAAATAACGGATAATATAATGACTACCGGCGAAGTACCGATGGTAACTGAATATGAACAAATCGATGAAAATCTGTTCGTGAAAGATAGTTCAGGCCTCCAGCCCGATAAAGTCATAGATGACCGGGCGTTGATAATCAAGACAGAAAGAGGCCTGGTGGTTATCCTCGGTTGCGCTCACCGCGGCATGATAAACACCCTGTATTATGCCCGGCAATTGACCGGAATAGAAAAAATATATGCTGTTATTGGTGGGTCCCATCTCATAGGTGCTTCCGAAGAACGGTTGTGGCTGACCATCAACGCACTAAAAGAGCTTGAAATCAAGAGACTGGGGTTATGCCATTGCACTGACCTGCCCGCGGCCGGCCTGTTGGCGCAGGAATTCCCGGGAGTTTTCTACTTCAATAAAGCCGGTACAAGATTAACGTTACCTTAAACAGCTTATTTTTAAGGATATTTTGTTATTAGGAAGTGCGGTGCATATGATTAGACTAACAGAAAATAAACACGACATCTTAAAAAAGGCTGAAGAACTGGGTAAAGGATATATCGAAAAATACAAAGGCTGCGCTCAATGTACATTTATGGCTACTGTTGACGCTTTAAGATGGGGTGGACTTGAGCTTATTCCGCTGGAAATGGAAGAAAAGCTTTATTCCGGAATATCATTGTTGACAGCCGGTGTTTGCATGACCGGAGAAGGCACCTGCGGTGCCGTTGCCAGCAGCGTTATGGCGCTCGGGCTTGCAATGGGGATACCCAAAGATAGTCCTGATGTTTCTGCCGTACGCGATGCAGCCGCTAATACCAGAGATCTGATTTTAGACGTATATTTTAAAGAATTCCGTTCTATTTTATGTAAAGATATCCAGAGAAAATACTTCGGCAAAGCCTGGAACCTGGCAGATGATGAAATGGCACACGAATTTTTAAGTATTACCAAAGGATGCATTATCCCCGATGCGGTAAACACGGTGGTCAAATGTATCCTCGATGAAAATGAAAAAGGCCATATAAAAACTTAAGGTTTTAGTATTAATGCCAATACATTGGAATACTAAAATTAAAAAGAGGAGGAATATATGGAACGTGCAGATGTAGTTATCATTGGAGGCAGTGCCGCCGGTGCTACAGCCGCCGTAAGCTGTAAACGCCGGAATCCCGGCAAATCAATTATTCTCGTACGCCAGGAGAAAGAAGTATCGCACACACTAATCGATGCCCGCCTGGATAGGTTATGGATTTCGCTGGATGGAACTACTCCAGAAAGCTATTCCGATGTCAGGTTAGGCGCCGCCTTGCCAATGATTCTGGATAACCTCTCGTATTTTTATAAAAACAACTACATGGAATTGGATGTTAGAGATTGCGGCCATCCAGTCCAGAGATAAGGAATCCGCCACCGGTTGGCGGGAAATGTTCAAGGATTTGAAGGCGCGGGGTCTGGAAAGTCAGGCAGTTACGCTGGGTATTATGGATGGCTTAGCTGGACTGGAAAAAGTCTTTCGGGAAGAATTCCCCCAAGGAAAGGTACAAAGATGTCAGGTCCATGTCGCGAGGAATGTCCTGGCTAAGGTTCCTCAGAAACTGAAGCGGAAGGTAGCGGATGATATCCGTTCTATCTTCTATGCCTCCAGCCGGGAGAAAGCCATGGAATTCTCCACCCAGTTCACCGAACGCTGGCAGAAGGATGTCCCGTCCGCCGTAAAGTGTCTCAAGAACTCCCTGGATAGCTGCCTGACTTTCTTCGAGTTTCCCGAGGAAGAATGGATTTCTCTTCGTACCACCAATGTCATTGAGCGGTTGAACAAGGAATTCAAACGGCGAACCAAACCGATGGAAATCGTGGCCGGGGAGAACGCCGGTTACACTCTGTTGCCTTTTATCAGCATCAAGATGGAAATGCACTGGAGGTCAAACCCTGTGGGGAAAGTGCGCTACAATCTTCCATCCCTCCGCAGTTTAATCGAGGGCAATTTCACACAATCCCCTTGACAATACCAACCTGCAAAACAAGACAGCTAGAAAATTTTTTAGTTTGGATTATTAGAAAATTATTAGAAAAATTAAAAAGCCCTCTTAGATTTTATTTTCTAGAGGGCTTTTTTAGCTTCAGATTTTGGAGCCAGCGAAGGGACTTGAACCCCCGACCCGCGCTTTACGAAAGCGCTGCTCTGCCAACTGAGCTACGCTGGCTTATGAATCTAATTCTTAATCTTCTTTTGTCTTTATGTCTACTATTTGCATTAAATTGGCGTTATTTTTTGAGAAGCCTCGCTGGCAGCACTTCATCTAATAGCGCCATAACATCCTCTTGCATTCCTTCAATTATATGAGAATAAGTATCCATTGTAAAGGCTACCGAGGCATGGCCCAAAGCTTCACTAATAGCCTTCGGCTTGGCTCCACGCAGTAGCATAAGGCTGGCGAAAGTGTGTCTCAAGTCGTGAAATCTAACATTATCAAATCCAGCTCGTTTTAATATCTTACGGAAGCCATGACTTGGCACTGAAGGGTCTAGCTGCTTTCCTTCAAAACCACCAAGCACTAGATTATCAAGTTTGGGTGGCTGCCCTATTTGCCAACAAATTGTTTCCCTCTCTACCCTGTACTCTCTAAGGAATAAAGCTAACTTAGGCGTCATGGCTACGCGGTGCCGGCTGTGAGCTGTCTTTGGCTCTTTGAACTGACAGATGCCACGGCGTTTATAAAGTACCTGGCTAACTGATATTGAGAGCATATCGAGGTCAATATCCCGCCACCTTAAGCCCATTTTTAGAGGAGTTTTTCGACAGGCTCTAATGTTAAACTTAATGTTATAGGTGGGGATCCTCTGAGACAGTCACCCTTTTTATCTTCTTGGTCAGCACTTGAGCGAAACTATCGGCTTCCTCAGCTTGCCAGCGCCTGACTACCTTAACTCGATATTTCTGTTGTAAAATGGAACCTGGATAGATTTTCGGGATAGGCAAGAACAATGATTGTTCTGCACAGTTTCTGGGACACCTACGGCAAACTCCACCTCTGGGCAGAGTCTTCCACATTGCCGGCTATTCTTCATAGAGGGCGAGGCCAGCGGGCGATGAAGCGGCGACCGCATCCTTTCGCACTGGCCCATGATTCGCTAATAGAAGCTGTTAGCGATCTTTCTAGAGGACTAATGGGAGAGGGAGCTATCTCGGCGGTTCTGCCGGTTCTGCTACCATCCACACGCCGAGGGCCGGTGCCTTCTAGGGAATTGATTCAGGAGGACACGACCAGGGATTCGGATGAGATCGTCTTGAGCCCCTGGGATATTAATACACGGGCTCTCGATCCGGGTGCCGCACTGGATTTTCTGATCTCTCTGCCCGGCGGACCTCCCCACGGAGTTGCCTTTGGTAGCTCTCTGCGTTTTTGGGGCGAAGCGGCCAAGTTCACACTCGAACTGATTACCAGGCAATGCTTCATCCCCACGCTCAAGAAGGATAAGCGAGACAGCACTATCTCTATTCGAGCTGCCTGGGAAGCGGTCATCAGCAAGGAAGACGCCCGCCGGGTACAACTGCTGGCAAACTCGATGCCGCCGAGTTGTCGCGCGCTCCTGCTGCCAGAAAGGAAAAGGCCGCTATTACCATCCGACCTCGTTTCCAGTTTTATCAATCAGACAGTTGACGTCTTTATCCGTAGAAGCCTCTCTTCAATACCGATGCTGCCGCTTAGCCGCGGCCATCGAACTGCTTCTCTTTCAGAGAAATGGGTGCGAGCCCTCTCGTCTGATAGCCCCTGCCTTGAGGTATCAGCCGACGAGCTGGCCTCATTTTCCAAAGAACTGGGATCCTGGCTCAGCCAGATTCAACCCCTCCCTCCCGATACGCCGTTTCGTACCTGCTTCAGGCTTGATTCTCCCAATGATAGTGCTGAGGATTGGAAAGTTAGTTTTCATTTACAGGCCAGCGACGACCGAAGTTTGCTAGTCCCGGCGGAGAAGGTCTGGGGCACAAGATCGGGCGTTGTCACCTTTCTGAAACGCCGGTTTGAAAACCCGCAAGAGCGGCTGCTTGCCGATCTGGGTAAAGCTTCACGGGTATTCCCCCCGATTGATGACAGTTTAAAGACAGCCTGCCCGGTGGCAGTAACACTGGACGCTGAGCACGCCTACGCTTTCCTGCGCCAGTCCGCGCCGCTTTTGGAGCAGAGTGGATTCGGTATTCTCCTGCCACCCTGGTGGCAGAAACCGGCCGCCCGCCTTAGTACCAGGTTGAATTTGAGGCCGAAGGCAGTGGCTAAAGTCGCCTCGGGACTCCTGGGTATGGACAGCCTTGTAGCTTATAACTGGGAAATCGCCCTGGGTGATGAAATCCTCTCGCCAGAGGAATTTGAGAAGCTGGCCGAGCTTAAAGTACCTCTGGTCAGAGTGAGGGGGCAATGGGTGGAGCTCAAACCCGAGGAAATCGAAGCGGCGGTTGCCTTTTTCAGCAAGAAGCACGACGGCGGTGAAATGAGGTTGGGCGAAGCGCTTCGGATCGGGCTGGGACGGGAAACCTCCGAAGCTGGCCTGCCTGTAGCCGGCATGGAGGCGGAAGGATGGATTAGAGATTTTCTGGACAGGCTCTCCAGCGGCGCCAAGATATCCGAAGTTCCGTCACCCGCTGATTTCAACGGTGAACTGCGGCCATATCAGGTCAAAGGGCTTTCCTGGCTGGCTTTTCTCAGGCAGTTTGGGCTTGGTGCTTGTCTGGCCGACGACATGGGTTTGGGGAAGACCATCGAGTTTATTGCCCTCATGCTCCATGAGCGCGCCGACCGCCGGGGGAAGCCCGAACCTGGCCCCACACTTCTAATCTGCCCGATGTCGGTGGTGGGTAACTGGCAGAAGGAAGTCGAACACTTTGGGCCATCGCTCAAGGTCATGATTCATCACGGCGCGGATAGGCTCTCCGGCACAGCATTTGTCAGAGAATCTAAAAAACATGACCTTGTAATTAGCACCTATGCCCTGGCACAGCGGGATGAAGGGATCTTCTCTAAGGTTCACTGGGAGCGTGTCGCTTTGGATGAGGCACAGAATATCAAGAACCCCGCCGCGAAACAGACACAGGCAATCAAGAAGCTCAGTACTAATCACAGGGTCGCCCTGACCGGCACCCCGGTAGAGAACCGGCTGTCCGAGCTGTGGTCCATATGGATTTCCTTAATCCCGGTTACCTCAAATCGGCAAACGATTTTCGCTCTAGCTTTGTCATCCCCATCGAGAAATATCGCAATCCCACCAGCGCCGAGACGCTTAAACGTCTGATCCAGCCATTCGTGCTGCGGCGATTGAAAACGGACCCAACTATCATCAATGACCTGCCGGAAAAGATGGAGATGAAGGTTTTCTGTAACCTTACCCAGGAGCAGGCAACACTTTACAAGGCGGTAGTGAAGGAGATGCTGGAGAAGATCGAACATCCGAGGGCATCGAGCGCAAAGGGCTGGTGCTCTCCACGCTATCGAAACTCAAGCAGGTCTGCAATCACCCGGCACAGTTTATCCAGGACGGCAGCAAGCTACCGGGACGCTCCGGCAAGCTTATCCGTTTAGAGGAAATGCTGGAGGAAATCCTGGCTGAAGGGGATAAGGCTCTGATCTTCACCCAGTTTGCCGAGATGGGTATGATGCTTCGGACCCATCTGCGGGATACCTTTGGCTGTGAAACACTCTTCCTGCATGGCGGCACCACCAAGCAACAGCGCGATAGCTATGGTACAACGCTTTCAAGCTAATCACCAGGGGCCGCCTCTCTTTATTCTCTCTCTCAAGGCTGGCGGACTCGGTCTTAACCTGACCGCCGCCAACCATGTTTTTCACTTCGATCGCTGGTGGAATCCGGCGGTGGAGAACCAGGCTACCGACCGGGCCTTCCGCATCGGACAGAAGAGAAATGTCCAGGTGCACAAGTTTGTTTGCCTCGGTACCCTGGAAGAGCGCATTGACCAGATGATCGAGCAAAAGAAAGAGCTTGCGGAAAGCATCGTTGGTACCGGTGAGGGCTGGCTCACCGAAATGTCTACCGATCAGCTTAAGCAGGTATTTGCCTTGAGCCGCGAGGCGGTCGGGGAAGAGTAGGTTAACATGGGATATGGTTACTTTGGGGATCACTACGAGCCGGCTCGGCCCAAGCCGGTGAAAGATGGCCTTAAGACTAAGAGCCAGCGTGGACAGATCGGCGAGACCTGGTGGTCCAAACGCTGGATTAGGGTGCTGGAGTCTTTCGGTATGGGGGCCAGGCTGGACCGTGGCCGTTCCTACGCTCGCCGGGGGCAGGTGGTCTCCATTGATGTCCAGAAAGGAGCGGTCGCCGCGAGGGTCCAGGGCACCCGGCCGAAGCCCTATTCGATCAAGATTGAGTTGAAACCTCTTTCTGAAAAGGATTGGGATAAGGTGACGGATGCTATGGCGTCGCAGGCGATATTTGCCGCCCGGTTGCTTTCCGGCGAAATGCCCCAGAATATCGAGGAGGCATTTGGCGAGGCTAAAGTATCGCTTTTCCCCACTTCAGTAAAGGACCTGATCACCGATTGCTCCTGCCCGGATTGGGCCAATCCATGCAAACACATTGCTGCCGTCTATTACCTGATGGCCGAGAGATTCGATGAGGACCCGTTTCTGATTTTCAAACTGCGTGGCCGGACCAAGGAAGAACTCATTGAGATACTTCGGGGAAAGCGTTCCCAAGCATCGCCGGAAGCGGACGTTATGTCGCCCATCGAAGCCGATTTCTCTCAGAACGAGGCAGCTGTCCCACTTGAAAAATGTCTGGACACGTTCTGGCAGGCAGGAACGGCGCTGGATTCCTTTACTGTCAATCCTAGTCTGCCCGAGGTTGAAAATGCCATTCTTAAAAGACTGGGAAACGCTCCCTTTACGGTTGGGAAACAAAATGTTACATCTTTGTTAGCCAAGGCATATTCGATAGCCAGTATCACAGCATTGCGAAAAGCCCATGAACCGCAGGAAGGATAAGCAGAGTCCTTGGCCCCTCAACTCTAACATTACGCGAGGGTCAGGGTTCAGGTCCAGGTAGTCATCCGCTAGGTCTGGAAGCTCGGCCACCCGCCATTTTCCCGAAATATCCGTTTTCCGAGGCGAGATCTATGGCGCCTATGAGTTTGGCGCCCAGAGTGGAACGATTGATGGACATCTTAAACGGCCTGCCTATGGTCGAGTACGATGGAACTTTACCTTTGAAGGCTTCGATGAACTTGACCCCGTTCATGGTTATGGCGAGGCTATTTTCGTTGATGAGAACATCCTGGACGGATATATGCGCTATCATAAGGAAGATACGGAGCACTTTACCTGGAAACGCGAACAACGAGCTGGAGTGTGAACCAGGTCCATATCAGCTTTCCAGTCTATGACGGTACAGGAACTCATCAACTGCTTCTTGCGCTTCACTCTTGATTTCCCGGTACAGGTAATCGTCCGGCTCCAGCGGAAAATCAAAGCCAAGCAATTGGTCCTCGTATACGGTGTAGTTGTGCCGGATATGCGCCCGTGCTGCCAGCATCGCCTTTTCTTCAAGGGTCAATTTGCTGGTCCGTCCTACCCGCTCACTGCCAACTTCCGTCGCAAGCTCAGCGACCGCCTTAGCGATATCGCGTGCGAGCTTCTGGTATCTGCGAGAGAAATTGAGATACTCATAGACAGCTTCTGCAAACCGCTCCCGATATTTCGCCTCCTGTTTCTCTCTCTGTTTTCGTGAAACGACTCTTTTAGCCTCTCTTTGCGCGGTTGTCTCTTCCGCCAGCTTCTTAGCGGCTTCGATATTCTCCTTCGGAGCCCATATGCCCAGCGTTCTGGTGTATCCTTTCGCACGTTTCTTGGCCACCCAATGCGGCCCCATCAGTTTTACTTGCCTCGTTACGAACGCATCTCCGGGCGGCAGGGACTCCCACCCCTCTGGTATCTCGATATTCCCGTATTGGCGGCACCACCAGTTTTCAGATTCGGTCCTCGGTGGATAGACCCATAGAATCTCATCGGAGTGGTCTTGATTGTTCGGCGCCGGCATCTGCAATCTCCGTCTGTAGCGGCATCAAATTGACTACCAGCTTCGATTTTACGCTGACGGCTAGCGGTTAGCAAGTGATCTCAAACAGGATAAAAGCTGTTCAGCGTGTAAATGTCAAGTGAAAACGCACCCGCTATGACGGTTGAAAATGCACCCATCTTTTCTAATATCTTACGAGTATCGTAGAGTGACGTACCCCCCAGCAAGCTGGGGGGCTTCTCCCTGCCCTACCCCTTTTCAAACATCTTTAGCTGGCTGTCTTTATCTTCTTGTTTCTGATATCTTATGTATTTCTTGATTACTTCGCTCGTTACTTTGTCTCCTACACTCCTAACGAAATATCCTTCATTCCATATCTTCCCACTCCACATCATCTTCCTCATCTTCGGGAATTTCTTGAATACTTCCCTCGCCGATATGCTCTTTAGTATCTGCACTATCTCCGATGGCGAGTATGACGGCGGCGCTTCGATAAATACATGCACATGATCTGCCATTACTTCCATCGCTATCTATCCTGAATTCATACTCCTCTGCTATTTCCCTAAATACCTCTTTTAAGTACCTGGCTACCTCCCCTCCCAATATCCTGCGCTCTATACTTCGGTACCCATACCAGATGATATTTCAATTCATAAACCGCGTGCTTTGTCCTTCTTATTTCCACTCCATCTTTATATCACAATTCCTTGACATACGTAAAAATTTCGCCTCCCGGAGAACTCACTTTCCTCCCCCCAGCCTAGCTGGGGGGTATCCAGCGAGCTCTTAATGACATAAGTAACCGAAGGTAGTAAAATGCTAGAGAAAGCTCATTTTAAAGAAGACCGTGGTTCGAGACTGACGTTAGGGTGGTGAGAGGGAGGCTATGAGCAAAATTAAACAGCCAGGCAAAAGGATATTTCTTAATTGGTGGGGTTATCTTGTAGCCTTTGGATCAGTCGCCTTAGCCACCTGGTTAAAATATCTGGCCCAGCCATCAATCATCCCTGCCGATGTACCCATTCTCTATATTCTGGCGATCGTTCCCACGGCTGTTTTCTTCGGATTCGGCCCCTCTTTCTTAGTTTGTATTCTCAGTATATTGGCCTATGATTTTTTCTTTATTCCCCCACTTCACACATTTATTAATGTATCCGATATTAGGAATGCGCCGATATTAGTGATATTTCTTCTGGTCGGAGTGTTATTCAGCTATTTGGCATCCAACCTGAGAAGAAAAAATAAAGAGGCAGCCAAAGAAATCACTGCCCGGAAGCAAAGTGAAGCAGAACTATCCAAGTACCGGGATCACCTCGAAGAATTAGTCCAACAAAGAACGTCAGAGTTAGAAAAGGCGAATTCGGGGCTTAAACAAGAAATTAGTGAGCACGAGAAGGCGAAGGATGCTCTTAAGGAGAGCGAAAATCTCATATACGCCTTTTTCGACAGTCCGGGAGTAATGCGAGGCATTGTAGAAATCGTTGATGATACCACGGTCCGACATATTATGGATAACCAAGTGAAAGCTAGCTTTATGGGATTGACATCCGAGGCACTACGGAACAAGCTGAGTTCGGAATTAGGCGAGCCACCAGAGATCATCTGCATCTGGGTTAGTCATTATAAACAAAGTCTGCAGATCGGTAAACCTGTCAATTTCGAGTATCAAGAACAGCGGGGAAGTCGTAAAGCTTGGCTATCTGCAACAGTCAGCCATCTGCGGACCGCTGTATCTGGACAGCCTCAATTTGCCTTTATCGCTCTTGATATCACCGAGCGTAAACAGTTAGAGAAAGATCTGGCAGATTATCGTGATAAGTTAGAGGAACGAGTTGCGGAACGCACGGCTGAAAAAGCGAAGATGAACGAACGATTGGAAATTCTTTCACACCGCCTCATCGAGATACAGGAGGAAGAGCGCGGTAATATTGCCCGCGAGCTCCATGACCAGATTGGACAGTCCCTGAGTATTGTCAAGATGCTAATGGACAGGGCTAGCGTCTCCAATGACAAAGAACAGCAAAGTCTACTGGGTCAGGCAAGATCGCAGCTTTCCGAATTAATCGACCAGGTGAGCACGCTCTCACTTGACCTGAGGCCGAAGATACTGGATGATCTGGGCTTAGTACAGGCTCTCGAGTGGTATTTCGACCGCTTTACTGCCCGGACAAGCATCCGAGTACAGTTTAAGCCATCAGGCAATGATAAAAATCTTACTTCACAGGTTACCAACACCATCTATCGCGTGGTGCAAGAGGCACTGACTAACGTGGCCCTTCATGCCCATGCTACAATGGTATCAGTGGAATTCAAAGCTGAAGCGAGTACCCTACAATTACGCATAGCAGATGATGGCATCGGGTTTGATCCAGCGGCATTACCTGTATCTAACTCCGGTGGCATTATCGGAATGCAGGAACGTATCAATCTGGTGGGTGGCACTCTGCAGGTTCAAAGCCAGCCTGATGCCGGCACCCGTCTGGTTGCCGATATACCTTACCAAATATGAAGATTAGAAAGAAACAAGACAGGAATGATTACCATAGTTGTAGCCGATGACCACCAGGTGATGCGACAAGGGTTGTGTGCTCTCCTTAAGATGCAGCCAGACTTTCAAGTAGTGGGTGAGGCGGATGATGGAGAAGCGGCTATAAAGCTGGTTGAGCGGTTCCATCCTGATGTGTTAGTGCTCGATATGGTCATGCCAGGTATCAATGGCATCGAAGCGACACGGAGGGTCAGATTACTCTCGCCATCATGCGCTATTGTCATCCTTTCCATGTATGGCGCGGAGGGTTATGTACGGGAGGCAATCCAAGCTGGAGCCAAGGGCTATGTCCTTAAAAAGGATTCTGCCGATGAACTTGCTAGTGCTATTCGTGAGGTACTTGCCGGCAGACACTATATTAGCCCGAGTCTAACCCAAAAAGCAATTGATTCCTATATTGGAATCAGCAGTCGCCAGGCGAAGCCATATCAGATGCTCACGCCCAGAGAGCGCCAGGTTTTGCACATGATGGCAGCGGGCTGCGCCTCAGCCGAGATAGCAGCAAAGCTATCTATAAGTCCACGCACTGTCGAGTTTCACCGTGCTAATATTATGCAGAAACTTGGGCTACATACTCAGCAAGAGTTGGCCCGTTATTGCATTGAAGAGGGAATTATCCCCCCCGAAAAATTTGAGTAGTCCGTAAAGTCTATCATCTTCGGCAATCCTATTTATTTCGCACAAGACACAGGTGTGTCTGCCAAAATCTACCTACCAAATCCTCGTAGTTCTACTAGGATAAATCAGGTATCCTTACGCTTTTACCAACCAGTGTAAAGGACATACCATAGTAATAGTAGATATTTGTTTTTTCTACTATCCCGGAATTCCATAGTCACATCTTCAATATCGGGAATAAGGTAGTAGCCTGGTGAAGCTAGACCGGCCTAATACGTTAGCTATTATTTTCGCCGGTCGTTGTGACAAATGGATGTAGACACGACCAGCCCGACTGCGTACCACAGGAGATGTGATTATGAAACGTAAGATTGTGAGTAAGCGAAAAATAAAAGCTGTCCCCGTTACGGAGATGGAAATAAAAACTGTCTCTGTTCTGGAGAGGTTTGCCGGTAATCCTATCCTTAAGCCGCAGCCCAAGCATTGGTGGGAGTCAAAAGCGGCTTTTAATCCCGGGGCTATATACGAGCAGGGAAAGATCCATATTATATATCGGGCAATTGGGGACTCAGATATATCGGTTTTTGGGTATGCTTCAAGTATTGATGGATTCCATATAGACGAACGGACGGATAAACCGATATATGTCCCGCGAGAGTCATTTGAAGGAACCGGCCTGGTGTATCCTATAAAAAGCGATCCTCAAGTTACCTATGTCTCGGCCGAGGAGGATGAGGAAGATGAAAATGGGGCAGATTATGTATCGGGAGGGGGAGGATGGGGAGGTTGTGAGGACCCGAGATTAACGAGGATTGGCGACAGGGTATTTATGACCTATGTTGCTTTTGACGGTTATACCCCACCTCGGGTAGCACTGACTTCAATACATATTGATGATTTCCTGTCCAAGCATTGGCAATGGAAAAAGCCAGTGCTTATTTCCCCACCTGGAGTGGTTGATAAGAACGCCTGTATTCTACCGGAAAAAATAAAATCCAAATACGTAATATTCCACCGAATTTATCCGGATATATTGATTGATTTTGTTGACGACCTGGATTTTAACGGTACAAACAATTGGCTGAAAGGAGAATTTAAGATACAGCCGAGGGTGGCATGCTGGGATAGCCGAAAGGTGGGTGCTGGTGCACCTCCGATCAAGACAAAGGATGGCTGGTTATTTATTTACCAGGGTGTCGGTGAAAGTGACCCTGGTCGCTATAAAATAGGAGCCATGTTGCTTGACCTGAAAGACCCCGTCAAGGTCGTAGCCCGTCTTGAAAAGCCAATCTTGGAACCTCAGGCTAGCTACGAAAATGAAGGATGGAAAAATGGCGTTATCTATCCATGCGGAGCGGCAGTAATTAGAGACCGTTTACTCATCTACTACGGCGGAGCCGACAAAGTGACATGCGTTGCTTCGGCGAAACTCGATGAGCTTCTTGGCCAATTAGTATGGGTACGAGAAGCGGCGCCAAGCGTCCCCGGTACGCTACCGGCTGCGGTTGGTATCAGTCCGGTTACGCCGGTAAAAGTAAAACGAATAATAGCCTACTGCCTGAAATGTCAGGCAAAAAGGCAAATGAAAAACCCCGTAGCTCTAACTCTGAAAAATGGACGGTCGGCTATCCAGGGGATATGCTCCAAATGCGGGACCAAGATGTTTCGGATAATGAAAAATGAGAAATGACATAGCTAAAATAGCAGCCCTCCTGAAGAATATTCTCAATGCATTTCTCGGACTAAAACGGCCACCTTTTCGGACCAAACCGGCCGGCCTTTCGGAGTAAAGTAGGCCACCCTTTCGGAGTAAATCGGCCACCCCCCATCGGAGCGGCGCCGGACAATACAATGGCATAGAATCACCGTTGGAGGTGATTCATGTCCAACAGGAGATTGTCCGTGCGTAAGATCAAAGAGATTCTACGTTTAAAATTAGACTGCGGCATCAGCGAGCGGGAGATATCAAGGAGCTGCCAGATCTCCCGGAGCACGGTAGCCGATTATCTCAGAAGAGCAGCCGCCGCCAGGCTAAGCTGGCCGGAAGCGTCAGCCATGGCCGAGGCCCAGCTCGAAGAGCGCCTGTTTCCCACCGAGCACGTACCAAGCTCGGTAAAACGTCCACCGCCGGACTGCGAGCACATTTACAATGAGTTACGTACCTACCGTAAATTCAACCTGACGCTCTCCCAGTTATGGCTGGAGTACAAAGAAAAACACCCGGACGGCTACCAGTACACCCAGTTCTGCGAGCATTACTGGCGGTGGCGGAAAAAGCTCGATTACTGCATGCGCCAGGAGCATCGCGGCGGCGAAAAGCTCTTCATCGACTATTCCGATGGACTGTCTATCGTCGATCGGCTTACCGGCGAGCTGATGCTCACCCAGCTATTTGTCGCCGTCTGGGGAGCTTCCAACTACACCTATGCCGAAGCCACCCTGTCGCAAACGTTACCGAATTGGATCGGCTCTCACGGGCGGGCTTTCGAGTACTTTGGTTGTGTACCCCGGGTGCTGGTGCCGGATAATCTCAAGAGCGGCGTCAGCAAAGCCTGTAAGTACGAGCCTGAGTTAAATCCGACCTACGCAGACATGGCGGAGCACTACGGCTGCGCCGTGCTGCCGGCGCGTCCGCGCAAGCCCAGGGACAAGGCGAAAGTCGAAAGCGGCGTGCTTATCGCCCAGAGGTGGATACTGGCGGTGTTACGCCACCGCACTTTCTACAGCCTCGTCGAGCTTAATGCCGCTATCCGCGAGTGCCTGGAGCATCTCAATAGCCGTCCCCTGAAAAAGCTCAAGAAGTCACGCCGGGAGCTGTTTGAAACTACTGACCGGCCCAATACTTTACCGCTACCACAGAGACCCTACGAGTATGCTGAATGGTATAAGGCCAGGGTACAGCTCAATTACCACATCGAAGTAGACCATCATTATTACAGCGTGCCCTACCAGCTTTTACATGAGAGACTGGACATCCGGTTAACCGCGGCGATTATCGAAGCTTTCCACAAGGGTGAGCGCGTCGCCGCCCACACCCGGTCCTATGCCAAAGGCGGCTACACCACGCTCCCGGAGCACATGCCGCTGTCACACCGCTACTACGCCGAGTGGAACCCGGCCCGGTTTATCCAGTGGGCGGGCAAGACCGGAGAGGCTACCGCCCGGCTGGTGGAAGCAGTCCTTGCCGGCCGCCCTTACCCGGAGCAGGGCTACAAGGCATGCCTGGGTATCATTAACCTGACCCGTGATTACGAACCGGTGCGTGTCGAAGCGGCGGCGCGCCGGGCGCTCAAGTTTAAGACCTGCTCTTACCGGTCGATGAAGGCCATCCTGTCCGCCGGGCTCGACCGCCAGCCGGATAACGGCGAGCAGCACAGCCTGTCGGGACTCCCGCCGCACCAGAATATCCGGGGACAGGAATATTACCAATGAAAGGATTTATCCTGAGCGAAGTCGAAAGGAGTAACAAGCTGTGCTTAATCAACAGACTATGTCTATCCTGCACTCATTAAAGCTATACGGTATGGCGCGGAGCCTTGAGGAGAGGCTGGCTGACGCTAAACAGGCAGCGCTGTCCCATGACGAATTCGTGGGGCTGCTGGTGCAGGATGAAAAACTGTACCGCGACAATTTAAGGCTCCACCGGCTGCTTAAAAAGGCCAAGCTCCGCCAGGAGGCTGCCCTGGAGGATATCGACTACGGCGCACCCCGCGGAATTTCTCGGCAGGTAATGCTGGAACTGGCTAATCCCCAGTGGATAACCGCCCATCGTAACGTACTGGTCAGCGGTCCAACCGGCGTCGGCAAATCATTTATCGCCTGCGCCCTGGGCAACGCCGCCGCCCGCGCCGGCTATACCGTGCTCTATGTACGCGCTCCCCGGCTGTTTGAATCCCTGCAGCAGTCACGCGGAGATGGCTCTCATCTCAAAGCCCTCGCCAGGCTAAGTCGGGTACAGCTTTTAATTATCGATGACTTCTTGCTTACCCCGCTGGTAGACGGCGAGCGGAGAGATTTGCTGGAGGTAATCGAGGACCGCTACCAGACAGGAGCGACCATTATCGCCAGCCAGTGCCCGGTTAAAGACTGGCACCCCAACATCGGCGACCCCACGCTGGCCGATGCCGTCTGCGACCGGCTGCTGCACAACGCCTACAAGATCGAGATGAGAGGCGATTCCATGCGTACCAGGAGACCGGTTACTAAATCTGAGAAGAAGGAGGACTTGTCCTGAGCGAAGTCGAAGGAGATTGAAAGCGATGAGAAAGTGAGCTAAACTGTACCTTAGTCCGGCGCTGCCAGGGGGTGGCCGGTTTGCTCCGAACACCCGGCCGATTTCATCCCGAACACGCGGCCGATTTTACCGAGATACGCATTCTCAAGGCTGCTTAAATGACCATCCAAAAAGGATTATTAAAGTATACCTGATAGAGTGAAGTGGAAAACAGAAGCGATGCAGAAAACACATAAATTCCTCGTTGATGTCCCAGCGGAACAATCGTTCCGGAGCCATGATGGTCAAGTATTGAAAAGCATGAAAGAGCTTTTTGATTCCTTTTCCATAATGACGGACGAGACTTATAGCTATCATTGTAACCAGGAAAAGAATGACTTCAGCAATTGGGTAAGGGAAATAATCGGGGATGTAAAGCTAGCAAGGGATTTAGAAGGAGCAACTAGCCGAAGCCTTGCTGCCTGGGAAGTAGCTACCAGAATGGCCTATTTAGCCAGGCATATAACGTAGGGTTAAAAATATAAGGATCGATTTCAGATTCAAACTCTAAAGGAGCGTTATCATGCTAAACAACGCTAAAACACTAAATGGTTACAAATTGGAAAGCCTAGACGGGGAAATGGGGAAAGTCAAAGAATTCTTCTTCGATGACCAGTTCTGGACGATTCGTTATCTGGTCGCCGATACAGGAAACTGGCTTACGAACAGGCAGGTGCTGATCTCCCCTCATGCGCTGGCATCGGTGAATAAAGAAAAACAAAACATCGCCATCAATTTAACCAAAAAACAGATTGAGAACAGTCCGCCACTGGGTAGTGACGAACCCGTCTCGCGACAATACGAGCAGTCCTACCACGGTTATTATAAATGGCCGGCGTATTGGGCCGGTCCATACATGTGGGGATATTATCCCACCATCCCGCGTAACCCTGGACTTTATAGGGAACCCACTAAAAGTGGAAATGAGCATGATTCCCATTTACGCAGCACTCACGATGTTGATGGACATCATATACAAGCCTCGGATGGCGAGGTTGGCCACGTCGAAGATTTTATCATTGATGACGAGACGTGGGCTATTCGTTATCTAATTATCAACACGCAGAACTGGGGAGAAGGGAAAAAAGTTCTGATTTCACCGCGGTGGATTGAGCGTGTTAGTTGGGATGAGGAGAAGGTCTTTGTAAATCTTTCCAGCGCGACCATCAAACAATCACCGGAATATACGGAGGGGGCTCCGCTAAGCCGTGATTACGAGGCCGAACTGCATCGGCATTATGATCGCCAGGGGTATTGGGTCGATGAACCGGTCGCCAAGCAGCCTTCCCTTTGAAGCTGGTAAAACCACCGATAGCTTAATTTAATCGGATCTATATTACCGGATGAAAAATACAAACGTATCCAGAGGCAGTTATGACGGAAAATGACGTAAGACTAAACAACCCCGCTCGAAAGAAGAAGGCCATCCCAGAAACTATCAAGTCATTAGTTGCCGGCCTGGACAGTAAGGATGGACTGACACGTGTACGGGCACGCAAGGCCTTGGTGGCTATTGGTGGCCGGGCGGTGAAACCGTTGGTCGAAGCGCTGGCGAGTAAAAGAGAATGGGTGCGCTGGGAGGCAGCCAAAACCCTAGGTCAGATTGGCGATCCAGTGGCAGTGCAGGCGCTGATTAAAGCTCTGGAAGACAAGATGTTTGATGTCCGATGGCTGGCCGCCGAAGGATTAATCTCCATAGGCCGTGAGGCGCTGGCTCCCTTGCTGCAGGCGCTAATGCAACACTCCGATTCGTTCTGGATGCGGGAAGGTGTGCACCATGTACTCCATGATGTAAATAAGGGAGACCTTACTGAAATACTTCAGCCGGTGATAGTCGCTTTAGAAGGTTTTGAGCCATCGGTGGAGGCACCCCTAGCTGTTCAGACAGCTCTTAAGGCGCTGGCGAAAGAGCGGAGTAGAAGGAGAGCATTGTGATGAAAGGTGCCAGTGAAGGTGGAATAATCCGACCGCCAGACCGTGGCCAAGCGGCTGAATCAACTCAAGGACAGTTGAAGGACCTGCCCATTGCTGAACTGTTAAAGAATCTGCAGTCTTCACCGGATGGGCTTAGCAAAGCTGAAGCGGAAAAGCGAATAGAAAAGTACGGCTATAATGAGCTCCCCGATAAAAAAAGCAGCCCGTTTCTGAAATTTCTCTCCTATTTCTGGGGGCCCATCCCGGGGATGATAATGGTGGCCGCCATATTATCGGCAATATTGCAACACTGGCCAGACTTCGGTGTTATCCTGGCCTTATTATTAATCAATGCAGTAGTAGGCTTCCGCGAGGAATACCAGGCGGGCAATGTCATTGCCGCCTTGAAACAGAAGCTGGCAGTTCAGGCTAAAGTTAAGCGAGATGGCGCCTGGATAGGTGTCCCCGCCCGCGAGATTGTACCCGGTGATGTCATAAGACTGCGTATCGGTGATATTGTACCGGCAGACGCCAAATTACTGGAAGGTGAGCCGGTACAGGTTGACCAGTCTGCTTTGACCGGGGAATCTCTACCGGTAGAGAGAAAGTCCGGAGAAACAGTTTATTCAGGTTCAATTCTAAAACGAGGGGAAATTGATGCACTGGTTTATGGTACGGGTATAGGCACTTTCTACGGCAAGACGGTCCAATTGGTTGAATCTGCTGTAACCAAGAGCCACTTGCAGCGCGACGTCAGGAAGATTGCAAATTACCTTATTTTTATTGCGTTAGGGCTAGCTATTTTGATATTAGCTGTGTCCCTTTTCCGGCATGATCCGCTACTTGATGTCGTACGATTTGTGCTTGTTCTTACCATAGCGGCGGTGCCGGTAGCTATGCCGGCCGTTTTATCGGTAACCATGGCACTGGGGGCTCGGGTGCTGGCGTTGAAACAGGCAATTGTTACCCGGCTATCCGCCATTGAGGAGCTGGCCGGTGTTGATGTTCTTTGCTGTGATAAGACCGGTACCTTGACCCAGAACAAATTGACCATGGGTGACCCTTTCACCATGGATGATATTAGCCCTGAAGATGTAATTTTTGATGCGGCGCTGGCTTCCCGCGCGGAAGATAAAGACACTATCGACCTGGCGGTGCTTGCCGGGGTAAAGGATAGTGAGAAATTAAAACCATATCAGGTGACCCACTTCCAGCCTTTTGATCCTGTTCATAAGCGCACGGAAGCCACGGTTAAAGCACAGGGCCAGCGTGATTTCAAGGTCACCAAAGGCGCGCCCCAGGTCATCCTGGAGCTGGACTCAAACTCATCTCGTATCCAATCCAGGGTTGAAAAAGCGGTGAACGACTTCGCTGCCCGCGGCTTTCGCTCCCTGGGCGTGGCCCGCACCAATGAGCAAGATCAGTGGCGTTTCCTGGGTGTATTACCACTTTCCGACCCGGTCAGGGAGGATTCTAAGGCTACTGTTGATGCAGCCAAAGAGATGGGCCTCAGTATCAAAATGGTAACCGGAGATCAATTGGCTATTGCCAAAGAAATAGGCAGCCAGTTGGACCTGGGCAAAGACATTATTGATGCTAGCCTCTTCGACGAAACCAAAACTCATGAAGCCGGGCAAACGGCGGATACCATTGAGAAAGCTGATGGTTTTGCCCAGGTATTCCCCGAACATAAATATCACATCGTTGAAGTATTACAGCAGCGAGGCCATATTGTGGGTATGACCGGCGATGGAGTAAATGATGCGCCGGCACTCAAAAAGGCTGATGCCGGTATCGCGGTTGCCGGGGCCACGGATGCAGCCCGAGCGGCTGCTGACATCGTATTACTGCTTCCCGGTCTCTCTGTCATCATTGACGCGATTAAAGAAAGCCGCAAGATTTTTCAACGTATGACGAATTATGCCATCTATCGCATTGCCGAGACAATCAGGGTGTTGTTGTTTCTCACCCTGGCCATCCTGATTTTTAATGTCTATCCGGTAACGGCTATCATGATAGTCTTACTGGCGATACTCAACGACGGCGCCATACTCACCATCGCCTATGACAATGTTCACTATTCCAATAAACCGGAAGCCTGGAACATGCGGTCTGTCCTGGGTATCGCCACGATACTGGGCGTTTTCGGGGTAATTTCTTCTTTCGGTATATTCTACCTGGGTAAAACCGTCCTTCATTTGAATGACAACATAATTCAGACCTTGATATACTTGAAATTCTCCGTTGCCGGGCATTTAACGGTCTTTGTCGCCCGTACGAAAGGTCCATTCTGGTCTGTCAAGCCGGCCCGGGTTCTCGTATTAGCGGTCATCGGCACACAAATAGTGGCAACTTTTATTGCGGTCTATGGCTTGTTCATGACCCCGCTAGGCTGGACATATGCTGGCTTTGTCTGGGGTTACGCAATGGTAATGTTTATAATTCAAGACCGGGTGAAGCTCTTTGGATATAGTATCCTGGATAAAAAACATTCAGGTTTGTTGGTAAACAACCCCGGGAATTAAATTGTTGCTGAATCTTTTAAACGAATTTGGGTTTTTAGGAGAATGTAATGGAAAAGAAATATAAATACATACGTTTCTTCACGGAAATCGGGGTCGATGACGTCGCGCTGGTGGGGGGAAAAACATCTTCCCTTGGTGAGATGTATCGCAAGCTCACCCCGCAGGGGGTAAAAGTGCCCAATGGCTTTGCCATTACTGCCTCAGCCTATCGTTATATTCTCGATAAGTCTAATGCCTGGGATGCCCTGCATCAAGCCTTGGATGGAATCGATGCGAACAACATGGCTGACCTAGCAAACCGGGGCAAAGAGGCACGGGCGATTGTCTATGGGGCTCCACTACCGGACGATTTAAGGCAGGAGATACTAAGCGCCTATCGGACTCTTCAAGACGAGTACGGGCATGACTTGAGCGTAGCAGTGCGTAGTTCCGCTACGGCAGAAGACTTACCTAATGTAAGCTTTGCCGGTCAGCATGAGAGCTACCTTAATATCTATGGCGATGAGTTACTTCTGGATTCCTGCAAGCGCTGCTTTGCCAGCCTTTTCACCGACCGCGCCATTCATTACCGTATTGACCAGGGCTTCGACCATTTCAAGGTATACCTCTCCATCGCAGTCATGAAGATGGTGCGTTCCGATATGGCTGCCAGCGGCGTCATCTTCTCACTGGACACAGAATCAGGTTTCCGGGACGTAGTGTTTATAACCGGCGCTTACGGGCTTGGCGAGAATGTAGTTCAGGGCGCGGTAGACCCGGATGAGTTCTATGTCTTCAAACCAACCCTGGAGCAAGGCTACCGCAAAATCCTGCGGCGTGTGCTCGGAAACAAAGAAATCAAGATGGTTTACCGCGAAGGCGGAACCCGGGAAGCCACTCGTAATATTCCCACGCCTCAAACTGACCGCGAGCGTTTCTGTATCACCGACGAAGAGGCGCTCATCCTGGCGAACTACGCCGTCAAAGTGGAAAAACACTACTCACAGAAAGCGGGACACCCTTTGCCCATGGATATGGAATGGGCAAAAGATGGCAAAGACGGACAGCTTTATATGGTCCAGGCGCGACCCGAGACTGTCATCTCGCAGAGACAAATAAGCATGCTTGAAGAGTTTGTGCTTCAGGGCACCGGGGAGGTTTTGGCGACGGGGCGCTCCGTCGGAGAAAAAATCGCCAGCGGTACCGCTCATAAAATTTTGGACACAGACCACCTTTCTGAATTTAAGCCCGGGGAAGTCCTGGTAGCCGATACCACATCTCCCGATTGGGAACCGGTAATGAAGACGGCGGCGGCCATTGTCACTAATCGAGGCGGGCGTACCTGCCATGCAGCTATAGTCAGCCGCGAGTTAGGCATACCCGCGGTAGTTGGAGCCGAGAATGCCACAACAAACATCCAGAGCGGAGAGAAAGTAACTGTCTCCTGTGCCGAGGGAGATATCGGGAAGGTATACAAAGGAGAGATTCCCTTCGTGGTGAACAAAACAGACCTCAGCGCTTTAAAAAAGCCCAGCACCAAGATAATGATTAACCTGGGTAATCCGGAGCTGGCCTTTAAGACCAGCTTTATCCCTAATGATGGTATAGGCCTGGCCCGCATGGAATTTATTATCAGTGAATACATCAAAATCCATCCCATGGCGCTGGTTCATCCGGAAAGGGTCACCGATACCAGGGAACGAGCAGCTATCGATCGTATCACTCAAGGTTATAAACAGCCGGCTGCCTTCTTTATCGAACGCCTTTCAGAGGGTGTCGGTACTATTGCTGCGGCTTTCTATCCCAAACCGGTGGTAGTGCGCATGTCTGATTTTAAAAGCAACGAATATGCCAGCCTTCTGGGCGGGAAATATTTTGAGCAGAGTGAGAACAATCCGATGCTGGGCTTTCGCGGGGCGTCACGCTATACTCACCCTGCTTATGTTGAGGGCTTCGCACTGGAATGTGCGGCTATGAAGCGGGTTAGAGACGAGATGGGGCTTACCAATGTTAAGCTTATGATCCCCTTCTGCCGGCGAGTAGAGGAAGCGGCGCAGGTAATTGGGAAAATGGCGGAATTCGGTCTGGAGCGGGGCAAAAATGGCCTTGAAATCTATGTTATGTGTGAAATCCCCAATAATGTCATCCAGATTGATGCTTTTTCCAAATACTTTGATGGTTTCTCGATTGGCTCTAATGACCTTGCCCAGCTTGTCCTGGGGGTAGACCGGGACTCTGCCATCGTGGCTTTTGACTACGACGAGCGTGATGCCGGGGTAAAAGAAATGATCCGGCTCTCGGTCGAAGGTTGCAAGCGTAACAAGCGGCACTCGGGACTCTGTGGTCAGGCTCCTTCGGACTATCCGGAGATGGCCGAGTACCTGGTGGAGATCGGCATAGACTCCATAAGCCTTAATCCTGATGCCGTGCTTAAGACCACCTTACACGTGCTGGATATCGAAAAAAGACTTGGCCGTAAACCACGAGATGAGAGCAAGCCAGAATCTCAACCGGTAAAGCGGCTTAAGGTATAACAGGAGATAATTATGAAAATGGTCGTTTACAGCGCGCGTCCTTATGATAAGGAATTCCTTTAGGCGGCTAATCAAAACAAACACGAGTTAAATTTTATTGAAGGCCGGCTTGACGAAAGCACTGCCGCCTTTGGAACACCGTACGGGGTTCATTGCACTGGAAAGCGGTATCGCCAGTGGCGCTGGAGACACGATCATCGTAGAATTACCAAGAAATTAATGATAAGGAGGAGGTGAAAAACAAGGCTAAGATAACAAAACAAGCGGTAAAGAATATGTCAGCCGATTTGTCATCTGAATTCATGTTTTACTGTCATGAATTTAGTACTCGACCGTGGTACCACACTTGAGGATAGCGCGTTCCCCGGCAAATCAGGAGCCGATACAGTAAGAAAATATGCACTAACAGAATAAGGATTTTTACGTTTTGCCGGCAAGGCAATCTGAAACGGTCAAAATCCGCAAATAGATATCAAAATCTGGAAAAAATATTTAAGGAGGCAACCATCATATGGCCGGAACAATCATTGGTATAGTATTAGCTATCATTGTTATTATCATTCTCCTAGCCAAGTCTATTCGTACTGTGAGACCAACCAGTCGTGGTTTAATAGAAAGGCTTGGCAAATATCAACGTTTTGCCAACCCGGGTATTGTCTTTCTCGTTCCTTTCATCGAGCGCTTGATTAGAATCAATATCACGGAAAATATGATAGATGCAGGATTACAGGAAATTATTACCAGTGACAGCTTGAATGCCCAGGTTGATGCCCAGGTCTATTTCAAAGTGCGCCCGGATGAGGAGAGCGTCAAAGCATCCCAGTATAGTGTGTTCAATTACATGAGACAGATTGTAGCACTGGCGAGAACAACATTGAGGAACATCATCGGTACGATGACATTAAAAGATGCCAACAGCGAACGCGGTAAAATCAATAGCGCACTGTATAATAACCTTGCCACCGAGACCAAGAGCTGGGGACTGGAAATTGTCCGCACTGAACTTAAAGAAATCAATCCTCCTGCTGATGTCCAGGAGACAATGAATAAAGTAGTGAAGGCCAGTAATGAAAGAGTTGCCGCTATCGACTTTGCTACCGCTCGGGAGACGCAAGCGGATGGTGAAAGACGAGCCGCCATCAAGGTAGCTGAAGGACAAAGGCAATCCGCCATTCTGCAAGCGGAAGGATTGAGGCAGGCTAAGATAACGGTAGCGGAGGGTGAGGCTCAAGCCATTAAGCTGGTTAATGAATCGGCAGACTTGTACTTCAAGGGGAATGCCCAATTACTTCGCCGATTGCAAGCGGTAGAACAATCTCTCACCAACAATACCAAAATAGTTGTACCCACTGATTCATCTCTGGTAAATGTTATCGGAGGTCTGGCTGGCATAGATGCCCATCCGCTAACGAAATAACTCGATAATAATGAAAGTGCATCGGTTCCAGCGAGGAAAGGCTGAAATTTTTCACAAGGTAGCGCGTGTCGAGCCTAAAGGAGCTTACCTGGGTAGCTGATAAATGGGCCGTACCTTGGGATATCAAGATAGGTTTAAAGCATATCCGGTTCCCGGACTTGTCCGAAGGATGGTACAGGAGCTACTGATATGACAATAAAACTCGTACTCCTCAGACATGGAGAAAGTATCTGGAATGAGGAAGACAAATTTACGGGATGGACGGATGTTGACCTGTCCGACAAGGGAATTTCCGAGGCTAAAGAAGCGGGAAGAACACTAAGAGAAAAGGGGTATGTTTTTGATGTTGCCTTTACCTCCGTGCTTAAGAGAGCCATCAGGACCCTCTGGCTGGTTATGGATGAGATGGACCTGATGTGGATACCCGTGTATCGCTCATGGCGCTTGAACGAAAGGCATTATGGAGCCTTACAGGGGTTGAACAAAGCGGAAATGGCCTCGAAAGTGGGCGAAGAGCAGGTGCATATGTGGAGGAGGGGTTATGACATTCGACCGCCTGCCCTTGATAAAACGGATAAAAGATATCCGGGAAATGACCCTAAATACAAAGAACTTGGTGAAAATGAGCTTCCGCTCACCGAAAGCCTGAAAGACACTATCACTAGATGCGTTCCTTATTGGCATCAAGTTATTGCGCCGATACTGAAGTCAGGGAAGCATGTGATAGTGTCGGCCCACGGCAATAGCCTGCGGGCGCTGGTCAAATATCTAGATGATATTGGTGACGATGAAATAGCCGGTCTGAATATTCCGACGGGGATACCTCTTATCTATGAGCTTGATAATGACTTAAACCCCTAAATCATTACTACCTGGGAGACGCCGATGAGGTCGAAAAAGCTATAAATAAGGTGGCCGGGCAGGGGAAACAAGGTGCTAAGTGGTAAAGGAGTGACATTATGAAGAAAACCAAGTATACCTGCAAACATTGTAATCATACGTGGGTGCCACGGAAAGCAAAACCGAAGCGATGCCCCCATTGCCGGCGCAGCGGTTGGAACCCGACATCGGAGCAAGCATTTACTTTACCCGGCAGCGATAATAGCGTATTTCCCGGTCTATTCAATCAGTAAAATACGCAAGAGGTATTAGGTCGGATTACTACCGGTTGATATCGTAAATCCTGATTGGAGTGACAAAAAAGATGGAAGATAAATTTCCCCGAAGAACGGGAAAAACCAGGGGTTACGAGTTGCTATTTACGCTTACCTCTCACAATGCCGGCAAGATACTCTTTGTGAAAAAGGGCAGCCGTCTTAGCCGGCAATACCATAAAGAAAAAGAAGAGAGCCAGTTTCTCCAGCATGGGAAAGTCCTATTCACCGTTCAGCCTCAAAACGGTCAACCTACTGAAACAGTGGCGGAGGCAGGTTTTTGTCTCCATCTCTCTCCGATGACTATTCATCGTATCGAGGCACGGGAAAACGCGACTATTGTTGAAGTCTCCACAACACAACTTGGCGATGTGGTCAGATTGCAAGACGATTATGGTCGGGTGAAATAATCGTCCATTTTGGCTGCGATGAAAAAACTTGTTACTGTTCTTGAACAGCTTCCGGATAATCAAGTTTGAGGAGAGAAAAATGATTGAGTTCAAGCGTTATGAGGAGAATCCTGTGCTCATACCCAATCCCGATAACGATTGGGAGGGAGAAGCTACTTTTAACGGCTGCCCTATAGCAGTAAACGGCAAAGTAGGTCTCCTGTACAGAGCGGAGTCTTTGCCCCTTACTATTGGAGATGGCCAAAGACGTATTTCCTCCATTGGATATGCCTCAAGTAGTAATGGGCTTCGTTTTAAAAATCGTTACCAGCTAATCAGGTCTGAGTATGATTGGGAACGATATGGTTGTGAAGACCCTCGCGTGACCAAACTGGATGGTAAGTATTATATTTTTTACACCGCATTGTCACAGTATCCTTTCCGGGCGGAAGGAATAAAAATCGGTTTGGCGATTACCAGGGATTTTAAACAAATTGAAGAAAAGCACCCTGTCACAAATTTTAATTCTAAAGCAATGGCGCTTTTCCCCGAGAGAATTAATGGCAAGATTGCCGCTGTGCTGACAGTAAACACTGATAAGCCACCAGCCAAAATCGCTATTGCATTGTTTGATAATGAGAATCAAATCTGGTCGGATAAATACTGGACGGAATGGTATGCCACACTAGACAAACATATTATCTCTCTCGAACGGTCAGCTAATGACCAGACGGAAGTGGGGGCACCCCCGATAAAGACTAAATACGGCTGGCTTCTACTGTATAGCCACATACAGAACTATTTTTCTCCGCCATCTACCTTTGGTGTTGAAGCGGCATTATTAAACCTGAATAATCCTCTCGAACTGCTGTCACGCACAAAGAATGCCTCTCATGGTACCTCGGGAGGAATATGAAAAATATGGACGCGTACCCAATATCATTTTCCCATCGGGGGCTATCGTCAAAGACAAAGATTTGTATCTATACTATGGAGCGGCTGATACTGTTTGCTCGGTGGCTACCATCGAATTCGACGGATTGTTACGTGAAACTCTGGGGATAGAGGCTAACATCGTAAAGCTGGAGCGCTTTAATGGTAATCCAATCCTATCGCCTAATTCAAAAAACTCATGGGAGTCCCAGTCCACTTTTAATCCCGGGGCTATCTATGAAGGGGGTAAAGTCCACCTGGTTTATCGGGCAATGTCTAAGGAAAACACATCTGTGTTTGGTTATGCTTCCAGCACCAATGGTACAAATATTACCGAGAGGCTTCCCAATCCCATATATTCCCCCCGCAATGATTTTGAGATGAAACTTGTTCCAGGAGGGAACTCTGGCTGTGAAGACCCCAGATTAACCAGGATTGGCCAGAACCTATATATGTGTTATACCGCCTTTAATGGCAAAGACCCTCCCCGCGTGGCCCTTACGTCTATCAAACTGTTTGATTTCTTGAATAAACGATGGAAATGGACTGAGCCAGTTTTAATTTCTCCCCCGGAGATGGCTGATAAAGACGCGGCCATATTCCCGAAGAAGATAAAAGGTAAATATGTGATTTTACACCGTCTTGGTGAAAGTATCTGGATTGACTTTGTTGATGATCTCAACTTTGACGGCAACCGGTGGATTTACGGTGAGGTGCTAATGACGCCCGCGCAAATGCCCGACGAAAGTAAAAAGATAGGTATCGCCGGTCCGCCCATCGAAACACCGTATGGCTGGCTGTTGCTCTATCACGGAATCACCGTAAAAGAATCCTACTATAATATACGGGCCGCTCTTTTAAATTTAAATGACCCTTTGCGTGTAATTGGTCGCACCTATATTCCTATCTTAGAACCTGAGACGGATTACGAAAAAGGTGGTATGGTAAACAATGCTGTTTTTTCCTGTGGAGCGGTGGTCATCGGGAACAAACTTTTTTTCTACTATGGGGCGGCTGATAAAGTGATTGCCGTAGCTACAATTGCGCTTCCAAAGCTACTGGATAAACTAAAGCCATAGTGATTCAGATATGACTCAGAAATCATTCCAACTTTGATATTAGATTGAAATATGGTCATGATTGCCGAACAATCTAAGTCTGGGCTGATGGAAGGAGAAAACAGTTTTTTATCTTGATGATTTACCTCATAATATAACCAAATGTAAAAGTCTTGGTGAAAAGTTTATGCTGATGATGGAGTGTAGTATATGAGCACGCCTTTAAAGAAACCGGCTTTTTTAACCAAAGTTCCGGTCGAGCTTAGCTTCGGTACTTCCGGTCTACGTGGGCCGGTAACTATTATGACCGACCTGGAATGCTATATCAATACCCGGGCTTTTTTAAATTATTTAAAAGGCATTAAAAACATAAAACACGGTGAGGTTATATGTATAGCCGGTGATTTACGTCCTTCCACTGCGCGTATAATGGCAGCGGTAGCAGCAGCAATTATTGAATCGGGATGTAAAGTTGAAAATTGCGGCTTAATTCCAACGCCGGCAATGGCTTATTATGCCTTCCAACAGGGACGGGCCGGAGTCATGGTGACTGGTAGCCATATCCCGGTGGATCGTAATGGTATCAAATATTACAAACGCGCCGGTGAAGTGTTGAAAGCGGACGAAGCGGGTATCCTGGCAGCGGTCGCTGGTATCCGGCGCGAGGAATACGTTAGAACCGCTGCCAAAACGCTTTTCGATAAAAACGGGAGCTTCAAACAACCCAGGCAGATAAAACCGGCCGGCAAGGCGGCGGTACAGACTTTTATTAAACGCTACCTGGATGCTTTTCCCCCCGGCATTTTTACCGATAAAACAATCCTGGTTTACCAGCATACCGCTGTAGGCAGGGATATCCTAACGTATATCCTGGCTAAATTGGGGGCGGAAGTCATTCCGGTTAAAAGAAGTGAAATTTTCGTGGCTTTCGATACGGAAAATATCACGCCGCAAGACAGAAAACTGTTCCGAGTGATGTTGCAAGAATACAGGGGCAAGAAACCATTCGCGATGGTAACGACCGACGGCGATAGCGACCGCCCACTGGTCGCCGACGAAAACGGTGAAGCCTACCGCGGTGATGTCTTGGGTATAATCGTTTGCCAGTACTTGAAAGCCCGTTTCGCCTGTGTGCCGATAAGTGCGAACGAGTCAGTCGCGATACAACTTGGAAAAGACGATATAACTCTCCAACGCACTAAAATCGGCTCGCCTTATGTGATAGACGCGATGAATAGCTGGATAAAAGAGGGTAAGTCGCCGGTAGTCGGCTGGGAAGTGAACGGCGGCTTCCTGACGGGGACAGATATTGTCATTTATGGTAAAGTGCTGAAAGCGCTGCCAACCAGGGACTCTATATTACCGATCCTCTGTGCCCTAGCCCAGGCGGTTGATAAAAAAGTGCCGGTTTCCGCCCTTTTCACGGATCTGCCGCAGTATTATGCCGATGCCGGTCTACTCGATAAGTTCCCGCCGGACATCAGTAAGCGAATTTTAACTTATTACTCTCCACCGGCGGTAAATAATATAAACCAGGTAATTTTTACGAACGGGAAAATTATAGTGCAGGATTATACCGGATTGAGCCGGGAATTAGTCTCATCCAGTCGGCCGGCACAGGTTCTGCTAACTACCAAGAGTGAATTGGAAAAATTTTTTGATACTAAACACGGGTTTACCGGCATCAGTCTTATTAATTACCAGGATGGTATCCGTATCTGGTTCACCAATGGTGACATCGCCCATCTCCGTCCTTCGGGCAACGCACCACAATTCCGAGTCTATTCTAACGCGACAACCCAGGAACGTGCCAGTGAGATAGTCAAATTCTGCCTGGCAGAACCGGATGGTATCATTCTGCAGATGAAGAAGAGCGTAGAAAACTAATCTTTGGTGACTTGTGCTTTTGCTATTATTAACAGAATACAACTTTAAATGTAAATTATGCCTTCAATTTTGGACCAATTTTGTCAAGATTTATGAGGTATGGAGTAAGCAACAAGAAGTAGATATCCACGGGCTAAAGCCCGTGGCCCTTTATATCTCAAGCTTCGCTTGACCTGAATCCTGGCGGCCTTGATATTCTACATACTGCATTATCTTGTTTTCATCTACCCCTACCGTAGATACGAAAAAGCCAGGCGACCAGATCACATTTTCATGAAAATAGTGATTCTTCAGCCACTGAGACTTTTTCCTTAATTCGATACTGGTCATCCCTTTCATCTTTCCCACTATTTCACTTACTGCATACTTCGGTGGAATTATCATAATCATGTATATATGATCAACTTGTATACTTATCTTGACTATCTCACACCCAGGCATCTGTTCCATTACTTTCGGAAAAAGTTTCATCAAGTACCCTTTTACGCCAGTATTCAGGATGCGATGCCGATATTCCGGTATCCATATTATGTGATACTCCGTGCGATATGTCGTGTGACCGGACAACCGTATTTCCATGCGTCTATTGTACTACCTCATATCGCCATCGCAACATTCACCCACGGGCACAGCCCATGGAACTTTGCCTATCGGCTCTTTAGCTTTTAGCGAATAGTCCCCACACCCCTTTTTCTCCTGCTAACCGCTATTTGCTGATTGTTTCTCTTAAGCCCGTTAAAATATAAAAGGACTATCCTTTTAAGTCCTATCCCTGTTCTCTGTTAACAATTTCTTTAATCCGACGTTCCAGGACACTTCTCGTTAAAAGAATATACCGCTCGCATTTACAGCATTTGATGCCGATGTCCGCCCCCAGCCGCACCACTTCCCACTCATAACTGCCGCAGGGATGGACTTTTTTTAGTTTCAGAATATCACCGAGCTTTAATTCCATAACCATGGTTATTGTTCTAGCGGGCCTAAACAGACTGATGAAACAGTCTAAATGAACCCCCTCTATCCCCCAGTTTTGGGGGACTTGGAGGTGCTGGGGGGCACCCCCAGAACCCCCGCCAGAGGAAATTTCCTCTGGACTCCTTTTTCAGTGATTTCTTAAAGGAAAGAATTAATCTTGTTTCTCATATCTTCGGCGGCTTTTCTGGCGGCGGCGGCAAAGTCTTTGCCTTTAGAGGCGTATAAAATCTGGCGGGACGAATTGATTATTGTCTTCTCGTGTTTTGCGTCCGCGCCGTATTTCACGGTTTCCGAAAGCTCGCCGCCCTGGGCGCCGATGCCGGGAATCAGCAACGGCATGGCCGGATATCTCTCCCGTATCAACTTGAGCTCTTTGGGAAAAGTGGCTCCGACCACCAGCCCGAGGTTGCCGTGAGTGTTCCAGCTATTCACTTTTTCAGCAACGATTTCAAAAAGCATTTTCGAACCGCCCTCCATTTGAACGGAAAGCGATTGAAAATCAGCCGCGCCAGGGTTGGAGGTGCGGCAGAGGATAAAAATGCCGCGGTCACGGTATTCGATGAAGGGTTGAAGAGAATCAAAACCGAGGTAGGGACTGGCGGTCATGGCATCGAAGGCATAATGCTCGAAAAGGCTCCTGGCATAAGCTTGGGCGGTGTTGCCGATATCGCCGCGCTTGGCATCAATAATGACGGGGATTTCTTTGGGGATATAATCGCGGGTCTTTTTCAGGGCTTCCAGACCGGGCAATCCCATCGCTTCATAAAAAGCGATATTGGGTTTATAGGCGCATACAAGGTCGGACGTGGCATCGATGATGGCTTTGTTGAATTCAAAGATGCTGGTTTTTTCCGGTATCAATGAGGGGTCGGTATCCAGACCTACGCAGAGCAGGCTTTTGTTTGTACGGCTCGATTGAGCCAGTTTTTCAATAAAGTCCATGTTTCTCCAGGCGGCTGTTTTAACATGCAAGCTGTTTCGAGGATAAGGCAACCCCCTGCTTTTATGCCGGCAGCATTCTAACCTTCTGTCTGGTTGCTGGCAGCTTTCAAATGCGCGTTGCGGGATTCCGGAGGGAGCATGTTGTTGAGGATTTCTTCCATCGCCATAGTATGGCTGCAAAGGCCCCAGTTGGAGAAGAAGGCACAGGTACAGCGCCATTTGCCTTCATTGAAGGATACATCATAATCACTGTTCTCGCCGCGGAACTTTACTACTAATTCATGGAAGGTAACCCTGTCTGTTTCCCTGGCATACCTTTTTGCCTTTTCAATCTTGCCTATCAGACTTGATTGCATGGCGTTACCTCCTTTAATTATCAGAGCACTGTCTCCGCCGAGAACAGTGCTCTAATATTGTCCGATTTTTGGCCTGTTTTTTGTTTGATAGAAATCAGCCATCGCCGTAATCCTTCATAGCAGTTTAAATTCTACTCTCTTTTCCATCATATGTCCAGTTTTCACAACGTAAATTCATTTCAAAATTATATCATCAGCCACTTGCAAATCTTAACGATTAGTGTCCATAATTACGAGAGGTTTTTTTATAGATGGCTGTGCAGGTGAAAAAAATTGCGGTATTGACTGGCGGTGGAGATTGCGCCGGCCTTAACCCGGCGATGAAATGGGTAGTCAAGACCGCGATGGATGAGTCTCATGCACAGGGCAGACAATTCCATTTTGAAGTGGTTGGTGTTCATGACGGGTGGCGGGGCCTTTATGAAGTCAATTCGGACGACCCGGCTTCCATGGCAAAATACATCGAACCGCTGGACCCGGACAAGGTCAGGACATGGGACAGGCAGGGCGGGACGATGCTGGGAACTTCGCGGTGGGGCCCGTATAACAGCAAAGACGACAGGACTACTTCTGAATCCCAAAAAGTTATCGATAATATCCGGAATTTGGGGCTGGATGCAGTCATCGTACTGGGCGGTAACGGGACCCTCACCGTCGCTAAAAAATTATGCGATGAGGGCGCCAATATCGTCGGCATTCCCAAGACCATCGATAAAGACCTCACGGAAACCGATTATACTCTCGGCTTCGATACGGCGCTTAATGTTATCGTGGAAGAAGTTGACAGGCTAAGGACGACCGCCGGTTCACATAAACGTATCTTCGTGGTAGAGACGATGGGACGTTCCGCCGGCTGGCTGGCTCTCGAGGGCGGTGAAGCCTGCGGCGCTTACATCATCTTAATTCCAGAATGCCCTTACGATATGAAGAAAGTCTGCGACCTGGTTTCCATAGGGCGGCAGCACGGCAACCGGTATGAAATTATTATCGTCGCCGAGGCCGCCAGAACGATAGACGGCAAAGAAATAGTCAAAAAGGAAGGGTCGGATAAATTCGGCAACCTGAACCTGGGCGGGGTTGGAGAGTATATAGCCAGTGAAATTCAAAAATATACAGGCCAGGAAACTAAAAGCATTGAATTAAGTTACCTGCAACGCGGCGGCGCTCCCGGCGCTTATGACCGGCGCATGGGCAGGTATTTCGGTATTGCGGCGGTGGACCTGGTGGCCAAACAGGAATTCGGCCGGATGGTATGCTGGATAAACGGCGCCATGACATCCGTACCGCTCTGGAAAATCGAGAACAAAACGAGGATGGTCGATATCTCCACGGAATACGACTGCGAGAGGTATAACGGCCGAAGGACGATCTTATAATTGTTTCGAGGGGGGATGTGCTTCCATGGCGAAAATCAATGTCGATGCACTTATTAAAGAGTCTGTTTTTACCTCCGATGCGGCCAAAAAAGCCGAAGGTTTTAAGCAAATAAGGGAAGCGACAAAAAAAGCAGGAATTCACCCGGCCAGCATCCAGGCTCTTTACGAGGCCTCCGGTAAAGGCAAATTTACCGGCTTGACAGTACCGGCTATTAACATCCGCATGCTGACTTATGACACCGCCCAGGCGGTCTTCCGCGCCGCGATGAAAAACAATGTGGGCGCTTTTACATTTGAGATAGCCCGCTCGGAAATCGGCTATACCAAACAGCCTCCGTCGGAATACTCCTCCGCCATTCTGGCAGCCGCCCTCAACACCGGGTTTAAAGGCCCCGTCTTTATCCAGGGCGACCACTACCAGGTAAGGCGAGCCATGTACCGTGAGAACCCCACAGGCGAACTCGACGATATTAAGAAACTGATTAAAGACTCTATCGAAGCCGGCTTTTATAATATCGATATCGATGCATCAACGATGGTCGATATTTCAAAAGAAAACCTGGATGAGCAGCAGACCAGGAACTCACAAATTACCGCGGAAATGACGCAATATATCCGCGGCATCGAACCAAAAGGCGCTACCGTTTCCGTGGGCGGGGAAATCGGGGAGATAGGTAAAGGCAACAGCACGTTCGGTGACCTCCAGGCCTTCATGAACGGATATCTCAAGCTGCTGCCCAAGGGAATGAAAGGAATTTCCAAAATCAGCATCCAGACCGGTACGACCCACGGCGGCGTTGTCCTGCCGGACGGCACGATGGCTAAAGTAAAGCTGGACTTCAATACTCTTAAAGAGCTCTCCAAGACAGCCAGAGATGAATACGGGCTGGGCGGGGCTGTCCAGCACGGCGCTTCTACCCTGCCAGACGAAGCCTTCGATATGTTCCCTAAAGTCGAGGCTATTGAAGTGCACCTGGCCACCGGCTTCCAGAACATCGTTTATGACAGCACCAGCTTCCCCAAAGAGCTGCTGGGCCGGATGTACCAGTATCTCGATACCAAGTGCGCCGATGAGAGAAAATCCGACGAGACAAAGGAGCAATTCTACTACAACACCCGGAAGAAAGCCTTCGGGGAGTTCAAGAAAGAACTCTGGGGCATGCCGGATAAAAACCTCCAGGCAATTATGCAGGAACTGGAAGAACGGTTCGTGTTAATCTTCAATAAACTTAACGTCACCGATTCCGTGAAGCTGGTCAAGAAGTATATAAAAATTTAAATCAGCTATAAAATATATTTATAACTAAGAAACTTGTGAATTAGTTTTGATCAATCCCATAATTAAGGTTGAGCGGGAGTGTTTGGTAAATTGGGTTTGATAACCCCCCTACGAAGGAGGGAGATAATTGCGAGGTGGGGACACCCCCAGAACCCCCGCCAGAGGGAATATCTTCTGAACTCCTTTTTAATGATATTCATAAAGCGAAAGGCTGGATAATCTACAAGAGAAACATCCAGCCTTTTCTATATCTATAAATCCGTAATTAGTACCGGTATTATTTTTTACCGATTCTGAACATTTTGGTGCCGCAGGTGGGGCATGCGCCCTGGGTAGCCGGCTTGCCGTTCTTCATGGTGATGGATTTAGCATTGCTCATTTCTTTCTTGGCGCGGCACTTTACACAATATGCTTGCATGTTTCCTCCTTCCTTGAAGCTATTTGCTATAAACAATAAAACAAACGGCACGCTCATGTCAAGTGCGGCCCACGCTCAAAATGATTGCCGTCAGGCACAAATTCATAAATTTTATATCTAAAGTACTACGGATTGAGCTTAAAAACGGTGTTTTTGCCTATTCACCTGCTACAAGCGGACAAACCTGTTTTAAGTGACTGCCCTTATTTTCTTTTTCACGCTACAAATGATAATGTAAAAAGAGAGAAGAGCTAATGACCAACTGGGCAAATCTAAGCATCGCGATTATCGCGATATTTGTAATTAATATCTTCTTCGGCTACTGGCGGGCGAACACCCGGAAATTGTCTTTGCAATGGATAGCCGCCATTCACGTGCCGGTGCCAATAGCCATCGATAAAAGGTTCTTGCTTCTAGGCTGGGACTGGGTATTAATCCCTAATCTTCGTGGTTGATTTCTTTCTCGGGCAATTTACCGGGGGCAAAATCCGGGGGTGGTTTTCCAAACAGCAGCGTGTGCCGCTTACTTCCAGCCTGATTACCGATATATTCAGGACCCTGGCCCGCTAAAGAATGCCGTTTTTTCAGCCGTATCTGTACCTTCCAGCTTGTGCTATAATTTGTTATTGTAATTCCAGAAAGGTTAATGGCATGAAAAAGACAGTATTCGTTGACGGCCAGCACGGTACGACCGGCTTGAAAATACGCGAGCGCTTGCAAGGTCGAAAAGATATTGAAATCCTCGAAATACCAGAGGACAAGCGCAAAGACCCCAAGGCCCGTGAAAAATTGATTAATGAAGCAGACATAGTTTTTCTCTGCCTCCCCGATGACGCCGCCCGTGAATCGGTAAGCCTGATAAAGAACGATAAAGTTTGCGTCATCGACGGCTCAACGGCGCACAGGATAACACTGGGATGGGTCTACGGCCTGCCGGAACTGAAGAAAGAGCAGCGAGTATTGATAAAGAAGTCCAGGAGAATCGCGGTGCCCGGCTGCCATGCCACCGGCTTTGTCCTTATGCTTTATCCGCTGGTAGCAACGGGGATTGTGGCACCTGACTATCCGGTCACCAGCCATACGGTTGCAGGCTACAGCGGCGGCGGGAAATCAATGATAGTGGACTATCTCGACCCCAAAGCCCCGGAATATATCAAGAACCCCCGCCCCTATTCCCTGGCCCTGAACCATAAACATATCCCGGAAATGACGAAAATCTGCGGTCTTACCAGGTCGCCGGTCTTTGCGCCGACGGTCGTCAATGTCTATGCCGGAGAAATCATTTCAATTCCTCTCATTCCGGCTTACCTCAAGAAACCCTATCCCGCCGCAGATATCAGGAAAACCCTGGCGGAATACTATGCCGGGGAAATATTCGTCAAAGTGATGCCCTACCCGGCTGACGATTACTTGAAGAACGGTTTCCTGACCTTCACCGACTGCAATGATACCAACAACCTGGAGATATTCGTCTTCGGCGGGAACGATAGAGTTTTAGTTTCCGCCCGCTTCGATAACCTGGGCAAAGGCGCTTCCGGCGCGGCAATCCAGAATATGAATATCGTCCTCGGAGTGCCGGAGGAGACGGGACTGGAATAAATTAGCTTTATACCGGCTTCAGCATTTTTCTTTTATTTGAAAATGGTAAAATTAAAGTATGAGCAGTTATACTCACCTGGAATTGAATAAAGACGTCCCCACCCCATCCGGTTATTACAACCCCCGGAAAGAGGTCAGGTTTACCTATAACGGGCGCGAGGTGCTTTATACGGTGAATGAAGCCGTTATAGAATCTTCATGCTGCGGTGTGAACGATTATTGCGCCGTTACCATCCCGGGGTATGTACTGGGGTGGAAAGCAGAGAAAAATGACCGGGGATTGCCGGTTTCTTTTATCGAGCCGGTCACGAATGAAAATGACCGCGATGCTATTCGCAAGATAATCAAGAATAACGAGAATATCATCCTGACGGAGTTCTGGTAAACGAAAAATCCCCCTTACCCCTCTTTTTCAAAGAGAGGAAAATTGAATATAACCAGAGATAGAAAGGTTTTGCAAAGATTCCTCTCCCTTTGAAAAAGGGAGAGTTAGAGAGGGATTTAGAAGAGAGTTATAATGGTAAGATATTGTCCCAAATGCGGTGGGGAATACGAGGACTGGGTGGAAACATGCGCTGATTGCGGCGAGAAACTGGTTGAAACAAAGCCGGAAGAGGAAGATGTACCGGACGCTGAAGCAGACGCCGAAAACGACCCGATGGAACTGGTAGCGATAGCCTCTTTTGAGACAGCTACGGAAGCTACGTTTAACAAATCCATACTCGAAACCGAAGGCATTAACTGCCTTGTTACCGGTGAATCCATGGATTTACTCGACTGGATGGATAACGCCTCGAGCATGGCAACGCGCTATAACATCAAACTGATGGTCAGGCATTCCGATGCCGAAAAAGCTCTTGAAATACTGAACAGTATCGTGAAAGACATCCCCGAAGAAGGCATACCGTTTGAAGACAACCCTGAAGATACCGGTGAGATTGACCCAAAGGCCCAGGTATAACCATTTTTAGAGACCATTTTCAGTCTTCGCTATATTCCGACAGATTAATTATTGGAAGCAGTCTGCCATAAACGAAAAGAAAAAAACAGAATTAAAAATATTAGCCAGAGGCGACCGCAAATACACTAAAGAGCGGTTGGTTTCAGTGGCTTCTTTCGCAAACGCATTAGAAGCTCAATTTAGCAAGGGTGTACTCGAAGCGGAGGGAATGGAAAGTATTATCGCCAACGCGGATACGGTGATGCTAAGCGGTCGCAATTCCTCTACCGTTACGCCCATTAAACTGCTGGTTAAAGAGTCCGACGCCGAGGCGGCCAAAGAGATATTAAACAGTATCGAAAAGAATATATCCGAAGAAAATTTTCCGCCGGAAGTAAAACCGGACTAACCTTTTGTTTCTTTCTCCACTCTATCGCGGTAAGCCTGTAAAAGCTGGCTGGTAACCGGTCCCATTTTTCCGCCGCCGACCACCATCGAAGCGCCGCTTTCATCGCTCATGCTGGTTAGCGGCATTATCTCAACCATGGCATTGGTCATGAAAGCTTCTTCGCACTGCTTGAAGATAGGTTTACCGACGGTGCCTTCGCTGATAATGATGCCAAGAGCAGCACAAAGCTCCATGACGATTTCACGCGTAACGCCGGGAATAAGGCCGCTGTTAAGCCCAGGAGTTACAAGCCTCCCCTGCCTAACGAAAAAGATATTGCTGCCGCCGCCTTCCGCAATATAACCGTCCTCATTAAGAAGAAGGGCTTCATCCATGCCGCGTTTAGCCGCTTCCATGCGAGCAATGACATTCTGAAGGTAATTAAGGGATTTCAAGCTCTCCATGATATTCTGGCGGGTGCGCCGCACCGATGCTATACCGACCTTAAAGCCTTCTTCGTATTTTTCTTTGGCAAAAGGCGTGTAAGGCACAGCGGTAATAAGAACCGTGGGTTCACCGCCGGAATCTTCCCAGGGGAGCGCCGTCCCTTCTCCGCTGGTGACCGTAAGGCGGACGCGGGCGTCTTCAAGGCCATTGATGTTAACAGTATCCACACAGGCTTTTTCCAGATCAAGGTCTTTGACCTTTTCGCCTATCCCGATAATCTGAGCAGCATCTTTGAGGCGTTTGATGTGGCGGTCAAGTGCGAATATTTTGCCTTTGTAGGCACGCATCGTCTGGAAAAGACCGAAACCATATAAAAAACCATGGTCGCTGATGGAAAGGCGGGCTTGCGGGCGGATGATAAATGACCCGTTGAGATACACGATATTTTTCATTATTGCTCCGTTATGTCAATCAATAACCGGGAAACGAATCATACGGCGTGTCCCGGATATCGGTTATTTTCTTTGCTTATTATAGCTCTAAATGTAAAAAATTAGCTAATATTTTGTGCCCCTCTGGAGTCATGATGGATTCCGGGTGGAACTGGACGCCTTCAACCATCTGCTCTTTATCACGAACGGCCATGATAACGCCGTCGTCCGTTTTGGCGGAAATTTCTAATGTTGATGGGAAATTATCCGATGAGATGATGAGAGAGTGATAACGCCCGGCGGTAATAGGTGAAGAAAGACCGTTGAAAATCGTTTTCCCGTCATGAAAGACCAGCGAATCTTTGCCGTGCATGGGTAGCATGGCACGTGTTATCCGACCACCGTAAACATAGCCGATACACTGGTGTCCCAGGCAAACGCCGAGGATTGGTATTTTGCCGCGGAAATAGCGGATAACATCATTGGAAATACCGGCTTCCAGCGGGGTACAGGGACCGGGGGAAATAATAATGTGGCTGGGGGACAAAGACTCGATTTCTTCCAGGGTAATGTTATCGTTCCGGAATGCTACCGGCTCCTGCCCAAGCTCGCCGAGATACTGGACGAGGTTATAGGTGAATGAATCGTAATTATCTATCAATAAAATCAAGAGATTATCTCCACATTTTCGCCAGATGACTGCGTTAAAGCCATGATAAGGGCTTTGCCTTTATCCATGGTTTCGATGTATTCCGCTTCCGGTTCGGAGTCATAGACGATAGCGCCGCCGACCTGGAAATAGGCTTTATTGTCTTTAATGATTATCGTGCGGATGACGATATCCAGGTCCAGGTCCCCGTTAAAGCCGATATAGCCCAGCGAGCCGGTATAGACGCTGCGGCGGGTCGGCTCCAGTTCATCGATGATTTCCATGGCACGCACTTTAGGAGCGCCGGTAACCGAGCCGCCGGGGAAAGTGGCCCTTAGTAAATCAATAATGTTTTTTTCGCTCCGCATCTGCCCTACGACTGTCGAGGTAAGGTGAAAAACCGTCGGATAAGTTTCCAGAATTGCCAATTCGGTAACTTTAACCGTGCCGTAACGGCAGACCCGGCCGATATCATTACGCTCGAGGTCGACAATCATAATATTTTCCGCCCGGTCTTTTTTGCTCGCCAGCAGGCTTTCTCCCAGGGCTTTATCCGCCTCCGGGGTTTTACCGCGCGGCTTGGTGCCTTTAATGGGGCGTGTCTCCACCCAATCGCCGCGTACTTTGAGATACCTTTCCGGAGAAGCTCCAACGATGGTAACGCCATCGAAGTTGAAATAGCTGGCAAAGGGAGCCGGATTGATGTTGCGGAGGCGCTTATAAAGCTCATAGGGCGCAGTATCCAGAGCCACTTCCAGCCGCTGGGAGAGATTGACCTGGAAAATATCCCCGGCGCAGATGTACTCCCGGGCGGTAGCTACAGCTTTGAGGTAATTTTCGTGGGAGAAGTTGGATTTGAGAGCGAGTCTTTTTGAAGGTTTCTTGCCGCCGGCGGGGGGAGAAGGCGGCGGGGCAAACAGCACCAAATTTTTCAATTCGTTTAGACGCGTTTCCGCCCGGTTCTGCCTCTTATTTTCATCCGTTTCCTGGAAGCCGGTAGAAACTAAAAACGTCCGGTTTTCCAGGTGGTCGAAAGCAACGACAGCATCGTAAAAACCTATGTAACATTCCGGCAAATTGAGGTCATCAACAGCTTTGGCGGGCAGCTTTTCGATTAAGTGGCAGAGGTCATAGCTGAAATAGCCGACGGCGCCGCCGGTAAAAGGAATATACGATTGACTATTTTCAACCCTATATTGTTTAAGTAATTCGCCTAAGACATCGAAAGGATTGCCCCGGCGTTTTTCCTCCACCCCATTTTTGATAATCGTTATTTCATCGCCGCGGGAGCGCATGACCAGGAAAGGGTCGGAGCCCATGAAAGACCAGCGGCCCAGCTTTTGCGCATCCATGCCGCTATCCAGCCAGAAACTGAAGGGGCGGTGGGCAAAAGATTTAAAGCACCAGGAAGCATCCGGCGCCATGAAAAGCTCTGCGACAAGAGGGTATGTTAAAGGCATATTGCCCCTATTTTAACAGTTTTTTCATGGCATTGCCGAGCCGTTCGATACCGGTGCGTATCTCCTGCTCATTAGAACAGGTGAAGTTCAAACGCAGGGTATTGCTGTCTTTTTTATTAACGTAGAAGGGGTCGCCGGGGACAAAAAGGACCTTCTCTTTCACGGCCAGGTCAAGCAGTTGCCGTGCCGAAGCGCCTTCCGGCATTTCCGCCCAGAGGAACATCCCGCCTTCCGGATGGGAGTGTTTTATGCCTGGCGGACAGAATTCCTTGATGGCAGCCATCATCGCCCGGCACTGGCGCCCGTAACATTCGCAGATTTTTTTAATATGTTCTTCAATGTCATTGTCCGTCATATATTGATAGACCATGCATTGAATAAAATAGGAGGTATGCAGGTCAGCCGCCTGTTTGGCGACAATGATTTTTTCCAATAAAGCTTCCGGGGCTGTGAGCCAGCCCAGGCGGAGGCCCGGAGCAACTATCTTGGAAAACGAACCCAGCAAAACGGTGTTGTCCGGAATCATCGTCATAAATGACGGTACCGGTTTACCGGCGAACCGGATTTCCCCGTACGGGTCATCTTCAACCAGCATGGTTTTGGTGCCGCTGATAGCTTCCGCCATCGCCCGGCGGGTTGTTTCCGAATAAGATATGCCGGAGGGGTTCTGGAAATTAGGCACGGAATATATCAGCTTGGGCTTCGTTTTAGCCATAAGCTGTTTAAACGGCTTGACCTGCATGCCTTCATCGTTCATGGGGATGGGATGGAACTTCGGCCGGTACAAAGAAAAAGCCTGTATCGTGGCCAGGTAGCACGGCTCGTCGATGACGGTCAGGTCTCCCTCATTTATCAAAACTTTACCGATAAGGTCGATACCCTGCTGCGAGCCGGTGGTAATGAGGATACGCTCGGGAGAGATATTGAGCCCTCTCTTTTCCTTATAACGCCGGGAAATAAGCTCACGCAATACTTTGGAGCCTTCGGAATCAGCGTACTGCATGACATCATTGCCGAAAGTATCAAAAATCTTGACAGCGGCTTTTTTCATCTCTTCGGCCGGGAAAAGGGCGCGGTTGGGCAGGCCGCCGCCGAAGGAAATAAAAGAATGGTCGAGGGCGACCTTTAATATTTCCCGTATAAAAGACCGCGGGACGTCGGAAATACGGTCGGAAAAGATGCTGTCAATGATACTCCTTTTTTACCAGCTAAAAAATGAGAATAAATCACCTGGAATGTTGATGTTAGCTGAAGAAAATATTCTAACACACGTACGGGAAAGTAACAAGGGGAAAAAAGCAAAATCCCTCTTGATCTCCCCCCGGGTTCCCCTTCGTTACGCTCGATTGCTTCGGCTCACCGGGGCAAGCTCTGGTTAAAGTGAAAAACTGGCAAAGGGGTTGCCTACCGGGTTTGCTCTCTGCTATGCTTTCACCGGATGGCAACCGATAGTTCATCACAATTCCGGTCGCGGGACTATTTAAAGATAACGGCCTTCGGGTTTGCGCTTACGGCCTTGTGGCAGAGCTTGCATACCATTATCCTGCCGCAGCGGCTGCTGGATATCGTGCCGGGAGACCTGAAAAATACCTACCTGGGCTTATTAACGCTTACCGGTCTGCTGCTAGCTATGTTCGTACAGCCTATCGCCGGATGGATAAGCGATAATTCCCGTTTTAAGTGGGGACAGCGGCGGCCTTTTATCCTTATTGGGGGAGTAGCTACTTTAATTTTAATTCCGGGTATCGGATGGGCTTCCGGGTTTGCTGCTATCTTCATCATCTATTGCCTTTTACAAATTGCCAGCAACACGGCGCAGGGGCCCTACCAGGCCTTTATCCCGGAATTCGTCCCGAAAAACAAACGCGGCCGGGCTTCCGGCGTTAAAGCTTTACTGGAGGCGTTGGGCGGGGCAATTCTCGTATATATTTCCGGCATCTTTATCAACCAGTATTCCAAAGGCCTGGGTGCGCAGTGGCTCTGGTGGATACTGGGTATCTTAATGTTCATCATCGTTACAGCAGTCGCGATAACATTATTGACAGTGAAGGAACAGCCGTTTTATGAATCTATCCAGCATCCTTTAATTCCCCGCAGCTTTTATCAGAAAATAAAAGAAGTCCTTGCTAACCCGGTTATGAGATGGTTCCTGATATCGCGCCTGCTCATTTACATGGGTTTTACTACCATCCAGCAATTCGCGCTCTATTTTTTAAGCGATGTCATCGGGGTGAAAAACCCGGCGGAAGCCACCGCCCGCTTTTTGATTTTTGCCGTCGCCGGGTTACTTATCATGACCTGGCCGGCCGGTTATCTTTCCGACAGGATAGGACGAAAACCGTTATCTATCGCGGCAGCGCTGGCGGGAGCGGCAGCCATCGGCGTCATCGCGCTTTCCAAGCAATACAATACGGTCTTGTGGATGGCGGGGCTTATCGGGATGGCGATTGGGGCTTTCAACAGCGCTAACTGGGCGCTGGCGACCGACCTGGCAGCTAAAGGGGAGGAAGCGCGTTACCTGGGGATTGCTAACGTGGCGACGGCGGGCGGGGCGGCACTGGCGCGGGCCATCGGGCCGGCGATAGACTTTTTTAACAACTTAAAACACTTATTCGGGTATGAAGTCATGCTGCTGGCATGTATTGTTTATTTTGTTGCCGGGGCTTTGCTGGTCTTAAAGATACGACCACGGGCTTAGCTGAACCATGGCAAAGCCTGTAAACCGTAATGGCCGAGGTAAGCCACCGTAATATAAATAATGGTCCTTCCGAGCCAGGTTGCAACAAAAAATCGCCACACCGGCATGCGCATGGCGCCGGCAATAATACCCACGATATCAAAAACAAACGGGAAAATAGACAGGATAAAGACCGCTATCCAACCGCGTTTTTTCACCCAGACTTCAACACGGACATAGACTTTGTTTTTTGCCAGGATGTTACGGCCGCTCCGGCCGGCCAAATATCCCGTCAACTCGCCGATACCGGCGGCTAATCCCCCTACAATACCCACCAACCACGGCGCCGGCAGCGTTGCTCCCATAGCGAAAATAACTGTCATGTTGCTGACGGGAACAATCACCGTAGCGTTTAGGAAGACACTGATGATGAATACGCCGAGGTACCCGTAACTTTTAAGTTTGTCAAAAAATCCCGGGTGTTTGAAGTAAATATACCCTATCACCGCTACCAGAACGATGGTACCCAGTAGTCCGGAAATCGGGACGATTCTTTTCTTCAGCCATGCAAGCACGTTCGCCTTTTTGGGAATATCGGAGGTCGTTTCTTCCATATGTGATTCATTATAACATAGTAGAGGTAAGGTAAAAGGCGAAACTCAAAAATTGAAAGTCAAAACTTTATTCCCTCTCTAACTCTCCCCTTTACGAAGGGGAGAGGATAATTACCTATGCCCACATATTATTGTTTTGAAAATCATCATCCCTCCCTGGCAAGAGCCTATCCTCGAGTGAAGCGAAGGAAGGGACATAAGGGAGTATTACTATTTCTGGTTTATCCTCAAGCTTGTGCAAAACGCAGGTAAAAGCTATAATTATCACGAATTGAAAGGAGACACAGCCATGCCGTCTTATGCGTATTTCCAAAAGAAAATAGTGCCGCTGGAGGATGCGAAAATCGGGATTATGACCCATTTTATCCATTACGGCACAGGGGTATTCGAGGGGATACGGGGCAACTGGAACGCCAAGCAGAAACAGACCTACATTTTCCGCATGAAAGAGCATTATCAGCGCCTGATTAACGGCGCTAAAATACTGCAAATCAAATTGCCGCTTTCTCTCGATGAGATGTGCCAGAAGACCATCGAGGTGGTAGCCAAATGCGGGTTCCAGGAAGATTTGTATATCCGCCCGGTGGCCTATTCCACTTCCCAGCAGCTTGGTGTGAAACTGCACGGGCTGGAGCATGATTTATTTATTTTTGCTTTCCCCTGGGGGCCCTACCTAGATAAAGACAAGGTGCATTGCGGTGTTTCTTCCTGGCACCGGCCGGAAGACAACGTCATCCCGCCGCAAATCAAAGCCACCGGCATCTATATCAACAACGCTTTAGCCAAGACCGAAGCTATCCAGAACGGCTTCGACGAGGCAATCATGCTGGCGCCGGACGGACACGTCTCCGAAGGTTCCGGCGAGAACATTTTCCTGGTCATGGATGGAAAGATAATTACGCCTTCCACCAATAACAATATTCTGATGGGCATTACCCGGGCGACTGTCCTCGAATTGGCTAAAAAGGAACTTGGCATAGAGATTATCGAAAGGGCCATCGACCGGAGCGAATTATATATTGCTGATGAATGCTTCCTTACCGGCACGGCGGCGCATGTAACGCCGGTGAACCAGATCGACCACCGCATGGTCGGCAACGGCGAGATAGGCCCGATTACCGCGAAAATACAGGAAATCTACGCCAAAGCCATCCGGGGCGATAATCCCAAGTACCTGTACTGGTGCACGCCGGTATATAAAAAGTAAGTTAGAAGTCAGAAGTTAAAAGTCAAAAGTGGGGCGGGAGAAATCCCGCCCTTTTTTGTTGTCACTGTCATTGCGAACCATCAGGTTAAATAACCAAGATACAATAAACGAATGAGAGCGCTGGCAAAACCCGTCTTTTCATTTGTCATTCTGGAGTTCGCCCTGAACCTTCAGCCCTCGAGCGAAGCGAAGGGGAAGCATCTCCGAGTGGGGAGGTAAATTTTCTTCTTCGATAATTATCAGCAATTTTCAAATGTTTGGATATTGATAATTGTAGATTGTTTGGCGCTTGGAAATTGGTTATTGGTCATTCGTAAGTGGCGTGACAATCTCTTAGAACGGGTTTATCCGAAGGTTGTGATTCTCACGTCGCCCGGAGTTTACACTAAGCAAAGCGAATGTGGGCTCCTCAGAGTAACAAGGAAAAATTAAGATACTTCCGGCAGTCCTTTTTCCCTCCGGACGATATTAATCGTTTCTTTAATGCCCTGCGGCATGATCCACTGCGGATAAAAACCAAGCTCTACTTCGATTCGCTTCGTATCGTATTTACAAGTCATAATGGTATGGCTGGCGGACTTTTCCAGCGGCAACAGGTTTATTTCGGCTTTGGGCAGGAAGCCACGGACACAATCGGCTATTTCCTGGACGGTGTGAATTTTTCCCATGACGGAAAAAGCTTTCGTCTTTAATCCGAAAGCCCTGGTTGCCAAGACCGTAGCGCGGGCGGCGTCATCCACATACGTCCATCCCAATACATTATCCGCGGCGGCGGGAACTTTGCCAGGTTTGCCCAGCGCCGGGTTATAGACCATCTGCCGTATAATCGCGGCCGTCCGCCCATTGGTCTGCCCCGCTCCATAGACCATGACAAAGCGCAGCGCGGTGATATCCAGACCATAACGGTTAATGTAATGCGACGCTAAAAGCTCATTGAACGATTTGGCACCTCCGTAGAGGTTCTGGGGATAATGGTGGGCATCATTCGGGATATATTCCTGTTCATACATTTCCGGCGGTCCGAAGACAGAGCCGGAACTTGTCCAGACCACTTTCTTCAGACCGAGAAATCGGGCCGCTTCAAAGACATTGGCGGTACCTTCCAGGTTTACTTTTACTCCCAGCGGCGGGTTGTCGTTAAACTCAAGTATTATTATGGCAGCAAGGTGAATTACTTTATCTACTTCATTGCCTTTTAGAGTTTTAATTAAAAGCGAGTAATCAGTCACATCACCCTGGACTGTTTTAACGTTTTTTTCTAACTCGTTCCGGTCAAGTAATCTTTCCAGAAGCGCCGTGCGGGGGAAATTATCATAGACGATAACCTTTTCACCTTCGCGAACAAGGTCGCGAACAATGTGGAAACCGATGAATCCGGCGCCGCCGGTGACGAGAATAGCCATGGTCTACCTCCGGGAAAATATGAGTACTAACAAAGAAGGCGACCTTTTCAGGGTCGCCTTTTATTTTACCATTAATGTGAGACCGGATTTTAGTGGCACTGCCGGACGACGGCAACGACCCGGCCCTGGATTTCCACGTTACCGGGTTCGGCAAAGATAGGTTGCATCTGGCTATTGGCCGGTTGCAGGCGCACTCGGTCCGGTTCGACATAGACTTTTTTCAGCGTCACTTCTTTTTCAGATTTCAGCCAGACCGCCGCCATCTCACCGTTTTCTACCGCACTGACCTGCTGCAACAGAACGATATCGCCATCGTTAATTAAAGCGTCTATCATGGAAAGACCTTTGACGCGAAGGGCGTAGATATTTTCCTTACCGCCGGTCAGTTCGGCGGGAACATCCATCGTTTCCGAAACAGCGGCGATATCCCAGGTATCCGGCGTGGGAGCCGGAATCGGCGTACCGGCGGCAATCATACCGATGACAGGTACCGAGACAGTCAATTCCGCCGTGTCCTGCCGGTTAACCAGCTTGATGCCGCGGGAAACATCCGCCCGCCGCTCGAGCAGCCCCCGACTTTCCAGGATATTCAGATTATAGTCTACCACTGAAGTAGAGCTGATACGGCAGGCCGTCTGAATTTCCCGTATGGACGGAGGATAGCCGTTTTCCGTAACGTAACGGCCAATAAAGGTCTGGATACGCTTTTGCTTGTCTGAAAGTCTTTTAACCATCTTTACCGCCTTCAAACATAGAGAACACCTGTTCTAACTTATAAATTAACTATATACCAACGTTAAGTATCTGTCAAGAACCCAGTGAAAAAATAATTGGAGTTAAGAGAAAAGTGCGTAAAGATTATGCGTCTTCGATGGCTTCGCAGGCATCGCCGACTTTATGATTTACCAGATTTTCCAGCGCCAGTTTATCCATCTGAAGCTGTACCTCGATAGGATATTCGCCGGTAAAACAGGCCAAACAGAAATTTTCTCTTGGGAGCCCAACCGCTTTAATCAGCCCGGGCACACTTAAGTAACCGAGCGAATCCGCCCCAATAAATTCGCAAATCTCCGGGACGGTCTTTTGCGCAGCGATAAGTTCCCCGCGGGTGGCCATATCCACACCGAAGAAACAGGGATATTTGATAGGCGGCGCGCAGATACGCACGTGGACTTCTTTGGCGCCCGCCTTCCGCAACATTTGAACGATTTTCGGGGTTGTCGTGCCGCGCACGATACTGTCATCCACCACGACGACGCGTTCATCTTCCAGCACCTGGGGCAGTGGATTGTACTTCATTTTTACGCCAAGGTCGCGCATGCGCTGGTCCGGCATGATGAAGGTACGACCAACATAGCGGTTTTTCACGAGCCCTTCCACTACCGGAATACCTGATTCCCGGGCATAGCCTGTCGCGGCTGCCGTCGCCGAGTCCGGCACACCCATGACGATATCTCCATCGATGGGGTGTTCTCTGGCAAGGCCGGCCCCCATGTTAAGCCTTGTATTATAAAGCAGTTTGCCGTTAATAACGCTATCAAGGCGGGCAAAATAGATGTATTCGAAAATACACATAGCTTTTCTGGTGAAATCACCGCGGAAGCTTTGTACACCTTTCGTATCGATTTTGACAATTTCATCCGGTTCGATTTCCCTAACGAACTCCGCGCCTATCTGGTCAAGCGCGCAGGTCTCTGAAGCCGCTACCCAGCCGTGGTCTATTTTCCCCAAGCAGAGCGGGCGTACACCAAGGTAATCACGAACGACGTAAAGTTCTTGCGGGGTTAATATCGCCATCGAGTAAGCGCCTTTGATACGGCGCATGGTATGTCTAATTTTTTCCACCCAGGTCTTACCGGGAGACGCCAGTATCAAATTAGCGATGACTTCACTATCAGTGGTGCCATTGAACCTGTAACCCTGGTCGGCAAGCTCTTGATAAAGATGCTGGGCATTAACGAGATTACCGTTATGGGCAACCGCGATAGTACCGATTTCATTGCTGGCGATAACAGGCTGGGCATTACTGGCGCGACTAGAGCCGGTGGTTGAATAACGGTTATGTCCGATGGCCATCCGGCCGGTTAGATTTTTGAGGGATTCTTCGGTGAAAACGTTGGCGACACGCCCCATGCCGGTGAAATATCTGATAGACCTGCCGTCCGCCGTAGCTATACCGGCGCTTTCCTGGCCACGGTGTTGAAGGGAATGCAGGGCAAAAAAGGTTAGACGGGCTACATCTTCACTGGGTGAATAAATACCGAATACGCCGCAAGACTCATGCAAGATTTAAATCCTCTGCTAAAGTCCGTATGAATATGAGCTACATATTAATTATAGACCGTTGAGATAGACAGGTCAATGAGAGGCAGCTTGTAGAATTAAAGGAGAAATAATCAAGATACAATGAAAACTCAAAACTCAAAAGTTAAAAGTCAAAACCATAACGTAAAAATTAAAACTTAGCAAATTAGATAATCATCTTTTAGTTTTAAGCTATGGCTTTGAGATTTGCGTTTTAAGATTTGAGCTAATTCTTGCTTGGTTATTGTATGTTTCTCCCCTACCTCTTTTAGATATATCTTCCTACCGCCTTAGCGATGACTTTGAGTTCTTCCATCAAACGAGCAAAATCCGAGGGAGAAAGCGACTGCAGACCGTCTACCAGCGCTTCTTTCGGATTCGGATGGACTTCTATTAAAAGCCCATCGGCGCCGGCGGCAATGGCGGCTTTAGCAATGGCGGGCACGAGTGAATAATGCCCGGCCGAATGGGAGGGATCAACGATGATGGGAAGGTGGCTGTTCTTTTTCACGACCGGAACGGAGGATATATCCATGGAAAAGCGGACGCTGTCTTCAAAAGTCCTGATGCCGCGTTCGCAGAGGATGACCTGGTCATCACCTTCTGCCAGCAGGTAATCGGCGGCGGTAAGCCATTCGGTCAAAGTGCAGGAGAAACCGCGCTTTAAGACCACCGGGCGTTTGCGCTTCCCGGCACTCGTCAGCAGGGAGAAGTTCTGCATATTCCGCGAGCCAATCTGGAGCATGTCCGCGTAGGAAGCCACGAGGTCGACATCTTCCGTATTAACGACTTCCGTAATCACGGGCATACCATATTCATTACGGGCTTTAGCCAGAAGCTCAAGACCTTTAGTCTGCAAACCCTGGAAACTGAACGGGGAGGTACGGGGTTTGAAAGCGCCGCCGCGCAGGATAGTGGCCCCGGCTTTTTTCACAATGGCCGCGGCTTCCATAAGCTGTTTTTCGCTTTCTACCGCGCACGGCCCGGCGATAACGACGATGCGCTGGCCCCCTATTTCCACGCCGCTACACCTTACCAAAGTATCCTTAGGTTTAAAGTTGCGTGAGGCAAGTTTATACGGCTTCATGATGCGGGTAACGCTCTCCACGCCGGGCAGCACCGCAAAGATTTCCGTGGGTATCTGGCCGGTATTGCTGCCCAACAAGGCCACGACGGTCTTATCCGTACCGAGGTTCAACTGCACGCCAAGTTCCAGGGATTTTGCCTTTTGCACTACGTCATTGACTTCTTTTTTCGTAGCGCCCGTCCTCATCTCAACTATCAAGGTCTTTTACACTCATTTCTTTTAAATTAACGGTTTATAATAAAAATGATAACGTAGCTATACCCAACCGTCAAGGGAAAAAGCGATACCGGGGGACCAATCAACCGGAGGAGCCGTAAGCTGAAAACAGTCCAGCCTACGGCAGACTAAAGAAGTTAAATGCATGCCTGTCACCGCGCTTCAGGGATAGGATAAACAGCTTTACAGCGGATATTTCTACCCAGAGAATCATGTTGGCAACAAGGAGCCGTTCTCCCAGGCCGAACCAGCCGCTGGTATCCTGGAAGACCCTGGTAAGAACAATAAAAAAGACCGCCAGGTAGAAAGTAACCTGAGAATATCGGTAAAGGTCTTTCCAGTTGTTATCCCTTCTCAAACTGGGGAGCAGGCAAAGAACGGCTATCGGGAACAATGTAAAAGCGGTTGTCGCCATCATGCCGTGGATCCGGCCCTCGGTGGTGCGCGTAGCGCCGATGGGGTCGGTATGGAAAGCGCCGATGAGCAGCATAGCAAAGCCGAAAAAGACAAAAATCCCGATACCCAGGTGGAACCACTTTCGGCGGCGGACGCTAAACATCAGGCCTGTGGTGAATATTTCCACGAGCAATCCTAAGGCCAGGAACCCGATGGTCTGCAGCCAGCCGATGCCGGTGAGCGCTAGGCTGCTGATGGAGTCCTTGACCAGGCTATAACCCGGGGCGGTTAGCGCGGCGGTCAGGTCTCCGATAGTGAGGAAAAGAGGACCGATGATACCGGCTACAGCCAGGGCGCTGTGAAGGTTAAGTTTGTTCAGAAAAAAAGGCAATTTCCGCCGGTACTCATCGATTTTATCTTTGAGTTCTTCAAACAGGTTTTTCGGATTGAATGTACTTAGTCTGATTTCCATCGCCAATTAATATAACGCCAAAACAGAAAAAGTGATATTCTTTAAGCCAGTAATTTTCAACATATTTACCGCTTTATTTCGTATCAAGCGGAGTAAATATCTCACCGGTTGCAGGATAGATAAGTTCAACAAAAATGACCGGTGCGGCGGCCTTGGTATCGGTTGTTTCCACCGGGTTGAATTGGAGCGTATACGCAATACCCTGGTCGCCGGTAGCCTTAAAAGAAAACCGGTCCGATGTAATGTTAGACGAGCCGGTGGTAGCCGCCGTAGATTCATATATTTGTGACTGGCCGGTAATTTGGAAATTGATATTATCGCCTTTTTCCAGGTAATAATAGCCGTCCACCGTATCACCGGCCGTCAGCTTTAATAATATCGAAGTGGTATTATCCAGGTTTATTTCCAGTTGCCGGACCGTCCAGATTGCAGCCACCTGCGCCTGGCGCACCTGACTGATGTTGGCCTCCGGCGCCGAGGTTACATTACCAGCGGAATGCGAACACCCCGCCACAGTAGTAACGATTATGATTAACGACAATATAATGCCAATCCGCTTTAACATTATCGGTATATCCTTATAAAGTGCTTTTTTATTTAGCGTACATCCTAGCAGGCGAATAGTCAATGGTTAAATGTCCCGAAAACGGCGATATGGGTATTTACCTAGCATGTTATGTCTACTAATTACTCTCGCACAAAAATGATAGAAGGGTCAAAAACACTAATACCGAAACACGAAAGGTTAACTCAAAACGCAAAGTTCAAAGAGCCTGCCCCGTACTTGATACGGGGTCAAAACCGTAACGCCAGACTTAAAGCTGATGACAGCCTAAAATAGTTTTTATTTTTTAAACTTTGACTTTGAGCTTTGGCTTTTATCTTTTAAGTTCCCTTCGGTTGGTGCTTTAACGTGTTTCGGACTTCGATATTCGTGCTGCGAGCTTATTCAGGAAGATAGTTCCGCTTCATTTACCCGGAAAGCCTTACCGACGTATTTCTCCGCCACGCGGCGGAAATGGTAGCCGTAAAGCGCCAGTTTCATGGCCACCGGCAGCGAGCGCGGACGCCGGAAAAGCGTCGTCAAGAAGAGCTTCCAGAAATTTCCCTGGCCTTTTTCGCGGATGCCTAACATCCAGAAGACTGTCCAGACCACCCTGATATATCCCAGCCGGATATCGTTTACCTTGACTCTCGGCGGTTTGAAATCTTTCAGGAAGTTGCTGATGCGCTCATAATACTGCTTCGAGGAATAGAGGGTCTTGAGAACGCTTTTATAGCCGTTAATGAGGGTCTGATATTTCATCTTGGGGATAAAATTCATCTCGGTGTTGCTGCCTTCAAAGCTCCCGGTAATGCGGTTTTCTTTTTTCAGGCGCTGATATAAAGGCGTGCCGGTAGGCGCATTCAGGAGGCCGACCATCGCCGTTACGATACCGCTTTTCTGGATGAAATTGATTTGAGTTTTGAAGATAGAAAGCGGGTCTGAATCAAAGCCGACGATAAAGCCGCCCTGCACTTCCATCCCGGCCTGATGGAGCTTGCGCACGGCCGCCTGCAGGTCACGGTGGCAGTTCTGGTTTTTAGCACACTCTTCAAGGCTGTCTTCATTCGGTGTTTCGATGCCGACAAAGACGGCGTTAAATCCGGCTTCCACCATCAGGTTTATCAGTTCATCGTCATCGGCGAGGTTGATGGAGACTTCCGTATTCAACGGCAGGGTCTTGTACTTACCTTTTTTCCAGGCGATGATAGCCGGCAGGATTTCCTCTTTTAACTTTTTCTTGTTGCCGATGAAGTTGTCATCGACGATAAAGATGCCGTTGTGCCAGCCGCCGTCATAAAGCGCATCGAGTTCGGCAATCACCTGTTCCTGGCTTTTCGTCCGCGGGTAATGCCCGTTGAGGAGCACGATATCGCAGAATTCACAGTTAAACGGGCAGCCGCGCGAATACTGGATGCTCATCGAAGAATAATTATTCATATTGATGAGCGACCACGCCGGTAAAGGCGTTTTAGCGATGTCCGGGTACGATTCGCATTTATAGATACGGTGCAGATTGCCTTTATCCAGGTCCTCCAGGAACTCCGGGAAAATGCCCTCCGCTTCGCCGAGGACGAGATAATCTATATCAGGATAATCATCCGGTTCCATCGTAAAGAGCGGGCCGCCGGCGACAGTCTTAACTCCCAGTTCTTTACAGCGCCGGACAACCTCTTTGGTCGATTCTTTCTGAACGACCATCGCGCTGATAAAGACCATGTCCGCCCATTTGATATCTTCATCCAAAAGTTTGGCGCAGTTCAGGTCCACCACCTTTTTCTCCCATTCCTCCGGCATCATGGATGCCACGGTCAACAGGCCGAGGGGCGGATAGCTGCTTTTCTTGGAAACGAACGGGAGAATATGTTTAAAACTCCAGAAAGTTATGGGGTATTGCGGATAAATGAGTAAAGCCTTCATGGGGAATTCCTTAATTAATACAAAGGGTATTAAACTACTTACTTTAATTGTAGCACTTATGACTTTAAGAAGTATGAACAAATAGTAACAATAATTGGGGGGAGACATGAGTAGTAGATGGAGGGAAGTACCTTAAAATATTATTCTAGTTCATCTTTTATTTTTATAGATATAATCATTAATTCTATTTTTCATTTCTAAGGTTGATAAAGCAAATTTCCAATCTTTATATTTATCCATATATTCTTCAAACACTTGTTCACTCGAATTCAAAATTCCAACAATTGGGTGAACTAGTGAAATAAAGTTCCTTAATAATACTGTACCAGGTTTGGGGCGTCTTTCATTTGCAAGCTTTTCTAACTTTAAAAAATATTCATTATGAAGATAATCATTTATCGATTTTTCATCTTTAAAATCTTTAGGCGATTCGAGTACTTGATTATAAATCTCATTTACTTCTCTTCTGAAACTTGCAAACTCAGATGTAGATCGGACTTTTAATAAATCAGGAACATCAAGAACATACACTTCTGGAACAAGGACAGAAAAGGCTTCTTTAATTACATCCTCTTTTTTAAATTTTGGGATGTATTGCGCTCCACGTTCTAACTTATATTCAATTAACGGTTTATCAAAATCCCAAGAGTGCAATGGAATTTTGAGGTAACTACTTTCCAAAAGCATACCATTTAGTGAAAAGCTAATCCACCATGGGTCATCGTTCTCATGATATTTTTTTAACAACGATAAGAATGATTTATCTTTCATATCTGCATCTGTTGCACGTGTTAATATATCATCTGTTGCATTTCTTGCCTCAACAATTTCAGTTACAAGGATCTCTCTTGGAATTATAATTCGTTCACTAAAAAGCTTATGAACATTTAGAAGATTATCTGACAATTTTTTTGCCACACTAGGATTTTGTTTCTGTAATATTTGATAAAAATAATCTAAAATTCGTATAAACCTTTCACAATCTTCTTGACGACTACTCTTGGCTTTGTCTAACCATACAACCTTCTTTTCTACCTCTGAGGTCAAATCATGTAAAAAGTTATAACCATAATATTTACATACTGACCAAATATAAATAAAAATTCCTGATAAATCCCAACCTTTACATTCCTCAGGTGATAATTTAACACCAGAAAAATGTTGCGCCAAACGCGCAGTTTGGTTTTTTAAAGGTTCAAGCATATCTTCATAGTCGTATATTTCATCATGGTTCAGTATAAGGTTGACTATATCTTCCATGATTGGTGGCGATGGGTAACCATATAGCACACAATTTTTGCTTCTTTGTATTTCCATAATTTCCGTTTTGCTTTACTATATATTTCTCAAACAATTGATAATTATACCATCTTATGTCAAATCCGTTTAAGCACTTCTTCCAGCACTTTGCGCCAATCTTTCCCCAGCCGCTTGAAGTTCAACCGGATTTGGGTATGTCCGATATGTATCTGGTCGCGGTAGGAAGCTAGCGAGACGAATTTCAGGACATCGAACGGCAAGCCCTGGAAACGGCGGATAACGACTTCGTCACCCTCGGTGGAAATCGATTCCACGCCGGCTTTAGCTCCGAGCCCTTTAACTTTAAGAGCATAAAGCAGGTTCATGACCTCCGGCGGCGGGTTACCGAAGCGGTCGGTATAAGCTTTCTGGATATCATCCAGCTTATCGGCTTCTTCCACATTGCCGAGCTCGCGGTAAAGCTCCAGCCGGGTATCGACATCCGAGACATATTCAGGAGGTATAAAAGCATCGAACGGCAAATCGACCGTGGGGGGAGGGAGTTTGGGCCGGGGTTTTTCTTTACCGGCCAGGACGGCTTTCTGCTCCTCCACCGCTTCCGATAATAATTGAGTATATAAAGCAAAGCCGACGGCGGTAATATGTCCGCTCTGTCTCGGCCCTAAAAGCGTGCCGGCGCCGCGTATTTCCAGGTCACGCATGGCAATAGTGAAACCGGCGCCGAGTTCGGTGGCTTCATAAATAGTGCGGAGGCGTTTATGGGCCAGAGGCGTCAAACGTTTACCGCCTTCATAAAGCAGGTAGCAGTAGGCAAGGTTGGCGCCGCGCCCCACCCTGCCGCGTAACTGGTAAAGCTGCGTCAGTCCGAACTTGTCCGCTTGATTGATAATCATAGTATTAGCATTAGGCATATCCAGGCCGGACTCGATGATGGTAGTACAAACGAGGACATCGACTTCGTCTTTGGAGAAGGAGGGCATGACTTTTTCCAGTTCCTCCTCCGGCATTTGCCCGTGCCCAATGGCAATTCTGGCTTCCGGAACCAATTTTCTTAAATCCTCGGCTATCATGCCGATGCTCTGCACGCGATTATGGACGAAAAAGACCTGACCGTTGCGTTCCATTTCCCGTAATATTGCTTCCCTTACCAGGTGATCGTTAAATTCCGCGACGTAAGTTTTTACCGGCAGGCGGGCTTCCGGCGGGGTCTCCATCGTGCTCATGTCCCTGACGCCGACCAAAGACATATGAAGGGTGCGCGGGATGGGAGTGGCGCTCAACGTCAGGACATCTACTTCCTGGCGCATCTTTTTCAGGTATTCTTTATGGTTGACGCCGAAGCGCTGCTCTTCATCGATAACCAGCAGACCGAGATTTTTAAAGACGATATCCTTCTGAATCAAGCGATGGGTACCGATGCAGATATCCACCGTCCCTTCAGCGAGGCCGTTAACGACCTCCCGCTGCTCGCGGTCGGAGCGAAAGCGGCTTAAAACTTCGACTTTTACCGGGAACGCCTCCAGCCTTTCGGTAAAAGTCTCATAATGCTGCTGGGCGAGAATGGTAGTGGGGACAAGGACAGCCACCTGCCGCCCATCCATTACGGCTTTAAAAGCGGCGCGGATGGCGACTTCCGTCTTGCCGTAACCTACATCCCCGCAGACGAGGCGGTCCATCGGCCTGGGTTTTTCCATATCCTCTTTAACGTCTTTCTGCGCTTCAAGCTGGTCAGGTGTTTCAACGTAAGGGAAAGCGGCTTCCATCTCCTGCTGCCAGACGGTATCGCGAGGGAAAGCATGGCCGGGAACGATCTCGCGGGCGGCATACAACACTAAAAGGTCGCGCGCTAAAAGCTCGGCGGCTTCCCTGGCTTTTTGACGGGTCTTCACCCATTCCTGGGTGCCAAGCCGATTCAAGACCGGCACATGGTCGCCGGCGCCGACATAGCGGCTGACACGGTCAATTTGGTCGTTAGGGACATAAAGAACATCGTTACCGGCGTACTGGAGAATGAGGTATTCTTTATCGCTGCCGGAAGTATGGAGCATGGTGGTGCCGGTGAATTTGCCGATACCATGTTCCACATGGACAACATAGTCATCCGGTGCAAAGTCCATCTCTAGTTTACGGTGCGGGGCGATGCGCTTTTTGACCGGCCGACGGTGCTTAACAAAGCCGAATATCTCGGCGTCCGTGAACAAATAAGTCTCATCCGCCATTACCCAGCCTTCCTGTAAAGAACCCTGTACCAGCACCATCGTACCCGGTTCCAGGAGCTGCGATACCTCTTCCACCGGGGCGACAACGATATCCTGCTCATCGAAAAGCTCGGAAAGCCGGCTGGCCTGGTGGCTGACAACGATAACACGCTTCTGTTGGGCTAAAAGTTCCATTGTTCTGTTAATAAACAAAGGCAACCGGCCGGTGTAACCCGGGGCGGAAATGAAGTCCAGACCCGCCCCTTCCTCTGTTCCCCAAGCTTCCAGCTTAAGAGGGCGGCGTTTTTCAATATCGGCGTTCAACTCTTCCCTGGTAAAGTATGGAACCGGGAAATTGACCGGCAGCTCGCCGCGCTCGATTTTTTCCGACCTTAACTGGACGGCTTCAGACTCAAGCTCACCGGCAACCTGGACGATGGTAGCCGACTCGTCAAGGATTAAAAGCGAATTTTCCGGCAAATAATCGGTTATTTTTCCGTTATTAAAAAGGGGCGTATAGAATTGCGCGTCCCGGGTAAATTGATGCCCCAACAACATTTCTCTGTCCTGCCGGAATTGTTCTTTGACATCCGCCGTGCAGCCTTTAAGGTCAAGGGTATTTAAGGTATCTTCAAGGGCTTGTACGCTCAACCGCCAGGGGGCGATCAATTCGGCGGCGGGCCCGATATCAATAGACGTGATATTGGTAATGGAACGCTGGGTATCGGGAGCGAAAGTGCGCAGGCTGTCAATGGAGTCCCCGAAAAATTCCAGGCGGACGGGATACGTGGCAGCCAGCGGAAAGATATCGATAATTCCGCCGCGGTGGCTCATCGTTCCGGGGACTTCCACCGTATTTTCCAGCCGGTAACCCATCGCTTCCCAATTGCCTAACAGTTTGAAGGGCTCAACGGTCATGCCGAGCTTAACGGAACGGCAGGAAGAAGCAAAATCTTTGCAAGGTGTGGTACGGGACATTAATGCCGCTATTGAGGCCACTACCAGGGGCGGCAGATTAGCTTTTTCACCGCTTGCGCCGCTAACTAAAGCAGAAAGTACCCGGATTCTTTCCATGCCGGTGGTGGATTCCGGCGTCAGCCGCTCGTAAGGCAGGACATCCGGCTCCGGGAAAAGCATGACCCGCCCGGAACTGCTCCAACTTGAAAGCTGGTCATAAAGCGAATGAGCATGTTCCGGCTGCGCGGTAACCAGCAGCACCGGTGCTTTAAATTCTTCATATAAAGCGGCGATAAAATAAGGCCTGGCGGCATCCAGCACGACGGCAGTGGTCCCGGTCTTTTGTTTGACCTGTTCTAACAGGCGGCAGCAGCCGGGCACCTGACCGATTAGCTGCAATAATTTATCGAGTTGCGGCATTAATCTCCAAACACCTACAGGGCTCGTCCTCAAATGAGGGCCAGCCCTGTACGTTTGAATTGTAACATAGTGAAGCTAAATTAGATAGTATTACGATTCTGAATTAAGTAAGTTTCAAAGAAAATAAAATCTTATATCTCATCCGCCGCCGGCGGACAAAAACACAAATCAAAGATAAAAAACCATTTGTCCTTCCCGTGTAAACGGGAATCCGTTTTAAAAGGCAATCAATGTTCGAGTCCTTTGTTAGATTCCTGCCTGCGCAGGAATGACGTCTTAGGGGCGAAGGGCATTTGATATTTGTAGTAATGGTATTTATTTGGTATTGGTATTTATTTTACCTCCTCCTCCCTCTCTATATGTTATAATGATAAAGGCATTTTTCCGCTTATGAATAAAAACACCAAAAAACAAAAACCTTCCACGCTTAAATACCACCGCATCGTGGTCAAGCTGGGCACGCGTTTGCTTACCGGCGGTAGCAGGCAGCATCTGGATATAGAAGTAATGTCCAACATCGCGCGGCAGATTGCAAACCTGCACGAACAGGGCGTACAGATAGTTATCGTATCTTCCGGGGCGGTGGCGGCCGGCCGGCATAAGCTGGGCATCGAGGGGACGGTCAAAGGCATCCCCTACAAACAGGTGCTGGCGGCGGTAGGGCAAAGCCGACTGGTGAATACCTATGAAAATCTTTTCGACCAGCACCACATCACCGTCGCCCAGGCGCTGCTGACAAAGTCAGACATCGCGGACAGAGCGGGTTATCTTAACGCCCGCAACACATTAATAGCTTTAATGGAGCTCGGGGTTATTTGTATAATTAACGAAAACGATGTCGTCTCGGCGGATGAAATAAAGGAGAACAAGTTCGGGGAAAACGATATCCTTTCTGCGATGGTCGCCAACCTAATCGATGCCGATATGCTCATGATATTGAGCGATACGGGCGGACTTTACACCGCTGACCCGCGGAAAGACCCGAAGGCAAAGCTTATACCGGTAGTAAAAAAAATCGATGCCAGCATCAAACGGCTATGTTCCGCATCATTGAGCGGCGTTGGCACCGGCGGGATGATAACCAAGGTTGAAGCCGCCGAATTAGCCACTTCTTCCGGCGTACATGTCGTCATTGCCGCCGGCAAAGAACCGGATATTATTTTGAAACTGGCGGCCGGGGTCGCTAAAGGTACGCACTTTCCTCCATCAACCACCCATATGGAAAGTCGGCGGCGCTGGATGGTCTCTGGTCTTTCAACCCGGGGCAAATTGACCGTAGACAGCGGTGCGGCGGAAGCCTTGAAAAAGCAGAACCGCAGCCTGCTGGCGGCCGGTATCAAAAACTGTGACGGCAAATTCGGGCGTGGCGATATCGTAGCGATTTTAGATAACAAGGGAGCGCAAATCGGCTGCGGCATCGTCAACTACAGCTCTGATGATATTAACCTAATAAAAGGCGCCCAATCGAGTAAAATTGCCGGGCTGGTGAGCATCGATTACGGGCCGGAGGTAGTACATCGTAATAATCTCGCACTACTGGAAAGAGAGGACCAACGTGCCAACAGGCAAACTATATAACTCACTCAACAATGAATTCATTGCCAATGTCAACTACAATTTTCAGCACGAAGACGAGCACGATTGGTGGGGAGAGTTGATGACAATCGAATACAAGCCGCTAAAAGACGGCGGGGGTTACCTCATCGAATTGGAGACCGGTAAAAAGTCCCGCTGTGCTTTAAAGAAGCGAGTAAACCGGGCAGTTTCCAGCCTGCCGCCGCGTTATGTCTATCATTTCAGCGGCAGCAGCAAATTTGAATAAATTAATCAGGTTTTATCACAATTTATTTTACAGGCGGTCCGGAGAGTGGATATAAGAACACTGACCCCAACGATTTGCCGGTTGATGGATGTTAAACCTCCGCAATACAGTACCGCCGAAGTGCAAAAGAAATTAATCGCCGCCATGAAGCGGGACGGCATTGAAAAAATCGATAAATGCCTTATTTATGCCCCTGACGGCATCGGCCGGACGATACAGGTCAAGTACCCTGATCTTTTTAAGGGAATCCTGCAAATTATCAATCACAGCGAACCGCTGCAATCTGTTTACCCCCCAATGACTCCAATTTGTTTTGCCGCTATGTTTACCGGGGCGTCTCCGGACGTTAACGGCATAAGCACTTATATCAAGCCCGTTATCAAAACAGACACTATTTTCGATGCCATGCTGGCAGCCGGGAAAAAAGTCGCTATTATCGCGGTGACCAATTGCAGTATCGACCTGATGTACAAAGAAAGGACGCTGGACTATTTCTCCGAGCCGGATGATGCCCACGTTATTGAAACGGCCTTAAATGTCATCGATAAATACGATTTCATGGTAATTTACAACCAGGAATATGACAGCACACTGCACAGAAACGACCCTTACGGAGAAGCGTGTCTAAACGCGGTTGTACATCATAATGAGGCATATATCAAACTTGCCGGAGCTGTCAATAACGCCTGGGAGAACTATTGCCGGTTATTGGTCTATGCCCCCGACCACGGCGCTCACTTGAATCCCGATGGCAATATCGGCACCCACGGACAAAACATTCCCGAAGACATGGACCTCCTCCATCATTACGTGTATTTTCCAGCGAAGCAATAATGATAGAGCGATACGATAATAACCGGCATGACCCGGAGGAAGTAAAAAGTCTCCTGGCGATGGCCGTTGGTTATCCCACGCCGGAAAAATTACGCAAACTTCTCGATACCGTTTATGACATAGAAGGACAATTTCTTTTTGTTGCCCTGGATAAAGGTAAAGTTATAGGAATCATCGGCGCGGATATTACCGCCGCCCCGCATGGATGGATCCTGCACCTGGCCGTACATCCGGACTACCGTGAACGCGGCATCGGCCGCCAGCTTATAGATGATATAATGACCGAACTCTCGCTGAAAAGCGTGGCACTGGAGTCGGACCAGGTTGCATTAAATTTTTACCGGGCCTGCGGTTTTAAAGTAAGAGAAATCATTAGTAAATGGCCGGGCGTTCACCGCTATCTTTGCACGAAGGGACAGCCGCCGAAAAGTGTGATAGAATATTATCACAATCTTAGACTTCCGGACTGATAGCCGGGGAATAAATATGAAAAGCGCCATAGATGAATTAAAAACCAGGGCAAGAGCGGCTAAAGTTGCCTCCCGCCGGCTGGCGTATACGCCTACCGACGTTAAAAATAAAGCCCTGAAGAGCATCGCCGAGGACATCCTGCTGCGGCAGGATGAGATACTGGCGGCCAACCGACGGGACTATGAGACCGCCAGAGCCACCGGCATGGGGACGGCCATGTTAGACCGGCTGATGTTGAATGAAAGCCGTCTGGAAGGCATTGCGGCAGACACCCGCGCCGTCGCAACTCTTGCCGACCCCGTCGGCGAAGTATTTGAAATGTGCACCATGCCTAACGGGCTGCAAATCGGGAAAAAGCGCGTACCTATCGGTGTTATCGGCGCGATTTATGAGAGCCGGCCTAACGTTACGGTGGATATCGCTTCGCTCTGTTTGAAATCCGGCAATGCCGTCATCCTGCGCGGCGGTAAAGAGACCATCAACTCCAATACCGCCATCGTCAAAGTTATACAGGGCGCCTGCAAGCGGGCAGGTATGCCGGCTGGCTGTGTCCAATTCATTGATAATACCGACCATGCTCTGGTAGATGTGATGCTGAAAATGAACGATGTCATTGACATGATTATCCCGAGAGGCGGCAGCGGCTTGATAAAGTCCGTCGCGGAAAATGCCACCATGCCCGTGATAACCGGCGGTATCGGTGTGTGCCATACTTATATTGACAAGAGTGCCGATATCAAAATGGCGGTGGACATCGTTTATAACGCTAAAGTACAGCGCCCTACCGTCTGCAACGCGCTGGATTCTGTCCTCGTGCATGCAGACATCGCGGACAGCTTTTTGCCGGAAATGGCACGAGAATTGAACAAGGCCAAAGTTGAACTCCATTGCGACGAACGTTCACTAGAGATTCTCTTATCTGAAAAAGGACTTAATCTTGTTCCTGCGATGGAGGGCGATTGGGGCAAAGAATTCCTGGCGCTGATTGCCGCCATCAAAGTCGTCGATTCTTTCGACGATGCGCTGGAGCACATCGAAAAATACGGCTCCGGTCATTCCGAGGCGATTATCACCAATGATTATGCGGCCGGTATGCGCTTCCTCAATGAAGTTGATGCCGCCTGCGTTTATATCAATGCCAGCACGCGCTTTACCGATGGCGGGCAGTTCGGGCTGGGGGCGGAGGTGGGCATCAGCACGCAAAAGATGCACGCCCGCGGGCCGATGGGGTTGAAAGAGCTCACAACTTATAAATGGATTATCTTCGGAAGCGGGCAGGTCAGACCGTAAACTTTAACCCGTAAAATACCTGACCAGATTAAAGAGCGCGAATCCCGCCGTCATCATTGAAATTACCCTGAATACCCAGGCGTTCCCGTTTTTTCCGAAATCCAGGAATATCCATTTCATCGGGTCTTTAGCAGTGATTCCACGGATGCCCAGTTTTTGCCTTTCCTGAGACTTTATTTGCAGCATCCATTCACCGAAAACCCCGGCATAAGGGAAACTGAGCGCTCCGAAGGCAAGCGATAAAAGAATCAGGAAAAGGTTATCACCGGTAAAAAAGACCGCGGTGATTAAAAAACACACAAAGATAAGAGCGATTATCACGTCGAACAATGCCAGTTCGAATAAATCCATATCTGTGTTCATTATTGCCAGACCGGATTCAAGAGTTGGAGTAAATCAGTTTAGCATATAACCTATATTTTAACAAATAAAACGATCACAGATGCCAGGGCGTCTTCCTATCGAACAAAATAGGCAATCAGGTGATAAAATGCCGCCACGGCCGTAATGACGGAGACGGCCCGGAAGATCCATGTATAACCCTTTATCCCAAAATCGATAAACAACCATCTTATCGAATTCTGGTCCATATGCAGCCATTCAGCGACTTTAACATTTTCATGGTAACGCAAATATGTCAGCCATTTGCTGAAAGTCCGGGCGAACGGTAAAGTGACCCCGCCGAAAACCAGCGGCAAATCTATGGCGTAAAGGTCGCGGGGAGCGGGACAGGTGACGGCCAGAAACAGGGTCAGGATGAATATCAGCATAAAAATGCCGTCAAGGAATAAAAGTTCTGCCAGGCACATTTCGGTTTTTGTGTTTTCCATAACGATACCTATATGTAAAAAATAAAGTTACACGTACATCATATCTCTGTAGAGCAGTGAAAATATAGATAGTAAATACTTAATTATTTAGCTACGGTTTAGCTTGCCAATTGGCCAACGTTTTCTTTGTTGGGAAAGATAGCGTAAGAGAAATGATACTGATAAGAAAAAGACGCAAACGTACGATTGGCGAAGCAACCGAACTTTGAGCTAATATTGCGATAATTGAAGGAAGCAAAAAACCTATAATTTTAATAAAATGTCTTCCGGCAATACTATATTTGGGCTTGTCAGGGTGCATCAATTTTCTAGTCAATGCAATGCCTAAGAGGGTACTGAATATTGTAACGATTCCGATGATAGATAATGTAAATAATAAAAAGATATCATCGTCTGTAATTGTTTTACTTGCGGAGGTCTGCCAGATAACGGTACAAACAACAAGTCCGATTAATAACAACAAAATTGCTATAAGGTGAACAATCCTTATCGTCCTGAACGATATTTTTTCATCTTCGACAACAGGTGCTTTTGAACCAAGCCATATTAAGATTTTTTCGCCTAGTTCTTCAATCTTTGTTGTTCGCTAGTTTCCCGGCTTACTTTATCGTCTTTAAAGCATCCTGTTGGAACTGTAAAAGCTGTTTGATGCCCTTTTCCGCTAACGCCAGTATGTCATCGATGGCCTGGCGGGAGAAGCATTTCCCCTCAGCGGTGCCCTGAACTTCTACAAATTCGCATTTTCCGGTTAAAACAACATTAAAGTCAACCGCGGCATGGGAATCTTCATCGTAGCAAAGGTCAAGCATGATATTATCTCTTACAATACCCACGCTGGTAGCTGCGACGGCGCTCTTTAAAGGAGATTTCTGAATGATGCCCATTTTGATTAGTTTCTGCACGGCCAGCTCTAACGCCACATAAGAACCGGTAATTGAAGCGGTACGCGTGCCGCCATCCGCCTGGAGCACATCGCAATCAACTAAAAGCGTTCTTTCACCGAGAATTTTCATGTCCGCCACCGCCCGCAAAGACCGTCCGATCAGCCTTTGAATTTCCTGGCTGCGCCCTCCCACGTGCCCCTGCACAGATTCACGTTGGGTTCGGGTAACGGTGGCGCGGGGCAGCATGGCATATTCCGCCGTAATCCACCCGGTGCCGCTGCCTTTAAGAAACGGCGGGACCCGTTCTTCAACGCTGACGGCGCAAAGCACGTGGGTCTTGCCCAGTTTGATTAAAACCGAGCCTTCCGCAAAGCTTTGATAACCTGCGATTATCTCAACCGGCCTTAATTCGTCCCAGGCGCGTCCGTCAATTCTTTTCACTTATAATCTCCCATTAATTTAATCGTTCAGAGTATAACAGAGAACAAAAATGATGGCAATCAAAATGATACAAAAATCACTGATAAATGTGGGAGATTAATAATAATCTTGAAGATAAAGGATTGATTAAATAATTAAAGAATCGAGGAGGCGGTATGTTTATTCACAGCGAGGACAACACCGAGGTTAGAGTTAAGATAACCGATGAAGGAGAAATGTTCGTATTTTGCCCGAAGTGCAATCATATATGGGAATCAGAACTGAAAGTTATAAAGGAGCCGCGTGAAGTCCGGCCGTTTAAATATAACGGTGCGGAGATCGACCTGGATATGGGGTCGTCCGAGTCGGTCAAAACAAAGCTCAAGACTAAAAAACCTCTTGAAGCGGCTAAAGAGTTATTCCCGGAAGCGTTTTAACAGACGATTATATTGTTTCCAGGTATTCTTTGACCCAGGTCAAAGCCGCCAGCGCCGCGCTCTGCTTGTTTTCATCTCGTGTGCCGCGGAACTCGTGTTTGCGGTTGAAAGTGCCGCCGGTGTGCGATAACCCGATATAAAAAAGCCCTACCGCTTTACCGGGAGTAGCGCCGCCCGGCCCGGCAATGCCGGTATCCGCCACGCAGATATCGACGTCCAGCACGCCTCGGCCACCCCACGCCATTTCTTCCGCCACCTGGGAACTAACGGAACCGTATTTTTTGAGCGTCGCTTCCTTGACACCGACGACCTTCATCTTTGTCTCGTTGGCATAAGATACCACCGAGCCTTTAAAATAATCGGAACTGCCGGGGACGCCGGTGATAAGATGAGAAATCAGCCCGCCTGTTGCGGACTCGACCGTGCCGAGCGTCAGGCCCTTTTGCCTTAGTAATTCCCCTATTTCCTTTTCTATTCCCGCCATTTTTCCTCCCCTTAAAGCCACGGATAAATATTTTGTTTGATATAATCGAAATTACGTTTTACATTGGCCGCCCCGGACACGCCGCCCATATGGCCGGGCAGCAGAAGTTCGATATCCAGTTTAGATAAATTATCGATGGAGTTTTTCAATTGTCCGGCGTCACCGCCGGGCAGGTCCACACGGCCGGTATTCAGCTCGAAAAGCACATCGCCGCAGATAAGTATTTTTTCTTTGCGGATATAGTAGCAGATAGAATCCGGCGTATGGCCGGGCGATGGAATGCATTCTATTTCCACATCGCCTACTTGAAGATGGTTGTCTTTAATGAGGAAGTCCTCTTTAAATTCTATCGGTTGCGTTCCCAGGTCCCGGGTTCCTTCAATCACAATCAACCGGTAGTTCTCTTTCTGGATTGGATGGAGCGCGATTTTAGCGCCGGTAAATTTCTTGAATGTTTCGTTGCCGCTGGAATGGTCGATATGAAGATGTGTATTCAAGATAATGCCGATGTCTTTCGGGTCGATGCCGTCATTTTTCATTTCCGCGATACGTGAGGGAACGTAATTAATCAACCCGGTATCGAAAGCAATACACGGGTTGCCTTTAATAACGTAGGTATTGCAGTCCATCATTCCCTGCTCCGGATACAAAAATAGATTATTTGTCAGTTTCATGCTATATTATCTCCAAAAGCTCCGTAAATACCGAAGGAGTCCAGAGGCCTCTCTGGCGAGGGTTTGGGGGTGTCCCCCAATCTCCCTAAGTCTTCCGGATTCAGGAGATTAGCCGACCGCTCCTTTAGAATTTTTATGACTTAATTATATACCATTATAAAAAACGATAAAACGCTAAGGAGGAAAATTCATGGGAATCGCAGCCGCTATTATCGGCATCGTCGGTGCAATTTCGGGAGTGCTCGGCGTTCTCCGTATCTTAAATATACCCGCTACCCCGATTATCAATAACGACTTTACCTATGTGGTCTGGTTCTGGATCTCTGCTCTGTTGCTGCTAGGCGCCGCCGTCTTACTGCTGGCACGCCGCAACGGCGCCGACTAAACAGGCGTTAACGGTTTTGGAAATTGAATCCCGCTAAGGATATAAATAACTACCGCCTGGCTGTAAAAGTTACGCCCAACGCCGGCCGTAATGAAATTTCCGGCTTTAAGGAAGGCGTATTGCAGGTAAAAATCGGGGCGCCGCCGGACAAAGGCAAAGCGAATAAGGAACTCGTGGATTTCCTTAGCGAGAAACTGGGAGTAAAAAAATCCGCCGTTCTTATCATTAAAGGGCAAACCAGCCGCAACAAGGTTATTGCCGTGGAAGGTTTGAGCGGCGAGGAAATAATTAAACGACTTGTTAAATAAAGAGGGGGGGGTACGCCCCCCTTATTTTTTTACTATTGCTTTTAAACTGACAGTCAGGCCTTCTTCTTACGCCGGCGCCACCAGGCAAAGTAAAGGATTACCAAAATCGCTATCCAGACGGGGCTGAAAATGCCCAGCCAGATGAAAAGCGAACCTAGGAAACGTCCGAAAGCTACGAGCCCATTCCAGGCGCTGCCGGCGGTATTTCCCGCCGCCCAGGCAGTAAGTACCGTGATATACTCTTTACGCTCGGAGTTAGCGGTATTGCCCTTATCGTCCTTGACAGTTATGGTAACCGTATAAGTACCGGCTTTGCTATAAACGTGGAAGGGCGCGCCCTCGGTGCTGGTCTTGCCGTCCCCGAAGTTCCATTCGAAACTGTAAGGCTCAAACCCGCCGCTAATCGTCGGAACAAACTGGATTTTCTGGCCTTCCTTAACGGTAGTGGAGGTGCCAAAAAAATCGACGCCGAGCTTCGATTGCTCGAGGGTAGCGGAAATCATGGAAAGAGCGGCGCTCTGCTGCAGGTACTGCATACGTCCTTTTAACTGCTCGATTTGCCCCCTGGTTGCGGCCAACTGTTCCTGGACTTTCAATATATCCTCAACCGAACCGGCTTTATCCATCAATGCCAGCAATTGAGTTTCACTCGCCTCAAGGTTACGAAGCTGGGCATCGAGGTCGACATATTCTTCGGTAACGTCTTGGCCGGTCGTTGTTTCCGATCTGACGTCCACGGCAATGCCGTGAAGTGAATTCAGGGTCTGATCGAACTTGTCGGCGGTGACTCTGAAGCTGATATCGGCATATACCCGGTTCTGGTCTTCACGGATATCCGAGTTGATAACGTAACCGCCGTTAGTGCTGGCAAGGTCCGTGATTTGTTGCAAAGCAGTCGTAACATCCTCAACCACCAGCGCTATCGAGGCATTTTTAATTACCATGCGCTGGATATCGTTCGTAGAACTGTCCTGTGTTCCATTAACAACAGGTGGTGCGGCTGTTGTCACCGTTGTCGTTGCAGGCGGGTTGACAATCACATCATACGCTGGAGTGGACTCGCCGCTTTTCCCCTGCCCGAATAGTCCGGCCGGCGCCGGAGTTGCCATCGGTACTGTTATTAACGTTTGCGTTGAAGTCGGCATAGGCGCTTGCGAGCCGCCATGGGAATAATTGGCGTAAGTCGTGGTGGTAGGCGCCATCGTGTATCCCGTGTTTTGTGCCGCCGTGCCGCAACCGGCCGCGCTTAAAAGTAGGATTACCGTAAATATCCCTAAAATAATCAGTTTTTTCACACCAACCTCCTGGTTATTAACGTTCTGTTAACAATTAGAACGTTGAAAGTCTGGAAAAGTTGGGTGAATATTATGACATTTTCAGGAAAATACTTATATTTTTATGGAAGGAATTAAAAAAAGGAACAGCGATTATTCGATGATATCTCTGACAGAGGCACGTTTTGCTTTATATTCCTTAATGATACGACGACCTTCTTCCGTCAAACGCGCGTAGCCGCCGCGGGCTCCGCCGGTGGACTTTTCAACCAGGGGGACGCCGGAGAGACGGTTCATGGCTTCCACCCAGAGCCAGGCGTTGCGGTAGGCAAGTTTCATCGAGCGCGCCGCCGCCGAAATGGAACCGCACTGGTCAATGCGTTCCAATAATGTCGCCCGCCCCCACCCCATCAATAGTTTGCCGTCTTTTTCCACCCAGACTTTGCTTTTGAACACAATGCCTGATTCCGGCTCCTGTCCGGAGCGGGTGGCATGCTTAATACCAAATTCCGGTACATTCGGTACGGAAACGATTTTTTTAACCATAAGCCTTGTTTAATTATATTATCAACAATATAACGTCCTGTCAATCAAACCCCCTGTGATTATATTTTTCATAATTATTTTCAAAATATGAAATTCTCTATTTAATTTTTACATTTTGTGATTTTTTTGTGATAATTTTAATAGAGATTGTGAGGTGTTCTTGACGTTACCTAAACTAGTATTGATGAAGACGCTTGCTTCGTTAAAAATAATTGAATTAAAAAGGATATAAAAATCCGTAATTAAGGAGACGACTTTGGCAGCAAAATATAAACTGGAAAATATCAGGTTAACTTCCAAGGATATCGCAGCTTACTGCCAGGTGAGTAAAAGTACCGTTCTTGAATGGATTAAAAGCGACAGGCTAAAGGCCTTCCGCCTCCCTAGCGGGCATTACCGCATCGATAAAAAAGATTTCAAAGATTTCCTGGTCAAATGGAATATACCCGTCAAGGGCTGGCCTTTCGAGACCAAATAATAACAGATAAAACATAATTCTCTGTTCAGATTATTTTTACCTCCGGTTCTTTAAATCCAAGTATTATATTATAATATTGGTTGAGTGTTTGAACCCGGAGGTAATTTATGCCCTTCATTAGCGGCGCGGAAGCGCTGGTTTCTTTACTGGTACGGGATGGTGTCGATGTAGTCTTCGGGATACCCGGCGTCCAGATTATGGATGTCGTAGATGCGATTTATCGGGACAAGCATATCCGCTGGATTTCCACCCGCCACGAGCAGACCGCCGCTTACATGGCATACGGATATACCCTTTCCACGGGGAAAATCGGGGTGGCGATTGTACTGCCCGGCCCCGGCGCTTTGAATACCACAGCCGCTATTGGTACGGCTTATTCGGCATCCGCACCGGTGCTCCTGATTTCAGGCCAGATAGAAAGTCAGCACCTTGATTTCCACCGCGGCGTCCTGCATGAGCTTGACCACCAGATTGACATTTTCCGCTACTTGACGAAATATTGCGGCCGCGTTAGCAGTGCCGAGGACATACCCGATTATCTCTGCCGCGCCCTCCGCGAGCTAAAGACCGGCCGTCCCAGGCCGGCGGAAATCGAAGTGCCTTACGACCTCTGGTCGAAAAAGGGTGAGATGACTTTCACCAGCACCGAAAGGCTAACGCCTGCACCGCCGGAACCTTCCGATGTTCAAGCTTTGGTGGAGATGCTTTCCAAGGCCAGACATCCGGTTATTTTGACTGGCCGGGGCGCCATTAAAGCCAAGATATCCAACCAGGTCATAGAACTGGCCGAAAGACTTCGGGCTCCGGTGCTGGCAACAACCGAAGGCCAGGGCATGATACCGGTATCGCACCCGTTTTACGGCGGCAATTTTACCCTCTGGCTGAACCCGATACTGAAAAAGGCCGATGCTCTGCTAGTCATCGGCAGCCGGTTAAGGGCTTCCGGTAATACCCGCCTCAATTTAGGACTAGACCAGCGGGTCATCCAGGTAGATTGCGATTCCGGGGAGCTGGGTAGGAACCATCGCACCGATTTGGGAATCTCCGCCGATGCCGCGCTGACGATGGATACGGTCATCAAGGAACTCGGAAATAAGACCGCCAGTCAGTGGGAAGAAAAAGAAATCGCTTCGCTGCGCGCCGGGCTTAGAAAAAAGCTGGAAAAAGCCGCCCCCCTGCAGATGTCCATTATCGATACCATCCATGATGTTATTGGAGATAACGGCATCATCGTTCCGGATGTAACCAATATCGGATACTGGTCTGATATCGCTTACCCGGTCAACAAAATGTATTCCTATGTCGATTCTTCTTACTTTGCCACCCTAGGTTTTGCTTTCCCAACCTCATTAGGCGCGAAAATCGGCAACCCGGGCAAGCCGGTGGTGGCTATTTGCGGGGACGGAGGGTTCCCTTACGCCTCCAGCGAGCTGGCGACAGCGGTACAGGAAAAAATCAACACCATAACCCTGATTTTTTCCAACGATGCCTACGGCACGGTGACAAGCATCCAGAAAAACCAGTTCGGCGGCCGGTATTTGGGTAATAAATTGCATAATCCCGATTATATGAAATTTGCCGATTCTTTTGGTGCCATAGGCATGAAAGCGCAATGCCCGGAAGAACTTGGCAAGAAACTACATGCGGCTCTTTCCGCCGATAAACCAGTCATCATTGAAATGCCGGTGCCGCCGCTGGACACACCATGGGATACGCCAATTATCGAGGGTTAATAAACTACTTAACCTTCAGTACCTTTTTCTTGAATTTCAGCCTGGCAAAAAGGTCGTCGTAAGTCTCGGCGCGCCTTATCAATTCCACCGAACCGTCAACGTGCAAAAACAGTTCCTGCGGTCGCAGCCAGCCGTTATAGTTGCCCGTCATCGCCGGGGCATGGGCGCCGGTATCGTGTTGGACCATGATATCGCCTACTTGCGCTCGCGGCAGCGTCCGCTGTTTGGCGAACTTATCGCTGTTTTCACACAGCGGCCCGACCACATCTACCACCTCTTCATTACCCTCACGGGGCTTGCCCTTCGGGTCGAGGATTGTTATATGGTGATAAGCCGATTCGTAAATAGCCGGCCTGGGATTGGCCGACATGGTTGAGGTATCAACGCCGATGTATTCGCGGTACTTGGACATGCGGTTAATGACCGCCGCCACCAGCGCGCCGTGCGGCCCGGTCATAAAGCGGCCTGACTCTAAAAACAGGCGCGGCAGATATCCGTATTGCTTTTCGAACTCATCGATAAGCACCCTGGCTTCTTTGGCCAGCGCCGGCATATCGAACGGCTGGTGCTCCGGGCGGTAAGGAATACCCACGCCACCCCCGATATTGAAAAACTCGAAGTGGATGCCGGTTTCCTTCGTTACCATCCCCATAACATCCAGCAGCATCCGCACCGTTTCCACCATGTACTGGTAGTTCCGCTCGTTGGAGATAATCATGGTATGCAGCCCGAAGCGCTTGGCTCCCCGCTCCCTCGCCCTCTTGTAAGCGTCGATTACCTGGTCGTGGCGGAGGCCGTATTTGGCTTCAACCGGTATCCCTATAATGGCGTCGCCGGTCCTTCGTTCGCCGGGATTATAGCGGAAGCAGATAAGCTCCGGGAAATGATGAACCTTGTCAATCATGGTAATATCGTCAAGATTTAGAATGCAGCCGCCCTGCGCCAGCGCCATTCTGAACGTTTCTTCGGACGTATCGTTAGAGGAGAACATGATGTCTTCCCCATTAAAGCCGTTGCGCCGGGAAAGTATCAACTCGGAAGGAGAGCTGCAGTCCACGCCGAAACCCAGTTTCTTCATCAGCCTGATGATGGTCTCATTGGGGAGGGCTTTGACGGCATAGAATTCCTTGAAACCGTCGATATTTTTAAAATCGGCTTTTAGTTTTTCCGCGGTATCGATGATGCCCTGCTCATCAAGGATGTGGAAGGGCGTCCCGAAATACTTTATGATTTCCGGCAGCCGCGGGAAAAGCCGGTTCTGGAAACCCGTTGACATAGGCATGGTACGCACTCCTTACCAGGAATAACCGATATTTAAATATAACATAAAATGAATGCTCTTCATAGACTTGGGAAAATGAAAAATCAAATCTCGAAGACACATCTCAAAATTAAAAAATAGTTGTCATCCCCGCGAAAGCGGGGATCCATCTTAAGGAGGTAATCATAATCTGGTCTCATCGATGGATTCCCGATTGGATCGGGAATGACAAGTTGTAAGTTTTAATTTTTTATCTGTGTTTTTGATCCCGTATCGTAGTACGGGACAAGCTTTTTATTTTTGAGATTTGATTTATTTTTAGCTCGTCCCCAGTTGTACGAGCTGCCCCATCATATAGCTGCATTTGTCGGAGGCGAGGTAAGCCACCAGGGGCGCCAGGTCGGCTGGCTCGCAAAGGCGTTTCAGTATAGAGGCATTACGTTCCCCCTCCAGCATTTCCTTGGGGGCACGGGAAACAAGTCCGGTCCTGGCGAGGCCCGGTCCTACGGCATTGACGTAGATACCCTGCCGCCCCACTTCACGCGCCAAGGCTTTGGTAAACTGGACAACACCGCCCTTGGCCGCTCCGTAGATGGAAATACCGGGGACGCCCTGCCCTCCTGACGTGTTAATGATACGGCCGTACTTGCGCGCCAGCATGTGCGGCAATACCGCCCGGGCAACCCGTATTTGTCCGATAAGATTCACGCCGATATCGAAAGCCCAGTCTTCTTCGGTCATTTGCATAAAAGGCTGCTCCTTGGTAGAAGCTCCGGCGTTATTTATCAGGATATCTATCTTTCCGAATTTCTTGATAGCTTGTGTGACCATGTTATCAACGTCCACTGTCTTGGTGACATCCACTTTGACCGCCAGGGCTTTCCGTCCCAGCGCTTCCACCTGGGCGGCGGTCTTTTTCGCCCCTTCAAGGTCAATGTCTGCCGCTATAATATGACATCCCTCTTCCGCCAGTGTCAGTGCGATAGCTTTTCCATAGCCTATCTGGCTCCCTGCTCCGGTTACCAGGGCTACCTTATCTTTTAATAGAAGGTCCATAAATCCCTCCAGTTATGTAAAGTACCAACTGCCAAGTAACAAGTTTCAAGGAAGTAACAAGCGATAAGAAGAATAATTCGGAGCGTTAAATCCAAAGAACGAAACAAATCCCAATTACCAAAATCACAAACGTCATTCCCGCGCAGGCAGGAATCCAACAATGAGCTCAATTATTCATTATGTCCTTTAATGGATTTCCGTTTTCACGGGAGTGACGTACCCCCCAGCAGAGCTGGGGGGCTTCTCCCTTCCCTACCCCTTTTCGAACATCCTTAACTGACTGTCTTTATCTTCATATTTCTGATATTTGATATATTTCTTGATCACTTCACTCGTTACTTTATCCCCCACACTCCTAACATAATAACCCTCGTTCCACATCTTCCCACTCCACATTATTTTCCTCATCCTTGGGTATTTCTTAAATACTTCTTTTGCCGATATACTCTTTAACACCTGCACTATTTCTGATGGCGAGTACGATGGCGGCGCTTCGATAAATACATGTACATGATCCGCCATTACCTCCATCGCCTCTATTTGAAAATCATACTCCTCGGCTATCTGCCTGAAGATTCCTTTTAAGTACTGGGTTACCTCCCCACCCAATATATGCGCTCGGTATTTCGGTACCCAGACTAGGTGATACTTCAGCTCATAAACCGCGTGTTTCGTCCTTCTTATTGCCACCCCACCTTTATACCACGATTTTCCTATCCTATCAACCGCTTCGCCTTCGGCGAACTCGCTTTCCTCCCCCCAGCCTAGCTGGGGGGTATCCAGCGAGCTCTTAATGACAAACGGCTTTCACTTTTACGTTATGGTTTTGAGCTTTGACTTTTGAGTTTTGAATTATCATTATTCGTGCTTCACGCTTATTTTCCCTTCCCCTACTTCTTATAATACTTGTAAATTGCCCCGATGTTCATCTTAATGATATCGGCGGTGTGGGGTTCTTTAGGAAGGTTGGGCAGCTTTTTCGACATATCGATTTTCTGTGCTTCCTCTACCGTTATCCCCTTTTTAATCGCGTCTTTTACCGTATTTATCCATATCGTCACATTATCATACATTTCCTGGAAAACCGCTTTCCCGCCTACATCGCCGTGGCCGGGAACAACATAATCCACGTCCAGCTTTTCCATTTCTTTAAGCGTTTTCAGCCAGACATCCGGCAAGGCCTGGTGGAAGAATGGTATGCCCCGGCTGATATTATCTGAAGTAAAGACAATACGTCTTTCCGGCACATAAACGACCGTCTGGAAAGGCGTATGCCCCGGCATGTGGGTCAGGTGAAACGCCATGCCTCCCAGATAAAAGGTCAGTTTTTCCGAATAGGTAATGTCCGGCGGGCGGAAATGAAAATCTTTCGGGACTTCCGCGTTAGGCCAGCGCATCTGCAACATGCCTTTGACATCGGACTCTTTATTGGCCAGAATTACATCGCGTACGCCTTCATGGGAAATTAACGTACCGCCGAAATAGCAGTTGCCGGTCGTGTGGTCGCCGTGGGGTTCGGTATTGATAACGTAGCGTATCGGGCCGAACCCGGCGGCCGTTTCCGCCCATTGTTTAGCGCTATCCGGCAGCATCGGCGTATCGATAACGACCACACCGTGCCCTGTTTCCACGATACTGGAATTGCAGACGCTGATTTCACTTTCTACATAGATGCCGTCTGTTATTTTTTTCATCTTTCCCTTCCCTTTATAGCTGATTTTCAGGCCGCCGGCGGGATATTACTATCTTTTTTTCTCTGGATATGCCCGGCAATAAATCAGGTTGACTCATAACACCTCCAGAAGCAGTACGTAAATACCGATATGGCTCTATTCTACCCTATTTACAGTCAATTGCATATTTCGGCAAAAGTAAAAATGCCAAAAAGTGATTAAAAAAAGGCAGGGTTCTTAAGTTATAACGCTCGAGAACACCTGCCCTTGAGCTAGATCTTCCTCTCCTCACGCCGGCAAACCACTGCCGTGATGTGTCTTTCAGCCTACAGACTGCGCACAACTGTGATGAGGTTGGGACCATCGCTCACTGCATAAGGTAATTACGCTTATGCCCTTTTATATTAGTAAAAGAAATGGCAATTTTCTGTGACTTTTATCTCAATGGTAATTTATGCAGAGATTTCGACGATAGCACGGATTGAATGGGGCATCGCAACCGGCACACCGGCAGTGCTATAATCTTAAGGAAAAACGTGTCAAAGGCTTGATAAATGGAAGAAGTGATTACCCTGGAACATGTTAATAAAACTTTGACCGGGCGTCTTATCCTGAATGATGTCACACTGGCGGTCAACCGGGGTGATATCTTCGGTTATCTCGGGCCGAACGGCGCCGGAAAAACAACGACGATTAGAATTATTCTGGGCCTGATGGATGCGACCTCCGGAAAATTAAGCGTCCTCGGCCGGGATATCCAATCAATGAAAACGCGGCGAAAAATAGGTTTTGTCCTGGAAGCGGACGGTTTGTATGATAATATGACCGCTATTGAAAATCTTATGTATTATGCCACCCTCTATGACGTGCCGGAGCCGGCGCCGAAAATATCTGAAAGCCTTAAGATGGTCGGGTTGGCTGACCGGGCCAACGACCGGGTAACCACATATTCTAAAGGTATGCGCCAGCGTTTGGCCCTGGCGCGGGCTATCACGCCGGGCCCGGAGCTCCTGGTACTGGATGAACCCACCGCCGGTGTCGACCCTACCGGGCAAATAGAAATCCGGCAGTTGATGCAGGATATGATACAAAAGCGGGGTATGACCATTCTCTTAAGCTCTCACAACCTCGATGAAGTCGAGCGTATTTGCGACCGCATCGCTTTAATACACAAAGGCCAGATAAAGCTTTACGGTGAACTGGAAAAACTGCAACTGGCCATGGGGCGCGGCGGCATGGAAATGGAGACGGCTGAACCCATCCCTCCGGCAGTACTTACCGACCTGCAAAGTATCCAGGGCATCACTATCCGCGAGCAGCGCGGCAAACTCCTGATATTTTCCGCCGACCATCAAATATACGCGTCTGATATCGTGGTTTTCCTGGATTCAAAAGGCGTCAAGGTCGAGCAGTTTAAAAAGCAGGAAGTGTCATTGGAGGAAATGTACACTTCTATCGTGAAAGAGGCGGAGCAGAAATGAAGAAACTATGGGCGATTGCCGTAAAAGATGTCGGCGAGGCGTTCCGCAGTCGAAGCACTTATGTCTTTGTCGTCATCATGTTATTTCTCGCCGTAAGCTACGTTTCCAGTTATAACGCTCACGTTAACACGCTGAAAGACACGGCACTGATTGTGGATTTCTCCCGCGGTTTTCTCAACAGTATTGCCTACGTTTTGCCTTTAATGTACTCAATTTTCGTCTGTTCCATTTTTGCCAATTTCTCCGTGGTGCTGGACAAAGCCAAAAGGACAATCGAATCTCTCATGGCAACCCCGGTAAGCATCTCGCAAATCTGGATGGGCAAATCTCTGGCCGTGACCCTGCCCAGTATCGGGGTGGGGATTTCCATTTCCCTTCTGGTCTATATTGTCATGAACGTGGGATTTGTCATTCCCAAGACCGGTTTCTTCATTTTCCCCAGCGCTATCGCCATAATTTCCGCGTTTATCATCGTGCCGGTGCTCATTTTTGCTATCGTCGCCATTGTTATTTACGTTCAATTAGTGGTATCCAATCCCAGGATTGCCAATCTGATATTTACCATTATCTTTGTTCTCCTGCTTTTCGGAATCAACTTTCTCGGAGGGCTGGGAGTCTCGCTTGATTATTTCGCCTTGATTTACCTGGGGGTCATTGTACTTTGCGGCGTTATATCATTTATCCTTTCCCGTTTCCTCACCAAGGAAAAAGTGCTGCTTTCCAGCAAAATCTAATTTGACTGATACGCCCAAGAGGTGAAAGTTAGCGGCCTGATATTAATTCGTTTGGATGGCCTTTTGTCTTTTGTCACCGAGAAAAAGAATTATAATAAATCCGTTCCAGGCTAGAAGATTCCAAAAAAGGGGTAACATACTTTGGCCTTTTTGATGTAGATACCATATTTCGGTTCCGATAACTACAACAATCGCAACAATAATTGGAACAAATCCCCAATTTGAATCACCTGGCATCTGGGTTCCCCAATATGCCAGGACATTACCGATTATCATGACAAACAACAGCGTGAGGTTAAGATGTTTTTGAAATACGTAAATTGTCCCTTCTCATCCACTTCATTATTTCTAATGAGCGGTGTAAATAACTTAACTCATGACTTTATTAAAAGTACCGCCGGTTGATGTGACATATTTTTAAGGGGCTGAAACGTTCCCCTTAACCAGTCCATTAGATACGCGCCTTTTTGGTTTTTGTATTGAAGCCTCTTTTAAAAATAAGCTTTTTGGGCATTTTCGTAGAACAGGAGGCCTTTTTCCTCATTAGTGAAAAGGGGACAGCTTTCAAAAATGGCCGCCAGCTGGGCATAAGTCCCATAATTGAGGGTCCCCGGTATGTCCGAACCCCAAACCGGTTTAACCGCTCCGTGGGCATCGATGAACTCACGTAGGTATTGCATGGCGGAGGCATAAGGATATCCTTCTTCGCTAAAAAGGACAGGCAATGCAGCCGCGTCCAGCCAGACGTTGGGATATTGAGCCAGTCCGGTCATAGCCTGCCAGCGGCGGAAACCGGCGGTGTCGTCCCGCAGCCCTTGATAGGGAAATCCCAGGTGGCAAATCACAAAACGCAGGGCCGGATAACGGCGGACCATCCGCTCCAGCGCTTCTACCTGATAACCCGGACTGCCAATCGGCCCTGTATCGATTGCCGCCGTAAGGCCCAATTCCTCGGCTTGCGCCCAGACCGTTTCCATTAACGGGGAATCAAATTTCAGGTTCGGATACAGGTTGGGATGAGTATATCCCAGGCCGGTGGACATCTCGAATTTAATCACGGTCAGTCCCTGCCGGTTAGCGGCGGTCATTTCCTTCAGGCATTCCCGGTCCGATAGTTCGAGAATCATGGCCCCTCGGAACCGGTCGGGATAGGCTTGCACGGCGGCAATCTCATCGGGGTTGAAGCTCAAGCACGGCGATTGCAGGATGACGGCTTTTTCGATGTTCATGTTATCCAGGCATTTTACTAACGTAGATGCTGTGAATTGACTATTTGCTAAATAATCCGGCATGAACTGGTAGACGCTGCCATCGGCGAACCGCTTGATGCCGTATGGTTCGACGGTAACGTTAAAACGCGGGTCTTTCCGTCCCAGGAGATGCTCCGGCACAATATGGACATGGGCATCGATCCTTTTTCTCATTGCTGCCTCATTTAAGTTTTCCGGCTGGCGGGCGGACTATCGGGATGTTTGATTATATGATTTTATCAGGTTGTCCGGCAAGCGTCAGGACTGTTACATTGTAATCCAAATATAGGTACGATATACTTCAGGTACCTGACCGAAATGCTAGTCCGGAGGAGACGAAATGGCTGTTAAAAAACTCAGAGAATTGTTGGCTGAATCAACAAGCTGCGTAGTTGCGCCCTGCGTGTATGATTGTGCTTCCGCCCGGGCGGTAGAACTGGTAGGATTTAAAGCGGCGATGTTGAGCGGCGGCGAACTCTCCCTGGCTATGAACGGGGTGGTGGACTACGGTTTTACCAATCTAACGGATGTAGAATGGATGGTTAGCCGGATCAGCCGGAGTTCTCCATTGGCTCTGGCGGCGGATATCGAGGATGGCTTCGGCGGGCCGCTGGCAGTCTACCGTGCCTGCAAACGTTTGGTCCGGGCCGGCGCCCAGGCCTTGCAGCTGGAGGACTCAAGTGATATGGAAGAGTCCACTAATCTCCTGCCGCGCGAGAAATACTATGAAAAAATCCGGGCGGCGGTGGCAGCCCTGAAGGGTACCGATTGCCTGTTGATAGCCCGGACCAATGCCGATCCTTCTGCCGAATTGGACGAAGGCTGTGACCGTTGCCGCAAAGCTCTCGAACTGGGTGCCGAAATGACTACCGTAGTCAAACTCAATAACCTCCAGGATGCCCGCTACGTGGCCCGGTATGTACCGGGCTGGAAAATGTATCCGGATGTTAAAAGCCATAACGGGGTGTCCTCTGTGACCGTTGAGGAAATTTACCCCCTCGGATTTAATTTTATGACCATGCACTATCTGCTGAAAGCGGCTATGGACGGTATGCTGGAGCATGGTAAGCACAATTTTGCCCGGCAGAACTGTGTTTATACCTTTGAGAAAAAGGATGCCACCGGCGTTTTTGGCGATAGCGCCACGCCGCTCTTTGACCCCCAGGCTTACATGGAACTGGAAGGCAGGTTTACGGGTGAAAAGAAAAAATACACCATTGTCGGCAACCGGGTCGAATCTTTCCCGGAGGGTTTTGTCAGAACGCCCATCGAAGACCGTTTCTAGATAACCGCAGGATTTCATCTCAAGTAATTCATCAGGAAATTTAAATTATAGTTAACAGATTGAACCCGGACTGTCGCTATTAAAGGGACCGGTTATGAAAATCACAAAACAACTTCTCTGCGACTTGCCCTCCTGCTATGCGGTATCCCGCATCGACCTGGATAAGCATACTTACATCCTGGTGGCGTCGGATGACCATGGTCCTGGATACTGTTTCGATATTGTTACCGGGTCCCGGCAAACTTTCTGGCAAAAGCCGGGCGGTGTGATGTCGATGGTGCCCTGGCAAAAAGGTTTCCTGGCGATCCAGCGTTTTTACCCCGGTTTTAATGCACAGGACGCTGAAATTGCGGCATATTCGCGTACAGACGGCCGGTGGTTTGGCCGGACTTTGCTGAAGTTGCCTTATGTTCATCGCTGCGATATTCTGGAAAGAGCCGGGGTCCGCTACCTGGTGGTTTGCACGCTCTGCACGTCCAAAAAGAATGAACAGGACTGGAGCTCACCCGGCCGGATCTATGCTCTCGAGTTGCCGGAGCGACCCATCCTGCCTTTGAAGTTAGACGAAATTGCTGGCGGTATGACGCGTAATCACGGTTACTGGCATCTCCGGGGCAATGGCTATGATTATGCCCTGACTGCCTGCGACCAGGGCGTCTTTGAATTGAGTCCGCCGGAGCACCGCGGCGGCCGGTGGTCGCTGCGCCGGGTACTGGACCGGCCGGTCTCCGATATCGCGGTGAGCGATATCGATGGTGACGGATTGGCCGAGATGGCGGTGATTGAACCGTTCCACGGCAGCGATTTCCGTGTCTACCATCAATCCGGCGAGACCTGGGAACCTTTCTACCGGTATCCGGAAACCCTCCCTTTCGGCCATGTTGTCTGGGGAGGCCGGTTGCGCGGCCAACCGGTTTTCCTGGGCGGTGGACGCGCTGAAAAGCAGAAACTTTTCATGCTTCGCTGGCAAAATGGTGCGGTGGTCGACGAAACAATCGATACCGGCAGCAGTCCTACTAATGCAGTCGTGATTAACGGACCGGAGGAGGACCGGGTGGTGATAGCCTGCCGGGAAGCAGGCCAAGCTATAATCTATCACATTCGGGATTGAGGCGCCATATCGTAAGGTGCGGCTGTCTCTTTTTCAATAGTGTCAAAGAATACCGCAGGCTGGTATTTCTAATGTATTCATTAAGGGTTAACGCAATTGGGAAGCGGTTCGCCGCGGAGGCCGGCGAGAAGGTTGTCTGTGGCCATAATTGCCATCTTCTTGCGGGTCAATACGCTGGCGCTGCCGATGTGAGGGGTAATGATAAGATTATCCAGGCTCAATAGCGGGTCATTCAATGGTATCGGTTCGACCTCTGTAACGTCTAGGGCGGCGGAGAGTATCTTCCGGTTTTTTAAAGCTTCATAAAGCGCACGCTGGTCTACAACCGGGCCGCGGGAGCCATTAATAAAAATCGCGGTAGGTTTCATCATAGCAAATTCTTGGGCGCCTATAAGGTGGCGTGTTTCTTTGGTCAAGGGGACGTGGAGGCTGATAAAATCTGACCTGGAAAGGAGTTCTGCCATTCTGTCGACATATTCCAGGCCGAGTTTCAGTTCTTCATCGGGTGTTTTGCGCGTCCGGCTGTAATATAATATTTTCATATTAAAACCCAACGCCCTGCGGGCTACTTCCATTCCGATGCGCCCCAGGCCGATAATGCCGAGGGTGGCATGATGCACATCCTGTCCCAGCAAGCCCATCGGAGTCCATGTTTTCCATTGCCCATCCCGGACGTATTTATCTGCTTCTGCGATACGACGGGCGGCTACCATAAGAAGCCCGAATATAAGGTCAGCCGTGGTTTCCGTCAGGACCCCGGGTGTATAGCCGACACGGATATTATGCTGGGTCGCAGCAGCCATATCTATATTATCGTAGCCGACCGCCATACTGCTGATAACCTTTAGACGCTGCGATTTTTCTAACAGGTTGACATCTATTTTGTCGGAAAGCATGGTCAAAATGCCGTCGGCCTGGCTGGCTTTTTGTACCAGGACATCATAGGACGGGGGAAATTCTTCCGGCCAGACTTCCATATCGGTCTCCAGGCTGATTCTATCCAGGGCTTCCTGGAATATTTTCCTGGTAATAAATACTTTAGGTTTACTCACGGTGTTTTCCTTTTTATTTAAATAACCCGGCCATACCTTCCGCCTGTTGTTTGCACCACTGGGCGATAATACTCGTATCCCAGCCAATGCAAAAATGTCGGACGCCCATTTCGATGTATGGTTTTGCCTGCTCAAAGCTGCTGATTTCCACCCTCGGGGCGACTTTCTTTTTCAGGGCTGTTTTAATCATAAATTCATGGGCTTTCTGGACTTCCGGCGATTGCGTTTGCCCGGGTTTACCGATACTGATGGAATAATCAACCGGCCCGAACTGCACCATGTCCACACCTTTGATAGAGAGAATTTCTTCCAGGTTATCCATGGCGCCTTTTTTCTCTATCATAATCGCGATAACTACTTCATCCATCATCTTTGTCCAGTCCGCTACCTGGCTGCCGTAGCCGTAATCCGTAACGCGGCGCATTCCGAAACCATGTACGCCGCCGGATTCTGGTGTCTCGGCACGGACATAGCGGATACACTCCCGGACGTCATCGCCGGAGCGGCAGTCCGTGAAAAGGACATTTTGCAGGCCGGAATCTATCGCCCTGGCGGCGATAAATCCCCGGGTTTGCTCTTCCACTTTCATCATGGCTGACATATTTGGGAAAAGCTCTATCGCCCGGCCGAAGTTATCCATCTGTTCGAGGCTGAAGGAGGAATATTCACCGACGTACTCGATATAATCGAAGGCGCCGGTCCGGCCGATTACCTCCACGATTCCCGGCCAGGTAGATATTACATGGGTCCCGAGCGTAGGTTTGCCTTGTTTTAGTAATTCGCGGAACATGTTTTTCTTCATTTTAGTTTCCTCTTCCGTGATTTTAATCGCGCTTCAAAGAGACTTTGGGCTGGCAGGATTTATTTACCACGTTCTTCGGCCATTTCCCCGTCAAGACACGGGCCGCTTCCTGGCCGACGCTCCGCCGTAGGCGGGAAAAAGCCTCGTCCGAATAAGACGCCGAGTGCGGCATAACGATAACATTATCCATTTTAAGCAGCGGATTAGACGGGTCAACCGGTTCTTTTTCAAAAACATCGAGTCCGGCCCCGGCTATCCATTTCCCCTGTAAAGCCCGGATCAGGGCCGGTTCATCGATTACCGCACCGCGTGCGGTATTTATCAAATAAGCGCCTGGTTTCATCATTTTTAATTGTTTTTCACTGATTAAATGCCGGGTCTCGCTGGTTAAGGCAGTGTGCAGTAGCACATAATCGGATTTTTGCAGCAATTCGGTCAGGTCGACCAGCGTTAAACCGGATTGTTTCGCCAGCGCTTTGTCGGCATATGGGTCGTAACCGAGTAATTTTAACCCGAAACACTGCCCTTTTCTGGCGGTCGCCCTGCCGATGTTACCGCAACCGATGATACCGCAGGTTTGTCCGAATACCGGCCCCATTGGCGATTGCGCTTGTTTAGCTTCCGCCCAGCGACCTGCCTTTACCAGGTCGTTCAACAGAGTTATTTTCTTGGCACATGCCAGAAGCAGCGCGATGGCGTGGTTGGATACCTCTTCAAAACAGAAATCGGGAATATTGACCACCAGGATATGGTTGTCCGTAGCCGCATCCACGTCTACCGTATCATAGCCTATTCCGTAACGTATTATTGCCTGGCATTTGGGCAGTTTTTCCATAACCCGGCGCGTCATCGGCGCTCCAACCGTAAAAATAGCATCGGCATCCTGTGCTCTCACGATAATATCATCCTCTGTACGGCAATCCAATACCAGCAGTCCGGTATTGATTTTTGACAGCTCCTCCTTCTCTTCCCGGGCTGGCATTAACCGCCCGTTTTCCATGCCATCGACTATTGCAGCCGTGAGTTGTTTTTTCATCGTAGTACTATTACCTCATAAAACATCGATTTTTGCTATTTTAAAGCGATATAAAAAAGATGTCAATCAGAAATGAATAAATCTTGCCCTTGATTACCTGGCCTTTTTAATAAGGTTTAAGTCAAAATACAAAGGGGATATGAAATTCCCAAGCCCGTTATTTCTGTTTAGTTTAACCATGAAAGCATTGAAATTATCGGCAAAATAAACAATCATAATGTGTGCTCCCGCCAACCTTTCACTACGAACATTATAATTGTATACTTTTTAATTTCAAAATAAATATAAATTTGCTGAATTAGACATCGAGGTTATTATTTGGACGTGGCTGTAAAATAATTTTATTTTCTATTAAAATAAATGCCACAAAACCAGACTGCTGAAAAAGCCACTTTCACCTTTGTCATGCTGGAGTTCGCCCTGAACCTTTAGCCCTTGAGCGACCTGTCCCGTATGAACGAAGTGAATCGGGAAGCGAAGGGGAAGCATCTGGCGGGGAGGTAATTCCCGTCCTATAATACTTTTTCGGCAATCTCAAAACGAGTTTTTGTTTAGTACAACGATGTTGAATAAAACCGGGATTAGTTGGCTCACAAATTTGATAAGTATAATTGTTTTAAACGATTATTTTTCATGCCGTGAACTGAAGTCATGAATTATATCAATCAATAGAGATAACATAAGCTTTAACGAACCTTCACTCAGGTGTGAAACAGTATCTTCTGGTGTGTGGAGCGAAGCAAGAACCCCCGGTAATAACGGCTTCCTTCCGGATAGAATCCGGTGAAGATTCAAATTTGAAACTAAATTTTTAACAGCAGGAATCTGTTCAATAGGAAGCAGTGAAAGCGTAACGGCGTTAGGCAATCCTTTTAGCCGAAAAGAAAGGTGGTCACTGCTAAACAGCAGCCACGGTATGTGGGCTGCGTTTAAATCCAGTTTCAACGCCGCCGCCGCCCTTTCAACCGCTTTATAGGCAGCAAGGTCTTTTTGGTAGTTCTTTATGGGCCAGATGGTACAACAATCACCGGTGCCACAAAACTCAAGGTTGTACACGGCTGAAATATCACGAAGATTGTTTCTGAAAACATAATAAAGTGATCCCAAAAGCCCCGGGTGCAAAAAACGGGACCGCAGCCAGGCTTCTTCACGGTCAAAAAAAATCACTCTAACCGGGGCTTCTTGTGGCTTCAGAATTCGGCAAAGTCCCAGAAGGACCGCTACCCCGGAGGCGTTATCGTTCGCCCCGGGACTGCCATTTACTTTATCGTAATGTGCTGAAAATATCAGCCTTTTGCCTTTACGGGAAGAAAAATCGATGATGATATTTCTGATACGCGGAAAACGGTTTTGCTGAATATTGGATTTAATCCCTAGAGAGTTCAGGATGGATATCACTTGATTGCCCCTGGCAATGCTTTCTTTCCCTTCCAGGGATTTTACATATTCAAATAACTCCAAAGCATCTGTTTTTTCCGGATCAACCATCTTTTAAATATTATAAATGCGGCGCAATTATGAATGCAATCCATATAGTATCAAGACTGGAAACAATCCGTCATTATATTATTCCGATGTAAGCCCCAAAACGGTTGATCTTGTTCATTTTCAACGTTCGATTTATAATAACCATAATTAAAAAGACCGGGTTGTCATCGATAGGTGAGGATAACTATTTTAAGCCGAAGTTTTGGTGCGTTTCCGCCGCCAGATCAAATAAAAGATAATAAAAACTCCCGCTAACACCAGACAACCTATTATAACTGTTATCAACCATGGATTTGTCTTTGTATTAGTGCTAATTTCTTGCGGATTGGTTTCTACCGGCTTTGTCGGTATTGTCGTTAACACAGTTGGTGGAGAAGTTGTTACTGAAGGCGTTGCTGCTTTAACGGTAAGTTCTCCAGTTAATCCATTGATCCCGATGGTCTTTTCCCCTGATTCATCAGGAACGTAATTGAAAACGGCTTGCTGGCTTTCTCCGCCTTCCAAGGACATTTGCTTTGAGTCTTGAACAGTGCCATTTACATTAAGTTTGATCTCATACGTACCAGATGATTGGCCGGTATTGGTAGCCGTTATTGAAATTTCTACCTTTTGACCGATGTCTGCATTATCCGGAGAAATATTAAGCGAGCTTACTTTAAATGATGCTGGTGTCAGGCTTACATTAAAGCTATCCTTCAAATCTCCAACGCTTATATTATATGTCCCGACTTTAACCCCAGGTACGGAAAAATGGACCGTAGTCTGTGCTCCGGCATCAAGTGACACTACCTGTGTCGTAAACAATGTTTGATTGACCATAAGGTCGCAGGTATAGTTACCGCTTGCACCCCCGGTATTGGTAATGGTAACACTGACATCTGCATTATCACCCGGATTGATGTTAGTTGGATTTATGGTTAAGTCAGATGTGGTGAAACTGGCTGGTTTTGGAAGAGCCAGAATAGTGTAATGGCTGAAGTGGGAGATATAAGCTGTTATTGTATGCTTCTTTGTGTCGATGGTGGATTTTACAGGCATGTAGGTTTTGGTTGTATCGTCCCAAACAGCTATGTTCAGCATGTCTTCCGTGATACCCGCCGGTAATTTGTCGGCGTAATAAAAGATGGTTAAAGGTATGGCCGGGCTAAAGGTAGCGCCCTCGGGTTGGAAGTCATAGACACTTCCTATAAGAGTTGCTCCGGCTTGCGGAGCATCCGGCTTGTACATATCGGTAATGGTAAAAAGATACAAAGCATTACCGCTCTTGTTTTTGGCGGTGTTACCAAAAGGTATATGTAATGTTGCTAAATTATCAAAACTTACAACATCAAAATTATCATAGACAATGCCTTCATCATTGATTGATTTACCGAACCCAAATATAATCTTGTCACCTTCTGCTGTACTGCCCCCGCTGCTTCCTCCACCACCACCTCCGCCTCCTCCACCTCCTCCACTACTTCCACTTGTTCCAGATGATGATGGTATTGTGAATCCGCCCGGATCAACAATAACTCCGTTAGCGAGCCCATCATCATCCCCAAGACCATCGTCAGTGAGAGTAAGAGTCAGTACATTATCTCCGTTATCATCTCCTAATAAACTGGTGCAATTTACCCAGCCTAAAGACCGCTCATACTTCCAATATTGAACACCAACAGGCATTGCAGAGGGTAATGTAAACTCAAGTGTTACTGTTCCACCTGGTATTACTCCTTCAACAACAAAGTCAAATAAACCATCTTCAAATGGGGTGCTAGGCTTGCCGACTTGTGTGACTGATCCCTCATCTACTGTAATAAGGCTGAGGGTAGTACAATTAGTTGTCGCACCGCCAATTACCTGTAAGGTAACATTCCCACTACCTGTAAGCGTAGGTACGGATGGAGGTGTTTCTTGAACACCTACCCCTTTTACGTCTCCTAGGAATGATGTCACGCTGGGGGATGGACTAGATTGTTTGTGCAAGATAGAACCCAAATCAGTTACTATAAATATATTGTCAGATGAACTCCCCCAAATACCCATTGGTGTATCATTAGGAAGGCCGGTTGTATTCGTAACATTCCAACTCGTTCCATCATAATGTAGAACAACTAGAGAGCTACGATTAGGATCATTTCCTGCTACAAATACATCGGAGGATGAAGTACCCCATATGCTATAAAAAATATATGCGGTTGTAAAACTGGTATCTATCGTCCATTGGCTCCCGTCATAGTGTATTATGCTGTTGCCACTGTTACCAACGGCATAGATATTTGAGCTTGAACTACCCCATATACCATAAAGATCATTCCTTGTCATATCTGGTCCATTCATTACATTACTCCACGAACTTCCATCGTAATGTAATAAAGTTCGACCACTACCAACAACATAGATATTAGAAGGTGAACTTCCCCAAATACCATAATAGGGACCATAACCAGTTTGGTAAGATATTACGCTCCAGGCGTTACCATTGTAACGGAGAATTGTGTGGTCAGTACCGATGGCATAGACATCGCTAGATGAAGTGCCCCATATTCTTTTAAGTGACCCTACCATCGGGGTAACCATGGTACTCCAGTTGGCTCCATCATAATGAAGGATAACAGGGCTAAAAGTTCCTACATCGTAACCCACAGCAAAGATATCGTTTGCCGAACTTCCCCAAATATCCACTATTCTGGATCTAGTAGGGATATCCATTGCTGTCCAATTAGCACCGTCATAATGGTAGATTACACCAAAGGTCTGACATATATTAAAAAAGCCAACCGCATATATGTTATTTTCTGATGTTCCCCAAATACCGTTAAGACATGTGCCTGGTGCTTCTACAACGGGATACCATTCAGCCGGACCAATTACATCAAGATTGGTCGTTCCGCTAATATTATTCGAACTGGCTGTGATAACAGTAGTTCCTAGAGCATTCGAAGTAGCCAGGCCTGTCGAACCAATCGTAGCTACGCTCATATTACTACTGGTCCAGGTGACGCTTGAGGTTAGATTAATCGTGGAGTTGTCGGAGTAGCATCCAGTAGCGGTAAATTGCTGGGTCTGCCCAACACTTATGGCTTGGTCAACCGGGGTTACATTTATCGAGACTAACTCTGGCTCCATTACGGTCAAGGTTGTACCATTAATTTGGCTGGTTATGTTGCCAGAACTGGCTACAATAAATGTAGTTCCTTGAGCGTGCGAAGTGGCCAGACCGGTGGAGTCAATAGTAGCTATACTCGTATTACTGCTGGTCCAGGTTACGCTTGGTGTTAGATTAACCGTGGAGTTATCAAAGTAGTATGCCATAGCGGTAAATTGCTGGGTCTGTCCGGGAGCTATTGTTGGGCTTACTGGTGTTACAGATATAGATAACAAGTCTGGGTTTGGCGCACTTTCAAGGTACCTGCATGTAGTCCAGAAGATTTTTCTATTCGTAGAATGGTCCCAATATCTAAAGCTAAGTCGAAGATACCCTTCGGAATCCAACATCATAGAAGGGTAACTACTGTCATAGTCAGCCGTTGGTTCTACTACCCAAGTTGGAGATGACCATTGGTCATTGTTACCAGAAACAATGTAGATCCCGCCTGTTTCACAATCAAATGATACTAACATTGTGCCATCTGGTGCTTTTACTAGTGATGAGTGGAAGGGAGAAGCTTCATTCCGTGGATTAGAGAATATCGAAGTGGGTGTAGACCAAGTACCGTCGCGATAAGTCATAAGATTAATACTGCCGTCTGTGTCAGTTTGGGTGGTAAAGGTTAAATAAAGTTTTCCATCATTGCCTGCGATTAATGACGGTTCGATACCTTTGATAGGTTGGTCTATTAGTTGGGCAGGAGTTGACCACGTTCCGTCGTGATATGTGGACCAGAACAGGTAGTAGCCGTCTTGAACCAAGCGCTGGAAAACAATATAGAAATCCCCATTGGCACCTTGAGCTATAGACGGCGAACCTTCGTAATCTCCATAATTAGTGACGCGTATTGGGGCTGTCCAACCTGTTCCGGTATTGGTAGCCCAATATATATTGTAATTACCGTTTCCTACATCATGGCCGAATGCCAATTGGAAATTTCCCGATGAATCTTGGATTAATGAAGGCGAAGCACTATTCGTTGTTATCGCTTCTGGATTTGTCCAACTGCCGTTAGAGAAAGTTGACCAGTAAATGTCTGAGCCACGGTCAAAAGCAAGGCGAAAATTACCACCATTGTCTTCAATAAGCGACGAGCGCACATGGTCGTAAGTATCTGAAGCCACTGGTTCGGGAACTGTCCATGGTGCTGTTACATCATCAGCAATAACGGGAGGTATTTTAAACTGAATACTGATGATTACAAAAAATACAGAGATAATTGCTATAATACGGGCACTAAGTTTGTTAGGCACAACCCAAATCCTCGCCTTGTGATTCGTACGAAAGCTATATATCTGTAAATACGTACGTATTGTTTAACTGGGAGTATAGTTCCCCTTTAAAAATATGTCAAGATTTTCCACGGTTATTGATGGGAAATAGTTATAAAAACGGACAGATGGACACCTTAAAAATATTCTTTATAAATAAAAAAGAGTGTTTTCAACTTTGTTTTAGTTAAATCAATAACTCAGCATTATGTCAGAAGGAGTCCAACTATATTTGCAATCCTGATCCGATGATTCAATTATATGGACTGCTGAAACAAAGTTGGTAGGTCCCAATGTCAGGCCGCCCAAAGCAGCCTGCAACCTTGAGGCAGAGGCAATTAAAAGGTACACAATTCCGATTATCATAAGCCAAAAAATGCCAAATGAAGAACTTGGTATTGTTTTTAGAGGCTTAAACGAAAATCTAAGCTCTAAATTTAAGAAATTTGCTGGAAAAGCCCTATTTAATTGAAAGGAAAACTTCCTTACGCTCATTTGTGTAGCGTATTGAAATACACAATGATGAGGTCACACTACATTACAATTTGCCTATATCTCAAGATGGGAAAAACGGGGGAGAAATAGCAGTTCTGCCTATTAATACCTTTGGTGGGGAAGGGGGGACTCGAACTCACCAGCCAACGCTGGACAAGCTTCTTGCAGACTTCCTTGAAGGCATTATAGGGCTGGGAAACACAGCCCGTCAAATCAAAGAAGTCCTTAGCTCCAACAATTATCATTCTGACGAACTGGCCAGGATATCCAGCTTAACCGGTCGATTTTATTCGTTAAACCCCTTTGCTAAACCATCTCAGGTGAATGACGTGAGTCAGCCAGATTCTCGTTCAGCCAAAAAAATACAAGACGAAATTGAGAAGAGCAATGGTTAAGTTGCTGATGCCCACAAGGGGCGGATTTATCAAACCGTTCGGCTGCGGTTGGTTCATTAAAGAGTTTCTTACCGGCCATGGTCCCGAGGGGTCACTAAAAATAAACCCAAAGAAGGGTGCGTGCCAGGCGGACATTTTTTACTACTACAAGATCGCATTACACCAAGCCTATGCCCAGGATGCCGTCAACCACGAGAATGAAATACGGGTAAGACAACAAAGACCAGTCTACACCGAATCAGAGTATCAAGAACGCGTTGACTATTTAATGTCCAGGATGCCCTACAAGCTAGTCAAGTGCCGTTATCATTCTTTTTCCCGCTACTTTCATTTCTTAAAACAGCTCGGATGGGTAGAATTTACCGGTGTTGAAGAAGTGGCATCTATCCAATCAAATTATCCTAACGCACCGCCTCGGCGATATTATCGGTTAACAGGCAAAGGCCTTACAGCGCCGGACCGCCAATGGTCAAATCCACAGCTCACGCTTTATCCGGAGCGAGGTTTAGAGTATTACCACAACAAAAGAAAGCAGCACAAATACTCCAGGAAAAAGCCTACGAAACGGCGCCAAGCCCAATAAAATCAAATAGACTAATATCTTCTATTACTGCCCTACCCTATTTCCAATTACCCACTGGCCCAACTATTTTCAGCAGGGCTTTTTTTAATCCTTTTCTCATGCCTAGAGGAGGGGGATATTCTAGCTAGGTTATCAACTATCATCATTGTTCCTTTTGTGTGATTATCAAACTAGAAATTGAATCGTTTTTTGTTTCAAAAACAACGCAAAAAACAAAAAACGATGCACCTTAAAAACTGAATAAAAGACGTGTCCAGAGCCTTGCCTTATAGGGAAAAACAAAACGCCCTAGCCAGAAGCAACCTGGCTAGGGCTAGTCCAACATAGAAGGGAGCGCCAACCATGTTAGACCATAGTGAATATACCACAGAGGTTGATTACCATCAAGGCAACGGCAACAGCTATCATCACCTGAACGGCGATTGGGCATTATATTATAAGATAGCTAAGGGCTTTATCAGGCGGGTCAAACCAGAAGATAGACAGGATTTTTTACATGACCTTTTCCTTACAATGGCCAAAGTAAAAGCGAAGTATCAGGTTATCGATAAGCCTTTGACGGAAGGGGGACTGGTAAGGGTTGCCAGTTTTGCCGTAGCACAGTATTGGCGAGATTACTACCAGCATATCAATGGCGTGGATTGTGGGCGGTGTAGCAATAGCCAGCGGAAACAATGTAAAGAAAAAGACCTGTATCGTGAGTGTCCCAGAGCTATCAAGATTGAAAGCCTTGACATGGCGGTAGAAGACGGTAATGGCGATTCAACCGAACTTCACGAACTAATCGCTGACGATAACGCCGTTGATATTGTTGCCAGGCTTGAGGCAAGACTTACCTTGAAAAGCTATCCTCACAGGTTTGTGATGATAGCCTATAAAAAATATGCGGGCTATCAGATAACGAAAAGTGAGCAACAATATTACTGGCGAGAAGCGAAAAAGGCACAAAAAAAGTTAGTTTTAGTGTAGAATTTCCGTGATTTTTGGCGATATATATAGTGAGAGGGTAAAACCTCTTGCAGAACTTGACCAGTGCTAGCGTGTCGCAGGCTGGGGCAAGGCTCTGGACAATTGAATATCAGGACTTCAGGCAGAGCAATTACAGCTTTAGCTCTTCCCTTTATCCGTTTCAAACCATCCCCGATACAACAGGGGCGATAGTGCCAGCGAGTTGCGGGCTATTGATAAGAGGTTTGAAAAGCAAACAGGGCGGGGCAATAAACAAAGAACAGTTGCTCAAAGGCGGAGAAAAGCCTTGTCTTCAAAGAGAGAGGGAGCGATTAATCGGTGTTAATAATCCCTCTTTCGATACAGGGTAAGTGTTTTCTCTTTCAGTTGGCCTATTAAGTCCAAAGGGTAAAAAATACAGGCAAAAGAACTTCCTATGCAATAGGGGTTCCTTTGCCTTTTTTTGTGACCATTTTTAGGGGGTGGTTGGTTGTCGGCCACCCCTCTTTTTACTCCAAAAGGGCGGGAGCCTACTTGACCTGGATGGGGTAAATGGATTAATGTCAGAGTAATAAAATAATAAAGGAGGCTTGAATATGCAAGCTTATTGTGTTAAGTGCAAGGATAAGAAGGAAATAAAGAATGCTAAAGGTATCACGATGAAGAACGGCAAGCCGGCAACTCAGGGTGTATGCCCGACCTGTGGCACAAAAATATTCAGAATCGGTAAAGCCTAGGTCTTCTCTTATCCAAAATTCAAAAGGGTTGGATGTTCCCGGTATCGGGATATCCAGCCCTCTTTTTTTTACCTACTGCACTATACAAGCTATTGTGACCTAACAATCCATTTATTTGTTAAACATTATATTAAGCTAAAGATTAACTTTTTGTGCTACTTTAATAGTTGGTCCTAGTAGCCCAACGGTTTAAGAGTTGTAAATCACTGTCACAGTAATTTTCAATTCTTCTGCGAGAAGCTTGCGTATACAATGATACAGAGCAACCACTCCAGCGAAGATAAAACCGGAGCGCAAACCTACCGAGGAAAACAATTTCTCAGTTTTTTAACTGTAATGGCGATTTAATAAAACCGCCCGGCACCTCGAAATTTGTAGACTATTGAAGTGCCGGGCGGCGAACAGTTAAACGCCTGATTTTCAGAATGTGTAATTACTTATCGTAATCCACCATTTCATCCGGCAGGCCGCACTTGCCGTCCTTGCACTCCACCCCGACCGGTTTTGCGCGCCATTTATCTATCGACTCGCTACCCTGGTAGCTGTATTCGGAATATTTCCACAGCGGATTAGTCTCTCCGCCCACGACGACGAGGTTGATTTTATTCGGGTCGTGATAAGGCGCTATCAGCTCCTCGGGTTTATTTTTCTTAAAAGTGGCGAAAGGCTCGATGCCTTGTATCGCCAGCGGAGTTACCATCCAATCGACATGGTCGAAGCCCCAGTACCTTTCGGACGGCATCTTGATGTTTTTAGAGAGCCAGCGGCTGTATTCCTGCTTCGTTTTAAAACCGTCTTTGTCCTTTAACATTTTGGCGATGAGCGGGTCCATGACAATGGTTGCCGCGCTGTTGGTCGGGGGAATGAAACTCAAGTTGAGGCACATTTCCTCCCCGATTGACCGCCTGGAAGCGGTGCCCGCGCTGTTCACGAAAACCCAGCCGCGGAAAATACTCACCGTGCTGTCTTCTTTCTTGAACCCGTGCTGCACGTGGAACGGTTCCCAGGGACTGGCTTCTTCGTTTTCCGCGCAGCAGTTGTTGTTATAGTTCAGGCTGCTCCCTTGCGATGACCACATGTTCTTTTTGGGCCGGATATCCACCCAGCAGGTGGACATCAGCGACCATGCCCGGCCGATGACCGAGTTAGCCATGTTGACCGGGGAAAGCGCTCCGATGCCGGAGTTCATGCCGATTTCATTACGTATTGGTCCGTTGACCAGCAGCATCGCCGACCAGTTGGAAGTGGAAGATTGGATGGCATCCAGTTTGTGCGCGGCGGTTGCCAGAATTACCGGCAAGTATTCCGGTTTTGCCCCGGCCATCACCGAGAGTACGGCGACATTTTGCACGGTATACTTGACCATACCGCGGATATCGAACCGCATCATCTCCCCGACGATTTCATTCGGGTCGGCGCCCGTGCCGGTGAGCATTTTCTTGACGCGTTCTTCCGTCGGCAGGATGATGGGGAGCCCGTCTGTCCAGCCTTTATCGTAAAAGAGCTGCTGCAGGTGCTCTTCCGTGTCCGGCTTCAGGAACGACCCGGCGGCGCCTTTGCTTTCTACCCTAGCCGCCTGGAACTTCAGCTTCTTGGGGTCTACCGGCTTGGTCAGGTTATCGATGATGTCCTGGATGACCTGGTTGCCGCTATCCGGGTTCTTGCCGGAGACATAGCCGTCAAGCGCTTCATCGGACATGCCGATGACCGGGTGCGGTGTGAAGAGGAACGGCACATACCCGGCCTTGCGGTCGTTAGCGACGACCTCGATAAAGGCATCGGTCGTGAAGGGCGCCGTCGGGACGCCGTATTTCTGTTCGAGTATTACGCTGGCGCCAGCAACTGCTGACACACAGCCGATTCAGCCCGCCACCCCGACGACGGCGGCGTCCCCGTTGGCTTTGATTTCATCCCACAGCGCTGTGTCTTTTTCTGTGAGGAATGTGCTCGGGGTGCGCTTGCGGACGGTCTTGACGGACGGCATGTTTTTTTCAAACCAGCGCTGTACCGCCATCATGAATTTATAGCTGCCGCCATACCCGATATCTATCAGGTAAACGGTCTTGCCGTCCAGCATCTGGAGCCGTTTCGCCAGGGATTCTTTCGTTATTTCCGGCCCGGCAAAGACGCCTTTGTTCATCGTCAGGCCGATGGGTTCGGGATTTAAAACGTTATCCAGTAATTGTATCGTCAAGTTAGCCTCCTTGTACGATGGGTTATATTTTTATTTTACTGCTTTTTCGGCGGAGTTGTTTTGGCCGCGTTTTTGACCCATGTCAGGTCGGCGCGGGCCTTGGAAAAGCCGGAATCCGTCGCGGTGAATGAGTCGTGGCGCCTGGCTCTTTCCTCCTCCGCCTTTTTATCCAGGGCTTCCTGGGAAATAGTAGGCTGAACCGACAGGTAGGTAATGGCCATCATGTTATCTCCCGCAGGTTTAACCGGCGCCCGAAGATATCGGATGGCTGGCCTCTGGGGTCTAAACCTGTTATTTTCGTTTCTTTCATGTTGATACTTCCTTCTTTTTTTAAGCCGCATGGAGAAAGTTAGCGTCACGCGGATGATTTGGTTCGCAATACTGTATTGGCGGCTCCATGCCTTCCAGGATATTTCCAGTGAGTGTCGCTATGAATAGATATTAATGCTATTTTTTGTTAAGCGGGCGTAAAATAGCCCTGGAAGGTCCGGCATCTCCGTTATACATGAGCAGTGGGAGGCAGAGAAGTTCATATTCACCGGCCGGCACGCCGCCGAGGGCGCAGTTTTCCAGGATATAGATACCGGCGCCAAGCAGTTTCTGGTGCGTCTGGAGGATACTCTCCGGCTTCTGGTAGCAGCCGATGGTGATATTATCCAGCCCGAAGAGGATGATGCCTTTTTGTACCAGGTAATCTGCGGCACTTGTATCGAGATAAACATAGTTTTCCTGGAACTTGGGGCTCTCATACGTGCGGGGTGAGTTGGCGGTCTTGAAGAGCACCCTTTCGCCCTTTTTAATGTTGCATTTTTCCAGTTCTGCAACTTTAATGGACTCTTTGTCTTTAATTTCGATAACCCGGCACTGGCCGATGGTGGCATCCACCGGCATATCGGAAATCGTCGAGCCGTCCGGGATGAAATGCAGCGGCGCATCCAAGTGTGTGCCGGTGTGCCCGATGATTTCCAGCATGGACATGGTAACGGGCGAGCCCAGCGCCCGGTCGTTGTAACGGTAATACTTGGGCGGGGCCGGGTCGGTGGGGAAGTAAACCATCCCCTGTTTGATAGGAACCGAAATATCATACCATCCCTTAGGTAATTTAACTGCCATTAGAGACCTCCTTGATAAAAAAGTATTTAGCTAAACGCATGTAAGACCTTATAAAGCGATGCCAAAGTTTTCCAGTTACTAAAACGGCCGGATAATAGCCCGTGCGATGCCAGCATCCCCCTGCTCCAGCCGGATTGGCAGGCAGATGAGCTCATAATTACCGGGGGTTACGCCGGAAAGATTAATTCCTTCGATTACCCAGATATCCTTGCTGAGAAAGGCGGTGTGAGTTTCGACGACATTTTCCACGGAACTGAAAGCCCCGATAGATATGTAATCAATACCGATGACGCTGATGCCGATGTCAGCCAGGTAGTGGGCCGCTTCGGAGGAGATATAGACGTAATCGTCATAAAAATCATCAGTCCGGTAGACCCTTCCCGAATTCCTGGTCTTAAGTAATATTTTTTCGCCCTTTTTTATATTGTAAGGCTTGAGCTCTTCAACTTTGACGGAGGCAGTATCCTTGATTTCAATTATGCGCGCCGGGCCGATAAACATTTCCAGTGGCATGTCGTCCATGGTTTTACCGCCGCGGAAGAAATGCCTGGGTGCATCAATATGTGTACCGGCATGGGATATCATGGTTAGCTCACTCATGGTGACCGGGTCGCCTTTTTCGACATCATTTATCTTGATGATGCGCGTATCACCGACGCCGGGGCCATGAACCATTTTATCGCGCATGGGCATCGTGATATCTATCCAGGCTTTTTTTGTTTTGGGTTGGGGTGTGGGCATATTTCTTTTCATCTCCTGTCTGGTGCTTTTGAATTGCAGTCCATAAATAATATTAGTATTTTGTGCGGCTAAACGAGTCCTCTCAACCTAGGGTCAAGGGCGTCCCGTAAACCGTCCCCCGCCATATTAAAGCCGAAGACCAGCAGCATTATAGCGATACCGGGTGCAAAAGATAATACGGGGGCTGTTAGAAGGTATTTATACCCCTCGCTCACCATACTACCCCAGGCGGCGGTGGGTGGTGAAATGCCTAGACCGAGGAAACTTAAACCAGCTTCGCCCAGGATGACCGCCCCCATTTGCACTGTCATAAGTACGATGAGCGTGGGCAGGCAGTTGGGATAAACGTGCTTCAACATAATCCGCATGTTATTGCTGCCCAGTGAGCGCTGGGCCAGAATATATTCATTCTGCATGACGGTAAGCGCCTGCCCGCACATTAAGCGGGCTGAAATGGGAATATTACTGACACTTAACGCAATGACAACATTCCGCAGGCCGCCTCCCAGCAGCGTGGCGATGACAATCATCAGCACCATGTAGGGGAAAGCCATTTGAACGTCTATTAACCGCATGATAATGGTGTTGACCTTTCCACGGTTATAAGCGGCCACCAGACCTAATACTTGACCGATAAAACTGCCGATAACGATGGCGAATATAGCGATGGTCAGAGAGGTACGCGCCCCGTAAATGATGCGGCTAAACGTGTCCCTGCCCAGCGTATCCGTGCCCAGAAGGTGTGTCCAACTGGGTTTTAAGAGCTGGTTCGGAGGGTCGATGGTATAAGGGTTATAGGGGGCCAACAGGGGCGCGAAAATAGCCATCACGACAAAGATAAGGACAAGCACCAGCCCCAGCACCGCGAATTTCATACTGAAGAAAACGCGGATAATGCGCTTAAATTCGCTGGTACGCGGCGGTACTTCGTTCGTGCTGGCAATAGCTGTTTCGCCAGTTACCATGCTAAACTCCTAATTATAACGTATTCGCGGGTCAAACCAACCATAGGATATATCCACTAACAGGTTGGCCAGCACTACCGATGAAGCCATGATTAGCGTGCCAATCTGGACGACCACATAGTCTTTATCGGTAACTGCGTTTACGAGCAGCTGTCCGAGGCCGGGAATGTTAAAGACGGTTTCAATAAGCACGGCGCCGCTAAGCACCTGCCCCAAAATCATACCCAGAATCGTGACGACTGGGATAAAGCCGTTTTTCACGATGTGCTTTGTTACCACCGTCCGTTCCCGAAGGCCCTTGGACCAGGCGGTGCGGATATAGTCCTGATGGACGACCTCGAGAACGGAGGATCGCGTTTGCCGGGTAAGGCCAGCAATGGCCGGGAGCGCCAGACAAATGACTGGCATTATCATTTGCCTGATGCTTAACCCGAAATTGGTAAATGGTGAAGTGAAACCCAGAACAGGGAGCAGTTTTGCCTTCAAAGCCAGAACGTAAATTAATAAAATGCCCACCCAGAAGGCTGGCATTGTAATACCAAGATTGGCCAGCGCGGTAATCGTCGTATCGATCCATTTGCCGCGCCGGATAGCGCAAATCGTGCCTAAAAACGCCCCCAAAACGGCACTGATAATAAAGGAGACGATGCCTAAATATAATGTTACGGGAAACCGTTCTTTAATAGCTTCACCGGCAGACTTATTCAATAAAAAGGAATAGCCGAAATCTCCGTGAAATATGCCGACCATCCAGCTAACGTATTGCTGTGGGACAGATTTATCCAGGCCGAACTGTTTTTCCAACTGCAGTTTGGCTTCTGGAGTAAGGCTGGTTATCTGCCTGTCATGGACATAGGCGGCCAGCGGGTCTCCCGGTAGAAAATGCATGATGAAGAAAGTGACGACGCTAACCAGGACAACCACAATCACACATTGTATTAAACGTCTTCCAATATAAGCACCCACGTTTTTGTCCTACCCGGACCAGGCCGGAGCGCTAAATCCGCTCCGGCCTGACCCTTTTATTTGCTCGCTATTGGCTTAACCAAGCGGATTCAGGATTCCACTGTGAGGCACTCCCTTCGTAGAGGAACGAATCATGAACAGACCCGTTCTGGACGGCAGGAGTGATGACTACGTGCATCGGGACAAACAGGCAGGCATCATTAACGATGATTTTCTCCATATCCTGGAGGAGACTGTTGCGCACGTTATCATCGGGTTCGGTGGTGGCTTTAGTGAGGTCGGCAACGTAGTCCGCGGGATAGGCGACGGATTTAGAAGTCGGTGACAGGCTGCCGGTGGGCGAGAAGAAGGTGTTGAAGCACTGGGTCGGGTCAACGCCGGGGACGGTTTCCATATAGTAGAAGGCGGCGCCGTTGTCCCAGCCCTGGGTCATCATCTGACCGTCCTGGGCCCAGGAAACGTTCTGGATTTTCGCCCTGATACCGATGGCGGCCCACCAGCTCTGGATGGCAGTATAAAGAGTATTGTCCATTTCGATACCGTAGATGGTGGTATCGAAGCCATTGGAGTAACCGGCATCAGCCATCAGCTGCTTGGCTTTAGCAAGATCGTAAGGATATCCTACCACGTCGGGATTGTAACCCGGCTGACCGGGGTATGCAAGCTGGGTGGCAGCTAAAACGCCATAGCCCTTGATGGTGGGAATCTGTGATTGCTGCATGGCATAGCAGGCTGCCTGCCGTACCTTCAGGTTGGACCACGGAGAATCGGAACTGGCGCTATCGGGGCACATGTACATGACAGCACCCGCTACCTGTGTAAAGAGGTAACCCTTGGCCTTCATGGCATTGACCTGGTCCACGGTGATGTTGGAGATATTGAGGTTCATTTGAGCTTCGCCGTTCTGAAAAGACATCAGGCCAGTCGTCTGGTCGCTGTCGAACTCCCACTCGATACCATCGAGGTAGGGCTTGCCAGCTTGCCAGTAGTTGGGGTTTTTGGAGAATTTCATGGTGGTCGTGTCGTAGCTATCGAGGATGAAAGGGCCGGTGCCGACCGGGTGGTTGTAGAGGTATTTGTCGTCATGGGCTTTCATCACAGTGGGAGAAGCCATGCGGCCGGGACCCACAGCCAGACAGGAAATGGTGAAGCTCGTCCAGCTGGAAAGGTTTTCACGGACGGTATATTGATCGATGACGTCGATGGAGGTTACGTTCTTAAGCTCAGTGCCGGTGCCGGCGCGATACTGATCAAGAACATATTTCACCGCATCAGCGTCGAAAGGTGTACCATCCGAGAACTTCACGTTCTTTTGCAGCGTCAGGGTTAGAGAGCTTTTATCGGGAGCCACTGTCCAGCCGGAAGCCAGCCAGGGGATGGGTTCACCGGTTTTCGTATCGATCATGAGCAGGGTTTCAATAGCGGGGGCGGCAGCTAGATAGTCACCGCCCATGGTGGGCTCATAGGTACATCCGAAGTTGCCGGAAGGAGGTCCTTGGATAATTTTCAGGATGCCGCCATATTTGGGCGTCTCCGTTGAGGTTGCGCTAGCTGTTGGGACAACTCCGGTAGTTGTCGGAGCCACTGTAGTGGTTGTCGGGACTGCTGCCGTACTTGTCGAGCTGGTCTTGGAGCAGGCGCTAACCAGCATAGCCGAAACTATCAGTACAAGAAGTGTAACGATTAGTATTTTCTTCACGGCAATTTATTGCCTCCTTTTTATCGTGTTCAGAACTAGGTATCTATTCCCCTATTATATTAATTTATAGAAGAAAGACTTTCTTTTAGCTGTACCTCCTTTCGTCTGGTCCCTGCTTTTCCTGATATATATATTACGGTTATATTTATGTTCCGCATAAATATTGTGTCATATAGGTATATAAACTCGGGGTTCAAGACCCTGTAACAAACCTCTTTGCCATTTTGTTCTGCCTTATTTTTTAACCCATGTGATATCTGGCCGGGCTTTGCCGAAACCTGAATCGGTCGTGCGGAAGGGGTCTTTATTCTTCATCATTTCCGCTTCGCGCTTCTTCCGTAATTCTTCCTGCTTTTTGGTGCCTTCCGGCGTGGCATAATCCATGATTCTGCGAAAGTTCTCTTCCATCATCTGCTGTCCGTTTTCGTAAGGAATCACGTAAAGCTGCTCGTTCTCTATCCCCCGCTTTAGCCAGCCGGCCAGTTCGACGGGGTCCATGCCTTGGGCATGTATCGAACGTAAAAAATCAATGGTCTTTCCGTTAACGTTGTAACCCGTATTCGCCAGGTTCTTCGGACGGGTAGCCGTGGCATCGTAGATATTGGTACGGATGTTGGTGGGGCAGATACAGGTGACCCCGATGTCGTAAGGTTTAAGAGCCAGGTAGTAGCTCTCCATCAGGTTAGCGACGGCAGCTTTGGCGGCGGAATAAGGGGCTGTTCCCGCGCCGCCCATAAAGGAAGCCCAGGACGCGGTGGTGGCGATGTGCCCGCCCTTGCCGGCTTTAATCATGCGCGGCACAAAGGTCACCATCCCGTTGACAACGCCGCCCAGGCAGACGCCCATTACCCAATCATAATCTTCATAGGTAGAAGCTTCCGCTGGCCCAAAGGTGTTGACGCCCGCGGTGTTAATCAGCAATTGAGGCGGGCTGCCGAAGACTTTCTCCGTTTCGTCCGCCGCCGCGGCGTAAGCCTTACGGTCGGTGATATCCAGCTTGATGGCATGGACGGGGGCTTTCTTTTTTTTGAAATACGTTATGGCTTCATCCAGGTGGTCCTGGCGCACATCGGCGATGACCACTTTCATGCCGGCCTCGGAAAAGACCTTGGCCTGCCCCAAACCGGCACCGGAAGCTCCGCCGGTAATAAAAGCGACTTTGCCCTTAAAATCTTTCATTTATCTCACCTCATATCAATATCGTCATGACGGCAGCGCGGTTTTAGTTGCGCCGCCGCGGCTGTAAAACAAAAACCTGTGGGTAAACTATCTACCAATCCGGAGGTCCTACCTGTTTCTGCGTATCGTAAACGGAGTTGTAGTAAATATCCCCCAACTGACTCAAAATTTCCTGCCGTTTTTTATTACGCGGCTCTTTGGGGATGGCACGCATCAGTGCCTCATTGCGGGACTTAAAACCGTCCTTGAACTCTGGATGCGTGATGATAAAAATATCGTTGTTCCTGATGCCCCGCAACACCCTCTCCCCTGCTTCCACGGGGTCCATAGCTACGCTCATAAAATCCCCGGCAGGCTTCTGGCCGGCTTTGGGGGGGGCGGCGGTGGCGGCGGCCATGTGTCGCCCGGGTTTCTAAGGTTTTCCGGCCTGTTTTCAAAGGACGACTGCCCCAGATTGCTTGCCACCGCGCCGGGTATGAGTACCGAAGACCCGATGCCTTTATCCTTAAGCTCGCTAGCGAGGCTCTCCATCAGTCCGGCCACGGCGTATTTGGAAGCACAATAGGCAGTAAAGCCTTTGGCTCCAATAATGCCGCACGTCGAGGACGTAGAAACGAGGTGCCCGCCCTCGTCATGTTTCAAGATGCGCGGCAGTATTGTCATCACGCCGTTGATGACCCCACCGATGTTCACCCCCATGACATAGTCCCAGTCTTTATACGTCATTTTCTCCAGCGGGATGCCGCCAGTGCCTACACCGGCATTATTCACCAGAATGTGTATTTTCCCGAAGACGGCTTCCGCTTCATCGGCGGCCCTGGCGTAAGCCGCACGATCGGTGACGTCCAACTTGATGGGATGCGCTGGCTGTTTGGCCTTTCTGAAATAGTCCATTGCTTCGTCCAGGGCGCTCTGCCGCATGTCAGCGATGACGACGTTCATGCCGTTCTGCGCAAAGACTTTGGCAATCCCCAGGCCGATGCCGCTGGCGCCACCGGTGATAAAAGCCGTTTTACCTTTTACATTTTCCACTTTGGCCTGCCTTTCTTATGGTTGAGGAATTTCACAGGAGCCGTCCATACAGTTGATCTGGATGGGCATCCTGATAGGCGGATTATCTTTTTTAATGCCGCTCTTGGGAATCCATTTATCGATCGGGTCGGTCTGGAGATATACAAAATCGCCGGTCATGAAGACCGGGTTCCATTCCCCGCCGGCGACGATAAAGTTGATGTCCGTGGCCTTGAAGGGATTGCCGGACATACCGGGTGTGGTGACTTCTTTGACCAGCCACTCGGCGAGCTGCTGCTTGGTCTCGAAGCCCTCTTTGACCAGGCTCTTGGCGACCAGCGGGTCGCAGATATAAGTGACGTTATGGAAGCCGATGCCCGCCATGATATTCGCCATGGTTTTAGCCGGCCCGATTCCAAAACCGTGCAGGCTCCAGCCGCGGAAAAGGCTGATAGTACTTTCCGTGGCTTTGAAACCCTTCTGCACGTGGAAAGGTTCCCAGGGGGAGCGCTCTTGGTTCTCACCGAAGCACAAGTTGTTGTAGTTGTAGTTGTTGCCCGCGCCGCCGGTGAAGTTTTCCGCCATGTTGATATCCCCGAAGTTGATGGTCATCAGCGTACCGAACCGGCCGATGACCGAGTTGGCGAAGTTAAAAGGACCCAGGGCACTGCTGCCGCAATTCATGCCTATCTCGTTGCGGATGGGGCCATTGATAAGCACGATATGCGCCCATGAACCGGTGGAGCTGGGGAACAAAGCCCGCTGGGTGGCGCACATTGCCAGTAAAACCGGCATGTGCTCCGGCCGGGCGCCCGCCATGACGGCGTTGACCGCGATTTTTTCCACGGTATATTCCAATTTTTCTTCATGCGGCGTGACCGACATACGACCGATTACCTGTTGTGGGTCGAGGTCGGTCCCGGTCAGCATTTCCGCCACGCGTTCTTCCGTGGGCATGATAATGGGCAGACCGTCCGTCCAGCCGTTCTTGATAAACAACCGCCGCAGATTTTCCTCGGTATTTGGAGCCAGAAGCCGCGTCCGCTGCGGTCTCTTCAAGGGGACGGGGTTCTTTTCCCCATTGGTCAGTGGGCGGGTGAGGGCATCGAGAACTTCCGGCATCAGCGGCTGGCCGGTTATCGGGTCGTTTCCCTCTACATACTCATGATGGGTCTCTTTCGATACCCACGCGGTGGGATGGGGTGGGTAACTGAAACGCAACTGCATGCCATGTATCTGACTGTCCCGCGCCATGTAGTTAGCGAAGTGGGAAGTGGCGATAGGGGCCGTCGGGACACCTGCGTCTTCTATTGTCCGGGCAAATTCGGCGAGACTCGCCGTACAACCGTCTCAGGAACCTACGCCGAAGACAGCGGCGTCAGCCTTCTTCTTGACCTCCTCCCAAAGGACAGGGTCGTTGGCAAAGGAATTGCCCTCTTTGCTCTTTAAAACAACCTTAATATCCGGCCGATTGCGCTTGAACCAGCCTTCCACTTCTTCCATGAAAGACCTGGCACCGGCAAACCCGGTATCAATCAGGTAAACGGTCTTGCCTTTAAGGGTAGGCAGCCGCTCCGCCATGGTATGCTTCTTCAGTGTAATTTCCGGTTGTCCGAGTGGGTTCAGCAGGTCCATCATATCGTTTTCCGGCGTGAGAGCACTACCGAAAATGCCGCTGGGCTGACCGCGCGGGTCTAAAACTGTCAATAATTTCTCTTTCATGTTACTCCTTCAAACAAAAGTGCATTGAATTTGTCACTAATTTTAAATTTACCTATTACCTCTATCTCCTTTCAATTCAGGCTCCCACATCAATCCTAAGCAGCATTAAAGTTGTATTTACTCCCTACGTTATTTTTGCACTCTCACACAGATGTTAAAGTATTGCGATAGCCTACTATCATTAAGTTGTACTTAATATTATGGAATAAATATTCCAATAGTCACTGTTTTACCGATATTTTTGTATATTGAGTTATTAGCTGCATATTTACCCTAAAATCCGTGAGAGGGATCAACGTTATTTTTTAAGTTTCGAAATAGCATATATTATTTAGGGGATAACGGAACAATAATTTTATTGATTATATCATAAATGATTTTAGAATCAATAATATGGATCCAAAGATTGTACCGATACCTCCAATAAAAGTATAATTTCGAGAAACTGTTAATAAACACCCAATAAACGGAACATTACAACATTCACGTTAAATTGTCAAATAGTGCCTAAATATATATACTAATAGTTTCATTTATAATAACATCAAGTGAAAAACTTAATATAACGAACTATTGAAATATTTGACATGTCGGATAGAATGTGTTATAAAATTATGAAAAACGGAACGAAAAGCATTAAAAATGGAAAATAATGATAAAGATTCAATAAAAGGATACAATACTGTTACACGTATCATAAGTATCTTGAAAAGCTTGGAAGAAGATATCAATACAGTTACTGGTATCGCCGTAAATTGTGGTATCAACAAGACAACTGTGCACCGGCTACTTAACACCATGGAAGCCGCAGGGTTGGTGATTTATGATTCTGTTCTTCACCGGTATTATGTCGGCCCCACTGTCAACCAACTCATCTCTCATCCTCGGATAACACATGAATTTTTGATATCTTGTTCTGTTAATGAAATGAAGCGCATTTTTGAACTATCCCAGGAGACTGTAATTCTTGATATTTTGATAGGTTATCATCATGTGTTATTACATGAAATACCTAGCGAACATATTCTTAAGGTGACAGAAGGTAAACCCGGGACGAAAGCGATTCTATCTGTCGGTGCGACCTCTAAAGTGTTACTTTCCCAATTTCAAGAAACAGATTTGCAGAACGTTATAAAAGATATTGAAGATCGTAGTCTGATTCATCCATCAGAAACGGATCAAGATCTACTCCTTAACGAATTAAGGCGGATTCGGAAGGAAGGATATGCCGTAACCTATGGGGAAAGAGTCGCAGGCATTATCGGCATTTCTGCTCCTATCAAGAATTATATGTTCCCAGTAGCAATAGGAATCCTGGGGCCTGATAGCCGTCTAATCATGAATGTTTCCAAACTGGTAACAGAAATAGTGGAAAGCGCTAATCGGATCTCCCATAAGATTGAAGATGCTTTGCAGGCAAAGCATTCCGGGAATTAACCTAACAAACTTGGGATTTTTTCTGTCTTTTCAATTCGCCGTTAAAGGAGGTTTTACTGATGATAGAAAGAAAATATGACAAATATTTTGTTTCTTACGAACGGTCGCGGCAGATGATGGAAAAAGGACGTACGGAAGACATCGCCGCTCTGAACGGGAGTATGCTGGAAGGTTCTTATGCTTATTACGCCAGCTGGTTTACCCCTAATACATACCTGGGCTGTGATAACTCGAAATACGTCTGGTGGCACGGACACCCGCCGCATGTCCATAAGGAAGCGGAAATCCTGTTCCATATCGGCACAAATCCCAACGACCCTACCGAACTCGGCGCAGAGGTAGTCCTCTATATGGGGCCGGAACTGGAACGTCACGTTATCACCCGTTCTACGGTCGTCTACATTCCTCCGGGTTTTGTCCATTGCCCGTGGCTGCCAGCCCGTACTTGGAAACCCTGGATCCACGTTGAAATCCACCAGTCCCCTATGCCGAGTGAAAAGCGCATGTGGCAAATCCTCCCGGAAGAAATCGTGGCCCAGATGGATAAGGAAAGCTTCCTAGACAGGCTTTATTAGCTTTATACCATATAAATCGGATGCACATTAAGGTTTAGCGACTAACTGTGTCACTAAAATTTATAAAGGAGAATAATAATCCATGGCTTACAAGATCAATACCGATAAGTGCCTCAAGTGCGGTCTTTGTGTTAAAAATTGTCCTAATAAGGCTATTTTCATAGTAAAAGAGATTAATTACGGTGGTCTTACCCTGCAAGTAACGAAGATTGACCCCAAGAAATGCAAGGATTGCGGTACCTGCGTATCTGAGGAATGGTGGTGCCCTGCCCAGGCCATCTCCGCTGTCTAACGCTCTCCGAACTCGTTTTCTAATTGAAATCAGAAAGAGAGAAATAAAATGCCGGAAAGAAAGTATGACAAATACTTTTATCATTATGAGCGTACCGAAAGAGACATGGAGCGTAATTGGCTTGGCACAGTAGCGCAGTTCGATTCTAAGACTATAAAAGGCAGTTTTGCCTATTATGTTGGCTTGGTCGGTCCGAGCATAGTCTCCGAAACGCCTAAAAAATATGTTTGGTGGGAAGGCCATCCGCCGCACATACACAAGGAAGCTGAAGTCCTCTTCCACATCGGTACCAACCCGGAAGACCCTTCAGACCTTGGCGGCGAAGTCGTTATTTACATGGGACCGGAACTGGAACGGCACGTCTTCACCCGCACGACGGTAATCTTTATCCCGCCGAGCTTCATCCATTGCCCCTGGAACATCATCCGCACTTGGCGTCCCTGGGTCCATGTTGAAGTCCACCAGGGACCCGAGTCCACGGAAAAAGGCTTCTGGCAGACATTACCGGAAGAAATTGTAGCCAAAATGGATAAAAATGACTTCCTTGATAGAGGTTACTAACGGGCCTTTAAGGTTCGCTAAGGAGGAAATTCCCAATGGCAGAAAGAAAATACGATAAATATTTTGTTAGTTATGAACGTTCTGTCAAAGAAATGGAATCACCGGAAAAACCTTATGGCATAGCCATGATAGACGATAGGAAGTATCCGGCCTGCAAAGGCTGCTTCACCTATTCCGCCAGCTGGGTGCAGGAAGATGACTTTTTCCATCACATGTTCATGCCGGATGGCAAATATACCTGGTATGCCGGCCATCCGCCCCATATCCACAAATATCCCCAGATACTTTTCCACCTCGGCACTAACCCGGAAGACCCCTCCGATTTAGGGGGGGAAGTGGAAATGTATATGGGACCGGAAATGGAGCGCCATGTCATCACCCGGTCAACTATCATCTACTGCCCGCCTAATTTTATCCATGGCCCCTGGAAACCGGTCCGCACGTGGCGACCTTGGATATTCATGACTGCGGAACAAGGCCCGGAAGTAACAGAAAAACATTACTGGCAACTCTTGCCGGAAGAAGCTATCGCCAAGCTCAACCCGGCTACCTTCCCGGAAAATGGTTATGATTAAACGCTAACATCGTATAGATATAAGGAGAATGTTCTTATGCCTGCTACAAAGAAATATGATAAATGGTTCGTCACTAACCCCGTAAGAGATATAGAACAGCTCGGCAAAATGTTCATGATCGAGGCCAAGCAGCAATACAAGGGAGCTAATGTCAACGGTATCAGCGGCTATTTCTTCAAGCCTTTTACTTTCGTCCCCAAGAAGCACGTCCATAAATATGACGATTATCTATTTTTCATGGGCTCCAACCCCCATGACCTGGAAGAAATGGACGCGGAATGGGAACTATGCATGGGTGAGGAAGAAACAGTATGCAAAATCACTAAACCAACCATTGTTTACATTCCCGCCGGTTTATGGCACTGCCCGCTCCGCCTGATAAAATGTAATAAACCCGTTCAATGGTTCCATGTGATAGACCATAGTATGGAAGAAAAATAACGTGGGGATAGTTTTTCTGCAAGGAGAACTGCATCATGGCAGAAAGAAAATATGATAAGTACTTCTACTCCTATGAACGCAGCCGCGAAGCGATGGAACGTAATTCTTCCGGCCCACTTTTTGAGATAAATGGCAATACGTGGACAGGATGCAATGCGGGAATCGGGGGATTTTTCCGCCCGGAGGAAGAAATATCTAACCCGAAAGAATATATCTGGTGGGAAGGTCATCCACCGCATATACACCGGGAGGCGGAAATCCTCTTTCATATTGGCACCAATCCGGAAGACCCTTCGGAACTGGGCGCAGAAATAGTCCTTTATATGGGACCGGAACTGGAACGCCATGTCATTACCCGCTCTACGGTCGTCTTCATCCCGCCAAACTTTATCCATTGCCCCTGGACCCCCGTACGCACATGGAAACCATGGATACACCTCGAGTTCCATCAAAGTCTCTTCCCAAGTGAAAAAGGCTTCTGGCAGATACTGCCGGAGGAGATTGTTCCCAAGATAAGTAAAAAAGATTTCCCGGACAGAGACTATTAAAATACGGCTGCCGATTAAAGGAGATATGATACTATGGTCTATAAAGTAGATACGAATAAATGCCTCAAGTGTGGGCTTTGCCTCAAAGGCTGTCCCAATAATGCAATTTTCCCTACGAAAAAGGTTAATTATGGCGGCCTCACGCTTCAGGCGGTAAAAATCGATCCCAGGAAATGCGCCGACTGCGGTGTCTGTGTCTCTGAAGAATGGTGGTGTCCTGCTCAAGCTATTTCTGAAGCTTAATCCGTCACAAAGAAGAATTATAATTAGAGGTGGTGTGATTTTACGGAAAACACGAAGATTGGAATTATAGAAGCCAGCAGCTCCGCGGTGAGTCTTGCCGGAAAATTAACGGCCAAAGACTTCTCCGTTACCGTTTGTAATGTTACCTGGAAACATGATGATACGATAAAAGCCGCTGGCGCCGGCCCGGTATTTTCGCCGCAGGAACTGGTGGCGGATAGGGACTTTATTATTAGCACGCTCGATGACATTACCGCAACCAATGAGTTTTTTGCCAGAATCTGGGAAACCATCAAAGATGGCGCCATAGTTATTATAACGGGCAACATCGGCCCGGAATGCTGCACCAAGCTGTATGCCAAATCATTGCTGAAAAAGTTCACCGTCATCGATGTGGGCATCAGCGGGCGGGCGTTAATGGCAAGCGGCGATGAAAAAGCCGTAAAAGCTGCTACGCCTATTCTTGAAGCAATTGCAGAACATGTCTTTTATGTCGGTACTATCGGCACCGGCCAGGCTTATAAACTGATTAATGACCTAGCCAAGTCGGGTTATGAAGGGGTTATCCGGGAATGTCTCGACTTCGGTTTAAAGGCTGATTTAAACCTGGACAAAATGATTGAAATCTTACGGGCCGCTACTATGGAAAGCCTGTTACTGGAAAATCTGGTTAATGAGTATAAATTGAAAAAACAGCAGGCGCCAGCAAATACTTTAGCTCTGGAAATGGCTAAAGCCTTTGGAGCCGCCCTGCCGCTGCTGCTGTGCAGTAATGGCATCGATGAGAAATCGACTTATCATAACTACGTTAACGCAATGGAGGAAAAACTACACGGAAATAATTTAACACATTGACTTCCCGATGGCTGGCAAGCCATTTTTCATTTTTTCCTTTAGGGACAATCCGCAGGATTTGCACGGTCCTGCGGATTATCCGAAAAAAAGCAAAAGCATTATTATTGCTATGAGATAATCTCAACAATCAAAAAACGGAACATAATGGATTAAAGGATTTAATGTGATAATTGAAAAGGGTATGGAAAATCAGGTTTACCGGGACCTGCAAAAGCATCTGGACAAGGGGCCGGTCGGTTTCCCAGCGACCAAATCCGGCGTGGAAATCCGTATGCTCAAGTTTTTCTATTCCCCGGAGGAAGCCCGGATTGCCACCATGCTTTCTCCCCACAAGCTGGAAACTGTAGGCCGAATCCTTAAACGGGCTAACAAGCATGGGTTAAATCTTACCCGGGAAGAACTGCAGCAAAAACTGGATACGATGCTGCAAAAAGGCACGCTGCTTATATATCAACAGGAACTAAAAGAAAAGCATTACAAGAATGCCGGTTTTACCGCCGGCGGCACGCTGGATTTCGCGGTTAATAGGATTACGCCAGAGATCCAGAAAGAGCATGAAAATTTCGTTAAGGAAGCATTCGGGGCGGTAGAAGTGGGCGCCAAAAATATTCCCCAGCTCCGCACCATTCCGGTTGCAAAAAGTATTACCACCTCCGGTAAAATCAGGACTGGCAGCTATGATGATGTTCGGCACCTGGTAGAGCAGGCCCCTGGCCCCATGGCAGTGGCTACTTGCGTTTGCCGCCTGGGAGCCGATAAACGCGGCAACCCCTGTACCAAGAGTCCCATCCGTGACACCTGCCTGCAGATAGGCGCCGACCACGCCCGCCAGTATGTGGAAATGGGAATCGGTCGATATGTCACCAAAGAGGAGGTCTTTAAGATACTCGATGCAGCCCAGGAAGCCGGCTTTATCCTCCAGCCAGAAAACTCGAAACATCCGGAAGCCATTTGCTGCTGCTGTGGCGATTGCTGCGGGATTTTAAAATCGGTAAAAATGACGCCTAAATGGTCGGATCATTTTGCCGCCAACTACTATGCCGTTGTGGACAAGTCAGTCTGCACAGGATGCGGCACCTGCGTTAAACGCTGCCAGATGGACGCCCGCACACTGGTCGAAGGCAAGGCCGTTATCAACCTGGATCATTGTATCGGCTGCGGCAATTGTGTCACGACCTGCCCATCTCATGCCAGCCGGATGCAGCCCAAAGACAAGATATTGGTGCCGCCGGAGACCAAGGATGATACTTTTATGAAGATTTACGCCCGGCGGGTAGGCTTCCGGAAAGCTCTTACTGCCAGGGTCAAGATGTTGCTGGGAATGGATTTATAGCGGATGATAACGTGCTTGAAATTTTACCTTATGACTTTTTGTTCAGGGCTGAGTTGCACAAAACCGAGGATTGTTGGATAACAAAATACTTTATCGTTAGATAGTTCGGTTAGAACAGAAGTCACGAATGTAGAATCCCTCAAAGCAGACATGCTCACTCCTTTTCCGATAATAACAGGTGTTCTTACCCTTCACAATTGGAAAACAAATTCACGATATTATATCTGGTATCGTTTTAGGGGAGATCTTAATGCCTGGGCGAACACAGGCAGCTTCATCTGTCATTGCCTCTTTCTCCTTCTTAGCCCTTCATTGCATCATACGGGTTTGATCAACCCTGACAACTGTTCGGGCTTTATTGGAGATTCGGGTATGGCGACCACGCTTCCCCACGGTCTTGGTGGACCCAAGGTCAATCGATCTGCCATATCCAGCCTCTGGCAGACATCCTATCACATTATTCGAGATACAAGGTCATATAACTGTTTACATAATTATTTGACAAATATAGTTAAGCAGAGTAAATTCCTATTATTCGACGCTTCCGAATCTACTAAAATGGGAGACTTGAATGAACCACGATTTTGGTACTTTGCAAGTAGAAAAAATAATAATACATGACATTCCGTGGCACAAGGCTGGAGAGAAAGGTACTAAACCCGATTTAAGCGAAGTTGAAAGCAATTTAACTCAGGAACTAAAAAATTATTTTAAGGTGAAAATCAACGGAAGTGTTATTTCTTCATCCGCCTTTAATGTTATCTTCAATCCAACTACCCCTTCACCTGTTCCTAAATTAGTGTGCGACTGTGTGAATAATGGTGGTCAAGATTTTATTGGTATTTCACAGCAGATCGCTAAACATTTGTTTGAAATGCAAAGTGGCATTAATTCAAGAGGATTGTTAGCTTTTGTGGAATGTAGATTAGAAGGGCGGCATGCCCTTGCAATACTGAAATTAGAACGTGAAGAAGGTGTGCGTCTGTTAACTACTACTATAGGGGGAAAGCATACTTTTAATTTGGACTTGATAAAAGAGTTAATGCTCACAGGAAGAACAAAGTTATTCAAAATAGGGCTGTTTCTTCAAATAGGTACAACCGCTGCAACAATTGAAGGAATTGTCTGTGACTACCAAAGAGGCTTTGCTCCCACATCTGAAATTGCCGACTTCTTCTTAAGTAAATTCTTGGGATGTCAACTGACAGTAGACCCAGATGTTGCAACAAAGCGTTTTTTCATAACATCTGAGCAGTTTTTTAACGAAGAAGTCCCAGAAGCAACGTTGCGAGGACAATATTTAACCCATTTATTTTCTGAGCTAACAAGTCAACGAGGCGTAGTAAATCCAAGAACCTTCGCTGAAGATAATCTGCGTGATGAGGATAGACAAAAATATCTTACATATTTGGGAGAACACGATACTCAAGTAACCGTCTTCAATAAAGATACAAAACTCATTGACTCTCGGATTAAAATAATGAGTCTTCAATTTCAATGTGGCGCTAACATAATTGCACCCAATGATGTGTTTCAAGATAAGGTACGTCTAACACAACTTGAGACAGGCGATACTCGAGCTGAAATAACAGATATGGTGAAACACATGGGGAGCAAAACATGATAGACCTTGCCCCAATCAAAGATAAGTGGGTTAGTGAAAGACCACTATATGAAAAATTAGCGAATTATGTTGAGCCTTTAATAATAAATGAAATAAAAAAAATAGGGGTCTTAGCCAACGTTAATCATCGTATTAAAGGTCTGGATAAATTACTCAAAAAAGCTTTACGTAAACAATACACTTACGATCAGATTACAGACAAACTGGGACTTCGTGTCATATTATGTTTTAGGGAACATCTAACTTTGGTTGACCAGATACTTCAATCTACGTTTGTTGTACGGCGAAGAGAAGACAAATCAGAAGAACTAGGCGTAGATAGATGGGGATATCAAGGAATTCATTTTGATGTTGAGTTAACAGAACAGAATTATACGCGAAACATGGAATATAAGGGTCTCGTTTTTGAGATACAATTGCAGACTCATTGTCAGAATGTCTGGTGCGAGTTAAATCACGAACTATATTATAAATCTGAACTTGATATGCTTTTTTAACTGAGCATAATTTTATCTTCGCTTAACTTATTAATAATTTATTCCTTCTTATACCCTTTTCTACCCATTTATTCCGCCTATTAACGATATTATATCTAGTATTTTTTTCAGGTGGCAGGTCATCTAATTCTCCACTAGGAAGTACTCCTGCGACACAGACTAGTGTTGTAACCGACATAACATTTGATAGGATGACCTTGGCGTTTAGGATGCAATCAATAGCCTTACAATTCTGATTGATCGGGTGGTCTACTATCAACATTGCCCAACTCATAATGGTGCTCTTGGAGTCACTTAAAATCATCGGGCTGCAGGTAACGGGACCAGAATCGGCCGTCGGAGTCACGGTGATAATTGGGGCAATGGTCTGAAGCAAAACTCCCATTACGAATGCTAGCATCAACTTTCTCACCTTATTTTCTCCTTTTGGATTTCTCATTTCTATCATCCAAGCCGACCTGAAAAGCCTGAACTTATCCGTATAGCGGTGTGAGGCCCGAAGTTTATGTTAAGAAAACACTTCTATATAAATCCAAATGGTCTTTTATTTCCCTAGGCAAATACTATTCCCAAAATCTAGTTATTAAAGTAAACGAATAAAACACAACTGAGGTTGAATGCATTTTACGAAATTTATTGCCTCCAGTTGCTGAAAGTCATATGATAAGTTCAGCGATAAAGAGAATATCCTCTCGCTGATTCTGATGGGAGAGATAACAATTGTGCATATAACAAAAACAGCTGAGAACTACAACGAACGTGCCGCTAATTTTGGGGAATTTGTAAAAACCTACCGTGACCCGGATATGACTCTTTGCATGCTGGAATCACTTGGCATAAAAAGCGGGCTGACCGCCATAGATTTAGCCTGTGGTCAAGGCGATTCATCAAGACATCTGAAGGCTATTGGAACTGAAGTATTTTATATTGATACCAACATAAGGATGTTAGAACGCGGAATAGAGAGAGGGAACATCCCACGCGATCACGCTATTCAGTATGAAATCGGCCATGATCGCCTTCCGTTTCACGATAATTTTTGCGATGTGGCCGTCATACGTTATGGCCTGCACGATATTGAAAACAAAGGGGGATTGCTCGCCGAAACATATCGAGTATTAAAACCAAATGGGAAACTTCAAATAGTTGATATGTACGCCAATACAGAGGAACAAGTAAAATTTTATAATGAACTACATAGCTGGAAAACCCACGGTGATCCAATAAAATGCTTTATTCTCTCATTGCAAGGATATAAATCGCTGCTTAAGTCTAAAGGTTTTATAATCCTCAATCAAGAGAAACGCTCCAGTATAGTGAAATCTACCCAATGGATTGCAGAGAATCAGATAACACCAGAAAGACATGATTACATCATGAACTTGGTTCGCACCAGATTAAAAGAAAATAGGAATATTAGAAAGGTTTTTGGAATAGCCTTAAGGAAAACGTATTTTATCGCTGTTTTCCCGGTTGTTATTTTGGTTGGAAAATCAAAAAAGGGGGTAGCCGAAAATGAACAAACAGAATAATGCCCGTCAAGTCGATTTGCCAGATAATGGTTTGGCTAGGGATTCTCGCTCTCTGTATGAAAGACACCATGACATTTACGATAAATTTTTCTTTAAACATAGTCATGTCGTAAGTTGCCCGGGCACTTTTTTTTGGGCGGGTGAACATGCAGTATTATACGGCGGATTGGCCACATGTCAACATGTTCCGCAGAGAGTATATGTTGGGATTGAGCCGCTCGAACACCTCGGAAATCCATTACAGATCGAACTTGGTTCTGAAGACGATGCCCATCAATTGTACGATCCAAACGAAGATCGTTTTAAAAAGGCCTCGTTCATGTATGAAGTTGAATTCAGGAACGCCAATATTCCGGATAAATTAAACACTATAATAAAGCTGCTTGGACTGGAACCTCGCCATTTCATAATCCGAACACTGCACGAATTACGACCGGGAGCAGGCTGCAATTGGTCTGGAGCGTTGTCTACAGCTTTAGTGGGAGCATTACTAGTGTATTACGGAAGGTTGACCCCCAGTATCTTAGCCGAGTGGAAGAATCACAAGATTCATGAACTAATTACAGACAAGACATTTAATGAATGCCATAGAAAAAGTTGGAGGTTGGAAACAGCTTTCCACGGAGGAAAGGCTTCTGGTTACGGCACGTTTTCCAGCTTGGTTTCTAGTTCGCTTCCTTTCTGCTATGCCACGGCAAAAAGGGGGGAGTCTAGTAAATATCCAATTGATGTTGGAACAGATCTTGATATTCTAGAAAGAATTCCATACACCGGTTTCAGACTTTCCGATGAATATCCTGTACGGGAAGACTCTGCGAATGGTATCCTTTGCGGCTTAATATACTCTGGGGTTACGAAGGATACAGCTCAAAGTATTGACAGGACCAAAGAAGTGAACTCCGTGTTGGAGAAAGCCATAGATACAGTAAAGAAATTAAATAAAACTAAAATTGGGCGGCCTTCTTTGTTAGATAATCTAAAAGATAGTCCATTTATATCTCAAGTAAATAATGCATCAAAGGGTGAGGGGCTTCGTTATACCCACGTGCAATCGCTAATTTCAAGTGGAACAGAGATGTTTCAAAATCTCTGTTCCCTGTTTTGCGAGGGCGTGGGTATAGAAGGAAAGAATTTAATATCGCTTTGCTCAAACATGCGGGGGATAAACGGAAATCTTGAGCGATTGGGGCTCGGTTGGTGGGAAAGCGACCAGGTAATTTATCTTTTGGGTAAATGCGCCGAACAGTTGGGACCAAAGATTTGGGAGCAAGTGGCTGCTAAACCGACAGGTGGCAGCCGGGGAGGTCAGTTATTATTTATTATGCCCAGAGTACGAGATGTTGAACTGACTCTCATGAACAACTTGGCTAAGTTTCAGGAGAACAACAATGAGATGAGCCTGGACTGGCTTCAAACAAGAGATGATCGTTATGGCTACGAAAGTGACGGCATGCGCATTGAGAAGCCTTGTGAAAACAAGGATAGATTTACATACCTGGAATCACATACTGCGACACTTTATAAAATTTTACCAGAAGTCAAGACACCTGTTGAGATAAGGGACTGCTTTCCGACGGAGCTAGAACGCATTAGAAATAATGCGTCGGTTTATTTGGAACTTGACTATGAAGTAATGTTGGAAAGACGAGCAGTTCGAATATGTCTTCCATCTAACATAGGAGCGCTAGCGTTGGCTCTGTGTTTGTGGCGAGGTGAGGAAGTTACGTACCACGATGTATTATATAAGTGGATGCATTATTTTAAAGAAAAAGGGGCTCAATACAGTTTAGCGAATTTCAGAGCCCAGTTTGCGAAAAACCTAAATTATGAACTTAGGAAATATGATCCCAATTTCAAGATGGATGTACGTCGGATAGATCCCCAAGACACGAAGACAAGGCTATATACTAATGCGCGTTTCGACGAAGATGCCATTGAAAACTATATTGTGTCAGTTGAGTTTAAGAACCTAGAAATTTACATTCATGGGAATGAAGAAATCGGGGAAATATTAGGAAAAACTCCGTTGCCTTAAAGTTGTATCTTGATCTCGTCCAAGTTTGTGTCCTAAAACCGCCCTTTCTTTTTCTTCTGTTGTAGCGAACAGACCCGCTTCAAATGATATGATAGCACGGCCACGGAGGGCTAGGCAGTCTTTGCCAGTCGATATAACACAATTGTCAGTTTTGTTGGGTAACAAAATAAGCTATTGTGATCTATTTTATGTAGAACCCAAATTTTGTTATACGGGCAATGCCAAACCCTATTACCGATTAAACTACTTCTTCGAAAATCAATCACTAATGCATCAATTCCTGTTCTATGAGCATTGGTTTTGTTTGCGATAAATTAAAATTAAAAGTTGCTCAATCGCACGAACGAGATAAGAGTCATTTGAAAAGGTGACGAAATCCACCTCCTCGGCTCCAACTTGTATGGATTTGAACACGAGATGGAACAAAATTACCTCACTAAATTGAAGAGAATTATTTATAGTCTCGAAGACCACAAGGTTGGTATTTTTCCGACCATTAGGTTGCTGCCTATGATTTTGTAGGTAGTCGTATGCGGCCATGAAGATTTGTCCTGAATTCCTTTCGAGCTTAGTCTTGAGAAAAGGACCCGCCTTAGAATGTCTCAGAATGATTCCCCCAAGCGTAACACCCGAAACGATCAGTGACTGTTGTAGCCGAAGCTACAATTTTGTGATAGAGGCCATGGCGTCCCTTTGGAAGAACTGTTCCTTTAGGAATTAGAAACATTTCCTCCCATTCTGAGTCTTTTAAAACGAGAAGAAAATCTTTATTATTCATGTACCGCGAAAGTTATTCTATTTTAAGCGTGCTGCCTCGCTGGCCACATGACCCGCGAGTCGTGTGACAAATGTTTTGACTCCAGTTAGCTCGCCTAGCTCGGAGTATGAGCCGGTTTTGCCATTAGAGCGTGGTGAAAGAACAATCGTCGCAGCGGTGTAAAGCTGTTCTTGCACTAACTTACGACATAGAATGTTGTATCGCTCGGCATATGAGGAACTGTTGAATTCAGGAAAAAGCGGAAAATGCGGGGATTCTCCGCGAACCGGTGACCTAGATTCAAGAGCATCCTCCAACAAAATAAACCAACCTATAAAAGGTTTTATAGCATTCTTGCCGAATGCTCCCTCTCGATAAGCAACCCAAAAATCATGTGCAGAACCTATAGCTTCCTCTGCACGATTATTGAAATTATTTCCAAAAGATGGGCCGACCTGAGATTTAAATTCGAGCACGGCGACCAGTTGTTCTTTATACATAACTAGCATATCCCATTGTTTGGTGGGCCGGAAAAAGCCAGGGAGAGTAATTACCTTTCTCTGAAACAAGATGTCTCCATCTTCGAGGCCATTGTTTCGAACAACATCAACGATGATAGAACGGAATCCATCCATGTTCTTGCCCGCAGTTACACCCGCTCGTTCACCTTGGTCAGCTTTACCCGTTTCTACCTGTTTTTTCCTTGCCATCTCACGGTTGCCCCAGAATGCTTGCACGGCTTCCCTAGCTTTTTCTTGATAATTTACTAAATCCAAAGCCATTTTCAACTACCCTCCGTTTCCACCAATGGCTTCCTTCTCTTTCTTGGACATTCCAAACAGGTTGAAAGTTGCCATATTACAGGCAGCAGTATCTCCATGCCTTGCTGCAGTAAATAAATCGTCTTTGATACCTTGTGGTATATCTTTCCAATATGGTAACCGAATCCGGCGAAGGTATTGAGCTTGGAATCTCAGGTAACCACCTCGTATTTTTGTTGAGTATATGCCAACAAATAAACGAGCTATTCCAGACATTAAGACAGCCTGAAGTGCTCTCAAATCCCACTTATCTGAAGTAATGTAATATAGGTTATGATGAGGATAATATTTTCCATCGTCATATACAATATTTGCGGTTCCTTTAATATCAGGGATAAGTAGCTTCGGTTTTTGAAGAATTTCAGGATTAATCCTATCAATTGTCCGATACCAGTTCGAGGGATTTTGTTTAGCAACATGGCGAGACAGAAGGAAACCTTCATGAGATTTTAGATAAGCATATAGCTTAGGATAATTACGAAGGTTAACTAACGACCCATCCTCGTTGAATGGATTGATTACACCCCTTCCGAGCCATCTTATATCCCCCTTCTGAATATCTTCCGTCATGATTATCCTGAGCTTACGGTCTAACTCGACATCTAATTCGTCAAACTTTCTAATGAACACTTTATCTGCACCTGTTGCCACGCCGATTCCAATGTTGCAGCCAGCTTGCTCAATAGTTGGAAATTGTTGTTCCAAACGACGTACTAAGGCCAACTGATCAAACGAATCAAGTATCCACGGTTCAGAGCCATCGGTAATACAAACTGCTTCGATCACCGGGCTGCTTTTACTATTATAGTATTTCAATTCATTAGAGAGGCTGTTCAAAAAGGCTGCATCGGTTGGTGGATGGTGAGCGATGCGAGTTGGCCCAGATTCTTCGTTGACGATTACCGTGATCGCAGGATAAGTCGTGACATCAGTCAAGAATGCTTCCGTGCCAACCATATCGATGTAGTATTTTAAATGATAATTCTTAGCTACCAGTTTTCGCAACGGACCTCCGTACTTATTTTTCATCCATCGGTCAGCACAAATGAATCCCAGTGAGCCTGATGGAGCCAATAAGCGGAGAGACTTCTCAAAGAATGGAATATACAGGTCAGCACGGTCATATATTGTTTCGAACCGACGGCGATACTCTGCTAATAGAATGTCTGGGATCATTTCCTGTCTAACGTAGGGCGGATTCCCGATAATATACGAAAAACCAAGTGGTATATCAGAGAGTAGAAAATCACCGTGGACTAGCCATGATTCTAGCAGGATATTTGAATCGCTAAACGAAATGCCATAGTCTATTAACAACCTTTGTAGTTTTTCACGAGTTTGCTTGAAGGTATCATTATGCAGTTCTACCCCACGAATCGAATCTTTGAGATCGTCAATAGCTCCTTGGTCATGGTTATCGTTGTGATTGTAGGATTTAAGGAGTCTCTCAACAGCAGCCAATAAAAATTGGCCTTCACCAAAGGAGGGTTCTAAAAGTGAATTCGAATATATGGGTATGTCAGGTTTGTAGCCGATGAGATCTAAGATAAAATCCACAATTTCCTTGCGGGTTGATATGGCTCCACGTTCAGTAACACCAGCTTCACTGAACTCAACTAGGGCTTTCTGGATCGTATCTGTGCCGAACAGCAATGCCTGTGTTCCCAACCGTTTATAATTAGCGTTACTTATTTTGAATTGCTTAACCGCATCAGATCCTGTTTGCTCTTTTAAATATATACTATAAACCTTTTTACCCACATCAGCATTATACTATGTTAGCACAGAATAGATAAATGATAAGTCGATGAAGAATGCTTCCTTAGACTAATAATTTCGGTTTCTAAGGTCATTGGGGCAATTTGAAATGGAAGTCCTAACCTGTGGATGTTCTTGCAAAAAATGGTCACAACTACAAATACATAATACTAGACTTTAGACACAACACGTCAAATTGTTACATCAGAAAAAAGGGAAAATGTCTTTTTCCTTATTTTTTCATCGATATTTATAGTAACCATTATACGAACATCGGTATGTCTGCGTTTTGATGTAACATTTGCACTCGACGGCAATAGCTATTACGTTAATAACTATACTTTCCGCCACGAGATTAAGGCCCACTGGGACTTACCTTCATGGGTAAAGGGAGAAGACTGGCCGGCGAAGGTTTTTTCCAGGAAACTGCGAACCTTAGTTTTTTCTGCCGGGGTAAAAGGGTCGGTGCGCCATTGTAAATCCTGGATGGCTTCATCTATGCTCGGAAACTGGACCTTCACTTTGGAATAAAGGATTTCAACATTGGCATTAACACCCATCTGATAGAGCATATTCAAAATATAAATATATGGCGGATGTTTCTTCGTTCCTCTCCCTGTAGCTTTATAGACTTCAAAATCGAGGGGGAGGTGGACGACGGGAAAAGTGAGATAGGCCGCCTTGTTGGCGAGAGCGAGGACATGTGATAGGGCAAAATTCATATCGCCGGACATCATGGAACGTGAAGCAACCACGACATCGTGGGGTTTGACCAGCCAGTTAGAGAAAGCATCCTGCCAGGACGCTTCGAGGTATTCGATGTTATCCAGGCTGGTTTTTTCCGCGTTAATTTTAAGGTTTTTCAGCATTTGCGTGGAGATATCCAGGGCGGTAACGCTTTTAGCTTTCTGGGCGAGAGGGATGGCTAAAGTGCCCGGCCCGCAGCCGATATCTAGGACCGTCCAGTCCGGTTTAACCTCTATGCGGTCGAGCATTTTGGAAATATAATCATCTTTATCGCGCGGCTCACCGTCCTTGACCCGATTAATCCGTTTCGTAAAACTGTCGGCGCGCTTGTTCAAGAGGTCCTTGGCGTTCGAATTATCCCAATGAGAATCCCGCGATTCTTTCTGCCACATTTCATTCCAGTCGATTTTATTAAAGTCCATATGTCTCTCCTGAAACGGTTATTTTTTTAACTGGTAATAGCATTTGCCGGCGCAGGCCTTGCAGAGAGTTTTGGCACCCTTTTTTACCTCACGCCCGTCCATAATCGTCTCTCCGCAGGAACTGCAGACAGCTTTGTGCGTCGGCATGCCCGGTAAATCTTCCTCCGGTATATCGATCGTCACTTCCTCCAAAGTCACCAATTTGCTGTCCGGGACACGTGCAAGGTCTTTCAATTGTTCCTCAATGGGTCTGTCATCACCATAATGCTCCTTAATGACACCCCGTACCGCCCGGCCGGTATCTGTATTGATGAAAGTCGCCGCGAACCGGCCGTAATCCCGGAATTTCAGCGAACGGTGCCCTAACGAACATCCGGTAATAGTTTGGACCGCATCTGTCATGCAGCGGTCGATTTCCGTATAGACAAGAAGATTCTTATTCTTCTCACCAGGTTTGAGCCCCAGGGCCTTCATGGCCGCCAGAGATATCCTCGTTCCCAGCGCTATACCCATGCAGATGTGCCCGTGGTAATCGCCCGCTTTTTTTAAATAAACGTCAAAATCATTCATAAAATCTCCTGAATAATTTTTCTAAATTTTAGGCGCCGGCGCCGGGCCGCTATCGCCGATAGGGACACATACTTTACGGTTGACGCCGGAATTTACTTCAATCACTTTGACCTTAATGTTATAGACTTTTTCCAGGTTGTCATCGGTAATAACGCCGTCCGGCGTCCCAACATCGATAAACTCGCCCTGTTTCATGAGGGCAACCTTGCTGGAAACAATAAAAGCATGATCTGGAAAATGGGAAGTCATAATAATGGGTAGACCGGTGAGTGAAAGCTTTTCCACGATTCTTAATACCCTGATCTGGTTACCAAAGTCCAGGTGCGAGGTCGGTTCATCGAGTAAAAGCAGGGAAGGCTGCTGCGCCAGCACCCGGGCAAAGATAACGAGCTGCCTTTCCCCGCCGCTTAACTGGGTATAAGGTTTATCCTTAAGATGATAAATGCCCATGGTTTCCAGAGATTGTTCAGCGATCCGGATATCTTCCGGTTTAGGGGACTCCAATAGCCCCAGGTGAGGCGCCCGGCCGATCAGTACGGCATCCAGGACCGTGAAAGGGAAAGCAGGTTGATGCAATTGCGGTACGTAACCGATGGCCCGGGCGATTTCCGACCGCGGCAATTTTGCTATGTCCCGATTATCTATCGTAACCTGCCCCTCGCCGAGCTTAATCAAATTATTAAGGCATTTCAACAGAGTCGTTTTACCGCAGCCGTTAGGACCGAGGATAGACATAACCTCGCCATCCCCTACGGAAAAGTTAATATCGCTAAAGCCGCTGACGCTATCATCGTAATGATAAAAGGCCCGGCTTACTGTTAATTTCATGCCCAGCCCCGGTTCTTACGGCTGAGCAGGTAAACGAAGAACGGCACGCCGACAATTGCTGTGAGAATACCGATGGGTATCTCAACACTGGCGGCCACCCTGGCAATATTATCGATAAATAAAAGAAAGACTGCGCCCATAAGCACGCTGACAGGCAACATCCTTTTATGGTTAGGCCCCACCATGACACGGCTGACGTGGGGAATAACCAGCCCCACCCATCCGATGGTGCCGGCGATACAGACGGAAGACGCGGTAATCATGGTGCAGCAAACGACAATAATAGTCCTTAATTTCCCGGTATCCGCTCCGAGCGCCATCGCCTCCTCTTCCCCCATCGCCAGGACGTTAAAACGCCAGCGTATCAGGATAAGGACAACGATGCCGATTACCATCGGCACCGTTGAATATATCAGGCCTTTGTAGCCGACCGACGCCAGGCTGCCCATCAGCCAGTAGGTAATCGCCGGCAGCTGGTTAACGGGGTCGGCAACATATTTCATTAAAGATAACAGCGCCCCGAAAAGCGAGGCGATTGCCATACCGGACAATATCAGGCTGAGGGTCGGGTTGCCTTTCACCATCCTACTGATGCCAAAGGATATGCCGACAGCTAAAAGGGCAAAACAAAAAGCCGATACCTGGACGATCCAGTTGGTGGCATTAAGCAGTATCGCCAGGGCAGCGCCGAATCCGGCGCCGGAACTGACGCCCAGGATATCAGGGGAAACAAGAGGGTTACGGAACAGCCCCTGGAAAGAAGCGCCGGCTAAAGAAAGGCTGGCACCGACGAGCATCGCGGCGAGGATCCGGGGCATGCGGATGTTCATGACGACATTGTTCATGATGTCGGTCCAGGTATGCTCGTATCGGAATAACATGGGATACCAGTATTTTCACGACATCCGCCGGGGAAATAGGGTATCTGCCGATGGCAAAAGAAAGGATAAAAAGCACCAGCAAGATAATCCCGAGGATTATCCCGGCAGACACCCCTCGAAACCTCCATAAAGACGCCACCCTTGTTTTCCAGGTCCTGGAGGTTATTTTTTGTTCAGTGGTTTCCATTGTATTCTTATGTTCATTTGGGATTTGCTGTTAACGAAGCTAATTCCGTATCGGATAGGTCATAATGAAGGAATTTTGAGTAGAACTCCTTGATTTTAGCATTGAGGTCCAGGGATGATGTCTTATCCGGGTAAAGCAGGTGAACCATCCAGTACATGCCCAGTATTTGACCGTAACCGGGCGGGCCGTCGAACCAGGAAGTGGGGTTGTCCGGGCGGACATAGACCTTGCCGTTTTTAACGCAATCCAGCATTTGCCAGTCTTTAGAGTTGATAATAGTATCGTAGGTCGCGGCTTGGCTGCTGCGGCCGATGATAATCATATCGATAGGCTTAGCGGTATTCCAGGCATATATCTGTTCCAGGCTCACCTGCACGGCCTGGGAAGTGTTGCTGACCTGCACATCGGCAACATTTAGGCCGCCGCAGTAAGCCAGTAAATTGGTATGCCAGGAACCCTGGGCATCGGTCTGGAGGCCGTCATTACCTTCCGCGTAATAGACTCTGACCTTTTCCGCATCGGAAAGCCCGGAAACGATACCGTTAACATAGCTCATGGCATCCTTATAATAGGCTATCAATTGAGTGCCGCGGTCCGGCACGCCGAGAAGGTTGGCAACGAAGGTGATTTCATTTTCATACATGGTCAGCAAATCATCCCCGGCATTAACGCCAACCACCGGGATGGTACCGAATTTTTCACGGTCGGTAGGCAGGTTTTTGGTCTTGCCTTCCAGGACAATATCCGGGTTAGTCGCGGTAGCAGCTTCATAGTTAAACGAACCGCTGGAAGAGTTGCCGATAACAGGGATATTTTTATAGGCCGCGCCGATAAATGAGGGATTATCATTCCAGGCCGCGTTCAAGCCGACCAGTTTTTCCGGCGCCAGGATATAAAGCAGTTGGGTCTCTACCGGGCCGGTGGCGATAACGCGGTTTATTACGGCAGGAACTGTGATGTTAGCACCGTACATGTCTGTGATAACGCGTGTAGCCAGGGCAGCAGTGGTGGTAGTGGTAGTGGCAGCAATGGTGGTCGATGGAGCGGTAGCTGTGGTAATCGCCGCCGTAGATGTCGTGGTGGTCTGGCCACAACCGAAGAGGCTGAATACCAGGGCCAGAGCGACAAGTAATAAAGGAATCGTTTTGATAAGTTTATTTTTCACGCAATTCTCCATTCAAAATATAATGTTAAATAATGAAGTAAAGAATGAGTCAATCGAGCATGAAACCCTCCTTTTTCGGGTACAATATCTCCACGAGATAAAGTTGCAGCTGAAAAGGAGAAAAAAATAGCGTCCTTTTTAAAAAAGCACGCTATTAAAGAACAGACAAGTACCATCGTATCTCCTTTTCCATCCGGGAAGCATGACCGTTTCCAGTCATGCCGTTGACCCCCATTATTGCAGGGGATACCGACTGTTTCACCATAGATAGCTCTTTAGGTGAAACAGTTCCGAAGAAACTGACCTATTTTAATATTTAGTGTATATTGCTGTCAACATAGCGGTATTTATTGTTTGGCCTAAAACAGACGTTAAAACAAAAAAGAGAGTATTTTCCCCCCATTAAATATCTTCTGAATTCAAACATGGCAAATATTCGACGAACATCGTATTGGTCAATTCAAAATAATTACATCTATTAATAAACTCTCAACGACCTTGAGGTCAGGATGTTAATTCGTGATAAACTTCGCTTGCCCGGCAATTTGAAATAATACTTAAGCCAAGAACGGACAAGGCCATCAGGTGCTGGGGGAACTTCATCATTTGGCCACAATAATCGTGGTATTAAGTTGGGAAAGAATAGATTGATGAGCATTATCGTGATGTGGAGGAACTAAATGACTCTGAAATCTAATAATCAAACAGATCTTTAACGGAAATACCAAGGGCTTTGGCTATTGCATGAATATTATTAAGAGAAACGTTACGCTCACCACGCTCAATGGCTCCAATGTAAGTCCTGTGTAAACCGCACTCATCAGCAAATTCTTCTTGAGACCAGCCTTTACTTTTCCTAAGCTTTCTAACTCTATTTCCGAACTTTTGCTGAATCGATTTATTATGCCTCATATAGAAAAATCTTAATTGAGTGCATTCGATGAGTCTACAGACACTATATAGCATTTAGCTTCGTTATTGAGCTTCTATAGAAAAAAGGGGGAAGGTCTTGGGAATCACCCCCTGTTTCCCGTTATTTTCCCAATTTTCCCCGCCAATAACTGTAGACCAGCTTGACTAGTCTAGGGAAAACATGGGAAAATGATGACATTAAGTAGCATATAGAGAGGGAAGTGATGGAAATAATAACAAAAGAACTAAAACCGGCAGAGATTAAAAGAAGGAGCGTTTGTATTCCTAAAGACAAACAATATTTACTTCCTGGTATTGGGAAGAAACTGAATATTAAAGATGAATTAACCGGTTCAACGCATAATGCGGTTGTGGGAAGCCAATATCGGATACAAATTCCTAGTTGGTACGAAGAACATCCAGGAGTTCACCCCGGAGATAAAATCACATTTCACTATGATAATGGCGCCGTCAGGATTGATGTTGAACCGAAGAGGACTATTAACGCTTTAAACAAGTTCGAACGGCGTAAAGGAAAATTATCGATCTTTGAGGGAAAGGTCTTGGACTTAATAATCGAAGCATTTGCAGAGATAGAAAAAGGCGGTATTCCTGCCAAAGTAACGGTAAATCAGAATGGAATCAACGTCGAATTGCATTTCTCGGACTAAAACGGCCACCTTTTCGGACCAAACCGGCCGGCCTTTCGGAGTAAAGTAGGCCACCCTTTCGGAGTAAATCGGCCACCCCCCATCGGAGCGGCGCCGGACAATACAATGGCATAGAATCACCGTTGGAGGTGATTCATGTCCAACAGGAGATTGTCCGTGCGTAAGATCAAAGAGATTCTACGTTTAAAATTAGACTGCGGCATCAGCGAGCGGGAGATATCAAGGAGCTGCCAGATCTCCCGGAGCACGGTAGCCGATTATCTCAGAAGAGCAGCCGCCGCCAGGCTAAGCTGGCCGGAAGCGTCAGCCATGGCCGAGGCCCAGCTCGAAGAGCGCCTGTTTCCCACCGAGCACGTACCAAGCTCGGTAAAACGTCCACCGCCGGACTGCGAGCACATTTACAATGAGTTACGTACCTACCGTAAATTCAACCTGACGCTCTCCCAGTTATGGCTGGAGTACAAAGAAAAACACCCGGACGGCTACCAGTACACCCAGTTCTGCGAGCATTACTGGCGGTGGCGGAAAAAGCTCGATTACTGCATGCGCCAGGAGCATCGCGGCGGCGAAAAGCTCTTCATCGACTATTCCGATGGACTGTCTATCGTCGATCGGCTTACCGGCGAGCTGATGCTCACCCAGCTATTTGTCGCCGTCTGGGGAGCTTCCAACTACACCTATGCCGAAGCCACCCTGTCGCAAACGTTACCGAATTGGATCGGCTCTCACGGGCGGGCTTTCGAGTACTTTGGTTGTGTACCCCGGGTGCTGGTGCCGGATAATCTCAAGAGCGGCGTCAGCAAAGCCTGTAAGTACGAGCCTGAGTTAAATCCGACCTACGCAGACATGGCGGAGCACTACGGCTGCGCCGTGCTGCCGGCGCGTCCGCGCAAGCCCAGGGACAAGGCGAAAGTCGAAAGCGGCGTGCTTATCGCCCAGAGGTGGATACTGGCGGTGTTACGCCACCGCACTTTCTACAGCCTCGTCGAGCTTAATGCCGCTATCCGCGAGTGCCTGGAGCATCTCAATAGCCGTCCCCTGAAAAAGCTCAAGAAGTCACGCCGGGAGCTGTTTGAAACTACTGACCGGCCCAATACTTTACCGCTACCACAGAGACCCTACGAGTATGCTGAATGGTATAAGGCCAGGGTACAGCTCAATTACCACATCGAAGTAGACCATCATTATTACAGCGTGCCCTACCAGCTTTTACATGAGAGACTGGACATCCGGTTAACCGCGGCGATTATCGAAGCTTTCCACAAGGGTGAGCGCGTCGCCGCCCACACCCGGTCCTATGCCAAAGGCGGCTACACCACGCTCCCGGAGCACATGCCGCTGTCACACCGCTACTACGCCGAGTGGAACCCGGCCCGGTTTATCCAGTGGGCGGGCAAGACCGGAGAGGCTACCGCCCGGCTGGTGGAAGCAGTCCTTGCCGGCCGCCCTTACCCGGAGCAGGGCTACAAGGCATGCCTGGGTATCATTAACCTGACCCGTGATTACGAACCGGTGCGTGTCGAAGCGGCGGCGCGCCGGGCGCTCAAGTTTAAGACCTGCTCTTACCGGTCGATGAAGGCCATCCTGTCCGCCGGGCTCGACCGCCAGCCGGATAACGGCGAGCAGCACAGCCTGTCGGGACTCCCGCCGCACCAGAATATCCGGGGACAGGAATATTACCAATGAAAGGATTTATCCTGAGCGAAGTCGAAAGGAGTAACAAGCTGTGCTTAATCAACAGACTATGTCTATCCTGCACTCATTAAAGCTATACGGTATGGCGCGGAGCCTTGAGGAGAGGCTGGCTGACGCTAAACAGGCAGCGCTGTCCCATGACGAATTCGTGGGGCTGCTGGTGCAGGATGAAAAACTGTACCGCGACAATTTAAGGCTCCACCGGCTGCTTAAAAAGGCCAAGCTCCGCCAGGAGGCTGCCCTGGAGGATATCGACTACGGCGCACCCCGCGGAATTTCTCGGCAGGTAATGCTGGAACTGGCTAATCCCCAGTGGATAACCGCCCATCGTAACGTACTGGTCAGCGGTCCAACCGGCGTCGGCAAATCATTTATCGCCTGCGCCCTGGGCAACGCCGCCGCCCGCGCCGGCTATACCGTGCTCTATGTACGCGCTCCCCGGCTGTTTGAATCCCTGCAGCAGTCACGCGGAGATGGCTCTCATCTCAAAGCCCTCGCCAGGCTAAGTCGGGTACAGCTTTTAATTATCGATGACTTCTTGCTTACCCCGCTGGTAGACGGCGAGCGGAGAGATTTGCTGGAGGTAATCGAGGACCGCTACCAGACAGGAGCGACCATTATCGCCAGCCAGTGCCCGGTTAAAGACTGGCACCCCAACATCGGCGACCCCACGCTGGCCGATGCCGTCTGCGACCGGCTGCTGCACAACGCCTACAAGATCGAGATGAGAGGCGATTCCATGCGTACCAGGAGACCGGTTACTAAATCTGAGAAGAAGGAGGACTTGTCCTGAGCGAAGTCGAAGGAGATTGAAAGCGATGAGAAAGTGAGCTAAACTGTACCTTAGTCCGGCGCTGCCAGGGGGTGGCCGGTTTGCTCCGAACACCCGGCCGATTTCATTCCGAACACGCGGCCGATTTTACCGAGATACGCATCGAATGGGGTAACCATATAAACACGACGGAAATAATATTGGGAAACACTAAAGTAAGCTCCTGATGATTGGGAAGGAATTACATGACGCTTATAGTTGGGGCACGATGTAAAAATGGAGTTATTTTGTCTGCCGATAGGAGACGCCTAGCAAAATATGAAAAGGGACCCGAAGTCAGCAAGTTATACAAATTAGATTGTGGAATAGTACTAGCCGGTGCCGGCGATGATGCCGTGCTTAATGAAGCCCGGATTTTCATTGAACGCAGGATTAAAGAATCCCAAAATCAACTACCTGAAATGAAACTCTTTGATGTTGTTGAGATCACATGTGGGGTCGTCAATGAACTCGTCGGTTATTATCAAGGAAAGATTGAAGAACCTTTTGGATTTGTACTTGCTGGACGAGAGAATCTTAACGGTGGTGAAGCTAAGTTATATTCGATTTTCGGAGCGGGATTTTCTGAAATACCCTGGGTATGTCTGGGTTCGGGGAGTTCTTACGCTCGTCCTTTGGTAGAGTTGCTAATTGTACATGGAAATTTATCGACTAAAGAATCTACTAAAGTAATGCCGACTCTCTTCAGTCTGGTTGCCAATGTCCAAACTACAGTCGGTGGTGGTGTTGATATTTGTGTGATAGACGACAAACAAGCTATGGGTGAAATCATCCATGAAAATGAAGTAAATCTAGATTGATTACGTAACACAATTCTAACTTTTTTAGATATTAATTCCTAACATCTTAAAGGACGAAAATACGTTCAACCAATAAAACAAAAAGGAGCTCAAAGATGTTGAAAAGAATAGTAACCATTGAATCACCCCAGGGGAACATATTAAGTGCCCAGGTGGACGCAGACCTTGTTGATAAATTTGTTAATGCCGCTACTGATAAGGCGGGTCTGTTTAGAGGGAAGAAAGAGACTTTCCAACATGCTCTTGATTCGGCGGTCACCGGTGCCTTGACTAAGTTTACTGAGAAATGACTTATAAGGACAGGATTAAATTACTCTAAATTTTTAGCCAATAGATAAGAGTTAGGCGTGAGGTAACAAAAGAGGAAAATGTGCAGCGCAAGATAAGACATGCCCGAACCTTACAAATGGCATCCTCTGATAAATAAGGTTTTACCGGTTTTCGATAAAATTTAGTCATAGGTGAATGCAATTCTTCCGCTAAAAAACAGTTAAGTTTTACCGGAAAATATTTTACGTTCAAAACTTAAAATTTGAGTAAAACCCGGCGCCTTCTTATTAACTTTATACCTTTCTTTACGGCAAATAATTCAGCATTTTCTCCTGCTACCGGAGGTGGAAAAGCCCCGCATTGAAGGTTTAAAAAAGATATTTCCGCTGACTTTCCTCCGGTTTTTTACCTTATCCCGGGGCCACGCTGGGGAAATCAGAGTACTAGCTACAACAAGGTTTCAGGAACCAGCTACAACAAAGAGTCGGGGAAGCAGCTACAACAGATTCCCCGGGGAGGAGGCTGAAATAAGGCTGGAAGGGATATAAAGACAGCCTCCATTGATACTCTCTCCAGAATGAGTTACTCACGATGTAAATTAATTGGGTTAAAAATGTGCCTCCATAAAATGATAGGACGGCTTTAAATAACTTTAAAATAGAGGACTGATTGAAGAGGGGGGACGTCCCCCTCCAGACTCAACATATGCTTTTTCTCGATTGCAAGGTCTTGTTTTGCTCCGTAATCATAGCGATGCCCTCCGTCAGAAATAGCCCTTTAATCATCAACACCAGCACCGGTTCCAGTATTGGCGCACCCTTTTCCGATAGTCTGTTCCCACCTCTTTTTAAACATACCGTAGAGCTCTGGAAATACTGCCCTCAGGGATGAGGATAGGGAGATACTCGGAAGCTCACTGGGCCAGTATGCTGGGAAGCAGACTGAATGAGTACTGGAGCTTCAACTGGGCGAGTATAGTGAATACTCGTTTTGATCTTTAAGGAGATTTACTAACCATCGGATATAGGGCGTGTTAAAATAAACTAAATCAAGAAGAGGGAGGGAAGCAATGCCAAAGAATTCATATAGATGTGAATGTGGCAAAGTGTTTAAGACTGCCCAGGGTCTCGCCGGCCACCGGCGTTTCTGTATGAAGACGGTGCGCCCAGCTAAGGCCGATGATAGTATTCCGGAATTGGAACAGAAGCTATCTGACCTGGAGAAGCGTTATAAGCTGTTGTCGGATCAATATGCCGTAGCACTCAAGAAGGTGGACAAGCTCGAAGAACTGGTCAATTTATTAGTCGGGTATGTATGCCCGGCCGGAAGAAATCTTGTCGGGGTTTGCTCTTCAAGAATTATACAGTTAACTCAAGAGATTGATGAAGCGAAGAAAGAGATGAGCACCAATCAAAAAACTTTTGAGAAAGAGCTTACAAATTTTGTTTATTCTACCATTAATAAATGAACTATAGGCACCTTGTTCCAAAGGATCATATCGAATCTGGACTAAATGGACAACTTTCTCCCCAGAATACCAGCATTCTCATACACGGTTGCGTTAGAGCATCACCATCCGTCACTTTTCGATGTTTTGGTTAACTATATCTCCAAGACGAAATATTTAGAAACTTAAAAACTGACTCATTAGACGGGAGGTTTGAGCAGGGTCGTGAACTCCCCCTGAAATAATACTAGAGAGAAGTGCATTCCTTATTCTAAAATTAAACTAAAATTTATTAAACGGTTTTATAATTACGAAATTCTTATTAACCAGAACCAATTTACCCGCAAGCAAAACATTTTTTGTTATTCCCCCATCAAGTTTGACAAGATATTCGTCTGGATGATTTTTGTTTGGTAGTTCAATAATCCTCCCGGTTTGATTTTGTAACGCACGGTCAAATGGATATTCGGGATTAATTATTATGTTATCGTCTATCTCAAATTTTATTCGACGATCATTTGGTTCCAAAAAGCCACCCCTTAACAGGCATGTTCCATGTAACCAGGAAATCTTTGAAATCTTTTACGTCAATGCGATTGTGTCCGCTAGGGAGTCTAAAAACCTTTAGCTTGTCATCTTTTATCCATTGAATCACGGTGCTTTTGCTTACCTGGCAATAGGCTGCTATATCTTTAGTGGTTAACCTGATGTTTTCTAGGTGTTTTTTAACTGGCATTGTCATCTCCTTATTCGAAGCTTTTTCTATAGCTTCCCCAAAGGTTATTTAAATCCCCATTGGTTTTTAAATCGTTCCAATTCTTCCCTGAGTATTCTGTTCCAGCCAGAAGGTAACTTTGTACCTTTTATATAACCTTTCTCGATCCATCTTAATACTGTAGTTCTGGTTACACCACATTCATTTGCGATTTCAGTTGTAGTTACAAACTTTATTCCCATGATTTTTTAATGTAGTTTTGCAATTATTACTTTGCATCCATTATACTCTTAATACTCTTTTTGACCAATCTTAAAAACATAGGTTTGGGATGAAAGCAAAAGATGCCAAGTTTCATTGGTTTTGTCCCGACACCCTATGACTGCATCGAGGGCTTTTTTGATTTAGCTCCTGTCTCCTCATTAGACATAATTTATGATTTAGGATCGGGAGATGGCAGGTTATTATTTACTGCCCTTAAAAAAGGTGCTGGTAAAGTTGTCGGTATAGAACTTGATCCTGATCTTGTGAAATTATCTAAAAAAGCAGCAGCCCGGAAACATGTCGCTGATATAGCTACCTTTATTGAAAAAGATATAATTGACGTTAATTTGGCTGATGCAACGGTTATATTTTGCTACTTATTTCCGACGGCTTCCGAAGCTTTAAAACCAAAGTTTGAAGCGGAGCTTAAGAGAGGTACCAGGGTTGTCATGGAGTCATTCCAGATTTATGGCTGGAAACCTGAAAAAACCATAGAAAGTGGAGGTAAGTCGTTTTATCTTTACGTTATACCTCCAGAAAAAGCCGAATAAAAGATAACTCAACCTGCGCCCAATAACGATGCCATTTGTTCCTGAAGGGTCGAGCTCTACCTGAAACACATGACGTTTTGTTTAGGTTTAAAGTGGCAGACTGCGAGAGTGAGGAAGCAATTGGGATAATATATTTTCTTTTTTATTGTCCTCTTGTAATATCGATCCGTTGTACAAAAGGTAGTTCAATGATAAAGCTAGCGCCTTTACCTAATTCACTTTCGGCCCAAATTCGTCCACCATGTTCGGTTATTATCCCGTGACAAATACTCAAACCTAGGCCGGTACCTTTACCAATTTCTTTAGTAGTGAAAAACGGCGTAAAAAGATACCCGATGTTTTCTCTTGAAATTCCGAGCCCACTATCGATGAAGGAAACCCGAACGTAATTTCCCACCTTTTCTGTTGCAATTGTCAAGATACCTTTCCCGTGTGCTTCAAGCATAGAAAATTCTGCATTGATAATAATATTGAAAAACACTTGCTGTAATTGGGAACTATTCCCCAAGATTTGTGGCAGGTTTGAATCTAAGTGAATATTGACCAGAATATTATTTACTTTCTGCTCATAAGCACGCAGTTCTAAAACTTTCTCAATACTTTGGTTAATATTCAATAACTGTTTTTCCTGTGGCTGTTTCCGCGCAAAAGTAAGCAGATTTTTTATGATTTTAGCAGCTCTTTGTGCTTCGCCATTAATAATTTCCAAATCCTCTTTCATGTCGTTATTAAGCTCTTGTTGGAGTAAAAGATTAGAAAAAGTTATGATACTGGTAAGCGGATTATTAATTTCATGGGCTATACCCGAGCTCAACTGGCCAACGGAGGCTAGTTGTTCTTGCCTGATAAGCTGTTCTTCCATTTTTTTATGCTCGGTAATATCTTCGACCATTGCCAAGAAGGCTTGTGACTTTCCTGCATTATCCCTGAGCAAGCTAACTGTCAAACTTCCCCAGATTACTTCCCTATTCTTTTTAATGTACCTTTTTTCTGTTTTATAAATCGCTATTTCACCGGCAGTCAGCCTTTGTAGGCTTGGTGTGTTTTTCTCGATATCTTCCGGCAAGGAAATGTCCCGAAAACTCATGGATTGGAGTTCTTTTTCCATATAACCGAACATTTCACAGAACCGTTTGTTCATCACGCGAAATTTATAATCCAGGCCGGATAATGCTATGCCTAAGGGACCCTCTTGGAAAATCCTGCGGAAACGCTCTTCACTCTCATGTATCGCCTCTTCCGCCATTTTTCGTTCGGTGATGTCAATGGAGTTTACTAATAGGTACTGTAATTGACCATCTTTCTTGACCGGGGTCCAGTTCATAGCAATCCAATAGGAATCTCCATTCTTCTTTCGACATGCTATTTCACTCTTGCCACTGACTGAATTGGCCAGGTTCTCCTTAAAAGAGTCGGCAAACGATGCTGTTTGTTGCTCTTCTGTCCACCATGGGTAGGGGACCTTTTGACCGATTATTTCATCTTTGGTCCAGCCATTCATCTCTTCCCAGGAAGGATTCACGTATTTTATAGAAGTATCCGGGTTGATAACAACCACCTGATTCGGTGCATTATCAAGAAGAATATTATTAAATTCTTCGCTTTCCCGCAGTGCTTCTTCAACCTTATCAAGCTCGTTGGTGCTTTCTTCGATGCCAAACATACCATTCATCCTGTTAAACTTATCTGCTCCCATGGAATCATGCCGTGATTTTATCTTTTTCGTGAGATTCTGCTCAGTCTTTTTAGAACCGGATAGTTTCTTTTCTTTCAATACCATTTTAACCACTTCTCTCCTTTTGAGTTGGTAAAAGGCTTGTAAAGGAGAATCTCCTGGAATGCGAGAGCTAATTACTCAGAATTCTTATATTGGTATGTTTCACAGTTGAGGTGATAATAATACTTCGTTTTTAAAGAATATCATTAATAACGTCAATAAAGCGTAAAATTGGAAAACATAATTATAAAGAAACTGTAAAATAAAAAGCTAGGGTTATGCCAGATTGTTCAACATAGGAATAACATCATAAAAATAACTCTATTATGACCTTATTTTGATAACTTACTACGGCGTATTAACTTGTTTAATTTCATTAAAAATATCCGATATATTTATCTTTTAGGGAATAACATACTCGTTTTTGTTTGGGGTAGGATGGATTTAACGGACACCAAAGTCAGGTAAAATAAGGAGACGGAGGTGTCAGAGTGAAAAGGGGCCCACAGGGAAGATACAGCAAGGAGTTTCGAGAGGAAGCGGTAAAACTGGTAATTGAAGAGAGGCTGTCGGTGCAGGAGGCAGGACGCCGGCTGTCATTACCGCCATCTACAATCGTCATGTAAGTAAAAGCACAGTTTTGGAATGGATAAGTAGCGAAAAACTAAAGGTTTATAAACTACCAAGTGGGCATAATCGTATTGACGTAAACGATTTCAAAGATTTCCTGGTAAGATGGAACATGCCGGTTAAGGGTTGGCCTTTTGAAACCTAACTGAATAGATGGATATTTTTAACTTAGAATATGATAGGTAACCAAATAATGATTTATCGTTTTTCATGAAGAGTTTTCTTTGCTCTACCCCCCTTCTAATAATTCGGATTTTCTATTACTAAACAACGATGTTTCGTGCAGGCGAAGTAATATATGATCAATATCGTTAAGCGCCGATAGCCGTCAGTCTTGCCGCTAGAGCGGTGTACCGGTGCTGCACCCGGCTATTTCTGATAGCCATGGCAACCGCCCGTTTGCTTCCAACCAGCACCACCAGTTTCTTCGCCCGGGTTATTGCAGTGTAAAGGAGATTCCGCTGCAGCATGATATAATGCTGGGGCAGAATTGGTATCACCACCGCCGGATACTCGCTGCCCTGGGATTTGTGGATGGAAATGGCATAGGCCAATACCAACTCGTCAAGCTGACTCCATTCATAATCGACCACCCTGTCTTCATATTTGACGATAAGTTTTTGCTCCTCGTGCTCGATCCCGATGACCCGGCCGATGTCGCCGTTGAAGACTTCCTTCTCATAGTTGTTGGTTATCTGCATCACCTTGTCATTGATCCGGAAGCACCTTCCACCCCGGATTACTTCCTTGCCGGCGGGGTTAAGTAGCATCTGTAGTTCGGCATTCAGGTTGGCGACGCCAACTATACCTTTATGCATGGGCGTCATCACCTGGATGTCATCAAAGGGATTGAACTGAAAGGCGCGAGGCAGCCTGCGCGCACAGAGTTCCTTTATTACCTCCAGCGCCTTTTCGGGGTCGTCTCGCTCAATGAAGAAGAAATCGGACTTCTTCTCCGCTGGCGGCTTCGTTACAGGGAATTCCCCGCGGTTTACCCGGTGGGCGTTGACCACGATCATGCTTTCCTGAGCTTGCTTGAATACCTCGGTCAACTTCACTGTCTCGATTCTGCCTGAAGCAATGATGTCCTTAAGCACATTCCCCGGGCCTACCGATGGAAGCTGGTCTATATCCCCAACCAGCAGCAACGTGGTCGTTGGAGGTATCGCTTTGAGGAGATGATTCATTAGCAGGATATCCACCACGGACGCCTCATCAATGATGATCAGGTCCGCTTCTAACTGGTTTTCATCGTTTCGCTTAAAACCTCCCTCGCCGGGGCTATATTCCAGCAAGCGGTGAATTGTTTTGGCTTCCCGGCCGGTGACCTCGGCGAGCCGCTTCGCTGCCCTGCCGGTGGGTGAGGCCAGGAGGATGTGCTGTCCCTTTCTCTCCAGTATCCTGATAATACCGTTGAGCAGGGTTGTCTTGCCGGTACCAGGCCCGCCGGTGAGTACAAGCACCTTGCTGGTGACCATCTTTCTGATGGCTTCCTTTTGCATTTCGGCCAGCTCTATCCCGATAATCTGCTGCACCCACTGAATAGCCTTTTCCACGTTTATCTGAATAAGCTGCCTCGGCGAGTTTACCAGGGTATTTAATCTTTTGGCGACATTGACCTCGGCGATGTGGAGCGGCGTGAGGTAGACCGCCCTTTCTTCCGGCGGTTCTTCAACCACTACCCGATGTTGCTCCACAAGCGTAGCCAGGGCGGTCTCCAATACATCCTGGTTCACCTCCAGCAGTGACGCCGCGGCGTCCATAAGCTTGTCGTAAGGGTAGTAAACATGACCTTCGCCAACCAATTCACTGAGCACATGGATGACGCCAGCCTCGGCCCTTATCTGAGAGCCGGGGTCGATGCCCATATTCCGGGCAATCCGGTCGGCGGTCTTGAAACCGATGCCGCTGATGTCCAGCGCCAGCCGGTAGGGATTCTCCTTGACTATCGCGACGGACTTGTCACCATAAACCTTGTATATCTTCACCGCATAGGTGGAACTGACACCATGCCCCTGGAGGAATACCATGACCTCGTGCACCTCTTTTTGCTCCTGCCATGCCTTGCCAATCCTTTCAGACCTTATGGAGCCGATTCCGTCCACTTCGAGCAATCTCTCCGGCTTACCCTCGATGATATCCAGTGTCTCCAATCCAAACATGGCGACTATTCTCTTGTCCATAATGGGCCCGATACCCTTGACCAGTCCTGAGCCAAGGTATTTCTCGATACCGGTTATAGTAGCAGGCAGTACCGACAGACAGCTTTCCACCCGGAACTGTCTACCGAATTTGGTGTCAACAACCCACTCGCCTTTCAGTCTCAGTGTCTCGCCAGGGTTGGGGCAAGGCATGCTGCCCACGATGGTGACCAGGTCCGGGTTTCCGGTCACCTGAAGCCTGGCCACGGTGTAATTGTTTTCTTCGTTGAAATAGACTATTCTCTTGAGGATGCCCTCTATGGTGGAATATTCTCTTATCGTGGCGCCGCTGCTTTGAAGATTACGTCTCATCTCATAAACACTATATCAGACAGGATGGTATTTTTAGAAATATGGTTGGGGAGGACAGAGGCAGATTCCTAGCGATTAACTATTTCGGCAGCACGAAAAGATGTTTTGGTTAATATGTGGGTGGTCGGTGGTAAAGTGATTAGCAACTCTGAATTAAAACTGCCCTTAATAAAGTCTTTATCTTGGCCGCTTAACTAATTATTCAAGCCGATAATGACGTAGCTGTGATCGGAAAGGCCTGGATGTTTCCGTTTCGTGAGCTATCATTCCGTTTCGGCTTTGAGGCGCATGTTACTAAGGTGTTTGACGGCGCCTGCAAATCCTTCTCCTCCGGGTACGTTCCCGGAATATCTAGCTGCCTCTTGTAAAGTCTTTCGGTGTTTTACCGGCTGACTAGGATTAGGTATCAAGATGCTGCATGGGAAAAGATGAAACATGGGTAAATCATTCGGCCCGTCACCGATAACCAGGGTATTTCTCTGGCTAATCTCTCCATGATCTAATTCTTTTAATATGCTTCTTAACGTATTTCCTTTGTTAACACCTTTTGCACTCAGATGAAGGATATTACTGTTTTCATAAAAATTACCAGTCTCAATTACATCGGCAGTATCCAGATAAACTTGTAATTTCTCAATATTAATACCCTCACAACCTATTATTAGATCAGTGACTCTATCGTTATTCCATTCACCGTCCCGGATCGCAGTGCCAAACTTATTCTTGAGCGGGCTCAAGGCTTTTATCACTATTTCTTGATGACCGAAATTCAGGGTTGCGGTTTCAGCATGCAGTTTAACCTGGCCTCCGTTTTCGGCGATGATTGGCCCATTTATACCGAGATCCTTGGCGCAAGATATTAAGCTACCCATGGTGCGTCCAGAATTCAAACCCACGATTATTCCCTGGTCTGTTAGAAGCTGGACTGCTTCTCTTACAGAAGCGCAAAAACTACCATCTTTCGAGGTGAGAGTATCATCAACATCGGTCATCACGAGTTTAATCTTCTTAGCCAGCTTTGGTGTAATTTGACTATATGAACAAATCATATTTGTTAAGGCAGCGATATATTATATTACCGGATTCATCTTCTAAAGGTTCGATCCCAATTAAAAGCAACCATCTTTTTTTACCCTTGGCCAGCTTATAATTTAGGAAAGCTGTCCCCTCTGCTCTCTGCTCAATTTGATGCCCGAACCCTTTAATAACCTCTGTCTTCCGATTATCCATAACCTTCCCCCTCATTAATTAGGTATAGCTTTATCTATCGGATATGCGCTACATTCTCCCCTCACTTTAAAATGATCGCACACCGTAGTTAAAACAAGGTTAGGGGACGGTTAAATTCTTGTAAATTTTTAGTTAAAGATGTATAAACCAGCAAAGGCTTAAACTTAAGTCGGGTAATACAATGACGATTTGTGCGCGGGGATTGTCAGAGAACTCTCGCACTGCAGCTGTTCTAGCACGTATCATTCCTCTATAGGGCTAATGATCTATGTTTGTTTGGCTTTACTGTGAGCGGGTCTCGTGCCGAGCACATATCTTCATGGTTTCTTAACAATCATGTCTTATAATACTCAACGTTCGCTACATATTATCCTATCGAGGGGGCGGTGCAAATGACCATAGCAAACATAAGCAAGAAGTCAATTAAACAGCAGAAATCATGTTCTCATATCTGGTTGATCGATTCCCCAGACGGACCGTGGAGCCGCGGTGTTTGTAGACTATGTGGCGCGGAAACGGACTTCATGAATAGTCCAATGGAAATCATGACACCCACCAGGCGTAGCACGAAGATAGATCAGCCTAAAAGGTCAGGCCGAGTGTGACCGACTCAGACTGCGTACCTGGGGGGTAGATCAAGCCTGTCTGCATTATCATATGAATCAGATCGGGAGTGCGGCGTCTCTGCAATCCAACCGTTTTCAGTGCTGTGCTGAATCACGCCCGGTACTCGAAGAACCCAATTGAATAGTTCGCGTTTGCTGCTATGTCGCGTCAAGCGCAGGACTTCCTCTGAACAAAACATGACATTTGTTATTCCGGTGGCTGATTACGCCACCGCTTTCCTGTATACTCGCGTCGCCCACCAGAGAGTTCCGATAGCTAAAACCACCGTTACCAAAAATGCCAGCTCGACGGTAGCGTTAATAATGTCCCCGTTTGCCAGCACTCTATCAGCCTCGACAACGTAATAAAGAGGATTAAAGTGTGCGATAACCTGCATCCAAGTCGGGGCCAGGGACAAAGGCAGCAGGACGCCGGAAAGAAGCAGGATAGGGAGGTTAATGCCGGTAATGATAGCAGAAAAACTGCTGATGTCTTTGTTAATAAGGGCAATTGCGATGGAAAAAGCGCCGGTAATTATTACCAGGAGAGCCAGCAGCACAAATGAGACCAGTAAACCGGCTATATGCGCATTAAAACCAAAGGGCACCGCCACAGCTATGAGAATAGCGACAAAAATAAATAGCCAGGCGATATCCGAAAGGATCGGGCTTATTAACAAAGCGTACCGGCTCACCGGCGTCACCCTGAACCGTTCGATCAGTCCATCCCTCAAATCGAAAATTGTCTGGTATCCTTCGCTGCTGCCGTTACCGAAGGCCAAAAAAGCTAACATCCCCGGTAAAAATACATCCAGGACGTTACTGGTCGGGAACCCCGGCCCGCCCGCCAGCTTCTGGAGCAAAGGCGTATATAACGCTAAATATAGTAAAGGCGTTGAAAGTCCCACGATCAACCATGTAGGGTTACGAAAAGATTGAATGAAGTTACGTTTAAACAGCAAAGCAATATCTCTTAATGATTTCATATTGATTCTCCATTTTCTTTACTATTCGGGCCGGCATCTCGGAGCGAACGGCCGGTCTTGCGTAAAAAAACATCATCCAGCGTCGGCTCAGATAAGGCGATTGTTTTCGCGGCGATATTTTCTTTGTCGAGTAAGCGTAATAGTTCCGGCAGTGCTGCCGCTCCATCTTTAACATACAGGTGTACATGGTCTGCTTCGATAGTAGACTCACGCACGTATAGTTGTTGTCGGAAAATTCCGGCGGCTTTCCCGATTATCTCAACATCATCCTTAAAACTGAAAATAACACTATCTCCGGCAATTTGCTGCTTGAGTTCTCTGGATGTGCCTTCAGCTACGATCTTGCCATGGTCCATGATGGCCAACCGGTCTGACAATGTATCGGCTTCTTCCAGGTAATGTGTTGTTAGAAAGATGGTGGTACCGGAGTCACGGAGTTTACGGATTTGCACCCACAAGTTAGCCCGGTTTTGTGGGTCGAGGCCGGTGGTAGGCTCATCGAGAAAAAGGACTTCCGGACGGTGCATGATGCCGAGAGCCACTTCAAGACGGCGTCTTTGTCCGCCGGAATAAGTGCTCCCTTTACGGTTGGCGAAGTCTCTTAGATCCAATACATCGATAACTTCTTCGGTACGTTTTTTCACCTCGAATGAACTCATTCCATTGAGGCGTCCCTGTAGCACTAAATCTTCCCGGCCGATAGCCAGGCGGTCGGCCCCGCCAAGTTGACCGACATAGCCCACATGCCGGCGTACTTTTGAAGGTTCCCTCCGGACATCGATACCCGCAACCATAGCTTCACCACTCTCAATTGGCAGCAGTGTCGCCAGCATGCGGAGAGTAGTAGTCTTACCGGCGCCATTTGGGCCCAGAAAACCAAATATTTCACCCTTTTCCACATTTAGGTCCAAGCTATCGACAGCTTTGACTTTTTTACCAAATACCTTGGTCAATTGTTTAGTCGAAATGATGCTGTTCATAGGAGGTATCATCAAAAAGTGTGGAAATAGTTAGCGGCAGCGAGTACCCTTTCTGTTAGTGATGAAACAAACAGAAGGAGGGTACCCACCACCATGGGAAAGCAAACCACAGGGAAGCCGGAGTCGTCAAGTAAAGTCTGGGATTATCTCGAAGAGATGGTGCGGGTGAAGGTGAGGGAATTCATCCAGGCTCTACTGGAAGATGAAATAACAGAGCTGTTGGGGCGCGGCAAGTCCGAGCGGCGCGAGGGACTGGATGCTTCGCGGGCGTACCGGAATGGCTACGGCAAGCGGCGAAGGCTAACGCTGGGCTGTGGGACCATTACCGTGCGCCGGCCCAGGGTCAGAGGTCTGGCGGAGCGTTTCAAGAGCCGGGTATTGCCGTTGTTCGCCAGAAGGACGAAAGAGGTAAATCAGCTTTTACCACAGCTTTACCTGCACGGTCTGGCGCAAGGTGATTTTGACCTGGCGCTACGGGGTCTGTTGGGAGAAGAGGCGCCCATCTCCGCCAGTACGATAGCCCGACTCAAGGAGAGCTGGCAAGCTGAATGGGAAGAGTGGCGGCGGCGCAGTCTCAAAGGTCTGAGACTGGTCTACATGTGGGTTGACGGAGTATACATCAAGGCTGGTCTGGAGAAAACTAAGGCGGCGCTGCTGGTGGTGATCGGCGCATTAAGCGATGGGCGGAAGGTGATCCTGGCGGTGGAGCCCGGGTATCGCGAATCTACCGAAAGCTGGTCCGACCTGTTGCGTTCCCTCAAAGGACGCGGTCTGAACTGTCCCCGGCTGGTAGTGGGCGATGGTCACCTGGGCATCTGGGGAGCCTTGAATGCTGTCTTTCCCGATGCGCTGGAGCAGCGTTGCTGGAATCACAAAGTGCGAAACGTGCTGGATAAGTTACCGAAGAAGGCACAAGGCAATGCTAAGAATGAATTACAGGGAATTGTGTACTCGGCAGACCGCGAGGAAGCCGAAGTTAAGCGCGACCACTTCGTCCGCTGGTGCCGGAAAGAAGGCTATGACCGGGCCGCCGCGGCACTAGAGCATGACTGGGAGCGGATGGTGACCTTTTATCGGTTCCCGAAGGAGCACTGGAAGCATCTTCGAACCACCAACCCGGTCGAATCGCCCTTCGCCGCTCTGAGACTGCGGACCGATGCGGCCAAGCGCTTTAAGAAAGTGGCCAACGCTACGGCAGTAACCTGGAAGATGCTTTTGATTGCCGAGCAGCGATTCAGAAAGCTGGATGCACCGGAGATATTACAGGAAGTTTACCTGGGTATCGAAAGCCTGGGCCCGGGAGAAATCAAACAGGAGGAGGTACTTGCCGTCGCCTGACATTTACACACCTATTGACGGAACCTCTGTTCATAGGTTCTCCATTATCTATTCCTTAAATCTTGAAAAGCCGGCAACATGTTCCCGGATATCCGAGGGTAGTGAAAGGTAAATATTGCCTTGATTTACTCGGATTGTCTAGTCGCCAAACGGCATACAAGACTCACATTTAATAATACCTTGGATTATGTTCATGTCTAGATTAGCCAGGCGTTTTTTTAGTCTTTAGTCTCCGGTCGGTTTTAGAAGACCGGAGGATGTTTGTAAATACTGACCTTCCTGGTTGCAAGTATTTAATTGTTTGATTGAAACTCATATTATAATTATAGTGAAACAACCACAACAACAGTTGCCTAATCTGGTTTGGTGGTTGAGGACACTTGTACTAAGTATACCAATCGGTGTCAAAGTAATAGAGAGAGAATTTACATATTAGGTAGATAGTGGGGCGTAATGGTTGGTTTAAAAGTGACTATGTTTGCAGGAATTCACTTATATTCTTGAGAATTCGCTCAATTTCTTTAGGATTTTCATTTTCAAGAATAGGCTATATCATCGTCCTTTTTAGGAATAAGAGATAATTTATCGCAACGAAACGCTATCAGCAGATTCTCCAGATTACATATTTCACCCCATACAACTTACATTTTTACGTAACTAAAGCTCATATCACAGCAATTTGTAATTATTTATGCTTTTCATTATCAAGAACGTTGTTTTTATGGATTTCGATTCAGGGTGTGTTGCAGTTATGCCCAATAACTAATGTCCTAAATTTTTTTTGGAGTGTCGGACTTATACCAACACGCGCGTTTCTAATTGGCCGGAATACAGAGGACATGGAATTCACTCACTTATGTCTTTCTGAGCGGTTCAAGATTCACGCGGATACCTTTTCAATGGTAACAAGAATATATCATTACCAAGGGTAAAGTCACAAAAACTCAAAATGTTATTCTCATTGAAAAGGGGAAAATGCTAAAATTTATCCCACGTAGACATCCCGATGTTTATTCCATAGTAACAATTTAGTATGTTGGCTCAGAAGAACAATATTATTGTTGGGCTTATTTGAGCTATAATTAGTTAGAGAATTATTAGTTTTACCGTATGCCAATTCTGCGATATATCTATCTGAGCAAGAACGTAAGCACAATTAACACACATTTAGGAGGTATGTTTGATGAAGAAGGTTCTAATTGCCTATTTTAGCTCGACGGGCAAGACAGAAACGATGGCACGGTACATTGCCGAGGGTGTACGTTTTAGCGGACAGGAGGCTGTAGTCAAAAAGATAGAAGACATAAAAAACGCGACTGACTTAGCCGGGTATGACGGCTATATCTTCGGTTCTCCCACGTTCTCGCAAGACTCGCCAAAACCTGTGAAAACTTTTATGTCGCTAATACAGAAGGAAAAGCTCGGGGGCAAAATGGGCGGTGCCTTCGGTTCGTACCGGCATGATATCGCGTACAAACACGATGCTTACGCGCCGACTATTATCTTCAATGTCCTGCAAAAGGAAAATAAGATGAAGCCGTTTGAGCTGGGTCCTTTCAACTTGCAGGAAGATAAAGTTGAAACCGGGGAAGGCGCGAAAACATGTCAGGACTATGGCAGAGTTTTCGGAGAGAAGTTGCCCTGAGCGCACGCCGGTAAATGCTCAATGGTGTGCAGACATAAAGCGGCATTAGTTATGGGTTGAGGTTCACCTGCCTATTGAAAAGTCGCTAACAAGAGAGGAATAGGTCAATGACGAGTGAAAAAACCCGGAATAGACTCGCCTTTGAGAAGAGCCCCTATTTGCTCCAGCATGCCGGTAACCTAGTTGATTGGTATCCATGGGGAGCAGATGCGTTTGAGAAAGCCAAAAGGGAAAATAAGCCTATCTTTCTGTCGATTGGCTACTCAACCTGCCACTGGTGCCATGTGATGGCACATGAGTCCTTTGAGGACTCCACAATAGCCAGGCTGATGAACGATGTTTTTGTGTCCGTAAAAGTTGACCGTGAGGAGCGGCCTGACATTGACATGCTTTATATGACAGTGTGCCAGATGATGACTGGTAGCGGAGGATGGCCTCTCACTATAATTATGACCCCATACGAACAGCCATTCTTTGCTGGCACCTATATTCCAAAAGAAACAAGGTTCGGACGAATCGGGTTGATAGACCTTATACCGCGCATCAAGGAGCTATGGGTAACACGGCAGGTCGAAGTCATAAATTCAGCTAGTCAAATCATTGCGACTTTGCGAAAAGCATCGTATCCGGAACCTGGCGAAGAATTGGGTGAACCCGTGCTTCATCTCGCCTATGAACAACTCAGTGCCAGGCTCGACGAGCATTATGGCGGCTTTAGTGTGGCACCGAAATTCCCGACGGCGCACAATCTGCTATTCTTGCTGCGATATTGGAAGCGGAGCGGCGATAATAAGGCCCTAAAGATGGTGGAGAAAACCCTGCGAGCGATGCGACGCGGAGGCATATTTGACCATATTGGATTCGGCTTTCATTGTTATTCCAAGGACGCTCAATGGCTTGTACCGCATTTTGAAAAAATGCTCTATGACCAGGCTATGCTGGCCATGACATACACTGAGATGTATCAAGCAACGGCACAAGAGGAATATGCCCAAACAGCTCGTGAGATTTTTACTTATGTACTTAGGGATATGACAGCTGCCGGTGGTGGGTTTTACTCCGCGGAAGATGCCGACAGCGAAGGCGAAGAAGGAAAGTTCTATTTGTGGACCTTCGATGAAATTAAACAGATACTCAATTCGGACGAAGCCGATTTGTTTATTAAGGTGTTCGATATCAAAGACAGTGGTAACTTCACGGATGAAGTAACCGGAAGAAAAACTGGAAGAAATATTCCCCACTTGGTAAAATCATTTGCGGAAATAGGCTCAGAGCTTAATGAACCCATACCTGAACTCCGGAAACATCTGGAGTCTATGCGACAGAAATTGTTTAAGTACCGTGATAAACGTGTTCATCCCCAGAAAGACGACAAAATTTTAACTGACTGGAATGGTCTTATGGTCGCAGCATTAGCCAAGGGGACCCGAGGCTTTGATGAACCGAGCTATGCCAGCGCTGCCAAAAGAGCCGTGGATTTTATCCTCAATAATATGGTCACGAACGATGGACGACTTCTCCACCGCTACCGGGAAAGTGAAGCCGCATTAACCGCTCATATCGATGATTATGCCTTTTTGATTTGGGGAATGCTGGAATTATACGAAACTACCCTTGATCTCTATTACCTTATAAAGGCAATGGAGCTTAACCAACATCTAATAGAACATTTTTGGGATGATAAAAACGGCGGATTTTATTTTACAGCGGAAGACGGTGAGAACCTCCTTGTTCGCCAGAAGGAAATCTATGACGGTGCCATACCTTCTGGCAATTCGGTGGCCATGTTGAATCTGCTTCGCCTTGGACGGCTGTCTGCCAACCCCGATTTGGAACAAAAAGCCGCCCGAATAGGCCGCGCTTTTTTTGAAAGCGTCCAGCAATCACCATCGGCCTATACTCAACTCATGACGGCAATCGATTTTGCTGTTAGCCCTTCTTATGAGATAGTTATTGTTGGCGACCCGGGAGCCAATGATACCAGAGAAATGTTGCAAGCAATTCACCGAAGATTCATACCTAACAAAGTTTTGATATTGCTTTCTCCTGAACTCAGCTATGCTGATATCAAGCGTATAATCCCGTTTACCAAGCAAATGTCCTGTATTGAAGGCAAAGCTACCGCCTATGTCTGCCACAATTATAATTGTAACCTTCCTACAACCGATATAGATACAATGCTCCGGTTGCTGGACGCCAACTAGTGATCAAGTGCAGACTACATATGTCGTCGGTCACAATATTGCAGATTGTTTAGCCGGGCTGCACGAAATAGCGAAAGGTTCAATCCTAGACATTTTTGGTTTCCTCCGTTGCTGGCAAAGAAACGTCAGCGTATGATAGAGAGTGTGGAAAGGGGTCGAGTGTCACGGGGGTAGAAATTTTGTGTGTTTCGAACTCGAACAGACACAAAATACCTGGAGCTTCCAAAGGAGGAAAGATGGAATTACTGTCCAGCCTTTTTCAGTGGGTGTTCCCTGAGCATTTTTCAGCGAAGTCGGCGTATGTGTCCCTTTTTCGTAGCTTGGGTACCGTGCCAGAACAATGGTTTCGTGCTGAGATACTATTGTTACTTTCACGGGTACCTGAAATGCGCATCGTTGCAACCAATACTGAGGGTGCATGGGAAGGGAGGCCGGATTTGGTGCTTGCACACGAAAGCAGAAGGTTACTGGTAGAACTCAAAGTTCTTCCCAAGGATCGGAACTACCCATATGGCTGGCAACGCTTTCTGGCAGGGAGCAATAACAAGAAGGATTTCGAGATGCTGCAAGCAGGGCGCAGGGATGGAGTAATCTATGTTTATTGGCCAGAAACAGCTGACTGGAAGAATTGTAAGGAGAAACTGTTAGAAAAATACCGAGTTGCGTGCCCCAATCAATTCGAGGTCGGCATAGAATCTGGGGCTACAATCTTTTCCTTGTGGCTTAAGGCATAATATGATGCTCGAAATAGTGGACATAATCCCTGCTAGATATAGCTGTGATAAACTGCACATTGATAAAAAATTCGGATTTCCCCCAGCCGGGGATATGGTTTGCGATTCCCTGATCTAATCTTCTGCACGTATCCAAAAGGGCGGAAAATAAAATCCGATTTAGACAAGCCCCTTTTTGTACGACCGCACTTTGCAATCCACGCTTACAACTTATGAACCGCCAACAATCTCGATTCTTCTCTTTTCACAGAGATCTGCAAAATCAGACCTATTGAACGTAACCACTGCTTCAAGTCTAATGGACTCATCCTGTAATATTTCTCTTATGACTTCGTCAACGAGGCTATGGTTTAGCCATCTTGTTTCTGCCTCAAGCACAGAAGCTAAAGCGTGTTCCCGATAAGGCTCGTCATTTAGTATATTGACGTTTGGTTGACGTATAAGGCCACGGAGTGACGTACCCCCCAGCAGAGCTGGGGGGCTTCTCCCTTCCCTACCCCTTTTCGAACATCCTTAACTGACTGTCTTTATCTTCATATTTCTGATATTTGATATATTTCTTGATCACTTCACTCGTTACTTTATCCCCCACACTCCTAACATAATAACCCTCGTTCCACATCTTCCCACTCCACATTATTTTCCTCATCCTTGGGTATTTCTTGAATACTTCTTTTGCCGATATACTCTTTAACACCTGCACTATTTCTGATGGCGAGTACGATGGCGGCGCTTCGATGAATACATGTACATGATCGGCCATTACCTCCATCGCCTCTATCTCGAAATCATACTCCTCGGCTATCTGCCTGAAGATTTCTTTTAAGTACTGGGTTACCTCCCCACCCAATATATGCGCTCGGTATTTCGGTATCCAGACTAGGTGATACTTCAATTCATAAACCGCATGTTTCGTCCTTCTTATTGCCATCCCATCTTTATACCACGATTATCCTATCCTATCAACGGCTTCGCCTTCGGCGAACTCGCTTTCCTCCCCCCAGCCTAGCTGGGGGGTATCCAGCGAGCTCTTAATGACTTTAGCCATTCTACACGTCTGACGAATCTAGTATTGAGGTTTTCATACAAGCATGGCCAAGGAATTATTAATCTATGGAACATGACATATTCAACTAGATCAGTGGCTTCTTTATGGTATATATCCCTAGCATCGTAGAAAGCATACCAGAAGCCCGTGTCCAACAAAACGTACTTGGCCATTTAGGCTTCCTCATCTTCGACAGGCCCGTGTGACCCGTAACCGCTCCATGGAGGAGCTTTTCGGGATCCTAACAAGAATCGGCCTCTAATTTTGCTATGCTCGCGCCAGATGATGTAGATTCTATCATGTTTCGTAGAACTTATGTTATTCTCCATCTCATCTTTCAACTCTTTTATGAGATCATTTTGGAATTTATAGGTCAAGACAGCAACGCTATCACCGCATTCTTTAGCACCGTGATTGTCGAGCCAAGCATAAAGGTTCTGATAATCTCCTTTTACGCCAAGGTCATAGGATATCCACAACAACTTTTCCATTTCTGTCTCCTCTCGTTTAGACAAGCAGTTATATTGAGGGATCAGCTAAGAGTGTTTCTTTTAAAGGTATTATATACCAACTACAATCCGAACTACTATGATCCCATAAAGAGATTCCGCATCACGTCACCTTTGTCCAATTTGTTGGATATTTCCCTCTTAACGTAATATCCTGTGGTAAAATCCGATTTGATTCTGCTATACTTTTTACTAAATTAGGTAAAGCGGGAGGTTTAGTTTATGGATGTTATCAAGGCTATTTTAGCCCGGCATAGCGTGCGCGATTTCAGTTCCAAGCCTGTGGCGAAAGAGAAGGTCATGAAGATTTTAGAGGTAGCCACTCGCAGTCCATCCGGCGGTAATGGTCAGCCATGGGAAGTCTTCGTTGCCAGTGGGGCAACGATGGAAAAAATTCGTAAGATGTATCAGGAACGTTCACAAGGTGGACCAGGAGGTCCTGGTAGACCTGGTGGCCCCGGTGGGCCGCCTCCTCAGCCTGCTTTTATCCAGGAGCGCATGATCACAATCAGAAATGAACGGTTAAAATTACTGGGATTGGACTCGGCCGACCCAGCATCGGGTAAAGTCTTTATGGAGTGGGGCTCCCGGCTTTTCGGAGTACCGGTACTGGTGGTGATTTGCATGGATAAAGCTTTATCTTCTAATTTTTGGATATTGGGTTGTTTATTCAGACCATTTGTATCGCGGCACTGGGCTATGGTATCGATTCCTTTATTGCTGGAGCCTTTGTATCTCAACCGGATGTCCTGCGTCAGGAACTAGGAATTCCTGAGAATTTAAATATTATCACCGGTATTGGACTTGGTTATCCTAATCCGAAAAATATCATTAATACTTACCGTAGCCCCCGTCGGCCGATTCAAGAAGTAGTAAGATATAAGGACTAGTTATACCAAGCAGTAATTTCTATGCGAGAGTATTGTCAGAAGCTTATAACATAACAAAAGCTTGTTCAATATAAATATCGCGAAAGATACTTAAATTACTGGTCTTGAAACTTAGTTGTGTTTATTTTAGGTATTTCTCGGTTTTAGTAGGAGTGATGGTATCCCCTATAGCTAAAAGTCATGTTAATAAATTAGCATTCTTTTACCTTGACAAGGTGCCTATTTGGGGGGAAAATAAAGTAACTTCATTTTCGCAGTGAATAATAAAGGAAGTCGAGAGATGAAGATACAACGAATTAACTCAATTCCAACCTTCATGTCCCACTTAAGGTTTTAAGGTCATGCCTAAAACACCATCAAAAAATGTCCAGTGCGCCTCTCTTAATCCCGATATCAAAGAAGAAGTGGTCGGTAATCGCACATATCTAGTCTATGACCCTCTTCCATCTCAGTTGGCTGCAGAGCGTCATCGTACTATTAAAGAATTAGCTAAGGAGCGTGCTGCCCAAGTTCTTCAGGAGCAAACTTCCGATGAACCTCGCATATTCACCTCTGAAGCCATCGACTATTTTTTCGAGATAAAAGCAGACTTGCGACTTAAAGCCTCCACTGAACAGACGAACCGGAAACGTCTCAAGCCTTTCGCTGCCGAGTTTGAGTTGATTCCCCTTGATGGTGATACTATCCGTAAACAGTATCTCCGTTGCTTCGATAAGCTATCACCGAGATACCAACGTAATATTTATGACATGCTGACAGACTTCTATAAAACGATTATTCCCAGGTACCGCCTACCGCTTAACCCAATGACTCAAATAAGGCGTCCCCAACTGAACGGCAACGGTGCCACCCAACCTCATCCGTTGAACTCGAAATGGTTGCCGAAGCTAGAGCGTGTTGCTGAGACGGAAACCGAGATGGCTTCACTCCAAACTGAGTTGGGCGCGGGATGGCGGCCGATTGAGTTTATGCGTATCGAGGCAATTGATGTTCGAGAGGCACTTTACCGTGAGCATCCACTTATCCTTGTTCACGGAAAAGAAAGAGACGAGTTAACACCCCTATTACCGGAAACGCTGGAACTACTTCGCCGGCTTACGCCTCCTGATCTTGGCGACCATGAACTCATCATCCGGAGCCACCGGGTTCGTTCCGGAGTCTTTCAACCGATGGGTGCCAAAGCTCATACAACATTAGTTTACGGCCTTTATCAACGGGCGGATATACCTGCTGGCTTTATCCCCTACGATCTTCGGGATACATTTGCCTCTATGGTTTATGAGGCTAGCGGGGATTGGTGGTTAATGGAGCGGTTGATGCGGCACGTCCTTGAGGGCGAAGGAAAAAAGTATGCCCGCCAACCTCTTGATAAGTTATGTCATGATTTAGAACGTTTTTCCCCACTACGTCAGATAAAACAAGGTGATCAATATCAAGAACCCTCCGTCCAAGACAATAGTAGGCAGGGGGGATTAGCTTCAAGTGGGGAAGGGGGGACTCGAACCCCCACGCATTGCTGCACTGGATCCTAAGTCCAGCCCGTCTGCCAGTTCCGGCACTCCCCCATTCAAGCTGTTATCACTTTCCGTACTATAACATTTTATACTATCTGTCTCAAGTAATAAGTATTGACAAAATACCTCCGTATTGTTATTATACATAGTTAGTCTATGTATAGATACTCTAGGTATTATTACTGCCGGCGGCAGCAGCGGATATTTTTAAATACTGAAGGAGGTCACATTAATGAAGTTTCTTAGTCTGGCAATTTGTTCCATTGGCATCTGGGTGTTCTTAAGCGCTTTTGTCACCGGTAAATGGGTCGGCATCGTATTCGGTGCCATTGCCGCCATATTGGCATTAATCGCTACTTTTACCGATAATAAATAAAAGCTTTCACTGCAATATTCAAGGCTTTGTTTTCACGCCCTGCTGCCCCGGCTTCTTACCGGATAGTGGCGTCACCTATTGCAAAGACAAGATTTCTTTGTTAGTATGAGTTTAATACATCGTTGGTCTAAGTAGTCTTAATGAGGTGATTTTCATGGAATCTAAACGCGACCTCTTAAAAGGCAGCTCTAACTCTCTGCTCCTTTCGGTGCTGGAAACCCAGCCGATGTACGGGTATCAGATAGTTAAAGAGCTTGAATCAAAAAGCCAGGGATACTTTAAATTCAAGGAAGGGACGCTTTATCCAGCCCTCCACCGCCTGGAAAAGTCCGGCCTTATCTCCAGCCGGTGGGAACTGCTGCCCAACGGCCGCCAGCGGCGCTATTACAGCATCACCGCTAAAGGCCAGGCGACCCTTATCCAGGAGAAGACGCAATGGCTGGACTTCTTCAACGCTATCTCCCTGATTTTACAACCTGACAAAGCCGGTTTTTAACAGGATAAATAATGACCAGCGAATTAACAAATTACCTGGAAAGTATCAGGAGCAATGCCCGGCTCGATGATTCTGACGAGTCGGACGTGATGCACGAACTCGAAACGCATATCGAAGATAAGGTGCATGAGCTGACCGCGTCCGGACTTACCGAAGAAGAAGCGGTCAAGACCTGCATCTGGCAAATGGGCAGTATTAAGTTCATCGCCCGCGAGATATACGAAGCCTACAGCCAGGGCAGCTGGAAAACGGTTTTGTATGCAGCCACGCCCCATTTTATTTTCGGGCTGCTTTTCATGCTTAACTGGTGGCATTATCCGCAATGGCTTTCCGTAACGCTCTTGGCGACCATAGGGATCGCGGTGTACGGATGGGGCCACGGCAAACCGGCATGGGTAGTCTCGTGGCTGGGTTATTCTCTTTTACCGGTCATCGCCGCCGGCCTGCTGCTGCTTTACCTCCCTAAAGGCTGGTCGTTCGTGGGGCTTATCGTCTACTTCCCGCTGGCTATCTGGTGGATATTCCGCCTTGTTCTCCAGACCATGAAGAAAGACTGGCTGTTAAGCTCCGTGATGCTTTTACCCCTGCCTATTATTATAGGTTGGTTCATGGCAGTTGCCCCGAACGGCAAACTCAACCAGGAGAGCCTGGATAAAGTGAACACCTACGCACCGTGGATCGGTCTAAGCTTTATGATGCTGGCTTTCACGATAGGCACCTATGTCCGCCTGCGCCAGCGGTGGCTTAGAATAGGTCTGCTGGCTGTTTCCGGTTCGCTGACTTTGACCGTGGCAGTGTACCTTGCCACCGGCGACCTGGTCAATGCCCGGTTCCTCGGTCCGGTGCTGGGAATGTGGGGGGTAATGCTGGTGCCGCCGCTGCTGGAAAGACAGTTGAGAAAAGGCAAAATGCTGCTCAAAATACGTTTGAAGCGGCACAAGATGGGCAATCTGCCGGCAGCTTAAACTTTTTTGCGGGGAGGGGATGCGCCACGAGCAAAGTTTCCGTTGTTACCGATAGTATCGCCTGCCTCAACCGGCCGCTGGTCCAGGAATACGATATCGAAATACTCCCCATCAGCTTTTACGCCGGGGGCAAAATCTATAAAGACTGGGTGGACATCACCCCTTCGGAAGCTTACAAACTTTTCCTGGCCGACCCCGACTCATTCAATACATCGGCTGCATCTCCACAGGAATGCCTGCAGGTCTTTCAGCAGGCCGCCCGGAAAGCCCCAAACATCCTTTGTGTTACCGTCTCGAAGAAATTGAGCCGCGTCTGCGATTCCGCCATCGCCGCGGTAGAACTGGCTAAAACGGAGTTGCCGGGCATCAAAATCGAAGTGCTGGACTCGGCACAGGCGACATCCTCAGAGGGAATGATTGCTTTAGCGGCGGCCCGTACTGCTAAAGAAAGTAAAGATTTGTCCGATGTCCTGCAGGCCGCCGAAACGGTAAAGCACAAGGTCGGCGCTATCGTTTACCTGGACACGATTAAGCATGTTTACCGCTCCGGCCGCATCCCGAAAGTGGCTTCGCAGCTGGGCTCGGCGCTAAATATCAAACCTATCCTATCGATATCGGAAGTCGTCCACTTTGCCGGGATGGTGCGGACGCGGAAAAAAGGCGTCGAGAAGCTTTTGGAAATGATGCGGGAGAGAATTGACGATAAGCCGAGCCATTTCGCAGTCACCCATGCCTACGCGTTAGAAGAAGCAGAGAAACTCAAGGAACGCATTACCAAAGAGTTCAACGCCGTCGAAATATGGCTTTCAGAGTTCAGTCCGATTATGGGCTATGCCTGCGGGACGGGCACGGTGGGGATTTCTTTTTATCCGGAAGATTAGGGGCTAAGAGGAAATGGGTTTTAAAATAGCAGGCGCAATCATCATCGGATATATCTTGGGTTCTATTCCCTTCAGTTATCTTATCCCGCGCCTCACGAAGCAGGTAGACGTTAGAGAAAAAGGCAGCGGGAATGTCGGGGCGCTGGCGGCCTGGCGGGAGACAAACCCTCTCTTCGGTATCATCGCACTGGCGCTGGACATGGGCAAAGGCGCCTTATCTATATATGCAGCGAAGTGGCTTGGGCTGGATACCGCCTGGATATGCGCGGCGGGATTTGCGGCCGTACTCGGCCACGACTGGCCGGTATTCCTGAAGTTCCGCGGAGGTAAAGGGGCATCCGTCATCATGGGCGTGTTGCTGGCTTTTGAACCCATCCCCACCCTCATCGGCATCGGTGTCGCCGTCATCATCCTTGTCCCCACCAGCAACGTCCGGCTGGGCATAATCGGCCTGGCGTTAATACCGTTAATCGCGTGGCTCCTTCATAAGCCCCCGGAGCAAATCTATTATCCGCTGGGGCTCGTCGTTTTCCTGGTCGCTTATACGCTCATCGGGCTGAAGGGAGAACTGGCGAGGAAGGGGCAAAGGGAAGGCATTATCGTGGACAAGAAATACAACTTCTGGCAGACAAAGAAATAAAAAGAGTCCAGGAAGTTTTCTCTCTGGCGGTCCGCCTGGGGCGGACGGGGGCGTCCCCCGGACTCTCTATTTCCCGGTGTGAGGGGAATAAGGGGGTTGATTAAGACCTCTTTAGAGGTTAAAAGGGTATGAGAAAAGTAGCCATTGTGACCGACACCACCGCCTGTATCCCCCCGGTGAAGGTAGAGGAATACGGGATAGAAGTGGTGCCGGTGCCGCTCGTGATTGAAGGGAAAATGTACCGGGACGGCATTGACATTACGCCGGAGCAATTTTACGACCTGATGCACAAAGCAAAGAAAACGCCGTCAACATCAGCGTCAGCGCCGGAGCCGTACCTGGAAGCGTTCCGGAAGGCTGCGAAAAAGGCGGCGGGTATCATCTGCTTTACGGAACCGGCGCGGTTCAGCGCCATGTATATCTCCGCTGCCATCGCCATGAAAACGGCGGCAAACTCTCTGCCCGGGACGCGTATCGAGGTCATCGAAGGCACGACGGCCGCAGCCGGGATGGGCCTGGTGGCTTTAGAAGCGGCGCGGGCGGCGGATGCCGGCAGGACTTTGGAAGAGGTTAAAGCGGCGGCAACCAGCGTGATGCAGCGGACCCGGCTTTATGCGGCGCTCGATACGGTGCAGTACCTGGTGAGAAGCGGGCGCGTGCCGCAGGTGGCGGCGCTGGTCAACTCCATCCTTGCCATCAAGCCGGTTTTCACACTGAACCACGACGGGGCAAAAACCGTCGCCCTGCCGCGCACGATGAAAGGCGCCATCGAGAAGATGTTCCGCCTGGTACAACATGGGACAGCCAGGGACCAGCCTTTGCATGTAGCCGTCATGCACGCGAACGCGCTGCAAAATGCCACCGTACTTAAAGATAAGATAGAAGCCGGCTGCCGCTGCCGGGAAATCTATATCACCGAGTTCACGCCGGTAATGGGCGCGCACACCGGGCCGGGGCTGGTGGGGGTAAGTTTTTGGGGAGAGTAAGGCCAGCCGTCTATACTGGTCAGGCTGGTATATTCACCGGGGCCAATTCAAGCCATTGGGAAGCTTCTTCGATATCCACGGTATCGTGAGTCTGCAAACCGCGGTTTTTCGCTACGGTTTCACCGAATTTTTCAGGGTCTATCATTTTCTTATCAAGCACGGCTGCTATCTTTAGTTGAGGCTGGTCTGTATCCATATAATCAACATTCAAATCGGCCAACCAGTGATTGATATAATAACGGTCGGCGCTTGAATAGTTGCCGTACATGTCCCGGCAATCGATAAGTACCTTTGAAACCCGGGCTTCTTTAAGAATTTTCAGTAAAACCGGGAATCTCGGCTGGAGTTCATGTAAATTAAACCGGCCGGTTAATTTTACATATATATATTGGCCCCTATTTTCTATCAGCCGTTCCACGTTAAATACCTCTCCGGTAGTTCCAACCGCGCTTTATCGGCGACCCGGAATTTAAGCCGCCGGTTCTTGCTTAATGAGCAGCAGCGGCGTATTGCCGCCTAAAAACACCTTCTGCGCTACGCTGCCAAGGACCCACGGCCTGGTTTCGGTCTTACCGCGGGTCGACATCGCCACCAGGTCATAAGCTAATTTATCCGCCGTATCTATGATTTCGTCGGCGACCGGGCCGACCCCGATTTTATAGCTGGTATTTATGCCCATCTCCCGACACATACCGGACTTACTTTGCAGGTAGGCTTCCGCATCTTCATGCCCATCACTATGTTCATCGAGTACTTTGAGCAGCGTCACCTCCATCTGGAGTTTAGATGCCAGGTTAATAATGCAGGGAATGACCGCCTCGCTGCACTTCGAGCCATCCAGCGGCACCAGGGCCTTCCGCAAGACGCGCTTTTCACGCAGGTCCGACCGCGATTCTTTCGCCCGGATGAGCATAACAGGCTGGCGTAAGCTGGACCTGACGACTTTATCGGCAACGCTCCCGACCGCCCAGCGGGTGAGCCCGGACCGGCCGTGGCTCGCCATGATGATTAATTGAAAAGGCATTTTGCTGGTATATTCAATTATCGTCTCGGCGGGGTCACCCTGTAGAGTTACTTTTACGACTTCGACCGGTTTGTTCCCTGCACGCTCGAAGTATTTTTCAGCATGATATTTAGTTACCTTAACGATGTCACTGATATAAGTGATATGCTTCCTGGGCTGCAGAACTTCATCGGGGCCGAGGACAGTTACGAGGCTGATATATGAGCCCATCTTAGCCGCCAGCTCTTCAGCGTAAGGCAGGGCCGCCTCCGCCAGTTTGGAACCATCTAAGGGGACAATTATTCTTTCAAACATTTATGCTCCCCGGTACACCTCCAGTAAGGACTCAATTTCCCATCGACCCAATTCAAATCAGCGAAAAACTATTAAAGCGATTATATTATACAAATTGTGTGCAACCTGACCCAGCATGATTATGTCTAATTTATCTGGGTATTTACCCTCAAAGTTGGTGGATGAGGGGGAATACTGCCAATACTACCAATAATCCAATACTACCAATGACAAATACTCCACCCCTTCCCAATTGTCATCCTGAAGAGTCCCGCCGTTCATGGTGAACCGATAGCCTGCCCTTGAGCGACCTGTCCCGTATGAACAAAGTGAATCGGGAAGCGAAGGGAACCATTGAAGGGACGACGTGAGAATCTCGTTACCCGTTCATCCCGAGCCTGTCTAAGGATGTCATGCTGGAGGAACGAAGTGACGAAGCATCTCCGGGTAGTGCGGTATTGTCATTGCGAACCCAATAAGATATTACCTTTACTTCCTTCTTCCATTTTACCCTCTCCCCTTGCGGGGGCTTTGTATCAAAAGTGGCAGTACTTTGTCATCCTGAGCGTAGCGAAGGGGAAGGATATCAGGGTGGGGCGGCATAAACTATCTTTTCCCTTCTTGTCATTTCCGATCCAGTCGGGAATCCAATAGCGAATCCTCCTCAATCCTCCCTTACAGGGAGGACGAACCCTCGTATCACAATAAGATTAACAATAAAAGGAATAAGCATCGTTCCTCTTGTAAATGGGAAACCAAAGAGGTTTTTTGGGCGCTGAAGAATAAGATTATTTGATAAGTAATCTCTTAAAATCAGGATTAGATTCGATTATATTAAACGATATACCAAGAAATAAATGGAATTTGTTGGTATTTTGGTGAAAAAGACAAAATGCTGAGAGAATAATATATTTGTAATTGGTATATTGATGCATTTAAAAACATATGAATTTACGTTTAAAATAAAAATTCTGTTATAGATTGTGAAACAATAATTTTTCCTCAACTAAACCTTCTCCTGCCATCTCCCCCTTGACAACATTAGAACATCTGTGCTAATATTAGTTCTCTCCCTTTAAATACTGCCTTTTCTCCTTTATACCTCATTTCCCACTTTAACAAAGAGCCTGTCCTGATGAGCCGAAGCCCTCGAGCGACCTTTCCCGTATGAGCAACCTGTCCCGAAGAGCGTCGCGAATCGGGAAGTAAATCGGGAAGCGAAGGGGAAGTCGAAGGAGGGAAGACAAGGGGGATTTTGTACCTATTCGTAAACCCTTAAACGAATGCCTGACGAATATTATCGAATCGGTAAAGCAGGTAATCACTGTTAACTGTAGACTGTAGACTGTCAACTGTTAACTAACCAGGGAGGTGCATCATGGGGCGGAAAAAACGTCACCGCGGCGGTCAGCCCGGCAATCAAAACGCCCGTAAGCACGGCTTTTATTCTGGTATTATGACTAATCAGGAAATTGCCGAATTTTGTAAAGCTATGGATACTGGAGGTAAAGACCATGCTTTAATTGCCTTGCAGTTAAAAATTAAAAATGCCCTTGCCTCCGCCCCGGATAATTACCGCGTCTTGAGAGAAGGTGCCAGCTCGTTATCGCAATATGTAGCTGCCAGCCATGACTTAAATGAGGAGGAATTTGCCTTTTTTAAGCAGGCTTCCCGCGCTATTTTTAAAGCTGCGGTTATTGGAGATATAAATTTAACAAATCGAATAGGTTCAGAAATCGTCAAAGCTGCCGAAAAGTTACAAAACCATTGAGGCTATTATGGCAAATATTGCTGAAAAAATGACAAATCGAATTGAAGCTGAAATTATGAAAAATCGGCAAAATGGCAAAAATCTTACAAAACCAATCGTAGCTGTAACGAAAAACTCGTTAGCAAAATCACAAAACGAAACGAATCTAATAAATCAATCTTACAAAACGATTAGCTTCAAAACCCCTGTCTTGGGAAAAGCGCTTTTTACAAAACTAATCGAAGCTAAAACCGGGTGGGGAAGCCTCCCTTTGGCAAAGGCATTATTCACTGGTAGGGACGCCGGTGCTACCAGGGTGGGTGGTATTTGACAGTGGTAGTATTCTTCAACCCCTCCCTGATATCCTTCGCTTCCCGATTCCCCCGATTTTCATCGGGGTCATGCGGGACGGGGTCGCTCCAGGATGACAAACCTTAACCCTACGCCCTATCCTCAACCCCCTATCCACTTAACCCTTAACCCTAGGCCCTATCCTTTATGCCCTATTCCCTAATTCAACCAAACCCTCTATAATCAAATATATGGACGCTACGCAGGTCATCGAGGGGCAAATGGCGGGTAGTTTGGAGTCGTTAGCGCCGGAAAGCCGGCCGGTCTTTATCATCATCATCGGCTTGCCGGGGACGGGCAAGACTTTCTTCGTCAAACGGTTAACGGAGCATCTGCCCTATATCGTCCTGGAAAGCGATGCCACACGGAAAAAGCTTTTCCCCCACCCCACTTATTCCCCCAAAGAAAGCGGTGCCCTGTTCCGGACCATCCATGTTATCATCGGGGAGCTTTTGCATAAGGGCATCTCCGTCATCCTGGACGCCACTAACCTCTCAGAAAAGAACCGCCGGCCGCTCTACCGCATCGCCGAAGGCGCCAACGCCCGGCTGATCCTGGTGCACGTGGAAGCACCAGAAGGACTAATCCGGAAAAGGCTGAAAGCGAGGTCGCAAAGCCCCGGGAGCAGCAAGTCAGACGCGGACTGGGCAGTCTACCAGCGGATGAAAGCGGAAGATGAAAGAATAGCTCGTCCCCACTTTACCGTCAATACCGCGCAGGACATGGGGCCGGTTATGGAGAAGATAGTGAAAGAAGCGCGAGGCGGTTGATAAGACAAGGGGGGACGCAAAAGTTTTATTGTCATCCTGAGCGTTAGCGAAGGATACCGGGGAGGAAGGGATTTTCTCCACCCTGCTCCGATATTCTTCAGTCGCTTCGCTTCTTCAAAATGACAAAGAAAAAAGGAGAACAAGATATGGAAATTAAAGCAATGAGCGGTGAGATTGCCAGGGTAACCGCCGGCGCGGTCCTGGTGAGCATTTTCGAAGGCGAAAAATCTCCCGAGGGAGATGCTGCCATCATCGATAAAGCAATGGGCGGCACGATAAAAGAGCTGATAAAACTGGGGGACATCAAAGGCAAGGAACATGAATTGACCCTGCTTCACACTTTAGGCAAGCTTCCCGCCGACCACGCGGTAATCATGGGTCTGGGGAAAAAGGATGAACTTACCGTCACCAAGCTGCGCCACGCTATGGGTGATGCCGTCCGGTTTATCCGGGGCAAAAACGGCAGCTCCATCGCCGTGCCGGTGCCGGGGGCGGGGGCAAACGGGATTAAAGCGGAGGAGGCGGTGCAGGCGATGACTGAAGGCGCTATCCTCGGGCTTTATACCTTTAAAGAATACATCACTAAAAAAGACAGTGAAAACGGGGACATCAAGACGATAACCATTATCGGCAGCGATAAAGCGATGATGGAAAAAGCCATCGCGAACGGCAAAATCATGGCGGACGCCACGAACTGGGCGCGGGACATGGTCAACGAACCTTCGAACCATATGACGCCGACGGACATGGCGGAAGAAGCCATGAAAATGGCCAAAGAAAACGGCCTCAAGGTAGAAGTCTTCGATAAAGAAAATATGAAAGAACTGGGGATGGGCGGGCTGCTCGGGGTAGCCCAGGGCAGCAACCAGCCGCCGAAATTTATCGTCCTCACCTATAACGGCCGCAGTTCTAAAGACATCGACTGGGCACTGGTAGGAAAAGGCATCACCTTCGATTCCGGCGGTATTTCCATCAAACCGTCCGAGAACATGGGCGATATGAAGGGCGATATGGCGGGGGGCGCGTCCGTCATGGCGGCGATTAAAGCGCTGGCCCAGCTTAAAGCCAAAGCCAACGTCGTGGCCATCATCCCGGCGACCGAAAACATGCCCAGCGGCACGGCGCAGAAACCGGGCGATATCATCAGGATTTCCAACGGCAAAACCGTCGAGGTGGTCAATACGGATGCGGAGGGGCGGCTCATACTGGCCGATGGGTTAAGCTATACGGTCAAACTCGGCGCCAAGCAAATCATTGACGTGGCGACACTGACGGGTTCCTGCCAGGTAGCGCTGGGGAACATCACGACCGGGGCATTTACCAACAGCCAGCCGCTGCTAGATAAAGTCATCGAAGCCGGTAAAGAGGCCGGGGAGCCGACCTGGCAGATGCCGATGTTCGACGACTACAAAGAGCTCATCAAGAGCGACGTAGCCGATATGAAAAACAGCGGCAGCCGCTACGGCGGGGCCATCAGCGCAGCCAAGTTCCTCGAGGAGTTCGTGGACAAGAAACCGTGGGTGCATTTAGACATTGCCGGCACATACGATACCGATAAAGACAAAGGGTGCCAGTGCAAGGGCGGGACCGGCACTCCGGTAAGGACGCTGGTGAACCTGGTCATGAAATCCACGAAGAAGTAAGCGGTAATAAGAACCAATCCGCCTCAGGCAGACCAATATCCAATATCAAATATCAAACAGGGGAAAGAGGGCGGGGAAAAGGGTAAGTACACCCTCACCTTTTCATTCCTCTCCCGTCAAGGGAGAGGTTAAGAGGTATTTAGGGAGTAAAGGCAATATCTTATGGGGAGGGCGAAATGAAGATAAAGTACCTGGCGCATTCAGCTTTTCTGATTACATCGGACAAAGGCGTAAAGATTGTCACCGACCCCTATACAGCCGCCGGCGGGCTGAAATACACCCCGATTAAAGAGACGGCGGACATCGTAACGGTGACACATGAGCACGGCGACCATAATTACACCGCCGCCGTCAAAGGCAATCCGGCAGTGCTGCGGGAGGGCGGGGAGGCAAAAGGCATTAAAGTCAAAGCTGTCGCCGCGGAACACGATGACAAGGGCGGCAGCCAGCGCGGCAAGAACACCCTATTTTGTATGAACGTGGACGGGATTAACGTCTGCCACATGGGCGATCTGGGGCACCTGCTGACCGCCGCGCAGGTGAAAGCGCTGGGGAAAGTGGATGTCCTGATGATACCGGTGGGCGGTTTTTTTACCATCGATGCCGCCACCGCTTCCAAAGTTGTCGACCAGCTAAAGCCAGCGGTAGTAATACCGATGCATTACAAGACGGACAAAGCGGAATTCCCCATTGCCGGGGTGCAGGACTTCCTGGCCGGGAAAGTTAACGTCAGCCGGATAAACGGCAGCGAGGTCGAGCTAACGCCGGGCAAACTGCCGCAGGCGACACAGATTGTGGTGCTGAAACCGGCGCTATAACGAATACAAAATCCCTCTTGTATCTCCCTTTTTCAAAGGGAGAAACTTGATAGGGGAAATGACAAGTAAAATATGGAAAACTACTGGGAATCAAGATATAAAAAAGAAGGTAAAATCTGGGGAGAGCGGCCTAGCCAGACGGCGGCCCACGCGTCCAAATTCTTCCGGCGGCAGCGGGCCAAGAAGCTACTGGTGCCGGGGTCGGGGTACGGGAAAAACACCAGATTCTTCTCTTCATCCGGCTTTAACGTGACGGGTATCGAAATATCCGAAGAAGCCGTTAAAATGGCGCGGGAATTCGACCCGGGGACACAAGTCTACAATATCTCGGCGCTTGATATGTCCCTGCTCAAAGACAGGTACGATGCGATTTACAGCTTCAACGTGCTCCACCTTTTCCGCGAAGCGGAAAGAAAAGACTTTATCCGGCAATGCATGGAGAAGCTCAACCCGAACAGCCTGATGTTTTTTACCGTGTTTTCCGAAAACGAACCAAGCTACGGAAAAGGCACGGGGGTGGAGAAAGACACTTTCGAAAGCAAGCCCGGGCGGCCGGTGCATTACTTCTCGGAAAGCGATTTGCGCGGCCATTTTGAAGGCATGGAAATTATCGAAACAGGCATCATGGAAGATGAAGAAAATCACGGCGACGAGGGGCCGCATACGCACGTTCTGCGCTATATCCTGGTAAAGACCTAAATGATAAATCCCAACGATGTAAATCTGATTATCTTCGATCTCGACGGCACCATCGTCATGTCACAGCCGCTGGTGTACGAAGCGGTGCAAAGAGCTTTTAAAAAGCTGGGCTGGCCGGTCACTTTCAAGATTGAAGAAATCAACCAGTTCATCGGCAATTCCACCGTGACAACCGGCGGCAGCCTTTACGAGTTCATTACCCCGCCCGGCAGCCCGTTTACGCCTGATGAGGTGCGCGATAAAGTACGGGCGGAATATCCGGCTATTTTCCGCGAGCGCGCCCTGACTTTCCCGGGCGTCAAAGAAACACTCGCGACCTTAAGAAAAAGAGGCTATAAACTGGCGCAATATACCAACGGCTCAACGGTATACCTGAATACCGTTATGTCCAGTTTGAACCTAAGGGTCTACTATGATTTTGTAGAATGTATCGAGGACAACCACCTGACCAAAGACCAACTGGTAAAGAAAATCCGGGAGCACTTCGAGGGGATGAATGCGGCGGTGGTGGGCGACCGTCACCACGATATCGAATCAGCGAGAAATAACGATTGCCTTTCCATCGGGGCGCTGTACGGCTACGGGGAAAAGGAGCCGGGAGAGGCGGACCTGACGATAAAGCAATTCTCCGATTTACTGACGATTTTCGATCGCAGATTACCGATATTAGCGAAAATTCTCAAAGACATAGACAAAAAGAAACAAAAAGATAAAGCGTTTATTATCGGCGTCAACGGCATAGATTGCGCCGGAAAAACAACCTTTGCCAAAGACCTGGAAACGTATTTGAAAGCGAAATGGAAACGCACGCAGCTAATCCACATGGATGACTTCCAGAACCCTAAAGAGATAAGATATGCCGGCGATGACCAGGCGGAGAACTATTATAATAAAAGCTTCAATATCAACTTGCTGACCGATAAGCTGTTAAAGCCCGTAAAGCAAAACGGTAAAGTTACCGCAAAGTTAACGGTGCATAACCTGGAAACGGACAAATTCGATACGGTCAGGAATTATAATATCAAACCGGATACGATTGTAATACTCGAAGGGGTATTCCTCTTCAGGAGAGAACTGGTACCTTTTATCGATTTTAAAGTATACCTGGACATCCCCTTCGAAGAGAGCAAGCGGCGGTCAATTTTAAGAGACAGCACCGCTAAGGTTGCGAAGTATGACAATAAGTATTTACCGGCGGAAAAGAGATATATACGGGAATACAACCCCAACATAAACGCAGATGTCACAATAGATAATACAGAGTTTGAATACCCGAAATTACGCGATAAGAGCTCGAAGTAAGTCGTAACATTATATGACGGTATAATGATTCAACAAAATACGTACAAACCCCTATTCGCGCTTGACTTTCTATGATACAATCTATATTAGGGGGTTAAAGTCGCGTATAAAAAGCAGACGAGTTGGATATAAGCTGTATTATCCTGGCTGGTGGTAAAAGCATCACGCTTCGGACAAGACAAGATTCTAGAAAAAATCGGCAACACAAGCCTTCTCGAACAGGTAATATCCCATACAGAGCCTACTAAGCAAAGAAATAATTATCGTTACGGCGAAAGAGAGAACCTTCGCGCAATTCGCAAATCACCCGAAAGTCAAAATAGTACACCGATATTTTCCCCGGACAGGGTTCTCTGGGCGGCATTTATACCGGATTAGTAAAATCAGAATCATTTTATAATCTTGTTGTGGCGGCGGATATGCCTTTTTTAAACGGGTCTTTATTGCGATATATGATAAAAGTTGCAGACGGCTACGACTTATACTCTACCGACAAATCAATAACTGGTACGAACCGCTGCATGCGATATATTCCAAAAACTGCATCGGCCCGATTAAAACGATATTAGAGCAGGGCAAAAAAGTCATCGTCGAGCTGTTTAATTATGTAAAGGTGAGGTATGTTGAAGCTGAGGAGATCGAGAGGTTCGACCCGCAGCACTTGAGCTTCTTCAATATCAATACCCAGGAAGATATGGAACGAGCCATAAAAGATAATCGAAGGAGCCGGCGCCTGATGCTGAGCGTTGAAGAAGCCCTGCAAAAGATACTCAATGAGGTAATCGTCCTCGAGACAGAGACCGTCCCCATCATGGAATCGCTGGGGCAGGTCCTCGCCGAGGACATCAAGTCCGATATCAACGTACCGCCGCTGGACAATTCCGCCATGGACGGCTACGCCGTGCGGGCGCAGGATACCAGGGGCGCCAGTGAAAAGACACCCAAAGTCCTGAAGGTAATTGATACGGTCATCGCCGGCGCAATATCCAAAAAAGAAGTTACGCCGGGCACCGCGATCACGAATTATGACCGGCGCGCCTATACCCCGAGGCGCGGATAGCGTCGTCCAGTTTGAAAACACCGACGAAGAAAAACGCAAGAAAGAATCCCCGGATCAACCCGTTACCGAGGTAGGCATTTTTGAAGAAGCCAAACCCGGCCATGAACATCCGGCTGGCGGGGGAAGATGTAACACGCGGGGCAGTAATTATTAAAGAAAGGCACGGTCATCCGGCCGGCGGAAATTGGCCTGATGGCATCCATCGGGCGCGGCCAAGGTAAAAGTCATCCGCCGACCGGTCGTGGCCGTGCTATCCACCGGCAACGAGACTGGTGGAAATCGGCCAGCCTCTGCCCGAGGGCAAGATTTACGACAGCAATGCCTACAGCATCGCCAGCCTGGTCAAACGCTACGGCGGCATCCCCAAAATCCTGGGCATAGCCCGCGATGACGAAAAAGAGCTGGTGAGCAAGCTGAAAGCAGGCGCAGGACGCGGATATGCTGCTGACGACCGGCGGGGTCTCCATGGGCGATTACGACATGGTGAAGGATATCCTGGCCAGAGACGGCAAGATGGTCTTCTGGAAGGTACGGGTCAAGCCGGGAAAACCGCTGGCCTTCGGGAAAATAAAGGGAAGGACAAAAACGGCAAGCCCAAAGAGCATACCCCACCTGGGGCTGCCCGGCAATGCCACCAGCTGCATGGTAAGCTTCGAGCTGTTCGTGCGGCCGGCGCTGCTGAAGATGATGGGGAAAAAGAAACTAGCCAAGCCAACGCGTGGCAGCCATCATCGAAGACACCGTGAAAAACGATGCCGGACGCCGTATTTACGACCGGGCGATAATCGAAAAGCGTGACGGCCATTACTACGCCAGACTGACCGGCCCGCAGGGTTCCGGCATTCTGACATCGATGGCCTGGCTAACGGCCTGGTGCTCATCCCGGAAGAAAAGAAAAGGTAAATAAAGGCGAAACCGTCCAGGCCTTAATGCTGGACTGGAATGAAGAAGTAGAAATCGATTTCAGCGTTCGCAGGAATGACGAGTGAAACGGGACAAATATGCGTTCGATAATATCAATCGTCGGTAAATCGAGCTCCGGCAAGACCACCCTGCTGGAAAAGCTCATCGCCGAGCTGAAAAGCCGCGGCTATAAAGTGGCCATCGTCAAGCATTCCCATCATAAAGATGACCTCGATACCGCCGAAAAGGATACCTGGCGCTTTACCAAGGCCGGCACCGAGCTTTCCGCCATCAATTCACTGGACCACCTGGCCATTTACCGGCAAGCATGGACAATTTCTTCGACCCGCAGGACATTTCCAATTTCATACAGTGGGACTACGATATCCTGCTGACGGAAGGATTCAAGGGCAGCAGCTACCCGAAGATCGAAGTCCACCGCAGCGACCAGGGCAAAGAACTGCTCACCGACCCCAAACTGCTGCTGGCAGTGGTCACGGATGAGCCGCTGGACGTAAAAGTTCCGCAGTTTTCCCGCGACGATGTTAGACGGCATCGCCGACATTATTGTAAAAGAGACCGTCGGTAAACAAAACGCGATGGATATGACAATGGTTATCAACGGTAAAACAATACCCGTCAGCCCGTCAGCTGAAAGACCTGCTGTCACGCACGCTTTCCGCCATGATACCCGGCTTGCAAACGACGGTGAAGTAAAAAACCTGCACATCTCCTTGAGGAGGAAACATTGATTTTCGAAACCTCGGATTTTGTATTTAAAGTACCTTCCGTGGTCGCCAGAGCGCGGCGCGTACTTATAAAACCCAGCGCTTCTTACCCGCTGCCCTACCCGGTTTCCACCAGCGCGGAAATGCTGGCGGCCATCATCTCCAGCATCCGCCGAGTCAGCGATGCCGATATCCTTCTTCTGGAAGGCACGCCCGGCGGCATGCCGACCCGCCCGATATTCCAGGCCCTGGGCTACAACTTCCCGAGAGTCCTGACACTGGACGTGAAAGACTGCATCTTCGTGGAAGTGGACAACCCGCTGCCCAAACCTTTTGCCGTGCCCACTTTCTGGGTGCCGAACGTGATTTTATCCAGCGACTACCTGATTACCGTAGCGCCTTTAAAGACCTATAACGGTTCCGGAAGCTTTACCATCCCGAACCTGCTTTCCCTGCTGCCCAGCAGCAAATATCACGGGGACACCAACGGCGGCTGGGAGAACCTTTACAGCCTGGGTATAGATAAAGTGCTGGCCGACCTTTATTTTACCCTGCCCTTCGACCTCGGCATTATCGAAGCGAGGCAGAAATTTGCCGTAAAGCAGGACCCGAGCGAGGGCGATGTCGAGGAATACGATAAAGTATTCATCGGGGAGCCTTATGACGCCGACCGCGAAGTGGCGGACGCGCTGGGACTGAAAATCGGCTATCTCGATTTGATAAAGTCAGCCAAGGTTGAGCTGCAGGCGTAGGGGTGGGGTGGGTAATTACAAATAAGTACCAGTACCACCAATAAATACCAATGTCAAATGCGCCACCCCTTCTCACTACTGTCATTCCGAGGAGCCTAAAGGGCGACGTGGGAATCTAAATCATCGTATTGACCCAATCTAAAGGATTGCCACGCCGGTAAAGAATAACCAAATTCCAAGATACAATAACCAAGCTAAAACTCAAAAGTTAAACGTCAAAATTACCCTTCACCCCGTACTCCGATACGGAGCAGGAATGACGTTTTTTGATATTTGGTAATTGGAATTTGCTCAGGATTTAGATAGTATAATTTAGAGCTTTTCTTTTTATCTGATACGGAAACGGTCGAACTCGCCTTTATATTCGGACCAGTTGGTCTTGATTTCATCGACACGGGCAGCCGGGGGGCCAATCTTTAAGTGTTCCACGAGTTTTTCCAGTTGAGGTTTTTCGCCTTCCGCCATTACTTCCACTACATCGCCGGGGCGGTTACGCACATAGCCGGTAATGTTAAGCTGTTCCGCCCAGCTTTCCACCGAGGCGCGGAAGAAAACACCCTGCACACGGCCATGAACAAACGCCTGTAAAGACGCCATTTCAGCCATGAGCCACCACTTCCTGACGTTTATCTTTCAAGAAAGAAGCTTAAAACTCTTCTTCCGGGCTCTTTTTCTTCTTCCTGACTAGTTCGACCTCTACCGGCGCCTGAGCGATATTTACCGGGGCGATTTTCTTAGTGTCTTTTTTAGATTTCTTTTTTTCTCTTCCAGCGTAGTTTCCACGACCAGCCATAATAACACCTCGCTAAGGTATTTTTAGAGGCACTACCTATAAAGTTTACCAGATACGGCCTATTCCGTAAAGTCCACCACAAGGCGCTGCAGCGCCTGGCGAGCAGCTTCAGTTTCCGCCGCCTTTTTACTTTTACCGGTACCGCTGCCCATGACCCTGGCATTAACCATTACTTCAACTTTGAATTCTTTATCATGGTCCGGGCCGGTCTCTGAAATGAGGCGGTAAAACGGTATCTCCTGGAACCTGGATTGCGCAACTTCCTGCAGCTTTGATTTATGGTCGGCGGTTGCGCCGTGTGAGGTAAGATTGTTCCATTCTTCCGCATACAGCTTGATGATTACGTCTCCGGCTGCAGCGATACCAAATTCGAGATAGACGGCGGCAATCAATGCTTCCAGGGCGCCGGCAAGGTTAGGCACTTTGTTCCGTCCCCCGGTGGACTCTTCTCCTTTACCCATCAAAAGATAGGAGCCGAGACCGATATTCCCGGCGATACGGGCAAGAGTCTCGCCGCGGACTAAAGAGGCACGCAGGCGGGTCATGTCTCCTTCACTAATGCCAGGATAATCTTTAAATAGCCTGTCCGCGATAATGAAATCCAGGACGGCGTCTCCAAGGAACTCAAGTCTTTCATTGTGGCCGACGGTGTTGGCGGGATTTTCATTGATATAAGAGCTATGGACAAGCGCCTGTTCCAGCAGCGCCGCATTGCTGAAAGATAATCCGAGTGTTTGCTGCAGTTCTTTGATATCCCGCACGGACAAATTACCCTTCTTAATATTAACAATAATGCGTTGCTATGATGGTGTCAATGGCCAGGGAGAAATACTACCAATACCATAAATACTATCAATGTCCAATAATAAAATACCCCGCACCCCCTCCATTTACTTGTCATCCCCGTACATTCACTTCGCAAAATATAAACTCCGGCAGGGATCCACTTAAGAAGGCAAACGTCAATTGGTTTCATTTTTAGATTCCTGCCGCAGTTTACCCCGTACTCTGATACTGGGCGGGAATGACGCGTTCGGGAATCGGTGGAGGGGCATTGGACATTTGATATTGGTACTTATTTGATATTGGTATTTATTCACTACCACCATTGCCAGTCTTATTTTCACATGCTATAATTTGAGAGTCGTTGGGGCGTCGTCTAGTGGTAGGACAGCAGACTCTGGATCTGTATGCGAAGGTTCGACTCCTTCCGCCCCAGCCATTCATTTTTTATTCATTAATCTTCCGATAAATAACCCATTCCACCGTTTTTGAGCAATATTATCTTTCACTACGGTAACAGCGAGACGATTTCTTAGGTATTTACCTAAAGCTTTTTGAAAAGCACCATCAGTAATTCCGCCAATTAAGCTGCGTAAAATATGAACTAACACGAATCTTTACTTCCTAGAAATTTACCTAAAATACCTTCCGGGTGTTATTCGCGATGCATGCGAGTAGATTCTAACGTGGAGCACCGGATGGTAAAATATGGGTAAAAAGAATTTACGTTTCATTTTTATCTTCCTCACGTTATCGTTATTAATAATCAACGCATCATTCGCGCCCGTCTTTACACAAATGCTTTTCCCCAGGGCGGCAAACGCGGACACTCTTTCCGGCCCTCCGGATGAATCAGGGACGTTTTCCGTAAATATAACCATCGTTGGACAAGGCAACGTTACGAAAAACCCGGATCAGCCATATTATAACGAGGGGGGTAATGTAACGCTGACCGCGGTACCAGACGCAGGATGGACATTTTCAGGATGGAGCGACGCTTTATGGGGTAACGCTAACCCAATTACCATTACCATGGACAGCAACAAAAATGTCACCGCTGTTTTTAGCGACCCACCGCCGGCAGATTGGTGGAACACATCATGGAATGAACGTGTCGATATTACCATCAACGAATTATCAGGCGCCAGCCTGTTGAGTTACCAGGTAAAAATCCACGTGCCTTATAACGGTAATATGAACCCCGATTTCAGCGATATCCGTTTTGTAAGTGACGACAACCAGACCGAGTTAAGTTACTGGAGGCAAAGTTTTGTTGATTCCACCGAGGCGTATTTCTGGGTCAAGGTACGCAGTATTCCGGCCTCCGGCACGGCTGATATATATATGTATTACGGCAACCCGTCAGCGGCAACTACCAGCAATATCCATACTACTTTTATCTTTGGCGATGATTTCGAGGACGCTACATGGACAGCCAATAACCTGAATGCCGTAAACTACTGGGGCGCGACGCAATACGTCCAGGGCGGGGTATACCATATGTCCGGCCCTTCCACCAGCGAACCGCTAGCCGAACCGTATGAAAACGGTGCATTAAAGCAATTCCCCTTAAATTATGTCGCGGAAATTGATTTTTCGCCGGTTATCCTGGCGGGCGGCGCTTACCTGGCGCCCAGGTATTTCGGGACAGGAAATAAATATGAATGCTGGGCATATGTCGAACAGTCGTATGCATATTTCAGTATTAAAAACAATGAGGCCTGGACGGAGCCGGCCTATGCCCCGCTCAATATTACGATAAGCGCCGGAAACTGGTACAGCCTGAAGACATCAATTACCGGGGACGGAACGACGAACCATCTAAAAATATACGTTAACGACCAGCTTTATATCGATGTGAACGACTCGACCCTGCATTACAATGGATTTGCTTTCCTTACTTATGATTGGAACGAATCATTTCATATGGTTTATGATAATTTCCGCATCAGGGAATATGCATCGATCGAACCTTCTTACACATTAGGGCAAGAAGAAAATTATTCCGGTTCTCCCGGTCCTCATACACTTAATATAATCATCGTCGGGCAAGGGACAGTAACTAAAAATCTCGACCAGTCTACTTATGATGATGGCAGCAGTGTCACATTGACCGCTACGCCGGCTACGGGATATACATTCTCCGGCTGGAGCGGTTCTATTACCGGCACGACCAATCCGGTTACTATCACCATGGATAGCGATAAGACCATAACGGCGACTTTCACGGTGATATCGACCACGCCGGTGAAATATGAAAACTATGCCGTGGCAAATGCCATCGATATCTTTTACGGCGTAAACTGGAGATCCCAGACTTTTACACCGCAAACTACTCACACCCTCACTAAAGTCCGCCTGCCTATCCTCAAACAGGGCAGCCCCGGCGGCAACGTCCAGGTAAGTATCCGGGCGACCGATGCCAGCGGAAGGCCAACTGACGGTGATCTGGCAACCGGCTCGGTAACCTGTGCCAGCGTCACGCAAACATGGTCCGAGATATGGTATGACTTCGACCTCGGAACAGGCTGCCAGGTGCAGGCCGGAACAAAATACGCCATCGTCTTCAATGCTCCAAGCGCTGATGAATCGAACCCGCTGTATTTCTGGTTTAACACTGGTGACGGGTACTCTGGCGGCTGGGTGATGGCAAGCGCCGACAGCGGTACTTCCTGGATCGACCTCAATTTGCAGGCCTGGGACGCCGATTTCGAGGAGTGGGGCATCACCGGTGCACCCGTCAACCACGCGCCCGTCCTCAACCCGATCGGGAACAAGACCGTAACGGCAGGAAACCTGCTCCAGTTCACAATCTCGGGCTCCGACCCGGACGGAGATACACTAACCTATTCAGCCTCTAATCTCCCTTCCGGCTCATCCTTTAATCCGGCAACAAGTACCTTTACATGGACGCCTTTAGAAGCTGATACAGGCGTTTATCCAAACTGCTACTTCCAGGTATCGGACGGTTCTTTGACCGATTCCGAAGATATCACCATCACAGTTTTATCCAGCCAGGTAGTTCAAAGTACTCTAACGATAAATATTACCGGACAGGGAATGGTAAGCAAAAATCCGGATCAGACTACCTATAGCGATGGGAGCAATGTTACACTTACAGCTACACCGGCTTCCGGTTATACTTTCTCCGGCTGGAGCGGCGATATTTCAGGTACGACTAATCCGGCCACCATCACGATGAATAATAATAAGAATGTCACGGCGATTTTTACCGCTTCATCAACGTCAACTTTGTATGAAAACTACACTACTGCCAACGCCATCGATATTTTCTACGGCACTAATTGGAAAGGACAGACTTTTACGCCACAGGTTACTCACACTATCACCAAAGTAAGCCTGCCGCTCCTCAAACAAGGCAGTCCCGGCGGCAATGTCATGGTAAGTATCTGGGCAACCAACAGTAACGGAAGACCGGCCGGAAGCGCTCTGGCTGTCGGGTCTTTCTCTTGTGCTAATATCGCGGCGAGCTGGTCTGAAGTATGGTACGACTTCGACCTCGGGGCCGGGTGCCAGGTACAGGCCGGGACAAAATACGCCATCGTCTTCAGCGCCGCGGGAGCGGATAGTTCCAATCCCCTATACTTCTGGTTAAATATAAACGACGGATATGCCGGCGGCTGGGTGGTGGCAAGCGCTGACGGAACGAATTGGATTGACCTCTCTTCGCAAGGAAGGGATGCCGACTTCGAGGAATGGGGCACTTCCGGCGGTCACGTAGACCAACCCCCGGTCCTTAACTCAATTGGGAACAAGACTGTTACTGCCGGAAATTTGCTCCAGTTTACAATCTCGGGCTCCGACCCGGATGGGGATACATTAACCTATTCAGCATCCAATCTTCCTTCCGGTTCAACGTTTAATACATCAACAAGAACCTTCGCATGGACGCCTTTAGAATCTGATACAGGCATTTATCCCAACTGTTACTTCCAGGTATCGGACGGTTCACTAATCGATTTTGAAAATATCACGATTACGGTTTTGTCCAGTCAGGTTACGCAACGTACCTTGACCATAAACATCACCGGACAGGGTACGGTAAGTAAAAACCCCGACCAGACTGCCTATGCCGACGGCAGTAACGTCACTCTCACCGCCACGCCGGCTTCAGGATATACGTTCTCCGGCTGGAGCGGCGATATTACAGGTACATCAAATCCTGTGACTATCATCATGAATAGTGATAAAACCGTCACCGCTACCTTTACCATTTCAGGAACGCTTACTAAATATGAAAACTACACCACTGCTAATGCCATCGATATTTTCTATGGCACTAACTGGAAAGGCCAGACTTTTACGCCCCAGGTCACGCATACGCTCACCAAGGTACGCCTGCCCCTGCTCAAACAAGGCAATCCGGGCGGAAGCGTTATCGTCAATATTTACACCACGGATTCAAGCGGCCTGCCGACCGGCTCGCCGATAGCCTACGGGTCTATATTATGCAGTGACATCGCCGCAAGCTGGGCTGAAACATGGTACGATATCAGCCTCGGGAGTGAAGTCCAGGTACAGGCGGGGGTAAAATACGCCATCATCTTCAGCGCGCCGAGCGCCGATGCCAATAACCCGCTGTATTACTGGGTCAACACAAGCGACGGATATGCAGGAGGATGGGTAGTTGCCAGCGACGGCACGGCCTGGTTCAGCTTGTCTTCCCAGGGATGGGACGCCGATTTCGAGGAGTGGGGACAATAAAAGCGGGGAATAAATTAACATTGTTATAAACATGTCAACTTGACGCATGATAACGGAAAAAGCCATAATGTTATCTGGTATTTACTTAAAACAGCTACGGAAATAAGGCGGCATTATGGCTCAAGAAGATAGTGGGCTCGACGAACTGCTAGCCCTTTCAAAAAAGTTCAGCAAACAAAAAGAAGACAACGAAAAACAGGAACGCCAGAGAATCGAACAGGGCAAAAAGGTCAAAGGCGTCCTCCAGGGCCTGCAGGACCTGAACCTGCAAATGGCGCTCGGCCAGCTAAAGTCAGTGGCCAAACCGGAACTCATTCAACAGGTGGCCGCTTTAAAGATCGGGGGAGGCACGGAAAGCCTTCGTAAAATAATAACCCGCCTGGTTGATGACGTAGAAAGACAGGTCAGCGCCTTAACGCCAAAAACAGATACGACGACTATCATAAACCAAATGCGAACGCTTAGCATCCTGCTCGACCTGTATTTTTCGCTGAACTAAAGCAAAAAACAAGAAAATCCCCGCGATACTGTCATCACGGGGATTATTTGTCACCTGTAACCGCAAGGTTTACATGCCAATCATTCAAGGTTATAATTAATACGATAATACCTATTTCCCAATACCTTTGAAATTATAAGCAGGGATTTTTTTGACATGAAATTAGGCATCGATATAGGCTCGGTAACGGCAAAAGTCGTGGTCCTCGATGATACGAATAATATCCTCGAGTCTAAATACGTCCGTACCAAGGGGCAGCCAATAGAGACGGTTCTGGCTATTTTGGAAGAGCTTTTTGCCAAATATCAACCGGGTCAGTTTAACGTTACCGGCGCCACCGGCACGGGCGGGCAATTTATCGCGACGCTGCTGGGAATACCATTCGTGAATGAAATCACCGCCCAGGCGGCCGGGACATCCCGCTTTCACCCGGAAGTTCAGACCATCCTGGAAATCGGCGGGGAAGACTCAAAGCTCATCGTCTTAAAAAAAGAGGAAGTCAGCGCCCTGCCGAAAGTATCCGACTTTGCGTTAAACGGCGTCTGCGCCGCCGGGACAGGCTCTTTCCTCGATCAGCAAGCATCGCGCATGGGCATTTCTATCGAAGATTTCGGCGAAACGGCGTTAAAGTCCGAAAGTCCCCCGCGGGTGGCCGGCCGGTGCAGCGTCTTTGCCAAGAGCGACATGATTCACCTGCAGCAGGTAGGCACGCCCGTCCATGACATCGTCGCCGGGCTGTGTTTCGCGATGATAAGAAACTTCAAGGGGCAGGTCATCCGCGGGCGCGACCTGGCAAAACCCGTGTCTTTCCAGGGTGGGGTGGCGGCCAACAAAGGCATCCGGCGCGCCATGCTGGAAGTGCTGGAACTGGATGAAAAAGACTTAATCATCCCGGAGCATTTCGCGGCGATCGGCGCTGTGGGCGCCGCCATCGTCAGCGGGGAAAGCAGGCTGCCGGAAGACACGTTAAAGAGGCTGCGCGATTATATCGCGAAACGCGAATTTAAATTTACGATTTTACCGCCGCTGAAAGGCGATAACTATCCCATCGTTACCGATACCGAGCCAATAAAGGGGGCTATCCCCGTTGAAGCCTACATCGGGGTGGATATCGGTTCCATCAGCACCAACGTCGTCGTCATCGATAAAGAAAACCGGGTGCTGGCGCGGCGCTATCTGATGACCGCCAGCCGCCCCATCGAAGCGGTGAAACAGGGCCTGTTGGAAGTGGGCAAAGAGCTGGGCGACAAGGTCGTCATCAAGGGCACCGGGTCCACCGGCTCCGGCCGCTATATGACCGGCGAGTTTTTCGGGGCGGACGTAGTGCGCAATGAAATTACCAGCCATGCGCGGGCGGCGGCTTTCGTCTGCCCGGACGCGGACACGATATTTGAAATCGGCGGACAGGACGCCAAGTACATCAGGCTGCAAAACGGCACCATCATCGATTTTGCGATGAATAAAGTCTGCGCCGCCGGCACCGGCTCTTTCCTTGAAGAGCAGGCGGAAAAACTCGGCATTAACATTAAAGAGGAATTCGGCCAACTGGGCCTGGCATCCCAGCACCCGCTCGACTTGGGGGAACGCTGCACCGTCTTCATGGAGAGCCAGCAGAACTACTGCAAGCAGCGGGGGGCGGCCAAAGAAGACCTGGTGGCGGGGCTGGCTTATTCCGTCGTGAAAAATTATTTGACCAAGGTCGTCGAGGACCGGAAAATCGGCGACCATATTTTGTTCCAGGGCGGGACGGCTTTCAACCGGGCGGTCAAAGCGGCTTTCGAGGCGGTGCTGGGGAAAAAGATAACGGTACCGCCGCAGCATGATATTCTGGGAGCCATCGGGGTGGCCATGCTGGCGATGGATGAAATAGAAGCCACCGGAAGCACGACGCGGTTCCGCGGCTTCGACCTGGCACACCGGAAATACGAGCTTTCCTCCTTCGAATGCAAGGGCTGTTCCAACATGTGCGAAATTCATAAGGTCGTTTTTGAGGGAGAAGTCCCGCTGTTTTACGGCTCGCGCTGCGGCAAATATGACAGCACGGAGAAAAAAGCCCTGCGCCAGTCCTCCAAAATTCCAAAGCTTTTCGAGGAGCGTTCCAACGCCTTACTGAATACTTATGCTAAAGATAAACCGGACAAGCCTAACGGCAAATCCGTGGGCATTCCGAGGGTCCTTTTCTTCCATGAGCTTTACCCGATGTGGAAGGCCTTTTTCACGGAGCTAGGGTTCCAGGTCATACTTTCCGACCCCACCAACCGCCACATCATCCGCCAGGGCGTTGAAAATATCGTTGAGGAGCCGTGCCTGCCCATAAAGCTTTCCCACGGGCATGTGCTTAACCTGCTGGAAAAGAAACCGGACTTTATTTTCCTCCCGGTGCAGAGCACGATGGAAAAGCTTTCCGTGGACTTCAATAAATCATGGAACTGCCCGCTGACGCAGAGTCTCCCTTATATCCTCCTAAGCTCCACTCACATTAAGGAAGCTTTAACAGACAACGGGAAAAAGACGCCCAAAGTTTTACGGCCGGTCATCCACCCGGACCGGGGGCGGGAATGGCTGAAAAAAGTCCTGAAGAGGACCGCCAAAGACCTCGGCGTAACCTCCTACGCTTTAATAGAGCACGCCATAGAAACAGGGTTCGCGGCGCACGACCGCTTCAATGACTGGCAAAAAGAAAGAGGCAAACAAGTACTTACCGAACTCAAGCCCGGGGAAAAAGCCATCGTCGTGGTAGGAAGAGCGTATAACACCTATGACGAAGCAATGACGCTCAACATCCCGGAAAAATTGCGGGACATGAACATCATGGCAATACCCATTGATTTCCTGCCGTTAGCCTCTGTAGCGGGGGAACTAAGCAAGGAACACCCGAATATGTACTGGAAAGCGGGGCAAAAAATACTCGGGGCGGGGCACATTATCGCGCAGGACCCGCGGCTGTTCGGGCTGTATGTCACGAATTTTGCCTGCGGGCCTGATTCATACCTGGTAAAATTCTTCAGCAAAGAGACGGAAGGCAAACCCTTCCTGACGATAGAAATCGACGAGCATTCAGCGGACGCGGGCATCATCACACGGTGCGAAGCCTTTATCGATACCATCCGCAACGCCCGGACGCGCGGCACCAGCAAGATAGTCCCGCTGGTAAGCATCTCCTCCAACCACACCAACCAGCGGCGGGTCTATATCCCCTACATGATAGACCATGGGTATCTCCTGGCGGCTGCGATGCGGGCGGGCGGGATGGATGCCGAACCGCTGCCGGAATCCGACGCGCTTACTCTTGAAATCGGGCGCAAATACACGACCGGCAAGGAGTGCTACCCGAGCATCATCACCACCGGGGATATCGTGAAAAAGACGATGGCGCCGGACTTCAACCCGGACAAAGCGGCCTTCTTTATGCCGGCCGCCAGCGGGCCCTGCCGCTTCGGGCAATATAACAGGCTGCACCGATTAATCCTCGATGAACTGGGGCTGCCGAACGTCCCTATCCTCGTCTTCGACCAAACGGGCGGCTACCATAACGACATCTCCAACATGGGCAGCGGTTTCCGCATCAACACCTGGCGGGCTTTCGTGATACTGGACTCGATGCAGAAAATCGTGCTGGAGAGACGGCCTTACGAAATCAACAAGGGCGAGACCGATATTGTTTATAAAGAATGGCTGAACAAGCTCATCAAGAATGTCGGCAAAGACGCCGCTACTCTGGAAACATTCTCAAAAGACGTACGCAAAGCACTGACAGCAGTCAAGATAGATAATTCATCGCCGAAACCGCGGGTGGGCGTGGTTGGTGAGATATTCGTCAGGAGCAACGCCTTCGCCAACGACGGGCTTGTCCGCAAGCTGGAAGCCATCGGCGCGCAGGTGGGCATTCCGCCCATGGAAGAGTGGCTGGACTACATCGACCATCAAAGAAAGCGCCGCAACCGGCTGCACCTGGAAGGCGGCTGGAAAGATTGGACAAAGCAGGCAATTACCGACATGGTCCAGGAAAGAGTTGCCGAGCCTTTGCGGAAACAGTTCGATGACTATATCACGGCGTTCCGGCGGGAACTGCCGACCCAGGGCATTATCGATAGAGGGCACCGGTACCTGACGCCGGCGGTGGAAGGTGAAGCGATATTGAGCATGGGACGCGTCGTCGAGTACGCGGAACACGGCTACGACGGCATCGTTAATATACTGCCCTTCGGGTGCATGCCGGGGACAATCGTAAGCTTGCTGCTGCACCAGTTCCGGCAGGACTACGGCTTGCCGGTTTTGAACGTGGTGGTGGAGGGGACCAAAGACCCGGGCGAGAGTATCCGCTTCGAGGCATTCATCCAGCAGGCAAGAGAACATTTGGGGAAGAAGAAGCTATAAACTATAAGATGTTAGTTGCCAGTAACTAGTTTCTAGTGACTAGTTTTCCACCCCCTACCCAAATCCTTCTCTCATCTCCCCTTAAAAGCAGAGACGATACGATATTCTCAACTAGAGAATTCCCACTTTGCACAGAAGGATAAATGCAGTGTTGGATTCCCGATCAGGGCGGGAATGAAGTCCTTCGACAAGCTCAGGATGAGCGGGCGGGAAAAGGGGTGGCACGGATTTTTCGTTCCACTCAGAATGACCCGGGGGTATTTATCCACGTTTAAATACATACCATTAGCAAATATGGTATAATATATATAAGTTCCAGTTTAGGTTAATACCACTTCTTAGATTTTAATTGAATAAATATCAAGTATTGGATGACCCGAGCTCTAACTAATAAAGAGAAAAGGCCATCCTTCGTGTTTTATGGACAATTTACATCAGACACCGCTATGCGCTAAAGCTAACCGCAGATTTTTCCGCCGCCGGCAAAGCCCCACCCCGCGTGCCGCAAATGTTTCCATTACTGATATTGAACGTCCAAAACATGGAGCCGGCCCACAAGAAAGAAAGAGAGAAAACAACATAGTTATCCAAACACCACTAAAACAAGCGGCCCCGGCGATACCGGGGAACGATGAATGTTTACCAAAAACAATGAATTTCGAGACCTTTAATTTACAGCCGAGCATCATGGACGGTGTACGCGCGCTCGGGTATGTAACACCCACACCGATACAGCAACAGGTCATCCCGCTTATCATGCAGGGACGCGATGTCATCGGCCTGGCGCAAACGGGAACCGGCAAGACGGCGGCTTTTGTTCTGCCGATATTAAACCGCCTGCTGGCAACCCCTAAGAGGGGCACCCGGGTGCTGGTGATATCCCCTACCCGCGAACTGGCGGAGCAGACTTCCGACGTCTTTAACGACCTGGGGCGGAGGGCGGGGCTAAGAGCCCTGGCCATCTACGGCGGCACGAGCATGATGATACAAAGCCAGGCGCTGCGCGGCAACCCGGCCATCATCGTGGCGTGCCCGGGCCGGCTGCTCGACCACCTGTGGAAAGGCACCATCGAACTATCCGGGCTGGAAACGCTCGTGATAGACGAGGCGGACCGCATGTTCGACATGGGCTTTTTACCGGATATCCGCAGCATTTTAATGTGCATCACACACAAGCGGCAGACCCTGCTCTTTTCCGCCACCATGCCCGATGACATCCGGCGACTGGTGAAAGAGTTTTTGTCCGACCCGGTGACGATTCAGATAGGCCGCACGCTGCCGGCGGAAACGGTGTCCCATGCTTTATATCCCGTGCAGCAGCATCTCAAAAGCGCGCTGCTGAAAGAGCTTTTACGGAAAATCGAGACGGACTCCGTCCTTATCTTTACACGGACTAAGCGCCGCGCCGAACGCCTGGCCGACCTCCTGGACAGGGACGGGCACCGCGTCAGTTCACTGCAGGGCGACCTGACACAAAGCCAGCGGCAGGCATCCATCGATGGCTTCCGGAACGGCCAGATTAAAATCCTGGTGGCTACCGATATCGCATCACGCGGTATCGATATCCTGAGCATTTCCCACGTCATCAACTACGATATGCCGGAAAGCACCGATGATTATATCCACCGCATCGGGCGCACCGGGAGAGTCGAAAAAAGCGGGGAAGCGCTGACCCTGGTGACCAAAGAAGACGCGAAAATAATAAGCGACCTGGAACGGATACTGAAAAAACCGCTTGAGAGGGTCACGCTCGAAGGGTTCGACTATAACAAGCCGGAGCACGACCACACACCCATGCCGCGGCGAACCAGGAAACCGTATAATGGGTCAGTTGGTCGGAAACAAGCGTATAAACAAACAGTGAGGAGATAATCTCCTTGTCCGGCGGGGCGGGTAACAAACCCGCCCCTTTTTTTAGTTATCAGGTATCAGCAGGCAGCTTTCAGTTTTCCCCGACCCAAATCTTTTTCTCATCTCTCCCCGTATCGCAGTACGGGGCAGGCTCTTAAAAGGAGCGACGACGGATTTAGCTTATTCGGCTTTGACTGCAACCCGGAAGCCAGTTCACTCTTTAAGAGAATTAAAGCAAATTTTGCTTCCGCCCTTTTTTACCGGGCGCCTACCGGCTGGGCTTCAGGCATCTTTATGCCTAACTGCCGGGCCATTTCCATCTGGTCGATAAAGCCCTAGGCTTCTACCTGCCGGCCTTCTCTTATACGGCAAAGGACGGCGGAGTGTAAATCCATTTTCTTCCCGGTCGGAGCGATATTCATACCCATGTTCGTCATTTGACCGGTGAAAGTTCCCCTCATCCGGTAGAAAGCGGCGACCATATCGCCTTCGGCTACCAGATATTCGATTTCCTCGTGTAGGTCAGGGAACGCCTTCCTCATACCCTCCGCTACCTGCCGCATGCCATCCGGGCCTTTATACCCTTCTCCATAATGGAAGAAGTAGTCCGGGGCAATATACTCCGATATTTTGGAGTAGTCCCCTTTACTGAAAACTTCATCGGTGAAACGGCGTACCATTTCTTTATTTTTCGATGTGGACATTTTATTTACCTCCCATCACCAACCCGAATGATACTAACAAATAAATCCAGACTCATTGTTAATATTCAATAGGCGCCGCCTCCTTTACCATTTTTACCCAAACAAAAAAGGTGCCGGCCACCGCATTCAAAACGGCCCCGACACCCTTCTATACCCATCTCCCCCCCTCACATTATGCTGTAACTTTATGTCATGTTCATACCCGACGATTATTATTATATCCCTTTTAAAGATTTTGTCAATCGTTACTTGGTATTTTCGGCCTGCACCGGCAAAGTAAAACAGAACTTTGAGCCTTTACCGGGTTCGGATTCTACCCAGATACGCCCACCGTGGGCCTCCACCAGCGTCCGGCAAACTTTAAGCCCCAACCCTACTCCCTCTAAAGCACGCCGCCGGGGCATGCCCAGTTGCTCAAAACTTTGAAACAGTTTTTTCTGGTTTTCCGGTGAAATTCCCGGGCCATGGTCAATAACACAAAAAACCAGGTCTTTTCCTTCCACGGTAATATTTACCGAAACTTCCCCGCCCTCCGGCGAGTACTTGATAGCATTTTCCACCAGGTTAAAAAGTATCCTTTCGAGGCGCAACGGGTCAACTTTTACGGACGGGAGGCCTTCCGGAGAGACAAGTTTCAGATAATGCATGCCAGACATGCCCTTTAATTTTTTCATAACACCGGAGGCAATCGCGGCAACATCCGCATCCTGCAAATGCAGTTCCAGCCGGTCGGCCTGGGAGCGGGAAAGTTCCAGCAGGTTATCGATAATGCCGGACATGGTATGGGCGCTGGCTATAGCATCCTGTAAAAGCTCGCGGGCATCTTTTTCGGAGAGTTCCGGAAACTCCAGCACATGCAAAGCCCCATTGATGACCGTCAGCGGCGTTTTAATTTCGTGAGATACCATCCCGATAAAATCATCTTTCAATTGCTCGGTCTTTTTTCGTTCCGTGATGTCCCGGATTATCAAAGTAGTGGCGATATTTTCGTCCTTCCGGCCACTGGATATTTTGCGCGGCACCAATGTTATTTCGGCCGGAAATTCCTCCCCGTTTTTTCTGCGGGACATGAACTCAATGGGAGAAGCAGTTCCGGGCCGGTTCCGAACCGCTCTGGCAAGGGCATTTTTGTATTCCTCCAATTGCTGCGACGTAATGATCACCCCGAAAAACGGCATGCCTATAGCTTCAAACTGGCTGTGTCCAAACATCTTTTCAGCGGCGGGGTTCCACATAATAATCCTGCCCAGGTTATCAATAGCCACAATAGCATCGGCAGCAGATTTTACGAGGAGTTCGTAATTGACCCGGCTGCGGCTGCCGAATTCCGCGATGACCTGTTCGATAGGGATATTCTTAAAACGGGACTCCCGGACGACACTAATCACGGCGGTCAAAAACATAATATAACCGCCGAATTGGGACAACCTCCCGAGCCAGTTGATCGTATCCCCTTCCCAAGAGATAAAATTGATGACCAGCAGCCCGGTCGCAAACCAAAAAAGTCCCGCGGTATACCAGAGCCAGAAAAGACGCCTGGTGCGGACATAAGCCCTTAGTAATAAGATTCCGGACAAGATAAATAAAGACACAGAGATGGATAGAACAATGACACAAAATTGCGTAATACCGAAGCCCTGCAAAAAATAGAATGGAATTATGCCGACCGAAGTCCCAATAGAAGCCAGTGCGACCCAGATGATACCGAGCCCGTAAAGACTTGACATGAGAATAACTCTTTGCCGGGAATCAAGCCCCAGGTTTTTCCAAAATACCGTGGAGGCGCCGATAAAATTAAAAACAGACCCCAGTAAAACTCCGCTTATAAAGACGGTCATGTTGAAATTGTAGCCGGATATATCCGTAAACCAGCCGCCGATAAAAGCAGATAAGCCGATAGTAAAAGCACCGACTCCGAGCCAGAGGACAGTCTGAAAACCGACACGCAGGAAGATATATAAAGCGTACCAGGTAACGCTAAAACCGATTAAAAAGATAAAAATCGTGTTCAGAACAGGGATTAAGAACGGCGGGTCATAAACAAAATTCTTGACCTGAGGGAACGTTTGCAAGGGACCGGCCAGAATCACGACAACGATGATATAGAATACGGCTACTCCGGTAAGTAGTTTGAGAACCAGCCACCGGTCTTTATTAACGGCAGGCGATTCAACCGGAGGAGGACGTGATAAATTCCCGGCTGTATTATTTGCACCCATTACAACCACCCCGCTTCAAATCACAGCCAACGCCATATATATTATACACATAATTCATACGATGTTGTTATTTGAACCGTTTGGTTTAGCAATATTTAATACCAAATCGAACCGGGGTGACCAAACATGCCTTTATCTACTGTGATATGGTTACAGCTATCACATTTTCCCCATCTTATAAAAGTATAAAAAATGTTTATGGTTCCGCCATGCGTTATATGTTTGCATGAATAACGCTTGGATGATATAATATTTTTTATTAACTATAACTAAATGCATTAGTACAAATAATACAAATTTCAAATGTTTTCACCGACATAATTTGAAATACTAAAGGAGGAGTTGTTGCCGATTATTATCGTTTTTAGGTCAATCTGTATAAATACAAAACCGGTTTTTGTAAGACCCGTAACGTTGTATATCCTTGGAGAGGAGCAAAAAGATTAATTATGGCTGAAATGAACAAGAGTGTAATCAAGGAAGAAAAATGGTATGACACCTGCTGCGGTATTTGTTATGCTTCCTGTCCTATCAGAGTGCATACGATCAACGGCATTCCGGTGAAGATAGAGGGCCAACCCCGCGCCTCTACCAGCAAAGGCTCTATCTGCGGCAAGTCTGTCGGTTCTTTGACGGTCGTCCACGACCCGAACCGTCTTAACAAACCGGTGAAACGTACCAATCCGGTGAAAGGCATCGGCATCGACCCCAAGTGGCAGGAGATTTCCTGGGAAGAAGCCTTGACCACTATCGCCGATAAAATACGGGAAATCTATAAAACAGACGGGCGGCAATTTAAAATCAACGTCATGCCGTCCCAGGGGTCGTACAATCACCCGCCCATCTGGGCGCTGGTAAGCGCCCTCGGCTGCACCAACGAATCAGCCGGAGCCGGCGGCATGTTATGCGGCAACGCCGCCCACTTTGTAGCCGGGCTGACTCACGGATCGTGGTCTCACACAGCGGACCTTGAGCGCTGCAACTATTTGATACATTTCGGCGCTTCCAAAGGCCATGCGGCAGGTCACGGTTCCAACCAGATGATGCGCAGCATGGCGGACGCCCGGGCGCGCGGAATGAAACAAATCGTCTTCGACCCGATGTGCAACTTCGTCGGCGCCAAGGCGACTCGCTGGGTGCCCATCATACCTGGAACAGACGTCGCCGTTATCCTGTCAATGTTGAATGTTATACTGAATGAACTGCAAACATGGGATGACGTTTTTATCAAGACCAAAACCAACGGGCCCTACCTTATCGGGCCAGACAGGCATTATATCCGGGACGCCAAGACACAAAAGCCGTTTGTCTGGGACGCTAAAGAAGGTAAGATCAAACTCTGGGACGACCCGACGGTAAAAGAATTCGCCATCTCGGGTACTTATGAAGTAAATGGTGTAAAAGGTACTCCGGCGTTCCAGTTGCTCCGTGAACATGTCAAGACATACACACCGGAATACGCCTCCAAGTTAAGCTCGGTACCGGCGGACGTTATCCGCACCATCGCTAACGAGTTCGTTACCGAAGCTAGAATCGGAAGCACTATCACCCTCGGAGGTAAAACATATCCTTTCAGGCCGGCTGCGGCCATCACCTTCAGCGGACTGAATAATCACCGGAACGCCTGGAATAGCGTCGCCGCGATGCATATGCTAAATATGGTCATCGGCGCGATGGACGTGCCCGGCGGCTGCATGGGCTTCCCGACCCGGTGCTTAGGCTACACAGAAACAGGACGGCCGGATTTTAAAGTTGCCGCCGACCCGATAGAAGGGATGCTTCTGGCCGGCTGGTGGTGGGGAGAAACTTCACGGGGCAAGATGGTACGCCATAAAATGTGGCCGATAGATATGCCAACGACTCCAGAAGTGTCGCTGGGACTGAAAAAAATCTGGAGCTGGGTGAACGATTCTCCTTTCTATTTCTCCAAAGACCGCGATGAAATGCACGAAAAGTTAGGGCCGGACTACAAAGAGGCCAAGGCGTGGATGAACTGGGGCAACAATATGATCATGTCCGGCGGCAACCTTTCCAACATGGAAGATACGCTGAAGAGAATACCTTTTTTCTTTACTTTTGACCTTTACCTCACCGAGATTACGGAGTTTTGCGACATCGTTCTCCCTGACTGCAGTTATCTGGAATCCACCTGCGCCGACCAAAACCTGCAGACCGGTTTCAACGGCCCGGTGGGCATGAACGATTGGGCGTTTTTCTTCCGGCAGCCGGTATGCGCGCCCGTAGGAGAAAGAAGACCGATGCCGGACGTCCTGCTGGAAATTGCCTGGAGAGTTGGCCCTGATTTCTATGCTAAATATGTCGAATCTTTAAATAATTTCTGGGCAATAGACAGCAAATACCGCCTTGACCTCACCAAGAAACTCACTTATACAGAAGTCAGCGACAGCGTCCTCAAGAACTTCTTTGGCGAAAAACACGGGCTGGAGTGGTTCAAGGAAAACGGCGGTATAACCTGGCCTAAAAAACCGGAGGAAGCCTTCTGGCGTTACGATATTCCTGCCAGGGTACCGGTCTATTGGGAATTTGTCCTGACCATGGGTGAAAAAGCTAAAGCAATCTGCGAGCCAAAGGGAGTGCATATGCAGTGGGAGCAGTTCACACCGCTGCCTTCGTACTTCCCCATCAAAGCCCATGAGTCCAAGGACCCGCAATATGACATGTATACCCTGATTTACCGTGATACTCTCCAAACCGGCAGCAGCACGCAAATGCATCCTGAAATTGATGCTTGTTCGGATATGAATCCCTATAGCTACTACATTAACGTCAATGAGGAAACAGGCAAGAAAAAGAGCATAAAGAACGGGCAGATAATCTGGGTGGAAACCGAAACCGGAAGGAAAATCAAAGGGCCGGTTTCGCTTATCAAGGGCCTCCACCCCGATATGGTGGCAGTAGCAGGTATCAACGGGCACTGGTCAAAATATCTGAAGATAGGCAGGGGCAAGGGCGTCTACTTTAATGACCTGCTGGAAATAGATAAAGACCATGTAGACCCGGTAAGCTTGAGCGCCGATTCCTGTGTCAAAGTTAAAATTTATCCCGCTAAGGAGGAAAAATAATGACTAGATGGGGAATGGTTATCGATATGCACCGGTGTATCGGGTGCTACTCCTGTGTGATTGCCTGCCGCCAGGAACATTTTGTACCGCGCGGTATCTATTTCAACCGCGTGCTCATCTCCGAACACGGACTGTTCCCAACGATACAAAAGACTATTATGCCGGTCCAGTGCAACCACTGCAAAGAGGCAGCCTGCGTTAAAGTCTGCCCCACCGGCGCCACCTACCAGCGCGAGGACGGCATTGTCCTCGTGGACGATAAAAAATGTGTCGGATGCGGCTACTGCGCCGTCGCCTGCCCTTACCAGCAGCGCACACGCTTTGAGGACCCCAAACTTGAGTACTTCCCCGGCCAGGGCTTTACCCCTTACGAAAAACTGGGACAGGAGCTCTTCCCCTATAAACCGGGCACCGTGATGAAATGCACCTTTTGCATGGAAAGAATAGATGACGGCATTAAAAAAGGACTGAAACCGGGCATCGACCGCGAAGCAACCCCGGCCTGCGTCATTACCTGCCCTACCCAGACAAGGAAATTCGGCGACCTGGATGACCCCTACAGCGAGGTATCACGCTTGATTGCCGAAAAAAAGGCCTTGCCGCTCCATCCTGAGTTCGATACGGAGCCTTCTATTTACTATATCAGATACTAAAATACTGCATCGTATAATGCTGACGATTGAAAATATGACGGGGAGGTACAAAAATAATGTATCAAACACAACCGTATGATTATATGGTTAAATATACGCAGCAAAAGAACTGGATAGACGGCCGCGGCAACTTTATTGCCTTCGCTTTTTTCCTTGGCGGCATCAGCGGCGGACTTTTCATGGCGGCGGCCTATTTCGCTAGCCTGCTGGGCATGTTCATCGCCTGGCTGCTTGCCCTGTGCATGGGCATTGCCTACATGATACACCTGGGCCAGCCCTCCCAGTTCTGGCGGATGTTCATGAAACCGAAAACATCATGGATTTCCCGCGGCTTCATTTTTATCATGTTTTTCATCGGGCTGACATTCATCACCCTGATACTGGATAAATGGGTACCGGGCGCAACCGGCGCCATCACAACATTCAAAGTCCTGGCCGGGATTTTCGCTTTCGCGCAATCGATTTACACCGGTTTCGCGGTGAGCTATGTCAGCGCCATTAAGCTCTGGAACTCGGCGATACTGCCCATCCTGTTTGTCGTCTGCGGTTTCTCCGGCGGGCTGGCTATCATGATGGCCGTCGCCATCGGCGGGAACCTGGCCGTAAAAGACGCTATCGAGAACATGACCAGAATCACCCTTATCGGCTTTGCGGTCATCCTGATTGTTTACCTGTGGAACGCAACTTACAGCAGCTCGGCGGCCAAGAGCGCGGTCGCCAGGGTGGTCGGCGGAGATATCGCGGTATTTTTCTGGATCGGCGTCATCGTCTTCGGCGTCGTTATCCCGATCGGTATTTCAGTCGGCACCTATTTTGCCGGCGGCGCCTCCGATGCCCTGCTGCTGACAGCGGTAGTTACGGAAATTATCGGCGGACTGTCTTTGAGATATGTGGTACTCAAGGGCGGGACTTACGAGCCTTTAACCAGCGGCGAATAATTTAGTTTTCAGATGGCGGGAGTATCAGGCCGGAGGACGGGTAGACAGAGACTACCCGTTATCTCTTGAATTTGAACCGGAGCTGTTCGGCCGACCTCCTTACTGCTCCGGGACGGCTATAAATGATGGGATACTCCCACCAACACTGTTATGATGAGACCCTGCAAGCAGGGTCTTTTCATTTTGTTAAAGAATAATCGCCTTCAAGTATTCACTTTACCCATTACAAGTCTAGATCATTTATTCAATTTTTTGATTATTTAAATTGAATTTAGTACTTGTCTTACCATTGCATAAAGATACATAAGAGAAGGAGCGAATGAAAGTATTATAAATTCCAAAGATATAATCTGTAAAAAGATTTTTATATTTAATATAACGTCTCCTTTAAAAAGAGTAATGGATAATTTTGTACTAGTAAAAAATGTAGTAAGAGAATAATTGTCTATTCCCAACAATATCCCAAATAATGAAATCAAGATAAAAGCAATACACATTTCAGCGAAACCAGAAAATGCATTACGCAAATATTTCCTTCTTTGATTTTTTATTTTCCCTTTTAATGAAATCGTGATAAATGTAGCAGTAACACTCAAAATGAAAATATAAACTGTGATACTTATTGTATACAGACTAGATAAAGAATGAGGAGATGCCCAGACTTTAAAAATATACATCGCAAGAACAGCTAATAAAAGTATATTTAGCCAAGATGAAATTATCCATGATTTCTGGAATTCATTAATAAAATTATTATAATATGAGTTTCTTTGTCTTTGCGGTATATTCAGATAATAAGCGAATTTAAAATAGACTAATATTATCAAAAATGGCCATAACAATATTATTCGATCATCTAACGTTAGACCTATGATGAAAAATAGTATAAATGTTATAAACACCAACCAAATAAAGTTAATTTTCTTATGCCCAAATTTTGTAGTATCCAGATAATTTGAAATATTAGGATAAAATAAAACAAGAAATATAAGCGTAAGTAGACCTGATATTTCTTTCAGTAAAGAATTACTTGATGCGATAATAAAGATTACAAATGAAAATACGAATGGCATACCCCAAGACAAATAATTCCACGAATAATACTTAATATCATTCCTTTTGTGATGAAAAACTATAATAACAAACCGAATTAAGTATTCAAAAATAGCTAATATAACTGAAATAATTACACAATATACAATTTTTAAAATTACAGTATTCGTATTCAAAAAACAGTAGATTAATAATCCATTAAATATAGAGATAATAACTAGAAAAATAATGCTAACTATAGATACTTTTCCCCATTTTTCAAGATTTTCCCACCAATTTACTATTTTATAATTTATGTCAATTACAAATACAAATAATCTACTAAATATTTTTATAAATAGTGTCGCAAATTTTTTTATCATGAAGTTATTATTTTTTAAAATCAGTTTTCTAGTATTTCTCTAATAAAATGGTGAATTCGAATAAGTTTCCTTAGAATTATAACATTTACGTCAAATTTATTATGTAAGAGGAATATTTAATGATTTATAACTTTCTATTATAATTATTAATGTGCATGAACAAAGCATCGTGGAAAACCTGCTGGCTTTGGTGCTGGAAAACGCGCAGAAAGCCAACGCGACCAAAATCCGCAAGATAAACGTCGCCATCGGCGAGCTTTCCGGCGCCGTAGATGAATCGATGGACTTTTATTTCAGCTTCCTGCGCAAAGATACCATCGCCGCCGAGGCAGTCATTGTTTACCGGCACGTTCCGGCGCAACTCCGCTGCCGTAAATGCGGCAAGGTCTTTACCGCGAAAGATACGGACTTCCGATGCCCGGACTGCAAGGATGGGGAGGTGGATATTGTGGGGGGAAGAGAGCTTTACCTGGAGAGCCTGGAAGTGGAGTGAGGAATACTACAAATAAGTACCAATCATTCCGTTACCGGAAGGACCAACGACAAATGAAACAATACCCTACCCTCTCCCCTGTTTGTCATCCTCGCGTACGCGGGGATCCACCATAATAGGCAATGGACGATTGAGCTCAATGCTGGATTCCCGATTAAATCGGGAGTGACGTACCCCCCAGCAGAGCTGGGGGGCTTCTCCCTTCCCTACCCCTTTTCGAACATCCTTAACTGACTGTCTTTATCTTCATATTTCTGATATTTGATATATTTCTTGATCACTTCACTCGTTACTTTATCCCCCACACTCCTAACATAATAACCCTCGTTCCACATCTTCCCACTCCACATTATTTTCCTCATCCTTGGGTATTTCTTAAATACTTCTTTTGCCGATATACTCTTTAACACCTGCACTATTTCTGATGGCGAGTACGATGGCGGCGCTTCGATAAATACATGTACATGATCTGCCATTACCTCCATCGCCTCTATTTGAAAATCATACTCCTCGGCTATCTGCCTGAAGATTCCTTTTAAGTACTGGGTTACCTCCCCGCCCAATATATGCGCTCGGTATTTCGGTACCCAGACTAGGTGATACTTCAGCTCATAAACCGCGTGTTTCGTCCTTCTTATTGCCACCCCACCTTTATACCACGATTTTCCTATCCTATCAACCGCTTCGCCTTCGGCGAACTCGCTTTCCTCCCCCCAGCCTAGCTGGGGGGTATCCAGCGAGCTCTTAATGACAAAAGGGTAAATCACCTTCTCTTTTTCATTCCTCTCCCGTCGAGGGAGAGGTTAATAGGTAGAAGGGAGAAAAGGAAATATTCCAGGGATTTTTGACTTATACGGTATATTGTAGTAAGTTAACATCAAAGCAGGATATCTCCCGGTTTTATGACCGGTCAAAGGAGACGAAAATGGCAGTGAGCAAGGTTTATAAAGAACTGGCGGAGAAAATGGGCGCCGGGACATCGGACCGCTTTACAAGAATTATGGAGGCCTCTTTTACGCCCGATGAAGCCGTTATCTGCCGCGAGCTTTTTGAACCGGCCACCGCTAAAGAGCTAGCCGCGCGGCTGAAAATAGAAGAGCCGAAAATTGCCAGAATACTGGATAAACTGGTGGACAAAGGCGCTTTAACCCGCGGCCAGACCCAGTTCGCGTTCCATAAAACCGTCCTGGCCTATCATCATGATTCCGTCGCGGATACGGCGCCGCACACCGGGCCGAACGCCTTATCGACGGAACTCAAAGACCTCTGGAAAGACTATTTTTACAATGAATGGTCCTACGAATTCCTCATGCATACCGAGCAGATGATAAAAATGACCGGTAAGAACCTCCCCATTTCCCCGGCCATCGAGTCACTGGAACGCAGCAAGAATCTCAAACACGATGATATCATGATCGAGGAGGACTTTAAAAAGCGCATCGAGCAGGCCAAGAGCCGCATCATCGCGCCATGCGGCTGCCGTATTACGTGGGGACATAAAAACCACGGTAACCGCGATAAGCCCATCATGACCTGTTTTGCTACCTTCGACCGCCCGCGCGGTGAATATTACCTCAATAAGCCGGGCCGTATTTTAAAAGAGCTTACGCTGCAGGAATCAATAGATACCGCACTGGCGTCCGAAGATGCGGGGTTGGTGCACTGGGGCGATTGCTACTGCTGCGATTGCTGCTGTGAAAACCTGTTCCCCATCACCCGCGGCAAGCGTTTCGACCTGATGACGCCCAACCGTTTCGCGGCTTTCGTTGATGAAGATAAATGCCATGGCTGCCAGGTCTGCGTGACACGCTGCAAGTTCGAGGCCATCGAAATGAAGCCGGTGCGCGGCACCAAAAAGTTCAAAGCCCAGGTCAACCCGGAAAAGTGCAAGGGCTGCGGCCTTTGTGTTATAAAATGCAAGCAAGGCGCCATGGAGATGAAAATAGTCAGGCCGCCGGAATACCTAAAACCGCTGCCGCCGCCCGGCGCGAAAAAAGGCGGCGCGCCCGTCCATGTGATACCGGTGTGGGGCCATTACGATTTGAAGTAAGAGACGGCTAAATTAACAGAAATATGAGTACGGCCGATCTGGTCACAAATATCCAGGGGTATTCCATCCACGACGGGCCGGGCATTAGAACGGTCGTGTTTTTTAAGGGCTGCGGCCTCGCCTGCCAGTGGTGTAGCAACCCGGAATGTATTTCTCCCCGCCCGGAAATCGGTTTTATAAAGACGCTCTGCACCAGGTGCGGCAAGTGCGACGGCGTATGCCCGGAAAAGGCGCTGACTTTAAGCGCGGACAAGCTCCCCGTGATTAACCGTGAAAAGTGCAACGGCTGCGGTGAATGCGTTGCCGCTTGTACTTATAAGTCCCTGATTCTTTACGGCAAGCCGATGAACGCGGTGGAAATTTTTGATGCAGTAAGCCGGGACAAAATGTTTTACGAATCATCGGGGGGCGGGGTGACGGTTTCCGGGGGAGAAGCATTACTGCATTTCCAAACGGTCGCCGAACTATTCGATAAATGCCGCAAAGCGGGCATCAATACCTGCGTCGAAACATCGGGGTTTGCCGCCGCGCCGGCTTTAAAATACGTTCTCGACAAAACGGACTACGTTCTCTTCGACCTCAAACTGATGAATACGGAAAAACACCGGAGGTATACCGGAAAGCCGAACGGGGCAATCCTGGAAAATGCCAGGTTCATAGCGGAAATAGATAAAGAAACACTCTTCCGCATGCCTTTGATACCAGGCATCAACTGTGACGAGCAAAATATCAAGGATACGGCGGATTTTTTACACGGTCTGGGCAAAAATTATCTCCGTATCGAATTGATGCCTTATCATGCTTTAGGAAAAGGAAAGTACGAGTCTTTAGACAGGAAATATCTTTTACCGGATATCCGCCCTTCAAACCCGGAACAGGTAGAATCTGTAAAAAAAATGTTTGAGAATTTGGGAATAGCCTGCACGGTATCCTGGTGATGGTAAAATAAATTATACGGCGCGGATAATAAGAGCGGAGGCAAGTTATGGCGACAAAATTAAACAGCGATAAGGCTCTCCTGGACAACATCAATAACCTGCAGCTAAGCAAGCGGCTATTCCAATTAAAAGATGCCATGTTCAGCGCTCCCCGGATAATTTCCGTCGACCGCGGCCGAATAGCGATGGAGTCATGGAAAGAAACCGGGGGGGAAGACATCGAAATCCGCCGCGCCAAATTATTCAAGAAAGTCATGGAAGGCGTGCCAATCGCCATCTATGACTTCGATATTATCGTCGGCCGGGAAACGGAGCACCTGGTTGGGGCGCCGGTCTTTGTGGATGAAGTAGGCAATTCCATCCCCGGACTCTGGGCCGAGGGAGATACTTTAAGCCGCTGGATGGTATTCCAGGGGGCAAATGCCAGGAAAGATTTACAGGAATGCGCCCGTTTTTTCGACGGGAAAACCGCCCCGGACCATGTTTTAGAAACCTGGCATCAGGTCGCCGGCTCCTGGGCGGACGACATCACCGAAGCTAAAGGCGCCGACCCCACGCCGGATTCCGGATATTTCCCCGGCATTACCTGCCGCGGTATGTGGGAGAAAATGCTCTCCAAAGGCATGAAGGGCTTGATTGCAGAAGCCAAAGCCGGCCTTAAACGGTTCGAGGAAATGAAAGAGACCGATGTTAACAAGCTCCATTTCTGGCAGTCCGCCATCATCGTCTGCGAGGCGATGTCCAGCTACGCCAAAAGGTATGCCGGACTGGCGCGTGAAAAAGCCGGAAAAGAACCCGACCCGGACCGGAAAAAGGAACTCCTGGAGATTGCGGATATCTGCGAACGTGTGCCGGAAAACACGGCCCGCACTTTCCATGAAGCCCTCCAGAGCATCAATCTTCTCATGGTGGGGCGGGGTCTGGAAATGATGTACCCGGTCCTCATCGGCAGGATCGACCAGTATCTTTATCCCTATTTTGAAAAAGACATTAAAGAAGGCCGGTTAACCCTGGAAAGGGCGGCGGAACTGCTGGGCAGCGCCCTGACCCTCTGGGGCATGAAAGTTGTCGTGCCTACCGGCAAGACACAACTGGAGACACACCAGTTCAGCTTCTGCATCAACAGCATTAACATCGGGGGCGTGGCTGGCGACGGGAAAGATGCGACAAACCCGTTAAGCTACCTCGTTCTCCATATGATAGGCCTGATAAAGCTTTCCTCGCCTACCGTTCTTCTCAACTGGAATTCCCAAACGCCGCGACCGCTGCTGCTTAAGTCTATGGAAACGAATTACAAGACCAAGGGCGGCATCCCCCTGTTTGAAAACAGCGACCATGTGGTCGCGTGTTTCGTCAATGATGGGACACCGGTCGAAGACGCCCGGGAATGGTACGGCCAGGGTTGCGTCACACCGATTCTTCCCACCAAAATCGACCACAACGGCAGTGAGGGAAAAGGGGCGGTAAACATCGCGCTTTTCCTCGACCTTGCGTTACACCGGGGGGTATCTCAAATAACGGGAAAACAGATAGGCATAGATACCGGCGACCCGAGAAAATTTAAGACCTTTGATGAATTATACGAGGCATTCCGGAAACAGACCGGGTATATTATTAACCGCGTTTTATGGCTCGGGACGCTGGCCCAGAGCGTCGAACCCGAATACCTGCGTTTCCCGTTCAACTCCTGCATCGTCGGCCCAAACTGCATGGAAAAAGGCCGTGATATCCTGATTACGGATGACGACCACAGCTACGGCATCAGCGACCGGGCAATCGTGGACGCGGCAGATTCTTTACTCGCCATTAAAAAACTGGTCTACGATGAGAAAAAACTGACCATGGATGAACTATTAAAAGCCCTCGACGGCAACTTTACCGGTGAAAGAGGCGAAGAAATCAGGCAGATGTGCCTGGCGGCGCCCAAATTCGGCAACGACATCGAAGAAGCGGATTTAATGGTACGTAAAGTCGGCGAATTTTCCGGCAGTGTCATCATGTCTTACAAAAACCCGTTCGATGTGCCTTGTAAAATTTCCCGCGAAGGCCTATCCTGGCACTATTTCGGAGGCCTGGGCGTAGGCGCGCTGGCCAACGGGCGCAAGTCCAAGGAGCCTTTGAATGACGGCTCGATATCTCCGATGCGGGGGATGGACAAACTCGGACCGACCGGCGTCATGCGGTCGGTGATTAAAGCCGGCTTTAAAGAATCCTACGCTTCCTGCCTGAACCAGAAATTTTCCAGCACGGTGATGCAAAGCCCCGAGAGCCGGGAAAAACTGGCGATACTCACCGATACATTTTTTAAAAACGGCGGGCAGCATATTCAATTCAACATGGTGGACACCGGGGAGCTGCTGGACGCCAAAGCGCACCCGGAAAAGCACCGCGACCTGGTTGTCAGAGTCGGCGGTTTCAGCGCTTATTTCGTCATGCTGTCCCCGGAAGTCCAGGACGATATTATCTACCGGAGCACGCAGGGCTGCTAACAATGAGCCCGGAGAACGACAGGACAAGTAACAAATGCCAAGTGACAAGGGGCAAGGAATGATTAAGGGGTAAGTGATTAGGGGTAAGGGGTAAGAAAGCACGAAGTATGAATATTGAAATCCGAAACAAAGGGGGGAAATAACCAATAACCAAGAAACAAATTACAAGTAATTTTCAAGGAACAAATCACAAAGTTGTCATCCCCGCGAAAGCGGAGATCCACTTCTAAAAGGTAAAGAATGATTGAATTCATTGTTGGATTCCCGGTTGGATCGGGAGTGACGTACCCCCCAGCAGAGCTGGGGGGCTTCTCCCTTCCCTACCCCTTTTCGAACATCCTTAACTGACTGTCTTTATCTTCATATTTCTGATATTTGATATATTTCTTGATCACTTCACTCGTTACTTTATCCCCCACACTCCTAACATAATAACCCTCGTTCCACATCTTCCCACTCCACATTATTTTCCTCATCCTTGGGTATTTCTTAAATACTTCTTTTGCCGATATACTCTTTAACACCTGCACTATTTCTGATGGCGAGTACGATGGCGGCGCTTCGATAAATACATGTACATGATCCGCCATTACCTCCATCGCCTCTATTTGAAAATCATACTCCTCGGCTATCTGCCTGAAGATTCCTTTTAAGTACTGGGTTACCTCCCCACCCAATATATGCGCTCGGTATTTCGGTACCCAGACTAGGTGATACTTCAGCTCATAAACCGCGTGTTTCGTCCTTCTTATTGCCACCCCACCTTTATACCACGATTTTCCTATCCTATCAACCGCTTCGCCTTCGGCGAACTCGCTTTCCTCCCCCAGCCTAGCTGGGGGGTATCCAGCGAGCTCTTAATGACAAAACGCGGTTTGGTTATTATAATTTGAGATTTGTTTGGTTATTGTATCTTGTATCTTTCCTTTCGTGCTTCGGATTTAGTGCTTCGAGTTTTTCTCCTTTTCACCTTATCACTTGTTACTTAAAAAGGTTGGTATTAAGGGGATAAATTAATACCTGTTTAGATAATTTACAGAACATTTTTATTTCGGGAGTTGATACATGAACCAGGACCTATCAGAACGGTTGGACAAGGAAATCAAGGGCCCGATTAAGGAAATGATGCGTGTAATGCCCCCGACTAATTTCAATAATTTACCGGCGGCCCGGTCCGCTTCTAAAAACACCTTCGCAGCCATGAAAATGCAAATGCCGCCCGTTCCCGGCATAGTTGCCGAAGACCGGAAAATACCGGGTCCTGAAAGCGCGCCTGATATCACGGTAAGAATCTATCGGCCGAAAAAAGCCGCCGGGCTGCTCCCCGCCCTGCTCTGGATACACGGCGGCGGCTACATGCTGGGCGATATCGACCAGGAAGACTTTACCGCAAAGCAATTTACGCTAGCCGGGAAATGTGTTGTCGTATCGGTAGAATACCGGCTGGCGCCGGAAAATCCTTACCCGGCTCCATTAGAAGACTGCTATGCGGCTTTAAAATGGTTAGCTAACCATACGGAAGAATTGAAAATAGATAAATCCCGTATCGCTATCGGGGGCGCGAGCGCCGGCGGCGGACTGGCCGCCGGGCTGGCCCTTTTAGCGCGGGACCGGGCGGAAGTAAAAATCATGTTCCAGCTCCTGATTTACCCCATGCTCGATGACTGCAATACATTGCCCGCCAGCGACACACTGCCTGATGCCCTTTTCTGGACGCGCGAAAGCAACCTGATTGGCTGGCGCTCATACCTGGGATGTAAACCGGGCGGTAAGGAAATATCATGCTATGCTTCAGCGTCCCGGGCCAAAGACCTAGCAGGCCTGCCCCCGGCATATATCACGGTCGGCGATTTCGACCTTTTTGCGCAGGAAGATATCGAGTATGCCCGCCGGTTAATCGCCGCCGGTGTACCGACCGAGCTCCACGTTTATCCCGGCGGGTGCCATGCTTTTGATATGCTGGTGCCTGGCGCCGATATATCAATACGTTTCAACGCAGATATACACCGGGCCTTAAGACACGCATTACATTAGTTTCATAAATATTGATTAATTAATGCCTTTGGGCCCGTGTTAGCTTAAAAATTGCTCCTACCCAGCCCGACCCCATATAATTAAGAGTGAAGACTTCATTTTCCCGCGTGAGACAAAATTCTTTGTCCCCCGGTCAATTATATTCAGAGAATTAATATAGATATGATAAATCCTGAAAAAGAAAGCTATCTGAAGACCGATAAAGCCGGGCGGATAATCCTCCCGGAAGAGATTTCTGCGCGGTACAACATCAAACCGGGAAGCAAGATAAGGATGTATGAAAGCCCGAACGGCCTGCAGATTTATATTCCGTGGCGGCTTTCCAAGCTTTACATCGAGCCGACCAGCCAGTGCAACCTGGACTGCCGCACCTGCATGCGCAATACCTGGGACGAACGGCAAGGCATGATGACGGAAAACACCTTTTCAAAAATCATCGCGGGTCTTAAAGAATTTAATCCGATGCCTTCGGTGTTTTTCGGGGGGTTCGGGGAGCCGCTGTTCCATCCGAACATCATCGACATGGTAGCCCGCGTTAAAGCGCTGGGGGTGCCGGTAGAGCTTATCACCAACGGCGTGCTGCTGACCAGGGAAATTTCCCGGCAATTGATAGAAGCGAGACTGGATACATTATGGGTCTCGCTGGACGGCGCGACGCCGGAGAGCTATTCGGATATCAGGCTCGGGGCCACCCTGCCGCAAGTGCTGGAAAACCTTGCCCATTTCCGTGAAGCGGTCAGCGAGAGATACAACTGGGAAAACTCATTGCTGCTTTCCCGCCAGCCGATAACAAGACTCGGCATCGCCTTTGTAGCGATGAAACGCAACATCGCCGACCTGCCGGCCATCATTAACATCGGGCGGCGCTATAACGCCGAACACTTTATGGTAACTAATCTGCTGCCCTATTCAAAAGACATGATTGATGAAACGCTGTATTACCGGGCAATTATAAGCAGCAGCAGCCGGATACAATTGCCGGACATCAATGCCACGGAAACGACCTACAAGCCGTATTACCAGGCCATCACCAATTTAAATAACAACTGGGCGGGACTGAATACCGATATCGTCAGGGACCGCTGCCCTTTCATCAGCAACGGCGCCGGGGCGATAAGCTGGAATGGCGGGTTAAGCCCCTGTTTTCCGCTGCTGCATAATTTCACCAGCTACCTGGGTTATCTCCAGTACGAAGAACGTGTTTCCCGGCGCTGGGTAATCGGTAACCTCAAAGAACAAAGCCTTTCCGAGCTCTGGAACAAACCGGAACACATCGCCTTCCGGGAGCGGGTCCAATCTTTCGACTTTGCGCCCTGCACGACCTGCGGCGCCTGCGACATGATACAAAAAAATGAAGAGGACTGCTTCGGGAACACTTTTCCCACCTGCGGCGGCTGTTTGTGGGCGCAGGGCGTTATCCAGTGCCCTTGATTCCCTTTATTATTTGCCCCGCCCTGCCAAACCACCTATAATGAAAGATAAAAAATAAAAGTAACAGGAAAATCACAATATGAGTAAAAAATACGGCCTTATCATTTTAAGTTTGATAATCCTGCCGGTATTGATTTTAACGGCCGGATGCGGCGGAGGCGCCCAGGTGGCAAAAACAGGCGATACCGTTAAGGTGGATTATACCGGCAGATTAGCCGATGGGACCCAATTCGATACTTCCATCGGTAAGCAGCCTCTTCAATTTACTTTAGGGTCGGGTCAGGTGATAAAAGGTTTCGATGACGCCGTGACCGGTATGAAAGTCGGTGAGAAAAAAACCGTCACCATCCCGGCAGACAAAGCTTACGGGCAGCGTAATGAAGCCCTGGTACAGGTAGTAAGCCGGTACAAACTACCGGCTACAATTACGCCGAAGGTAGGTATGCAGCTTACCGTAACCCAGAATGATGGAAGCCAATCTTACGTTACAATCACTGCGGTGACGGATACAAGCGTAACGCTGGACGGGAACAGTCCGCTGGCAGGCAAAGACCTGACGTTTGATTTAACTCTCGTGGCGATCGTGAAGTAAACAATAACTACCAATATCTAATAAATACCAATTTCAAATGTCCAATGGGGTGATGAGGGGTATTTGTCATTGGTAGTATTGGTCCGCCGAAAGCGGATTGGTATTTATTTGCAGTATTTATCCTTCCCCCTACATCGTCTTTACCCTGGATTCCCTCCAGTAAGGCGTATAGCCGTAGGCGGCATAGATATCGATAAGTCCTTGGCGGTCTATCGCCGGGAGGCGGTCTTTATCGAAAGCCGGCGCTTCTTTCAGCGTTTCCCTGTCCACCGCCAGGAAGAAGACCTTTTTCACCGGGTCGAAGCTCAAGACCTCGAGCGGCAGCGGGTAATATTTATCGCCGACGCCCAGGATACTGCCGGCGGCCAGGATAGCGGAAGCCAGATAGCCGGACTGAAAGTCAATCATAAGATCGTCCATCTTCCCGATATCTTTTTCCTGCATGTCCATGATAGAGTCGCCGATCAAATCGGAGACCGGATAGAGGTCCGGGTGATACATGGCGCCCGTTTCCATGGGATGGACAGCCGTACCGCGGCGGCCCCAGACCATATGGTTGTCCCGGTAAGGGCTGTAGCCGTAATAGTTATAAATCCGGCCGACAGAGCCGGAATCGGCGCGGATGGCAGCGGGGTCGAAGACGGGGGCGGATTCCAGTTTTCCCCGGTCCACGTTAAGGTTGATAAACTTGCTGTCCTCGCTGACGGTAAACGCCTCAATCGGGATGGCGATTTTCCGGCCTTTTAAGGCGTCATAAGCATTTAGGTCCGCAATGGCGTAAGTCATATAGCCGGATTGCAGGTCGATAACAAGGTCGTCTATTTCCCCGATGTCTTCACCGGCGGAATTTCTCACGGTATGGCCCTTGAGCCAGTTAGCGGAAACGATGAGGGTTTCAATGCCGCCGGCGCCTTTAACCACCCACCTGGCGGAATTTGTCCAGTAAGGCTTGCAGCCGAAACAGGTATAAACCTGGTCGAGCCAGTCCAGGTTGACCTCATTCCGCCAGTTACTTTTGTTGACGCCCGGGGCTTTTAGGAGGGTTTCGCGGGGCACATCCAGGATAAAACGCCGCCCATCGCCATCATACTTGAGAACGTCCATGGGGACGGCAATCCACTTGTCTGTAAGTCCCAGCACGCCGCCGAAGGAAACGTTGAGAAAAGCCATCCGGCCGGCATCCGGGTCGACCATAAAGTTCTGTACCTGGCCCATATCTTCTCCCCTGGTATTGACTACATCGTACGTACCCATTCTGGTAGCGGGTATAAGACGTTTTACGTCCATGACAGCCATGACGCACCTCCAGATTATTATTAGCTTCAATTTAATTGTGGTTTGGAAAAAGATGAGGGGCAATAGTGGATATCACTGGCAGATAGCTTCGATATCGCTAATGGAGAGTCAGTAAATACATGGAAGGTGAATATCTACTGCTTGTGTTCTACAGGTTACAGCTTTAGAATGGGGTTATAATTTACCTTTGGACGAGGCGCTTTCATGGTCAGTAAAAATGAAAATATTGCGAGCGATTTAATTATTATTGGTGCGGGGGGTTCCGGCCTTTCTGCGGCTGTAGCTGCAGCCAGGCGTGGTATTAAGGTTCGGGTTATCGATAAACGCCGTACTGCCGGCGGTACCATGAACATGCTGGCAGGATTGGTTGCGGCTGATAGTCCCACCCAAAAAAGAGCCGGTATCAAGATAACCTCCGACGACCTGTTCTTGAAGCACATGCAATATTCTCATTGGACGCTCAACCCGCGTATCGTTTGCACGTGGCTCAATCGTTCCGGCAAGACTATCCGCTGGCTTGAAGAAAAAGGCGTAAAATTCCAGATGTTTTCCATGTTTACCGATGAACCGCCCACTTCGTGGCATTGGGGTTTACGCCTGGGGACTGACATCGTTAAGGTTTTACTCCAAGAATGCCATAATCTGGGAGTGTGGTTTTCTTTTGAGACCCGTGCCACCGGGATATTAATGGATAAATCCGGTAAAGTAACCGGAGTTACTGCTGAAACAAGCGATAAAGACGTGGAATTCAAAGCTAAAACCGCAATGATTGCCACCGGAGGGTACGGGGGCAACCGGGAAATGCTGACAAAATACCGCCCCGATTATAATAACCCGTTACCAACTTCGGGAATTGAGATATCCCATACGGGAGACGGTATCCGGATGGCTTTTGAGGCCGGAGCAGATAATGAGGGGCTCGGGAACCTGCTTATGTGCGGGCCATGTTTTGTCGGAGGTTTCGGGGCCTTCCATTTAGCTATCGAGCCAACTACGGTCTGGGTAAATCAAAAGGGGCAGCGTTTTATTGAAGAGGGATTAGGCTGCAGTCCATTTGAGGCACCAAATGCGATGCTGCGTCAACCGGGACAAGTCTGTTTCAGCATATTCGATAAAGCAACCATACAGCAAGTTTTAAAGCACGGCTATATAAGGCCGGACGCTCACACCATATCGCCGGTGGATAAAATTGAAAGTGCTCTTGAAGATAATTTTAAACGCGGGAATCTTATAATTTCTCCATCCATTGATGAAATATCCCGATGGATAGGCTGTGAACCTGAAAGATTAAGTTTGACTTTAAAGCAATATAATCGGTTTTGCGATATTAAGCATGATGAGGAATTTTCTAAAAAACCTGAATATCTCAAAGCGCTGCGCAACCCGCCCTATTACGCTGCAAAATGTTATCCCTGGCACCTCGGCTCGTTAGGCGGCATCAAGATCAATGAACGCATGGAAGTGCTGGATAAAAATCAGCAGCCGATCCAAGGCTTATATGCGGTCGGAAGTGATACCGGAGGATGGTCAGCAGGCACTTATAACCGCTTCCTGGCGGGTGCCGGGGCCAGCTATGCCATCAATTCAGGGCTCATCGGCGGGGAAAATGCGGCGGACTATATACTCAGCCAGCAGCAAAAATAAGCGCCTTTTCTTGATTTCACAACCAGTGAGAATATATACTTAATTACAGGTTTTTCTAGATATAGGAGGAGAATTATGGCGTTAATAGACTTCGGCGGCGTGAAGGAAGAGGTGGTGATGCGGAGCGAATTCCCGATGGAGAAAGCCCGCAAGGTATTAAAGAACGAAACGATAGCGGTTATCGGGTACGGTGTACAGGGCCCGGGACAATCGCTGAACATGAAGGATAATGGTTTCAACGTCGTCGTAGGCCAGAGCAAGCAATTCATGAAGGACTGGGACCGCGCGGTGGCGGACGGCTGGAAACCCGGCAAGGACCTCTTCGAAATCGAAGAGGCGGCCGAGCGGGGCACCATCATCGAGATGCTCACCAGCGACGCTTCCCAGCGCATCATCTGGCCGGACATCAAAAAGCACCTGAAACCGGGCAAAGCAGTTTACTTTTCACATGGTTTTTCCATCGTTTATAAAGACCAGACGGGCGTTATCCCGCCCAAAGACGTGGACGTTATCATGGTAGCCCCAAAAGGCTCCGGGACATCACTGCGGCGGAATTTCCTTTCCGGCGCGGGCATTAACGCCAGCTACGCGGTATTCCAGGACGCCACCGGCCGGGCGAAGGAACGCTGCCTGGCGGTGGGCATTGCCGTGGGCGCAGGCTATCTTTTCCCGACCACCTTCGAGCAGGAGGTCTTCAGCGACCTCGTGGGCGAACGCGGCGTGCTGATGGGCGCGCTGGCGGGCATCATGGAGGCGCAATACGATACTTTAAGGTCCCACGGGCACACCCCGAGCGAGGCCTTCAACGAGACGGTGGAAGAGCTGACCGAAAGCTTGATCCGGCTCGTTTCCGAGAACGGTATGGACTGGATGTATATGAACTGCTCGGCAACCGCGCAGCGCGGCGCGCTGGACTGGAAACCGAAGTTCAAGGCAGCCGTCATGCCGGTCTTTAAGGACTTATATCAGAGAGTTGCCACCGGGGCAGAAACCAAACGCGTTATCGAAGCCTGCGGCGGCGCCAACTATCGAGAACTGCTGGGAAAAGAACTCGGCGAAATGCATAATTCCGAAATGTGGCTGGCCGGTCAAGCTACCCGCGACCTGCGGCCTAAAGAGCCGGAAAAGAAAGGCGCGAAAACAGCGAAAGGAATCGGGGGCAGGCAGGGGAACTAGCAATTAGCTTTAAGCTGTACGACCTCACCCTCCAACTCCCCCTCGGTGGATTGGATGCAATTGCTCACCTAGAGGAATAATGGTTAGAATCTCAACGCCCTGCCCATCGAAAAGTACCTTCTCAACTAGAAGCCTCACCAATTCTTGCCTACCAGCGAAGTCCAGGGTGTCCAACCCCGTGCTAATTTTCTTGGCAAAGCTTCTTATCCTTGTCTCCTGGCTTTCTGTCAGTTGCCTTTGGGTAAGTTGCCTTTCCAGTTCTGCCTTGCGCTTCTCTAATTCACCTTGCTCCTTCTGGATCAGCTCCATGTCCTCACGCATCATGAAGTCGGCATATAAACCTTTACGGTAGCCTTCCACTAACCGCCTCTGCTCTTCCGGTATCGTCTTTAGCCTCGCCTTGACAGAGTAGCAGTTCACGTTCCAGGATTTCCTTGGTCTGTGAATTATCTACATTGCGCTTATGAAGCTCCTCGATAAGAAAGTCCGGGTTCTTGATAAGCTGGCAAATTGTGTCCCAGACTACTGGCTCTATAATATCAGCCCTAACCTCAGGGCACGAGCAAGGCTGGGGTTCACCATCTGTCTTAAGTGGAATATTACCTGGATTGTATTTACGATAACAGCGGTAGTAAGGGATACCATGCATGGTATGCCCACCCATTCGGCCACCGCATTGGGAGCAATACAAAAGCCCGGATAACAGATATTCTCTCTTCGTGTTTCTCTTGGACAATTCAGCATTCTTTTCAAGCTTCTTCTGTACGGCTTCAAACAACTCATTCGGAACCAGTGAAGACACTTTTACAGTTATCCATTCCTCTCTGGGACGCAGAACTTGAGACGTCTTTTTGTTTCTCGTTGATGGCTGACGCCGCAACTTGGGCTCAACACGGTACTGTTTGAACTGATGCATTTTGCCTATGTACACTTCATTCCTCAGCATGATGCCGAGGGTGCTGGCCCGCCATCTGTCTCCGCCTTTGGGGGTTGGTATGTGCAGGCGGTTGAGCCTTTCTGCTAAGTCGTTGAAGCGACAGGTTCTCGTTGGCAAAGGTGTAAAAAATCAATCTTAATGTCTGGGCTTTCTCGGGGTCCTCTTCCAGTGTAGCCTTTTCTTTGTTGTAACGGAAGCCGAATGGTGCAACGCCGGCATTAACTACTTTGCCTTGCCTGGCTTTCTCGCGGCTACCTCTTATGGTGCGCTCTCTTATCTTTTCCCGCTCGTATTCAGCTACCAACCCCCTCATATTGAAAAACATCCTGTCCTCAGGTGAGGTACCCATATCCTGCGTGATGAACTCCAGCTTGACTCCCTGCTTCTCAAACTCTTCGGCCAGAATCATCTGGTGGTAGAGCTTTCGGGAAAGTCTGTCCGGGTCATAGGCCAGAACCACATCCACCCTGCCTTCTTTGACTGCCTGGCGTAAACGATTTAAAGCCGGTCTATCAAGTTCGGCCCCACTGTAGCCGTCATCAATGAAAGCATCCTTATCTCCATCAAGCACCGGAGTCCAGCCCTTTTCCAGACACCTTTTCTTCAAGTGCTTCGATCTGGCTGGGGATGCCATATTTCTCTGCCTGTTTTTCTGTGCTAACTCTAGCGTATGTCGCTACTCTCATCTTTGCCTCCGCATGTCCTCTATCTGCTCTTTTGTCGGCATTTCGGTACCGAGATATTTGATGACTTTTTGTCTCACTTTCTTGCCGTCCCGGTGGTTTTCCACGAGATAATAATAGGTCTTGCTTCCCTGTTGTTTTCCTCTCACAAATACCATTAGACACCCCCGCCACAAGTGTAGTGCCTAGTCAGAAGAATGTCAAGGCACAGGGAGGCCATTCCGTAAAGAGGTAAAACTCTTGAGACGACCTGGGCGTTGGTCAAATGAAGTCCGAATTTCAAGTGGAACCCGGGCGGTAATCGTTACAACTTTCTAAATCTTACTTAGATTAAGTTTTAATCATATTGGCTTTGTTGAACAAAGCAAGCAATTGTGACCCTCCCACGCGTTTACCCTATTATTGGGAAACGATTGACTGCAGCTGTTTGAACTGATATGATTTCCGTATGTTTGAATATAAGGTCGGCACAGATGGCATCGACTGGCAACAACTGTCCGACCTGTACAAAGGAATCGGTCGTTTGGTGGGCGATTTCGGCACTTCCGGAGATCGAGATAGTATTAGGATGGCCTTTTGTAACAGCTTCAAGGTAGTTACGGCTTGGGATGGACACAGGCTCATTGGTGCAGCCAGGATGGTAAGCGACGGAATCTGTTACGGAACCATCTTTGACGTTGGTGTGCTGACTGAGTACAGACGCCAGTGCGTAGCGACCGATATGATGAAGCGGCTGTTAGACGGCACAGAAAAGCTGTCTATTCATTTGACATCGACATTCGGAATCGAAGGGTTGTATACGAGTCTGGGTTTCAAACGCCACAAGAACGCTTTCGCTAAGTATCCCCATCCTTCTCAGTATCTGGAAGATTAACTCCGTGTCACAAAATGGACTTTAGTAACTCACAATGAAGGTACCATCTTACCCATGTTCAACTAGCCCAAGGAAGTATTTATAGGCGAGGTTTAGACGGGCATTAGCTACGACCTCTCGATACGAATCCCTGTAGAGATACTGGAGGAGGCAAAGACGGAGCATGAATTCAGGGTCTTCTGCCGGTCTGCCGAAATCAGGGGTTTACCTATCCTTTACCAAATCATTGACGAAAGAAAAATCGACCACCTGGTTTATCTTATTGAGCAGGTGGTCGGAAGGGATGATTTTATCATAGAGGTAGCTGCCATAGAATGAGTTCTGGGGAGACTTGGGCTTGAGCATGAGAAACACCTCCTGAAGTGAAGCTATTTATGCTCATTTTAGCTTAAAAATAGCTAATAAGAGTTGGTTAAAGACTTGTTCCCGTCTCCACCAGAAACACGATTATCATATTAAAAAGATTTATCGTTCTCCGACTTCAGCCAATAAAAATAGAGAATTACTTATTATAAGCATTTGCAATATTTATCCACTCTAGATCGAGTGAATTATTTAAATCGTACAATTTAGCGCTTAATACTCTTCCATCCTGTTGTATGTCTGCAAACACGTTCGCTTTCCCAAATTTATCAGAATACTTTCCCCAGAGTTCTTTAAAAAAATTAACATTATCTTTAGCTAAATCATTATTTTGAAATACGGCGACAACAGCCGTATAATTTCCCTTTTTATCTTTTCCTTCTCCAAATCCTAATGTAAGAGGTGATTGTATAGGGACTAGCATTTTAAAGTACTGATTTGCTACCATCGTTTTACTGATTACTATGGCATAGACACCATAAGAATCCATTTGATTTGCAATAAGGGCGTATTCGGGAATATCCGCCAAGCTTGAAGATGCTCCTTTAGCCGCGCTGACCATGCTTTTGACGATGTCAACCGTGTCACCTATCAACATATTGCCGTTGGTAACAGCTAAAGGTCTTGCTATTCCTGACATATCTAAGTGCGGAGGAAAGTAACCATTATTGTAATGATTTTCTTTTGTATCCCAATTATAAACTGAAGTACCAAGGTAGGACTCAGTTTTGAAACTATCTTTGACCCATTGCGGCCATTTGTCTTGATCATTTAATGCTTTTTGAGTTGCTTGAGGAGAAAAATTTCCCAACATTCCTATCATTTTATTGTTGTTATGAGCACTTAAGCGTTCAATTTCAGCATTAACGTCAACAACAGGGTCGTAACCAAGTGTATCATAGCTGATTGGAGTTATTTTTACTGTGCCATCCATTCCGGAATAAAAAGAACTAAATACAAAAGCATCGTCACCAGGAAAATGATATGTTAATGATTTTAAGATATTGACAATTTTATCCCGAACTGTTGAAGAATGATCGTTAATTGGGAAATGAATATTAGCATCATTCCAAATCTTACTGTAATCTATGAGTACATAATTACTGGAATTAGTAGAGTCGAAGGGAGTGATTTTTAGGAGGTTTAAAAAAGTATTAGTTTTCTGTACATTACCTGAGGAACAGCTACATAACATACAAAGTAAACATACCTGAACCAATATAATTAATTTGATTGGTTGCCTTTTCACAATAGCCCCCTATTTGATTATTTAACAAATACATTTAATAATGTTCGTGTAGAAGACCCTCATAAATGCCGTATACATCATTAAACGTCTCTGGATCTAGACTCTCCCAATCAGTTTCTATATATTGAAAAACATCGTAATTGGGGGTAGTAATCAATTCCCAGGTCGCATACGCTACTCCATTGCTACTGGCCGTTATTGTTCCATTTTGATTTGGTGTCTGTGTAAACGTTCCATTCATGAACCAAAAACCACTGTCAAGTATATAAAGGTTTCCACTAACTCCCAAAGCACTTAAATCTAATGCTATTTTCATAACATCACTTGAACTAATTCCGTAGCTTGATTTTACAGTAAGAGTGAGGTCCCCCGTACCTGATAAATTATATTGAGTATATTCAGGGTTATTATTGTCGCTGTAAGAAGTGCATGCTGTTAGCGTGTAAGATTTACCGTTAAGATCTACTTCGTATTGGGTTATTTCCTTAAATACTTGGCTCCCACCTGGTAATTCAGTCCCGGGTAGAGGCACTATAACAATCCCAGATTTCATGGGGGTTTTTCCGTAATTCTTTAATTGTTCAGATTGTTCTACAGCGTCTTGTGCATCTTCCATTGCACCTTTTGTGTCTCCAACGGCCGCCTTCGACATTGCCAGGGTATAATAATCATATTCATATTGATTACCACTTGGGTCTACATATTTTAATGGATTATTGCAGCAATAAGAATATCTATTAAAACTTTGTGGGTTAGCTGGATTTTGAATTATTTTATCCGAGCTGATAAACCTGCCAATCGTTGGGTCGTAATAACGTGCATTATAATAGTAAAGACCGGTGTCATCCAGCACCTGGCCGGTAAATAGCTTGTTTGTTGTGATCGAGCCGGTTATCAATCGCGTTTGCCCGAATGGCGTATACTTCATCGTACCTAAAAGTGTGCCGCTGGCACTAGACATCACGGATGTGCCGCCTAGTTCGTCCTTATGGATGTATTGTAATGTGGTATTTGTGCTCATCGCTATTAGTGCACTGCCCAGGTAGTAGTAAGATATAGTCGTGTTAGTGCTTAAGTTTATCTCATTGCATTGATTGATGTAAAGCGTGGTCTGGTTATTTGAAGTCTGCATCACACGGTTGCCATCGCCATCATAAACATAGTAAACGGTGGTGCCGTTGGTAGTAATCGAGGTCGGTCTATTTTCCGCATCCCAGTTAAATGACTGGCTACCGCGTGTAATCATATTGCCGTTAGCGTCGTAAGCATAAGATGTTGAGCCGACTGATGTGACGGCGTGAGGTTGAGTGCCATAGCTATAATTAACACCATTCATCGACATGATATTGCCGATGGCGTTGTAGGAATAGCCTTGCGTATAGTTACCTGAGACTCCAGTCAGTCTATCGAGAGAGTCGTAGCCGAAGTTCTCGGTATCGCTAGTCAATGAATCATAGCGCGATGAAAGGTCACCATCAGCATCCCAAGTATGTGTGACATCTTGGATCGCCGTCCCGCCGCTCAGGGGCAGTGTCTTAATTTCGTACAAACGCCCGTAAGACTTTGTCCCGTAGTCTAGTCCCCAGTAAGTATAGGTAGTTTTAAGCCCGTTCCCCAGGTCGATCTCGGTGGGATCCCCTAAAGCGTTATAGGTCATGCCGGTGACAAGATTCCCTGCAACAGAGCCGGAAAGAGTGATAGGGAGACCGCGAGCGCTATAGTTTTGGGTGACGTTTTCACCGGTGGGATAAAGAATGGAAGTAATTCTGTCAGCGCTATCGTAAGCGTATTGAGTAGTGTAAGTGTACGTATTAGAAGAAGCCGATAGTAAGTAATCCGATGACCTGAATCACCTTGGTAACCTTGTTGATTACCCATGTCAACATTCTCTGATAGATGTGGCGGCTTGTCTTTATGGCGTCGATTATCACTGCTACGCCCGGTTCGGTTAAGACCATGCTTGCCGAGGCCTTAGCTACATCTGTGGAACTGCTTACGGCAATACCCATCTCTGCCTGTTTTAGGGCGGGAGCGTCATTGACCCCATCTCCGGTCATGCCTACCAGATGCCCCCTGGATTGAAGAAGCTTGACTATTTTGTATTTGTCTTCCGGGTATATTTCCGCAAATCCGTCGGATTCGTCTATGATTTTGGTCTGTTCTGTTTCACTCAAATTCCTGAAGTCGTCCATGCGTATTATTCTATCTCCAACTCCTACCTGGGAAGCTATTTCCCTGGCGATTGCAATATTGTCGCCGGTGAGCATTAGCGGCTTTACTCCAAGTTCTCTAGCATTCTCAATCATGCCTTTGGAGTCAGGCCGGGGAGAATCGGCCAGCGAAATTATTCCTACAAACTGGAGATTGTTGAAGATATCAACTTCTGACCTGGCGACAGCCAGCGCGCGGTATCCCTTTCGTGACAACTCTTCAATCATATTGTTCACATTTTTTTTAGATGCTTCGTCGAGGGTCTTGCATAAGGATATTATTGTTTGTGGTGCACCCTTTATCACCCTGAAGCGTTTACCGCCGGCCGCGACGATGGCCTCAGACCTTTTAGTAGCAGGCTCAAATGGCGTAAACGAGGAACATTCGTAAGAATCTCGCTTGATGCCAATAGTTTTAGAATAATCCAACAGCGCTGTATCTATGGCATCCTTACTCTGCTCCTGGCATGCCAGGCCAGCCATCATAATGACCTCGTCTTTAGTATGGCTGCCGAAAGGGATTACTTCACCTATTGAAAGTTTGTTCAGGGTTATCGTTCCTGTTTTGTCCAGGCATAAAATATCTATCGAAGCAGCGTCTTCAATCGAATCGAGCCTGGTAACCAATACACCTTTCTTGACCAGTTCCATAGCGCCCACGGATTGGACGATAGTCATCACCGCCGGTAAAGCTACCGGTACGGCTCCCATAAGGAAGATAACGGCGAAAGTTAATATGGAAAAGATGCCTGTTCCGATTATGGCTGCATAGACGCCCACGAGAATCAAAGCGCCGATACCCAGGAACATCATATACCTGACGATAGCCAGCATTATCTGTTCCTGGTGTGACTTCGGTTTGGCGGTCTTAACGAGTTCTGCCGTCTTGCCGAAATAGGTATTTGCCCCTGTGTTTACCGCCACACATTTGGCTTCTCCTCTTTTAACGATGGAGCCGGAGTAAATAATAGCTGATTCCCCTATTTCTACGGGTAGAGACTCACCGGTAAGGATTGACTGATCGATGGAAAGCTCTCCGCTAATTAGCTTGGCATCAGCCGGTACAATGTCACCTAACCCTTGAGATAATATCGCCGGGTACAATTTCCCTGGCTTGTACAGTTAACCATTTGCCATCCCTTAATACTCTTGCATTAACTGCCAGGCGTTTTCTTAGAGCTTGTAAGGCTCGTTGAGAACCACGAGACTGAATTTGACCGATTATGGTATTGATGGTCAGGAGGGCAAATATGATACCTGCTTCTAAATAGTGCTTCAGTACGATTGAAAGGATGATAGCCAACTCCAGGAGCCATGGCATCGGGCCCCAATATCGCAAGAGGAATGCTAGTATAGAGTTTCTCCGTTTTTCAACGACTTCATTAAAACCAAATATCTGGAACCGCCGCTGGACCTCAAACTCGGTCAGCCCCTCTATGGAAGACTGCAGGAGATTGAGAGTTTCTTCAACTGAGGGATCTTTATACTCTGAAGTATTTCTCACCATTAAAGAAGCATCGCTCATAATTACAATAATAATATAGGACTATGACAGGTTAAAAGCTCATGCCTGTTGAGCCATTACCTTGATTACTTCACTTACCTCACCTTGTTTTAGCTGTTCGCTGCCGCCAGAGCGACCATATGAAGACTGTTACAGCAACTGCTATGACTCCGATAGCTGTTAATTGTGCCTGCTTCAGTCCGAAGAATACGACCGCGTTATCTCGCCATATAAACACGATTATTTGGCTTAAAGAATAGCCAATGATGTAGAAGAAGAATAATATCCCTGGTTTTACTTTCTTGCATAGCCACCAAAGAAGACCGAATAATAAAATGTCGATTAGGGCCTCATATACAGCCGCAGGTTGATAGGCTATGTCGTGCCGGGGTGCGAGCGAATTAGGATTAGCGTATACCACTCCCCAGGGAAGACTTGTAGGATAACCTATGACGTCCCCGTTGATGAAATTACCAATACGGCCGAAGAACTGACCCACGACCGCAAATAGTGCTGCGATATCCAGGAGTTTTAAGAACGAGACATTAAGACGCCGAGCTAGTACAAAAAGTACGATAACTACAGCGAAGATAGCCCCATAAAAGGCCATGCCCCCTTCCCAAACCGCAAAAATGCGCCACGGCTCTTTAAGATAGGGAAGGAGAGGTTGTTGGAGTACGTAGTAAAGTCTGGCACCGATAAGGCCGGCGGGTACAGACCAATAGGCAATCTTTTCAAGCTGATCCTTAGCAAACCCTTTAGCTCTAGCATAATGCCATGCTACCAGCAAACCGACTGTAATGCCCACTACATACATCAAACCATACCAGCGTACGGTCAATGGTCCTACGGAAAACAGTACGGGATTTATGTTAATGACTAACATTGGCCTGCTCGCAAAAGCGGTCTAACCGAATAACACTTATTAGCCGCTTCTTCTAAGGGCGATAATTTTCTTGTTACAGCTTGAAAATATATTCCCCAAATTGATATTTCTGCTACCATTACACTGATATTCCTTCTTTCATTATGATATCCGACCACACCACATTTTCCCGGTGAAATCGTTATCGTTTAAAAACATTGCTTGTGATAATTGTTAACAATGCTGCCAGCTAAATACAGTCCGGGGTAATGACTTCTTATTCCAGGAGTTTCTAGAAAGGATTTATCATTCTAATATACATAATATTACTATAGAAAAACCACGCTCTGGTGTCGTCTTGACGACATAACAACATTAGCTATAGAGTTAAAAAAGGAGTAAATAGAGAATGATGTCTCACAAGATGTCGAGTCCGACTCTTTCTAAGCACGGCGATAAACCGAAAGAGGCGAACATCTTACTAGGTGAACTGGACCTTTTTAAAGGGCTTGAGCCCAGTGAATTGGCCTTGTTCTTCGATAAGGTAAAGCTAAAACATTATCCCGCCGGGAGCATCGTCTTTACGCCTGAAGACTCCTCTTGCGAACGGCTATACATCTTGAAAGAAGGTCGCGTTGACCGATACCGTCTTACTACAGGTGGTAAGCGTTTGGTGACCGGGCGAATTCTACCTGGGTCGGTGTTCGGTGTGATGGGACTTTTGGGGCGAACGATGCAAGGAAATTTCGCGGAAGCTGCCGAAGATAGCACTATCTATGTGGTCACCCGGCAGCATGTCCTGGCGCTACTGAAACGGCAGCCAGACCTTACGTTGCGTTTACTAGAAATCGTGGGTAATCGTTTACGTTTGCTCGAGGAACGCCTTGTAGATGCATTTTACAGCCCTGTCAATGTAAGACTAGCTCTTTTTCTACTTACTAATGCAGACCCGGATTCAGGAGTATTGACTAATTTCACTCATGAAGAGATCGGGAACACGATTGGGGCGGTACGCCAGACGGTAACAGAAATCTTAGGTCTCATGCGAAAGCAAGGGCTTATACTAACCGAACCAAAGCAGATTCGGATAATTAACCGACATGGACTTGAAGAGATTGTACAGGGGGTTCGGATGGCTGAACCTCGCGTAACTCAAGCTAAAGGGATTTAAACCGCCCAGTATATTATAAACCGATCGTTGCCTCAACTGGGGAGAAGACTTCTGACAAACGGAAAACTACGGGTCAGTCCAGGTACACATAATCCCAATGCACAATGCATCGGAATGTTACTTTAGGATACGGAAAAAAGTTTCATACGGTGGAGAAAAGCTGGGATAGTGTGATGTTTCCAGGGACTGCTGATTCGGATAGCAGAGTGAATCATGAACTCCCTGGTGTAATTCAGGGGGCTCTCAATCTACTCACAGGCGTTATCACGGACTCTCCCCGCTTACTCATCTGATTATTTCAGGGTAGGAGAGACTTCTTGTGAGAAATGATAATTCAGGGGTTATTTTCTCTAATGGCCTGTTACAAACACCCGAAAATGACGGATTTTCTGTTACAAAACGCCCCAAATGGCCCGATTTCTGTTACACCCCGGCCGCCAACAATTAAAAAATGCTGGAAATTGTATCTCATGATAAGGGATCGTATCAGGGCTCCCAAAGGCAGGGTGAACCAGACAACAACTCCCTGCGGTCTGGCCTTAATTTTAAGCAGAATCGGCCTCTTGTCAGGGGTGTACATTAACCTGGTGAACATGATGGCTCTGCTGGCGCCAGATAACCTTCATCTAGTCATAAGTGATTCCCGGTGTAAAGGCGTCGTACTCAGCGCATCTCCGTTGATATTCAATAGCCGTCTCTGATTCAATCTCTTTGACACCTTAACAGAGGAAAATTCTCTAAGTCTCTCATTTTATCAGGAAGAGTACTCTGGGCTGTCTAAACAGAGGAAACTCAGAGCGGCTCTGCAGGGTGCTCTGTTCCTCTGCAGGGAACTCCCTACAGGGACCTCTGTTTTCCCTACAGGGAGTTCCCTAAAAATCCCCCTGAAAATTTCCCTGAATTTTTTTCAAAATAATATCAAATCGCATATGTTTTTTATTCGTAGCTTAAGCGTACTGAGTCCTCCGTTTTTCCATTCAAATTTTTGTTCTTTGCAGGGTAACCTCCTGAATTCCCCTAATTTTCCCTGGAGACAAAATTCAGGGCCGCTCAAATTTCTCGCCTTTTAAATGTCCATCCCCGAAGGTGAGCGCAAAGGCAATCGGCGGGTTCTCTAATCCACTCAGTTAGGGTCTCTTCAGTGATTCCATTTAAATTGCGTTCGTTTTGAGTCTCCCAGGCAGTCTTACCGTGAGAAACGCTCTCCCTGATCGGTGCATTTTATTTTTTGGCTTGAAGTTAGGGCTAGACCGGAGAAAGTTGAAGTTTGGCTCACTCTGCCTTTGGGAGCCCTGATACGATCCCTTCAAAATACAATTCCCAGCATTTTTTAATTGTGGCGGCTCGGGTGTAACAGAATTTGGGCCATTTTTGGTATTTTGTAACAGAAAATCGGTCATTTTCGGGTGTTTGTAACAGGCCATTAGAGAAAATAACCCCTGAATTATCATTTCTCACAAGAAGTCTCTCCTACCCTGAAATTGTCAGATGAGTAGATGGGTCAGAGTCAGTAATAACGTCTTTGATTAGATTTAGCGCCCCCTGAATTACACCAAGGAGTTCACCATTTTTCTTTACCATCCAATTCAGGAAATCCCAAGAAACATAACACCATCCCAGCTTTTTCCACCGTATGGAATTTTTTTATGTCCCAAAGTCACCTTCCGATGAAATGTTATTTTTAGCATTCCGGCAAACTTTTGCTTTGTTGGTCTCCGGATTATAACATCCGATATTATGAGCTATTGACAGGTGTTGACTTTAGTAATATGCTGTCATCAATTCAGTTTACACGATGATATAGCAGTAAAAAGTAAGGATGGGAATAATGCGTCTGGAGAAAGTAAGCGAAGAAGAAAGAAAAATGTTATTGAGCTTCAAGTGTCCGTCATTTGAAACCCATCCCTGGGTGAGCGGACCTCCCTTAAATAAAAGGCGCGTTGCCATCATTACTACGGCTGGCCTGCATGGTCGACGGGACCGCCCTTTCCAGATGAGCCCGGATGACTATTATCGCGTCATACCGGGCAATGTTCAGGCTAACGACCTGGTCATGTCACACATGGCTGCCAGCTTCGACCGCACCGGCTTCCAGCGGGACTGGAACGTCGTTTTTCCCATTGACCGGCTGCGTGAAATGGTGGCGGAAGGTATTATCGGCAGCTTGGCTGATTTTCATTATTCGTATAATAGTGTCCGCGCTCAGCCGAATGAACCGGAACCAATTCGAGAGATTGCTGGTCTACTCAAAAAAGACGATGTTAATGCCGTCTTGCTCTTTCCCGTCTGACCGGGCTGCACGCACGCCGTTGGCGTACTGTCGCATTTTATTGAAGACGAAGGTGTACCGACAGCAAGCATCAGCCTTATCCGGCCGCACACGGAAATTATAAAGCCACCCCGGGCATTATGGGTTCCTTTTGAGCTGGGGCGTCCGCTCGGGCCTCCCGGCGATGCCGAATTTCAAAAACGGGTGCTCACAGCGCTTCTGAAATTGCTGGAAGCTCCACAGGGACCGGTGCTTGAGGACTTCCCCGAAGATGAACCTGAATCCAATGAAGTAGCTGTGCTGGCCTGTCCGGTTAACTTCGCGTGTGATACCGAGTCGGCTGGCGATGACGATAAATTGCGGGCCGCTTTCCGCCGTGAGATAACGGCTATGCGACCTTGGTATGACATGGCGGTGAATAAGTGGCAGCGTACCACAGTAGGTGTCAGCGGAATCGGACTGGAGAACCTGAGCGACTTCATCTACGCCTTTATCAAGGGAGAACCGCCGGAAAACCCGCGCGACGATTTACCAATGGCCAGCACTCTGAAGTTCGCCGTAGAGGACCTGAAGTCATATTATTTCGAAGGGATGACTTCGCAGCCGGGCCAAGCGAATGCCTCCAGCAAGATGCTCCAGGACTGGTTCTGGGACAAAACCGTGTGCGGTAAAGTCTTCCTGGCTTTAAAGAAAGTCTGCGAAACCAGCCCTGACGACATGATAAAGATGATCGGTTCACACTTTATCGTCCCCGGCGATGTTGCCCGCCGCAAGGGTTAATAAAACTGATGACTATTTACATGTATAACTTTATGGCCTGATATATCTTCCTATTGGCAGTTACGGAATAATTCACATATTTTCTCAATAGAGAATATTTCGATTAAACCAACGGCGGTATTTTACTTGGCCGACCAACCATTAAAATCTTATCTAATCTTAATATCATCACAATTTGGCTTTTTGTGTAATTAACCCGGCGCAAATATAAAGAACAAATTCGTAGGTTTGTAACAACTGCATTCAAAAAAGCCATTTCTCTATTTCAAAGAGGTGTTTTTCAAAAAGGTTGACAGCCACATACACAGGGACTATACTCCACTCAAACACTTTAGGTAATCTCAGAAGCAATGTAAATCAGATTGGAGGAGTTGAGGGGATGGTCGAATGCACCAGTATCGCTATACTTGACGTTGCTGGTGAAGTTTTGTTTTAGGATAAGGGAGATTGCACGAATATAGGAGGTAAAAGTTGACAGTTCTAGAGAAGATTAAGTCATTCTTTAAACTATCGAAGTCAAAAACCGAACAACCGAAACCGGCAGCTAAGGCTGCCGAGGAGAAAGTACCCGAAGCTCCTAAAAATTAGGCCGGCGAAAGCAGGCAACAAAGTATCGGCACTACCTGATGACGATCCGTAGTCGAGTTGTAATATAAACATGTGGTCTCTGCAGTCGCTCGTGTGAATTAGGGCAGGAGCAAGCAACCCCAGAGGTAAAACTCGAATATTTACCTCAAAATTGATGTAGACCCCGCCCAGAAAATGGGCTCCGTTTCGTCCGTACCTTAGATACCCTTGATAATTCTAAATTAAGCACGGGTCAAGGGTGTAAGCCTTTCACGGCGAGTGAACGCAAATGGCGGATTTGCAGAAGGTATGGTATGCCAAAGGGTACAATCAAATTAATTTCAGACCGAGGATTTGGCTTCATCCGAACGGCAGAAGGCACAGACCTCTTCTTCCACCGCAAGGAGCTTGAAGGGGTGGACTATGATTCTCTTAGAGAAGGAAAAGAAGTAGAATTTGAAGTTGGGCGAGACCGCATTGGTCGTCCCCAGGCAGTCAGGGTGAGGCTTACTCAGCCTAAAACTGAATAGTATTGAGTCCAGCCAGCGGATTCGGAGTGGGACACCCCTGATTAAAGAGTCAATACTTTACCCCTGAAGTGGCTCTTTAGGCGGATTGCGGGAGCTAAAGGGCTAAACCCGGTAGGCAATTGAGAGAGGTTTTCTCGCATAAAAGTCGAAGCAGGTCGGAGCCAAGTAGGTGAGGAAATGGGCTTAGAAAAAGGGATAAAATATAAAGAGTCTTTCTCTGAAGATGAAAGCTTCAGGGAGTTGCCCTTGGACGAGACGCCTAGGACCGATTTAGAACCAGATACTCTATATAGTTCCTCTATTGAATTCGGTGAAGAGTTGGTGAGTGAAAATATAACCGAACCCGCTGAACTGTGGGAGGAATTTAAAGAACTAGAAGCTGAGAAGCCCGAACCATCAGCAGATTTAGAAATGGAAACGCCTCCGGAAGGATTACTGGAGCCGGAAATAACCGATGACCCAGTCCGAATATATCTTCATGAGATTGGTATGGTGTGTCTCCTCACTACTAAGGAAGAGAAGGTGCTAGCAAAAAATGTAGAATTGGGCAAATGCATCAGAGAGATAAGACAACAATACACAAAGCAATACGGAAGGGCTCCTTCGGCAGCCGAGATCGTAGTTACAATACTCAAAAAGCTGGGGCGGGCCGTTTCTGTGGTACTCCTCCTACAAAAGCAATTTGGTCTAACCCCAACAACCAATTTAAAAGGTAGTGCCAGTGTCGAATTGCAAGATAAAATTGGTAACACTCTTGATCAGCCGCTGGTTCAAACTGTTGCTACCAAGCTAAATAAGTCTACGGTAGAAGCAGAACAGCTTATTGTTAATCTCTCGGTAGATAGTAAGCTGCTACCAAAGGAAGTCCTTGATGCTATCGGAGATAATGTCTCTCTTACTGATATGGACAGACTAGTAGCAGACAGCGCCTTCTTCAATTGCCTGCAGGATCATGAAAGGCGGTTCGCCTCATACTTTGCCAATATCGAGTGTGAAGCCCAAAAAGCAGGAAGGCACCTTATTGAGGCCAACCTGCGTCTGGTGGTCAGCGTCGCCAAGAAACATATTGGAAGGGGCATGGAGCTCCTTGACCTTATTCAAGAGGGAAATATCGGGCTAATGAGAGCCATGGTGAAATTCGATTATCGTAAAGGTTTCAAATTCAGTACGTATGCCACCTGGTGGATTCGCCAGACTATTACGAGAGCTTTAGCCGACCAGTCCCGTACTATTCGCCTTCCAGTTCATATGGTTGGGGCCGTTAATAGATTGCAAAAAACAAGCCGTCGTTTGGGCCAGGAATATGGCAGGGATCCCACCTCTAGTGAAATCGCCAGGGAGATGGAAATATCTTCAGATAAGGTTAGAGAGATTGTCAAAGTATCACGGTTGCCGATATCGCTGGAGTCACCCATTAATGAAGAGGAAGACAGTCCCCTGGGCAACACTATCGAGGACAGAAACGCCCTACCACCGATTGACTCCGCATCCCATCAACTCTTGAAAGAGCAAATCGAGGAGGTGCTCTGCACACTTACTCCTCGTGAGCATCGAATACTCCAGTTCAGATTTGGCCTCGAGGACGGACGAAGTCGCACGTTAGAGGAAGTGGGCAAGGAGTTTAACGTAACTAGAGAGCGGATTCGCCAGATTGAAGCTAAGGCACTACGCAGATTGCGCCATCCCAGCCGAAGCCGGAAATTGAAAGATTACCTTGAATAAAAGACTACCTAATATTCCCATTAAGTTTTTGAGTAGCCTGCCGCCTATTCCCAGCTTTATAAACCTTGCATCTGAAAGAACTGGTTGAGGAATTATTTGACATCCTGTGTCTTTATTCCCATATATGCAAAATAGAGGCCGATATTTAGAGAATGCTTATCTAATCTTGTTATTTGAAGCCAAAATTAAATAAGAACTTAACCTGAATATATATTCTCTTGCTTTCTGGATAACAGTCTCATTTGACTCAATCCCTGCATTGACAACCACTGAAAACAAGCGTATGGTAGAAATATTGGTTCTAGTTTTAGTTATTAAGTGCTTCTTTGAATCCTCATTGATCACCGCTATCCACTCAAATATTGGATGACCCGAACTCCAACTAAGAATTTTAGAAGAGAGGAGGTCATCCAATGAGTTTCGAGAACAAGATACTTACCTGTACCGATTGTGGTGCAAACTTCATCTTCAGCGTTGAGGACCAGGAGTTTTTCCAGTCCAAAGGCTACACTAATGAACCAAAGCGTTGCCACTCATGTCGTCAGGCAAAAAAGTCTGAGCGCACCGGAAGCGACAGCTATGTTTCTGGTAGATATGGCTCCCCACGCCAGATGTTCCCAGCGACATGTGCCTCGTGCGGAAAACAGACCGAAGTACCCTTCGAGCCGCGGAACAGCAGACCGGTATATTGCAGCGACTGCTACCGCAAAGTAAAACCGAGTAGATAATGCTGATGATTATTTAAGCTTGCTCAAGCACACGCGTATTTATCTACTACCCTTGATCTCATGCCAGTAAGAGAATCTGACCAGCCAATTTATGTTCGCGGATTTCTGCGCTAATGAGCACATGTAGATTCCTATGGTGTTCAGTTCTTCCCGATGTTTGTGCGATGGTAACTTTTAAGTATTTTGTATAGCAGGGGTCACAAATGTCCATAATGTTCACGTTGAAATAAAGAAGGCCGGGTATCGATACCCGGCCTTTATCATTATCCAGAACAGACTCTAGGCTTTGCCGATTTTAAAAATCTTTGTGCCACAAGTCGGGCACATACCCTGGGTGGCCGGCTTGCCGTTCTTCATAGTGATAGATTGGGAATTCTTCATTTCCTTCTTAGACTTACATTTTACACAATAAGCTTGCATCAATTTACCTCCCTTTTTAATCAACAAGGATAAGCTATTTTCAATTATACGGTCAAATAGAAAAAAGAAAACAAGATAGATTTACCGAAACTATTTTTGTAACAACAAAAAGGGGCTAGGAAAAATTCCCTAGCCCCTAGTCTAATATATTTTTAATTGACACAACTTCTAAGCCATCATGTTTAGCTGGCTGCCGCTTTCAAGTTTCTTTTTCTCATCCTCAATTGCATCTTTCGGTAAGGAGTCGCGGACAGATTGTATGCCAGACTTTAGCCGGCCTTTCTGATTCCATTGGCTGCCTCCAATCGACTGGTCTATATCGCCAATAATCCGTATGATGTGTTGTGTTACATATTGGGGAAGATTTGGAATTTTCAATGCTTCCCGGGCGGCATCTCTTGCCTTTTCCAGCGGTTCAACAGCCTGATTGATGCTTTCCTCAACCTTGTCCATCACCTCGCTCACTTTAAGCGGGCTCCATTTTATGGGCATAGTTAAACCTTCTTTCTTTTAGTATGTTGGGGAGTGCTTACTCTCTTTAGTTATTCAGCCGTACTTTCCAACTGTCCCTTTGGACTTTCATAAAAAGTACGTAACCGTAGATATTCCCTGCCAATCGAGGACTTACGTTTTTCCTTGCTCTGCCTCTGCCAATCGGGCATCGGCACTCCCCTTTTGCCCTTTTTAGCCAATAAAAAAGGGGCAACCGTTCCCACGTGGGGAAACGATTACCCCTGAAATAGATAAAAAGAGGCGAGAGCAAACCCTCGCCTCTTTTGCGTGGCTCTTTGTTTGGGCTTAAGCGTTCAGATTGGCTTTATAAGCTACACGGCGACTGGTTCTTTCACCTTGTGCTTACGTTTCGGCTTGGCTTCGGTAATTGCTTCGGCTTCGCTTACCTTCTCGGCTTGCTCTACCTCGGCCTGGCTAACCTCGATTGCCTTTTCCTCTACCTTCGGCTTTTGGCTCTCGCCCGTTATCATCGGCATCACCACAAGCTCATATTCTGGAGCGGTAAAAAGCATGGGTGACTTGCTGTCAATGAGCTTTAAGTCCACCATCCCGCCACAGGCTTTAAGAGCATCGGCAAGATAACCGCCGTCAAGCCGTATCTTGCCATCCCCTAAAGTATCGGCAGGAATCTCGGCCAGTCCTTTTTCATCAGGACTGGACATGGTGAGCTTACCGTTACCGAAGGTAAGGTCAACCGGATAGGCTTTACTATCGGATAGCACCTTGAGTGAGCTTACCGCCCTTATTGCCTCATTAGCATCAAAGCTAACAAAGGTATTAAGCTCGGTCGGTATGAGCTTCTCATAGTCGGGGAAAGTACCATCGGCACTCCGCCACTTGTAGCGGATTAGCTCGGTATCCAGTACCAAGCTCGTGCCGTCCAGTTTCTCCCCGTTCTTTTGAAAGCCCAATCTCACCCGATAGGCTTTTCTCAAGGCGTTGACCACACCCCTTAGCTCATCGCTACTTATCAGAGCTTGCCCCTCATCACCGTCAAAGTCCAGTTTAACCATAGACAGCCGGAAACCATCAGCGCTCACCAGAGTGAGTTTACCCTCTGTCACTCTAAAGAGGACACACTGTAAGACAGGTCTGTTATCCTCTTTGGAAGTAAAGGGTAAAACTCTGGATAGAGCTTCCGATAACTCCAATGCTCCGAGGTTAGGACTGACGATGTTGGATGGGCTTACCCTGACTTCACAGAGGCTTAATGGTGTGGTATCGCCTATCCAGGCCATGTCGTCAAGGAAACTGATATTGGTTCCGCAAACCACCTTAAGCCGTTTTTCAGTAACCCGCACCGCGCTGGCATTACCGCTTGAGGGAACTATTTTGACGATGTTGCTCCCCCCAAGTGACTTAAGATAGGTAAGGAAACCTTTACGCCCGATGGTAAAATCGTAGAGCATTACCCTTTCGGCTAATGCTCTACTTAAGGCGTTTACCAGTATCGCCTTGTGTGCTACAAAGCCCTCACCTGAACGCTTGCCCTCAATATTAAGTTGTTCCGTTTTACACCCCCATTTTGGTTATCTGGCAAGTGGGCAAATCTGCCAGCTTCACTGATTAGTAAGTAACCGTTAATCCGCAATTCGCTGGCATTAAAAGTGCTTCCACTATATATACCGCTAGGGAGGTGTAAAATCTTAGGATGCAAACATGACATTTTGTTCTTTATGTCGGTAATACCATAGATATTGGTATTCCTTATTGGTAAGAGGCTCACCATTTACCTTTTTACTGGCAATCTGAATAAGCCTTATCGGGCATCCGAGTAACCAAGTCTTAGCATCCAGCCATGCCGTAACGTCAATGGCATTATCATCAATAATAACGTCTGCCAATCCGGTTGTATCGCCGGTATCTATCTCTCGGTCAAGGCTAAAGATAGTAGGCTTACGGCTTACCTTGCGCCAGTAGTCGGCAATAACGTAAGCGGCAACTCGATACATAAAAGCCGGACTAAAGGGCTTATCGGCCATTCTACGGCGTGCCAGGGCTAATTCCAAGATAATGTTGTGCCTGATATCCTCTCTATCTATAAAAGGTACTTTACGCTCAAAACGATGAGCTACTTCATACCAAATAAGCCACTCGCCGTTTAACCTCTGATAGGATAGAGGATTATCATCCTGCGGGCATCCTGTTACTGTACACATGCTTACCTCTCTTTCAAGGCAAGCGTTCAGGTCAAGGCTCTGTCATATTCAGTTTTTAAAGTGCATTGATATTCCACATTCAGTATTGAACAAAAGGAAGGAAAGTTCATTAACAGAATGAACCTATATTTACGAAACTTTTTTATTTGACCTCGTTTTGCTATATCAAAATTACCAAAGCTAAAATTACAAAATTGCACAATTCGGGGCAGGGGTTTTAAGGCAAAAATACCGTAGAGGCTTTATAACTTCAGCCAGAGGCACAGGCATTACACATTTCCTAATTGAACTATGGGAATTGTGCAATAGTGTTTTGTGAGGGAAAGATGTATCTCAGACCTGGAATAGAGGCTTAAAATCGTATCCTGGAGCTTATGGCAATAGATTTAGGGCTTGTTTGCTTCTGGTTTTCCGCCGTATAACGCTTTCCTCGGGTAAGACCAGAGTTTGTCAGAGGCCAAACGGCCGGCGGCGGTTAGACGATAAAAAATGCGCGGCTTACCTTGAGGATAGTTATCCTGGAAAGCCGATGGTTCTACCAACCCTGATAGCTCTACCCACCCGAGCTTCTGTAAGTTGGAAAAATAGGTAATAAAAGAGTGATAGCGGCATCCCATCGATTTATAAGGAAGTCTCTCCAGAAACTTTTCAGTTAAGGCAGCTATCTGTTCCGGATCAATGGGCCGGCCTTCTTTTTTAGCTCTTTTTTCTTCATATCTTGTAGCTCTATCTTCGGCAGTTGTTTGTCTCAAAGCTTGTTTGTAGTGGAAAAAGATGTCTGCCTGAGGGCCTCCTTGAGAGGGATCAATCTTTGATGAGCCATAAGGTCCATGGCCTAACAGAAATTCGCGGATAAACCAGCCGCAGCCGAATTGCCTTAGAAAACCGCCTCGTTCGGGTTTGAGTGCAATAGTCACAGATTATCCTTTTCCCACAACTTGCCATACCAACTCTTCAGTTCCTCACCGGCAACTTTGCGATATTTTGCGGTTGTATCGAAAGAGGAATGACCGAGATGCTCTTGCAGCATTCTTAATCCATCACCTGAGTCATCGAGTTTAACTGCATGAACAGCAAAAGCGTCCCTCAATCGATGGGGGCTGACACTATGTACCTTCCCCGTCTCCGTATTTATTAGCTTGGGTAGGCCGGCTCTTTGGGCGCACTCTTTGACAATTTGCCACGAACGGTGTCTATTTATGCCAAAGAGGAGCCGCTTCCCATCCCGTAACACAGGCCCACCCCGGGAAACGAATTCTTGTAGCATTTGGAGGGTATTGTCATCAATAGGCAGCGTTCTTATCCGACGGTGTTCCTTGGCCTCAGCCACGGCTTTTTCAACCTTAGTTCCACATTTGGGGCAATAGCTATGACTTCTCCCAAGTTGGGCATTACAATGAGGGCAAGATAATTTCAAGCGAGTTTTGAGGTGCTGAATAGTAACCATGCTTTGGGGGAAATTAATATTTTCTACTTCAATACCCAGTAATTCAGTGATACGGCAGCCAAGGCGGAAGAGGACTCTGATGAGAAGTTTATCCCTGAGGTTGGCAGTTGCGTCCTCCAGTCGTGCTATCTCATCAGGTTCCAAGTAGGCTTTGGTCATTGCTCTTTATCCTCAACGATATTTAACGCAGTCTCCTGGGAGGAATCTCCGGGGGCAATGCCACCTTCTTTGGTCAGAGCAGTATTTTTAGGGGACGCTGCTATCAAGATGTCAATGGCACGAGAAAGCCTTGCCTCGGCACCGGGCGTAAGTACATAGCAGACCGATACTATGTCCAACCCACGCCCTTCCCTTGCCCTGATGTGTTGAAGCCGGTTTTTCGGTGGTACTCTAGCCATAAAAATAGCCCCTGGATGTCTTTCCAGAGGCTATTTAAACATGTGATAGTATTGGTAGTTCAATCTCTGTCACAGTTTTAATTTAGAACGCCACTCTTTTAGTGGCTTAGGCGGCATTAGTCCTCTACTCTGTAGACGCTTTCTAACACGATAGTAGATAACTGTCTTCGCCTTTGATTGGCTCATTTGCCCGTTCTTGGATCTGCGGGCTGTTAATCCCCCTCGTTTAAACTCCCTTTCCCACTCTCTGCTAATAAGATCTTCAAATGTTAGCTTCCCCTTCTGATATTGAGCGATATCGTCCTTAACCTCATTAATTTCAGTGATGCCAAATACATTCGTCTTAACCTTAGCCGGTCCAATGTATTTGAGTAGCGGATGTGACATGTATCGCCTGATTCCTTCCCTGTAAGCCTGATTTTGTTTGAAGGCCATGCGAACTACGTCCTCAGTAGCAAGAAACATGGGAAACTCAACCCTGAACTCTGGCGGTATCCTTTTGTTTTGCCCGAAAAAGACCTCTACATATGTACCGGCAGGCACAATGAGAGACATTACCGTACGTTTGCCGGTCATTACATTCCCATTCTTGTCCACCTCAAAAAGGCCATTCACTTTGTGCTTCTTGCCACCCTTATCGAACTCAGCTATCCCGTATGCCTCAGTGTCCGAGGGTTTCGTGTGC
>CAWCLJ010000004.1:0-1996400 GCA_963796365.1 uncultured Chloroflexia bacterium
TCAATGGGGCCGCCGATCTTCATCGGCGGAAATTGTTGGGCAGCCAGATGGCCGCGAGCAAGCGCCGGTTGCTTCAATGGGGCCGCCGATCTTCATCGGCGGAAATACCTGTCATGGGTAACCCCTAACACTCATGGATTGCTTCAATGGGGCCGCCGATCTTCATCGGCGGAAATGCAATGAATTCGATTCAGACGCTCGTGTGCAGATATGTTCTTCGACGGGGCTGCTGATTTTCATCGGCGGAAAAATGTCTCCAAGAACCTCTAATGGGTTCATACAGGCCGCTTCAATGGGGCCGCCGATTTCATCGGCGGAAATGGATTCGCGGCGGTGATTCCTCTTGACAAGCATGAGGCTTCGATGGGGCCGCCGATTTTCATCGGCGGAAATGCCCTCTATGCTGTGGACGACCCTAACTGTTGACTTGCTTCAATGGGGCCGCCGATTTCATCGGCTGGAATTGGTGAGGTGGGTCCGATGGTGGTGCTGATTTGGATGCTTCAATGGGGCCGCCGATTTCTATCGGCGGAAATGACGGCACCCAATCATTTATTTCAGCATCCACTTCAACCCGGCATCCGAAACAGAGATAGTCATTCAGCTCACTACATTAGGACTATAATGAACAATCGAACACAAAAAAGCCAAGCCGGAATCGCCGGAACCAGATGGCACTGGTGCACCATGCCCTGGAGAACCCCATTCGTAGAAAGATGATAATCCTGATGAATGAGGGCCAGCTCACGGTTGCGGAGATTGCAGAGGTCGTTGGAGAGAGCATGCTGGACTACCATCTGAACCGGTTGGAGCTGGCTGGGCAGGTAGAGATGCATGAGGGGCGAATTGTGCTGACGGAGTCGGGGAAGGCTTATGGTGGGCTGGTGAAAGCGCAGAAGGATAAGGGCGGGGCGGACAGAGTATGAGCACCATTCAGAATTGGCATCACGTACTCTGCCATTTTGCAAGCTGCCGCTCTGCTTTCTCCGCTTTCGGGCTCTCGATCTGTTCGAGGATCTGAAGAGCTTCCCTTGTAAATCTAATCGCCTGATCCCTATGCCCAAGCTTATCAAGAGCCAATCCGAGATTGGCAAGGCTGTTTCCTTCGCCTCTTCTATCGCCGATCTCACGGGTGATCGCCAGAGCACGCTCGTAATATTCAATACCCTTTTGTGTATCGCCCAGAAGGTAATAGGCCGAGCCCAGGTTGTCCAAGCGCGTTCCTTCGCCCCTTTTTGTCCCCGATCTCCTGGCTGATCTCCAAAGCCCTCTCGTAGTATTCGATAGCCTTTCGGGTCTCTCCCAGATCGGAATAAGCTAAGCCTAGGTTACTCAGGTGTTGCCCTTCGCCCATTCTGTCCCGATCTCCTGGCTTATCGCAAGAGCATTCTCATAATATTTGATAGCCTCTCGGGTATTGCCCAAATTGTAATAAGCTCCGCCAAGACTGCCCAAGTGCTTCCTTCGGCTTTTCTGTCACCGATCTCTCGGCTTATTACCAGGGCCTTTTCGTAATATTCGATAGCTTTCCGGATCTCTCCAAGAGCGGAATACGCCAAGCCCAGGTTGGCCAAGCTGCCCCCTTCGGCCCTTCTGTCATCGATCTCTCGGCTGATTGCCAGAGCCTTTTCGTAATTTTCAATAGCTTTTCGGGTATTGCCAGTATCCAAATAGGTTGTGCCAAGATTGCCCAGGTTTCCTCCTTCGGCCCTTCTGTCACCGATCTCGCGGCTGATTGCCAGAGCCTGCTCGTAATACTCGAATGCCTTTCGGGTATCTCCCAAATGGTAATAGGCTGCGCCTAGGTTGCCCAGGTTTCTCCCTTCGGCTCTTCTGTCACCAATCTCGCGGCTGATTGCCAGAGCCTGCCCGTAAAGTTCTATGGCTTTTCGGAAATTGCCTAAGTTAGAATGGGCTATGCCCAAGTTGGTCAGACTACATCCTTCGGCTCTCTTGTCGTCGATCTCGCGGCTGATTGCCAGAGCCGTCTCTGAGAATTCGATAGATTTATGGTATTCTCCTGAAAACGGCGTGGATGATCGCGAGTTCTTGGAGAATTTTAATCCTTTCATTTTTATTCCATATTCTGTCCAAAAGGTATTCGTTTATTCTTCTTCTTCGTAGAATTTCTTCTTTATTTCTATAACTGAGGTCCAATGGTGTTATCAGATTTTCAAGAGCTTGAAAAGCTTGGTCCCCTTTCATCTCCTTGAGTTCATGAAATCCGCCTCTGTACCTCCAGAAGTCGGGACGATCGGATGACATCATCAAGAGCGCCTGGTGTAAGGAATAGAATGCTGGGACTTCTTTCTGATAAACAGCTCACGGAAGTTGTTGAGGGCATCCAAGATATCTTCGCTAAGGCTCTCAGGCAGCACCCAAACGAGAATCTCCGTCTTTTGTGCCCTGATCTTTGAGAGCTCACTAATTGGTTTCCACCGTCGATCCGCAAAACTCTCGCTGTGAATCGGCTGCTCAATAGCTGGAGGACCCGTTCCCTGTAAGCCGGAGAGCTGACCGAACAGAGGATTATATTGCCTCTGCCTGGAGATATTATAATTCGTCGGATATCGCTTCGACTTCATCCGGGTCTTCTAAGAAGAGTGACTCCACTTCTCCACCAAAGGCGCTAATAAGGGATTTATTTTTATCGACAATATCCATGCTTGCATCGGGGATAAGGGCATCCGTGTCCGACTTAGGAATTTGATCAGATCGATTTAGTATCAACTTCATGCGGCGGCGCCTCGCATGCCCCGCCTGCTTGCAGCGGGGTGCGCGCCGCCGCCGTTTGACTTCGCACCATCTTCCCTCTTGGTCCTCATACTCAACGGCTGTCAGGCTGAACAAAAGCTCTCTGATTATAAGAGAGTCCGGCCCCTCGTCCCTGCCCTCCTGGCATCTGTTGATCTCGAGGAGCTTCTCTTTATGCTTCTCTGTAAGCGTCCTGTCGTAGGTTCTCCGGAGCTTCTCGATAGAGGCTTCAACATCCTCCACAGCGACTCGATCTCTTCCCGCTCGATGCCCTTTATCAGGACTCTCTCATGACCGAGACAAGCTCAGAGAGCTTGCCTGTGGACATGATAGCGTTTTCGAGGACTCCGTCTTCCAACAATTCCAGGTTCATCCTCTTGGCTATGACCTTTTCATAGAATTCGATGCCGGACTTATAGGGCTCTCTGTGTCTGTCTCTTACAGGAAGCTGCAGGAGCACGAAGTCGCCATTGAAGTAGGATCTCACGTTTTCGTAGAGCGGATTGAAGGCAAGGGGAATTGGAAAGGTGTAAACCACAAAGCAGTTAGGCTGAAGCAGAAGCTGGTAGTTCTTGTAAAAGAAATCCTCCGATTGCTGCCCTCTTGCCAGCTTGTCCAGATCATCTACTATCACTACTACTTGTTTGTCCAGCTTCTCCTCAATATCCAGGATAAGCCAGTTGAGCCTCTGGATGAGATCGCTTATCTTCTGGTCGAGCTCTTTGCGTACATACTCCCTTGTCTTGGCCTCCCGGCTAAGCTTCAGCATAATGACCTTAGAAAAAGACAAACCCGCCGAGGCCTGGCTGGTTATCTCCCTCTCTTCGACCCTTGTTATGCGTTTGATGAACTCCTTGAAGTCGTCTTCGATGTCGGAATGAAGGTAATCGCCAAACTGTTTTGCTGAATCGTAAATCTTGAGGGCCATTGAGACGAAGAAATCTCGAAAATCGAAGTCGGCTACATTCAAATCTTCTTTTATTGAATAGTTCACCTTCAGGAAGAGCTTGCTATCCAGCGATGCCTCTAGGCGGTTCAGCTCAGTGCTTTTTCCTGAGCCTCGGAATCCCAGAAACAGATACTTCTCTTTTTTGTTCGAGATCTCAATCCGATCTTTGAGCTCCTCCATAGGCGAGATGGCACTGGCCGGTCTCTTTACGTAGAACTCCTTGAACTCCCGCTCACCTTTAAGCGGTTCTACGTACAGGTTGTTGTAAGCATCATTCAACTTCTCTGCCCTGGGCATGGGATCAACCAAGTTTATAACTGGCTTTCATAATGATAAAAATACCCCCTCTCAGAATACTGCAGGCAAATCTTATATTCTAAGCAGCGCTCTCTCTAAAATCGTTCTAGAGCCGAGAAGTTCGGCACTCGGTATGAGAACATAAGCCGTCGGTGAAATAGATTGAGAGCGAAAATGAATGGCATAAAATTGTGGTCATTTCAGATTGGCGCAAAAAGAGTTGGGTGCAAGTCGTGGAAAAATGCCACTGGAATCAAATGGAGTCGGCATAAATTTCGTAGAGTGCATGCCGAGTCCGTTGTTAGCGCTTTTCAGCACCCCACATACACGACCCAAAAAGAGCAAGGAGGGGGAATCTTCTTGAGTTTACCTTCCCCTTCTCCAGATCTTATTGATGCTTTAAAGGAAGGGAGAGCAATAGCCATCGTCGGGTCGGGCCTTTCCTCGCAAGTTGGTGGACCAAGTTGGGAAGATTTGTTGTACGGACATGGTTGCAGAAGTTGTGAAACTCGACCTGAAGAAGCCGATAAAATTAATGGGTAGAAAAAACTGATGCAAAGGTATTTCCCCGGCCTTAAAGACGGTTTGGTGCTTAGCGGCCTGCCACTGGAAGGAGACGGGATAAGTATAGCAGCGGATGTCGGAGCTTCTATCTCCGGTACCGCTACTCTTGTCAAAGAAGGGCCCCGGGTTCATCCGCATCTCTGGCCGTTATTGGCCCTCGAAAGAAGCGGCGTCACCTTATGGGTCAACAATCGTGGCGAACGTTTTACGGATGAAGCCACCGGTTACCATATTTTTGAAAGTGTCAATGCCATCATGAGGCAGCCCGAGATGGCCTGCTTTATGCTGATGGACAGCTCAATCCGCCGGTATTTTGAGGTACACGGCAACAAGCTGCGAAGGCCGGACGGGAAAAACTCTTTACTGGCCGTCCGGGAGGAAATGGAAAAGGGGATTCGGGACGGAGCCGTTAAACGGACCATCAAAATAGCTAACAACTGGGAAGAAATAGCGTCGTGGATAGGTATAGACGGTAAAACCTTGAAAGAGACTATCTCCCGGTATAACGGCTTCTGCCGCCAAGGCCATGATACTGATTTTCTCAAAGAAAAGGAATACCTGCTTCCGTTAATCGAACCTCCATTTTACGCCGTCAAGACCATCGCCGCCTTGCTGGACACTATCGGGGGCATCGTGATAGACGGGAAAATGCGCGTCCTTGATAAGGAAGGAAAAGCTATCCCGGGCCTTTATGCCGCCGGCGTGGTGACCAGCGGCTGGGAATCTGAAATCTACTGCAGCGAGTTGAGCGCCAGCGCCTTCGGTTTCGCTATCAATTCCGGGCGCATCGCGGCGGAAAGCGCCGCGGACTATTTAGCCAGAAAAAAAGCTTAGTCAAGATTGCTAATTGTGTTTGAAGGCCGGGGTTTCATCTCGAACTTTATCCCGGCATCCTGGAACAAACTGATAAATTCATCGTCGGCATATTTACCAAAGGTCACAAAGCGGGCAATCCTGGCATTCACCAGCATCTTGGCGCAAAGCACACAGGGCGTGTGCGTGCAGTAAACGGTCGCGCCTTCAAGGCTTACCCCGTGCAGGCCCGCCTGGATAATCACATTCTGCTCGGCGTGGATGGCGCGGCAAATTTCTACCCGCGTCCCAGAGGCAATGCCGTTCTGGTCGCGCAGGCAGCCCAGTTCCAGGCAGTCTTTGGCCCCCGCCGGCGCCCCGTTATAGCCGGTCGTTAAAATATGCTTGTCCCGTACCGCGATGGCGCCCATGTGGTGCCGCCGGCAGGTAGAGCGCTCCGCTACTACAGAAGCTATTTTCAGGAAATATTCATCGATATCCGGGCGTTTCGGTAATGTCATCTCAACCTCGCGATGATTTGTTCGACATGCTTTCTCAAGGCGCCCGTGTCCGCATCATTCAGGAGAGTAAAATCCGCCATGCAGATGGGACCGCCTTTGTTCATATTCTCGATTTCCGCATAGTCCCGGCCTTTGGCCTGTTCCGGCGTCAGCGGCCTTACTTTACGATTGGAAAGTCTTTTATAGCGGTCCGCCGGTGACGACCATACGGCGACCACATAAAAATTGCTGCCGTATTTTTCTTTTAATACAAGGTATTCTTCCCAGGAATAAAGCCCGTCAACCACCACATTAGAACTCTTGAGAGCAGCGTCAATACGCGGGATGCTTAATTTAGCGTAGGCGGCCATCCCGTGCTCTTTACGCAGCCCCTCCCGCACCGGCCGTTCATTCTCTTCCGTCAGCGGCAGCCCTTTGGCTTTGACCGCTTCGTCCGTGATATCCCCAAAGCGGACAGTCGTAAAACCTTTGGCGCTGAAAAACCTCGCCACCTCCGATTTCCCCGACCCCGTCATGCCAACGATAGAGACGACTTTCATACAGCAATTATAGTTCGAAAAAGGGAAAACAAACAAGTAATAATTGAGCGATAAGGGAAAAATTCTAAGCGCTAAATCCTGAATTCTAAATAATATCAAAATTTAAAACTCAAAAATCAATATCATAACGAAAAAGTTAAAGCTGTTTGTCATTCCCGACTTGATCGGGAATCCAGCAACGGTTTTAACCATTCTTTGCCCTCTTTGATGGAACCCCGCTGGAGTTTACACTGAGCGAAGCGAATGTGCCGGGATGACGTTAATCTGGTTTTTGGTTATTAGTTACTCCGTCCACCTTTCACTCAAGGCTGTGATATACTACAAGTATTATGTGCGCGCAAGAAGCCGTTAACCTTTCTTTAGCTATCAAAGAGCAGCTTTCTTCCGAAACTATCGCGTTTCTCAAAATGGCCGGTGATACAGCGGAAAAACGCGGCTGGAAATTGTATCTGGTGGGCGGAGTGGTACGCGATATCCTGCTGGAACGCATTAATACCGACCTCGATATAGTCGTCGAGGGGAACGCCATCAAGCTAGCGCAGGAAATTGCCCTGAAACTCCAGGTCGGAATTACTACCCACACACGCTTTGGTACGGCGACTATCAAATGGGAAAAACGCGGCGCGGACTTCGTTACCGCCCGCGCCGAGACCTACTCCCGCCCCGGCGCTTTACCGAAAATAACGGCCGGCACCATTAAAGACGATCTCGCCCGGCGGGATTTTACCATTAACGCCATGGCCGTCGCCCTGGACCCGAAAAAATTCGGAGAACTTACCGACCCCTTTAACGGCCGGCAGGACCTTAAAAAAGAAGTCATACGCATCCTCCATCAAAAGAGCTTCCGGGACGATGCCACGCGTATCTGGCGCGCCATACGCTACGAACAGCGGCTGGGCTTCCAAATCGAACCGATGACCATGCTGCTTATCGAGCGGGACCTGAATATGCTCAAGACCGTCAGCGGGGACCGTATCCGCCACGAACTGGAGCGTGTTTTAAAAGAAGAAGAACCGGAAAAACTCCTCTCCCGTGCTGATGAGCTGGGAGTATTGGCAAAAATAAGCCCCCACCTCAAAGCCGACCCCTGGCTGGAGGGAACATTTTTGGAAGCCCGTGAGACCTGTAAAAGCGAATTCCCGAGCCTACAGCTTTATATGGCTTTGCTCTGCTACCGTCTTACCCCGGCGGAAGCGGATAAACTTATAAATTATCTTCGCCTGCCCAAAGCCACGGCGGAAGCCGTCAAAGATACACTGGCCGTCAAGGAGAAAATCAAGGAACTGTCCACTCCGGGCCAGTCGCCAAGCGTTATTTATACCATCCTGCACGGCTTTAGCCCGGTTGCTTATGAAGCCGTCCTCATTGTCTCCGAATCTGAAATCGCAGCGGAACATATTGAGCTTTATTTGAATGTGTTGAAGCATGTCCGCCCCGCCCTCACCGGCGACGACCTGAAAAAGCTGGGGGTTCCCCGGGGCCCTGGCATAAAAACAGCCCTGAATGACCTGCAGGACGCTCGACTGGATGGAAAAATTGAAAGCAAAGAGGATGAGGAAGTTTGGATAAAAAGGAGATTGAAATCATGAGTCCTGATACCGCCAGATTCAGCCTTGTTATCGTGGGTGGCGGAGGGGCAGGATTGGCTGCGGCCGTCGCGGCAGCGGAAAGCGGCGGTAAAAATATCGCGGTGATAGAAAAACACGGCGCCGCCGGCGGATCTTCCGCTATGGCTTCCGGTATTTTCGCGGCGGATAGCCCGGCGCAAAAGCGGCAGGCCATTATCGCCCGCAAAGACGACCTTTACAAACGGATGATGGCATGGGCGCACCAGTCCACCGATGCCAGGATTATCCGCGCTTTTATCGATAGGTCGGCGGACACCATACGCTGGCTGGAAAATAAAGGAATGTATTTCACCTGCGTTCCGCACTCCCCTATCGATAATCCCATGACCTGGCACGTGCCGGAGGGAGAGGGGGCGGGCATGATTAAAATATTGACTAAAGACTGCCGCGACATGGGGGTCAAAATATTCCTGAATACTTTCCTGAAGAAGATTCTTACCGATAAAAAAGGCAGCGTTACCGGCGTCACCGCAACCAGCAAAGACGGCGATATTACTTTTAATGCGAATGCGGTTATCATTGCTACCGGCGGATTTGGCGGGGATAGGGAACTCTTGAAAAAATACTGCCCCAGGTTCCGCGATAACATGATGCTCGCCGGCGCGCCCAATACCGGGGAAGGTATTTTCAAGGCGCTGGAAATCGGGGCGGCGGCGGACGGGTTGGGCATGCTCATGGTAGCCGGGCCGTTCGGCATCGGCCCCCGGGTTCTCACTATCGGGAAAGCGCCGGATACCGTCCGTCTGCAGATGATATTCATCACCGGGGAACCGTCCGCCGTCTGGCTCAATAAGCAGGGCCAACGCTTTATCGATGAAACGGTGAGTTTTAACTACTACGAAGGCATCAACGCCATTATCCGGCAGGCCGGCGGCATGTGCTATTCGATATTCGATGCCGCTCACTTAAGAAGAATTACGGAGACCGGATTGTGCAATGTCCCGGAGAGCAAAGGGTTCGGGGCGAAACACCGCGGCCCGCTGCCGGAAGGGCTGGAAAAAGAATTCCAGGCGTATGCGGACAAAGGCGCCATGGTCATTTCCGAGTCCTGGGACGATGTGGCCGACTGGCTGGAGATAGACCGTAAAGCATTAAAAGAAACGGTAACGGAATACAACGCCGCCTGCGAACAGGGGTTCGACCCTGTTTTCGCTAAAGACCGGGCTTATTTAAAACCTTTAACTACCCCGCCCTATTACGGCGTTAAGTGCGGTTCTTCATATCTGAATACGCTCGGCGGCCTTAAAATCAATGAAAAAATGGAAGCAATGGATACTGAAGACAATCCCATCCGCGGCCTTTATGCCGCCGGAGTGGATGCGGGGGGCTGGACATCGGAAACATATTGCGCCGCCCTCCCCGGCACGGCCTTCGGCTGGGCGATAAATTCCGGCCGCATCGCCGGGGAAAGCGCTTTTAAGTACGTTAAAGGGTTAAAGAAGACGAATAATAGCCATAGTGTAAAACATAGAAATATAACATGAATAAAGAAATCGCAACTATTTATTGTGATGAGTCAGGTAATACAGGATTTGAACTATTGTCTAAATCTGACCCTTTTTTTGTGTATGCGTGGGTTTTATTAACCAAGGAACAAGATATTAGTATCCAGAATGATATATCTGAGTTACTAAAAAATGAACATCTACCAGAGGATTCTGAATTACGATCAGTAGATATGTGGCAATCGACACAAGGTCTACGTCGTTGGAATGAAGTATTTCGTATTCTTAAAAAAAATGAAGTGGTTACATTTATTACCTATGTAGAAAAAAAGTTCCTATTATTTGCTAATATTTTTGATACCTACCTAGATTCATTACATAATCCAAAAGCTAAAGATGTATATTTTGATATTGATTTTAAAAGGTTTCTAGGAAATACATTCTATAATGTATTATCTGAGGATTTTCTAAAAAAATATATTATTGCTCATAATTCTGGAGATATAGAAATATTAAAAAAACTTGGGGGAACATTAGCAAGGTTATTGCTCTTACATCCAAATAAACGTATTTCTGAAACAGCTCAAATTATTTTTGAAGGATTAGATTCTCTTCATTTAGAATATGAGAATATAAAGTCTGTCCCTGATAACATTCACCGCTTAAGCCCTCATATAGCAATATTTTCCATGCCCCTTCTTTATATTAGTGATCAACTTGCTTCATATCAATTAAAAGCTAATCTCGTACGGGATCACGATGAACAATTTGGTGAAGCTTTAAACCATGCAAGTAAAATAATGTCAGAAGTTTCAACAAATGAATGGAATATTCTCTCGAATAATGAAGATAATTCTTCTAAAAGAAGAGGACTGCAGATAGCTGACCTTGCTGCAGGTATTACATCTCGAGTTTTAAGAGCCACGTATTTTAAACATGGATTAAAAACAAATCAATGGAACATATGGAAATCTCTTCGTGGTAGCATGCAGTTCGGTAAGTGGAGTTATCAACTTACATCTGAAGAATGTGAATCCAGGCTTCTAACATTATGGAATGAAAATTTACCTGATGATTCCTTCTTTGGTGAAGAAGTTAAAACACCTGATAATTTTCCGGAATGTTCATGCGGACAAAAAATACAAAGTAGAAAATTCCGTGATTTTTATGAACATGTATTAGAATGTCATCCAGATTCTAAACTTTTAGGTTTTAAATGCCAATTTTGTAATGAAATAATTCCCTTCTGGTTAGGTGCAGGCCACGATATTATTGATCACAAAATAGAGCCGCCTCTTAATGGTAATGCATATGCAGAAATGCAGCTAGACCATGAAGTTTTAGTCAAAATTAAAAAACAAAAAATACAAATAGTCTTGCCTTCCTAAAAAAAAGATTTTGCACATGTTTTTAGGGTGGGCATGGTATCTTATTACATACCAAATAGATCAAATTATCAATCGTAATAACAATACGTTATCGTTTATCTGAGAAATAATTTACTCAATCTTCCTGAATTTGCTGCCGGGCGTACCGCAAATGGGGCAACTGTCCGGGGCAGAGCCTTCAACCGTATTGCCGCAGAGCGGGCAAACATAATAAACGGTATCCTTTGGTTTCTTGCCGGCTTTTACTTCCTGGTACATTTTATCGTAGAGGTTGTGGTGTATCATCTCAACTTTGTTGGCCCAATCGAAAGTACGTTCCGCCCGGTCGTTCCGCTCTTCCCGCGCCTTGGAAATCATGGCCGGGTACATCTCGGTGAATTCTTTCTGCTCCCCCATGCTCGCCGCCAGCAGATTGTCCTTCGTCGCCCCGATGCCGTCCATGGCGTTGACGTGGTTGCGGGCATGTATCATTTCCGCTTCCGCCGCCGCCCGGAAAAGCCTGGCCGCCTGTTTCTGTCCTTCTTTTTCCGCTTTTTCCGCAAAGAGCGTATAACGCCGCGCCGCCGAGCTTTCCCCGCTGAATGCATCCTGTAAATTCTTTTCCGTTTGATAAGCCATGATTGCCTCCTCCCAAATTTTGCTGTAAATTTTAACCTATTTAATATCCAATGTGTAATTAATCATAATTATAACTCAAAACGCAAAGCTCAAAAGCATGCCCCATACTACGATACGGGGTCAAAACCATAGCTTGAAGGTAAAAACTGACAATTGTATTGAAGTTTTAAGTTTTACACTGTGGCTTTGAGCTTTGACTTTTAACTTTTAAGTTCCCCTTTTTCTCCAAATAACGTCCGCCGGTTTACGTCCCGGTATGTGCGTGTATTTATACTTTGGATAACCGAACATCATCCCCGCGTAAGGCGTATAGCCATCCGGCTGCGCCAGCGCTTTAATCATATCCGGGTACGTGGCGGCGGCCATCATCAGGAAACCGCCCCAGCAGCAGCCGAGCCCCGCGGAATTCGCTATCAGGTCGAAGTATGACAGCGCAATAACACAGTCCGTCTGGCCTATGGGGTTGTTCTTTAGTCCGTAAGTCAGGACGATGGCCGGCGCGCCCTGGAGGAACATTTCTTCGCCGGCATCCAGCCGTTCGATAATCCCGGCAAAAAACTGGGCCATTTGCGGATTGTTTTTCATCATCGCCCGCAGCCAGTCGGCGCCAATAGCGGCTATCTCCTTGATTTTCTTCCGGTCGTTGACCACCAGCCAGTGGACCCCTTGCTCGTTATGGCCGGTTGGAGAGTAGCGTGCCACCTCGATAATACGCTCGATTTCTTCCTTCGGGACAGCTTTATCTTTATATTCACGTATCGAGCGGCGGCTCTTGATTAGCTGGGCGCATTGCTCGAACGAGACCTGCAATGATTTCTCAATCTTCGGGAGACCGGGCATTTCCTTGTGCATCAACGCCCCGGTAGTACAATACCCCACGCAGTGACCGCACCGCATGCAAAATTCATCAGTGTTCGGCACCTGCCGCGGATAGCTGCCTTCTTTAAAATAAATTATCCGGCAGGGCGCGGCGCATAGACCGCATTTGGTGCAGAGTTCTTTGTTCACGGTAATCAGTGTCATTATCCGGTCTCCTTCCTGAAAACGGGAAAACTTATTATATCACACTATTTAATACCCTGAAAAACTCCTCCCGGGCAAACTTTTCCAGCCAGGGGTAGTGCCCGCATTTTTCCAGCAAAACGAATGTAAAATCCTTAATAATATGGGAAAGCGCCTCTTTTACTTCGGTTGCGGAATTAATATCATAATCTCCCTGGATAACCGTGACCGGGCATTTTATTTTCTTTCCCGCTTCAATCAGTTTTTCAGATTCAATCATTTGGTTTAGTTCACGACTAATCGACTGGTTGGTAATAAATTGGAATTCAATCACTTCATCCTTAACCGGTAAAGCCTCATATGTCTCTGATTTTTCGATTAGATAGCAAAGCTTACCAAACTCCGCGTTTTTATCTTCAGTTTTATCATCCCAGAGTTTATTTACAATGGCAAAAAAATCGGCTCGTTCAGAGTCAGAAAATCGTTCGAAGTAGGCGGGGATAGCGTCAGGCCGGGGGCCTTTCTTTGCTATGACGGGCGAGGTTCCTATGAGAATTAATTTTTTGACCAATTCCGGGTATTTTGCGGTGGTTATATAGCTTAAGGCCGCTCCCCATGAATGGCCGACAAGCGTGACCGGTGGGGCGGCTTGTTCCTGGATAACGTTTGCCAACTCGGCGGCCTGGCCGTCGATGGTATATTGTGTCTGCAAAGGCTCCAGTACGCCCGCGGTCTTAGCCAGTTCTCCGGCCACCGGGGCCATATATCCGGGCACGCCCGGTCCCCCGTGAACGACCGCCACAGTATAAGGCGGTTTTCCCCACACCCGGTAATTTTTCATATCGTCGCTGCTAGGAAAGCTTTCATGCCCTGGCCTTTACACCGCTGGTAAATATTTTCCGCGCGGGCTTTATCCGGCGCCATCGTAAATAGCATCGGCCCCGAGCCCGCCAGGTGGACATGCAGCGCCCCCATTTTTTTCAGCGGTTCCACGTACAGCCGGTTAATCGTAAAATCTTCAAAAGCCACGTTTTCAAAGACGTTGAAAAGCATCGAAGGGAGGAAAGGCTTACCCTGGTTTAAAGCTTCCGCCAGCTTATGGGTTACCGACCCGTCCGTAAAATGGGATGGTTTAAGGCTGGAGTACATCCTCCCCGTTTTCCCCGTTTCCACCGGGATATCCGGCAAGACCAGCACCAGCCACATCTGCCCTATGGAAGGCAGCGGATTTATTTTCTCTCCCCGCCCGCCTACCAGCGCTGTCCCGCCTTTCAGGAAAAACACCACGTCCGACCCCAGTTTAGCCCCCAGTTCCGCGAGTTTTTCACCGGCAAGTTTAAGACCCCAGAACCCGTTGAGTCCTTTCAATAGCGCCGCGACATCGCTGCTGTCCCCGCCCAGCCCGGACATTAAGGGGATGTGTTTTTCTATTCTTACCGCTGCCCCTTTTTTGACGCCGGTTGATTCCTGAATTAATGCCACGGTTTTACTTAAAAGGCTTTTTCCCGGCGACCAGCCTTCCATATCGGACTTAAAGGTTACGCCCTCCACCGGCTCGATATATAGCGTGTCATACAGGTCTATGGTCTGGAAGACGGAGCGGATTTCATGGAAGCCGTCCGGACGCTTTCTCAAGACCTCCAGCGTCAGGTTAATTTTAGCGGGGGCGGTGATTTTTACCATATAATTTTATGATACCTTTTATAAATCCTACTCGGCTCTCTCTTTTACAAGGGGAAACGAAGTCTTCTCTTTAAAGTTTTATTTTCAATATAGACCTAAGGATCGTTCCCCTTTTTAAAGGGGAATAGAAGAGGATTTATTAAGGCTGGGGCTTTTACGATAAGCACAAATATAAAATCCCTCTCTTGCTCTCCCTTTACGAAAGGGAGAGGATGATTGGTCAATGCATTGCTCTTTTGATCATGCTCTATCTCCATCCCTCCTTCGCAAAGAGGGAATAAGGGAGATTTATAATTGTTCCTTAAATCTCTCGAAAACTCTCCAGAGCTCCGCCCATTCTTCCAGCGTAAAGGTCTCCGCCCGCCGCTGGGGGTCGATACTGGCTTTGGAAAGCATCTGCTGGATGGCCGGTTTGGGCAGCCCCAGACCTTGGGAAAGCGAGTTCGCCGCTTGCTTGCGGGCGGCCTTAAAACCGGCGCGCACTAGCTTAAAGAACCCTTCTACATTGTCTACCACTACCGGCGGCTCTTTATAGACATCTATTTTCACCACCGCCGAGTCTACGTCCGGTTCCGGGAAAAATGACGCCGCAGATACTTTAACAACGATACTCGGACAGCCGTAAAACTGTACCGCGATGCTTAAAACGCTGCGTTCTCCCGGCTTTGCGCAAATTACGTCAGCGACTTCTTTCTGCACCATGATGACCATCATTTCCGGCTTGACCGGGGCTTCCAGAAAATGGCGGATGACCGGCTGGGTGATATAGTAAGGCAGGTTGGCGACGACTTTATAGGAGCTGAATTCCGGCGGAAAACCCGGCGCTCTCCCCTGTAAAAGCGATGCGGGATTGGTACCGAGCACGTCTTCGTTGAGGACGACGATGTTTTCATATTGAAGCGTTTCATTGAGGATATCGACAAGCTGGTTATCCAACTCGATGGCGATGACCCACCCCGCCCTTTTCGCCAGCTCCCCGGTCATTAAACCCAGCCCCGGCCCCACTTCGATGACGGTGTCAGCCGGCTTTAGTTCCGCGGCTTTGATGATAGCTTCCAGGACATTATCATCTACGAGGAAATTCTGCCCCAGCCCCTTTTTAGCCCGGATATTATAACGCCGCAGCAGCTTTCTGGTCTGCTCCAAAAGAGGAACCGGATTACTGTTTGGGCGGTTATTAACCAAATCCAAAATCCCTCTCTACCATGGCGTTAAGTAACAAATAGCAACCGGTCAATTAATTTGGGTAAGCACGAAGCACGAATATTGAAATCCGAAATAAATTCAAAGTACTAAAGTTTAAAACATTTGAAAATTGGTGTTTGTTTCGTGCTTCGGATTTAGTGCTTCGAGTTTTCTCCCTTATTACTTGCTACTTCCTACTTCCTTGACACTTGTTACCTGGTATTTGTCACTTTCTCCCTGTACACTATCCCCTATTCCCTAATAAAAAGAGGCCGTGCACCCGTCTATCGACTCCGCCCAATGGCCTGTCCGGGCCAGCCTGCTCCAGCCAGGCAGACCTGCGGCACCCGGATAAAACTATTTACCGCTGCTTCCTTTCGGACCTGACGGGGTTCATAGCACTCCGCCGCGCAGGACCCAGCCTTCAACGCCGCTTAACTCGGCCAGGTACCACCAGACGGGAGCCTCAAAACAGGAATTCAACCCTGCTATAGCGGATTTCAGGTTCAGGGCACCGCTGGCTCCCCATCTAGCACGACCTCATTAAAAGCGTATAGGGTTATAAATCAATTGTCAAGAGAAAACTAAAAGCGCAAAACTCAAAATTTAAAACCACAACTCAAAGGTTAAAACCGCTTTATTTTGGCTTCACTATAATGACGAATAAAAAGGAGATGCATAACGAAGGCACAATCGATTGCCCTCTTCCTACCGGCGGGGAGAGGGTTAGGGAAAGGGGTCAGTTCAACCTATTAAATCAATTGTCAAGAATTAAAACACGCAAATGTCATAAATATGCAACACTTTTCCCCTGCACTTTATAACAACTATATTTTGCCGTTTGTAGCATGAAAATAAAGAGAATAAAAAAACTCCTCTTTCAGGAGGGACTATATGGAAGAAAGACATGATTGGTTACCTTTTTTCGTATCCTTCATTATTATCCTGATAGTAGCCGCCGGTTTCACGATATTATATTACCAGTTAACTTCCCGTATCGCCCAAAGTAACAATGCTATCAGTCAGCTTACGGACCAGGTTGCATCGTTCCCGGGCCAGTTAACAACCGAAGATTCCAAGATTTCCTCTTTAAATAACCAGTTTTCTGATTTACTGGTCAGCATGGCCTCCAATAACGCTACCTTATCAGTGTTGAATGATAAATTATCAGACGCCAGTTCCCAGCTCTCCGGCTTCACCCAGCAGTTGAACAGTATTACCTCTGATATCGGTACTTTAAAAGACGATAATACGTCTTCAAGCTCTCAAATTACTGCGTTGCAAAATCAGCTAAACTCCTTTCAAACCCAGTTATCTTCAACGCAGAGCACCATAACATCATTACAAAGCCAGATAAGCGCGCAACAAAGTGCCATAGCATCGGCTGCGCAAGCAGCTTCCGTCCAAGGTGTATTATTTACTTCACACATGATATCCGAAGGCCCGAGCACATCTTCTCTTGTATATTCGTTTACAACGGCTTATTCCGGTTATTTAACGATTAGCGGGACCAGCAACTCTGCTACCGGCTATATCCTGATAGCCAATTCGACATCCGGAGTCACGGCCACTTACAACTTTGGAACGGGGACAACTCTGAATATACCGCTAAACGCCGGCAATACTTTCTCGATATACTTTGGGAACCGCGATTCTGTAGGGACTATTGTGGCTGCCCTAAACGGGACTTACCAGTCGTCTGTTACGCAATCTTATTACAGTCAGGTTGCATTATTTACTTCACAAAGCATTTCCGAAGGCCCGAATACTTCTGCTCTTGTTTATTCGTTCACGCCGCCTTATTCCGGTTATATAACGATCACCGGGACCAGCAACTCTGCTACCGGATATATCGAAATCACCGATACCAGCACCGGAGAAGCCGGCCTTTACAACTTTGGCACGGGTACAACTCTGAACATACCGTTAAACACCAACGATACTTACTCAATATATTTTGGGAACCGTGATTCTGTTGGGACTATCGTGGCTACACTGAACGGGACTTACCTGTCGTCTGTAACGCAATCGTATTCCGGCCAGGTTGCATTATTTACCTCGCAAAGCATTTCCGAAACCGCAAATACATTCACCCTCGTATACACTTTCACCCCGACCTATACCGGAGCGTTGACCCTCACCGGGACCAGCAGTTCCGCTACCGCCTATATCCTGATAGTCAATAACAGCACCGGAAACACGAATTCTTACACTTTTGGGGTGGGCACCACGCTGAATTTGCCGATGACCGGCGGCAATACCTATTCGATATACTTCGGCAATCACGATAATTCCGGAACGATTACCGGCCTCTTGAGCGGGACATATCATTTGTAAGTGATTATCTCCCCTCCCCCAGCCTCGCCGCCAGGGACACAGGCAGCCCGGCTTTCATCATCTTGTCCTGCGTGGTATGGATATCGTAGTCCACCCGGTAAAGCCGGAACATCCGGCCTTCCGTATCGTAAATGCCGTAACTCGCGCGCGGGTCGCCGTCTCTGGGCTGCCCCACCGCCCCCGGGTTCACGATCATCCGGTACTGATTCATCGCCAGCCCGATACCGGGCCTCAAATTTACCTTTGAGGCAGCTTCCTCTTTGTATGCCGCCGGAACATGGGTATGCCCCACGAAGCAGAATTTTGTATCGTAAGCACTGAAGTTCTTCTGCGCGATGTTCGGGGACATGATGTATTCCATCGCCGGGTCGCGGGGGCTGCCGTGTACCAGGAAATAATCGCCTTTTTTTATTATCTTAGGCAGTTCTTCGAGGTAAAGAAGCTCCGCTGCGCTCATTTGCGATGCCGTCCAACGGCAGGCCTCCGCCGCTATAGGATTAAACAGGTCGAGGTCTATTTTCCCTGCTGCGCCCAGGTCATGGTTGCCGGAAACGCATACCTGCGTGCATTCGCGTAAAACTTTAATACACTCTTTCGGCTCCGGCCCGTAACCCACTATGTCCCCGAGGCACCAGACCTCATCGACACTGCCCTTCTTCTGGATATCGTTTAGCACCGCCGTCAATGCCGCCAGGTTGGAGTGGATGTCCGCCAGTATCGCGTAACGCATTTGGCCATAATATAGCAGTTTTGCCGCGGGAGAGAAAGCCGTAATGGCCCGTATTCTGGTTAACTTATAAGTTAAAACGTAAAAAGCCTGCCCCGTTCTACGATACGGGGTCAAACCCAAAACGTAGAAGTTAAACCTGGTAAATCATAAAATCAGCTTTTAGTTTTAAGCTGTGGCTTTGAGCTTTGAGCTAATTCTTGTTTGGTTATTGCCTTTGGTTATTGTAATTTGTTTGAGGTTTTTATCTTGGTTATGGGTTATTTATCTAGGGCACGGCGGCGTTGATACCGAAATAATGCAATATTGACCGCAGTCCGAAGTAGCCGAGGTAAGCCAGGACGGACGCCTCCACCAATTTCCCCGCCCAGCAAACGAAAAAGAATTTCCAGAAGTTATAACGCGCCGCTCCTAATCCCGCCACGACCGTCATCAGGAGAGGATTAGGATACATACCCAGGATAAAAACGGCGGTGAGGACGTGCTTGCGCAGGAATTTGCTTAGCTTTGAGACCCTGAACTTGTAAAAAAGTTTGGCCGCCCGCGTAGGACGTATGCCTTTTTGCTCGCCGCCGGTAATTCCCAGGTTCTTAAAAAACTCCAGGCCGCCGCGTCCGGTGAGGTAAATTAACACATTGCCCCAGGCATTGCCGAAACTTGAGACCAGCGCGACCAGCAGCGGATTAAGCACCGAGCCGAGCGTAAAAGTTAGAATCAGGTTGGGGGTAGGAATCGGCAAGGGTGAGCCGGCAAAGAGGGAAATGATAAAAAGGCCGATGTATCCCTGACTTTCCAGGAGGTTAACATATTCCCGGTGTTGAAATACCACCACGGAGCCGTAGATGCTGACAACGGTGATAGCCACCAGAATGCTGATAGCGAGAATGCGTCTTATTTGCAGATTTCGGCTTTTCATGGTGATAAACTATTATAAGCTTTTATATTATCATTTTGGTAGTTTTATAATCAAATATTTTAAACTTTTTATCTTGAAAAGTCATATTTATATAGAATATGTTATACTTTTTAGCGTGAAAGTCTCGGAACTCGGTGAGTTTGGGCTTATTGCCCGGCTCGATGAAATGATTAAAACACAGGTCGGGCTGGAACACGGGAAAAACCCAAACCTGCTCATCGGCATCGGCGATGATTGCGCCGCCTGGAAATGTACCGGAAAAATCCAGCTCGCCACCGTCGATTCCATAGTGGAAGGCGTCCACTTTACTTTAGACACCGCGACCTGGCGGGAAATCGGGTGGAAATCTCTGGCTATCAACCTGAGCGATATTGCGGCCATGGGCGGCGTGCCGCGCTATGCGTTAATCAACCTGGCCCTGCCGCCGGATACAGAAGCGGATAATGTCTTCAAACTATATGAAGGAATCATCGAGTGTGCCGGGGTTTACGAAACCGCTATCGTTGGCGGGAATATCAGCGGCGCTCCGCAGGTTTCTATCACGATATCGGTCATCGGGGAAAGTATTAAAAACGGTATCTTAAGGCGAGCTTCCGCCAAGCCTGGTGATGCGATAGCCGTTACGGGTTGGCCCGGCAGCGCCGCCGGCGGGCTTGCGATGTTGATGAAGAAACTCAAGTTCACCCCAGAAAATGCGGCGTACTTTAGAAACGCTTTTTTACACCCTTCTCCACGAATCGAAGAAGGACAAATATTGTTGAAAAATAGCGTTACCACCGCCATAGATACCAGCGACGGGCTCCTTTCGGACCTCCGCCATATCTGTGAAGCCAGCAGAGTAAGCGCCAATATCAATATCGCCTGCGTGCCCGTGCATGAGCTCTTGAAAAAGTACTTTCCGGAAAAGGCGGTGGAAATGGCACTATCCGGCGGGGAGGACTACGAACTGCTCTTTACCGGCGACGAGGGCGCTATCATTGATATTGAAGAGAAAATAAATATACCGGTCAGCATCATCGGGCAGATTACCGTCGGGGAGCCGGGCAAAATCGTGCTTAGAGATGCTTCCGGCAAACCCCTGGACATCAAAAAGACCGGCTGGACGCACTTTTAGGGAGTCCAGAGACCACTCTGGCAGGGAAAAGGTGGGGTGAAAGCTGACAGCTAGCTGTTAATAGCTGATTGCTACAAGGAGACCAAAATAAGAGAGTCCAGAGAGAACCCTCTCTGGCGGTCCGCCTGAGGCGGACGGGGGCGTCCCCCGGCTCCTCTTCTCACCGGGGTGGGGGGATAAGGATAGGATGAATAAAATTTATTTATGAAAGCACAAATGATTTAAGAGGCAATTATGGTAGTTATCCCGAAAGTTACACTTAACACCGACCTCAATGAGGGCTATTGCTTCGGGTGCGGGGCAAACAACCCCGTGGGGCTGAAGTTAAAATTCACCAGGGACGGCGAGACCCTGCGCACCGAGTTCAAGCCGGATAAAATGCACCAGGGATGGCCGGGGCTGTTGCACGGCGGCATCCTGGCAACTTTGCTGGATGAAGTAATGAGCAATGTCGCCTATGCCACGGGTGAGACCTGCCTGACAGCGGAAATGTCCCTCCGTCAGCGTAAGCCGATAAATATCGATGAAACGCTCATTATTACCGCCTGGATTACCCGCCGGCGTTCCAAAATTATCGAGACCGCCGGGAAAGTCTGCCTCAAGGACGGTACCGTGGTGGCGGAAAGCACCGCCAAGCAGTTTATCGCGGAAAATGCGGCCGGCGGGGAAAAAGTGGAGGAGAACCGCAGCCATGTCTAAACCTCAACTCGAAGCAGTGCTGTGGGATATGGACGGCGTTATCGCCGATACGATGCAATATCATTACAGTGCCTGGCGGGATATCCTCAAAGAAATGGGAATCACCTTGACTAAAGACGAATTCCGTCCCCTTTTCGGGCAGCGCCACGATAACATTATCCGCTATGCCCTCGGTGACAACCTTTCTGCGGCTGAAATCGAGGCCCTTTCGGATAAAAAACAGGCCCTTTACCGTCAGCGGGTGGCGCAGCATATAAAGGCCCTCCCCGGCGTTATGGTATTGATAAAATCTTTAGACGAAAATAAAATCAAGAATGCCCTCGCTTCCTCCGCCACCAGGGAAAATGTCGATATTATCGTAGAGGGGCTGGGTATTGAAAAATGTTTCCAGGCATATGTCAACGGCACGGAAGTTGCGGAAGGTAAGCCAAGCCCCCTGATTTTCCAGCTTGCCGCCAAAAAGCTTAACGTTTCCCCTGCCGGTTGTGTTGTCATCGAGGATGCGATTGCCGGAGTGGCGGCCGCTAAAGCGGGCGGGATGAAATGCATCGCTGTCACCAACAGCAACCCGCGGGAAAAGCTGGCTGGCGCTGACCTCGTTGTTGACAGCCTGGAAGAAGTTGATATTGAAGTTTTAAAAGGGCTGTTTAAGTAATTGGTTTGGAAAAGGAAATATATAAACGGTATTTTTAAAAGTGTAATCAGCCGGGTGCGTTAGCGAGGGGTGTGCAGCACCCCTCCTGTAGACCCCCTCTCGAACAAGAAAAAAGCTGGTCTGTTCATATAATGAGTTTGAGAGGGGACAGGGGTGAGTAAAGTAAATCAAGTTTTTTTTAAGGAGTAACAAATAATGGAAAGGTCTCTCGTCCTCGTTAAACCTGATGCCATGGAGCGTGACCTGTCCGGCGTTATCATCGGCCGCTTACAGGGCGCCGGGCTAAAGCTCATCGGCCTTAAAATGCTGCATATGGATAATAAATTAGCGGAAAAGCATTACGCCGTCCATAAAGGCAAGTCCTTTTTCAACGACCTCGTAATCTATATGACCTCCGGTCCTATCGTCGCCGCCGCTTTCGAAGGCGATGGCGTGATTAAAAAAATCCGCGACCTCATGGGCGCCACCGACCCCACCAAAGCCGCCCCGGGCACCATACGCAAAGATTACGGGCTGGACTTGCAGCGGAATTCCACCCATGCATCCGATTCGCCGGAAAACGGGGAGATAGAAGTCGCCAATTTCTTCAAGAAAAACGAATTATTCGGGTAAAGAAGGAGTCCAGAGACCCCTTTGGCAGGGGTTTGGGGGTGTCCCCCAACTCCTTAAAGTCCCCCAAGACTGGGGGATTTAGGGGGTTCATTCTGATTATCCCATAGTCAATTTAGAAACTAGAATAAAAGGATTGTTCAAAGTATTTATTGCTTCCAGGCTATTGCATGCGTAAAAGAACCTTCGCATCATCCCAGAGTTCTTCCAGTTTATAGAATTCCCGTTCTGCCGCCCCGAAAATATGAACGATAACATCGGTGTAGTCCAGTAAGAACCAGCCGGACTCCAGCGAGCCTTCACGGTGGTGCGGCAAAACGCCCTCTTTTTTCAGCGTCGCCTCGATATCATCGGCGATGCTGCGTATCTGGCGCGCGCTCTCGCCGGAGCAAATCACAAAAAAGTCCGTGAACGTGCATATTTCACGGACATCCAGCAATACGATGTTGCTTGCCTGTTTTTCAGAGGCTGCATCTACTGCCTTGCGGGCTAATTCAAGTCCTTCCAGAATCTTCGTTCTCCCTCTCGTTAAAATAATTATACCACAAGCATTTATGGTGCATGCAACGCAATACCCATGCATTACTGTTATTTATATATACGAAGCCTTATACTTAAAGTGTATTATGACTGAAAAACCTCTCGTAAAAATTTTAACGGAAGCCGGCCTCGGCTCGCGCCGCCGCATGGCGGATGCCATCAAACAGGGAAAAGTGAAAGTCAATGGTGTTGCCGCCGCATCCTTTAGTTACCCTATCGACCCTGCCAAGGACCAGGTCGTTTTTAACGGCCGCCCCGTCGAGCTTAAAGCCGAAAAAATAATCTGGCTGTTGCTCCATAAACCGGCCGGTGTCGTCTCCACCGTCAGCGATGACAAACACCGCCGCACCGTCATTAATATCCTGCCGGAAACTTACCGCCGCCACCGCCTTTACCCCGTCGGGCGTCTTGATATAGATACCACCGGGCTTTTGATTTTGACCAATGACGGCGACCTTACCTATAAACTTACCCACCCGCGTTACGAATATGAAAAAGAATATTATGTTGCTGCCAGGGGTGTGCTAAAAGCTGAAGAAAAACAGCAGTTCCGCCGCGGGCTTCTGCTGGAAGACGGCATGACCCATGCGGCAAAAATCCGGGAAATAAACGAGCCTCCATATAACTACAGCGTCATTATTCATGAAGGACGGAAAAGACAGGTCCGCCGCATGTTCGAACATTTAAGATACGGCGTACAGGCTTTAAAACGCGTCCGCATCGGTAATCTTGTGCTTGGCGACCTGCCGGAAGGCAAAGTCCGCCCCCTCTCGCCTAAAGAAATTACCGGCCTTCTGCGCCGGAATAACCCTTCTGAAAAATAACCGGTCTTCTTATTTAATGAGTAAATAACTTGATAATCTCGTAGATCATGAAACCGATAAACCCTGATACCGGTATCGTGAAAAGCCACGCCCAGACAATACGCAGCGTTACGTTCCACCGCACCGCCGAAAGCCGGCTCGTCGCTCCCACGCCGGAAATCGCTCCCGTGATAACATGGGTTGTGCTTACCGGAACGCCCAGGTATGTGGATAAAAAGATACTGGAAGCGGCGGCCGTTTCTGCACAGAAGCCGTCGATCGGCCTTAGTTTTGTAATTTTCTGGCCCATCGTCTTCACGATGCGCCATCCGCCGCTGAACGTGCCTAACGCTATGGCCGTATGGGCGCATAAGACCACCCATATCGGCACATTAAAAGTCTTGATAAGCCCCCCGGCAAAAAGCAGGCTGGTAATAATACCCATCGTCTTCTGCGCATCGTTGCCGCCGTGTCCGAGGCTGAAAGCCGCCGCAGAAAATAATTGCATTACCCGTGACCATTTGCCGATGCTGGTCGGGCTTTTACCCTGTCCGATCCATGACGCCGCTACCTTCAGGATATAACCCAGCACCATCCCCAATAACGGTGCGATAACTATGAAAATGAGAGTTAAGGTCCAGCCGCCGGGCACGATTGCCTTAAAACCGGCTTTGGCGATGGCTGCCCCGCCATATCCGCCGATTAGCGCGTGTGATGAACTGCTCGGCAGGCCGAAGTACCAGGTAATTACGTTCCAGGAAATTGCCCCGAGAAGCCCCGCCAGGATAACGGTAGCCGTAACCACCTGTATATCCACCATCCCCTTGCCGATGGTTTTAGCAACGCCCGTCCCGAAGATTAAGAATGCAATGAAGTTGAAAAAAGCCGCCCAGAGCACGGCAATACGCGGTGAAAGTACTCTGGTGGTAACGACGGTGGAGATAGAGTTGGCGGCATCATGCATGCCGTTGGTAAAATCGAAAACCAGCGCTACAAAAATGATAGGAATGATCAGAAACAGGCTGGTTTCCATTTGTTAATTCAGTATATCATAAATTTAAATTCTCGTTCTAATTGTGTCGCGCTGAAGTCCTGCTGCCGCCAGGATTAGCGTTCTTTTCGATGCCATTTTGAAAACGCTCAATTCGGCTTTTTTGTCTGAAGTATTGACTTTCCGAGCTTCAGCATATTATAATTGCTTTATCAAAGCAATATTTACGTATATACCAGCTGCTTCGTAGGTATTGTTGAGATATTGATATGCCGATACTTGATGATTATTTCAGTGTTCTCGAAGCTAGCCGCCGGCTGAAGGTCCATCCGGAGACGGTAAAACGCCTTTGCCGCCAGGGTGACCTCCCGGCCGATAAAATCCATAATACCTGGTTGATTAACAAGGATACCTTGGATAACTTCGCCGGGACTTATAATCCCAGCCGCGGCGCGCGTAAAAGATTAATCAAGTGAAAGGAGTCGAAGAAGAGAACCTCGCCGTAACAGGCAATATATCCTCTTTTAACGGAGGACGGCATGAGAAAAGCGATGCATCGTTTTAGATGCCTTTACTTACTGATTCCTCTGGCGCTGGTTACGATGCAGCTTTTTGGCTTTTTCCCCTGCCCGCCGGTTATGGCGGCCCCGGTTTTGTCTGTCGTCCCTTCCTCCGGTACGGTCGGTACCCAGGTTAATATCACGGGCACTGTCTTCGATTCTTATGAGGGGGATACCATTCACATCCTCTTTGACGATACGGAAATAAGTACGGTCGTTGTCCCGTCTAACGGCATCTTTAGCGCCAATTATGCTATCCCCGCCGATGCTTCCGGCGGAGAGCATACTATCTATGCAAAAAGAGAGACCACAGACTCCAATTTCTATGCCTCCGCCCCATTTTCCGTGGATAACCGCGAATTGACCCTTAGCGCCCTTGAAGGTCCGGTCGGCACGGACGTAACCGTTTCCGGTATGGGCTTTTATGCCGCCAAAGCGGTTGACCTTTCCTACGACAACCCGGATTCCGGCAGTATCGGCACCGTTACCGCTTCCGGGACCGGTACGTTCAGCAAAACATTTCAAATTCCTGCCGGCACCGCCGGCGACCACCAGTTCACCGCCGCTAATGATGTTGGCAACGCGGCTAACGCTACTTTTAAAATCACGCCGGATATCATGTTAAGCTCGAATTCCGGCTCCTCCGGTGAATATATTACCGTTAATGGTTCCGGTTTCGGTCCCTCCAGCCCGGTCAGCCTCACCCTTGACACGACAGGTCTAACCACCGCCTCAACCGATGGCTCCGGTTCTTTTCAGACCGAATTTTTGATACCGCAATTACCAACGCTCACCTACAACCTGGAGGTGGCGGATGGACTGGGCAACAATGTCCAGATTAATTTTCCGGTTATCGCCGGGGCTACTTTAAGTCAGACCAATGGTTCCGTCGGCAGCCCGGTTACCGTCAACGGCGGCGGTTTCAGCGCCGGCAGTACCGTTGTCGTTTATTATGATGATAAGCCTATCGCCACAACGACCGCGGACAGCGCCGGCAAATTTACCCTTACTTTCAATGTTCCGGCCAGCAACGGCGGCGACCATACTATCAGCATCAGTGATAATACTACTACCCGCAAATACTCTTACACCGTAGAAACCACACCGCCGCCGGTACCCGTTCCTATACTCCCTAAAAACGCCGGCCTTTCCAGTGCTTACGCCAGCCTCCGATGGCAGGCCGTCTCCGACCCGAGTCTCCCGGTCACTTACGACTTGCAGGTTTCTTCGGATAACGATTTTAAGAATATCGTGTTGGATAAGACCGGCCTGCCCGTTTCCAGCTATACATTGGCCGGAAATGAAGTCCTGGAGGTAACCCCGGCGGCTAACGAATTCTTCTGGCGGGTCGCGGCCATTGATGGCGCCAGCAACCGCAGCGACTGGTCGGAGACTTCCTCTTTTTATGTCGATATCCCTCTTCCGCCGGTGCCGGGGGAGCCCGTCAACGGAACGGCGGTTACCTTCCCGGTAAACTTAAACTGGGGTGATGTCGCCAGTCTTTCTCCTCCGGTTACCTATCGAATTCAGGTTTCCCGTAACGCCGCCTTTAACCAGCTTCTTATCGATGAAAAAGACGTGAGTTCCGCTGCTTATATCATACCGGTAGAAAATAAACAATTTTTTAACAAAAAGATAATATACTACTGGAGAGTCGAAGCTGTTGATAACGCCGGTAACTCCGGAGATTGGTCGGCGGCCGGCACATTCACACTCGTACCAACTGGTTTTCCCGCCTGGGCTATCTATACTCTTGTTGCTTTCGGGGCGGTTATTTTAGTCTGGCTGGTCTGGCGCATCCGCCGGCACCGGCGCTATCATTAAACAGAATATTACGTTATACCATCAGGAGGTAGTCATGAAAAACAGGAGAATTCTTAGAATAACTGGGGTAGCAATTATTTTAGCATTGCTATTCACTGCTATTTTGGTTACACCAGCTTTTGCCGTAACGGTAAACCTTTCGCCTACTACACAAATGGTTGGCGGCAGCGTATCTTTTACCGGAAGCGGTTATGGCACATATGATGATACTAATTATCAAAAATATGTTGATATTTATATTACAGACCAGACAAATTTAGTTTCTTTAGGAGCGAATATAGGATCAACGATAACAAGATATGCCATTATATCACAGGGTAACGTTGAGGTTAACGGTGATGGCACTTTATCTGGCTCTTTTACTGTACCCTCCGTACTGAACCAAGGCACCCTTGGTCTTTCCACCCCTTTAACCTTAACAGCAGGTACCACAGTGGATGTTATTTTTACTACAGCTTATCAATATCCTTTTGTCCTCGGGATAGGTGAAAGTACTTCAGTGGGAACTTTTATGCCCCTGACAATTTTGCAAGGTGCAACTATAAGTTTTCTTGACCCAACTACCCTTTCGGCTTTGACCAGCGTTGCCGCCGGGAATGACGTTGTTGTAAGCGGCACCAACTTCCCGGTTAACACCCCGCTGACCTTCAAGCTGGATAGCGCCGCCATCTCTATTAAATCAGGCGCAACCGCCACCACCACAGCCGGAACTTTCACTACCATCATCAACATTCCAACGACTATTACTGCGGGCGCCCATACCATTACTGCTACCGCCGGTACCGGTACGGCTACCGCCACTTTTACTATTACTGCCAGCGCCGCCGTTACTTTAACACCCACCACCGGCGCTCCGGGTTCCACCGTGGTAATTACCGGCTCCGCCTTCCCCGCCAATACTTTGCTTACTTTCCTGTTTGGCGGTACGGCTATCACCCCGGCTGCCGGCAGTAATACGGTCACCGGTTCGAACGGTGCTTTCACCAGTATCATCACCGTCCCGTCAGATGCTGACAATGGCGGAACGATTATCACCGCCACTGCCGGTACTACCACCCTTACGGCTACCTTTACGGTTGCCGGCGCGACTACTACTACCACCACCACCACGCCTCCCCCGACAGAGACGACAACTACGCCTCCTCCTACGGAAACAACAACTACTACTGCCCCGCCGCCGTCAGGTAATTCCGGTACTTCTTTACAGCTTCTCACCAGCACGGATGCCGTCGGGGCTTCGATAACCCTTATCGGCGTTTCTTTTAATGCTAATGCCACCGTCCTCTTTACCTGGGACGGCACGCAGATAGCCACCGGCACGGCCAACAAGGACGGCTTCGTTTCCGCCAGCTTTACCGTACCTTCCGGCGCCGCCGGGCTGCACGGCGACCATACGATTAAAGCTACCGATGGCACTAATTCGGCTACTCTCACCTTTACGGTAGAATCCACTGCCCCCCCGATTCCGATACCTGCCGCACCGCTTAACGGCGCCAAGATAAAAGCGCCGGTATCTTTCGATTGGGGAGATGTCGCCGACCCGAGCCTCCCGGTGACTTATAATCTGCAAATTTCCACCGACCCCAATTTTGCCGCCGACTCGGTTATGATTAATAAGACCGGCCTTAAAACGTCCAACTATACTCTCTCCAGCGATGAACTGGATAAACTGACCGCCAATAACGTGATTTACTACTGGCGCGAGAGCGCGACCGATGGCGCGGGGAACCAGAGCGAATGGACCCAGCCCGGCGCGTTTTCCATCCAGCCTCCCTTTAAATTCAACGGCTGGCCGTTATACGTCGTTATCGGCGTTGGCGCGTTGATAATATTCCTGCTCGGCCTCTGGGTCGGCCGAAGGACGGCTTTCTACTATTAGTTGATATTCGGAATGGACGAGGTGGGTATCCCCAATTGCCAATTACCCGCACTCTCCCTTAAAAGCTCCTCCCCTTTCCTCCGGCCTTCCGCCGACGACTGGGGAGGAGTTTTTGTTTCCCTGGCATCCTGGAGCGAAGCGAAGGGGAAGATGAAAGGGGGGAGCAGATGAAGACTTTGATAACTAAGGAACCTTTGAAAAAGGAGTCCATCCGCCTCAGGCGGACTCTGGCGGGGGTCTGGGCTGCGGTCCAAATTACTAACTACCCACACTCACACTTAAGTCCCCCAAGAATGGGGGATTTAGAGCCTGTCCCGTTCACGGTGAACCGTTTAGGGCGAACCCGTACTTGATACTGGAGGGCTGATTCGGACTTATTCAGAGCTTCCCTGACTTAAACTCTTCTTACCGGTTAATATTTTAACGAACGCCGCAATCGCCAGTATCAACAAAGGCAGATAAAGCCAGAACACGGCGTTGGCATGCCTGAACATTCTTTGCCTATCGCCCATAATAACAAAAAGAAACGGTATCCAGTATAGCAAGGCAACCGCAGCGCTAGCCAGGACGAAACGGTAAAACCTGCCTTGCAAAGCAAAAATCCCGCCGATAATCTGCATGACCCAGATAGGTATAAAGATAATCGGTCCGGTCAAAAGAATAATCAGCCCCGCAAATTCATCATGCGGAGACAGCTTGATATACAGAATGCTCACGATAACGGAAACAACCGGCAGCCCTACGCCGAATATCAGGAGCATCGTCCCGGCGGCCCTCAACCTGTTTTCCGGTTTTGTCTCAATCGTCTTGCCCAAAGTCGTCAGTCCTGTTTTCATTATACTATGTCATAACCAATACGTTTACCGGAAAGGGTGGCGAAGGGCATTTAATTACTGGTAGTATTGGTATTATGCCTCAAGGAGGTGTCTCATGCCGTGGCAAAAAGCTAATCCGAAGCTTATCGAGAAATTGGAAAAGGTTGTGATTGAATACCCTTGCGACCGGCGTTTTATGTTCGGCTCGCCGACATTTTTTGTGAACGGAAACATGTTTACCGGCGTGCACCAGGAGACCGTTATCCTCCGCCTTTCCGGGACCGATCGTAAAGCTCTTTATGCCGGATATCCTGAAGCGGCACCGTTTACCCCGATGCCCGGCCGCCCTATGAAAGAATACGCCGCCCTGCCGGAAAACCTGGTGGGAAACACGAAAGTCTTTGAAGATTTAATAAAATGGTCGTATCGATACGCTTCATCCATTGCCGCCAAAGAACCAAAGCGTAAAAAGAAATAGCAAGGTCCGTTGTTTGGTATTATTAGAGGTGCTTCTTCCCTTTCACAGGCAAAATCCCTCTCGGCTCTCCATTTTTTAAGGGACACGATGATTAGGACTAAAAAACAACTTTAAATTCTAGCCCGTTGGGTTGTTCCCCTTTATAAAAGGGGAATAAAAGAGGATTTATTTATAGATTTTTACTTTGTGTTTTTAATTTTTGAGATTTTTTGGTTATTGTATCTTGGTCATTTCCTTCTTATACCCTGCGCCCGACTCCTTACACCCTGCACTCAAAATCTAATACCTCGCTCCGCTTTGATAAGCCAGCAGTACTTCATTATTGAAGGACATGACAATATTCGGATAATCATGGGCAATTAGATACGAGTCCCTGGAAAAACCTCCCCACTTGGTAAAGAGCACAAACTGCACCAGCACCGCGTTCGCCTGCGTTTTTACCACCGGGTTAAGGTCGATGGCCCGGGCGCTTTTTAAAAAGCCTGCGTTCATCTGGTTCAGGCCGGCATTTTGTATTTCGGTAATTATATTTTCCAGTTCCGCGCTTTCACAGACCAGCCGCTTGTCATTGATGTCTGCCGTGCCGTACAGGTAAAACTGGTTGCCGAGTGTCTGCAGCAGCGCGTATTCAAAATAGCCCTCATCCGTGCCGTCAACCTTTATCATATTGCCGGCTTTCTGGTCCGGTTCGTCCTTCACAAACCATATCATGCTCTGGTCGTTGGCCGGCCTCGGGTTGGCCTGGGTTGCCAGGCGATATTCCTCATAAGTCTGAAACGGAGCGTCATTCGCCGGTCTGATATAAAGAATAGGCCCGCCTGCCGTTCCGCCTAAAAGATACAGGTAATCAAGGACATAGCCCGGCGCCATAGATAAATGCGTCAGTACGGAAAAGTAAGTGTTAACATCGAATTCTCCGCCCTTCTTCAGACCGTCGGTCGTCAGGTTAGCCGGAATACTGGTCGGCATCAGGGCTTTGAACCTGGCGACAATATCCTGGTACGCACTTGATTCTGCTGCCGATGTTGGTGACTGTGCAGTCGTTGTAGTAGTGTTTTTTGCCTCCTTGCCGCAGCCGCTTAATACAGCGCTAAAAATCAGCAATAAAACGATGGAGGATAACATCAATTTCCTGGCTGACATGTTTATACCTTCCTGTGTATGATGATATATGTAGTTTTTTCTATTTTATAACATCAGCCGGTACGGGCGCTAATAAAAGACACTATCGCCAAAGTTTTTGTCATCCCCGTACGTTCGCTTCCCCTTCGCTACGCTCGAGGGCTAAAGGCTCAGTATAAACTCCAGCGGGGGTGCATCAAGATAAGGCAAAGAATAATTGCGCTCTATGTTGGATTCCTGCCGGCGTAGGAATGACGTTTAATAAAGAAATTCGCCGTCTTTGGCATTGCTGCCGCTCTTTGCCTGCTCATGGTTGCCTCCCATCCACAAACCAACATAATTAGTATTAAAACCGGCTTTTACCGGATAACACCCTGATTAGGTATTTTTCTTAGCCAGTCTTTCCTTACGCGCCTTCCTGGCGGCCGCCGCCCTGGCTTTTTTGGCTTCCGCCGCGGCCTTATAAGCTGCCATCTGCGCCGGAGTGGGCCCGCCGTGCGTGCCCTGCACGATAGGCAGGCCGACTCGTTTTAACGCTTTAAAATATACTTCCCGGGAAGGACAATCGTGAATGATGCAGTTGCCAAGGTGAATGACCTCCGCCCCATGCTGCTTGAGCGTCCTGGCTTTCTTAAGTATCTTATCGGCTTTGCCATGGCCGCACCCTCCGCAGGTATCGAACCCCACCAGTTCTATTTTATCATACTCCTCGAATTTTCCGGTCCGGTTGGCGACGCCCGGGAAGCAGTTCCATCCCTGGCACCTTTCACTGTTCTCGTCACAGCGGATGATTCCTATTTTCACCAAGCCCGATTCTCCTTTCTAGTCCCGTTTATCAATATCATTAAAAAATATCAGTGTGCTTTCTTATTGTGCCTTACCAAGGTCGATTCGATAATATATATTACATTTTTACAAAAGTCTAATCTGTTCTTGAAGGAGGAACAATATGTTTAAGGGTTTCAGGGATTTTATCATGCGCGGTAATGTTCTCGACCTGGCGGTCGCCGTTATCATCGGCGCGGCCTTCGGCGCTATTGTCAGTTCTTTCGTTACGGACATCCTCATGCCGCCCATCGGCGTGCTGCTGGGTAACGTGGACTTTACCAACCTCTTTATCGTAATCAGGAACGGAAAACTCGCCCCACCCCCCTACGACACCCTGTCGGCTGCGCAGGCGGCCGGCGCCGCGACCTGGAACTACGGCATCTTTATCAACACCATCATCTCGTTCCTCATCATCGCCCTGGCGGTCTTTTTAGTCGTCCGTATGTTCAACCGGGTTTTAAATGCCAGAAAGAAACAGGAAGCAACCGCCGCTCCTGCTACCAAGGACTGTCCCTTTTGCGCTACCTCGATACCCGTTAAAGCCACCCGCTGCCCCAACTGCACCTCTGAATTAAAGTAACGTTAAGCAGCAAATGAGAAAGTAGCAAGCGGTAAAGGGAAAAAATATCAACTGTCAACTGTAAACTGTTTACTGTTTACTGTAAACTCCACCCGTACTATAATTTCCCTGTGGGCTTTGATAAGGACAACTATTACCAGGAGACCTTTACGGCTTTATCCCTTGCTGATGAGACCGTGAAATCCATCAACTTCGAGGAATGCACCTTTGAGGGCTGCGTTTTGCTTAATACTAAACTCACTGACTGCCGTTTTGTGTCCTGCAAATTCAATGACTGCACTTTAAGCGCCGTCACTCCGATGAACGGCCGTTTTGACGCCGTTGCTTTTAGCTCCTGCAAGACGATTGGAATTGACTGGACGAAGGCCCACCAGTTCCGCGACATCGTTTTCAAGAACTGCCAGCTCAACTATTCCAACTTCCGTTTTATGAAAATCCCCAGGCTTAAAATGACCGACTGCGAGATAATCGATGCCGATTTTACGGAGACGGACCTGACCGGCGGGGACTTTAAGAACTCCAACTTTGAAAAGTCCCGCTTTATGAAGACGAATTTAACGAACGCCAACTTTAAGGGCGCGAAGAACTACATCATCAATCCCCAGGCGAATACGTTGAAAAAGACCCGCTTTTCTTATCCGGAAGTAATGGCTTTACTGAACAGCCTGGATATCATTATTGAGTGAGATAATCCCTACCTGTCTCTCCCTTTTGTAAAGAGCCTGCCCCGTACCGCGATACGGGGGAGATTAAGAGGGTTTTTAATCTTTACCTTTTCCTCCCGCTCTTCTTTGCGGTCCTTCTCTTTACCGGCTTTGCCTTTTTACTTGCCTTTTTCTTATGACCAAAGAGCGAAAATCTCTTCTTACCGGCGGCTCTAGTCCTTGAGGGTGATTTAGCTTTCTTTCCGGTTACCGGCTTCCTCTTTACAGGCGCTTTTGCCTTCTTTTTAACCTGGCGCTTTTTAGATAAAGGTTTCCGTTTAGCCTGTGCAGCTTTATGTTTAATTAAAAAACGTTTGACGGTTGACGGTCTGGACTTTCGTTTAGCAGCAGGTTTTCTGGCAGGCTTTCTTTTTAAGGATGGTTTAGCCTTCTTCTTAACCGCCGGTCTTTTCTTTAAAGCGGGCCCGTTTTTTCTTTTAGTTGACGGTCTGGCCTTCGCAGGGGATTTTTTGATTGACGGTTTTTTCTTTGCCGGCGCCTGTTCCGCGGCATCTTCCCTTATCTTTTCCAACTCGTTGGTGGCCTTTATTTCCAGCGCCCTTAGTTTCTTAAGCTTTTCGATGGCGTCTTTGATTTCTGATGGTCTTCTCATATTAAGATTATTCTAACATAGCTTCAGACGCAGCGTCATTAACGAGCGTGAACCATTATCCCGACCTTTTTCTCATATTCTCCCTCTCCGTTGACAGAGAAGGAGACAAAAGATAAGATGATGACTAACATGAAAAGGCAAATCCAAAGATGGCACACTAATCCAGATTTATGGGAAAAACTAAAATCAATCGCCCACGAGAAAAGGAAAAAGCCGACTGAAGCAGAAAAGGCCCTTTGGCAAAAGCTGCGGATGCACCGGTTGCACGGTTTAAAGTTCAGAAGCCAGCATTCTTTAGGCCCGTTCATCGTGGATTTCTACTGCAAAGAAGTAAAACTTATTATTGAAGTGGACGGTGAAATACACCAGTATCAAGTTGAAGAAGATAAAATAAGACAAGAATTCCTTCAAAACCTAAAGTATAAAGTATTAAGATTTTCAAACGATGCCGTGTTGAATTATATTGATGAAGTGATACGCCAGATAGAATCATCTTTGCCCGGCACTCTCTAGTGCCTCCTCTGTGCCAGAGAGGGATACAAAAAGGTAGTGCAATATTCGTGCCTGAATAAATGTATCGCCCTCTCTCTACCAGCGGAGAGAGGGCCGGAGAAAAAGGTCGGTCGTTCTCTTCGCCCTCCACCAACCCACCCCCTCCCCTTTTCATCTTTTATGGATGAGGCGTAATCGCGATTATGGTGATAAGGCCCCTGGACGGCCTATAATACCAGAATACTCTATATGCCGCCGGGGTACTCTGTTCGGCATATGCTTCGTAGACTTTCTCCCCGTTTGGACCCTTTAAACTTAAATACTCATGGGTCTGCAGACTGTTGTGCTTAGGATTTTCCGCGAGGAATTGGATGGCCTTTTTAACAGCTTTGTAGCGTTTTTGCCGGGATGAATCAGACTTAAGTAATCGATATTCTCGCTCGGCTTCTTCGGTTAATGCTATTTCAAACAATACTATAAACCTTAAAGCTCTTCCAGTTTAATTTTTTTTACCCGTCCCCCGGCTGCATCTTTTAGCCCCCGGCGTACCATCGCCAGGGCTTCTTGATTTTTATACAACCAGGCCTCTGAAGCCGGGATAAACACCTGCGGGTCGAGTACTATCTTACCCAGGTTATTTTCATAGATATGATAAGTAACGCCTTCTTTTGCCGTACCCGGTAAAACAACACGTTTTTTAGCATCTGGTTTTACCCCTTCAGCGACCTTTTGAAATTCATTATCTTTTATTACATTAGCTTTCATAAGAGTCATCATAACACCGGTGGGATATAATGTCAAGTGGGACATTCCCACCCACTCACCTTTTCCCCTATTGTCATTCCCGCGAAGGCGGGAATCCAACACCATCTTATGATGATTTAAGGGTCATAATATGTAATCCCACGTTCTAGCAAATACGTCGTCCTCCCTGTTAAGAGCCTGCCCCGTACCGCGATACGGGGGAGGAGCAGAGGCGGATTTTACCCACCCCTCCCCTTTTCCCCTTTTATTTTTTTCTTTGAATGCTATAATTATTTCATACATTATTTATAGGTAATTTGGAAATGACACAAAACCCATTTAGTCCATATTCTCCACAAATGCTTAAACTTATTGAAAGATTAACGTTAATAAATGATCCTAAAATCTTACTAAGCATTGAAGATACAATGGGTGATAGCTTATACGGAACTAGAATTACGTTATCTTTACCAAAATACGAAATTAGCGAATATTATCCAGTAACATTTCCCACCCCATTTAATAATAAATACATAATTCCTTATTTATGTTATCCTTATATTTATTTCATATATCACGAAAAAATACATCCCTATGGGATAAAAATAGACTATACTTTAGCTTTTGATACAAATTTCGCTTCTTACGTAAAAAAAATTGTTTTAGAAAATTCGTTAAAATCCTTAGATATTGATATACGTTTTGCATTTGATCACATATTAAGAAATGATATGAATTTTGATACTATATTTTATTTTGTAGAAAATATTAAAATTGCATATCCTATTGTTTTAAAAGCAAAAAATAAAGGTATAAAATCTCCAATCCATTTTTGGAAACTACTTGATGAAGGTTTTCGTTGGAATATAGTATGTCTGGAGCTATTTTTAGGTATAGATAATGTGTATTATATTAATACAAATAATCTCCGTTATGATTATAGTTTTATCAAAGCCGTAAGACACGCAGTTGATTTTACTTATAATTTTTATGCTTCAGAAGATGGTCAAATCTTGATTGAAGATACTTTTCTCCGTATCCAAAGAGCTATTTTGCTTCAATTATTAGTTATCTTTAAGATTCAATTTTCAACAAAAAAGAATGCTAAAAAAAAATTTGAGCAATTTTTTGAATATTTAAATGAATCTGGAGAGATTTATCTTGAAAGAGAAGCAATAATGGCTTATAAATACTTTAAAAATCGCGATTCCGTACCTATTTTAAACAAAATAAATCCCAGTATTTCTAAAAAAGGTTTACTAAAAAGAATTGATGCAATTGCATGGGACATCGCCGCATCCAGGTTTTTAGAAAGAATGTCTGTTGCTATTGGAAGAAGCGATTATATGGTTCCATTTTTCTTTAGTTTTGATGATGATTTAAGAAATTATTTATCCTTGTTTCCAATTAAAGCTGTAGTTTATGACCGTGTTTCAGGAATGGTTCATTCAATACCAACAATGGTCACTAAAAATTATTATTATCAAGAAGGATGTTTAGAGATTGTAAATAAATTCTTTTCACCTGAAAGTCAAGCTTTTCGTGCATCAAAACGAAAGTTAGATAATAAATCTCGATTATTCCGTATAAAGCATGAGTATAAAAAATTGTATAATATTCTTAAATCTGAATAGTCTTTACTCCTCCTCCCATTCCCATCCCCTCGCTTTCTTGGGGGCGCAATCATTGCCCGCTTCCACCGCCAGCGCCAGGCTCATGAGAAAGTCGTCATGGCCGTCGGAAGTATCGACAAAGAAGTTCATCGTCCGGCTGGGGCGGAAATGGCTGCGGGCCTTCTCCATCTCATGCTGGAAGTCCTTATACTCTTCCGAGCCGTCGGCCTTGTAGACCTTCAAACGGCCGGAGTTGACCGCCGCCAGCAGGTTGAAGCCGAGCTCGCTTTTGCTCTGCGGGGTAAAGGTGAAGGGCGCCACCCGGCTCCCTAAAGCCTTGCGCAGGAAAGAGGCCACCGGCTCGCCGACGCCCGTAGCATCCACGGCGATTTTGCGGCAGTGCCAGACGTTCTTTAAAATGTCCACGAGCTGCGCGTAAAGCTCCGGGTGCTTTTGGCCCACCCAGCGGTAATGCTCCACCACCTTCAAACGCGGCTCGCGGATGACATCGTCGCAGACCGAATAGTCCAGCTCGGCGATGGTGACCACGGTGGCGTCCCGCCTGGTATTGGGGTACAAAATACCGTCGATGGTCTCCTCCTCGCCCGCCAGGTCGATGCCGGCGACATAGCTTTTACCGGCCTCCGCGTGATGGAGACGGGCGTGTTCCCCCTGCAATTGTGCCCTTTGCTGCGCGTTGAAAAAGCCGCCCCCGCCGCGTAACGGCAAAAGACGGTACTGCGTGAGAAAGAGCGGATGGTTTTCGCCCAGCCTTTCCCGCTCCGCCTCAGCATACTTAAGGTAATCGGGATTGTACTTGGCCACTTCCTCCCAATCGTATCTAAAGTGCCGTTTCATGCCGTCTTTACGCTCCAGCTCTAAATTCGTCTGCTTGACCTCTTCCAGCAGCGTCGTCTCGTCCCAGGTGGTGCCGTACAGGACCGTCGTGCAGTTGGTCGTGGCGCCCATCGGCTTGAATTCCTTGTTGTATTTTTCCTTGCTGACATCCTGCGCCTCGTCCACTTCCAGGAGGAGGTGGGCGGTGTTGCCTACAACGTTGGAAGAGACGTCCGCGGAGAGGAAGATGGCGCGGGCGAGACCAAGCTTGATAATGTAACCTTTTTCGAATGACGAGTCGTAATCGTAGTCGTCCAGCCATTTCTTTAACCGTTCGATGGAGATGACGGCCTGCGGTTCGAATGTCGGCGAACATTTGACGATGTTGTACGCCTCATTTGCATATTTTGACATCAAAAACGCTTCCGTATAGGCCGATATTTCGTTCTTGCCCCCTTGCCTGGCTATTTCGATTGTAAAAGTCAGCCCCTCTTTATCCTCTACGCTTTTATTTATCGCGTTGAAGATATCTATTTGATATTGCCTTAATGTTGTTATAGTTTCTTCTTCCATTTTTTTATTTTTCAATGCGAGGAGTCCGCCTCAGGCGGACGACGTAGCAATCCGTACCCGTCATCCCTCGCTGTCATTCTGAGCGAAGCGAAGAATATCGGGGAAGAGCGGGGAACTCACCTCCTCACCCCGGTATCCTTCAATATGCCCAGGATGACACTCCCCTCCTTTATCCCAGTTTCTTGCTTAACACCGCTCCCGCTGCCTCTGAACCAACCTGTATCAATGTGTCCTTAATCATCCTCCCAAATGACTCCTTGAAACCCTTCTTCTGGCCTTTATTCAGGTCTGCTCTTGCCTTTAGTAACCCTGCCAGTATGGTTGCTGCCGCCATCAGTATTTTGATGTTCTCCGGGTCTTTCGCCAGCATGTTTCTTATCTTCACCCGCATCACCGTTATCTCATCGTCTATGCCGTCGATGTCGTTTGCCACGGTAAAATTCCTTTTTTCGGCTGCATCCATGACCTTTGAATAGAACCCATGTTTCCTGGCATTTTGGTTACCCTTTTGTCCGCCCCGTTTTCGCTTTTCTTCCATCCGGTTTTCCTCCCTTTTCCAGTTGGGTTGCGGCTTCCAGCACAATCACATGTGCCGCTAAATCCCACCTCTCATTCTTAATCGCCATTTTCAAGATTTTCATTTTATCCTCCTTTTTTTTTACTTTTATACGCGTTAATCCATATAAAATGTAGGGTGGGCAAAACCGCTTACCCTTTTTTTTACCCACCAATTTAACCCGGTAACACTGGCGTCCCGCCTGTGTAGGCAGGCAAGATGCCTGCCCTGCCGTATTTCTTCTCTCAATCCATTATTCCTGCCTATGCTGGAATCCATACCCGGTGTCATTGCCAGCCATCAGGTAAAATATCCAAATCACAAATTCCCAAAATCAAATGTTTGGAATTTGTATCTTGGTTATTGGTTATTCTTTAGCGGCGTGGCAATCTCAATCATCGGTTTAAGTCAATGATGGATTCCCGATCGGGTCGGGAGTGACGTACCCCCCAGCAGAGCTGGGGGGCTTCTCCCTTCCCTACCCCTTTTCGAACATCCTTAACTGACTGTCTTTATCTTCATATTTCTGATATTTGATATATTTCTTGATCACTTCACTCGTTACTTTATCCCCCACACTCCTAACATAATAACCCTCGTTCCACATCTTCCCACTCCACATTATTTTCCTCATCCTTGGGTATTTCTTAAATACTTCTTTTGCCGATATACTCTTTAACACCTGCACTATTTCTGATGGCGAGTACGATGGCGGCGCTTCGATAAATACATGTACATGATCCGCCATTACCTCCATCGCCTCTATTTGAAAATCATACTCCTCGGCTATCTGCCTGAAGATTCCTTTTAAGTACTGGGTTACCTCCCCACCCAATATATGCGCTCGGTATTTCGGTACCCAGACTAGGTGATACTTCAGCTCATAAACCGCGTGTTTCGTCCTTCTTATTGCCATCCCACCTTTATACCACGATTTTCCTATCCTATCAACCGCTTCGCCTTCGGCGAACTCGCTTTCCTCCCCCCAGCCTAGCTGGGGGGTATCCAGCGAGCTCTTAATGACAAACACTAAACCCTTAACCCTATTCCCTATGCCCTATCCTCTATTCCCTACTTACCATAACTACCCTAAAAAATGCCCTTGAGCCTGAATTGTATCTAGGCTTACCATAATATGTCAAAAAAACGATTTATGCCTGACCCGAGCCTGATTTAACATAAAACCCTTAAAAAACGAATTACGCCTGGGTCGAGCCTGAAATAACATAATGTTCTAGTCAAATTGTTCCTAGCTGCCTTACGCTCAAAAATATTCATCGTCGTTCCTTTGCCAGAAGATATTAGCACATATGTTCTATACTTGTCTACAGGATTTTGTCACAAATCAGCTTTGGCCCAGCTTTGAAAAATTTTTCTTTTCCCTATACCCTAAACTCTATTCACTATTCACTATTTTTCATGTTTGCTATTGACTGCCCTACCGTTATAGAATGGGGCACGGAGGAAGTGATGGCTGTAACCAGGCAACTGTACGAATTGCAGGAAATCGATACCGATATCGAGCACACACGCCAGACGCTGGTGTTAAAGACCCATCAACTCGGCAACCGGGAAGCTATCGATAAAGCCGGGACCGTCCTGGCCGCCGAACAACAGAACCTCGAAAAGCTTAAAAAACAGCGCCGCGAAGCGGAAACCGAAGTCACCGACATTAACAATAAAATCAACGAGACCAACAAGCAGCTTTATTCCGGCCGTACGAGCAATCCCAAGGAGCTTTCCAACCTGCAGCAGGAAGTTAAGGCGCAGACCGGCCAGAAAGACACGATAGAGACGAAGACGCTGGAAGTCATCGATAAAATGGAAGACGCCGAAAAGAAAACAGCGGCGCTCCTGGCGGACTACCAGAAGCTGGACGCCGAATGGCAAAAAGAGCAAGCGCAGCTGGCTAAAGACATCGAACTGCTGAAGCAAACGCTCGCGACGCTCGAAGAAACGCGCAAAGAAGCGGCGTCAAGAATCGACGCGCCGTGCCTGAACCTTTATGAGAAAATCCGCCGCATGAAGAAGACCGGGGTGGCGAAGGTGGAGCAGGGCATCTGCCAGTCCTGCCGGATATCTCTATCCGCCTCTGCCCTGCAGCGGGCGAGGTCCGGGCAGCCGGTGCAGTGCGGAACGTGCGGCAGGATTCTATTCATATCTTAGGGGATTATCCAGATTTTACTTAACAGGAAGATTGAGCGAGACACGACAGGGGTTATCTCAAATCTTAAAAATCAAAAATCAAAACCACAGAGTAAAAATCAAACCTGTTGTTTGCCTTCAGCATATTTTCAGGGTTGGCGTGTATTCATCTTTAATCTTTGAGATGTGGATTTGAGATTTGAGATTTTATTTTTGATTACTTCATGAAATATTGACATCACGGCTTATATAAGTTTCAAAGGGGTTAATTTGAGCACCGACAAACTAACTATTTACACGGACGGGGCGGCCAGGGGGAACCCGGGGCCGGCGGCAATCGGGGTGGTGATTGCGGACGAGGGGGGCAAAACTATAGCGACGATAGGCCGGACGCTGGGAACCAAGACCAACAACCAGGCGGAATACACTGCGGTCATCGAGGGGCTGGAAAAAGCGATAAGCCTGGGGGCAAAACAGGTCCTGTTAAAGTCCGATTCCGAACTCGTGGTGAAGCAGCTAATGGGGCGGTACAAGGTAAAGAACGCCGACCTGCGGGAAATGTACCAAAGGGTCGTTAAGCTGACCGGGCAACTCAAGAAATTTACCGCGGTGAACATCCCCCGCGAGCAAAACAGGCAGGCGGACGGGCTGTGCAATAAGGCGCTGGACAGGGGTTAGTGAATACGGGTAGGGGGGAGAGGGAATAATAGCAAGGAAAACATAATGAAAATAATGCTATTAGCCATATTACTTATACCTTTAATTTTATCCGGGTGCGGGAAGGCGGTACAAACAACGGACGCAACGGCCGGTATGTACGGCTGCAGCGTACAACAGGGCTTTACATTCTACCCATGGAGGCAGTGGCCGATAGGTTATATAACTTATCTAAAAATGGGCGGGGTGGAATATACAGCCGACCTGCCGGTGACCGACCCCCTGGATCAGGCTAAAAAGATTAACGTATTCGGGGTGATATCACAACTAATGTGGCAGGGAAACAATACAGACCCGATAGTTTTTGCGGCGCAGGTGTCCGCAGAAAATCAAAGGATGCTGGCGGCATCAGAAAACGCCGACTTTTCAAAAATGGATGTCGAGTTTTCTTTTACCATTTATCAATTCGACACCAAAGCGAAGACATATTTCAAACTGTTAAGCTCAAACACAAAGATATTACAGGGAACCGTTCATAAACAGGGACAATATTACCTCTTCTTGATAAGCAACGACGTGGGAGCAGAGGTAAATCCACCCGACAACTATAACTTCCAACTCGGGGTAAAGCCTGACAACAAACCGCAGGAAATACAAATTGGGATTTCCGCGAAAAACTCCACATTAAAAGCGTGGGGAGAGGCGAATAACCAGGCCCCAAACTTTAAATCCTAAATTCTACATAAGCATAAAATAAAAAAATTGGGCGCAAACCTTACCTCTCCGAGGTGTCAGTTACCAGTTTTCAGCTACTTGTTTTCGCCCCCACCCCGTATCAAGTCCCGATTCCCTTGCCATACGGAATAGCGACGAAAACGCTCATACGCGGCAGGCTCTTTTTCAAAGGGAGAAACCGGGGTAGGGAAAATATGTCACTACACACTGAAATCTTTCGCTCCAGTATGACAAGGCGAGAAACAACACCTATTGACACATCATTATGTCTACCCTACACTGTATGAGGGCCAGGTAAACCGGGCGGCCGCTCCGATTCACCCTACGGGGCCAATCGGGGAGGAAAGTCCGAGCTCCACCGGGCAAGATGCTGGATAACGTCCAGGAGGGGAAACCCTACGGAAAGCGCAACAGAAACATACCTCCCTTCCGATACCGGAAGGGTAAGGGTGAAATGGCGGGGTAAGAGCCCACCAGCGACCGGGTGACCGGCCGGCTGTGCAAGCCCCATCCGGAGCAAGACCAAATAGAGGGACGATAAGGCGCCCGGCCTGTCCCCGGGTTGGTCGCTCGACCCTTTCAGCAATGGAAGGGCTAGATAGATGGTCGCCATCCTTCCGATTCCGGAAGGATACAGAACTCGGCTTATAGATTTGCCAGGCCCAAACCCGTTTGATGCGACTTTAGTTGAAGCTAAAGTCGCATCCCCCTTCTCTCCCCTGGCAGATGGTGAAAGCCAAAACACCACTTTCTTTGCAGAGCCCACACTCAATTCTTGTGTATCGCTTGCTGAAGACAATCCTTACACTGATAAATGTATGGATGTCTTCACAGCGTACAAAAAACACCTTTTTCTCCAAGACCTAGACATAAAAACCAAGCAACGATATCTGGAAGTGGTAAACACATACCGGAAATGGCTGGTTAACCGGCGGCCTGATGCCATTACTGCCCAGGAGTTTTTAGCTGATCTTCGTTGAAAAGGATATCGCCCGCGGTCCGTCCTGCTATACTACCACGCGCTACGATTGTTTTTAGGGTTCAGAGGGATACAGTTTAAACTAAAACTACGCAAGCCCCGGGAACTGCCGCCCTATCACAGCCAGGGAGAGATTGAAAAACTCATTGCCCAGGCAGAAATTGGACTTTACCATCAAACTAAATGGCATAAGGAAAGAAATAGGGCGATGATTCTCACCTTCTGTTACACGGGCATACGGAAACAGGAGTTGTTGAATTTGAAGGTTTCAGACATTAATTTTGAGAGGCGTTTACTGTTCATTCGGCAAGGCAAGGGCCGAAAAGACAGGATGATTCCACTCTCTGAAAAACTGATAGCGCGCATGAAAAAGCTTGGGCCGAGTCTGATTGTGCTGGAGGCTACTGGTGGTTACGAGATTACAATTGCTGCTGAATTGCATTCTCAAGGCTTTCCTGTAGCGGTAATAAATCCACGCCATATTCGTGATTTTGCTCGCTCGGTAGGGATACTGGCCAAAACTGATAAGCTGGATGCCAAGGTGATCGCTCGTTATGCCGCCACGGTAAAGCCCGAGCCGCGTGCTTTGCCGGCTGCAGAGACGAGGCGGTTGGGTGTAATCATGATGCGCCGCCGGCAGATCGTAACGATGCGTACGGCAGAGAAAAACCGCCTGCACCAGGCAGACCCGGCCGTGAAAGAACGTATCAAAGCCCACATAACTTGGCTGGAACAAGAATTGGATGACATTAATAAAGAGCTCAAACAAATGATAGAATCCAACCCTGAATGGAAAGAAAAGAGCGATATTATCCAGAATGTGCCAGGCGTAGGCCAAAATCTGGCCATTACCATTCTTTCGGATTTTCCGGAGTTGGGACAACTTAACCGTAAACAAGCCGCAGCGTTGAGTGGTGTGGCGCCTTTCAACCGTGATAGCGGCATCATGAGAGGTAAAAGAAGTATCTGGGGTGGACGGGGAGTCGTACGAACGGCAGTATACATGTCTATTGTTTCTGCGATCAGGTTTAATCCACAGATCAAGACCTTTTACCAGCGTCTTGTTAACCACGGGAAGCTCCGTAAAGTCGCCATGGTGGCTTGTATGCGCAAGCTGCTTTGCATCTTGAATGTGATGCTTAAAAACCATACTGCTTGGAATTACCCTGTTCATCAACTAATTGGTCCTTGTCACTAGTGTTTAATACAGTTGCTTTTAAATGCCGTTTGCTGAAGTTCAGCGCAAAGACAATCGACGGCCTCTCTAACCCAGTTAGCCGGGGCCTCTTCAGTGATTCCATTTAAATTGCGTTCGGTTTGAGTCTCATAGGCAGTCTTACCGTGAGAGACTCTCGCGCTGATGGTAGCATTTTACTTTTTCATGCAGTACGAAGGAGTGAATGTTACATCATTTAATTCAACCTAAGTAAATTCCAGGTTTTTTGTCACAGCAAACGACAGCAACCCTGTCAAAAAACTGTTAGAAAATAAAAAATTGGAGCAATATTTGGTTAGCTAAGTAAGCATTAGGTAGCTTTAGGCTGCTTATGGAAAATATGAGATTATTTTTGAGAATTTCGAGAGATTTTGACAGGGGGCTGTCACAGCAAATTGACGGCGGCGACAGGGATATTGATGGAAGCCGTCACGGCAAATTGACAGCGGCGGACGGGGAAGTTGACTAGGGCAGTCACAGAAAACTGACGGCGACGACGGGAAGTTGACGGGAAAGTTCAATGTCATTACATTTAACAAAGCGATGAAATGTGCCTCCGGGTAACAACAAGCGAATGTTACCTGACCTTTGCCTCTAACATGACATAGGGGCAACTCACCAAGCTTTTAGTACTTATAGGTTTGATTCTAACGGTTATATAATAATAGAATTGACGGCTATTCTTAAAAAAACGGGAGGCAGAACGATTGAAGAGCGAAATATATAAAGGTTATGGTGTACATCATTGTGTTATTGGAGTTAGGGACATAGAAGTAATGAAATCATATTACCGGAACTTCCTGGAGTTAAACAACGTATTTGTCGAGTTTCCCGAGGGTGAATCTGAGGCCCTGAGCGAGTTAATACGAACGGCTCATCCGAGAAACGCTTCTATCTTCTTAAGCCACGAGACAGGGGGAATTATTGTCGGGTTGACTCAAATGATTTACCCCGTTCCACGTGCCATCCGTAAAGATTTCCGGTATGGCGATATCGGTGTCGCCAAGTTAACAATTGCTGCTTCTGATTTAGAAAGGTTGTATGAAGAAATGGGAGATAGACTCAATTGCTATTCGAAGCCGAAATCGGTGATGATTCCAGATTGGGGGGAATATCGTTTTATGTATTGCAGAGACCCGGAAGGGAACATCATCGAACTCATTTCTGGAGAGAAGGTGCCGGTGCGAAGTAGATTTGGTAGTGTCCGCTGGCTCGGAGTCAGCGTGACTGACCTGCCTCGTTCATTGGCATTCTATCAAAAATATCTGGGCTTTGATACTATTGTTATCCGTACTCATGAGCACTTCTCCGGATTAGTTGACGAAGTATCCGGCGGCAGGCAAACAACAGTGCGCTCCTGTGTTTTAGCAAGCAGCGAGGGGGATGGAATAGTAGAACTTTTCGAGGTCTTGAAACCTCGAGGAAGGTCGATACCATTTTTAACGAGATGGGGAGATTTCGGTTATACACAGGTCTGCCTTAATGGCAAAGCAGGTTTGGACATCTATAAGATAGCCGACTATTTTGAAAAAGAAGGCATGGAGTTTTTATCCGGGCCTCAACTAATGCATGATGAAAAGGGTGGTGGCTTCTTTTATATAAAAGACCCGGATGGTATCCCCCTGGAGTTCCTGGTTTTTAACCAATAGGACCACCTATCTACAATATGCTGGGCTTTTCGGTACGTTAGTTGAACCGAATTCCCGTGCCCCTGTCCTCCAGTTTTTAAAAGGGGAAAGGCGGGTTTGAAACCCGCCCCTACAGGAACTAATTCAGGGGCTGGGGAGAAGGAACTCGGGGCGGATAGTGTCCAAGTCTGCAGAAGTTACAATATCCACGGAGAGCAGCGTACCGCAGTGGGGACAGGAATACTCTATCATTGAAAAAATATCGTCGGCGCGATAGTCGTTAACCGGCGATAGGAACCCGGTGGCAATAGGCCGGGACCGGGCGAGGTGCTCGCGCATCGTTTCATCCGAGAAACAAAACGGGACGCCGCAGGTAGTACAGGTAAGGACAGCCACCCCGTTGGCAGCCTTTACCTCGAGGAAGTCCGAAGCAATCTGCATCGTTTTTAGGTCATTGGCAGAGACACCCTTCGCTCGCAACCTGGCGACCATGTTACTGATTTTCATCGCTTTCCTTTCCAATCGTCTATCCAGTATCGCACGGCGCTTGGCTGCGGTTTCGGCTTCGTCGACGCCCAAATGGTTGTCGAACACAACGCCGTAGACCCTGGCAGCGACATCCCCGCTGACTAGGCCGCCCACAACATCCCGGTGGACCAAGGATGGGTCTCTCTTGACAGGGTCACCATAACCGCCGCCACCAGATTCTAGAGTTACAGCAACATCCCCGCTATTGAGCTGGACCATGGCCTTGGCAGGCAATATTTCCCGGGCGGAAGATTGGATCTGGAGTATACCATCAGGGATACGGCCCTCGCGAAATAGGTCAAAGATATTCGACTTTCTCAGGACGACGTTGGCGTTGATACTTGATGGATAGCCGCCGAACAGTCCCCTGCCGCTGGGGGCGGAGACACCGGCGGATACATAGACAGCCGTCAGCGGTTTGGGGGTACCGTAAGGAGTATAAGCAAACTCAAGTCCGACGCCGCCGCGGTACATGCCGTGGCCGCTGGTATCCGGGCAGTACTTTCGATATATCTGGATGACAGGTTGGACGTATTCGTTTGTTTCAACGTTAGGTACGGCGGCCCGTAAAGAATGAATCATGCCGGCACCATCTATGCCATCGGTAAAAGTCCGGGCACCGCCACCGCCAGCACCACCGTCCGGGAAACCATCTACATAGTTCTTGCCGCGTGGATCGATACCTGAAGTAAAAATACCGGTCAGGAAGGGCTGCCAGCAGGCCTGGGACTCTTTCTTGTAAGTGCTACTGCAGCAGAGCATGCGAGCGATGGCATTGTGTGCGACATGCTGGGTGGCGTGGGCACCCTGAAGCGAAGCCATGCTGCAACCGGCGGGAAAGACAGCGTTGTTGATGGTCCCCAGTTCAGACTTGATTTCCAGTATATCTTCAAAGGCGCCGGTGCTCCAAGGGAGGTCAAAGCAAAGCATGGCGAGCAATGGGCCGAGGACACCGCCTCGCAGGCCAGAAGAAGTGCAATTGATGGAGCCAATGGCCTGAGCATCGGTGCCAGTGAAATCAAAGGTCAGTTTCGCGCCTTTTTTGGTCAGTTTGCAGACCAACTTGTAGACCTGGTTATCGATACCATTGTGGTCAAGGTAGCCATACTCCCACCAAGAACCATCAGGTATGTCACCCAAGCGCAACTTGACCATGAAATTAGTGTGAGCAATGACCTGTTCCAGCAGGTCGATGAATGTATCCCGACCGTACCCGGTGATAACCTCGGCGAGGCGGCGGCGGGTCATAATCTGGGAACTCACCCGTGCCTTCATGTTGAGATAGTTTTTATCGGGTATTCGGCAATTACGCTGGAGGATAGAATAGACATCATGTTGGAGGACATCCCCCTTAACCAGTCTGAAAGGGGGATAGAGGGGTGCCTCACCAAAACACTCACGGGCTCCGACGACCCAGCTACCTGCCACAGGGCCACCGACGTCCATGTCATGCATGACAATAGCAGTCCAGCAGATAATTTCATCTCCCCAAAAGACAGGTGCGGCCAAGACACCATCATTGGCATGCAGGGCGCCGTACCAGGGATCGTTGGTGAAAAACATGTCGCCTGGATGTATATCGTCGCCAAACTTCTCCAGGACTGACTTGACGACGATTTCCAACGGGATGGCGTGGTGACCGATATAAACGCCAGTGAATACACCCCGGCCGGCAGCCGTCAATATGCCAATATTGAAATCGAAAGTTTCGTAGATGGCTGGCGAGCCGGAGATGCGGGCGGCAATAGCACCCTGCTCGTCGTTAATCGACCACAGACGGTGTCGTAGCACCTCGAATGTCACCGGGTCGATTTTGCCTAGGTTCACTTTATCGGCAGACATTATTTCCTCCTGTAAGACATAGAACTGATCAAATCAATTTATCCTGGTGAGGCTGATAGTACCAAGGGAATCCACTGTGGCGTTGTAACCTGGCGGAATCACAACGGCATCACCGTACCTTTCGATGATGGAAGGCCCTTCCAGGACACTGCCGTCGGAAAGACTGCTGTCATCATAAATTGAAGTTTCCATCTCGGTAAGGCTTCCCTGCTGCTCGAAAAACGCCCGGCGTTTGCCCTTCAGTTCTGGTTTGTGCGAACCGATCTTAACGGTGCTGCGGGGTACCGTGTCCTCGACAATGAGGTGGTAATACCGGCCGACGACCCGGGCGGTGATAATCTCGGTACCCGCTTCTCTGGCCTCGGTACCAGTTCCGAAAATGTCGCCATATTTCTTTTCAAAACGGGGAACGATGATATTTTCGAGGATTTCTGGTGTGATACTATCTTCCCTGACTTCGGTTTCGATTTCATGGACCTGCATATTATAGCGCAGGGTCAACGTCTTTGCTATTTCGACCTCAGCCGGAGGAATCCCCTCACGAGAAAATTGATCAAGGATACTAGCCGACATAGATTTCAAGGTATCATCCAGCCCCCGGCAATGTTCTGTAGAATACGGGCTGCTGCAACGGCGGGAGACCATTGCGTAGTGGGTGATGGGACTTGTAAGGATGCCGAATGCAGAAAAAACGGTGGCGTTGGGTAGGACGAAGATGCGACTGGCCTGGACATCAGCACTATAGAAAGCAACATGGGTTGGCCCGGCACCTCCGTAAGCGATAAGGGAAAAATTACGAGGGTCAAAGCCCCTCTCTACGGTGCATTTCCGGATAAGGTCAGCCATTTGGGCGTTCATTATCTTGAAGACGGAGTGCGCCATCTCGACAATATCCATTTTCATTTTTTGGGCCAACTCAGACAAAGCCTGTTCGGCCTTCTGACGGTCGAGCTTGAGGTTGCCGCCCAAGAAGTAGTCAGGGTTGAGGTAGCCTAATACAAGGTCAGCATCGGTCACAGTGGGATTCAAGCCGCTGCGGCCATAGCAAGCCGGGCCGGGAAAGGCGCCGGCGCTTTGTGGGCCTACCCGTAGGATGCCGGCGGCGTCCAGCCATGCAATACTGCCACCACCAGCGCCGATGGACTTTATCGACACTTTGGGAATACGGAATCGGTATTTTCCGATTACTGGTTCATCTTCAAACTGTGGTTGGCCACCGTAAATCAGACCGACATCAAAGGAAGTGCCGCCAACATCGGTGCAGATAATATTAGGTTCGTGATATTTCTGGGATATCCATTTGCCACCGGCCACACCACCCACCGGCCCGGAATCGACAGTGAGGACGGCCCGCCGGACGGCGTCCTCAACGTAAGTGGTGCCACCCTCACACTGCATCGCGAGTAAAGGCCGGGCATATCCTGCGGTGGTGAGCTTTGACTGGAGGCTACCGAGGTAATCCTTGACCCGGGGGCCAATATAGGCATTGATGACTGTAGCCGTGGCCCGCTCATACTCGCCGAAGGTAGGGCTTATCTCGGCGGAAATGGAGCAGTAGACATCGGGAAGACGCTTTTGCAACAGACTTTTGATTTTCTGCTCATGCTGGGGGTTCATAAAAGACCATAACAGGCAGACGGCTACGCTCTCGACTTTTCGCTCAGCGAGCCATTCGACCAATCTTTCCATTTCCGTGGAGTCGAGGGGAATGAGTACCTCGCCAGTAAGGGTAAGCCTTTCATTCACGCCATAGACTAAGTCACGAGGAACAAGCGGCGGCTCCGCCCGGTTGAGCCGGGAGGTATGGATGATTTCCATCTCGGTGAGACCGGCTACTTTCTGGCTTATTTTCCCGATAAGAAGCATATCTTCATGTCCCCTAGTAGTAATGAAAGCGGTCCGTGCGCCAGTACGCTCAATGATGGCGTTTGTACCGATAGTGCAGCTGTGGAAAAAGGCATCGCAAGAACTCAGCAGTTTTTCCATGGTTAGACCTAGCATGTGGCAACCGGATGTCAAGGCATCCAGCACACCAATAGACGGATCATTTGCCGTAGTTGACGCCTTCGAAATGGTGCTGTTCCCCTCTTTATCAATAATTACACAATCGGTAAAGGTACCACCGATGTCGATTCCGACTTTATACATATACTATCCTTTCCGGTTTAACAAGCATTATTTAAGATTCTCACGGCAGAAATTAGCAAATAGTTCTGCTTGAGTGGCAATGTGGGCGCCGGAGGCGTAGTGGTAAAGCTCCTCACCCCTGACCGTGCGGAGCTTTTTAAGCTCCGGCATGATGACCTCGTACACTGCGGGAGCAATTTTCTCGGGCGTACCTTCTTTCATATAACGGGTACCGATATCGAGAAGGTACTGTATTTTATCGATAGAGCGCTCGATGACCCGACGGGGGCTGCCGACGATACCGTAATGGCCGAGGTAGAGGTATTTTACCGGCAGGTCAAGCATCTTTTTGAGTGACAACAGCGACTGCCGAGGGTCGGAACCCGGGGGATTGAGGGCGTAGTGGGCGTCGGCATCCGGCAGGAAGTTGCCGACGAGGTCGTTGATGAACAGGCCGTGGTTCTTCTCCTCAAGAAAGACGACACCATCCGGCTGGTGCCCAGGTGCAAAAATGGTCTTGAGGCTTTCGCCATTTCCGAGGTCGAACACGTCGCCGTCGTTGAGCGTCCGGATACGGTCGACGGACACCGGTTCCATCTCGCCAATGCGAGAGTGCATCTCGGGGGGCAGGGCCTGCTTCCTGACGGCCAACTCGATGGACGGGTCGATTAGCTGGGCCACGCCAAGCGGGTGGATATAGACCATAGCACCGGGAATTTCCCGGAGAAGCGAGCCGACGTTACCGCTGTGGTCGGGGTGTGAGTGAGTGATGAAAATACGGGAAATATCATCAAGCGAGAACCCCAGGGCGTGGATACCGGCACGGATAGTCTCGAGTTGGGCCGGGAAGCCGGTATCGATGAGAACAGTTTCTTTTCCCACGACGATGTAAGCGGACATGTACCACGGGAAGCCGAACATCCGGGTGTCGACGACATAGATGTTATTGATCCGTTCAAAGAATTTCATAGGTTGTTAACCTCACACCCTTTTATCTCTCTGTATAGCTGTTTCTCAGGGTTGATATTCAATAGTCCTTTTATTCCTATCTTCTCCCATGTGCTTGGACATCTCTTCGCCTACTCCCATTTGGTGCTCCATATTTTGCAATTATACCGCAATTTAGTGGTCTAATACGACCAGATGGGGATGGCTTACGGCGACCGTCATTTCAAGTTTGCTCTCCCGGCATGGTGCCATTTTTTTCTCGGTTGAAAATAACAAAACTCGGTTTTGTGCAATCCCGTTCCATTCAAAAAGCTTAACTTGACATTGACATATTTATTTTAGGAAACTCTACGCTAACGATATATCATTTGGGATGATTTGAAGTGATCTAAAGCAACTTTTTTAATTATAAGAGGCAAGTAGATGAGATTCTATAATTTCCACATGGGGACAATTTATAGAATCTTTTTTATTTTAAATTAATGAATAATCAAGGAAAGGTCGTTATTCGGCTTCATGACGGCAAGCCGGATTCCTTTAAAGTAAAGGAGGTGTTTAGTTATTACTGGATGTCGAGATAATAGAGGCTATTCATAGTCTTAAAAAGCGTAAACCAAAATAATGAAGAAGTCATTATTCGTTATTCTTACGGTCATTGTAGTAATTGGATTGATTTTTACCGGTTGTTCTAAATCAACTACAACTCCTTCTTCTACGTCATCTCCATCTCAAGCCTCGGCTAATAAACCAGTATATGGCGGGACATTGATAAAACTTTCATCTATGGCGCCGGGGTCCGCCATCGGCTGGCCACCTGAAGCCGTTTTCTTATCTCAAGAAGATGTAGATCCGGCTATTGAGGGGCTGGTTTATGCAGATTGCAAGGGAAATATCTCACCAAAATTAGCAACTGCCTGGCAGGTTGCATCAGATAAGAAATCAATTACCATCACATTACGCCAGGGTGTAAAATTCCACGATGGTACTGATTTTAATGCGCAAGTGGTTCAGTGGGCGATGGAAAATTATATTAATGCAAAAAGAGAACCCCTTTGGGCTTCTGTAGACGTCATTGACAACTATACCATCAGGCTTAACTTGACTCACTGGGAAAACACAGCTCTTGAGAGTCTAAGGGCAGATATCTATGTATCTCCCACGGCCTATCAAAAGAACGGCCTGGATTGGATGAGAAATAATGTAGTAGGCACCGGGCCTTTCACACTTGTCAGTTACCAGCCTAACGTGTCCATGGTATTTAAAAAATTCCCCGATTACTGGCATAAAGGACTACCTTATCTGGACAGAATAGAAGAGCATTACATCGCGGATAAAACGGTGATGACGGCAGCTTTTGAAGGTAACCAAGGGGATGCCATGCGTATGGGTAACTTGCAAGATGTAGCCCAGCTAAGAGACCAGGGGATGCAGGTAATCACAGCGCTAACCACAGGTGCAGCGCAGACGCCAGAGGTATTAATGCCAGATAGCAGTAACCCGGATTCACCTTTTGCTAATATAAAAGTACGTGAGGCAGTTGAATACGCTATTGACAAGGCATCAATATGCAAGGCCAAGGAACTACTATCGGAAGCCGGTTATGCCAATGGATTTTCATGCACACTTATTCCGCAACCCGGATTGATTGATCAAGATTCTGCCATGGCCGTGGCAAATTGCCTTCAGGCTATAGGCATCAAAGTACAAGTGCAAAATACCGATATGGGGCAGTTTACCAATTACACGGAGCAGGGATGGCATAATGCCCTGCTGATGGAAGGAATCGGTTTTGGCCCTAATTTCGCCGGTGATTCGGTTGAGTATAACTTCTCTAAATACTCCATCACCTGTGCCAGTCTCGCCATACCTGATGATGTCCAGAATGCGCTGGATACCGCCCTTCAGACCCTTGAACCCGTAGCAGCGAATGAACAGGCATTAAATAAAGCCATCTATAATGAAGAAATGGTCATTCCGTTGTGGTAGGAATATGAGGGCAACCCGGTAAAATCGTATGTCCACGATACCGGACAAGAAGCAACGGTTGGCGTTCTAAGCTGGACACCGGATGTTTGCTGGATAAGTCCTCACTAATTCTCAACTAATTGAATAAATTGTTTGCCAGTTTGGGCCCTAGAGTTCAACCTGGCAAGCATGGTGCGGAGCATCTGGATATCCAGGGATATTCACCTTAATGGGTAGCAGGTTCAAACTCCAAAAAAACTTGTCGAAGACGAGAGTTAGGCAGTGTTATGATAGCATACCTGGTTCTCAGATTGATACAAGCTGTCATCATACTTATTTTAGTCACCTTAATGGTCTTTATGGCCATGCATTTTCTTCCAGGTGACCCCGTTTTAATGTTTATCTCCCAGGATAAATATGCGGATATCACCCAGCAGGAACTCCAAGTAATAAGGCATCAATACGGTCTCGATAAACCGCTGGCCGAACAGTATGTTGATTGGATCGGAGGTGTCATTCATGGTGATTTTGGCGTTTCCATCGTCCAGCAAGAACCAGTAATTGAACTGATACGGCAACGATTACCCGTAAGTTTATATCTTGGTGTTCTAACGTTCATCATTTTCAATTTAGTGGGTATGCCGGCTGGTATAATTTGCGCGGTGCGGCGTGGACGATGGATGGATAATTTGATCACTGTCGTTGCTAACATCGGACTGACAATGCCGGTTTTTTGGCTCGGCATTTTGCTAATATATCTATTCGGTCTATATTTAAACTGGCTCCCGATTTATGGTTATACTTCTCCATTTACTGATTTCTGGTTAAGCATCAGGCAGGCCATTATGCCCGTTATCTGTCTTTCGGTTTTCCCCTTGCCTCGACTGCCCACCAGGCACGCTCCAGTATGTTAGAAGTTATGCGCCAGGATTATATCAGAACAGCCTAGTCTAAAGGCTTAAGGGAGCAGGTGGTAATCATAAAGCACGCTCTTAAAAATGGCTTGATTCCTGTAGTTACTTTAACGGGCCTGGGAGTTGCCAATATCATTGGCGGAGAAGTTTTGGTCGAGACAGTCTTTAATATACCAGGCATGGGCCGGCTGGTTGTAAACGGTGTTCTTACCCACGATTTTGCTATTGTCCAGGGCGAGGTTTTAATTATTGCAATAGTGATTGTCATAGCTAATCTCGCTGTCGACCTTTCCTACGGATGGTTGGACCCAAGGGTTCGATACAACTAAGGAGGATCAGGTTATGGCAACCGAGTCGAATTTAATCAAAGGTGAAGCCAGCGCTCAAACAAGACCTGGTGAGTGGCGACACTTTGTAAGAATATTTTTTGGTCGAGGGGTAGTCGTATTCGGCGTAGTTGTTATTGTTATTTTTATACTAACTGCCATTTTTGCCCCTTTAGTTGCGTATCTCGGTAAAATCGGCCGCGTGTTCGGAATGAAATCGGCCGGGTGTTCGGAGCAAACCGGCCACCCCCTGGCAGCGCCGGACTAAGGTACAGTTTAGCTCACTTTCTCATCGCTTTCAATCTCCTTCGACTTCGCTCAGGACAAGTCCTCCTTCTTCTCAGATTTAGTAACCGGTCTCCTGGTACGCATGGAATCGCCTCTCATCTCGATCTTGTAGGCGTTGTGCAGCAGCCGGTCGCAGACGGCATCGGCCAGCGTGGGGTCGCCGATGTTGGGGTGCCAGTCTTTAACCGGGCACTGGCTGGCGATAATGGTCGCTCCTGTCTGGTAGCGGTCCTCGATTACCTCCAGCAAATCTCTCCGCTCGCCGTCTACCAGCGGGGTAAGCAAGAAGTCATCGATAATTAAAAGCTGTACCCGACTTAGCCTGGCGAGGGCTTTGAGATGAGAGCCATCTCCGCGTGACTGCTGCAGGGATTCAAACAGCCGGGGAGCGCGTACATAGAGCACGGTATAGCCGGCGCGGGCGGCGGCGTTGCCCAGGGCGCAGGCGATAAATGATTTGCCGACGCCGGTTGGACCGCTGACCAGTACGTTACGATGGGCGGTTATCCACTGGGGATTAGCCAGTTCCAGCATTACCTGCCGAGAAATTCCGCGGGGTGCGCCGTAGTCGATATCCTCCAGGGCAGCCTCCTGGCGGAGCTTGGCCTTTTTAAGCAGCCGGTGGAGCCTTAAATTGTCGCGGTACAGTTTTTCATCCTGCACCAGCAGCCCCACGAATTCGTCATGGGACAGCGCTGCCTGTTTAGCGTCAGCCAGCCTCTCCTCAAGGCTCCGCGCCATACCGTATAGCTTTAATGAGTGCAGGATAGACATAGTCTGTTGATTAAGCACAGCTTGTTACTCCTTTCGACTTCGCTCAGGATAAATCCTTTCATTGGTAATATTCCTGTCCCCGGATATTCTGGTGCGGCGGGAGTCCCGACAGGCTGTGCTGCTCGCCGTTATCCGGCTGGCGGTCGAGCCCGGCGGACAGGATGGCCTTCATCGACCGGTAAGAGCAGGTCTTAAACTTGAGCGCCCGGCGCGCCGCCGCTTCGACACGCACCGGTTCGTAATCACGGGTCAGGTTAATGATACCCAGGCATGCCTTGTAGCCCTGCTCCGGGTAAGGGCGGCCGGCAAGGACTGCTTCCACCAGCCGGGCGGTAGCCTCTCCGGTCTTGCCCGCCCACTGGATAAACCGGGCCGGGTTCCACTCGGCGTAGTAGCGGTGTGACAGCGGCATGTGCTCCGGGAGCGTGGTGTAGCCGCCTTTGGCATAGGACCGGGTGTGGGCGGCGACGCGCTCACCCTTGTGGAAAGCTTCGATAATCGCCGCGGTTAACCGGATGTCCAGTCTCTCATGTAAAAGCTGGTAGGGCACGCTGTAATAATGATGGTCTACTTCGATGTGGTAATTGAGCTGTACCCTGGCCTTATACCATTCAGCATACTCGTAGGGTCTCTGTGGTAGCGGTAAAGTATTGGGCCGGTCAGTAGTTTCAAACAGCTCCCGGCGTGACTTCTTGAGCTTTTTCAGGGGACGGCTATTGAGATGCTCCAGGCACTCGCGGATAGCGGCATTAAGCTCGACGAGGCTGTAGAAAGTGCGGTGGCGTAACACCGCCAGTATCCACCTCTGGGCGATAAGCACGCCGCTTTCGACTTTCGCCTTGTCCCTGGGCTTGCGCGGACGCGCCGGCAGCACGGCGCAGCCGTAGTGCTCCGCCATGTCTGCGTAGGTCGGATTTAACTCAGGCTCGTACTTACAGGCTTTGCTGACGCCGCTCTTGAGATTATCCGGCACCAGCACCCGGGGTACACAACCAAAGTACTCGAAAGCCCGCCCGTGAGAGCCGATCCAATTCGGTAACGTTTGCGACAGGGTGGCTTCGGCATAGGTGTAGTTGGAAGCTCCCCAGACGGCGACAAATAGCTGGGTGAGCATCAGCTCGCCGGTAAGCCGATCGACGATAGACAGTCCATCGGAATAGTCGATGAAGAGCTTTTCGCCGCCGCGATGCTCCTGGCGCATGCAGTAATCGAGCTTTTTCCGCCACCGCCAGTAATGCTCGCAGAACTGGGTGTACTGGTAGCCGTCCGGGTGTTTTTCTTTGTACTCCAGCCATAACTGGGAGAGCGTCAGGTTGAATTTACGGTAGGTACGTAACTCATTGTAAATGTGCTCGCAGTCCGGCGGTGGACGTTTTACCGAGCTTGGTACGTGCTCGGTGGGAAACAGGCGCTCTTCGAGCTGGGCCTCGGCCATGGCTGACGCTTCCGGCCAACTCAGCCTGGCGGCCGCTGCTCTTCTGAGATAATCGGCTACCGTGCTCCGGGAGACCTGGCAGCTCCGTGATATCTCCCGCTCGCTGATGCCGCAGTCTAATTTTAAACGTAGAATCTCTTTGATCTTGCGCACGGACAATCTCCTGTTGGCCATGAATCACCTCCAACGGTGATTCTATGCCATCGTATTGTCCGACGCCGCTCCAATGGGGGGTGGCCGATTTGCTCCGAAAGGGTGGCCTACTTTACTCCGAAAGGCCGGCTGATTTGCTCCGAAAAGGTGGCCGTTTTAGTCCGAGAAATGCACCTTTAGTTGCTCCCTATGACCCTTATCAACAGAATCTGAGTCAATCTTTATCTAAGCCTGATAGCCAGCATCTTCTTGGCACTGATGGTATCGGTAGGGATACACTAAGTCGCATTATTTTCGGCACCCGCACTACCATTCTCATTGGTGTCATTGCTCTCGGGATAGCGGCGATAGTAGGTATGGCCCTCGGATTGATAGCCGGATTCTATGGTGGGTTGACTAACGCTATCATCATGAGGTTTATAGACGCGCTTATGGCTTTTCCTATGTTATTGCTAGCGCTGGTTATTACTGCTATGCTTGGTCAAGGCATTAAAAATGTCATGATAGCGCTTGGTATCAGTATGATACCGGGATATGCACGATTAATGTGCGGTCAAGTTCTATCGATCAAGGAAAACGACTACTTCCTGGCGGAACGCTCCATGGGTAGCAGTAACCTACGTATAATTCTTAATCATATATTCCCCAACTGTTTTCCTCCGCTCATAGTATTAATAACCATGATGATGGGAATGGTCATTTTAGCCGAAACCGGCCTTAGTTTTCTTGGCATAGGTATACAACCGCCCACAGCAGATTGGGGAGCCATGGTCAATTCCGGCTATCCGTATTTGAAAACAGACCCAGTGCTTTCTATCGCACCGGGTGTAGCGATTATGCTGGTGGTTTTCGCCTTCAACATGGTAGGAGACGGGTTGAGAGATGCTTTAGACCCGAGTCTCCAGGGCATAATCTGAAGCAAGAAGAATAATGTTGGAGAGCGATTCCCAAATAACATAACCGTGATTCTAATTATGTCCTAAGGCAATATATTAATATATCTAAACAGACAGGATTTAGGCCGATTTTTAACAAAGATTAACCTGAGTATCAATAGCCTTTCCTTCGTCGATAATTGATTTTACCTCGTACCACACCCTTTAGCGAAAAGTTCAATCTTCACATCTCCAGCCTCTTTTTATTGACTGAAAAAACCCAGGGATGTACCATATAATCGTTTACGTTATCTGTCTATTGTGCTTGACTGTGCCAGAGCGAATGGTTCTCGAATAAGTAAGGGTCCCTATACTGTAGGCACGTCTTCATTTCTGGAGGAGGTCAAAAGATGGAGTCTGTTAAGAAGATCAGGAATGTACTAGGAATAGAAAGCGAAGCGGTAGGAGTGAAATACACCGATGATTCTCCGGTAGCCACAGCTGGCTGAAGGACAATATGCGGTATGCAATGGCATACTGGAGGCTGCAAGCGGCAAAGTGATAATGCTTTCCAAGGAGACTTGTGCTTGTCCAGGAGGGCAAGAGCCATTTAGGGCTGACTGAGACGAGGGAGATACCGCTAAAGATGCTTGTTGAAGGGGAAAAACTGTGGTGTGATGTTAAGACAGCGACGAGATCACGCATTGAATCTCAAAAAATAGCGGCTCCACCTCTCGGTATTGCCAGCAAGGTTTATCTGTATCCGATAGGCGATGATATTTTCGTGCCTGATTTGATCATTTTCCTCGTCAATGCAGAACAGGTATCAAGACTTATTACACTGGCTCAGTTCTGGGATGGCAAGACGCCTTCATTTGAAATGAGGGGGTCACTGTGCTGGAGCTCCATAACCTATCCGATGGTGTCAGGTAACTTCAACATCACCGCTGGAGATATAAGCGCCCGAAGGATGGCGGGATGGGATGAGAATATAATGATTGCCTCGGTTCCAGTAGAGAAAGTACAAGGCATCGCGGATGCAATAGACAAGAGCACCGCAGGAACAGCTAAGCCATCAAGACAGTTCGAGGCGCTAATTGCTAGAATAAAACCGGTGAAAAAATAGGAGTTTGTCAGTTTAATAATACAAAATGCCAGGAGTACCTAATGTCTTGTTAGACGGTACTTCCATCATGGCACGGAGTTGAAACTTTATGGAAATAAAACCTGGGATTCATCTTCTTGATGGTATAAGAGGAGCTAACAGTTACCTTTCTGTCACGGAGGACGGCATTTTGGTTATTGACACCGGCATGCCCGGAAATGCAGAAAGAATCTTGAAACAGATAAAGGCCTTGAACAAAGCTGCGAAGGATATTAAGATGATAATTTTGACCCACTCTGATATTGACCATTCCGGAAGTGCGGCAGAGCTTAAGAGGATAACGGGGGCAAAGGTTGCTATACACAGCGGTGATGCTCCGAGCCTTTCTGGTGATAAGGAACTGAAAAGGGTTAAGGGGTTTATTGGAGTGATGTTCAGATTAATGGCGAGGTTCATGAGATTCCAAACAATTAAGCCGGACATTATTCTTAAGGACGGCGATGAGATAGACAATCTTACGGTAATCCATACCCCAGGCCATACTGAAGGTAGTATCTGTCTTTACAAAACCGGTGATACCTTATTCGCCGGCGATGCAATAAGAACAGATAAGAGAGGCAATCTGAAATTCTCGCCGAGTGTGATGACGCTCAATGTGCAAGAGGCTTTAGGATCAGTAAAGAAGCTGGCAAAATTAGAATTTGATGTCTTATTGCCGGGGCATGGCAAACCAGTGCTCCAGGATGCTTCCATAAAAGTGAACGAGTTGCTGCAGAATGTTGCCTGATTCCAGCCTAGGCCATTGGTAGTTTATCCAAGTAGAATGGTGATTGGGGCCGAATGTCTTCAGGAAGAAACGGTGTTCATTATCGAGAGCCTCTGGTAAGCACTGGCAGCCTTAATTGAATGATGTCATTTAAGTCTATTTTGTGACATAGGCGGTGTTTATTGTATGATAGACAGATCTGGGCATTTTACCATACCTTGAATTTAGTTAAAATTAATCCCTGAGAATTAGAAAATGAGAATAGGAATTCTTGAGCTATTGAGTGTCGAAGCCTCCAGAAGATGGGATCATCTGGCATATAAGTATCTGATTATCAGGCAATATGCCAGTATCATGCCCCAGGCTGTAAGTGTCTGGTGTCGTAGTCTAGGCCACGAAGTTTTCTATGCCACCTATTTGGGCAATAAGGATCCCAAGCAGCTGCTACCAAACGATCTCGATATTGTGTTCATCTCAACTTATACTCAAGCGAGCGCACTGGCATACGCGCTGGCAATATTGTATCGCCGGGAAAAAACGCTTACCGTGATAGGTGGTCCTCATGCTAAACAATTTCCTGAGGATTGTCTGCGTTTCTTTGACATCGTTGTCGGTGATTGTGATAAAACTTTGATAACCGAGATTTTAAGGGATAGACCCCGGGGCGAAATTATCACCAGCGGGCGTATCTTTGCCGGTGTTCCTACTGTACAAGAACGGATGCCGGAAATACGGGCATCCACTTTCTTCATGGGTAAACCCTTTCCTTTTACCTCAATTCCGTTGTTAACCAGCTCTGGCTGTCCTAATTCTTGTGATTTCTGTATTGATTGGAATAGTCCCTATGCGCTTTTATCTTTAGACCAGTTAGAAGCAGACATGCGGTATATCTTCCAACATTTCCCCAGGGTAATGATAGGTTTACATGACCCTAACTTTGCCGTGAAATTCGAGCAAGTCTTCGATGTACTGGAAAAGATACCCAACCGCAGGCATAGCAGTTATATGATGGAAACTTCACTCTCCATCCTGCGGGGTTCCAGATTGGAGCGGCTGAAAAACATGGGGAACTTCTATATAATTCCCGGCATCGAATCATGGACAGGTTATTCAAATAAGCTTGGAGCTGGCTCTAACATCGCTCCTCGACAAAAACTGGATAAAGTAATAGAACAGTTTAATATCATCAGACCTTACGTTGCTGGAATTCAAGCCAATTTCATCTTCGGTCTGGATGTGGATACGGGGGATGAACCTGTAGAGTTGACCAAGGAGTTCGCATCTCGAGTTCCTTTCGTCATGCCGAATTTTAATATTCCGGTTCCCTTTGGAAACACCCCGCTATACGAAAGCTATCTGAGCGACGGCCGTATCTTGACAGCCATGCCGTTTACTTTTTATTACATGCCATACCTGGTACATACGCTGAAGAATTATAGTCCGGAAGTCTTTTATGAGAAACTCATCGACATGGTTTCTTATATTTCTTCCGGAAGGATGCTCCTAAAAAGACTAAAGAACGCTCCTGCCCCTTTCCCAACTGGATACAATTTAGTTAAAACTCTGAGTAACCAGCAAATGATTGGGAGACTTCGCGTTATATTGAATTTGCTAAAGACTGATAAACAATTCAGAGCTTTTCACGAACATGAGACCGATATTTTACCGGAATTTTATCACCACCAATATGAACGTTTACTGGGCCCTTATGCTACCCTTATGTCTCGTGAAGAACGTAAACCTATTCTTGTTAGACATAGAAAGAATGACGTTAGCTCCAGGCCCAAAATAGCAGGAATTATTAACGAATAAACTTCCCCCGACCGTAAAGTCGGGGTATTAATCGGTGCGAGCTACGCTCCGTGGCTTCGCCTCGGCTACATCCCTCGACCACGATGGTCGGGGTATTCAAGTAAGGGCGATAAGAGAATAGAGAAATGGCGTAAGTAGTAGTCTATTCCTCTTTAACACTTTAAAAGCGTGCGGATAAGGAATAGATAGAAGAATGCAATGGTGGATTCCCGCCTGCGCGGGAATAACGTGGGGGAGAAAGGCAGGGAATACGGATTCTTCCCCTTGGCTTCGCTCAAGGGCTACGGCACACTCAGAATAACAAATTACAGTTTAGCCATTGCAACATTTTTACCTCCGCCTTAAAATTAAGTAATTATGTATAAGGAGAGCGCAGGTAAGCACAGGTCTCCTAAGACTACCCTAAAGTTACCGGCTATTTTCCCGGCCAATACACCGCCGCGCAGGTTATTAATATTTTTTTCCAGCCCGGTCCTTTTGATTGCCTCCGCTCTTTCCGGGGTGGGGTTTTCCTTGGATAGTCCATATTACTGGGTATCCGGAACACTAGTCTGGATAGCCTGGTTTGCCATCATGTTTACCATCGTCTCACCGGGAACGAACAGGCGTTTGCAATCGCATATACGCGGGCTGAACACAGGAGCAAAAGTCATCTTTTCCATCGTTTTTATCACAGGAATACTGGAACTGTTCATCATGGGGGTTTTCTCTTACTGGTATGTGCACAGCGGGGCGAACAACGATGTGGCGAGGGTAATGTCCGAGCTACAAAGCGCCTTCCGATATAACGACGGGACGGCGCTGAACCAGCAGGCCACAGAAAACCTGCTGGCGGGGAAAAACCCATACGCCAACGCCAACATCGTCACGACATTTATAAAGTTCAACGGGAGCTACGACCGCCTGACGCCTTTAAGGACAGGCCAGTTTACGAGCATATTTCCCTATCCCTCAAAAGAACAATTGAAGCAGCTATGGGAATCAGCGGTAAAAACGCCGGCAATCATTCCTCCGGAAATCGAATCTAATGTAAGCTACCCGGCGGGGTCTTTTTTACTGCCGGCGCCATTCATCGCGGCAGGGTTAACGGATATACGGTTGATTTATTTCATATTTGTTATGGGAGGGCTGATTTACGCGGTATGGCTGCTCCCCAAGAAAAACCGGCTCATCTTTATAGGGCTGGCAGTGATAAGCCTGGAAATATGGAACATCCTGGCGGTGGGAGAATCCGGCGTATTAATTTTCCCGTTCCTGCTCATCGCGTGGATGACCGCAGGAAAGAATGACTGGCTTTCCGCGATATTTATGGGAATTGCGGCAGCCACCAGACAAACATCGTGGTTTTTCCTGCCTTTTTACCTGATACTGATGTGGCACAGCATGGGAGAGAAATCAGTGCTAAAAACCATCGGGATTATCGCGGGGATTTTCATAGCTTTTAACGTGTATTTTATCTGGCAGGACCCAAAGCTATGGCTGCAATCGGTAACATCCCCGATGGCTTCGAGCATGTTCCCGCTGGGGGTGGGGATTGTATCTTTCGTGACAAGCGGTATAGTAACTATAAAGTCAGCGCTGCCTTTTTCTATCTTGGAAATAGCGGTATTCGCCGGGGGGATAGCGTGGTATTACTTTAACTGGAAAGATTACCGGAACGCCGGGCCGCTGCTGGCGATTTTACCTTTGTTCTTCGCGTGGCGTAGCATCTGGACTTATTTTTTCTACGTGACCATCATCATTTTTGCGATGATACTGATGGAAGATGGGGTTAAGAAAATATTACAAACGAATACCAATCCTTCTAGTACCTGAAGGACCAGTGGCAAATAATACACCTCACCCGACCGCTTTGCGGTCACCCTCTCAAGTAAGCTGTCCGCTTTCAATAATGAAGGCTACGCCCTACTACGTCAAGCTATTCCCCCTTTTTTTAAAGAATGCGGATAAAGGTAAAAGATAGCCAAGGTAGAAATAGAGATTGCCACGCCGCTAACGAATAACCAATAACCAAGAAACAAATTACAAGTAAATCTCAAAAATTAAAGATAATTGGAATGTTATGAAAGCAAAGTTTATTTTGAGCAGGCAATTAATGATGATGCCAGTGTTAGATTCCTGCCTTCGCAGTATTGACGAAAGTGAGACAGTTTGGCTTTTTGGTGTTTGTGATTTTAGTTATTTTACCTGACGCCCCGCAATGACAAGGTGGAAAAGAGGACGTATAAGACCTATTGTAAGGGAGCCTTTAGCTGGATACCCGCCTATGCCGGAATGAGGGGAAAGTATTACGGATTCTTCCCCCGATTTTCATCTAGGTCAGAATGATAATGAGAAACTACCGGCAGGGACGACTTGCCACGGGTTATATAATAGTTGACAAAAAGGTGGGTATAGGGAATAATCGCAAAGGAAGAACGAGTAAGTATTTAGCGATTTAACATCGAGAGGTGAGGTAAGATGCCGGATTTTACAGAAGAAGGCGAAAAGGGTGATGAATTAAAAAAGATGGCAAGCATCGCCACCGACCTGCAGCTTTCCGATAAAATGAGAGTGCAAGCGATTAACGTGCTCGGGGACATGGCCTCCCACGAGTCCCTGGTAGTCCTGCTGAACCTAGCCGCGAACGATAAACTTAATATTTCCGAAAGAGACCTGGCGCTAAAGAGAGCGAGGGAGATAATCAAGAAGGGGAGATAATTCAGGGTTGAGGATTGAGGAATAAGTAACAAGTAACAACCGGTCAAGTAACAAGGAGGGGTTGGGGGTAAAGGGGGAAATCCTAAGCGCTAAATCCTAAACTCTAAATAATATCAAAATCCAAAGGTCAAAGGTTTAAAACATCTGGTAATTGGAATTTGTTTAGGATTTAGAGTTTCTCCTATTTCTTCCCCAAAACCAATTTATGGCGATTAATATAGGGATTATAGGCCTGGCGCAAAGCGGGAAGACCACTATTTTCAACGCGCTGACAGGCGGCAAGGCAGATACATTAGCCCACGGAACGGGAAACATGGAACCGAACGTGGGAATGGCACACGTACCGGAACCGCGTCTGAAGCTGTTGAACGAGATATTTCACCCCGCAAAAACCGTCTATTCCGAAGTCAAATACATCGACATCGGCGCGTCGGTAAAATCGCTGGCTAAAGATAAGGGCATGGGCGGGCAGTTGCTGAACCAGCTAAGCACGGTCGATACCATCATCAGTGTCGTCCGTGCTTTTAAAGACCCGAGCATACCGCACCCGAGCGGCAGCATCGACGTGAAAAGAGACATCGAGGCGCTGAACCTAGAACTGATTTTCTCCGACCTTGCGATTATGGAACGAAGGCTGGAAAAGCTGGAGGGGTCGCTGAAAGCGGCCAAACCCGGCGAGCGGGCGCCGTTCCAGCAGGAAAAAGACGTTCTATTGAAAATGAAAGCGGACATGGAGAAGGACATCCCTATCCGGGCGCAGACCATCGACCCGTCCGCCAACAGATTTATCTCCAATTACCAGTTCCTCACCGCTAAACCGCTGCTGATAATCGTCAACATTGGGGAAGAGCAGTTAGCGGAATCGGCAAAGCTGGAAGAGGAATACAATAAACAATTCAGCGGGGCAGGTAACCGGGTGGTAACGCTGTGCGGCAAACTGGAAGCGGAACTGGCACAAATGCCCCCCGAGGATGCGGAGGTGTTCCGCAAAGATTACGGGCTGACGGAGTCCGGGCTGGAACATGTTATCCGGGCATCTTACGAGCTATCCAACCTCATCACTTTTTTCACGGTGGGACCCGATGAAGACCGGGCATGGCCGATAAGGAAGGGATTGAACGCGCAGAAAGCGGCCGGGAAGATACATACCGACTTCGAGAAGGGGTTTATCCGGGCGGAGACCATACACATTGGCGAACTACTGAAGGCCGGCAACATGGCGGAAGCGGGGAAAAAAGGCCTGCTAAGAAAAGAAGGAAAAGAGTACATTGTAAAAGATGGGGACGTGATAACGTTCCTGTTTAATGTGTAGCTATAAGCTGTTAGCTGTAAGTTAACAGTCTACAGTTTACAGTTTTTAGTTTTCACTTTTTCATTTTTTCAACTATTAAATTAAGGCCGTCTTCTCCGGTGACAATAATACTTTCACCGGGTTCGATGGTGCTTTCTTGAGAGCGGGCGTTCCAGAGCTCGCCCATAATTTTTACCGTACCTTCCGGCGCGAGCTTACCGACGGCTTCGCCTTCGACCCCAACCATGGAGGACAGGCCGATGACTTCTTTTTGATTGAGGGCGCCGGTGCCGGCGATAAAAATCAAGATGCCAGCAATGAACCAGGCGCCCATAATCACAATCAGCACCCAGAGCGCAAGATGGATATTATAATAAGGGAGCAACCAGCGCCAAACAGCCCAAACAGCGAACTGTTCCGCCGCCATGGTGATGACAGCGACGATTAACCGCTGGAGTGTTAATTGTTTCTTCATATTTTTTTGATAGATTTAATAGAGGATACAACACAATAATAGTATTTAGTGGTGGAGAGGTAAAGGGAGGGAATAGAGAATAGGGTTGAGGGATAAGGGGTAAGGGTTAGGGTTTTACCTACCCGATGTGACTGTCAGCTACGAATTGGTGGGTTACGCTACGCTTCACCCACTCAACTACTCTCAAACTCAAGATGGTATCAATCAAAATCCCGCTTAATCTCCCTTTAAAAAAGGGAGAGACTTATAAGGGGTAAAATTACTCAAAAAATATTTTTTGCTGTAGCTGCAAAAAGGCTTGACACAGATATTTAAATTATGTTATCCTTTACATTTGTAACAATGGCCCCGACTGTTTTTTATTTTTAACTTCCCAATCGTGAAATAATCAGCACATGTGAACGTGTGTCTTTATTCAAAATAGACTGCAATCAAAAATTAGAACTGTTGTACAGCTTTGTCTAAGGAGTTGAGATGGCTTTAACGTCGCGAACAACCGTTTCCAAATCCAAAACCATTATCCCCCGTAAATCTTACGCCCGACTACCGACCGTTTTGGATGTCCCTAACCTGATTAAAGTTCAACTAGATTCTTTCCAGAGGTTCCAGGAAGACGGCCTGAAACAGTTACTGGAAGAAATTTCCCCCATTAAAGACCTGACCGGCAACCGACTGGAGCTAAGTTTTATTGCTTACGAATTTCGCGAGCCGAGACCCGGACATTCCGAGTCCGAATGTCATGAGAGAGACCAAACGTATTCCGCGCCGCTTTATGTAAAGGTACGGCTGCTGGTCAAAGAAACCGGAGAAATCAAAGAGCAGGACCTGTTCTTCGGCGATATCCCGCTGATGACCTCGAAAGGCACTTTCATCACAAGCGGGGCGGAAAGAGTAGTGGTGAGCCAGCTTTTACGCTCGCCCGGCGTATATTTTACCAAAGAAGAAGACCCGGTATCCGGCCGTGACCTTTGCGCCGCAAAACTAATCCCCACCCGCGGCGCCTGGCTCGAATTCGAGACGAGCAACCGCAACGTGATATCCACGAAAATCGACGGCAAGCGCAAGATACCCATCACAACCCTGTTGCGCGCCGTCGGCTTCGGTGACGATAACGACATCATGAAGCTCTTCGAAAAGGAAGAGAAGGCTTCCGAGTACAAATACATCATCACCACGATGGAAAAAGAACCGGCAATCAAAGACGAAAAAGAAGCTTTACTGGACATCTACAAGAAACTGCATCCCGGCGAGCTTCCGTCACTCGATAACGCCCGCAAGCTGATAAAGAACCTGTTCTTCGATTCCTCCCGCTACGACCTGGGCAGTGTTGGACGCTACAAACTCAACAAGAGGCTCGGAGTAGACGTAAGCCTGAAAGAACATACCTTAACCAAAGAAGACATCATACAGATAATCAAGCACATTATTTTAATCAATAACGGCAAGGACCACAGCGACGATATCGACCACCTGGGCAACCGCAGGGTACGTACAGTGGGTGAGCTGGTACAGACCCAGTTCCGCATCGGGTTCCTGCGCCTGGAGCAGGTAGTCCGGGAAAGGATGAGCATCATCGGAACGGAAGCCGTAACGCCGAGCGCACTGGTCAATATCCGGCCAATCGTGGCGGCAGTTAGAGAGTTCTTCGGCGGGTCACAGCTTTCACAATTCATGGACCAGACAAACCCGCTGGCTGAACTGACGCACAAGCGGCGTCTTTCCGCGATGGGCCCCGGCGGCCTTTCCCGCGACCGCGCCGGGTTCGAAGTACGCGACGTGCACTTCTCCCATTACGGGCGCATCTGCCCCATCGAGACGCCGGAAGGCCCGAACATCGGCCTTATCGGCTCGCTGGCAACTTACAGCATCATCAACGAGTACGGCTTTATCGAGACGCCTTACCACAAGGTAATTAAAGAGGTCAGCAGCAAAGACAAGAAGCTGGCCGGCAGAACGGTAACCGAAGACATAACCGACGAAAAAGGCAAAGTAATCGTTAAAGCCAAGAGCGCCATCACGGAGGAAAATGCCGAAGCCATCAACAAGCTAAAGACCAAGAAGATAAAGGTAATACCTTTTGTCTCCGACGAAATCATCTACATGCCGGCGGACGAAGAAGATAAATACACCATCGCCCAGGCGAACGCGCCGCTGGATGAAAATAACCAATTCAAAGAGGAAAGAGTCGAAGCCAGGCTGGCGGAAAACTACCTGCTGGAACCCCCGGAAAATATCCAGTACATGGACGTAACCCCGAAGCAGGTGGTCAGCGTAGCCACGGCGTTAACGCCTTTCCTGGAGCACAACGACGCCAACCGCGCCTTGATGGGCGCCAACATGATGAGGCAGGCAGTGCCGCTGCTGCGCCCGCAGGCGCCGACGGTTGCCACCGGCATGGAAATGGAAGCCGCGAAGCACAGCCGGCAGGTGGTATTCGCCGAGAAAGCCGGGACGGTCACCGATATGTCCGGCAACATCGACGATAAAGGCAATACAAAATACAGAATCGTCATCACGCACGACGACGGCACAAGCAAGAACTACGACCTGCTGAAGTTCGTACGCACGAACCAGGGTACCTGCATCAACCAGCGGCCGCTGGTCAACAAGGGCGACAAGATAGAAGTCGGACAGGTACTGGCAGATAGCTCCGCCACGGAAAACGGCGAATTGGCCTTAGGGCAGAACGTAACGGTAGCATTCATGAGCTGGGAAGGCTACAACTTCGAAGATGCGATTATCTTAAGCAGCCGCATGGTCGAAGAGGACTTCTTCACCTCTATCCACATCAACAAGCACGAGGTGGAAGCCCGTGACACGAAGCTGGGGCCGGAAGAAATCACCCGCGACATCCCGAACGTCGGCGAGGAAAGCCTGCGGGAACTCGATGAAGAAGGGATTATCCGCATCGGCGCGGAGGTGATGCCGGACGATACCCTGGTAGGAAAAATTACCCCCAAAGGCGAAACGGAACTTTCCGCCGAAGAGAAGCTGCTACGCGCCATCTTCGGGGAAAAGGCGAGGGAGGTCAAAGACACTTCCCTTAGAGTCCCGCACGGCGAATGGGGCAAAGTAATCAATGTTAAAATATACAACCGCAAAGACAGCAAGAACGGCGGCGACGACCTGCCCGCAGGCGTGAACCAGTGGGTACAGGTATGGATAGCGCAAAAGCGCCGCGTATCAGTCGGTGATAAACTGGCCGGCCGACACGGCAATAAAGGCGTTATCTCCCTCATCGCGCCGAAAGAAGATATGCCCTTCCTGCCGGACGGCACGCCGGTCGACATCATCCTCGACCCCATCGGCGTACCTTCCCGTATGAACATTGGGCAGATACTGGAAACGCACCTCGGCTGGGCAGGCAGCGTACTCGGTTTCCGGGCGCAGACGCCGGTATTCGACGGCGCCGACGACCTGGCAATCGAAGACGCGCTTTGCCGCGCCTGGGTAGTACAGCAAAGCGGCGCGCAAGACCCCAACCCGGTCAAGGGCCAGATACCCTACAAACAGGACGTGGCCGAGGCATGGGTCAATGAGCGCGGCTATGACGGCAAGGCCGTATTCAACGAGAAACTCCACGGCAAGGCCAGGGACACCGGCATGAGGCTGTGGCTGGAAAGCATCGGTATTTCCGCCAAGAAACTGACGGCGGACCAACTACAGAAAACATCCGAACAGGTAAACAGGGAAGGCAGATTCGCCCCGCCAACCTACGGGAAAGTAATCCTGCAGGACGGACGCACCGGCGAGCCTTTCGACCAGCCGGTCACGGTGGGCAATGTCTATATCATGAAGCTTATCCACCTGGTAGAAGATAAAGTACACGCCCGCTCCACGGGCCCCTACTCCCTCATCACCCAGCAGCCGCTCGGCGGTAAAGCGCAGTTCGGCGGCCAAAGATTCGGGGAAATGGAAGTGTGGGCGTTGGAAGCCTACGGGGCGGCGCATAACCTGCAGGAAATGCTGACCATCAAATCCGATGATGTAACGGGCAGGGCGAAAGCCTACGAATCCATCATCAAAGGCGACGATATACTGCAACCCGGCGTACCCGAAAGCTTCAAAGTGCTCGTAAAAGAGCTGCAGAGCCTCGGCCTGGCGCTGGAAGTCATCAACGAGGAAGAAACAAAAGTCGCTTCCGCAGAAGAGACGATAGAAGATACGACGTATAAGTTAGAAGCTGAATTGAAGAAGAGCGAAGAGCCGCGGACGAGACCGGACTGGAAAGAGGTAGACGAAGATGTTCGAGATTAATGATTTTGATGCCGTCCGTATTTCACTGGCCTCCCCGGAACAAATCCGGAGCTGGTCATACGGTGAAGTAACGAAACCGGAAACGATTAACTACCGAACACTGAAACCGGAGCGGGACGGCCTGTTTTGCGAAAGAATCTTCGGGCCGACGAAGGACTTCGAATGCTACTGCGGTAAATACAAGAGAATCCGCTACAAGGGCGTTATTTGCGATAAATGCGGCGTGGAAGTGGCAAGGGCAAAAGTACGCCGCGAACGCATGGGGCATATCGAGCTGGCCTGCCCGGTAAGCCATATCTGGTTCGCAAAGGGCATCCCCAGCCGCCTCGGTTTATTGCTGGACCTTTCACCGCGCAGCCTGGAGCACGTACTTTATTTCTCCCAGTATATCATCACCCAGATAAACACCGAAGCGCGCGACGCAATGATAAAACAGCTCGAAACCGATAAAGCCAAGTTAATCGAGGAACGCCAAAAGTCTGTAGATGAAAAAGCAGCCGAGATGGAAAAAGCCAAGGCTACCGTAGAAGAAGTCAACAAAGTACGCGGCGATTTCGCGACCGAGAAAGCCAAGCTGGAAGAAGAGCTGGCCGCCGATTCCGAGAAGGTAAAAAACCTCTACGTGCGGCAACTGCTCACGGAAAACCAGTACCATGATTATAAGGCAAAATATTCCAGCGTCTTCGAGGCGGGCATGGGCGCAGAGGCCATCCTGCAAATCATGAAGACGATCAACCTGGAAGAAATCAGAAACAGACTGCTCCTGGAAACGCAGTCAACATCCGGGCAGCGGCGCAAGAAGGCAAGCAAACAGCTCAGGGTGGTGGAAGCTTTCCGCAACAGCGGGAACAAGCCGGAATGGATGATTTTAACCGTCCTGCCGGTACTGCCCCCCGACCTGCGCCCGATGGTGCAACTGGACGGCGGAAGATTCGCGACAAGCGACCTTAACGACCTTTACCGCCGCGTCATTAACCGCAACAACCGGCTACGCCACCTCATCGACATCGGGGCGCCGGAAATCATCGTCCGTAACGAGAAACGCATGCTCCAGGAAGCCGTGGACTCATTAATCGATAACGGCCGCCGCGGGCGCGCGATATCCATCAGCGGCAACCATAAACTAAAGTCACTTTCCGATATGCTGCGCGGCAAGCAAGGCCGCTTCCGCCAGAACCTGCTGGGCAAGCGCGTAGACTACAGCGGACGTTCCGTGATCGTCTGCGGGCCGACGCTAGAGCTGCACCAGTGCGGGCTGCCGCGGCGCATGGCGCTGGAACTTTTCAAACCATTCGTCATGCGGCGGCTGGTAGCACAGGGCCTGGCGCCTAACATCAAGAGCGCGCGGCGCTTGGTCGAGAGAGCCAAGGCAGAGGTTTATGACATCCTGGAAGAGGTCATTAAAGAACGACCGATTTTACTTAACCGCGCCCCTACCCTGCACCGCTTAAGCATCCAGGCTTTCGAGCCGGTGCTGATAGACGGGAGCGCCATCCAGATACACCCCCTGGTCTGCTCGGCGTTCAACGCAGACTTCGACGGCGACCAGATGGCCGTACACGTACCGCTTTCCCGCGCGGCTGTCAAAGAGGCGAGGGACATGATGATGTCACATCATAACATCCTGCTGCCGAGCAGCGGCGACCCGACGGTATCCCCGACACTGGACATGGTACTCGGCTGCTACTACCTGACATCAGTCAAAGCCGTGGCAAAAGAGGACGGCAAGCTGTACGGCAGCTTCGAGGACGCCAAAATGGCCTACGAATTCGGTACGGTAGACCTGCGCGAGGAAATCAACGTGCGCAATAAAGAGACCGGCGAGAGATTTAAGACATCCGTAGGGCGCATTATCTTCAACGAAGTGCTGCCTAAAGAAATAGGTTATGTCAACAAGACAATCGATAAATCCGCTTTGAAACAGATTGCCACAAAATGCAGCAAGATACTTACCGATAAAGATACCGGGCAAGTACTGGACAGCATCAAGAACCTGGGGTTCAAGTTCGCTACCAAGTCCGGAACGACCATCGCGATGAACGATATCGAAGTGCCGGCGGAGAAACCCAAGATACTGGCCGCAGCCGAAGACAAAGTGGCGACCATTCAGAACCAGTTCCACCGCGGCCTGATAACCGAGGACGAAAGATACAACGGCGTAGTAAGGGTATGGAATGAAACGACGGACATCATCACCTCCACCATCCAGAAGAACCTGAACCATTACGGCGGCGTTTACATGATGGCCACTTCAGGCGCTAAAGGTAACATTTCCCAGATACGCCAGATGGCCGGCATGCGCGGCCTGATGACCGACCCCACCGGTAAAATCATCGAGTTCCCGATTAAATCCTCGCTGCGTGAAGGCCACAGCATCCTGGAATACTTCATCTCAACCCACGGCGCCAGAAAAGGTCTGGCGGACACGGCTTTAAGAACATCCGACTCCGGCTATCTGACCCGCCGTCTTATTGACGTGGCGCAGGATGTCATCACCATCGAGCAGGACTGCGGCACGACCGACGGCATCTTGGTAACGGACCCGAAAGAAAAAGGCGTGCTGCCCGGGATGGCGGAACGCATACTCGGCCGCTTAGCGGCTTCCGATATCACCCACCCGACAACGGGCGAAGTAATCGCGGCGCGCAACGAAGAAATCGATGAAGCGAAAGTAGAAAAAATCATGGCCTCCGGCCTGACCTCCGTCCTAGTGCGGTCGCCGCTCACATGCGAATCACGGCGGGGCTGCTGCCAGTATTGCTACGGGCGCGACCTGGCACGCGGCAAATTGGTAGACAACAACGTGGCGGTAGGAATCGTTGCGGCAGAAAGCATCGGCGAACCGGGCACGCAGCTGACTTTGCGTACCTTCCATACCGGCGGTGTGGTCGGGCTGGATATTACATCCGGTCTGCCACGCGTCGAAGAGCTTTTCGAAGCCCGGACCCCGCGCGGCCAGGCGATTATCTCCGAAATAGATGGCGCGGCCGAAGTCATCCAGAACGAAGAAGGCAGGAAGATTAAAATAGCCAGCGCCGAGGTCTTCAACGATGAATACAACATACCCACCGGCTGGCACGTACAGGTTAAGAACGGCGAATGGGTAGACATCGGCAAAGTGCTGGCGGCACCACCGGAGAAAGAAAAGACCGAAGGCACCGAGGCGCAGCAACCCATCGTAGCTCGCTTCGCGGGGGAAGCCAACCTGAAGAAGAAGCAACTGACCATCACCTACGCCGAAAAAGAGGAACGGGAATACGGCGTTCCGTCAACCGCCAGTATCTGGGTACAAAACGGCGCCCAGGTAAAGGCCGGGCAGCAGCTTACGGACGGTTCCATCAACCCGCACGACATCCTGCGCATCCTCGGCAAAGGCGCGGTACAACAATACCTGGTAGACGAAGTTCAGAAAGTGTACCGGACACAGGGCGTGAACATCAACGACAAGCACATCGAAGTTATCACGCACCAGATGTTGACAAAAGTTAGAATCGATTCTGCCGGCGATACCGACCTGGTGCCGGACGAACTGGTGGATAAGAACCTATACGAAGACACTAATGCAAAGGTGCTGGCGGAAGGCGGCGAACCGGCGACGGCACATACGGTTTTGCTGGGCATCACCCGCGCTTCCCTGAGCACCGACAGCTGGCTGGCTGCAGCATCCTTCCAGGAGACCACCAGGATTCTCACGGAAGCAGCGGCGAATGGCAGAGTGGACAAGCTGGTCGGCCTGAAAGAGAACGTCATCATCGGCAAACTGATACCGGCACGGTACCTTAAAGATTCCGACCTGGCCGAGCTGAAACAGGGACAGCAGGATGAAGCGATGCGCCTGCTGGCTAGCCTGGGAGCGCCGGCAGAGGGCGCGGAAGAGTCAATACCTACTTTATTGCCGGGAACCGATATGCGGAAAATAGATGCAGATGTCCAGGAAGCAATTGACTCCATGGACGAGCATGAAGCCGAACCACTGGTATCTGAAGAAGTGAAAGAGGAGGGTGATGACGGTGTGGATGAGAAGGATGCTGAATAGAGGGTTTAGGGAACAGAGTTGAGGGTTGAGGTAAAAACTCTAAATCCTAAACTCTAAACAGCGCAAGGTAATAAATACCAAAAAGGGGCGGGAGCAAAAAACCCGCTCCTTTCTTTTTTGTGAAACGGTTAGGGGTTGGCTGTTAGCAGTCAAACCTTGTCCCTTTATTCTTTCCGAAACGGAATAACTTTTAAGTAAAATCCCCCGTATTCTTCCCTATAATTTTTTATGGAGCCATAAACATTTAGCGATTAGGGAAGCTCTGAACAAGTATGAATCAACCCCCTAAATCCCCCATTCTTGGGGGACTTGACAGGCTGGGGGACACCCCCAGCCCCCCGCCAGAGTGGTCTCTGGACTCCTTTTTCAGAGGTTTCTTAGTGATTAGTTATTAGATTTTTCTTTAAATACTTGTATTGTGCTAATTTAATATATGATATTATAACCCCGAAATAATTCAGGAAATTGAGATGGATTCCCGATCAGAGCCTGCCCCGTACCGCGATACGGGGTCGGGAGTGACGTACCCCCCAGCAGAGCTGGGGGGCTTCTCCCTTCCCTACCCCTTTTCGAACATCCTTAACTGACTGTCTTTATCTTCATATTTCTGATATTTGATATATTTCTTGATCACTTCACTCGTTACTTTATCCCCCACACTCCTAACATAATAACCCTCGTTCCACATCTTCCCACTCCACATTATTTTCCTCATCCTTGGGTATTTCTTGAATACTTCTTTTGCCGATATACTCTTTAACACCTGCACTATTTCTGATGGCGAGTACGATGGCGGCGCTTCGATGAATACATGTACATGATCGGCCATTACCTCCATCGCCTCTATCTCGAAATCATACTCCTCGGCTATCTGCCTGAAGATTCCTTTTAAGTACTGGGTTACCTCCCCGCCCAATATATGCGCTCGGTATTTCGGTATCCAGACTAGGTGATACTTCAATTCATAAACCGCATGTTTCGTCCTTCTTATTGCCATCCCATCTTTATACCACGATTATCCTATCCTATCAACCGCTTCGCCTTCGGCGAACTCGCTTTCCTCCCCCCAGCCTAGCTGGGGGGTATCCAGCGAGCTCTTAATGAGAGAAAAGGCAGGGTAGGCTTCCCAGCCTGCTCATCACAGGTCCGCCTGAGGCGGATGACACCGGGTTGGTGGGTAAAAGAAAGGAATAAAGGGTTTTACCCACCCAACTTTACTCATTTAGATTCCAGCCTGCGCTGGAATGACAACAAGACAATTCCTTGACGTCACTTTTCATTACAACTATAATGTCCACAAATATGAAAAAAGTTGTATTTTTGCTTATTCTTCTCTTATTGACGGCTTATTGTTTTGGTTGTAATGCATCGCCAATAGTTAAGACATATTGGACTCAAAACCCGGATGGAACATTCCACACTAATGATGTAAATCGGCTACAGCAAAAAATACCTTTTAAAATTATTGTACCTACATTTCTTCCTGAAGGCTTAAGTTCTGGATTATTAAGTATATATGGTCCTTCCCCAGTAACGTCCGGTAGTGGCATTAAAGGAATTGAGTTGCAAATTTCATACCAACAAACTAGGAAACGGCTTTTCATCACCGAAGATAACCTTGGTGAAGTACTTAATCCTAATCCTGACTTAAATCCGAAATATTATGATATACGAGGTATTAATATACTAAGACAAAAACCTCGATATTCGAATGATTTAGGTCAAAGTATATGGTTTGATTGGACTCTTAACGGGATTAGTTACGGAATTAAAGTATATTCTATTTCTGAAGATGATGGATTAAAGATTGTTGAATCAATAATAAGTCAAAAAAATACCATTCCTAATTCGACTTCTCTTTAATATAAATCCTTTTCCTACTCATTAATATCTCTCCCCAATTGACAAATACCGCTAAAAGTGCCAAACATTAGCTGAATGCTTAATGAATACCGACGTAAAAGAAACCTCACTGTTTCCGGGGAACCGGCCGGGGAAATCAGCGATACCGGTCAGCAGCGTTTTGTCGTACAGGAGCACCATGCCCGTGCTCTGCATTACGACCTGCGCCTGGAAATGAACGGCGTTCTGCATTCCTGGGCGGTGCCCAAAGGGCCGTCTTTAACCATCGGGGAACGCCGCCTGGCCGTGCAGGTGGAAGACCATCCGGTTGATTATATAAATTTCGAGGGGACTATTCCGCTGGGTGAATACGGTGCCGGGATGGTCAAAATCTGGGATAAAGGCACTTTTGAAACGCAATTTATAAAGGAAGATGAGCTCGAAATTATTTTTAAGGGTAAAAAGTTGGACGGGCGTTATGCGCTGGTGCGCATGCAGAACAACCCTAAAAACTGGCTGCTTATCAAGATGAAGGAAAAGGAACATCTCACAACGCAGGAGTAATTGAAAAATAGAACATACCTCCCCGCCCTGGTATCCTTCGTCGTCCTTCCGCGGGTAAAAAGAGGAAGGATTCCTCCAGGATGACAGAGCAAGTTACGGATTGCTTCGCTGATGCTCGCAATGACAATTAAAGTAAAAAAGATGACCATTGTAAAAACATCGTTGAAAGTCGGCGCTTACACCATTGAGCTGACCAATACGGATAAAGTCCTTTTCCCGGCGGACGGCATTACCAAAGGGGACCTGATTAATTATTACCACCGGGTTTCTAAATACATGCTCCCGCACCTGACAGGCCGGCCGCTCACCATGCAGCGCTTCCCCGAAGGCATCGGCAAAGATGGGTTTTTCCAGAAATCCGCCGGCGATTACTTCCCGGCCTGGATAAAGCGCGCCGCCATGAAAAAACAGGACGGCACTACCGATTACGTTATTTGCGATAACGCCGCAACGCTGGTCTATCTGGCCGAGCAGGACTGCATCACGCAGCATGTCTGGTTGAGCCGTTACGACAAGCCCGAATATCCCGACCTGATGATTTTCGACCTCGACCCGCCGGATGACGATTTTGAGCCGGTCCGCCGCGGGGCTTTCCTTTTGCGCGACCTGCTTTCCAGCCTCGGATTCGAGGTATTCGTTAAATCAACCGGGTCTCGCGGCCTGCATGTCACAGTGCCCCTCGACCGGTCAGCAAATTATGATATAGTACGCGCTTTCGCAGGGGATGTTGCCAAACTAATGGCAAGCCGTAACCCGGACTGGCTGACAATTGAAGAGCGCAAGGATAAACGGCAGGACCGTGTTTTTATAGATATCATGCGCAACAGCTATAACCAGACCGCCGTCGCCCCTTATACTGTAAGGACCAGGGCCAGGGCACCGGTGGCCGCACCTCTGGACTGGGATGAATTGAAAGACCCGGATTTGGGGCCGCAAAAATACACCATTAAAAATATTTTTAATCGTTTGTCTAAAAACGGCGACCCGTGGGCTAAAATCTACCAAAGTGCAAAAGCCCTGGATGAGGCCAGAAAAAAGTTGGATAAACTAAGAAGTTAGCTAAATATCTAAAAGCATTGATTGCGATACTGTTCTTAATATACGTCAATCGCTAAGTAAAAAAGAAATCCGCAGGGTAGAATCATTTGCCCTGCGGATCGACGATTAATGTGGTAATGCCTCAATGAAGATAAGGCCTATTCAGGTGAGTTCACTCACTCCATTCAATGGCAACTACGATATTTCTTAAGAACCACTACTGGTGGTGGAAGGCGGTGTTACGACAGTTAAGGCTGCGGAGGAACTCGTGACGCCAGACATGGTTGCAGTGATGTTAGCATTCCCAGGCGCTACACCGGTAGCAAAACCATTGGAATCTATCGTGGCAACACCGGTATCATCGCTGTTCCAGGTCACCGAGGACGAAATGTCCGCCGTTGAGCCGTCAGAGTAGGTGCCGGTTGCCGTATATTGCTGGATGTCACCAACGGCTAAATTCGCCGAATTATCCGGGGATACCGCCATTATAGAAATAGAAGATAGTGTCGCGGCTGAGGATGAAGTGGCAGCAGTAGTGGAGGGAGCCGGAGCTGCGACGGTTAAGACCACAGAGTTACTGGTGACGCCGGACATGGTTGCAGTGATGTTAGCATTTCCAGTTGATACACCGGTTGCCAAGCCGATGGAATTTATCGTGGCGACACTATTCGTATCGCTGCTCCACGTTACCGAGGAAGAAATGTCCTGCGTTGAACCATCAGAGTAGGTCCCGGTGGCAGTAAATTGCAGGGTGGAATCCATGGACAGAGCCGCCGGCGTTGCCGGCGCGATGGTAATGGAAGAGAGTGTCGGCGTGCTTGTGGTGGCAGTCGCAGCCGGGGATGTGGAAGTGGCCGACGAACAGGCTGCCAAAACCATTGTTAAGGCGGCTAATAATCCTATTGTTAAACCAAAAACGATAAACCGTACGTATTTTCTTTTCATGAATAATTCCTCCTTTTATTAGCGACTGTTTTTCCCAAGAGCCCCAATAAATTTCCTCCTATCACATCTCCTTTCACCAGAGTTTGCTGGGTTCATATTTATTTAATGTACCTTATATTATTAATGTACCTTATAATATTAATGTAAACTTAAATAATAAATATTTTATTAACATGAAAGAAATTTTTCGATAAGATCTACCCTACCAATAGAACAGGGTGAGCAAAAAAATTTGTTCAAAGCTAATGCAAAGCTGTTTTGTGACAAAAACGTGTTTACAAAATCCCCTACCCTCCTCTATACTGTAAAAGCTTAAGACTGTCATTCAGCCAGCCCATAACAGAGATTGCCTCGCCACTAACGAATAAACAATGACCAAGATACAAATTCCAAACATTTGGTTTTTGGAGATTGTGATTTGGTTATTTAACAAGATGGCTCGCAATGACAGGGGAAGCAGGAAGCCGAAGCTGATTTACTATAAAACAGCTGAAACGAGTCTCTAACGAATCAGCTTCAGCCCAAAGCTAAAGGGTCAAAAAATTTTAAAAAATTCGAATAATCGAAAAATATGCAGAACCATGATATTTTAACTACCATCGGTAAAGAACTCACCAAACTGGCCGATGAAAAGAACAAAGACCGGTACAAACGCTTCTTTAAGGAAGAGGTGAAGTTTTACGGGGTCGGCAGCGCGCCGGTGGAAAAGCTGGCGGCGGCTTATTTCAAGCAGGTAAAGCCGCTCGGGAAAAAAGAGACCTTCCGTCTGTGTGAAGAGCTTTTCACGTCCGGCTACAACGAGGAAACGATGATAGCCTGCGACTGGTCCTACCGTTTCCACAGCGAATATGAGCCGGAGGACTTTTATACTTTCGAGAAATGGCTGAAAAATTATGTTAGCAACTGGGCCGCCTGCGATACGCTCTGCAACCACACTATCGGCGCCATCGTCGAGGAGTATCCGCAGTTCCTTGAAAACCTCAAGCATTGGGCGAGGTCGGACAACCGGTGGGTAAAAAGGGCGGCGGCGGTCACTTTGATTATCCCGGCCAAAAGGGGCAAATTCCTGAAAGACATTTTTGAAATCGCGGATATCCTTTTATTGGATAAGGACGACCTGGTGCAAAAGGGTTACGGGTGGCTCTTAAAAGATGCGAGTATGATAAATCAAGAGGAAGTTTTCAGCTACGTTATAAAGCATAAAAAGGTCATGCCGCGCACCGCCCTGCGTTATGCTATAGAGCGGATGCCGGAGGGGTTGAGAAAAAGAGCGATGAACAAGTAACCAGAAATCGGGAGGTAATTTATAATCGGCGTGCCAACATGATAAATCAAAAATCAAATCTCAAAACTACATCTCAAAGATAAAAAATGTTTGTCATCCCCGTACATTCGCTTCCCCTTCGCTGCGCTCGAGGGCTAAAGACTCAGTATAAACTCCAGCAGGATCCATTTAAAGAAGGCAAAGAATGATTGAGTTCGTTGATGGATTCCCGATCAAGTCGGAAATGACAAGAACGGGAAAAGGTGGAGCGGTGTTGGACATTTGAAATTGGTATTTATTGGACATTGGTACTTATTTATTTTCCTCCCCCTTTTTCCCCACCAAATGAATAACAGCCTCACTGACTAAAGCGTGACGGTAGGTAATTACCGGATCACAATCCGGTCACAATTTCCAAAAAAATTCCGCTAACCACTTGACAAATACGTAAGTATTGTGTTATAAAATGGGGAATTGTGGTAAATAGTGGATGGTAGTGGTAAGTCAGGGTAAAAAGTAGGTCAAAATGTTTTACGGCGAATTTGATTACAAAATCGATGACAAAGGCCGACTTCCCATACCGCCAAAATTCCGCGGCGCTTTTAAAGACGGGCTGGTTATTACGCCCAGCGCAGAACAATGTCTTACCGTTTATACCGCGGTAGAATGGAAAAAACTTTCTTCTAACTTAACGAGCAGCCCTCTTTCCCGCGCCAAGATGAGAAAGCTCAACCGCGTTCTTTTTTCGATGGCTTTCAGCACCAGAATCGATAATCAGGGCCGTATCGCCATACCGGCACCGCTCCGCGACCATGCCCAAATAACCGATGACGTCACGGTGGCCGGCGCTAATACATATCTGGAAATCTGGAATAAAGCGACCTGGGAGGAAGAGAAAGCGGACAGCCAGGAGCAGACCTGGCAGATTATCGAGAGTTTAGAGAATAACAGCTAATATGGTTAATCGCAGGCCAGTTACCCACACCCCGGTCATGCTTTCAGAGGTACTGAAGGCATTAGACGTTCAACCGGGGGGCAGATATATCGACTGCACCCTGGGGGGAGGCGGTCATGCAGAAGCCATCCTCAAACAGAGTTCGCCCGGGGGACAGCTCCTGGGCATAGATGCCGATCCATCCGCGTTGGAAGTCGCCAAAGAGCGACTTCAATATTTTAAGGCGTCTACGCTTTTCGTTAACGATAACTTCGTTCACTTGCAGTCTATTGCCATTAAATATGATTTCTTTCCCGTGCACGGCATCCTGCTCGACCTCGGGCTTTCTTCCATGCAATTAAGCGAAAGCGGCCGCGGCTTCAGTTTCCAGTATGACAGGCCGCTGGACATGCGTTTTAACCCCACCGATAAATTAAGCGCCGCCGATATTCTTAATACCTATCCGGAAGCAAAAATCGCGGAAATATTAAGGACTTACGGGGAAGAGGCGCAGGCCAACCGCATTGCACACTATATCGCGGAGACCCGCCCCATCGAGACGACGCGGGAACTGGCGGAACTGATAGAGAAGGTCATGGGGCGGCGGGGCAAAATCCATCCGGCCACCAGGACTTTCCAGGCGCTGCGCATCGCCGTCAATCATGAGCTGGAAAACCTGGAATCCACTTTGCGGCAGGCGCTGGACCTGCTCGGCTATCACGGGCGGCTGGCGGTTATCAGCTATCATTCCCTGGAAGACAGGATTGTAAAGCAGTTCATACAAAAAGAGGCCAAAGACTGCATTTGCCCCCCTACCCAACCGGTATGCACCTGCGGCCATACCGCCCGTCTGAAAATAATCAATAAGAAAGTAATCACGCCTTCAGAGACGGAGTTAGCAGAAAACCCGCGCAGCCGCAGCGCCAGACTAAGAGCGGCGGAACGGCTTGCCATACACGCGGACACTTACGCTACCAATGAAGACAACGTATTTACCGGTATCGAAGATTCAAAGGGGAACTGGCGCAAGCCGGTCCTTTTACAAAAAATAAAAATGGCCTTTTTAACGGCTACATAAATTTAATACTAAAGGAGGAGAAAGCATGTAATGACCGGGAAATATATAAGCGCCGATTTAAGACCCAGTTTCTAAGGAGGGCAGATGAAAAAACGGAATGTTATTGCGGCTATCGATGTTGGCACTACCAAAATATGCACGATCCTGGCGGATGTCACGGAAGACACCCCCAGAGTGGTCGGGGTTGGCATTACCCCTTCCAAAGGTCTGCATAAGGGCCTGGTAGTCAACATCAATGAAGCCAGGGAGTCGATACGCGACTCGGTGAGAAAAGCGGAACAGACCAGCAACTACAAAGTGGAATCAGCCTATATCGGCGTAACCGGTCGGCATGTTACCTCTAATAATAACCACGGTGTAGTGGCGATTACTCGCAATGATCGCGTCGTGCGCCCGGATGATCTTAAGCGCGTGCTCACTTCCGCACAAAGCATTAAGACCCCGGCCGACCGGCGGCTGCTGCATGTTATCCCGCGCAGCTATACGGTCGATGGGCAGGCGGGCGTCAAGAACCCGATCGGAATGCATGGTTTCCGGCTGGATGTTGAAACGCATGTTATCACCGCAGCGGTAACCTCGATTCAAAACCTGGTAAAAACGATTCGTAGTTTAAGAATAGATATCGAAGACCTGGTCCTGGAACCCCTGGCCAGCAGCGAAGCTGTCCTTTCCGAAGATGAAAGACAGGTTGGCGTGGTCATGGCGGATATCGGCGGCGGGACGACGGATGTGGCCATATTCAGAGAAGGCAGCATCTGGCACACCTCGATTCTGCCGGTAGCAGGTTACCAGCTAACGCGGGATGTGGCGATTGGCCTCGGATTACCTTTTGAAATCGCCGAAGAAATGAAAAAGAAGTACGGCAGCGTCATGCCGGTCTACGAAAACAAGACCGATACAGCACCGGCGATATCCAAAGACGGGCATGGCGTCAATTACCAGGACCTCTGCGATATTATTCGCGCCAGGGTAGAAGAAATTCTAAAGCTTATCGTCCTGGAAATGCCGAACTCGAATTACGAAGAGCTTATCCCCGCCGGGCTCGTACTCACGGGCGGGAGTTCTAACCTTGCCGGTTTAGCCACGCTCGGTCAGGAAGTCCTTGGCTTCCCGGTAAGAATAGGTGTACCCGAGAACTACGGCGGCATCGGCGATATCTTGCAGGACCCGGCTTATGCTACCAGCATGGGTCTCATTCTCTGGGGTGCTAAACACCAGGGACACGGAGCTGTAAAACCGGGCGGATTTTCCGCTTCCATATTCAAGTTGGCGGCCCAGCTTAAAAAGTTATTCAGCTAAAAAATAAATAATTAGAAGAATTATCTTCGTTAAAAGTTAAAGGAGGAGGATATGGCAAGAACAAGTTTCGTTGCTAATCCGGCTAAAATAAAAGTAATCGGTCTGGGCGGCGGCGGCAGCAATGCCGTAACCCGTATGGTCAGAGAAAACATCCAGGGCGTCGAATTCATCGCGATGAACACGGATGCCCAGGCACTGGCAGTTTGTGAAGCGCCTATGTGCGTCCAGCTAGGTCCAAAGCTCACGAGGGGACTTGGCGCCGGCGGCGACCATCATGTAGGCCAGAAAGCTGCCGAAGAAAATAAGGACGAATTAAAGGACATCGTCGGCGGCGCCGATATGGTGTTCCTGACAGCCGGCATGGGCGGCGGCACCGGCACCGGGTCCATCCCGGTCGTGGCCGAGATTTCCAAAGCCAGCGGCGCGCTCACCATCGCGGTGGTAACGAAGCCTTTCTCATTTGAAGGCGCCCACCGCATGCAGAACGCCCAGGAAGGCATCGACGAGCTTGTCGATAAAGTCGATACCCTTATCATTATCCCGAACGATAAACTGCTAACGCTTTGCGATAACAAGACCGGCGTGGACAGCGCCTTCAAACTGGCAGATGATGTCTTGAGGCACGGCGTACAGGCCATCGCCGAGGTTATTACGACCCCCGGTATGATTAACCTGGACTTTGCCGATGTTAAAGCTATCATGAAAGATGCCGGTCCAGCATGGATGTCTATCGGCAAAGGCACCGGCCAGAACCGCGCCATCGATGCCGCAAAAGAAGCGTTATGCAGCCCCCTGTTAGAGGTATCGGTCCAGGGCTCCAAGGGCGTCCTATTCAACGTGGTCGGCGGCAGCTCACTCTCACTTTTTGAAGTCAATCAGGCAGCCGATGTTATTAAGGCGGCGGTTGACCCAGAAGCTAATATTATCTTCGGTGTCGCCAACGACCCGACAATGGACCAGGAAGTACGCATCACCCTCATCGCCACCGGGTTCAATGCCAAGATGGGCATGGGCAAGTCAAACCAAGAAGAAGAAGAGCTTACCAAGATATTGAAGAACATGAAGACGGAAGAGGAACTCGATATGCCTTCCTTCCTGCGCCGCCCGATGTTCCAGCGCCGCGCGGCGGCTCCCGAACCGAAGAATACCGCCCCCGAACCCAGGCAGCAAAGGCACTTTATTTAGAATTCACAAGATAAGTTAAAAAGAGCCATCCAAGGTCCGAGAGGAGCAATCCTCTTTCCATAGAAGGCTGCGGCTGTTTTCTCACCCGCAGCCTTCCTTTTTTTGAGGGAAGAGGAATAACAGTAAGCAGTTAGCTTCCCTGCCCAAATCTTCTTCGGCTGCTCCTTTGACAAAGGGGAACGATATTTTCTCTATAATTCGTTATTTAAGCATTATTCACTGGAAAAAGTGCTCGAAGAGAAATGGATTCCCGATCAGGTCGGGAGTGACAATTAAAAACGGAGACACGCCTTTGCGGAAAGGCCGATTAAGTAAAGCCATTTGACAAACAATATCCTGTCTGGCTATCCTATTACTTGTATCTGACAACAACGACTATGCGAGTTATCACAGGCAAGGCCAAGGGACACCATCTTAAATTTCCCACAGGGACGAAGACCCGCCCGGTGACCGATTTGGTACGGGGCGCCATCTTTTCAATGCTGGAAAACATGGCAGATGATTGGTCGAACGTACTGGACTTATTTGCCGGGAGCGGGGCGCTGGGTATCGAGGCTTTAAGCCGTGGGGCGGATTGGGCGGATTTTGTTGAAAGCGAACCTAAGTGTTGTGATATAATTAAGGAGAATCTGGAAAAAACAAAATTTACATCTCAAGCCAGAGTTCATTGCTGCAGCGCTTTTAAAGCGCTTTCTTTTCTTGATAAGGAGTATAATATTATTTTGATGGACCCGCCCTACGCTAACGAGACCACCGGCGAATTTATTACGCAACTGGCAAAATCCCGCCTGGTGAATGATAAAACGACGGTTGTCGTGACACATTCGGCACGCATCCCCCTGCAACAGTCTTATGCCGACCTTAACCTCATCAAAGAACACCGCCACGGGGATAGCTGTATCGCATTTTATCAGAAGGAGGCCCGGTCTTGATTACGGCGCTCTATCCCGGCAGCTTCGACCCTATAACTAACGGACATCTGGACATTGCCACCAGAGCTTCCCGGATCTTCGATAGGACTGTTATCGGCATATTTGCTACACCGTCCAAGCATCTGACTTTTAACATCGATGAAAGGGTAGCGCTGGCGCAGGAAGCCACGAAAAACCTGCCGAAAGTAGAAGTAATGCCCTACTACAATGTCACCGTGGAATTCGCCAGAGAAATCGGCGCGACAGTGCTGGTACGCGGCCTGCGCATGGTGGGAGACTTCGAATGGGAATTTGAAATGGCGATGATGAACCAACTCCTGTCTCCGGGGCTGGAAACAGTCTGTTTCATGGCCAGCCAGGAATACCAGTTCTTAAGCGCCAGTCTGATAAAAGAAGTATCAGTCCTGGGCGGAATGGGAGTTAGGAAGATAAATAAATTCGTTCCGCCGCAGGTCGCCGAGGCTTTGAGGAAGAAGTTCCTCGCCAGGAAATGAATTTGACAGGGAAGCGCCCTGCCGTCTAAAATCTCAAGGAAAGTTTCAGGAGGATGAAAAATGGCGTATAAGATTACCGACGAGTGCATCAGCTGCGGAGCCTGTGAATCGGAATGTCCGGTCAATGCTATCAGTGAGGGCGAGACTTCCTATGTCATCGACCCCAAGAAATGCGTTGAGTGCGTCGGCTTTAACGATTCCCCCAAATGTGCGGAAATCTGCCCGGTTGATGCTCCAAAGCCGGACCCTACCCATCCGAAGAAGTAATCAGAAAATCAATCGAGTAAAAACCATTAGCGGGCCAGCCATTTAAGGTCAGCCCGCTATTGTTGCATTTATCTTACCAGTACCTGCGGTACCATCCGGTAAATCCATCATTCATTTCAGAATACCGTGGCTTTGTTTCGGATTTTTCTACTGGAAATATGATTTTACCGAACTAAATTCTTTAGGTAATAGATTCAGTGCGATAGGAAACTTATCTACCAGAAAACTGGCGAACCATGAATTTTCCACCGCAGTATTGATACCGGAATATTTAGTCCAGATAATCAAAATGGCACCCATAAATATCATGCCGAGGACGAGACCGAGGATGGCGCCGCCAAGCCTGTTTACCCAGCCTAACAGTACCGCCGAGGCAATCTTTTTTACGACAAAAGCCAGGATGGCTGCGATAATCATGATGATTATCATGATAAAAATGAAGGCAACTATATTTGCAGTTTGGGAATCATGAATGAAAGTAAGCTTGTCCGCCAAGGAGCCGGAAAAATGCCCGGCAAGCACCACGCCGATAATGAGGCCGGCGACGGTGAAAAGAATCTTGATAATGCCTGCCATCAGACCGCCGATGATGGAAATGACCAGGATAACCGCGATGACGATATCGAGCCAGTTCATATCAGGACCTCCTTCAGGCCGGTTTTGGTATATTATACAACGTATTTCAAGACTTCAGGTGTCAGGAAGCTCGACCCAACTCTTTGGCGCGGCGGTAAGCTGCTTTTACCGCTTCGTCAACTACCTTTGCAAGACCGCTATCTTCAAAAACCTTGACGGCCTGTTCCGTAGTGCCGCCTTTGGAAGTAACGTTATGCCGCAGTTCTGACGGTGTCTTGTCCGTCTCATTTACAAGGTGCGCGGCGCCCAGCATGGTCTGTTTTACCAGCACTTCAGCGTTTTCCCGGGTAAGCCCGATTTGGACAGCGGCATCGATCAGCGCTTCCGCAAAAAGGTAAAAGTAAGCCGGGCCGCTGCCGCTGATGGCGGTGACCATATCCAGCGATTCTTCATCTTCAAAGTAAATCTCTTTGCCCATAGCGCCAAGGATAGTGCGCGCCCAGGCCTTTTGCTCTTCCGAGACTTCTTTAGTGGCCGTCCAGCCGGTCATTCCTAATCCTAGTTGCGCGGGTGTATTGGGCATGGAACGGACGATTTTATTGTGTCCCAATCCCTCGCTGATGGTACTTATCTTTACTCCGGCGGCGATGGAAAGGACAAGCTGGTCAGATTTTAAAACATCTTTCATATCAGCCAGAGCTTCAGACATTTGCTGGGGTTTTACAGCCAATACAATAACGTTTTTCCCATTAACGGCTACTTTATTACTTGAGGTAACCATAATACCGTATTTCTTTTTAAGGTAGTCCCGGCGGGTTTCAATAATATCGCTGGCGGAGATATCAGCCGGTTTACAGAGCTTTTTCTTCAACAATGCACCGATAATAGCTTCCCCCATATTCCCCCCGCCAATGAAAGCGATTTTCATAATTGCATACTCCTAATTATTTTTGGTTATTATGCCTCACCCGTCCGCTTTGCGGACAGGCTATTCCCTTTTACATTTCAGATCGGAGCGGAAAGGCAACTAATTTACTAAAGTAACGATTGAGATTGCCACGCCTTTCGTCCTTCCGTTAGTTCTACAAAGCTCACCATGAGCGGAAGGACTCAATGGCTCGCAATGACATAATTAACGTACCACAATGTTGATGAGTTTTCCGGGCACATAGATTACTTTGGCTACCTGCTTACCTTCTACAAACGGCTTTATCTTTTCCAGTCCCATCGCCTTTTGACGGGCGTCTGCTTCGCTAAGGCCGACCGGGGCGGTCAAGCGGTCGCGGACTTTACCGTTTACCTGCACGACCAGTGTGAACTCGTCACTGACAACCAGCGATTCATCCCATTTCGGCCAGGACTGGTTATGAACGCTATATTCATAGCCGCATCGGCTCCAGAGCTCTTCCGTTAAATGCGGGGCGGTGGGGGCCAAGAGCAATAGCTGTATTTTTATAGCGTCCTGCCATGCTTTAGTAGAAACGTTGCCGGTCTCTTTTACTTTCCCCAGATAGTTGGCAAATTCCATAAGGGACGCCACCTGTGTATTCAGGCGGATTTTATCTAAATCCTCGGTCACCTTTTTGATTGTCTGATGGGTCAGGCGGGCGAGTTCGATATCTGACTCTCTATTGAGTAACTTATCTGTTACTTCCCGGACTACCTCAGGGCGTTCTTGATACGGTTCATCAACAAGGTTCCAAACGCGGTTCAGCCACCGGCTAATGCCGGCAATGCCGCTATCATCCCAATCGCCGCCCAGCTCCCAGGGGGCGATAAACATGATATAAGCACGCACGCTGTCCGCGCCGATAGTCGCCACGTATTCATCGGGATTGACGACATTCCCCTTCGACTTGCTCATTTTCTGGTGTTCACTAAGCACCGTGCCCTGATTAAAAAGCCTCAAAAACGGCTCGCCGAAGTCGATAATACCTATATCCCTGATGGCTTTGGTGAAGAAACGGGTATAAAGCAGATGCATGACGGCGTGTTCCGCGCCGCCGGAATAAAAGTCCACCGGCATCCAGTGCTTGACTTTAGCCGGGTCAAAGGCGCGGGAGTTCTCATGAGGGCTGGTATAACGTAAAGCGTACCAGCAGGAACAGAGGAAACCATCGATAGTGTCCGTTTCCCGCCGGGCTTTACCGCCGCATTTAGGGCAGGTGGTATTAACGAACTGCTCATTATATTTCAGCGGCGATTCACCGGTAGGTTTGAATTCAGCATCCTCGGGCAGCAACACCGGCAGGTCTTTTTCCGGCACCGGCACGATGCCGTCCTCAGGACAGTGAATCACGGGTATCGGGGCGCCCCAGTAACGCTGGCGGGAGATGAGCCAATCCCGTATCTTGTAACTGATGGTGCGCTTGCCCCACCCCTTTTCCTCCAGGTAGACGGAAACAGCTTCAATACCTTTATCACTTGGCGTGCCGTTAAATTGGGCGGAATTGACCATCTTCCCGATTTCAATATAGGCCTGTTTTAAAGGTTTACCATCCCAGTCCGGCGGAGAGATGACAACCGGTATCGGTAGATTGTATTTTTTAGCAAACGCGAAGTCGCGTTCATCATGGGCAGGGACGGCCATGACGGCGCCGGTACCATAGCTGCCCAGAACATAATCCGCGATAAAGATAGGCACTTTAGTGCCATTGACCCGGTTGATGCAATTTGCACCGATGAAAACGCCTTCCTTTTCTTTTTCTGTTGAAAGGCGTTCGATTTCCGTTAAGCGGCGGGTCTTTTTCACGTAGTCATCCACTTCGGCTTTTTTATCCGTGGAGGTCAGTTTCTCCACTAGCGGATGCTCCGGCGCCAGCACCATGAAGGTGACGCCGTAAACAGTATCGGGCCTTGTCGTAAAAACCCGTATCTCTTTTTCTTTAATGCCGGGGTGGTCTAAAGCAAAGGATATTTCCGTGCCATAGCTTTTCCCTATCCAGTTGGTCTGCATCAGCTTGATGCGCTCCGGCCAGTCCAGGCCGTCCATATTTAAAAGCTCATCGGCATATTTGGTAATGCGGATGAGCCATTGGGCGAGGTCACGCTTGATGACATCCGTTTCACAGCGCCAGCATTTACCATCTTCGACCTGCTCGTTGGCGAGGACGACCTGGCATTTGGGACACCAGTTGACCGGCGCCACACCGTAATAAGCCAGATTGTGCTCGTATAGCTTCAGAAAGAACCACTGGGTCCATTTATAATATTCCGGGAGGCAGGTAATAACTTCCCTGTCCCAATCATAAATCGTGCCCATGCGTTTTAACTGGCGGCGCATATTATTGATGTTATCCATCGTCCATTTAAAGGGATGGATGCCGTGTCTGATGGCCGCATTCTCGGCAGGCAAGCCGAAAGCATCAAAGCCCTGGGGATGCAAAACATTATAACCACGCATTCTCATAAAGCGCGCCTGCACGTCCGCCGGGGCGAAGTTTTTCCAGTGTCCGATATGGAGGTCGCCGGAGGTATAAGGAAACATGGTAAGGGCATAAAATTTGGGCTTCGGGTCAAAATCATTGACCTTGTAAAGCTGGTCGTCAGCCCATTTTTGCTGCCACTTTTTTTCGATTTCCTGCGGGTTATACTTGTCAGCCATGTTCCTGCTCCGTCCGATATAAAAATATATTTATTTACGTTTTAGGAAAGATGGCGGAGGCTCAATGCCTTTCATCATGCCTTTGATATAGCCAATCTGGCCGGAGTGCTCCCCAACTTCACTAACTAAATGCTTTAAGGCCGAGCCGGTGGTCCCCTTGCTCCAGCCAAAGTCCTTTGGCTCATCGAGCTGTTGTTCCGTCAGCGATGAGATATAAGCGACGGCGGCTTTCCTTACTACAGCCCGGTACATATTAAGCAACTCCAGCGAAGGCACCGGCCAGGCTTTGATCGCCGCGACATCATAACCGGCACCGGTATCCGCGGCGGGCGTACCGAACTTTTTGTACCAGCCTTCGGTTTCATACCGATCTTTACCGCCTTTTAAAATACGGTTTATCCAGAGGTCTTCCACCCTGGCAAGATGCCATAAAAGGAAAATAATGGAATTACTATGAGGCTCTGGGCTCCAGGCGAGCTCTTCTTCAGAGAGCAATTTAAGAGCATCCTGTACGTATTTTTCATTTTCTTCCAGTGACTGGATGATGATATCAATCGCTTTCATGGTAAACACCCCCAAATAAATACGCCTTGAGTAATTTTAACAGTAATAGGTATACGTGTAAATAATGATAGCTTAAAACTTAAAGGTCAGAAGTTAAAACGTACAACTTAAAAGTTAGAACGTAACAATCAAGAAAGCTGCTTTTATTTTTAAGTACAACTGAAAGTTAGAAATATCACCATTTGGCGTCTTTATCACGTTTGTCTTTTTGCGACCTGGCCCTGTTTCTGAATTGATTTTTGGCCATCGTAGCTAAAGTAAGGACGCTGATAGCAGTCTGGACAGCTTCCGTTTCTTCAGTTGTAAACTTGTTTTTATCAAGGATGTTTCTTAAAATTTTAGAGGCTTTTTCGTATTCCATAAGTTAAAAGTATATCATAAAAAAGTGGGGCAATGACAAAGACGAAAAGAGTGACGATACCGACCCCTCATCCTCTTATCCTTCTCCCCGCTGGCAGGGAGAAGAAGGACTTTGGGGGTCAATTCAGAGATAGTTATCATATTTTGTTAGTTTTTGTCAGGCTGAAAATAACACGAATTTGTATATTGATACTATGCTATACTGATATAATTTATGAAGCTCCACTTCATCAATAAGGATATATGATATGCAGTTAGTTAAAACAGATAAAGGATACATATCAGGAACATTTATCGGAGAGCCGGGAAAGGAAATAGCAATCTTTAGAGGCATCCCTTTTGCCGCCCCGCCGGTTGGAGAACTACGCTGGAGACCGCCGCAGCCGGTATCACCGTGGCAAGGGATCAGGGAATGCACGCAATTTACACCGATGGCGCCGCAGGAATCCGTTCCTCCCCTGGGCTTAACCCTTCCCATGAGCGAAGATTGTTTATATCTAAACGTATTGACACCGGCCCAAAAAGCCGGTGAAAAGCTGCCGGTAATGGTCTGGCTGCATACCGGCGGCTATACTTTGTGCACCGGAAACGATAAATTGATTAATCATTACCGCCTGCCGCAAAACGGCATTGTCCTCGTTACGGTCAACCACCGGCTCGGACCGCTTGGAATGCTGGCACATCCGCTGCTTTCAAAAGAGTCTGACCACGGGGTTTCCGGTAACTATCTTTTGCTGGACATCATTGAGTCGCTGAAATGGGTGAAGAATAATATCGCAGCATTTGGAGGGGACCCGGACAATGTAACCATTTTCGGGGAATCGGGCGGCGGGGTTAAAGTATCCATTATGATGGTCTCACCGCTGGCCAAAGGGCTTTTCCACCGAGCCATCTGCCAGAGTGGGACGGCTGCGGCAACGTACCCCGGCCAACCGCTAAAAGATTGTGAAAGTTACGGGAATACCATGTTCGAAAAGCTGGGCGTTAAAACTCTTGAAGAGGCACGTACAGTTCCCTGGCAAAAAATCATCGACGCCGGCGTGGAGATGGAACCGCCTATCAGGAGGTCGGGACTTGCCCTGCCCGTCTGGGACGCCGCTATCGACGGCTGGGTAGTCTCGGAACTCCCAACCAGGGCTTTTGCATCCGGCGATTTCTATACTGTGCCATTAATAGCCTGTTTCATGCTCGGTGAGTTGAATGGGCCTCCTCCATCCTATACTTACCCGGGCTTTATTCCGGCGAGTTTAAAGATGTTAGAAGCGGAAAACCGGAAAGACGCGAACGGCTATGCCTGCATCTTCGACCAATTGCCGGAGGGGTGGCGAAAAGACGGCAGTGTTTCCTTCCATTCCATCGCGCAGCCGTATATTTTCGGGGACTGGGACAACACGACAGGGTTCTGGAGGACATTATTTAATTTGAGCGGGCGGGTTACCGGCGCAAAGATGGAAAATCCCGGGCTGACAGCCGTGGATAGAAAAGTCTCCGAAGGTATGATGAAAATATGGACGCAATTTTCCAGAACCGGCAAGCCAAATGTAAAGGGGCTTATCGATTGGCCGGCCTATAATTCAGAAAGTGACCGATACCTGTATATAAATCAGGGATTCGAGATAAAGAGCGGATATTCTAAAGTAGCGCAGGATGGAAAAGTAACCAGTTGCTAGTGACTAGTTCCTAGTTTCTAGTTTTTAGTTCACTTTTCACCCTGCCCTCTCCTTCAGGATGAATCCTTCTGGATGAATCCCGTCGAGGGAGAGGAATGATTGATAAAAACCCTCTTTTATCTCCCCCGTACCAAGTACGGGGCAGGCTCTTTAAGAAAGGGAGAGACTAATAAATGAGGGGCTTTACTGCGCTCCAGCATGACAAGCGATGTTGCGCTTGTTATGTTTTTCCTAATATAATTCACGTTAATATGACCCTAAAACCCAAAGTCTTCACCCCCGGGAAAATAGGCAGTCTGGAACTGCGCAACCGCACCATAAGGTCGGGGTGTTTTGAAGGACTATCTCCTAACGCTTCTCCCAGCGAGGCGCTCATCGAACACCACCGGAGAGTGGCGGCGGGGGGCATCGGCATGACGACTGTTTCCTACTGCGCCGTTTCGCGGGACGGGGTGGCTTTTAACCACGAAATGTGGATGCGTGAAGAAATCGTTCCCGCTTTGAAACGATTGACAGACGCAGTACGTAAAGAGGGCTCTAAAGTTTCGATACAACTCGGGCACTGCGGCTTTTTTGCCAACAAGAGCGCCGCCGGTGTTACGCCGATAGGGCCGTCAAGAAAATTCTGCCTTTTCCGCTACAGCATTTCCCGGGCGATGACGAAAAAAGATATGCAGCGTGTTCGTGAAGACTTCGGGAGGGCAGCTAAAATGGCAATAGCGGCAGGATTCGATGCAATCGAAATTCATGCCGGGCACGGGTACCTTTTAAGCCAGTTCCTTTCTCCCTGGACGAACCACCGCAAAGACGAATACGGCGGTACGCTGGAAAACCGCCTGCGCTTTCCACAATCGATAATACGGCACGTGAGAGAGGTCATTGGTCAAAACTATCCCATACTCGTGAAGATGAACTGCGAGGACGGTTTTAAGGGCGGGTTAACAATTGATGAGGCAGTAATCGCAGCCAAAGCGTTCGAGGCCGCGGGTGCCAGCGCCCTGGTGCCCAGCTGCGGCTTTACCGCCAGGACCTCTTTTTACATGATGCGCGGGCAATTACCGATCCGGGAATATGTGAAATCGGAAAAGAACCTTATAACTAAAATCGGCATGGCTTTGTTCGGGCGGTTTATCGTCAAGGAAGTGCCGTTTCAAGAGCTGTTCCTGCTGGAAGAGGCAAAACGCATAAAAGAAGCAGTGAAAATCCCGGTAATTTATATCGGCGGGGTTTTATCCATAGACAACATGGAAACGGTAATGAAAGAGGGCTTCGAGTTCGTACAGTTAGGCCGGGCGACGGTCAGAGACCCGGATGCAATCAAGAAAATGGAATCCGGTGAGATTAACGCCGTTGAGTGCGACCATTGCAACCGGTGCGTGGCGGAGATGGCGGTCAAAGGAATATTCTGTCCGGCCGAGACAAGAGGGTTTAAACGAAAGTAATATAGGGAATAAATCCGAAGCACGAAATCCGAAATACGAAACAAGTACAAAGTACAAAACAAAAGGAAAATACATTGAAAAATGTTGCGATAACGGGAGTTTCCGGCTATCTCGGCACTTTACTACTTAAAAGGTTGATACAGGAACCGGAAGTTGAGCGGATTATAGGGCTGGACATCAAAGAGCCGTCTGTTCAGTCACCCAAATTTACATTTATCAAACATGATGTGCTCAAGCCTTTTGCAGAAATCTTTACGGACAATAAAATAGATTCGGCAATTCACCTGGCTTTCATCGTCGTCCCTATTCACGATGAAAACGAATCCCACCTCATAAACATCAATGGCTCGAAGAACTTCCTCGATGCCAGCTTAAAAGCAGGCGTAAAACAGGTCTATTACATGGGGAGCCACACAGAATACGGCGCCAATAAGAACAATCCCCCGTTTTTTACCGAAAATATGCCGTTAAACCCGAATCTCGATTATCCTTACGCCTGCGATAAAGCCGAAGTTGATAAATTATTCCAGGAATTTGCGCGGGAAAACCAGGATATATGCGTAACCATCGGGCATACGGTAGCGGTGACCGGTCTCGGCGGCGATGCCTGCGGGCTTACAGAGCTTTTCCTACCGGTAATGGTCAAAGCCACCGGTAAAGACCCGCTCTGGCAATTCATCCATGAAGAAGACCTGGCAGAGTTAGTCGTGCTGCTGCTTAAAGAAAGAAAAGGAGGAACCTTTAATTTAACCGGAGACGGCGAACTAACTTACAGCCAGATGATTAAGAAAATGGATAAGCCATCGCTTACGTTACCGACCCAGCTGCTTTATTGGGGAATCAAGTTGTCATGGGGCTTACGTTTGCAGTCAAGATCGCAGGCGGGCGGGCTTTTCCTGCTGGAATACCCCATTAATATCAGTAATGAGAAAATCAAAGAAGAAACCGGCTATAAATTACGTTACAGCGGCCCGGAAGCATTTGAAACGTTCCTGCATGCAAGAAACAAAAGCTAATAAATCCTGAATCAGGGTACCCCGGCGCTTATCGATTTCCCTTCAAGCTCGTCCCGCGTAATCTTTAAAAGCACCTTTTCCCCTACTTTATCGATACGGTCAGGGGTCAGGGGAATTTTCTTAAAAACTCCGGTACGTAAGACATAATGAGCAACCGTGCCCTGGGGGACATTCAAATCAACGTCAGAAACATAACCGACCTTATTGGCTTTATTATCCAGGACTTCTTTTTTTAACAAATCACTGACCAGCATAGTATCCTCCTCCCAACTTCCGATATTTTAATTTTATTTCATACATGAACGCGCTGGAATTAAGGGTATACTTAATTATCCATCTATTTATTATTCATTTATGTTAAGCTGCTCTCTCTTGCGCTCTACGTGGTTTTCCCCTAAAATAAATCCATGCCGAAGTGGCGGAATGGCAGACGCGACGGTCTCAAAAACCGTTGTGGGGCAACCCATGTGCCGGTTCGAGTCCGGCCTTCGGCACCAATGAGCTATGCCCTTTCTGCTGTCAACTTTTAGCTTCCCACCCCTTTCCCACCACGTAATACTTTTTTGAATGCGAATTGTTTTTATAATGAAATACCTTGAATACAGAGCGGAAAGGAAATATTCTTTCACGGAGAATTTTTTAGAGGGGTGATACGGCTATGGGGAATGCTGTTGAATTTTTGACTGGAGATATCGGGTGACACTTTGATTTATATGAACAGATGGCAGAAGAAGGGTTAAAGATATTGTAAGAGGTTAACGACTTGGCGAGTGAATATAGGAACCAAGATTGCCGTTAACCTCTAACTATTTACTATTTGCGATTTTTAGAATCTCTTTTTTCGCGTTTGGCTGCTTCTTCACGTTTTGCTTTGAGCTCGATGAGGCGGAACACGTTCTTGGCTTTTCCGGCTATTACAAAGTTTTCCATTTCTCTCCTTTATCCTTTGACGCCCTGTCCTGTTTTTTATTTTCAACCAAGCTTTTATGACAACCTTGTTAACTTTATCAGCGCAACATAAATAACCGCGTAAATAACGTAAACTTTCTATCTATGAAACCTTAACAATTCATAAAGAATAATTACGGTATCATAACGATTAGCTTCAAATCATTGCTTTTATGAAATACCAAAAATTATTTTTACCTCTTCCGTCCGCTATGCGGACACCCTCTCATGTAAGCTGTCAGCTTTCAGTAATGAAGGCTTCGCCGCTATCCGTCGAGCTATTCACCTTTTTTAAGTTCCAGAAAGAACCACCCGAATATTTATTAAGGTTTAATAATGTCTTGCCAACCTTGAAATAACAAAGTATAACTTGCTCCACAAAAAAGTGTTATCATTAAAGTCCAACTGCGAAATAAATATTGACAAGAAAAATTAAATAGTATTAAATAAAAGCTAATCTTCCGTTTTAAGGAGGTTGGAAATGGCAAAAATACAGGCAATACAACCCGGCTATTGCGTAGCGGTCCATCTTTTACCAGAAAGCGCCCCGGAGGACTGCTACATTGGCATCGTGAATGCGGTAGATGATTTCGGGGTCCTGGTGAACCTGGTACACTGGGACGAAAAGCTGGACATGGTCGGCGGTTACACGGAAAGTATTTTCGCACCATGGACCAACATCAATGCGATGCTGGTAAGCACCGAAATACCACCCTCCCGCCGTTTTCTCACGGACAGGGCCCGTATATGGAAAGTACAAATAGAAGCGATGTACGGTAAAGAATTACCCACAAATAAGAGGAAGTAACAGGTGAATTAATTACAGATTTGAGTTCAGATAATAAAGAATTTAAATCAAATTTCAAAAATCAAAAACACAAATCAAGATAAAATTTTGCGGCCTTTGTGAAAAATCTGATTATTTTATTCATCATACGTATAAATTAACCATTGAGATTGCCACGCCACTATTGAATAAACAATACCCAAGATACAAATTACAAACTTTTGGAGATTGGTGTTTGGTGATTGGTTATTTTGTCTGATGGCTCGCAATGACATAAAGAAATAGATTCTTTACTGCGGTCAGAATGGCCATACGACATTGCCAGTCCAATGCCCAGATGATATAATTTCTATTGCCGCTGGCCCGTTGTGTAGTGGTAGCACGAAGGACTTTGGATCCTTTTGCCCTGGTTCGAATCCAGGCGGGCCAGCCATCTTTTTATCCACCGATTATTAATCAATTGTCTTCAAACATTCATCGCATGTTCCACCAAAGAGTCATAATTTGAATTTTTTGTCAGTTTATATTACGCTATTTAGCAATATTGAGGAGGTGACATGAAGGATTTTAAAGATAAAGTAGCATTTATTACCGGCGGGGCGAGCGGGGCAGGGTTCGGGCAAGCAAAAGTGTTTTCAGAGGCAGGCTGCAAAGTAGTTATTGCCGATATCCGGCAGGACCACATCGATGAAGCGTTAGCTTATTTCAAGAAACAGCCGAATGCCAGGGTGCAGGCGATTAAACTCGATATTACAGACCGCAAAGCCTACGCGAAGGCGGCGGACGAGGTGGAAAAGGTCTTCGGGGAGCCGCCGCAGCTATTGTTTAATACGGCCGGCGTCAATGCTTTCGGGCCGGCCGAGGCCTCTACCTTCGAGGATTTCGATTGGGTCATCGGCGTAGACCTGTTCGGGGTGATAAACGGCATCGTTACGTTTTTACCGCGCATGATAAAAGCCGGGAAAGGCGGTCATATTTGCACGGTGGCATCTATGGGGGGTTTTATGGCTTCATCGGGCTGCACGCCCTACTCGGTAGCCAAAGCCGGGGTCATCATGCTCATGGAATGCTACTGGCAGGCGCTAAAGCCGTACGGCATCGGGGTAACGTGCGTTTGTCCCGGCGGCATTAAATCCAATATCGACCAATCGGCATTGACCCGCCCGAAGCACTTCGCCAACACCGGGTATAATACCGATGAAAAAACGATGGCCTTCGAGCACAACATATACCAGACCGTCGGCATCGAGCCTGTTGAGCTGGCCAAAATGCTTAAAAAAGCGATCGAAGACGAGCAATTCATCCTGGTGCCAATGCCTCACCCGGAGGAAATGCTGCGAAGCACGATGGAGCGCTTTGCCGATTACGCCTCCCCGGAAGGTATGAAACGCTACCAGGAAGGGATGATGAAGCGTATGGAAGAGATGCGCCAGCGCACACCGCAAGGTCCGAACCCTTATGCGGGCGCGGCGGAAGCCGGGTGGGGGGCAGCCAGGAAAGATTTAACCTGGGTCAAAAGTCCCATGAGAGGGCCGGGCGCGCCGCCGCAAGATAAAAAGTAACAACTGCCAAGTATCAAGTAGCAAGGAACTATCAAGTAATAAGTAATAAGTAATAAGTGACAAGACATCACGCAGTAACAGTCTTTTCTAATTGAATAATGAGCCTGTATGAAGCTGGTTAAGGATCAAAGAAAGTAAGCTTCTGTTGCCGGTTTTGTGCTTGTTTAAAGAGATTGGAGCGTGCTCTTACCATCCTCTCTGCAAATTTATTATCACTCATCTGTTTGGCATAAATATCCAGCCCGGTTAAGCTTACTCCAGGGCGCAAGTTGTTCTCAAGACACGGGGTGGATTTTAGCTTCTCATAAGGTGTATTGATTTTGTCATAAGGATACCTTCTCTTGACCTTTCCCTTACGGTCGATTTCCTCCACCGGAAAGAAGCAAGGACGATGGAAATTGATATAAGGGTTCAGATAAGTCCGATGGTAGCTGTTGAGCAAGTCCGCTCAATCCTGCGGTATATGGACATAGCCCAGGTTTTTACGTATCACCGAGCCATTTTTACTCTCTACCAAACCATTATCATTGGAGTGCCTGGGACGTGACCTGGTAAACCGTATCAGCAGCTTATTAAGTATTTGGGCTACAGACTGGTTCACAAACTCCCCTCCGTTGTCTGAATGAAATCCCCTGACATAGAAGGGAAACTGGTTTAATAAATCCTCAAGGACGCCTGCCAGATGATTTTCAGTTATCCTTTCCATTGACACAATGACTTCCCATTGCGTAACTTCATCTACAGCATTGATATGGTATACGCCCTTGTGCCCCTCCTGATCCCCCTGATGTACGGTGTCTACCCGTATGAATCCAGGCTGACCCTGCGGCTGTGGTCTAACTCGTTCACCGATCTTGGCAACTGCCGGCCTGGTGTGGGTAAAACGCTTCCCCTTATATAGTCTGCTCCGGCGCAGATTATATATCTGGGACACGGATATGCCACAAAGTTTTTTAAAACGGCCATCTCCATAAAAAGCGTACTCCCGCTCCAGTATCTTCCTGGTGGCTGGACCACTCAGCCAACCATGTAGTTCATCGGTTTTTGCCAGGAGCGCCATGTCAGCAGCCATGTACTTCTGCGGAAAACGGTGCCGCTGATATTCCGCCGCGTAGATTTTACCGCTCCCTTGATATTTCCCTATCAGCCTGGCTACCTGGGCCCTGGAATATCCGCTGACTTTCATAATGTATCTTCTTATCAGTCCCTTTCCTTCTTTTTTTAGCCGGTAATATCTGAATTTCCTTAATACCTCCTCTATCCACCGGTATTTTTCTTTAGCGTTTATCCCCTCAAACTCTATCACCTGGCTGCCTTCAACAAATTGCCGGATCTGTTCTAGTGTCTCTAATTGCTCGTCGTTCATGTTTAGTCGCATATTCCAATCATAAACGAGCTGTAGCTGCAGAGGCTCATCTTGTGTTAGAAATCATGCCTCCTTCAGGCTCATCTTGCATTAGACAAGACTGTAACTTGACGGGTTTATCAAAAAAAGTGATAATTATAAGCGGTGTCTAACTTATGGTAAAAATCCGAAGACATCGCTAATTATTTAAGGCGCATTCGTCTAGCGGCCTAGGACGCGTCCCTCTCAAGGACGAGATCATGGGTTCGAATCCCATATGCGCTACCAATGCCCCGCTACATGCCACCCTACCAGTAGTTAGTAATTAGTATTTAGTAGTTAGGCCACGCCATCTCTCCAGTTTAAAAGTTACGAGTTAAAGCTTTACCTACCTCCGAACTTCTCGAACCCTTCAGGCCTGTTCCTCCCTTTGATAATAATCAGATCCAATATGCACTACCGAGTAAAAAATAACCCCCGTTCGGGTGTATCCCCTGATTTAGATAAATTCCGCAATATTTTTTCATTTTTTCTTTTTATCCCGCAGGAAAAACCTAAACGGACAGTTTTGTGATGTTAGTCATATAAGCTAATGAAAATAAGTATTAAATTAATAAAAAATCATTTAGAAAAGGAGAGAGCTGTATGAGTTCTATGGAGGTCGCTAAGGTCAATGATTTACCCGCCGGCTCGATGAAGGCATATACCATCGGCGGCAAGCAAATACTCGTCTGTAATATCGAGGGAAAATTGTATGCCATCGATAATACCTGCACCCACATGGGAGGCAATCTTTCCGAGGGGAAGTTAGAGGGAAAAACCGTGACCTGTCCCAGGCACGGCGCACAGTTCGATATTACCTCCGGCGAGTGCATTTCTGGACCTAAACTGGGGATTTTCAAACCCAAGGGCAAAAATACCAATGCTTATAAGGTAAACGTCGAAGGCAACAGTATTAAAATTGATGTTTAGCTTAAAGACGGTTTTGATTTTGGAAGAAATTCACAGGGAGGACGGATAGATGAAACTGCAAAATAAAGTTGCCGTGGTCACAGGCGCCGGTTCAGGCATGGGGAAAGCAATTTCGCTACTTTTCGCAAAAGAAGGAGCCAAAGTCATCCTCGCAGACATCAATCTTGAAACCGTGAATAAAGTCGTAGCTGAAATAACGGCTAACGGCGGCACCGCGACCGCCGTGACCGCAAATGTCGCGAAAGAGGCAGACGTGCAAAATATGATCGATGCGGCGGTAAAAACGTACGGCACGCTGGATATCCTGGTGAATAACGCCGGGATAATGGACAATTTTGTTCCCGCGGCAGAGGTGACCGATGAGCTCTAGGAAAAAGTATTTGCCGTCAATGTCACCGGCCCGATGCGCGCCACGAGAAAAGCGATGCCGATTTTTATAAAAAAGGGAGCGGGCACGATTGTTAATATAGCTTCAGCAGGCGGGCTGTTGGGTTCGAGGCCAGGTGTTTCCTACACGGCTTCGAAGCACGCGATAGTAGGACTGACGAAAAATGTGGGATTTCAATATGCCAAACTGGGTATCCGCTGTAACGCTATCGCTCCCGGCGCCGTGAACACGAACATCGGGAAAACCATATTCGACCCGAGCAAATTCGGCATGGAAAGAGCATTGGCCGGCATGAATTTAAATCCGAGAGTAGGCGAGCCGGAAGAAATCGCCAGGATTGCCTTATTCCTGGCCAGCGACGACTCCAGCTTTGTAAATGGCACCGTTATCACCGCCGACGCAGGCTGGACGGCATATTAAGCGGCGCGAATTTTTCAGATTCATAAAAAAATGACCCCCTGTTTTGAAATAGGTCACTCAAACAGGGGGTTTTTTAATTATTTAAATTGATAATTCCGGTTTTATTCTTTGGCGGGAGCGAGTTCCATGTCTTTCTCTTCTACGCGGACCTGCCCCGCACCCGGGAACGCCACATTCCAGGCGGTATTGGAGCCCGGCGCTTTGGCAACGCAAACGCCGATTTTACCGGCCCACTGTCCGCTCTTGATTTTAATCCTGGTCCCTTGTTTAACACTCATAACTCTCCTTTTGTATGATTATTATGAAAACAGGCATTAATATTATGCCCCAGCTAAAGTACTTTCGTCAAACCTTTTTACCCGGGCTTTTTACATTCACGATATAGCTGTCCGGATAATCCCGCAGTACCGATTAGCTAAATTCCCAGAAACTTTTATGTACCGCTACGTATAGGTGTCCTTTTACCCAATGATTACAATTCAAAGGAAAAGAGGCTATAATACCACAGGTTTAAGGGGGAAATTGCGATATGGCAAAAGAACAAAAAATCGTACCTAATCTATGGTTCGACCGGCAGGCTGAAGAAGCGGTGAAGTTTTATACTTCGGTGTTGAAAAAATCAAAAGTGAGAGGAAAAACCCTGGCCACTAAAGCTGGCGAAGCCGTAAGCGGAACACCGGCGGGGACAGTATTGACGGTTGATTTCGAGCTGGAAGGACAAAGATTTATCGCGCTTAACGGCGGGCCGAATTACGTTTTCACTCCGGCGATATCGTTCCTCGTAGCCTGCAAAACAAAAGAAGAAGCTAGGGAAATCTGGCATAAGCTAGAGGACAGCGGCCAGACGCTCATGGAACTCGGGAAATATCCTTTCAGCGAGCTATACGGCCGGACCCAGGATAAATATTACCTTTCCTGGCAGGTACAGTACATGGGAGACCGCAAAATAATACAAAAAATCACACCGACATTGATGTTCGTGGGGAGGCGGTGGGGAAAAGCCGAAGAGGCCATCAAGTTTTATACCTCGATATTCCGTAATTCGAAAACCGGGAACATTATGCGTTACGGGAAGGACATGGAACCGGATAAAGAAGGCACCATCCAGCACGCGTCTTTCACATTGGAAGGCAAGGAATTTGCGGCCATGGACAGCGCGCAACAACATAAGTTCTCCTTCAACGAGGCCATCTCTCTCATGGTAGGGTGCGAGAACCAGGAAGAAATCGACTATTACTGGGGGAAACTGGCGGAGGGCGGACAAGAAGGCGTATGCGGCTGGCTAGAAGACAAATTCGGGGTATCGTGGCAGGTAACCCCAAATATATTACAAAAGATGCTACAGGACCGCGACAGGGAAAAAGTGGAGCGGGTAACGGCGGCTTTTCTGAAGATGAAGAAATTCAATATTGCTGAATTAGAAAAGGCATATAAAGGACAGTTGCAACCGGCGTAACAGCGAGGAGGAGGGAAAAACTATGGTCAAACTGAACTTATATCTCAATTTTCCCGGCAAGGCGGAGGAGGCGTTCAACTTTTACAAGTCCATATTCGGCAGGGAACGGAGCCGGAAAAAGCCGCTAACAGGTAAAACATACACTTAACTGGCGGCTACCAGTTCAAGAATTTCTGAAGGCACTTCGGTATATTCAGAAAAATCGCCTCTCAAATATTAATCGCGGTTTTTTCAAGATTTATTTCCGATGAAGTTCTTATGTAAAAAGTTCTGGTGACTTCCTGGGCCAGGCACCACCCTTCAGGCGGCTTTGAGTGTCATGGCGATGATAGCACCAGCGATATAAGCGACCACCCACCAGCTATAGGCGAACCTAGTATAAAGGTTTAAAGCTTTGGAGACATGATTATCGCCATTTTTCCGCCGGTGACGCCAGATTAAAATCGTGTCTACAAGCATGGCCGCCAAGGCGGAATATCCAATGAAGCCATGGATGGTAATTGGTATTTTACCGGAGCCGATAATCATTAAAGTGGTCGAAGTTATATCCAGGGTGATGCCGACCGTAAGGAAAGACAGGACCACCCGGGAGATATAACGTTTTCTCTGCTCGGTAACAACACCGACGGTATAGGAAATCAGGGCGAAGGTAACAACGATAACCGCCCTTATTAAAATGGGATTCATGTCCCCTCCCCGATACACCAAAAGCTATCAGATAATTTTAACACATCACTTAAACAGGAGGAAAAACACCCTGTAGACAGCTACATTTATAATCGTCAAAGGTAGTCCAATTCTTACGAATTCCCAGAACGTCAGTGTCTGGCGGCCTTTTTTCTCCGCATTCTGAATGATAATAACGTTGCTGGCGGCACCAAGAATCGTGAGGTTGCCAGCAATCGTGCTGCCGGCCGCCAGCGCCATCATCCCGGCCGTTGTTGCGCCGGCCTGGGTTAACACCGGCAGGTAAAGCGCTACCAGCGGCACATTGGAAAGCACCTGGCTTAATAGAACGCTGACGCCCATAATCATGCCGGTCGAGGCAAGGTCTACTTTCGTTGCGGCTATCGCCTTCTGGAAATAACCGGAGTTCCAAACACTCTGCATCAGGATGAACATAGAAGCGAAGAAAATTAAAGTAAACCAATCCATACGTTTTACCGGGCCGGGGCGCCAGGGAAGATAAAGAATCACGGGCAATGCAGCCACAAGCGCAATATACGTCAGTTTGAAATCCAGGTTAATTCCCGCCAAAACGATTATAATCCGGGCGAGAATGAGTACGACCAGTATTATCAATGAAAGTTGCGCGGCATTCGCCAGCCTGGGGTCTTTAATACCATCTTCGGTATGCTCTTGAAACAATCCGTTTTGAAAATCTTTCCGGTAATAAAGCTTCAACATCAGGAAAGCGATTAAAAGATTAACCAGCGTAGGCGCCGCCAGGTATTTTAAAAAAGTAATGAATGGATTTGGCACATTCCCGTTCAAGGCTACCAGAAGGTTTTGCGGGTTGCCGATAGGGCTCATGACGCTGCCGATGGTGACGGCAAAAGCCAGGGAAAGCAGTAATATTTTGGGGGGCGTTTTTGTCTTTAAGGCGAGGGAAAGAACGACCGGCGTGCCGATAATCGCGAGTGTGTCATTTAACAAAATTGCAGCGAGAATACCCATCCCGAAAAGGATTAAAAGGACCAGAACGTTGGCGGAGCGCGCTTTACGGAAAATCTTGCCGGCCAGATATCCAAGGTAACCGCTCTCTTCCATCGCCTGTCCGATGAGAAAAACGCCGAAAAGAAATAGCATAACATCGGTATTGATGGCTTTTAACGCATTTAATGGAGAAATTTGCCGTGTGACGAGAACAACAACCGCGCCGCCAAGCATTATCTGCCAGATGCGTAATTTGAATCTGCCAATCTGCCGGACAGCAATAAGTAAAAAGACGATTAAGAGCGTGATGATGGAAATCATTGATTCGGACTACAGCTAACTTGAAAATTTTATAATGCCGATAAAGGCCAGCCCGCGCAGTATCATGGTTACGCCGATAGCTGACAGTAATAGATTGAATACCTGGGAGACCGCTTTGATCCCGCCCTGCCCTAAAAAGCGGGATAACTGGTTGCTTACCACGAAGATGATCCAGGCAATCAGCATGTTCAGCGCAAAGGAAATCAGCACGGAATAAAGAGGATACTGGGTTGCGAGCAGAATGAGGGTGGTAATAGTAGCGGGGCCTACCGTTAAAGGCGTGCCGATGGGCACGACCGCCATAAGTTCTTCCTGGACAACCGACACCATATGCCCGGTAGTAATATATTTCAAGGATAGAACCACCAGGATAATACCGCCAGCAATGGCAAAGGAACCGACAGAAATATTCATTACCTTCAGGATAAACTGGCCAAAGAACAGGAAAATCAGGCCGACTACCGTAGCGGTGATTATCGCGATGTTGACCAGCTTACGCTTCCTCTTGCGGTCCACAGGCTGGCACATCGTAATAACGAACGGAATATTACCGAAGGCATCAACAACGATAAAGAGCGGAATGAAGGTCAAGACAAAGTTATGCCAGAAATTAGCCATGAAACATTGCTCTTTCTTCCCAATCTTTGGTGATTATTAATCTATGATAGCTTCTTTTGCAGGATAATTTTATCATCACCGGGCATATAGAAATCAGGAATTTGCGCTACCAGCTTATAACCGCGTCTTTCATAAAAGTGCCGCGTGTTTTCATAAAGCGGCGTGGAGGAAGTCTCGACAAAAACCAGCCGGCCATGGGCTTTTTTGATGGTCTTTTCTACTACGTCATCCAGCATCTTTCCGATACCCTTGCCGCGTTTTTCCTGAGAAACCGCTATCCAGTAAATATCCCAGGTCCCAACGGTTACAGGAGTCTCGCCGAAACAGACATATCCGGCCACTTCTCCATCGTCATCGGCAATAAGAATGCTGTAACCAGATTTTGTTCCATCGGAAAGATAATAATCGATAAGCTCTTCCGCAACCGTCACTTCAAATGGTTTAAATTCGGGCGTATTTTTGAGTATTTGCATCAACGCCGGTCTGTCGCTGGCGGTCATCGGGCGAATTTTTTCGGTCACGTTTATCTATCTCCACTGCCATTATAATCAATTTATTAATGAACTGGGCATAACTCATACCAGCAGCGGCGGACTGCCGGGCGGCGCCAGTACCCGGAGAAATATCCGGATTGGGGTTTATTTCCATGACATTGAGAACGCCGTTTTCGTCCATGCGCATGTCCATGCGGGCGTAGCCACGCCCAATCACCGCCTTAAAGGCCTTTAAAGCCGTACCGGCGACATAAGCACGAATTTCTTCCGTGACTTCCGCCGGGCATACCACTTTCGTCCCTTTAAAATACGGGCTGTCCGGCTCCCATTTGGCAGCAAAGGTAAGAATACGCGGGACACCGGGTTCAAGTTCATACACAATTTCCGATATCGGTAAAACTAAAGCGCGGGAGTTACCCATCGCGGTCGCGTTAAATTCACGTCCGCTAAGAAAATGCTCTACCAGCGCCCCGCAATGATACATCTCGGTAATTTTACGTACCTGTCTTTCCAAAGACGGTATGTCTTTCACCAGGCTGTCTTCCGAGATGCCATGAGAAGCATCTTCACTCCGCGGTTTTACGAAACAGGGAAAACCCAGGCGGAATTGATCGAGGGTTGAAGGTTCCAGCACCTGATATGCCGGGGTGGTGATACCGGCATCATTCAAAACTTTCTTCAAGCTGGCTTTGTCCAACGCCAACCGTAATATTTCCGCTTTGCATCCGGTAAAAGTGATGCCAAGCTCTTTAAGCGCTTCCGGAACAAGGGCTTCGGATTGAGGCTCGCCGCAAAACCCCTCAAACAGGTTGAAAACGACATCGACATTGAGGGTTTCCAGTTTTTTCCGGGCTACTTCAAAGGGAGGAACGAGGGAAACGACCTGTACATCTTTTCCCAACTCCTGCATCGCCTGGAGAACGGCATTTACGGCGTCGAGGACGCCAAGGACAGCTTTTTCCTCATGCGTGGTATCGTATCCGGACGGCTGCGGTTCGTTGTAAATGATAGCTACGCGTTTGTACATTCGGGGTACCTCTCGATAGCGGCATCCAATACGGCGCCGATGAGTTCTTCATGCGTCCAACCCATCTTAATGCCCATAATAATCAGGTCGCTATATGTACCGAGTCCCGGCAGCGGATTTATTTCTATAAAATATGGTACACCATTCTGCCCTACCCGGAAATCCACGCGCGAGAAATCCCGACACCCCAGTACCTTAAAAGATTTTAAGCTGTATTCCTCTAGTTTTTCAAGTATTTTTTTTGATAATTTCGGCGGACTTTCGTAATCCACCTGATTAACGTAATCACGTTTCACTTCAACGGAATATACAAAATGTTTCTCTTCCTTTTTGGGAATAATGCTCATCATGCCGACAAGTTTGGCGGGTGAGTTGCCAATTACGCCGACGGTGACTTCCACACCGTCGATAAATTCTTCAAGCATGACTGGCTGATTATAACTACGGATAACCCTTCCCATTTCTTTTTTGGCCTGCGTTATATCTTCTACCAGCGAACTCAGACGTATCCCCTTGCTGGACCCCTCGGCGGCCGGTTTAACTATCGAGGGGAAAGGAAAACTTTTCCAGTTTACAGCATCCAATTCTTTTTCATTATTAATTACAAGCCACTTGGGAGTGGGAATACCTTCCAACGCAACCAGCTTTTTCGTGAGAATTTTATCCAGGCATACCGCCAAAGTAAGCGGGTCCGAGCCGGCGTATGAAATATCCAACATTTCCAGTACGGAAGGGACCTGTGCTTCCCGGCTGCGGTGCGTACCCCTGCCTTCAGAGATATTGAAAACAAAATCTATTTTTTCTTTATGGATGTTCTCTAAAAACTGGACACCGCCGCCCAGATGGACGATACGGTGTCCTTTTTTCTCTATCGCGCGGGTAATTATTTCTAAAGTTACCGGCGAATCATATTCTTCTAAAGCATCATCCGTTGCGGCCGTTTGATGCTCAGCCTGAAGCGCTGTTTTAAGGTCGTAGGTAATTCCGATCCGCATTAGCCTCTCCTTTTCTTTGTACCGGCAGTCTGGTATCGGCCAGGAGGCTTTCTACAACGCCGCTGACCGGCTGCACGGCACCGATTCCATCGGCACTCTTTTGCGAATTCGGATTGCGATATCGATAAACTTTACCTTCGTAGTTTTTCAGCAGCAGTACATTATCGGTCATGGAGAGCACATAGTTAGGCTGTAAAGGCACTTTACCTCCGCCGTCAACAAGGTCCACGACAAAATTGGGCACTGCCAAACCGGAGGTATGCCCACGCATGCCTTCGATAATCTTGATACCAACCTCGACCGGCGTGCGAAGATGTTCGGTACCCTGTACCTCATCGCACTGGAAGAGGTAATAAGGACGGACTTTAGCTTTCAAGAGAGCGTGGCTCAATTTCATCTGGGTTTCCACGCTATCATTGATACCCCGCATCAGGACCGTCTGGTTATTGACCGGGACACCGGCGCGCAAGATTTTGTTACAGGCGGCCGCCGCTTCCGGAGTTATTTCTTTCGGATGGTTAAAGTGCGTATTCAACCATATCGCTCCGTACCTGGACAACATATTGCACAATTCATCATCAATACGCTGCGGACAGACAACCGGGAACCGGCTGCCGATACGGATAATTTCGATATGGTCTATCTGCCGTATGCGGGAGATTATCGTTTCCAGGTGGCCGGTCGAGAGCGTCAGTGGGTCGCCGCCAGAAAGAATAACATCCCTTACCTGCTTGTTTTTTCGCAGGTAATCGAGCATGGCTTCGATTTCAGTTTCCGGGCGTACCCAACCGCCATGTCTCCATTCGCGCTTACGAGTGCAGTGGCGGCATAACATCGGGCAAATATCCGTCAACACCATGAGCACCCGGTCCGGATACCGGTGCACCAGGCCCGGGACGACCGAGTCTTCTTTTTCTGCGAGGGGGTCTTCCAGCCCCATCTTGCTCATGCTGATTTCTTCAATTGAGGGAATGGCCTGTTTTCTTACCGGGTCATCCGGGTCTTTGAAATCAATGAGCGAAAGGTAATACGGTGTGATGGAAAGCGGGTAGCGTTTGGTGACTAAACGAATCTGCGCTTCTTCCTCAATTGACAGGGGGACGAGCTTTTTGAGCTGGTCGACGGTGACAATCCTATTGCGGAACTGCCATTTCCAATCATTCCAGGAACTATCGGGGACGTTCCCAAAAAGTTGGTGCCTACCGAGGGCGCTACTACCGGGGGGTTCTTCTTCGTTGCTTTTGACAAATAAAGGTTTACTGGGAGGTTCTTCGGCTTCACTGATGATGTAGTTGAATGCTAACTGTTCAGGTTTGTGGCTGGTCTGACTTTTGGCGGCCACTGATGATGTTTTCACTTTTCTGTTGCAACACTCCTTTTGTGTTATTTATTTTTCTTGTTTTATATGTAAAACTTGATAATTACTTGTATTAACTTGACATTCCTGTTATAATATACTGGAAATTTAATTCCTGAATTGTATAACTCAATTATTTTAATTATACAATTTACATCAAAATTGTCAATAGTTTTCCCCGGTAAAAACATCAAGGCTTAAAATATTTTTAGGGACGGGAAAAGGGGTAAGGAGGTACGGCATGCCGGGTTGGAAATTCCTTACAAACCATGCCCTGGTGTTGTGCCTGATTGCCCAACAACCCCGCATCACCGCCAGAGAAATATCCTCCACCATCGGCATCACGGAAAAAGCCACCCGCAACATTATCAACGACCTTGAAGCTGACGGCTACGTTTCAAAAAAGAAAGAGGGCCGCCGTATAAAATACCGCGTTGATGCGGATTTGCCGCTTAGAAGCGAAACCCAGCAGGACAAAGCGATCGGCGACCTTCTGGAAATACTGGGGTGGAAACGTCACGCTAATAAATAATTGTAATAACCCCAATGTCTTTTTAACTTCTTTCTTTTTTATTATAAAGTCCCGAAGTATAGTCCCACCCTATTTTGTCCCTCGATTTAAATCATCCATATTTCTTTAATACAGCTATTACATCTTACTCCTGATATTTTTTAATTCGTAAGATTTTGCCTGCCCTATTTTTTCCCCGCGTTATGGTCGTGATACGACTTATCTTGCATTTACTTTTTTATCTGCGTAAAACCTGTATAACAGGTCTGCTCAAATGCAAACTATTTTCGCCAAAACTAATTGCAATTGAACAATAAATAATATTATTTTTCAATACTTGACAAGAACAGCATGATTAATGTAGAGTTTTGCGAAATACTTTTTCCTGCCCTGGGATATATATCGCAAAAAGTGAACATAGAAATTCAAAAAGTGGTTAAAAGCTAACAGAATGTGTCATTAATTGATAAAAGTTACTAATAGCAGCAACAAGGTTATCAATAAAATCATAGAAAACATTACATGCGCGACATCTTTAACATTTTAATCGGCAGACAATAATTATTTATATTTTCAGGAGGTGATATTTATAAGGAAGATAAAGCAAAAATATCCGGGATTTTTTTATGGAAAAAGAGGAGGTTTTATTATTTATGTGGAAAAAAGTAGGTAAATATGCTTTACCGCTTTTAATTTGTTTAGTAATGGTCGGTTTAATGGTCCCCGTCGTGACCAGCTGCAGCAGCAGCGGCGGAGCAGCGGCGCCAACTGAAATCGTCATCGGCGCTTCACGCGATATCACCGGACCGCAGGCCGGTTTCCAGCAATTCGGTTTTGCTGCGATTTACAAGATGTGGATTAACGACGTGAACAACGCCGGCGGTATCGATGTCGGTGGGAAAAAACTCAAGGTAAGATTGATTGAGTACGATGATGCCAGCGATACGTCCGTCTGTGTTAATAACATCGAAAAACTTTGCACTCAGGACCATGTTAATTTCCTGTTTGGGCCTACCGGCACCGCCATGCTTTTCGCAGCGGCACCTATCGCCAATAAATATCAGACCATGATGATCTGCGGCGAAGGCGGCGCCACCACCCTAGAACCGCAACTGGCCAAAATGCCGTATGTCTTCTGCGGTTCTGAACTACTCCAACCATTACCAGTTACCCATGTTCACCGACCTTATCAAAGAAAAAGGCGCCAAGACGGTTTATATCTGCTTCATGAACGACCTGCATGGCGCGGAATACAACCTTACCATGCAGAGTGAATGCGGTTTGAAAGGCATCCAGGTCGTGCAGGCCAAGAGTATCCCGATCAACATTGCGGATATGGACCCGATCATCAAAGAAGCCCAGAGCATGAATCCGGATGTTTTCTGCATGTTCGCCTATCCGAACCAGAACATGCTTTTCATGAAAACCGCCATGGCGCTTAACTTCAATCCCAAGTGCATCCTTATCGGCCCCGGATGCAACTTCGGGTTCTTCAACCTGACCTACGGCACAGCTCTGGAAGATGTCTGCGGCGAAGGCGCCTGGAATGCGAAGAGCTCACCCGCAGCGGCTGCTTTCGCGGACAAAGTCCGACCGGTGGTCGGCGGCGAGGGCAATATGGACTACTGGGGCGCTATCCTGTACTATTCTACCCTCCAGTACCTGGCCCAGGCAATCACCAAAGCCGGGACGCTCGATACCGCCAAAATCATGGCTGTTTACAAGAATACCCATTTCCAGACAGCACTTGGCGACTTCTACTGGGACATCCAGGGTAACGGCGCAGGCGGCGGCTTACTGCCGCAGGCATGCTACCTAGGCCAGATCGGCCAGTGGCAGAACGGTATCGTTCGAAGTTGTTGACAACGACAAGCACAACACCGCACCGTTCGTTTATCCCAAGCCACCGTGGCCCACGCAATAATAACCTAGATGAAACAATAAATACAAGATAATGCAGACTGTCTGGAGGCCATACAGCGGTTAATCCGCGGTATCCTCCAAAGATATCGCGGAGTGCGACCTTCAGGCAGCCTGTTAGTATAAGGGAAGTGTGTTGAAGAATAACAGCAAAGTTATTGAGATAGGATAATGGAACTATTTTTAAATATTTTAATCGGCGGGTTACTAATCGGAGGTATTTATTCACTGGTTTCCATGGGTCTCAGTCTCCAATACGGCGTGGCCAAAGTATTTAACATCGCTCACGGCGAGTTCATGATGTTCGGGGCTTTCATGACTTTCATGACTGCAGAGACTCGGCGTTAATCCACTGATTTCCGTCGTTCGTCAACGCTCCGTTAATGTTTATCGTCGGCTTTATCCTTTACCGCACTGTTTTTACAAGCATTAAGAGTAAAATCACCCAACCCGGGGGTTTTTGAAAGCAACGGCATGCTGGCCGCCTTCGGGCTTTATTTCATCGTGCAAAATATCGCGGTGCTTATCTGGGGTTCGACGCCGCGGAGTTACACCTTTCTGGGAGGCGCCGTCAGTATCGGCGGGGCAGAATTTCTTGAGAACCGCATCGTGGCGGCGGTATTTCGCCGTCGTCATCGGCATCGTGTTTTATTTATTCCTGACCAACACCCGCACCGGTAAAGCCATCCGCGCGGCAGCACAGGACCCATCCACCGCCGGCCTGATGGGGGTAAATATCAATTTCGTGCTGGCGATTTGTTTCGGCTTCGGCGCCGCCATGGCCGGCCTGGCCGGCACACTCATCAGTATCTGCTATCCCATTTATACCACGATGGGACTGGGGTATACCGTCATCGCGACCGTGGTGATCACACTTGGGGGCCTGGGCAGTATCCCAGGCAGCTTTATCGGCGGATTTATCCTGGGTATCATCGGTACGGGTGTTTCTTACTGGCAGCCGGGATTAGCCACGGCGGCTTACTATGTAATTTTTATCATTTTATTGCTATTAAGACCAAAAGGCTTGATGGGGACTTAAGATGGATTCTAGTGAAATAAAAAAAGTAGATTCGGCAAATAACATAGAAACCAGGAGATTAAACTGGAAAACGCTTTCCATTAATTTCGGACCACCTCTGGTAATCCTGTTAGTGCTGGTCTTTTTCCCATACTACGGTTGGAGTTACGGCGTGACTTTGTTCTCCAGCTTCTTGATGTACACCATTCTTACGATAAGCTGGGTAATGTTCTCCGGCGCGACCGGCTATATCTCGCTGGCAACCTCGGCCTTTTTCGGTCTGGGCATCTACGCCGCGGCGATACTTTATCCGCTGAACGGGCACACTTTACCTTTGATCCTTATCGTGTTGATAGCCGGAGCAGTCTGCTTTGTCGTTGCCTTTATCGTAGGGGCAATAACATTAAGATTGAAAGGCATCTACTTTGCCATGTTTACCTTCGGCCTGGTGCTGCTGATGAAGGAAGTCATCTATTACTGGGAAATCGTGATTCAGGGCACGCGCGGCAGGATGGTATCGCTGGAAAGCAACAACACCGTGTATTATTCTCTTCTGGCGATATGCGCCATCGCCATGCTGGCGTCCTACTTTATCAGAAGATCAAAATTCGGCCTGGCGCTGCAAAGCATCGGTGAGAATGAAGAAGCGGCCGCCCACATCGGGGTCAACGTCACAATGACCAAAATACTCACCTTCGCGGTCAGCGCGGTGTTCATGGGGGCGGTGGGCGTAATCATGGCGACGAAAGTTACTTATGTGGACCCGGGCACCGCCTTTAACCCGATGATTTCATTCAGCCCGGCATTGATGGCGATCTTTGGAGGGATGGGGAATTTGTGGGGACCGGCCATCGGCGCGGTCATCTTCACCTATATCCAGGAGATATTACAGACAGGCAGCCTTAAAAACTACTACATGCTTATCTTCGGAGCAATACTGATCGCGACGATTCTTTATTTGCCGACAGGTCTAATGGGACTAATCCAGAATGCTTGGAAACGAGTAAAGGGAGTGAGAAGTGCACCTACTACAGGGTGAAAAAGTTACAGTCCGTTTCGGCGGCCTGGTGGCGGTATCCGAAGTCGATTTCCATGTCGACAAAGGAGAAATCCTGGGGCTCATCGGCCCGAACGGCGCGGGAAAAACGACACTGTTTAACCTGATTTCCGCATCGCTACCGCTGAAATCCGGCAAAATAATCTTTAAAGGGCAGGACATTACCGGGAAAAAACCTTACCAAGTGACGCGGCTCGGCGTTGCCCGGACATTCCAGACCGTTAAAATCTTCGGGAGCCTTTCGGTCATAAATAACGTCCGCCTGGCGGCATTATTCGGCGATCCGGGAAAACCTTCGGAATCGGCGGCAACCAAGCAGGCGGCGGAATTTCTTGAATTCGTCGGGTTATCAAAATATACAAAGATGCCCGCCAAAGACCTGACACTGGCCAACCAGAAACGCCTGGAAATGGCGAGAGCATTGGCTTCCAAACCGGAACTGCTGCTGCTCGATGAGCTGATGGCCGGCCTGAACCAAACGGAAGTGGCCGAGGCGATGGAAGATGTGCGGCAGGTGAGGGAAAAAGGTGTTACAATTATAATGATAGAACATGTGATGAAAGCTATCATGAACGTTTGCGACCGCATTATCGTCTTGAACTTCGGTAAAAAGATCGCCGAGGGAACTCCCCAGGAAATCGTAAATAGTAAAACAGTGATAGAGGTATACCTTGGAGAAGAAACAGCTACTGCAAGTTAATAATATTAGTGCAGGTTACGGCAGCATCCAGGTCTTATGGGACATATGCTTCAGTATCAACGAGGCGGAAATCGTGGCGCTGGTGGGCGGCAACGGCGCGGGAAAAACAACGCTGCTCCACACGATTTCCGGCGTGCACAAACCTATTTCCGGCACCGTTACGTTCCGCGGGCAGCGGATAGACAACCGGGAGGCGCATGACATCGTGGAGATGGGCATCAGCCACATCCCGGAAGGCCGCAAACTATTTACGGAAATGTCCATCCAGGAAAACCTGGAAATGGGGGCTTACGCCAAGCGCGCCTGGAAAAAGAAGAACGAGACGTTACAAGAAGTTTATAAACTCTTCCCCAGATTAAAAGAGCGTTCCAAGCAACTGGCCAAGACATTGAGCGGCGGGGAGCAACAAATGCTGGCAATGGGGCGGGGCCTAATGTCTTTACCCGAGCTGTGCATCATCGACGAGCCGTCCAACGGCCTGGCGCCGAAGCTGGTGGCAGAGGTATTCCAGATAATCAAGTCTTTGCGCGAACAGGGCAAGACTATATTGATTATCGAGCAGAACGTGCGGCAGACCCTGGAAATTGCCGACCGGGCCTGCGTTTTGGAGAACGGACGGATGTCAGTAGAAGGTACGTGCGCCGAGCTTCTTAAGAGCGACCATGTGCGTAAGGCTTACCTGGGTCTTTAGCAAATATCTCGCTGATCCTATTTCCCTTTTTTGCCTCGATTCGTCTTGTAAAATTTTTTTTAGTTTTTTCTTCCCTATTTTTAGCTTCGAATGATAGCTGAATTGTTTGTTATTTATCAGAGTTTGTATTATGGTGAATAGATACGAATTGTTTTGTATATTTCTTATTTGCCTTACCCGACCGCTTTGCGGTCACCCTCTCCAAACGGTAGATTCCGGAGACCCAATATCAAATGGTTTGGAGAGGGGTCTTTAAGAGAGGGACTGTTGGTCCCTCTCCGTCAAGCTATTCCCTTTTCTTTTTTCAAAAGAGTGCTGATAAGGCATTAATTTGTTTTTTGAAGAACAAGTGGGGCTGGCGAGACACCCGTGCTACCTGGGTTTATTAAATTGTTAGTGTGCGTATCGACCCCCATCTCTCTTTCACTATTCCCGCTTGTAAGGAGGGACGATTGATAAAACATAAACAGCGAATGATATTTAGTTCTCTAATATCTTTAAATCTGTGTTGGATTCCCGACTGGATCGGGAATGACGGGGAGAAAAGGAGGGAAACACCACCCCACCCTGATATCCTTCGCTTCCCGATTCGCTTCGCTCATACGGGACAGGTCGCTCCAGGATGACGGGAGGAAGGGATTAAAGTATACAATGGCCTAAGGAAGAGATGTCAAGAGGATTTTGTCACATTTTGAAGCCAGGCCGCGCCTAAAAACAAATTTCTCGTCTCTAAATATAAGGCCAAGTATTTTACAATTCTGTCCTTTATTAACTGGTAAGGGAACATATTTCACCTTGTTAACAGATATGTTATATAATGGACTGCAAATTTATCAGAAAATAGAGGAGGCCAAAATGGACTTAGGATTAAAAGGGAAAGTAGCACTGGTAACGGGCTGCGGCAGCCAGATAGGCTTCGGGAAAGAGATTGCCCTGCTGCTGGCTAAAGAGGGCTGTGATGCCGTTGCCGTTACAGATATTATCGATGATGTTAACAAGACCGCCGATGCCATCAAGAAGCTCGGCAAAAAGTCCATCGCCGTGAAGGGCGATATTACAAAGAAACCGGATGTGGAGGCGCTTTTCAAGAAAGTGATGGATGAATACGGCAGGATAGATATTCTCTGCAACGTGACCGGCGGCATTGCCAACCGCGTAAAATACGACGAGGCCGCGCCGGAAGACTGGGCTAAAGATTGGAACCTCAACGTCACCAGTATTTTGCTTACAACCCAGGCAGCACTGCCCATAATGCGGAAACAGAAGTCCGGCTCCATCGTAAACATCGGCTCCGGCAGCACGCGCATGTATTCCCACGGCGTGGGCAACACCTATGCCCTGGCCAAGGCAGGTGTCGACACACTGACAAAACAAACGGCCTTTAACGAGGCCAAGAACGGCATCCGCTGTAACTGCGTAGCCCCCGGCCCCGCCCCTACCAACTTTATACCTGGCCCGGACAAAGAAAAAATGGTATCGTTTATGGCCCAGACAATACCCATGGGCAGGGGCGCTACCCAGAGCGATATCGCCAACGCCACCGTCTTCTTTGTTTCCAGTATGTCCAGCTACGTCACCGGAGCCGTGATGCATGTTTCCGGCGGCTCGGTACTGGACTAAGATATTTACATCCGTTAATTCTTAATAAAATAGGAGGAAATATGGACCTTGGTTTCAAAGGCAAAGTTGCACTGGTAACCGGCGCCGGCAGCCAGAAAGGTTTTGGCAAAGAAATTGCATTAACCTTAGCCCGGGAGGGCTGTGAAGCCGTGGTCGTCACCGACGTGGTCGATGACGTACAAAAGACGGCGGACGAAGTTAAGAAAGCCGGCAGCAAATCACTCGCCGTCAAGGCGGATATCACCAACCAGGCTGATGTAGAAGCAATGGTCAAGAAAGCGCTCGGTCAGTTCAAGAAAATAGATATCCTCTGCAACGTGGCCGGGGCAATTCTGCAAAAAGACTACATGCCCATCGATACACAGAACACCGAAATCTGGAAAAAGCAAATGGATCTCAACCTTTTCGGGATGATGTATGTTTCCCGGGCGGTCATACCCCAGATGAGAGAGATGAAACACGGCGCGATTGTGAACATAGGCTCCGGCAGCACACACCAGTTCAAAATGGGCGTGCAGGTCTATGCCATCTCCAAGTATGCTATCGACCTGTTTACAAAGCAACTTGCTTTTGTAGAAGGCAAGTACGGCATCCGATGCAACTGCGTTGCCCCCGGGCCTGCCCCAACCAACTTCGGCGCGGTGCTGCGGGAAGGAATGCAGGGCCCGCCTCCATCCCCGGAACAAATGGCCAAGATGCGCGAAGGCATGATGGCTGAATTCCCGCTCGGAAGAATGGGCACACCGACCGACATCGCCAATATCTCGGTATTGATGGCCTCGGAGGCCACCAGCTACATCACCGGGCAGGTCATCCAAGTGTCCGGCGGAAATGTCATGGAATAAACGCTTTTTATGGTGTTTACCTAAGGAAATACAGAGAAAAGGCGAAATAACAAGATTTTAGGGGTTATCACGAGAGATAACAAGCTTTAACCCAATCCTTCAGTATGGGGACTTCAGGCCGGTTTTAGCTTGACAAATGAGCTATAAAAAGTTAAAATAAGCAATGAAGTCCTGACTCGGCTCGAGTTTGAACTTCGGGAGGTGCTCATATGAAAGTCCATGAGCTACTCGGAGTCTGGCAGATTGACAGTTAACGCCCTACCTGACGGTGGGGCGAGCGGAAACCGGTCCCGGCTCGTAAAATAAACTGGCGGCCAGATCCTTCCCCTGAAGGGAAGGACGCCCAGTACGGTAGTGATAACCGGAGGTGAGTTGAGAACGGGTCCAGTCAGTCATGTTGGTGGAGGTTACCGGAAATAGTGACCTCCACTTTTTTTATCAGGGATGAGGGAAAGTACCAACTGCCAAATAATCCTCCTGCGCTAAAGCTTCGGAGGACAAGCAAGTATCAAGGAAGTAGCAAGTTATAATTGAGGAATAACTCTAAATTCTAATATCTAAACCCTAATCCAATTCCATTAACTTAAAAAGTTCTGAAACTGGTTCGATCAACCCCCTAAATCCCCCATTCATGGGGGACTTGGAATGATTGGGGGACACCCCCGTCCGCCTCAGGCGAACCGCCAGAGGATTTTCCTCTGGACTCCTTTTATACTTCGGGTTTTGATATTATTTAGAGTTTCGAATTTAGCTCTTAGGATTTCTCTTCTTACTAAAAGCTGGAGAGAGGTCTTAATTGCTATTGGGGTCGGTCAGGCCGGTCTTGTTCATTAAATCATGGTAATAGCCGGCGATATCCGGGTCAGTTATGTTCGCCCCGGCGCGGATAAAAGGCGACGTCAGAGATTCACGGTAAATTTTACCAATATCGGGGACCAGTTTAGCCAAGAAATTAGTATTATTTTCCGATGCAGCGCTGCCGTCCCCGGTATCCGCCGAAGCAGGCAAAACCGTTCTAACGCCGATAATTATCATGGCGCAGACAACGGCCCCGCAGATAAAGCTTATGACTACCTTCATCAAATCATACCCCAGTCTTTCAGGTAATCCGACGAGAACGGACTACAGTCCTATTCTGGCACAAAAGCGTTAAAGCCACTATAAAAACCATAAAGAAATCATAAAATTCCGCTAAATTTTCCATAAAGATAATCTATACTTAGCAAATTTTGAATCTAAGTGTTCCGTTTGTTCTTTTTATTACGCTTGACACACTACAGTCAGCAAATTTAGAATGGCATAAATATGTTGACGATATAACAAAATATATCACTACCGCAGGAGGTATTATGGCCAGAACCATCCGCACCGTCCCGGCAATTCTCACCGATAGCACAGCCACTCTTGAAAAACTGGTGCGCCAGACCGAAAAATTTACTGATTACGCTCAATTCGATTTGATGGATGGTAAATTTGTGCCATCACACAGTGTTTCCTGCCATGATATCGTAGCTTTAAAACCCAAATTCAATTGGGAAGCGCATTTGATGATATTGCAGCCGGAAGACTGCCTTGAGGACTTCAAAAAGGCCGGCGCCAAAAAAATAGTCTTTCATTTTGAAGCGGTCGCATCGCCCTGGAAAATGATAGGCCTCATTAAAGAAATAGGGATGAAAGTGGGCATGGCTATCAACCCGGAAACGTCTATCGCTTCCTTTAAAGAGATGGTGCCGGAAGTTGACAGCATACTGTTCCTGGCGGTCCACCCGGGGTTCTACGGGGCAAAATTCCTGCCGGAAACACTGGATAAAATAAAAGAATTCCGCAAGACCTACTTTAAAAAGGAAGCCGGCATCGACGGCGGGGTCAAAGAGAACAATATCGTCGAGATTGCCCGCAGCGGCGTGGATGTGATTTACGTGGGCAGCGGCATCTTTTTACAGCCGGACCCGCCGACCGCCTACAGACACCTTACCGCCCTAGTACAATCAGCTACAATTTAGCGAATAGTGTATAGGGTATAGATTAATAGACCCACCGATTTTTCCCCATACGTTTTCTAAATATTAAAAACAGTTAGCTTTGACCGGTTTTTTTATCGTTACCCCAGGCCAGCATAATTTCTTTAAGCTTTTGCGCCAGCTCCGGGCTGGAACGCAAGCGTTGAATAAAGACCGGGCACCCTTCCAGAAGCGAGTTCTGCGCAGCGGTAGCCATACTCGAAAGCAGGTCCTGCATCTGGGGATTCATCTGCTGGCTGCCGGTATTGGTGCCGGGAATCCCCTGCTCTATTTGCCGCCGTATATCTTCAGAGGAAAATTTCATCGGGATAACACATGCTTTATACCACGGACATTCCTTGCATTGAACTATCTGGTAAGCTTCGTTAATAATATCATCCATCACAACCCCCTTGTACCTTTTTTAATTATAGCACTCCCGGTAAGATGATACTTCAATCTTTACCCATTTATTTCCCTATAAGCAAGCGCTAGTATGAAAACAGGTATTTGCTTAGATAGACCCTAGACAAAACGAAAGCGACACTTTATAATCCAGATGAACCGGCACGCCAGCTTTTCGACCGGGTTTTACAATTCCAGGCCAGTAATATGCAAAGCAGGAGGAAAACATGCCGCTTTACATTATGTTAAGCAATCTGACCGATGAAGGAAGAAAAACCGTCAAAGTCAATCCTCACCGCATTAAAGAGGTAAATAAAGAGGTCGAAGCTTACGGGGTAAAAATCATTGCCCAGTATGTTGTCCTGGGGCAGTATGATTTTATCAACGTGCTGGAAGCGCCCAACAATGAAGCGATCGCCAAGCTGATGACCGAAGTCGGTTCCCGTGGCACTTTAACGACCAGCACGCTCGCCGCATTAACGCTGGATGATTTTATCAAGACCTTGAGTAAATAGAAGCGATATGCAAATATCTTCCCTTCATTTAACAATCCTTTTTATTTCACACTCACCCCGTATCGTAACACGGGAGGGAAAGCCGGGAGATTTTATGGGGGGGAGGTCAAGAGGATGAAGGGAGTAAAGGTAATATCTTGGGGGGAGAGCTGCCATCAAAGCGCTTAGTTATTCTCAGATTAACTCCTACCAGCAATGCCCGCTGCTGTATAAGCTGCAATACATAGATAAGCTACAGGCGCCGGAAAAGTGGTATTTCAGCTTCGGGACAACGATGCACGCCTGCGCCGAGCAATTTTTTAAAGTGAAAACCCCACCCTGCCCGTCTCTCGATGAGCTTTACCGGATTTACGAGCAAAACTGGATACCCGACGGGTACCAGTCAGCCGAGGAAGAAGCCCGATACAAAGAATACGGAAAAGATATCCTGAAAAAGTTCTGGGAAATCCACGCACCAGACTTCCGCATACCCATCGCCCTGGAACACCGTTTTTTCCTGGACATCAACGGTATCAAGCTGATGGGCTTTATCGATAGAGTGGACAAACTGGAGAGCGGCGGTCTTTCGATAATCGATTACAAGACCAACCAGGAGCTTTTTACCAGCGATTACGTGGATAACAACCTCCAGCTAACGCTTTACCAGATGGCCGCCGAGCAGACATGGCGGCTGCCGGTGGAAAAGCTTACTCTCTACCACCTGCGGACGAATACGCCCTGCATCACCATGCCGCGGGGTAAAGACCGGACCGATGCCGTGCGGAATCTGGTGTTGGAGGTGGCGGGGAAAATCCAGCGGGGAGAATTCCCGGCCACGGAAAACCAGTTCTGTCCCTGCGATTTCCCGCAGTATTGCCCCAATTACCGCCATAAGTATTTGACTGAGGGGAACGGCGTGGAAACGCAGGCAATGCTGCCCGGCATCGCGGCGGCGGACGCCGCCAACCGGTACGCCGAACTGCAAACGCAGATAAAAGAAATGGAAGAGCAGCTCAACGGGGTTAAACAGGTCATCATCAATTATTGCCGGGAACAAAACCTGAACCGTGTTTTCGGGGAGAACTGCCAGGTTACCTACCGGCTGGTGGAAAAAACCGGCTACAATGACGAAGAGATAAAAAAGGTACTGGACCGCTGGGGCTGTGGCAAAAGGTGCTCTCATTCGACCAGGGGCTTCTTAAACAACTCCTGGCGGTCGGAGAGATACCGGAAGACACCAGAAAAAAGATTTCCTCGCTGAAGAGTATCACCGCTTCTTATCCGCAACTGTGGATAAAGCACAGCGCCGCGGAAGAAGACGAATAATACTTTTCCACGGCTATATGTTATGATATGGTAAAGTTCGTTCAAACGATATAAGGAGCGGGTCGTGGCAAAGCTGCTGCTCATCCGGCATGGCAGGACCAACCTGCAAAAAGAAGCCAGGTACTGGGGAAGCACCGATATCCCGCTTAACGATACGGGGATAAAGCAGGCGGAGCAAATCCGCGACAGCCTTGCCAAAGAAAAAATAACCCACGTTTATTCGAGCACATTGAGCCGCGCCCATGACACCGCAAAAATCATTGCCGCCGACCATAACCTCAACGTTACAGCCTGCCAGGAACTGAACGAGTTTAACTTCGGGTATGCGGAAGGCCTGACATACGAGGAAATCAAGAAGTTGCACCCGTCACTGGCGGAAGAAATGGCAAAAATGGAAGCGATAAGCTTCCCCGGCGGCGAAAGCCTGGACAAATTCTATATTAGGGTACAGGCTTTCCTGAAACGGCTGGAAAAACATAAAACACAGGATATCGTGGCGATTATCGCCCATGCCGGTTCGTTGCGGATGCTGATTTGCCATTTATTAGAGCTGGACCAAAAGCACTGGTACCGGATGTTTATCGACCAGGCGTCTATAAGCGTGGTCAACATGTACCCGCATATCAGCATTTTAAACTCGTTAAACGATACATCTCACCTTTCAAGGGGTGATGGTTAAGAGGTAAGGGGAGAGGGGAAATACTAAACTCTAAATCCTAAATCCTAAACAATACTAAAGTTACAAAATACAAATTACCGGAATGTTTTGAATTTTATATTTTGAATTTGTTTAGAGTTCAGAGCTTAGAAATTAGAATTTTTCCATGGACACCCTCAGCTTTTCATTCCTCTCCCGTCAAGGGAGAGGTTAAGAGGTATTCCAGTGAGGAAGGGATTATTTTATGGAAAAAGTGTTCGTATCATGGAGCGGCGGCAAAGACTGCTGCCTGTCACTCTACCGGGCAACAAAAAGCGGTATGAAAGTCTGCTATCTAGTCAATATGGTCACCGCAGACGGCGAGCGTTCCTGCAGCCACGGGATGAACGCTATCGTTATCAAAAAGCAGGCGGAGGCGCTGGGGATTCCGATTGCGCAGCGGCCGACCACCGACACGAATTACGAAGAAATTTTTACCGGCACGCTCAAGGGCTTTAAAAAGGATGGGATTACGGGCGGGGTTTTCGGGGACATAGATTTTAACGCCCATCGTGAATGGATCGAGAGGGTCTGCGCCAATGCCGGCATGACTGCCCACCTCCCGCTCTGGCTGGAGGACCAGTCAAAACTTATGGAGGAGTTCATCGGTGCGGGATTTAAGTCAATCATCGTGGCGGTCAAGTCCGATTTGCTGGGGAAAGAAGTCCTGGGAAAAACCATCGATAAAAAATTCCTTGCTTATATTGCCGGGTTAAATAAAGGCATCACGCCCTGCGGGGAGGCGGGGGAATTCCATTCCCTGGTTATTGACGGACCTATTTTCAAAAAGCGGGTAGTTATTACCGAAAGCGAAAAAGACACCAGGGGCGAACATCATTTCCTGGAAATAAAGAACCTTGAGCTTAAGGCTAAATAGCGCTGGGAAGATTAGTGAACTATCGTCGCCAGACAAATTATCTGGTGGAAATTCCATCCCAGAATCCCGCATAAAAGCAGGATAGCCGGAACCAGCAGTCTCCCGGGTACAAACCAGCTTACCAGTATCGGGACGGCGAACTTAAAAAGAGCGACTTTGTATAACGATTGCAGGGAAGCCCGCATCACAGGATTTAATTCTACCCAGCCGTTGCGCGCCGCCATTAAAGTTACCGTAAGGTCGGCCATTTGCAGGGTCAGGAAGGCGACTTTAAGCGCCGTATCGATTTTGTCTTTCTTTTTACAGGCGATAACAATATATGCGAACGGCGCAATGATGCGCTGGTTGAAGGTCATCATTTTTTCTTTTTGCGGTGTGGTTTCTTGAATTACGGCAGCCATGACATATTCAGCTTAACCCGCAATTAAAAAACGATTAATAAATATAGGCATGTAAAAGATGAACAAAAAGTAAACGTCATAATAGGGTTTAGGGTTTAGGGAGTAAGGGAAAGTATCAAGTGACAAGTATCAAGTTTCAAGGAACTGCCAAGTGATAAGTAATTAATAAGAGTGGGAAAGAAACAGTTGATTCTTTATTAAATATTCCTTGATTGTTGTTAGTAGATAGAAGTAAAGGCTGTCAAACCCTTCTACTTCATGATATTCCCTGCAACAATTCAAAAGAAGGCGGATAAGGCTTAGATTAAAGAATGCATTGATGGATTCCCGACTGGATCGGGAATGATGAGAAAAGGAAAGGGTCAGAAAAATAAGGGGAAAGTTAGAGATTTTTCGTATCAGTCAAAGATAACAAAAAAGCACCGGCAGGGACGCCGGTTGTACCGGGTTTTAGTTTCAACTTTTAAGTCATGGTTTTGAGAGTTGAGTTAATTTTGCCCCTTACCTCTATTTAAACCCTGTGATATACTTTAGGAAAACCACTCCGGCGGTGAATGACGTGGATAATCTCGAAGCGGTAAAACAGAGAATAGAGAAACTCCGGACGGATATCAACCGCGCCAATTACCGTTATTATGCCCTCGATAACCCTGAAATCAGCGATACCGAATACGACCGGCTGATGCGGGAATTGCAAAAGCTGGAACAGGAATACCCGCAATTTCTTACGCCGGACTCCCCCACCCAGCGCGTCGGCACCACGCCGCTGGAAGCTTTCGGCGTCGTCGTACACCCCGTGCCGCTGCTTTCGCTCGCCAACACCTTCAGCGATGAGGAATTAACGGCCTGGTATTCCCGCGTCGTAAAGCTGGTCGGCAGCCGCAAGTTCGATTTTGTCTGCGAAAACAAAATTGACGGCCTGGCAGTGGCATTACAATATGAAAACGGACGGTTCGTTACCGGCGCTACCCGCGGCGATGGAGTCCGGGGCGAAAATATTACGCAAAACCTCCGCACTATCCGCAGTATCCCGCTGACCGTTCCTGAAGATGCTCCGGAGCGCTTCGAAGTACGCGGTGAAGTATATCTGCCAAAAGAGAAGTTTTTCCAGCTCAACAAAGAGCGCTGTGAAGAGGGCCTGCCTATTTTTGCCAACCCCCGCAATGCCGCCGCCGGTTCGGTAAGGCAGTTAGACCCCTGTATCACGGCAAAACGACCGTTACAAATCTATGTGTATCAACTGGGATGGCCGCGTATTGCTGACACCCACTGGGACACCATTAAACAGCTTGAAAAGTGGGGGTTCCGTACCAACCCGCGCAACAAACCGTGCAAAAACATTGACGAAGTGAAAGCCTATTTCCAGGCATGGAATAAAGAACGTGCTGACCTGCCTTATGAAGCGGACGGCGTAGTTATTAAAATCAACCAGATAGATTTACAGGTTGAACTGGGCGATGTCGGCCGGGAACCGCGCTGGGCTCTCGCTTACAAACCGCCGGCACTGCAGGCGATTACCAAATTGCTCGATATCGATATCAACGTCGGGCGCACCGGCACGCTCAACCCCGTCGCCGTCCTGGAACCGGTGGCGGTAGGCGGCGTTACCGTTAAAAACGCCTCCCTGCATAATGAAGACGATATCCGCCGCAAGGATATCCGTATCGGGGACACCGTCATCATTCAGCGCGCCGGAGAGGTCATTCCTGAAGTGGTGGGGCCAACACCGGAAAGCCAAACACGCAAAGGCCGGGGCGAAGAATTCGACCTGCTTAAGAGGGTTTATAACAAAGAAAAAGGACGACCGGCCTGCCCGCGCTGCGGCGAGGAAATCTTCCGCGAGCCCGGCGAGGCGATGTATTACTGCTCCAATGCCACCTGCCCGGCACAGGTGGAACGTCTCATCGAACATTTTACCTCCAAAGGGGCGATGGACATCGAGGGGCTGGGAGAAAAACGGGCGGCGGCTTTCTACCAGGCCGGACTGATAAAAAATATCGCGGATATTTACGTGCTTAAAGAAAAACGAGAGGAACTGCTCCAGCTGGAAAAAATGGGGGAAAAGAGCGTCGATAAACTACTTAACGCTATCGATGAAAGTAAAACCAGGACCCTTTCCCGGCTGATTTTCGGACTCGGCATTAGGCATGTCGGGGAGGAGATGGCGGAAACACTCGCCCGGAAATTCCGTACTATGGACAAGTTGTCCGAGGCAACTCTTGAAGACCTGCTTTCCGCCAGCGCTGTGGGAAACATCATCGCCGATAGCGCGCGGGCTTTCTTCCACGAAAAGCGCAACCGGGAAATCATCGACCGCCTCAAAGCAGCCGGGGTAAATATGACGGAAACCGCCAATATCTCACAAAACCTGCCGCTATCCGGCAAAGAATTCGTTATTACCGGCAGGCTGGAATCCTTCACCCGGCCGCAGGCGGAAGCAAAAATCAAAGAACTGGGCGGGGACACCAAGGATAACGTTACCCGCAAGACCAGCTATGTCGTCGTCGGTGAAGACCCCGGCTCCAAACGCGACCGCGCCGTGGCGATGGGGATAGAGATACTAAACGAGAAGCAATTCCTGGAAATGCTTAACAAGAAATAAGCCGTAAAGCTAACCGCCAGCCCGCATCAGCAAAAGCTACCATACAGACCAAATACCTACCGGAGAATCGCCAATTACCTAACATTCTTTGCTTATACCCTCGTATTGTTTATTCCTGCTTCGTCTGACTAATCTTAAGCCGGAGCATGTTTGGGGAGGGAAGGAATGAAAAAGGTAAAATGGCTTTCCATCGGGTTTTCAATATTATTGCTGTTAACGCTGGTCTTAACAAGCTGCAGCCCCGGTATTGCACAAATCGGAGGAGCATCACTAGTGCAAAAAGCCGGTGCAGCACCGGCCGCCGGTGAAAATAATACCTTAAAAGATTTTGCCTCGGAAGATGAGCTTGCACAGTGGTTAAGTCACAGTCCGGTCCTGGAATTACCGCCCGTGGATAATATTACGGAATGGTTTGATAAGGCGCGCATGATACAGGCAGAAGCGCTGGCGGACGGATATGTCGTCAACATAGATTATGACTACAGCCTGACCTACAATATATACAAAATTTATTGCACCGCAGTCATTGGCGGCTATGTATATTTCTGGGACCCGGAAAGCGATAATGTTACCCGGGACCACGGCCTTTCCGGCATCGGGGAATACTACAAATAGACTTGCAAAGCCGTAAGATAGCCTTTACTATTAAATCATGAAACTTATCGTAGGGCTGGGGAACCCGGGATTTCTTTATGCCCGCCACCGACACAACGTCGGTTTTATGTGTGTCAGCCAGTTAGCCAAACAGCAGCATATCTCCTTTGATAGAAAACAGGGCGCGGCGCGTACCGGCATCGGGACAATTGCCGGAAATACCGTCGTCCTGGCGCGGCCGCAAACGTATATGAACGCCAGCGGCGAGTCTGTTTCTTCCCTGTTGAAAAAACTGAATGTCAAAACTGAAGATTTAATTGTCATTCATGACGACCTCGACCTGCCGGTGGGAAAAATCCGCCTGCGAATGGGCGGCAGCTCCGGCGGACACAAGGGAATAGAGTCCATTATCTCCCGCATCGGCACGCGTGACTTTTACCGGGTGAGAGTGGGCATCGGGCGGCCGGAAAGCGATGAGGGGGCGGCTAAAGAAGAGGCGGTTATTTCCTACGTCCTTTCCGATTTTGACGCCGAGGAAAGAATAATCATGGAAAAGACGATACCGCAGGCCTGCGAGGCGGTAGTTTTTCTAATTGCAGAGGGCATTACCGCCACGATGAATAAGTATAATTGATAGCCCGAATCTCAAAAATCAAAAAACTTGATGAGTTATAAAATCTGTTATTAATTTTTAGATTTTTCGTAACAATATCACCCCCTTCAAAGGGAGAAGGAAAATAGCAGGGTAGGCAAAATACCTTTTTGCCTTTTACCCACTAAAGTAAACAGTGGGTTGCCAGGTTTTTCCAAGAATGCTGCCTATCTTTGACTGTTTAGCCCTTTCTATATAGGAACGTACGCGTGGAATGGCAAACATTTTTATGTTCATGCAATGGTGACCAAAGCAATCAGGGTTAATCCGTTTTTTGACGCGTCTCCTTTAGCAGACTCCAGTAAAAACCCAGACTGAAAATGAAAGGGACAAAATAGTAAAGCACCCGGAATAGTACAGCTCCCAGTACTCCCTGGCTGAATGGCACGCCAAAGATAGCTAATATACCGGCAATAGAAGCTTCCTGAACACCCAGGTCACCGGGGATGAATGAGATAACTGTCAAAGTGACGCCGAAGTTGAACCCGGTAATCAGCACGCCCAGGTGTACCGTAATAGCGAGAGCTTTGAAACAAAAAAACAGGCCGGTTATCATGGCGGCCACATCTCCCAGGACCAGCACTGCCAGTAGAAATCCGAATTTGGGCTTTTGTTTCAACTCGGTGATACCTTGAGTGAAAGCGTTTCCGAAATCTGCTGAGAGACGCTTCAATGTTCCGGCGTGTCACAAAATGCCAGATGCGGCCCAGGTTCCTCAGGATAAAGGCGCGGACCCGTCGGCTAAAGATGATTACCGTAGCTACGGTAATTGCTATGACCATAATTACGATAATCAATACCATCGCAGCTACTCCGCCAAATACCATCGGATAACTGAAGATGATATATACCAGACCTAAAGGAATAAGCGCATAAAAGACAAGGTTTTTGAAATAAGAAAGCAGCAGCGACGAACCAACGTTCTGGCTTTGAGTTACGCCACGGCGCTGCAGAACCAGAATCCTCAACGCCAGTGAGGCCGGAAGGGCAACCAAATTCGACAAAACGGCTGAAACAAATCCTACCTTCAATAAATAAAACTTATCGAGGCCCACGCCAAAAACCCTCAGCATGACCACCAGGCTAATGCTTTCGAAAAGATAGGTTACCACGATAAAGCCCATGGCAATGCCCAGATAACTCCAATCGGCTTTACCCGCCAGTTGCCTTACCTGGTTCCGGTCCAGAATAATAATAATGGCGCCAACCAATATCATCAACCCAATGGCGATGACGGTAAGACGCGGATGAGACTGTCGCCGGTGCTGTTCTGCATTAACCATAACAGTTTAATTATAACTGAAATATATAGGTGGTACGTTTCCGCGTCTGTTCCGGCCAAGCTAATTATCAACTATCTGACAATACTTGTTAAAAAAGTTAAAAGGCATTGGGATTGCGTTCATCCCCGCTACGTCAGGCTATTCCCTTTATACATTTAATTTCAAATCTTTGCCCCGATGAAACTCCAATGTTATAATAAAAGTACCTGCCACGGTATTTTCCGGATGAAAAACAGTTTTGTTTTTATAGGTGTTATCGGCGGGAGCGAAGTATCCGCAAAAACGGCCGCCATCGCTAGAGAAGTGGGGCGTGAAATTGCCCGCCATAAAGCCGTGCTGATGTGCGGGGGAATGGGCGGGGTGATGGAAGCCGCCTGCAAAGGGGCGGTGAGCGAGGGGGGACTGACCGTCGGGATACTGCCGGGAGACAGCCGTTCACAGGCCAACTCATGCGTGCGCATCCCCATCGTCACCGGCGTCGGCTACGCCAGAAATGTGGCAGTGGTGAAGTCTTCACAGGCAATTATCGCCATCGATGGGTCTTACGGAACGTTAACGGAAATCGGTTACGCTTTGCAAAGCGGCATCCCCGTCATCGGTCTGGATACATGGACATTCTCAAACAAAACGCAACCGGACTGCGAGATCATTCCCGCCGCAAGCCCTAAAGAGGCGGTGGAACTGGCGATGTCACTTGTTAAGGGCTAGTTTAAATTCAGGGGGGAAGAAATGGCTAAAATCGAGAAGGTAAAAGCCCGGGAAATTTTGGACTCGCGGGGGAATCCTACGATTGAAGTCCAGGTGCAGCTAGCGGACGGGACCACCGGTATCGCGGCGGTGCCATCCGGCGCCAGTACCGGTAAATACGAGGCGCTGGAGCTGCGCGACGGCGATAAATCCCGTTACGGCGGCAAAGGCGTTTTAAAAGCTGTCGCCAATGTGAACGATATCATCGCTAAAAACGTCACCGGCCTGCCGGCGGACGGGCAGGCCTCGCTCGACCATATGTTGATTGAACTGGACGGCACGCCGGATAAATCAAAGCTCGGAGCAAATTCCATCCTGGGGACGTCCCTGGCAGTAGCCCACGCGGCCGCGGAATCACGTAAACTACCGCTTTACAGCTACCTGGGCGGCGGGGCATCCAACGTTCTACCCGTCCCGATGATGAACATCCTTAACGGCGGCAAACATGCCGAGAACTCCACCGACCTGCAGGAATTCATGGTGATGCCGGCCGGAGCAAAGACTTACAGCAAAGCACTGCAAATGGGGGTAGAAATCTATCACGCCCTGAAAAAGGTGCTCCACGATAAAAAACTCAACACCAATGTCGGGGACGAAGGCGGTTTTGCCCCTTCCCTCCCCTCGAACAAAGACGCGGTGGAAGCGATACTCGCAGCCATCGAAGCGGCCGGATACAAACCCGGCCAGGACTGCTATATCGCCCTGGACCCGGCTTCCAGCGAGCTTTATGACAACGGCAAATATGTCCTGGCGCGCGAAGGCAAGACCCTGACCTCCGCCGAGATGGTTGATTTTTATGTCAACTGGGTCAGCAAATACCCTATTATCAGTATCGAAGACGGCATGGCCGAGGACGATTGGGAAGGCTGGCAGCTTTTAACGAAGAAATTAGGCAACAAAATCCAGCTCGTGGGGGACGACCTTTACGTGACCAATGTGAAACGGCTCGACCAGGGCATCAGAATGAAAGCCTCCAATTCCGTCCTGATAAAGCTTAACCAGATAGGCACACTGACCGAGACCATCGAGGCCATTAAAAAAGCCAACCTCGCCGGCTGGACGGCGGTAGTCAGCCACCGCTCCGGCGAAACGGAAGATACCACCATCGCCGACCTTTGCGTGGCGTTGAAGACCGGCCAGATAAAGACCGGGGCGCCGTGCCGATCCGAACGCACCGCCAAGTACAATCGGCTGCTGCGCATCGAGGAAGAACTCAAAGACAAGGCGGTCTACGCCGGGATGCAGGCGTTTACCAATTTGAAGAGATAAATTATCGGTTTTCATCTGTCATCATCCCCCTTTGGCCTATCCTTGACAGTACCCAAAATATCATCTATTCTATACCTAGAATGTCTAGGTGTACGATAATTCAGCCGGGAATTTTTTAATTATGGAATATTTTTACACCGCTTTGTCAGCTATTTGCGCTTTTACGCTGGGAGCGTGTCCATTTTCAGTATGGATAGGACGGCGGCTCCTGGGAAAGGATATAAGAAATTACGGAGACGGTAATCCCGGCGCAACGAATGTTTTCCGGGCCGGAGGACGCAAATCAGGTTTCCTGGCGGTACTCCTGGACGTGGCAAAAGGAATCCCTTTTGTATTTACGGCACATTCGTTTTTCAAACTGCCCGATTTCGCCGTAATGTTCGTGGCGTGGTGTGCGATTTCAGGGCATGCCTTTTCCCCGCTGCTCCGTTTTAAGGGCGGGAAATCCATAGCCGTCACTTTCGGGGTTATCCTGGCGCTGCCCGACCATGAGATGCTTTTAATTTTTACCGGATTTTTGTTAGCAGCTTTTCTTTGTATAGACAACGATGCGTGGTTAGTGATAATCGGCACGGCCGGTTCACTGATTTATCTTTTAGCAACCCAGGGAATTTCATGGGAACCGTTGTTCATGCTGGGAGTATTTGTGCTATTTCTCAACAAATTTTTCATTGAACTCAAGACCGCTCCCGCATTCAAAGCAAAACCCATCGATTGGTTGCAATCAGTGAGACGGAAAGTTTAACCTGGCAGCAGGAATAAGAAGATGTTATATCAAATAATCGTCGCCGCCGGCCTGGTAATTTTTTTAATTAATCTCATCCTGAATTTACGGAGCCTCAAAAAGCCGCTTCCCGGCGCCAAAATATCCGGGCCGGTCCCATTTGTCTCTGTCCTTATTCCGGCGAGGAATGAAGAGGTAAACATCGAGACTTGCTTGCGGTCTTTACAAGCCCAGGACTACCCGGCCTTTGAGATTCTGGTACTGGATGATAATTCGACGGATAACACCGCGGAGATTATCACCCGGCTGGCGGCCAAAGATAAGCGTATCCTGCTAATCAATGGAGAACCTTTACCTGAAGACTGGGCGGGAAAACCTTTTGCCTGCTACCAGCTTGCGGTGAAAGCCCGGGGTTCCTGGCTGTTATTCGTTGATGCCGATACGACCCATTCTCCCGACATGTTAAGCAGCGTGATACCTCTCGCTGTTCAGCTTAAACCCTCCCTGCTTTCCGGGTTCCCGCGTCAGCTGGCTAATTCACTGGCGCAGAAAGTAGCCATACCGGTATTATATTTTGTTATCATGAGCTGGCTGCCGCTATGGTGGCTGCAACGGGACAGGGTGGCAAAACCGTCACTGGCTATCGGACAGTTTCTTCTTTTCCCCAGGGAAGAATACTGGCGCATCGGCGGCCATAAAGCGGTGAAATCGAGAATACTGGAAGATGTGTGGCTGGGGATGGAAATAAATAAGCAAGGCGGACGCCAGATAGCCATCGACCTGTCACCCGTAGTCTCATGCCAGATGTACCGGAGCCTGGGGGCGATGTGGGAGGGATTCGTCAAGTGGATTTATTCAGTTGCCGCGCTGTCCCGCCTGGCGCTGGTCGGGCTCCTGGCGGCGGCTTACGTTTTCTTCCTGGCGCCGTTTTACTGGCTTTTACGGGGGTTGTGGGCGGCAACATTTCCAGCCGGATGGCTAAGTATAGTCGTTTTCCAGGTAGCCACGCTTTATTTAATGCGCCGATTGAAAGACAGCCACTTTAAAGAACCTCTTATTTCGACATTACTGCATCCTTTCGGGTTTTTATTCCTGTTCCTGGCAGGCATTTACGGAGGCATATGCCAGGTAGCGGGGGCAGGCGTCCGCTGGAAGAAACGGTTATACAGTATGGAATCCCCGGTAAAATGAGAGCCAACGGCCTCCGTTAAGGTAATTCTTAACCAGGCTGATATTGTATTCCGTACCTTCTTTCATGAGATGCGCTTTCGCTGGAATTACACGCAGCTTTATTAAACCATCAGTTAAAAAAATCTTCTGGAATCCTCGCAATACGGCTTCGTTTTATAGTAAAGTATAGATAGAGGTCCAGAGAAGAAGATGATCGAGATTTTCCCCGGAGTCCACTGGCTGAAATTGCCCATCGCGATGGAGCAATCAGACCTGGAATACATTAACACCTACCTTATCGAGGACAGGAAAGGCTTCCTGTTAATCGATTCCGGCTGGAATACCGATATGGCTTTCTCCGCCCTGCATAACGCCCTGATAAAAAGCGGCCACGATTTCCAGAGCATCAAGCACATCGTCATCACTCACGTTCACCCGGACCATTACGGCATGGCCGGGCGCATTAAAGAACTATCCGGCGCCACCCTCGCCATGCACCACATCGAAAAAGAGTATATCGAGCCGCGGTATGTTAACACGGCACCGCTGCTACACCAGACCGACCGCATGATGATTAACAACGGAGTGCCGGAAAACGAGATGGAGGAATTAAGAGACGCCAGCCTGGACGTCCTGAATTATGTCGTCCCGACCCAGCCGGATAAAATCCTCCATGATGGTGACATGATTAATGCCGGCGCCTTCAAATTCCAGGTTATCTGGACGCCGGGGCATTCCTCCGGGCACATCTGCCTCTACGAACCGCACCGGAAACTCCTTTTTGCCGGGGACCACATCCTGCCGAAAATCACCCCCAACATCAGCGTCAACCCGCAGTCCATTGAAAATCCCCTCGGCAGGTACCTGCAGTCGCTAGAAGAAATTAAAAAACTGGACGTCGAGATGGCGTTCCCGGGCCACGACGAGCCGTTCCACAACTTGAACATGCGCATCAATGAGATAACCCATCATCACCACCTTAGAAACCTGGAGATTCTGGAAACGATTATGCTTTCGCCGCGCTCGGCATACAGTATCGCCAAAGAGATTACCTGGGGCAATAACGGCGGCGGGTGGGAAGACCTGCCCCCGTTCCACAAGCGCATGGCAATCTTCGAGACGATAGCCCACCTGGAGATGATGGCGGCGGAAAGCCGCGTGGACAAGCTGCCGCGAAAAGGCGTTATCCAGTACAAGCAAAAATTACCTGACGATGCTCCCGACAAATTGTGAGGTGTTTTTGGATAATTTCCCACTAGAAAAAATGATTCAAAACAACAAACAACTACAAGAAGAATTATCTAAAGTTTCAGAAATACTAAAGCCAGCTTTTGAGATATCTGCAGAAATTTCTAAAAATATCAAACCAATATTAGAAGCTATATCACAATTATCTGAGCCACTAGAACAAATAAGTCGCACGTTTAGTCTTTATTTTATCCCATTTCAAAAACGGCAAAGGGTTGTTAAAGCCTTTCAAGAATGTAATTTATGGTTAGCTCCCTCAATGATTGAATTATGTGATAAAATCACCGAATTATATTATGATGGTAAAAAAGAAATCATACCAGATATAATACTTAGCTATTATCAAGAAAATGAATGGAATAAACTAAAAAACACTGTAAGTCATTGGGAACAAAATTCATTTTTCCAGCCGAGAATGTTTATATTGTATGATGCGCTAGAAGCTCACATAAATGGCAAATATACACTCTCAATACCAACTTTACTTCCACACATTGAAGGTATCGCTTTGGATATAGTTAAAAAATATAACCTCCCTGAACTTAAAAAACCACTTATATATGATGATAAATCTGGAGCAGTGACACAACCAAGTAGAATATTTGCTGAAGTAGCAATAAACGCTTTTACTTTTGAAGAATGGGTAGCTGTAGAGAGTTTATTATATTACCTTGAAAAAACTCTTTATTTTTCAAAATCCAGTAAGAGAAAAGGATTAGAAAATTTAAAACAAGAATCAGATTTAAAAAGGAATCCTATTTTACATGGTATTCAAATTAATTATGCTTCAAAGATGAATTCATTAAGATGTTTTTTAGCACTTGATGTAATTTCTCTCATCAATGATCAAGATGAAAATAGGAAATAAGAAAATAGGTATTACCACCACCGTTCCCGTCGAGGTCCTGCTGGCCGCCGGTTACACGCCGATGGACCTGAACAACATCCTCGTAAGCGCCCCCGACCCTACCCGGTATATCACCATCGCGGAAAGAGCCGGGTTCCCTCTCAACTGCTGCGCCTGGATAAAAGGGCTTTACGGCATCTGCATCGATAAAGGCATTCAAGATGTACTTTGCGTGACCAGCGGCGATTGCTCCAACACCATCATGCTCATGGAAACGTTGAAACTCAAAGGGATTAACGCCATGCCTTTTGCCTACCCGGAAAGGCCGGATGCCGCACAGATGAAAGCGGCCCTGGAAAAACTGGCGGCAGTTTTAAGGACAAGCCTTACGGCGGCCGAGAAAGTAAGAAAAGAACTAAAACCCGTCCGCAACCTGGCTTTGAAGCTGGATGAAATGAGCTGGAAAGATAATAAAGTCAAAGGCTGGGAAAACCATCTATGGCTTGTTTCCGCTTCCGATTTTAACGGGGATTTCCGGCAATACCAAAAAGACCTGAAGAAACTTATAGATGAATGTTCCGGGCGTGTGCCATACCCATTGAACGAAACCCGGCTGGCCTATATCGGGGTGCCTTCCGTGTATGCCAGGGAGCTTTACCAATATACCGAAAAACACGGGGCCAGGGTGGTCTTCAATGAAGTACAGCGCCAGTTTGCGATGCCGGAACCGGGTGAAAACCTGGCGGAACAATATTCCAACTATAGCTACCCGTATTCCATACAGCAACGGCTTAAAGATATTAAAACCGAGATTAACAGACGGCATATCGACGGTGTAATTCATTACGTCCAGGCGTTCTGCCACCGCGGCATCGGGGATATAATTTTTAGAAACGCTATCGACCTGCCGGTGCTGACACTGGAAGGCAATGCGGACTTTTTTTTAAACGGCCACGTGAAGACGCGTATCGAAGCGTTCCTGGACATGATACAAAGAAAATCAAAAATCAAATCTCAAACATCAAAGACACAAGTCGAAAATTAAAACTCTTTTCTTTAACTTATGCAATTTGCCCGATAAATTTGTTCCTCATCTGTCCTGGCTCATCGGGACACCCTAATACTCAAAAAACGTATGGTTTTAACCCATTTTACTATAGTATTTTTTATTATAGTCGTTTATATGTTCCGGTACTCCGGCCAATCGCCGGATATGCTTTATGAATTCTTAACGCAAATTTAACGAAAAACGCCGTTATATTTATGATATTCCGTTGACATAAGAAGCAATTCTTTTATAAACTTTAAATTATAGGTATTTGCATAGGGATTAGATGAGGAGGGTGCCTTGAAGTACCCAAAAACGATGATGAAAGCTTTTCACGGCATAAAAATAACCTCAACCATAACCCTTATAAGAGCGGCAGCGGTCATTATGATTGCAGCCATGGCCGTCCTATTAGTGCCGGGCCAGGTTTACGCACAGACCCAAACCCCGGTTGCGCCAGGTAATTTAAACCAAAAATATGACACCCCCGATTACACTTTAAGCACCCTGACATTCGATTCCGGCACACTCACCCCGGATTTTAATTCCAACATCCAAAATTACACCTTAACGGTTCCCAGCGGCGTGACCAGCATCGGCATCACCGCAACCTTGAGCGACACCAGCAATTCATTACTCATCAATGGTGAAAACGCCGTCAGCGGCACGATGTATCAATTGGACTTGACCTCGTTTAGCCCCGGCGATAACTACATCGGCATTGATGTCATACCCCCGGGCACCAGTGATTCTGCCTTTGAATATATCATCGACTTCGTCATGCCACCCAATTTCACTTTAAGCACCCTGACTTTTGACTCCGGCACACTCACCCCGGATTTTAGTTCCAACATCCAAAATTACACCTTAACCGTTCCCATCGGCGTGGCCAGTATCGGCATCACCGCAACCTTGAGCGACCCCACCAATTCTTTATGCATCAACGGAGATACAAATGCTGTCAGCGGCCAGCTGTATCAATTGGACGTCTCCGGGTTTAGCACCGGCGATAACTACATCGGCATCGATGTCATGCTCCCGGGCACCAGTGATTCTGCCTTTGAATATATCATCGACTTCGTCATGCCACCCAATTTCACTTTAAGTAGCCTGACTTTTGACTCCGGCACACTCGATCAAACATTTAATTCCAACATCCAAAATTACACCTTAACGGTTCCCAGCGGCGTGACCAGTATCGGTATCACCGCAACCTTGAGCGACCCCACCAATTCATTACTCATCGCCGGTGATCCCAATGCTGTCAGCGGTCAGCTGTATCAATTGGACGTGTCCGGGTTTAGCCCCGGCGATAACTACATCGGCATTGATGTCATACCCCCGGGCAGCAGTGATTCTGCATTTGAATATATCATCGACTTCTACATGCCGACACTATCCAGCGATGCTACACTGAGCGGCCTTGTTATAAGCTCCGGTACGCTCAGCCCATCGTTCAGTTCAAGCTGCAATGATTATACCGCCAGCGTTAACAAGAACACCGACAAGATTAATGTGACCCCGACCGTGAACGATAGCAATGCTACGGTGACCGTCAATAATAACACAGTTGCGAGCGGTACGCCTCAAACGATTAACCTGGCGACCGGCGATAACCCCATTACCATCGTAGTCACTGCCCAGGACGGGACCACCTTAACTTATAACATTGTCGTTACCAGGGGGACAACCCCTTCGAATACAATTACAATAAGGCCGGCAACGCTCCGGCCGGCTACAGCGGGCATGGCATACCTCGTGACGTTCAAAGCCAGCGGAGGGAAAGGCCCATACACTTTCAGTGAAAGCGGAAATCTGCCTTCCGGATTGACTTTCAGCAATACCGGTATCATGTCCGGCAGGACTTACGTTACGGGCAGCTTCGCCGTCACCGTTACGGCCACCGATGCCAATGGCTTGACCGGCACCCGGAAATATACGTTAACCGTAAATGCCCCTAACATTACGGTGACGCCCTGCAAATTGTGTTCAGCTATAGCAAGTAAGCCTTACAAACAGATTTTCAAAGCCTATGGCGGGTCAGGTCCTTATACCTACAATGAAAGCGGTGCTCTGCCTAGCGGTATGACCTTTACCAATACCGGTGTTTTATCCGGTAAACCCTCTGTTAAAGGCAGCTTTACCTTTACCATTACGGCAACCGATGCCAACGGTTTTACCGGCAGCCGGAAATATACCCTGACTGTAAACGTTCCCTGTATTAAAATTGAACCGGATTGCCTGCAACCAGCAACCGCAGGCATATCTTACAGCTGGACGTTCAAAGCTAATGGCGGAACCGGTCCTTATACTTTCAATGAGAGTGGTGACCTGCCAACCGGCCTAACCTTCAGCCAAAACGGTATTTTGTCCGGCAAACCATCCCTTACAGGCAGCTTTAACATCACCATTACGGCTACCGATGCCAACGGTTTTAACGGCAGCCAGAAATACACCCTAACCGTAAAAGCTTTAAAGACCCCCTGCATTAAGATCGAGACAAGCAAATTACGTTCAGCGGATGTGGGTGAGTTTTATAAACAAACCTTTTGCGTATCCGGCGGTAAAGGGCCATACACTTTCAGCGAGAGCGGCACGCTGCCGGCCGGCCTTTCCTTAAGCACTACCGGTGTTTTATCCGGTAAACCCTCCGTTAAAGGCAGTTTCAATTTCACCGTCACCGTCACCGATGCCAATGGTAACACCAGCAGCCGAGACTATACGCTCGTTGTTCTTCCATAGGGAAACAGTTTATTTGCGCTTAAGACGGAGAGCGGCATTAAATCCAATAAAGGTACCGCTCTCCAGCTTTCCATCAAAAATTAATCAGCCCTGGAAGGATAGTTTCTATTTTCTGCCCTTTTATGCTTTCCCGGAACACAATTTGATACCGTCCCACGGTATTCAAGTCTCTATCTTTATCTTCAATAAAATGTTATAAATAATCTACATAAATAGTACTTCCGGACTTTTAAGAAATCATTAAAAAGGCTTAAAATAGGTATATACTAAATCTATTGAGGAGGAGGCTTTCTTTCTATGGCAATAAAGGTAGGTATCAACGGGTTCGGGAGGATAGGGAGGTTAACGTTAAGGACACTTTTAGAACGCCACAAGAACGATATTGAAGTGGTAGCGGTGAATGACCTTGCCGATACGAAGACCAACGCTCACCTGTTCAAATGGGACAGCGTTTACGGCCATTACGCCGGTGAAGTCTCCGCTAGAGATGCCACCATCGTTATAGACGGCAAAGAAATACATGTTTTTTCCGAAAAGGAACCGACGGCTATTAAGTGGATGGACTATAAAACCGATATCGTCATCGAGTCCACCGGGAGATTTACCGATGCCGCGAAGGCCAAAGGCCACATCACCGGCGGCGGGGCAAAGAAAGTTATTATCTCGGCCCCGGCGGAAAATGAGGACGCGACGATTGTCCTCGGCGTCAATGAAAACATCTACGACCCTAAAAAACACAATGTTATTTCCAATGCTTCCTGCACGACCAACTGTGTAGCCCCGCTGGTGAAGGTTTTAAATGAAAGCTTCGGTATAACCAAAGGGCTGATGACAACAATCCACTCATATACCAACGACCAGGTGATACTCGATACCATACACAAAGACATCCGCCGGGCACGCGCCGCCGGTCTCAACATGATTCCCACCACAACCGGGGCCGCTAAGCTGGTGGGACGTCTTATACCGGGCCTGGAAGGCAAAATCCACGGGTATTCCATGCGCGTACCCACCCCTACCGTTTCAGTCATCGATTTTACCTGCAACACGGCCAAAGATGTAACTGCCGAGCAGATCAACGCCGCATTTAAAGCAGCCGCCGGCAAGATGAAGGACATCATCGAATACTGCGAGGAAAAGCTCGTCAGCATGGATTTCAAAGGCAACGAGCACAGCGCAATTTTCCAATCACCGGATACGATGGTAATCGGCGGGAACATGGTGAAAATCCTGGCCTGGTACGATAATGAGTGGGGCTATTCATGCCGCCTCGGCGACCTGGCGGCTTATATCGCCGGCAAAGGGCTGTAATACAAGAGATTTTATCCATGCGGTGGCAAAATGGATTTAATTAAAAACAAAATCCGTGATGTTTCAAAATCCCTTGGCTATAAATATAGAATCGTTAACGCGTCCCGCATTCCGGAAATACGAGAGGCTGTGGGCGGGCTTATCCGCGAAGGCCTTGTAGACGGACGGCTATCCCGCAACTGGCGGTTCTACCGTGAAAATGAAAGCGACATGCCGGGGGTAAAATCTATTATCGTCACGGCATTGCCGCATCCGATAACGCGTTTTACCTTTAAATATGGGCAAAAAATATATTCCGCCGATGTTCCGCCAACCTACCTGGCAAGCCAGGACGAGTTAAATATCCAGGCTTCGCTCGCTGAAATAATCAAATATACCGGCTACAAAACATCAAAAGCCCGCGTGCCGCTTAAGACCCTTGCCGTACGCAGCGGATTGGCGGAATACGGGAAGAACAATATTGCGTATGTCCCCGGCATGGGCAGCTTCTGCCGGCTGACGGCCTTTTACACGGATGCCCCTCTTGAAGCAGACCATTGGCAGGCTTCAGGATTTATGAACAACTGTCAAAAATGTACCCTTTGCCGGGACAACTGCCCTACCGGCAGCATCACAGACAACCGCTTACTTATCCATGCGGAAAATTGCCTTACCCGGTTTAATGAAGAAGAATCTCCCCTGCCGGAAGGGATAAAGCCTGACCGGCATAATGCACTCGTAGGCTGCATGTATTGCCAGTCCTTGTGTCCGGTAAACAAACCTTACTTGAAAAATATTGTTCAGGGGCCGGCATTTTCCGAAGAAGAAACACGGTTGATATTGAGCAAAACACCCGTTGAAAAACTGCCCGGTGAAGTCAGACAAAAATTAGACAATCTGATTACCGAAGAAATATATCCGGTGATGGCGCGTAACCTAACCTTGCTAATCGAAAAACAAAGGCACGAAAGCTGACTAATTATTTAATCAGCTTCAAGTCATAGTACGAAATCACCGAATATCAAACAACCTCGCCGGGTATTGCGTTTCCGGACAATGCGGCAGTATACTTAAGACCATTATAAAAGATATGATATACTGAATTTAGCATTTACTTACACTCTAATAGATTGACATCTTATCTCAAAACTCCTTAAAATGATTCAGCATCCCGTTAGAAAAGGTGAAATATGAAATTAGTCGTAGTCGGTTTCGGGCAGTGCGGCGGCAGAATCGCCGATGAATTTGCCCGTTTAAATAAAAGAGCCCGCGGTTTACGCAACCTGGATATCATCACCGGCGCTTTTGCCGTAAATACCGATGTCGCGGATATGAGCGGCCTTGTTACCATCAAGCCGGACTTCGAGCACCGCATCCTCATCGGCAATAAAAAGACGCAGGGGCACGGCGTCGGGAAAATCAATGAGCTAGGCGCGGAAATCGCCCGTGAAGATGCGGACAAAATTATGCCCACCATCATGAATACGGAGCATTTCGGTGAGACGGACGCTTTCCTGCTGGTGGCCAGCGCGGGCGGCGGGACCGGCTCCGGGGCAATTCCCGTCATGACCCAGCAGATAAAAGAGCATTACGTGGACAAACCCGTTTATAACCTGATCATCCTCCCGTTTGACCATGAAATTATGACCGAGGACCGCACGGTTTATAATGTAGCTACCTGCCTGAAATCCAGCTACCTTGTGTCGGATGCCATCTTCCTCGTGGACAACCAGCGGTACATCATGAAAAACCAGCCAATTACCCATAACCTGGCCCATATCAATGAAAGCATCGTACAGCCCTTCTTCAACCTGCTCTGCGCCGGTGAAGAGAAAAAGCTAAAGCATATCGGCGCCAAAATACTCGATGCCGGCGATATCATCCAGACGCTGGTCGGCTGGACGACCTTAGGCTACGGGACTTCCCAAACGTCGATTTTCAAAGCGATGCTCAACGGCAATAAAGATTTCCGGCATAAAGCGCGGGAAACACAGAAAGGCACCCAGGCCCTCGATGAAGCTATCAGCCGCCTTTCTATCAAGTGCAATCCGCAGGATTCCAAACGGGCACTTTATCTTATTTCCGCCCCTTCCCGGGAAATCAACCTGGAACTCATTAAAGAGCTCGGCATGTACATTAAAAACATGGCACCGGAAGCGGTTATCCGGAGCGGTGACTACCCGATGGAAAAAGGCACGCTCGATGTTACGGTGATACTTTCCGAGATGAGCGACATAGAAAAAGTCCGGAACTACTTTACCAAGACCATCAATCTTATCGCGGACTTAAAGAAGCGCCAGGAAGGCATTATAGACACGCAACGGGGAATTGACATCAGCATCAAAGATATTCCGTCGCTGTTATAAAAATCCGGTTCTTTACAAATAATAATGCCGCTCCAAAAGGAGCGGCATTATTATTTTCCGATAAAAGGCACAGGCAAGGGAAAGGAATTGTCCCTCGCTGCTTTACCCGGCCTCCTCTGATTTATTCCTTGAACTTTATCTTGCGATTTTGGAGTAAATCTGCCAGGCCTGCTCGATGGTCTCATCGCGGACCTGCCATGCTCTCTCGATGTTGCCGTCGCGGGCGCTGGCGGCCTCGGTGATGGCGGCATCATAAGCGCCATTGGCGGACTGTTCGGCACTGCTGTAAGTTTCCTCAGCGGCAGCCATGGCTCCCTCACGAGTTTTGGCGGCAGCGGCAACAGCTTCGTCACGGTCCTTCTTGGCCTTGGTCACTGTGGACTCATAAGACCGGTAGGCCTGAGCTTCAGCCCTCTTGTAAGCTTTAGCTACCTGCATTTCATTCTCATGGTAAGCCTTGGCCACCTGGCGCTCGGCATCCATGTATGCAGCATAGGCCCTTTCGGCCTGCGACATTACTTCGTCAAGAGGATTCCCGGAGACATCGGCTGCGGGAGTCTCTTCAACTTCAGCAACTTCTGCGTCAGCGGTCTGTGCGGATTTTTTAGAACGATCTTTCTGGCTAGGCACCAGGCACCTCCTTAATAACTTTATGTATTATTTTGAATGTTTTGCCTATTTTATACCGATTTAATAATTACTTAGTGTGAGTATATTGCCCACCATATAAAAAGTCAAGCCAATTCGCGCTCGAACGGGTAGATACTTTGGTACTTATTTCTATTCCTTCCCGTTGTTCGGTTAAAACAATATTAAGCTAATCGTCATCGGATTCTTCATCGTCCGATTCTTCAGAAGCCTTAGGGAGCTTCCGCGCTTCATACATCTTGGAAAGCGATTCGAGGCGCTCCTGCATTTTACTCCGGGACTCCTTGGATAGCGGTGCTGGCGTTTCCGCCTCGGTTCCGTTTTCCGCATCTTTCGGTGTTTCTTTAGCTGCCTTATTGGGCTCCTTGCCGGCGCTCTTTTCCGCTTTTTCTTCCTTCGCGGCTTTTTCTACTTTTTTAATAGCGTCAGCCATTTTCTTGACCGGTTCCGCGACCGGTTTCTGCGGCTGTTTCGGTTGAGGTTCTTCCTCACCGGAAGTTTCCTCGTTAGGCGGTTCGGCTTTAGGCGCCGGCTTGCCGTTAAATGACCTGCTCAAATTTTCATGATAAGACTTTAAAGAGGCATCGGCATTTTCCCGGGCGAGCTGCCCGCTGGCATCCACACGGTTCATGGCGTTCTGGAAAGCGGATATCGAGAGCCCGGCGGCTTCTCTGGCCACCCTGGCGGAAGCTTCGGTTGCTTCTTTGACGGCCCTGACGGTTCTCTCTGCTGATTCCCTGGCGGCTTTTACCAGCGCGTCAGTGGCATCCCGGGCGCGCTGGACGGCCTGTTCGGCCGCATTTTGCGTTTCCTGGCTTATTGCTTCCGCCCGGGCGATGACCGCCTGGATTTCCTTATCCGTCTGGTCGGCGATTTCCTGGACGGTCTGTATCGTCTTTTCTACAGCGGCATTTACCGCGGCGATATTTTCTTCCGCCGTTTCCCTAGCGGTCTTACTTAATTTATCGAAAATAACGACGGCATTTTCCGATTCCGACTTGGAAACGGCAATCGTCTCTTGAACAACTCTGGCCGATTCATCCGTATAGGCCCGGTAAGCGTTGATCATATCGCTGATTCTGGCGATATTGGTCTGGAATTCTGCCGCGGATGCATCCGCTTTTGCCGAGGCTTCTTTACCCAGTTCTTCAATCCGGGCAATAGATTCCAGCGAATGTTTAACGGCGTTTTCTGAGGCTTCCCTGGCAGCTTTGGCGCCCGCTTCGGCGGAATCGGTAGCCATAGTTACTGCTTCCTGAATTGTCTTGTCCGCTTCCTGCGCGGCGGTTATCGCATCCCGGCTTATCTTTTCCGCCCGGTTTATTGCCTCCTGGAACTTATTGGCATATTCCGCGGCAGTATTTTTTGCTTCGATACTGATTGTGTCAGCCCTGATGATAGCTTCTTTAGAAGCCGCCACCGTAGTCTGGGAAGCGGAACGCACTTCATTTATCGCGGCTTCGTTGACCTTGTTTATATCGGCTGCCAGCGCTTGCGCCTGGCGTATCGTTTCCTGCGATTCTTTTTGTACGGTTTCGGTAGCTGCCTGCGCTTCCCGGCTGAGCGATTCTACCCGGTTAATCACTTCTGCGGAAGAGCGCTGCGCCGCTTCGGCGACTTCCCTGGCAACTTTGCTTATCGCCTCCGCCCTGCCGGAAGCTTCTTCGGCGGTCCTGGCGGCAACATCAGCGACTTCCCTGGTAGATTTGCTGACTTTTTCCGCACGCAGAGCGGTATCCCTGGCGATTTTGCTCGTTGTGTCGGCGGCTTCCTTAGCTTCCCTGGCCATTTTTTCGGCGCGGGCTGTCGCGTCTCTGGCCATTCTAACAGACTCATCAGAGGCATCCTTAGCCGTCTTGACGGATGTTTCCGCCTGGGTCAGGGCAGATTGAGAGGTGTCTTTGGCGTTGTCGGCCGTCTTTTTTGCTTCACGCGCCAGCGCATCGATACGCGCGAGGCCTTCCTGTGAAAGCATCAACGCGGATTCCGCGGCGTGCATAGCTTCCTGGCTGATTTTTTCTGCCCTCGCCACGGCTTCCTGGAAGGCCTTGGCCATCGCTTCGGCGGTTTCCTGCGGACGCCTAGCCACTTCTTCCGCTTTTACGATAGCCTCTTTGGCGGTCCTTATCGTAGCGTCAGCTTTTTCCTGCGTCTCTTTAACGACCAACTCGGCCCGCTTGACAGCTTCATCAGCTGCTTTCGCAGCCAGGTCGGCGGCTTCTTTGGCCTCAAAGCCTATCTGTTCCGCCCGGCGGGCAGCATCTATGGCTGTCTTGGTGGACCGGCCGGCCGCTTCCCTGGCAGCACGGCTGGCCGCCTCCGCCCTGGCGACTACTTTTTCAAAATCAAGGATATTACCTTCAATGTCTTCTTTTACTTCTGGAGCCATGAGAATGTTTCCTTTACCAAACTACCTATCCGCCACCCAGCATAGACTATTATATGCTTCAAGCGCCAGTTTTTCAATAAAGTGCAGATAATTACTTTGTAATCTTACTATGGAATAAACAATATTCAAAGTTAGGTAATTACGTATTTTCAAAAGCGGCAGGAACGATTCTTCTCTTCCCTTTTATAAAAAACAGGTATTTACAGTATTTGCAGCGCTGGCAGCCATTCGAACCAAGCATGCAGTCAAGACCAAAAATATCAGTGTTTACGTGAGAAAACAATTGACATTCTTATGCTGTTATGCTAAAAATAGCTCAATACCAAAAGTATTTTATTGAGGTGAAAGATGAAATTAGTCGTAGTTGGACTCGGGCAATGCGGCGGCAGAATTGCTGATGAATTCGCCCGTATGAATAGCAGGGCTAAAGGTCGGCGCGGTATGGAAATCATTACGGGGTGTTTTGCCGTGAATACCGATGCGGCAGATTTGAGCGGTCTGTCCGCTATCAGCAACGACCATCGTCATAGAATCCTTATCGGCGGCCGCAAAACCAACGGCCACGGCGTCGGGAAAATCAATGAACTCGGCGCGGAAATCGCCAAAGAAGACGCCGATAAAATCGTCGACGCTATCCGAACGGCAAAGAAATTCTTTGAAACCGATGCTTTCCTGCTCATCGCCGGTACGGCCGGCGGCACTGGCTCCGGCGCCATTTCCATCATCACGCAGCACCTGAAGGAGCGCTATATCGATAAGCCGATATGGGACCTGCTCGTCTTACCTTTCGAACATGAAGAAACCACCGAGGAACGGACGGTATTCAATGTCGCTACCTGTCTCAAGTCCTGCTACTCGGTCGCCGATGCGGTGTTCCTGGTAGACAACCAACGATACGTCCGCAAAGATTCTTCTATTCAAAACAACATCAGCAAAATCAACAGCATGATCGTCGAACCTTTCTATGATATGCTCTGCGCCGGTGAAGAGAAAAAATCACGGTTTATCGGCGCCAAATTGCTGGATGCCGGTGATATCGTCCAGACCGTTGTCGGCTGGACGGTTATCGGCTACGGCCGGACGAGTACACCGATGTTCAAGCTGCCCAATATCAGCAACGATTTCCGCAAGAAAGGTACCGAAATTCAAAAGGGCATCCAGGCAATGGATGAAGCCATCAGCGAACTTTCTTTAAAGTGCAACCCGGCCGATTCCCGACGCGCTCTGTACCTGGTCTCCGGCCCGGCGAAAGAAATGAACATGGACATGGTCAAGGAAATCGGTGATTACATGAGGGACATCGCACCGGAAGCCATCATCCGCAACGGCGACTACCCGAGGGAAAAAGGTTCCGTCGATGTGACCGTCCTGCTCTCCGAGCTTTCCGATGTCGATAAAGTAAGAGATTATTACATCCGCTCCACTGACCTTATCCCGGAATTCAAGAAGCGCCAGGAAGAGACCGAAGACAAACTCAAAGCGCTGGACGATGTCTCCAAAGACATTCCTTCCCTGCTCTAAATAACAACGACTTTAACGAATACGAAGGGCTCCGCCAACCACGGAGCCCTTTTTGTTTAGAGAAAATACTCTAAACTCCAAATATTATCAAAACCAGAGATTTTTCAATAATTGGTAATTTATTTGGGGGGAATTTCCCCTCCCCGAACTAACCCGGCGTCAATCCTTGCGGCGCGCCGGTCTGGGCATAACCTTTGGTGGTCGAGACCTCTAAAAATACAAATGGTTTGGTGATTTTCTTGACCTTCAGCGGGCAGTGCTTGAGGCCCGGCGGAATAGAGACGACGGTAGCGCTGGTGATAATATGCTCTTCCATCTCATCGCCAAGACAGATACTGATTTCCGCGCCAAGATCGTTAATGTCTTCCGGGTTCCCGCCGATAAAGCAAAGCAGTTCATGAAAATCATGAGAGTGGCTAAACGGCACCTCATAATTGGTATTGATACAGTGGTAGCCTAACGTTGTACCATTGCCGTACTCGTCATGATGGGCGAATATCGAAGTGCCGGTCATGCCCGGTTCGGTGTCTTTATAAAAAGGTCCACGGATAACGTTTCGCCAGTATTTTTTCTTCTCCACTTTCATACTCCTTAAACCTCACCTTATTTAAATAATGTCAACAATTTATATACTGCATTCACTGATAATGTCAAATCAGTTCACAATAAGGAATCGTTAGGTAAAATTTTTAAGTATTATGTCTTCTGGCACTATGTTTTTGTTTGTGCTACGATAGCAGGAAATTGTAATATTTTTAATCCCGTTTTTGTTGGGAAACAACCCGTTTTGGGGTATAATAAGGTCATAATGGTATCTCAAGTATTTTACCGTAAATGGCGCCCGCAGCTTCTTTCCGAGGTGTTCGGCCAGGAGCATGTGACTAAGACATTGCTTAATGCCCTGGCTAAAGACCTCATCACTCACGCTTATCTTTTTTGCGGCCCCCGCGGCACCGGCAAAACAAGCACCGCCCGCATCCTGGCCAAAGCTATCAACTGCCTCACCAACGGCAAGGGCGAGCCCTGCAACAAATGTGAAATGTGCAAAGCCATCACGGAAGGACACGCGCTGGATGTAATCGAAGTAGACGCCGCCAGCAACCGCGGTATCGATGAAATCAGAAGCCTGCGGGAAAAGGTCAATTATGCCCCCAACCAGGCACGTAAAAAGGTCTACATCATCGATGAAGTCCATATGCTCTCCAAAGACGCGTCCAACGCCCTGCTCAAGACTCTGGAAGAGCCGCCGCCGCACGTCGTATTTATCCTGGCAACGACCGAAACCAATAAAATCCTCCCGACGATTCTATCGCGCTGCCAGCGTTTCGATTTCCACCGCCTTTCGTTGGACAACGTGGTGACCAAGCTCGCCCATATCTGCAAGAACGAAGGCATCGAAATCGAGACGGAACCTTTAAAGCTCATCGCGCGCGCGGCCACCGGTTCCATGCGTGACGCGGAAAACCTGCTACAGCAGACAATGACGCATTACGGCAAAAAAATCGACCTGGCCCAGGCACGAGCGTTGCTGGGCATTTCCAGCGACCGGCGGTCCCGTGAGTTGATCGGTGAAATTATAAATAAAAACATCGCCGCCGGTATCGGCACGATAAATAATGTCAATAACGACGGCCTCGACCTGCGCCAGTTCCACCGCGAACTCATGGAATACCTGCGGATGCTCCTCCTTATCAAGACCGGCTCCACCGATACGCTGGAGCTTACCGCCGAGGACCTTAAAGAGCTTAAAGAATTGGCGGATAAAGCTTCTCTCAACCAGATTTTAAAGACGATAAAACGCTTCGGGCAGCTTGAATTAAGCCTGGATAATTATTCGACACTACCGCTTGAATTGGCCCTGGTCGATTCCACACTGCCGGATACGGAAGTAAAAGCCGAACCGGCGCGGCAGGTAAATCCCGAACCCGTGCAAGCGGGTAACCAGCAGCCTGCCTGGCGTATCGCCCCGGATGCCATCCGCCCGGCTAACCCGGAGCCGGTCCGCCAGGCGCCTCCCCAGCAGGCACCAAAATATGTTGCTCCGGCGCCGGCACAAAGAACAGAGCCGCCAGCAGAGAAAAAACCGCCGGTAAATGCACCACCCGTCTCCAAACCCCCGATGGCGCAAAAACCTGCCGCTAATGAAAAAACCTCGGCAATGCCTTCAAACCCCGCTGCCAGCCCCATGGTTACCGCCATCGAGCAGTTACAACAGAACTGGACACGGATGATGAAGGACGCGCCGGACGGTATGAGCAAGACCCCGGCCGCCGCCCTGCTGCGCAGCGCCCGACCTATCTCCATCGAAGGCGATATCATAACCGTGTCTTTTAAATTCGTCTATCATAAAGAAAAAATGGATGCCATCGAAAACCAGAAAACAGCCGATAAAATCATCAGCGGATATATGGGACGTCCCTGTAAAGTCCACTGCGTTTATGAACATGAAAATAATCATCTGGTGAAAGCCGCCCTGAACATGGGCGCCCAGCAGATAGACCAGGAGGAAGCATGAATCAAAAATTTATGATGCAACAGGCGCAGAAGCTCCAGCAGCAATTACTTAAAGCCCAGGAGGAGTTAGCTGCTTTGACCGTCGAAGCCAGCTCCGGCGGCGGCGCGGTAACGGTAACCATGAACGGGCAGCAGCAAATATTATCGGTAAAAATAGCCAAAGAAGTGGTCAACCCGGACGACGTGGAAATGCTTGAGGATATGGTGCTTACAGCTGTCAAAGAAGCCTCTACCAAAGCGCAGGAAGCCGCCGCTAAGAAAATGGGTGGGCTGACGGGGGGGCTGAAAATCCCGGGGTTGATGTAGTGCTAACTGAAAACTTAGGACTTAAAGCTCAAAACCATAACTCAAAGCTTAAAAGTGAGCTACGAACACGTTGCTACGCTTTTTCGGTTCGCCTCCGTTACCCTCACCCTGTCTCCCTCTCCCGCAAGGGGAGAGGGTAAAATGGAAGAAGGAAGTAAAGGTAATATCTTATTGGGCTGGCAATAACATTTTGTTTTTAGCTTCAAAATATCGATCTAAAATGGTCTGCTTTAGCTTCAATCCGTACGTATAAAATGATATTATATATATAGACCTACAGAAGGATTTCAGGAGAGATTTAGTGTCCAAACAGGAACCAATCGCCCCCGCCAATGACGCTATCGGCAAGCTCGTCCAGGAGTTCAGCAAATTACCCGGCATCGGGCCGAAGAGCGCCCAGCGCATCGTTTTTAACCTCCTCCGCGCGCCGGAAGAAAAATCCCGTGCCCTCGCCGAGGCTTTAATGTCTTTAAAACAGCGTGTCAACCTCTGCTCTATGTGCTTTAACGTTACGGAAACCGACCCCTGCCCCATCTGCCGTAACCCGCAGCGCGATGTTACGATGGTCGCCATCGTCGAACAGCCGCAGGACATCCTCGCCATCGAGCATACGAGCTGCTATAAAGGGCTTTACCATGTCCTCCATGGCGCCATATCCCCTTCGGAAGGCATCGGGGCGGACAACATCAGGATTAACGAACTGCTGACGCGCCTTAAGAACAATATGGTCAAGGAAGTCATTCTTGCCACCAACACGAACATAGAAGGCGAGCAAACGGCGATGTACCTCGCCCGCCTTATTACCCCCCTCGGCATTAAAGTCACCCGCCTGGCCCGCGGACTGCCCTTCGGGACCGAGTTAGAATATGCCGACGATGTTACGCTGACCCGCGCTTTAGAAGGCCGACAGGCTTTTTAAAGATATTTCATTGTTCTTTATTTAGAAAATTCTCTTAAACTCCTCCCATTTTTTTAAAATTTACTAACTTGACAATATCTTATCGATGTTTTATGATGTTTCAAGATGTTTTTAGATGTTGTGTACAACAAGGAGGATAATATGGTTGAGGCTGGTTATATAGGTGTAAAAAGGTTAAGTGTTGAGCATCCTGATTGGATACCAATAGTAATTACATGTTTTGAAAATGCGCAGAAGGGTAGTCAATTCGCAGGTAAATGGATTTTACAAGATTTACAAAGAAAAGGATGGCATGGACTCAAATATGCGAATGACATCGTACCTTGGTTCCCAGGCTTGGGATTACTTGTCGGCTATGGAATATTAAAACATGAAGATACAACGAGAGGTGGTAGAAGAGCTTATTACACTATGCCAGACATTATCGGTGTAGAAAAAGCATTACGTGAATTAGGTTTTTTAAAAGGATAATAAAATAACGCCCCAGATTTCGTATGTATTCTAATTTCCGTTCCCATCTTTCTCTTACTTAAACGTTTCTATTCTTGTAAAATGTAGTTTTTCCATAGAGTGAGGAATAGAAATGACACATCCTTATCAATATCAAGTAAATAAGATGTGGGAAATAATAAAACGGAAAAATCTTGCTCAAGCCAACGGCTTTTGGTTAGAATCCATAAATTTATCCTACATATTGATTGAGATAGAATTACGCTTATTATTATCCTCGAAGGCAGGAGGCACTGGAATTCCGATTCCTCCCGATAAAATAGATAGACAGAATTATCTAATGGAATTAGCAAACTTGTCTAAAAGTAATGGATTTATAGATAATACTTTGTGGGAAAAAATACGAAGTTTCAATCAATATCGGAAAAAAGCTACGCACAGTTTTGCACAAGGGGAGATAGAATATGATGAATTAAAAGAACCTGCTATGAAAACAAATGATATAATCTATGATATTCAAAACCTTTGGTTACCTATTAAATTTAGTGAAATAGAAGAAAACCCGAATTTTAAGAAATCCAAATAATCGTTTTAGTTAACTTTTTTTGTAACTTTTACAGTTCAGCAGCTCATTTCACAGACTTCTCCCTCCGTGTGTGTTACGTTAGCGACTGCATTCTTGTAAAATATAGTTTTTTAACGAAGAGGGAAATTATCTTTTCCTCTTTTGACCTGCCGTTAATTATGTTAATATCAAATCAAGAACTAATTTTTTCAGGCGGTGGTTATGGTTCATCACAGAGGCGGTTTTCGCCCGTTTAACGATCCCCAGAGACGGCAATGGCAGGACCCGGAAGCCATTCTGACCGGTATCGGACTGGATAAAGGTATGTGCTTTGCCGATATCGGCTGCGGCGGCGGTTTTTTTGCCCTGCCGGCAGCGAGGATAGTTGGAGAAAAGGGAAAAGTCTATGGCGTGGACGCCAACCCGGCATCGATAACCATGCTGACGGAACAGGCGGGAAAAGAGGGGTTAAAAAACCTTTTTCTGACAACCGGAAAAGCCGAAGAGGCGATTCTCTGCAGGAAATGTGCGGACTTCGTGTTTTTCGGCATTGCCCTCCACGATTTCGATAACCCGGCAAAAGTCCTTAAAAATGCCGGGCGTGTTATTAAACCGGAAGGCAGGCTCATAGACCTTGACTGGAAAAAAGAAGGTAGTTTCGGCCCGCCGGCACACATCAGGTTCGATGAAGAAAAAGCCTCCCGCCTGATTGAGGCAGCAGGCTTTAACGTTTTATCCGTTGCCGATAGCGGCCTTTATCATTACCTTATTACGGCGGTTTTAAAATAATAAGGAAAGAACAATGTCATCATGCCGGAACCGCATGAATATTCAACGGAAGCCATCATAATCAGGAAGACGAAACTGGGGGAGGCGGACAGCATCCTGACCTTATTTACCCCCCGCCTCGGGAAGATACAGGGTTTTGCCCGCAGCGTGCGCAAGCCCAAGAGCCGCCTCGCCGGGCACCTGGAACTCCTTACCTACAGCAACGTTTCTTTTGTGCGCGGGCATAACGTGGATACCATCACCGGCGCGCAGACTATCAATTCCTTCCTCCCCATTAAAGACGACCTCTGGCTCATGTCCTGCGGCCTGTATATCGCCGAGCTGGTCAACCAGTTCACCGCGGAACACCAGGAGCATAATGATATCTTTCAACTGATGCTGGAAACGTTGGAAAAACTGCCGAAAGCGGAAAATAAAGAGCTGCTGATGCGCTACTTCGAGCTCCACCTGCTGCAAAATGCCGGCTACCGCCCGCAATTACGGGAATGTGTCGCCTGCCACAAACAATTGGAACCAACGACCAACTATTTCAATCCCCTGGGCGGCGGTATGCTCTGCCCGGAATGCGCCGCCGCACGTCCACAGGCTTATTCTCTGTCCGTTAACGCCCAGAAGGTCCTGCGCGCTGTCCAGAACAACGATTACGATACCGTTAGCCGCCTGAAAATAGATGACGAGCTTTCCCGGGAAATCGAGTTCTGCATTAACGGCTACATGAAACACCTGCTGGAAAGAGAAGTTAAATCGGCAGCCTGGCTGGATACTTTACGGGAACAGAGGATGATTTTGAAGCGTTAAGCTTTTTCAACCGCTTCAAAGAGCTTTAAACATCGTTGCAAGTAACCGGCTGGCGGGCGTGGGGTCAATACCGATGGCAAACGGCGGCAGCCACGTTTTGATAATGACCGGGATGGCCGGGTTAAAGACAACGAAAATAGCTAGGTGAATTAAAAGATAAAGCCCGATAAAGCCGGAGAGTACCCAACCACCTGCTGTTAGCTTTCCTTTCTGTTCGCGCCGGCGTTTTACCCAACCCAGCATATCCGAAATAGCCATCGCAATGCCGATGCATATGGCCGGGGTAGCTGAAAGGAAATAGAACACGAAAGTCACCCGGTTCGTGGCTGCGGTCAGGGGCAGCCAGAGGACATACGTTGCCAGGAACCAAAGTACGATAAGCCCGGCCGACCGGTTGCCTTTCGCCATTTTATAGACCATGTACCAGAATACGGGGATGATGACAATCTGGACCGTGCTGCTGATAAAAGAGATATATTGCGGATCGTAACCGTATACAATAAAGGGTACATTCGGTGAGTTATAATAAAGCTGGACCCATTGCGGATATATCCACGTCCAGGGATAGCTCGATATCGATAGCTTCGGATTGGTAAAAACGTTGGCCGAAGTACCGTTCAGCATGGCAATTATCCGGTGAATCGGGTTTTCAAAACCGCCGACGATGAAAAAGTCGAAAAGCATCATAAAAAGAACGTAAGAAACGGCCGCCACCACCAGAAATGAGACGAACTGGGACCATTTGTCCCGGCGGTAAATTGCCCAGTGCAAAACCATGGCGAAAATGATAAGGACGCCGACCAGCTTGCATTGCGCGCTAAGAGATACCAAAATCCCCGCCGAGATATATTGTTCGTTGAGATACATTAAAATCGCCGCCAGCATAAAGGTGACCATGTAGACATCCAGCAGCGCCAGGCCGGCATGGATAAAAGACATATCTTCAAAAGCAAAGAGGAAAGTGGCTATCAATGCCGCCAGCAGGGACAATTTTAGCTTGCGGCAAATAAAAAAGAAGATGATGATGCCGAGCGTCCCGAACACCACCGAGAAAAAGCGCCACCCGAAGGCATTGTCCGTCCAGACAAATATTTCCGTGCCCTGGGCATGACTGGAGCTTCCCGTACCGCCGGTATCACGCTCCACCGTTATCTGGTTATGCGCCGTATCGATGGCGACGACATTCAACTGCTCTTTATTGATTTGTAATGTCTTCCCCGTGGTAAAGGCGGCAGCGTTTTCAACCGATAATGAGTTTTGAATGTCGGTCGTAATTGGGGAAAGAAGGGTCTGGCCGGTATCTTTTAACGGGACTTTAAATCCGTTGAAAATATATTCGCCGGCTACGATGAATAGTTTCGCGAGGGGCGGATGCTCGGGGCGGACATCGCCGCCGCCAGTAATAATCGAGCGGGCATCACCGACATACCATTTTTCGTCCCAGATAATCGAGTTCGGGCGTTCAATAGCGGCGAAATGAAAACCTAACGTTATCAGGATAATAATGATAAGGCCGGTATACTGCCAGCGCCAGAACTTCTGCCAGCGAGTAAGCGGTGACGCCGGCGGCGGCTCAATAACCGCTGCAACCGCGGCCGTTTGTGTCACCGGGGTTTCCGGTTTCCGGGGTTCTTCATGATACAACGCTGATAAATACCTCTATCAAAGATAACGTTTCAAAAGTGTTGTAAGTTACACTAATTATAGCTTATCAGCAATTACGTAACAAAAAATAGTTGAAGCTAGCAGCAAAAAGAAAAATAACAAAAATATTAAATATTGCATAATTTTTTTATTTTTTACCCTGAGAAATGGTAATCAGGAAACCGGGGGGACTTCCACGTCCTCTTTACCATAATTCACGGATAACATATAATTATTAACAGTTCATTTTTATCGAACTAGAATTGTGCAGGTAAAACTAAAATGTCTCCAGTATCAGACGATATCAACGAACAAAGGAAGCAGAAGGTCGAAGAACTGCGCGGCCGCGGCATCGACCCCTACCCTCACAGTTTTGCGCGGACCCATACCGCCGCAGAAGCTATCGCGGAACTGGAAGAGCGGGAAAAAGACCCGTCGCGTGAAATCAAACTGGTTGCCCTCGCCGGTCGTATCATGGCTATCCGTAAAATGGGGAAAGCGTCGTTCGTGGATATCCGCGACGGTACCGGCAAAATGCAGCTTTTATTCCAGACTGCCAACTATACCCCGGAAGCAAACGAAATTTTTAAGAACCTCGATATCGGGGACTTTATCGGGGTGGAGGGCGCTTTACTGCGTACCCGTACGGGCGAACCCACCGTTTCCGTCAGCAAATTCACACTGCTTTCGAAATCTCTACGGCCCCTGCCGGAAAAGTGGCACGGCTTGAGCGATGTAGAAATCCGCTTTCGCCAGCGGTATCTCGACCTGATTTCCAATACGTCCGTCAAAGATATTTTTCTCACCCGCAGCCGGGTTATCTCCGCCATACGCTGTTTTCTTGATGACCACGGTTTCATCGAAGTAGAGACACCCATCCTCCAGACGGCCGCCGGCGGCGCTTTAGCCAACCCCTTCGTTACCCACCATAACGCCCTCGACCAGGACCAGTACCTGCGCATTGCCGTAGAGCTTCACCTGAAGCGCCTCATCGTCGGCGGGTTCGACAAGGTCTACGAGATAGGCCGCAACTTCCGCAATGAGGGTATCGATACCGCTCATAACCCGGAATTTACGATGCTGGAAACTTATGAAGCTTATGCCGACTATATGAAAGTCATGGAAATGGTCGAACAACTGGTGCCGTTTGTCACTAAAGAAGTCCTGGGCAAAGATGAAATCATCTACCAGGGGAACCAGGTAAAACTTGCCCCTCCGTGGAAACGCATTACCCTGCGGGACGTCATCAAGGAATATACCGGCATAGACTTCGTTGCTTATCCTACCGCGGACGGTCTGCGGGAAAGAATGCGCCAGAAGAATATCGAGGCGGACCCGCAGAAAAACTGGGCCAAGCTGGTGGACGAGCTTGTTAAGTCCATCCGCCCAAAGCTTATACAGCCCACTTTCGTTTATGATTACCCCGTTTCCATGTCCCCGCTGGCCAAGAACAAACCCGGCGAGCCACGCGTGACGGAACGTTTCCAGTTCTATTACGGCGGGCTGGAAGGCGGCAACGCTTATTCCGAGCTGAACGACCCTGTTTTACAGAAACAGCGGTTTGTCGAGCAGATGCAGGAACGCCACGGCGCCGATGAAGAGAAGTGGACGATCGATGACGACTTTATTACCGCGCTGGAATACGGCATGCCCCCGACCGGCGGCCTCGGTATCGGTATCGATAGACTCGTAATGCTCCTTACCGACCAGCCGTCTATCCGCGATGTCATTCTCTTCCCTCAATTGAGAGAAAAAGAGTAAGTTTTCACCCTCACCTTGCCTCTCCCGTTGAGGGAGAGGAACATATTTAGTAAATCCCTGTAAGGTAATATTATCTTCTTGCTGAGGGTCTTGACAGTTACACAAAGTCAGGCGATACTGTTAATAAACGCATTTAGGATGAATATATGATAGACATTAAGCTGATTAGAGAAAATCCGGACCTGGTAAAAAAAGCTATCGAAGACCGGCATGACAGCACTTCGGTAGACGAAATCTTGCGTATCGACGCGGAGCGCCGCCAGAACGTTACGAAACTGGATACGCTGCGGCAGGAACGAAAAGCCATCTCTAAGGAAAGAGAAAAAGCCCACGAGCGGGGCCGCGCCATCCGGGATGAAATCCAGAAACTGGAAGAAGAAGCCAAATGGCTCGATGACCAGTTGAATGCCCTTCTTCTAATGGTTCCTAACATCCCCAAGCCGGATGTGCCGCTCGGTAAAGACGACAGCGAAAACGTTACCGTGCGCACCTGGGGCGAACAAAAACAATTCAGCTTCAAACCGCTCCCCCACTGGACGCTGGGTGAAAACCTGAAAATTATCGATTTTGAGCGGGGGGTAAAGCTTTCCGGTACCCGTTTTTATGTACTGAACGGGATTGGCGCCCGGCTGCAACGATCGCTCATCACTTTCTTTCTCGACACGCATATTGACAAACAGGGCTATCAGGAAAGGTATGTCCCTTTCATGGTCAAACAGGAATGTGTCGTAGCCTCCGGCCAGCTTCCCAAGTTCGCCGATAACATTTACCATGACGCTGAAGAGGATTACTGGTTTATCGGCACGTCCGAAATCCCGCTGACCAACCTGCATCGAGATGAAATACTGGCGAAAGAAGAACTGCCCAAATACTATTGCGCCTATTCCGCCTGCTTCCGCCGGGAAAAAATGTCCGCCGGGAGAGACGGCCGCGGCATCAAGCGCGGCCACCAGTTCGATAAGGTTGAAATGTATAAATTCGTCGAGCCGGACACTTCCAGTGACGAGCTGGAAAAACTCACCAATGATGCGGAAGAAATCTGCCAGCAACTCGGACTCACCTACCGTATCCGCCTGCTATGTACCGGCGATATCGGTTTTGCCTCGACGAAGTCATACGACATCGATGTCTGGGCGCCCGGCTGTGAGGAATGGCTGGAAGTAAGCTCGTGTTCCAATTGCGGGGACTTCCAGGCGCGGCGCGCCAATATCCGCTACCGCCCCGCCCCAGATGCCAAGCCCCAGTATGTCCATACTCTGAATGGGTCCGGGCTGGCCCTGCCGCGTATTATGATTGCCGTTATGGAGAACTACCAGCAGGCAGACGGCACGATTGCGGTCCCGGAAGTACTCCGCAAATACGTAGGAACGGATATTATAAAATAGCCGGAATTGGATAAAAACGGCAAATCAACATTATAAAAACTTGACAGCCGTGATGTTTTTCCTTTATGATACCTAGTAATTCTATGTACATAGATTGAGGAGGTATCAAAAATGCGTACCCTGGCAATCATCGTCATTATCCTGGGAGTTGTTTCTCTCGCCCTCGGCGTCATGTTCATCGTCCAGTCCGGTTCCGGGAGACAGCAAATCGCTGACTCGGTTAAACCCCTGACACTCGACCAGGTCAATCCTACTTATGACAAGATTTCGGCTTCCTACGATCAGGTAATGGCGCAGGAAGAACCGGCCATTCAGGGCGGGACCGCCGCCGCCAGCGCCACTTATAACTATCTTTCCGCTCAGAGAGCTTTGCTCGGCCTGGCGAAAGCCAATATCGGTAATGTCAACGCCGTTATGATGAACGGTATCGTCGATATTATTTTGGGTCTGGGCCTGGTATTGACCGGTTTTGTGACCTTTAAAAAAGTTGCCGCTTAAGAAAAGTAATAGTAAAAAGTAAAACCGACACCTCGCAGATGAGATAAAGCTATTTCGTCTACGAGGTGTTTTCTTTTGATTCTGGATATTTGCTTGCTTCCACGGTATAATACTCTTAAGTTGATTCTGCAACAGATATAAGAGGAAATGGATGCCGCGTAAACAGTATGAGGTTGTGATAAAACTGATAAGCAACAAGAGCCCCTGTCATTCCGGGCATAAAATCGGCGATGAATGGGTATTCAATTATATGACACCGGCCAACATGTGCAGCCTGGCCTATAACGCCCTCTACCCTATCGCGTTTGCGCTCCAGTTCGGCGCCCGGTTCCCGTGGTCGAAAGACCCGGATGTAGTTTCCATCTGCTGCCCGGACGCTGAAGTAAATAATCTGTTCGAGTTGCGGCGGCGGGTAAAAAAATAAAATGGGAAAAACGCGGCTAAAAACAATTTCTATTTGTACGATAATCCTGATTCTGACATCCGGACTGGCTATTTTTACCGGCTGCGATATCGTCACCGGGTCCGGCCAAACCCAGACCTTTGAAATGGACTATAAGAACTTTTCGAGGGTTGAAATCAGCACCGGTTTCGATGTTTCCATCACTAGGTCGGACTCATTTTATGTCAGCATCACCATCGATAAGTCTCTCTATGAATACCTCACGCTCGGCCAGCGTGGCGATACGCTGCTGATTGGGTTAAAGTCAAACCGCACTTATACCGCCGCCCAGCGTGAAGCTACGATAAACCTCCCAGACCTGCGCCGCCTGCAGCTGTCCGGAAACTCTAAAGCCAAAGTAACCGGATTTTCCGAAACTCACACGGTGGACTTCGATGTTTTCGGGGCCAGCAGCCTGACTTTGAGCCCGACACAGACCGGGGACGCTTCTTTCGCGGTATCCGGCGGCAGCGATGTGTCCGGCGATATCGAAATGGCCAACTGTAATTTCAATGTCTCGGGCGGAAGCATGGTGGATTTAACCGGCACAGCAAACACCATCAAAGTGGGCGCCGCCGGCGGCAGCTTCGTGACGCTGGATAAACTGCCGGTATCCACGGCGAACATGGTATTAAGCGGGGGCAGTCATGCGACCATCACAGTCAGCGATTTGATGGATGTTAATTTAAGCGGGAGCTCCAGCCTTGAATATGCCGGCAATCCCAAGCTCGGCAGCCTCAAAATGTCCGGGCTCTCGACATTGAACCAGATACAATAAAGAGCCCGTCTATTACTTCTTCAACCTTTTTAACAGCAAGGTTAACACCAGCGTATTGCGTGATTCGGCGAGGTCATGGGAGACTACTTCCCAATCTTCTTCCAGGGCGTCCGGCAGGTGACTAAAGACATCTTCCAGCGTTTGCGTCAGGCCTTTCTGGGCTTCGATATGAGAAAAATGCGGATATTGCCCGGCCTTTTCGGGGCTGATATATTCCACCAGTACTTTGTATTCGTAAGGATGACTTTTCATCGCGTCCTCCCATGAATAACATCTTTCTAATTTTTATATCCCCGTGATGACTGGTTGTCAAGCGGTTTGGTAACAAGAAACAGCAAGGAGCAACTATTCAAGTAAAAGGAGTTTTTTAATTATCACTTTTCCATTTGCTGCTTTCTTGATACTTGATACCTGGCATATGATACTTTTATCAAATCTTACGTTAGTAAAAATCTGACCCTCACGGTATAATATTATATTCGCTTTCAGCGGAAGAAAGAGTCTTTACCACATGCGGCGTTTCTTTCCCCCGGCCTGGGTCTCGTTATCGCTCTGCCTGGCAGCCACGAATATTTTTACCAACTGGGCCATTGAAACCTCCAACGTTTATATCGGGCTTTATGCGCAAAGCCTCGGCGCATCCAATCTCCAGGTAGGTTTTATCGCGGCGGCCGCCGGTATTGCATATTTTGCCTCTTCCCTCTTCTTCGGCCGGTTATCGGACGTTCACGGGCGGATAAACTTTATCCGTGTCGGCGCCGCTCTCACCGCGGTATCTTATATTTCACAGATTTTCGCCAATACGCCGGTGATGCTGCTTGCGGCCCGCGCCGTTATTTATTTTTGCATCGGCATCAACGCCTCGGTACTCATGGCTTACACTTTTGAAAACCAGAACCAGGTGGGGCGATTTATATCTTGGGGTGCTTTTGGATGGCTCCTCGGGGCGCTAACGGCGGCTGCTATTAAAAACTACCATGCCCTGTTTATCACCAGTTCCGTCCTGGCGTTTTTCGGCTGCATCGCGACATTTTTCCTTAAAGAGAAGGCGGAAACTCATATCAAGGTCGCGATGTTCCCGGTCAACCTCATTAAAGCCGATTGGAGAATATATCTTGCCCTTTTCCTGAGGCAATTTGGCGGCAATGCTATCTGGTCCGTGTGGCCGCTATATCAGACCAGCATCGGGGCGACAAAACTCTGGATTGCGCTAACGGAAACGACGAACATGGTCGGTCAGATTATTTTCATGCGCCTGATTGAAAAGTTCGACCCCGGCCGGATGTTCAAGATAGGACTTCTGGGTTCCGCCCTGGTCTTTGCTGCTTACGGGTTTATCAACCGCTACTGGGAATTGATACCTGCGCAGATGGTGCTTTCCTTTGTCTATTCTGCGATGTTTGCCGGGGCGCTGGCCTACCTGCTGCGGCGGCATAAAGAATACGGGACGACTTCCGGCCTGATGAATTCCTTTAACGCCCTTTCCGGCGCGGTGGGGCCTTTCATGGGCGGGGCGATATCCGAGGTGTGGGGATATTCCACCTTAATGTTCGTTTCCGCCTCGATAACGCTGACGGGGGTTTTTACCGCGATGGGACTGAGGAAACAGCCGCAAAAAGCCTAGAACAAAGCGGGGGGGGTAGGGTTTATTTTAAGTGTAGGGATGAGGGTCGGTATTGAGTATCGGGATAACTAAGCTATACGCACGGCTAACTACAAAATACTCATTACTCAACATGGCGGAGGGGGTGGGATTCGAACCCACGGTCGGCTTGCACCGACAACGGTTTTCAAGACCGTCACCATAGGCCACTCGGACACCCCTCCCGGCTCTAAGATTTTACCTTACAAAGGCTCACGTTCACAAGAGCCTTAGACTTTCTCTTTGAATTTTCTCCCTATTTAGAAGATAATAGTTTTCAAATGATTACCATTACCCGGCTGGACGCGTCCCATTGGCAGGACTACCGGGACTTAAGGCTGGAAGCTTTAAAGACCGAACCGCTGGCCTTCGGCAGTTCGTATGAAGAAGAGCAATCCAATCCAGAAACTTACTGGCGGCAGCATATACAAAATGTTGTGTTTGCCCTGGAGGATGACAGGCCGGTCGGTATGCTGGTGCGTGCCCGTAACAGCCGGCTAAAAACCGACCATATTTACGGTATCTACGGTGTTTATATAAACAGGGATTTCCGCGGCCGGGGAATTGGGACCAAATTGATGGATGCCGCTTTAGATGAGATACAAAAAACACCCGGCATAAAAAAAATCGAGCTGGCCGTAAACCCTGCCCAGAAAGCGGCCAAAAAGCTGTATCAAAAATACGGTTTTCATAAAGCCGGGACATCAAAAAAAGCGTTGCGGGTCAACGGCAAATTTTACGATGAAATCCTGATGGAAAAATATTTGTAAAAAATAATCGTTAAGAATAAACTGGATATAACATGCCCGCAAAGAAAGCTTCTTCGAACTTTCACTTCATGGATGGTCTCCTCGTTTTTGTTCCCCTAACTATCACCTTATATTATCTTAAAGTTCCAGCTATCGTTACGTTTATTTCCGCCGCCATTTCCATTACCGCCCTGTCCCACGTCATTATCGAATCCACGAGCGTTATCGCCCAGCGTGCCAGCAATACCGTTTCCGCTTTGATAAACGCCACTTTCGGTAACGCCATCGAGTTTATGATCGCCATTTTTTCGCTGCGCCAAGGACTGGTGGAACTGGTCAAAGCGTCAATCATCGGCTCTATCATCATTAACGTGCTGCTGCTCATCGGGCTTTCGATGCTTTTCGGAGGACTGAAATACAAAGAACAGAAATTCAACAAAGATTCCGCGGGCGTGGATTCTACCATGCTCATCATCGTTGTGGTGGGCCTGCTGCTGCCTTCAATGTTCCAGATCGTTCAGGGCAGGTCGGTTCCGGCGATGAGTATCGGCGTTTCGATAGTGCTCGGTATCGTTTACGTCTTGAGTTTGATTTACACCTTTATAACACACAAACACCTCTTCATTGTAGAACGGGAGGTGTCCGCCAAACCGCTCGCTCACAAATGGCCGCTGGCTACGGCGGTGGCCGCTTTATTAATCTCGGTGGGACTGGCAAGCTTCGTCTCGGACCTGCTCGTAAAATCTATAAATCCGCTCATTACAAATCTTAAGCTGACCGAACAATTTATCGGGCTGGTCATCATCGCCTTGCTGACCAATATCCCGGAGCATGTCAGCGCCATTATCTTTGCGCGGAAGAACAATATGACCCTCTCGCTGGAAATCGGCATGAGCTCCGCTTTGCAGATTGCCCTTTTCGTCGTCCCGATACTCGTTATTCTTAGCCGAGCGCTGACCGGCGCCACCCTGGACCTGGTCTTCGGGCCGTTTGCCCTGGCCGCAGTATTTATCACCGCCATGATTGCCAACTACATCAGCTCCGATGGTATCTGCCACTGGCTGGAAGGCGCGCAACTTACCGCCGTATATGTACTAATCGCTATCGCGTTCTATTTTATTTAGAAAGCTAATAGCAATTAGCGGTTAGCTTTAAGTTTATCACCCCGCTCCGGTATCCTTCGTTACACTCAGGATGACCCGCCTACGCTGAAGCTTCGGCGGGCAAGCAAAAAAATATTCTGAAGCTAGACCAAAGCTAAATTGTGACAAAATCCGGTTGACAAGATTAGAACACCAGTGCTATAATATGCTGTCAAGTGAAACGAAGGTGGTTAGGTGTGAGCGTGAGTTAGCTATGAGAAATTCGATTACAACATTATGTTATTTCAGGCTCGACCCAGGCGTGATTCGTTTTTTAAGGGTGTTATGTTAAACCAATCTCGACTTACGCATGAATCGTTTTTTTAGGGTATTATGTTAAATCAGGTTCGGTCCAGGCATAAATCGTTTTTTTGACATATTATGGTAAGCCTAGATACGATTCAGGCTCAAGGGTTATTTTTACCCCAGTTATGTTAAATAAGAGGGGTGAGGGGTTAGTGAATAGTAAATAGTGAATAGTGTATAGGAAAATAATGGGTTAATACCCTCCCTCCTTACCTTTTATTTAGAGGAGATGAAAACAAAGATTTACAGCCGTGCCGATGATGCGGCCATTCAGGAAGCTTTCGAGTTCCTGATACTCACCTTTCACCATCGGCGCGTGAGGAACCGCAATAAGCCGGTGGTGCTCCACAGCATCCGAGTCGGGATGCACCTCTATGACCTGGGATATCCCAGGGACATCGTAATCAGCGGGATTTTGCATGACCTGCGGGAAGACACCGACCTTTCCGGCGCCGACCTGAAGAAAAAATTAGGGGAGAAAGTAACGCGGATAGTGCGCGCCTGCAGCTTCGACCCGAAGATACAAGACAAAAGAGATCAGTATGAAGAATTATTCGGCCGTTGCCTCAAAGAAGGGAAGGACGCGGTGCTGGTCAAAATAGCCGACCTGCTGGATAACCTGCCCTACATGATGGATAAAGCATTAGCGGGAGACATGCGGGATGTTCTCCGCGATAAAATCAAGCGCTATCTGGAATTGACTAAACCGGTGATGGGAAACGAACCGCTATTCCGGGAACTGGAAGAACAGTTTCAAATCCTATCTGCGAAAGGCTAGAATTAAAATTATTGTAACCCCATGTGCAAGTATTAAAAATCTGATATCACGTATTGACCCCTCTTCCTGACCCTCTCCCCGCTGGCAGGGAGAGGGCAATATATTCTGCCAGATAAACTAACGCAAGAACTATTGTCTCCCTCCTTACTGGCGAGGAGTGACAATACGAGGGTAGAATCGGTAATAATATTGCAAATCAAATTAGTAATTAATGATAAGGGGAAGATTCATGACACAAATAAGAAATTATACCCTACACTTTGACGAAGAAGAAACTAATAGACTTAAAACACGTAAATCTTCAATTTATCGTAGTCAAGAAATGATAGATAATAGCCCGATTATCGATGGTTTATGTATTCAGCGTAAAGAACTAAATTTCGACCCACCAGAGGATATCAACATCACCCTAGAGTGGTAATTACTTTATTCGCTACTTCCCCTGAATTGTTACTTTGCTTAGCCAGACAAAACCCATAGCGTTAAGCTGGTAATTTTTTACGTAAGGCTGCACCAGCACGTAGTTCTCACCAAAGTACAACGGAAGCACCGCGGCATCGTCCACCATCATCTGCTCCGCCTGCTGGTACATCTGAAGGCTTTTCGCGGTGTCCGGTTCGACCGCCGCCGCATCAAGTATCTTATCTACCGCCGGATTGGAGTAATCGCCATAGTTATTTTCCGCGCCGGTATGGAACAGTACATCAAGGAAGTCCTGCGGGTGCGGGTAGTCCGCTATCCAGCCCATATCGAACATATTATCTTTTTCCGCTTTAAGATTATAAATGTAATAGTTGGGGTCGAGCTCCCGCACTTTAACGTCCACCCCCAGGTTTTCCTTCCATTGCGCCACCAGCGCTTCCAGAACCGGCGATATTTCGTTGCCGTAGCCGGAGGTCGTCAAGGTTATCGGCGGCAGGTTAGCGGCGTCGCCGTATTTAGAAGCTTTTAATGCTTCTTTGGCGGCGTTGACATCGAAGCCGTAACCTTTCAGGTCCTTATTGTAACCGGGCATGCCGGGCGGTAAAATGCCTTCCGCCTTTTGCACCATGTCCCGGAGGTCCAGGGATATTATTTTATCTTTATCCACCGCCAGCGTAAAAGCCTTGCGCACGTTAACATCATCGAAAGGCGGTTTATCAACATTAAAGCCTATCCAATCGAAGCTTAATTCCGGAGTTACCTGTAATTGAGTGTAAAACGGGCCGGAGGGATCGGTCACCCGGTCGATGTAGGTCGTATCGACACCGGTAACATCAATTTTCCCCGTTTCATACAGGTCCATGGGCAGGCCGGTCAGCATCTGGAAATCCACCTTTTCCACCCCGGATTTTTGCCCGTAATATTTATTGTTCCTTTCCAGCACCAGCAGACTGTTCGGCGTATATTGCGTAAGCTCGAAGGGCCCGGTGCCGTTGGGTTTCTGCCACCAGTTTCCGGAGGAGACGTTATTTTTGTCCACAACCATCGCGGTGGGATAAGTAAGACGGGAAAGGAAATAAGATTTAGGGGCGTCTATTTTTACCTGCAGCGTATAATCATCGATGACGGTTACGCCGCTGATTGTTTTAGCTTTGCCCGATACGACATCCGGTACCCCGACGATATCACCCAGGTAAGTGCCGGCCGTTTGTGAGCCGACAGCCGGGCTGCAGGCGCGTTCCCAGGAATACTTAAAATCCGCGGCGGTCAGTTTCCGGCCGTCCTGGAACACAACATCATGTCTCAAGTGGAAAGTATAAGTCATATGGTCCTGGCTGATGTCCCACGAGGCCGCGATATCCGGCACCGGCTGTAAATCATCGCCGGGTTTGACCAGGCCGTCGAAAATCTGCAGGATATAACTCGTTGAATTAACATCGGAAGCAACGGCCGGGTCCAGCGTGTAAGGGTCAGTGCCATAGAGTTCTAAAGTGCCGCCGCCGGAGAGCGGGGGATAAGTGGTTGTTACGCCCGTCCCGGTGGTGGTTGCACCTGTCCCGGTGGTATTTACGCCGGACGTGGTATTTGAGTTAGTGGTGCTAGCATTGCATGCCGTCAGCAACAATGTGCCGGCGGTTATTAGTACCATCATAATCGAAATTAATTTTTTCATATAATTCTCCGGAGCGCTGTTACTATTAATTATGTCACAAAATTATTATATATGCACAATATAATTTATTTGAATATTTATTTTCTACCACCTATAATCATTAACAAACATCATTGATAAGGAGCAGAAATGGCTGATAAGAAGAGCACCATACCAAAAGCATTTGAAAGTAATTACCGCGGCAAGCCGGTGGCGGATTTTACCAAGCTTTATCCGCAGCTCACCGCCAAGTCCTTCCATATCTGGGGCTATGAATGGAATTCTCCCTACCGGATGGACTGGTTCTGCGTTACCGAGCCCTTCCTAATGATTAACGACCCCCACACCCATGACTTCGACCAGTTCCTGGCCTTCCAGAACGCCGATGCTACCCATGTCAACGACTTCGATGCCGAAGTCTGGCTCTATCTGGGCGAAAAGGGCAAGCAGGAAAAACTGGTTATCCGGGAAAGCTGCTTTGTTTATGTCCCCAAGAACATGGTCCATACGCCGCTGGAGTTCAGAATTATCAACAAGCCCATTGTTTTCATGGATATTGCCCTGACTTCAGAATATGTCCGCAAACCGGAAGACAAATCCAAGCCGGTTATGCACGAACGGCACGAACGATAGGCTATAAAGAACCACGTGATATTGTGAGTATTTCTGTAAGGAGGATGCCATATAAAATCCTTCTCTCTGATATAGATAAGTAACAAGTAACAACCGGTCAAGTAGCAAAGAATTGTTAAGTGACAAGTGAAAAAGTAGCAAAAACGAACAAGCCTTTTGACCTGGAAGAACGGACTTACGAATATACTAAAGATGTGATTAAGCTTGTTAATTCTTGTCCGAAAACAATTGTGAATTTGGAAATAATAAGCCAGCTAATAAGGTCGGCTGGGTCTGTTGGAGCTAACTATATAGAAGCTAGAGAAGCATTGAGTAAAAAGGACTTTGGATTAAGAATAAAGATTTGCAGAAAAGAAACGAAAGAAAGCTTGTATTGGCTCAGGCTTCTTGAAGTTAAAAATGGCGAAGATGAAAAGCAACGTCAAACTCTTTTGGGGGAGACAAATGAACTGCTAAGGATATTTGCGAGTATTGTGGAAAAATTGAAATAAAGTAATATTAAGTTGGCTGGGTTGATGAGGCTTAATACTTGTACCTTAATATTTGTCACTTCCTTGATACTTGTTACTTGTCAATTGTTACTTCTTTAATCGTAAGGGATTTTGTTCTAAACATGATTTATGCTAAATAATACTTGAATAAGGAGTTAATTTCAAGGTTTAACTACGGTGGGAGGAGCTAAAACCTTCCCTGTCTTTTAAGGCTGGTAAAGCTCTTCCCACCGATGATGATATGGTCGAGGACCTCTATCCCCACGATTTCCCCCGCCTGGCATAATCTTTTCGTCAAGGCGATGTCATCATCCGAGGCTTCCGTATCGCCGGAAGGATGGTTATGCACAAACACCACCGAAGACGCGCTGGCGGAAATGGCCGCTTTAAAGACTTCCCGCGGATGCACGATACTGCTGTCCAGGCTCCCTACCGATATTTCTTCCGTCTTGATTAACTTATTCCGGGTATCAAGCAACACTGCGAGGAAAATTTCTTTTTTCTTATCTTTTAATCTCCCCTGCACTTCATTTACAATATCTTCCGGCGTTTTCAGCGGTTTTTTACCATCAGATTCCCAGTAACCGTCAGTCCGTTTTGCCAGTTCGACGGCGGCCTTTATCTGACACGCTTTAGCTAAACCGATACCCCTTACCTGTGTCAGTTCTTCAAGCGAAGCACAAGCAATTCCTTTGAGGTCTTTAAACCGGTGCAGCAATCTCTGGGCCGTAATCATCACAGATTCTCTGGAAATACCGCGTCCTAATATCAGCGCCAGAATTTCAACATCGGATAAAGCATCCGGGCCGAGGCTCTGGAGTCTTTCCCGGGGCCTTTCCCTGGCCGGCAGGTCATGAATCGTCATCGATTTAGGCTTAAGACTGTCCGGTTTTTTCATATTGTTCCAGTCTAGCATCAGGATAGTATATAAAGCAAGGAATAGCCGCAATATCTTATTTGTGTCTTTGGTAACACCGAGAGTTCCGGTATTTACCATGGTGTATTTACCATGGGATATTTACCATGGGGTATTTTCCCGGCACTTTTTCCCCGGTAAACCATAGGGTAAAACAACCAGATATTTTAATGGTAAGTGTTTTAGATAATGGGTGTTGTCAGGATTCAAAAATTCCCGCAGTAAACGTATCATCAATGCATAAGAAATACGGTTTAGAACATGGAACAAAGATAAGGTCCAAGGAGAACAATGCTTACACTGGTCAGGAAGAAATCATGCAAGAGGTGCGGCGGAGACCTTTCCATAGAGTGCGATATTTACGGCGTTTTCATCGAGTGTATCCAGTGCGGCGCCACATATAACAAAAATGACCTGAAGCTGGCCTCGATGAACAGCATAGAACCCGCCACGAAACCGGCTCCGGCGGCAACCCCTCACACAATAAAATAGTTTATGCCGTTGCAGTGCGTTAGCAACAATTAAGGCGCGGCTGTCGCTGCGGCGGCCTGCCATTGAGTGTTCAGCCCGGCAATGTTAAAGCCGTAGACCGCTTCCAGCGCGCCATCGTAACTGCTGCCCTGGCTGAAAGTATTGAGCAGGTCAAACATCTTTTCCCGCCCGTATTTATCAATAAGGTAACTGACGATTTCGTAGCTTTCCCCGTAGGCCAGGGTCGCCTGGTCGGGATAAGCGGAAAACGGGCTGCACAGGCTGCGTATCGAAATCAAAGTATGATTGGCTTCCGCCTGAGCCAGCGGTACGGTGAATTGCGTGTCCAGCGGCCCTTCGGCATACATCGCCAATCCCTCATCGAGCCAGGGCGGTATATCAATGTAGGGATTGAACACTACCTGATGTACCACCAGGTGAGTAAGTTCATGGGCAATAGCGCCTTCACCCCAGGCTATATCTGATGCTGAAGTTCCGATGCCGATAGCGACAGTACCGTATTCGGTAAAAGCGACGCCGCCCGTCCATTCCTGAGCGTATATCATCGCCCCCTGAAGGTCGTTGGCGCTGGCATAAATAAACATTTTTACCGAGCTTTTTAGTTCCACACCAGTATTTTGCGAAAGCCGCCCGAGCGCCTGCTGCGAGGCATTCATCAATTCCTGGGCAAAGCTGTTATCGCCGTTGTACCAGTAAAGCGTTACCATTCCCTGCGTAAGGGTATGCCAGTTGTAACGATTATCATCAAAGGACAGTTGTTGCGGCGTCGTTTGCGTAACGGCGCCGGAAGAATCGTTGACCTTAAGCCAGTAATTCAGGCTGGAACCCGGCGGCAGCCCGCCCGTCTGGCGCATATCGATAACGTATTGGGCGGAGACATCCGTTGAACGGCGTAAAAGTAACGACTTCTTCCGTCGTGACGTCAGCGTTTTTAATGCGGTTAACGTCATATTCGAGCCGGATATCGGTAATCTGCGCCGCGTCTTTGGCGGAAATGTTAAAAGTCAGCGTGGTCGGAAAGTCAACTTTGACCGAGACGCTGGCAGTCGCTCCTCCCTCCGCCCCTTTTACGACGGACGGAATAATTACCGCGGCAATTAACAAAACAGCGAACATTAAAAATATGATTCTCTTTTTCATATTTCTATACCTTCTTACCCATTATAGACCTTAAATAAGCGTCAATGAAATCGTCTATGGCGCCATCCAGGACGCCTTCCGTATTACTCGTCTCAAAATCCGTTCTATGGTCCTTGACCATGCGGTACGGATGGAGCACATAGCTCCTTATCTGGTTGCCCCACCCTGCCTCGATTCTCTTCCCCTTTAATTTTGCCTTTTCCGCCTCCTGTTTTTCAAGCTCCATTTCCAGTAATCGCGACCTTAATATTTTAAAAGCAAAGTCCTTGTTCATGTGCTGGGAGCGCTCGCTCTGGCAGGAAACGGTAATGCCTGTCGGGAGATGCGTGATTCTGACCGCGCTGCTGGTCTTCTGCATATGTTGCCCGCCCGGCCCGCTGGAACGGAAGGTCTCTATCTTGATGTCTTCCGGTTTGATATTTACCTCAATATCGCTTTCAGCTTCCGGCATAACTTCCACCAGCGCAAAGGACGTATGCCGCGCATGGTCGCTATCAAAAGGGGAAAGCCTGACCAGCCGGTGCACACCGTGTTCGCTCTTAAGATAGCCGGCAGCGTATTCTCCTTTAAAAGCGATGACGACATGCTTGATGCCCGCCTCATCCCCCGGGGACATGTCCAGGATTTCCGTCTGGAAGCCGCGGCGTTCCGCCCACCTTAAATACATCCGCATCAGCATCTCCGCCCAGTCCTGGCTTTCGGTGCCGCCCGCCCCGGCGTGTATCGCCACGATGGCATTGCGGGAATCATATTCACCGTTAAAAGCAAGCTGGAATTCATACCCGTCAATTTCCTTGCCCAGGCCGTCGAGCTCGGTTTTGAGCTCGGTCATGATAGCGGCGTCTTCACCGGAAATTGCTTCCAGCTCCCCGATGTCTCTTAGTTTTTTCTCCAGCCCCCGCCACCGCTGAACCACCTTCTTCTTTTCCGCCAGCTGGCGCATCACTGCCTGGGCATTGGCCTGGGCCTGCCAGAAGCCCGTGCCGGCTGACTGCTCTTCCAGCTTAAGGATTTCTTTTTCCTTGTTGGGAATGTCAAAGATACTCCAGCGCGCTGGCAACCCGGCCCTGAAGGTCCTTTAGCTTGTCTGTTAACTCTGACATATTCCCCTCACTAAACAATTCCAGATAACATATTTTAACATATTATGTTAGTAACCAAACTAATATGTTGACATCAAGTTAATCTCAAATCTTAAAAATTAAAACTCAAAACCACAGATAATAAATCAAATCTGATGGATGCCTTGAGAAAATAGATAATACTGTGAATTATTTATTTAGATTAATCATAGAGATTGCCACGCCTCTCGACTTCGTCTCGACGGCTCGCAATGACATTAATACATCTTTTATTTTTGATATATGTCTTTGAGATTTGACCTTTGATTTTTGATTTTACCTCTAAATTTCCCCCGGCCGCCTGGTGCGCCAGACGCGCCGGTTCCGGCAGGCGGCAGCCACGGCAGCAGGCCATGACCCAATCGATGCATGATTTTAAATCTATCATATGCCCGGGAGACACATAGACCGGTTTGACATTCACCTTAGTGCGCAGCACCGCCCCGATGACGTCAACTTCATCTAACAGCACCGTCCAGCTTCCCGCGGCCACGGCAGGTTCTTTAAATTCTCCTATCAGCCGCGATTTCGCGCAGCCGATGGTGGGAATATTTAAAAAAAGCCCCAGGTGGGAGGCAAGCCCGATTCTCCGGGGGTGAGCGATACCCTGCCCGTCCACCATCACGATGTCGGGCTTATTTTTGATTTTCTCAAAAGCCGGGATAATCAGCGGTATTTCACGGAAAGAAAGCAGCCCCGGTACGTAAGGAAAAGGTATTTTATCAGTTACCGTCTGAACTTCGATAACATCTAAAGCGGGATAGCTTAAAATTACCACCGCCGCCGTGCCCATGCCACTTGAACGGTCAATTGAAACATCCACGCCGGCAATTAGATGCACACCGGGAATATTCCCGAAACGGGATATTTCTCCGGCCAGCTTAAGTTGAATTTTTTTGGCTTCGGCAGTATCCATCGTCCACTGAGGCCGCGATATAAGTTGCATGAATTAATTATAGGCATAGCACCGGCACACAGGCAATCCGTAGCCGTAACAATCGTTTACCTCGGGGGGAACCGGTTTGTCGGGTTACGGCCCTGGATGATGTCATCCATGCGTGCCTGCAAAGGATATCGTAAAAAATCCTTATCAGGGACGATATAAAACGATTTTTCTTTTATAGCGTTAAAAACTATATCCGCTAATTTGGACGGCTCCATGCCTTTTTCGATATCCGTAGCAAGGTGTTGTATGGATGATTGAACCATCGGATTTAACAGGTACTTATCTTCGGCAGGCTTATTCTTCAGGTTTTTCGGGCGGTTGCGCTCAGACCCCATTACTTTCGATTTTACGGCGCCCGGGCACAGGACGGACACTCCAATATTTTTGATCCCCAGCATATCCAATTCTTTAAAAAGTAATTCCGATAGTGTTACCACGGCATGTTTACTAATACTATAAATGCCGTGAAACGGAACCGTAGACAGCCCGGCAATAGAAGATGTATTCACAATGTAACATTCAGTATCCTGCTTGAGCATGACGGGAACAAAATAATGAACACCGTAAATAACACCCCAGAGATTGACATCCAGTATCCATTGCCAATCAGCGAGCGTGCTTCCCCAGATAGTTGAACCGGCTGCGACACCAGCGTTATTGCATAATAAATGTACCGCCCCAAAAGCATCTATTGTCTTTTTTGCCAATACCTCGACGTCATTCGCTTTTGATACATCGGTTTTTACTACCATCGTGGCGGCGCCGGTCCGTTTTATTTCTTTTTCGGCTGCTTTCAGTGTATCTTCGTTGATGCCGGCCAGCACAACCTTCATACCTTCTTGAGCACAGCGCAAAGCAAGGCCAAAACCTATCCCGCTGGCAGCGCCGGTGACGACAGCAACTTTACCTTTAAAATCTTTCATTTCTTTCCTCCGCAAACAACGCTCATCGATTATATTTGGGTAAAATATTTTTTGTCAATTTAATTACCATAAAACCCCTAAACATAGATACAAGGGCACACTTATATGCACGCACCGGGGAATATGTTACAATTTCATCGTAAAACTTAAAAAAACGGAGACAGGATTGACATATTCCATACGCACGATGGCACCGGAAGACCTGGAGCAAGTCAATGAAATAGACCGTGAAGCCTTCCCCGCCCAGTGGCCGCCCGCCAATTACAAACAGGAACTTAATAATAAAATCGCCCATTATATCGTTACCTGCGATACCACCCGGACCGTAACGGTCCCGGTTATCGAGAAAAAGAACGGCGATTTTATCTCCCGCCTGATGCCGTGGCTGAAAGAGCGAACCGCCGTCCTCCCCAAAGCGCCGGACCCGCAGCTTTTAATTGCCGGTTTCTGCGGCATCTGGATGCTGGCCGGGGAAGCGCATATTACCAACATCGCAGTCAGGCAGGAATACCGCGGGCGCGGCCTCGGGGAGCAGCTAATTATCGCTACTTACGACCTCGCCCGGACGCTGGACGCCAGTTTCATGACACTGGAGTGCCGCGCTTCCAACATCGTGGCGCAGGGGCTTTATAACAAGTACGGTTTTACCGAAATGGGTGTCCGTAAAGGCTATTACCTGGACAACCATGAAGACGCCGTCATCATGTCCACGGAAAGCATCAGCTCGGAGACTTACCAGGAACGTATCGAGCAGTTACGTGCAGCCCTAGCTAAAAAGCTGACGTAATAAAGCTATAAGCTTTGAGTTCCCACGCCTTTTCCCCGACTTTTTCCTCTTATTTTCCCTTTCCGTCAACAGAAAGGGAGACAAAGGATAATCCTGAATTCAACTAATCTTTTGCCTCCTCTTTGCGAGCGGAGAGAAGGTCAGCAGAAAAAGTTAGTTTTGACTTTTGAGTTCTCCATCGTGCTTACCTATTTTATCAGCCTCTTTGCACAAGCCCAATATCCATGTTAGAATAAGTTGGCTTATTACGTTCAGCAAGACTTGTCATCAGGGCAAGACAAGGAGGATACTGCGATGTCAGGTCACAATAAATGGTCTAAAATCAAGCATCAAAAGGGTGTCGATGATGTCAAGAGAGGCAACCTCTTTACCAAATTGACCCGTGAAATTATCATCGCCGCAAAAGAAGGCGGCGGTAGTATGGATTCCAACTTCCGCTTGCGCCTGGCCGTCCAGAAGGCCCGCGATTCCAACATGCCGTTGGATAATATCGACCGCGCTATCAAGAAAGCCACCGGTGAAGGCGGCGCCGGCAGCATGATTGAAATGACCATGGAAGGCTACGGGCCTAACGGCATGGCCATCCTCGTGAACGCCATGACGGATAACCGCCTCCGCACCATCCAGGAAATCCGCAGCTCCTTCACCAAACACGGCGGTGCGCTGGGTGAAAGCGGCAGCGTCGCCTGGATATTCGAGTCCCGCGGTGTTATTACGATTCATAGAACTCCCGAGATGAACGTAGACGATTTAACCCTTACCGCTATCGACCTTGGCGCGGAAGATGTGGATGACTCCCAGGGGGACATTATAGAAATCTATACCAGGTCCACCGACCTATTTAAAATCCGTACCGCCCTGGAAGGCAAGGGCATTAAAGTAGAGACCGGCGAAGTACAGATGGTGCCGAAAACCCTGGTAAAACTGGATGTAAAAGGCGCCACACAGGCTCTCAAACTGCTGGACAAGCTGGAAGAGCTCGATGATGTCCAGAACGTTTACAGCAACGCCGATATCCCGGATGAAATTATGGCCGAAGTCCAGGCCGCCATGAAATAGAGTCATGAGTCCAGAGGACTCTCGGGCGGGGGCCTGGGCATAAGTAACAAATGCCAAGTAATCCTCCTGCGCTAAAGCTTCGGAGGACAAGCAAGTATCAAGGAACTACCAGGTGATAAAATTTAAATGATAAACCCCACCCCTAACCGATATCCTTCGCTACACTCAGGATGACAAAAGCAGGAAGGATGGCTCGCGATGACACCATGGTCAGGCTTCCTTTAAGTTAAAACGAACGTTGTAAAGATTATGAGATGAAAATCTTAGGAATCGACCCGGGCACACAGGTGATGGGTTGGGGCGTGATTGAAAGCGACGGCGATAACGTGTCCACGGTCGGTTACGGGGCCATCAAAGTTCCGGACAAACTCCAGACCGCCCAAAAGCTGCATCACATCTACACAGAAGTCCAGAAAATAATCCGCAAATATGCGCCGGAGGCCGTGGCGGTGGAAACGCCCTTCGTCGCCAAGAACGTCCATTCCGCTTTCGTCGTCGGGCGCGCCCAGGCTATGGCTCTACTCGCCGCCGCCGGCAAAGACATCCCCGCTTTTGAATATTCCCCGGCCAAAATCAAGCAATGTGTTGCCAATTACGGCGCCGGTTCCAAAGAGCAGATTCAGCAGATGGTAAGAATCCTGCTCGGCTTAAGAGAAATCCCGGAACCTAATGATGCCGCCGATGCCCTGGCCGTGGCGCTCTGCCACGTGCAGGAAATCCGCGTGACCGACCTACTCTCCAGACAGGGGTGATAGACGATGATAGCCAGTTTGACCGGTAAAATCGATGCTTTAAACGCCGATTCGGCGGTGGTAAATGTGGGCGGGGTAGGCTTTAAAGTCTTTATGCCCACCTCCGCCATCACCACCATCGGCAAGCCGGGTGATAATGTGAAAGTCTTTACCCATACCCACGTCCGGGAAGATAATATCTCCCTTTTCGGCTTCCCTACCGCCGAGGAGCTCTGGCTTTTTGAAATTCTAATCGGTGTCACAGGGCTGGGGCCGAAGCTTTCCCTGGCGCTGCTTTCCGCCCTTACGCCGGACCAGTTGACGATGGCTATCGCCTCCGGCAGCATCGACCTGCTGGATACCGTCCCCGGCATCGGCAAGAAAGTGGCCAACCGCATCGTGCTGGAGCTTAAAGATAAAATAGGCGCCGGGCTGGCGATATCCCCCTCCGCCAATATTTCGGAAGAAAATTCAGATGTGCTGGGAGCTTTGACCTCGCTCGGGTATTCCGCGGCCGAGGCGGTCAGAGCCGTCGCTTCCCTCCCCACCGATAAAAAGATGAAGCTGGAAGATAAGGTAAAGCTGGCGCTGCAATACCTGGGGAAGAAGTAGCTTTTTCTTTTTTCTGTCATTTCAAGAAGAGAATACGTCCCATTTCCTCTCCCCACCGGGGGAGAGGATTAAGGTGAGGGGGAACATGGCTTATGGGAAGAATACGCTCTTCTAAATTTTCCAAAGAATTAAGACAACGCCAGACTGACGCCGAAAGTAAACTGTGGTATTTCTTGCGTAACAGACAAATGGAGGGATATAAATTCCGCCGTCAACATCGCATCGGTCGGTATATAGTCGATATGGTATGTCTTGATAAGAAATTAATCATTGAAATGGACGGCGGTCAGCATAACGAAGCTCCAGAACAGGAAAAAGACAGATTAAGAACGGGGTGGCTAAAAAAAGAGAAATATAAATTATTACGTTTTTGGGATAACGAGGTGTTGACAAACACCGAGGGCGTGTTGGAAATAATCAGGCAAAAACTAATTCAATAGTATCACCCTCACCTAACCTCTCCCCTCGAGGGAGAGGAATCTCAGCAATAAAACAGTGATACTGGAGGCATATTATGAAAGCTACGGAAGGCAAAATAGGTCGGGTGTTCGTTTTAAGGCTGGAGGACGGGGACATGGTGCCCGCCTGTATTGAGAGCTTTGCGGAAGAAAAAGGCATCAAGGTGGGACAGGTGGTCCTCATCGGCGGGATAGGCGGCGGCCAGGTGGTGGTCGGCCCTCGCAAGAGTGAGGAAATGCCGCCGAACCCCGTGCTCCTCCCTATCGAGGGGGCGCAGGAGGTGGTCGGCCTCGGCATTATCGCGCCGGACAAAGAAGGCAAAGCCAAACTCCACATCCACGCGGCCATGGGCCGGGCGGGGCGGACGCTCACCGGCTGCTTGCGCTACGGGGCCAAGACCTGGCTCGTCGGCGAGGCGGTTATTTATGAAATCACCGGCACCAAAGCCAGAAGGCTGCCGGACAAGGCCAGCGGCTTCGATTTGATGGAGATGTAGAGAGATGTCTGACAAAATAGAATTGCCTAAAATAACAATCCAAAAAGGAGCAAAAGCTCATCTTTTTCCTATACAAATTGCTTATCAAACTCAAGAATTTTTACATGGTGCAATATTCTATTTTACAATTTCAGATGAGTCTTCGGGGATATTTTTTCATATTCCAAATTCTATCAACATTCTTGAATCAAGCTTAAAAAGAAAAGGCATGAAAAAACCGGAGTGGGATCTTGGTTGGAATATTATTCAACAATATAAAAACATGTTTGAAAATATGGTTTTTAAAAATGTACTAATAACAATTAGAAGCTATTGGGATTGGTATATAAACCAATTATCAAAGTTTATTATTTTCGCGCAGGAAAATATAGGAAATCCTTTACAAACTAAAGAATACAAACAATTAACTAGAATAACTTATAAGGAAATAGTTGAACAAGTTGAGATAATTGAACGTATTTGTCGTTTAGATTTTAACCTATCACAAGAAATAAAACAAAAAATAAAAGAAATGTCTCTAGTAAGAAATCTTGGTTTGCATAATCGTTGGGAAGTTGACCAACAATATATTTCTAAAACTATAGCTAAAAATGATTTAAAAATTGGATATATACGGAATTTTACCGCAGAAGAATTACATGCATGGCACAAAGTTTTGATAAAATTGTTACACGATACTTCTATTCCTATTGCTAATAAATATCTAAATGTACATAAATATCCGTAGTATTATTTCTCTTTCTTTCAGCTCATAATTAGTGTCACAACCCACACCAATTATCAACCATTGGAAGCAGGGTTGAGGATTGAAGAAATAACGTATAATATATATGGAGAACGGTGGGAATACAGGTAAGCGAAGTTTGGGAGTGAAAGGATAGAGCAAGAGATGGATATTCGGATTGTGAATTTCCGGGGGGACAGAATAGCGCTCTCTCCGCCGGTAAAGACCGCTTTAGACAGCCTTGGACTGGAGGCGGAAAAGCCGGATGTTAATTATGAAGAACTGACGCACAAAATCCTGCGGGTGCTGGAAGGGGACGGCTTTAAAATCGCAAAAATGCAGCCGGAAATAAAGTACTACGAGAATAAAAAAGGCAAGAAAATCCATGACATTAAGGTTTATTATACAGGATAAAATATCCAGCAAGATTACGCGTGGCATTCAGTACCTTTTGCTTTATTTGACATCTTTCCTGCATTTGTGATATTTTTAGCCGAACACTTTATCCTTTATGATGTTTGATGGCTACGAATATCAATCCGGAAGAAAATATTAAAAAGTCTTTTAATTTAAGAAAGACTATTGTCAACATCCTTTTTTACGTGGCGGTCTTTGGGGCCGCGTTTGCAGTCTTTGCTTTAACCCACCGCAACCCTACATTAACCGGCTTGCCATATACACCAGAATTCTGGATAGGCGCAGTTGTTTTTTTTATTTCAGCGGTTATTTCATTCTATTTGTGGCGATGTCCTAAATGTAAGAAGTTCCTGGGGCTGAAATTAGGGATAATAAAATGTAAAAACTGTAGGGTGGAACTCCGAAAGCTTGATGAACCTAATATAAATGGAGATATTGAAGATTATTACATAAAAAAATATAAAACTTATACCTTGAAATTTTGGTTATATTTAATTCTAATCTTTATTGTTAACGGTATCTTTCTTATTCTTATAAATAAATACAAAATCACAGGGGCACTAATATATTTACTAATAATCACATTATTAGTACCTTTTTTTATTATTCGCTATAAATACCGTCGCTGTCCAAAATGTGGTCATCATTTTGGTAGAAATTTCATCTCTGATGAATGCCCGAAATGCAAAACCAGACTCAAAGACTATGATTATAGCAGTTAACGTTAAGATAATTTATGGCAGTTAATACACCGGCAGACCCAAAAGACGTCAGGTCCTTTAAAAAGCGCCGGACCATAACCTATATCACCTGGATTGCGGGCGCGTTTTTCTGGGCGATGATGATAAGCTCGTTAAGATATCCCAACAATAACTATACCGCCCTGCCGAAAAATATCGAACCGTGGGCGCTATTCGGCATCGGTTTTATATTGTTCATTGTTTCGTATTTTGTCTGGCGCTGCCCGGTCTGCCATAAATTCCTCGGCATCACCACCGCGACAACCAAATGCCGTAAATGCAACACTGTCTTCGAGCAGCGCAGATAAAAACACACACCTGCCCCATTGACATCTTTTCCCGGCTGTCCGATAATTTTAGTAAATACGTAAATAACTGAAAATAAAATGACTGCAGACATCAACCTGAAAACAGACACGGATAAAGAAAAACAGGAGTTTTTTCAATACATCGAGCGCAACGAGATAAACTCCTCCAAGTTTATCCTGCTGGGCCTGTTAATTATTTTTATCAACGTCGTCTTGAGCTTTTTCCTCTTCGGTTCTTTAAACGGGGGGGCGGTGGTGCTGATATTTGTTGTTACGCTAGTGCTGCCGCTGTTCATCATCAACTTCCATTACCGCCGCTGTCCTAAATGCGGCCGGCCTTATAACCTTGAAATGCCGACGGAATGCCCGCAATGCCATATACGCTTAAAGCATTACGAGTCTGGAAACTTTTAGGTCTGGGGCTGGACGGGCGGAATGGGGAATAATACTTAATTAATCTTAACGGGACAGAGATCGTCAGCCTTCCTGGGCCGTTTCGGCCGGTTGGGTCATTGTTTTCGGCGGCGTCACTTCCAGCCATTTATATGCTTCTTCGATGTTCTCGGTAATTTTCATGTTCAATCCGCGGTTTTTGGCAATTTTTTCGCCGGTTCTGTCGGGGTGTAGCATCGATTTATAAATCGTTATCGCCACGTTCAACTGCGGGCTGTTCTTAAGGAAATTCAAATACATATCGGCCAGCGATTCATTAACAAAAAGACGTTCTTCTATCGAGGGAAGCCCGTTTACTTCCCGGCAGTCGAGAAGTAATTTTTCAATCCTGTTTTCTTTAAGCGCATTGAGTAACAAAGGGAACCCGAATGTAAATCCTCGAGTATCGAATTTACCGGATAATTTTATATATAAATACTGCCCCCTGTTTTCCGGAAAATAATCCATTCTCAACCGCCTATAACTATTTCAAAGATAATTTCTATAGCATAATCTAAAATATAATTTAAATAATAGTAAATAAAATGTTAATAATTGTCAATAAGCCTTTTGATATATTTTTTAGCACATGATATTAAACGAGAAAATACGAGACTTTATTAAAAAGGGAAGGGGCTTTCGCCCCCTCTAAAAAGTTAAAAATAACATTGTTACCGGTCTTCCTGGTAATACTCCATGCCGAGGTGGGTTATCTGCTGTTCCCCCATCAACCACCTCAAAGTATTCTTCATCTTGGTCTGCTGGATAAAGAGGTCGTGCTCCGGGTATAAATCAGGCGCGTGCTGCGGGCTCTTAAAGAAGAACGATAGCCATTCCTGGATGCCGCTTAGACCGGCCCGCTTGGCCAGGTCCATGAAAAGCACCAGGTCCAGCACCAGCGGTGCGGCGAGCGTGGAATCAGAACAGAGGAAGTTAATCTTTATCTGCATGCGGCGGCCCAGCCACCCGAAGATATCAATGTTGTCCCAGCCCTCTTTGTTATCGCCGCGCGGCGGGTAGTATTCGATGCGGATTTTGTGTACGGCGTTCCCGTAAAGCTCCGGATACATTTCCGGCTGCAGGATGTATTGCAACACACCCAGCTTGGACTCCTCTTTCGTCTTAAAGTTCTCCGGCTCGTCGAGGACCTCGCCGTCGCGGTTGCCCAGGATATTGGTCGAGAACCAGCCGTCCAGCCCGAGCATTCTCGCCTTCAACATCGGCGCGATGACGGTCTTCACCAGCGTCTGGCCGGTCTTGAAGTCTTTACCCATGACGGGCACTTGTTTGTCCTGCGCCAGTTTTACCAGCACAGGTATATCAACGGTGAGCGCCGGGGCGCCGTTAGCAAAAGGCACGCTCTCGAGGATAGCGGCGTAGGCATACATCTGGGACGGGGCAATCATCGGGTCGTTTGCTTTAAGTCCTTTCTCAAAGCTCGCCAGGTCCTTATGCACTTTAGTTTCGGTGATGAACTTCTCGGTAGAAGCGCACCATATCATCACCAGCCGGTCGCATTTGTTCTTCTTTTTAAAATTGCGGATGTCCTCGCGCAGCATTTCAACCAGTTCGGCCTTGGTCGCGGCTTTCTTAACGTTGGTACCCTTGATGCGCTTGCAGTAGGAAGGGTCAAAAACGGCCGGCATGGGTTTGATAGTTTTAAGAAAATCTTTAATCGGCTCTACCTGGTGTTCCCGGTCCAGGACGCCGCATTTTACACAGGACTCATAACAATCGTCCGGGATAGGGTCCCAGGCCGCGAAAACAAGCTGGTCGAGGCCGGCCAGGGGGACGAATTCCTTAATCAGCGGGGAACGCTTATCCGTGCGTTTGCCGAGGCGGATATGCGCCATTTGCGTTATCGACCCGAAAGGTTTGCCCGTTCCGCGTTTGATGTGCTCTACGCCGGCGATGAAAGTGGAGGCTACCGCCCCCAACCCTACCACCAGTATGCCGAGTTTTCCTTCCGCCGGTTCGATTACAGGGATTTCTTTAGTCATAAAGTCCTCCGGTTGCAGATTAATTCCTTTTTCCCGGGCGAGTTTAAGCAGCGGCTCATGCCATTGCGATGGAATAATGCCGGTAGTGGCCCAATGCTGGATGGTACTCTGGCGCCGGCCGAGGAGTCCGGCCAGTGCCGATTGCCCGCCGAAGCGGTCGATGATTTGTTCTGCCGAATTACTTTTTTTGTTCATGTTGGCAAGTATAACGATTTTTTCGTTAATTGTCAATGCGGCCACCAGTTTTTAGTGAATAAATAAGTATTTACTATATCCAATAATACGGTTATTTTGTTATCGTTTTCATCCGCACCGGATGATTTTTAGTTACAGGCTCAAGTCTTGTTTCCTGAAGTAATCGAATCCGGCGACACGATGGTAACGTTTAATTCAACTTCAATCTGCCGGCCGGCGGAATCGGTGAGAACGATAGTAAAAGGAGGCGTGATTAACCTATCGGTATTGGCAGACAGCAGCGGCGGGGTGCCGGTAAATTTGCCGTCTGAATAAAGCATAAAACCTTCCGGCAGGCGCGAGCCTTCTTTCAATGTCCACGTATACGGCGAGACCCCGCCCCGCGCTTCCAGTAAAGCGGCATTGAACTTACCGGCCGTCCAAACCGGAAGAGGATTATTCACATAAGCCAGGCCGCCGCCCGCATTTATCCCGGTGGGAGATACCGTTAAACCGATAGTGGTGGAGATGGCCGGGCTACAGCCGTAAAAGGCCATGATGCAGGCCATTAACACGATAACGAGGATGGTTAAAGAAAATTTGTTTATCGGTTTCTTTTTCATAAAATTCTCCGGACTACCGCTTTTGCTGTGACTATAAAATAACATGATATTACCGTCAAGTTACATTAAAAACACTATTAACGATTACGTAATCAGGTCTTCCCCTCAAATAAATGCAGGGTAACACCATTGTCCGCTTGCCGCGACGCCGCTATACTTTTATGTATAGAACCTGGCAGGAGGAAATATGTTTTCCACGCAGTATTTGCTTTTTTATATCTGGCTGATGCTGATTCTCGGGGCGGTGATAGCGTTCAGCCTGTTCGTGGTCAAGCCGATGCAGACCCGTTGGGCGGTGAATACCGCACGGCGCATCGTTACGGAAGGCAAAATCCGCAATAAATGGCAGTTCCAGAACGTCTACCGCATGCTCGCGACTTCAAGGAACGACCTCGAGGCGGCTAAACTCTGGCAGCAGCTTGACAGAATGAGATAGTTCTTTTATTCTTCCTCCCTAAAAAAGGGGGCGCAGACTCCGAGGCTGATATTAATAAAAAACAGCTTCCGGTAAGGCGGCCCCCTTTTTTATTTAAGTAACAAGTAACAACAGGTCAAGTAACAAGGAAGCTTTAAGCTGTAAGTTATAAGTTTAGGAGTTTCGCGATTCATTGTTTGTTGCAGCGGAAAGGCAGAACACTTCACCATGCCAGGAGGTGAGATTGTCACGCCTCATGCTTCGCATATGGGAAGTTTTCCGTGACGAAGCACGATGGCTCGCAATGACATGCCCTTCCAAAAATGATGGTTTTTTCCGGTTGGATTCCCGACTAGTTCGGGAATGACGGGGTAGGGTCTTGTAATTTGGTAATTGGAATTTGTTCAGGATTTAGATATTAGAATTTAGAATTTCCCCTCTCCCCCTTTTCCCTGTACCCCCAAGGGTATATACTGAAATTAAGGAGATCCATATGGCAGCGCTTTATTTGATAATCGGGGGGATAGGGGGAGGACTACTGGGCTGGCTTTTAGACCGCCGGACCAACCGCTTAAAGGCGGAGAGTGAAATCCAATCCACAGAGGCCTGCGAAACAAATACTTGAGGGGCGGCGAAACCGGGTCCCTGGTCAGGGACGATAACCGGAGTAATCCTCGGAGTGATTGCGGCAGGTCTATTAGTTTCTTTTATTTAGTTTTTAGTCTTGTATCCCATTAGCCGTTAGGCTATAATATTAGAACTAATGTTTCTATCTTGGAGGTGGAATTATGGCGGAGAGAAACCAACCCGTATTTAAAGGCGAAACAGCACCGGACTTCACGCTTAAAGACCAGAGCGGCAAAGCATTCGAGCTTTCTAGGCAAAAAGGCAAGCGCGTTTTACTTTCCTTTCAGCCTTTAGCCTGGACGCCGGTCTGCCAGAACCAGATGAAGGGACTGGAAGAGCACTTCGATGAAATCACGGCCCTGAACACTGTCCCGGTGGGCTTGAGCATGGATTCGTGGCAGAGCAAGAAAGCCTGGGCGCAGAGCCTGGGTATACAAAAATTGGCATGCTGGCGGATTTCTGGCCGCACGGCGGGGTGGCGAAAGCTTACGGGCTTTTCCGGGAGGCAGAAGGTATATCGCAGCGGGCCAACGTCATCGTCGATGAGAACGGCAAAGTCGCCTGGATAAAAATTTATGACATCGACCATCTGCCGGACATTCGTGAAGTCATCGATGAGTTAAAACAAATCAAAAAACAGTATGCCAGAGTTTAAAATCGTTTCCGACTTTAAAATGACCGGCGACCAGCCGCAGGCGGTGGACAAGCTGGTGGAGGGGCTGGCCAAAGGCTATAAAAACCAGACACTGCTGGGCGTAACGGGCAGCGGCAAGACTTTTACGATGGCGAATATCGTCGAAAGGGTGCAGAGGCCGACGCTCGTGATTTGCCACAACAAAACACTGGCGGCCCAGCTTTCCTCCGAGTTCAAAGAGTTCTTCCCGGATAACGCCGTCGAGTACTTTGTCAGCTATTACGATTATTACCAGCCGGAGGCCTACGTTCCCCAAAAAGACCTGTATATTGAAAAAGACGCGGACATCAACGAGGAAATCGATAAGCTGCGCCACGCCGCCACCTATGCCCTGCTCAACCGGCGGGACGTGCTTATCGTGGCGTCCGTTTCCTGCATCTACGGCCTCGGCGAGCCGGGGGAATACCAGAGCTTTGTCGCCACTGTCAAGAAAGGCCAGAGCTACGGCCGGCAGCAGCTTTTGCGCCAGCTCGTGGATATGCAGTACGCCCGCAACGAGCTCGATTTGTCACGCGGCAAGTTCCGCATCAAGGGCGATACGCTGGAGATACAACCGGCTTATGAAGATCTGGCTTTACGCATCGAGTTTTTCGGGGATGAGGTTGACCGTATCCTCAACATCGACCCGCTGACCGGGGAAATCCTGAAAGATATGGACGAAGTCGCCATTTTCCCCGCCAAGCACTTCGTGACCTCCCGTGAAAAGATGGTGCGCGCCATCGAAAATATCCGTATCGAGCTCCAGGAAAGACTGAAAGAGCTAAATTCGCAGGGCAAAATCGTGGAGGCGGCGCGCCTCCAAGCCCGCACGGAATACGATATCGAAATGCTGCAGGAAGCCGGTTTCTGCTCCGGCGTGGAAAACTATTCGCGGCACCTGGCCGGGCGTCCGCCGGGCAGCTCCCCTTCCACCCTGCTCGATTACTTCCCCAAAGACTTCCTGCTTTTCATCGATGAATCGCACATGACCCTGCCGCAAATCCGCGGCATGTACCACGGCGACCGCTCCCGCAAGGAAACACTGGTGGAGTACGGCTTCCGCCTGCCCTCGGCGCTGGACAACCGGCCGTTGAACTTTGCCGAATTTAACCAGTGCATCAACCAGGTGGTCTATACCTCGGCGACACCGGCGCCTTATGAATATGAGCACAGTCAGCAGATAGTGGAGCAGCTGGTACGCCCGACCGGCCTGCTGGAGCCGACCATCGAAATTAAGCCGACCAAAGGCCAAATCGACGACCTGCTGGAGCAGCTTAAGTCACGGGTAGATAAAGGGCAACGCTGCCTTGTCACCACGCTAACCAAACGCATGGCGGAGGAACTGGCGGACTACCTCATCGAGGCAGGCGTCAAGACGCACTATCTGCATTCGGAAGTAGACACGCTGGAAAGGGTCGAGATTTTACGCGATTTGCGCCTCGGAGTATACGACGTGGTGGTGGGCATCAACCTCTTGAGAGAAGGGCTAGACCTGCCGGAAGTCAGCCTGGTCGCCATCCTCGACGCGGACAAAGAAGGCTACTTGAGAAGTAAAGGCGCTTTAATCCAGACGATGGGCCGGGCAGCGAGACACATCGACGGGCATGTCATCATGTACGCGGACGTGGTAACGCTTTCCATGAAAGAAGCCATCGACGAGACGATGCGGCGGCGCAAGATACAGGAAGAATACAATAAAGAATACGGCATCACGCCGAAAGGCATCATCAAAGCCGTCAGAGACATCACGGAACGCATTAAAGCGGAGGCGGTGGCGGAGCGGAAGGAAGGCTATGACGTCGAGCATCCCAAGACCCGCGATGAAATCACGCGGCTGGTGAAAGACCTGGAAATACAGATGAAGCAGGCCGCCAAGCAATTGGACTTCGAGAAAGCGGCTTTAATCAGGGATAGAATCCTCGACCTGCGCAAGGAACTCGTCATCGAGGAAGCCCAAGACATTATCAAGAGCAAAGGCAGGCGTAAGATTTAGGGAATAGTGTATAGGGAATAGAGCATAGGGAATAGTGTATAGGGAATAGAGCATAGGGAATAGTGTATAGGGTATAGGGTTGAGGGTTGAGAAAACCCCACCCCTACCTAATTTACCGACCTCACCCCCTAACCCCCTCTCCTTCAACAAGTTCAGGATGAATCCGTTGACAGAGAGGGGGAATGATATAAACAAAACTGAAACAGGATTAAAAATGACCAACGAAGAACAGGAAGAGAAAACCCGGCAGGAAGCCCGCGAGGAAAAGCTGCGCAAGAAGAAAGAGCGGATGAAGCAGCACGGCAAGGGGTTGGCGAAGATTTACAGAGATGCTATCACCAAACGGGAGAAATGAGGGGGAGGGGATAATATTATTTACTATAAATCTAATATTTATTCTTTAACCTCTTCCCATTTAAACGAACTATTATCTATTAATTCGTTTGAAATATTACCATCAGCATAAGTTAAATCATATTCTACACTTGCATTATATTTTTTTATACCTATATTTTTTATATCCTTTGTGATTTTATTTAATAATGGAGTTTCTGATTCATTGGTTGAATTATTAGAAGATATTCCAGGTATTGGAATGGTAATAGATATTTGTACACGCACTTTAATCTCATTTGGATTAGGCGTTTTTTCTATATTTTTAATCTTAAATTCAAAATAATCACGGATTGCACTTTTAATAACATCATTTAATATAGGGATTGGAATATCTTTACTTATTTCACCAGAAATTCCTGTTTTATCATTTGTTGTCCATTGTGAAACCGCGTATTCAATTTCTTGATTTAACTGTTTATAATTACCAAATTCTAGATTATTAGCGGGAATGTTTTGATTAAGTGGAGCATAATCATGAATGTCGGAACACCCATCATTATCTTCATCACCTGAAATAAGAGTTTTTGATTGCGAATTTGAACACCCTATAACGAATAATAAAATTAAAATCAGATTTAATAACGGAATTAACCATTTTATAAATATATTTTTCATTAATATTCGATTTTGGACATTTTACATGGTATACAATTATTATACAATAAATGTCAATCATCCAAATTGACAAACCACCCGTAAAAACTAGTATTATCAAGATTCAAAACACGGAGGAACAAGAAAATCTTACCCGTTTAATTTCCCCATTTTTTAGAATCGTGGTAAACTGAAGTAAGAAATTGATTTGTCCGGCGCATTAAAGCGCGTTTTTTTATTCTATCTTTGAATTTCTCACCTATTTTACTCTCCTCAATTTCGGTGCTATACTTAGACTTTACCGCATATTTGATTCTAAATATCAAGGGAATTTATGCCTATGGTGATAAAAATCGTGACTGACAGCACCGCCGACCTGCCGGTCGAACTGGCGGAAAAGCTCGGCATTACCGTGGTACCGGAGTACCTGCGCTTCGGGGAGAAAATGCTGCGCGACCGAATAGATATCGACGAAGACGAATTTTACCGCCGACTGGTCAGCGACCCCATACTTCCCAGCACCTCACAGCCCTCCCCACAGGACTTTACCGAAACGTATGAGAAACTGGGAAAAGAAGCCGGCGGGATTGTCTCCATTCACCTTAGCAGCAAGCTTAGCAGCACCTATAACGCGGCGGTCAGCGGTAAAGCCGCCGTCAAGACACCCTGCCCTATCGAAGTAATTGACTCGCAGGTGGTGACGATGGGGCTGGGGGAACTGGTCATCGCGGCCAACGAAATGGCGGAGGCCGGTAAGAGCATCCCGGAAATCGTCGCCGCGGTCACCAAAATGATACCCAGCGTCCATATCCTGGGGCTGCTCGACACGTTAAAATATCTTGCCCTGGGAGGGCGCATCGGTAAAGTACAGGCGCTGTTAGGCTCGATGCTGAATGTAAAACCGATGCTGGCCATAAAGGACGGCGTGTTAACGCCGAGCGGACGGGTGCGGAGCCGTGACAAGGGCATAGATATCCTGTTCGACTATGTGAAAAACACACCGGACATCCAGGACCTGGCCGTCATTCACAATACCACACCCGATGAAGCCAAAGGTCTGATAAAGCGTCTGGGTTCAGTATACCCGGAAGAGAAAATCCGGCTGGCCAGGCTGGGGCCGGCGCTGGGTGTCCACACGGGACCAGGCATACTGTTCATCGCCCTGCGGGGAAAGGGATAAGGGGAGAACAGCGGCGGCGTCCTCCTTTTTTAATATCCGGGTTCGCATTTTATGATTCTACGTATTACTTATTAAAATATATACGTATACCCAAATTGACAAACACCTAGATAAATACTAATATTATCAGACATTTAAACGGAGGAGGGGAAAATGAAAGAAAAAATGCTGGAACAAATCGGGAAGGAACTAAAAGTGGCAACCTGGATAGACTTTGTCACCATGGTCATCGTGGTCACGGTAACGCTTATTTTCTTCGGGCTGGCGGCCGGGGCGGCAAACGGTTCGGTAGCATCGAACACGCCGGCTATTTCACTTGGGGGGTTGTTCGGAGGCGGGGGCACGACGGCGGCGCCGGTTTACCACTTTAAAATCGCGCCAACGATTATCATGTTCGCGGCGCTGATTATCATCGTGCTGCTAAACTGGTACGGCATGATGGCATTGATGAAGAACAAGCTGCAGCGCGCCAAATTAAGCGAAGGCCTAATGAAACTGCTCAAAGACGAGACGCTTGACCAGTACCATGACGGCTCGATATTCAAGTCCTACGAGACGCGCTACAGCCTTTTCACCGTAATCATGGCGGCAGTGGCGGCGTTAAGCATTATCGTACCGCTGGTGGTTTTTGTTAACGGGCTGGTAACGAGGCTTTAGAATTAATATAGCGTCATTGCCGCACATTCACTTCGTTCAGTGTAAACTCCGGCGGGAATCCAGTGAGAAAAGGCACCGATTCATCGAAGTTGATGATGGATTCTGACCGGCGTCAGAATGACATTCAGGGATAGGGGAGGCATTGAGCTTCCCCTATCTTTTTTATACCGGCAAGTATCAGGAATGCTATACTAAGAAAAGCTATCTTAATCACAGGAGCAAAAACTATGCCGGACCAGATTACCCCTCTAATGATGACCGAACACCGTTCCTTTGAATCGGATGACAGCACGGCCGGCCCGTCACCCGCCGGAGTATCTGTTTCTAACGTCAAGAAGTCCGGCGGGCGACTTTACAAGCTTTACAGCGGTAAAAAGTTGGCGGCGGAGCCGGTCTATGCCGGCAATTATTTACCGCCGCCGTGGACGGAGCCGGAACAGACGCGTTTCATTGATTCGCTGGTCAAAGGAATGCCGGTCCAGAGTTTATGCCTCGGTTTTGATACTGGAACCGGCAAATACATCGTCATTGACGGGCAGCAACGGCTGTTTTCGGTGATACGTTTTCTTTCCGGCGGCGATTGGACGCTGGCAAAACTCAACGATATCGACCCCCGCCTGGCCGGACAAAAAGCATCGGCGTTTTTAGAAAAGGATAATACGCTTTACCGCCTCGTTGAAAGCTATAAGCTTCCATTGACGATTATCAAGTACGATTCAGAGAAGAAAAGCCATCTCGAGTATATTTTTACGGTTTTTTACCGCTTGAACAGCGGCGCCGTCCGTCTCAATAACCATGAAATGCGATGCTGCCTCTTTAGCGGCCCGTTCAACGATTTTCTGATTGAGCTCGATGGCGATAAGAACTGGATGGCGTTAAATAAAATGAACCAGGCCAGCGAGTTCCGGCACACCAAGCAAGAGGTAATCTTACGCTTCCTGGCTTTTTATGACAGGTACCAGTCCTACAACGGGCGGCTGTCCTTTTTCCTTAACGATTACATGGCTGATAACCGGTATCCTTCTACGGAATTCATGGAGGAAAAAGGAAAGCTATTCCGGCGTACCGCGGAGATTGTCAGCAAACTGGTTGTGCCGCCGCCGCTGCCACAGCACATCGGCATTTCTTTAATGGTGGCGGCTATGACCAGCGTGGCTTTTAACCTGGATTTCCTGGCAAAGAAGACCGGCGGTGAAATCCAGAAAATGTTTGAACAGATGCTGGCGGATGAAAGGTTCTCCGATGCCAAACTGGTCGAAGATTTGAGCGGCAAAGAACGGGTGATGGCGCGTATCGAAGCGGCAAAGGCGATTTTCGGGGGGAATAAGGATTTTTAACAGGCCCGGCTATTCTTCTTTATCGCTGGTTTTCCGTTCCTTCGCTCCCTTTTCCCGCTCCCACCGGTCCCAGGTCTTTTTCCCGGCTTCCTCGTCGTGTTTCCGGGCTTCTTCCTCGCGCTTTTTCTGGAGCTCTTCCAGCTCTTTCTTGACCTTGTCCTCTCCTACCACGTTCGGGTGGATTTTCCTGGCTGCCCACCCGCCGATAAAAAACGTCGTTCTGAAATTCCTGATGTCTTCCCAGGGGTCATAAGTTTCGACAAACTTCTTTTCTTCGCTTACCTGGATGTCCATTTCCGCTTTATCCACGACGATGCCATGGCGGGCGCGGGCTTCATCCAGAACTTTCTCATCGGCACTTTCGCCGGTAAATATTCTTTTAATTGCGGTAAAAAATCCCATAGTTGCCTTCTTTCCGGTACCCGTTAAGTTTGAAGAGGCGCTGCCGGCGCTAAAGCGTTAAACTCATGCTTGCCCAGGGCGGTAAAGATAACTGCCGGAATGCCGCAGAGGAAAAAAGCGAGTATCGCGGCTATCGAGCCTGCTAAAGCAAGTCCCCAGACCTTCCGCCTGATAGCGTATACACCGCCGATTATAGCCAGTATGGAAATAATTAGCTGGATAAAGGCCCAAACGCCGATAAATGACGCAATGAACATGGGCCAGTTACCTTGCATACCGTAGTTGTAATAATCGTAATATCCATTTCCCCTGAACACCACTATCAAGGCAGAGACCAAGATGCCAATTAATGCCCCAACGGCGCCCAGACTTCCCGCGACTATGGAAAGGATGCCTCCGATCCTGGCGTTATTCGTCATCAGGCTGGCCTCCTCATGCCATTATGTCCACCTGTATTTTATCACCAATAGCGGGGGAATACTACCAATCCGCCTCCGGCGGACAATACTACCAATAAATACAAATTTCAAATAAGTACCAATATCCAAAACCCCACACCACCCCTCCCGGCCGTTAGCGATTAACGATTAGCAAGTAGCAATTAGCAATTAGTAATTAGCAGTTAACCTCTTCCTCAAACCGGTAGCACCGGCGTCCCTGCCGGTGCATTTTACTTCAATGACAACACTATCTCACCTACTTTTATTCGACGGTTCGTTTTTTATAAAATTTTTTTTCATCTTTAGCTTTGGGCTGAAGCTGATTCGTCAAGGTATTCGTTTCATCATATTATAGTAAATAGCTTCATTTGTTTTGTGATATTTAACCGCCTAAGGATTCGCTTTTTATTCATTTGTTAAAGAGCTTTTACCACTCATCAATAATGGAGCAAAATCCCTCCCTTTTCCAAAGGGAGAAACTGATAAGGAAAGATGATTGTGCAAGGCTATAATAGTACAATTGTTCTAACTTGACAAGGCGATTTTGTCAATATTTAAAGTAGAGCCAGCTTTAACTTTTATATTCTGGTTTTGCCCGCCGGAGGCTGATGAATCCTGGCTTTTGCGCTAAATATGTATTTACCTTGACAGACATAACGTTATAGTGCATAATAGTGAAGTTAAAACTTTTACTGGGAAGGTCAAGAATAATACATGCTTAAAATCAGACTACGTCGTATGGGAGCAAGAGGCAAACCCACCTACCGGGTGGTAGTAATAGATAGCCAGAAAGCCCGTGACGGGGCGTTCGTTGAGATTATCGGCAGCTACAATCCTCAAACACAACCAGAAACAATCGCGATTAAGGAAGAAAGAGCTCTCTACTGGCTCAAACTGGGCGCACAGCCAACAGACACCACTGCCAGACTACTAGGTAAGGCAGGTATCATGGAAAAGTTCAAACCAGTCAAGGAGAAAGCATGAAAGACCTAGTTGTGTACATCGCCAAGAGCATAGTCAACGACCCGGACGCAGTGAATGTCGATGAGGAAACCAATGAGGAGGGAATCACGCTAAAGCTACGCGTGGCCGATGATGACAAGGGTAGAATCATCGGGAAGCAGGGACAGATTGCTCAGGCGATGCGCACCCTGCTCAGAGTCAAAGCCGCCAAGGCCCAGACCAGAGTCAGACTCGAAATCATGTAAAACCCCGGGTTGGCGGGAATTCGAGAAAAATGGGGAGTGAGTATTCCCCTACATATCTCCTGCACTTCCTCGATGAAGACAGGCAAACTTAAAATGTACTTCAAAAAAGTACAAACAAAATAAAAAAAAGCCCCGATTAAAAACCGGGGCTTCAGTGTTTTAGCGGGGTTGTGATGACAGTTACACTGGTGGAAAAATATAACCCGGCATGGCCTTTAAGGTTCGAAGAAATTAAAGCTTTCCTGGGGGAAGCAATAGCTAAAACCAGTCTGCGTTTTGAGCATGTGGGCAGCACATCCATTCCAGGCATGACCGCCAAACCCATTATAGACATCATTATCGTTATCGAGCCGGCGCAATTCGAAAAAACAAAATCACTTTTAGAAGAACTCGGCTACCGTGATGAAGGCGACCTCGGCATCAAAGACCGGGAGGCCTTCAAGTTCCATGATGAGGCTCTAAAGAACTCCCTGCCCTCACACCACCTATACGTGTGCCCGGCAAACAGCCAGTCCTTAAACGAACAATGCGCTTTCCGCGAATATCTGAAGACCCATAAGAAAGACAGAGAGCGTTTAAACGCCTTAAAATGGGAACTGGCGGAAAAATTCGATAACGACCGGCGGCTTTATATTGAAGGCAAAGACGCCTTGGTCAAAGAAATAACCCGGAAAGCTTTAAAATATATAAATCGTTAGACCTGACGGCGGGGTTTTACTTTTTCCGCCACGGAAAGCCGTACCAGCGCTCTTCTTAACGCCGCTTCCGCCCTGGTGGCATCGATACCTTCGGCGTGGCGTTCCTTCAATCTTTCTTCGGCGCGTTTCCGGGCCGCTTCAGCGCGGGCGGCATCTATTTCCTCCGCCCTTTCCGCCTGGTCCGCCAGTATGATAACGTGGTCCGGGCGTACCTCAAGGAAGCCGCCGGAAATAGCCATGAGCTGTTCTTTGCCCTCTTTTTTCGTTATCAGCTCTCCGTCCTGGAGAATCGTCATCAATGGGGCATGGTGCGGCAAAATACCGAGCTGCCCCTCCACGCCGGGGGCGACAACCTCATCCACGTCCGCAGAATAGACCACCCGCTCCGCCGTCACGATATCAACTTTGAAAGGCATTAGACTTTAGCTCCCATTTTCTTCGCTTCTTCCAGCACGTCCTCGATACCGCCGACCATGTAAAACGCCTGCTCCGGTAAAGTGTCATACTTGCCTTCCAGGATTTCTTTAAAGCCCCGGACCGTATCAGCAACCTTGACATATTTGCCCGGGCGGCCGGTAAAGACTTCCGAGACGAACATAGGCTGCGAGAGGAACCGCTGGATGCGCCGCGCCCTGGCGACTGTCTGCTTGTCTTCTTCGGAAAGCTCTTCGATGCCGAGGATGGCAATGATGTCCTGCAGGTCCTTATAGCGCTGGAGAACGCGCTGCACTTCACGGGCGACATCATAATGTTCCTGCCCGACGACATTGGGGTCAAGGATGCGGGAGGTAGAGGTTAAGGGATCGACGGCAGGATAAAGGCCCTGTTCGGCGATACCGCGGTCCAGGGCGACGACGCCGTCCAGATGCCCGAAAGTTGTTGACACACCGGGGTCGGTGTAATCATCCGCCGGCACGTAAATAGCCTGGAAAGACGTAATCGAGCCTTTCTTGGTGCTGGTGATGCGTTCCTGCAGCTCACCCATTTCCGTGGCGAGGGTGGGCTGGTAACCTACGGCCGAGGGCATACGTCCCAGAAGTGCGGAGACCTCCATGCCGGCCAGGGTATAACGGTAAATATTATCGATAAAGAGCAGCACGTCCTGTCCTTCGACATCGCGGAAGTATTCCGCCATCGTCAGGCCGGTAAGACCTACGCGGAGGCGGACGCCCGGGGGCTCGTTCATCTGCCCGAAGACCATGACCGTTTTATCGAGAACGCCGGACTCTTTCATTTCCTTCCAGAGGTCGTTGCCTTCACGGGAACGCTCGCCGATGCCGGTGAACACGGAAAAGCCGCTGTGGACGGTAGCGATGTTGCGGATAAGCTCCTGGATGATAATCGTCTTGCCCACGCCGGCGCCGCCGTACGCGCCGATTTTGCCGCCGCTGGTGAAGGGGGCAATCAGGTCGATGACTTTAAGACCGGTTTCCAGGACCTGGGTACTGGTCTCCTGCTCGTCAAAGGGAGGCGGTAAACGGTGGATAGGCCAGTGGTCCTTGGTTTTAACTTCGCCGAGGTTGTCCAGCGGGGTACCCATGACATCGAAAAGGCGTCCCAGAGTCGCCCGCCCTACCGGAACTTTAAGGGCAGCGCCGGTATCGATGGCTTCCGCGCCGCGGGCCAGACCTTCGGTCGGCGAGAGAGAAAGGCACCTTACCCAATCATTGCCGAGGTGGTCCTGGACTTCCAGGACAATTTTTCCCGCGCCGGTCTGTATTTCCAGAGCATTATAAATGGACGGCATCTGGTCCGCCGGAAACTGCACATCCACGACCGTGCCGATTACCTGTACCACTTTTCCCTTTGCCATAGAAACCTCTTCGTCCTGTCATTCTGAGGAGCCCGAAGGGCGACGTGAGAATCTCCATCATTGGATTAAGTCAATCCAGGAGATTACCACGCCTTTCGGCTTCGCCTCAATGGCTCGCAATGACAATTTTGTTTTTATCCTCTTTCGATAAATTATTCTATTGCTTCTACCCCGCCGGTAATATCAAGAAGCTCGCGGGTAATAGATTCCTGTCTCGCCTTGTTATAAAGTAACGAAAGGTCGCCGATAAGCTCATTGGCGCTATCGGTAGCGTTGCGCATTGCCACCATGCGGGCGGACTGCTCGCTGGCGATGGACTCCAGAATAGCATGATAAATTTCCATCTCCACGAAACGCGGCAGCAGGCCGTCCAACACGGCGCTCGCGTCCGGCTCATAAATATAGTCCACGTTTTGCCCGCCGGGTATTTTGGCCGGCTCAACCGGCAACAACTGCTTCATTTCCGGTCTTTGGGCCATCGTGGAAATGAACTGAGTATAAGAAATATAGACTTTATCGATGGTACCGTCGATAAAGCCGTCGATAATGATGTGGGACATCGGGAGCGTATCGAGAAATTTCGGCTGGTCGCCGATGCCGGTAAATTCCGCGCTCAACTCAATACCGCTGCGGGTGATGAATTCCCGCCCTTTGCGGCCGACGGCAACACTCAGAATCGGCGTATCCTTTTGCTCAAGGATAAAAGCAGCCAGGGCCCGGTTAAGGTTGGCATTAAGCCCGCCGGAAAGGCCGCGGTCCGGGGTTATATGCACCATGCCGATTTTTTTGATCGTCCGGCGCTGTAAAAGCGGGTGCTGTTCCGCCGTATCCGGCAGCGCCGCCAGGTCGGCGATGACCTGCTCGATTTTCTCCGCGTAAGGACGTCCCGGCCAGGCCGCGCTCCTGCGCCCTCCTCATTTTGGAGGCGGCAATCATTTCCATGGCGCGGGTTATCTTGGCGATGTTCTGGACGCCCTTGATGCGGCGTCTTACTTTACGAATATCCGGCAATTAAGTACCTCTCTTAATCAGGGAATAGGGGTTAGGGTATAGGGAATAGTGATAAACGACTCCTCTCCCTCTTATCCCCCTCCCCGCTGGCAGGGAGAGGGAAGACCATTTACTTATTTGTTTTTAATCGTTCAATACCCTCTACGTAAAGAATTCCTTTATGGCTTTCTTCAACGCTTCTTCCGTATCCGGCTTCAAGTCCTTCGTATCCGCGATACTCTTCCTGACGTCCGGATGATTGGCTTCCATAAATGATAAAATTCCGCCTCGAGGCTGTTTATCTTGGCCACCGGTATATCATCCAGGTAGCCGTTGATGACGGCGTAAAGAATCATGACCTGCCGCTCCAGCGGCACCGGCGCGAACTGCCCCTGCTTCAAGACTTCCTGGATGCGCTGGCCGCGCTCCAGCTGCGCCCGGGTGGCTTTATCCAGCTCGGCGGTGCCGAACTGGGCGAAAGCCGCCACCTCGCGGTACTGGCCCATGTCCAGCTTAAGCCGGCCGGCCACCTTCTTCATGGCCTTGGTCTGGGCTTGCTGCCCACGCGGGACACCGAAATGCCCACGTTCAGGGCGGGCTTGATGCCGGCGTTAAACAGGTCCGATCTCCAGGTAAAGCTGGCCGTCGGTAATGGAAATAACGTTGGTGGGAATATAGGCGGAGACATCGCCGGCCTGCGTTTCGATGATGGGCAGGGCGGTCAGCGAGCCGCCGCCGTACTCGTTTATCATATTTGGCCGCCCTTTCCAGCAGGCGGCTGTGCAGGTAAAAGACATCGCCGGGGTAAGCCTCGCGGCCCGGCGGGCGGCGCAGCAGCAGCGAAAGCTGGCGGTAAGCCCAGGCATGCTTGGAAAGGTCGTCATAAATAATCAGGACGTCTTTGCCCTGCTCCATGAACTCCTCGCCCATGGCGCAGCCGGCGTAAGGCGCCAGGTACTGCAGAGCCACGGAATCCGAGGCGTTGGCGGCAACGACGATGGTATGCTCCATGGCGCCGTGATTGGTCAGCGTGGCGACCACGCGGGCCACCTGGGAGACCTTCTGGCCGATGGCGACATAGATACAGATTAAGTCGCCGCCCTTCTGGTTGATAATGGTATCCAGGGCGATGGCCGTCTTGCCGGTGGAGCGGTCGCCGATGATAAGCTCGCGCTGGCCGCGGCCGATGGGGAACATGCTGTCCACGGCTTTGATGCCGGTCTGCACCGGCGTATCCACCGGGGCGCGCAGGACCACGTTGGGGGCAACGCGCTCGATGGGGCGGGTCTTGTTCGTCTTGATCGCGCCTTTGCCGTCCAGCGGCCGTCCCAGCGAGTCAACGACGCGGCCGATCATCGCTTCGCCCACCGGCACTTCGGCGATGCGCCCGGTGCATTTTACCTCGTCGCCTTCTTTAATACTGGTATAATCGCCCAGGATGACGGCGGAGACGCTGTCCTCTTCCAGGTTCAGAGCAATGCCGATGATATCATTGGGGAACTGAAGCAGTTCGTTATATTTGGCCGAAGCCAGGCCGTGAATCCGGGCGATGCCGTCGCCGACCTCGATAACGGTGCCGACATCCACCATGGTCACCGCCGTGCCGAACTGCTCAATCTGCTGCTTTAATGATGGATACGATATCTTCGCCTCGTGTTGCCATCCGGGCTACCTCCTTTGCCTAAGAGCTGTGATTACCTCTTCCCTCTCCCCTACCAGGTTCTTTCTTAATGCCGCCAGTTTGCTGCGGGTGCTGCCGTCCAGCAGCTTGCCGCCGACCCTGGCGACAATCCCGCCGAGAATAGCCGGGTCGACTTCCGCTTTTAATTCTACTTTAGCGCCGACCAGGGCGCCCAGTTTTCCGCTCAGTTTTTCTTTATCTTTATCATCAGGGGAACGGCGGTAATGACCTCCGCCGTTTCTATCCCGTGATAGTTATCCAGCATCGCGTTGTATTCCCCGGCGATTTCCCGATAATCATGCCGATGCTCGGATCTGGAGACCAGCAAGCAGCGCCAGGTTCAAAGCCAGCGGGTTGATATCCCCCAGGCGCTCTTTAAGAAACCTGGACTTATCCTCGATTTTTATCTTGGGTCTTCCAGCGCGGCCAGAAAAGAGCCGTATCTGACCGCGCCGACAATCTTCTGCAGGTCGGCCTGCCACCGTATCCAGTTCTTTTTTCTCCAGCGCTATCTCAAAAACCGCTTGAGCATAGCGCCGGGGATTAGCTCTTTTTGCCATATAAAAAATCCCTCTTGATCTCCCTTTCTAAAGGGAGAAAGAATCATTTCCTTCCATAACCTTTCGTTTTAGCCATATAATAAAATAATATCCTCTATTCCTTTTCAGGTTCGAGCTTTCTTCCAGCACCTTTTCGATAAGCTCGCGGTGCTCTTCTTTATCCAGAGATTTTTCAATAACCTTGCCCGCCGCCAGCACCGTTAAATCGGCAAACTCACGGCGCACCTCGTCGATGGCGTCATCGCGCTCCCGCTGTATCTCGGCGCGCGCGCGGGTGATAAGGTTTTCCGCCTCTTTTTTGGCGTCTTCCTGCGCCTTCTGCTTGACTTCTTCGCCGGCCTTAACGGCGCGGGCGATTCTGCTCCTGCCCTTCGCGGCTGGCTGCTTCCAGCTGCTTTTTCAGCTCTTCTTCGCGCTTGGCGGACTGCTCTTTGACCGCTTCCGCCTGCTCCATGCTTTCCTTAATCCGCTGCGAGCGCTCATCCAGCATCCGCATGATAGGTTTATAAGCAACAAAGCGCAGAACACCAGCAGGATGATAAAAGTCACCACCTGCGTTATCAACGTCGGTAAACTTATACCAAGTCCTGACCACATTACCCTCCATGGCTGACCGCCCTAAAGCGAATGTTCCCCGGTTGCAATACGGCTAGCGCAGCATAAACATCCAGGTAACGGCCGCCATAGCCGACCATTACCCCGATGACCATTACCGCCGCCGCGATAACCATGATAAATGTCGGAAGTCCGCTCTCTTCCATGATTTCTCTCCTCAATATTTTCATCCGGATGTTACTAAGCAACCATGGCCAGAATAATAGCCACAATCAGGGCATAGATGCCGATGGCTTCCGCCATGGCGATGGCGATCAACATGTTGGTCATGATGGGGCCTCTGGCTTCCGGATTGCGCGCCAGGCCCTGCATCGCGCCGTAGCCGAGAATACCGATGCCGATGCCCGGGCCCAGGGCGCCCAGTCCCATGGCCAGTCCTGCCGCTAACAATTTAACTGCTTCTGGGGTCATGATTATTCCTCCTTATAACAAACCTTGAATTTTATATTTATTAATGTGCTTCTTCTTGAGATGTCACTGCCATAGAAGCAAAGGCGAGCGTCAATACGCTGAAAACCAGCGCCTGGACGAAGCCGATAAACAGCTCAAGCCCGTAAACAACCAAGCCTCCAGCTAAAGGAAAGAGGAAAGCGACCATAATAATAAAATTTCACCGGCTGTCATATTCCCGAAGAGACGGAAGGTAAAACTGACGATACGGAGAAGCATGCTGATAAACTCGATGCCGCCCACCAAAATTTCAACGACGCCGGAGATAATATCCATCGGTTTGAATTTACCGCGGAACATCTGCCCGATGCTGTGGAAAAGAGGCCCTACGTTAACGTATTGCTTGATCCAGGCTGTCCCGGTATTTTTCAGGCCGAAAAAAGTGACAAAACCGAAGGAGAAAAGAGCCAGGGCCAACGGCGTATTAACATCCGTATTGGCCGCCCGGATCAGCTCCGCTTCCTGATTGCCGTGATAAATTAGTATTGAGCCGTAACCGGGTATCAGACTCAACCACGCGTTAAACAGGACAAATAAGAAAATAGTACAAACGACCGGGAAAAATTTTCTGCCGTTCTTTTCCCCGGCTACGCTCTGGCAAAGATCATATATCCATCCAAGCGTGGATTCGAGTGCAGCCTGTAAACTGCCCGGAACGAGTTTAATACGGCGGGTAACTGCCCAGCTTAAACAGCCAGAAAAACAACGGTAATCCATGCGGCAATCATGGTGTTGGTAATGGGCAGTCCTAAAACGTGGAATATGACCGGCGCGGCAAAACTGGGTTCCGGGGAATGAACGACCAGCCAGCTGGGAAGACTGACGTGGAATAATTTTTGACCTATGCCGCCCGCGAGGAAACCGATTACCACCAATGCCAGTGCAATAACAATAATTATGATTAATATAGGAAATGAACAGCCGAGACAGCCGCGTCGTTTTGGTTTTGGCGCAGTCATTAACCGTTCCCCTTATCGTTTTTGTTTTTATTGTTCAGCAGCGGTTTAATCATGGTATAGGCACCGTAAAAAGCTAAGGCTAAACCGAGCAATAACCCCAATATAATAAAAAGCGGCTGTTTTCCCCCCAGCCACCAACCTAATGCTATGCCGCCGCCGATACAGGCGGCAATGTAAAACCCTATGCCGATTAATTGAAAAACTGGTACCCACTTATTCATTTTTCCCTTCCCCCGCCCGTCATAACATCAAATCCCGGAACGATAATTCAGGGGAATTGTTCCCAGCACCCCATTATAGTACTTATGATATACGGTCTTCAACCTGAAGGACTAGTCCCCGGAGTATAAGGTAAAGTTAAGGCAACATTAAATTAACAGTTTAGCTTGCTCAAACAAATTAATTTGATAATACCAGTAAAAATATTTATACTTTTTTGCCTTTAAATGAAGAATTGCCGAAGCCGCCGAGGTTTACCTGGCCGGATATATCGCTGCCGGATACCTTGCCGGTAAAGTCTAATTTTATCTTGCCCATAGGACTGTTTACTTCAAGGCTCCAGGAGACATCATTGCCCTTAACCGTACCGGTGAAATCGCCCTTGCCCAGGGTGGCTTCCGCGGTGCCGGATAATTTTTCTCCCGCAGACTTCATCTCCAGCCTGGCTTCCTGTTTGCCTATCGGAGTATCTATTTCAATTTTGTATGTCCCGTCAACAGCCATAAATGTCCCTCCGGCCAGATTTACTGATACAAAGCGCGATAAAGCATATTAGCATTCGGAATAATTTATTGTCAAACGGAACAAGCTGTTAGCTATAAACCCCGTGTGCAAGCAATATTGGCTTATACCGACCCCACCTCTTATCCCTCCTCTCTGGCAAGGAGGGAGACAATCCATATTACTAATTCAGCACTTATTATTGCCCTCTCTCTGTCAACGGAGAGAGGGTCAGGAAGTGAGGTCGGATATAAAAAACGTGCACATCAGGTTATTGGCTGTAAGCTGCTAGTCCCCACACCCCGTGCTAACCAATTGCCAAAACCTAAACGTTGACTGCTGTAATAACAAAGCCCCGGATTTTGCTCCGGGGCTTACGATTTTTTACCGGTTCTTAATTAAGATTTGCGCTTATCGAAGTCATCGAGGTCCAGGGTATTGATAAAGTCATAGAATGCGGACATTTTTTTTTTCATGTCTTCGTCGTTGACCTTGCCGCCTTTGCCTTCCGCCGTTTCTTTTTCGTCGAAAATCGGTTTGCCGGTCTCGCCATCCAGCAGGATGCCGGCTTTATCCAGGACGGATTCATCGGCGTAAATAGGCACATCGGTCCTGACGGCCAGCGCCAAGGCATCGCTGGGGCGGGAATCAACTTCCACCATTTTGCCTTCACTATCCAGGATGACTTTGGCAAAAAGGTGTCATTTTTAAGGTCATTGACGATAATGGAATTGACCACGGCGCCCAGGGTCTCGATAACCGAGTTCAGCAGGTCATGGGTCAGGGGGCGTGGTACAGCTACTCCCTGGAGCTTTACGGCGATGGCATCGGCTTCTGCCGGGCCTATCCAGATGGGCAAATACCGGTCTGACTCTTTTTCTTTAAGAATAACCACGCGCTGATAATTCATCAGGCTGACGCGAATACTATCAATCGTCATTTCTATCATATCAAACCCTCCCTTCCCCAAATCACTTCTCTAATTTCAATTCTAATCCCACTTTATCGGCCTGTCAAATAAACTTCTGAAGCTTAAACGAAGCTAACAAGTCAAGTTTACGTCATGCCTGGCCGCTAAAACAGGGTGCCGCCAATACATTAAAATACATGCTGCCCTACATTACAAAACAGATATTTTGCCATATCATAATTACCAACAATGGGGTTAATATTATGTAAATTTAGTAGTCGGTTAAATAAAGGGAGATTATTTTATGGTAAGTAACAAAACCCGAAACTCTATTCAAATCGTGCCTGATGTTGACAAAGCAGTTAACAAAATATGCTATAATAATACATCACCCTGCCCCAACCAATCCCCAACAAAAACGGAGGACAAAGTCATGAAACAAAGGCCCAAGGCTGTCGTATGGTTCAATGAAGTCACCAAGAACGACATCCTCTGGTAGGAGGTAAAGGCGCCAACCTCGGCGAAATGACCAATGCCGGAATACCCGTCCCCCGGGTTTTATCGTCACCGCCCAGCTTATTTCGATTTCATCGAAAAAGCCAACCTTCAGGACAAAATCAAGACCCTCCTCGACCCCGTTGACGTCCACGACAGCAAACAACTTCAGGACGTCGCCGCTCAAAGTCCAGAAACTGATCACGGATGCCCCCATGCCCCCGGAAACAGCCAAAGAAATCGAGCAGGCTTATGTCAAAATGGGCAAGGGGCTGGTGGCCGTACGTTCCTCGGCACGGCAGAGGACCTGCCGGAAGCATCCTTCGCCGGGCAGCAGGCACCTTCCTTAACGTCCAGGGCGAAAAAGAGGTCGTAGAGGCCGTCCAGGACTGCTGGGCTTCGCTTTTCGGCGCCCGCGCCATTTTCTACCGCGCAGGAACAGGGCTTCGACCATTTCAAGGTCGGCATCGCCGTGCCGGTGCAGCGCATGGTGCAGTCCGAATCTTCCGGCGTCATGTTCACCATCGAACCAACCACCAGCAACAAGGAAAAAATCACCATCGAGGCGGTCCTGGGGCTGGGTGAAATGATTGTCTCCGGCGATGTTACCCCGGACCATTATACAGTTAACAAAAAAGACATGAAAATCATCGCAAAAGGAAATCAAGAAACAGGAATGGAAGCTGGTTAAAAAAGCCGGCGCCCACGGCAAAGACGACAACATCAAGATCGACCTGACTACAGAAGAGCAGGCCAAACAGAAAATAACCGATGAAGATATTATCTTCCTGGCTAAAATAGGGAAAACCCTGGAAGACCATTACGACTTCCCGCAGGACATGGAGTGGGCCAAAGAAAACGGCAAAATCTACATCGTCCAGACCCGCCCGGTGACCACCATCAAGAAAGGCAAAGAAGCCACCCATGAATCGATGCCCCGGTACTTTTATCCGGGGCGCCGGCCAGCCCGGGCGTAGCCTCCGGTCCGGTAAAAATCGTCCCCGACCCCTCCATGATAGATAAGGTGCTGGAGGGCGATATCCTGGTGGCGGAAATGACCACGCCGGACTTCGTCCCGGCGATGAAACGCGCCGCGGCCATCGTCACCGACCGCGGCGGCAGAACGGCCCATGCCGCCATCGTCAGCCGCGAGCTGGGCATCCCCTGCGTCGTCGGCACGGAAAAAGCGACCGCCATCCTTAAAGACGGCCAGATTATCACCGTGGACGGCAGCAACGGCAAGGTCTATGCCGGCAAGATAGAAGTCAAGACCGATGTCAAGATACGCGCCCGCGGCGAGGTCAAGACCAAGACCAAGCTCCTGGCCAACCTGGCCCAGCCGGAAATCGTCGACCGCGTGGCCAAGCGGGACGTGGACGGCATCGGCCTGCTGCGCGCCGAGTTCATGGTCGCCGAAATCGGCGAGCACCCGAGCTACATGATTGAGCAGGGCCGCGGCCAGGAGTTCGTGGATAAACTGGCCGCCGGCCTGACCAATTTCGCCAAGGCTTTCCATCCCCGCCAGGTGGTCTACCGCACCAACGACTTTAAGTCCAACGAGTACGCGGCCCTCAAGGGCGGCGCCAAGTTCGAGCAGGCGGAAGAAAACCCGATGATCGGCTACCGCGGCGCCTCGCGCTACATCACCGATATCGCAGACCTTCAAGCTGGAGCTGGCCGCCATCAAGAAAGTCAGGCGAGAAATACGATAACCTCTGGGTGATGATTCCCTTCGTCCGCACCGTGGCTGAGATGGCACGCACCATGAAAATCATGGCGGACGAAGGGCCTGAAACGCTCGCGCCACTTTCAAGCTCTGGATGATGTGCGAGGTGCCTTCCAACGTTATCCTGCTGGACAAGTTCATCGCCGTCGGCATCGACGGTATCTCCATCGGCTCCAACGACCTTACCCAGCTGACGCTGGGCATCGACCGCGATAGCGCCAGGCTGGCCGCTACTTTCGACGAGCGCAACGAAGCCGTCATGATTTCCATCGAGAAAGTGGTCAAGACCTGCAAGAAGCTCGGCGTGACCTGCTCCATCTGCGGCCAGGCGCCTTCGGTCTATCCGGAAATTACGGAAAAACTGGTGGAGTGGGGCGTCACATCCATCAGCGTGGCGCCGGACATGATCGATGCCACCCGTGATATCATCGCCAGGGTGGAAGCAAAACTGGGAGTCAGCGTTAAAGTATAGTCAGAACGGACAGACCTCACCCTCCAGCTCTCCTTCGACTGCGCTCAGGACAAGCTCTCTCCGCTAGCAGAGAGGGAGAGGGAAAGAGTTAGAAACGCAATTTTAGGGGCGGGATAAAAACCCGCCCCTTTTTTATTGATCTCTACCGACCCCACCCTCTTGATCTCCCTCCCCGCCAGCAAGGAGGGAGACAACAGATATCATTGATTTTAAGTATTTCTTATATCCTCTTTCTGTATACGTAGAGAGGCTGGAAAGAGAAGTCTGTAAAATTAAACCGGCATTTATTTACTTACCGGTTTGGTAATATCTCCGTAAAGCTCCGGCCGGCGGTCTTTAATAAAGTCTGTTTCAAATTCGCCGGGCGAGAAGATACTATGTTTCTGCCGGGCCAGTTCAAGGTCTAAATCCGCGTAAAGTATTTCTTCCTTAGTGATGGAAGCGGAAACCATTGTTTGCCCCAACGTATCCGCTATTTTGCTAGTACCGAGAAACTTTGCCTTCCGTTCGGCGCCAACGCGGTCAGCCGCTACGACATAGATGTGATTTTCCAGAGCGCGAGTATTGACCATATGTTTGGCAGCCATAACACGCTGGCGCGGCCAGTTGGTAATAACGATGATAATATCAACGCCGTTAAGCATCATAACCCGGGCATTCTCCGGAAAGGTCATGTCATAACAAATCAAGATGCCGATATTACCGACGAGAGTATGGAGGACTTTAATCCGATTATCACCTTTATCCGTAAAACGGTCAATCCCTAAAAACGGCAGGTGGTTTTTCCGGTACTTCCCTATCAATCCCCTCGGCCCGATAAAAGCAGCCGCGTTATAAAGCTTTTTCCCGTCTTTTTCAAGTAACCCGAAAACAACGTAGACACCCAGTTGTTTACAGAGAGAGCCGACTTTTTCCGCAGCCGGACCGGGGATGGTTTCCACATAAGGCACAGCTTCTTCCCGGCTGGTGAACATATATCCGGTCAAAGCGCATTCCGGGAAAACTATCAATTTTGCTCCATTAACGGCGGCCTCCTTTATTTTTAAAAGGATTTTCTGCAGGTTCTTTTCATTTTTCATAAGTTTGGGGTTCATCTGGACGGCGGCAACTTTGGTTATAAGCGGCATTTTGGCCCCTCCCCGGCGATATTAATAATTATACCTTACGGATTCGATTGTTACACTGTTAAATAAAAATACAAGCACGAAGCATAAACAATGATAACTTAAAAGTTAAAAGTCAAAACCATAACTTAAAACTAATAACTGGTTTGTCATTCCCGACTTGATCGGGAATCCATCGATGGCTTTCAATCATGCTTTGCTTTTTCATGGTGGATCCCCGCGTACGCGAGGATGACGGAATTGGGTGGTTTGGTGTTTGGTAATTGGTTATTTCCTTCGCGCTTCGGGTTATTTCATTTTGCCTCTTGAACTTTATGCGTTTTACTGCTAAAAATAAGGAGTGATAGAACGGTTGAATATCCGCCAGCTTACCGAGGAGAAAGAGGAAGGCCTTTCCGCCTGTGCGATTAAGAGTAAAAATACTAAAGGACGGGAACGTCCCGAAGAACCAGACCCCATCCGCACCGCCTTCCAGCGCGACCGCGACCGCATCATCCATTGCAAGTCCTTCCGGCGCCTAAAGCATAAGACGCAGGTCTTCATCGCCCCGCTGGGCGACCATTACGTTACCCGGCTGACGCACACGCTGGAAGTTTCGCAAATCGCCCGCACCATCGCCAGGGCTTTGAATTTGAACGAAGACCTGACGGAAGCTATTTCCCTGGGGCACGATTTAGGGCACACTCCCTTCGGGCACTGGGGCGAGGACACTTTGAACGACCTTTTCCGCGAGGGTTTCCGTCACAACGAACAGAGCCTGCGTGTCATAGACCGGCTGGAAAAGGAAGGGCACGGGCTCAATCTGACCTGGGAAGTACGTAACGGCATCGTCAGCCACTCCAAGAGTGAAAAGACCGTCCTCGGGAAGGACTGGGGAGAAGTCGGTACGCTCGAAGGGGAAGTGGTCAAAATATCGGACATGGTAGCCTATATCAATCATGATATCGGGGACGCGGTCAGGGCGGGCATTTTGAAAGAGAATGATTTGCCTTTAGAAGCGATTAAAGTGCTCGGCAATTCCCACTCGGTCCGCATCAACACGATGGTGACCGATATCGTGGAAAACTCATGGGATACACGTACTTGTGATATAATTAAAAAACCCCGGATAAAAATGAGCCGGCGCGTGCTTTCCGCCGCCGAAATGTTGCGCGATTTTCTCTTTGAAAAGGTCTATACACCCAGCACGGAAAGTCCGGAAGCCGCCAACGCTAAAGAGGTGGTCGTTTTTCTCTGGAAGTACTTTAACGGACACGAAGACAAGATGCCGCGGGAATATTGCCTCCACGGCGATTCAACGGAACGATGTGTGGCGGACTATATCGCGGGGATGACCGACCAGTACGCTTTAAGGCTGGCGGAGGAATTGAGGGGAGAAAGGGAGAAATCCTAAGCACTAAATTTTAAACTCTTAATGTTAAAGCACAAATAATAAAAATAAATTGTCATCCCCGTGTAAACGGGGATCCACTTAGAAAGGCATAGATTCTTGGGTATTAGTGATGGTTTCCCGATCAAGTCGGGAATGACAAGGTTGGATGTTTTGGTTATTGGGATTTGTTTAGGATTTAGATATTAGAATTTAGAGTTTTTTCTCAATAAATATGATTACGATTGTTGATTACAATGCCGGCAACATCAGGAGCGTCCTGCGCGCCTGCGCCGAGGTGGGAGAGAAAGCGCAAATCACCTTTAACCCGCGGGAGGTGGAAAAAGCGGAAAAGGTCATTTTCCCCGGCGTCGGCGCCGCGCCCAGCGCCATGGAATACCTGACGAAAAACGGCCTGGATGTTGCCCTGAAATACGTTTTTAAACAGGGCGTCCCGATACTGGGCATCTGCCTCGGGGCGCAGATAGTTCTGGAAGGTTCCGAGGAAGGCCCGACAAAGTGCCTGGGGCTTATCGCGGGCAAGACCATCCGTTTTAGCGTGAATGATAAATCCTTAAAGATACCGCACATGGGCTGGAATGAAGTCAAAATCCTGAAGCCCCACCCCCTGCTGGAAGGCATTAACCCGGGCGACCAGTTTTATTTCGTCCACTCATTTTACCCCAACCCCGCCGACCCGGCCAACATTTATGCCGTCTCCAATCACGGCGGCGATTTCTGCTGCGCGCTGGGGTATAAAAACCTCTTCGCCACACAATTCCACCCGGAAAAAAGCGGGAGATTCGGGCTGCAACTGCTGGAACGGTTTGCGAAATGGAAAGGAAAGTGAAAATCTCCCCTTGCCCCTTCCTTCGCTTCACTCGAGGACATGCTTTTTCAAAGAGGGGAAGATTGAATGGAACCAAATAATCACTGGTTTAGCAAATCATCCTCTCCCGTTGAAAAAGGGAGAGTAAGAGAGGGATTTTAAACTCTCATGCTAAGTAAAAGTATTGATAGTATGCTTGGATGTCCGCAACGGCAAGCTGGCGAAAAGCATCAAGTTCGTCAATACCAAAGACATCGGCGACCCGGTGGCCATGGCCCGCCAGTATTATCTTGACGGCGTGGACGAGCTTGTCTTTTATGACATTACCGCCTCGCAGGAAAACCGCAACATCATGATTAAGGTGGTGGAGCAGGTGGCCTCGCAGATATTTATCCCCTTCTCCGTCGGGGGCGGCATCAGCTCTGTTAGAGATGCGACGAAACTCCGTGAAGCCGGGGCGGAAAAAGTGAATGTGAACACGGCCGCGGTCAAGCGTAAAGAGATAATCACGGAAATCTCCAAAGCCATTGGAGCCCAGAGCACGGTGCTCTCGATGGACGTCCGCCGCGCTCCCAAATCCGCTGTTATCAAGTCCGGCTATGAAATCGTCACCCACGGCGGCTTGAACCCTACCGGCATCGATGCCCTGCTCTGGGCCAAAGAGGGCGAATACTGCGGCGCGGGGGAACTGGTAGTCAACTCTATCGATGCCGACGGGACGAAGGAAGGCTACGAGATAAACCTGACACGCATGATTGCGGACGCCGTAAGCATTCCGGTCATCGCCTCCGGCGGGGCGGGCAAGCCGGAGCATCTTTACGAGGTGCTGACGGAAGGCCATGCCGATGCCGCGCTGGTGGCTTCGATTACCCACTACGGCGAATATACTGTCCGCCAGCTCAAGGAATATCTCAATGAGCGCGGCGTGATTATGAGGATGAGCTACTAGGGGGTGGAGGGGTGGTTAATACTACTAATAAGTACCAATCCGCCAGAGGCGGACCAATGCCAAATAAACGAATACCCACCACCCTTCCCTTACTTGTCATCCCCGTACATTCGCTTCGCTCAGTATAAACTCCAGTGAGGATACACCAAGAGAAGGCAAAGAATGATTGAGCTCGACGGTGGATTCCCGATCAAGTCGGGAATGACAAATTGAAGTTTGGTAATTGTTATTCGGAATTTGTTTGTAATTTGTATCTTGTTAATTGGAATTTGTTTAGAGATTAGAAATTAGGATTTAACATGATTGGTGTCACCGGCGCTACCGGTAAATTAGGTTCCAGAATTGCGCTCCGCCTGGAAAAGTTCGGGCTAAAGCAAAGACTTATTGTCCGCGACCCGGACCGTGCGCCTCATTTAAGTAAAGCGGAAGTTGCCCGGGTTGATTCTTTCGATGATTTCACGACCATGAAACAAGCTTTATCGGGCGTCAAAACTTTGTTCCTTGTATCCGCCCATGACCGAATGGGAGTAGCCCAGCAGGCTGCGCAAAAAGGATTACCCGTGCCGGACTACGACCGTTTGCAGGCGCACATCAGCGTCATCGATGCCGCCGTAGTAGCCGGCGTCAGCCGGATTGTCTATCTATCCTTCCTCGGAGCAGCCAGGGACGCTGTTTTCGTACTTAGCCGGGAGCATTTTCATACGGAAGAATATATCAAAAATACCGGCCTTCATTTCACCTTTTTACGTCCCTGCCTGTACATGGAAAATATTCCCTTACGGGTTTCAGAAGACGGCATCATCCGGGCGCCGGCCGGCAACGGAAAAGCTGCCTGGGTAACGCGTAGCGATATTGCGGATGTTGCCGCGATGGTCCTGGCGGGAAGGGGGCATGAGGGAAAAACCTACGATGTTACCGGGCCGGAAGCTCTTAACATGGCGGAAACAGCCCATAAAATCGGGGTTGCTTCAGGCAAGAGCGTAAGATACATTGAGCTGACGATAAAAGAAACCCGGACTTTACACAATGCCAGCGGTATGGATAAATTCGAAGCGGAACGCCGCGCTTTAATCGGTCAAGGTCTGGATGCGGACGAAGTAGATATCTGGGTCACCCATTATACACAAATAGCCGCCGGCGCTTTGAATGTCGTCAGCGAGACCGTTCCTAAAATCGCCGGACATACGGCCCAATCCCTTTCCGGATACTTAAAACTTCACCCGGAAAGTTATAGCCAAATTATTTAGCCGGTCTTCACTTCATTTTTAGGATATGCTTAATTAGAAGGGATGATATTCTTTGAGGTACTTAATTCTTTAATAGGGATTACGGAGTACCGGATTTTTCCACCCGTAAAGTAAGCCCGTGGACAGAAATAATTTTGACCGTATCATCCGGGACTAAGTCATCGCGGGACATGGCATTCCATAGCTCGCCGCGTATGTTCACTACATATATAATATTTTTTGGCGTGCCCGTTTTTGATATGACCGTGGCCTCTGTACCAACTAAACTTGCCAGGTCATATCCGGGATGTTTCTTCATGGCGCGGGCGACAATCCAGTACAGCAAACCGCTTATGATTAAAATGACAATGTAAACGGGCACGGCCGCAGAAAGTGGAAGCAGCCAGAAGACAATCAGCCCGATGACCGGTAGTAACAAAACAAATATATAAAGATGCATAGATAGTCACTCTCCCCCCGACAATATCTTTATATTGTTAGTATATTATAATGTATTAGAGGTATTGAAGAACATGGATTTATCAGGGAAAAAGACTTCAGAATATAAAGCATTGTCCGTTGAAGAGACTCTAAAGCTGCTGGAGACTTCCATGGACGGCTTGGCAGGTCCTGAAATCAACCAGCGGCTCAAGACATTCGGTTTTAATGAGATTACCGAAAAAAAGAGAAATCCGCTGATTGAATTTTTACGGCGCTACTGGGGCCCTATGCCATGGCTCCTGGAAGTGGCTATCATTCTCTCCGGCGTCCTGAAACATTACCTTGAAGCCGGCATTATCTTCACCCTGCTTACCATCAACTCCATCATCGGCCAGGTAGAATCCAGCGGTTCACAAAAAGCACTGGAAGCTTTAAAAGAACGCCTTGCTATCAAAGCCCATACTTACCGGGACAACCAATGGAAAAACACCGAAGCCAGAGAACTGGTCCCGGGCGATATCATATCTGTCGGGCTCGGGGATATCGTACCGGCCGATGCGAAACTGACCAGCGGGAACCTTTCCATCGACCAGTCCGTTCTGACCGGCGAATCAATGCCGGTTGACGCACAGGAATCAGATATTATTTTCTCCGGCTCCGTTATAAAGCGCGGCGAGGCCAAATGTGTCATCGTCAACACCGGCGTCAACACCTATTTCGGGAATACCGCCGAACTGGTCAAGACCGCTAGTCCCAAATCTCATCAGGAACAGATAATGTTGTCCATCGTAAAATATATGATGTACCTGGGAATCGCCGCGCTGGTGCTTGTTGCTATTTACGCGGGGATACTGGGTACAAGCATATTTACGATATTGACTTTTGCCGTTATCTTTCTCATGGGCGCCATACCCGTGGCCTTGCCGGCGGTGATGACCATTGTCCAAGCGGTAGGCGCTACGGAACTTGCGAAAAAAGGCGTGCTGGTTACCCGCCTCCCTTCGATTGAAGACACCGCCTCCATCGATGTATTGTGCCTCGATAAGACCGGCACGATTACGCAAAATAAGCTTTCCGTTAAAGATATATTGCCTTTCAACGGGCATACCAGAGAAGACGTGATAATAACGGCCGGTCTGGCATCCCAGATGCACAGCAAAGACGTCATCGACAGGGCGGTCATGGCTTACGCTAAAGATATTGAAACCGACCTTTCAAATTATGAACAATCCTCCTTTACGCCCTTTGAACCTTCGACCAAGCGGTCTGAAGCGGTGATTACAATTGAAGGTAAACAATTTAAAGCAGTAAAAGGGGCGCCTCAAACGATAATTTCGCTCTGCAAAGGACTGGACCGGGCAGCTGCCGACAAAGTAAATGAAAGTGTAATAGAGTTGTCCCGCAAAGGATACCGTACGCTTGGCGTCGCTAGGTCAGCGGACGATAATCCGGATAACCTGCAATTTATCGGGCTGCTTTCTATGGATGACCCTCCTCGTCCCGACTCCAAAGATATGATCGAACAGGCTAAAGAACTGGGCGTAAGACCTCTGATGCTGACCGGAGACAACATTGCCATTGCCCTGGAAATAGCGCAGCAGGTTGGGATCGGCAACAAAATAATCCGGATGGAAGAGTTCCGGCGTATGGATGAAGCCGGACAGATGAAGGTCATCGAAGAAGTTGACGGTTTTGCGGAAATATATCCCGAAGATAAATACCAGATAGTGAAGCTGCTCCAGACCGGCGGGCACATGGTGGGCATGACCGGTGACGGCGTTAACGATGCTCCGGCCCTGAAGCAGGCGGAAATGGGGATAGCTGTAAGCAACTCCACGGATGTGGCCAAAGCGGCGGCCAGCACCGTCCTGACCGAGCCGGGCGTTAGAGTAATAATCGATGCCGTTAAGGTCAGCCGTCATATTTACCAGAGGATGCTGACGTGGGTAATCAACAAGATAACCAAAGTAATACAACTCGTCGGGCTGCTGACAATCGGCTTCTTCTGGCTCCATGACACTGTTATTTCGTTGCTGGGTATGGCGTTGCTGATTTTTGCCAATGATTTTGTAACCATGTCCCTGGCCACGGACAACGTGGAATATACATCAAACCCGAATAAATGGAATGTACGTAATATTACCTTCGCCTCGCTGATAATCGGTGCCCTGCTGATAGCCCAGGGAACGGTTTCGCTTTTCGTAGGGGACTACTATTTCAAGATGGGATCCGAACAACTAAAAACGTTTATGCTACTGGTCCTTGTTTTCACCAGCCAGTTCCGGGTATATATCGTGAGGGAAAGACGGTACTTCTGGTCATCCCGACCGGGAAGAGAACTCATGATTTCCACCATCGGCGCTATCATCCTGTTTGCTCTTCTGGGCGTCTACGGGCTGATTGTACCCGCCATAACTGTTTATCAGATGTTGTTTGTACTCGGCTTTTCCGCCCTGTTTACGCTGGCGATAGATTACCCGAAACACTTCGCATTCCGTAAATTCGGATTATAAGTTTAAAGAAAATAATGCACTTCTAGTTACCTCCTTGATTTTCTGTAATGTACCCCGGCTTTGCTTATTTTCCCCGTCACCAGGTTCTTAAATATTTCATAACAGGGGGCTTGATTTAAGGTCCAGGGTATATTATAATCGCCGTTACCCCCCTTTTTTGCCTTGAAATCTGATATAATATATATTTGTCACCAATTAATTTATGAGCGCGATTGACGAAGTAAAACAAAAGCTGGACATCGCCGAGGTCATCGGCCAGTATGTCACTCTGAAAAAAGCCGGCCGGAACCTGACGGCGCCGTGCCCGTTCCATAGCGAAAAAACCCCCTCGTTCTTCGTTTTCCCGGAACGGCAGAGCTGGCATTGTTTCGGCGCCTGCAGCACCGGCGGCGATGTTTTTGCCTTCGTGATGAAAAAGGAGGGGTTGGACTTCGGGGAAGCTTTACGCCTGCTGGCGCAACGGGCGGGCGTCACATTACCGACCAGAGCGGAACCGGGGCTGAAAAAAGAGGAGAAAGAAGAGTATTTCCTGGCTAATGAAGCCGCGGCGGTCTATTATCATAATCTTCTCCTCAATTCACCGGCGGCGGCTAAAGCCAAAAGCTATATCGAAAAGCGCGGCCTGACCGCCAAAACCATCTCCGATTTTCAACTCGGATACAGCCTGGATAGCTGGGAGGCTTTAAAAACCTACCTGCTGGAAAAAGGCCACAGCGAAAAAACGCTGGTAACCGCCGGCCTGCTTTACCAGGATGAACAGGGCCGGAGCCATGACCGTTTTCGCAACAAACTGATGATACCCATCAAAGACGCGCGGGGAAGGGTGACCGGTTTCGGGGCAAGGGTCCTGGACGATTCCCTCCCCAAGTACATCAACTCTCCGCAGTCCCCAACTTTCGATAAAAGCGGAACGCTTTACGGCATCGACCGGGCGGCGGCGGAAATAAGGAAAAAAGATGCGGCCATCATCATGGAAGGCTACATGGATGTCATCATGGCGCACCAGTTCGGCGTATGCAATGCCGTGGCCTCTATGGGGACGTCTATTACCGATACACAAATTAATATTTTAAAGAAATTGTCTAAAAACCTGGTACTTTGCCTGGATGCGGATGCCGCCGGTGAAGAGGCGATGCTGCGTACGGTGGGATATGAAAATGTCATGGGGGCGGAAATCAGGGTCATCCGGCTGCCGGAAGGCAAAGACCCGGACGAGGTGATGCTGGCGGACATTAACGAGTGGCAAAAGTTCGTGGACAACGCCGTTCCGCTAATCGATTTCATGTTTGAAAAGAAAGCGGTCAACCTCGACCTGGCGACGGCCCTGGGTAAATCCACTGCCGTCAGTACCCTGCTGCCGGTGCTCGCCGCAGTTAACGACCCCATCCGGCAGGCGCATTACCTGCAAAAGCTGGCCGCGCTAGTAAAAGTGGACATGAATACCATCAAGGCCTCGCTGAACCAGCTTAAGCAGTCGGCACGCAAACGTGTGGCGGCGCCGCTCAAGCCGGTCGTGAAAAACCACCGTTTACTGGCCTCCCACGCGCGGGAGGAATATTTATTGACCATGCTGCTCCAGAACCCGGAATATAAACACATGGAAGAGGACATTTCCGTCTATATAGAAAACAGCGTTAACCGCGAAATATACCGGTCGTGGCAGGAAGCTGAAGATTTATCCGCCTTGAAAGAAAGGTTAGACCCGGCCGTCCATGAACAAATGGATGCCATACTCGAAAAGAAGCTTCCGCCCGGCCTGCGCAATGATATCGAGCAGAGGATTATGGATTGCATTGGCGAGCTAAAGAGAACATACTTAAAAAGTATGGCAGCCCGCCGCGCGGAGTCCGCCGGAACGGACGCCGGGCCTTTGCGGCCCGAGGAGGACCTGGAAATCAGCCAGCGCCTATTGAACCTGGATATCGACCGGGCCAGGAAAAGGAAGTCTTCATACGGAAAAACAAGGAGTTAGTGATGGATAAAGAGAAGAAAGAATTAGATTCACTGCATAGCGGTGATAATTTTGAAGAAATACAACATGCGGATATAATGGGCGGGGATGAAAAAAGCGATAGCGTGTTCGGCCCGCCGGCCGGCGAGGAATTGGAGCCCGAGGAAATCGCCGAAGGCGATGAAATGTGGGACAAGGACAAGGAATTCGATGAGAAGGACGAGAGCCTTGAACTCGATGTGGATGTGGCAGCGGAAGAGCTCGCCGAGCAGGACATTACCGATGACCCCGTCCGCATTTACCTCCACGAGATAGGCCGTGTGCATCTTTTGACGGCCGCGGATGAAAAAACCCTGGCCAAGCGGATGGAAGAAAGCAAATATTTTAAAATCGTCCGCCATGAGTTCAGCCAGAAAAACAACCGGCAGCCCACTTCCGCCGAAATTATCAACGCGGTTGTTCAGAACCTGGGAAAATCCATCGACCTGATACACCTCCTCCAGGAAAAACTCGGGCTGCACAAGGCGAAAAGCTTCCTGAAGAGCGTTTATGACCCCAAAATCCAGGAATATGTTGATAACTCCATCGACCCGCTGATTGTCCATGATTATTCCGTCAAGCTTAATAAGACAACGCCGGAAGTGGAAGAAATAATTATCCGGCTTTCCATGGGCAGCCGTCTGCTGCCGCAGGATGTCCGTGATATTATCGGCGAGAAGGTGGCGCTGGCAGACGTGGAAAAACTCACCAACGACGCGAGCTTGCTCAAGACCCTCCAGGAGCATGAAAGAGATTATACCAATTACTTCAACGAGGCCATCAAGGAAGGGAAAAAGGCGGAGCGGCACCTCATCGAGGCTAACCTGCGCCTTGTTGTCAGCGTGGCCAAGAAACACATCGGCCGCGGCATGTCCCTGCTGGACCTCATCCAGGAAGGCAATATCGGCCTGATGCGGGCGGTGGAAAAATTCGATTACCGCAAGGGTTACAAATTCAGCACTTATGCCACGTGGTGGATACGCCAGGCGCTTACCCGCGCCATCGCCGACCAGGCGCGCACTATCCGTATTCCGGTGCACATGGTAGAGACCATCAACCGGCTTTTGAGAATCAGCCGCCGGTTGGCGCAGGAGTACGGACGCGAACCTACCTCCCGGGAAATCGCTAAAGAGATGGAAGTTTCTTCAGATAAAGTGCGGGAAATCGTCAAAGTTTCACAGCTTCCCATCTCACTTGAATCCCCTATCGGCGAGGAAGAGGACAGCCCGTTGGGCAATTCCATTGAAGACCGCAACGCCCTGCCGCCGGTGGACATCGCCTCCAAGCAACTGCTCAAAGAGCAAATCGAAGACGTTCTTGGAACACTGACCCCCCGCGAACAACGTGTATTACAGTTAAGGTTCGGCCTGGAAGACGGGCGGAGCCGTACGCTGGAAGAAGTGGGTGTTGAGTTCAACGTTACCCGGGAACGTATCCGCCAGATTGAAGCGAAAGCCCTACGTAAGCTGCGTCATCCATCACGGAGCCGGAAACTGAAGGATTATTTAGAATAAGATAGCTCCCGGACAAAACCAGAGGGCGGGTTGCATGACCCGCCCTTTTTTATCTCCCGAATATACCATTTATATTGACATAAGTTACGTAAATAAGTATACTGTTCATATTCCCCGTTTTTTTAAATTCATCCTTTTCTTTTCTCCCCGTGCGGCTCCATTATGAAAAAATTCTTTGTTATTTGGATCAGTCAAGCGAGCTCCATGTTAGCTAATACCATAGTTGGGTTTGCCCTGGCCTGGTACCTGACTCAAAAAACCGGCTCCGCTACCATTCTTTCAACTTCCATGATGATGAATCTCATCCCACAGGTCGCGCTGGGGTCGTTTATCGGGCCATTCATCGACCGCTGGAGCCGGAAAAAAATCATGATTTACAGCGATATCGCACAGTCGCTGCTGTCACTCGTTCTGGTTGTTTTATTTTACACAAAGAATATCCAAATCTGGCATATTTATGTTGTCATGGCAGGCAGTTCCACCAGCCGGTCATTCCAGGGACCGGCATTAAGCGCTTCGATTCCTATGGTGGTAACGGAAAAACATTTGGTAAGGGCTAATGGGCTTAACTGGACACTCAGCGGTTTTATCAATATTATCGGACCTTCAGCCGGAGCTTTACTCATGAAAGTTTTCCCCATGCAGTGGGTGCTTTCCGTAGATGCCATTTCGACGATCATATTTGTAGGCTGTTTACTCCCTCTGGCCATACCGCAACCTACGCGCTCGGTTTCAGTAGGTAAGCCGGGTTATTTTTCAGATATGAAACAGGGTTTCCGCTATTTCGCATCATGGCGGGGTCTTTTGTATCTTATTATTCTAATTTCTATGTTGATGTTCTTTGCCGCACCAATAAATGCACTGCGTCCATTATTCGTGACGAAATATTTTGGCAGCGATGTATTAAAGCTCGGTTGGCTGGGGACAGTCGCTTCGATTGGTGCTATCGCCGGCGGTCTTATCCTGGGGGCGTGGGGCGGTTTCAAGCGGCGTATTATAACCACCTTGATAGGCATAATGGTTCAGGGGATCACCGCAGTTATATTCGGCTTTACCACTGAAAGTCTTTTCTTTCTGGCACTAGCTATGGTTTTTATTTCAGGTTTGAGCGGCGCCATTCTCAACGGGAACATCGGAGCTATTATACAATCGGCGGTGGCCAAAGATATGCAAGGAAGAGTAGTTTCTTTACAGTATTCTCTTAGTGGGTTGATGACACCCCTGGCGCTAGCAATTACCGGTCCAGCAGTTGGTGCTATCGGTTTACGGACAATATGGTACGTTTCCGGAGCGATGATATTCATATTAACCGGCGTCGCATTCTTTTCCCGCGACTTGATAAATATTGAAAATAGAAAAGTTATAGAGGAAAAACAAGCCGAAGAAATCCCTACCCTACCCGAGACTAAAAGCTGACCGCTAACAGCTATTTCTGCCCGAACATCTGCATCATATTCCTGGGTATCTTGCCGCCGGCGGTCATCTTGACCAGCTTCTGCATCTGCGTGAATTGATTTAAAAGCTGGTTCACATCATGCGTTTGCGTGCCGCTGCCCCGGGCAATGCGCTTGCGCCGGCTACCGCCGATAAGCGACGGGTTTTTTCTTTCTTCCGCCGTCATGGAAAGGACGATGGCTTCCGCCTTTTTCAACTGCTCTTCCTGGGCGCCTTCCGGTAGCTTGGCTGCCAGTTTGCCCATGCCGGGTATCATTTCCGCTATCTGGGCAATGGGCCCCATTTTTTTGATGGCCTTGAGCTGCTCCAGAAAATCCTCGAAGTCGAACCCGCCCTTTTTTATCTTTTTCTGTAACTCCAGCGCTTTCTTCTCATCGAAGTTCTTTTCCGCTTTTTCGATGAGGGTAAGGACGTCCCCCATACCTAAAATCCGTGAGGCCAGCCGGTCCGGATAGAACTGCTCGAAAGCGTCCGCTTTTTCCCCGCTCCCGATGAATTTAATCGGCACGCCGCTCACCCAGCGGATGGAAAGAGCCGCGCCGCCGCGGGCATCGCCGTCCATCTTGGTCATCACGAGGCCGGTAAGATGGACTTTATTATTAAATTCTTCAGCCACGCGCACGGCGTCCTGCCCGGTCATAGCGTCCACCACCAGCAGGACCTCTTGAGGGTTGACGGCTTTCTTTATCTGTTCCAGTTCCTGCATCAGCTCTTCATCGATGTGCAAGCGGCCGGCCGTGTCCACGATGATATGCGTGGCGGCGATTTTGTGCCCGTATTCCATGGCGTGCCTGGCGATGTCCCAGGCGTGAGTTTTAGGGTCCTCGCTATAGACCGGGATATCGAGCTGCTTGCCGAGTGTTATCAATTGTTCGATGGCAGCCGGACGGTGATTGTCCGCCGCGACCAGCAGCGGTTTATGCCCCTGATGCCTTAAAAGTAACGCCAGCTTGGCGGCGGTGGTGGTCTTACCGCTGCCCTGCAGGCCGGCCATCAGGATAACGGTTGGAGGCTGTGACACGGCCACCAGCTTCGAGGATGCACCGTCACCCAGGGTTTTAACAAGCTCCTCATTAACGATTTTGATTATCTGCTGGCCGGGCGTCAGGCTTTCCATGACTTCTTTGCCGATGGAGCGCTCCTTGACGCGGGTGGTAAAATCCTTGACCACTTTAAAGTTGACGTCCGCTTCCAGCAAAGCCAGGCGCACCTGCCGCAAAGCTTCATCGATGTCTTTTTCCGTGAGCTTGCCGCGGCTGCCGATTGACTTAAATATTGAGTTTAGTTTTTCCGTTAATACTTCAAACATAGCAATTTAATTGTAAGGGCAATCGAGACAAAGCGTCAAGGGAAGGGTGAATAAATACCGAAATCCAATATCAAATGTCCAATGCCCCCGCCTCCCTCACCTCTGATCACTCTTCCCTATTTGTCATTGATAATATTGGTCCGCCGGAGGCGGATTGGTACTTATTGGTAGTATTTCCCCCGCGTTCCCATGACTAACTACTCATTGTCCCACTCATAGAAACAGTTTAAGCTTTAAATAATATTGCGGGGGTAAATATGACCGTGCTGACGCGGACTCTAAAAGCTGCCTGGGATGAAGTGAACAAACCGTTGAGTTATGTCAAAGGCGATGAGTTCGAACAATACGTGAGAACAGTCATCTTTCCCAGGGAATATTACGAACTTTTAGAAAAGACACACGATTATCGGGAAAATAAAGAAGACTATATTGCTTCATCGAAGAAACCCGATTTTCTTTTTAAATCTAAAGCTTCAAGCGCGGAATTTTTTATCGAGGCCAAGTTCCGGTCAAAATTCCAGGACCAGGTACTCGAATGGGGGAAATTCTTCCAGCTAAAACGTTATCAGGAGATAGACCGTGTAACGCCGGTTTACATTATAATCGGGCTTGGAGGGCAACCTTCGCTGCCGGAAAGGGCATTCCTGATACCGGTAAAGCATTTAAAATTCGTCAGGCTATACCCCGGCTTCTTACAAAAGTATGAGATACGCCCGGACCGCAGTGTCAGTGAAAGTGTTTTGAGAAGGATACTGGAGTAAGGCCATTTTTTCACCGACTCCTGACCTCCTATAGCAGAGAGCCCTCCGCCCACATCGGGGGGCTCTTTTGTTTTATTAAAAAATTGACTTTCTTGGGAAAATAATTAGAATTGCTATTAACGATGAAAATAATAGCCATTATTGTACTAACAATTCTCGCGTTAATACCATTTATTTTAAGTATCATCCGGCTAGCTTATAGGGCAATTAATAACGGTGCTGAGTTAACAATATCACAATCAGCTAAAATTAAGGACGCATCAAAAATCAGAAAATCTCGTAAAGCCTTTATTATTATTGCCGTTTTGTATTCATTAATTATAATTATTGCAGTTATCTGGGCATTTTCTGTTTTGTTTAGCTCTTACTTTCATTGATATAAAATGATTATTTATATAGGTTCTTTTACTTTCGTTCTTTTATTAGCCTTTGCATTAGAGATTTTCTTATGGGAAAGATACATCAATAGAGTGAATCCTCATCCTCTTGATGTTTCAGACACTAAGGCCGTTCTTGCATGGCAAAATAGATATTCAGATATTTACACCAATTTTATCAAGCGTTCCTTCTTACCTGTTTTAGCAGGCGCCATTGTTCTAGCTTGTCTATTTACGCTAATAGTATTCTTAACAAAATAGCGGGTAATAATGTTTTCCCTGCCTTACTTAATGCTTTTATTTTTTATCTTTGAGACGTGGTTTTGAGATTTGAAATTTGATTTTTGATTTGGTTATTGCATCTTGGTAATTGGTTATTCCCTTCAAGGTCGTGTTACAATAATCTTGATTTAAATATTCATGAGAGGTAAACGCTATGCCCAAAGGAAAGTATGATAAATATGTTGTCCAGACACTAAAAGCTCCCTTCTCCAAAGAAGCGGCCGAGGCTTATTCCAGGGTCGCCACGCGTATATTGTGGATAGATGATAAAGTCGTACCGGGCGCTTTCCAGATGAACTGCTCCTGGTACCTCAAACCTATCCCCAAAGGCCCTCCTTCTCACACCCACGACGTTAATGAAATCGTCGGGTTTTTTGGGAACGACCCGGATGACCCGTACAACCTGCACGGCGAGGTGGAGTTCTGGCTCGGCGACCAGCCGCAGAAAATCACCAGTACCGCGATGGTCTTTATCCCGGCAGGACTGAAGCACTCCCCTCTTATCGTCAAGCGTTGCGATAAGCCCATTTTCCACTTCTCCGTCGTCACCAGCGGCCAGTGGAGCATGGACAACTTACAGGAGACACACAAAGCCGAAAAGGACTACCGTAAATACGTCGTCACCGAACTTAAAGCCCCTGCCTTCCGCCCGGAATTTGTGGAACAATACAAAAAGTTCGCTAAACGTGTTTTATGGATGGATAAAAACGTTATCCCCGGCGCTTTCCAGATGAATGTATCCTGGTACTGCAAGCCGCAAAATCATGCCCCGGTGCCGCATAAACATGACTGCGATGAAATTATCGGGTTCTTCGGCGGGGATGCCTCCGACCCCTATAACCTTAACGGTGAAGTCGAGATGTGGCTGGAAGACCAGCAATTTATCATCAATAGAAGCACGATGTTTTTCGCCCTGGCCGGCATGAACCACTGTCCTCTCATCATCCGCCGCGCCGACCGACCGATTTTCCACTTCTCCGTTGTCACCGGCGGGACTTACGAGCAATCAAATAGATAAAGGAGAGCATTAAAATGGCTGCGTCCAAATACGGTAAATATGTTATCACCGAGCTCCAGGAGCCGGAATCCAGGAAGAAATTCGCGCCGGTCTATAACAAGTACGCCAAACGCGTTATGTGGATGGATAAGAATGTCGTGCCCGGCGCCTTTAATATGAATGTTTCCTGGTATCTGAAGGCCGGCCCGACCATTGACGATAAGCCGCATACCCACGACCATGATGAAATCATCGGTTTTTTCAGTAACGACGCCTCAAAGCCTAACGACCTCGGCGGTGTTGTGGAAATTTACCTTGAAGATGAACTGCAGGTCATAAACAAAAGCGCCATGATTTTCGTCCCGGCCGGGATGGTCCACTGCCCGCTTTACCTCCGCCGTGTTGACCGCCCTATTTTCCACTTTACTGTCGTCACGGATAGTTTGTATCTCAAGAAAGAAAAATAAGAAACGATATATTATCATTTTAAGTGCTTCATAGAGCCCCGATAGAACAGGGCATTTTCTTCACCCGCCCCCGAATAAAATCGGGGCTCGCGCTCTATAAACTTAATACTTACTCTAGCCCGGTATTCTAATGTTTGAATGCTCATTTCATGGATCTCTTGGTTCGAGCCCAAAGGTAGACATACCTTTTTTCCGGGGGCATGAAAATCCATTTCAGTTGAAATAATAACTCATTTAATTTACGCATTTGTTCCTCCTTAAAGTTTTCATGAACTCTCCCTTAAATTTTTATCGGCCTAAAATGCTGGATTCTTTAGTCATTTTAAGTTTTGAATGACAAACAAGTTATACTCCCTGCTTCCGGCAACCTCTGTCCCAGGCTCCTAAATCAATGGATACCCGGCATATCGTGATTACCGTAGCACTCTTGGAACAATCCCGTTCGTCATTACACCGCGAACAAAAAAGCTTTTCAAAATCATCCGGTTCGATGTCATAGATAGTCTTATCTTTAATATTTTTTAGAGACATTCGAACGGCCCTCCTCTACTTTTTCAGGATTTCTTTATTTTCAATATCCTCTGAATGTTTATGAGCTTCAACAGTTTTGGCTAACGCTCTAAGCTTCTGAACTAATACGACTAAATCATCCACGCTCAGCCGCTCCAGTGTTTGAAACAAATACTCCCTTATTCGTTCGTTGTAACTCACCGGATTGGTCGGATTCCTCCTTTTCCAAGCTAGAAGTAACTCCATGTTGCGACTATCGGGGTCGTCACTATGCATTCCCGGACCCTGGAATACCAATTGGTCGATCATTCCGGTCGTGTCGTATGGAGTAACTCCGAGGCCTGTTATCCGTTTCCCTGAAATTGTACCTTCCCGGCCAGTCATCGAGGTAAAACCTTCGAGTTGCGATTTTACAGCAGGCGACTCTGTCCCGTTATCGTACCTGTAAAACTTTCGTGCCCGGTTAACCTTCCTCGAAAGCTCAATAATCTCATTTATCAAGTCTTCCCTCTTCATCGCTCACCTCGTTTTCGACCTGTCTATTTTGCCACATATTATTTAATGCTATATTAATTATTTATGTTACTTTAACTATTAATATTTAATACACATGAATATTAAAATATAATTAACATTTCACTAATAATTACGTCTTTGACTTATCTAACAGCCCTCTTCAGACTATGCTAAAATAGGGCTAAGATGATTCCCGTCAGGCTAAAGATGCGCAACTTCATGCCCTACCGTGATGCCGCGCTGGACTTTACCGGCATCCACCTGGCCGTGATTACCGGGGATAACGGCAACGGCAAGTCCGCCATCATCGATGCCATGACCTGGGCGCTCTGGGGCAAAGCCCGCGCCGCCTCCGATGACGACCTCATTCACGGCTCACAACCGGAGATGGAAGTCGAATTCGAATTCAAAATCGGCGACCAGCTTTACCGCATCATCCGCAAGCGCACCAAGCCTAAGAAAAAGACTTCCGCCGGTGCATCGGCCCTGGAATTCCAAATTCAAAACGTTGAAGGTTTCCGCCCTATTACGGGTAATACCATCGCCCAGACACAGGAAAAAATCATCGGTGTGCTGCACATGGACTACGACACTTTTATCAACAGCGCCTACCTGCGCCAGGGCCATGCCGATGAGTTCACGACCAGAAAACCAGCCGAGCGAAAGATGGTGTTGGGTAATATTTTAGGGTTGGACGTTTATGACAACCTGGAAGAAAAAGCCAAAGAACAGGCCAAAGCTCATGAGGCGGATAACGCGCAGCTGGAAAATTCTATCAATGAAATTAACGCCGACCTGGCACATAAGCTGGAATTTACCGCCGAACTGGAAAAAGCCGAAACAGCTTTAAATGATATAGATTTAAAGGCGAAGGAAAAAGAATCTTCCCTGAACGTCCTGCGCCAGAAAAAACAGCAGTTGGAACGCATCAAAACCCAGCTCGATGAATTGCAGGAAAGCATTAACGGCAAGACCCGCGACCTGCAGCGCTGGGAAGAACAGTCCGCCCAGCACCTCGCGCGCATTAAAAAATACGAGGGAATCATAGCGCGGCGCGTTGAAATCGAAGCCGGGTACACTCAATGTATCGAAATTAAGAAGGCCGTAGAAGAACTCGAAAAAAAATACCGGCAGTCGGTAAACCTGGAAAAACAAAAAGACCTCCTGGAAAGAAAAATCGAAAAAGCCAAGAATGAGGTCCTCACGGAACATACCGTTGTCCTCCGTGAAATATCCCGGTTGGAAATAATGTCCAAAACCCTCCCCGACCTGAAAAACCAGCTCGTCCAGGCGCAGGCAAAATCCGCCCGGCTGGTGGAGGCGGAAGCTGCCCTCAAGCAAAAAGACCAGCTCGCCGGTGACGCGCAAACTGCGCTGGCTCTATTGGAAGGAAATGTACCCCGGCTCAAGGGGGAAATAGCGGAGGCGGAGGATAAACTCAACATGATTGCAACACACATCACCGCGCATACAGAAGCCAAATGTCCGCTGTGTGAAAGAGATCTCACAAAAGAAGGGCTGGAACTCATCGCCGCTAAATATAAAAAAGAAAAACAGGAAAAATCCGACCTGTTAATCCGGACAAAAACTGATGTTAAACAAAAGAAATTCGAGGCTGATGCCCTGCAGACGGAAAAAGTAAAGTTTGAAACCAGGCTGAATGAAGAAAAAGCCAGGGTAAATAAAGAGGAAGCCGTCGTCCGGCAAAAGATAAAAGATGCGGAAGATAATTCTTTCAAAGAGGCAGACCTTAAACAAAACGCGGAGGCGATAGAGCAGCGGCTGGCTGCCCGCGATTTTGCCGTTAACGAACAGCAGGCGCTGGCGTCTATAGAAACGGAAATCGCCAATCTGGGCTACGACCAGGCTAAATACGATGAAGTCTGCCGCCATCAAAAAGAGCTTGAGCCTTACGAAAAAGATAAAAACGCCCTCGATGAAGCCGCCCGCTCTATCGAGCAGGAAAAAGAAGCCGCCGCCCGGGCGCAGGAAGCCTCCCAGGGACTGCAGGACAGTCTGAATCGGGACAATGTGAAAAAGGATATCTTGAACGACGACCTGACCGGCATGTCCCAGATCAGCCGGGACCTGTCTGCCGCCGGGGAAGAGTACGAAACCATCAGCCGGCAGCGTTCCCAGGCGCAGGAAGCCGTAGGAAGCGTTCGGGCCAGGCTGCAGCACCTCACCGAGCTGGAAATAAAGAAAAAAGAATACGAGGAGCGCATCGCCGAGTCGGCGAAAGAGGAGAGCATCTATCGCGACCTGGTGAAGGCTTTCGGGAAAAACGGGATACAGGCACTGATTATCGATGCGGCCTTACCGGAAATCGCCGAAGAAGCGAATAGATTGCTCGCCCGGCTGACGGACTGCCGTATGACGGTGAAATTCGAATCGCAGCGCACGACTAAAAAAGACATTTTGAAAGAGACCCTCGATATCACCATCGCCGATGAACTGGGCACAAGAAACTATGAAATGTTCAGCGGCGGCGAGGCTTTCCGAATCAACTTCGCCATCCGTATCGCTTTATCACGCCTGTTGGCGCGCCGCGCCGGCGCACCCCTCCCCACCCTTATTATCGACGAGGGGTTCGGGACGCAGGACAACACCGGCATGGAAAAGCTGAAAGAAGCAATTAATTCAATCCAGAACGATTTTGATAAGATACTGGTCATCACCCACATGGAAGACCTGAAAGACGCTTTCCCGGCGCGTATTGACGTCGTTAAAACAGCGGACGGCTCGGAGATTTCCGTGAGTTAGAGTCAAATAATAAGTAATGACCGGTCAAGTGACCAGGATAAATCACGAAGCACGAATATCGAAATCCGAAATAAATTCAAATTATTAAACAGCAAACTTAAACTATGGTCATTCCCGATCCAATCGGGAATCCAACATTGTATGATGTTATTTATTGCCTTCCTACGTGGATCCCCGCTTTCGCGGGGATGACAAACTTTTTGCCTTTTATTCCTTTGATATTTATTTCGTCCTTCGGATTTAGTGATTCGAGTTTTTTCCTTATCACTTGCTACTTTATTGATACTTGTTACTTGTCAGTTGATACTTACCCGGCTAAGGGTGGGTGTGGGCAAGTATCCTCGTAAAGGTCGGGAAAGACTGCTTTAAGTCCCCATCGATCTTCTTCAAACCGCCCCGGATATCGAAGAATGCCAGCTCTCCGGCCACCACCGGTTCGCGGCGCGCGCGGGCAAGTATCATGTTGGCTTTCACTAGCGTCCCCAGCTGCATCATATATTCCGTTTCGCTTACCGCCGCCACGAAAGCGCCGGGGTCTTTTTGCGCCGTGATTAAAGCGCCCATGTCCCGGTTGTTTATCTGTGAATAATCGAAAAGGTTCAGGGATGTCATTACCAGCGCTTTTTCGTTATAGACGCAGTTGGCGTGCAGGTTCGGCAGGTCGAAGATTTCCAGGCGCGGTATCTGGTTCATCGCCGCCATTTCCTCCGGGCTGATATCGCTCGTACGGCACATCAGAGATACGTCGATGCTGCGGTGCTCGCAGGCATGAAATATTTTCTGTAATAGCGTCCGGTTGATCTGAATATACGGGGACATGATAACCAGTTTATATTCCGCCCGGTTGACGATATTTTCTATTTCCGAATAGGCCCCTTGGGTATTCAAATACTGTACCATGATGTACCTCTTTAAGTACGGCGTTTTTTTGTTACTTAAATTCTAGGCTCATACTCAACCTGATTCAATAGTACTTCCGTGCGTCATCAAGCGTGACTTTGGGATAAGCCGGTAATGGGAGGTTTGGGGGAATAAAAGGCTTTTTCTTTCTGACCACTCCTATCCCGTATCTCCCTTTGTTAAAGGGAGATACGGGGGATTTTGTCTAGCACGATCTTGAGTTTGAGAGGGGTAAAGCAGTAAATAGGCATTTATCCCAAAATATTGCTTATGAACTGCCTTGCCCTACCCTGCCGCCTCATAGTAATCTAAAGTATGGCATTCAAAAGACCGGAAATCATCAGACCCCCCAGCGAATGGCGCAGCTATTACCTGCCGCTGACCAGCGGCTGCTCCAATAACACCTGCACTTTTTGCAACTTCTGCGGGGCCAAACTCCAGCTACGAGATATCGGGGAAGTAAAACAGGAAATCGAAGCGCTATATCTCTACCTTCATAAAGGGATGGTCGTGCCCGGCATGCCGAATATCGTTTATGCTTTGGCCAACCAGTGGGACGGCCGCCAAATCTTTTTACAGGACGGCGATGCCCTGGTTTATCCCCTGCCGAAACTGAAAGTAGTCCTCGCTTTTATCAATCAAAAACTCCCGCACGTGGAAAGAATTGCCGCGTATGCCACGGCGGAGGATATCTTAAGGATAGACGTTAACGATTTAAAGGAGTTACGGCAGCTCAAGCTCGGGATTCTCTATATCGGCCTTGAAAGCGGCGATGACGAGGTCTTGAAGAAAATATGCAAGAACATGACCTCCCGTCAGATAATCGATGCCTGTAAGAAAGTAAAAGAAGCCGGCATTCTTACCTCGGTGACGGTGATACTGGGGATGGGCGGGGTCGAAGGCAGCGAAAGGCATACCGAGCTGACTGCCGGAGCTTTAACGGAAATGGACCCTGATTACGTGGGGGCTTTAACGCTAACAGTGATACGGGGCACGCCGCTTTACCGCGATGTAAAAGACGGGAAATTTGCTCTTATTTCGCCCTTCCAATCCGTCCAGGAATTATTATCAATCATCAGGCTATCCACCTTTACGAACTGTTTTTTCAGCTCGATGCATGCCTCGAATTACTTTACGGTACGCGGCCGCTTGCCGCAAGAAAAAGAGCGGATGATAAAGGAACTCGAAACCTTTATCGCTAAAGGCGATGCGGCGCCGCTTAAGCCGGAGTATTTAAGGGGACTGTAGGAGTAATAATTCAATAACTTAGAGACCAGAAGTTGTCATCCCCGCGAAAGCGGAGATCCACTAAAAGAAGGCTAAGAATGATTGAGCTCAATGCTGGATTCCCGATTGAGTCGGGAATGACAAATCTAGGTTTGGTTATTTTAATTTGAGATTGTTTGGTTATTGTATCTTGGTTATTGGGATTTCTCCGCCCGCGGAGCTAGTCTGTGAAAACGTAACTGCCTTTCTTAAGGTAGGAATAAAAGGTCAGAATCGTGGAGATAATCGCCAGGTACATGAATATCGCCAGCAGCAGGTCCGGCCCAAGCTTTAGTATTGCCAGGAAGAGCGGCACCAGCCAGAACCAGAAGTTCAATTTGGCGATTTTCGTCGGGGTCGGGAATTCGAAAACTTTCTTGCGCCGCTTGATGATGTAGATAATCACCCCGGCTACCACCGTAACCCCACCGCAAAGCGCCGGGACCGCGTAAAGGTAAGGATTTAACGGCATGTAGCCGTGCGCCCGCTTGAACAATCCGCCGATTATCGAGATGATTAACGTCGGCACAAAAAGTATCTCGTCGGCGACGATATCATAAAGCGACCCGAACAGGCTGGACTGCTTTAGCCGACGGGACATAAAACCATCGAAATAATCCGTTACGGCGCCAATTACCAATAGAATGCCGGCGGTCAGTATTTGGGTGTCATTGCCTAAAGCCAGGAGAGTAATAATCGTTATTGCCAGGATGATGCGGAGCGAGGTTATGGTATTGGGAACATTGAGTTTGAATTTGATGTCCTGTCCCGGTGATTGGTTCAATTTGCTTGGCTCCTTGAATGGAAAAACATTCCGTTAAACTCAAGGTATGGTAACATGCGCGGGTGCACAACGTCAAAAAATGAAGCTAAAAACCGGTCATAGCTATTTGGTACCGGTACTTTTTTCTGAACGGTTTCGCACCTGAAAAGTACCATGTCAATATTGACAGGTTGATTCTAATAAGGTACGATTGCATCATCATATCAGTATTTACCTAACAATCGTCATCCGGGGGTAACCATCAAGTAGAATGTCGCAATGGTCAGTGCTTTCCAACCATGGCTCGGTACTGGCGGTAATCGCCCAAAACAGGGCAATTAAAGCTACCGATATTGCCGCCCAGTTGGAACTTACGGAACGTTCCGTGCGACGTATCATCGCCGACCTCTATAAAGACGGGTATATCACAAAAAAATATGAGGGCGGTGTAAACCATTACAAAATCCAAACGCAAAAGACGCTGCGGTGGAAAGCCCAGCAAAACGTGACCATAAGAGAACTGCTTAAAGCGCTGGGCATGAAATTCGATGATGATGGCAAAGAATCCTGAATTATAAACGTTTAATTTTAAAATATCCGGCGAGCGGAAGCCCGCTTTTTTTATTTAGCCTCACGCCAGCTTCAGTTTGTGACAAAATCGCCTTGACAATATTAGAACACCAGTGCTAAGATATCACGGTAAGAGAAACGACGAGGAGTATTTTTGAGCGTAAATAATATATGAGAAGTTCGATTCCAACATTATGTTATTTCAGGCTCGACCCGGGCGTAATTCGTTTTTTTAGGGTATTATGTTAAATCAGGCTCGGTCCAGGCATAAATCGTTTTTTTGACATATTATGGAAAGCTTAGATACGATTCAGGCTCAAGGCATGTTTTTTCACTAGTTATGGTAAGTAAGAGGGGTAAGTGATCAGGGGTAAGGGGTAAGGGGTGAGAGAATTTTTAAACAAGCATCAAATATAAAACCAGAAGTACGAAAGCCCCGCCCCAAACCATTCCGTACTCGATACGGAATCCAGTTATTCTAAAGGTGCTGGATTTAACCATTAAATGGTACTTCCTTGGTAATACCTGGATACCGTTTTGCAACGGTATGGTTATTGGTGGGCAATAAAGACAAAGGGGCTTGCCCACCCTACACGGCTTAAATAAAACAAAGCAATGATGGATTCCCGATTAGATCGGGAATGACAAGGGAGAAGGGGTTGGTGGTTGGGAGGTACGAATAAAGGGAATTTGAATCTGATTTTTCATAATGTCAGGGACGGCTCGCTGCAGCTAAGCACTCGTGGAAAAATAAAAAGTATTGTTGGGAGGAATAGTCGAATAATGGTGAGGTAAGGCGGGGTTATGATTAACAATAGAATGCACCGGCAGGGACGCCGGTGCTACCGGTGATATTGGTGGGCAAAAATGGAAGTAAAGATTTTGCCCACCCTACAGGACTGTGATACCATTATGATGGAATTGGTGGGCAATAAGGGGTAAAGGGGTTTGCCCACTCTTCACGGCAGGATTACCGAACAGAGCTTGCCCCGTACTTGATACGGGGTAGGGAATGACACGGGAAGCTATTCCCTGCCCACGGTTACGGTCAGGTCGCCGGCAAGAACGCCTTTCAGGTACTGCCCGGTGGCTGATTTCTTGACTTTCGCCACATCTTCCGGAGTGCCTGCCGCCACGATATAGCCGCCTTTGTCCCCGGCCCCGGGTCCCAGGTCGATAATCTAGTCGGCGTTCTTCATCACATCCAGGTGGTGCTCGATGACCACGACGGTATTGCCGGCATCCACCAGCCTCTGCAGCACCCTTAACAGCGCCGCCACGTCCTCGAAAGAGAGGCCGGTGGTCGGCTCATCGAGGATATAAAGCGTGCTGCCGGTGGAGCGGCGGGAAAGCTCGGTGGCCAGCTTGACGCGCTGCGCCTCGCCGCCGGAAAGCGTCGGGGCCGGCTGGCCCAGATGGATATAGCCCAGACCGACGTCGTTCAGCGTTTCCAGCTTGCTCTTGAGTCGCGGGAAATGCTCGAAGAAGTCCAGCGCCTGCGCCACCGTCATGTCCAGCACCTCGGCGATGTTCTTGCCCTTGAACTTGATCTCCAGCGCTTCGCGGTTATAGCGCTTGCCCTTGCAGACCTCGCAGGGGACGGTGACATCCGGCAGGAACTGCATCTCAATCTGGATAAAGCCCTCGCCGCGGCAGGCCTCGCAGCGCCCGCCCTTGACGTTAAAGGAGAAGCGCCCGGGCCCGTAGCCGCGCAGCCGGGCTTCCGGCACGGTGGCGAAAAGCTCGCGGATGGGGGTGAAGGCGCCGGTATAGGTGGCGGGGTTGGAGCGGGGCGTGCGCCCGATCGGCGACTGGTCGATATTGATGACCTTATCGATATTCTCGATGCCCGACGATAGCATCGCAGTCGCCGGGCCTTCTCTTTGGCGCGGTAGAATATCTGCGCCAGCTTGCGGTAGAGAATCTCGTCGACTAAGGTGCTCTTGCCGCTGCCGGAAACGCCGGTGATGCAGACGAACTTGCCCAGCGGGATAGTCACATCGATGTTTTTCAGGTTGTTCTGCCGGGCGCCCTTGATAACCAGCTCCTTGCCGTTGCCGGGGCGGCGTTTTTCGGGGAGGGGTATCTTTTTCGCGCCGCAGAGGTACTGGCCGGTCAGCGATTTCTTGTTCTTTAAAATATCGTCCAGCGTGCCGGTGGCGACGACTCTAGCCGCCGTGCTCGCCGGCGCCCGGCCCCATATCGATAATATGGTCGGCGGCGCGCATCATGGCTTCGTCATGCTCGACGACCAATAATCGTATTGCCCAGGTCCCGCAGCCGCTGCATGGTCTGGATAAGGCGGTAGTCATCGGCGGGGTGCAGGCCGACGGTAGGCTCATCGCAGACATAAAGCACGCCCATCAGCCCGCTGCCGATCTGGGTGGCCAGGCGGATGCGCTGGGACTCCCCGCCGCTCAAGGTCATCGAGGCGCGGTCGACGGAAAGATAGTCCAGCCCCACGTCCTTAAGAAAGCCCAGCCGCGTCTTGATTTCTTTGAGAATCTGCTGGGCAATCATCATCTCGCGCTCGGTCAGGACGTTCTTTGCGATTTCATCCACCCACTCCAAGCGACTGCGTGACCGGCATGGCGCAGACGTCCATGATATTTTTCCGCCGATGAGTACGGCCAGAGACTTCCGGCTTCAGCCGCTTGCCCTGGCAGTCCGGGCAGGGCTTATAGACCATGTAGCGCTCGATAGTTCTGCCGGGAGTCCTCGGACTCCGTATCGTGGTAGAGCCGCTCCAGGTTGGGGATAAACCCTCGAAGCCGTCGGAACGGCGGACAGTCCGCCCGAAGCGGTTGCGGTAGGTACGCATCGGTCCGCCTTCGCCGTAAAGCAGAAGATTGAGCTGCTTCTTCGGTCAGGTCTTTAACCGGCGTGTTCAGCGAAAAGCCGTACTCTCCGCGCCAGCGGCTCCAACGCGCCAGAGATACCAGTTCTGCGACTGCCAGGGGCTGATGGCGCCCTGCATGACGGAAAGCTCTTTATTAATACCAGGTCGGGGTCGATTTCCTGCTTGAAGCCCAGGCCGGTGCAGGCGGGGCAGGCGCCGTAGGGGTGTTAAAGCTGAAGGTGCGGGGGGCGATTTCCCCAGGCTGATGCCGCAGTAGACGCAGGCGAAGTGCTCCGAGAAAAGCATTTCTTCCCCGTCGACGATGGACACCAGCACCACGCCGTTGCCTAGTTTAGGGCCGTCTCCACCGAGTCGGCGATGCGGGTCCGGTTGCCGCTCTGTCCCCGATGACCAGCCGGTCGACCACCACCTCGATGGAGTGCTTCTTGTACTTATCCAGCTGAATCTTCATCCGAAAGGTCGTGGATTTCGCCGTCAACGCGGACGCGGGCATAGCCCTGCTTGCGCAGGTCATCGAAAACCGCCTGGTATTCGCCCTTGCGGTCTTTGACGATGGGCGCCAGAATCATGATGCGGCTGCCTTCCGGCAGCTTCTGGACGGCATCAACGATTTGCTGCACCGTCTGCATGGTGATTTCCCGCCCGCACTGCGGACAATGGGGATGCCCCACCCGGGCGAAAAGCAGCCGGAGATAATCATAAATTTCCGTGACGGTGCCGACGGTCGAGCGGGGGTTCTTGCTCGGCCCTTTCTGGTCGATGGAGATCGCCGGGCTCAACCCTTCGATATAGTCGACATCCGGCTTTTCCATCCTGCCCAGGAACTGGCGGGCATAGGCGGAGAGCGACTCCACATAGCGGCGCTGCCCTTCGGCATAGATGGTATCGAAAGCCAGGGAGCTTTTCCCCGAGCCGGAAACGCCGGTAATGACCACCAGCTTATCGCGGGGAATGACGACATCGATATTCTTTAAATTATGTTCGCGGGCGCCTTTGACGATGATGGAATCTGACGGCATGTTGAAAAACCTCTAACCATATATTTTACCACTTTACACAATTGAAACACAAGTTCTAATTTAGGGGTAAGTTATCAGGGGTAAGGGGTTAGACGGAAGAAAAATTAAATAACCAATCACCAGGGTACAAATTCCAAAAACTTGATTATTGTATCCTGTACCCTGGTTATTCATCCTGATGGCTCGCAATGGTAAATTCCCTATTTCCTATGACCTGTCCCCTAAATGAGAAAAAAGTCACAGCAAAGTAATCCCGGATAAGTAAATATTTAACTAAAAGGATATTTATGTTTTTACCTAACCCCTTCTCCCCGGCAGCGTTATATTAAGTGACAGCCTCAATCAAAATTTAATAATTTCAATATGATAATTAAATATCGGGAGAATGGATATGAAAAAGTTACGGCTTTATGAGGTACTTGCTTTTACCTTGATGTTATCCCTGACCGCATTAGCCGGCGTTTCCTGCGCTAAAGGGCAGACGAATTCCGGCCAGCAACTGGAAGGCGTTACCTGGGGGCTTAAATCATATGGGAATCCCTCCAGCCTGACCCCGGTCTTGCAGGATAAACAGGTAACACTTTCTTTGGATAAAACGAAAGGGCAAATCAGCGGGAACGGCGGTGTCAACGGCTACGGCGGCACTTACATTTTACACGGCAACCAGTTGACCATATCCGATGTCGTGCATACGATGATAGCCAGCGTTAACCAGGCCCTGAACGACCAGGAAAATACCTATTTTAACATCCTCGGGTCAGCTACCGCTTATAATATCAGCGGTGGCAACCTCAGGATTACCGGCACACAAGGTACGCTGGTCTTCTCGCAGCAATAATTGATATCCGGAGATTCATCAAAGCCGGGGGAGCATCCCGCTCCTCCGGTTTTTCTTTGTTTCAGTTTTGTTATCTGAAGTGTTAAAATTAAATCATAACCGTGAGTAGAGAATCAGACTATTATTCCGAGCCTCCCGCCCCGGACGAATTGCGCCTGCGCTATCTGACCGTGGATGAAGCCATGCCCAGGCTGGAGCGCTTTTTACACGATAAATATCTGGAAGGCTTTTCAACAGTTAAAATCATCCATGGCAAAGGCACCGGGACGTTAAGACTTCTGGTACGCCGGGAGCTTGGCCGTCATTCTCTGGTAAAGTCTTTCCGGTCCGGGGAAAACTGGGAAGGCGGCGAGGGCGTTACCATCGTACAGTTTTCCGATAAATAACCCTTCGGGAAGATACAACGACCAAGAAACAAAAACCGGAGTGAATAAGTACCAATCCGCCTCAGGCGGACCAATATCCAATTTCAAATGTCAAACCGGGGAAAGGGGCTGGGAATTGGGTATTTGACATTGGTACTTATTTGACGTTGGCAATTATTTTTACCGTATCTTATATCTTGATTATTCCTTGATCACACCTTTAAGTCAGCCCCATTGAATGAGCAATGTGATTTCAGCTATAATAATTAGGTTGTTTCATGGTGGGTGTAGCCCAGAGGCCTAAGGCGTCAGGTTGTGGCCCTGAAGATCGAGGGTTCAAATCCCTCCACCCACCCCAAATTGAGGGCGAGTAGTTAGTATTTAGTAACCCCGTGTGCAAGTTTTTGCATATTTTACCCAACCCCACCTACTTTATCTCCCTCCCCGCTGGCAAGGAGGGAGACAATCTATAATGCTGATTCAGCACTTTCTATTGCCCTCTGTAAACGGAGGGTCGGGAAGAGAGGTCGCTACTAATAAATACTTGCACATCACATTAGTAGTTTGGATTATACGACCCCTTTTCCCCACTTGTGATTGAGGATTGATAACTTCCCTGGTTACGCCCCTTCCGGTATCTTAAAGTCCGAGCAGAGCTTGCCGCTTACGGCCCAGCAGCTCCTGGGGTTTTCCCGCATGATAATATTTACATTCCCGGCCGCCACGCCCTGTTTAACAAAAGCATCGGTGATATCTTTGGCAAGCTGCCTTTTTTGGTCGGTGCTGAAATTTTCCCACATTTCCACGGTTACAACGGTCATTGATTCAGTCATAGCGTCCTCCTTGATTTAGAAAAATTTTACCGGAGGAACGCCTTGGCTGTAAGCGACTTTAATCACCTTGTTAATGTTTGCTATCGGGTTTCAAAATGTGATAGAACGTAGATATAAATGCATTGAAGCCTGAAAAGCGGAATTTCGAAAAGGAGAAAAATGCCTAGAAGCCTGATTGTATATGCGTCTTATAGCGGCAATACGGAAAAAGTCGCCATGGTCTTTAAACGCGTCTTCGAAAAATACGGCTGGCAATGCGATTCGTTCAAGGTGAATAAGAATATGGATTTCGAGCACCCGCCTTTTGATTATAACAATTACGATTTTATCTGTGTCGGTTCGCTCGTCGCCGATTCCATGCCGGTCCCGGAAATAATGGACGCCATGCGGAAAAATCCGATATCCGGGCATTATAAACCGGCCGCCGGGAAATATGGAGAAGGGTACCACAAGGTAGTTGCCGGTCCTAAAAAAGGCATCGTCTTTGTAACCGGAGGGTGCGCCCACATGGGACCGAAAGAACCTATACCCGCCCTCAATAATCTGGCGCTTGAGATGGAACACCTGGGTTTCCTTTGCGTCGGCCAGTTCTGGTGTCCGGGAAAAATGTTCGACCGCCCCATGCCCCAGTACTTTTACAAGGACCTGCACCTGAGGCCGCATGAAAGGGACCTGAAGAAAGCCGAGATATTCATGGAAGAAACTATCGAGGAGAATTTTTGGTAGGAAACGGCATGACAGGAAACGGGTACGGCGGGGAAATTCTTAAAGTTAATTTATCCGACGGTACGACCAATATCTTAAAAACTTCCGGTTACGCTGACAGGTTTATAGGAGGTAAAGGTCTGGCCGCCCGGCTTTATTGGGAGCTGGTGCCTCCGCAAACCAAAGCGTTTGAGCCGGATAATTGTTTTATATGTGTCAACGGCCCACTTGCCGGTTTCACCGGGTTTGCCAGCAGCCGCTGGCTGGCCTGCGGTAAGACTGCGGCCAGTGACCCCGAGTCATTTTCCTGGGGTAATTTGGGAGGAAGCTGGGGCGTTAAGCTGAAATACGCCGGATACGATGGGATAGCTGTCCAGGGAAAATCTGAAAAGCCTGTATATCTTTATATTCATGACGGAAAGGTAGAAACCAGGGACGCCTCACATCTTTGGGGGAAAAACACTTTCGATACCATCGACAGACTTAAGGCAGAACTCGGCAAAGAAGTCAGTGTCTTGACCATCGGCCAGGCAGGCGAAAACCTGGTCGTCTTTGCCAACGTCATGGCCGACCAGGGCGCTTCCGGTTCGGGCGGCACGGGCAGCATTATGGGTTCTAAAAACCTGAAAGCTATCGTTGTTGCCGGCAATAAGAAACCGAGACCCGCCGACCCCGGAAGATTAAGCAGGTTGGCCGAATACCTTCACCCGGTAAAAGGTCCTTTTCCACCGCTTCCCTGGGTCATCCCCGGCCGTACCAAACAGGAACGCTGCTTTGATTGCGGTCTCGGCTGCCCCCGGCTTTCCTACATGGAAAACGGGCGCCGATACAAGCTTTATTGCCAGCAGGTGGATGTGTACCGCCGGCCGGCCCTGAAATATCATAACGGCTGGGATGATGTGATATTACTGGCGACGAGGCTTTGTGACGGATACGGCCTCGATTGCAGCGTCACCCAGGCCATGATCGAGTGGTTGATAAGGTGTTACAAAGAAGGTGTACTGACGGGAAAAAATACCGGTCTGCCCCTTTCGAAGATTGGCGGGGCGGATTTCATAGAAGCATTGACCCGTAAGATAGCTTACAGGGAAGGCTTTGGGGAATTGCTCGCTAACGGAACACTTAAAGCCGCGGCGAAAATAAGCGGGCGCGCCCGAGAGCTAACGGGTTATTCCATTATCAACCGCAGCAATGAGGTAATTGATTACGACCCGCGGCTGCTCCTGCATAACGCGCTGCTTATTGCCACCGAACCGCGTAAGCCTGTTTATCCCGATCATGAAGCAATCGGATTACTCTTTGCCTGGCTCAACTGGGCCGGGTTAGCCAGTAATACGACCTTATCGCCTGAATATACCCGTGAAATGGCGACCAAATATTGGGGCAGTATCGAAGCCGGCGACTATACTACCTACGCCGGTAAGGCTTTGGCCTCAAAAAGAATACAGGACCGCAGCTGCGCTATGGAAAGCCTTGTCCTCTGTAACTGCCATTGGCCCGGCCTTTTCAAGACAAACCCGGAAATCGGAGGCCCGGAACTCGCCAGCCAGGTATTTTCCGCCGTCACAGGCCGTGAAACTGACGAAGGTGAACTGGAAAAAATCGGCGAAAGGATTTTTAACCAGCAGCGGGCGGTGATGTTAAGGCAGGAATGGCACGGCCGGAACACGGACACGTTGCTGGAATACCAGCATGAAAAGCCGCTGGAATATTTGCGCTATAACCGCGATTGCACGGTAATCGGTAAGGATAGCGAATTTAAATCTCGCAAAGGGGCGGTAGTAGAGCGAGCGGAGTTCGAGGAATTAAAAAACGAATATTATGCCTTGCGGGGCTGGGATATATCCACCGGCTTACCTACCGGAGATAGGTTGAAAAAACTTCAGCTTGCAGATGTAGCTGACGACCTTGTAAAAAGAGGCTTGTCAGGATAAGACCCACCCATTTATCCCGGCTCCATTTCACCACCCCTACCGGCGCAGCACCGTTCGTTTTGAGATAGATAGGAAAACGGGCGGATCACCCCACCACTTCCCGTTAATAATCTATTCCGCTGGTATTAACTGAAAATAATTAGAAGATACCCCTTAACCTGGGGTCGAGCGCGTCTCTTAACCCATCGCCTACCATATTGAAACCGAACACTACGAGCATGATAGCGATACCGGGGGCAAAGGAAAGGAGCGGATTGCTGGTAAAGTACTGATAGCCGTCACTGATCATACCGCCCCAATCAGCGGTGGGAAACTGAACGCCGATACCGAGATAACTCAAACCGGCTTCGGCCAGGATGGTTGTTCCCATCATCATGGTTACCATGACCATAATCGGCGGAAGAGTATTCGGAATGATATGGCGTACCATGATACGGAAGTCCTTTGCGCCTACTGATTTAATAGCCTGGACATAATCATTTTCTTTTACAGAGAGGACTTGACCACACATTATCCTGGCATATCCGGGCATCAGGGAGATACCAAGCGCTATCATAACATTGCCAAGTCCCCCGCCAAGCACGGAAGCAAGAACTAAAGCCAGCAATATCATAGGAAATGCCATCAATGCGTCCATAAACCTCATAATTACGGTGTAACGCCAGCCTCCGAAATATCCGGCGATAAGCCCTAATATCATTCCGGCTACAGCTGCGATGCCCACAGCAATCACGCCAACCATGAGTGCAATACGGCTGCCGTAGATAATGCGACTTAGCTCATCTCTCCCGAAGGTATCAGTACCCAACAAATGCTCTCTGGAAGGTCCGACAAGGGTATTAGCAAGGTCCTGTTTATTAGGGGGGTACGGCGCTAATTGAGATGCGAATGCAGTCACGAAAAGGAATATCACGATAATAACCAGGCCGAATAACACTATCCTCCGGCCCAGGAATACCCTCATGAAATGCCGGAACTCATTTTTTCGTGGAGCGGTCTCTTTAATGTCACTCAATGCTTGTTGATTATCTGACATGAAACGTATCCTTAAGTGTACCTTACTCTGGGATCAATCCAGCTATACGAAATATCTATAATCAGGTTGACAAGGATAATAGCCACGGCGATAACTACGGTAACACCTTGTGTGACCAGGTAATCCCGGTCCAGAACGGCATCAACCGCGAGCCTCCCCATACCGGGAATATTAAATACGGTCTCCGCCAGTACCGACCCGCCAATGATAGTGCTAAGTTGAAGCCCTGCTAAAGTAAAAACCGGGATAAGCCCATTTTTCAGGGCGTGTTTTATTACTACCGCCCGTTCTTTCAAACCTTTAGACCAGGCGGTGCGGATGTAGTCCTGCTGCATGACTTCGAGCATACTGGAACGGGTTTGACGCGCGGTCGACGCCATGGGTAAAACAGCCAGGCAAATAACCGGCATGATAATCTCTTTTGTGCTCAGCCAGAAGTTGGTAAAGGGGGATGTATAGCCCATAATAGGAAGCCAATTGAGATAAACCCCGAACAGGTAAATCATCATAATGCCCAGCCAAAAGGTTGGGATGGTAATTCCTATATTAGCTATGATAGTAACCAGAGTATCCAACCATTTACCGCGCCTGACCGCTGATATGACGCCAGCTACTATACCAGCCGCTTGTGATAAAATGAAAGCCAGTACGCCCAGATGAAGGGTGAGAGGTATCCTCTCATCCATCAAGCCACCGACACTATAGTGATATTGGATCGAAGTCCCAAAGTCACCATGGAGCATCCCAAACAGCCAATCAAAATATTGTGCTGGCAGCGGTTTATCCAGGCCGTACTCATGCTCGAGGTTATGGATTTGTTCAGGTGTGTACTGCTGGGTCTGTTCCACGGTTAGCAGCAGGTAAATAGGGTTACCTGGCAGAAGATGCATGGAAAGAAATACGATAATGCTAACCAGGAGAATAACGATTACAGCCTGAACGAATCTACGGATGATGAAAGTTATCATGATGGCTACACTTAAGCCTTAAAATCTACGTTCATAATAAGTTTAATCGGAGACGCCACAATTTTTCCCGCATAATAACTTGAAGTCATCTTAAAAATATCCAGAGCACAGTGGGGCGAGCCTCCGAGCCCACCCACGCAGGCAGGGACGCCTGCGCTACCTGGACCTAAACAAAAACCTAAAACCATTTTTTAGATAGCCTCTAGATTTATCCTGTTAAGTTATTACTCGTGTTCTTCGGGTGGGTTGAGAATTGGGCTCAACCCACCCGATTTTCGTTCAGATATTCTCAAAACGTCAAGTTATTTATCTAGCCAGACGGTACCGGGTCCCCAGAAAAAGGCACTTGCATCCTTGAGGAATCCGCCGCCTTTAACGTAAGGCTGGACGACCCAGGCGCGGACTACTTCCCATACCGGGATTACCATTTCATTATTGGTAATGAAGTCAACCAGGGCTTTCTCTTTAGCAGGATCATACAATTGTGATGTAGCTGCCGCATTCCAGAGGTCAATGTACTGCTGCGGGATATCAACACTCATATATGATTTTTTGTTAGGATCCAAAACACCCGCCAGGGTCGAATGCCAGTTGCTCGGGCCGGTGGGCGCTCCGTAAAGCAAGCCATCCCAACCTGAAGTACCTAAACCCTGAAACGTAGCAGAGTCAAGAATTTTAACATTTGCTGTCACGCCGATTCCAGCCCACTGGTTAGCGATGGCCTGACCTATCGATTTGGCCGGATCATCATTGGTTATGTATAAGTTAATTGTGAACCCGTTGGGATATCCGGCATCAGACAGCATCTGCTTGGCTTTGGTTGGATCATATGTTTTTTGAGGTAAGGATGAATCATATGCTCCGGAACTGGACGGGGCATATTGATAAGCCGGGCCCCAGAAACCATAACTGAACGCTTTAGCTATAGCAACCTTATCAATGCCATACTCAAGCGCCTCGCGCACCTTTTCATTAGACAGCGGCGAGTTAGAGTCGGAACTACTCGGGAAGTATCCGCCAACACCTAATGTCCCGGTGACGGCAACCAGTCCGGCGTTTACGAGGTCGGACAGGTTCTTATCAGCTCCGGAAGCCATACCATCCAGTGTTTGATTTTTCAGAGCGGCAATGGCAGTCATCGGGTCGGCAATACACTTATAGTTCATTCCATCCAGATAAGGCAACTGATTGCCTTGAGCGTCTTTGCCCCAGTAACCGGTCCACTTCTGGAAATCCACTTCAGTAGAACGGACGTAGTTTGTTTCTTTGAAGGGACCAGTCCCTACCATATTAGCTTCACTCCAGGCTTTGCCGTTCTTTTCATAGGCCGCTTCGGAGATTATGAAGTTACCGCCGCCGAACGCGAAATCCGCCAATGTGGAGTTAGTATATTTTTTGAGATTAACACGAACGGTATAGTTATCAACAACGTCCACGGAGGCCCAGTCAATGTTTGAAGGTTTCCCGGTAGGAATCTCCAGGTCAAAATTCCATTTAACCACCTGGGCATTGAAATCTGACCCATCCTGGAACTTGACGCCTTGTCTTAAAGTAAAAGTGATGGAGCTGCCGTCCGCCGCAACCTTCCAGGAAGTTGCCAAGAGCGGATGATAAGTACCATCAGCAGTTTGTGTGATGAGGGGTTCGAGACACGGCTGTTCGAAAATAGGTTCCGCGAACCCAGCTTCCGGCGGAAAGCCCAAAGGGCCGCCGGGGAATATAGGTTCGGCCACAACCAATGTGCCGCCGTACTTCGGTTTTCCGGCGGCGGATGTGGCACCTGATGTTGCGGTCGAACTCGAGTTGGAGCAGGATGTCAATACGCCTGCCATGCTGCCAAGAATTAATATAACTACGAGGATAACAAATGAAATTTTTTTCATACTGAACTCATTCCTCCTAAATGTAAAACCAGATATTGGTTATTTAGATGGCGTAAGAGGGGAATTACAGAACAAAGATATGCGTTGACTTTTTTCCCTCGACACCTCCTTTCTTTAATTACCGAAATTCTTAACCAAAAACTTTAAAGTCCTTTAAGACTGTCTTCGACATCTGGTCGAAGGCAGTCTTGCCAATCTATTTGCTGGTATCCGGAAGCTAGAAGATTAATCAAGGTAACATTCGTTTGCGATAGTCGCATACGATTAGTGAAGCGATTATAACAAAATAAGCAGGGGTTGTCAAATAATTTCTAATAGCAAAATGCATTACGCGGAAAGCAGAAGTCAGGCGTTATGATTTGCTTAGAATTAATAGTAATAATTTAACAAATAAACAATAATCTGTTCAAATATTAATAATAATTAAGGAAGCTCTGAACAAGTCTGAATCAACCCCCTAAATCCCCCATTCTTGGGGGACTTGGGAGGCTGGGGGGACACCCCCAGACCCCCGCCAGTGTGGTCTCTGGACTCCTTTTTCAGAGGTTCCTTAAAAGAATCCATGCGACAAAAACAGCATAGGCGGCTTGGCGGAAGCCGCCTATGCTATCTCATCCTTACTGTTATTCAGTAGAAACGTTTTATTGATTAAAGGCGGAATGCTATTTTTTAAAACTATCGCCCCACCCTTCCTTAATCGAACCGGTACCACACATTATCGCCATCACGAGATGGGGCTTGCGGTATTCCTTTAAGCGTAAAGGACCATGAGCGGTCCCCCGCGGGATGAAAAGCGCGCTCGTAGTATTGAAATTAAGCGGCTGGCCACCCACGTAAAACTCGACATCGCCGCCTAAATCCTCCGGATTTTGCGGGTCGCCGCCGATATGAAGAACAATTTCGTCGAAATTCTTATGAACCATCTCCGGCATACCGGACCCGGCGATTTTAGAGACGGGCATGCCGAAAGTCCACCCCATCTCGATATAATATTTCACGCCGGGGACCTGCAGAGCGCTCATCATCGTTAGCGTGGGACTAGTACGTCCAGCGGTAAACTCGGCTCCCGCTTCCCTGACAGGGCTCCGCACAACATATTGTTCATAATCGATATTGTCTGTCTTTACCGGTAGTTTGTCTTTGGCTTCATGGATGCCGCTGGTGCCCCAGGCGGTGCCGGCTTCGCCGGTGCCGCACATGATGGCCATCTGCATGTGGGGATAATCGAACCTCTTCCAGATTACCGGGCCGTGCCGTGTGCCTTTGGGAATATATAAGGCGGTTGTAGTATTAAACACAATGGGCTGGCCGCCCACGTAGAAAAGAATTTCGCCGCCCAGCACCTGCGGCTGCCGGTAATCGCCGCCCCAGTGCATCACGATTTCATCATATTGATGGACGTGTTCATGGAGGCTGGGATTGGGGTCCGGGATACCGTAAATCCAGCCGGGTTCCATGTAATAATTGCTGCCCGGCACCTGCTTGTTACTCATTATCGTCATAGTGGGGCTCTGGCGGTTTTTCGTCCCGCCAAAAGCTTCATAATTAGGCTTTCTTACAAGGTATTTTTCGTAATCGATTTTCGGCATCAGCGCTTCCTCCTTACCGTATTTTTGCTAATCATAACCGGATAAAACACGGATTGTCAAAAAGTTAAAGACTTATTTTATCTCCTTCTTGACCTTTTTAAACTTCTCATGTATTATCTATTATCGTATCCGACTATTTCAAGGGGGTGAATACCAAAATGGCAAAAACAAAATATGATGACCTGAAAACAACACCGATTACACGCAGTACAATTTACCCGCCGTTTAAAAACATGATTTTTTATGCCTTAAAAGACACCAATTACCAGATTAGATTTACCCATATCAGCGTGCCTTTTGAAATGAAGGAACAGTCCCACAAGCATGATTTCGCTGAAGTTTTTGTTTTTGTCCCCTGCACAGAAGACCTGAATGCTTACGACGCGGAAAGCTGGATCTACCTGGGGGAAAAAGGCGAAAAAATGGTCATCAAAGAGACCTGCGCCGTTCATATACCGGCCGGACAGGTCCACTGCCCTATCGTACATAAGAGAGTGGGGATGCCTTTCTTCTTCGTAAATTGTCCCATTACCCCGCAATATTCCGCAATCATCGGAGGAAAACGATTGGAGCATCCGGTTGATAAGAAAATCCTCCCGTATACTAAAAAGGCGATAAAGAGTCAAGAATAGCCTGGAGTTCATATAACCGTTTAAGCATTACGGCCGATTAAATGTTAATTAATGTTTAATATAATGTAATTGTTGGATATTTTACTTGTTTGCTAAATAAAGGTAAAAGTATTTCAATAGTGATTTTTGGGGAAAATGCAAAACAATTATTCAGACTATTATTTGTGGATTCTGTTTAACCAAACACGGGATGCTATTTCAAAAGTACGTGAAAGAGAATTACTTTCCCATCGTATTTCTGAAAGGCATGCCCAACTCTTGTTTATTATCAAGCTAATCGGCCGTGACGCGACCCCTGCCAAGATAGCCAGGTACCTTTTGCGCGAACCCCATTCAATTTCCGAAATAATAGATAGAATGGAAAAACAGGGGTTATTAAAAAAAGTTAAAGACCTTGACCGGAAAAACCAGGTCAGAATCAAAATAACCAAAAAAGGGGATGACCAGTATAAGCGTTCCTTCATCCCCAAGAATATCCCGGACGCCTTGTCCGTATTATCAGAGGATGAAAGAAAACAATTCATTAATTCACTGATGAAGCTGCGCCAAACAGCGGTAAAACGAGTCGGGGCCAGATATAATGTCCCCCTTCCCCCTATTAAAGAGTAGTTTTCCTTTTCAGGGCAACTATAAAAAAATTTTATTCATTAAGTATCGTGTTCAGACCCATTATTTGCCTACCTTGTTCCTGCACCGTGTCCTCTCAATGTTAAGCATTCCGTTGAATTAATTTGCCCTTCAAATGGCTTCTTAGTAAGTATTTTCTAACTATTAAAAATTATTTGACAACGGTCGCTGTGTTGGGTTATAATCCGCACGCTACACTATCGTATGCGACTATCGCAAACGAGTAATATTCCGCGCCTCGTCTTTTCAGGCAAATGATAATAATCAGGAAAGGCGGTCATTGGAATGGCAAAACTCAAGTACGCCAATTATATCCTCACCCAGGACAAAGCTACCAAATATAAAAAAATGACCAATGGCCCGTCGCTCGACACAGTATTAATGATGAATGGGGAAAACGTTCCCGGCTCTTTTCATGTGCATTGCGCCTGGGTCCATCCCGGCCCTAATCCCGGGGTATATGAAGCCCATGTACATCCACATGATGAAATTTTAGGTTTTATCGGCACCAATCCCAATGACAACAGCGACCTGGGGGCCGAAGCAACCTTGTGGATCGGCGATGAAAAATACGTCATGACGAAAAATTTTTTGGCGTACCTCCCCAAAGGCCTGGTCCATTGCCCGCTGACCGTCCTGAACGTAAAGTGGCCGATTCTTCATTTTGATATTCAACTTGCCAGAGGCAGGCCTGAATTTACCTGGGTAAAAGATTTGCCTGTCCAAAAAGCCGAAGGAGCAAAAAAATGACTGCGCAGGAACAGCTTAAAAGTGTATTAGGTGCGAAAAATGTAATCGATAAACGGTCGGTACTGGACCAGTACGCCGGCGATATGAGCTTTGTCAGTTCCATCAAACCTGACTGTATTGTGAAACCCGGGAACCGGGAAGATGTCGAAAAAATCGTAAAAATAGCCGGGAAACGAAGACTCCCCTGGTCCCCGTTAGCTCCGGGCCGCCCCACTTCCGCGGCGATACTGTCCCGAGTATCGGGGGGGCCATCATGGTCGATTTAAGCGGCATGAAAAAAATAATCCGCGTTGACCGGCTGAACCGCGTATGCATGTTCGAGCCAGGCGTTACTTTCGGCGAATTGATTCCTGCCGTCAACAAAGAAAAACTTCGCCTCAATATGCCCTTAATGCCCCGAAGTACCAAATCCGTTGTGGGCAGCATTCTGGAAAGAGAACCGGTACAGATGCCCGGGTATCACTGGGATTTACCGGATCCTCTCAACTGTGTTGAAGTAATCTTCGGTACCGGAGACATATTCCGTACCGGCGCCGCTGCCGGTCCGGGTTCCATAGAAGAACAGTGGGCAGCCGGAGGCGCCCAGGTTACCGCCGCCGGTCCTTCCTCGGTTTCCTGGTATCGTCTCATCGGCGGATCTCAGGGAACAATGGGTATAGTAACCTGGGCCTCGGTCCGGTGCGAACTGCTCCCCAACGTTCAGGAACCGTACATCGTAGGCTCGTCACAGCTAATCAACCTCATGGAAATGGTGCACTGGCTCATCAGGATGAGAATCCCCAACGAGTGCTTTATTTTAAACAAGATGGAACTGGCCGCCATGATGGCAAAGAAATGGCCGGGTGAATATAACGAAATTAAAGAAAGCCTGCCCGCCTGGATACTCTTCTATAATTTAGCGGGATACAACTACTTCCCGGATGAAAGAATTAAAGCTCATGAAACGGACGTTCATGAGATCGCACAGAAAGCCCAGCTGGAAACAGCGCGTTCGCTGGGCAAGGTTTCCGCTTTCGACCTGTTAAAAGCCGTCCAGGCGCCGTCCCCGGAGCCTTACTGGAAGCTGAATTATAAAGGCGCCTGCCAGGACATCTTCTTTATCGCCAGTTTCCAGGGCGTCGAGGCCACCATCGACTGCATGTACAAAGCCCTGGACGATGCCGGCTACCCGGCGACCGACCTCGGCATTTACGTCCAGCCGCTGGTACAGGGATGCAACTACCATGTCGAATTCAATCTCTTTTACGACCCGGCGAATAAGAAAGAAACGGACCTGGTTAAAAAACTATCGGCGGATGTCATTAATCCGCTTATATCAAAAGGAGCGTTTTTCTCCAGACCTTACGGAGAAAACGCCCGGTCGATTTTAAACCGGGACGCCGCCACGGTCAATGCTCTGCGTAAAGTCAAAAGCATCGTCGACCCGGACAACGTCATGAACCCGGGGAAACTATGCTTCTAAAAGATAAAATACCGAATATTTCGTCAAGGAGAAGGCAATGGCGTTAGAAGATTATCGCACTGAAATGGAAACGTGCCGCCGGTGTTCACCGTGTAAATTTATCCCTTTCGAAAAAGTGGTTGGGTTCGACCGCGTTAATGTCTGCCCCAGCATCACCAGATATGAATTTCACACTTACTGTGGTGGTGGGCGCATGGTCATGGGTACCGCCCTGCTGGAAAAAAGGCTGGACTATACCGATAAGCTGATGGAGGTTGTCTATAACTGCCAGGTTTGCGGCGCCTGTGACACCTCGTGCAAATATTCCATGGATATGGAAGTGACCGAGCCTCTCAACGAAATCAGGTTCAGTTGTGTTGAATCCGGCCATACTAATCCCGCCCTTGATAAAGTTATCAACAGCCTGCGCAAGCAGGGCACGATGGTCCCGGGGCTAAAGTAAAAAGGGGCGAATGGGCCGCCGGACTCGGCCTTAAAGACGCCACGAAAGAAAAAGTAGACGTTTTATATTTCGTCGGGTGCCAGACGAGTTATAACAAGGAAATGTGGAAAATAGCCAAAACCGCGGCGAAACTGCTCCAGAAAGCGAACGTAAATTTCGGCATCGCCGGAGAGAACGAGAACTGCTGCGGCGGGCGCGCTTACCAGATGGGTTATAAACAGGACTTCATGGACCAGGCGAAAAAGAACCTTGACTTGATTAAGAAATCCGGTGCCAAGACCATCGTCACCACCTGCGCCGAATGTTACCACACCTTCAAAGTCCTTTATGATAAACACAATCTGAAGGGCAAGCTGGAGGTCTTTCATATCACCGAATATCTCGCCCGCCTGATAAAGGAAGGCAAGTTAAAGCCGAAGAAGAAAGTGGACATGACCGTCACCTACCACGACCCCTGCCATCTCGGCCGCATGGGTGAGCCCTATATCCACTGGAACGGCAAAAGTCGTTATTGATGAAATACGTACCTTCGACCCGCCTAAAGAGTACCGCCGCGGGACGTACGGCGTTTATGAGCCGCCGCGGGAAATACTCAAGAGCATTCCCGGCCTAAAGCTGGTGGAAATGGAACGAATTAAAGAATATGCCTGGTGCTGCGGCGCCGGCGGCGGTGTCAATGAAACCAATCCTGAATTTTCCATGTGGACGGCGCAGGAAAGAATCAAAGAAGCGGAAGCGACCGGGGCTGCCGCCATCGTCACTGCCTGCCCCTGGTGTATCAAGAATTTCAATGAAGCGATTGCACAAAAAGGCAGCAGCCTCAAAGTTTACGACGTTATCGAACTGCTGGAAAAAGCAATTTAAGAGGAGGTCATGGAAATGATGGCTTAAAAATAGAGATTTTTATAAAGCGCTTGGAAGACATCCTGGGGCCGGAATATCGTTTCCGATGACCCGGTCATCACCGAGACTTATGCCAACCCCGTACAGCCACGGTATTGCCCGTGGCACCGCGCTTCGCGGCGATAACGCTGCCGGACAGCACCGAGCAGGTCCAGGCTATCGTCAAGCTTTGCAACAAGTACCATAGTGCAGTATAAGGCCTCCAGCACCGGCTGGCTTTACAGCGATTCCGCCAACCCTGAATTGTATCAAGATAGACCTGCGGCGTATGAACCGCATCATTGAAATCAATGAAAAAAGCATGTATGCGGTCGTGGAGCCTTATGTCATCGGCGCGCAGCTCCAGGCGGAATGTATGAAGAGGGGCCTGAACTGCAACTTGACCGGCGCCGGGGCCAACTGCTCCGCCCTGCCCCTGGCCGCCCACGTCAACCTGGGGCATTTAAGCCAGACCGGCAGTTACGGTGAAAGAAACCTGCTTGCCCTGGAATGGGTCAGCCGCGACGGCGAAATTGTGCGGCTCGGCTCGCTGGGGACGATGGATGAATGGTTCTGCGGCGACGGCCCGGGGCCGTCGCTGCGGGGCATTATCCGCGGCAATACCACTCCTCTCGGCGGTCTTGGTGTCTATACCAAAGCGGCCCAGAAACTGTTCCACTGGCCGGGACCGCATACGTTCCCGATGGAAGGCGTATCACCGAAGTACAAGCCGGCATACATCCCGGAAAACTACCTCGTCCGTTATATGTCGTTTGAAGACTTGGATCACATGATCGATGCCGTTCTCAAGATCGGCGAGGCGGAGATCGCCACCGAATTGATGTGCTTCAACCCGGCGATGATGGCCGCCAACCTGGCCACCAAGCACATGGAAGAGGAAAGAGAGATATATCAAAGATTTTTGAGTCAGATGAAGGGTCCCGCAGGCTTCATGGTCATGCTCATGGGTAACTCCAAAGGCGACTTTGAATACAAAAAGAAAGTGCTCGCAAAGATTATCGCCGAAACTGGTGGGAAAATCCTCGAAGAAGTTGAAGATCCCGAGAACCAGGGCGGTTACATCTGGCGCTACTTCAGGGAGACCGGTTCCATCAAGGAGACCGGGCGCATCCTGTCGCCGCAGGCGGGTATGGTCGGCGGTACCGACGCCTTCCCGCTGATGAGCTACTTCATCAAGAGCTGCAACCCCATCAAGGAACGCCTCATCAAGGAACATGTTCTATTGGATAATGGCACTGCTCCTTTCATCCAGTCAATCGAACACGGACACACTGGCCCACGGTGAGGTTCTGGCTGTTCCTCGATGAAACTTAAAGGTGACGAATTACGGAAGATGCAGAGTCAGGTCAACGAGGGTTCCAACAGGATATCCATCGAGGGCCACTTCGGTGTGCCGCAGCATGTCTGGAGCGATGCCCTCCATGACCTTTACGGTCCGCATGCCAGCAACTACCATCTCTGGTTAAGGAAAATCAAGAAAACCTTTGACCCCAATGCAGCATCGGAAGCCTCGACCTATATCAATGCCAAGGAATAAACCGGGGAAAAGATGAATAACACGGGTTTAAAGGATTAAATCAAGCCTCCTCTTGTTGCTGGAGAGGACGCAGACGGTTCGTGAATCATCGCGGATTGTTGAAATTCTCTCCAGCAAGTTCAATGAGGATAAAAGAGAAATTATTTGAAGGAGGAAGACAAATGCAACTCAAAGACAGGGCTGCCATCATTACCGGCGGTGCACGGGGCATGGGCCGGGCTATCGCTCTCCGTTTCGCCAAAGAAGGGTGTTCATCGGTGATTGCCGATGTACTCGACAAAGATGGCGAGAAAACAGTCGCGGATATCAAAAAAGCTGGTAAAGACGCCATCTACATCCATACCGATGTTACCAGCAGCGCTAATGTGAAAGAGATGGTTGCCAAAGCCATCTCCAAATTCAAGAAAATAGATATTATGGTAAATTGTGCCGGTATCGGCCGGCCGCCGACACCCATCTCGGCTATCACTGAAGAAGAATATGACAAAGTCGTGGCCGTGAACATGAAAGGCATCTTCCTCTGCCTCCAGGCCATCGAGCCGCACATGAAAGCCAATAATTACGGGAAAGTCGTCAATATCGCTTCACTGGCCGGCATATCCCCCACTGCGATTTCCATGCACTATGCCGCGGCTAAAGCCGGCGCCAAATTCCTCTCCGATTGTTTCGCGCTGGCCGTGGCCCAATACAACGTTACCTGTAACGCCATTCTGCCGGGTATGATCCGTACGGATATGACGCGGGATTTTGCGCCACCCCAGGTAAAAGACCTTGATGGTTTTATGAAAATGCTGTCCGAAGGCATTCCTCTCGGCCGTGAAGGTACGGTGGACGATATTGCCTCGGCGGCGCTGTTCCTCGCCTCGGATGAATCGTCTTACATCACCGGCGATTCCATCCGTGTCGGCGGCGGTATGCCAGCCCAGGCAGGGCCTAAAAACAAATAAGGCTGCCATAACTGAAGTTAATAATATAAACGATACAGTCATAAAGGTCGGTTATGGCTGTTGACAAAGAAAGAGGAATAAATGCTAACTCCTAAAATGTGGATAGATAATAAATGGGTAAACGCTTTTTCAGGTAAGACTTATAAAGTAGTCAATCCGGCCACTGAAGAAGAAATTGCCCAGGTACCCCTAGCCGATAAAGCAGATGTAGATAAAGCGGTAGCGGCCGCTAAAAAAGCTCTGCCGGTATGGTCTAAAAAAACCCAGGATGAACGTACCGCCATCATCAACAACATGGCCGTCGTTCTGAAAGAATTCGGCGCGTCTATCGGCAAGCTGGACACGATGGACCACGGCACGCCGCACCGCATGGCGTTCGGCATGGCCATGGGAAGCTCCGCCCAGCTTGAATGGTCAGCCCAGGCCGCCCGCGCCCTGATGGGTGAATATATCCCGGCCTCCCGTAAACAGACGATGTTCTGGCTCAAACGTGAACCCATCGGCGTCTGCGCCCTAATCATCCCCTGGAATGCCCCGCTGCCGATGCTGATAACTAAAATGTCCCAGGCGCTGGCCGTCGGTAATACCTGCGTTATTAAACCGCCAAGCATCGATTCGCTGACTTCTCTGGAATTCGCCAAGGTGCTGGAAAAATGCAATCTGCCGGAAGGCACGGTCAACATTATCACCGGCCCCGGAGGCACGGTGGGCGAAGCCCTGGCTTCCCATCCGGATGTCGGCATGGTTTCTTTCACCGGCAGCTGCGAAACCGGCAAGCGTATCATGGAGTTGGCCAGCAAGACGGTAAAACGCCTTAGCCTGGAACTGGGCGGCAAGAACCCGTACATCGTGCTGCCCGATGCCGACCTCAACAGAGCGGCCAATCACGCTGTGTTCTGCACACAGATGAACAGCGGCATGGTCTGCGGTTCGCCGGGACGCTATTATATACATGAATCGCTGCATGATGCCTTCGTAGAAAAATACGTGGCCGGTGCCAGTAAATTCGTTGTCGGCGACCCGAACGACGATAAAACGATGATGGGCCCCGTGGTAAGCGCGGAACACCGCGACCACATCGAGCGGCTGGTGAAAAGCGCTATCGACCAGGGCGCAAAACTCGTCCTCGGCGGAAAGCGCCCGGCTAACCTACCTAAAGGTTATTACGTCGTCCCGACCGCTTTGACAGGCGTCACGCCCGATATGACCATTTACCGCGAGGAAGTATTCGGACCGGTCGCCGTTATCGTCAAATACGCGGATGAAAACAAGGTACTGGAAATGGCCAACGATAATACCTTCGGGCTATGCGGTTCGGTCTGGACGAAGAACACTCCCAAAGCTATCCGTTTCGCTAACGAGATTAATGCCGGCGCCGTCTGGATTAACGACCACCAGATGATAGGGAATGAATTACCCTGGGGCGGCTTTAAAGAGAGCGGCTTCGGTAAGGAAAACCATAATATGGGGTTGGAAGAATACACCCAGATGAAATTGATATCTTTCGACCTGACGGAATAGATATTAATGGAGATTTAACAATGCTGGAATATCGTTATTGGCGAAAGGAGGGGGAGAGATGGAGCAAAGGCCCTTTCCGGGGTAAAAGGCAAAGGCGAAAGCGGCCTATGGCAAATTTTAAAAGTTCGGCCGATAGGATATAATTAAATTCCAGGAACAGTTAAAAACAGATAAATAATAAAATACTGATAAAAAATCAGGCAAACGCCTTAAAAATATAATCATTTATTTATCATATAAGGAGGATAAAAGTGAAAAGGATCACAGCAGCCTGCTTCTTGTTGTTAACCGCGCTCATCTGCATCTCTCTGGTAATTTCCGGTTGCGGCTCTTCGTCTTCCACCACGAGCGCACCGCCGGTAACTTCAACTTCAGCGGTAACAACATCCAGTACAACCCAGGTTACCAGCGCTACAACTTCATTACCACCAGCAACTTCATCACCAACAGCAACTTCATCTCCTACGGCAACCGCTGCCACCCCCAAATACGGGGGAATCATGAAAGTGGCCGGACCCCCGGACCCGGGCGGCCCCTTCGGCTGGCCACCAGATATTATCGGCCCGGCCGCCGCCACTGCGGGTCCCTGTCTGGAAACACTTTACCAGCAGAATGCCGACGGTTCTTATGTCCCATGGTTAGCAACGTCTTATGACGTGTCTGCCAATGGCACAGCAATTACTTTCCATCTCCGGCAGGGCGTTAAATTCTCGGATGGCACCGACTTCAACGCCGAGGCGGTTAAGGTCAACTTTGACGCCTACATTGCCTCCAAACAGGAGCCTTTCTGGGTCTCCACCCAAGTGATCGATGACTATACATTGCAACTCAACGTCACTTCCTTCAACAACATGATTATTGGGACTTTCGCCGATGCCGCCTATATTGCTTCACCTACCGCTTACCAGAAAAACGGCAAAGATTGGGCGGATATGAACCCGGTGGGCACCGGTCCTTTCATTTTCCAAAGCTATCAACCTAACGTAAAAGCCACCTTCACAAAAAATCCTAATTATTGGATACCGGGTAAACCTTACCTTGACGGCATGGAAATCGACTATATCATGGATCCTCAAACTTTAATGGCCGCCATGCAGGCCGGTCAGCTGGATATGACGAACGTAACTCTCGGACAGCAGCAGCTTGATTTCCAGGCTGCCGGTTTCCAAACCTCGGTAAACCCGATGACTACCTACGTTCTCGTCTTCGATACCGCTAACCCGGATTCGCCTTTCGCCAAGCTGCAGGTACGGCAGGCCGTAGAATATGCTATCGATAGGGAAGGCATCGCCAAAGGCATTGGCAAGGGAACATGGCAAGCTCCTTATCAAATACCCGCGCCTGCGAACGGCGCCTGGGACCCGAATTTCACGGGCGGTTTGAAGTATGACCCGGCCAAAGCCAAGGAATTGCTGACAGAAGCCGGATACCCCAATGGTTTCAGTACTTCCATAATCTCTCAGCCGGCCGCCAGGCAATCCGACGTTGAAGTGGCGATACAGGCTAACCTGAATGCCGTAGGCATCCAGACGCAAATTCAGGACGTTGACCAGGGCACCTTCGCTAACTACCAGGCCAATGGCTGGAAGGACGCGATGATGATTTCCCCCATCGCCGCCTTTGGTAACTTCAACAGCTCCCTGCAGTTCTATTTCGGCCCCCAACAACTGCAGTTTAAGAGCTGGGCGCTGACGCCTGATTATCTGACGCTTCTCAATGCCAGCTTCAATTCCCCAACGCTTGATGAGAACCTTGTCCGTGCCGTCACCAACTACATGACCCAAAATTGTCTTGTGGTGCCGGTCTCCGAAAGCGGCTTAGGTTTCGCGTTCGCCTCCTACGTAAAGGATGGCGGCTTTAATGCACGCGGCTTCCCGACTAACTGGAATATGGAAAACGTTTGGCTGGATAAATAAGACAGCCCTAGTTTAATCTGCAGGCGGGCCGGTTTCCCGGCCCGCCTCGCGGGGCTTTAAGGCCCGATATTTGAAATTTTAATTTTAACTATCGTTTTGAATTTCAAAGATTATTTGAGATAATATCGTGTGTCTCACGAATTAATAGTTATGTTTATAAAAAAGGAGATAGTAATGAACGTTCAAGAACTTGAAGCTAAAGTAAAAATGCTGGAGCATAAACTGCAAATACTGGAAGATACGGAAGCGATTAAAAAATTGCAGCGGGCCTATGGCTATTACCTCGAGCACTGGATGGCAGAAGATTTGACCGATTTATTTTCCGATAGCCCCGAAGCCACCCTTAAAATTGCTGCCGGAGAATACCGCGGGAAGGAAGCCATACGCCGCTTCTTCCGGCACGGCAATGAAAATACCCCCATCAGAATCACGGAGAATGGGGAGTTTATACACCAGGTAATGCAGCTTTCCGGTATTGTGGATGTAGACCCGAATGGCAAGACAGCCAAGGGCCGCTGGTATGGATTTGGCGCCAACGCTTTCCCTGTCCCGGGCGGGAAAGTCAATCCCGGCTGGATGGACGGCGTTTACGAGGTTGAATATATTAAAGAAAACAATATCTGGAAGCTTCTCAAAGTCCGCTGGTGCATGACTTTCCATGCGCCGTGGACCTTAAGTTTTGTCGACCCCGCCAAGCGGGAAGACAAATTCATGAACCGGCCTTACGAGCGCGGCGCATCTCAATTACGGCCGACCGGCGTCCCGGACGAAACGCAATATCCTTCAGGCTTTTTATGCCCCTTCCACTTTAACAATCCGGTAACCGGTAAACCAAGTCCTAAATCTGAATAACTAAAGTTGGAAAAGTAAAAGTGCCGGTAATTTCCAGGCCGGACTAAAAACAGTAAAGGCTCCGCATGATAACTTTCATCATCAAAAGAGTCATACAATCAATAATTGTGCTCGTGCTTATCACGGCGGTGGTTTTCATTGCGGTCCGTTTATTACCGGGTGACCCTATCATGATGTATATTTCATCATATACACAACAACAATATACCCAAGAACAAATTCAATTGATACGGCACCAGGTCGGCCTGGATAAGCCTATCCCTGTCCAGTATTTCGATTGGGTTAACGGATTATTGCATGGGAACCTTGGAACATCCATATTGCGGAAACAGCCGGTTACAGTACAAATTTACCAGAGTTTACCGGTTACCGGCTACGTCTGCAGCGTGGCTTTCATTATCGCAATTCTTATAGGGATTCCGCTGGGCATCATCACAGCGGTGAGAAGAGGCAAATGGATTGATACGCTATTGACCACTTTTGCATACATCGGCATCGCTATGCCTCTTTTCTGGCTGGGCTTAATCCTCATGTACGTATTTGGGGTCTGGTTGAAGTGGCTGCCGGTCATGGGGTACACTTCCCCATTTACTAACTTCTGGATGAGTACGAAACAACTTATCATGCCGGTCATCTGTCTGGCCTTCGGCCAAATCGCGATTACCGCCCGGCAAACACGTTCCAGCCTGCTGGAAGTGATGCGCCAGGACTATATCCGCACGGCCTGGTCTAAAGGTCTGCGGGAACGCGCTGTTGTCTGGCGGCATGCTTTAAAGAACAGCCTCATCCCCATTGTCACGCTGGTGGGTCTGGGAATCCCGATGATTATCGGCGGAAACGTCCTGGTAGAGACGGTATTCAATCTTCCGGGTATCGGCGTGCTGATGACCAACGCCGTCTTTAATTCAGATTACCCTTATATACAAGGCATCGTCCTGATAATTTCCGTTGTCGTCCTGGTTACCAACCTCCTGGTGGAAATGACCTACGGATGGCTGGACCCGAGGATTCGTTATGACTAGGAGAAAAACAACCAATGGCTATTGATTCATCAGCCAATGCACAAATAGCGGAAATAGCCCCGCGCGTTAGCGAATGGAAGCGCTTTTACAAGGTGTTATCCAGCCGGGGCGTAGTCGTCTTCGGTGCGGTAATTATAATACTGTTCCTACTCATAGCTATATTTGCCAACCTGATCGCGCCTTACAACCCCGTTATCCCGGATTTAAACGCTACGCTGCAAAACCCATCTGCCGCCCACTGGTTGGGGACTGATTCGTTAGGCAGAGATACCCTTAGCCGCATTATTTTTGGCACCCGTACATCTCTGGAAGTAGGCTTGATTGTCGTCATTATCGGGACCATAATCGGGATGACTCTTGGGACCATCGCCGCCTACTTCGGTGGCTGGATTTATACTATTATTATGAGAATTATCGATGCCATGATGTGCTTCCCAATGATTGTTTTGGCATTACTCGTCGCCGCCATGCTCGGTCCCGGCATACGAAACGTCATTATCGCTCTCACTATCGCCTTGATGCCGGGTTATGCCCGCTTGATGTGCGGCCAGGTTTTGTCCGTTAAGCAGGATGACTTCGTCATGGCCGCGCGGTCGCTCGGCGCCGGCAACTGGTGGATTATCATGCGTCACATTGTTTTAAACTGTCTTCCGCCTTTAATTGTCCAGATAACAATGATGCTTGGCGCGACTATCCTGGCGGAAGCCGGCTTGAGTTTCTTAGGAATTGGAATACAGCAGCCTACACCAAGCTGGGGCGGGATGATTAACAACGGCAGACAATATTTGACTAACTACCCGATTCTTTCACTAGCTCCCGGCCTGGCCCTGATGCTGGTCGTCTTTGCCTTTAACATCGTCGGCGATGGCATAAGGGACGCTTTGGACCCGCGGCTGCGAGGTCAATTATAGCCAACAAATCAGGAGAAATTACGTGGATTTAGGTTTAAAAGACAAAGTAGCGCTGGTTACCGGCGCCGGCAGTCAGACGGGTTTTGGTAAAGGTATCGCCCTACAGCTGGCCGAAGAAGGCTGTAGCGTTATTATATTCGATAAAAACGGCGACGGTGCAAAGAAGACCGCCTCGGAAATCGAGGCTATGGGGCGTAAAACCCTGGCTTTCCATGTCGATATCACCAAAAGCGTTGAGGTAAATAAAGCAGTAAAAGCTGCCCTGGAAAAGTTCGGCAGGATAGATATTCTGGTAAATAACGCCGGCCAGTCCACTCCTCCCAAGTCGTTTGTCGATAAGACCGAGGAAGAATGGGAGCCGGATATTAATATCAACCTTAAATCGGTATTTATCGTCACTAAAGCAGTATTGCCGCAGATGATACAGCATAAGTACGGCAAAATCGTTAATATTTCATCCGGTGTCGGCACGATGGGCCTGGCAAATTCCAGCATCTACAGCGCCGCCAAAGCCGGCGTCATGGCTTTCACTAAAGCGCTGGCGAAAGAGGTCATCAGTAAAGGTGTTCATGTTAATAGCATTAGCCCCGGCCTCGGAGATACGGGTTTTTTGCGTTCCAGCAATGTGATTAAAACCGCGGAAACCCCGCCGGAATTTATTAATGCCGTTTCTAAAGATATTCCGGTGGGCAGGATGACTTCTCCCCGGGATATAGGATATATGACGGCATTTTTGGTATCGGATGCTGCCGATGATGTGGTCGGGGAAATCATTGATGTTGACGGCGGCAAAATAATCAAGTTCTAAAATAACAAGTCCGCGTATTAATAAGATAATAATTTATATCTAATCGTGAAGGAGGAATTTATGGACCTAGGACTCAAAGGAAAAGTAGCAATTGTGACGGGGGCGGGGAGCCAGATAGGATTCGGCAAGGCCATTGCGATGACCCTGGCTAAAGAAGGCTGCGATATCGTAGCCACGGATGTCGACCTGGAAGGGGCCAAGAAAACTGCTGCCGATGTCGAAGCTCTCGGCCGGAAAGCTATTGCGCTCAAAGTGGATGTTACTAAAATGCAGGACGCGGTGGATATGGTGGATGCCACTCTGAAGAAATTCGGGAAAGTAGACATCCTGGTGAACAACGCCGGCGCCTGCACACCGCCCAAACCGTTTATGAAATTTGTTCAGACAGAATGGGAAAGAGATATTGCCGTTAATCTCAACGGGACGATTAACTGCACCCGCGCGGTATTGCCGACTATGATTGAAAAGAAGTCCGGCAGTATCGTCAGCATCACTTCCGGCGCCGGTATCCAGGGCGGTATGTTTACCGCCGGTTATTCCGCTGGTAAAGCCGGCATCATTGCATTCAGCAAGTGCCTTTCCCGAGAACAGGGGGCTAACAATATCCGGTTCAACCTTGTCTCCCCCGGCATCGCCAACACCGGTTTTGCCAAACAGGCACCACCCGGGCTTTTGGAGAATGCGGTCAAATCAATTCCGCTTGGGAAGCTTACCACGGCACAGGATATCGCCAATGCGGTCACTTTCTTTGCTTCGGAAGCCGCCTCCGATATCACCGGCCAGGTACTGCCGGTAACCGGCGGCCCTGATTCTTAATCCGGTGTATCATCCTCGCAAAAAATAACAAAATTTCCGAGCTGGTTACGCAAAACATTAACAGTTAAAGAGACTCATTCGTAACCAGCCTGGCCCGTGATTTTAATGTAACTCGTCAATTCGGTGTCTGTGCCCGGGAGGTAAACATGATTAAAAAAGCAGAGCTAGCCGGAATCGTTGGTGGGGATAATATTATCTGTGAAGGACCGACGCTGGCAGAATATTCAAGAGATTTTAGCTTTACGCGCCCCGTTAAACCGGCCTGCGTGGTCAAACCACAAAACGCCGGCGAAGTATTCCGTATCGTTAATCTGGCCAGGGAAACTCAAACGCCCCTGATCCCGGTCAGTTCCGGGGCTCCCCATTTCCGCGGTGATACCGTCCCCGGTACCGGCGGCGCGGTTATCGTTGATTTGAGCGGTATGAAAAAAATCATCCACATCGACCGCAAAAACCGAGCTGTCATGTTCGAACCAGGGGTTACCTTCGGGGAGCTTTCGTCAGCGGTCGCTGAAAAAGGCATGAGGCTTAACATACCCCTGCTCCCCCGCCCTGCCAAGTCAGTCGCCGGCAGCTTGCTGGAAAGAGAACCGGTCCTGATGCCCAAATATCACTGGGACATCTCCGACCCCCTGGCCTGTACTGAAGTTATCTTCGGCACCAGGGAAAAGTTCCGCACCGGTTCGGCCGCCGGGTCCGGCACCATCGAAGAACAGTGGGAGGCGGGGGGCGCTCAAAAAGAAGCCGCTGGGCCGTCATCCTCTTCCTGGTACCGGTTGATCCAGGGCTCACAAGGGACGATGGGCATCGTTACCTGGGCATCCGCCCGCTGCGAACTTGTACCGTCTCTGGAACAGCCTTTTTTCGTTGGCTCTTCAGACCTCCCCAAAATTCTGGAAACGTTACATTGGTTAATTAGATTGCGAATGGTTAATGAGTGTCTTGTATTAAATAATACTAACCTGGCATTAATCACGGCCGTTAATAATCTTCAAGAATATTCGCGGATTAAAGAAAGCCTGCCTCCGTGGGTCCTATTTTTCAATATCGCCGCTTATGATTTTCTCCCCGAGGAGAGAATTAAAGGGCAGACGGAAGATATGATGGAACTCGCCCAGCGTCTTGGCGTCGCCCCGGTTAAAACTTTAGGCGGTATAACGGCGGATAAATTTTTAAAATTAATACAACGGCCTTCTGAAGGAACTTATTGGAAGCTGAATTATAAAAGCGGCTGCCAGGACATTTTCTTCTTAACCGTCTTCGACAAGCTGCCTGACCTTATCCAGACGATGTATTCTTCGGCTAAAGCAGCCGGTTATCCCGTTACTGACCTTGGAATATATCTTCAGCCCATCGTCCAGGGCACCAACTGCCATTGTGAATTCAATTTGTTCTATAGCCGCCAGAATACCGCAGAAGCGGACAGCATCCGGGATTTATCAATTTCTGCTACGAAGAAATTATTATCTCAAGGGGCTTTTTTCTCACGCCCTTACGGAGAATGCACCGGCCTTATCATGAACCGCGATGCCGCCACCATAAATGCGTTGAAAAAGGTCAAGGCAATCGTCGACCCGCTTGGCATTATGAACCCCGGGAAACTTTGCTTCTAACTGGCATTGAAGCGAGGGAGTTAAAGATATGGCTTTAGTAGATTATCAACAGGATATGGAAACCTGCTGCCGCTGTTCGGCCTGTAAATTCATCACGCTCGAGAACGTCAAAGGGATAAAAAATTCTTATATTTGCCCGAGTATCGCCCGGTACAACTTCCATACCTATTCCGGAGGCGGCCGAATGGGCATCGGAGTTGCGCTGCTGGAGAAAGAGCTTGACTATTCCGATAAACTTCTCGAGGTAATTTACAACTGCCAGATGTGCGGCGGGTGTGATGTGGCCTGTAAATACGCCATGGACATGGAAGTTTTCGAACCGATAAGCGAGACCCGCATTTCCTGCGTGGAAAAAGGCAAAACCCTGCCGGTATTCGATAAGATGCTGGAAAATTTCCGCCATAACGAACGCCTTGTCTCCGCCGCCGGAAAACAAACTAAAAACTGGTTCGACGGCATGAAAATAAAGGACTTTAAAAAGCAGAAAGCGGATGTCATCTTTCATGCCGGCTGCCGCACTTCCGCCGACCGGTCGTTATGGAAGAATGCACAATCCAGTATTGCATTAATGCAGAAAGCCGGTATTGATGTCGGCATCGCCGGAGCGGAAGAACTATGCTGCGGCGGCCGGGCATACTACCTGGGCTATAAAGCAGATTTTCTTAAACAGGCCGGGCAAAACATGCAACAACTCGCCAAGTCCGGCGCGAAAACACTGGTCACCGGCTGCGCCGAATGCTATCAGGCCTTTAAAGTGCTTTATGACCGGTTCGGGTTGAAGGGCAACTTTGAAGTACTGCATACCTCGGAATATTTTGCCCGTCTTATTAAAGAAGGGAAACTTGTTCCGTCCAAAAAAATTAACCTGAAAGTCACTTATCATGACCCCTGCTACCTCGGCCGGCTCGGCGAGCCGTGGATAAACTGGCAGGGCAAGCTAATCCCCGGCCAGATACGACTGTTCGACCCGCCCAAGGAATTCCGCCGCGGAACTCACGGCGTTTATGCTCCGCCCCGCGAGCTGTTAAAAAGCCTGCCCGGTTTAACGCTGGCTGAAATGGACCGTACCCGCGAATATGCCTGGTGCTGCGGGGCGGGCGGCGGGGTCAAAGAAAGCAATCCGGATTTTGCCGCCTGGACGGCCGATATCAGGCTTAAAGAAGCCGAAGCCACCGGCGCGGAAGCGCTTGTCACCGCCTGCCCGGGCTGTGAAAAGAGTTTTACCGGCGCCCAAAAAAGCGGTAATAGTTCCATTCAGGTATTTGACATCGTCGAATTACTGGCCAAAGCTGCCTTATAGGGAGGAAATGAGCTATGGCGTTAAATAAAAACCAGTACGCAGCCCTGGAAGACATCGTCGGGACAGAAAATATCTCTTCCGACCCGGTCGTTCTCTATTCTTATGCCTGGCGGTCCGGGCTGATGGCCGGGTCGACCAAGTTTTCTCCCCGCTTTGAAGCCATTTTACTCCCGGCCAGCACCGCGGAGGTGCAGGCCATCGTCCGATTGTGCAATAAATTCCACATTCAATTCAAAGCCTCCAGCACCGGGTGGGGCATTTATAACGACCCGTCCGGCCCCGGCGTCGTGCGCCTGGATTTACGCCGCATGAACAAGATTATCGAAATCAATGAGAAAAACATGTACGCCGCGGTACAACCTTACGTCATCGGCGCTGAACTGCAGGCCGAATTGATGAAAAAGGGATTGAACTGCAACATGTGCGGCGCCGGCTCCAACTGCTCTGCCCTGCCGATAGCCGCCCACCAGGGCCTCGGCCACATGAGCCAGAGCGCCAGCTACGGCGAGAGAAACTTACTGGCGGTCGAATGGGTAACGCCGGAAGGAGAAATCGTTCGTCTTGGTTCGCTTGGCTCCTCAAATGAATGGTTCTGCGGCGATGGCCCCGGGCCTTCGCTGCGGGGGATAATTAGAGGCAACGTGGTGCCTCTCGGAGGACTTGGGGTCTTTACCGCCGCCGCCGCCAAGATATACCACTGGCCCGGCCCTGCCACCCTTCCCCTTGATGGCGTTTCTCCCAAATACTCGCCTGCTTACTACCCAAAGAATTTCTATGTGGGTTTTTACTCTTTTTCTTCCGTGGATAACCTCGATGAAGCGCAGCGCCTTACCGGGGAAAGCGAAATCGGCTTCCAGTTAATGGGTTTTAATGCTGCCATGGCGGCCTCGAACATTGCCACCAGCAATGAAGAAGACGTAGCGTTGTTTAAAGAATTCAGTAAATATGCTAAGGGACCGAGCATGATGATTTCCCTGGCCGGCAATTCCGACAGGGATTTTGATTACAAGATGAAAATACTGGCGCAGATTATGGAAAAAACCGGCGGCCGGATGATTCCTCATATCATCGACGACCCGAAAGTTGCTTCCGGGTTGCTCTGGCGTTATATACGCACCTGCGGCTCGATTCGGGAAGTTTTCCGGGCTACCGGGGCCTTCGGCGGTGAAGTAGGCCAGACCGATGTTTTCCGGTTGATGGCTGATTATATTTCCGTGAGCGGCAAGAATAAAGAGGATTTGATAAAGCGGGGCATCGTCTATAACGATGGTTTCTCACCCTTTACCCAATCTTTCGAGCACGGGCATTACGGCCACGGCGAACTGCTGATACGTTATATGCCGAATCCCGAGACTTTTAAAGTCCTTACCCAAGAATTTGGAGCCCAAGCCAATGAAACGGCTATCAAAGACCATTTCGGCGTGCCCGGCCATGTCTTCGGTGATGCACTCCATGATTTATACGGACCTCACGTCTCCGATTATCACGTTTGGTTAAGGAGAATTAAAAAAACCTTCGACCCAAACGGCGCTTCCGAAGGTTCTCACTACATTACCAATAAGGAATAAATACATATTTAATTCATTTGGCCGGGGAAGTAAAAGTGAAGGAGGAAACTATGGTAGCGTCAAAATATGAGAAATATGTTACCAGGAAAGCAGAGATGGTGCTTGGGCCCGGGCCCGATGGTATCGTAAAATTCGGGCTTCCCAAGACATACAAGATTACCGATAAAACAATCGGGACTACCGGTCCGAGGATGATTTTTTCAAATGATTATGTCAAGGAAGCCACTTCTAAGTTCGAATACGGGTGGATACTCAAAGACACTACTTTGCTTAGCCCTGATGCCAGCAGAAGTTACGGCGCTCATAAGCATGATTACCCGGAAGTTTTCATTTTCTTCGGCAATGACCCGTGGGATACCAGCTATCTGGGCGGCGAGGGCGAGTTCTGGATGGGTGAAGGCAGTGACCTGGAAAAGATAAAGTTCGATACTTCATGCAGTTTTTATATGCCGGCGGGCGTTGCCCATTTCCCGCTGTTTTTCAGGAACGTCAAATCCCCTATCGCCATGAATGTCATGGTCCCCAAAGTCGTCGATTTAAAAATAAGTCCGGTTAAGCGTTAACTAATAAGGTCTAACCAACCTTGAGGAGGCATCTATGCCCCGTGATACCATGACTGTAAAAGAAAGATTAGAGGCCGCCGTTGCTCTAGAGCCGGTTGACCGCACGCCCGTTGGGTTCCCCCTCTCCTGGTTTGCCGGCCGCCATGCCGGGATAACCATGGCAAAATTCGCGACCGATCTGGAAGCTAATGTCGCGGCGGTCCGTAAGACATTTGAAGACCTGGGCGGCGTCGATATGATGTCCCTGTTCCTTTCACCGGTGGGGGCCGGCCTCGCGCTGCCGATTAAACAAAGAATACCCGGCCGTGACCTGCCGCCTGATTCCATCATTCAATACCTCGAACAGGAAGTTATGACTCCTGATGAATACGATATTGTCATTAGTAAAGGCTGGACGTACTACAATAAAGAATATATCCTGCCGCGAATCCAGCCGGAATTCTGCGGCCCGGTCGGAGAAGCTGACTTCAAGAAAAAGCAGGAGGAAAATAACCGCGCCGGGGAAAAATCCCGGGCCTACTACCGGGATAAAACTCTTATTTTTACCGACTCCTATATGGTCATGCCACCTTTTGAAACGCTTTCGATGGCACGCTCCTTCGGGCCTTTTTTGATGGACCTTATCAGGCGCCCGGATAAAGTCATCGCCGCGATGGATGTCATGATGGCGGAGTCTCTGGAACAGGTAAAGTCCATGATGAAAACTACGCCGAGAATCTTCGGGAACACCGCCATTTCCCGCAGCGCCGCCACCTTTATTTCGCCCGCCTATTTCAAGAAATTCGTCTTTCCCTATGTTCAGCAGCTCGTTGATTTATATGTCGCGAAAAACCTTATCATGATTTTCCACCTCGACCAGAACTTTTTGCCCTTCCTGCCCCTGTTTATGACCCTGCCGGAAGGCAAATACATCATCCAGCTAGACGGCCTGACGGATATCTTTGAAGCTAAAAAAGTAATCGGCTCCCGCATGTGCATCATGGGTGATGTCCCGGCACGCTTATTAAAGCTGGGAACCACGCAGACTGTGGAACAATATTGCCGTAAACTCATAGACATTGTAGGTAAAGGAAGCGGCTTTATTCTAAGCTGCGGCTGCGATTTACCTGTCGATGCCAAATTTGAAAACGTCAAAGCTATGGTTGATACGGCTAAGAACTACCAGCCTCCCAGATAAATAGTTCTTCGCGGTTGCTTCGTACCGTTAAATTAATGGCAGAAGCCAAATCTTGATTTTCTGAACGCTTCATCGTAAAATTATAAGCGGGGCCATTAGCTCAGCTGGTTAGAGCACAGTCCTGATAAGACTGGGGTCTGTGGTTCGAGTCCACAATGGCCCACCATAGTGTACAATACTAAGAACCGGGACTTTCTCCTCTGTAACCCTATCAGGCAGCATCGGAAGCGTATAAGTAAGCAATACATCGTCTCCGGTTACCTTCACTTCCTTCACAAAGCTCCTGATAAATGCTTTCTGCTCGGCCAAGGAATTTCGATCAAGCATTTCCCTTAGTTCGTCAACACATTCAGCCACTTCTTCCTTTGATGCCGTTTCTGCTTTATCCCCTGCTAACAACGAAACAAGTTCATCTTTTCGCATTTGAAGTTTAAGATGGCGCTCTTTTAAGTCGTGAATCCGCCCTGAAAGATCATCGAGGTTTACCTTATGTGTCTCGATAGCATCATAAATGTTCTCTAAACGTCCCTTTATTTCATTGATGTCAGTTTCGATGGTTTTCAATTCTTCCTGGTATGCATCCGAGTTATGGTTGAATTCCTCACTTACAAACTCAGCAAGTTTGGTCAGATTTTCTGTAGTTAACACGTGGGCTTTGATTTTATCAACAACCGTCCCTTCCAACTTTTTAGAATTAAGATAACGCGCTTCACAAGAACCGGCACCCTTCTTATTCAAGGTTCCACAAACATAGTAAAAAAACTTACCGCTCTTTGCTTCCATACCGATTAACGCTTTGCCGCAATGTCCGCAACGAGCAAGTACACTTAAGAGATATTGACTAGAGAGTGTTTTAGGATGAATATGGGCAAATGAGCGGCTGCCAATCATTTCCTGTACCTTCTCGAAAGTAGCACGGTTTACGATAGCCAGGCAGGCTTTCTCGGTCCTGACTTCCGGCAAACCCCGCTTACTATTATGGCCCCAGACGAGAGTACCAGTATAAATTTCGTTAGCAAGCATTTTACGAAGTGTCGTCTTCGACCAACCCTTCCCTTTCGGGCCGCTGATACCCCTTGAGTTTAGCTCTTTAACAATATCGATAAGTCCTCTGCCGTTAATAACTTTATCGAAAGTAGAGGCTAAGACACTTGCCTGGGTCTCTTCGATTTCAAGTTTGGTATGTTCTTTTAACCCATCCCTTACTTTTATCTTTTTAAACCCATAAGGGGGCCTGGCGGAAAGATAAAAGCCCCAGGAAGCGCTTTCTCTCATCCCTCGGGTTACTTCTTCACCGAGGTTTGCGGAATAAAATTCATCGATTGATTCGATAATGGCCTGCATTAGCCGGCCCATCGCCGTGTCATCTACAGGTTTAGTAATAGATATTAGCTGGATGCCGCACTTCTTAAGTAGAGCCTTATAGACGATAGAGTCCTCTCAGTTACGGGCAAACCTCGAATACTTATAAATAAGTATTATGTCAAATGGTTTGATGGCTTGCCTGGCCATAGATATCATTTCACGAAATTGCGGCCGGTAAACCGTGCGTCCACTTTCTGCCTCATCGATGAATTCCCTTACTACCGTGTAACCAGATCTTATCGCATAATCTCGCAAAGCTTTTAGTTGAGCTGAAATGGATAAATCAACATCTTGTCTGTCTGAAGAAACTCTGGCATATAGTACTGCTCTCATATTATTACTCCCTATCCCTTCTTTACCATGGCGGACAAAATTTACAACGGCCCGGCACCACGTGGCGTAACCTGATGATTGCCAACTCTTCACGTAGCTTCTCATGTGTACGTCTCATTTCTGAAGTTGTTTTCTCCATGTCCTGGAAGTCGCTGGATTCTCTCAGACGTTTTTGTAAACCTTCGACAAAATTTTCAATAACTTTCTCGACGTTTTTAACTTCGTTTTCTCTCACCTGGCCGATAAACGCTCCACGCAGACGCAGGCCGACCTGCCCTTTTTCCGCCGGGTCATTAGTAAATAATTTCCCTTTCAAGTCCTGCACCGGGTTGCCCTGTAGCCAAAAATCCACTTGTTGAATCATGAGGAGAGAAACCGCCGTCACAATGCCTTTTAAACCCGTCTGTATTAAAGTTTTAGTCTCAGGGTTACTCTCAGCTTCTTGCGTAACTCTATTCTCGATAATTTTCGGCTGCTCCAGCCTCTCCTCTCGCAACTTCTTTAGTTTTGGGAGCTCTGACCAAATAGGCGAACGAGGCAGGTGCTGTCGCAGAGCAACCTCAAGGAACTCAGCGTCCTTGATTGCAGAACCTCGTCCAACTCCCGATACTTCCTGTTCCAGTGTTTCCGCAAAACGCAGTATGTCCTGGTAATGATTTTCAAGGGCATTTCGTAACACAGTTGCTCTCGCATCGCGAGTCTCTCTTTGCTCTTTAGCTAAACCTATATGCCGACGAACCGTACGTACATCAACCTTATCCTTTTTTGCGATCTTGGGAGGCGATTCTTTCTCTTCCTCATAACGGCGAAGCCAATCGAGACGAACTTCAGATGTGATAGCTGGTTTTTTTGTTCTCTTGACCAATATGTCCTCCTTGGACTATTGCCAACCGCATTTATCAAATATTTTAACACGTTAGAATGACTACATCAAGTGCAAGTTAATACATAGACATATGTATTATAGGACATTATTATTGATTTGAATGGCAATGAAAACATCTAATAATCCTCAAGCTAGTCGAGATATGAGCGATGATGTTAGTCCCGACCTTGGATTACAATTGCTTGCTCGGATGATTGCTTGCCATCTCATGCAACATAGAGCAAATCACGAGCCGTCGCCGTTACACAAACCAGCTAGCCAATCACCACAAAAGGACGAGAGATGAAAGCTTACCTTGAGCCTCACGAAATTATTCTCATCGAAGCAGCCGCTACTAATCTCCGTGACAAACTTCTGATCCATATCTTGTTCCGTCTCGGCTGCCGTATCACTGAAGCATTGGGTATTGAAGTCGAAAATATTAGTTTTTCCCAAAACACAGTTACTATTCAACGCCTGAAAACTCGCTTGAAATTATCTTGCCCTCATTGTAATGCCCAACTAGGGAGAAGCCATAGCTATTGCCCAAAATGCGGAATTAAGGTGGAAAAAGCCGTAGCTGAGGCCAAGGAACACCGCCGTATGAGAACACTGCCTGTTGATGACAATACTCTCCAAATGCTGCAAGAATACGTTTCCCGCGGAGGTCCCGTGTTACGTAATGGAAAGCGGCTCCTTTTGGGCGTCAATAGACACAGGTGCTGGCAAATCATAAAAGAATGTGCCGCTAAAGCTAACCTCCCCAAGCTGATTAACCCGGAAACCGGCAAAGTACATAATGTCAGTCCTCACAAACTTCGGGACGCTTTTGCTGTAAATGCAGTTAAAGTGGACGATTCGGGGGATGGGTTGAGGCTGCTTCAGGAGCATTTAGGGCATGCATCCTTTAATACTACTGCAAAATACCGCAAGGTAGCCGGAGAAGAGTTAAAGACCTGGTACGAAAAGCTTTGGGATAATTCAAATGGTACTGGAACCGCTAAAACCTAAGCGGGGCGGCTTTCTACGTCCTTTCGGATGCGGCCCATTTATCCGTGACTATCTTTTAAGCCGCGGTCTATACGAATCAATAAAGATAGACCCGGAAAGAGGCGCACCACAAGCCGAGATATTTCACCAATATAAATTGGCTTTAATGAGAGCGACCGCCCTTGATAGAGCATCACGAACCGAAGAAAAAAGAGCTAAAAGAGAAGGCCGGTCCATTGACCCGGAAAAGATATCTGCCCTAACGGAAAAGTTCCTGGAGAGACTTCCCTATAAATCGATGGGATGCCGTTATCACTCTTTTATTGTCTATTTTTCAAACTTGCAAAAACTCGGTTGGGTAGAACTATCCGGTGTTGTTGAACCTTCGGCTTTCCAGGATAATTATCCTCAAGGTAAGCCTCGCATTTTTTACCGTCTTACCGCTGCCGGCCGTTTGGCTTCTGATAAACTCTGGGCCGACCCGAGAAAAGCGTTATACGGCAAAATACGTTAACCAAAGACATCGTAATCTGTTACCTTGAGCTCTAAGATACGATTTTAAGCCTCTATTCCAGGTCTGGGATACATCTTTCCCTCACAAGACACTATTGCACAATTACCCCTAACTGAATAATGAAAAGTGTAACGCCCATGCCTCTAATTGATGTTATAAAGCCTCTACGGCATTTTTACCTAAATACCCCTAACCCGAAATGTGCAATCTAGTGATTTTAGCTTTAACATTAACAACTTAGCTAAATGCAGTCAATTAAAAAATCAATGTAAATATAGGTTCATTCTATTAATGAACTTTCCTTCCTTTTGTTCAATACTGAATGTGGAATATCAATGCACTTTAAAAACTAAATATGACAGAGCCTTGACCTGAACGCTTGCCTTGAAAGAGAGGTAAGCATGTGTACAGTAACAGGATGCCCGCAGGATGATAATCCTCTATCCTATCAGAGGTTAAACGGCGAGTGGCTTATTTGGTATGAAGTAGCTCATCGTTTTGAGCGTAAAGTACCTTTTATAGATAGAGAGGATATCAGGCACAACATTATCTTGGAATTAGCCCTGGCACGCCGTAGAATGGCCGATAAGCCCTTTAGTCCGGCTTTTATGTATCGAGTTGCCGCTTACGTTATTGCCGACTACTGGCGCAAGGTAAGCCGTAAGCCTACTATCTTTAGCCTTGACCGAGAGATAGATACCGGCGATACTACCGGATTGGCAGACGTTATTATTGATGATAATGCCATTGACGTTTCAGCATGGCTAGATGCTAAGACTTGGTTACTCGGATGCCCGATAAGGCTTATTCAGATTGCCAGTAAAAAGGTAAATGGTGAGCCTCTTACCAATAAGGAATACCAATATCTATGGTATTACCGACATAAAGAACAAAATGTCATGTTTGCATCCTAAGATTTTACACCTCCCTAGCGGTATATATAGTGGAAGCACTTTTAATGCCAGCGAATTGCGGATTAACGGTTACTTACTAATCAGTGAAGCTGGCAGATTTGCCCACTTGCCAGATAACCAAAATGGGGGTGTAAAACGGAACAACTTAATATTGAGGGCAAGCGTTCAGGTGAGGGCTTTGTAGCACACAAGGCGATACTGGTAAACGCCTTAAGTAGAGCATTAGCCGAAAGGGTAATGCTCTACGATTTTACCATCGGGCGTAAAGGTTTCCTTACCTATCTTAAGTCTCTCGGCGGGTCTAATATCGTAAAGGTTGTACCCGCCAGCGTTAGTGCTAGCGAATCGCAGGCTAATGGTAAACGGCTTAAGGTAGTTTGTGGGACTAATACCAGCTTCCTCGACGATTCGGCTTGGATAAGCGATAACACGCCTTTAAGCCTCTGTGAAGTCAGGGTAAGCCCATCCAACATCGTCAGTCCTAACCTCGGAGCATTGGAGTTATCGGAAGCTCTATCCAGAGTACTACCCTTTACTTCCAGAGAGGATACCAGACCTGCCTTGCAGTGTGTCCTCTTTAAAGTAAGTGAGGGTAAGCTCACTCTGGTTAGCGCCGATGGTTTCCGGTTATCCATGGTAAAGCTGGACTTTGACGGTGATGAGGGGCAAGTCCTGATAAGTAGCGATGAGCTAAGGGGTGTGGTCAACGCCTTACGGAAAGCCTATCGGGTTAGAATGAGCTTCAACAAAGATGGAGAGACCAACAGCTTAGTACTGGATACCGAGCTAATCCGCTATAAATGGCGGAGTGCCGATGGTACTTTCCCCGACTATGAGAAGCTCATACCGACCGAGCTTAATACCTTTGTTAGCTTTGATGCTAATGAGGCAATAAGGGCGGTAAGCTCACTCAAGGTGCTATCCGATAGCAAAGCCTACCCGATAGACCTCACCTTCGGTAACGGTAAGCTCACCATGTCCAGTCCTGATGAAAAAGGACTGGTAGAAATACCTGCCGGTACTTTAGGGGATGGCAGGATACGGCTTGACGGCGGTTATCTTGCCGATGCTCTAAAAGCCTGTGGCGGGATGGTGGACTTAAAGCTCGTTGACAGCAAATCACCTATGCTCTTTACCGCTCCAGACTATGAGCTGGTGGTGATGCCGATGATAACGGGTGAGAACCAGAAGCCGAAGGTCGAGGAAAAGGCAATCGAGCCGGAAGCCGAGAAGGTAAGCGAAGCCGATAAAGCCCAAGCGGTAGCCGAAGCCGAGGAAATCACCAAAGCCAAGCCCAGTCCGGTAAAGCCCAAGAAAAAGGGTAAGGCTAAACAACCAGTCGCCGTGTAGCTATTAAGCCAAATATGAACGTTTGAACTCACAAAACAGCCACGTAAGAAGCGGGGGTGATTCCCCGCTTTTTACTATTTCAAGGAGATTTTCTCCCCCAACGTGGGAAGGAAATCTCCTTTTTTATTGGCTAAAGGGGCAAATAGGGAGTGCTGACGCCCGATTGGCAGAGGCCGAGCAAGGAAAAACGTAAGACCTCGATTGGCAGGGAAAGTATCTTTGGTTACGTACTTTTTATGGAAGTCCGCTTAGGACAGTTGGAAAGTACAGTGAAATAACCGTTGAGAGTAAGCACTCCCAACATTACTAAAAGAAAGAAGGTGTAACTATGCCTATAAAATGGAGCCCGCTCAAGGTGAGCGAGGCGATGGATAAGGTTGAGGAATACATCAATCAGGCTATCAACCCGCTGGAACAGGCAAGAGAAGCTGCCCGGGAAACATTGAAAATACCGAATCTTCCTCAATATGTTTCCCAACACTTAATGCGGATTATCGGTGATATAGACCAGGCTATCGGCGATAGCCAATGGAATCCGGCCTGCCGGCTTAAGGCCGGTATTCAATCCGTCCGTGATTCTTTACCTAAAGATGCGATTGAGGATGAGAAAAAGAAACTGGAAAATGGCAGCCAGCTAAGCCTCGTGGCTTAGAAATTGTGTCAATAAAAAATAATTAGTTTAGGGGCCAGGGAATATTCTCTGGCCCCCTTTTTATGCCTGTAATTATAATTGAGTTTAACCGAAAAATGTAAGCCGAAGCTGGGCTGGACCCCCAAAAACCGTGAGTTAAACCAGGACGCCCTATTATTTTCCCTGGCGGCTTCAACGACGCAAGTATTTTTTTAATTGGGTAAAACCAAAGCTGGATAACCATCATTGATTTGACACCAATGTGATAAATGCTATACTGTTCGTAGCAAATATCAAGGAGGATAAATCAATGCAAGCTTATTGTATGAAATGCCGTTCCAAGAAAGAAATGAAAAATACCAAGTCTATCCTAATGAAAAATGGCAAGCCGGCTACCCAGGGGGTATGTTCGATCTGCGGCACCAAGATGTTTAAAATAGGCAAATCCTAGAATCTGTTCTGATTAGTGATAAAGGCCGGGTATCGTGTCGATGTCCGGCTTTCTTTATTTCAGCGTAAACAATTTGGGCAATCATTACCCATTAAAATTTGGTGATCAGCTGTATCACTCCAGCAATGACCAGCCCCAGTACAGCCAGTTCTCCGAAGCGTGCATGCAGTCGGATGGAGTTCAAAGGGTAAGGGCTCTTAAGGGCTTTCTGGCGGATATCAATAATGTCGTCCTTTGTTGTACGTAACGCTTGAATGGCCCGGGCTGCCTTCGGCAGGGAGAAAAGGATAACAACGATGGGCCAGAAATCCAGATGGAAAGTAAGAGAGGCGATAGCAGCAAGGTAAGATCCCCCGCTCAGGAAATAATAGAGTTGTTTGGTACCGCGTACACCGAGCGACATCGGTAGAGTGCGGATGCCTGCAGCCTTATCATCTGGCATATCACGAAGATTGTTTACTAGGGAGATAGAACTAATTAACATGCCCAAAGCAACCGAGATAAGGAATACTCCCCAGTCCCAGCTTTGCGTTTCGACGTAGAATGCGCCCATAGCGATGACTGGCCCGCAGAGTATACCCAACATCAATTCGCCAAGGGCGCGGTACTTATAAGAGATGGGGCGACCAGTGTAAAAGAATGCCCCCAGCAATCCTGCCAAGCCGAACCAGAGCAGTCCCCAACCCACCATCTGGACCAGTACCAGTCCGATAATGGCTGTAACAAGGAAACAGGCAAAAGAAGCAATCAATATCAGTCCCGCTTCTACCCGCTCTCGAGCAAGCGCACCTATGTGCGAGGAGAGCTCCTTGCTAAGGTCTACGCCGTTCTTAAAGTCGAAATAATCGGCTAAGGCGTTCGCCCCGGCGTGAGCGGAAACTGCTCCAATCAAAGCAAGCGCCAGAAAAATAACATTGAACTGCCCGAGGGCAAAAGCAGCTGCACCACCGACCAGGACCGGCAGAGCCGATAGCGGTATAGTGACCAGCCTGAAAGCCTGGTACCAGAAAGCGTACTTAAGGATGTTAGGTGGCAGCGCTTCACTTACCTTCGCCCAACCATTTAACTTTAGCTCAAAAGTATCCACGCCGTCTGAAAGGCGGTAGGGCTGGAATAGAAGTGCTGAACTGGAATCGGAAAAACGTGCTATGCCGCTGCCCTGGATTGACTTCTCGCCATTGATTATGGTGAAGGCAACCCGGTGCTGGTGCTTCAGGTTTTCCACGGTCGTTCGGTCGGCGCCGATAAGATATAAAGTTTCACCAACCGACTCCAGGCGGCACTCGGCAGTCCAGATACGCGGCCCCTGTGACGCAACCACAATTCGAGCCCCATTTTGTGGTTTGGAGGTAAGAGGCCATGAAGTGCCTGAACCTGTCATTTTACTCTCCAGCTAACTGAACAAGGCGATTGATTCCAGAATGGTGGGAATATTGCATCTCATAATCTGTGACAGTTCGGCAATAACGCCGTAACCGCATTTTTCACAGACGCCGGGCTGGTCTTTGCCAAAGCAACACTCATAGATACGGTCGTTCTCCATAAGGTGGATTAAGGGAATTGGGCGGCGCCATTTATTCGCCTTCATCGTCCCGAGGCCACCATAGGTGTTCAACACCGGAAATCCTTGCCGTTTCAGGTGTATGATACGGTCAATAACCGCCGGTCTTTCTGTCAAGGGCAGGCAAATTTCTTCAACACCTTGATAAGGTGTGTGAAAATTGAAGGAAACACCTTTGACGATGCATAGGTCCCGAGCAATTTCAGCCACTGCCTCGACTTCTGCAGCATTGATGCGGTTAATCGTCATGTTGAGGGCTACCCTGGGATGTTTCGTGACCCTCAGATTATGAATGACAGTTTCAAAGACGCCTTCACCACGGATAGAGTCATTTAAACGCTCAGACCCATCCAGGCTGACCCATATCAGGTCGGCTCCGGAAGGCACTCCCAGTGTACCGTTAGTAACACAAGCTATCTTGAAGAAGCCTATTTCCCGAGCACAGCGGATAACGTCATTCACATCTTTCGTGCCGTCACGCCATGTCATGATTTCGCCGCCCTGAAGGTATATGATACGCACACCGATTGAGTAGAAATGCCGCAGTGTCTCTTTAATCCGGGCGAGCGGGTAGTGCCCCCTCCCAACATTCGCTACCACGCAGTGCTTACAACGGAGATTGCAGACATCGGTCAGGGGCATTCCCGCAATGATGGGCTTCCTTTGCCTGAAGATGAGCGATTTAAAGCCGAAAGCGGCGATGTAAGCTAATTGCTGAGGGTTCATTGTCTGTTACGTTAATAATTTTAGTTGGGTAAGACATGTGTGTCAAACAGTTGAGAGGCTAGATGAACCTGGCTTCTCAACTGTTTGACTAGACTATTCTCTGGATCGCGACAAAACAGAGGCCATGTCAATAAATTAGGCTTTATTAATCGTTGACGAACTTCTGCATAATTTGAACAATACCAATCCCGTTCCGATAATACTAAGTCCGATAACTATCATAACTGCGCCGGTCCCTTCCGTTGCCTGTACGACCCCGAAGCTTAGTACTACCAGATCAAGAGAGTTCTCCAGATTGAGGCCCTGGGTGTAATTCAAATCATTAGGATCTGTCGGATCATATCTACCGCCCGTGTTGGCAGCCATCAAGGCGTTGTAGCTTGGCGATATGCTTTTGAGGTGTTCGGCTAAAGTATTTGCCGCAGCCAGGGCTCCAGCGGCATTATCGATCACCTGACCCTGGTTGATCTGGGCCTGAGTTAAATTGAGGGTAATACCCTGTGCTTTTAATTGGCTAACGATGTAGTTATTCTTTTGGATTGCTATACCGACAAACACGGCCCCTACAACTAAACTTACGACTCCCAGTACTACCACGATCAAAGCTACCAATTGCAATTTGTTTTTCATGCGGTTTCCTCTCCCTTTTTATTTTATTCTCTAAATTTAGTTTCTATACTATCAATCCGGGTTTGTTTCCTCTTTCGGATTAAAAGACCTCATTTTTCGGATTAAAAGACCTCATCCTCACGCTTGATATATAACTATCCCTTAAATATCACTACGTATTTATTCTTTGCTCATGATAAAACACTCTGGCGTAAACGTCGTCGTACTCATATTGTTTAAGATTGGACATTTATACCGGATTATTACCCGTACTAAATCTTGATTATATAAAAAAAATATCTGGTATAAATCTAAAAAATACTCTATAAATATCTTGAAATATATCCTGATTAGGACTACACTAAAGATATAATTTCCAACAGGGAATTCGGTAATTCAGGTTCGGACATTGAAACTGTGTGTCATGGGGAATACACCATGGGGACGCAATACCAAATTAGATATGTGCTTATCCTTGTCCTTTTGCTGTCAACCTTGTCTACATCTTTAGCAGGATGCGTAGGTGTACCCAATTTCACTTTTTCTTCCGACGCAACATGTGTAATCGATCAATCTTCAAGTGATATCCCCAACTCTGCCAATACCACCTGTCCATTACTCGTAGCAGATGTAATCAATAGAGTCAGTCCAGCGGTAGTGACTATCAATGCCGAAATTACCAACTACGATTCTTCCGGATGCCAAGTTACCGAACAATTAGTTGGCTCGGGATGGATTTTAGATGCGAATGGTTTCATCGTGACTAACAATCACGTTGTGGCAGGAGCAAAGTGCGTCACGGTTACCTTAAATAACGGCCAGAATTATACCGCTAAGGCCGTAATGACTGACCCGCCTGATGATATAGCCGTAATCGATATTGGTGAAAGCAATATTAGCGGTGTTACCATGGGAGATTCTTCAAAGATAAGAGTTGGCGACCAGGTAATAGCCATAGGAAATGTTCTTGGGGAAGGAATCAAAACAACATGGGGAATAATCAGCTCGACTAATTCAACGTTCATCGTTGATACTCGTGAGACACTTTATAATACGCTGGAAACCAATGCGCCTATCTACTACGGTGACAGTGGCGGCCCTCTGTTCAATATGGATGGAGAAGTAATCGGTATTATCACCGGTGCCTGTCTGACGCGATATGGCACGGAAGTTGCCGGTTACGCCATAAGCAGTCTCATTGCAAAACCAATTATCCAACAGTTAATCCGAAACGGCTACGTAGACCATGCGTGGTATGGACAAAACGGCTCCGATACAAGTGAGTTCCCGAAAAAGGGATAGTAATTTCCCGGTGACATTTTGTTCTTCTGGATAGCCAGACCGTAAAAGCTGCTCCGGTTTTAACCAGTTTTTAGTATTGTACCCGACATTTGAGCCAGCTTGGACGAAAATTGTGTGGATTTTCGAGGCAATGGACTCTTCTTACTCCAGATATACCCTGTTTTTTCAAAAATTAATCATTTAGGCTAACTATGGCAGATTGATTAGATGTCAGAGGGTTTCTGGTACCGTATACTTATCTGTAAAAGTATGTAGTATAATTGTTCTTAGAATGGTTGAAAAAGAGGAGTCATTAATAAAGCGAACTGCTGGTGAAAGCGCTGTCCGTCACACAGATGCTGGAATCAACCTGGGTGTACAGAACATCCTGGATGCGCTTCCTTTCTACGTTGTGGTGGTGGACGAGGACCACTATGTTCTCGAGGCTAATAGCGCGGTGTACAGACAACTAGGGGTAAAAAGGGAAGATATTTTAGGCAAGTACTGTCCGATGGCGATACATGGGTATCTGGAACCTTTTCCCGGCTGCCCGCTGGAGGAGGCCGCTGAGAAAAACCAGGCTATTGACCGGGAGTTATTTGACCCGCTATCAGGACGCTGGGTTACATCTTCCGTATACCCTACCCGAGCCTTGACTAAAAACGGAAAGAAAGTCTTTTTTCATATGGTGACCGATATTACCGAGCGTAAACGGGCCGAGGAGCAACTTAAGACTTCCCATGAACGTTTACGCAGCCTTTCAGCACATCTGGAATCGGTAAGAGAAGAGGAAAAGAGGAAAATCGCCCGTGATCTCCATGATGAGACGAGTCAGGTTCTGGCTAGCCTGGCCGCTCATCTGGAAGCAGCGATACAAACGCTACCCCCCGGCGCAAAGAAGCCCAGGGCAATATTGAAAAAGGCACAAGCTTTATCTGCTACGACTCTTGGCGAGATACACAAACTGATATACGATCTTCGTCCCGCTGTGCTCGATGAATTAGGACTGATGGCGGCGATTAGTTCACTGGTGGATAGTCATCTTAAAACCGCAGGACTGAAAGTCAGCCTGCATACTTCGGGAAAGGTGAGAAGATTAACGCCTTCACTAGAAATAGAAATTTTCAGAGTTGTCCAGGAGGCATTTAATAACATTGTTAAGCATGCCCATGCCAGCAATGTCTGTGTGGATATCCATTTTAAAAGAAGCAATATCAAAGTATATATTCAAGACGATGGTATTGGTTTTAATTCTCAAGAAGCAATGAATTTAAAAGACGGGCCGCGCGGACTGGGGCTATTAGGGATGAGGGAGAGGGCAGAGCTTATGAATGGCTCTCTGGTTATCGAATCAAGCTCTGGTCGCGGTACCGAGATTACCATGGAATTTCCTTTAACCGGTGAGGTTAGCAATGGATAAGATAAAGGTACTTGTAGTAGATGACCATGCGATAATGCGAGATGGCATCCGCGCTTTACTCAGTCTCCATGATGACATCAAGATAGTGGGGGAAGCATCGGAAGGAAGCGAGGCTATCGAAAAGGTTCAGGAATTGTCTCCGGATGTGATAGTTGTGGACATCGCTATGCCGGGTATGGACGGTCTTGAGGCCACCCGCCGGATCATGAGGCAAAACCCGAAGGCGAAGGTCCTCATTCTTACCCAGCATGATAACAAGGAGTATGTACTGGCAGCTATCAAGGCGGGTAGTGCTGGTTACGTACCTAAGAAAGCGCTAGGCTCGGAGTTGATATCTGCAATACGCGCCGTACACAACGGGGAGTCATTTCTCTACCCCTCTGCAGCCACGGCACTGATTGAGGATTATCGACAACTCGCCCAAACCACAGATCCTTACGACCATTTAACGCCAAGGGAAAGAGAGATATTGAAATTAGTCGCCGAAGGAAATACCAGCCGGGAAATTGCCAGTAAGCTCTTCATCAGTCTGAAGACGGTCTTGGGGCACCGCACGGGAATGATGGGAAAACTAGGTTTACACAATCATACAGAGCTTATTAAGTATGCCATGCGTAAGGGATTGGTAAGCATGGATTCTTAGTTTAGCCAAACCTGCAATTAGCTGTCAGAGGATCTTCAGTGCGAAGTGAAGTGGTAAAAGCATGAAGCTAGGCTTAGGTAAAATTGAGACTGGAGCAACGGTTGCTATAGTTGGCGGCGGGCCCGCGGGTAGCTTTTTTGCACTCTACCTGCTGAAGTACGCCAGGGAAAGAGGAATACATCCCGAAATCACCATCTACGAGCCGCGGGAATTTGACGAACTAGGCCCGAAAGGGTGCAAGGGGTGTGCCGGCATACTTTCCATGTCCTTGCTACGTAATCTGGATGAGCTTGGCCTTATCCTGCCTGAAGAGATAATCCAGCGGCGGATAGAGCGCTATACTGTTCACAGCCCTTATACCTCCATCACCCTTAGCAAGCCGGAAAAGGATATGCAGATTGTCAGCGTCTACCGAGGGGGTGGGCCACGCCTCTCTCATGATGTTAGACTCACTGGTTTTAACGATTGGCTACTTAAGCAAGCGGAGAAGAATGGGGCAAGGGTGGAAAGGGAACGAGTGGCCTTCATCCATCTTGACCGAGAAGCAGGCATAGAGGTTGCGGGTAGAAGGTTAAAGTACGACCTGGTAGTGCTTGCCTCAGGAATAAATGCAGCTCCGGTGAAAGTCATTGGATTAGAATACATCCCTCCAAAAACACAAATCATGGCTCAGGATGAGCTCTATGCCGGTACCAAGGAGGTAGAGTCACGGCTCGGTAGTGTCGCCCACGCCTTTCTGATTCCGCGTTCTGGGATCATCTTCGGAACCCTGGTGCCTAAGGGACCCTTCATCAATGTTTCTGTCCTGAGCCGAGGTGGGCACCCCGTTTCGGTTAACGATTTCCTGAAGTACGACCTGGTGCGACGGATACTACCGGAGCGGTACGAACATGCCTGCGGTTGTCGGCCTAAAGCCGCCGTTAGTTCTGCCAGAAATTACTGTGCCGACCGGTTTGTAGGGGTGGGTGATGCCGCTGTCTCCAGGCTTTATAAGGACGGAATTGGCTCTTCCTTACTTACCGCACGGGAGGCTGCCCGTACCGCGGTCTATCACGGACTATCCAGAGAGGATTTTGAGCGCTATTATCAGGCCTTCTGCCGCAGCATCGACAAGGATAATCAATGGGGAAAGCGGCTTTTCGCTATAAATAACTGGGCCAAAGATTCTCGCCTCTTCCTTCTTGCTCAGCACCGGCTGATTGGAAACGAGCAAAATAATGCGAAAGGTCCCCAGCCTTTTACCAAGGCAGCCTGGGGTATGTTTACCGGGAGCTATAGTTATCGAAGCATCGCCAGCATGACCCTCAATCCCATTTCACTAGCCAAGCTTTCTATGGCTTTATCTCAGGAAGGCCTAAGGAGCCCCTTTCATCGCCATGTTACCAGTCCGAGGCAACTGTACGTAGGTGGTAAAAAAGTCTTAATACTGGGTAGTGGCTTTGGCGGGACTTATGTCCTGCGACACCTGGTTCCAGCTCTGAACCGGAATGAGAACGTAGAGACCACCATGGTAAGCGATGAGAACTTCTTTCTCTTCTCTCCTTTGTTACATGAGGTCGCTACGGGCCGGATAGAGACCAGGCATATTGCCTATCCCATCAGGCGATTACACTGGCGGGATAGGTTCAACTTTGTTCAAGCCGACGTCCAGAAGATAGACCTTGCTCAGCGCAGAGTAATCACCACCAGGGGAATCTTTGAGTTCGACTATCTTGTCCTGGCACTCGGTAGTGTTACCGACACCTCGGAGCTGGACCAGATAAGAGAGGGAGAAAACGTATTTACTCTCAAGACTTTATATGACTCCAGGCTAATTAGAAATCATATCATTGGACTCTTCGAGCAAGCCAGCGCCGAAAAGGAACCAGAACGACAAAGACAATTGCTGACTTTTATTGTATGCGGGGGCGGGTATACCGGCGTGCAATTGGTGACTGAACTCAGGGATTTTATCTACCAGAGCTTGCTCAGGTTCTATAGAGTTGTAGATACAAACAGCATCCGTATCATGCTGGTAGAAGCAGAAGCGAAGATTGCCGAGGAATTGCATACCAAGATTGGTGCCTATGTGATGAAGCATCTCAAGCGTATCGGAATCGAGGTGAGACTAAGGTCAAGAGTAACGCGAATTTGGAAAGAGGGCGTGGAGATCAATGGCACTGAGGTTGTACCCACCAGTACAGTTATCTGGGTGGCTGGCGTTGTTGCCAACCCTTTAATTGCTGAGCTATCTGTTGACCGAGATAACATTGGTCGAGTTTTGGTCAATGAATATATGGAGGTTCCGGACATAGCGGGGGTGTACGCAGTTGGTGATTGCGCCCATTTTAAAGACCCTCAGTCTGGTCGGCCGATACCGCCCCGTGCTCATTCTGCCGTGCGCCAAGCCAGCATAGTTGCCCTCAATATTCTGGCTGACATTCGGGGGAGAGACAGAAAACCCTATCGATATGCCAACACTGCCGAAGCCGTCTCTTTAGGCAGCTCCGATGCAGCCGTCCGTTTCCACGGTTTGCGGCTATACGGCCTTATAGCACGCTTTATCTGGCTGGTTGGTTATTCCTCCCTCGTCACGGGAACATCAAACCGGATCAGAATCATCATGGACTGGATACTCTCTTTGGTGTTTGGCCGGGACATTACCTTTATCAAGCCAACAAGATAGAGGACTATATATGGCCAACTCATATTTACTATGACACCCTGACCAACCCGATTGGTCTATTAGTCTTTTCATCCTTCAAGAAATCTTTTGTTCCTTCTGAACTTCGGTTGGTTCCCCAAGGTTAACGAGGGTAGCCGCACCAACTCGAATTACGCTAGCTCCTGCCATAATAAATTCGATACGATCGTGGGCGGTGTTGGTAAGAACAGTCTGATACCTCTTCTATGGTATTATCCTTCAAAGATGACCTCAAATTCTGACCAAGCCAAGCGAATTGGATCGAATTTAATCAAAATTGAACAAAACATCTTTTCGTGCAACGGATTAACCGAAACATCGGAACGTGACTTTATGATACGAAAAAAATTTCATACGGTGGAGAAAAGCTGGGATAGTGTGATGTTTCCAGGGACTGCTGATTCGGATAGCAGAGTGAATCATGAACTCCCTGGTGTAATTCAGGGGGCTCTCAATCTACTCACAGGCGTTATCACGGACTCTCCCCGCTTACTCATCTGATTATTTCAGGGTAGGAGAGACTTCTTGTGAGAAATGATAATTCAGGGGTTATTTTCTCTAATGGCCTGTTACAAACACCCGAAAATGACGGATTTTCTGTTACAAAACGCCCCAAATGGCCCGATTTCTGTTACACCCCGGCCGCCAACAATTAAAAAATGCTGGAAATTGTATCTCATGATAAGGGATCGTATCAGGGCTCCCAAAGGCAGGGTGAACCAGACAACAACTCCCTGCGGTCTGGCCTTAATTTTAAGCAGAATCGGCCTCTTGTCAGGGGTGTACATTAACCTGGTGAACATGATGGCTCTGCTGGCGCCAGATAACCTTCATCTAGTCATAAGTGATTCCCGGTGTAAAGGCGTCGTACTCAGCGCATCTCCGTTGATATTCAATAGCCGTCTCTGATTCAATCTCTTTGACACCTTAACAGAGGAAAATTCTCTAAGTCTCTCATTTTATCAGGAAGAGTACTCTGGGCTGTCTAAACAGAGGAAACTCAGAGCGGCTCTGCAGGGTGCTCTGTTCCTCTGCAGGGAACTCCCTACAGGGACCTCTGTTTTCCCTACAGGGAGTTCCCTAAAAATCCCCCTGAAAATTTCCCTGAATTTTTTTCAAAATAATATCAAATCGCATATGTTTTTTATTCGTAGCTTAAGCGTACTGAGTCCTCCGTTTTTCCATTCAAATTTTTGTTCTTTGCAGGGTAACCTCCTGAATTCCCCTAATTTTCCCTGGAGACAAAATTCAGGGCCGCTCAAATTTCTCGCCTTTTAAATGTCCATCCCCGAAGGTGAGCGCAAAGGCAATCGGCGGGTTCTCTAATCCACTCAGTTAGGGTCTCTTCAGTGATTCCATTTAAATTGCGTTCGTTTTGAGTCTCCCAGGCAGTCTTACCGTGAGAAACGCTCTCCCTGATCGGTGCATTTTATTTTTTGGCTTGAAGTTAGGGCTAGACCGGAGAAAGTTGAAGTTTGGCTCACTCTGCCTTTGGGAGCCCTGATACGATCCCTTCAAAATACAATTCCCAGCATTTTTTAATTGTGGCGGCTCGGGTGTAACAGAATTTGGGCCATTTTTGGTATTTTGTAACAGAAAATCGGTCATTTTCGGGTGTTTGTAACAGGCCATTAGAGAAAATAACCCCTGAATTATCATTTCTCACAAGAAGTCTCTCCTACCCTGAAATTGTCAGATGAGTAGATGGGTCAGAGTCAGTAATAACGTCTTTGATTAGATTTAGCGCCCCCTGAATTACACCAAGGAGTTCACCATTTTTCTTTACCATCCAATTCAGGAAATCCCAAGAAACATAACACCATCCCAGCTTTTTCCACCGTATGGAATTTTTTTATGTCCCAAAGTCACCTTCCGATGAAATGTTATTTTTAGCATTCCGGCAAACTTTTGCTTTGTTGGTCTCCGGATTATAACATCCGATATTATGAGCTATTGACAGGTGTTGACTTTAGTAATATGCTGTCATCAATTCAGTTTACACGATGATATAGCAGTAAAAAGTAAGGATGGGAATAATGCGTCTGGAGAAAGTAAGCGAAGAAGAAAGAAAAATGTTATTGAGCTTCAAGTGTCCGTCATTTGAAACCCATCCCTGGGTGAGCGGACCTCCCTTAAATAAAAGGCGCGTTGCCATCATTACTACGGCTGGCCTGCATGGTCGACGGGACCGCCCTTTCCAGATGAGCCCGGATGACTATTATCGCGTCATACCGGGCAATGTTCAGGCTAACGACCTGGTCATGTCACACATGGCTGCCAGCTTCGACCGCACCGGCTTCCAGCGGGACTGGAACGTCGTTTTTCCCATTGACCGGCTGCGTGAAATGGTGGCGGAAGGTATTATCGGCAGCTTGGCTGATTTTCATTATTCGTATAATAGTGTCCGCGCTCAGCCGAATGAACCGGAACCAATTCGAGAGATTGCTGGTCTACTCAAAAAAGACGATGTTAATGCCGTCTTGCTCTTTCCCGTCTGACCGGGCTGCACGCACGCCGTTGGCGTACTGTCGCATTTTATTGAAGACGAAGGTGTACCGACAGCAAGCATCAGCCTTATCCGGCCGCACACGGAAATTATAAAGCCACCCCGGGCATTATGGGTTCCTTTTGAGCTGGGGCGTCCGCTCGGGCCTCCCGGCGATGCCGAATTTCAAAAACGGGTGCTCACAGCGCTTCTGAAATTGCTGGAAGCTCCACAGGGACCGGTGCTTGAGGACTTCCCCGAAGATGAACCTGAATCCAATGAAGTAGCTGTGCTGGCCTGTCCGGTTAACTTCGCGTGTGATACCGAGTCGGCTGGCGATGACGATAAATTGCGGGCCGCTTTCCGCCGTGAGATAACGGCTATGCGACCTTGGTATGACATGGCGGTGAATAAGTGGCAGCGTACCACAGTAGGTGTCAGCGGAATCGGACTGGAGAACCTGAGCGACTTCATCTACGCCTTTATCAAGGGAGAACCGCCGGAAAACCCGCGCGACGATTTACCAATGGCCAGCACTCTGAAGTTCGCCGTAGAGGACCTGAAGTCATATTATTTCGAAGGGATGACTTCGCAGCCGGGCCAAGCGAATGCCTCCAGCAAGATGCTCCAGGACTGGTTCTGGGACAAAACCGTGTGCGGTAAAGTCTTCCTGGCTTTAAAGAAAGTCTGCGAAACCAGCCCTGACGACATGATAAAGATGATCGGTTCACACTTTATCGTCCCCGGCGATGTTGCCCGCCGCAAGGGTTAATAAAACTGATGACTATTTACATGTATAACTTTATGGCCTGATATATCTTCCTATTGGCAGTTACGGAATAATTCACATATTTTCTCAATAGAGAATATTTCGATTAAACCAACGGCGGTATTTTACTTGGCCGACCAACCATTAAAATCTTATCTAATCTTAATATCATCACAATTTGGCTTTTTGTTCCGTGCTGGGTTGCACAAAACCGATTTTTTAAGCCAATTGCCCAAATCGTCAGATTATAGAGTACCTTTTCATCTTTCAGAGCAAGATGCCTTTCCAAATTTCCCATCGCAAACTGCTCTTATTGCATACCGGACAACTCCATACATTTTTGTCCATTTGATTGGCCTCCAATGAGGTAGGCGACCTATTACCCCAATTGACTTGCTATCATTGATCGTCCAAGTAAAGGCTCATCTTAGAGGCATATATCTCCTCGATTTCCCAGTTCACTTGTCCCCACAGCTCAAAATAACCATCATCGATGGAGACAAACACTACCACATTCGTTATCCCAGCATATTCGCGCAGCTTTTGTGGAATTATGATTCTCCCTCGACTATCCAGGCGCTGCCGAAACGTAAGGCTGCCAACTAGCTCAAATTCCGGGTCATCACCCACTAACACATCTGCTGGACAACCTATAATGCAGGGGGCATCCGATGCGGTTACCAGCAAACCGAGCCTCCGGCTCTACGGCGATAACTCGCCGGAAATCTTATCCGACCCCGATCTATTGTGGTCCAGTATTCAAGACACCCCATTCTTTTACTTTACCCATGCCGTAATATGGTTAGTCCCAAATCATCTAGTTGGGACAGAGTATAGCCCTTTTGCTTAAGACGAATAAAAGCCTCTCTAACCAGCCTGGTGTCAGTCCTGGTAGCATCGACTACTTCCTTAAGTGTCTGACTATCATGTGAAAGTAATTTGTCTTCCACAAAGTCCATCACCTGACCTATGATTTCCTCATCCAAATAACTTAAAAAAACACTAATGAATTGTTTTATCCTATTGTCGGACGAATTAACTGTTAAGCTATTATTGGCAAGGTCTATGAGACAAGGAGCAATGTATTTGCTGCTGAATCCTCTAGCCATCCTCTCACCAGCAATAGATTCGCGAGCTTCGGGAGTCCAACCAGTTGGTGAAGCAATGCCCACAATATGAAGGGCACCGTGATTCTTAGCAGAGGAAATTGTTTGCTCAAGAAGCCAAATCAATTCAGCATGGCTCGCTGGTTTAGTGTCGAATCCGTCCTCACCATAAGCCCTAGTATGAGAGAAAACAGTGGCTTCTACAGCAAACCCGCTCTGCTTGGCTTTCCTGTCATTGAACAGTGAGTAGACTGACGTCAAATTTCGGGGAAGTACCGCCGGGCGGCCCGTTATGCCAGCAGGGTCTCGGTATGAGACTGTTACCGAGTCTTCTTCAGAGTATTCTTCGTGGACATCCTGCCAAGACTTAATATGGAGTCGCTGACCATCCACCGGGCTTATGACTTCTCTTAGTTGTTGAACTCTGTTGTCAAAGCTCCCAATAAAATTAAGTTCTTTCTCTCTCGCCTCCGCCGCGGTAACCAACACTGATATCTCTCTTTTTGTTAGCTGCTGCCGAGCTTCAGCTAGCTTCAATTCGGCAGACTTCTTGTGCTCCAAACAATATCTATCTCGCTCATCAGCCCAGCAAACTCGACACAGTAAAGCTTCACAATTAGCGTGTTTACACCGTCCTGCCGCCATCTCGGGATTTCTTATCAGCCGGTGGCAACGTCCACAGCTGGGGAAACTCTCTCTGACGGTTGTTAGCTTTTGCTCATCAAGGTACGTATCGAGGTCTTCTCTTTTGATACGGTAGACCCCGCCAACCTTAGATGCTGGAAGCTTTCCTGAAAGCACAATGCGGTTGAGCGTTTTATACTCAACCCCAAGATACTGAGACGCTTCCCTAATGCTCAAAAATGGTTTTAAGCTGTCATCCGCGCCAAACCTACTTACCATCGGCTCTCCAAGTCTTTTATCGACATAACTTTTTATAGCACGATAACATAAAATTATTGGAGTGTAGCCCTTATTAATGTAATTGTCATTGCACCAGAATGTTGAAGAGGCCCGTGTGTGTATGCAGTTGCCAAGGTACCGCCTCTAGAACCACATTATGACGTCACGATTAGCCAAAAGAGTAAAATGCTACCATTATCGAGCGTCTCTCACGGTAAGACTGCCTGGGAGACTCAAAACGAATGCCTTTTAAATGGAATCACTGAATAGACTCTGGCTGACTGGGTCAGAGAAGCCGCCGATTGTCTTTGCGCTCACCTTCAGGAACTGACATTTAAAAGGTGAAGGATTTGAGCAGTCCTGAATTTTATCATCAGAGAAAATCAGGGAAATTCAGAGATTTACTCTGCGAAAAACAAAAATTTGCGGTGAAAAATGGAGGGCTTAGTACGCATTGGCTACGAATAAAAAATCATGCGCAATTCGAGATTATTTTAGAAAAATTTTAGAGAAATTTTTTAGAGTAATTGCCAGAGCGCACTCTGTAGAGTAAACACAGAGTGCCTTTGCAGAGCCGCTCTGTGTTTACTCTATTTAGACAATTTAGACTACTCTGCTGATAAAAAGAGAGACTTAACGAAATTTACTCTGGTGAGGTGTCAAATGAGTGAGTCAGAGACTGCTACTGAATACCAGTGGAGACGCATTGAGTGAGACGCCTTGGCGCCAGGAACAACTCATGAGACATGAAGTTTATCTGGCGGACTGAAGAGACGTCATGTTCATCCAGTCAATGTAGGCATCTGAGAAGTGGCCGATTCGGCTTAAAGTTAAGGCAGGACCATAGGAAGTTGCTTTCTGGCTCTCCCCGCCTTTAGGAGCCCTGATACGATCCCTTCTCATGAGTTACAATTTCCAGAATTCCTTAATTTTTAGCTGCTTGTAACAGAAATTGGGCCATTTTCGGCATTTTGTAACAGAAAATAGGCTATTTCCCGCAGTTTGTAACAGGCAATAGCCAAAAAATGGCACCTCTATGACGAAATCTTTCCTGTTGCATTTCTCGGACTAAAACGGCCACCTTTTCGGAGCAAATCAGCCGGCCTTTCGGAGTAAAGTAGGCCACCCTTTCGGAGCAAATCGGCCACCCCCCATTGGAGCGGCGTCGGACAATACGATGGCATAGAATCACCGTTGGAGGTGATTCATGGCCAACAGGAGATTGTCCGTGCGCAAGATCAAAGAGATTCTACGTTTAAAATTAGACTGCGGCATCAGCGAGCGGGAGATATCACGGAGCTGCCAGGTCTCCCGGAGCACGGTAGCCGATTATCTCAGAAGAGCAGCGGCCGCCAGGCTGAGTTGGCCGGAAGCGTCAGCCATGGCCGAGGCCCAGCTCGAAGAGCGCCTGTTTCCCACCGAGCACGTACCAAGCTCGGTAAAACGTCCACCGCCGGACTGCGAGCACATTTACAATGAGTTACGTACCTACCGTAAATTCAACCTGACGCTCTCCCAGTTATGGCTGGAGTATAAAGAAAAACATCCGGACGGCCGGGAGCTGTTTGAAACTACTGACCGGCCCAATACTTTACCGCTACCACAGAGACCCTACGAATATGCCGAATGGTATAAGGCCAGGGTACAGCTCAATTACCACATCGAAGTAGACCATCATTATTACAGCGTGCCCTACCAGCTTTTACATGAGAGACTGGACATCCGGTTAACCGCGGCGATTATCGAAGCTTTCCACAAGGGTGAGCGCGTCGCCGCCCACACCCGGTCCTATGCCAAAGGCGGCTACACCACGCTCCCGGAGCACATGCCGCCGTCACACCGCTACTACGCCGAGTGGAACCCGGCCCGGTTTATCCAGTGGGCGGGCAAGACCGGAGAGGCTACCGCCCGGCTGGTGGAAGCAGTCCTTGCCGGCCGCCCTTACCCGGAGCAGGGCTACAAGGCATGCCTGGGTATCATTAACCTGACCCGTGATTACGAACCGGTGCGTGTCGAAGCGGCGGCGCGCCGGGCGCTCAAGTTTAAGACCTGCTCTTACCGGTCGATGAAGGCCATCCTGTCCGCCGGGCTCGACCGCCAGCCGGATAACGGCGAGCAGCACAGCCTGTCGGGACTCCCGCCGCACCAGAATATCCGGGGACAGGAATATTACCAATGAAAGGATTTATCCTGAGCGAAGTCGAAAGGAGTAACAAGCTGTGCTTAATCAACAGACTATGTCTATCCTGCACTCATTAAAGCTATACGGTATGGCGCGGAGCCTTGAGGAGAGGCTGGCTGACGCTAAACAGGCAGCGCTGTCCCATGACGAATTCGTGGGGCTGCTGGTGCAGGATGAAAAACTGTACCGCGACAATTTAAGGCTCCACCGGCTGCTTAAAAAGGCCAAGCTCCGCCAGGAGGCTGCCCTGGAGGATATCGACTACGGCGCACCCCGCGGAATTTCTCGGCAGGTAATGCTGGAACTGGCTAATCCCCAGTGGATAACCGCCCATCGTAACGTACTGGTCAGCGGTCCAACCGGCGTCGGCAAATCATTTATCGCCTGCGCCCTGGGCAACGCCGCCGCCCGCGCCGGCTATACCGTGCTCTATGTACGCGCTCCCCGGCTGTTTGAATCCCTGCAGCAGTCACGCGGAGATGGCTCTCATCTCAAAGCCCTCGCCAGGCTAAGTCGGGTACAGCTTTTAATTATCGATGACTTCTTGCTTACCCCGCTGGTAGACGGCGAGCGGAGAGATTTGCTGGAGGTAATCGAGGACCGCTACCAGACAGGAGCGACCATTATCGCCAGCCAGTGCCCGGTTAAAGACTGGCACCCCAACATCGGCGACCCCACGCTGGCCGATGCCGTCTGCGACCGGCTGCTGCACAACGCCTACAAGATCGAGATGAGAGGCGATTCCATGCGTACCAGGAGACCGGTTACTAAATCTGAGAAGAAGGAGAAGATTGAAAGCGATGAGAAAGTGAGCTAAACTGTACCTTAGTCCGGCGCTGCCAGGGGGTGGCCGGTTTGCTCCGAACACCCGGCTGATTTCAACCCGAACACCCGGCCGTTTTCACCGAGATACGCACCTGTCCTGAATTACTCAGATGAGTAAATTGGCCATAGTCAGTAATAACGTCTATGAGTGGATGGAGAGCCCCCCGAATTACACCTAGGAGTTCACGATTCACTCCGCTATCCGAATCAGCAACCCCTAGAAACATCATACCATCCCAACTTTTCTCCACTTCATGAAACTTTTTTCCGTTATTATAATTCCACACGTCAATTTATTCGCTGCTGCTTTATGGAAGTCATTCTCAGACTTTTACCTCTTTTACTCGACCGACATGACCGTCTTCTAAACGGACTTTGATACCATGGGGATGAGCAGGTGATTTTGTCAAAATGTCTTTGACTATCCCTTCGGTTAGTTTCCCAGACCGCTGGTCTATCTTTAGTACGATTGAGACCCGTAAGCCCGGTCTTATGTTAACACGATCTGTACCGTTCATGATGTCAATTCTATCTTTTCTATTATCGTACCATATCTTGTTGAAGAAGCCTTGTCGTTGAAGGTTATCGTCTAATACCGGAAGATAATCCCCAATCAAACTAGCGCACGAATGCCCCTTTTTTATTTATGGTGGGTGATATCATTAATAACTATAGCAACACAATACTGATGCTAATGCTCTTTAATCCACTGAATCAATTCTTCTTTGAGGAAAACGCGTTTCTTGCCAACCTTATGAGAAGGTAGCCCATCATTTATTAACTTATAAAGTGTTTGATGGCTAACCCCAAGATATTCTTGAGCTTCCTGGAAAGTTAAATAGGCGCGTTCTGGTCGGCTCTTGGTCTGGTTATTTTCCGTCATTCGATAGTCTCCTCAAACTAGAATAAATAATATGATAATTATGGCATAATAGGCACAATTAGGTTTCACATAGATGTTATCATTACCAATATTGACAATAATCGTATGTATCTGTATAATCCTTGATATCCAAGATTTATGGACAGAGGTAAACAAAGTTGGACAGACCCGCGGTAACAGGTCTCTTCGAGTATTAATATATGTTTAAGTGTGTCGACTGTGGTTATTTAGGTAGTGAATTCCAAGCGGAAGTCGCTGGCGTCTCCCACGGAGCATTCACTTATTTCGCCAAATGCCCTGAGTGCGGCAGCGGCAAGGTGAAGCACCTTCCCGGATACAAGGAAAGAGACTTACGACTACGTGTTGTTGATACCTCACACCCTTCAGCGAAAAGCCTTTAACAACTCTGCAGATGAGAGAATTAATAGGAATTTCTCACGATATGCTTTCACTCGGTAACTAAGTGGGCAGAGCATACTCAGCATCCCTGCTCACCAGATACTTTCATCAGTAATGGTGCTTTAAGCCGAGCAAAGCCTTTATTATATGGGGTTAAGGAGAGAGATCCTGATGTTGATTGAGCGTCTGAATTAGCCTCATTTGAGGGGGGAATCTGAGACTCTGAACGAAGTTAATATTTCAAACTCTGACAAGACCCTAATTTTAATTAGAGGTTAAAGGTTAGGAGATGGTAAAAGGTAACGAAACGATGAAATGTTGAATAATAAAAATATGGATCATTGGCCGGGGAGTTCGAAGAGGCTCTAACAACCATAACTCCAACTTAAATCAGACACGTGTGCGATTCTTAAAGCGTTGCGTCGTTTTAAATTTTAAACGTAGAAGTATTATAATCAAGTAGTGAACCTATTATTAAGAGTTAGCATAAAATTACCTTTAACCCAAAGTATCATGGCTTTCTTCAAACTATAATTAATTGAATAAAAATTATTTTAAATGTCTGCATCAATATTGAAGATATTAATCCTCTTTAGAGTGTTATGAATAAACAGAAAACACTAATATTTTTCGGAGCGCATCCTGATGATGAGACTTTTGGCATGGGTGCCACAATGGCACTGTGCGCATTGCAGGGAGTGAAAGTTTACTATGTCTGTTCTACTCGCGGTGAAGCGGGTACCGTAGACCCTGAACTTAAGAGGGGATATACAACGATAGGAGACTTGCGCTGGAATGAATTGAAATGTGCGGCACAAGTACTTGGTCTGGCCGATATTATCCATCTGGGTTATCATGACTCCGGTATGCAAGGTTCAGAACAAAATAAACACCCGGATGTACTAGCAATGGCTCCCATCGAAGAGGTTACAGGGAAAATAGTTAAGATCATTCGTGAGCTCCAACCGGATGTTGTACTTACGCATGATGCCGGCGGTGGCTATGGGCACCCGGACCACATTGCCACACACAATGCGACGGTCAAAGCATTTTATGCGGCCGGTGACGCGGCGCAGTATTCTGAAGCTGGTCCAGCATTCCGTCCATATAAGCTGTATTTTGGAGTTCGTCCGTGAACGTACATGAAACTGATGGTTAAATTGATGCCCTTGTTCGGGCAGGCCCCGCATCATTTTGGAAGAAACAAGGATGTGGACTTCACCAAAACAATGGGCGTGGAATATCCTGTTCATGCGGTAATACGTCTGACAAAACAAACCCGCGAGATTCGTGTTAGAGCGGCAGCCTGTCATGCCAGCCAGGGTGGCGGTCAGCCCCGCCGAGGTCCCTGGCTATTCAGGATAAATGATATGATTCACCGGCAACAGGACTATTTCATGCGGGAATATCCTCCCCCCAACCCGGCACCGTGAGAAAGATCTCTTCGAAGGATTGCCTGAATAGCAATCAAGTCAGGAAGACAATTATTTATCCATTCCCCGCTTTAGACCGCGTATGTATGATATTTCCCCTGCATGCTCTGAAAGATGCGTCAGCAGCATTAATAACATTGAGCCGACGATGGGGTTAAAAGGAGGTCGTGGAGGATTGGGCCTTCCAGCGGGCATCGCCATCGAGGCAGGTGGGGGAGGTAAATTTACTTTCTTATCGAAATCTTTCGGTTTTAACCCTTTAAGATATTCGAGGGTATATTTTCGAACCGCTTCGGCATAAGCAGTCAAATCTTTCATGTCCGGCACAACAAATGCAGCGACTTGTTCCGCTGTATAATGGGCTCCACCATCGTCGATTGTTTTGTTGAACTTTTGATACCACTTCTCGGACTCCCAGAGCTGTGGGTTACCCTGCAACCGGTGAATTGAGGAATCCTCAGAGCGAATCGAATGGAAAAGGATAAGCCCAATCGAATTGGCATCCGGGCGCGGCTGCCATTTCAATTCCTCAGGAGTCAGACCATCAAGTGTCCTGTCAAATAACCTTTTTATATTCTCCAATCCATTCTGAATGAATTCTTTCATCTCCATAGCAAAACAATCCTCCTTTAATAATCTGAAATATAAATATCTCCAAATGGTAGTATTTTATTGCTTGTTGACTATACCGTCAAGTATCGAGAGGTGCTTGACCAGGTTCTATTGAGACCGTAAAGCAGACACAATGTTTAGATATAACGCTTAGGCTAATACAGTTTTTTTAACCATTTCAAACTAGCCACCTTTTTTTACTACTTAATTTGTATGTGGTCTACCCACTTTACCCAGTTTAACCCATACTCTCCTTTTACCACTAGGCGAAAAGGATACCCGTGTGCTGGTGGCAGGTTCTGACCGTCAACCATATATGCCAGGAAAACACCATCCCTTTCAACATCTTTAATTAAAAACGATTTTTGATACTGGTCATCTTCGGAAAAAGTAATCTCGGTTGCTTGCGGCTTTACGCCTGCTTCTGATAAAATCGTTGTTACAGGTACTCCCGTCCATTGGGCATTATCAGCAAAAAAACCGAAACAAATAAGTAGCACAACTTCTGTAACTGTCGGATACCGCAGAATGTCATCATAAGTCAAACTTAGCGGGGTATCCACAAGTCCGTCTACAACCAAACGATACTTCGCGATGTCAATTTCAGGGGCAGAGCCGGTAGCATGTAATTCGTCGATTGGTGTTATTGGAAGTTTTGAATTATCTACCTTGGCAGGGTCACTGCCAACCAGATAGGAAAGGTCGGTGGAGGCGTTAGTTGTCGGAGTGGGGCTAAAAACTTCCGGGGGAGGTGAAAATGTCCCGGCGCCAGGTTGTGGAGACGAAGTCGTGCCGGATATCGTTTGGTTGGTCGTAAAGGTTTCGATATTTGGCGACGGCGTTGAAGTTGGGCTGGAAGCAACTGCCGAACATGACAACATTAATATCCCGACGATTAAGGAAATAACCGTTAACATATAGAAATGTAAACTTTTTTTGACCAACTTTCCTTCACCCCCCAGTGTTGCGGTGCCTGGCGTAAGTTTGATCCGGCATTGCTTACAAGAATAGACTGCGTCGTCTTCTTATTTAAGGCCCAAAAATCGGACCGTTGGTATCCCCATTATTACTGTAGCCATTGCTTTCCCAATAACCGTGAAAACTGGTATTATCAGATACCTCGATCTCGGTAACCCACTTAGCCCATTTATAGCCATATTTGCTCATCGCGACAACACGACAAGGGAATCCCCCGTCCGGCGTCAGGGAAATATCATTGTCCTTTAATGCCATGATAATGTTGTTGTCAATAATATAACTTAAATCCAATGAGCTGTAGCCTTCAGGAACATCCGCCGTGTGGAAAATGACGATCTTAGCCTGGGACTTTACCCCGGCTTCTTTGAGAATAGCGCCGATACTGGGGCCCGTCCATTTAGCCGTGAAATTCCAACCTTCAACACAATTCAAATCCATAAGCTGGGATATCTGGGGTAATGCCTGCAGATCAGCATAGCTTAAACTTAGAGGATGATCTACCAGGCCATCGACGACTAGTCTATAAGTATCTTTATTAATGTGTTGTATCCCATTTAGAGCATTAATAGTCTGCTCACTAACGGGAGTTAATTTATGGCCCATAAACTCGACGGCTTCAACCTGAGTAGAAGTTGTGTTGGAAGTGCTCATGTTGGCCGTCGCAGAAGCGGAAGTTTCAGTTTGATTAGGTATGCTACCGCAAGATACCGCGGGTACAAGGATTGATGCCATCAAAAACATTATTACGATATATTTAATCTTCATTTATTTATATCCTGAAAGAAAATACGCTAAATCGTTATAAAATAACTCTATTTTCAACCAATTTCAATCAAAATTTTGGGTAGGCAGACCACGACCAAATTTTAAGATTTTACCACCAAAATATTGTTTGAACACCTTTAGTTCGAATTTACCATGGCCAAGGATTAGGCCAAGGGCCGGGCCAACCGTAAGGCCAAAAGTCATCTAAATCACAATGGCAAATTATGTTACCTTGGAAAGTTGCCCTGTCAGATACCTCAATCTCCGTCACCCATTTGGCCCATTTATAGCCATTATTAATCATGGCAATAACCCGACAAGGAAATCCGCCAGCCGGTGTCAGGGAAATATCATTGTCCTTCAAGGCGATGATAATATTGGTATTGAAAATATAACTCAAATCCAGTGAACTACTACCAAGAGGAGCATCTTCCGTGTGGAAAATGACGATCTTAGCCTCGGGTTTAATTCCGGCTTCTCTAAGGATACTGCTTAGACTAGGGCCCGACCATTTGGCCGTAAAATTCCAATCCTCAACTAATTTTGAATCCGTGAGCCGGGATATCTGGGGCAATGCCTGCAGATCCGCATAACTTAAACTTAGAGGATGATCTACCAGACCACCAACTTTTAGCCTGAAAGTATTTTTGTTGATATATCGTACGACCTTGCGAGCATCAATATTCTGCTGACTAACAGGCGTCAATTTATGTCCCATAAACTCTTTAGCTTCAACTTCAGGAGTTACCGGCAAAGTAGGAGCAGCTTTTTTAATAAGATTTTGTGTAATTTTAGGCGTTGGTGTTGCCGGTGCCGCCGGAGTGTTACCAGTCATTAAAGAACCGGGAAACCTGCACCCGGCCAAAGTGCTTGTATTACCTTTGTCCCAACGTGCAGGTATCTTCGTATAATTTAAATTATATCTATTCATTCGTTTACCTCCTTGATTACTTTATTAAAATCTCCCTGATGAATCCGCACTTGCATGCCTGCCAATAACATCACTTCCTCCCCGTGATAAGCGTGCAGATAATCGACTTACTTCTCATGTATTATCTAATTTTGATTATTAGTTTCATCTGGCATTGTGTCTGTGACTTTAGTCGCTTGAGTGACCCCCTAATAATGTACAAATTCTTCCTAAGGGTCGAACGCCCTTGAAACACATTCTGACGGATTTTGTCGCAACCAAGCGATGTCACGGACTCCAAAAAGGTAATCGCTATTCAGGTCTTGCGCCAAAGCTATCGCAGTGCTATGATTTGCATATCCAAAAAGACTTCTTTTTAGTTACTCCCTTCCTCTTATTCTGATTTAGAAATATAGTGTTAGGTTAGAAATATTGGTGTAGAATGCCGAGAATATTTGATAATATTGAATTGGTTTTACTACCCGCCCTTCGGGACTCATTAAAGGTTTCTGAAAAAGCTGATTTTTGTGTAGGTTATTTCAATCTTCGCGGTTGGAAGCATATAGATCAATATATCGAGTCTTGGAATGGCGGTGAAGGTGCTTGTTGTCGGCTTTTAGTTGGAATGCAACCACTACCAAAGGACCAACTTCGTACACTCCTTGGCTTATCTCAACAGGAAACTATCGATCAACAAGCAATTCTTAGGCTAAAAAAGCAAGTCGCAGAAGAATTCCATGAACAATTAGTAACTGGAGCACCAACAAATGATGATGAAGCCGGTCTACGTCGCCTAAGTGTACAACTAAAAGCAAAGAAAGTAATCGTCAAGCTCTTTTTACGGCAACCTCTTCATGCAAAACTTTATCTTCTTCACCGAACGGATCCGAATAATCCCTACGTTGGTTTTGTTGGGAGTAGCAACCTGACATTTGCGGGGTTATCTACACAAGGAGAACTGAATGTCGATGTCCTAGATCAAGATGCTTGTGTAAAACTTACTAAATGGTTCAATGACCGATGGAATGATAAATGGTGCCTTGATATATCTGCCGAGCTTGCAGAAATTATAGATACAAGTTGGGCAAGAGAAAAACAACCGTCTCCTTATCACATATATTTAAAAATGGCTTATCATCTCTCCCAAGAAGCTCGTGCTGGCTTATCAGAATTCCATGTACCCGCAGATTTTGGTAATAAGCTATTTGAATTTCAGACTGCAGCAGTGAAAATAGCCGCGCATCATGTCAATAAACGCGGTGGGGTACTTATTGGAGATGTTGTTGGTCTTGGTAAAACACTAGTAGCCACAGCCTTGGCTAGAATATTCCAAGATGACCAATCGTTAGAAACATTGATAATTTGCCCCAAAAACCTGGTGAAGATGTGGCAAGATTACGACCAACGCGGAACCCAGTGAATACGGCCATTCATCCAATAGGGAATTTGTCACGATGACCTGCCGGGAGCAATTCGAAACAGGGTTTCTTGGTTTCGTTACCCGGATCAGGGACCGGCGGTTTTTCGTCGTTGACGAGGAACGTCAAGCGGTTATTTCCTTCGCGTATTATGATCACGACGGAACGGTCCGCAAGATAGGTATGCCGAATAACAAATCATTTGGCATACCCCCATATTTTTCGACACCGCGCACGCTGGAGTGCTGCGAATCGTTTAAAATAGACAATGACCAGATCCAGTTTATCGAGGTCACGCTGACGGAATTTCCCTACGGCACCCGGCCGGCCTGGGATACCGAAAAAGATCCGTGGCTGCGGGATTCCGGTCCCGTGAGCGCAGGTGTTTCCGCGAAAGCAGGTGGCGCGATGGGCCGACATCAACTCACTTCTTTTGTTGACCGGTTCCTGGTGGCATTATTATCCCGTGACTTGAGACCGGAGGGGATAGCGGATTCGGTCAAATATACGGAAAACGGGCAGCAACTGAATATCGGCGACGGCCTATGGGGGACCGCGTCCGGGATTGGGGAATACAAAGTAGTGCTGGCGGACCCGGAAACCGGTTCGGTTGGATTTTTCGGGTGTATCAAGGAATATGATATTAACTCCCTGCTGGCTGCCAGGTTAAACGTACGGAACGGTGTAATAACTGAAATAGAAGCCCTGGTCATACGGGAAGAATTTATTAATGCCAGGCTCGGGACTTTGACTTTGTCCGGACCAAGACTGGAGGGAATGTATAAGCCGGAAAGCTGTACCGATTTACCCGGTATATTCGGAGAAACTCTTCCGCCCGGCGAGCGGATAGATGCTAAAACTATGATGTCAATCGTACAAGAAAAACGCGGTAACGTCCGTGAACATCATACTTTGATTACCGATGTGGAATGCGGCCTCCTTTTGGAAATGACATTTTCAGACGTTCCTAATCCGAATAGCGGACCGGTCGATCCAGCCTTATCAGGCCCGTATTCGATCATACGCTTACAGCTCCACAAAATAAGGGGCGGAAACATAATTAAAACCAAGTCGATAATCATGCCGGTGCCCTATAAGATGAAACGCGGCTGGTAATCCGCTGGACCACAGCATTGTTTCAGGGGGAGTTCGATTTTCTTGTTTTTGCATTTTTGATAGACTATAATCACATTCGATGCCATTGTACTCTGAGATACTGGCCATCATCTCCTGAAGCTATTTTAACCATAGCAACGAGTTAACAAGTAGTACCACTTCTGGGGGCAGGTCACTTTTATAAAAAGGAAGGAAAGATACCCGATGGATTTAAGTAGAAATGGATTAACCCAGAGTTTCATTAACAGTGTAGCAGAAGTCAAAGATGAGCCCGAATTTTCCAGATCCGCTGACAGATTGAAGTTTGCTATTGACGAGGAAGGACACGCATCAATTAAGATTGCCATTGGGAATATGCCGTTGGACTACGATTTGTGGGAAGGTTTACGAAATCCGGCAACGGTTGGTCTCTATCCCGCTGGTTTGCCTGAAATATGGGAGTTCTATGCAAACAGGAGAAAAAAGAAGGTAGACGAAACAGGAAGGCCAACAATCTTCCAAATGCCACAATCGTTTGACTACGCTCAAAATAATTATTCCCGCGCTGTTATTATCTCAGTAATGTTGCCTTTCTCAGAGAGTATTATTGAAGATTATGTTTCCCAGGTAATCGACAAGAAAAAAGGCTCCTCGCACACCTTTGCAAGGATGTACGAGGATATCAACAAGATTCTTGATAAAACAGTCAGCAGGGTAGCTACTGATATGATAATTGATGATGCAGAGGCTATTGTCCTGCCGATGACAGGGGATATCGTAAACGCACTTTCTTCAGAAGCCATCCCCCAAACAAAACAAGGCATATCTCATGGCCCCTCAAAAGGGGGGAACTACCCGCAGAAAAGTATCGCGGCACTCCTCGGACTGGGCCAATTCGGTATATCCCGGATTATTTTCAGGGACGAAATCGTCGATGGAAAAGTACAGCGATATACAGGGCCAATACGTTCGATGGTGCTATTTGATAAAAATAAGGTGATAACTGACGGTAGTGAGGATGTAATCTTTCCCACTGGAGCATGGCGGAGTTTTCTTACTCGATTATTTGATTTCACTGATACCGACCCTGAGATTAATAAGTACCGTTTTTGTAGTCATATTCCGTTGAATGACAATGGCTGTAACAAGTGTGTTGATTGCTGCCCATCGGGGGCACAACCCAACTCGACTCCTTTGGGCACCGGAGAATATTCGGATCAGGTGAATCGGCAAACCTATCGTTTTTGGAATGACAAACTCCAGTTTGATTTCGGAAAATGCTGCGACGAACGAGGACAGATGCTCAGCCTGCTTCCTGAATGGTCTTGCGCCAGGTGCGTCACCATTTGTACCAACCAGGGAATCAAGCGAAAATTTGCAGCACAAAACTATAATAATAAAATGAAAGAACTTACCAGCAAATAAGCTTCCTTTTTCTCCTAGATGATAACTTAAGCAAAGAATATCAGGCGCAAAGAAGTATTTAAACTTTCCAGCCGTATCAGTTTGATTTTTTACAGGTAATAATAAAGCAGAAGGATGCTACTTATCGTGACATATCTCCTAGTCTGTGTTATAGAATTCGCAGACTGCTGCTAATGGTCATAAAGGAAGGTATTATGCAATATAGAAAAATGGGCAGGACAGGACTTAAGGTTTCAACGATTTGCCTGGGAACAATGACCTATGGAAGTCAAGTTGAAGAAAAGGATGCCATAGAAATAATCGAGCATGCCATAGAATGCGGCGTCAACTTTTTTGATACCGCGGATGCCTATGTTCAGGGACGCTCCGAAGAAGTGGTTGGTAAAGCCCTGAAAAAATCACGCCCATCTATCGTCCTGGCTACCAAAGTAGCCCATAAATCCGGGCCGGGAGTCAATGATGGCGGCCTTTCCCGCAAACACCTAATGAAAGGAATAGAGGACAGCCTGCGCCGACTGGGAACAGATTACATTGATGTTTACTACGTACATTTCCCGGATAATGACACCCCTATTGATGAAACATTAAGAACTCTGGATGATTTGGTTCATCAGGGAAAAGTCCGTTATATTGCCTGTTCTAACTTCCATGCTTGGAGACTGGCTAAAGCATTATGGGTCAGCGACTTACGTAACATCGCTCGATTTGATTGTATACAGTCACCTTATAACCTGCTTACTCGTGATATCGAATATGAACTATTGCCTCTATGCGCGAGTGAGGGTGTTGGCGTGACTTGTTACAATCCCCTAGCAGCCGGGTTACTTACAGGTAAGCATGATTTCAGTAAGCCGCCGGTGCCGGGTACTCGCTTTGCACTGGAAAAAGGCTATTATATGCGTTATTGGTTTGAAACAAATTTTAAAGCCGTGGATAAACTAGCTAAAATCGCTGTTAAACAAGCCCGTAAGATGCCGCAGTTTGCCCTTGCTTGGGTTTTAAATAACCCATCCGTAACTGCCGCTATTTGCAGCGCTACTTCCATTAAACAGTTGGATGAGAACTTAGGTGCCACAGAAGTAAAATTATCTCAAGAAGAAATTTCCGCCTGCGATGAAGTTTGGCAGGAACTCAGACCGCCAAGATTCTTCTACGGACGTTAAATAATATTTGAGGGATTATCCAAGATATTCTTATAAGTTTACAACTAACATAGCCAAAATGACCAGCCGCCCCCCGAAAACGATACCAGATATGATATCGTAAAAAGAGAGAAAGTGAAGAAGTTGACCTATACAAAGCACAGGATTCGTGTTTCAGGGAGAGAACGACCCTCCCCCGTCTCCCCGTCCGGCTGAACAATTGTCCATTTTGTTCAATGATAGCAAATTCGATATAATTATTACGACTCTAAAATTGAACAATTATGATTTTAGCTTGAAGGAAAGTTCAAAGGTTCTTGGTATTGAACACCGTGGCCCACCATTACCCAACCCGCCTTATCCCCACCGGTATTTAGTAGTTGGTATTTAGTAATTAGACGTCCCTACCCCACCAGGATAGCCTCTCCAGCACTTCTTTAATGACGGATGCTAACGGTGCGCAGATTGGTGCCACGGTTAAGTACTTACCTTTTAGAAACTGCTTACAAAGTCCTAATTTACCCACGGATAAGCTCTTTACCGGGCAAAGACTTGACTCCCCCGGCCTCTATTTTTATAATGCTCGTTACTACGACCCAACGCTTGGCAGGTTTATCAGCCTAGATACTGAAATACATCATCCCCTGGCTTAACTCAGGATTTTCCTATTTAATAACTTTCACGAAACTAATTCGACTTTTATATATTTATATTGTCAGTATCCAAACAACCACAGATTTAGTCCCTGAAATACCTGCGGGCCATTGGTAAGAACAGAAAATCGGTTTTTTCCTTAACTAAAATTTAAAGTAACTTTTAAACATCTCTAACAATTCCAGAATGAAAACGATACATTTGCGTTCTATCATGAAGGTAGATAAAAAAATCACTTAACTGAAATGAAAGGAGTCAAATGAAAGTTTTTGTATTAAAGATCAAGGATTTCTTATTAAAGGTTCTCGACGTACTGGTTACCGCGGCGTACCCCCCATCCAGCCAGAATGCGGACGACTGGTGGAAATATGTAGACTATTAAAAGTCCTCCATTATTAGGCGTCATTGAAGGGTAGATAAGTGATCTACCCTTCTTTTTGTATCTTCAGTAAAAAGACCTATTCACCATCTACTACAATATATTTCTTAATTAAAATTTAATTTAAGTTTTACCGTTTATTAACATAACCTAAACACTCATTTAACTTGACTTGATTATTATTAAAAACGGGAACGAAAAATGGACAAAATAAGAACAAGCTTTACCAGCGATTTAGTAAAAGAAGTCGAAGAAATATTATCCGCTGACTGCACAGAACTCAGGCCAGCGTTATACCGTGAAATCGTCGTTAATGCTTTGAAATGCAGGCGGGATAATCTGGATATTCTCGACCTGAAAATATTCAACCGGGTTGCCGCCGACTTCCGTAATGCAGCCCGGGTTTTCAAACCTTATCGCAACATACGCAAAGTGTCCGTCTTCGGTTCGAGCAAGACATTGCCAGGAACACCGTATTATGAAATGGCCAAACAATTCGGGCGCCTAATGAGCCAGCAAGGCTATATGGTAATCACAGGCGGATCTGAAGGTATCATGAAAGCCGGTATCGAAGGTTGTGGCGCCAAAAACAGCTTCGGGATCAATATTCTGTTGTCCCACGAGAACAAACCGGCCGATATCATCCGTGATGACCCAAAGCTAGTACGATTCAAGTATTTTTTTACGCGTAAACTTTTCTTCGTCATGGAAGCTGATGCTTTTGCCATTTTCCCCGGTGGATTTGGCACCCATGATGAAACTTTCGAAGTACTTACACTTCTGCAAACCGGTAAAGCATCTCCCATGCCGGTAATACTAATGGAACAGCCGAAAGATAATTACTGGCAGGCATGGGATAAATTTATTAAAAACCAACTGCTAGCTAAAGGTTTTGTAAACGCAGAAGATCTTTCGTTCTACCGCATCGCTCATTCTCCAGAAGCAGGAGTTAAGCTAGTAAAAGATTATTATTCCACATATAACTCCGTACGCCAGGTCCAGGATAAATTAGTAATTAGAATGGAAAGAGCGTTAACGGCGGATTCTATTAACATACTGAGTACTTCATTCTCCGATATCATTAAAGATGGGAAAATTACTGCGACATTACCGCTACCCGGAGAGGAAAGTGAGCCGGGCCTATGGATAAAACCGAGAATCTCTTTCGTTAACAACAAAAAAAGCGCCGGGCGCCTTAATCAGATGATACAGATGATTAACAGTCTGGGTTACTCATGCTGTAAAGCTAATCTATATACAAACTGAAATTTCAGGTAAGACATTTTTCTTTTACGCGCTGCTTAAAAAAGCAGACCCTTTCCGCATTCACGACAAACACTAAAAGTTTTAATGTTTAATTTAACAGAACCTTAATTTAAATTTTACCGTCTTTTAACATTCCCAAAACATCCTCTTAATCTTAAACCCGAATACTTAATTAAGGATATACTTTCGAAACCATCCTGCATGACAGTTTAAAAATAATATTGAAAGCACAAATAATAAAATAATTATAAAAGGAGAAAGAATTGTTCAAGTCAAAGCTAAAATGGTTCCTACCTCTGGCACTGGTCCTGGCAGCAATTTTAACCTTTACAAGCTGCAGTTCCTCTACCACCACCGTAACCTCTACCACGACAACGACAACCACTACCGCTACCACCACCACAACAACCAAGACAACTCCGGTAACATCGACCGTCACCACGACGACGACAACCACCACCGTACCCCAGGCAAAAAGCCTTAACGGCGCGGGCGGCACCTTCATCGCGCCCCTGGCTACCAAATGGTTTTCCGTATACGCGGGACTGACCGGCGTGCAGATCAACTACCAGGCCGTCGGCTCCGGCGCCGGCATCAACCAGATTACGGCCGGCACCGTCGATTTTGGCGAAAGTGATGCCATCATGACGGATGCCCAGCAAACCGCAGCGGAAGCCGCCGGCGGCCCGATACTCCACATCCCCATGACCAGTGGGGCTGTAGCCATCATATACAATCTGCCTGGTATCGCCTCTGGTACTCTTAAGCTTTCCGGCGATGTCCTGGCAAAAATCTATCTCAAGAGCATCACCAATTGGAACGACCCCCAGATAACCGCCCTTAACCCGGGCGTAAATCTGCCGAATACGCCTATCGCAGTGGTACACCGCTCTGACGGTTCCGGCACCACCTTTATCTTTACCAACTACCTTTCTAAAGTAAGCGCTGATTGGAGCACTAAAGTAGGCAATGCCACTTCCGTAAACTGGCCGGGCGATATCGGCGCCGAGAAAAGCGCCGGGGTAGCCGGTGCTGTCCAGCAGACAGTCGGTGCTATCGGCTACGATGAGCTGGCTTATGCCATACAAAACAATATTCCCTGGATATTGTTACAGAATGCCGCCGGTAACTTTGAACCGCCCAGCCTCGATGGCACTACCAAAGCAACCATAGGCATCACCCTTCCCGACGACATGAAGATAATGATTACCAATTCCACCAATCCCGATGCTTATCCCATCTGCGGCTTCACCTGGATCCTGGCTTATCAGCACCAGACCGACCAGGCCAAAGGCCTTGCCCTTGTTAACATGCTCTGGTGGGCCATCCATGACGGGCAGCAATACGGCGCCGCGCTCGATTACGCTTCTTTATCCAGCGATGCCGTAGCCAAGGCAGAGAAAGAGATCCTATCCATCACCTATCAGGGACAACCTTTACTCAATAAATAGAAGACCAGATATTCTTGGCTCATAGGGAATCGCAGGAGGTCCCTCCACCCCTCCTGCGTTTCCACTATTTTAGATAGAAGGCTAACAACATGACAACTAACACCAAAGCCGAGATGACCAGCGCAAAGAAGCCTAACAAATGGAAGTTAAGCCGGCATCTTCATGTTACAGATAAAGTCTTCCCTAATTTGGTTTTCTTCTTTACGTTAGTGATTGTTGCGATATTGGTGGGGCTGATAATTATCCTCACAACCGACGCCATGCCGTCCATAAGACAGTTCGGACTCTCTTTTCTTACCAATTCAGTCTGGAACCCGGTCAAAGATATATTCGGGGCGCTTCCATCGATTTATGGAACCGTACTTACTTCAGCCATCGCCCTGGTAATCGCTGTCCCGATTAGCTTCGGGGCGGCTATTTTCCTGGTTGAACTGGCACCGTCATGGCTTGCCAAACCGGCTTCTTTTCTTATCGAGATGCTGGCGGCCATACCCAGCGTCATTATAGGTTTATGGGGTCTTTTCGTCCTCGTTCCCGCCATCAAACCCGCCGAAGTCTGGCTGACGAAACACGTTGGCTTCCTGCCCATCTTTCATGGAACAGTCCTCGGCGGCCTTAGTTTCTTTTCGGCCGGTATTATCTTAACTTTCATGGTCATCCCGATTATTACCGCTGTAAGCCGCGATGCGATAAAAGCCGTTCCGGATACCCAGCGCGAGGCTATGATGGCGCTGGGAGCAACGCGCTGGGAAATGGTAAGGCGCGCCGTGCTGCCCTACTGCCGTTCCGGACTGATGGGAGGGGTTATCCTGGGTCTCGGACGGGCGTTAGGCGAAACGATGGCGGTAACCATGGTCATCGGTAATGCGGATAAGCTTACCAGCTTTTTCTTTTCGCCAGGAACAACGATTGCAAGTAAAATCGCTTCTAATTTCAGCGAAGCTTCCAGCGGACTATTCGTTTCGAGCCTGATAGAACTGGCACTCATTCTTTTCGGAATTACGCTCCTGGTCAATGTAATCGCACGGGTCATGCTCTGGCGGATGACTTCCGTCAAGACGATAAACGAATAATTATGACTGAGACAACTTATTCAAGACGCAAATGGACCAACTCGCTCATGCTCGGTTTAAGCGGATTAGCCGCAGGGATAGCGATATTGATGCTATGCTTAATCCTGGGATACACCCTGGTGCAGGGTGCAAAGTCGCTTAACCTGAACTTCCTGATCCAGGCAGCCAAACCAGTCGGCGAGGTGGGCGGCGGCATGCGTAATGAAATTTTCGGTACTCTGTTACTGGTGCTAATAGGATCAATCATCGCCATACCGGTAGGGCTGGGTCAGGCATATTCTTATCCGAATTTGCAAGTCCACAAGTGGCTTCCTCCGTAAGGTTTGCGGCTGATATCCTGGCCGGTGTACCGTCTATAGTAGTAGGTGTTTTTGCTTATGCCATTATCGTACACCCGATGCACTCATATTCGGCGCTATCCGCCGGCATAGCGCTGGCGATTATTATGATACCGGTCGTGGCCAGAACGGCGGAGGAGGCTTTACGGCTGGTACCAAATTCAATGCGCGAAGCAGCATTAGCGCTGGGAATTACCCGCTGGAGAGCGGTGCTGGGAGTAATCGTGCCCGGGGCGATGACGGGAATCATAACCGGTATTATGCTTGGAGTCGCACGCATTGCCGGGGAAACGGCGCCGCTGCTATTTACCGCACTCGGCAGCCAATTCGGTATCCAGGGGCTGCTCAAGCCTATCGGCGCATTACCGCTACAAATATATAATTATGCATTATCACCATATGCAGACTGGAAACAGCAGGCCTGGGCCGGGGCATTTTTATTAATGATACTCGTACTCGGAATTAGCGTGCTCGTACGCTGGGTAAGCAGCCGGAGAAGAAAATAAAATTTCGGAAAGAAGAAAGAAAAGATAATGATAGTATCCGGCCCGGTCAAAAATATTGAGGAAAGGCCTCGTCCCAAAGGAGGTTCGGCGTCTGTGGAAAGTGAAAAAGGTATCCTTGAGGTGCAGGATTTGAGTGCCTGGTACGGCAACGCACTTGCCGTTAAACACATCGACATGAGTATAAAAGCGCAGGCAATTACGGCTATAATCGGACCTTCAGGCTGTGGTAAATCCACCTTCATCCGCTGTCTTAACCGTATGCATGAAGTTTCCCATAAAGGCAGGGTGGAAGGTTCGATATTGCTGGATGGTAAAAATATCTATGCTAAAGACGTCGACCCGGTCATGATACGCCGCCGCATCGGGATGGTTTTCCAGAAACCAAACCCTTTCCCGACGATGACCGTCTTCGATAACGTAATCGCCGGGCTGAGATTATCCCGATTATGGGTTAAAAAATGGGAACTGGAAGAAATAGTTGAACGCAGCATAAGGCAAGCCGCTTTGTGGGATGAGGTGAAAGACCATCTCTATAAATCCGGCGCTTCTCTTTCCGGCGGGCAGCAGCAGCGGCTTTGCATCGCCAGGGCTTTAGCAGTTGAGCCGGAAGTGATATTGATGGACGAACCTTGCAGCGCCCTTGACCCTATAGCTACTTTAAAAATAGAAGATCTGATGAGAACTCTGGTTAAAGACTATTCTATTATCATTGTCACGCATAATATGCAGCAAGCCTCCAGGGTATCTGACATGGCCGCCTTTTTCATGGTGGATGAAAACCGGGCCGGTTCATTGGTGGAATATGGAAGTACTAACCAGATCTTTACCAATCCAAAAGATAAACGGACTGAAGACTATATTACCGGGCGTTTCGGTTAAAAGATTATGGAGGTTTTCCGGATGGAAATAAGGACCGAATTTCATAAGAGACTCGGGGAAATCCAAAATGATGTTCTCGCGATGGGCAGTATGGTGTCAAAGGCTCTACTGCGTTCAGTCCAAGCCTTGAAAGAACGCGATATTACATCAGCACAACATATCGTTACCGAAGATATAAATATAAATAAAAAACGGTTTGAAATAGAAGAAAAGTGTATTGAACTAATCGCCACGCAGCAGCCATTGGCCAGCGACCTGCGTATCATTATGTCTGTAGTCAACATTATCACAGAGTTGGAAAGAATCGGTGATTATGCGGAAGGCATTGCGAAAATTGTAATTATGATAGGCGACGAACCGCCGTTAAAACCACTGATCGATTTACCACGTATGGCAGAAAAAACTACGGAGATGCTGCGCAGAAGTATGGAAGCTTTTATCAATCATGATGCAGATTCTGCCAGGCATATAGCGGTCGAAGATGATGATGTGGATGATCTGTACAATCAAATATTTAGAGAATTACTTAGCTTTATGGCCGAAGATCCTAAAACTATCACCAGGGCAACGCGTTTGATCTGGGTAGCTCACAACCTGGAACGGGCAGCTGACCGTGTTACGAACATATGCGAACGCGTTGTCTATACCGTCACGGGGAAGATGGAGGAAATCGGGGCTTCTAAATACTAATTAAATGACAGGGAACCAAAATGGCGAAAATTCTTATTGTCGATGACGATAAAAATATATTGGACATCCTCAAATATAACCTCCTTCAAGAAAGTTTCACGGTGGTTACCGCCGAAGACGGAATCAAGGCGTTGGAACTCGCACGCCGGGAAAAGCCGGACCTGATATTACTGGATATTATGTTGCCCGGCATGGACGGTCTCGAAGTATGCCGTATTTTACGTAAGGAAATGCCGGTTCCCATCCTGATGTTAACAGCCAAGACCGATGAAATAGACAAGGTGGTAGGCCTGGAACTGGGTGCCGATGATTATATCACTAAACCGTTCAGCATAAGAGAATTGGTGGCGCGCATACGAGCGACTGTCCGGCGCTCGCACTGGAATGAACAACAGGCTTCACCTGAAGAGGCTTCCACTCAATCGGTGTTAAAAGCTGATAATCTAGAAGTCGATGTATCCGGTCATCGCGTCTTTTATGAGGGACGGATGATTAATTTAAGCCCTAAAGAATTTGGGTTACTTACTTTCCTGATGCGTCACCGCGGCCAGGTCTTCAACCGTGAACAACTGGTTGAGCAAATTTGGGGATACGATTTTGGCGGTACGGCACGCACCGTAGATGTACATATTTTGTCCCTGCGGCGCAAGATCGGAGATAGTGCAGAAAATCCGGAACACCTGTTAACGGTACATGGTCTCGGTTACAAATTCGAAGGTTAGCAATATGGAAGTTGCTTATGTCATCTTGATTGTCTCGATATTTGTTGTCGCTGTTATAGCAGTGCTCTGGGTAGCATATTTTTTGGCTAGAGAAAAAATAAACACGCTTAAAAAAGAAAGTAAACAGATAGAAACAGATTATTTCCAGGTAATAAATGAACTGGAAATTGCGAAGGAAAAGCTGAATACGTTAACGGGTACTATCGATGCGGCGGTAATTTTCCTTAATCAAGAACGCCAGGTGACTGCCCTTAATAAAACGGCGGAGACACTGTTTAAAAATACTTCTGAGACTGCTTTAGCAAAAAACTTTATCGTGCTGGTCCGCGATTATGAAATGGACACGATAGTACAGAAATGTATATTTACAAATCATGAGCAAAAGGGAATGATACAATCTTCTGATAATAAGCAATTTCTTGAACTAACCGCAACACCTTTAAACAGTGGAGCGATAGTGCTGGTCCGGGATATAACGAATATACGCAAGCTTGAAAAAATACGCCAGGACTTTATCGTGAATATTTCTCATGAGTTGCGTACACCGATCGCTTCCTGTAAGGCTATTGCGGAAACGTTACAGAACGGTGCCTTAAGTGATAAAAAAGTTGCCAGAGATTTTCTCCGGCGAATGCATATCGAGATAGACAAGCTTGGGCAAATGGTCAATGAACTCGGCGAATTATCACGAATAGAAAGTGGCGAACTAAAACTCAAGCTTACACCGGTGAATGCAAATAACATAATTATTAAAGTCGCGGAAAGGCTAAAAACACAGGCAGATAGAGCTCAAATAACTATCAGTCTTGACATGCCGCCAGAGTTACCGGAAGTTGTGGCTGATGCTGACAAAATAGAACAGGTGTTGATTAACCTGGTACATAATGCCATCAAATTCACTCCCCAAAACGGCAATATAGTTATTTCTTCAGCCGTACAGGATGACCGCATTATCGTATCTGTATCGGACACCGGTATTGGAATCCCCGAAGATGACCTCCCACACATCTTCGAGCGCTTTTATAAAGTTGATAAAGCACGTTCCGGAGGAGGTACCGGGTTGGGACTATCGATCGCCAAGCACATCATACAAGCCCACAGCGGTGAAATTCATGTAAGAAGTAAAGAAGGCAACGGCTCACTGTTTGTTTTTTCACTTCCTTTAGCTCTATCACCAGTTCTTAACACAAATTTAAACAAAATATAATCTTTTCCTAACAGGCTTTTAATCCAACCTTAAATACCCATTGTTATAATCTTCATAGAATGAACTATTAGGAAATATTAAAGTATGGCAAAAACACGAAAGCCTGAAAAGATTATTTTAGCCTTGATTGCCCACGATGCAAAAAAAGAAGATATTATTTCCTTGGTAAAGGCGCACAAACAAGAGCTTGAAGATATTGACCTTATCGCTACGAGAAGTACCGGACAACTGGTACAGGCAAGGACAGGATTAAATATTACCTTAATGCAAAGCGGCCCTTTAGGAGGAGACCAGCAAATTGGAGCGCTGGTAGCCGATGAGCAAATCCATGCGGTAATCTTCCTGCGCGATCCCCTGACCGCCCACCCCCACGAACCGGACGTATCCGCTCTATTAAGGCTTTGCGATGCTCACAGCATACCTTTAGCGACGAATATTGCCACTGCAGAAGCAATCTTACATCTCATTTTTGAACATCCTGAAGCTTTAAGCGGACACCACCTGGCTTCACAATACCTTGAAGAAATTGCGGCTGTCCATGATTAAAGAAATAACGATTCGAGAGAGAAATGATTGTATGACACGAGATAATATTTCGTCGTTTGATCAAATACAATTCAGAAAATATATCGTGAACCTCGAACACCATGACTTTCAAATAGGCGATTTTGTCAAACCCGAGACGGTAGTAGGTCTACACGTTAAAACCGGCCAGCCGGTAAAGGCAGAAATTAACGGGCGGATAGTTACAATGCAGCATGACCCGGTTAACGGTTCAGTAATAATGCTTATTGTTTCCGGAGATGATTAATGCCTGTAGTATAGTACAGACAAAAAATGGGAGAATAACATGGGAGAATTAGACAATGATTTTATCGATAAAATCCTGCAAGAAGAATGTGAAAAACAACAGAGAAAGTCCGTACAAAAAAATACGGAAATGAACGAAAATAGCAATACGGATAATTTACTGCCAAATCATAATTTCCATATTGAATTTCTGCCGGACACTAACAAAATTAGTGCCAGTTAGACTTATTCTACGCCACCTCACCTTTTTACCAGAACACCTTAAATTAAAAAAGAATACAAGGAGTATGGAATAGAATGAGGTGCCTCGTTTTTGTTGAGTTTTTGCCGGGAGGATCAATACCTCCCACCGAGTTCTTCCTGCGAATGAAAGCCATCTGGAGTTATGTAAAAAATTCGGAAAATCAAAAAACCGAAACCAACAACCTCCAGGGAAAGACTATTGCGCAATTTGCTAAATCAGGTATCTGTGTCGCTGATTACGACTCCATAGAACAGTTGACTACGGACCTGACAATTATGCCCGGGGCAGGTATTTCCAATGTACAAATATTCCCATTGTCTGAAGAAGCGGACTTTGAACAGATTGTACCTGACCTATCACTAAAAAAACCGGAAAGAATCTTTAATAAAACTTAAAAATATCCTGGAATGACCACTTAATTAGCCTGGCGAATCAATATTACTTTGATGAGTCAATCAAAATCCTAATCTGCAAGTTTGTAACCGGCTCCCCTGACCGTCACAAGACGATAAGGAAAGGCTTTTTTCTCCCGATGGAGTAATCGCGCCCATCATGGCTCCGCTACTAATTAATGGCCGAAGGACCGGGAACATCATAACGAACGCCGTTCACCCCTGCTTGCGGGGCTTGGCAGGTTTAACCTTGGCCATGTTGTGTTCCGCGCCGGACCTGATGAGGGCCTTAAGCGCGGTTTCATTGAGTTTATCGCCTTCGTGAATATCGATGGCCCGCCATTTATTTCCTTCAAGCCCGGCATTGAAGAGCTTGCCTGGGTCTGAAAGGGTGGCGCCATCGTTAAATGTCAGCTTCACTTTGTCCTTAAGCACGGTCATGACGCAGATTATTCCGCGGTGTGAAAAGACCGGTGAGCCCATCCATTTCCACTCTTCGATAATCTCCGGGTCGGCATCGTGGATAGTCTTACGGATTCTGGCGACAGTTTCGCCGCGCCAGTCGGTGGTTTTCGCGATTAAGGCATCAATGAGTTCGCTCGGGTTGGGCATTCTACCTCCGGCTATTCGCTTTCTTTTGTTTTTACGCTTGCACCGGCAACACCTGATTGCCGTCCGGGTCTTTAAGATTAAATCATCTTACTCCAGCACTTGGGTGTTGTCAATCGGCAAAATGGGACGCGCTAATATCAATGTGGCTCTTATTTTCAAAAAACGATGAGATTAAAACGAGCCCGCTTTTAAGTATAATATCACCAAATCTTCCTTATATGTAAACTTCCCCGACCTTACGGCCGGGGCCTTAGCTTGTTTCAAACTTCGTTTGCCCTTCATCTTTTTTCCCTTGTTCTTCAATGTATCTTTCCATCACGGCCCCATCTATCAATACTGTTGATACGAAATAGAATCCGACCAAACCGCTTCGGTTCCCCAATACACCTTTTTTAGCAGCGTAAAACTTACAGTAGCAAATTAGTTGCAAAATTTTCCGCCTGACCTCAGGTATTTGACGTGGATACGGAGCAGGGTCGATATCCCCCTGAAACTACACTTATTTGCCATACTAGACTTGTCCCGCCGGGTACCCTTTCCTGACTATTTATCCCCTCTTTTTACGATATTATATCTGGTATCGTTTTCGGGTGCAGACCACCCTAGTAAAATTATCCAGGTGTTCTATATCCTTGTTTAAGTAACTTGTTCACCTTTCCGTAATATTATTGAACATATAACGCTAATATGTTAAACTGCCTTAGTATTATTTGTAATAGTACAATAGTGTAATAAGTTATTTGATTATTTGAATATTAGAAAATATCTAATTATTAATTCTTTCCGAAAATCAGCTTTTAATGGACGAATAATAATAAACCGTTTAAAAATGAGACCTTTTCGATCAATCGAGAACTATTGGGAAGGAGTTCACTCATATGAAAAAACTACCTAAAAAATTGCCTTTATTGATTGGAGCTTTGCTAATTCTCGTGTTAGTTATCTCTGGATTGACGGGGTGCGGAAGTGCCGCCAAAGGGCCGGCCGCTCTGACGGTCATCAAAGACAACCAGACCAAGACCTTTACGGTAGCGCAGATAGAGGCACTTTCAGTCATTGCCGGGAAAACAGGAGATATCACCAGCAGCGGCACCATCGAAGGCCCTTACGATTATAAGGGCGCTGCCTTGACTGACATTCTTAACGCCGTGGGTGGTATTACGGCAAACAATGCTGTAAGAATCTCGGCTAAAGACGGCTATTCGATGACCATGTCTTACAAACAGGTTGTGGAAGGCGGTGAGTTCCCGACATATGATAGCACCACCGGTAAGGAGGTTAATCCCGCCGGTAAGATAACCGTCTTCATCGCTTATGACCAGGATGGCAAACCGTTAGGTGAAGATCTCGGCCCTTTGAGACTGGGCATCATGGCGCCCGGCCAGGTAACCGACGGACATTGGTGGGTAAAATGGGCACAAAAAATTGAAGTAATTACCGTGCAAGCGTCCTGGACGATCAGCCTGCAGGGTGCATTAACTCAAACTATAGACAAAGCAACCTTTGAAGCGGGCGCCGCGCCGGATTGTCATGGCAAGAAATGGACGGACGCACAAGGGCATGTCTGGCTGGGCATTCCGCTCTGGTATCTTGTAGGTAATGTTGATGATGCCAGCGGCAACATGTCTTATAACGATGCCCTGGCGGACAAGGGTTATGAAGTCCATGTGGCTAACTCAAATGGCGATATGGTGATGTTCACCTCACAACAAGTGAAAAGAAACGATAATATTATCGTTGCTTACGAGGAGGATGGACAACCGCTGCCGAGTACCCAATGGCCGCTGGCGCTGGTTGGCAGCGCCGTTGACCAGGAGCACCAGATAGGCATGATAAGCAAAATCAAGCTGGTCTTCCCAGATTCAACTACAGCTATCGCAACAACGAACCAGTAATTATTTTTAACAAAAATAATTTTAATAAAAAAGGATGGAGGAATAAATGAAGAAACTGGTGATATGGTCAGTCATAAGCTTATTGATCTTTGCGGTGATGTTGCTCGCATCCTGCTCTGCATCAACAACCACTCCTTCGGGACCTGTGGTGCTGACCGTAACTAACGGTAACACGGTAAAGACTTATTCAATGGCAGATTTACAAAAACTTAAGTCAGTAACGGGAAATGGCGGCACCAAGAATAAGACCGGCGCTGTCGCGGGACCTTTTTCCTACCAAGGTGTAGCATTGAAAGATTTGATCAATGCTGTCGGCGGTGTTAAATCAGGCCAAAGTGTCAAATTAACCGGCTCTGATGGATATTCCAAGACGTTAACCTTCGATCAGGTAACCAGTGGTGGTTTTAATACCTATGACACCAGTGGTAATCCGGTTACCCCAACAGAAATTCCTGTACTCGCCGTCGTCTATTCCTCAAAGGGAGCTGCACTGGATAGTAGCGTTGGCCCTCTTGAGGTGGGCCTCCTCTCCAGTGAGAGTCTGATCACCGATGGGAGTACTTGGGTAAAATTGCTCAATAAAATAGATATCGTCGCTGCCCAGTAAAAATAAACCCTGCACGTAAGTAATTAGATAAACCGGTAAAATTAAACTCAGGGATGTGATTATTTATTCGTCTGAGTTTAAGGGAAGGGGAATATGTTAAAGACAAGAGTGCTTATTTGTCTGCTGTTAGCTGTTGTGAGTGTTTTGACCGCATGCACTGCATCTTCCTCTTCCCCCGATAATACAAATGCCGGAAAAACCAAACTGGTCGTATTTGAGGCGGACAGCCTGATGGTCCCTTTTGCCGAGGTTAAAAAGGAATTTGAACAGGCTAATCCTGATATCGACGTGGAAATACAGGCGCACGGCAGTATCCAGGTTATCCGGCAGGTCACGGAACTGGGTCAGGATGTAGATATTGTGGCGGTAGCTGACTACTCCTTGATTCCCATGTTAATGTATAAAACAATGATGCCCAATGGCAAGCCGTATGCGGATTGGTATATCGAGTCGGCGACCAATCAGTTGGTATTGGCTTACACCCCACAAAGCAAATATGCCGGCGAGATCAACGCTAATAACTGGTATCAAATTATATCCCGTCCCGATGTTAGAGTGGGATTAGCCGACCCCCGTATGGATTCTGTCGGTTACCGTTCTTTGATGACAACGAAACTTGCCGAATCCTATTACGGCGTTGACAATATCATGAGCGATACTTTAGGCAAGTATTTCACGATACCGATAACGTCCGATGAAGCAAACGGCATATCCACTATCAATGTACCGGAGTTGCTTGAGCCAACGGAAGACCACATGGTTTTACGCGGCGCCCATATGGAACTTCTGTCTTTGCTCGAGTCTAATGATATCGATTATACTTTTGATTATAAAAGCGTCGTTATCCAGGATAACCTGAATTACCTGGAATTGCCGCCGGAAATTAATCTTGGCGATAGCAACTTTACGGCAAATTATCAAAAAGTGGTGGTTAACATAGATTATCAACGGTTTAAGACCGTAAACCCGGTTTTTCAAGGTCTACCGATAGAATACGGCTTAAGCATCGCCAATAATTCCCAACACAAGGCGGCCGCCATCAAATTCATTCAATTCCTGCTTGGTCCCGACGGGCAGCGCATATTGTCGGAAGACCACCAACCATGTTTAGTACCCCCCTATTGCGATAACGTCAACGCCTTACCGGAAGCACTAAAGCCCCTATTCAAATAGGAGAAACGTTGGCAGCTACGAGGCGGATGATTCAACGGGTCGGCAGTTATCTCGGACAACGCCGTCTGTCAGTGACATTTGTTATTCTCGGACTCCTGATACTGCTTTTTATCTTCATTCCTTTGTTTAAAATGGTCTTTCTGTCTGACAAAACCAGCCTGTGGAATTCTCTTTTTGATGCCGAAACAATTAAATCAATCCTGCTTACGCTCTATGCGGCCCTTATTGCGACCGCCATAGGCATGATTTTGGGTGTGCCCCTGGCTTACCTGCTGGCCCGGTTTGATTTCCCTCTCAAAAGTGCCGTCGAAGGGCTTATTAATTTGCCTATCGTAGTCCCTCATTCTGCCGCCGGCATCGCCCTTCTTTTTGTTTTCGGGCGTAATTACTTCCTGGGCAGATGGTTCCATTCTATCGGCGTAGGATTTGTCGATTCCCTCGCCGGCATCGTAATCGCCATGCTTTTCGTCAGCGTTTCCTTTCTTATCGATTCGGCCAAGGAAGGTTTTAAAAAAGTTGATGTAAAACTAGAAAATGCGGCACGTACCCTTGGAGCGTCACCGTGGCAAACCTTTTTCAGGATAACTCTGCCGCTTTCCTGGAGAAGTATACTTTCCGGAACCTTGATGATGTGGGCGCGCGGTATCAGCGAATTCGGGGCTGTCATTATCCTCACTTACTATCCTACAGTAGCTTCCATCCTTATTTATGAACGTCTGGAGACTTACGGCCTGTCTTCGGCGATACCGGTTGCCGTATTACTGGTGGTAATTTGCGCTATTATCTTTATAGGCGTTCGGAGTCTCGTACGCGGAAAGAAAGACCATGCTTAATCTCCAAAAGCTACGTGTTGAATTCCGTGACTTCGCACTTCAGGATATCGACCTTGAGGTTGCTTCCGGTGATTATTTTATGATTGTCGGGCCGACCGGAGCCGGAAAGACCGTTCTGCTGGAAACAATCGCCGGCTTACACCGGTTACGCAGTGGTGAAATCCGGATGGATAATAAAAACATTACTGATTTAGAGCCTGAAAAACGCGGGATAGCCATTGTTTATCAGGATTGCGCGCTATTCCCGCACCTTTCCGTGGCGGAAAATATCATCTTTGGCCTTAAGGTCCGTAAGGCGGATAGACATGATATCAAGCAAGCACTTGAAGAGATCGCGGCAACGATTGGCGTCGCTCATCTCCTGTACCGCAAGCCGTCAACTTTAAGCGGCGGTGAACGGCAAAAAGTTGCGCTGGCCCGCTCCTTGATCGTGAAACCTGATTTGCTCCTTCTGGATGAGCCGTTAAGCGCCCTTGACCCTGAGTCTAGAGAAAATGCCCGCGAAGAACTCCGCCGGATTCATCAGCGTTTAAATACCACCACCATTCATGTTACCCACGATTTTGAAGAGGCCATTTCTCTGGGGAACCGGATGGCCGTTCTGGGGGAAGGACAGGTTAAACAGATAGCTACTCCGGAACAAATCTTCCGAGAACCGAACTCTGTCTTTGTTGCCCGGTTCGCCATGACGCGCAACATCTACGAAGGAAAGTTACGCTATGTTAATGATGAGGCTATTTTTACTACTAACGGTATTGGTTTTATCGTATTAACCTCACACGCCGAAGGAGAATGCTACGCCGCTATACGCCCCGAAGATATTTTTATTTCATTAGAACGTGTTAACCCGGGGATTCCTAATTGTTTTAAGGGTATTATCTCCAGCATAGTAGATGGGAGTGCAACACTTTATGTTTCAATAGACCTTCCACTTAAAATCACATGTCTTGTTTCCCGTCATTTCTTTAAAGAAAACGGATTATCCTCGGGGCAATCTGTCTATGTCACTTTTAAACCTTCAGCCGTCCATTTGTTTAAAAAATAACGCGAATAAATGTAGAATTTTTAAGGATAAAGTGAACCCTAAATTCGTCCTTGGCAATCCCCTTGATTCCCCAAAATTTGTGGATAGCCTAAACAGTGACCATTTTTTTACTTGGTAGAAGCCATCCAATTCCCCTTTTCGAACCATAACTTATCCCCTTTTTCTTATTTGCCAGTTTACCACAGGAACCGATATAATTTTGGGGAGGTCGTGGTTCGATTGTGCTAATATTTTATAGAAATGCCATAAATTTACAATTATATTCTTATGGATTTTATAACTATTTTAAAACCGCAGGATTATTTTTATAAAATGGGGCTGTTTCCTAATTTGAAATGAGGAGAAAATGAAGCGAATTTTTTTAGGCAATAAAATCCAATCTATCTTGTTTATAGCAGCCATAGTAATCGTTCTGATGCCTATCCCGAGTTGCGCAAACCCCTCTCCGCCAAACGCCACCGCCACTATAGATAAGAATAACAACCTGATTTTCAATATTCAGGGATCGGTAAAATCTCCCGGGGAGGTAACCGTGAAATACTGGAGCCTGGGGATCGATCCGTTGGTCACCGCGCCGGTACTTACCAAAAACAAGGCGTTCTCAGTGGCAGTAATGCGGTTAAGACCATCAACCCAATATCAGTACCAGGTGTTTTTATCATCTTCTTCAGATGTTCCGGTACTGCAATATCAGGGGACCTTCAATACCGGGGCGCTACCTCCGGGACTGCAAAACGCCAAGATCCAGCTCGTCAAGGGAACCCCTACTTACGACCTCCTTTTACTGGATTATGACTGCACTAATTTTAACGGCATAGTCGCCATTGACCGTGAAGGCCAAATAGTATGGTACTTTCAAAATGACAATCAGGTTTTCACGGCAACCCCGGAAGACAACCATGACATAGTTTTTAATGAGCTCAGCCAGAATGTGGGTTATACCATGAAGGAGATAGCTCCGGACGGCAGCACGATACATTCGGTTAATGATATTCTACCGGATGGGTCGCTATGTGCACCCCATGGACGGTGGAATCATGAAATGCTGGTGAGACCCGATAATAAAGTCTGGACTATCGGCGCTGATATCCGCACCATAGACATCAGTGGGAATGAAACTATGCAGACCGGGGGCACGATAGAACAGTGGGATATGAATAAAGGAACGGTTACCCGACTCGTCAGCCTGTTTGACATTCTGGACCCGGTCACGGACCGTACTGCCGACTCAAGCCTCACGACGGGTTTTTTTTGGCAAGGCAATAATAATCAATACGCGGGCGAGACCGAAGACTGGACTCACAGCAACTCCCTGGATGTCCTTCCCAACGGCGATATCTTAATGTCCAACCGGCATTTAAACCAGGTCATCGCCATCAAACCGGACTTCAGCGGAATTGACTGGAAACTTGGCGGAGTGGGAAGCGACTTCACGTTCCCGAACCCATCGGACCAATTCTACCATCAGCATTACGTGAAAGTGTTGCCTAACGGAGATATCCTGCTTTTTGACAACGGTAATACACGACCTGCCGACCAGGGCGGGGAATACTCCCGGGCGGAAGAGTTAAAACTGGATTTTAACACCATGCAGGCCACCAAAGTGTGGGAATACCGTAATGTACCGGACATATTTTCTTCTGCCGTCGGTAGCGTGGTCAGGCTGAACAATGGTGATACCGTAGTGGACTTTGGAGTGGATCCTGTGAACGAAAACCATCGATTTTCACCGTGGTGGAAGCCGACGCAAACGGTAATCCTGTAGCAACTACCACCATCAGTTCACCGGGAAAGGGCGACCAATATCGGGCCATTCCGATAGACACTCTTAACGGAGAAACGAAAGGCTAGGTTTTAACCGGGCAATGAATCTGACTTCCAGTGTGAAAAGGCAATGAATGTGTTGGTCTGCCGCAGAATTATTACAAAAGTACCTGCTCATTGTAAAAAAAGAAAAGACTCTAATAATCTAAGAGGAACATTCTGGTGCTCAAGCACATAATAAGCCGAGTTTTTGCGCTCTTGATAATCACGGTAATCAGCCTGGAGGTGATTGCCTGCACACCCAAGGTGACTCCCTTTTCACCTGCCACGACGGTGGCTACCGGCCTGGAAAAGCTGAAGCACTTCGTTTTCATCATGCAGGAAAACCGCAGCTTTGATAGTTACTTCGGTACTTATCCCGGGGCTGATGGAATACCTTCCGGCGTTTCTTTTGTCGACTCGTATGATGGTACCACTGTTACCCCTTACCACGATACTAACGACAGCAACCGGGGCGGGCCTCACGATTGGGATAATGCGCAGGCGGATATCGATAACGGTAAAATGGATGGATTCCTGGCCCAGTCTTATAAAGCAAAGAATCCAAATGGAAACTTATTTAACCCTAACTCAGCCAGCGGTGTAAATCCCAAGGATGTGATGGGTTATCATGACTATCATGAAATTCCTAATTACTGGGACTACGCCGAACTTTATGTCCTGCAAGACCGGATGTTCGAATCGGTAGCATCTTACAGTCTGCCAGCTCATCTCTATATGCTGGCCGCCCAGAGTGGAGGCTATGTTAATGGGGCGGCACAACCCTATCCTTCAACCTATAATTTCCCCGAAATAACCGAGTTACTAACCAGCGGTAAGATTGATTGGAAGTATTACGTTACGGCAGGAACAGAACCTGATACCGAGGACGCCCATGTAGTCGGTTCCGAGTCTCAGGAAAAGCAGGAGCCGGATAAGTATACTCTTTGGAATCCTCTTCCCGCTTTTCCCAAAGTGCAAAATGACCCTGCCCAGCGTAGCCGTCTCCAGGGTACGAGCCAGTTTTATAAAGATGCGGCTAGCGGGAATTTGCCTCAGGTAAGCTGGGTTATTCCCTCCGGCGCGGTCAGTGAGCATCCTCCAGAATCGATTATGACAGGCATGGCTTATGTCACCGGACTGGTCAACGCTGTAATGCAAGGCCCCGATTGGAATTCCACGGCCATTTTCATTAGTTGGGATGACTGGGGAGGCTTCTACGACCATGTTCCCCCGCCCCAGGTTGACCAGTACGGCCTGGGTATCCGTGTGCCGGGGCTGGTTATCAGCCCTTACGCCAGGGAGAACTATATTGACCACAACACTTATTCCTTCGAATCATGGCTAAAGATAGTAGAAGAACGTTTCGATGTCCATCCCATGACCGCACGAGATACCAATGCGCTGAATATGCTCGATGCTTTTGATTTTAATCAACAACCCCGCGCTCCGGTAATTCTTTCGGCGAGCCGGGAAGGTTCAGTCTATCCGCAGCCTTTACAGAAGATTGAATATTAAAATTTTATACACAGCATCCCTGTTTCAGGTCTCGTTCGACCCTAACCCGGACTCCCAGCCCAAAGTTTCGGATTTTACATCAATAAACAAAACATCGTTTCGTTAACCTTTACTATCTCCTAACTTTTTCATCTCTCATTAAAATTTAGAGTTTGGTCAGAATCTGAAATATTAGCTTTGTTCAGAGTCTCAGAGCACTCCCCAATGAGGCAAATTCAGACTCTCAACTAGCATCTGGACCCCGATCCTTAACACCATATAATGTAGGTTTGCTCGGCTTTGCGCCATTAGCGATAAGTGTATCTACCGAGCAGGGATGCTGAGCATGCTCAGGCTACTTAGCTACCGAGAGAAAGCGTATCGTGAGAAATTCCTATTAATTCTCTCTTAACAGGATGAGTTTTACGCTGTCGCTTTTAGGAAGAAGATATACCGCAGTTTGGATGAAATACAGGAAGATGCTGACAAATGGATAGAAGAGTATAATACGGAGCGGACACACTCGGGGAAGTATTGCTTCGGCAAGACACCATGGCAGACTTTTCGTGATAGCAAGAAGCTAGCGGACGATGAGATGCTTGATAGGTTACAACCGACAGATAGTACTGTCAGAGAGGTCTCAACTGTCAGATGATGTCCTGGCTACTACACTTTAAAGTTTGCCGTTCTTTTGTGTACTAGCGCGTTGGCTAATTTCAAAGCTGCTTTGGCATGATCTCTTGCTTCTTTATTTGCTCCCCCTTTTAGTTCAGCTTCAAATAATGCTTCTAACATTCTTGCTGCGTCAGTTTCGCTTGGTTTTACTCCATCAATAATTGGGTGACGTTTTGGATTGTATGCCACCTGTGCTAATGATATTAGTGCTTCGCGTAGTATTAAACCAACGGCTTGAAATTGCTCTTCGTTATCTGCTGATTTTAGTCTCGACTTTGCCTCTTCAATTTGTCTGTCTACTTTTTCCCAACCTGTAGGTTCCTCAAATATTACAGCTCCACCTTTTTTCTAGCTCCATAAACAGACCTACCTGATATCTTTGTTTTTTCGTATAATTCCCAGTCATCTAATCTTAAATACTTGTTGAAGTTAGCTACCATTATTAGCACTTGTTCTTCATCTTCCCTCACAACAGGATGAACTGTCTCACATAAAAACCTGAGAAATTCATCATCTGCCGCCCAAAGAATATTAAATCTATCATCAGTAAAAACCCAATTATTATCCCAATCTTGGGGGTTGTTTATACGATGTTGCCATATATCCCCAGCAACATTTTTGAACCTACCGTCATGTGACTCAATTTTATTTAAGTCATAAAGCCTCGATAAAAATTCAGTCTCTTCAAGTCTACCAGACCAATGGGGAGACATTGATAAATAGTCAATTATTGACCTGCGAGTAATTTCAGTTATTGTGTTCATTTTTATCCGTTTAGTGCCAAATTAGTGCCATTTCTTTAAATTAATTACTTATCAACCTAAAGATAGAAGCCTTTTTAAATTCAAAATCTGGCGCGCCTGGAGGGATTCGAACCCACGACCCCCGGTTCCGAAGACCGATGCTCTGGTCCGCTGAGCTACAGGCGCCTGAAGCTAAATTGAGGTTTTGGTACTAGACATAAAACGACTTGCTACTGGACAAATTATTCATGTTACTGGTTCTTTTCATGGATAACACCATTATGCTTTATTCCTATTAACTCGTCAAACTTCTTCGCCACGGCTTCATGGAGTCACCGGAGCCACATGACTATAGGTATCGAGAGTAATCGATATGCTGGAATGCCGCAATCTTTCCTGGACTATCTTGGGATGTATACCTTGTTTAAGCATAAGGCTGGCGTGGGTATGACGCGAATGATGGAACCGGATATATCTTATTTGTTCGGGTAATCGTTATCAGCGTAATCATTATTGAAAAGCTTCTCATTAAACGTGAGTGTATTGACATAAACACGAAACTCATCAATGTTTTTTGGGTCATTTAGCCAAGATGTCAAAACATAGTTAATCTTTGAGTGGTATTGAGACGTATTTTTATTCCTCGACTGGCAATAACCGGAGATATTCAACCGGTGTCCGATAAAGTACGCATTCATATATTCCGGATTATTCTAGAGGCTTTGAATAACGTTGTAAAACAATCAAACGCCAGCCTTGTGGCTGTAGACATTCAATTCATAGATAATACCTTTAAAGCCGTGGTGAGTGATAACGGAAAAGGCTTCAATGTACCAGTATCACTCGAGGATTTTACGGCGAAAGGAGCTTTGGAAATTATTGGAATGCATCAAAGGGCACAATTTATCGGCGGCAACCTCTTTTTTAAGTCGGAGATTGGTAAAGGTACCAACATTTCCCTCGAAGTCAAATTATGAGTTTTATGCGCGGATTTTATCCGCCCGATACGATGCTTATTTAAAACTTAATCGATATATTCTCTACCGATAATGTCACGGCAGATTATCAATTTCATAATTTCCGCGGTTCCATCTCCTATTTCAGTTAAGATTGAATCACGTAATCTCTGTTCAATCGGCAAATCTTTGCTATACCCGTAATGGCCGTGTATCAGCAAACATTCATGAATGATGCTGAAACAGGTACGCGGGACCCACCATTTTATCATGGCGGATTCTTTACGGTGGGGTATCCCGTGGTCTCTCATCCATAAGACCTTGTAGCAAAGGTTCCGGCCGAGCTCTATTTGCGTTGCCGCCTCCGCGATTCTAAAAGACGTACCCTGGAATTTAGAGATAGGTTTTCCGAATTGAACACGCTGCTTCACGTAATCGATGGTCTCCTGCAGTGTTACCTCCGCCTTGGCGATTGATTGCAAAGAACCGAAGGCGCGCAGGCAATCAAATGCCCGCATGGTAGCCTGAAAACCTTTCCCTTCCTCATCGCCCAGCAAATACTTTTTAGGGAGCCTCACATCTTCCAGCGATACGATACCGCCGCCGGTAGGTTCACACCCTATGTCTTTTATCTTAGCAATGCTGATGCCGGGCAAATCAAAGGGAACGAGGAAAGCCGTAATACGTCTTGAAGCAATATCCGATTTAGCCAGTACCATGACGGCGTGGCCAAATGGAGCAAAAGTAACCCGGTTTTTTTCGCCATTTAATATGTAATAATCGCCGTCCTTTCGGAAGGTTGTCTTAAGGTTTCCCAGGTCAGACCCGGCTTCTGCTTCCGTGGCCCCCATGGTAACGATTTTTTCACCCGACGCCATCGCCGGCAGCCATTCCCTCTTAACCTCTTCACATCCCAGTCCGATGATGGCCGCTAAACCATAATTATTAAATACCAGCCACGATGCATCATCCGCGAACCTAGCCAGTTCTTCCACGACTATCCCATTGGTAACGGCATCTCTGGGAAGGCCCCCGTATTCTTCCGGGATATTCATCGCCATCAATCCAAGGTCGGCGACTTTTTTGATGAATTCCGGGGGTATTCTTTCCGCTTTAACGTGGTCTTTATATGCTTCCGACAGTTTTTCCCTGACCCCGAACTCTTTTATCATATTTATCAACATGTTCTGTTCTTCAGTAAACGTAAAATCCAGCATATTTTTCTCCTCTTATCCAAGGTTTTTGAATTAAAAGCAGCAGGGGAATTCTATTCGAACACTTTGTCCCTTGTCAGGTTTTTATAGGCATCATCGGAATAGCCGAGAATCTCTTTGCACACATATTCATTATGTTCGCCAAGGATGGTGGACCGTCCTACTTCAGATTCTACATCAGAAAGCTTAAAAGCCGGCGGATGAGCGTAATTGACTTTACCGATGAGAGGATGTTCTACTTCGCGGAAATAATTATAGTATTTTAACTGGGGGTCTTCATAAATATCTCTGGCGTCTGAAACAACTCCTGCGCCGACACCGGCATTTTGCATTAAGGTCATTATCTTTTCGGGAGTGTGTTTGATGGTCCAACCTTCCACAAGTTTATCCAGTTCATCACTATTTTCAACTCTACCGGTTATGGTGCTAAAACGAGAATCCCGCGTCCATTCCGGGTCACCGATAACTTTGCAGAAACTCCGCCATTCTTCATCGGTGAATACTTCGATTGCTACCCACCTTTCATTTCCCTTGCATTTATAAACCCCATGCGGAGCGGCATAGGTGCATTTATTCCCGGTTAAAGATAAAGAACGTTTATTAGCGGAATAGTCAAGAACCAGCGGCGCTAAATAATTGATACTTGATTCTATTTGTGACTGGTCGATACACTGACCTTTACCAGTCCGCCGCCGGTAATCAAGAGCGGCTACCATCGCCAATATGCAGGGGAGGGGAGAAAGCTGGTCAGAATAATAACTGGACACCGGCACCGGACCGCGGTCCGACCACCCGGCGATGGAATACATCATAGCGTAGGCCGCCAGCGTCATACCGAAACCGGCTTGTTTGGCCATCGGGCCGGTATGGCCGTAACCGCAGCTTCTTACCATAATAATATCCGGTTTTATCCCTTTAATAACCTCGTAGTCAAGGCCGAAACGTTCCATAACCCCGGTAGGGAAACATTCTCCCAGTACATCTGCCCAGGCAACCAGCCGCTTGAAGACCTCCAGGCCTTTAGGGTTCTTTAAATCCAGCGTCATGCTATATTTTTTTGCAGAATGGCTGAAAGAAAATAAAGCGCCGCGGTTTATGGCATTCGGAGAATCATTGGTGAGGTCTGTATAAGTATAGACCCGGCGGATAGGGTCGGGCTGCCGGGCGCTTTCTACTCTCACTACGGTGGCTCCGAAGTGCGAAAGGAAATTTAAGATAAAGACCCCGGCGCCTGACCAGGTCATATCTATTACTTTCAATCCTTCAAACGGTTTATTCACCATGATTCTCCCTTAAATTACATTACTTTGTTTCAGAGTCAGCAACTCTTCTTTTGATACACCGAGCTCAGTAAGATATATTTCCTCGTTGTGCTCGCCAATCAACGGCGCCCGGAACCTTATACCGCATTCGGCATCACTGAGCTTGACGAAAGCCCCCGGATAGGTCAGGCGCGTCCCGAGTTCAGGATGGTCTATATCGACCCAATAACCCCTTTCAACAAATTGAGGGAATTTCAAAGCTTCTTCAACGTTCAGGCAGACTCCAATATGCACACCGCTATCACGTATTAATTGCAGGAACTCAGACTTGGTGTGTAGAGAAAAATATTTTCCAAGAGCAGCCATGATGGCATCCAGGTCTTCTTTTGTCCATTCACCGTCATGCGGCTTCGTCCAGTCCCAGCGGTCCAGTGCAGAAGTGTCTATACCGTCCTGTTGCATGCCTTCCAAAATAGCTTTATGGCTGGCTGCCATCGCCGCGGTGGCCAGTGAAAAAGAAATATTGCCATCTTTGCATTGCCACAATATCGGCTGATAATATAGATTTCCATCTTTCATCTGTGTCCCAAAGCGGTCCCGCCCTTGCCTTTGGGGAATAATTTTATTCAATATCCAAGGTAGTTGCTGCTCTGCGTTGCCGACAAATGCCAAGCCCTGCTGGGTAGGAGCATCTACCATCTGCCCTTTGCCGGAAAATGCCTGGTAATATAACGCTACCATCGTGCCGATAGCCGCCTGTGCCGCCCCGACTAAATAGGAATGGAAGTAGCTGGTGGTTAAGGGAGGCCTGTCCATATCGCCTACAGTATATATCATACCGCCCAAAGCGCGTACTACGAGGTCAGAGGCTTTATAATCCTTGTAAGGCCCTTCCTGGCCGAAAGCGCTGACAGAGGTAAATACGAGCCCGGGATTAATCCGGCTTAATACTTTATATCCCAAACCGATTTGTTCCATGTAACCCGGTTCAAAGGACTCTATAACAACGTCGGCATTTTTAACTAACCGCTTAAAAATTTCTTTTCCGTCTGCGGTTTCTATATCCAGTGTGATGCCTCTTTTATTGGCGTTGAATGCGCACCAATAAAGGCTCTTTTCCGGGTGCGGAATATCTTTAAAGAAAGGTCCCAAACGCCTTGATTTATCTCCTCCCGGTTTTTCAATCTTTATTACGTCTGCTCCTAAATCTCCAAGCAGTCTTCCACAAAAAAATCCCTTTTCATTACTAAGGTCGAGTACGCGATAACAACTTAACATATCAATATTCCTTACTAATACTTATCGATAAGTTAACAGCCACAATAATCACGCTGCAAACTGTTTAACTTTAAACAATAAATCTTGGTTAAGTATCTTTTCAAGGTTTTAAATATAGATTTGTCGTTTTTTAAGTCTTAATATTGTAATCCCAAAAACAATCAAGATTATTCCGAGAACTTTAACAAATACACTGATAATGGTATCCGAAGGAATAGAATTTTGGGGGGTATTATCGTAAGAATTTAATAAAATGGCGGTATGCCGGGAGAAACAAATGGATATACCCAGTCCAAGCGTGACCAGGACAGTCCCAAACCACTTCATAATAGCCGAATTATAAGAAGTGTAAAGTGGTATGTCAACCCCAAATAATAATAATGGAATGTTTGACGATAGAATAAGTTACATTTAGGGACAAGGGTAAACTATTCCAATAGTTTAACTATAATAAAAAATGATTATCTTCCAACAGTTAAACCGCCATCTACGGGTAAAATAGCCCCAAAGATATATTCTGCCTTATCTGATACCAGGAAAGATACAAAATTAGCGACATCCAAAGGTCGCCCGATATGGCCGGCTAAAATCCCCGGATTTTCGTATGGTCTTTGCCGGTCCGGATTGTCTTTACTTCCAACAGGGGTACCGGTCATGCCGATAGCTACGGCATTAACCCGAATATTAAAAGGGGCTAAATCCACCGCGGCACACATCGTTAACGCGTTGACTCCTCCTTTGCTCACGGTGTAGGCAAACTTGTCACGATTACCGCGGCCGCTATGTACAGTGATATTAACGATATTCCCTCCACCGCTTTCCTTCATAATTTCTGCCGCGTGTTTTGTACATAGATAAAAGCTCCGCAAATTAGTATTGATAGTACGCTCCCAGGTCTCGATATCGCAGTTCAAAATCGATTCATTTTTAGTGTAAGCAACATTATTCACGAGCACATCGAGCCTGCCATATTGTTTTTTAATAAAAGAGAATAGACTTTCTATTTGCTGTACATCGGAGAAATCAACCTGATAATAAGCCCCCTTTCGAGGAAGACCACCAGCCACTCTTTTGGCTTCATCTCCATGACGGGAAGTCACAACTACAAGATATCCGTCTTTAGATAATATTTCCGCTATTCCTTTGCCAACGTTATTGGTTGACCCCGTTACCAATGCTATTTTGTCCACCCGCATCTCCTTTTATAACTTATTATTAAATATTGCTTTATCCTAATAATTAAGTATCAGTTTCGCTGATTCCCCTGTCTCTTCATTTCTTTAATTCGTTGCCAATACCAGCCGGCTTACCAAGAACCGGACCGGAGGCAACATATTGTCCCAAATCGGGATACCAAAGCAGTGGATTAAATTTTCCTGCATCAAGTTTACTGTCTTTAACGTATTCCGGAGAAATATATGTACCAACGACGCGCCCGATGACCGTCATGTGACTCTCAGTGCCAAGAATATGTAAAAGGGTACATTCGAAATTCACGGGGAACTGCTCTATCATAGGAGCAGTCTTAAGCTTACCGTAGAATACGTTGAATTTGCAGTCTTTGACTTTATCCGCGATTCTTACCACTCACGATTCCGCAATAATCCGCTTCTTTGACCTGGTTGATTGAGGGAATGTTCACGGAGAAGGTGCGATTTTCCAGGGTGCCCTCCAATGAATAGCGCATGTGGCGGAAAGGGATGGCGACAGTGGGCGGGTCCATGCTGATCATCCCTCCCGCTCCGATATTTACAAAGTCAGCTTTACCTTTCACATTCGCACCCACAATCAAGATTGGCCGCACCGGGATGAGACATTGCGGGGTGATTTCAACTTTATCCATATATCCTCCATATATTTGAATATAATTTTTCTTGAGCAGTGTTTTCGATGATTATACCATTCTATTGAAAACCAGTATAAGTTTCCCTCAGCAGCGATCCTGAGAAAAGCCCAATGATTATAATCCATCGTCTGGTATTATCGGCAGTGTTCTGCATTTTCCACCCTTCGAAGACGACTTTACGATCAAGCGATAGCCAGGGGTAGGTAAACTTTCTTATTAATGTAAAAGTCCCGGAATTACTGTAATGTTAACTAAACCGTTACTGACAGGCTATTTAAAGGTATCAAACGGATAGCAACAGGAATGATGTTAAGGGTATAATGTAAGCAAAGCAATAATTGCAAAAGAATTATGGAAATATAGTTTAGTAAGGAGATAATAATGCCAGTTAAAAGACACCTAGATAATATCAGGTTAACCACAAAGGATATCGCGACATATTGCCAGGTTAGTAAAAGTACCGTGATTCAATGGATAAAAGATAACAAGCTAAAGGTTTTTAGACTCCCTAGCGGGCATAATCGCATTGACGTAAAAGACTTCAAGGATTTTCTGGTCAAATGGAACATGCCAGTTAAGGGTTGGCCTTTTGAAGCCAAGATTGATAAAGGAAATATTAAATAGTATCCAAGATACATAATAAGAAAATCACCTGAAGAAAAAATCTTAATCGAACAAAAAAGATACACTGATTTACACGGTGATCCTATTTGCCGTATTCTTGATAATAACCTCCATAGGCACAAGCGCGGCAAAGAGTTTTTTTATCAGTAAATATTGCACGCCCATCCATGATTCTTTCGCCACATATCTCGCAAAACGCCTTCTTTTTAGGTGGCCCTGGTAAATCAGTTTCTGGGATTTTAATGTTAACTTTTTTTAAAGTTACTAATTCCTTATCTGGAATTTGAGCTAGTAATTTTAATGTGTCTTTTATAGGTATATCATTCCCATAATGTTTTTCGACCGTAACTCGTAAGGCAACACCAGTGTCCAGATTAATAAATGACGCCGCAAATTTACCGTAGTCGATATATTTCAATGTCCTATGCCCCAAAGAACATCCGGTGACAACCTGCACGGCATCGGTCATGCAGCGGTCTATCTCGGTATAAACGACGAGATTCTTATGTTTTTCGTCCGGTTTAAGACTTAAAGCTTCCATTGCCGCCAGCGACATCCTGGTACCGAGAGCTATTCCGACGCATATATGCCCGTGAAAATCAGCAACCTTTTTTAGATATATTTCAAAGCTATTCATATAGACTCCAAAATATTTTCTTCGCCTTCTTCGGCCGGAGTGCAAAATCTGACCGGCTCTTTGCCGTTTTTATTTTCTGCAGTATAAATTTTCACATCTATTCCGTAAGTATTTTTCAAAATAGCTGATTCTTTAGGTGATGCAGCTCCAGAGAAACTGGCTTATTGTAACATAAACGCTATGTTGCTGTCAACATAGCGTTCTTGGCGAAGATTAAAAAAATATCGACATATTTACAAACAGCAGAGCTATGATTACGTTCACATCGGGATATTTGTCCAGCCTTGCGCACGATTATTTGATACCGTTTAGCTTTTCTACAAGGCAGAACTTTAATCTTGCGTAGTTTACTAATTTCATAGGCATGAATGTATAAGCGGCATAAAAATGTCATCAACAATTTCAGTAATCGTTGTTTCAGATATAGGCTCATGGGTAGTAAGCACTTCGTATCGTAATAAATCGGCAGGTAGAGAAATAACTCTCGGCCTTATTTTTCCAAGATTAACCTCTCCTCGCTTTTCAGCGTTTTTCAGGATTGCTACCATAATTGTTTCAAATTTGCTTTCTTTTCCTCTTTGCGTTATTTGTGGAATAGAAGACATTAATTCTTTACCTAGATATTCGACCATAAGACCATGTATGGTTTCGGCGCCAATCGTTTCCAGAGGCTCCGCAATTCTATGAATTAAGGTCAATACATCATTGCGAAGGTCGCCTGTATCTGGAACAAGCGAAGAAAATGCGGGCATATTTTTGCTAACCGCGGCAATGACAATCTTGGCCTTACTTGGCCAGCGGCGATAAAGTGCCGCTTTATTTGTTTTTGCCCGTGCCGCCACTCGCTCCATTGTCAGATGCGCATAGCCAACCTCGTTAAGTTCATTCCATGTTGCCTGAAGTATGGCATCTTCCAGAGCTTGACCACGGCGGCGTGTACCCGAATGAAGTTTCTCACCACCAGGGGACCGGTCAACCTGGCAAGGCCGATGATTATTTTGATTAACCATATTTATTCTCTTCTCTAAATATCCGCTATTGCATTTCTCTAGAAACTATTATATCATGGATTTATAAGGAACGATACGTACCGTATCTTACAAATACATACATGAAGGGAGTTTTTACATGGCATTAGATAAACCAGCCGTCTCGAAAACGCAAAAAGAAAAACTCGAGCCGCTAGTAGTTAAGGTAGCCATGATCATGGTGATCGGTGCTCTCGCACCGTTATTGGATTCGACAATGGTCAATGTGGCCATAAAAACAATATCAGTCGATCTGAAAAGCACAATTTCGGTCATTCAGTGGGTTATCACGGGATATGTGCTGACAATGGGTTTAGCAGTACCACTTTCGGGATGGGCTACCCATCGTTTTGGCGGTAAACGTGTGTACATGTTTTCACTAGTAGTATTTTTAGCAGGTTCAGTACTTTCAGCATTGTCATGGAATATAGACAGCCTGATATGTTTCAGACTACTCCAGGGGTTTGGGGCAGGTTTAATGGTGCCAACTTTGCAAACACTGATTGTTCAGGCAGCCGGTGGCCGCAATTTGGGACGTGTAATGTCAATTATCAGCATGGTCTCATTGCTAGGGCCAATTCTTGGCCCGGTGGTGGGCGGGGTTGTTTTAAACAGCTTAAGCTGGCGTTGGATTTTCTATATCGATATTCCGATTACCATTATCGGTCTATTGTTGGCCTGGCGGGGATTACCGACTGATGAAGCCTCCAACAGCAAACAGTCCCTTGACATTATCGGCTTCTTGTTGTTGTCTCCTGCATTCGCCATAATCATTTACGGCATTATTCAGCTCAGCACTCATGGTGGTTTAAATAGCAGTACGGTAATTATTCCGCTGGTGACCGGCTTGCTCCTGCTGGCCGCGTTTATTGTCTACGCCTTACGCACGAAAATTTCTCCACTGTTTGACTTGCATCTGTTTAAATCGAGTAATTTTTCCGCTTCGAATGTTTTGCTTTTTCTGTCAGGCATTGTAACGAACGGTGCGCTACTTTTACTTCCGTTGTATTACCAACTGGTGCGTGGGGAAAGCGTTTTACGTGCCGGCCTTTTGTTGATTCCACAGGGTATTGGGATGTTATTGGTCAGAAGCTGGGTCGGCAATCTGACTGACCGTATAGGGTCGCGGATCATCGTCATAATGGGACTTTTGGTCACTGTGGTTGGAACGTTGCCATTTGCCTTCGCAAAAGGAGACACCAATCAAGTTTTGCTTGCGGCGGCTCTACTGGTACGGGGAGCTGGACTTGGTGGGTTAACGATTCCGATCATGGCTTCCGCATATATGGGATTAAGCAGAGATCAAGTCCCTGATGCCAGTATTGTAACGAGGATTTTAATGACAATCGGGGGAGCATTCGGGCCGGCCATATTTGCAACAATCGTCCAGCATCAACTTTCCGGTCGCTCTGTCTCCGTTATCCAAACTGTGGCAAGTGCATACAACGTTGCCTTTTGGTGGTCGATTGGCTTTGCGGTAATTGCAATCATTCCCGCACTATTACTGCCAATGCGTAAAAGCGAAACAGCACCAATAGATCGCAGTAAGGTGAAATGACGACTTGCATCGCTGAGCATTCATCGAGCTAAGTTTATTGTATTGTGAACATGGGGATCATTGTCCAGCCATGCGTACGATTATTTGATTCCTTTTAGCTTTTCGATTAAGTGATGGTGAGACATGTTTGCCCTTCCAAGCGTACATTAGGTTGTGAAATTGAGAAGAACAGGTTATAATAGAAATTCTTATTCATAAATAACATGAAAAAGGGTACCAAACATAGATGAATAGGGGAATGGACGAAGAAGATATTTTCAGGTTCTTAGAGAAAGAAACTGAGCCAATCCCCGATATTATTGGTAATAAAACCTATACGGCTTATCGAGCATCAGTCTACCTAAAAGATAATACTTACTTACCATGTGTTAAGTTCAAAAGTTTTCGGGGTATTGTTGAATTGGCTATCCAAAGGTTTGAAGAAGTTAAAATAGACAAAAACACGAGCTATATGGAATCTTATCCTGAAATCATTGGACGTTTTATTGCAGCGAAAAGTACGTTGTGGAGTGTTGATGTTTCCCGTGTAGAAAAAAGTCCGTATGCAATTCCATACAGTTACCTTAAGAAAATGGGCGGAGAAACAAGGATGGGATGGACTTCTTTTACAGTAATAATGAATGACGGAAAACAATTTCAATTTGGTACCAGTTACTCATGGGAGTTTTTCGAAATGCCCGAAGGCTACGACGCTTGCAAGATAGTAGAAATTATTCCCAATAAAAATACGAGTCCGCAGGTTTTTAGGGAAAAACCGTTTTTTAATTGTTATCTTAGATGGATTTACAAATAAAATCCGAAAATATTAATTCGATGAGTTATCGGGATATTTGTCCAGCCATGCGTACGATTACTTAATACCGTTTGAGTTTCAAGTTAAGCGAAGTTTAATAATGAATACCATTTAAATTAAACGTATGATGATTTTCTAGCAATAAATGGCGAGGCATCTTGCTTAAAATACAACTTATTTAAATTTGACAAACACTTATTTATATGTAGAATATAATCAAATATAGTATGTTTGGATTTGAGATTTGTTAGCGAGTAATAGGAATGGTTTTTAAAAACGAATGGGAAGATTACTATGAAATACTCGGCGTAAATCCCGATGCGTCAGAGAAAGAGATCAAGGATTGTTATCGATATAAGGCAAATATACTTCATCCAGACCACACTGCTGGAATGGCTGAACAATATCGTAAAAAAGCGGAGGATGATTTAAAAAAAGTAAATCTGGCTTACGATACCCTTAAAGATCCTCTTAAACGACATAATTTCCATAATGAATGGTGCAAGCGCAAAGGAAACGTTCACCCATACTCCGGCTATAATAACGAACAGCCAAAACCTATGGTCGAGCCTTCATTTTTGGATTTAGGAATACTCGAACCAAATCAAATCAAGAGAGCGCGCTTTGTCATCAGCAACAAGGGAGGACCGTACATGAAAGTCTTGATCAACGAACCGCCATCATGGGTTAAAATTACACAAGAGAGAAGTCTGAATAATACAGAAAAACTACCATTAGAAATTGAACTTGAAGCTAATCCTCAAGAATGGAACAAACAATATTCCACCATTATAAAGATAAGAGTTGATGGTATTGAAACTCAGATAAATGTCGTTCTTCGTACTCCAGATAAACAAAATGAACAAATTAATAAAAATTGGATTCTAAGTGAAAAGAAATGTCCAACAATCGGATGTAGTAATCAATTATATTTTGACACGGAACTTCGTCTGTATAAATGTCGTTATTGCAAACATATATTTACGGAAGGAGAACTCGATAGCAAAAACCAAGTCTCATCTCAAAATAAAACATCTAACCAAAACAATGTACTAAAAACAATTTCATTCTCAATATTGATTTTAATATTAGTCGTCATTATCGTATTATATTTAGTGGAAGCGCACGGGTAAGAGATTCTCACCAGTTTGAGATATGGAGTGTTAGGTGTATTTCAAGTTACTTATTAATTTCTGAGCAATCACTCTTTTGCACCTTTTCGTTTTTCCATCGGCTTCTTGATTATACCTATCTACAATATTTAGCAACCGTTTGAAGAGTATTCTCGCTTTATAAAATATTTAAAAAAATATTTCTTGTTACCATTGAACAGATCTGGGGATGTCTACATGAGCTTAATTAAAAAGTCTAGCCTGTTATTTTAATTTCCGGTTTGTTTTTATTGAGCGGCCGACACCCGGCAGCCGTCACCAGAACCGGATAACCCAGCGTCAGACCCTTCTTCATGTCCGGGGTGATAACATGAGGCTCGAACTCTATGACCATGTTTTCCTCGAGGAGGAAAGAGTCGGAAGGGATGCAGGAAGCACCCGGTCCGACTACTCCCAGCGGTTCCTCGGAAGTAAGACCGAGCCCGTGGCAAGCAGGGCGGATGGTTATTAAACCTGCGTCCTTTATCGGGGCGGTTAAAGCCTGAGCAATGTCTTTGATAGTTATTCCGGGTTTCAGGATTTTCAGACCATTGGCGACGGCTGCTTCAGCCGTGTTGAAGACCTTACGCCATTCTTTATCCGGTTCACCGATCGCAAAAGGTTGGTTGTACTGGGCGACGTAGTTATTATACTTGGCATTAAATTCGGTGTGAATCATATCCCCAGCCTCAAGTGTCCTGAGGAAACGGGGATTAATATATTGTCCATTCCCGGAATCGATATAGTCTTTACCGGAACCGTAAAGGAAAAGCGTGTCCGGCTCACAGCCGTGCAGCATCAGTACATTCACCATTTTCGCTATTACTTCATAGTCATGAACACCGGGGCGGGCGGTTTCGACGACCGCTTGGACGGCGGCATCGGCGGCAACACAGCCGATTTCCAGACACCGGATTTCAACCGCGCTCTTTATCCTCCTGGCCTCATTGATAATATCAGTTGCATCCACAAAACGGGCTCTAAGTAGGTTATCCTGAAGATACTTATATGTAATGTAAGGAAAGCCCCTTTCACCGGTAGAGCCTACGCCAACTACTTTGGTGGTAATTATCCCAATTTTTCCGTTTTCGATGTGGAGTTCCTTCAACCGATCGATAATTGCCTTCCCGTAGGACGGCCCTTTCCCGCGAATATCGTTTACCCAGAGTGCGTCTCCAGGCATTTTGGCGAATCCAATCATGGTTGGTTCACCATCAACCGGGAATATCAGGTAGCCAGGTAATGCCAGACAGCCGAAAGTTGAGATATTGGTCAGGTAGACAATATTGGCACTTTCGGAGGAATCGAATCCGGCAAAACCGTAGATAACCAGGGCGCCGATGCCCTGTTTCTTCATCGCAACACGTATTTTCAAGTAGCGGCGGTCACGCTCGTCTTTCCCTAAATTGAAGAGTTCGAACATTTTATACTCCCTCTAAACTTAATAATTTTAGTTTATAGCGTCCCTTAAGCATTAAATATAATAAATAAATTAATTCATCACAACTTTTATCGTTAAATGATCACAAGTTGAGATACTTCACAAAGCATCGGATTATGGTCTCAGGTCATAAAAAGATGAAATGGTTAATATCTGATGCAAAAGATGTTTTGTAACCTGAGTTATTGAAATATCCCCTGTTAGCTACATAGAATAAGGTACATATTTTTTGGACGTGGAGACCAAGTAGGTATGTACTCCATCTCACCAAAATATTTTGAGCTTATCAAGACAGAGGCGAGTGCTGGCTGTTAAATTTCTAGAATAAGTTTACTGGCAATTAATTTTCTTTAATGTTTTCTTCTTCCCGCACCGGCTCACTGTATGCGGGCAGTTCAATAAAATCAATTACCTTTTTACGAGCCACGATAATCGTAAATCCAGCATCGGGGAAATAGCCTTCTCCAGTGCCCTCATTATGATGTACCTTACTTGGCTTTTGAAAAAGTGTCAACATAATTCTCTCGGTCACGAAACCCGCTTGGACAAAGAGTCTAATCACTTCATCACAAGTGTAGAAGGTGGCATATTTGTAGAAGCGGTGCCCCTGTGCCTTTTTCACTTGGTAAAACTGGCCCCAGGGGCTTTCCTTCAAGACCAGCCCCAGCACTATTTTGCCACCTGGCATAAGGATACGGTTGGCTTCTTTCAGAACATCGAGAGGCGAATCGAGGAAACATAAGGTAAGAATTAGAAAGACCGTGCCTAATGATTCTTCTTTAAACAACTCCTGTTCTCCACGGCCTAGGAGGGCATTTACACCCCTGCGTCTTGCCATCTCAACGAGCTTGATCGAAGGGTCGATGCCAGTCTCTATCCCCAGCGCTTGGGCAAAGCGGCCACTGCCAACAACTATCTCAAGCCATGATTTCGGCAGGGTCTGTAGGAGCGATTCAAACGCCTGCACCTCGATGAAGAATATAAGGCTTCCCTCTCTATCAAACCAGGCATCATATTCCGGAGCCGGGTCGTCGAAGGGAGAAGTACTACTATTATCCCGTCTCGTTCTTAGTTTCGATTCTGGAGGGTGATACTCTGTTGACGACATCCCCCTCCTCGCTCAAGCTTTATTACCATCATGGGGCTCACGTTTACATTCTTGCTATTTCAATTGCCTTTAAGGGACAGGCCCGGACACAGTCGCCGCAACCCCGGCAGAGGAACGGGTCCGCCATGGGTATCTCGTAAAATGCCTCTTGTTTGAGCAGCTTATGATTACACGCCAAGGCTGCCGCACAAATGCCGCTGTCACACTCTTCCGGATGACACTTCTTATAATCTACTAATGCCATTTTGCCTGGCATGGCTTTCCTCCCGGCTCAATCTCCTCTAGTTATACTGCTCTGTCTGTTCCCGTATTTCGGCTCTCTTTGCCTTCTCCAACTCATCCTCTAGCTCTTCCAGTTGCTGCCACATTGACGGCGGTACAGAATGAGCTGGCCAGCGATCCCTGAGATCAGCTATTTTCTCCTCAATCTCTCTAACTCTGTTTTCACTCACTTTATACCTCTATGGCTCACGAATAAGGCTTTCATTTTCATCTATCACATCATTTAACAGATGCCTCAGCGACCATTCATCCTTAAAACCGAAGAGCCTTTTGATTTCTTGAAATTTCTGGAAAAGTAGTATAGTAGGCACTGCGGTAACGAGATACCTTTTGGCTATCTCGGCACTCTTTTCGGTATCCAACCTGCCGAATTTAACGCTTCCATCATATTCCTTAGGTAATCGGTCGGCAAAAAGACATATTGGATGGCAGGAGTGACAACACCGGGTAGTGAAGCAGACAAATATCGGTAGTTTACATTCAAGTATTTCTTTATCGAAATCCCGGTCGGTAATGTCTATCATCGCGCTACCTTTCGGCAGGAATCAGACGTGTTTTCTCCTTTTCCTCACACTTCGGGCAGTAACCTTCGAGACATAACGCAGCTTTGGTCACCGTGAAGCTGTGTTCTCGCTGTACTGCCTTGATCAACTTCTGGAAGTAAGGGCTTTTAAATTCCATGATTTTGCCGCATCCCCGGCAGACCAAATGCTGGTGTTCCGGTGACCGCCTAACCTCGTAACAACAACGCATTTTGCCCAACCTCATCTCGTCAACCAGTCCCAATTCCTTGAATAGGCTAAGGCTACGGTATACCGTAGCCGGACTGATGGACTCATCCTTAGCACTGGCCCGTTGATAAAGCTCTTTGGCATCAACATGCCCTTGAGTATTACCCAGCAGTTCTAAAAGCAGGCGCCGTTGGCTGGTCATTGGATGGTCTTTTATTGGATTGTCATGTATGTGATTGCGACTCATTCTCAATTAAATAATATAACAGATGCTCTTTTTTGTCAAAAGCCGCAAATGTGAGCTGGAGTTACCCGGGGTCTTTACCCGAAAGCGCCATCAACCCCTCTGAACGAGTCGTGAGTCACAGCATCCGTGCCGTCAACCGAGATAGCAACCGCCATGACGCCGGCTGCAACCATTTTCCTTGCCGCAGCATCGTCAATAAGGGTGCTGTTGCTGCCGATGGCAGTTCTGATGCCATTTGAGGAGGTATACCTCACGACATCCGGCAGGTCTTCCAGACACAAAAGGTTTACCACCATCGATGATGAAACGCTTCTTGAGTAGAAAGCTCATCGGGCGCTGCCTGCCCGACCGACTCACTGTAGCAGTGTTGGCAATTGAGGTCATACTTAGCGTTGGTGCTACAAGAAACCATGAACAGCGGCGGTGTCCGTATGAAAGACTCCTTTATTTGTACACTTAGCCCGGTCAAGAAAGATTGCAGCTATTCAAATCTCACCACCGCAAAGGAGATAAAACATAATTGCGTAAATCGCTCCCTTTATAGCGGGCAGGTTCTTGCCACCGGTCTATCCGGAGGAGAACAGAGCACGAATTTGTTCCCTGGTTTGTGCTTTCTCGGGTTTTGATAGTAACGGGCATCTATCCAGCGATACTACTCCGTTGCGCATGTCGGCAGCGCAAGCCAGGCAGGTGGCATATCCGCATTCTTTACAGTTATTTCCAGGGAGCAGTTTGTAGATATCATAGACGGCGGGTAGCTTGCGTTCCCGGAAACTGGGAGTAATGCGTTCGTGTTCCCCCCAGACCCGATTGACTATTCCGACCACTTCATCGACAATCGATGGCGCCTCGGACGCATCGGAAACAATGCCAGCCTGGATTTCGTGGGGGCGGAAGGCATACCGCCGGCAGCTATAAAAGCCAATCAGGATGCCATTCTCATGATCATATGTCGCATCTTCCAGTATGGTATTAAGATAGGGAAAGGAAGCACTGATATCTACCGGTAAAATTACCCGCACTCCAAAGCGGCCGCTGCCGTGAGAGTGATGGTCCTCGACCAGCTCAAAGCTATAATCAGTTATCAGCTTATTCAAATTACTCACACCCGTTATTATAACTTGATGCCCCCATAAAGCCAATCGGCTGCTTTCGAAAAGAAAGCCAAGTTTCCAGACAGATATTTTATTATACTACTTTCTGGTCATAGCATAGTGTATTTATAAAAATCTGCCTATATTTACTTCGGTTGGCGTGAAGTCACTTAATATCCTCACCCCTCACCCGCCCCCAGATTGCCACCGCTTTTGATAGAGTACCCATGTTGGTTTTAGAATCGGGGCCTTTTAAAAAGCAAAGCTTCATACAGTTGTTTAGCACCAGGGCTCCCACACCCTCGACCCCGGAACGAACCGCCGCCAATTGCGTCACGATGCTTACGCAATCGCGGTCTTCGGCAATCATTTTATGTATGCCACGGAGCTGCCCTTCAACTCTCCTTAACCGCCTCAGCAGCATATCTTTGGAGACTTCACTTTTTTCTTCCTTCTCCATAGTCTTATCCTCCCAGGAATAAGTGTTGATATTACCCTACCCCGTAGGGTAATATCATTTTGATTAACATTTAATACTGCAAACATATTTTATCACTTATCGGCGTATTTTATAAGAGTAAAAAAATCAGGAGGTATTTCAATGCACGCAACAATTCAAAAGCCGATTGATGACATTGTGGGGTATCTCAAGCCCGATGAGCGGGTATTCGTCGTCGGCTGCGGCAACTGCGCCGCCAAGTGTCACTCCGGTGGAGAACCAGAGACCGGGCAAATGGCGGACAGGCTCAAACAAAAGGGTGTCAACATTGCCGGTTGGGCCTGCACTGCCAGCGGCGTTAGCCTGTGTAAACTGGCCGTTGTGAAAAAGATGCTGAATGAAGAACATCAAGCGGAGACAAAGCAGACAGATTCCTTCCTCGTCCTGGCCTGCGGACAGGGGATTCACACCGTCATGGATGCCACCGAAGGCGGAACTGTCCATCCCGGTTGTGACACGATCTTCGGAGGTGAGACCGTCACCGATAACTTGATAACCGAATATTGCTCTCTCTGCGGTGAGTGCATCGTGGAGCACACCGGCGGGCTGTGCCCGGTGACACTCTGTGCCAAAAGCTTGCTCAACGGTCCCTGCGGAGGCGCCAAGGGCGGTAAATGCGAAGTGGATAGAAACCGTGATTGCGGCTGGCAGCTTATCTACGACCGTCTCAGAGAATTGGGGCAATTGGATAAAATGGACATCTACCGGACACCAAAGAACAACTCACGGTGGAGCCGGCCGCGCTCTCTTACCATCGGTGAAGGAGAGGCAACCTTCAAGTCGCTCGGCGGCGAGCGTAAAGTCGCCAGCCGCGGTTAAAGCAATATTTTATTTTAACGAGGAGCAGAAGAAGATATGAGTAAATTGAAACAGGCGCTGGAAAGCGGGAGATTCGTAGTCACGGGGGAAATCGGACCGCCCAAGGGAGTTGAGTTGGATAAATGCCTGCACGATGCCGAGATGCTGCGGGAGCATGTAACTGCCATCAACGTTACCGACCTGCAGAGTGCGGTTTTACGCATCGGCTCACTGGCCGTTTCCACCAGACTGGTTGAACGGGGGCTGGAACCAGTCTACCAACTTACCTGCCGCGATCGCAACCGGCTGGCGCTCCAATCAGACCTGCTGGGTGCCTGGGCGTTAGGTATCGAGAACGTACTGTGTCTTACCGGCGATCATCCTGCCCTGGGCGACCATACCGAAGCGAAACCGGTTTATGACCTTGATTCCGTGCAACTGCTTAAGGCGGCCAGCACTTTGAACCGGGGCCTCGATATGGCAGGACATGAACTGGAAAGTATGCCAAGCTTTTTTCTGGGAGCGGTGGTCACGCCGGCTGCGGAACCTGTGGAGCCACAGATTATTAAGATGAAAAAGAAGATTGAAGCCGGAACCAAATTTTTCCAGACCCAGGCCGTTTACGAGCCGGAGAAGTTCGAGAGCTTTATGGGCCTGATACAAGATTTCAAAGTGCCCGTCATCGTTGGCATCGTGATACTCAAGAGTGCCGCCATGGCCAGGTTTATGAATACTAATGTAGCTGGAATCAATGTTCCTGAAAGCATAATTCAGGAGATGGAGGAAACTGCCAAAGAAGACCGCAAGAAGAAGGCGGTGGAAATCAGCGCCAAGGTTATCCGGCAGGTCAAGCCATTCTGCCAGGGGATTCATATTATGCCCATGGGATGGGACGACCTTGTACCTGAAATCATCAATGAAGTAGAAGTGGGTATTGGGGTGCAAGCCCAAAAAAAAGGAGAATAACTCCCACCGGGGAGTTTGTCTACGAGATTCTCCTGCTCAATGATGCCCTGGACTTTGTAGCATTAATGAAGATGATTCTTTTATTCAGGTACCTTGGGCTCACTTGTATCAGGACAATAAGCTTGAACTAGATAATCGGAAATATCCCGAATTACCATTTCCCGGGGTGCGACTCTCTTTAGATTGGCAAGGCAGATAGGACACAAGGTGACTATTTGGTGAGCACAATCGGACAGTTGCTCGATTCTCTTCTTGGCAATCTCGGTAGCTTTGTGCGGGAAGAGAGACTCCAGGGGACCACCGCAGCATTGAGTGAGCTTCCCGGAAAGCTCCGCTTCCAGGACTTTTACTCCACCCTGCTTGAGAAGCGAGCGAGGTCGTTCAATCATACCCTCGTGCCGTGCGTAGATGCAGGAATCATGTATTGTAACTTCCTCACCCAGCTGCTTTACAGATTTCAATTTCCTTTCAGCCAGGACTTCCAGATAGCTTTTCACCTCGATATCAAATCCGGCAATAATTGTGGGGTATATAGTTTTTAGCATGTTGGTAGTGTGGGGGTCTACAGTTATCAGTCGTTTCACATTGCTTGACTTTAATGTCTGGTAGACCAAATTGGCATGAGATACCAGAGTTTCATCCAACCCTTCATCGTAAATCATGGCTCCTGAATAGAGGTCTTTCCCGTACAGATATCCGAACTCGACCCCGGCCTCTTTCAGTAATCGAGCGATATTCCGCAGCGGCTCATCGTAAACTTTTTTTTCCGCTGAATTACTGTGCGCTATTAGTCCAGAGAGATTAAAGAGGTTATTTACTTTCCGTCCGGTACCGAAGAAATTGGTAATCCAGGAATTCTCGAATTTAGCTAACCGTCGACTCATCGAGTTAATGATAGGAACCAATTGGTACATCTGGCCGGTATAGAGAATGGTTTCCCCTCCTGCAGGTATTCCCAAACCTTGAGCCCAGGCTGAGACCTTTCTACTGGACAATGGCAGCACGCTCTTTCTAATGCGGATGTTATCAGCAAGGATTCCTAGAGTATCTCCTATAGGTACAGGCATGGATTAACTCCTTGATAATCCGTAGACTTCTCGGTTAAAATAGGCGCGTAGAGAACGGATATTCTCGGCAATATGTATGCCAGCCGGACAGTTTTCTTCACACATCTTGCAGAGTAAGCAGGAATATATGCTGTTGATATTCTCCTGCACCTTGTCCCGAGCTCCCAGAAGCACATAGCGAAAAAGGCGGCGGGGTAGTAAATCAATGCCCAAAGGGCAGAGAGCCGAGCAGGAGCCGCAATTGATGCAAGCTGCGGCATTAAAATCGTCGTCAAGTTTCATCTGATTAAGAAATTCACTGTCAACTTTCATCGTCATTTATCCTCAACCAGTTTGTATTGGTAGTAATCTTCAGCCCGGCTCTTAGGTAGTTCCACCACTTTACCAAACCTTCGCATCGCCATGAGCCACATCGTCACTTCAGGTGAAGGTTGCCCCAACTCCTGGGCTATCGCGGGGATAGTTTTTAGCCCGGACTTTAACACGTCCGATATTTTCTCTTGCATATACATTTCATCCCTTATTACTTCGGCTAAGTTCCTGAGCATCTTTCTTTTCATTGACTACCTCTTTTACCAGCGCATCAATCATAGACTCGATCTGCCTATTAGTATATCCCTCAACATCAATTGCCTGTCTGGCACATACCGGCACACAGGCTCCCTCACCTTTGCATAATACAGCGCTCACTCTGGCTACTTGTTTCCCTTCCACACTTACAGATTCAACGGCCTTATAAGGACAAGTTTTAGCACACTCTCCGCACCAGGTACACAAATCGGGGTCAACTTTAGCCACCAGCGGTTCCAGGTCCACATACCCCTTGAGAAGAAGGGCCCCGGTCTTGGAGACGGCCGCCATAGCACTGGCCACGCTCTCTGACAGGTTCTTGGGACCCTGTGAAGTACCGGTAATGAATACCCCATCTACCATAGTCTCCACCGGACGCAGCTTTGGATGGACCTCGTTAAAGAAACCGTCCTTCCCCAACGGAAGCTTAAGGACATCTATCAATTTTGCGTTCTCTCGCGGTACCATGCCGGTAACGAGCACCACCAGGTCGGAATCAATCTCAATCTCCTCACCACCGGTCAGCCGGTCCTTGACCTTAACTATCAGCCTCCCGTTTTCTTCGGTAACCCGGGGAGGGGAGTCCTCAGTAAAGCGCAGGAACATGGAGCCTTTTTCCAGGGCTTGGTTGTAGAGCATTTCGTATTTACCGTATGTCCGGATATCCCGGAACAGGTGAAACTGGTGGATGTCGCTATTCAGCTCGTTGGTACAAATCGCTGCGTGAGTAGCTGCGCTGCAGCAATATCGTGAGCAGTAGAGGTGGGGGTTATTTTCTTTATTATTTTCTCTAGAACCCACGCAATATATGTAAGTAATAGTTTTAACATCTCTTCCTCCATATTGGAGGGTTCCATTACTGCTGGCTAAGAGTTCCTCGTAATCAGGTAAAGTGATAACTCTCTCCAGTCCGTACCCAAATTCTCCCGGTTGGGGAGCATACGTATTAAAACCGGTCGCCACGATGATACTACCGACTTTTAAGGATATAGTATCGTTCGCTACTCGCACTTTTACAGAAAAGTCACCTATATGCCCTTCCTTATTTATTAACTCGGCGTTGGTAAACAGGGTGATGTCCTCCCGGCGATGAATTTCTTTGAGGAGGTAATCGATTATCTGGTGGCCGGTCTTATTATTCGGGAACATCTTGCCCCATTGGCTAACCATGCCCCCTGCTTTCGGTGCTTTTTCAATCAGGCGTACACCGACCCCTACATCAGATAGCGCTAAAGCCGCTCGTAGTCCGGCAACACCACCCCCAATAACCAGAGCATGAGGTAAAGTCTGTACACGCAGTTTTTCCAAGGGGCAAGAAAGCGCGGCTCTAGCGACGCCCGCCCGAACAAGCCGGAGGGCTTTTTCCGTGGTGGCTTGTTTATCATGAGTATGAGCCCAGGAACACTGCTCTCGCAGGTTGACCTGGACATATTGATATTCATTGATACCAGCTCGCCGTGACATAGCTCTAAATGTATTTAAATGGAGCTTGGGAGTGCAGGACGCGATAACAATACCATCCAGTTTCTTTTCCTGGATTTCCTTGACGATATTCTGCTGGGAGGCATCCGAGCACGTGAACATATTAACCTGCGTAGCCATAACGGAGGGTTCTCTTTCGATTGCTTGGCGTAGTTTCTCGGTGTCTACATAATCCGAAATATTCCCGCCGCACTGGCAAATGAATACGCCTAGTCTTCTTTCTGTCATGCCCTGCATCCCGTTTTCTTGAGATAGGCGGCTATTTGAGCGGTAGCTGCGCCCGAGTGAAGGATGGTGTCCGGAATATCACGTACCGCCGTCGCCGAACCAATGGCGAAGACACCGTCAATGCTCGTCCTGCCCGGCTCCAGATCTTCGTCAATCTCTTTAATATAAGAAAACTCATCCATCTGAAGGTTACCATTTTTAAATAGGTTTACCATGCCGCTGGCTGGAAGCATGCCGACCGATAGCACTACCAGGTCATGTTTGGCTTGCTTTACGCCGACTTCGCCTTCAATATCCTCATAAAATACCTGCAAGTCCTGATTGTCAATCTCCTGAATCCGTGCCACCTTTCCTCTTACGAAATAGACTCCCATTCCCTTAGCCTGTTGATAAAATTCTTCATATCCCTTGCCGAAAGAACGGATGTCAATGTAGTAAATAGTAATATCGGCTAGCGGCAGGGCCCCCATTAAAAGTTGTGCCTGCTTAAGCGAGTACATGCAGCATACTCGTGAGCACAGCCGGTTATCTACTGTCTCGTCCCGGGAACCGGCGCATAATACGAAAGCAATATTGCTGGGTGATTTCCCGTCCGATGGGCGCATAACAGCATTATAGGGTCTGGTAGGGGCCAAGATGCGATCCATCTGCACCGCGTTGATAACATTAGAAAATCGACCATAGCCCAACGCCGGTTTGTTATGGGCATCAAATAGTTCAAAGCCCGTGGCAATAGCTACGGTACGGACCGATAAGCTCTGCTGCTCCGGACGCATATTCAGTGAAACAGCGCCGGCCGGACAGGTTGCAACACATTGGCGGCACTGGGAGCAGCCACCACAGTCCAGGCAGCGGTTGGCGCTGTATTGCGCTTGCTCTTCATTCATTGTATTTTCATATTCAGTGAATGAATTAAGGCGTTCTGCAATCGGCGTTTTTTCCATGTTGACCGGTTTATATTGAGTGATGCTATCCCTAGCCTGAGCTACAATTTCATCACGGTCCACTATCGGTAGTCTCTCATCAAAACAAGCAATATCCAGATTCTGTCCCCGAAGATATCGGTCTATGTAGAAGGCCGCGCGTTTTCCTTGACCAATAGATTTTACAATCATGGCAGGTCCGGTTACGGCATCTCCCCCAGCGAAAACATACGGAATAAATGTCTGTAGAGTTTCGGGGTTGGCCTGAATAGTTCCATTCCGGTTGAGGCCGATTTCTCCCGAGAACACTCTGGTGTTGGGGCTAAGACCTATAGCCATGATGATAACCTCCGCCGCGACCTCGGTGCGCCGGGTATCATCATAACATGGGTTGAATTTACCGTCCTTATCGAGGACCGAAGAACAGCAGACGAATTCCAGGCCGGTTATGTTACTACCGTCGTTCATAATCTGGCTCGCGCCCCAGCAACAACTTATGTTAACGCCTTCGTCAACCGCCTCCTGCACTTCCCATTTGTGGGCAGGCATTTCCTCCCTGGATTCTAGACAGAAAAGACAGACACCCGCAGCGCCGAGGCGCAGCGCGCTCCGGGCGCAGTCTATGGCCACGTTCCCACCACCGATAACGACTACTTTTTTACCCTTCAAGTTCGCCGGAGAGCCGGAATTTATTCCATGCAGGAAGTCCATACAGTCGATAATCCCGGCCTTATCTTCACCGGGAACCGACATCTTGCGGCCGCCGGTGCTGCCGGTGGAAATGAAAATAGCATCGAATTTCTGTTCACAAAGCGAGTTTAACGAACTAATCCTTGAGTTGATTTTGATATCCACACCCAGGGTAGTGACATTCTTTATATCACGCGCCAGGATGCTCTTGGGTAATCGGTATGACGGGATGCCCCAGCGCATAATGCCGCCCGGCTCTGTTTCCGATTCAAAAATAGTAACGGAGTATCCTGATCCTGGCCAGAAAATAAGCAGCGGAAAGACCGGTCGGCCCTGAGCCGATGATGGCCACTTTCTTTCCAATCAGCTTTTCCGGGGGGCCGTATTCCGGCTCAGGAAAATTTTTATAATATCGGTCCACCATGAACCGCTTAATTCCTCGAATAGAGACGTTGCCATCTAAGCAGCCCCTGGAGCATTCATCTTCGCACGGTGCATAACAGGCCCGGCTCAAGCACCCCGGAAGCGGTGCGTCCTCAAGATGCTGTCTGAAAGCCTCATTATATTTTCCAGCGCGTACAAGAGAGACGTATCCATGCGGCTTGACCCCGGCGGGACAAGTGTAGGTGCAAGGCGATGTACCACGTCTTTCGATCACCGCTTTCTTGGGTACCGCTTGCGGGAAAGCGATATGAGCCGCCCGGCGGGCAATTAAATCCGAGTTAAATTCATCGGCTATAGCCACAGTGCAGGCTGTCTCACATTCGGCACAGCCGGTACATTTGGATAAATCGGTGAAAGTTGGCTTCCTGATAAGGTTAACCGTAAACCCTTTTCCGTTTTGGGAAGTGATATTCTCTACTTCAGTATAAATCAGTGTTTTGATATTGGGATGATTAGCGGTAGCCGCCATCTTAGGGGTAGAGATACAACTGGCACAGTCCAAAGTCGGGAAGACTTTGCTTAGTAATATCATCTTCCCACCGATACTGGCTTCCTTTTCAACCAGCAGTACCTTGAAACCCATGTCCCCCAGTATCAAGGCGGATTCCATCCCCCCGACGCCGCCCCCGATAACAAGTACATCGTAGTCCATTTTAGTGATTCTCCGCTATTACTTGGGTCGGTGAGGAGGCAAGTTCGCTAAGCATCTTGCTGAACTGTTTGATGTGGTTAACGAAAGACTCCGAGCAGACTGAACAAATCGCGGCCATCTTTAATCGCCTGGCGTCATATCCCTTCGAATTCATTAGCTCCTGGGCTTGCGCCACCACTTTCCCGGTACGCTCCGTACAATCAGAAATATAAGCGCAATCGGTCCCATCCGCGGCGATAAAAACGCCATCAAATCCGGCTTGCAGGGCGTGCAGCACCCATCTCGCGTTTATGCCGCTGGAACAGGGTACGGCTATCACCTTAACCGTCGTCGGGTAGTCCATATGCGAGCTTCCCGCCAGGTCTATACCCACATCTGAGATATTATTTGTCGAGAAGACCAATATCTTCGGCGGCGCAATAGTGGTTGTCTGCTGGACCATTATTTTCCTCTCTTGACAAACAAGCGGCATATCCCAGCTTCCTGAATGAGGCCGAGGTACTCGTGTCCAACCTTATTAGCCCAAAGGGGAAGATCTTCTTTAGTACCTTCATCCGAGGAAAGTACTTCCATTACACCGGCCATCGGGACTGAAGTCATTCCTCGTTTGGCCTCCAGTAGCGGACCAGGGCAGGCAGTACCTCTGGCATCAACGGTCTTATCAACTTTTAGTTTCTTAAGCTCTTCCGGATTCATTATTTCCTCCTTGTCCCGTTTAAGTCTTGTAGACTTTCGTTAGCTGAAAGATCACATCTGGGCTTTGGACAGGCGCCGATTCTTCTTCCGTACCTCTTCCACCATTGCCCGGCGTACCGTCTCGCAACATTCTTTGAAGACCGAGGTCGTCAATTGGTAGGTCACCGTCTGGCCATCTCTCTGGGATATCACGATAGACTGCTCTTTCATGAGGCGCAGGTGCTGGGAGGCATTTTGTAATGTCATGTCAAGGGCGGCAGCAATCTCTGTGACGGTTTTGGCGCTCTCTCCAAGCAGGTCCATAATCATCAGGCGCTTGGGATTAGCGAGCACGGCTAACATGTTAGCCTGTAACTCGTAAGCCCTTATCCTTTCCAGGTCTACTTTTACCATCATTCATATCGTCCTTATATAAACAGTGTCATACGGCTGCGGTCAGCTGAATCAATGTATGTTCCAACACCACCAAACCTGATTCCCGGTATAAGCTCTTCCTTGTGAATTCCCATAACATCCATTGACATTGTACACGCGATGAATTTAACGCCCTGTTCCTGGGCTGATTTTATCAGCTTGGGCAGGTCATAAACATTTTTCTTGGCCATTTCTTGCTTCATTAATACCGTGCCAAGACCCCCCATATTCATCCTGGACAACTTGAGTTTATTAGGACCTTTGGGCATCATCCAGCCGAACATCTTTTCCATAAAGGTCTTCGGCTTATCCAGATTGACCGGACCCTCCAACCTGAGAACATTTAACCCCCAGAAAGTAAAGAACATGCTTACTGGTAAATCCATAGCCGCCGCACCGTTAGCAATGATAAAGGCTGCCAGGACTTTGTCTAAATCGCCCGAGAAAACGACCATCGTAAGCCCTTTTACATCTTGTGGTTGTCTCGTTGGAACTTCATTTGCCAAGGTTTCATTATTACTCGTCATAGGACTCCTTGTTTCAACTTATTACTTAAATAATAATTATACTATTATTGCGCAATATTGCAAGCATTATACTATATTATTTTTTATTATGCAATATTCTAATATCCCGATGATTGTCCGATAATAAACGTTTGGATATATAGTATCCTTGGGTGTCATCGTTATACCACGGAATTCTGGAATAGTGAGATATGGACCAGTGGAGGTTCCTTGGTAGGCTGTTGCGTTCTCCCACAATATTGAACTGCGAAAGCATTACGCTGTTTTAGAAGTTCAATGAGATTGTGAATAGGCAGAGTTCGACAATAAACATTTTAGCGTTTTGTTCAGGCCAAATCGCAAGCTACTGGTGACGAAGTGGAATGGGAATTCTATAAATCGGTCGAGAAAGTTCCCGGAAGAAGCTGACAGCTAGAATCGAATTAAAATGAACAACCTACGGTTACTATTGGGAGTTTTTTTCCCCCACTGAGTCTTTTTGGAACACAGGATTCATGTATCACCTTTCTAACGCCCTTCAAAACTCATAATGAAAAACTGCTTATGCTTGAAAATCCTTTAAATTCTGGCACTAAATTGGCACTAATGATTTTCAGATGATGTTGTTAAAATGGAGTTTTTAAAGCTATAATAAGGACAATTACAAAACAGCAGTTTAGCTTCAAAACATGTAGAAATCAAGCCTGTTAGCAGACTTCGGAACCGGGGGTCGTGGGTTCGAATCCCTCCAGGCGCGCCTTCTTTACAATGGTCATTGTGAGTTGAAGGCGAAGCATCCGTCAACTTCTCTCCCTTACCAGTTTCCCACTTTGAAAAAGGGGGATTAAGGGGGATTTTGCTTTGGTTGCTGTATCGTGCCGCTCTGGTAACGGAGAGCGATAAAAGGAAAAAGTCGTTTATGACACAAAATCAAAATATCCCCGGGATGGATTCAAGGGCATTGCTTGAGTTAGCCAATACCCGCATGCCTTTTGGCAAATATAAAGACCGCCGCCTTTGCGACCTGCCGGAACCTTATCTCGTCTGGTTTCATCAAAAAGGTTTTCCTAAGGGAAAACTAGGCATACAATTATCATCCATGTATGAAATTAAAGTGAACGGCCTGGAATATCTTCTAAAGCAGATACCGGAAAAATGATCCATCTACTAGAACTACACGGAGTTGATAACTATCTGGATATGCCAGATTTTGTAAATAAATAGCACTTGAACTAGATAATTGAATAATACTTTTTTAATAAATTGCTAATGCAGATTTTATGCCGGATATATGGCGGTATGAAAGGTTTGATGTCTATTTTTGACATCCGACCTCAATTTTATTTCTTAAGTCGAGGTAGTGTATTAAAAGCTCCAATAAATGTTAGAGGCCCAGGTGGTCCATCATATCTTGCATCGCCAAGGTTAGGCTTAACGTCATCATCAAAAATGCGGCTAGGGAAATTTGGCTTGATACGTGAGTTAAGCTTTTCTGAATCATGCTGAATTTGTTTAATTGAAGTCAATATGTTAGTCATTAGCGGTTGCAGAGCATCTAGTGAAATATCTATAACAGGGCGCAATATATTTAGTTGTTCGTCAGCTTGGGATGCAAAGAAAATATTCTGATAAAGAGATAACAACGGACTAGTCCTCAGAGACACAATTGAAGTTAATGTTGAATTTGGGAAATAAGCTTGATAAAGTCCTTGAATATGAGTTAGTTCATTAATAATTAGTTCAGTTTGGGTACTTAGGTGCCATCTCCATTGTGCGATAGGTATTACAGGCGCAGGCTTGCCTAAATCGAGATGAAATGATAATAACTCTGAGGCTTCGTCGTTAAACAGGTTATCAATAGTTTTGGGAATCCAACCATCGGATGAGGCTTTGATCATGCTTGCTATTAAGTCAATTAGTCTATTAACTTGTACGGACGCTTCAGACAACCCTATTGCAGCAACTTTATTTAATTGCATCTCTTGCCTATGCCGTAAGGTAAAGTCTAATAAAAAGCTTATGAGTATTGTAGTCATTGCACCTGCTATTAGGTTTTCTACCAAACTGATATGATGCCCAAAAACAGCAGGATGGGCTAAATCAAAAAATAGTAATAGACCTGCAATTAATAAAATAATCATTGGAGGTTCCGTCAATAGGTGTGTAAATGTCAGGCGACGGCAAGTACCTCCTCCTGTTTGATTTCTCCCGGGCCCAGGCTTTCGATACCCAGGTAAACTTCCTGTAATATCTCCGGTGCATCCAGCTTTCTGAATCGCTGCTCGGCAATCAAAAGCATCTTCCAGGTTACTGCCGTAGCGTTGGCCACTTTCTTAAAGCGCTTGGCCGCATCGGTCCGCAGTCTCAGAGCGGCGAAGGGCGATTCGACCGGGTTGGTGGTTCGAAGATGCTTCCAGTGCTCCTTCGGGAACCGATAAAAGGTCACCATCCGCTCCCAGTCATGCTCTAGTGCCGCGGCGGCCCGGTCATAGCCTTCTTTCCGGCACCAGCGGACGAAGTGGTCGCGCTTAACTTCGGCTTCCTCGCGGTCTGCCGAGTACACAATTCCCTGTAATTCATTCTTAGCATTGCCTTGTGCCTTCTTCGGTAACTTATCCAGCACGTTTCGCACTTTGTGATTCCAGCAACGCTGCTCCAGCGCATCGGGAAAGACAGCATTCAAGGCTCCCCAGATGCCCAGGTGACCATCGCCCACTACCAGCCGGGGACAGTTCAGACCGCGTCCTTTGAGGGAACGCAACAGGTCGGACCAGCTTTCGGTAGATTCGCGATACCCGGGCTCCACCGCCAGGATCACCTTCCGCCCATCGCTTAATGCGCCGATCACCACCAGCAGCGCCGCCTTAGTTTTCTCCAGACCAGCCTTGATGTATACTCCGTCAACCCACATGTAGACCAGTCTCAGACCTTTGAGACTGCGCCGCCGCCACTCTTCCCATTCAGCTTGCCAGCTCTCCTTGAGTCGGGCTATCGTACTGGCGGAGATGGGCGCCTCTTCTCCCAACAGACCCCGTAGCGCCAGGTCAAAATCACCTTGCGCCAGACCGTGCAGGTAAAGCTGTGGTAAAAGCTGATTTACCTCTTTCGTCCTTCTGGCGAACAACGGCAATACCCGGCTCTTGAAACGCTCCGCCAGACCTCTGACCCTGGGCCGGCGCACGGTAATGGTCCCACAGCCCAGCGTTAGCCTTCGCCGCTTGCCGTAGCCATTCCGGTACGCCCGCGAAGCATCCAGTCCCTCGCGCCGCTCGGACTTGCCGCGCCCCAACAGCTCTGTTATTTCATCTTCCAGTAGAGCCTGGATGAATTCCCTCACCTTCACCCGCACCATCTCTTCGAGATAATCCCAGACTTTACTTGACGACTCCGGCTTCCCTGTGGTTTGCTTTCCCATGGTGGTGGGTACCCTCCTTCTGTTTGTTTCATCACTAACAGAAAGGGTACTCGCTGCCGCTAACTATTTCCACACTTTTTGATGATACCTCTAATCATTGCGAATAGAACGATAATTTTAGTGGTTGACATATAGTTCCTCCTAAACATCAAGAAAACTAAATAGTGAAATTAAATTGAGATGTTTCAGTAAACTTGAGCGGGCTGTTTTACAACTTGCTGTAATTCTGGGGCAATATGTTTGTTTGTGTCAAGGATGGTTAAAATCAAAAAGGAAAATCTCAAAAGTGAGCTTTAAGGTAGATTAAAAAAGATACCTATTCCCCCAGCACCACAAAATGCGTCACCGCCAGTGACCCCCACTCATCCCCGCACGACACCGTATACATACCGGGTGTAAAATCGATAAATCCCGGGCGTGTCCCGTTAAGCCAGTACCCTGTAAAAGTAAGATTGCCGCTTACCGTAAAACCAGTAAAACAGGGATTGGGTTCGCAGCTTCCGTAAACATCCGCGTTATCGCTGAAAGGCTGAAAGAAATAAGCATCTATCCCTGATAAAATCATCGGGCAGTGGTAAACGGCGTTCGGGTCGTAAAGCACCAGTGGTATTGCCGAAGCGATATCCGCTTCAGTAAGATACCCAGAGTATATCGCCGCGCCCATAGGATAATTGAGCGTCCCGCACGGGCCCATGATAAGCCCTGCCGCCGGCCAGTTTCCCGCGGTCGTCACGTTATTTGATGCTGACAGTGTATTCCACTCCCCTGCTGTGATTGTGATGTTATCCCCGGCTTTTATAGTATCGGAGCTCAATGCCAGAAATAGCGCCAACCCGTTTACCGGTTTGGCCGTAACTAAAGTGTTCCCGTTGATGTTCGTTGTTTGCGATGATGACAGCGTATTTGGGCCGCCGGGAATTGCCTCGCAGGCCGTCGCTAAAAACAATAGCAGTATAACCAAAGCAGCCAAACCTGGTTTTTTCATTTTATGCCTCGCGCCGGTGTTGGTGTTATTCCAGTTAAAGATTATCACACCCGGTCAAAATATATAACGTTCCGGCGCGCTAATAGTTCCGCTCAAAAAGAAAGGCGTCCCGCTTTTCACGGGGCGCCTCTTAGTATTGTATTGTTTAATCATTATCCCTCTTTAGCAAAGAGGGATAAGAGGGAGATTTTCTCTACCTCTACTTCTTCGTCACCTCGACGGTACCTTTTTCCGCATCAACTTTTACCCAGTCGCCGGTCTCGATGACTTTGACGGGATCTTGGTCCAGCCGGTCCACCAGCGGGTAACCCAGTTCGATGCACAGCGCCACCCAGACCGGGTGGGCTTTGGTATTGACGATGGCCTTGGGATTCGTGCCGGCCGCTTGCATGTCCATCAGTATGTTGGAGCTGAAAATGCCGCCTTTGCCGGTGGGAAAGACCAGCACCTTGTCCTTGAAACTCTTGCCGAATACGGAAGGTGTGCCCAGTATATTGGTGAATGTGGCATCCTTCGGATCATTCCAGCAGTTGCCCGAATCCGCCATCAAGTTGACAGGCTCCAGGCAGACCAGCGCTTCGCCTTCAGCCGTGCCGCCGATGCCCTTGTGTCCTTTAAGTACTATTTTCTTTCCAGCCATCTTAAGCCTCTATCTTTCCGGAAACTGCGATTTTCACGCAATCTTCGATAGTCTTTAGAACGGGTTGAATATCCTGGTTGCCGATGTAGTGGCAGGACTTGGCGTCGTAGAATACCAGGGTGTTGAGCCCGAGCCGCTTGGCCGCGGTGACAGGGTTGTTGGAGAAATCGGAGCCGCTAACGCCTTGCTTGGTCCCAAGATATTTTTCCAGGCCAATCTGTACGCCGGTTTTCTCTAACCTGGCGTTGAGGCCGATCTTATCACATACTTCCTTGACCGGTCCGTCTACCATAACGACGGTGGGGAATTTGGTGGAGACCGTCTTGCCCGCGAACAGCCGGTCCAGCTTGTACATGTCTTTTAGGGAGACGTTGGTGCCGAAGCCGCCGAAGGAAATCATGTCCGGTACAGACCTCTTCGTCGAGAAGCGGTCGTAAACCCATTGCATTTCTTTTTTGCCGACGGTGTATTTCTCCATGGGCTTGTTGCCGCCGAAAGCCATCTCCAGTGTCTGGGCTTCCGGTGAAACCCCCACCATCAGTGAATGGACGACGGCGCCATAGGCGGGGATGCAGCAGGAGAACGCCACCAGGTCGTCATCGCTGACGTTGGTTGGGTCGATGCCGGTAATGACCGGGACGTCCCAGTAGTGCGTGCCGAGCGTATAAGAAATATAGAAACCAAGCGCGCCCCAGTCGGTCGTGTTGTTGATATCAACTTTAACATCGAATTGCGTCTTGCCCAGGCGGTTTTCCTTCAGGTGATAACCGTATTCCGGGACCTTGCCGCACAGGGCTGCGGCGTACTGGCCGATGAAGCACAGAGTATTGGCGCGAGCGCCGATGTAAGAGTTGCAGTAGTGCGTTACGGCCGTGCCGTCCGCTACCAGGTTTTGCCCGAAGACCGGGCGGGTGAAGAGGTTACGCGCGTTGCCGCTGCCGCCCATGCCGTAGACACCCTTTAACCGGTTGTGGATGTCGTTAGTGACGTCCTTTACCTGTCCGATAGGTTCCATGGCCATGGGGGTCATGAAGTAGGCCCCTTCTTTTTGAAGTTTTTCCAGCCAGAGCGGGGCCTGCGCCGGCTTGGCGGGGCTGGGGCCGAGTGTCATAAACGCCATCGTTATCGGGAGGAGGCGCTTGGCGTCATAAAACTCCCCCATCTTGACGAGGATGTTCATGGCGTGCTGGAAGCCCTTGCCATACCCGCCGTCAAGCATCTTTTTTTCATCATTGGTTAATTGCATGCAGCTTATATCTCCTTTCCTGTTATTTTTTCTTTAAAGCTATCAGCTGTAAGCGTTAAAATAATAGTTTACAATTTTGGGTTGTTAATTTAAAGTATCCCCGCTCCTTTTCCCTCCCCCTGTCATGCTGGAGGAGCGTTAGCGACGAAGCATCTCAGGGTGGGGTCTATTCCCTATTCTCTATTCCCTACGCCCAGCGCCCTACACCCTCCTCACTCACCCCTAATCTCTCACCCCTTACCCCTACTATATCTTCAAAAGCTTTGCCGGGTTCTTCTTCACCATCGTCTCGATGTCCTTTTCCGCGATGCCGTTCTCCAGCATCGCTTTGATGAACATCTTGAGGCCTTCCGGCGCCACCGGGTTGTCCGCCTGCCCGAAGTCCGTGGCCATGACGCAGTGCTGCGGGCCTATCAGTTTTATGGCATCGGCCATAACTTTAATATCGGTATTATAGATGTTGTTGTGGCAGGCCCAGTAGCAGCACTCTACCATCGCGCCCATTTTTACCAGCTTTACGATTTGCTCGTTGGTGAGAATGACTTCCGTCAACTGGTCGCAGTGGATATGGGTCAGCACCACCCGCTTTACGCCGGCTTTAAGCGCCTCTTCCACGAGGGCGAAATGTTCTTCCGGAGAAATGTGCCCGGTGCCGAGTGTGACGTCATTATCAGCGACTATCTTGAGGATTTCATAGACGACCGGCTTTAGCTTGCCTTTTTCCAGTATGGTAATGCCTTCGCCGGGCAGGTCGAGTTTGCGGGAGCGCAGCACTTTGCCCTTGGAGTTGGCGGCGGTGGCGGTCGGCATCCAGATATACCGGGCGCCCATCTTTATCCAGGCTAAAACCGCCCCGGGATTGAGGCCCCCGGCTTCATTGTCCATCGTATAGCTGCCGAATACCCCTATCTCCGGTACCAGCCCCTGTACTAAAGAAGCCAAGACTGCCGTGCCGTATTCGCGGTTCTTCATCATGATGGCCCGCATGCCGGTTTCTTTGGCCGTTTTGGCGAGCTGCAAGGCATCCTGTTTACGCGTTAACCTTGATTCCGGGCCGATGTGGATGTGAGTATCGATGGCGCCGGAAATCAGGCGCAGTACTGCCTTATCTATCTCTTGTGGTGTCATGGAAAAGTCCCCCTTGCGGTGATATATCGGTCATATTATACTACATGCGAAGGGGCAAACTAAAATAAGGTACAAACGTAACAAATGAAAATCGTTCTGGCTCCGCAGGGGTTCAAAGGCAGCCTGAAAGCCCACGAGGCCGCCGAGGCGATGCTCAAAGGGGTGAAAGCTTTTGACAGCAGCATCAAGTGTGTTGCGCTGCCGATAGCCGACGGCGGGGCGGGCACCGTGCGGGCTCTGGTCCAGGCGACGCAGGGCAAGCTGATAAAAGCGCTGGCGCACGGGCCGCTGGGCGATAAGATGACGGCAACCTGGGGCCTTTCTGGTGATGGGAAGACCGCTTTTATCGAGGTGGCGGCGGCGTCCGGTCTGTCTTTGCTTACCCCCGACCGCTACGACCCGATGAAAACGACCACCTTCGGTACCGGGGAAATGATACTCGCGGCGATGGAGGCGGGATGCCGGAAGATGATTATCGGGCTGGGAGATAGCGCCACGGTAGACGGCGGTCTAGGCATCGCCGCGGCTTTGGGGCTTAAGTTCACGGATGCGAAGGGAAAGCCCATTCCCCCGGGCGGTGAAGGGCTGGCCCTGCTCAAACACATCGACGTGTCAGGAAGGAACCCGCTCGTTGATAAGTGCGAGATACTAGCCGCCTGCGATGTTACCAATCCCCTGTTCGGCAAGGACGGGGCGGCTTACGTTTACGGGCCGCAGAAGGGCGCCACACCGGAGATGGTGGAGAAGCTGGACGCCGGGCTGAAGAACCTCGACACGGTCATCAAGAAGGACCTGGGGATAGACGTCTCGACACTACCGGGAGCGGGCGCGGCGGGCGGATTGGGCGCGGGCCTGACGGCTTTCCTGGGGGTGAAGCTGGAGCGCGGCGTCGGACTCATCTGCGATACCATCGGCTTTGACGACATCGTGAAGGACGCCGACCTGGTGATAACCGGGGAAGGGCGCATCGACTTCCAGACGGCCTACGGCAAGGCGGCGGTGGGCATCGCGCGGCGGGCGAAGGCCTTCGGAAAGCCCGTAATCGCTATCTGCGGGTCGCTGGGCAAAGGGTATGAAGATGTCTACAAGCACGGGATTGATAGCGTGATGAGCATCCTGCCGCGTATCATGACGCTCGAGGAAGCCATGCGGGACGGGGACAAGCTCTTGAAGGACGCAACGGAGAGAGCGGTGAGGCTGTTCGTGGCAGGAAGAACAAGTAACAAGTAGCAACCGGTCAAGTAACAAGGAACTGCCAAGTATCAAGTGATAAGACCACCCTGCCCTCCTGTCATTCTGGGCCATTGAGGCGAAGCCGAAAGGTTTGGGAATCTCGTTCCTCGTTATTCCTAGTGAGGCCGGAGGGAATTATACGGGATAGGATTAAGATGGGGATGTAAGTAATGAAAAAGCAAAAACATAGACAAAAACTCATGATTGAGTATTACAAAGACAAAGATGGAGAACTCGATAAACTATTCCGTAAATATGATAAAGTCTTGCAAAGACTATGGGCAGAAATGTGTAAAGACTAATTTTGTAAGATATTTTTTAATCTCTTTTAAGTGAGAAGAAGAAGAGGATTTTATCTTCCACTCCTTTGTTTTGGCGGTTCCTGCTTTCCGAATTATTCATTATTCGTGGAGCAGTAAAGGGTAATATCCATATAGCCAATCTTTCCAGAAGTTTGAAGCTCGGTCCCCATACAATTTTGCCAGAACAACGTTGCCCTCGACACTTATTTGGGCATAATCGACGTACAATCTCCAGGAGTCCTCCCAATCAACAGGTCTTGTCCACTTTGTGCTATTTATTCTATCAATTAGTAGATTATAATTTTCCTTAGCTTTTTCCGCATCGTCTTGGACAAGGACGATTGCCATATAAGGCCCTAACATATCTGTACCGGTTCCTACTCCAAAAACAGCGTATGGCTTTAATAAAGGAGCATCGCTTGTGTCTTCACTGAACTGCCCGTTATTAGATATTTTGTCGCTACCAATGATGCCGGTGTAGATATTTAGTTTTGATAAGCCTTCTGCAGCCTGTTCGTATTCTTTAATATCTGCTATGCTGTTGTTCAAGCCTGACTCGGTGTCTATCATGGATTTAATGTCGGTTAATGAGCCTGAATTAAGAACGATGTTATCAGTTACCGCAAAGGGAAAAACATTACCAGCTCGGTTATATTCAGGCGGCATAAAAGCATTTTCAATATTGTTAGCGCCGTCATTCCAATTGTAAATAGAGATATTTTGGTAAATTTCTGGGTTGAAGTTTTCTTGGGCGCTTTTAGGCCAGTTGGTTTGATTTTTCATCGCTTCCGATGTAGCTTTTGGATCGAAATGTCCTATTAAGGCTGTAAAAAAGTCGGTATAATTTGCTGTAAAAATAGGGTATTCGGTATTTGCGGTATAAATCTCGGCATCCGTGTTGAAGAGGTTATAGCCTACATTCTCAATATTAATTGGTGTATTCCCACTAAAAATATTATATCCACTTATAAAGCTGAAATCGGCAAGTCCTGTCATATAATCATGTTGGTCAACCATGCCTTCCAATGCCTTCATATAATCGCTTATATCCTGAGGCGTATCGGTAGCCGGGATAGTAACATTGTTCGTCTCTCGGGCAGCTTCATAATCATTCATAACAAAATATGTATTATCCATGTCGGCGGCGTCGGCGGGGATAAGTGTTAATAGGTTCGGAAAGCGGTTATTTTCTGGCATAGGAGTTAATATTGCAGTTTGCTTGATGTTTACTTTTATTTTTTTAATTGCGTTTTGGCTGAGCAATAGTGCATCATCTATCGTTTTGCCGGAATAAGAGTTGGTGGATAAACTAGTGCTGCAAACGGATATTATGGAGATAAGGTTCTTTTCTCGCATACCGATTTGATATCCGAAAAACTGTGAAAGACCGCTTCCGCCATTAATACGGATTCCCCAGCTTCCATTGTCCGGTCCAGACATATTAACACTTATTACTTCCGTTTCTCCCTTAAGTCCTGACTCTTCAAAGGTAGCTTCGAGTAAATCTGCTGTTACCTGTGGTAAAGCGTTGATTGCATTTTCCGCTCCGATATCATTAAAAAATACAAGAATATCCTGCTGTACCGTTCCTCCCTGGCTGGCTTCATTCCATTGGCAAGCGAAACCCAGGTTTGTAAGCGTTTGAGCGTAAATGGCGTATTTTTCTTTAAAATTATCACTGATATCTTTTTCTTTACTGATAGCTTCCGCTGTAATGTTTAGTTGGACCGCATTTATTTCCTGCGGTTCATCAAATGTAACTCCTTCGCGTAAATCTTCCGATTTTAATGCGAGTTTATCCAGTGGAATACTCAATGATTTCGCGGAAGAAATATCAGCAACGGAAACCGGAAGGAGAGGAGGAGCATTAGTTCGGAATTCATAGGTTGGCTGAGGAGTAGTCGTAGTTGTTGTACTAGGTGGTATTGTTTTTGTTGTAGAAGTTGGTGTTTTAGTAATTGAAGACAGGGTTCTGGTCGTCGATGTTGTAGTATCAGTCATATTCGTTATAGTCGAAATTGTTGTTACAGGCGTGGTTGAAGTCGGAATCGTCATTAAAGAAGATGTTGAAGAACTATTTGCATTTCTCGGACTAAAACGGCCACCTTTTCGGAGCAAATCAGCCGGCCTTTCGGAGTAAAGTAGGCCACCCTTTCGGAGCAAATCGGCCACCCCCCATTGGAGCGGCGTCGGACAATACGATGGCATAGAATCACCGTTGGAGGTGATTCATGGCCAACAGGAGATTGTCCGTGCGCAAGATCAAAGAGATTCTACGTTTAAAATTAGACTGCGGCATCAGCGAGCGGGAGATATCACGGAGCTGCCAGATCTCCCGGAGCACGGTAGCCGATTATCTCAGAAGAGCGGCGGCCGCCAGGCTAAGCTGGCCGGAAGCGTCAGCCATGGCCGAGGCCCAGCTTGAAGAGCGCCTGTTTCCCACCGAGCACATACCAAGCTCGGTAAAACGCCCACCGCCGGACTGCGAGCACATTTACAATGAGTTACGTACCTACCGTAAATTCAACCTGACGCTCTCCCAGTTATGGCTGGAGTATAAAGAAAAACATCCGGACGGCCGGGAGCTGTTTGAAACTACTGACCGGCCCAATACTTTACCGCTACCACAGAGACCCTACGAATATGCCGAATGGTATAAGGCCAGGGTACAGCTCAATTACCACATCGAAGTAGACCATCATTATTACAGCGTGCCTTACCAGCTTTTACATGAGAGACTGGACATCCGGTTAACCGCGGCGATTATCGAAGCTTTCCACAAGGGTGAGCGCGTCGCCGCCCATACCCGGTCCTATGCCAAAGGCGGCTACACCACGCTCCCGGAGCACATGCCGCCGTCACACCGCTACTACGCCGAGTGGAACCCGGCCCGGTTTATCCAGTGGGCGGGCAAGACCGGAGAGGCTACCGCCCGGCTGGTGGAAGCAGTCCTTGCCGGCCGCCCTTACCCGGAGCAGGGCTACAAGGCATGCCTGGGTATCATTAACCTGACCCGTGATTACGAACCGGTGCGTGTCGAAGCGGCGGCGCGCCGGGCGCTCAAGTTTAAGACCTGCTCTTACCGGTCGCTGAAGGCCATCCTGTCCGCCGGGCTCGACCGCCAGCCGGATAACGGCGAGCAGCACAGCCTGCCGGGACTGCCGCCGCACCAGAATATCCGGGGACAGGAATATTACCAATGAAAGGAGTAACAAGCTGTGCTTAATCAACAGACTATGTCTATCCTGCACTCATTAAAGCTATACGGTATGGCGCGGAGCCTTGAGGAAAGGCTGGCTGACGCTAAACAGGCGGCACTGTCCCATGACGAATTCGTGGGGCTGCTGGTGCAGGATGAAAAACTGTACCGTGACAATTTAAGGCTCCACCGGCTGCTCAAGAAGGCCAAGCTCCGCCAGGAAGCCGCCCTGGAGGATATCGACTACGGCGCACCCCGCGGAATTTCCCGGCAGGTAATGCTGGAACTGGCTAATCCCCAGTGGATAACCGCCCATCGTAACGTACTGGTCAGCGGTCCGACCGGCGTCGGTAAGTCATTTATCGCCTGCGCCCTGGGCAACGCCGCCGCCCGTGCCGGCTATACCGTGCTCTACGTGCGGGCTCCCCGGCTGTTTGAATCCCTGCAGCAATCACGCGGAGATGGCTCCCATCTTAAAGCCCTCGCCAGGCTGAGCCGGGTGCAACTCCTGATTATCGATGACTTCCTGCTTACGCCGTTAGCAGACGGCGAGCGGAGAGATCTGCTGGAGGTGGTCGAAGACCGCTACCAGGCGGGAGCGACCATTATCGCCAGCCAGTGCCCGGTTAAAGACTGGCACCCCAACATCGGCGACCCTACGCTGGCCGACGCCGTCTGTGATCGTCTATTGCACAACGCCTACAAGATCGAGATGAGAGGCGATTCCATGCGTACCAGGAGACCGGTTACTAAATCTGAGAAGAAGGAGAAGATTGAAAGCGATGAGAAAGTGAGCTAAACTGTACCTTAGTCCGGCGTTGCCCAGGGGGAGTGGCCGGTTTGCTCCGAACACCCGGCTGATTTCAACCCGAACACCCGGCCGTTTTCACCGAGATACGCAACTATTGCCGCATCCTGCGATTGTTAGCATAAAAGCGCATAATAACAATATAATAATTGTCTTCTGCATTAATTTTGCCGATTTTGAACTTTTTCAATATTATATTCCAATCCGCTATGTAGTACAAATAGTATCTACTCATATAATATTATAAGTAATGAATGTTTCTTAAAACTCTTTCATCTCTTTTCTCTTAACCCGTCCGCTGGATATTAGCCTATTGTAAATTGCCAACTATTCCCCACCCCTATTTCCTTCCAAAATCCCCTTGACAATATTAGAACACTTGTGCTAATATTAGTTCTCTCCCTCATAAATTATTGCCTTTACCCCTTTCTTCCACTTTACCCTCTCCCCTTGTGGGAGAGGGAGACAGAGCCTACCCCGTACTTGATACGGGGGTCAGGGTGTAAAAGGAGTTACAGGGGGTTTTTACCAATCCCCTATTCGTAAAGGCTTAAACGAATGCCTGACGAATCTTAACGAATCGGTAAAAAGCTAACAGCTTATAGCTTATGGCTTACAGCCAAGTAGGAGGTGCCTCATGGGGCGGAAAAAACGTCACCGCGGCGGCCAGCCGGGCAATCAAAATGCCCGTAAACACGGCTTTTATGCCGGTGTCATGACTAATCAGGAAATCGCGGAATTTTGTAAAGCTATTGATACCGGCGGTAAAGACCATGCTTTAATTGCCTTGCAGTTAAAAATTAAAAACGCCCTCGCCTCCGCTCCGGATAACTATCGTATCTTGAGAGAAGGCGCCAACTCGTTATCGAAATATGTAGCCGCCCGTCATGACTTAAATGAGCAAGAATTTGCCTTTTTTAAGCAGGCTTCCCGCGCTATTTTCAAAGCTGCTGTTATTGGAGATATAAATTTAACAAATCGAATAGGTTCGGAAATCGTAAAAGCGGCCGAAAAGTTACAAAACCATTGAGGCTATTATGCTAAAAATCAGTGAAAAAATGACAAAACGAATTAAAGCTAAAATTATGAAAAATCAGGAAAATGGCAAAAATCTTACAAAACCAATCGAGGCTATAACGAAAAACTCGTTAGCAAAATCACAAAACGAAACGAATCTGAAAAATCAATCTTACAAAACGATTAGCTTCAAAACCCCTGTCTTAGAAAAAGCCCTTTTTACAAAACCAATCGAAGCTGAAAATTTATTCTTGAGACCGTTTCTGGACAGCTACCAGCGGCTGCTCGATGACGCAAAAGGCGGAGCCGCGGAGCTTGGTGCTCTGGATTTTATGGGTGTGAGAACCTTTCCGAACCATAATCGGGGCGATAGACCGGTCCACGATAGCGATACGTTCTCCCTTGAAAGCATCACCTTGATTGTAGTGAGTCGTCATGGACTTTTTAGTCAAAAAGTTCACGAATAAGGGTTTCTTTTTCTATTTCAAGGTAAGCCGCAACATTATCCAGAATCCCGTTAAGGGTGCCAATCTTTAGAAAATCATGGGCGGGGATGGTAATGTGGTGTTCGGGACCTTTTAGAGTGGAAGTTAACCTCATGTGGCTGCCGGTCTGGCGGGTGGTTTGATATCCATATTTCCCCAGCTTTTTCGCGAGTTCACGGCCGCTGATATCCCGCGGGAGCTTCATGCCGCGATGACCTCGTCTTTAACAATGTGAAGACGAATTATAGGAGGTTTTTTAGCTTTTTCAAAGTGGCAGCAGACCGCGTCTTTGATACTGGCTTTGAGTTCTTTTAAAGTGTCAGCTTCCGTAAAAATATCATGGTTGAGTGCTTTAGCGGTATAACCGCCCTCCGGGCATTCTTCAACCAGAAAGATAATTTCTTTAGCCATGATTCTTCACCTCCCTGCCTGGCTGCGTTACTCCCTAATGATATGCCCTTTTAAAGAAGGAGGCAAGAGAATGGATTAATGACACCTATGGTGTTCCCGATCAAGTCGGGAATGACAGTTGGGAAAAAGGGGCGGGGTATTTGATATTGGTCCTTCCGGTTACGGAAGGATTGGTAGTATTTCCTACCCCTTCCCCTTCTGAAAAATCTTCCTCACCTTCGCGTTCAGTCCGGGCCCAACTTTCTCGATGGCCTCGTACCGCACCTGGTTCAGCTCTTTTTGCCGCTCCTCGAACTCGGCCACGGTATAGAGGCGCTCCGGGTGCACCATGATATCGTCAACGGCGCGGATGGCGGCGGGGACCTTAAAGCCGGAGGGGGAGTCCATCCAGACATCCAGGCCGCCTCGGGTGAGGGAATCGAGGATGCTCATCGTCATCGCCACCTCGATTTTCTTATAATGATAACCCTCCCCTATCGAGCCGGTGTTCATCAGGTAGAAGTTGATGTGTTTCAAGCCGGAAACGATATCGTAAAAGCGGTTGGCGTGCGCCGCCCGGTCCCCCGCGACAAAGGGGTCGTAAAAGAACTCGGTGCGGATTTTGCCGGCCTGGGTGGGGTCGCCGGCAGAGGATTCCATCGCCTGGCCGAGCACCATAAAAGCGGCCGCCTGTTCCGCCGACAATTTGCAGATGGCGGGAATGGAGGGGCCGCGGGTAATCAGGACGATGTTGTCCACCATTTCCACATCGATATGGCGGGAGGCATGCATAAAGTCGGAACGCTTCACCACCGCCCTCCCGTTGGACGTGCGCTCGAAGTTCTCAAAGTCGAAATCTCCCTCGTCGGTCACGAAAACGTTCTCGCAGACCGTCTCCGGCTTCAAAAGGCCGTAGAAGATTTCCGCCTGCTCGCCGGCATTAACGCCCTCCGTTTTCACAAAGACGCCGCCGGCCTCGAAGCCGTGGAAAGAGCCGTCCGGCATCAGAGTGCCGCCGTCGTCCTGGATGAGCCAGGAGCGCTCCATGCCCTTGCGGGCCAGGATTTTACAGGTAGTGGTGGTCTTGCCGTTGGCGCTCAAAGCGATGAGGAGGGTGCGCACCGGCTTATAATCGCCGCGGGTGGACTGCAGGTAGTCCTCGCGGCAGCCGGCATGCAGGAAGATACCGCCGCGTTTTGTCTTGGCGACCCAGTCCTCCGAGGCGAAAACACCCTTTTTAAACTCGCCGATATAGTTGGAGTTGCGGATGACCTTGACCACGCGCCCGTCATCGAAATAGGCCAGGCGGATGGTGATGTCCTTCTCGGGGAGAGGCTTGGCATGATTTGACTCCCAGGCCTTATCCCCGAAGAAAATCATCGTGTAGTCAGGTCTTTTCACCGGCTTTTTGGCGGGGATAAAAAGGTTCCGGCCGCCGTATGCAACGTGGGCGAACCCGGCGGGGACGATAAGGCGGGCGGTCGTCGTGCTATCGTAATTTCCGACGGTGCAATCGATGGAGATTATCTGCTCTTTGGCGAGGGCGGCTTCACAGTTTTTCAAAAGCTTCAGCTCTTCCTCGCCGAAAGCGTCGTCAACGCTGTTTTTGGTGAACATCTGGGAGCGGGATGTCGGTTCGCTCTCCGCCACGAAGTTATCATACATCGTTTTCACGGTGCGTTCTTCTTTAGCGACCAGGCCGCGCAGGACATCATCGGGCGGGTTATCCAGCAGGCGCCCTTCCGCTTTAGCTTTTTCCCGGATTCTTTCCGCGGTGCGGGCAAATTCTTCAAGCTCGAATTTCGGACTCATTGCAGACCTCCATGTCTTAAAGCCGTGTCCCTTAAAAAAAGCTCACCAACGGCGGAGTAAAGATGAAAAAGTACGGACGGGGGTGCAATTCCTCGAGGGTACGCCGCTAGCCAGCCGGAGGCACAAAACTATATCAAAATTATAGCACAATCAGCAGCGATAACTATACAAACGGGGAAAAAATAAGTATTATAACGCTTTCTTTAAAGAGTTTATTTCGTTATAATAATTGGTAACAGGTACCCGAGGAGCAACATGTTAGGCAGATGGATTGTCAGAGGCATTGGGGTTGCGATTATCACTGTCGCATTAGCCGCCGTGGCGCAGGAACTGGAAAAGCCGCCGGAAGAAAGACGCTGGAACGGCAAGGTGAGCCTTGTCCCTTACGATTTCCGCTTGCCGACGATGGATAGATTCAGACAAGCCTTCTGGAACGAGGATGACGAACGTATTTTCACGAGAACGGCGTGGGGTGTGGGGTGGGGCATCAACTTTTTCGCTATCCTGGAGAAGATGCGGGTAATCGGGGATTTATACCTGACCGAAGAAGACTTCCTAATGCCCACCGAGAGCCTGCGGAGAATCCTGGAAAAACGCCCGGTGATTGAAGAAAGGCTTACCGGCTAGAGCCGGAATAAATAATAAACAAGATACAATAACCAAATGATAAAAAAGTCCGACTCCCCTGCCGAACAGGTCATTGCAGAAATAAAGTCGTTTGTACGCAACAGCCCGGCGAACCGCATGTCGGGGGCACGGAACGATTTTATCTTCGATGAGCCGCTGGTACAGTTCGCTGACGGCGACGACCCTATTTTTACCGAGTATAAAAAAATCATCAGGGAAACGCACCAGACCCCGCGCGAGGCTTTAGCCGCTATATCCAAAAAGCCCTCGGAGGAACTCCCAAAGCGCCTGACCATTATCAGCTGGATTTTACCCATCACGGAAAAGACCCGTGTTGCCAACCGCGCGGAAACCAAGGTTCCTGCCCGGACATGGTCCCACACGCGCTGGTTCGGGGAAATCTTTAATGAGGCTTTACGCAAACACATGGTGGACTATTTGAACGATAAAGGCTACCTGACCGCGGCGCCGGGGATACCGCCTTACGTTAAGATGGCCAACGATAACAAAGGCCTGTACTCCAACTGGTCGGAAAGGCATATCGCCTACGCGGCCGGGCTGGGTACATTCTCCCTTAACGACGGTTTCATCACCGAACGGGGCATCGCCCACCGATGCGGGAGCGTGGTCACCACTTTACAACTGCCGGCCAGCCCGCGGACTTATAAAGACCATTACGCCAACTGCTTATTCTACGCCGCAGGGAAGTGCGATGCCTGCATCAAGCGCTGCCCGGCAGACGCCATTTCCGAAAAAGGCCACGATAAAGTTAAGTGCGGGAAAATATCTCCAGGACATCGGCTATAACCCGGTACAGTTCCAGAAAGGCTACGACCTGGAGAAAAGCGTGGCCGGCTGCGGCCTGTGCCAGACCAAAGTCCCCTGCGAAGCGGTTAATCCGGCAAAAAAATACTACAAATAAGTACCAATTCCCAATATCCAATACTCCTCACCTCACCCCTATTCGTCATTTATCAGCGATATTTATTGGACATTGATATTTATTTCCACCTCTCCCCACACCCCGTCACGGTAAAGCTTCACGAGTTTCACGGGTCCGATGCGGTTGGTCAATTCTTCCGCGCTTCTGGCATAGACCCTGATATAGTTGCCGGTATAACCGGACCAGATATTACCGCTCTGCTGCTCCCAGAGAACATCCATCGTGCGGCCCAAAAAGCCCTGGTGAAATTCGCGGGCGCTTTCTTTAGCCAGCATAAGCATACGGTCGCTGCGGTTTTTTTTGACCATGTCAGATACCTGCTCCGGCATCGAAGCGGCAGCCGTATTGGGGCGGGGGGAAAAGGGGAAAACATGAATCCGGGCGAACTTCATCTCCTGACAAAAATCCAGCGTTTCCTGAAATTCGGCATCCGTTTCACCGGGAAAGCCGACGATAACGTCCGTAGTGATAGCGACATCCGGAACCAGCTTACGGATAAGCGCGACGGCTTGCCGGTAATCAGCGGTTGAATATTTCCGCTTCATTTTTTGAAGGACCGTATCACTGCCGGACTGCAAAGAAAGATGGAAGTGCGGGCATAAACGCGGATTTTGCCACAGCCCGATAAGTCCGGGGGAAATCTGGTGGGGCTGTAAGGAGGAGATTCTTAAACGGGGCGCAGCGGTGTCCGCTAAAATACGTTTTATTAGTTCCTCAAGATTTGTCCCGTTAAAGCTGTAAGCGCCGATTTCCGTGCCCGTAAGAACGATTTCCCGGTAGCTGTTAGCCAGCAGTCCCTTCACTAATGCGATGACTTTATCGGCGGCAACGCTGGACTCTTTATGACGCACAAACGGCACGATGCAATAAGCGCAAAAGTTTTTACAGCCTTCCTGGATTTTCAAAAAAGAACGCGTACGCCGTTTTTCCTGCCATTGTATTGCGGGACCGTCTGAAGCTTCAGGAACAGATTGATAGCCCAGCAAATTGACGAGGTCCATTTTCTTATCGTTACCGAGGACGATTTCTACGCCCTCAATACCCTTTAAATCTTCGGGGGCGCGGTGAGCATAACAGCCGATGGCAATCAAACGCGCGGCGGGGTTTTTACGCCGGGCCATACGCAGCAAATGCCGCGATTTACGGTCGGCGGTAAGAGTGACCGAGCAGGTATTGAGGATATAGATATCCGCCTTTTCTTCCGGGTCAACGATGGTGTAGCCGGCGGCCTCGAGCTGGCGCGCCAGCTGCAGTATTTCCGCCTGGTTCAATTTACAGCCGAGGGAATCCAGGGCGACGGCAGGTTTTTTCCGCGTAATATTCATAACACTAACCGTCAAAATTATAACGTCTCATCTTAATCAAGGTCAAAATCATTTACTTTATTCCTAAATACCCTATAGTATTTTAGTACTGGTACTTTTGGCGGATACGTTTGTTACCACATTGATATTATACGCGCTTGTGTTCATAATTTAACTTAAGTATGATTACACGCGGCATTCCTGTTTTTCTAACAAATACTCAAACATTCGATGAGATAAAGAACTATATCATCGAAAAAGACGAGCGATATGAGAACTGGTATACAGATGTAACTTCAGACATTGCTCAAAGTTTATTCGTACAACACCGCGTCAACGTCAAAAAAGACCTGTGGATTTTCCGGGAGTGTCCGGATAACCGGGCCGCAAAAATTATAAAAGATTCGCTAATAAAATTGGGGTGCCAAGGTACTGTCAGCGGCTATGATGTTGCCCCGACCAGAGTTTATGTCTACCGTAAATGTTCTCATACTTTGCCTTAAATTTAGTTAGACCAATCAGCAATCAGTTTTACATCTTAATTTTTTTTACTTTCCATTAATCAGCTGCTAATTCCTAATTACTAATTTATACTCTTACCTGATTGATACGGCAGGAACAACTTGTGCGCTCACCCCTTGCCCCTCTTAATTTAGCTATCAGCAATCTGCTTTCAGCCGGTGGGTTAGACTTGACGGGCAGGTCTGAGACCCGCCCCTACGGCACACCCTCTCTATTTCTCTATTACTTTTCACAAGAATGCGGTTAAGGTATAGATAGAGCAAGACACTGCCGGAACTCCGACCTGGTCGGGAATGACGATTGGAGAAGGAGAAAAAAGTAGGACAGGCGTCGCGCCTGTCTATCACAGGCAAGATGCCTGTGACACCGGATAATATTGGTGGGTAAAAGAAGGAGTAAAGGATTTTACCCACCCTGTACCACTAACTTTGCTTGGGCATATGTGAAAGAGAAAAGACGTTTTAAACTTGAAAATAAACGTAAAATATGATAAAAATGGGAGAGTAATCCCCTGCTTTTAACCGTTTTGTCCACCGAAAAAACAAGGAGGTCGCCACCATTAATAACCAGCAACATCGCGTCGTGGTTACCGGCATCGGGGCATTTACGCCGCTCGGCCTCGATATGCCTTCAACATGGGAAAATCTTATTGCCGGGAAGTCCGGCATCGGCTATATTACCCTCTTCGATACTTCCAACATGGAGGTCAAAATCGCCGGGGAAGTCAAAGGATTCGACCCGTCCCTCTATATCGATAGGAAAAACATCCGCCGTATGGACCGCTTCGCGCAGCTAGCGGTAGCCGCCGGCTGCCAGGCGGTAAAAAACGCCAGCCTGACTATCGACGAGTCTAACAAGGATGACATCGGTGTGTTCATCGGGAGCGGCATCGGCGGCCTGACAACGCTTTTCGAGCAGGCAAAAACACTGGTAGAAAAAGGCCCGGACCGGGTCAGCCCTTTCCTCGCCCCGATGATGATTTCCGATATCGCGGCGGCACAAATATCTATCGCGCTCGGAGTCAGAGGCCCCAACATGTGCATGACGTCCGCCTGCTCCAGCGGCTCGGATGCCATCGGGTCGGCGGCGGAATATATTAAATACGGCAACGCACAGGTGATGATTGCGGGTGGGGCGGAAGCTATTGTTAACCCGCTGGGCATGACGGCTTTCAGCCAATTAAAAGCTCTTTCCACCAGGAACGATGCCCCCCAAAAAGCATCCCGGCCCTTCGATAAAGACCGTGACGGTTTTATCATCGCCGAGGGAGCAACCGTTCTTATCCTGGAAAGTATGGAACATGCTTTAAGCCGCGGGGCCAAAATCATGGCGGAAATCGTGGGCTACGGCGCTACCGCTGATTCCTTCCATGTTACGCAGCCGCTGGAAAGCGGGGCAGGCGCGGCCAAGGCGATGCAAATGGCGATGAAACGCGGCAACATCCCCCCGGATGAAATCGACTATATCAACGCCCACGGCACATCGACCCAGCTTAACGATGCGATGGAAACTAAAGCCATCAAGACGGCCTTCGGAGAACGCGCTCATAAAACACCGGTCAGCTCCACGAAATCCATGACCGGGCATCTCATCGGCGCCGCCGGGGCCATCGAGCCGGCCATCTGTATTATGACGATACTGAACGGCGTTATCCCGCCGACGATTAACTACGATACGCCCGACCCTGCCTGCGACCTGGATTACGTGCCGAATACGGCTCGCAGGGCGAACGTCAACACGGCGCTGACCAGCTCCTTCGGGTTCGGCGGGCATAATTCAGTTTTAATTTTACGCAAATTTACCGAGGCATAGAGTTGAGCCATTGTTACTGGAATATCGCACCGCCAGTTGAAATTAAACCGGAAGAGCGTGCCGGCGGCAAATATTCTCCGTTACTGATTCAGCTTCTATATAACCGCGGTTTGAGACGGACGGAGAACTTCGCGGCGTTCCTGGCCAGCGATAGCTCCTTGCTGGGAGACCCAATGCTGCTGCCCGGCATGAGCAAGGCCCTGGACAGGATTAACTTGGCGGTACGTAAAGGCGAACAGGTGGCTATTTACGGCGACTTCGACGCCGACGGCATAACCGCCACCGCCACCCTGGTGCAGGGGTTGGGTTTCCTGGGGCTAAAAGCCGTACCTTATATTCCCCACCGCGATACGGAAGGCCACGGGCTGACCGTACCGGTGCTGGAAAAACTCAAAGAAGAAGGCTCCAGCCTTATCATCACCGTTGACTGCGGCGTAACTGACGCGGCGGAAACAAAAGAAGCCATGAGCAAAGGGCTGGACATCATCATCACCGACCACCACAGCCCGCTGGAACAAATACCGGAAGCCATTGCCGTCGTTAACCCCAAGCTTAAAGGCTCGAAATACCCGTATGATAACCTGGCCGGGGTCGGAGTAACTTTCAAGTTGCTGGAAGCCCTGTTTAAAGAACACGGGAAGGAAGACCTGTTATTCAAAGTCACCGACCTGGTGGCTATCGGCACGGTAGCGGATATGTCCCCGCCGCTGGGAGAAAACCGCTACCTTATTAAAGAAGGCCTGAAAAATATCAATACCGTCCCGCGTACAGGGATTAAAGAACTTATCAAACAGACCCGCCTGCAATCCGGTAAAATCGATGCGGAAAAAATAGGTTGGGTTATCGCCCCATGCCTTAATGCCGCCGGGAGACTGGCGGACGGCCTGATCGGTTATAAACTCTTGATGACCGAAGACCCTAAAGAGGCGCAGGAACTGGCCGTAAACCTGGCCGGAAAGAACGAGGAAAGGCAAAGGCTCACCTCCTCGACACTTATCAGGGCTAAGGAACAGGTGATAGGCCTGGGGCTGCAGCCGCTATTGATAACCGCCGATAGAGAATACCCGATGGGCATCGCCGGGCTGGTGGCCAGCCGCCTGACCGAAGAATTTTACCGCCCCGCCATCGTTATTCACGTGGCGGAAGACGTCTGCCATGCCAGCTGCCGGAGTATTCCGGAGTTCGATATCATTGCGGCGCTGAATAAACACAGCAAATACTTTTTACGCTACGGCGGGCACGCCGCGGCGGCCGGTTTTACGATGCCGACCAAGGACCTGGCGAAACTCGAGCAGGAGCTTTCCTTTTTCGCGGCGGAAAGGCTGACCGGCGTAACGCTTCGCCCTCATCTCGATATCGATATGGAAGTCAAGTTAAGCCAGCTAGGCGGGGATACTTATACCACCACCCAGATGTTGGCGCCGTTCGGGATTGGCAACCCGGTACCGGTTTTTATGAGCAAAGGGGTGGAGCTCCTCGATAAACGCACCATGGGCACCGGCGGCGAGCACTTACGCATGAAATTGAGGCAAAACGGCGCCGTCTTCGATGCAGTGGCATTCCGCTTCGCCAACCATAAAGCGGAGTTCGCGCCGCGCATCGATGTCGTTTATAACCTGGAAGTGGATACCTGGATGGGCAGGAACCAGCTGCGCCTGAATATCCTGGATTTTAAGAAGAGCTAACAGCTTTCAGCTTTCCCAGTTTTCTCGCCCATCGAGGGAGAGGAAAGTCTTGTGCAACATTCCACTTAGTTCCCCTTCGAAGGGGGAAAGATCAGCCAAACCAGCGGTTTTTTGTTTTAACCAATCATCCTCTTTTAGAACTTTCCTTTTTACCCTTCTTCTCTCTCTAGCGTAGAAAAAGTTGATATGTTATGCTGGTTATGTAATTACATATTTATTATTCGAGCAGCAGGAGAGAAAGCATGAAAAATCCGAATGGACCCTACCCCGGCCGGCAATTGTTCCTCGGGATGACGGCAAATAAAGAACCTGCATTCGCCTACCTTGTGACCGGGCGGAGCGCGGCCAGCCGGGAAAGAATCGCGACACCGATGGGCGACAGCATCATCATGGGGCCCATCGGCAACGCGCCTTACGACTGGCTGAGGCATTACATGGCTACAAAGGTTGACAACACCATCGGCCTGCTGACGGTGACCAACGGCATCCAGACGGAAGCTATCTTTGAAATGTACAAACTGCTTTACCATACCAATCATGCACCGGATGAAAGCTTTATCAAGAAAATTATGGACGGCGCCGATTTTGAACCGGACAGCATCAGCACGCCGCGTATTTCCGGCGTCATCATGAACCCGCCGGGGAAAACCGAGCCGGTCTATTATGCCAGCATCGTGACCAACGGTAGACCGGCGGCGGCCTGGGAAATAAAGCCGGAAGCGGGCATGTTCTACGGCGTCTCCACCTATCACGGCGATATCGAGAACCCCGGGGCTTTTAAAATCGATGCGGGGCCGGCGAAACTAAAGTTTACCGCCAGAACGCCGCAGGAAATCGCCACTTTCCTTTATGATATTTCCGAGATGGAATATAAAGGCGACGATATCCGTGTTAGTGCCATCGGGGGTATTAGAACAGGCACGACCTGGAAAACCGCGCTGATAAATAGACACAAGGGATAAAATTATTAATACCTGATTTAGTTTATTAAAGAGGTGTCTAGGTAATAGTATGGTAGGGTTACTCACAGCAATAGCAAGTCTAGGCGCATTAGCTGTCAACATATGTCTCTTGGTGAGGTATCATCAAAAAGTGTGGAAATAGTTAGCGGCAGCGAGTACCCTTTCTGTTAGTGATGAAACAAACAGAAGGAGGGTACCCACCACCATGGGAAAGCAAACCACAGGGAAGCCGGAGTCGTCAAGTAAAGTCTGGGATTATCTCGAAGAGATGGTGCGGGTGAAGGTGAGGGAATTCATCCAGGCTCTACTGGAAGATGAAATAACAGAGCTGTTGGGGCGCGGCAAGTCCGAGCGGCGCGAGGGACTGGATGCTTCGCGGGCGTACCGGAATGGCTACGGCAAGCGGCGAAGGCTAACGCTGGGCTGTGGGACCATTACCGTGCGCCGGCCCAGGGTCAGAGGTCTGGCGGAGCGTTTCAAGAGCCGGGTATTGCCGTTGTTCGCCAGAAGGACGAAAGAGGTAAATCAGCTTTTACCACAGCTTTACCTGCACGGTCTGGCGCAAGGTGATTTTGACCTGGCGCTACGGGGTCTGTTGGGAGAAGAGGCGCCCATCTCCGCCAGTACGATAGCCCGACTCAAGGAGAGCTGGCAAGCTGAATGGGAAGAGTGGCGGCGGCGCAGTCTCAAAGGTCTGAGACTGGTCTACATGTGGGTTGACGGAGTATACATCAAGGCTGGTCTGGAGAAAACTAAGGCGGCGCTGCTGGTGGTGATCGGCGCATTAAGCGATGGGCGGAAGGTGATCCTGGCGGTGGAGCCCGGGTATCGCGAATCTACCGAAAGCTGGTCCGACCTGTTGCGTTCCCTCAAAGGACGCGGTCTGAACTGTCCCCGGCTGGTAGTGGGCGATGGTCACCTGGGCATCTGGGGAGCCTTGAATGCTGTCTTTCCCGATGCGCTGGAGCAGCGTTGCTGGAATCACAAAGTGCGAAACGTGCTGGATAAGTTACCGAAGAAGGCACAAGGCAATGCTAAGAATGAATTACAGGGAATTGTGTACTCGGCAGACCGCGAGGAAGCCGAAGTTAAGCGCGACCACTTCGTCCGCTGGTGCCGGAAAGAAGGCTATGACCGGGCCGCCGCGGCACTAGAGCATGACTGGGAGCGGATGGTGACCTTTTATCGGTTCCCGAAGGAGCACTGGAAGCATCTTCGAACCACCAACCCGGTCGAATCGCCCTTCGCCGCTCTGAGACTGCGGACCGATGCGGCCAAGCGCTTTAAGAAAGTGGCCAACGCTACGGCAGTAACCTGGAAGATGCTTTTGATTGCCGAGCAGCGATTCAGAAAGCTGGATGCACCGGAGATATTACAGGAAGTTTACCTGGGTATCGAAAGCCTGGGCCCGGGAGAAATCAAACAGGAGGAGGTACTTGCCGTCGCCTGACATTTACACACCTATTGACGGAACCTCCTCTTGGTTTTTATCTATTACAAACAAGTAAGACATTTGTACAAGCCAATTATTACAATTAAAGTAATGACAGAGAATAAAAAAATTGATGCAACTCCAGATGTTTTAGAGACTGGAGACCTTTATGTAATAGTAAGTAATATTTCCAAAAATCCGGCTTATTTTTTATCAATTGTGTACAAATTCTATTTTGAAGACAAAAAGACTATCGAATTCAATGACAATTTAGATTACCTTAATCCGGGTGAAGCAATAAAAAAACCTTTAGAATTGGTAAAAATTTTGCAAGACTATCCCGAATTATTTGAAGAAATTTCTAAAGGAAATGTCTTTAAAAAGATTCCGAAGAAATCAATGAAAATCCTTTTAGATATTACAGCTACTTATAATTCTCCTAAATATAAGTTAGAAGATTCTTATGAAATACACTGGGAATCTTTACAATCTCTGCCGGATTTTGAAAACCACCCGAGTATCCTTTGTTGGAATAGACGTAATAACATTTACATCTATAAACACCAAGAATTAAATTAATATCTATTTTTCCCCAATTAAAAGATTTTAGTTATCAATAAAACAATAGAAAAGGGCTCATAAGACGCCCTCTCTTTTTATGCCATGATAAGGCTTTATGCGGCAGGTTTCTCTTCGGCTGCCGGAGCTATTTCCTCTTCCTCTCCTGCTTTTATCCAGCGGGTCTTCCATATGAGGAGCGGAATGCAGATAAGCAATACGATGATACTGATGAGCTGTGACTCGTGAAGTCCGAATAACATTATGCCTTGATCGGACCACAGGCGTAAATAATCAATACCAAGACGCCATACAGCGTACAAAGACAGATAGACAAGGAAGAGCGAGCCGTCCGGCTTAAGCTTTTTACGGAGCAGGAGCAAAACGCCGAAGATTATCAGGTTATATATAATTTCGTAGGCAACCACCGGGTGTGTTGGTGTCAATCCCATGCTGAAAGACGGGCTGTTCGGACTGGTATAAACTACTCCCCACGGGAGCGATGTCGGCCGACCGGTATCGTCGCCGAGAATAACTCAGCCGACACGGCCGACCGCCTGCGCCAGGATAATCCCAGGAGCAAGCATATCCGCCATGTGCGCGAAGGAATGTTTGCTGAAAAAATTATAAATCCAGATACCCAGTGCTGCCCCGAGCACCGCGCCCCATATCGTCAGGCCGTCCCCGCCGATAATACGGCTGGGGTTTTGCATGTAGAAGCTCCAGAAATCTATGACATGAAGCAGGCGGGAAAAAATAACGCCGGAAATTATACCCACGAGGGAGACGTTGACCACCATATCATTCGTAATGCGCGGGTCTTTCCTTGAGTTGACCAGCGCCCATGTGACGATGGTGATAACGGCCAGCGTCACCATAATACCGTACCAGCCGATAGCTATCGACCCTATTTGAAATGCAATCGGGTTAATGCCGATGGTAATCATCCCTAATATGTTCATCCCGGTTCTCCACTAAGCTTTCAATTATGGCTTTAAATTTATCCCCAACATCCCCCTTAATCCCCCTTCAAAGGGGGAAAGATTAGTCAAACCAATAATACATTAATTTAGCCAATCATCCTCGCCCTTGTAAGGGAGAGCTAGAGAGGGATTTTTTATTGTTAATTATCTCTTTATCTCGTTCAAACAAGGAAACTGGAAAGGGCATTTATGACGTCAAAGCCTCCGCAAATTCTTTGGCGTCAAAGGGGACCATATCCTCAAGCCCCTCACCCACCCCAATGGCCTGGATAGGCACTTTAAGCTCATCGCAGATGGCCAGTACGATACCGCCTTTAGCGGTGCCGTCCAGCTTGGCGATATAGATTCCGGTCACGCCGACCGCCTCGGTAAAATGGCGCGCCTGGGTCAGGCCGTTCTGGCCGGTAGTGGCATCGAGCACCAGGATAACCTCGTGGGGGGCGGAAGCATCCAGCTTAGAAGCCACGCGCTTGACCTTTTTCAGCTCCTCCATGAGGTTGAACTTGGTATGAAGGCGTCCGGCGGTATCTACGATAAGGACATCCGTATGGCGGCTTTTGGCCGCCTGTAAAGCGTCATAAACGACCGCGCCGGGGTCGGCGCCGGGCTGATGGGCGATAACGTCCACCCCTGCCCTTTCCCCCTGCTTTTTAAGCTGGTCGATAGCGGCGGCCCGGAAAGTATCCGCCGCCGCGAGGAGCACATTCTTACCTTCCTTCTTCAGCTTATATGCCAGTTTGGCGATGGAAGTGGTCTTGCCGCTGCCGTTGACACCCACCACCAACATCACCTCGGGAGGGGTAAGGTTAGATACAGAGGCGCGCGGGGGTACGGTCAGTATTTTGACCATTTCTTCCCTGAGCACATCGCGGACGCGGGAGCCGTCCAGCTTTTCATCGGCGGCGCGCTGCTTGACGGCGGCGATAAGCTTTTCCGTGGTGCCGACACCAACATCCGCCGAGATAAGAATTTCTTCAAGCTCGTCCCAGACATCATTGGAGATAGAGGAGCGGTCGAAGAGGGACATGGCTTTCCCGAACCAGTTGTCTTTGGTGCTCTTAAGCACCTTTTGAAAGATGTTAATGGGAAGGGCTCCTTTGAAGTTTTTAGTTATTAGCTTCTATTATCTAGTATAAAGGGTTTTTTAGTCAAAGGGAAATAGGGATTTTACTATCTCAAATCTCAAAACCACAAATCAAAAGTTGAAAATATTTGTCATCCACGTACATTAGCGGAGTTTACACTGAATGGAGTGAATGTGCTAAGTATAAACTCCAGCGGGGAATCGCTTAATATTCTTCTCCCTAGAGGGGAGAAGTTAGATGAGGGTGAAACACGAACATTGTCATTCTGAAGGAACGTAGTGACTGAAGAATACCGGGGAGGGGCGGTGAAAACTCTCCCCGCTCCGATATCCTTCACGGAGTTTACACTGAGCAAAGCGAATGTGTTCAGGATGACAAAGTTCTTCTCCCTCACCCCGTATCAAGTTCGGGGCAGGCTCTTGATCCTCTCCCTCGTTTGGGCGAGGAAACAGGTTAGGGGATGGATTCCCGATTCCCGACTAAAGTCGGGACAGGCAAGGTCGGGAATGACACAACTTAAAATCTTCGCTGCTCTCCATTTCAAGGCTATTGATATATCCCGAAATAAGTGCTAATATTACCAAAAATTAGCAAAATATTAACAAACAAAGGGGCGGAAAATGGAATTGCAGAAGGTATATGCGGTCTATTTCTCCCCAACCGGAACAACCGAAAAAACGGTCATCGCAGCCGCCAAAGGCACCGGTTTACCCGGCGCTAAAATCGACCTGACGCCCTGGAAAAGCCGACTGAATTACGCCCGCGTGTTCAACAATAACGAAGTCGTGGTGGTCGGCATGCCGGTTTACGGCGGCCGGCTGCCGGGTAAAATCGATAATTTCTTTGCCTGCCTCAAGGGGAACGGGACGCCGGCCATCGTTATGGTTGTCTACGGCAACCGCGACTATGAGGATGCTTTAATCGAGCTGAAAGTGCGGATGGAAGAGCGCGGCTTTAGAGTGATAGCCGCGGCGGCCTTCATCGGGGAACACACTTTTAGCAAAAATATCGCCGTGGGAAGGCCGGATGCTGAAGATTTGCTTTTGGCCCGTGAGTTCGGCAAAAAGGCTTTAGCGGGGATAGACCAGGCGATAACCGGGGTATTGAAGGTAAAGGGCAATTATCCTTATGTCAAGCAAACTCTTGACCCTTCCACGCCCCAGGGAACACGGTACACCGGCTGGGCACAGGTGGGGACTACGGCGGACTGCTCTTTCTGCGGCCTTTGCGAGGAGAGCTGCCCCTGGAACGCCATTACGATAAACGATAACGTGATTACCAATTATTCAAAATGCATGAGGTGTTTCCGGTGTATCAGGATATGCCCTTCCAAGGCAAAGAAAGTCATCGACCCGAATTTCCCGAAGTGGGTTGAAAAGTTTGAAGAGATGCTTGAGGGGCGTCACTGCCTGCCGGAGATGTTCTTTCTGGAGTGAAGGGGAAAACTCTAAATCCTAAGCTCTAAATCCTAAATAAGTACAAAATACCAAACACAAAGCACAAATCCCAATTCTACCATCCCGTTGAAAAACGGGATCCAGATATTCTAAAGGTGCTAGATTTACTATTTAAGTTGCACTATCTTGATGAAATATGAATACCGGCTTTCGCTGGTATGGGGAGAAGAAGGTAAAAAACTATAATCTTGAAACATCGATCATTTGTTTCCCATAAAGTGAATTCCAGTAATCGAATTCTTTTGAATCTGAAAACAATTCGCGAATATCACTTTCATCAATTTTATCTCCCGTTAAGTATTCAAGGCTTTTTTTTATTTTGTTGATATCATTATAATTGTTCTTGTCCGTTTGTATCCTTTGAATGACTAAATTATGATAGTTTGCTAATGATATATATTTATTAACAAGTTTATCTTTTTCTTTTTCATTCTGTTTAGCATTTTTAGTTGCTAACAGAATTGCATTTTTATGGCCTTCAAATAATCTTAAAATAACATTAGGACCTTCATCTAGATCATGAATCGCTTCAACTACGTTTTTCTTGGCTTTAAAGTTCGAATGAAATAGATATATATTTATTGCATATCCCAAATAATTGAGGTAAGGAATTTCATTTTCATCGGTTAAAATACATTGATTATTAGATTTCCAAGAATTGTTCGGATAAATATTCGGGTCTAAAAGTGAATTTAGATCAATAATACACCGTGGCCAAAGGGCAGATGTCTTTTCCATTTCATATGCATGAACACAAGCCGGACCAAACAAAGTTCCATTTTTTTCACAACAAAGGCCTGTAGTTAATGCCCCCCTTATGAAAAAACCATAACTTATTGTTTTTAAACAAAATTCACAAATAAGGAAATTCATATTGTCAAAAGACTTTTCAGATATTGTAGGACATGAAAGAACAATGCTGTCTGAAAAAGCATGAACATTAATGTTAAAATACTTAGTCCTCACTGATATGATGTTTTGGAATTCGGCTAACAGACTACATATATTGTTATAAAGAGTCTTGTCATTTTGAGACTTTATTGTAGCATCAGAAAACCCTAAAACATCAAGAAAAACAACTATTTGCTTTGAATAACCTTGATTGCTTATCGATTTAACTTTATTTTCCATGTTTCCCTCCCCTACCCGCTCTAAAGCTCGCCAATTTAATTCCCTCTCTAACTCTCCCCTAATTTTTTTATAGCTAAAATATTTTGACAAAATCTTCTTGACATTTTAGAACATTAGTACTATTATCGGCTTGCTGGTACTATCGCCCCTCTTTGCCAGTGAAGACTGATAAGAGGAAAAGGTCGCTAACGCACTTTAACAATTAAATAAAGCCAGTAGCAAAGGCGTCCCGCCCGTGCTGGCAGACAAGATGCCTGCCCTATCATTAATGAAAAATCGAAGGGTCGAATAACAGGGAAAATGAAGCTGATTTACCATAAATCGAATATCGAATATTTAGCTTCAACTACACTCATAAAACATTCGATAAAAAAAGATTACTTATAATTCTAATATTTAACAAAACGAATCGTAGCTATTATCTTACCCTCCCGCCCTGATATCCTTCGGTCACTACGTTCCCTCCAGGATGACAATGGCGGTTTTACCCGCTTTGCAACTCTTCCAGGATAATCCTGGCTGCCTGTTTATCCAGCGGTTTGTTGTTATTGCCGCACTTGGGGCTTTGGACGCAGGAGGGGCAGCCGTCTTCGCAGGGACATTCCGCAATCACGTGCATGGTGGCCTGCCAGAGCTCTTCTATCATGTCGTAGCCTTTTTCCGCGATGCCGATGCCGCCGGGGTAAGCATCATAAATAAAGATAGCGGCATTGCCGGTATCCGCGTGCAAAGGAGTGGAAACGCCGCCGATATCGTTCCTATCACACAAAGCAAAGAGGGGCAGGATGCCGATAGCGGCATGTTCCGCGGCGTGAAGCCCCCCGGCAAAGTCCAGTCCTTTATCGGCGATACGGGCGAGGGCGTGGGGTGGAACGCCGAACCAGAGCGCGACGGTGTTGAATTTGATGGTGGGAAGGTCCAGAGGTTCCTCCCCTAATACTTCCTCGGAGAACTGGCGGTATTTCTTAAAACCGACTACATCGATGGTGACCTCAACATCGCCGACGCTGACGTCCACCGGCCCGACCTTTTTTGTGGCCCGCATCTTCAGCACGTGGAGGTCGTGAATCTCTTTCGTTTCGGTGTAATAACGTCCGCTGTTGGGCTCGGCGTAGGCGAGATGATTGGTCAAATCGAGTTTTGTAATTAGATAAGATTCGCCCTGGTGCAGATAGATAGCGCCCGGGTGTATCTGGAAGAAAGCGACGCTGCTTTCCACCGTTTCTATCATCGTGCCGGTAGAGACATCCACCACGGCATAGTCCTCACCGGAAGAGGAGCGTATATTTATCTTTTGCGCCGGGTAGGTAATGCTGGGCGCCACGTAATACTTTTCCCGCCTTTCCCGCAAGTGGCCTTCCCAAACCAGCTCGTCACGCTGCACTATCATCTCCGGGCTGAAAATCTTCTCATCGGTCTTATCCAGCGGCCTTTCCCAGGCGGCGCAGAGAAGGTGGGCTTTACAGATATACTGGTTTTCCGGGTTTACCAGGACATATTCGAAACCCCGGGCAAAAAAGTCCTTGGGGTGGCGCATGAAATACTGGTCGAGCGGATTGTCCCAGGCCACGAGAAAACTTAAAGCCTCGCCCTGCGTGCGGCCGGAGCGTCCCGCCTGCTGCCAGGTGGAAGAAATACTGCCGGGATAGCCGTCCAAAATCGTCGCTTCCAGGCCGCCGCTATCGATGCCAAGCTCTAAAGCGTTGGTAGCCACCACCCCCAGCAGCTCCCCGCCGAAAAGCCCCTGTTCGATTTTGCGGCGGTCTTCCGGCATGTAGCCGCCGCGGTACGGCATGACAAGCTGGGAAAGCTTATAACTTTCCTCTTTTAAACGGTCGCGGGTATAGACATATATCAATTCACATAGGCGGCGGGTACGGGTAAATGTCAACGTGCGCGTGCCCTGCAGAACAAGGGCGGTGAATAGATTGGTAGATTCCCAGTGGGCGCTTTTACGGTGCTGTTTTTTCTCATCGGCGAAGGGCGGGTTCCAGAAAATAAAGTCCTTCCAGCCGCGCGGGGAGCCGTCATTATCCACGACCTCACAAGGAAGGCCGGTCAGGCCCATCGCATGCTCGCCGGGGTTGGCGACGGTGGCGGTGCATAAAATAAATTGCGGATTGGAGCCGTAAAGCGCGCAAAGGCGGCGGAGGCGGCGGATAACCAAGGCGACATGCGAGCCGAAAACACCGCGGTAGATATGTGCTTCATCGATGACGACGTACTTTAAGTTACGGAACAAAGATGCCCACGATTGATGGCCCGGCATGATGCCGACATGGAGCATATCCGGGTTGGTAAGAATAACACGCCCGTACCTTTTTACGTCGCCCCGATCAGATCGGGGCGTATCGCCATCGAAAGTGGCGAGGGACGCATCCGGCACAAGGCCGGGCGAAAAAAGCTCTTTCAGCTTGCGCAGCTGGTCCTGGGCGAGGGCCTTGGTGGGAAAAAGATAAAGTGCGCGGGTGTTGGGCTGCTCCAGGATTTTTTGCATTACCGCGATGTTATAGACAAGGCTCTTGCCGCTGGCGCTGAAGGTAGCGACGATAACATTTTTACCCTGCCGGATGAAGTTGACGGCCCTGGCTTGATGGACGTAAAGCTTCGAAAGGCCGTGGATGTCCAGGATTTCCTGGAGCTTTAAGTCCAGCGGTTCATCGAGTTTGCCGTAGGCGGCGCGGCGGGGAGCAATATGCTCGATATGCTCTATCTGGTTCTCGTAACCGGCCTGGCCGCGTATGTAATTAAGGAAAGCCTGGATTTCCAATACCAAATCCTTCTCTCATCTCCCCCGTATCAAGTACGGGGCAGGCTCTTTGACAAAGGGAGACGAAATTTTCTTTTAAACGTTAAATTTTTGTATAGCCCGATAGGTCGTTCCCCTTTCTAAAAGGGGAATAGAAGATGATTTTTCTCCTGCCTGGATTTCCATGATGTAAGCTGTCAGCTTTTAGTGGTTAGCTATTAGCTTCCCCACTCCTTTTCTCCCCTTTGGAGGAGGAAAAAATTCCGGGAGGCACCCCCGTCCGCCTCAGGCGGACCGCCAGAGAGAACTCTCTCTGGACCCTCTTTAAATATCGATAATTTCCGTTGTGTAATCTAACACTTCGGCGTCGAAGCCGCCGTTTTCAATATATTTAATTACCTTAGAAATTACCTCGTTGCTGTGGCGTTTATCATTGCTGATGCAGCAAAACCCGATGAGCGCCTGCTGCCAGGAATCGTTGTCCCCTACTTCAGCGATGGAGACATCGAATTTACCTTTGACCCGTCCGATGATAGACCTGACGACCATGCGTTTGCCTTTGAGGTCCATGTTTTCCGGCAGGCGCAGGGTGACCGTGCCGACTCCAATATTTATCGCCAATATCAGTTCCTTTAGAACAATAGTTTCACCTTTAATCTAACACTCAAGCGGATGAGAGTCAATCGAATGATAAGGAGGTGATAATAATCACAGATAGATTTATGGCAGCATGTTAGAATCGTTCCAAAACATATAAAGGAGACGAAGATGGTCTATTTACCGGAAGTATATAAGGGGTTCAAAAAACATTTCCCGGAAATTTCAAAGTCTTATGCCAAGCTGGCGGTAAGTTGTAACGAAGGCGGGCCGCTCGATGAAAAAACACGCGAAATGGTCAAATTGGGAATCGCCATCGGGTTAAGCTCAGAGGGCGCTATAAAGTCGCATACGCGGCGGGCGCTGGAGGCAGGCGCTACCGTTGAAGAAATCCGTCATACCGTCCTGTTAACTTTAACGACCGCCGGGTTTCCGGCCATGATTGCCGCTTTGAAATGGGTTGATGAAGTGCTGGACAAACAATAAGTTACGGGCAAGCCGGCAGAATCCAGACAAAAACTTAAGCTATTCACGTTTTTTTATCTCCAATAATAGTGCTAACATTAAACAAAAGTACACTAATATCAAATTAATGTTGAGTCAGCACCCGGTGTACTCACGTAAATTCTGAATGGAGATAACATGACAACAAAAGAATTAGAAGCCAAAGTAAAAATACTGGAAGCTAAACTAAAATCGATGGAAGCCATGGAAGCTAAAGTAAGCTCCCTTGAAGACACCGAGGCGATTAAAAAACTGCAAAGGTCTTACGGCTACTACCTTGAGCACATGATGGTGGAAGATATCGTTGACCTTTTTGCCGATGGCGATGATGTTGAATTGTGGCTAACGGCCGGCAAGTTCAAGGGCAAAGCGGGTGTCAAACGCCTCTATAACTATATCAGGGATAGTTTTCCCGGCCCTGAATTTTTACATCAATTAATGCAACTGTCCGGAATAGTCGATGTGAATCCAGATGGTATGACCGCCAGGGGTAGATGGTACGCCCTGGGAGCCAATGCTCTGCCGTTAAAGGGTGGGAAAATTAACCCCGGCTGGATGAACGGTATCTATGAAATGGATTATATCAAGCAGGGCGGTAAATGGAAAATCAGGAAACTCCGCTGGTGCATGACCTTCCGCGCCTCCTGGACGGAAAGCTTTGTAGAAGCTTCAAGGAGAGATGACAGCCCGATGGACCGGGCTAAAAACGAGACCTTAGGACCCAGGGGGACTGCAGAGGAAACACGATATCCATCCGGGTTTATTTGCCCCTTCCATTTCGCAAACCCGGTCAGCGGCAGGAAGACTATCTTCGAGGATTAGACCAATTATTTAAAGCTGATTGATTAAAACCTTCTTCTTCCCCATGATGGAATGGAAAAACAGGCAAATGGGACGCTTTTCCTTGCATTTACCGATATATCGTTGCTGTCTTAAGTGCAATGTGCTAAGATACAGACATAATCCCCCACATACAAGCAGAGCGGGGGCTTTTATTTTTTGTTTCCAGGGAGGTGGTGCCGATGCCAAAGATTTATTTGATAGACGTCACCAACCGCGACGGCGTACAGACCGCCAAACTCGGCCTGTCCAAACTCGAAAAGACCATGATAAACATTTACCTGAATGAGTTCGGGGTCTGGCAATCCGAATTCGGTTTCCCGACGACACGGCATGAAAGAAACTACCTGTTAGCCAACCTGGAACTGGTGCAAATAGGCGTACTTAAACCTATCCGGCTGGCCGGCTGGATAAGAGCCATCATCGAAGATGTGGAAACAACTTTCCACCGGATACCCAACATCAAACACCTTAATCTCTCTATTTCCACTTCCGAACAAATGATAAATGGAAAATTCCAGGGGAAAAAAAGCAAAAGCAGCGTCATCAAAGACATGGAAGAGGCGGTCAAAGCCGCCAAGTACCGCGGGGCGCAGACCGTCGGGGCGAACGCAGAAGACGCCTCCCGCACGGATATCAAATACCTCATTGAATTCGGCCTGGCTGCTAAAGAAGCCGGGGCGGACCGGTTAAGGTATTGCGATACGCTGGGTTACGATAATCCCTTTACCATTTATGAAAATGTGAAAACCCTGGCGGAAAAAGTAAAAATACCCATCGAGATCCATTGCCATAACGACCTCGGCATGGCGGTGGCAAACTCGATTGCCGGGGCGATGGGGGTCATCGACGGCGGGCAGGACGCCTATATCAATACCACCATTAACGGCATCGGGGAAAGGGCCGGTAACGCCGACCTGATAGCCGTGGTGCTAGCATGCTGCAAGAGCAAGGACTTTGCCTGTAAATATCCTTTAGGCAAAGAAATCAATCTAAAACTAGCCTCAAACATAGCACGATTCGGGGAATATGCTTTTAAAGTGCCGATACCCATCAACCAGCCGGGGGTAGGCGCCAATGCTTTTGCGCACGCCTCCGGCATTCACGCGGACGGCGTCCTGAAAGACCCGGACAACTACGAACTTTACGGGTACGAAGAGCTCGGCCGCGGCGAACCTATCAAGTTCGAAACCGGGCGCGAGATTATCACCGGACAATATAGCGGCATCTCCGGGTTCATCCATGTTATGGATAAACTGGACCTATCATTCAAAAATAAGAGCCGTGAAGAAGCAAATGAAATCCTGGAACTGGTGCGTTACGCCAACGTAGAGGCCCAGAAACCGCTTGTGGAAGATGAGTTGTTATTTATCGCCAATTACCCGAAAATTGCCCAAAAATTGCTTACCCTGTCTCCGCTGGAAAAATAATAAGGCGTTTTCAAGGAGGCCGCAATCCGAAACGGCCTCCTTACTTTTTTACAGGTATTATGAAAATCGAATTAAAGCCAATCGGGACAGTCAGGAGCCCTCTTAAAGAACGCGAACGGCGTAATGCAAACGACGTTACGGCAGAAATAATCATCGAACCCGGTTTTACTGAGGGGTTGGACAACCTCGAGGAATTTTCGCACATCATTGTCATTTTCTATTTTCACCGGACACGCCAGCCGGCGCCGCTCAAGGTCCGCCCCAAATTCCGAACAGGAACAACACCCGTCGGTGTGTTTGCCAGCCGTTCGCCGGACCGGCCGAATGCGATAGGAAAGACTACCGTTAAACTCCTGGAACGCCGGGGAAACGTCCTGAAAGTCCAGGGGTTGGACGCCATTGACGGGACACCGGTGCTGGATATCAAGCCGTATATACCGGGCATCGATGCCGTGCCGGATGCCAGGGTGCCGCCATGGATGACCGGGAGCTAAAGCGGACCTTAAGAAAAATCTACCGGCGCCTCTTTAAGACCTGCGGGCCGCAGCACTGGTGGCCGGCGGAAGAACGCCTCGAGATGATTATCGGGCAGATATTAACGCCGTCCGCCGCCTGGATAAACGTCGAAAAAGCCTTCAACAACCTGAAAAAAGCTGATTCCCTCTCTTTTAAAGCGCTGCGCGACCTGCCCCGAGAAGAAATCGCCCGGCTTATTTTTCCTAGCGGATATTTCAACGCCAAAGCCCGTAAACTCAAAGCCTTTGCGGAATGGCTCGGAAAAAATTATCACGATGACCTGGATAAGCTGTTCTCCCGGAATATAAACGAGCTAAGAAGCGAGCTGCTAGGCGTTTACGGTATCGGGGAGGAAAGTGCCGATTCTATCATATTGTATGCCGGTTTCAAACCGGTATTCGTGATAGATGCGTATACGCGCCGCATTTTCAGCCGGCTGGGCCTGACGCCGGCCCCCAAAGCCTATAAAGACTTCCAGAAATTGTTTATGGATAATTTACAGCCTGATGTCGCCCTCTTTAATGAATATCACGCCCTGCTGGTGAGGCTGGGCAACGAGGTTTGCCGGAAAAAACCGCTTTGCCCAAAATGCTGCCTGAAATCCCTCTGCGCTGAAGCTAAACACCCCCGCTAAAATCAAGGTCATATTACCTTCGAGCTATTGAAAATTCCCCTGAAAACGGTACGCCAACTTGTAACGAAATATTTATATTGCGGCCTGATATTTTTATGTCTTGGTTACCCCCCCGGGTTTATTCTAGACGTGTTACCGCATGAAAAGGGTAGTAAAAGAAATACCGGAGAAAAAAGTAAATCAGTAGTTTTTACTCTTTTTTAAAAAGAGGAGGTCAGCAATATGTGGAAGTTTATTAAGAGATTACGCGGGAAGGAAGAAGGCATCACCGGCCTGGAAACGGCTATCATTTTGATAGCGTTTGTCATTGTCGCCTCGGTGTTCTCCTATGTCGTGCTGTCAGCCGGTCTGTTCTCTTCACAAAAGACCAAGGAAGCCATCAACGCCGGCCTTGAATCAACAATGAGCACGCTGGAAATAAAAGGCAATGTCATCGCGAAAATGCAAAACAGCGAAGTGACGGACATCTATTTTTGTCTTGGCCTCCCGGCCGCCGGCAGCCCGGTAGATTTTGGTTCATCGGCAAATGGGACAAATTTGTTAGTCGTCTCTTATGCCGACAATAACAACATCATACCATCATGTAACTGGACGATTAACAAGCTTGTCGATGTCAATAGCGATAATATTCTGGACCCGCTGGAACTATTCCAGCTCGATGTACAGTTACCAACGACAGGTAATGTAACGCTGGGAGCTTACCAGACGTTCTCCATGGAAATCAAACCGCCGGAAGGTCCAACACTTACCTTTGAACGTACCATACCGGGCAGAATAAGCGCGTTCGTGAACCTGCACTGAAAAGACCAGCAGAATCCTTTATATAGAGTATCCCGGGATTTTCCGGGGTACAGACAAGGAGGCGCTATAGATAGAAAAGGTGATTCAGGATAAATCCTGAAAAAGGTGAATCAAAGAGAAGTGACGCCTGAAAACGTCACTTCTTCATTTTTTCCGCCCAGAGTTCCTTGAAGATGCGGCGCCGGTAGTCTAGGGCTACCGGCAAATTGTGTTCGAAAAGGTTAACGGTCTCTTCGGTAATGCCGGCCGTGTCAGCCAGTTCATGGCGAGACATATGCAGGCTAAGGCGCAGCCGGCGGGCTTTGGAGCCCATTTTAGTCTCAATCGGATGAGTCAATACTACAGTCATAGCGTTTCCTGTTTTTATTAAGATACTGTTAAATAACAACGCCCACTACCATGAAGGTACCGGTTCTATTTAAGGGTCAGCACCCAATTGTCCTAATTGTTTGATTGTTTTTAAGGATACGATACGGGATAAAAACGTGATACTGTTGAGGACTGCTATTTTATTATATTAAATACTTGCATTTAAACTAAGTAGTCTGCTAAAGTTTTGCCAGAAGTTGATTAAGGCAGAAAAAAGTGACGGCAGACCTGACAATTCAGTTAGCCCCCCAGAATAAAAAAGGGCTCCTCTTAAGTAATCCAGTCATGACAGCCTCCGGCACCTTCGGGTACGGGGAGGAATACAGCCAACTGTTCGATATACAACAGCTGGGCGCTATAGTATGCAAGGGCACTTTTTTAAATCCCCGCGAAGGCAATCCCCAGCCGAGGTTGGTAGAAACAGCCTCTGGCGTGATTAACTCCATCGGTTTGCAGGGCATTGGGATAAAAGCGCTGGTTGAAGAAAAAGCGCCGGTATGGGCGGGTTGGAAAGTACCGGTCATCGTTAATATTGCCGGGGATACGGTGGAGGAGTACTGGAAGGTGGCCAAAGCGCTGGAAGGCGTGGCCGGTGTCAGCGGCATCGAGGTAAATATAAGCTGCCCTAATGTAAAAAACGGCGGGGCGGCTTTCGGGCTGAATTGCGAGACTGCCGCCCAGGTCACCCGCGCTGTCAGGACGGCAACATCTTTACCGGTAATCGTCAAACTCACCCCTATCGCCGCAGATATCACTAATATCGCAAAGGAAGTCGAAAAATCCGGGGCGGATGCGGTGACGGTCGCCAACACTTATCGCGGTATGGCCATTGATATTAATAAGAAAAAACCGGTACTCGCCAATGTCACGGGCGGGCTTTCCGGGCCAGCCATCAAACCGCTTACTTTAGCTCTACTCTATGAAGTAGCAGGAGCTATTAGCATACCGGTTATCGGGTGCGGAGGAATCGCAACGGCAAACGATGCGATTGAATTCATCATGGCGGGGGCAAGCGCCATACAGGTCGGTACCGCATCTTTTGCGAACCCGCGCGCTTCACTGGATGTTCTGGAAGGTATCCGGCAATTCATGGAGAAAGAGCGGATAAAGAGCCTGCGGGAAATTATCGGGATAGCTAGAGTTAAAAACTCCAAATCCTAAACTCTAGACTTCATACTCGATATTCTACCCACTACCCCCTGCTCACTATGTTCTCTTCCCTGCTCCCTATCATTCGAGGCTGTTGAATATACGGCCTTTCATGATATACTGTGAACTACAGGAGGTTATTTTGAAGAGCAAAGATTTCCTTTCTGTTTCCGATTTAACCCCGGAACGCCTGCGCACGTTAATCACGCGCGCCGTCAACATGAAAGACGAAGGCTGGAGCACTGTCTTGAATGAAAAAGTGCTCGTCCTGATGTTTGAAAAACCGTCCACCCGTACGCGTGTCAGCTTTGAGGTCGGTATGCGGCAGCTCGGGGGACATTGTATTTATTTATCGCCGGAAGAGGTGGGGCTGGGGAAACGCGAGTCCGTGGCGGATGTAGCCAGGGTCTTGAGCCGTTACGCGGACGTTATCGCTTCACGCACCTTCGCTCATGAAACGCTGGAGATAATGGCCGCTAATGCTGATATACCGGTAATTAATGCTTTATCAGACCTGGAACATCCATGCCAGGCGCTCGCCGATGTTTTGACGATTTATGAAAACAAGCACACCTTACAGGGACTAACGGTAGCATTTATCGGCGACGGCAACAATACAGCCCACAGCCTGATGTTGGCAACCACCATGTGCGGCATGAACTTCCGCATCGCCTCACCCAAGGGTTACCGCGTGAAGGACAAAATACTTAACAGAGCACAGCAATATGCGCTGGAAAACGGCGCGAAGATTTTCTGCATGGAAGACCCGAAGGAAGCGGTCGCCGGAGCGGACGTCGTCTATACCGATGTCTGGGCAAGCATGGGGCAGGAAAAAGAGGCGGAAGAACGCCGCAAGATATTTGCCAGATACCAGGTGAACCAGGAACTGTTAGCTTTAGCCAGGGAAGACGCGATTCTGATGCATGATTTACCGGCGCACCACGGCGAAGAGGTTGCCAAAGATATCATTTACTGTGAACAATCGGTCGTCTTCGACCAGGCGGAAAACAGAATGCACGCGCAAAAAGCGCTTCTGGTAGATATCCTCGGCGGTTCAGAGATACTGGCCGGCTACCGATAAAACAATTTTCCCCTAAAAATGAAATGGATATCGATCAACCATGACAAAACCTGTTGTTGCCATCGTCGGACGCCCTAACACCGGCAAGTCCACGCTGCTTAACCGCATCGTGAGAAGGCCGGCCGCTATTACCGAAGACTTACCGGGGACGACACGCGACCGCAACATGGCAGACGTGATCTGGAACAATAAAGAGTTCACTCTGGTAGATACTGGCGGGCTGGATATCGACCCGAAGACCACCATCGATAAAGGCATACAGGCGCAGGTTAATACCGCCATCCGGGAAGCCGATGTTATTATCGATGTCGTCGATGCCAAAACCGGCGTAACGCCGGTGGATTCCGATATCGCCGATTTACTTCGCCGCGCCAACAAACCGGTGTTGGTGGCCGCCAATAAAGCCGATAACGCCCGGCTGGAAGCGGAAGCCCTGGAGTTTTATGAACTCGGGCTGGGCGAGCTATTCGTCATCAGCGCGCATCACGGGCGGGGCGTGGCTGAAATGTTGGACCGTGTAGTAGAACTGCTGCCGGAGCAGGCCCCGGAAAAGATTACCAAAGAACCCGTTAAAGTTGCCATCGTGGGGCGGCCTAACGTGGGTAAGTCCATGCTGCTTAATGCGCTGGTAGGCAGCCAGCGGGCCATTGTGGACGCCACGCCGGGCACCACCCGCGATGCCGTGGATACGCCTTTTGAATTTGACGGGCAGAGCATCCTGCTTATCGATACGGCGGGGATAAGAAGGCGGGGCAAGGTGGAGCGGGGCGTAGAGCAATACAGCGTGGTGCGTACTTTCCGCGCGATAGACCGGGCGGACGTGACACTGCTGGTGCTCGATGCCACAGAAATGGTGACGTCCCAGGACACGCATATTGCCGGGTATATCCAGGAAGCCGCCAAAGGCATTATCCTTATCGTCAACAAGTGGGACCTGATTGAAGAAAAAGATGCCGCGGCGTGGAATTTAAAGGTCAAAAATGAATTCAAATTTGCCTCTTACGCGCCGATATTATATACTTCAGCGAAAACCGGACAGGGCGTAAACAAAATAATGCCCATGGTAATCCAGATTCACCAGGAAAGGCAGAAAAGGCTCACGACTTCTACCGTGAACGAAGTTATACAGCAGGCAGTCGCGGCCCATAACCGCCCGACAAGCCACGGAAAGCAGCTCAAGGTATTTTACGCTACCCAGGCGGAAGTAAACCCGCCTACTTTCGTGTTTTTCACGAATGACGCCAGGTTGGTGCATTTTTCTTACCGGCGCTTCCTGGAAAACACGCTGCGCAAAGCGTTCGGCTTTACCGGCACGCCGTTACGCCTTAACTTCAAGACCAGGGGTGAAGAATGACGGCACTGCTGCTCGTTGCCACCACCGTTATCGGTTATCTGCTGGGGGCCATCCCCTTCGGGTTATTCATCGGTAAAGCCTTCGCGAAAAAAGACGTCAGAGAAATAGGCAGCGGCAAAATCGGCATGACGAACGTAATGCGTGTAGCGGGGAGAAAAGCCGCGGCCGTTTCCATGCTCCTCGATATTGCCAAAGGCGCTCTTGCGGTTGGCATTGCGGCGCTGGTATTCAGAGATAAAAAAGAAATTGTCGGGGTGCTTTTCACGCCGATGGAGAGCGCCAAGGTGCTCGCGGCGATGGCAGCTATTGCCGGGCATACCTGGTCGGTCTTTCTTAAGTTCAAGGGAGGGCGGGGCGTCTCCACGTTTTTCGGCGGGTTGGCGGCGCTTTACTGGCAGGCGGCGATTGTCGGCGGGCTGTTCGTACTGGGGCTGGGATTCCGTACCAAGTACATGTCGCTCGGTTCTATCATCGGGGCAGTGACGGCTTTTATTTTAGTCATGGCCCTCGATATCTTAAAGATTAACTTCCTGGGGCATTATCCACCGTTCGAATATGTGGTTTTTACCATGGTTGGAGCGGTTTTTATTTATATCATGCACCGCGATAACATCGCGCGGCTCTTAAACGGCACGGAACGGAAAATCGGGGAAAAGAAAAAGGAAGTATCGCCTCCCGTACACAACCCCGAATAAGTGCTTCCAGCTAAATTCTCTGAAACATGGTATTATAAATCATGCAAAAAATTGCGGTCATCGGTACGACATCGTGGGGCATAACCCTGGCGATGATAATGTACCAGAAAGGCCAGGAAGTCAGGGTCTGGGCGCGGACGCAACGCGAAGCCACCAAAATCAAGAAAAAAGGCTCCGACCGGTTCCCGGATATACCCATTCCTGAGAAGATGCGCGTTACCCATGACCTCGATGAGGTGATGGATGATATCGATGCGGTAATCCTCGCCGTTCCTTCTTCCACCATGCGGCAGAACATTTCCCTGATAGCCAGCCGCCTGGGCAAATCGACCATCATCATCAGCGCATCCAAGGGGCTGGAAGTAGGCAGCAACAAACGCATGTCCGAGGTCATCGCCGAGGAAATCAACCCCAGGTTCCACACCAATATCTGCGCCCTATCCGGTCCCCAGCTCGCCAAGGAAATCATTCACAACCGCCCCGCCGCTTCCGTCGTCGCCGCCATTGATAAAAACACCGCCAACAAAGCGCAAAAGATACTCACCTGCAGCAATTTCAGCATCTTCACCAATACGGACATCGTCGGGGTGGAGCTGGGCGGCGCCTTAAAGAACATCCTGGCGCTGGGCGCGGGAATCATCGACGGCCTGGAGTTAGGCGATAACGCCAAAGCGGCTTATGTTACACGCGGGCTCACGGAAATAACCGCCCTCGGCATGGCGCTGGGAGGCAACCCGCTTACTTTCTCCGGATTGGCCGGTATGGGAGATGTGATCACCACCTGTGCCAGCCCTTTAAGCCGAAACCACTTCGTGGGCGTGGAACTGGCTAAAGGCCGGCCCTTAGCGGAAATCCTGGACGCCATGAATGAAGTCGCCGAAGGCGTGAATACGACACTCGTAGCCCACAGCATTGCCCAGCAGATGGGACTGGAGATGCCGATTACAGAAAAAATTTACGAAATCCTCTATGAGCATGCCGACTGCAAGAAATCCGCGCTGGGCCTGCTGGGCGGCAGCGCCCGGCATGAACTGGCCGGCAAGCGTTGGCGCCTGTTCTCTTTGTTCCGCCACCAACAGCGGGTTACCGAAGTAAACGGCAACGGCGTAAAGCGGTAGGAGCATATTATGAATCCGGGACAGGAAAAGTTTTTTGATTTCATCATTGAGCGTGTGAAGAACGGAAAGCAGGAAGAAGCTAAAGCCTTACTAAATGAGAGCTTCAGCAAACAAGCCGGCGGGACTTTCACAGCCGAATACCTCAAAAGCTTTGCTCCAAAATTAATCGCATTATTAAAACCTGAAAGCGTTAACGAAGTAAAAACTATTATCAGTAAATTTGGACAGAGCCATACGACACCCTGATAATGCATCCGACCCGTCTCTCATTCGAGAAATAAATTTTATTCGTAGCTCGGCTTCAAATTGTGACAAAATCCTCTTGACAGTCTTCTGTTAGCCCGTTGTATACTATAATTCCTTTACCGGTCTCTCCCTTTGGAAAAGAGCCTGCCCCGTACTGCGATACGGGGGAGATGAAGAGGGATTTTGCTCCCTTCTCCATAATTGATACTAGAACCCTAACAACTCAATAACCCCGTGGCATCCGCCTTAGGCGGACTGGTGCGGGCAGGCACGGAGGCCTGCCTTGCCTTCTCTTGGTGATTAAACGACCTTAAAATAACAAAACGAACGAAGCTAAATCATGAAAAAGGGTTAAAAAGTGACAAATCGAATCAAAGCTAAAACTATAGAAAATCAGAAAAATGGTAAAATTCTTACAAAACCAATCGATCCTGTAACGATTTTTCCGTTAGCAAAATCACAAAACGAAGTGAATCTAAAAAACCCATCTTACAAAACGATTAGCTTACAAACCCCTTTTATAGAAAACTCCCTTTTCACAAAATGAATCAAAGCTAAACCTGCTCCTTACGCCCTATTCACTACCCCCTAAAAAGAAAGGACGGGTTATTCACCCGCCCCCGCTTTTTCCAGCCTTTATTAATTTTAAGCTTTGTTGTCTTTCTTCTCCGGCAACATGCTTTTGGACAGCTCTTCAAAGAGCTTCCGTTGTTCTTTCGTGAGCGATTCCGGTGTGACGACTTTAAGCACAACCATCTCATCGCCGCGGCCCATACCGTGAAGTCTTGGAATACCTTTGTCTTTCATGCGGAAGACCTTGCCGCTCTGGCTGCCGGCCGGTATTTTCAACCTGGCCGCGCCGTGCAGCGTGGGTACGTCCAGCTCCGCGCCAAGAGCAGCCTGGGCAAAGTTGACCCCAAGCTCATAGACAACGTTTTCACCCTCGCGGGTAAAGTACTCGTGGGGTTTGATGGAAATCATGACATACAGGTTCCCGGCCCCGCCGCCGCGGTACCCGGCTTCGCCTTCCCCGGTAATCCGGATGCCGTTGCCTTCATCAACGCCGGCGGGAATTTTTACAGAGATTGTCCGCTTATGCTTCTGAAGTCCCGAGCCCCTGCAGTCAGGGCACGGCTCTTTAACAATCAGGCCCTCGCCGCGGCAATCGGAACAGACGGTGGTGTTGATAAACTGGCCGAAGAGGCTGCGCTGGACGCGGCGTATCTGACCGGTGCCTTCACAGGTACTGCAGCGTACCGGCTGGACGCCCGGCCTGGAGCGTGTCCCGTGACAGGTGCCGCAAACTTCAGTGCGGCTGATTTCTATTTCTTTTTCACAGCCGAGCGCGGCTTCTTCAAAAGTCACCTTGATATTGTAACGGAGGTCTTCACCGCGCCGGGCGGTCTGCTGGTTGGGACGGCCGGAACCGCCGAAAAAGGCATCGAAAATATCTCCGAAACCGCCCATATCGAACCCTTCAAACCCCCGGCCGAAGACATTATCCGCCCCGGTATGCCCGAAGCGGTCGTAAGCGGCGCGTTTGTCCGCATCCGAAAGCACCTCGTAAGCTTCGTTGATTTCCTTGAATTTATCGGAAGCGCCGGCATCGTGGTTACGGTCCGGGTGGTACTCGAAAGCCAGCTTGCGGAAAGCCTTTTTTATATCTTCATTCGAGGCATCGCGCGGCAGGCCTAACACCTCGTAATAATCACGTTTAACTACCATTAATTTCTTCTCCTGTGGAATGCAGCAGATACAGTATCAATTCTATGATACTCGCGGGGAAAATGCTTGTCAATAAAGCTAACCCTGGCGGTGCGGGGCAATTTTTAGCTTTTCAAAAAGTTAAGAAATTACATATTAGTTTCAGCCTTTTCCAGGGGTAAGCTAATAGGGGTTAGGGAATAGTGAAGCGCGCCCTATTCCGGCGGCTGGTCTTCCCGGATTTCTTTGAGCGGCAGTTTATCGTCCAGGTAGCTCTGGAGAATAAGGGCGGCGGCGGCGGCATCATAGCGGGTGCCCCGGTTTGTTTTTCGGGAGGTCTGCATAAACTGCCTGGCCTGGACAGTCGTCAAGCGCTCGTCTTTAAACGCGATGGGCAGTTCAGTGTGGAGACCCAGTTCATTAACGTATTCCCGTACTTTTTCCGCCTGGCCCCCCTGCGTCCCGTCCATGTTAACGGGTAATCCCACGATAATCCGCTCAACACCATTTTCCCGGGCGATATCAAGGATGGTTTGAAAGTCGGACGGGTTGTTTTCGCGCGCGATTATTTTAAAGGGGCTGGCAAGTATACCGAGGGGGTCGCTTAAAGCCAGTCCGATGCGGGCATCACCGACATCAAGTCCCAAAATGCGTGAAATAGGAGCCTCCCCAAAATCCCTCTCTCACTCTCCCTTTTTCAAAGGGAGAGGATGATTTGCCTAACCATTCACTCTCTGATTATATTCATCTTTCCCCCTTTATAAAGGGGGATTAAAGGGGATTTTGCCTTGAAATCCAATTTCTATATAAGGCTCTTGACCAGTTTCAGGGCTTCATCCAGCTTGTTCTTGTCGCGGCCACCGGCCTGCGCGAAGTTTGGTTTACCGCCGCCCCCGCCGCCGGCCACTTTAGAGACCTCGCGGACGATGTTACCGGCGTTATAACCTTTGGCTATCAGGTCCTGGGTTACAGTAGCGATAAAGATAGGCCGGTCACTGCTGACTGCCCCAAGGACGACGATGCCGCTCTTGAGGTTATCCCTCAAATAGTCCGCCATTTCACGGAGCACCTGCTGGCTGTCCGAGTCTATTTTTGCGGCGATGACTTTAACGCCTTTTATTTCCTCCGCTTTTCCCAGTAAAGACTGGGCCTCATTTTTAGCCAGCTCTCTTTCCATTTTGAGAGCATTCCTCTTCTGCGTTTCCAGTTCCCCAAGTAAAGCGGTCAGTTTGTCTTTAGCTTTTTCCGGCGTCGTCTCCAGCATCCGGGCGATATCCTGCAGATAGGCAAAACGCTGCTCGACGAAGTTTTCCGCGCCGCGCCCGGTTACGGCCTCGATACGCCGCAGACCCGCGCCGATACTGCCCTCACTCAAGATGTGGAAAAAACCGATTTCCCCGGTTTTATCTATATGGGTGCCGCCGCAAAGCTCGGTGCTGACGGAAGGCTCCCCTACCCTCATGACACGAACGATATCACCGTATTTTTCATCGAAAAGCGCCATCGCGCCTTCGGCCACCGCTTTCTTGTAGTCCACCTGCTGTTCGGTGACCACGAGGTCCTGACGCACTCTCTCATTAACGATATGCTCAACCTGTTTTACCTCGTCAGGGGTCATGGCGGCGAGGTGGGAAAAGTCGAAGCGCAAACGGTCCGGGGCAACCATCGAACCGCGCTGCTGGATGTGCTCGCCGAGGACCTGGCGTAAAGCCGCCTGTAAAAGATGGGTGGCAGTATGATTGCAGGCAATGTCCCGGCGGCGTTCTTCATCCACGGTGGCAGTTACTTCGTCGCCAACCTTAAAAGTACCTTCAACGACCTTACCTTTATGGACCATAATATCCGGGGGCAATCTCAATGTATCCGTAACAATGAACTTACCGTCCGAGCCAACGATTTGCCCGGTATCGCCGAGCTGGCCGCCCATTTCACCGTAAAACGGGGTGGTGTCCAGAATAATACTGGCGTCCTGCTCCGCCGCAACCGCTTCAGCGGCTTTGTTATTGACGATGAACTTAAGGACTTTAGCTTTCTGTAACAAGCAATGATAGCCGACAAACTCGGTATCCTTTACGTCCAGCTTTAAAATGCCGTGCCGGGACGAAACATTATCGAATTTGCTGGAGGCGCGCGCCCTTTCCCGCTGGATATCCATTTCTTTATCGAAACCGGCCATGTCAACGGTAAAACCGGACCGGGCGACGATTTCCCTGGTTAGTTCTACGGGGAAGCCGTAGGTATCGTAGAGCTTAAAGGCATCCCCGCCGGAGACCTGCTTGGACTTCTTGGTGGAGGGTTTGGCCAGCACCTCCTCAATAATTTCCAATCCGGTGTTCAGAGTTTCTTCAAATCTTGCTTCTTCAAGGTCGATGACCTTAACGATAAACTCTTCGCGCTGCTTGAGCTCCGGATAAACATGGCCCATTTTCTTGATAGCAGTCTTAGAGATTTTAGAGAGGAAGGGTTTATCAAGCCCTAACCGTTTGCCGAAAAGCGCTCCGCGGCGCAGGAGGCGGCGCAGGACATAACCGCGCCCTTCATTATCCGGTAAAACGCCATCGGCAATGAGGAAGGCGAGAGAACGGCCGTGCTCGGCGACAATTCTCATGGCATTATCATCATCCGGATTGGCGCCGTATTTTTTTCCAGTCAGTTCGGAAACGTGGTTGAGCAGCGGGGTAAAAACGTCCGTGTCATAAGCGGTTTTTTTTCCGTTAATCGCGGTAAGCGTCCTTTCCAATCCCATACCGGTATCGATATTGGGTCGCGGCAAGACGGTGCGATTGCCGGTTTCATCCTGGAAATACTGCATAAAAACCAGGTTCCAGATTTCCACGAAACGCCCACAGCCGTCATTCGGCTTGCAGTCCGGGCCGCAGCTCTTTTCCTGGCCGAGGTCGAAATGGATTTCCGAGCAGGGGCCGCAGGGGCCGGAACTGCCGGGCGGGCCCCAGAAATTGTCGGCTTCGCCGCAGCGGACGATCCGGTTTTCCGGGATGCCGATGGCACGCCAGTAATTAAAGGCTTCTTCATCGTCAAGGTAAATAGTTATCCATAATCTTTCTTTGGGAAGGTTGAGACGTTGCGTAACAAATTCCCACGCCCAGGCGGTCGCTTCTTTCTTAAAATAGTCCCCCACCGACCAGTTTCCCAGCATTTCAAAAAAGGTCATGTGAGTGGCATCACCGACTGATTCAATATCGGTGGTACGGAAACATTTTTGACAGGAAGACAGTCTCCGTGATGGCGGTTCGGCCTGCCCCAGGATGTAAGGCTGTATCTGCACGACGCCGGCCGTGGTCAACAGCAAGGTAGGGTTATCTTTAGGTATTAATGAAGAACTGGGGATAACCAGGTGCCCTTTTTCTTCAAAGAATTTCAAATACATGGAACGCAATTCATCGCTATTCATGGGTGTTTCTCCGGTCAAAAAGAATGGGGTACTTGACTATATTATTGTAAGTTAGCGCGTGGGGACTGTCAATGAGAAGAAAGGGGAGGAATAACCAAACACCAAGATATAAATAACACACAAATCTCAAACAAAAACAACCAAACCTAAATTTGTCATTCCCGACCCGATCGGGAATCCATCAATGAATTCCTTCATTTTTTGCCCTCTTTAATGGATCCCCGCTTTCGCGGGGATGACACGCTAGAAATTTGGTTATTGGTGTTTAGTTACTTGCTACTTCCTTGATACTTGCTTGTCCTCCGACGCTTTAGCGCAGGAGGATTACTTGACTTGATACTTACCCTAATCTTCCAGTATCTGCTTCATGTAGTCTTTAAGCTCCTGCCCGAAGCCGTTGTGTTTCAGGCTAAGAGCGATATTGGCTTTCAGCCAGCCGAGCGGCGTACCGGCATCATAGCGGGTGCCTTCCAGCTCACAGGCGTAAAGCTTTTCGATTTGCAGTAATGAATTTAAGGCATCGGTCAACTGTATTTCGCCGCCTGTCCCCGGGATGGTTTTTTCGAGAATCTGAAAAATACAAGAAGGGAGGATATATCTCCCCACAATCCCAAGATGGGAAGGGGCTTCCGATGGGGCTGGTTTTTCCACCAGTCCCAATACCTGGTAGACTTTAGGCGCCAAACGCTTCGGCTTAATGACGCCGTATTTCCGGGTATCTTCTTCGGCAATCTGTTCGACGGCAATCACGCCGCCGTTGTATTTTTCGCAAAGCTCAAGCATGGTTTTCAATGCCGGCTTTTCGCTTTCAATGATATCGTCCGGGAGCATCAAGGCAAACGGCTCATCGCCCACCATGTCTTTGGCCGTTAGTAGAGCATGCCCCAGCCCTAACTGTTCTTTCTGACGTACGTAGACGATATTCACCATGCTGGAAATTTCCTGCATCTGCTTCAGGAGGGCGGTCTCGCCTTTCTTTTCCAGGTAATTTTCAAGCTCGGCCGGACGGTCGAAATAGTCCTCGATGGCACGTTTGCTCATAGAAGTAACCATGATAATCAGCTCGATACCAGAATTTATAGCTTCTTCAACCGAATATTGAATCAACGGTTTATCAACCAGCGGCAGCATTTCCTTGGGTTGCGACCTGGTGATGGGCAGGAACCTGGTGCCCCACCCCGCCGCCGTGATAACCGCTTTCCTTACTTTCATGATTTTCTCCTCTTCGCCATCTCCAGGCCGAAGGCAGCAGCGCCGTAGATACCGGCCTCGTTGGCCAACTCCGCTTTCACGATACGTACGGCCCGTGCATTGATGGAGAAAGGTCTTTCCGCCGCCATTTTGCGACCCGTACCTACGATCATCTCCCCAAGCTCCGCCATGCCGCCGCCATAAACAATCAATTCCGGATTGAAGATATTGATGATGTTGACAAAACCGACGCCGAGGTAAAAAGCCGCCTGCGCGATAACGTCTTTAGCCAGCTTATCGCCGCGGCGCGCCGCCGCCGCCACATCCTCCACCCTGATTTCATTATCACGCTTTTTAGCTATATCCGCAAGAGAAGATTTCTCTCCCCGTACCAGGCGGGCCAACGCATCTCTTTCAATGGCGCTGCCGGAAGCCAGCCTTTCCAGGCAGCCGGTATTCCCGCAGCGGCACTTTGGCCCGTGAGCTTCAACCGTCATGTGTCCGAGTTCCCCGGCGCCGCCTACCGCCCCCAGGTACAGTTTCCCATCGATGATAATACCCCCGCCGATGCCTGTGCCGAGGGTAAGCAGCACGAGGTGCTTGACACCTTTTCCCGCGCCGAAACGGTGTTCGCCTAGAGCGGCAGCGCTGGCGTCGTTAAGAATATAGGCGGCAGTCCCGAACTTTTTTTCAAGAATATCTGCCAGAGGAGTTTCCCCCCAATCTGGTAGGTGGGGAGAAGGGGTGACCACAACACCTCTGACCGTATTGATACCGCCGGCGGCGGCAACGGAGATAGCTCTTATTCTTGAAGAATTAAAATCATTCCGTTTTAAAAGGTTTTCAATCGCGGAGCACATGCGCCGGATGGCGGCATCCCGCCCCTTTTCGGCGAGAGTGAGGCAAATATTCCTATCGATGAGTTTCCCGCCGCCATCAAATATGGCAACCATGATTTTCGTACCGCCTATATCCACGGCAATGACCGGCCCGTCGGCCCGGCTGGATTTCGTGTTTGACGTTCGTCGATTCATAGTTTTAATTAACGGTTTTCAGACGCAGTTTCCACCCTGTTTCCCCTGCCGCAATAATGGACATTACCCGGGCCTCGCTCAAACTCATGTATTACTATACACTGTTTGGCCTTGAAAAAAGCGGGAACCGTTTGCCCCCTTTTTACAAAGATATTGTTATCTGCCATTCAGGCCAGCACCTTAAACCATAAGTAAGAAATCGCTACCCCTAGAAAAGCTCCTATAATTACCTGAAAAGTTGAATGCCCAAGTAACTCGCGTAAGTCTTTCTCAAAATAATTTATAGACTTTCGTTCCCTTAATTCCTTTAAAATCCGATTGAGAACAATCGCCTGATCGCCGACAGATTGCCGTAAACCCGCCGAATCATACATTATTATTAAAGCAAATATCGTTGAAATTGCGAATGAAACTGATTTGAAGCCATCAATAATCGCCACCGATGCAGCCAGCGCAGTTACTATCGCTGAATGTGAACTGGGCATACCCCCCGTGGTGATAAAAGCACGTATATCAAATTGCTTTTTTTGTATCAAAACAGTGATTACTTTTATCAATTGTGCTATCGCCCAGGCACAAACGGATACAATTAATATTTCCATAAAACAAATGCGCGCCGGTTTTGGCTCCCCACCTTCTTATCAGTTTGTTTATTTCGCCTCAATTGCCGCAAGCAAACGACACGATTGTTTTAACCCCTAGGGTTGAAAGCATTATCGTTAAAAAGCGCAGGATGCCGGGCATTTCTTGAAGCTACCGGTGTTACGTACCGGATATCATCCTTCAGCTTCCGATGAACCCCTGGCTCAATGACGTGTCCGGATACCGTTAACAAAAGTAAATCTGTCCTGTGGTAAATCTAAAGCCATAACGCTGCCCCCTCTCCTCCATCCCTATTATATATCAGCTGCCGGTGGAAATAGCGCCGCGCTGCCCCATTTCCGCAATCAGGATATCCAGGGCAAGCTCGCCTTCCACTTTACCGGTCTTGATGGAGATATCCGCTTCAAGAAGCTGGTGATAGACCTCTTTGATTCTGGCCGGGGAATACCTCTCTGCCTGCTCCCACGCTTTACGCAGTACAAAATCGCTGGTGAGGCCGAGTTTACCCATCATTTCACCGCGCTGTTTACCGGCCGCGCGCATCTCCCGCACCTGGTAGATTATCCTGACCTGGCGGGAAATCAGGACCAGTATTTGCGACGGGGCCATCCCCTGCCGGAAAAGCTGCTGCAGTAATTCCTGGGCGGTGCCGATACGCTGCTCGATGATGGCATCGACCATCGCGAAAACACCGGCTTCCTGGGCATTGCTGACCACCGCTTTAACATCTTCCTCCGCGATATCCCTCTCCCCGGTAAAGAGAATCAGTTTATCCAGTTCATTAGCCATCGTCCAGAGGTCGTTACCGACAAGGCGAACCATCGAGGCAGCCGCTTTTGGAGAGATTTTTTTACCTTTGGCCTCTGCCGCGATCCGCTTTTCAATCCACTGGCTAATCTGGGCGCCTTTGAGTAAAGGAAAGACCTTTACTTTAGTGATTTTCATGAGTTCCTGGAGCAGCGGGTTGCGTTCGCTGATTTTTCCGCCAGTAATGACGAGCTCCGTGAAAGGTGGAAGTGTTTTGATTCCATTAGCAAAAGCAAGGTAATCTTCTGCTTTGTTATTTTTGGCGGATAATTTTTTCTTGCCGTTTTCTTTTCTGGATTCAAATTTTTCCAGCAGGCCATCAACAATGACAAGACGCTTTTCCGAAAGAAACGGCATGGACTCGCAGGCGGCGCGGAACTGCTCCGGCGCGATTGTTTTGCCGTCAAAGATAGTGGTGTTGGACATCAAAGCGGTATCATCGCCGATAGTTTTTTTTATTTGTTCGATTTCCTGGCGGAGGGAATAATCGTCTTCCCCGATAAGTATGTGCAGCAAGATGGTTCTCCTGCGGAAGTTGTCACGCCATTATAACATAAGGATGAAGTTGCAGGATACAAAAATGATAAAGGCCGTATTGCTGTGGGAACACACTTGTTCAACGATTTTTGTTTCATGGTATCATTAATTTATGCGGGGTAGTCGATGCTATGTGCGGATGTGTGAAGGGAGATGTGTCTTATGTCTAATTCATCGAAAATAATAATTATCGCGGCGATTATCATCGCCGTGGCGGTGGGCTTCGGCGCAGGCTTTATATCATCACAAGCGGCCAACGGCGGGATGTTCCAGTTCACTACATCAAGCCAATCGGACAATCAATCGAGCAACCAATCGTCTTCCGAAAACATCAAAATTATAGATGAGGCATGGAGCTACCTGCAAAAAGATTATGTCGAACCGGCCAAGCTGGCATCGGAAAACGTTACCGCCAGCGCCATCCAGGGCATTATCGCGGGGCTGCAGGACCCGCACATGGCTTATCTTAGCCCGGAGGACTACCAGATAGTCCAGGGGCAGTTCGAGGGTTCGTTCGAGGGCATCGGGGCGGTGGTGGCGCTGAACAGCAACAATCTCACGATAGCCTCAGTAATTAAAGGAACGCCGGCGGAGCAAGCGGGCATCAAAGCCGGAGACATTATCGAGGAAATCAACGGGGAAACTACCGCCAACATGACGGTGGACACAGCCGTTAGTAAAATACGCGGCCCGGCCGGGACCACCGTAGACCTGCTGGTATTACACCAGGGCGCAACTACACCGGTCGATATTAAAATTACCAGGGCTGTCGTGGATGTGCCGAGCGTCAACTACGAACTGCGGGGCGATATCGCCCTGATAACGATTTATCAATTCACCAGCCGTACGGAAGACGAGCTGGCCCAGGTATTGCCGAAACTGAAGCAGGACAATGCCCAGGGAATTATCATCGATTTACGCGGCAACCCGGGCGGCATCTTAAGTATCGTTATCCAGGTCGCCAGCCACTTTATCACCAATGGCGTCATCGTTTCCGTCAGGAGCAACCAGGGGAAAATCGATACTTACGACGCGGTCAATGTGAGCCCGACTACCAATCTGCCGATGGTCGTGCTGGTGGATGCGAACAGCGCCAGCGGCTCGGAAGTACTTTCCGGGGCATTGCAGGACCATCATCGTGCGCTAATTGCCGGCACGATGACCTACGGTAAAGGCAGCGTCAACATCCTCCAGCAACTTAGCGACGGTTCCGGGATTTATATCACCACTTCACGCTGGCTAACGCCGGATGGTCACCTCATTGAAGGCATCGGCATAACCCCGGATGTTAAATTGTCCATTACCGGCGACACCGAAATACAGTGGGCAATCGATTATCTGCACGGGAAGACAGACAGTACACAGCCAGTCACAACTACGACCGCGACCGGTAACTAAAGAGGTGTGAAATGGCGGAGAGTCTTACCTTTAATATAGGGCAGGCGAAGCTAACTTTAACGCAGGGAGACATTACCAGGCAAACGACGGACGCCATCGTTAATGCCGCTAACTCCAGCTTGATGGGGGGCGGGGGTGTTGACGGCGCTATTCACCGCGCCGGTGGCCCGGCGATACTGGAGGAATGCAAAATAATCGTGGCAAAACAGGGGCGGCTGCCGACCGGCCAGGCAGTCATCACCACCGCGGGCAGCATGAAAGCGAGACATGTTATCCACACCGTAGGGCCGGTATGGCACGGCGGCAGCCACCAGGAAGCTAACCTTTTAGCCGGCGCCTACCGGGAAAGTTTAAAGCTGGCAGCAGAAAATCATTTAAGGACCGTTTCTTTCCCCTCCATCAGCACCGGCGTATATGCCTACCCTATCGAGCTTGCCTCGAGAATAGCATTAAGAACAGTCATAGACTTCCTTGCCAAACCTTCCCCGATTAAGGAAGTGGTATTCGTGTTATACGGGGAAGATAATTACCAAGCATATGAGGAAGCGCTTAAAGAAATGATGGAAGAAAAAACTCTAAATTCTAATATCTAAATCCTAAATAAATTCTAATTGCAAAATAGCTAAAATATTGTCATTCCCGATCCAATCGGGAATCCACCAAAGAATTCAATCATTCTTTGCCTTACCTTGACGGATCCCCGCTGGAGTTTATGCGGAGCCTTTAGCCCTCGAGCGTAGCGAAGGGGAAGCGAATGTACGGAGTACGGGGATAACAAACTCTTTTAAATTTTCTTTTTGTTTTGATATTAACTTGAGTTCAGGATTTTGTACCCAGAGGTTACTCTCTCCCGCTACTCCTTACGCCTGCCTCCCCGATTATGTTATGATATTATCATTCAAACTGAGGAGACCCTGAAATATGCTTGTGGTGATGAAAAACGATGCCACGGACGCGCAGGTGCAGGCCGTCATTAAAGAGATAGAAAAGATGGGCTACCGCGGCGTGCCGATGCCCGGAGCTATCCGTACCGCCATTTGTATCCTGGGGAATAAAGGACCCATTGAAGCGGCACAACTGCTGGCGCTGGAAGGCGTTAAAGAAGCTATCCCGGTAACCAGGCAATATAAACTCGTTAGCCGGGAAACCCACCCGGACGCGACGGTGGTCACGGTGGGGGATGTTAAAATCGGGGGCGGCGAACCGGTAATTATGGCCGGGCCATGCGCGGTTGAAAGTGAAGAGCAGGCGCTGACCATCGCGAATATCGTGAAAAAGGGTGGGGCAAAGGTCTTCCGGGGCGGGGCTTTCAAGCCGCGGACATCGCCATACAGCTTCCAGGGGCTGGGCAATAAAGGGTTAAAAATACTGGAAAAAGTCCGCGGCGAGACCGGACTGCTGATAGTTACCGAAGCTACTGATACGTCGAACCTGACGGCGGTGGAAAAGTCCGCCGACATTATCCAGATAGGCGCGAGGAACATGCAGAACTACGCCCTGCTGCGGTTGGCCGGGCAGACAAAAAAACCTATTCTGTTAAAACGCGGCCTGGCGGCGACCATCGAAGAATGGCTGATGGCGGCGGAATATATTATGTCCGAAGGGAACAACCGCGTAATTCTCTGCGAAAGAGGCATCCGCACCTTCGCTGATAATACGAGAAATACGCTCGATTTAAGCGCCATTCCTTCCATTAAAGAGGCCAGCCATTTACCGGTCATTGCGGACCCGTCACACGCCGCCGGGCGGCGGGATTACGTGATACCGCTTTCCCGGGGAGCGATAGCGGTGGGCGCGGACGGGCTGATTATCGAAGTCCACCACGACCCGGCGCACGCCATGTCCGACGGCATGCAATCGCTTTACCCGGCGCAATTCGAGCAGTTAATGCAAGAGATTAACAAACTAAAGCAGTATTTGTAAAACTATTTTAGTTAACGGCTGGAGCCGCATTTTCCTGTATCACCGGGGGTGAAGGCGGGTTTTTCAGACTTACGGCGTAATATAAAGATGCCAGAGCTAAGGAAGTCCACATGATGGATATAATCACACCAATAAACAAACAGATAAAACCTGCTATAAAAATAGGGATAGCCAGGAGTCCGAGCAAAAAGACCTGCCATCCATAGCCTTTGGTCATCTTCCAGCTTGTACTTATAGCCTGGATTCCGTCCATCTTTTTATCTACAACAAGGTAAGGCACAAAAGCTAATTTACAGGCCAGGAAAATGCCGGGGACAATCAGTAAAATAAATCCAACGACGATAATCAATGCCACGAGAAAATAAGCCACCACGGCGTGCCAGTAATTCCTGCGGAAAGCAGAAAACATATCTTCCAGATTTATTTCTTCTCCACGTGCTACTTTAAGGAAAGTGTAACTTATGCCAAAAGCAATGGGACCGGTAACAAGGATAGCGAATGCCAAACTAAAGAGTGAATATACTTACGAAAACATAAGCAGGAACGGATTAAAAAACGACCCATTAAATCTCTCAACGGACGTTATTATCCATTGAGGTATATTGACTACCGTACCGATCAAGAAATATATAATTCCTATGAGCAACAGCATCCAGAAAGGTTTCCAGAGTTTTTTCCAGGCGTGACCATAGGCTGAAATAACTTCAGGATGTAACCCGGTTTCCCCAGTAGCATTTCCTTGATTTATCACAAAAACCTCCATCTACGTAAATACTGGTTGCTCATAAAATACTCTGAATGGTCAAATTTGTCAAAAACGGGATAATGAAAGGTGTTAAAGTAAATGTCAGCAACGATGATATGTGAATTTCCCTAAATGTATTCAGGAATGTTAAAATAGTCCGGTATTTCGGAGGTAGCAGATGGTTGATTATAAAGAGGGCGATGTAAGAATTGACGGTATCAAAATACACTATTACCGTTCCGGCGGGAAAAAACCGCCTTTCATTTTACTTCACGGCGCGACGGACAATGGGCTGTGCTGGGGGCGGACGACACAGGACCTGACCGACCGGTATGATGTAATCATGATAGACGCCCAGGGACACGGGCTATCCGACCGGCTCGACCCCAAATTTTCTTTTGAAAGCCATACCAAACAGGTCGTCGGGCTTATCAAAGAGCTCGGGCTAAAGAAACCCATTCTCATGGGGCATTCCATGGGCGCAGGGACAACCGCGAATGTCGCGGCTGAATACCCGACCCTGCCTAAAGCCATCATCCTGGAAGACCCGGGGTGGGGCATGGCAATGCCGAACCCGGCAGTCTCCGAAGAAGCGAGAAAACAGCAGGAGGCTTTCCGGATTCATCTGGCGGAGATAGGCAAACGCCGTCTGGAAGATATCGTCATCGAAAGCCGTAAGAATGACCCGGCATGGTCGGAAGAAGAAAGAGTACCTTGGGCAATGGCAAAAAAACAGTTCGATAAGGACCTCTTCAACCGGATGGTCCTCAACCCACGCAGTTATGAAGAAATTGTAGCTGAAATCCGGTGCCCCACCCTGCTCATCATTGCGGAGAAGGGGATTGTGTCCAAAGAAACGGCGGAAAAAGCGGCCAGGCTCTGGAAATCAAAGAAGCCGTTCAAATGGGTCTATATAAAAGGGGCCGGGCACAACATCCGGCGCGAGCAATATCCGGCTTTTAAGAAAGCGCTGGACGAGTTCTTGAAGGAAGTGGGGTAATTAGTTTCTAGTTTCTAGCCCCTACCCCTTTTTCCTGATAACAATAATTTTTCATGTTCATCATTGAGCATGTACGCAGATTAATATATAATGAATGTTTGGAATCTTTTCTTTTCCTTGTCGGCGTGGAGGGGTCGCATAGTGGTCTAGTGCGGTCGCCTGCTAAGCGATTTCCCTGGGTAACCGGGGACGAGGGTTCGAATCCCTCCCCCTCCGCCATAAAAAGTAGTGAGTATTGGGTAGTTAGTAGTGAGAGGCACTGTTCAACCTCAGTACTCAATACCCACACTCACACCCACACGAGATATCAATAATGTTTGATTTTGAAAATCTAGAAGTATATAAAAAAGCAAAAAACCTGAACAAGGAAATATTGGTATTTTTACATATTAATAAAAATATAGACAATTATCTTCGTGACCAGTTAAAAAGGGCATCAATAAGTATTGTAATTAATATTGCCGAAGGTAGCGGAAAATTTTCGAAGGCAGATAAAAAGAATTTTTACACGATTGCAAGAGGTTCAGTCTATGAATGTGCCTCATTACTGGATTTGCTTTTAGATGAAAACTGTATTGAAAAAGATAAGTATGACAATTATAGAAATAATTATGAAATAATATCTAAAATGCTTTTTAAACTAATTGATAGCCAAAATATATCAAAAAACCTAAATACCAAATAATCACACTAAGTACTTATATGACAACTTATCATGTCTGGACCATCGGGTGCCAGATGAACAAAGCCGAATCAGAACGTATCGCGGCGCGGTTTGAAGAGCTGGGATATACGCCAGCAAAACACATCAACGAAGCGGATATCATCGTGCTGAACAGCTGCGTGGTGCGCGGCAGCGCCGAGGAACGCGTCGTCAACAAGTTGCACGACCTGAAACAGCTGAAAAAAGAAAGACCGAAAACGCTGCTGGCGCTCACTGGCTGCATGGTGGAAGCGGATATCTCAAAACTCCACAAAAGGTTTCCCTTCATCGATCACTTTTTTAAAGCGGGGGACTATCCGCCGTGGCTGGAAAAACCCCCTTCTCACCCCTTACCCCTAACGCCTAACCCCTCATCATTTGTGACCATCAGCCAGGGATGTAATAACTTCTGCTCCTATTGCATTGTCCCCTACCGGCGGGGGCGCGAACGAAGCCGGCCTTTGGAAGAAATAGCCTGCGAGGTAAAGGAACTGGTGCGGCGGGGGGCTAAAGAAATCATTTTACTCGGGCAGAATGTGGACTCTTACGGGCACGATTTACCGGAAAAGCCGGACCTCGCCGACCTTTTAACGGAACTGAATAAAGTAGAAGGACTGGAGCGGCTGCGCTTTCTGACCAATCACCCTAAAGATATGAGCCTGAAACTCATTAATACTATCGCCGGGTTAGCAAAGGTCTGCGAGCAAATAAACCTGCCGGTGCAGGCGGGCAGCAACGAAATCCTCGATGCAATGCGGCGCGGCTATACCGTGGAACATTACCGCAGCCTGGTGAGACAAATACGGGAGAAAATCCCCGGAGCCGCCATCAGCACGGACGTTATCGTCGGGTTTCCGGGCGAGACGGACGAGCAATTCCGGCAGACGTTAGACTTGCTAACAGACTTGAAGTTTGATACAGTTCATGTAGCGGCTTACTCACCCCGAGAAGGAACAATAGCTTCCCGCGAACTTGAAGACAACATACCGGCGGAAGAAAAGAAGGGACGGCTTTATCAAATCGAACGGCTGCAGGAACAGATACAAAGCGGGATAAACGCCCGGCTGCTCGGGCAAAGAGTAGAAGTACTGGTGGAGGGCAAAAATAAAGGGAAGTGGTACGGCCGCACCCGTACGGACAAATTGGTATTTTTCAGTAACAGCAGAGATTACACGGGCAAAACTGTTAAAATAAAGATAGATAAAACCAGCGCGTGGTCGCTGCAGGGTAAAAATGTGTAGTGTAAAGCTGATTGGGAGGTTAAATGAATAAGTTATTAAAAACAGGATTGGTAGCGGGGCTGCTGATTACCATCCTGCTATTGGCAACAAGCTGCGTGGCTCCGGCTACCACCGATGCCAACGGTCAACCGGTGCAACAGTCATTCTTGTCACAATACGGGATCTTTTTATTCCTGATAGTTATTTTTGCGTTATTTTATTTCGTTATGATAAGACCGCAACGCAAACGCCAGAAGGACCAGCAGCAGATGATGGCCAACCTGCAAAAAGGCGATAGGGTCATGACCATCGGCGGGATATTCGGGACGATTGACAGCATCGGCGAAGACTCCATCGTCATCAAAGTTGAAGGCGGCACGACGTTAAGAGTCGCCCGCAATGCCGTTAATATAAGAAAAGACGCCTCTGATAACCCGACGGTAAAATGAAAGCCGCAGAGCCGACCGACCGGGAAATCGATGCCGCTATCGGCACCGCCCTGGCAGAGGATACCGGCCGCGGCGATGTTACCAGCGAAGCGCTGATACCGCCGGAGCTTACCGGTAAAGCAACGGTATTAATCAAAGAAAAGGGCGTCCTGGCCGGCATCGATGTTGCGTCGCGGGTTTTCAAACGTGTCAACCCTTCACTTAAGATAGAAATACTGATTAAAGACGGCACACCGGTTAAACCCGGCGATACCGCCGCCATAATTTCCGGAAAAGTAACCGGCCTTTTAAAGGCGGAACGTACCGCCCTCAATTTCCTCCAGCGCATGAGCGGCGTTGCTTCATTGACAGCGCAGTATGCAGCGGAGGTCAAAGGGCTAAAAGCCGGTATCTACGACACGCGTAAGACCACTCCAGGATTGCGTGTACTGGAAAAATACGCGGTGCGGATGGGCGGGGGGTATAATCACAGGCTCGACCTGGCGGATGCCGTCCTTATTAAAGATAATCACATCGCCTCACTGCGGGCCGCCGGCCTGAACCTGGAAGAAATTATTACCAAAGCACGGCAAAATGCGCCGGAAGGCATTATCATCGAAGCAGAAGTAACGAATATGGCGGAAGCCGAAGAGGCTTTAAAGGCGGGCGCGGACATCATCATGCTGGACAACATGGGTATAAAAGAGATGAAACAGGTGGTGGAGATGGTAAAGGGGAGAGCAAAGCTCGAAGCTTCCGGCGGCATCACCCTTAAAAACCTGCGCGAGGTTGCCATGACCGGCGTGGACATGATATCTATCGGCGCATTAACCCATTCCTATAAAGCGCTGGATATCAGCCTGGAAATGGAAACCCAGGCGTTGAAATTGATTTAATAGTTAAGGAACCTCTGAAAAAGGAGTCCAGAGAACCCTCTGGCGGGAGTCTGGGGGTGTCCCCCAGACTCCCAAGTCCCCCAAGAATGGGGGATTTAGGGGGCTGATTCGGACTTATTCAGAGCTTCCTTAATAGTTTACAGTTCCGTTCATCGCCCTTTCAAAGTTAAGGAACTGGGGGGCGGGAAAAACATCCCTGATAACGCTGTCGTGCGGCATCGGGGTACATTTCAAGCTCGGTTATCCTCGGTTTTGCCGGGATCGTGCTGGGGGCGGCGCTTTTCAGCCTTAAAGCCATCGAAAATTTTCGCGGGGAAATGGCTGCCCGGTTCCTCATCGTTTTCGGGTTTACCTACTGCATATGGGAAATCCATAAAGCCCTGCGGTCGCACCAACATGAACATTCGCATTTTCACGAAGACGGAGAAGTCCACTCTCACAGTCACAGCCACGTACTGGAGCATACCCATATCCATGAAAAACCTAAAAGCATCACGCCGTGGGTGCTTTTTATCATTTTCGTTTTCGCGCCGTGCGAGCCGCTAATTCCCTTGGTGATGTACCCGGCCGCCCGGCATGACATGATGGCCGTTGCGGTAGTTACATCGATATTCGGATTGACCACTATCGCGACGATGCAGGGGATGGTGCTGTCAGCCTATTTTGGACTATCAAGGCTGTCGGTTCCAAAACTGGAAAAGTATTCTCACGCGCTGGCCGGCGGGGCGATACTGGTGTGCGGGCTGGCGGTAAAATTCTTAGGGCTTTAAACTAATCCCCGGTTATTTAACTCCGGTTTTTCCCCGAATTTATCGCGGCTGTCCAGCATTACGGTGACCGGCCCGGTGTTATGAATTTCTACTTCCATGTGCTGCTGAAACCGCCCGGTGGCGACTTTCAGCCCGCTGGCGCCGGTTTGTTTTACAACACAATTAAATAAAGCTTCCGCCTGTTCCGGCGGAGCGGCGCCGGTAAAACTGGGGCGGCATCCGTGGCGCGCATCCGCCAAGAGAGTAAACTGGCTGATGAGCAGGATTTCCCCCTTGATATCGAGTACCGAGAGATTGAATTTATCCGCGGAATCCGTAAAAATCCGGAGGTTAATGATTTTATTGACGAGATAATCGGCGTCTTTTTCCGTATCGCCGCCGGCCACTCCTAAAAGCACTACCAGCCCCTGCCCTATTTCCCCCACCACCTCACGGCTAACGGTGACGGAGGCTTTGGTGACCCGCTGCAATAGCGCTTTCACTACGAGCTCTTTTCGGGACTCTTTTTGGTTTCTGCCTTAGATTCGGTTTCTTTTTTTGGTGCTGCTTTGCCAGACGCCGGGTTGGAAGTACTGTGGTCAGTGACGTAAAAACCGCTGCCCTTAAAAATAATGGGCGCGGGATGAAAAACGCGGCGGCTCTTCTTTTTGCACCTGGGACAGGCCGCCTGGGGCTTATCGTTAAAACTCTGCTTCAGCTCAAAACGATGATGGCAGCTTTCGCATTCGTATTCGTAAGTGGGCATATGTTGTCACCTCTGTGAACTCATGGGCTATTAATATTTTACATCAGCTTCACACATTCAGACAAGCGCCGATAGTAAAAACCAAAGCTAAATATTGTCCGGAGAGGTGTATCTCTGCTATACTAGACAAGTGCGCCCCCATCGTCTAGCGGCCTAGGACAGCGGCCTTTCAAGCCGTCAACATGGATTCGATTTCCATTGGGGGCACCAACCCGTCATCCCGCGCTTTTCACTTCCCGGTATCACAGAGTTTTTTAAAAATTCGTATCTTTCATCTACACTTTTTTGTAAACCGGATAATTATTCCGCAATTTTCTCCCAGAAAATTCCCCAATCAAGGTCTTGCTATTTTATACTATTTGCATTAGTATTAATATAACATATATTATATTCCAGTTCCCCCTGGTGCCGGACAGGCAGACAGAGACTGCCCGTCCCGCCTGTGTCTCCCGGGGCCATATCGGCGACCTCCGTATGGCTCCGGGAACTATTTTTTCTCGAGGACTCTTTCAAAGCGCAGACCGGCGCCCGGATGATAAGGCCGTTTAAAAGCCGCCGGATATCTCTCTCTCAATTTATCTATATCGGCCTTTTTCACTTCGACCAGGAAGCTGCTGACGACCATTCCCGTAGTATTTTTAGAGGTAGTATTGTGGGGAGTGATGGTATTAATTGCCCCGCCCCTATCGATTTGCCCGGTCACGATGGGGTCCCACCGCGCGCCGTGGTCAATGGAAACCGCGCCTTTCATCATTCTTTCCGACACATAGGCGCCGGCAAGAACGATGCCGCGTTCGTTATAAATCTGCACCACATCTCCGCCCTGTATACCGCGGTCGCGCGCATCCCCGGTGTTTATCCAGACAGGTTCGTAATTATAGCCGTCCGGGCCCAGGATTTTCCCGGTGGGCGCCTCGCGCGTCCAGGAGATATCGTCGCACTGGGCGTGGACGCGCCAGCGGCCGTGGTTGGAAATGAGCAGCAAAGGATAGTCTCTGGCCCTTTCGCTTGAAACCCGTTCATCATGGCTGGGGCCTTTTTCAATCCAGTGCGGGACCGGCGGCCTTTCGCGGTCGGCCGGGAAATATTTATCCAGGTTTTGGGACTTGAACTCGATTTTACCGGTCGGCGTTTTCAGGGGATGTTTCTGCGGGTCGTTGCGGAACTCGCTTAAACCGACCGGTTGCTTTGACCATTCCGGGTCGTTGGGGATGATATAATAACCCTTTTTACGGAACTCTTCATAAGTCACTTCTTCTTTAAGACGGGAGTGTTCAAACACGATATCATGCCATTCATTTTCAGTTTTGCCGCCGGTATATTTTTCCAGCAGACCGAGTTTTTCGGCCACCAGGCAGACCGCTTCGTAGTCACTCTTAGATTCGCCAAGGGGTTCGATGCATTTTTCCCCGGCGATGATAGTAGAAAATTCGCCGTTTTCATTATCACCCGTTACGTCACGCTCTTCGATTTTGGTGCTGATAGGCAGGATGATATCCGCCAGCAAACAATCATTTTCCAGCCACTGGTGCTGCGCGACAACCGTTTCTATTTTGGGGCTTTGCAGCGCCTTGATGAAAGTATTGCTATCGTTCCAGCAGGTTATCCAGCACGGGCTGTCCGTCCATATCATGTGTATTTCAGAACAGCCTTTGGCCGGGTAGGTATGTTTGACAAACTGATCGTCCACCGGGCCGGGGAAAGTGGTATTGCCGTACCAGCTTATCGGCGCATGTAAAATAGCTTCATGGATGAGGTCTTTGGGTATCACCTGCTTGGGGTCGAGGGGGACAGGGGTCAATATTTTATCCAGTACCGCATCACCTGTTCCCCTTCTGTCAAAGCCGGTGGCGCCCACTTCAGTGACCCCGAACTGGGGTTTGATAAGGCGCACGTTAAAAGAGCCCTGCGGCATGGGGCTGCCGAACTTGTTCCAGTTGGCCGAAAGACCCCATTCGAGGAACTTGACCTGGTGAGCGCCCGGTTTTCCCAAACCCTGCATGGCCAGGAGCAAAACTTCAAGACGGGCCGGTTCGGTGGCATAGGCGGAACGCATACCGGCGCCGCCGTTTCCGTGGGCGATAGATGCCGGGCCGGAAGCCCATATCCGCGCCAGCGCTTTAATCGTCCATTCCGGAATGCCGGTTAATTCGGCCGCCCATTCGGGGGTCTTGGGGACATTATCTTCTTTCCCCAGGACGTAATCTTTAAATTCATCAAAACCAAAAGCATGCGTGGCAATATAATCTTTATCAAAAGTGTCTTCTTTAAGCCAGATATTGGCAATCGCCAGCTGCAGGGCGGCATCCGTCCCTGGTCGGACGGGTATCCATTTGTCCGCATGTACGGCGCCGCCGTAGTTAAGGTCCGGGCAAATATAGACCTGTTTAACACCGAGTTGCGTAAACCAGTAGCAGATACGGCTGGGCAACTGCCCGTTAAAGCCCCAGCTCGTTGTCTCCGGGTCGCAGCCCCAGAAAAGCACCATGTTGGAATTACGTGCGATATCCGGGATAACATTGGAAGCCGGCTCCATTTCCCCTACCGGCTCCATGCCCCAGACGTGCTTGGCGCCCCAAACCCAGCCCTCCCAGCTATCGGTATTTCTCATCTGCAGGGTGTAACCGCCCAATAACGCCAGGAGTTTGTTGGCGCAGCCGTGGGCGGCATGAATGCCCTTGCCCTCGCCATGGCCGTCCGATTGCGAAAGGACAGCTTCCGGTCCGTACTGTTTTTTCATTCTTTTCAATTCGTCGGCGACAAGCGTTGCCGCTTCATCCCAGGAAATCCTGACATAGCCGCTCTTGCCGCGGTTCTGGGGATTAAGCTTTCCTTTGGGGTCCCAATCTGCCCTCTTCAGGGGGTAAAGGATGCGGTTGGGGGAATAGACGCGCTTTTTATAGCCCAGGCTGATGGGCGGCAGTAGAGTTTTCATCAAAGGTTCGAAAGTCTGGCCGCGGGCCTCCAATTTCCAGGGGTTGAAATTTTTAACGTCGTATTGCCAGTCAAAATGCAGCGGCCTTATCCGTATGATTTTGCCGTCCCGAACATCAATGACGGATGTATTGCCGTCGATGCCGAAATCGGAAAAAGCGAGCCCTTTAACGATGGATTTTTCCTTTCCGGTTTGCATATTTTCGTTCATAAGCCTTCATCTCCAAATTCCGATCTTAGACTTCGTCGGAATACTCATTATAAATGAATTTAGTATATTACGCATTTGTACATAAATTGCTAAAATTATCATCGTGTTGCAATTTTGCTTAATATTATAACATTCATGTCCAGAAATCCATCAGCTTTGTTTGACTTTATTCCTGAAAAGGATATATCATCTTTTAAAACTATCAATTTCGAGATAAAAAAATCCTGCAGGAAGGTGTTATGAAAGTAAAAGCAGCCGTTCAGTACGAATACCACAAACCGCTGACCATTGAAGAAGTAGAACTGGAAGACCCGGGCGAAAATGAAGTGATGCTTAAAATGGCCGCTTGCGCTATTTGCCACAGCGATGTCCACTGCAAACACGGTGAACACGGTATCGTTCCCCTGCCGGGCATCGGCGGGCATGAAATAAGCGGTTATGTCGAGAAAGTCGGGAAGAACGTTACCTACGTAAAACCCGGCGACCTGGTCATCGCTACCATCATTCCGGCCGGCTGCGGTAAATGCTATTATTGTAGCATCGGGCTCTCCAACCAGTGCACGACGAACCGGCTTGCCCTGTTTAAGCCTGGCCACTTTATCACCAAAAAAGGCCAGCGCATTCTTAATTTCGAAGGCCCGGTAGCCGGTTTCGCGGAATACACGACCGTGCCGGAAGTCAACGTGATCAAAGTGCCTGACGGTATCGCGGTTGACTGCGCTGCCCTCGTGGCCTGCGGTGTTATTTCCGGCTTCGGCGGCATACTTAACCGCGCCAAGGCCCAGCCCGGCAAGAGCGCCCTCGTCATCGGGACGGGCGGCGTGGGACTGAATGCCATCCAGGGTGCGGCCTACATCGGCTGCTATCCCATCGTCGCCGTGGATATCCTGGACAGTAAACTGGAAACCGCTAAGAAATTCGGCGCGACCCATACGATGAACGTGAAGAAAGAAAAAGACCCGGTCAAGAAAGCCTGGGAGCTTACCGATGGACGCGGCGCGGACTACGTCGTCGTCTCGGTTGCCGGCATCGATACGCTCCGCCAGGGCTTTTTGATGTCCGCCGTTGCCGGGACCACCTGCGTTATCGGCCACGGCACCGGTGAAAAACTGGAGGCCTTCGGCCCCACCGATTTTATGGCGGGCAGGAGCCTGACCGGCAGCGCCATGGGCGCGGTCAAGTCCCGTGTCGAAATCCCGCGCCTTTTCGAACTGTACAAGATCGGCAAAATCAAATTGGATGAATTGATTAACGGCCGTTATCCTTTCGATAAGATTAACGACGCCATCGATTCCATGGAAAAAGGCGGCGTGATACGTAACGTCGTCATGTTCTAATCAGTCAACTGTAAATAGTTCACCGTAACAATCAGGGCGGGCTAGCGACCCGCCCTTTTTCCCTGAAGACCTTCCTGTTTCTCCTGAAGACAACAGCCAAATGCTTTAATAAAAAAACCGGGACGTTGTCATTCCGGTTTTTCCTGTTACGAAATCTGTTTTCTACCTGTAAACGCCGTATTCCTTGGTAAAATCAATCATCGCCTTGAGATTTTCCGGTTTGACCTCTTCGAGAGAGCTGCGCGGCGATAAAATATAACCTCCGTCTTTACCGACGACATCGATAAGTTTCTTGCAGTAAACTAGAACGTCTTCTTTCGACCCTACTTGAAGGATAGAAGAAGGAACGTTACCTTCAATACAGCAGTGACCTTTCAATATCTCTTTCGCCCGGAAAATATCCGTGACATCAAAGCGGGCGATAAACTTACCTTTCGGTAAATCGAGAAGGTATTCGACGCGTGTATCGAACCTGCCTTCGAAGAAAATACCGGGAGTCGCCCCGTGATTGCAAAGATAGGTAACCAATTTTTTAAAGCTCGGCCAGTAAAAAGTGTCGAATTGTTTCTTGGAAATGAAATCATCCGAGCCGCGGGTATTGGTCATGAATATCCTGATTTCGCCGTTCTCATCCGGCACCAGCGGGGTTTTTCCCATGGTCTCTTTTAATACGAAATCGATAAGCTCAAGGAGTTTATCCGGCTGCCGGAACATATCGTGCATCACGCCGGTCATACCGCGCAGCTGGTGAGAAATGGTATCGTAAGGAGGCATGGCACCGACCATGGGAGTAACGTAATAACCGTATCTTTCCATAAGTTTCCGGAACTTAACCTGTTCGGCACGCATTTTTCGTGTTTCCCGGCCGGCCCGCTGCAGTATTTTAATTGCTTTGGCTACTTCAGGGTCGGTAATGACATTCGCCAGATGCAGCGCGGCATCCGGGCCATGTAACACCTGGTAAAGAGGAAGAATGTTTCCCAATCCCTGTAAACTGTTAGTGACGCGGGGGATATATTTCCGCAGCATATAATCATTCGAATCGAGCATATACTCGTCGAACTCATCCGCCCTAAGGCTATCAACTTCGATTGCCTGGAAGCCGTGGTGCGGGTCGACACCGTGCCCCGGCCACTTCATCGTTTTAGGATCGATAATTTCCAGCGCTTTACCGGATTGAGGAGGACCGGCGCCGAAAGTATCCGGCCGGAAGTCCTTCAACGTCCTTTCATTCGCGGCATACCAGGTATCGGAATTATAATAAGCGTCGGAACAAAGCGCACCGCCGTATTTTGCCGCGAAATTTCCCATGGGCAGACTGATAGGCACCCTGTCCGGCACCCCGAGCGTGTTCGCGGTATGGATTCTCTGGTATCTTTCCTTTTTTAGCTGTTTAGCTGACTTCCCGATATCCGGATCTTTGAACATGATGTTGCTGCCTCCCGATTATTGATTCAGCTTATTATAATTTATTTGCTTCCTGTTTGTCCTGGAAATAGAAACTAATGCTGGGCTACTTTACTAAACCCGGTCTTAACTTCCAGCGGTTCATTAATATAGAGGTATTTGTCACCGGCTTTATCGTAAGCCGGCCAGTCGATAACGCCCTTCACCGACGGTTTGCCCGTTTTCGCAAACTGCGTCCACAGCTTCATCATCGCCTCGGAGACAGCTTTTTCCGGTTCCCCCAGGCGTATCTCTCTACTTTTAGCGCCGGAGGTCTGCATGAATAAGGCGATAGAGTCCCACCAGCCGGAACTGTTATCAATTTCCCCGAAGACATAAGTAAGCTCGGTAGAGTGGGCGGAAACGCCGCCCTCCTCCCGCCAGTGTTTAGGAACATAATCGAAGATACAGGCATAAGCGTTTAAGCCCTTCTGACTCACCGCTTCCATCATCTCCACGTAAGCCGGGATAATCTGCGGCATCACCAGCGGGCCGGGGCCGGTCAGCTCGCCCAGACAGGCCAGGGTGATTAAAGGCACCACGTTAATATTGCCGGATTTAAAAAGCTCTCCCGGGCTTTGCGGCAGCAGCCAGCCGTCGGTCGCCGGTCCCCAGAAAAAGGATGGCGGTTTGCCGGGCGTCATCGGCGGCTCGATAATCTGGTTGGCTTCAAGGACCTTTTGCCAGGTCAGCTTACGGGCTTCGGCCAGGGTTTTAACCCCCATGGCGGCAAAGAGTTTTTCCCCATTGCTTTCCATTTTTTTAAGCGGCTCGTCCTGTAAAATAGCAGTGGCTGTGCCGCTTTCGCAGATGGCGCGGTGGAAAAGCCCCTTCGCTAGCGGCGAGGACATCATCATAGAGACTTTGGCGCCCCCGCCGGATTCCCCGAAGATGGTCACATTTTTGGGGTCGCCGCCGAAGGCAGCAATGTTCTTCTGTACCCACTGCAGCGCGGCAATCAGGTCGAGGAAAAGATAGTTGCCGGAGGCATGGTTGGGGTCTTCCGCGGTCAGTTCCGGGTGGCTCGCCAGCCCGAAGACGTTCAGGCGCTGCGTTACCGTAACCATCACCACGCCCTTCTGCGGCAGGCGGTAGCTGTTCCAGATCGCATCGTTGCCGGAGCCCATCGTATAGCCCCCGCCATGCATCCAGACCATGACCGGGAGCTTCTCACCTGCCTTTTTTGCGGGTGTTACGACGTTAAGGTAAAGACAATCTTCGCTCATCGGTCCTGGCGGCATGTTGGGGGAAACAGGTTGGGGACAAACGGCGGAAAATTGCGTGCATTCCCTGATACCGGCCCATGATGCAGCTGGTTGCGGCGGCTGCCAGCGTAAATCCCCTACCGGCGGGGCGGCATAAGGGATGCCTCTAAAGATAGATACTTCTTTGCCGGGCTCACCGATGATAGTACCGGAAACGTAACCTTTGTCCGTTTTTACAACCTGCATATTAGTTCCTTTCTCAATACCAAATTAAATGGAATTGTAGATGTTTTAAAAAATATAACACAAAGCAAAAATAAGGACAAATCTTTTTTCTCCTCCGGCACTTTACACGCAAAAGAAAGCCCCCGGCATACAACCGGGGGCTCATCTTTGTTCTCTAATTGATAACTTGATTCTAGAGAAGTCCTCTTAACCTGGGGTCAAGTGCATCCCGTAAACCGTCACCAACGATATTGAACGCGAACACCACCAGCATAATGGCTAACCCTGGGGCAAAAGACAGCCACGGATCCCGCAAAAGGTACGGGTATCCTTCATTGACCATAGCGCCCCAGGCCGCGCCGGGCGGTTTGATGCCGATACCCAGGAAGCTTAAACCGGCTTCCGCCAGGATAAGTCCGCCCAGCTGCATCGTTACAATGACGATAAGCGGGGGGAAGGCATTCGGCAGGATGTGACCAAACATAATACGCCGGCTACTGGAACCCATCGACTTTTGCGCCATGACGTAATCATTCTCTTTAATGCTTAGCGTCAGTCCATGAACCACACGGGCATAACCGGGTATCGAGGAAATACTTAAGGCGATGATGACGTTAGAGATACCACTGCCGAGCAGGGATGCTATAAGCAGTGCAAGAATTAACATCGGGAAACACATCATCGCATCCATTATTCTCATGATGACGGCACTGGTATTACCTCCGGTAAACCCCGCAATAAGTCCGAGAGAAATACCAATGATGGCACCAATAATAACAGAAATAAAACCTACTTCCAGCGCCGTCCTGGAACCATAAATCAAGCGGCTTAAGGTATCTCTGCCCAGCAAATCAGCACCCAACCAATGCTGGGCGCTTGGCGGAGCTAGAGAAGGAGCTACCCCGGGTTTATAAGGATTGTAAGGGGCAATAAAAGGTGCGAATATCGCTACTACAATAACCAGCAGTAAAATAACTAAACCTGCAATCACCGCGCTGCGGGCGAAGAACACCCGCCGGAAACGTCTCCATTCACTGCCACGGGTTTTGGTTTCTGAAAAATCTAAAACTTGTGCTTCTTGTTCTACCATATTCAGCCTAACCGTACCTTATCCTGGGGTCGAACCAACCATAGGATAAATCTACTAATAGATTCATTAAAAGAATTGCAATAGACATAACAAGTACAATTGCTTGAACGACGACATAGTCCTCGCCGAAGATACTGCTGACCATCAAACGGCCGACACCCGGAATAGCAAAAACCGTCTCGACAAGGACGGTCCCGCCGAGTATCCCGCCGACCCCCATACCTATCAATGTGATGACCGGTATCAGGCTGTTCTTCAAAGCATGTTTGAGAACGATGATGCGTTCGCTCAAGCCTTTCGACCAGGCGGTCCTTATATAGTCCTGACTGATGGTCTCCAGCATGCTGGAGCGCATTTGCCTCGCATTAGCCGCGATCGCGAAAAGTGACTCACAAAAAACCGGCATAATAAGCTGACGGCAGCTTTGCCCGAAATTTACCCATGGTGAAGTGTAGCCGGAGGTAGGGAGCCAATGAAGCTTAAGCGCAAACAAGTATATCATCAAGATACCCAGCCAGAAGACCGGTATAGTAATGCCGACATAAGTGAGCGGAGTAATGACTCTATCCGGCCATTTACCTCTTTTTACACCGGCCCAGAGGCCGATAAAAATGCCACTTACTGCTCCGAAAATTAGAGCAAGGAACCCGATATAAATGGTTTTCGGTAATCTTTCCGCCAGCAGCGTGCGTACTGGTTCATGATAATAAATAGATTGCCCGAAATTACCCCGGACGATACCGCCAATCCAGGAAAAATACTGGGATACAAGATTCTTATCAAGACCGTACTCATGCCGCAGGACGGCCAACTGCTCTGGAGGCATAGCCTGTATTTGAGCATTCTGGCCCAAAAAAATCGTTAGCGGGTCTCCAGGTAGTAACCGCATCACGAAGAACACAATGATCGTAACTAAAATGAGCACGATCAATGCCATTATTATTCGGCGCATGATGTATGTTGACACTTTATTACCTCGGCATCAGGCTGATTAATTATATTCTTTAACCCGCGGTAATGCCAGTCGTTCGACAGGCAACCCGTGATCCGGTTGGTCGAACGGTTCCGCCGGAATAGTAAGCCGCCGGAGGGACCGTTCGACCGATTTTAACCAGGGCGATTAATTTTTAGTGTGCTTCCATCCAGTCATCGGCAGGATGCCAGATGATACCGTGAATCGCAGGATAGTCGGTATGGACATAAGGCCATACCCAGGTAGCTTCATAGCTCCTGAAGAGCGGGCAGAACAAGGCATCTTCTTCACACTGCTTGTAGGCTGCCGTGATCCCAGGCAGGGCCTGGGTGGCGTCCGTAATGCTGGGGTCCAACGCCGCGTTACAAGCTTGTATGAAGTCATCGGTTTTCAAGATGTTGGGGGTAGCGAAGGTCATCGGAGCCGGGCCGAAGTGAACGTACAGGTCCGAAGCATCCGGGTTGATGCCGGAAGCGGTGAAGCACAGGCCGTCCCACCCGCCGTGGACGCCGCCGAATATCGCGCCAAAGTAGCGGCCAATATCGGCGAGGTCCGGTTGGATGGTGATGCCAACCTGGCCCAGGTCATACTGGAACAGAGCCATGGCATCGTTGGTGCTTCCACCGGACATTGCCAGCATTTTAATTGTGAAACCATCGGGATAACCGGCTTGAGTCAGCAAGTCCTTGGCTTTGGCGGGGTCATACGGCCGCGGGTCATAACCCGGGATGTAGGCCGGAGAAACACTGGTAACCATCTGGGTAAGAGGCTCATAAAGATTCTGTCCCAGTGTCTTGGCCAGGGTTGGGCGGTCAATCGCATATTCAATGGCCTCACGAACCAAAACATTGTGAAGCGGGCTGGTTGCATCGACATCGCTGTAAAGCAAGCCCTGCCAATAGCCAGGCCCCTGGATGGATTTAAAGTTCTTTGTCGCCAGTGTCTGGGCGGAAGTCACGTCACCCATATCCATCCACTCATCGGCTTCGCCGTTCTGTAAGGCGGCGGCGGCAACCGTGTTGTCCGTTATCTCCTTCATGGTAATCTCATCGAGGTACGGTTTACCCGGCTGCCAGTAGTTCGGGTTCTTGACCCAGGTGATATGGTCATCTCTGACCCATTCCTTGACAGTGAAAGGCCCTGTCCCGACCACGTTAGCGCGTGCCCAGGCTTTACGGGCATCTTGGGTTGCACTGGAGTTATCGGAGGCGGAGACAGTACCGCCGGCAGTTTCAAAGGCTGTCGGAGAAATACTCTGCAGTAATCCGTAGTCTTCTACCATCGTCCAGTCTAAATGGCTCAGATGCATGACGAGGGTATAGTCATCTTTAACTTCGAGTGATTGGATGTAATTGGCGCCGCTTATGGCGCTAGAGGCCTCTTCCATTTCGAAGTTCCAGGCCACCGCCTCGGCATTTAAAGGAGTACCATCAGTGAATTTTACGCCTTGTCTGATATGCCAGGTAATGGTCTTTGCAGTGTAATCCTGGTCCCATGATGTGGCCAGTATAGGCTCCAGGGTGCCCTTATTATCTCCCCACTGGCAAAGACGTTCGATAACCGGCAGCTCCTGGAAAGAATCGTTAGGAGCATATTCCGGCGGGTAACCGAGGTCTTTAGGAATAGTTCCACCGATGATTCTAAGCGTGCCGCCACTTTGTGGTTGGGCAGCAGTGCTGGTGGGTGCCGCCGTAGTTGCTGCCGTAGTCGTGGCGGCGGTGGTCTGGGTTGTTACAGCCGACGTAGTGGCTTGTGTTGTGGTCACCGCAGGTGTGGTGGATGATGAGCTGCCGCAGCCATTAACAACCATGATGCAGATAAGAAGAATAGTGCCGAGAACTACCAGTAATCCATGTTTTTTCATTGTTTAATCGACCTCTCCTTATTTTTAATAATCCTTTGAAAAACTATTGATTTCATGTCATCATCCCCTACCTCCTTGCCCGTCAAATACACCGAAGATGTCTTCTGAAATACGGTGTGCGCCTTTTACCAGAGCAGCGATATAAGTATCCAGGTCAGGTTTCAATCTGTCCTCCGGGCCGACAATGTATAAAGCCACCGGGCAAAAATAATTTTTTACCGGCGCGGAGATACAGCCGGCGCCTTTGGTCCTTTCGCCAAAGCTAACGCAATAACCTTTGCGGCGGATTTCTTTTATCTGTTTCATTATGGCTTCTGGATCAACGACGGATTCACGAGTAATAGGTTCATTTTTAACATGTTTTAAAAAATTTTTCAATTCTTTATCATCCAGCTGGGAAAGCAGTACTTTGGCGGTCGCACCGAGGTACTGCCCTTTTAACCTGTCGCTCGCTTCGATAATCCTGAGATTATGAGGGCTCTGGATATCATACAATTTTATAAAGTGTAACTGTTCAAATGCCCCCAGGATGACGGTTTCTTCCGTAAGGTTGGCAAGGATATTCATTTCTTTCAATGCATGAAGCACCAGGTACTGGTGCGCCGTCATCAAATTTGTTGCGAGTTTATGGACTAGTTCGCCGAGAAAATATTTATGGCTGTTATTATCCTGAATCACCCAGTCAAGGTCCGAAAGGTTCTGGAGCAGGCGGTGGACGGTCGAGACACTATAATCGCAATAAGCGGCAATTTCCGTCGCCGAATTGATACCGTTGCCGAGGCAAACAAGGATGTCCGTCGCCCTTTCCAGCGATGACGGAGACGCTGTTGACTTATTTGTTGACTTGGTGGAAAATGTGTTATATTTCCGTTGGTTGGGAAAATTTTCTCGTTTTGACATCAACACATTATAGCACGGCTTGTCAATAACGGTGCAAAGAAGTTTAAGAAAATCTATTTTTTGGTTGGAGAGAAAGTTATATGGTCAAAAATTGGAACAACATGACGCCGGACGAAAAACGCGCGGAAAGATTTTCTTGGTGGCTTAACCCGCAAAACGTAAAATTTGCCAGTAAACAGGCGGAGATGGATTACAAAAAAAGAGTTACCAGGTTAATCAAAGCCATGAATTGCGAGGTACCTGACCGGGTACCTTTATTATTACCTTCTTTCCCCCTTTATTATTCCGGCATCACGCTTAAAGAAGCGATGTACGATAACAAAAAAGCTATCGCTGCCGCCCGTAAATGGTTCAAGGATTTCCCGGATTCCGATACTTTTTCCGGCGGCGGCTCCATGTCCGCCCGGGCCTCGGAAATTCTTGACAGCCAGTCCATGCGCTGGCCGGGCCACGGCATGCCTGATGATGCCAGCCTTCCCAACTTTGTCGAAGGCGAATACATGAAAGAAGATGAGTACGACATGTTGATCAAAGACCCCGGCGACTGGTGTTTCCGGCGCTATCTGCCGCGCCAGCTCGGGGCATTAAAGGTCTTTGAAACCTTTAACCCGCTTTCGGACATGTTGGGCATGTCCAACCGGTTCGTGATGCCTGCGGTAAGACCGGAAGTCCGCGCTGCTTTCCAGGCCATCATCGATTACGGTAAAGCGGAAGAGGAATGGGGCAAACCGATGATGGAATTCATGCGTGAAGGCCACGCCGCCGGCTATCCGTCCATGATGGGCGGCCAGGCCCACGCCCCGTTCGATATTCTGGCCGATACTTTAAGAGGCACGCGCGGCATCGTCAGGGATATGTATCGCCAGCCGGAAAAAATTATGGAAGCTATTGAAGTGCTTACCCCGATGAATATCGATATTGGCGTGCGCCAGGCCAACATGTCCCGCAACCCGGTGGTCTTTTTCGCCCTTCATAAAGGCGATGACGTTTTCATGTCCGATAAACAGTTCCAGAAATTCTACTGGCCGTCTTTAAAGAAAGTCGTCCTCGGATTAATCGAAGAAGGCATCGTGCCCTGCCTCTTTGCCGAAGGTAAATACACCAAACGCCTCGACCTCATTACCGATTTGCCGAAAGGAAAAGTCTACTGGCACTTCGACCAAACGGATATGCATAAAGCCAAGAAACTGCTCGGCGGCAAAGCGTGCATCGCCGGGAACATCCCTTCATCCCTTATCATTACCGGCACACCCCAAGCCATGAAAGCCTATTGCAAAGACCTCATCGAGGTCTGCGGCGAGGGCGGCGGCTTTGTTCTCACTTCCGGGGCGGGCGGCCATAAAGGCAACGTGGAGTGCGTGCGTGCTATCGTTGAAGCCGTCAATGAATACGGATGGTATAAATAATCAATAATATTCCCGGAATATAAAAGGAGGATAGCAAATGACAAGGTGGCATGATTATGTTAAGGACCAGGGAGGTCCACCTGACTGGCCTTATCCTATTGAATATGGCCAGGAACAGGAAGTCGATGTTGATGTCCTGGTGCTCGGCGGCGGTATCGGCGGCTGCTGGGCAGCTATCAGCGCGGCGCGGTCAGGGCTGAAAGTTGCGCTGGTGGAAAAAGGCGATGTCCAGCGCAGCGGCTCCGGCGGCCCGGGCTGCGACCACTGGTGCAACGCTCCCGCGAATCCCCTCTCTAACGTCGACCCGGATGAATGGGCCGTACACATGGCAGACCGCAAGTTCTGCAATGGTATCGGCATCCAAATCCAGTGCCGTGAGGACTGGGATACGCTCCAGGAAATGGAGATGATGGGCGGTAAAATCCGCGATACCAAAGATGAATATAAAGGCGCCAAGGGCCGGGATGAAAAATCAAAGTTGATGATTTCTCCCCGTTACACGAAAGTCCACAGCTATGTGCTGGATTATGAAAAAATCGGCCCGCCCAAGGAGGGCGAAAAATTAAATAACGTCGTCATCAGGATCTGGGGCAGCACCTTCAAGCCCGCCCTGAAAAAAGAGTGCAAGCGGCTCGGCGTGCAAATTTTCGACCGCGTTATGGGCACTGCCCTGCTGACGGAAAACGGCATCCAGGGCAACAGGGTCGTCGGCGCGATGGGTTTCAACGTCCGCACCGGCAAGACCATGATTTTCAAATCCAAAGCAACCATCCTCGCCACTGCGGGCGGCGGCGGCATATGGCATCTAAATACGGAGCTTTGCGGCATTTCCAGCATGTCTTCCCGCAACTCTTCCGGAGAGGGTATCGCCATGGCCTGGAACGCCGGTGCTACATTGACTCGCGTGGAGGCTTCCGGTACGCTGGGTATCGCCACCGGTTTAAAGCACAAATGGTACTCCGGCGCTGGTGATGCCAGCTATGAAAACGTCCCGCTGGTAGATGCCAACGGTAAACACCTCCCGCTGCCCACCCAGGGCTGGGAAGACTGGGGCGCCATGATGGGTATGCCGGGCACGAATGAAAAAATCCGTGAAGGCGTCATGAACGGTCAGTATGAACTGCCTTTTTACGGCGATTTCCCCGCGATGAGCGATGTTGAAAGAAGGGCCACCTGGGACCTGATGCTCAAGGAAGAGTCCACCACCAAGGTCATCATGGACCAGTATAACCAGCATGGTTACGATGGCAGCCGCGACCTGCTGCAAAGGTACCAATTCATCGAAGGCGCGAGCCTCCCGCAATGGGGCGAAGGCCCGCATGGAGGATGCCTTATTGTCGATTGGAACCTCAAGACCACTCTTGATGGACTTTACGCTGCCGGCGGCTCAATGTTCTCGGCAGAAGACCATAGCTACTGCGCGGCTACCGGCCGTTACGCCGGCCGCAAAGCTGTCGATTATGCCAAAACAGTCAAGCAGGGCAAAGTTTCCCGCGATCAAATCGATAAAGAAAAAGCGCGTATCCTGGCCCCCACCAAGCGGACTGAAGGCATCGAATGGAAAGAACTCAATTTCGGTATTAACCGCATTATGCAATACTACTGCTCTGAATTCAAGACGGAACGGCTGTTCAATATGGCGGCGCAAGCCCTGGACAAGATTGAAAAAGAATCCGTCCCCATGCTTTATGCCATGGACCCGCATAAACTCATGCGCACCATGGAAGACCTCTCCATCCTGAGCGTAGCAAAAATCATGGTCCAGGCCATGAAAGCCCACAAGGCAAGCAGCCGGATGATGAACCTGATGAGGATAGATTATCCGCAAGTTGACCCGCCGGAATGGGACAAATGGATGACTATCAAGCAGGAGACCGGCAAGGTCGTAACTGGGTTCCTGCCGCTGAAGTTCTGGGGCAATATGAAAGAGCAGTATGAAGCCCACAACAAAGATTACACCGGCGTGTACAAGGGGAAATAACGAATTAGGAACAAAGACCGTTTTTAAATTCGTAAAATACAGGAGATAGAAAATGGCTAAAGAAACTAAAGACAAAGTAAAAGCAATGCCGAACCCCCAGACCCCTAACAATCCGGTGCTCTTCACCGATAAATGCAACGGCTGCAATCACTGTGTGGAAGTCTGCCAGGTAGATGTTTATATCCCAAACCCGGTCAAAGGCAAGGCTCCTATTATCCTGCATCCGGAAGAATGCTGGTATTGCGGCAGCTGCGCTAATGATTGCCCCCGCCCCGGCGCTATGGAATTTAACTGGCCGCTCCAGGCGAGAGGCTATTGGAAGAACAAGGCCACCGGCGAAGTTCACCAGATATAGTTACCTGTTAAAGAAATAATTAAGTCCCAAAAAGGGGAGCACCTTCAGGAATCGATATTCCGGTGCTCCCCTTTATTTTTTAGGAAAACTCTAAACTTTAACTTCTATACTCTTGATAATAACAAAACTCAAAGCATAAAACCATAATTTTAAAGTTACAGTTATTTGTCATTCCCGATCCAATCGGGAATCCATTTTTATTACCCAAGAATCATTACTCTTTCATGGTGGGTCTCCGCTTACGCGAGGATGACGAATATGTGGAGGGGCGGGGGCATATTTTATTATTGGACATTGGTAGTATTGGTATGTATTGGAAGTATTTTCCCCTTCTACCTATGTAGATTCAAATAACAATCTATATCCTATCGCTATGCAATGTTAGCAATTACATAGACCAGGCTAAAGCGATACCACTTATTTCCCCCTCCCCTGATAAATCATAAGATACAACGCGGGGAGGGAAAACATGATTATTACCCAGCCGTCCGTGCATCCTTCGGCCGATGTTTCGCCAAAAGCAAAAATCGGTAACAATACCCGGGTCTGGCACCAGGTCCAGATACGCGAAGGCGCCGCTATCGGGGAAAACTGCATCCTCGGGAAGGGCGTTTACGTGGATTTTGATGTCTCTATCGGCAACAACGTTAAGATTCAAAACGGTTGCTTTGTCTTCCATGGTTCCACTCTTGAAGACGGTGTTTTCCTGGGTCCCGGCGTTATTTTGACGAATGATAAAAATCCCCGGGCGATTAATGTTGACGGTTCTTTGAAAAAAGACGCCGATTGGGATGTGGGAAAGACCCGCATTAAGAAAGGCGCTTCTCTTGGTGCAGGTTCCATCATTTTACCGGGCGTGACCGTCGGAGAGTACGCCATGGCCGGGGCCGGCGCGGTCGTGACGAAAGATGTCCCCGCCCACGCGTTGGTCGTAGGTTCCCCCGCCAGGATTATCGGCTTTGTTTGCGATTGCGGCGCCAGGCTCCTGAAGGGCGAAAAAGATGATGAAAGCGTTAAAGCGGTTTGCGCCAAATGTAATACGATGGTGCGGATTCCGGCGGAACAGTGGGAACTGGTGAGCGATGTGTTTAAACTTAAAACGGGCTAGGATTTAACGGTTTCCGCGGTGTCCTTTGCCCCCGAATAATGGAATGCCTCTTTTACCATCTTGATAAATTCTTCGATAACCGGGTTCAGCATGTCCGCCCGGGTAATTGCTTCCGCTCTGATATATGCATATTCCGTCATCGGCACAATCTTTAAACGGCCTTCCAGAACTTCTTTTTGAATATCTTTTTCCAGGGTGAAGCTTAAGCCTTTACCGTTTTCCACCAGGGATTTGCACCAGATGACGCTGCCCGCTTCCGCCGCCAGCGGCGGTTCCGGAAGTCCTTTTTCTTTGAATTTGTTGAAAATGATTTTACGGATAACCGATGATTCGGTCCCCAGCACGATATGGTAATTGGTCAGGTCCCGCCATTCCAGGGGTTCTTTCTGGATGACCTGGTGGGACGAAGCAAAGACGACTATTTTTTCCGGATTCGATACCGGAATATGGTGCAGTTTTTCATATCCGTAATCGAATTGCGGCACAATCGCCAGGTCGAGAACGGAGTCTGCCATGTCACGGACCATTTCAAAAGCATCACCGCTTTTTACGGTCAGCTTGATTTCCGGGTTTTTTGCTTCGAACATGGAGTTTAAAAGCGGGCGCATAAAAACATCGTAGGCGCTGGCGATACCAACCCGGATGTGGGACTCCTTGATGAACTTGATGAACCTTTCCGCCTCCATTAATTGCTGATAAATCTCTTCGGCGTATTTTAAAAGCTCTTTGCCGTGGTTGGTCAAGACGATCTGCCGCTTTTTAAAATCGATGAGTTTTACCCCGGTAAATTGCTCCAGGGACTGGATATGGTAGGTTATCGCCGGCTGGGTAAGGAAAAGTTTTTCCGCCGCCGAGCTTAAACTTTTTTCCCTGGCTACCGCGTAAAAAATAACAAGGTCGTTGGGATTGAGATTGGGCATCATGGTACCGTTTGTTTCCTCCGGGTGAGATGGGAAGCTGAAATTTCCGTTAAAAATATTAATAGAAGGATAAACTAATTTAATGATACCATAGCCGCATCTCATTGTGAATCAGCCGCTTTGATACATCTATAAAAACTTTTATCTTGTCCGCCCGGGCTTGCAGGTGATAACAATAAATATAGGTATGCAACTTTAGTATATCTAAATCTTGAAAAACTGGAGAAAAGAAATGACTGTACAACCCTGGGATTTTATGACTAAAGACACCCCCTCAAGAGACTGGTCGCACGGGACCGGTATCTTTATCGCCATTGCGTTCTTCTTCGGCGGCCTGGCCGGGGGGCTCTATTTGCTCGGTATCTACTACGATAACCTCTGGGCGATGTTTTTCGGCTGGACGGCCGCCCTGGCCATGGGCCTATCCGATATGGTGCATCTCGGAAATAAAGCGGCCGCTTGGCGGATTGCCTTCCGCCCCGGTTCTTCCTGGATTTCCCGCGGCTTTCTCCTCGTTATGATGTTCATCGGCGCCGGCGCCGTGCAGATGGGCATCACTTACTGGGCGCCGGGTACTGTCCCGGAAGCCCTGTTTAAAGTTGTCGCCGGTATCGCCGCCTTCGGCGTGGCGGTCTATAGCGGCTTCGTTGTCAGCTATGTAAGCTGTATCAAGTTCTGGCATTCCGCTGTGATGCCGGTCCTCTTTATCGTCGCCGGGTTAACGGGCGGCTCCGCTGTCTTGATGGCAATAAACTCCTATACAGGGGCCATACCATTCGGTACTCTTAAAACCGTGGCGGCCGGCCTTCTTATTGTCTATACCATTATTATTGCCGGCCACCTCTGGATATCTACCTACAGCAGCCATACCGCGAAAAATTCTGTAAAAACTATTGTCGCCGGCGACCTGGCGGTACTTTTCTGGGTTGTCATCGTAGCTGCCGGCATTATCGCCCCGCTGGCTATCACGCTCTTTGCCGGCGCCGGTTCCCAGGCGCTTTTCATCGTCAGCGCCGTCTGCGTCCTTGCCGGGAATTTGGCGCTCCGCTACACCATATTAAGGGCCGGCATGTACACTTCCCTGCTGCCGGTGTAGCTTAAAAACTCCGGTCTAACAAATACCCCTCCAGACCCGGCACCCGATACAAAATACCTGATAGTTTGGAGGGTTTTTGTTTTTATGAGCTATCTATTATATATATTCCTTCTTCACTCCCCCCTTCGGCTCCGCTCAGGGCAGGCTCTTTTTCCAAAGGATGACCGGATAGACCAAAGACTGATTGGTTATCTTCAATCATCCTCCCTCCTTCGTAAGGAGGAAGTTAGAGAGGGATTTTGGTTTTCCTAATAATCCTTATTCATCGCTGGGTTGTTCCGCTTTCTCCGCCATAATTTGCCTGTCACCGGTGAAATGCTTATAATAATGCAAAAATCTTTATCGCAAGGGAGAACAATAATGACTGATAAAAGTATCTTCGATCTTTCCGGTAAGACCGCGCTCGTTACCGGGGGCAGCCGCGGTATCGGCCGGGCCTACGCTGAAGCCGTTGCCGCATTCGGGGCCAACGTTGCCATCGCCGCCCGCGACCAGGGAAAGATAGATGAAACGTTAGGCATATTGGCTAAATACAAAGTCAAAACTCTGGGCATATCCGCCGATATGACCAAAGAAGAAGATATCAAGAGAATGATTGACCAGACGGTGAAGAAATTCGGCCGTATCGATATTTTATTCAATAATGCCGGCATTGCCAGGCCGCAGCGCCCTATACACGAGGAAGTTATCGCCGATTTCGATATTATTATTGATACTAACCTCCGGGGGCCTTTCCTGGTATTAAAATATGTCCTGCCCGTCATGATGAAACAGAATAAGGGTTCGATTATCAACACCTCATCCACGGCCGGTATCAGGGCGGAATTTCCGGAAATCGCCCCGGTAGCTTATGACGCGGCTAAAGCCGGTATCAATATCATGACCCAGGTCGCCGCCATCGAGTATGCTAAATACAATATCCGGGTCAACTGTATCGCTCCGGGTATGCATCATTCCGAACTCGGCCATGATATTCCCAGGCCTGCCGCCAAGCCCGACCCGAAGATGATGGCCACCATGGAAGAAAGAATGAAGGAAACGTTCAAGGACATCCCGATGAACCGCTTCGCCGAAGCCGATGAACTGGCCGGCCTGGCCGTGCTACTGGCTTCTGATGCTTCCAGCTATATCACCGGCCAGATTATCGCCCAGGATGGCGGAAGGTCGGCCAAACACTAAAAGGAGTCCGGAGGATATTTCCTCTGGCGAGGGCTCTGGGGGTGTCCCCCAGCTCCCGATAATCTCCCCCTTTTTTAAAGGGGGATTAAGGGGGTTTTTATCAATCCCTAACTACTAACGTGATATGCAAGTTTTTATTAGTAGCGACCTCACTTCCTGACCCTCCGTTTACACAAGAGCAACAGAAAGTGTTTAATCAACAAGATCAGTTGTCTCCCTCCTTGCCAGCGGGGAGGGAGATAAAGTAGGTGGGGTCGGGTAAAATATACAAAAACTTGCACACGGGGTTACTAATTACTCACCCTCACCCTTAGTATAGGTGGTTGATTAAAACTAATTAAAAATTTCTTCAGATTTCATCGTTTACTGATAAGTCCGTTTCGCTTTGCGTAATTTATTCCGGCGTAACGGTCTTTTTTGTTATCATGGGCACGTTCATCCCCTGCCCGTCCGCTTGAACGGAACACGTTTCAAGTGTTATCATTAATGAAGGGTTTTTAATATCGATTACACGAAATTTTTTATTGAAATTCCCTCCCGTAATCAGGTCAGGACACCCGCAAACAAAATATCGATTGCTTTCGAAAGGGGGATGACATTAGATGTCAACTACACCTGCCATCCTTGACTTATCACTATACCGCCGGGAAGAAATCCTTAGAGATGGTTACCGCGTTTTACTAAGACCGATTGAGAAAAGCGATGTGCCTTTGTGGCTCGCTTTTATTGCCCGCGTCAGCCCTAATACTTTGTATTACCGCTTCCACTATATCCCCAAGCAGATGACGGAAGAAGATGCCATCCGTTACTGCACCGTAGATTATGTCAACTCTTATGCCTACGTCGCGGAAGTCGGCAAGGGCAATGACCGCAAAATCATTGCGATTGCCCGGTATTACCGTCTGCCCAACAAGCACTCTGCTGAAGTAGCTTTTATGATAGAAGACGCCTACCAGAGCATCGGCCTCGGGACAAAACTTATTGAAGCCCTGGCCGATATCGCCCGGGAAAACTCCATCGATATTTTTGAAGCTGACGTCCTCGGTGAAAACCGGCAGATGATGATCGCCTTCCGCGATTACGGCTTCCACGTTTCCAGCCAGCTGCAGGACGGCGTTTATCATGTCGTCTTCCCTATCAAGCAGACCAGGGAAGTGGAAGAAAAAGAGGCTTTCCGCGACCGCACCGCCATTGTTGCTTCTTTGCAGCCTATCGTAAACCCCAAATCGGTCGCGATTATCGGCGCGGCGCGCAATGTCGGTACCATCGGCAACCTGCTGATGCGCTGCATTTTACAGAGCGGCTATACCGGCATCGTTTACCCCGTTAACCCCAATACCGATGCCGTGCTTTCGGTAAAATCTTACCCCTCCGTGCTGGAAATTCCCGGCAAAGTCGATATGGCGATTATTGCCGTACCGGCCGCCGTCGTCAATAAAGTAGCGGATGAGTGCGGCCAGAAAGGCGTCCGCGCTTTAATCGTCATTTCGGACGGCTTTAGAGAAAGGAACCCGGAAGGCGCGGCCCGCGAGGAAGAACTGCGGGACATCACTCTTAGCTATGGCATGCGGCTGGTAGGTCCCAACTGCATGGGGGTTATCAATACCGCCCCGGAAATGAACCTCAATGCAACCTTCTCGGTCATTTACCCCAGTCCCGGCAACGTGGCTTTCCTCTCCCAGAGCGGCGCTATGGGACTGACCATTCTGGAACACGTCAAGACCTTAAATATGGGAATTTCTTCCTTTGTCAGCGTGGGCAACCGCGCCGATGTATCTTCTACCGATTTCCTGCAGTACTGGGAACAGGACGATGCCACCAAAGTCATCCTGCTTTACCTGGAATCCTTCGGCAACCCGGACAGATTCGCCCGCATCGCCCGGCGCGTTTCCACTAAAAAACCCATCGTCGCGGTCAAAAGCGGCACGACGGCCGCCGGCGCCCGGGCGGCCTCTTCACATACCGGCGCTTTAGCTTCTTCCGATGTCGCCTCGAGCATCCTGTTCAAAAACGCCGGCATCATCCGTGTTAATACCGTGGAAGAGCTTTTCAACATGGCCGCCATGCTGTCCACCCAGCCGCTACCAAGGGGCCGAAGGCTGGTTATCGTTACCAACGGCGGCGGCCCTGGTATCATCGCCGCCGATGCGGCTGCCAGCAACAATCTTATTGTTGAAGAGCTCAAGGAAGAGACCTATAACAAACTCCGGCCGTTCATGAAACGCGGCATAAATATCGGCAACCCTATCGATACTACCGCCGGCGCCACGGCTGAAGAGTATGAAGGCATTTTAAGAGTCCTGGCGGCCGATGATAATGTCGATTCCGTGCTGGCCATCTTCGCGCCGCCTATCGTCGTTGAAACAAAAGACTTTTGAAGAAACAATGCGGCGCGTCGCCCCGGTCTTCTGGCGCGCCAAGAAACCGCTCCTCGGGTGCTTTATCGGTCAGAAAGGTCTAAGCGCCCAGCTTGGAAAAGACGGGCATTTTATCCCGCTTTTCACCTTCCCGGAAGAAGCCATGGTGGCTTTACGCCGCGCCACGGAATACGGCGAGATGCGGCATAAGCCCCAGGGTAAAATTCCGGCTATTAGAGGGCTGAAGAAGGATGAAGGCCACGCCCTCATCGACCGTGTAATTAAGAATTCTACCGCCCGGGAAGTCTGGCTCTCCCCGACGGAAATCCAGGAACTGCTTTCTGACTACGGCATTAAATACGCCCAGATACGTACCGCCGCCACTGAAAAGGAAGCCCAGGAAGCTGCTGAAGCTATCGGTTTCCCGGTAGCCGTCAAGCTGGAATCCCAGACGATTACCCACAAAACCGATGTCGGCGGCGTGGTACTCAATGTTACCACTAAAGCCGGCGTGTCGGAAGCTTATAAAACCATCAAGAGCAACCTGGAAAAAATCGGCAAAGAGAAGGAAATGACCGGCGTTTCCGTGCAGCAAATGGCGACCGGCGGCGTGGAGACCATCGTCGGTGTGACGCAGGACCCGCAGTTCGGCCCTCTGATGATGTTCGGTTCCGGCGGTATTTATGCCGAGTTAATCAGGGACGTCACCATGAAAATTCACCCCATTACAGACCTCGATGCCGTTGATATGATAAACTCCCTTAAAATGAGCAAACTGTTTGAAGGCTATCGCGGCTCCCCTCCCAGGGATACCCAATCGGTGGCAGACCTCCTGCTAAGAGTGTCCGCCATGATTAACGATATACCGGAAATTGCGGAAATGGACTTGAATCCGGTCAACGTAATGCCTAAAGGGGAAGGTTACCGGGTCATCGATGCCAGAATCAAGCTCAAGTAAAAACAAGCCACAGCCGTCCCCCGGCCGCCCGGTGCCCGGCTATGTGTACGACAAAATATATCTGGAACATAAAACGGGAGCTCATCCGGAGAGCGAGCACCGCCTGGAAGCCATCATTTCCGACCTCGATTGGAAAGGCATCCGGTCGCAACTGAAAAGAATCCCCGCGCGCGCCGCCACCATCGATGAAGTCCACGCCGTCCACCAGATGGAATATATCAAGCGGATAGAAGCTTATGCGCAGGCCGGCGGCGGCTGGTGGGACTCGGACACAAGGCTCTCGGAAGGTTCTTACAAAGCCGCTCTTTACGCCGCCGGGGGCAGTATTGCCGCCGTCGAAGCTGTCATAAAGAACGAAGTGCCCTGTGCCTACGCGCTCATCAGGCCGCCGGGGCACCACGCCACCGCCAATAACGCCATGGGCTTCTGTATTTTCAATAATGTCGCCATCGCCGCCAAATATGCCTTAAATACTTATAAACTGGCGCGTATTCTAATCATTGATTTCGATGTCCATCACGGCAACGGCACCCAGGAAGCCTTTGCTCACAACCCCTACGTCCTATATATCTCTACCCACCAGTATCCCCTTTTCCCCGGTACCGGCCACCTCGATGAAATCGACCCGAACCCGCCTCAAGTTACCGGGAACCAAGGCACGGCCATTAATATTCCCTTGCCCGCCGGCTGCCGGGACCGCGAATATAAACAGGTCTTTGAGGAAATCATCATACCGGCCAGCCGCCGCTTCAAACCGGAACTGCTCCTGGTTTCCGCCGGCTATGACCTCCATTGGGCGGACGAGCAAAGCAATATGAGCCTTTCGCTCGATGGTATTTATTACATCACCCGTACTATCAAGCAGCTGGCTGACGAGCTCTGCGGCGGGAAATGTGTCTACTGCCTGGAAGGCGGTTATAACTTCCAGGTCCTGACCTGCTCCATAAACTTTACCTTCAACCTCTGGCTTGGCGATAAGTATAATGACGACCCCCTCGGCCCTCCCCCTCACGATATCGAGCCGCACGGCGTTGACGCTATCATCGCTGAAGTTAAAAGACGCCACGGGCTTTACTAGATAGTTTTTAGCGATTAGCGGTTAGTCCTCCCCTCCTCAATCCTTCTCGGCTCTCCCTTTTACAAAGAGAGACGATGCTGAATTTAAACTCTTAAACCCTGATTTTATCCGATAGTTCGTTCCCCTTTCTAAAAGGGGAAGTGAAGATGATTTAGTTTAAAACCTTTCCTTCCTTTTATATACTCCGTTTCCTCTATTGACGGCTCGTGGTTCCCATTGTAGTATGGTATTGTTTTCTCCCTTTTACGTTTGGGCTAAGTATGGCGGTCATGGCATGCCGTCCCGCCTCCAAACGAGGAAAGCGACATCCCATGGGCCGTGTACTTAACCGTGAACTGGTTTCTGTTATCGCCACTATCAGCCTGGCTGTGATGGCCATGAGCGTCACCCAGCCGGTGATGTCGCTCTATCTGGCATCCATGGGTATTTCCGCTTCCACGATGGGGCTGATGTTTTCCCTGGCGATGGTCGGCATGGTCTTCGGTGAAAGCTCTTTCGGCTGGATTGCGGATAAAATCGGGGTCAGGATTCCTTTCGGTATCGGTACGGTTTTATGTATTCCCGTTCTCCTCGGATTTGTTTTCCTGACCGGTGTGCCGTTCATCTTCGGCCTGTTCCTGGTCTGGGGCGTCGTTCGCGCGGCCGTCTATGCCCCCGGGCGCGGCTACATCGGCAGCAATGTGCCTTTTACGCAAAAAGCTACCTATTTGGCCATATATACCGCCTCCATGTCCCTCTCACGCAGCATCGGGACCTTCATCGGCGGTTTTGTCGGCGACCGTCTTGGGTACTCCTGGGATTTCTACGTTGCCGCCGGGGTTGCTTTGCTGGGAGGAATGTTTGTCATCTTTGGGCTGCAAAAAATACCGCTGGTAAATCCGTCGCTTCCACTGCCTGTACTACAAACCGACGGAGCAGCAATTTCAAAAGCGCCCTACCGCTCGCGCATTTTTATCCTGCAGTGTGCCGTGGCGGTATTTGCCTGGTTCGAGGCAGGGCTGAACAATTTTCTTCCCCTGCTGGCCGTCCAGCGGACCAGGGTTGACGTCACGGACGTGGGAGTGCTTTTGACTGTCAGCGCCTTGATAGGCGCGGTATTGACCATACCGATGGGCCGCCTTTCCGACCGCAAAAATAAAAAGCTCTTAATGGTAACGGGATTGCTTATCATGGCGGCGAGTATGGTTGGCGTGGGGCTGTCCCCGAATTACGGCGTTCTTGTAGCGGCCGTCATCGTCTTGAGCGCCGGCAACGCGGTCTTCAGTCCTTCGGCCGTGTCCCTGCTTTCCGATACCGTTCCCCGGCACTGGCAAAACACCGCGATGGGTATTTACGGCGGCTGTGAAGATATCGGGGTGGTTTTCGGGTCGGCGCTGGGAGGCATTATCTGGGACCGGGTAAGTCCGGGGGCTGCCTTCCTGCTGGCAGGCACCGTGCCTTCAACTATCGCGGTACTGGTCTTGCTCCCCTTGCTGAAGGCTAAACCGGCGGCGGCTTAAAACCCCTGCGTTTCCAATTGTTGGAACATATTTGCATTATTCCGGCCTTATCAACTAGAATCTCCCTGATTATCGCGCGAGGAGGAAATCCCGATGGCAGAAAAGAAATATGAAAAGCTTTTAAATACGTTAAAGTTCGTCAAAGGGCGGGGCGGCGCCAACGCCCGGGAGCTCGTCTTTGTCGGCGGCGACCAGTTGAGCGGATTCGAGCTTAATTTTATCATCGGGGTTTACGACCAGACCGGTGATTGGGCGCCGGACATGGGCGCGCATACCCACCCCTTCGATGAATGCCTGCTTTTCTTCGGTTACGATGACAAGGACCTGAATTACCTCGGCTCGGACATGAGCCTGTGCGTCGGCAAGGAATATGAGAGGCATTATTTCAGCTCCCCCACCGTCGCGGCGGCGCCGGCCAACCTGCCGCACTGCCCGCTGGTGACGGAGAAAGTATACGAGCGGTTCGGGCATTTTCACCTGGCTTTAGCGGCTAAATATGCCGGCGCCCGCGCGGAAAAAGAAGGGACTACCAACGGTAAAAAATACGATTATCTTTTTAAAACCATGAAAGCCAAAAAAGGGCCGCGGGGCAGCAATGCCGCGCAGATAATTTCTGTGCAGGGGGCGGACGTCTTCGGCATCCCCATCAACTTTAACATGAGCCTGTGCAACAAAACCGGGGAATGGAACCCGGGCAAAGGCCTCTGCATGCACCCCTATGATTCCGTGCTGGTATTTTTCGGGCACCAGACGGATAACCTTTCCTACCTGGGGGCGGAAATCTCGATGGAAATCGGCCCGGAACGCGAAAAATATACCTTTGACGTCCCGACCGCCGTCGCCCTGCCCAAGGGCACGCCCTATGCCGCAGTTGTCTGCAATAAAATTGAAAAACCGTACGGCGTCATGCAGATAGGGCTGGCAGCCAAATACGCACGTTCGCAGGGCTAAATGAGTAGCAAAATATTAATGAAATATATTCTGTTATAAATCAAAAATCAAAAGCTTGTCCCGTACCGCGATACGGGATCAAAAACACATCTCAAAGATGTAATAATGTTTGTCATCCCCGCTTTCGCGGGGATCCACTTAAAAAGGCCAGTAATTGATGAAGACTGAAGTGGATTCCCGGTCAAGCCGGGAATTACAAGTTATTAGATTTGATTATTAATAAGGATATCCGTTTTCATTGTGCCAGCATCTGTTTCAGTTCATAGAGCGCGGCGTAGGCCACCCGGTTAGGCACCAGCATCAGCCGGCCGGAAAAGCTCCTTACCACCGGCGGCATCGGCTTTGGCCCGACGATGGCGACAAATACCTTGGCGGAGTTCTCGTTGCCGGCCGTCGGCGCTTGCCATTCGATACCGATGGCGAAAGTGGCGTCGAGTTTTTCCCGTGCCAGCGTCGCCATGCCTTTGGCCACCTCCCCTTTTCCCCCCAGGCCCCAGACCAGTCCCAGGGAAAGCTTCGCTTCGTCCGTGTTGGTGTAAAAGCCGCCCTTGAAGAAGCGGTAGCTGTCAGGAGTGCGCGCCAGTATCTGCGTCAGCGAGGCGATGCTGAAACCCTCGGCCACCGCCAGCGTCATATTTTTCTTCGCCAGCGCCTGCCCCACGATACCTTCGAAAGTATCATCATCGGCGCCCCAGATGGAATCCCCGAGGATTTCCCTCACTTTCGCTTCGTGGCTGGCGATCATCGCCTGTGCTTCCTGCTGAGTCGCCGCCTTGGCGGTAATGCGGATATTGATGCCGTCTATCTTGGCATAGAGCGCCAGGGTGGGATTCGGCGATTTGATTAACGCGTCGAGATTTTCATCCATCGTGCCTTCCGGTACGCCGTAGGCTTTGAGTATCTTCGAGACGATAATAGAGCCGGAACGCCGCTGCAAGGCCGGGGCGACGTGGTTTTTCCACATCGGCTGCATTTCCCCGGGCGGGCCGGGCATCGCGACCACGATTTTTCCATCTTTTTCCGCCCACCAGCCGGGCGCCGTGCCGTTGGGATTGGGAACGGCCTGGGCGGAGGGTATCAGGGAGGCCTGCTTGAGATTGTTGTCCGACATGGGGATGCCGCGGCCGACAAAAAACTTTTCCAGGTTGGCTTTCTGAATGGGGTCGACTTCCATTTTTTCCCCGAAAAGGGCGGCAATCACCTCGCGGGTGATGTCTCCCTGGGTGGGGCCGAGGCCGCCGGTCATGAGGATAAGGTCGGAGCGGTCCCAGGCCGTCTGCAGGACCCCTAGCATTTTTTCAAAGTTGTCCCCCACCGATGAGGCGTAAAATAAATCTATTCCCAGCCCGGAGAGGTGCTCCGCCAGGAAAGAGGTATTGGCGTCCTGGATATTGCCGAGCAGAATCTCGGTGCCGGTGGATATAATTTCAGCTTTCATGTTTCTCCTGAATTCCCCAAAGACTTTCAACTTGATTTTACAGTCATGAGGGATTCAACTGCAAACGGAGGGAGGATAGCCGAAAAAAAGTTTTTGAAGCTAAGCCGAAGCTATTTTATACCATAATAAATTTGAAATATACAAAACAAATACTCTATTAGGTAGTCTCCATCTTTTACAAAGTGGAAAGAAGTGCAGAACTTATCGTAAAGTATTTAATAATAAGTACTTGAAACAATTTTATTTTGATTCATGACTTTTAGTTTCTCTGAAGAATATACCTATTAATAAAATGACCATTAAGGTTACAAATCCAACTTGCCATTTGCTAGTAATGTCCCAAATAAAATTACTCGTTTGAGATTGATGCAGAATTTCCCAATATACTTGGAACAGAAATCCAATAAGGATTAGAATTATTCCCCATTTTTCTTGGGTTTTGAGACGCTTCCAGGATTTCGTGACCAATAGAAGGCCGCCACTAATACCTAACACAGTCCAAACAAGGTCGGGATATGGCATAAATTTTTTCTCCTTTGAAATTTATTGCTACATTTTTCTGGGAATAATATTACCATTTTTGTCTATCGTTTCATTTTGCGTAGTTCCCCAATAATCGCTCGTCTGTCCTCTTAATAAAAAGAACAATAAAGTATTTATAGGTCTGTTACCTTTAGAATCCGCGATACCTGTGGGACAAGGGTTATTTGACGACCAATTAGCTAAAACTTTTCCCCAAATAGTTCCTTTTTGCCCATAAAAATGCCGTTTATTCCATAATTTCTCAATCGTTTTCCCCACAGGTTTCCTATTTTTTGTCATTTCTGGTTCTAGTTCTTCCAAAGTAATATCCGCTTGTAAATCTGCTTCAGAAAGCATTTTGTTAGCAATTTTAACCAATTCATCATTTGAAAAATTATTTGCTTCAAAATCAGGATTCCAAACTTTAAACCCAATTGGTAAAAGTCCTCTTTCTGCATAGGCACGAAGCAATCTTATAGGTTCTTTTTTAGCATCATAATCTATCGAAATGTATGGAAATACTTCTTCATGTTGAAAACGTTCAAGAATTTCCATTAAATGTTTGCTATTAAGACCACCTAATCCATTCAAGTTCATAATTTCAATCCCTGCATGGTCTAAATCTATGTGTAAATGTTGAGCAATCTGTTTTATATAAGCTTCTTCAGTATCTCCTTCAATGAACCATGTTGATCTCGCCTGAGGGTCTAAATCAAAATCTCGAACTATACGTCGAAATATAGTTCGCTTAAAATCTGCCGTTCTTGTCGCCCCATAAAATCTTTGTTTTACATCTGGTCCTTGTTGTCCATAAATAACATCATCTTCTTCGAGCAATTCTTGGGCATGAAATTGTTCAAGATACCTTCGTAAAACTTCTGCAGCATCATAAAGTCCCAAACCAAGTAACGGTTGACCTTCGAATTTTTCAAGTTTTTCCCGTTTAGCATGACGTAAGAGTATTCGAAAATTATTAATCGGGTCAACTAAGTGAGCCTTAGCTGCAATAGCATGATGCCATTGTTTTGCTTCTTCTAAAGTGAGCCCAACTTTAGATAGAAAATCCGAGGGGGTTTGATTTCCTTTCCAAATAAAATATTTTTCTAAAGATTCTTCTTGTAGAGAATACAATTTAATTGAATTATAAATGGAAATATGTAATATTGGTTCAGCTAGCAGTAATAAAGCTAAAATTCTCAGATATTTGAAATGGTTAACATCATTAGCATTTTTTATTAAATATTCAGGCACGGCAGTTACTAATTTAAACGCTAATTCGGAATATGCTTCCGGGCCATATAACGATTCATCTAGGCCTATGGGTATTTCTAAAACTCTGGATAGCCATTCAAAAAGCCATAATTGATAAGGGTGCCAAAACAAACAATCTGAGAGTTGACTATCTAATTTGGATTTTGGCCATTCAATTTTGTTTGGTACTTCTAGTCCTAAATCTACATAACTGGGTTTTTCAAATTGAAAGTCAAGTACACGGAAACGGTCTTTATCTAAATCAGGAGTAATAGCTGGTTCTAGAATGGCTATAGGATGCAAAACCCCCAATTTCCACAGTTTATGAATTGTTTCCCATTGGAGCGAAATCCCTCGGTCATTTAAATATTTGACAAAATCTCTGGTATTCAAAACTTGTATCTGACGATATGGCTCTGTCATGGCAGCAGTAGCGATGAGTTTAGCTAATTCAAAATCAATTTGCATTTATTTCTCACCAATATTCTCTTCTGCTAAAAATTTTGCTTCAAAGTAAGCACATTTTCCATTCTCTGATGCTGGGTTAGAGTAGGTTGGTATTGAACTAATTATTCTTATAACCTTAATGTCACCTTCATTAAAAATAATAGAGAGCCCTTTATTAAGAATATTCATTGAAGTCGATATTGGCATTTCGGTTGACCAAAGATGCCCTTCAAAATGCTTTCTATAATCCTGTAAATTTAGTATATCGTACGCCTCTACAATAACGGGTATTTTTTGGTCTTCAATAATTAGTGTTGCTTTTCTCGCGAATTTATTCATATATTGCATATTATTCATATTTTATTCCAGGATTATTCTCTAAGCAAGAGATTATAGTTTAAATTTTTTATTAATATATTAGTGTCTTTTAATATTGGTTTAATTTAAATTACAGCACCTCCGACTCTGAAAAGCCATATGCAAAGGGGGTTGTTATGTTTGTCTCAGCTTAATTTCCTGTTATCCTCCTCTTGACAATATCAGAACATACGTGCTATTATTAGTTCTCTCCCTCTTTTTTAAAGGTTTTTATCAATCCCCTATTCGTAAAGGCCCTAACGAATGCCTGACGAATCTTAACGAATCGGTAAAGCAGGTAATCACTGTTAACTGTAGACTGTAGACTGTCAACTGTTAACTAACCAGGGAGGTGCATCATGGGGCGGAAAAAACGTCACCGCGGCGGTCAGCCCGGCAATCAAAACGCCCGTAAGCACGGCTTTTATTCTGGTATTATGACTAATCAGGAAATTGCCGAATTTTGTAAAGCTATGGATACTGGAGGTAAAGACCATGCTTTAATTGCCTTGCAGTTAAAAATTAAAAATGCCCTTGCCTCCGCCCCGGATAATTACCGCGTCTTGAGAGAAGGTGCCAGCTCGTTATCGCAATATGTAGCTGCCAGCCATGACTTAAATGAGGAGGAATTTGCCTTTTTTAAGCAGGCTTCCCGCGCTATTTTTAAAGCTGCGGTTATTGGAGATATAAATTTAACAAATCGAATAGGTTCAGAAATCGTCAAAGCGGCCGAAAAGTTACAAAACCATTGAGGCTATTATGGCAAATATTGCTGAAAAAATGACAAATCGAATTGAAGCTGAAATTATGAAAAATCGGCAAAATGGCAAAAATCTTACAAAACCAATCGTAGCTGTAACGAAAAACTCGTTAGCAAAATCACAAAACGAAACGAATCTAATAAATCAATCTTACAAAACGATTAGCTTCAAAACCCCTGTCTTAGAAAAAGCCCTTTTTACAAAACCAATTGAAGCTAATTAAAACAACCGGATTCCCTTTTTTGTTATTCTTTAGCCTCGCCGGCGGCGGTTTTTTGTGCAGCAGGTTTTTCCTCTTCTTTCTCTTTTTCCCTTTCATCTACCAGTCCAAACGCCCACATCGCAAAGGCGCCCATGCCGGTTGCAATCATCCCTATCATCACCATCAGGTCCGATGCGATGACCGTGAGGCTAAGCGCCTCTAAAATGATGCCGGCCGAAAACAGGACGGCCACTACGGCAGCGCTAAAACCCCATTTTCCTACGGAAACCTGCCACATCACGATGGTGCCGAGGCCGGTCAAAATCATGCCGGCGCAAAGCAGTGGGTTAGAAGGGTCGATGGTCATACTTATGGCCGTCAACACCGAGCCGATGATAAATAAAGCCGGCCCGGGTAATGTCTTCAGTTTTAATCTTCCCGTTTCCGCTATCCACATCGCAATAACGCCCAGGCCCATTAATATCATACCGGCAAAAATGGTGGCATCGCTTTTATAGACCGTCGTTCCCCCCGCCGTGACAATCGTCCCTAAAAAGAAAACCGGGGAGACGCGGAACCAGCGCTGTTTTACCAGGCTTTCCACCCGGACTCTTTCACGCGCTTTTTGAAGGATTAACGCTCTTGTTTTTTGCGGTTTCTTTTCTTCCGGCATGTTATTTTCTCCTTCTGCGTCCCATCCAGCGGCCTAAAATTGAAGGCAAGAATGCCCCGCCCGATACCAGCGCTCCCGCTAAAGTCCGGGGGTCGATGGTTTGCGTTACGTACCACGGTAAAGTACCGCCATTAAAGAAGCTGCCGACGGAGGATATCTTGCGGACATTATTTCTTGATTCAGCCACATCGCCGGATACCGGGGTGCCGCCGACAGTTTTAGATGTATCGGTCTCTCCGAGAACGGAAAAAGGCACGGTGGTCGTGGTAGTTTCCGGGGGTGCGGCGACGGTGGTTGTAGTGCTGGCGGGGGGCGGAGGCAAAAACGTTTCCGTTAGCGTTGTCGGAGGAGGCAGTATTTCTGTTGTTATGGAGGATTCCGTTGGGGGAGGGGCTTCGGCGGTCGTGGTCGTTAAAGTTTCCGTGGGCGACGGCGTCGTTGTTTCAGTCGATTCCGGGGTAGTCGTTGTAGTTTCGGTAGTGGTGGTAGTTGTTTCTGTTGTGGTTGTGGTTGTGGTAGTAGTAGTTGTGGTTGTAGTCGTGCTCACAAGTAACGGGCCCAGGCCGCCTCCCGAAGGCGGGTTCCCGCCGGATATAACACTGTATTGGAATTGCACGGGTGAACCCATAAAAACGTTGCCGGCTTTATCCGTTACCATTACCTGGACGGTATAAGTATCGTTTTGCCAGCCGGGCATGGCGGCATTCGATACCCACGGGACGATAATATCGCCGGCAGTAGCATCATTAAGGGTTGAAAGCCAGACTAACGGTTCCGCCCAGGCGCTTCCGTTCCAGTGCCAGCCTTCCGAGCTGCGCTGCAAGGAAAAAAGAACGCTGTCGATGGGCAACCCGCTGCCGCCGGTATTATCCGCCGCCGTGCCGGAAAAGCTTGACGGTATGTTACTATTCGTGTACACCGTGCCGTCGACCGGCGAACCGATGGAGGCGGTGATGGGCGGGGTATTATCTACCGTAAAAGTGTCTCCGCTTACCGGGGTTGCCACAATCAAATTCCCTCCGAAGTCGGTGCCGGTGCTTAAAGAGACCGCGGCGGTACCATCGCCCGCGCCGATAATAAAGACATAGTAGTAATGGGTATAATCCACCTTTGTCATGTCCGCCGCCGCGAGAGTGTTATTACCGGATATGGATATCTGCGGGGCAGGAGAATCCGCCATGTTTTCACTGAAGGTGGCCATAATATTAACCGAGACGCCGGATTTATAAGGGCCCGCCGGGGAATAGGTTATGGCGGCTGTCGGGGGCGTAACATCGTCAGCATAATGCAGGATGACCCCATTTGCCCCGACGGCAAAAGCGTTGAAAGGGTCGCTCGCCCAGACGCCGAAAAGGTCGCTATCGATACCGCTGGTCATCGATGTCCAGTTAGTATTGTCATAATACTGGATGGTACCGTTTTCACCGACCGCAAAGGCAAAAGTCGAGATATCGCCTGTGATGCCGGAGATACTGTAAAGAATATTCGTGGTGCCGATAGGCACGGGCGACCAGTTTGTTCCATCAAAAAGCTGGGCATTCCCGTCGTTGCCCCCCACCGCATATACTTTGTTGGAAGTATCTTCCCAGATGCCCTGGATGTCACTGGTGGTATTACTGACATTATCCGACCAGGCAGAACCGTCAAAATTCAGGATGGTGCCGTTTGCCCCGGCCGCAAAAATATGGTCCGGCGAAACCATGACATTATAAAGGTCATTGGCAGTATTGCTGACGTTAGCCGACCATGTAGAACCGTCATAATGCAGGATGGTGCCGCCTTCCCCAACGGCAAAAATATTGCTTGAAGAGCTCCCGCAAACACTGTATAAGTCGTTCGTCGTATTGCTCACGTTGGCAGACCAGGAAGCGCCGTCATAGTGCATTATCGTGCCGCCTTGCCCTACGGCATAAACATTGTTTGACGCGCTGCCCCATACACTGCTAAGAATACTGGCGGTATTGCTGGACATGGCGGACCAGGCAGAACCGTCATAATGCTGGATGGTACCCCCCATCCCTACCGCAAAAACATCGGTCGCGGAGCTGCCCCAAACACCGAAAAGAGTATTTGGCGTATTGCTTTCCATCGGCGACCAGGCATAACCCGGATTAGCCGATACGTTTCCTTCGAAAAATATGTTGAGTAATCCAAGAGATATCACCAGTGCTAAAACTAAGAGCACCGGCAGAATTTTGCTTGTCTTGTATTTATACATAATGCTTGTCTTTACCTGCTTAAATGCATGACAAAATAAAGCATTAGCTTATCTTTTGGCAAATCCCGGAAGTATTTTAAACTAATATTACCGGAGTTCAATAAAGTATTTTGTTAAGCAAAATTGACGGCGGGAAAATTTTGCCTCGGGTAATGATTTGATTGGCTTGATTATGCCTTTTTCGATGAAATATCCCGGCTACCCTCAAGTTCAGGGTAATTATAGTTTTTCCCCTCGGTTCTGTCAAAACTTAACAATTAAGGACTATAACAAAGTAAACCGTGCAGTTTAGCTTTTTACGGAAGCTGACTTAATTGGTTATAATAACAATTAAATACGGTGTCTTCGTAAAACAAGAAAATGTATCTTGAAATAAGGAGAAATAAATGGAAAAAGGTCCATCCGCAAAACAAATATACCCGAGAATCTGGGATGCGGCAGTAGTGGTTAAAGACCTGGAAAAGACTGCCAGACGCATGGAGGCATTAGGCATCGGTCAGGTCGTTCAGGCCAATCCGCCGGCCGGCGCTGAAGGCCTGTTTTTCCGGGGCAAGCCTTTAGAATCTAACTTCAAGGCGTTAATCATGCGGGTCGGAAATTTAAGCCTGGAATTCATTCAGCCGGACAATAAACCAAACCCCTGGTCGGAATTCCTGGAAGCGAGAGGCGAAGGCATTCATCACCTCGGGTTCCAGGTAAAAGATGTCGAAAAAGAAGTAAACCGTCTGACCGGCCTGGGCGCGGAGGTGCCGTTTTACGGTAAAATTAACGGCAAAATAGGAGCGGCTTACATCGACCTTAAAGTTGCCAACTTGTTCTTCGAACTGACCAGCTTCAGCGATATTCCGTAACCACGTAATTGACAAGACCAAATGAACCAATTATAGTGCTTATAGACGTTTGACCTTTGCCTGCCTGGAAACGGGCCGGCGAGGGGGAAGGAACTTCTCACATGAACATGATCAAAATCATCTGTCCGAAGTGCAGCGCGGAAGCCAAGCTTGTTCTCGAGGAAACCACCTATATCGGCCCGCGGCGCTGCTGGAAATGCCACGAATATTTTACCATCAGAATCGAAAATAACAAGGTGACATCCTGCGAACCTTTAAGCGCAGAAGAATACGAAAAACAGCAGGCAGCGAAAAAAGCCGAGGAAAAGCTGCATGGCGGTATAGAAATGTCGAGCCAGCAAAGACCCCAGCCCCGCCAAACGCCGCCGCAACAGCAGCAGGAATTTTTCCGGCCCGCGATGCCTAAAGATGCCCCGCGCCAGACCGAACCCAACGGACCGCCGGCGGTATTCCCCCCGGACAGATTCAATACTTTTGTTCCGGTTGAAGAGCCTAAAATCGAGCCGGAAAAGAAACCGGACAAGCCTAAGAATCCCCCGGACAGGTTCAATCCCTTTATACCTCCGGCAACCTAACCCGGATTCTTTTTGATAAAATATTATAGGGGGAGCGTAAAAACTCCCCCTTTTTTATTTCCCCGGCAAATTATCAGTCCCGGCATGTAATTAAATCCGGTATGCTATAATATTTGGAACATGGAATTGGTTCTGCTTAAAGACTGAATATCTTTTAACTTAAGCTATCCAGGAGAAAATATTGCTCTCGACAATTCTGGAACTGCTGGGCTCTTTAGTCCTCGTATTTATTGCCTCGCTTATTTTTGTCAACGCCATCGAATGGCTGGGCTACCATCTTAAACTGGGCTGTTCGTTTGTCGGGGCGATACTATCGCCGTTATTTACTTCTTTTCCTGAACTAATCGTAATCCTGATCGCGATATTTTCCTTTAATAGCGGACCGGCCGGCCAGGAAATCGGCATAGGCACAATTTTCGGAGAGCCGTTCATGGCATCGAGCTTATCCTACGGGTTAGTAGGATTTGCCGTGATTCTCGGCTACATGGCGAAAAAGAGAACGGGGACCACCCTTTTTATTGATAGCACGCTTTCGATCCCTTATATTTTTATCATAATTTTGTTCCCCTTAACGCTGATACCGGGGTTCATCCACATAACCTGGTTAAAATACTTCTTCGGAGTATTCTTCCTGGCGTTTTTCTTCCTTTATATCGGTCTGATGTATAGAAGAAGAGGCACCGAATTAATCGAAGAATCCGAGGAACTGATGTTGGCCAGGCGGCTGCCTGAATCAATGCCGTACCGGGTGCTGGCTTTAACCGTTCAGATGTTGCTGGCGCTGGCGATGCTATATTTCGGTTCAAAATACCTTGTCTCTTCGGTGGCAGCGATTTCCGGGGACATCAATGTCAGCCCGTTAGGTCTGGCCGTAATTATCGTCCCCGCCGCCACCGCCATACCGGAAACGATCTTCGCCATAATCTGGGGATATAGAGGAAAAGATACTCTAAGTATCGGTTCCCTGGTTGGTGAAAAAATATTGTACTCTACTTTCTATCCGGCTTTAGGCCTGTTTCTGACATCCTGGGTGCTTGATATTCATGCCGTATACAGCGTTATCGTTACCACCGTAATTTCGATAATTTTACTCTATTTTATTTTGAAAAAACGATTACCCTGGTATGCCCTGCTTGGAGGTCTCGTTTTTTTCATTGTTTACGGCATACTGGTTTTTGTAGTCCGTGTCTAGCAATCCGCCCTTGAAAGCCGAACCCCACGGAAGTGTTATAATATAGTTGTAGACCCACCGGAGGTGCAACATGAGCAATAAAGATAATATCAAGTTCGATAGCAAACCGTCTTTAAGGAAGCCTTATATCATCTGCGGGCTGAACGGTTCCTTCAACGGCGGAAATGTATCCGTGAGCGGTGCGGAGTATTTTATCGACCAGTTCAAAGGTGTGAAATTCGCGGAAATGCCCGCCTCGCATTACCACATTTACCAACTGCCCGGCATCGATAGCCTTCGTCCTGTCTTTAAAATGGAGGAGGGACTGATTACCGAATCCCATTTACCGGCCGACGAGTTTTATTATGCCAAAAACGCCGATGCGGAACACGATTTGATACTCTTTACCGGTGAGGAGCCGAGTCTTAACTGGGAAGAGTATGCGGATACGGTCGTGGAATTAGCGCATGAATTCGGGGCCACGAGGCTTTATACGATGTGTGGACTGCTGGATATGACGCCTTATACCCGCGAACCGTTAATCTCCTGCACCTGCACGGACGCTAAAGTCAAACAGGAGATAGACAATTATCATGTTACATTTTCCAGCCGGGAAGGTATGGCCTCTTTCGGGCAGATGCTGGTGTATACGTGCAAGAAAAAAGGACTGGAAGGCGTTAACTTTACGGTCAGGGTACCGTGCTACCCCGATTTCAACGTTATTCTTGCCGATGCGCCCAAATCATTGAAAGCGATTCTCATACGGCTTAAAGATATGATGTGCTACGATTTAAACTTCGATAATCTCGATGTCCTGATTAAAGACATGGAAGGGAAGCTCAATTTCGTCCGGCAGCAGAACCCGAATTTCAATACTTTTATCGAAGAGCTGGAGAAGAATTACAACGAGATGCCCTACCAGGGCTCGCTGGATATTTCTCCGAGTGACGCCGTGAAGCTGGCCGAAGAGTTTCTCAAAAATAACGAGGACTAACCATTTGACTCTAGCTCTATTATCATGTTTCAATTTTTAACATGATAAGGAAGAAATGCCGTATATATTTGCTAGCATTATAATATTATTTTGCTTAGTTTTGGGTGTTGCTTTAGTTGCATTTGCTCGAAAAATAGGAGAGAGCACGTTTTTTGAGCTTATACCAGGAGTTGGCATTCCCGAATTTATAGAAAAATTTATATTAAGAAGAAAACCAAAAGAAGATGAAAGACTTGGGATATTTATGTACAAGATCTTCATACGTATTTTCGGTTTCATTATAATAATTTTTTCAATCTTCATGACCTATACCGTGTTTTTTAGTAAATAATTGGTATAGTCGAATTTCCCTAAAATTATTTCCGTGCCTTTTCCATGCCTCATTGTCTCGTATATCAGTATATTCTTGACAAGTGCGTTTAGTAAGTATATAACCCATGTGAACAAAAATACTCGAAGGAGGACGGGCATGATTGAAAAAGAGAAGCTCGTTGCAGTCGTGGGGTCCGCCAATGTAGCTGCCGAACCCGATGTTCTCGACCGGTACGCGAAGGACATCAGTTTCGTCAATACTACCAGGCCCGCTTATGTCGTTAAGCCGCGCAGCGCTGACGATGTAAAAGAAATCGTGAAACTGGCAAATGAGACGTTGACCCCGCTGGTTTCCATCAGTTCCGGTGCGCCCCATTTCCATGGCGATACGGTACCCAGTACCGGGGGCGCCGTTATGGTGGACATGGGCGCTTTAAACAAGATTATCCGCGTCGACCGTTTTCACCGGAACGCCATGGTTGAAGCCGGGGTCACTTTCGAAGAACTGATTCCCGCCACCCGGAAAGAGGGCATCCGGCTCAATATACCTTTACTGCCCAAAAAGTCCAAGTCGGTTGTCGCCAGCATGCTGGAAAGAGAGCCGGTGGTCATGCCCAAATATCAATGGGATATCTCCGACCCGCTGGCATGTCTGGGGCTGGTGATGGGCAACGGCGAGGAGTTCCGCACCGGGCAGGCAGCCGGCCCGGGAACAATCGAAAAACAATGGGCGGCCGGCGCGGTGCAAAAAGCGCCTTACGGGCCCGGACCCATCGGCTGGCACCGCTTCTTCGTGGGAGCGCAGGGGACGATGGGCATCATCACCTGGGCGTCTCTAAGATGTGAACTGCTTCCCAAAGTCGAAGAACCATATTTTGTCGGCTCATCTACGCTCGCTCCCCTGTTGGATATGACCGAGAAACTTATGCGCCGCCGTATTCCCAACGAGTGCTTTATCCTGAATAAAACGAACCTGGCGGCCATCATGGCCAAGAACTGGCCTAAAGACTACCAGGAACTGAAATACGCTCTACCGAACTGGATACTGTTCTATAACCTGGCCGGGTTTGATTATTTCCCTGAAGACAGAGTGGGCTACCAGGCCAAAGATATACATGGCTATTACACGGCAGCTTGGGCTTGAATCAGCCAGAGCCATCGGCCCGATATCCGGTAATGATTTATTGAAGATGGTGCAGCAGCCTTCCGCCGAGCCGTACTGGAAATTACGCTACAAGGGCGCCTGCCAGGATATTTTCTTCTTGACCACCAACGATAAACTGGAAGGCTTTATCAAGACCATGGACGTCCTGGCGGACAACGCCGGTTACCCGGTGACTGATATCGGTATTTATCTCCAGCCGGCCGTCCAGGGCACGAGCTGCCATTGCGAATTCGACCTCTTCTACGACCCCAGCAACAAGAATGAAGCCGAAATCGTAAGGGACTTGAACCGCAATGCCGTTAAAACGTTAATGTCGAACGGCGCTTTCTTCCACCGGCCTTACGGAGAAAATGCCCGGATGATCATGAATAAAGATGCGGCCAGTGTCGCTGGCGCTGAATAAAGTCAAGAAAATCCTCGACCCGAATAATATCCTGAACCCCGGCAAACTCTGTTTCTAGGATAAGGTCGAGAGAAAAGGAAAGAACGAAGATGGCATTGAAAGATTATCAAGAAGATGTAGAAATGTGCTGCCGGTGTTCCACCTGCAAATTCGTCCCGATGCAAAAAATCAAGGGACTCAAATATGCCACGGTCTGCCCGAGCATCGCGAAATATAATTTCCATGCTTATTCGGGCGGCGGCCGGATTAATATCATCAACGCGCTGCTGAAAGAAAAAGTTCAACCTGATGAAAAGCTGAATGACATCGTCTATAACTGCCAGCTTTGCGGTGCCTGCGGCGTTTCCTGCAACTATGCCATGGATATCAAGGTCCTCGAACCCATCACCGAACTTAGAATGAAAATGGTTGAGGACGGCAAGACCCAGCCCGCGCTAGAAAAAGCGGTTGCCGCGATGAAAAATACCGGCTCGATGGTGGCCGGTAAAGGGAAACGCGGCGATTGGGCCAAAGGCCTGAAAATCAAGGACGCGGCTAAAGAGAAAGTAGACGTTCTGTTCTTCGTCGGCTGCCAGACCAGCTTCAACCAGGACATGTGGAAAAACGCTAAAGCCGCCGCCAAAATCCTGCAGAAAGCCGGGGTGAACTTCGGCATTCTGGGTGATGCTGAAATCTGCTGCGGCTCCCGCGCTTACCAGATGGGTTACCGCGATGACTTTATCGCGCAGGCCAAAAAGAACATGGATATCCTGAAAAAAACCGGCGTGAAAACGCTAGTCACCGGTTGCGCCGACGGCTATCACGCATTTAAAGTGCTTTATGAGGAATACGGCCTCAGGGATGGATTGGAAGTGCTCCATATCACGGAATATATAGACAAGTTACTTAAATCCGGCAAGTTGAAGTTAACGAAAAATATCCCGCTCACCGTTACCTACCACGACCCCTGCCGCCTCGGCAGGTTGGGCGAACCTTTCATACACTGGGAGGGGCAAAAGAAACCGGGCGGCTTTTTCATGTTCGACCCGCCGCGGGAATACCGGCGCGGCACCAAGGGCGTTTACGAACCGCCGCGCGATGTCCTTAAAGCTATTCCCGGTTTAAGACTCAAGGAAATGAACCGGATTAAGGAATACGCCTGGTGCTGCGGCGCCGGCGGCGGCGTAAACGAGTCCAACCCGGAGTTTAATGCCTGGACCGCCAAAGAAAGAATCGATGAAGCGGTATCTACCGGGGCCGAAGCTGTCGTAAGTGCCTGCCCCTGGTGCGAGAAGAATTTTACGGAGGCGGTGCAGAAAAATAACATCAGCCTGAAGGTTTACGATATCGTTGAACTCGTGGAAAAAGCGCTTTAGAACCCTCACCCTGTCTCCCTCTCCCGCAAAGGGGAGAGGGCAAGTTGGAATAAGGGAGTAAAGATAATATCTTATTAGGGGGAAATGAGAATGGCTATCAGTAAAGAGATATACAGGGAATTTGAAGATATCGTCGGGGCGGAAAACATCACTAACGACCCGGTCATGATGCAGTCATACTTCGGGATTGACCATGCGGCCGTTGTGCTGCCGAAAAATACCGAAGAGGTGCAGGCCATCGTCCGGTTATGCAATAAGCATAAGATGCATTTCGCTTCCGGCTCGACCGGCTGGATGGGGATGTTCCCGCCCGGCATCATCTATCTTGATTTGCGGCGGATGAACCGCATTGTCGAGATTAACGAGAAAAACATGTACGCCGTAGTCGAACCTTATGTCCTTTCCTCCCAACTGCAGGCGGAACTGATGAAACGCGGCCTGAACTGCAACATCAAGGGGGCAGGTTCCAACTGCGCCGCCATCGTTAAAGGGCACGGGCACATGGACCAGACCTGCGGCGGCGACGACCGCAACTACCTGGCCGTCGAGTGGGTAACGCCGGAAGGAGAAATATTGAGGCTGGGCTCGCTCGGCTCTTCCGACGAGTGGTTCTGCGGGGACGGGCCGGGACCGTCTTTAAGAGCACTGATAAGCGGAACGGTGCCCCCGGGCGTAACTCCCGGCATCTTTACCAAGGCAGCGCAAAAAGTTTATCCCTGGCCGGGCCCAACGGAGTTCCCGCTAAAAGGCGTCTCGCCGGACTACACTTTAAGTGAGATACCCCCGAATCTCATGGTGCGTTACTACAGCTTCCCCTCTGCGGAGAAAATGTACGAAGCCGAACTCAAGATAGGTGAAAATGAAATCTCCTACGAATTGATGTGCTTCAACATGGCGATGGTGTCATCAAATATATCGTCGACCAACGAAGAAGACATGAAGAATTTCGAGTTTTTGAGGCATAAGGTCCAGGGGCCGGGCTTTATGCTCATCGTTACCGGCAACACGCCGGACGAGTTCGCTTACAATAAAAAAGTTCTCGGGCAAATCCTCAAAGAGACCGATGGGCAGTCTTTGAAATATGTCGAGGAAAACCCCGATGTGGAAGGAAAACTGCTTTGCCAGTGCATCAGGGTCAGCGCCTCCATCCGTGAAACGTTCCGCCGCGGCGGTAAAAGCTGGGGCGGCTTTGCGGTGATGGGCCAGCGCGACCTGACGATGCGGTGGCTGCAGGAGGCGGGGCGGAGGAAGGGAGCTTTAATCGAAAAAGGTCTGGCCTTCGATGACGGGGCCGCTTTCTTCGGCTGTTTCGGGTGGGGCGTCGAGCACGGGCACCTGGGAAAATCGGAAATCTTCTACCGTCCTACGGATGCCCCGGATGCCGCCAAAGCGGCGGCTGATTGGCGCAAGCAGACCAACCAGCTCGCCATGGACGGTTGTTTTAACGTACCGTCCGGTTTTCCGCCGGAAGTCATTAATCCGCGCATGTCCAACTATCTCATCTGGCAAGGCAAGGTCAATGCCGCCTTCGACCCCAACGGCGCGATACCCAAGCCGCCAGCGATGGGATAGAATCTTAAATTAAAACGAGGAGTATCGCGATTCAATACAGTTACTAAGGAGAATGGAACGCTTCACAATAATAAAATGTGAGATTGCCGCGCCTCACGCTTCGCTAACAGGATGGTTTCCCGGGGCGAAGCACGATGGCTCGCAGGACAGGAATATATTTAAAAAGCCCCTCGATTAAAACGGGGGGCTTTGTGTTATCATGTTAGTAATAAAGCCAGGTAAAAAGAAGAAATATTATGAACGATGAAATAATGAAAGAATTTGAAAATAAAGCAGTGCATTATAGGAACGAAATCCTGTTTCACGAGTTGGATGCCATACCACTAATACAAAGATGCCAAAAACTAAATAAAAAGATACTCGGCATTGATGCTTTCGAACTCAAATCACCAGGTATTCAGCCGAAGGATTATTTCGATTACACAGGATTTTATGATGATTTTGACCCCGAGCAATATTTTCAAAAATACCACGTAAAAAAATACACGGATTCCGGCCGTTGGGCTGATGCTATACAATTTGTGAAAGATCGGGCTTATAAAGGGTGGCTATTTGAAATTGTTTACGAATAATCCTATGGGTAATTCCAGAATTGAGAGGATGATTGGTAATAATTCAACTTTCATTATTTTAATCAGTTTTTATTTTTGAAATGTGGCTTTGAGTTATCATAGTATTTTGATTATTCCTCGGTATTTCGATAGTCTTATTTCGTGTTTTCTTAATCATTACTCCCCTGTTAACTTTTAACTTTTGCCTTTTGACTTGAACGTTGAAGCAACATATAGTATATTATCGCTAAACGGAACTTTAACCGGACATTTCCACCCTGAAGACCAGAATCGGGCTACCGCAATTTACAGGTGGCTTGCGAAATACATTACCGCATACCGCCTTGCGGTTGGTGTTGGATTTATTATCACAATAGTCCTGGCCTGGGGAGCAATGCTTTATGCGCAATGGGCCTGGAACCTGCATGTCCTGCCGGCCTGGCTGACCAGTTCCAACTACGTCTGGCCGCCCTGGATGCTCAAATATTATTATCACGGTCCGATATAAAAACGGAAAAAGGTCTTTTTGCACATTCCTTGATGCTAGCGGAACACTTTTGACTTGCCTGTATCTTTCCGCTAATCTGTTATATAATCCGGCGGATATATCTCTTAAACAGGAGAAAACATGGAACAATTAAATGTACTCGTGGTTACGCCATCTTTTGACAGAACAATACAACATGCCGATGATGATGTTATGCAGGCTATCCGCGCCGTCGGCCCGCGGGTAAAAGTTACGGACGCTTCGCCGCTTTTATCGGCGGAATTTCGCGGCGATAACTCCCATAAAAACGAATTCGATGCCCTGCTGGCGGAAACGGACGTTATGTTCGGGTTCATCGCACCGCAGAACATCATAAAGCGGGCGCCGCTTCTCAAGTGGTTCCAGGTCACATCCGCCGGCGTCGACCGTCACCGGGACACGGAAATCTGGAAAAGCAATATAATTCTCACCGGCGTTAGCGGCATCCATGCCACCCCCATCGGCGAATTTGTCATGTCGCTGATGCTGATGTTCGCCAAGAACGCGCCCATGGGCTTCAAGATGATGCAAACGAAAAAGTGGGACCGTTATGCCTCCGGCACGCTGCGCGGCAAGACAGTCGGCATCGTGGGACTGGGGCATATCGGGGCGGAGGTGGCGCGTCTTTCCAAAGCTTTCGGGATGCGGGTTATCGGCACCCGCCGCTCGACTAAAAAAGAAGCCAAAGCGAGAAACGTTGATTTACTCTTGCCCACCGGCCGCATGAAAGAGATGCTTGCCCAGAGCGATTATGTCGCCGTTTGCTGCCCTTTGACGCCGGAAACCCGCCACATTATCGGGGAGGCGGAATTTAAAGCGATGAAACCCACAGGGCGGATTATTAACATCGGGCGGGGACCTCTCATCGATGAGGAAGCCCTGATACGCGCCCTTAAGGAAAACCGGATTGCCGGGGCGGGGCTTGACGTAACGGAAAGAGAGCCGCTGCCGCCGGACAGCCCGCTCTGGGACTTCGATAACGTTATTTTAAGCCCTCACGTTTCCGGGGGGATGGAAGACTATATGATGCGGGCAGCGGAACTTTTCGCAGACAACCTGCGACGCTACCTGGCAGGTAAAAAACTGCTTAACGTGGTGAATCGAAAAAGAGGATATTGATTTCAGGGGAAAGGGTAGAAAATACTACCAATAAATACCAATACTAACAATACTACCAATGACAAATAAAATAATACCGCACTGCCCCTCCCTTACTTGTAATCCCCGCGAAAGCGGGGATCCACTTAAAAAGGCAATGAATATATGAATTCGTTGCTGGATTCCCGATTAGATCGGGAATGACAATAATTTAAATTTAGTGCTTAATAATTTGAATTTGTTTAGGATTTAGATATTAGTATTTATCGAGGAGGCTACTATGGTAATGACGCTGGCAGAACTGGAAAAGGAAGTAAAAACACTCAAGCAGCAGGTCGAAGAAGGAGCCTGGGCCAAAGATTACCTGGAAATCTGGAAACTGCAATCGCTCTACGCCCATCTTTATCACATCGGGAAACGGCAGGAAGTTGTGGAGCTTTTTGCCAAGAAAACACCCGGCGTGATGATGGAAATCGAGGATGCCGGCGTCTATGAAGGGCTCGAAAGCATTTCTTATTTCTGGAACACCGTCTTCAATGCCAAAAGAATGATGGGCGCCGGAAATCTCGCTCTCCACATGACCGTAAACCCGATTATTGAAATAAATAAAGCCCGTAACCGGGCCAAAGGCGTGTGGCATTCCCACGGCTTTTGCTCATTCGTCAGCGGGGCGACTTACAAACAGTTCCTCTGCCTGGGCAAGTACGATATGGCATATGTTAAAGAAGACGGCCAGTGGAAATTCCTGAAATTCAACTACCGGCTTACCTTCATGTGCCCGTATGAAAAAGGCTGGGTGGAAGAACCAATAGGCGCCAGTATCGCCGGGTCACCGGAAAACCGGCCGGATAAACCCAGTACATACTTTATGCCTTACAGCCGGTACCGAATAAACATTATGCAGCCGCCGCCGCCGGAACCGTATAAGGACTAAGGGAGGTAAAACCACAACAACCAGGAAACAATAACCAAATAATATTTAATTGACAAATTCCAAAGGTGTCATCCTCGCGAAAGCGGGGATCCATGTAGAACAGGCTGTCAATGATTGGGCTGATTGGTGGATTCCCGTTCAAAGCCTGCCCGTACTTAATACGGGGTCGGTAATGACAAAGTGAAGTTTGGTAATTGTAATTTTAAATTTATTTGTAATATGTATCCTGGTTATTGGTTATTACCGCCTTCTACTCCTTAGTCTGGACTACGGTGCCATCGGCGGTAAAGCTGTACTCAAAGCCGGATTTAACATAGCGGCCCATCCCGTCGGGGAGGAAATCCGTTAAAACCAGCGGAATGGCATCTTTGGTGTGGACCTGCCCTAAATCGTTGGTAGGCCCGATTGAATCAAGCTGTCCGCTCGTGCTCATATGAAGCATATCGGCAACCGCAGCCTTGATTTCAACCAGTTCCGTTTCCTGTTTTTGCTCTTTAGCTTGATGGAACATCTGGTCGGCATGGGGGAGGGCAACAGCGGCCAGCCCGCCGAGTATAACGGTCACGATAAGAATCCCAACTAAAATTGACGCCGTCAGCTTGTACTCCATTTTTCCGTGCTCCGGGTGTTGAATGACCTGGGCTCCACGTTTAGTCCTAGTACTAATGTAATAGCCAGAAAAGCAGGCGTCATCTATACGAAACACCAATTCCCATAAGGGAAAACCACCAATTATAATAGAGAAAATCTTTTAAAGACAACCCTTAAACAAATTACATGTTTCATTGGTTTTCAACGGTATGGTAAATATATTAAGCTGTTTGTATAAAATTAAGGCACAACTATGGTTAAAAAGGTATTATTTATCAATAAGTCAAATCCGGCATCCATCATTCCTGAAATGCTGGACGGGGCCGGTTATGAAACAGCCGAGGCGTTTGACGCCGAAACCGCTCTGCGCCGTCTTGAAGCACAGCCTTATGATATGGTCATCCTGATGGAAAATGCGGCGGCGGACACCTGGATATCGTGCGCGCAAATCCGCCATCGGACCGCTGCTCCCTTTATCGTTATCAGTCCGGGGGCCAGCGCGGAATCCTGCGTCAAAGCTATCGATGCCGGTGCAGACTTTTTCATGCGAAAGCCATTCGGGCCGATGGAACTCATGGCAAGAGTTAATGCCCTTTTTCAGCGCGTACCTTCCAGGCAACCCCTCCCCCTTAATTCCTGATATACAACGATGGCACCCGGTTATCTTAACTATTAAGGACAGTTTGTTTTATGTATACGAAGGTCGTGGTTCCCCTGGACTGTTCGCCCCTGGCCGAGGTTGCCCTGCCCTATGCTGAAGAAATTGCCGGGAAAATGGGTTCGGACATCGTTTTACTCACCGTGCTCCCCACGGAGGAACCCAAAGAAGTCAAGAACCACCTGGCCTATTCAAAAAAAATCGTGCAGAGCACAAAACTCCAGGTAAAAAAATATCTCGAAGACCAGCCGGATACGGATATCAGTATCTCCACCGCCACCCGCACCGGCAACCCGGCTGAAGGCATTTTGAACTATGCGGATAAAGGTTATCCCTGCCTCATTGTTATGGCGACACACGGCCGTTCAGGTATTTCCCGCTGGGCTGTTGGCAGCGTCGCGAATAAAGTCGTCAGGGCGACTTCAAAACAACCGCTGCTGCTGGTGAGGGCCAAAGGGGCGCACCCGGACATGCGGGCAAAACGCATCCTGAAAAAAGCCGTGGTGCCGCTGGATGGCTCCAGTGCCAGCGAATCGGTGCTGCCTTATATCGGGGAAATTGCACGCAACCTGGATATGTACCTGACACTTTTCCGTGTGGTGCACAGGTCCGAAAACAACTTTCTGGAAGTTGAAGATTATCTGCGCGGTCTATGCCAGCACCTGGCAGAGCAAGGAGTTCCTGCCGGCTACGAAGTGAGGATTGGCAGTGCGGCTGAAGAGATAATCGAATATGCGGATGAGACCGCTACCGACCTTATTGCGATGACGACACACGGCCAGACAGTCATAAACCCGTTTGCCCTCGGCAGCGTGGCACAGAAAATCCTGCTGGAAGGCAATTCGCCGCTTTTCCTGGTCAAAGCGTAGGCTGTCGCAATAACCAAGATGCAAGATACAATGACCAAACCTAGCGTGTCATTGCGAGTAGTACATTCGCTTCGCTCAGTATAAACTCCGCGACGTGGCAATCTCTATCATTGGCTTAAATTCATCTTTGGGATTTGTTTATTGAATATTGTTTGTAATTTGTCTCTTGTTTATTGGATTTTTTGCCCTTTTCACCCATAACTTGCCTAATTCCCTACACTTTGATATGTTGATAATAGAAGCCATTTGGGCGCATGCAGATTCCCGAACATGAACGAGACACTATTTATCAAAAGGCTGGTGGTGGGGTCGCTTTCCGCGAACTGCTGGATTGTCGGGGTGGAGAAATCCGGGGAGGGGCTGGTAATCGACCCCGGCGGCAATCATGCTGAAATCTCCCGGGCTATCGATAAATCCGGCCTGGATATCAAGATAATTGTATTGACTCACGGTCACTCCGACCATATTGCCGCCCTGTATGAAATCCAGGAAAAGACCGGGGCGCAAGTTGCCGTACATAACTCCGATGCGGATTTTCTCGAGGGGCATGGCTCATTCAGCTCGCAATTCGGGATCTCTTACAAGACACCCCACCCGCCGGACCGGCTACTGCATGAAAATGACATCGTAAAAATCAGCGGCCTCGAACTGAAAGTTATACACACCCCGGGACATACGCCCGGCAGCATTTCTCTTTTTACACCGGGAAAAGTCTTTACCGGAGATACAATTTTCCGGAACGGCATCGGCACTACTCTCATGCCCGGCAGCAGCCGCAGCCAACTGCTTAACAGCATACAGACCAAGCTCTTGCGCCTGCCGGATGACACTATTATTTACCCCGGTCACGGGCGGGAAACAACTATCGGCGCGGAACGCCGGGATAATCCTTACGTAAATGGAAAACGGGAAAATAGCTACTGGTAAAAATAATAAATCACACGTTATCGTTTTAGTTTATATCTAAACTTTCTTTTCCTTCTTTACCTTTTTTACTTTTGTGACTTTTTTGTGTTATTTTCCCCGTCTTTTGTGATGTCTCTGTTAACTCATAGCTTTAAAGTAAATACAAAACAACTGTAAAGAAAGTAAATTTGACCAACCTGTTACATTATTCGAGTAAGGAGGCCTCATTTGACCACTATCGATAATTATTATCCCCAGTATCTGACTACCGGTGCGGTTGCCAGGCATTGCGGCGTCAGCAAAGTGACCGTTTTAAGATGGATTGAGAAAGGAAACCTGACTTCTTTCAGACTACCGGGCGGGCAGAACCGTATTCACCGGGATGATTTTTATACTTTCGCGATGAAACACAAGATACCCTTGAAAACCAGCGATAAATAATAAAAGCACGTTATTAATACTGCTGTAATGCAGTTCTTTCATACCGCCTCCTCAATCATTGACCGGCTTTCCGTCCAGATGGCAAACCACGGAAAGCCGGTCATTTTATGGTTTTTTCCTTAAAGACCGTAATATAAAAGACCAGCCCAAATTAATGTTGCTCGATCTTAAATTACCCAAGATGAACGGCCTCCAGGTCCTGGAGCAATTACGCGCCGCGGAAATCACCAGGCTGCTGCCGGTGGTCGTTCTGACCTCTTCTAAAGAGGAAACCGACTTGGTTTCAAGCTACAGGACCGGTGCAAACAGCTACGTGCGGAAACCGGTGGACTTCAACCAGTTTGTCGAAGCGGTCAAGGCCATCGGGCTTTACTGGCTCCTGATAAATGAACCGCCGCCGGATTTACAATAACTAATATTCTTTCTGTGAAAAACCAGGTGTTAACAATGGATGCCAAGACCATAAAAATATTAATTATCCTGAACGGCCATGGAGGCAACAATCATGGATAAAAAAATACCTGTGATTGAAGACGATCCATCGACATCCAGGCTGTTAGAATATTCGCTGCAGCGATTTGGCTACCAGGTAATTATCACCACCAGCGGTCTGGAAGGGCTGAAAAAAGCCCGCGCGGAAGCGCCTGACATGGTAATGATGGATGTGATGTTGCCGGGCATCGACGGCTTTGAGCTTTGCCGCCGTTTGCGTGCGGAAGCCAAAACGGCCGGGATATCCATTCTAATATTCTCGGCCAGAGCTCTGGAGACCGATAAAGAGGCCGGTCTTAAGGCCGGAGCTGATGATTACCTGACCGAACCTGCCCCCTATATGGAAATTATCGCGCGGGTGGAAAAACTCCTGGCTAAAAACAGCGGCACAATGCCTCCCGCAGAGAAAAAGCAAAATTAGCATTAAATTTAGATAAAATCACGGGAGACTCCCGGCTGTACCGGGCGTCAGGCTTGATTAATGTCTGCCATTGAGATACAGCACACAGAGTTGATATTTCTGAAAAAAGCCGGGCTTAATCTAACAAATAACGTATAAGCGGTGTTAATATGACCAGGTCATATAGAAAAAACCTGATAGCCTCTCAATATCCATCGGGGGAGCAGCCAGCGGAGTTGCTGCGGTCTATCTCCAGTACTTCCCCCCTGGCTATTTATATTCTGCAGGATGAAAAACTGAAATACACCAGTCCGCAGTTCCAGACAATCACAGGTTATTGCCAGGCAGAAATGCTGGACAGCGATTTGCTCGATATTATTCACAGCGCGGATAAAGATGTCGTGCGGTCAAGTACGGTATACACACTGGCAGGGAAAAAATCTTACCCCTGTGAATACTGCATCCTTCATAAAGACGGCCAGGTCAGGTGGGTGATGCAGACCGTAGCGCCGATACACTTTGAAAATAGACAAGCCGTGCTTGGCAGTCTTATGGATATCACGGAACGTAAATACCTTGAACGAAAAGTTATCGAATATGAAGAACTGGATAAAATGAAGGGCGATATCCTGGCAACGGTCTCTCATGAGCTCCGCACGCCGCTGGCCGCGATAAAGGGCTATACGACTATGATGCTCGACCACCATTCCCGCATCACCGCCGATGAATCCATGGAATACCTCATCTTGATAAATAATTCTTCGGACAAGCTCCTTAAGTTAATCAACAACCTGCTTGACTCCTCCCGGCTCGATTCCGGCATGCTTGAACTAAAAAAGTCCCCGGCTAGCATCACCGGACTTATAAAATCCATTGTTAAAATAGCGTCGGTACGCATCAGTCATCATCGTATAACCACAGTGCTCCCGGCTTCACTTCCCCGTATCAACATCGATACACGGCGCATCCGGCAGGTCCTGAAAAATTTGATTTTCAATGCCGTCGATTATTCCCCGGACGGCGCTGAAATACTGATATCGGCCGCGAAAAAAGGCCGCTTTATAGAGGTCAGTGTGACCGACCACGGCACCGTGATACCCGCCAACGAGTTAAAAAGCATCTTCGACCGTATGTACAAAATAGAGAACCGGGGATTCGGCGGCGCCGAAGGAATGGGCCTCGGCCTGCATATTTGCCAGCGGCTGGTCGAGGCCCACGGCGGCACCATCAGGGCAGAAAGTGTGGACCCCAAGGGGACGAGCATCCGTTTTACCCTCCCCTGCGCTCCCCGTAAAAAGCGTCGGAACAGCCGGTATGGACAAAACAAAGCGGGTAATCATATATTATAGTATTATAGAAAATAGAGAAATCAGCCGCCGGAAAGAGAGGTGCTTACATGGCTAAAAAGAAAGCCCTGATACTGGTTGTTGATGATGATATCCGCATGGTACGCATGATGAAACGTATGTTAGAGCTGGAAGGCTTTCAGGTTATAACCGCCAGCGGCGGCGAACCGGCCCTTAAAATATTCGATAAAGAGACCCCCAACCTGGTGCTGCTGGACATTATGATGCCGGACATGGACGGCTGGACGGTCTGCCGCCGTATCCGTGAGTTTTCCCAGGTACCCATTATCATGGTTACCGCCCGCGGCGATGACAAAGAAAAAGTCGAGGGCCTGGACATCGGGGCGGATGATTACGTTACCAAGCCGTTTTCCGCCAGCGAGCTCGCCGCCAGGGTACGCGCCGTGTTGCGGCGTGCCGGCACCAGCGGAGCACACCAGGAGGCCGTTTTCCGGTACAAAGATATGGAGATAGATTATACTTCCCGCCGTGTGACCGTTAACAGTAAAGAACTCAAGCTTACCGCCACGGAATACAAGATGCTTTCTTACATCTGTCTCAACGCCGGGCGCGTCGTCACGCCGGACCAGCTGCTGGATAAAGTCTGGGGTGAAGAGTATGTAGGCGCGGCGCACCTGCTCCAGGTAAACATCGCCAGGCTGCGTAAAAAACTCGGTGATGATGCCAAACAACCCCAATATATCATGACCCGTTCCGGCATCGGCTACATTATGACCAAGCCGGCTTAAACCCATATCGCCTGGTTTTTCTTCAGGCCTCCCTTATACGGGAGGCCTTTCTTTTTGCCTGCCCGGGTGAAAATACCGCTTAGTTTTTCGTTTTGAGATGGTTCCATTGTAACCATAATTGCATGTGATATTAATGTAACGGATGTAAGGTATTTTTTGATTTATTTGTGATTTTTTTTAGCTATTCTGATAGTGTAAGGCAGGAGGAGAGATATGGTTACCGGGTGGAAAAACATTACCGCTTTCAAACGGCATGCGGAGGAAATGGAGTCTTTCCGCCGCGCTCACGAAAACCTGTTGCAGCATAAACTTCTCAAACCGGCGCCGCAGGTCCCTGAACAGCCGACTAATGCCTCCGATTCGGACGAGTTCAAACCTGGCGGCAATAGTAAAAATCCCGTCGTATCAATCTGGGACGTATCCATGCCTGAAGGTTCTGAAAATTAGGTCTTCTACAATTTAGACAAATATTTTTCTCCCTCATTATCAACAATTCCTTGATTTTTTCTTTCCCGTATTGTATAGTATTACCACAACTGAATATTTAAAGGGGGTGCCCGAGCGCAAGCGAGGGCCCAACTGGAAAGCAAGCCGGTGAAAATCCGGCGCGGCCGCGCCGCTGTAATTTTCCTTCCCGGGAAGGAAAAAAGCCAGAACGCCAGCCCCTGTACCGCCTACATCTCCGCGGGGAGTGGTAGGAATTTTTATTAAGTTCTTACCGCGTAAGCTCTTTTAACAAAAGTGCTTGTAACCCCTCGTCTGGAAACGGGCGGGGGGTATTTTTTTAGGAGGATTATGAAAGGTCTTGTAAAGAAAATCGGTTTTATTATTCTGGCGCTAGTCCTGTTTACACCGGTTATTACATCCTGCAGCGGTGCTGCAACAACTGCAACTTCAGGCCCGGTCACCATTACCGACCAGCTCGGCCAGACCGTCACATTAGCCACCACCAGTCCGCAGCGGATTGTCTCCCTCGCCCCGAGCAACACGGAAATCCTCTTTGCTTTAGGGCTTGGCGACCGCGTTGTGGGTGTCACTGATTATGATGACTACCCGCCGGAAGCAAAAAGCAAACCCAGCGTTGGAGGATATGTAGACCCCAATATCGAGGTCCTTGTCTCCATGAAACCAGACCTGATACTGGGGACGGAAGCCCAACCCGCGAGCACTTATAAAGAAATTCAAGATAATGGGTTAACCATCGTCGGTATCAGCCCTAAGACCCTCGATCAGATATTAGACTCAATTACACTGATAGGCAAAATCACCGGCACTGAAAAAGAAGCTAAAGCTTTAACCGACTCCATGCAAAAGCGTATTAAAGCGGTAACGGATAAGACCGCCAAGCTTTCCGCCAACCAGCGACCCAAAGTCTTTTATGTCGTCTGGAACGACCCGCTGATGACGGCGGGAAAAGATACTTTTATCGATGAGCTCATCACCGATGCGGGCGGCATTAATATCTTCGGCGACCAGGAAGGCTACCCCACCGTCAGCGTGGAAAACGTCCTCGCCGCCAACCCGCAGATTATTATCGCCGGTTCCGGCATGGGCGCAGGTGCGGATGTGCCTTATCAATATGCCACGAATGAAACTCTCCTCAAAGATACGGATGCCAGGGTCAATAACAAAGTCTTTGGCGTTGATACAGATATCACCGGGCGTCCCGGCCCGCGCATTGTCGATGCGCTGGAACAATTTTTAGCCGATATTCACCCGGAACTGCGCGACCAGCCTAATTAAGGAACAGTGTATAGGGAATAGGGTATAGGGTATAGCGATAAGAAACGAGAGAGGAATAAATTCCTTACAGGGAAAGTAACATGGCGGAGATAGTAAAACCGGTGGAAATAAAAGCTACGTTCTTGACGGGGCGGAAGGCGCGTATCTACAGTCTTATCGGGTTGGCTGTCCTGTTAGTCCTGATTATCGTCCTGGCGGCCAGTATCGGGAGTGTGAAAATTCCTCTCCCTACGACCTTCAGCATCCTGCTGAATAAGCTGCCGTTCGTGAACATTCACCCCACATGGGATAGCGCCATGAACACCATCATTTTCGATATCCGCCTGCCGCGTGTCATACTCGCCGGCATCGTCGGGGCCGCCCTCGCGCTGGCCGGGGCAACCTACCAGGGCCTTTTCCGCAATCCCCTCGCCGACCCTTATCTCATCGGCGTGGCGCAGGGCGCTTCCGTCGGCGCAATTACCGGCTTCCTTCTGCCCGGCGGCCTGGCAAATCAGCTCTTTAGGGCTGGTGCCGCTGCTGGCTTTTGCCGGTGGAATCCTCGCCACATTCATCGTATATATGCTGGCCAGAGTCGGTAAAACTTTACCGGTTACCACGCTGATTCTGGCCGGCGTCGCTTTGAGCGCTTTGTTAAGCTCGATATCTTCTTACCTTATCATCTCCAGCGGCGATAAGTTACACGGCATCATTTTCTGGTTGATGGGCAGTTTCAGTTCCAGCGAGTGGTCGGAAGTACTGATTGTCCTGCCTTATGTCGCCGTGGGAGCAGCCGTCATCGTTATCTTTGCGCGGCTGCTTAATGTGATGCAGCTGGATGAGGAGCAGGCGCAGCAGCTCGGCGTTAACGTGGAAAAATTCAAAATTATTCTGCTCGCGGCGGCTACGCTTATTACCTCGGCCAGCGTCGCTTTTGTGGGGACGATAGGTTTCGTGGGCATCATCATACCGCATGCCGTGCGTATCATCTGGGGCGCCGACCACCGCTTTTTATTGCCTTTGTCCATCCTCACCGGTGCCGTTTTCATGATTCTTACCGACCTTATTTCACGCACTTTACTGGCGCCGACGGAAATACCGATAGGAGTCATTACCGCCCTTTGCGGCGCTCCTTTCTTCCTGTATCTTTTAAGAAAGAGAAGAAAGGCGATATTTTAAGTCCATACCTTTCCTCCTGCCCCCTCCCCTGCCAACGGGGAGGGGGTGGGCGGGGCGAATGAGTAATAAGTAATTTGTAATTTGTAGTTAGGGAGATGGGAAAAAGAAGGGAGCTAAAGGCTGACCGCTGTTAGCGGAAAGCTGGAATATGATTGAACTGGAAATGCGCGATGTAGCGCTGGGTTACGACCATCATCCGGTGCTGAAGGACATCACCTTTAAAGCTTTACCGGGACAGCTGGTCGGGCTTATCGGGCCTAACGGTTCGGGCAAGTCCACCATCATTAAAGCTTTGAGCCACCTTATCCGCCCCACTTCCGGGGAAGTGCTGGTAGGCGGGCGGAACATTGCCGGGATACCGCGCCGCGAGCTTGCTTGCCTGGTGGGCGTGGTCCCGCAAATGCCCCTCCTCCCCAGCACCTTTACCGCTTTTGAAATCGTCCTTATGGGCCGCAACCCGCACATGGGTTTGTTCCAGTCCGAAAATAAAGCCGATTGGGATATTACCCGCAAGGCGATGGAGAAGACCGGCACCATTGCGCTGGCCAACCGCCATGTTAACGAGCTTTCCGGCGGGGAAATCCAGAGCCTCCTCATTGCCCGGGTGCTCGTACAGGAGACCACCGCTATCCTGCTCGATGAACCCACCGCCAACCTGGATATCGGCCGCCAGATGGATATGCTGGATTTGATTAAAAACCTGTGCCGGGAGAAAAGCATTACCGCCCTCGCCGCCCTGCACGACCTTAACCTGGCCGCACAATACTGCGACCGACTTCTGCTCATCGACGACACCGGCATTTACGCCCAGGGAACGCCGGAAGAGGTCATTACCGACGCCAACATTAAGCAAGTCTATGGCATCGCGAATTGCGTTTTCAAACACCCCGCCAACGGCCTCCCCACCGTGCTCTTGAGCGCCCCCAGAAACAAGCTCAATAGAGAAAATGGTTACTGATATGGAATGGATATTGATTACGGCTTTGGCAATTATTATCGATTTAGTCCTGGGTGACCCTCCCAATGTGATTCACCCGGTGGCATGGATGGGAAAAGTGATCTCTTTGCTGGAAAGGGGCGGAAATAAAATGCACCCGGTCGGTCAATTTACCTACGGAATAGTCATGACGGTTTTTATAATGGCTTTATTCGTTGTTCCTGCTTATTATCTTTTGACATATGTACATGGGCTAAACCGAATTGGGTATATCCTCCTGGCAGCAGTCCTGTTAAAGCTTACATTCTCCATACGGGAACTCCGGCACGCTGCTTTAAAGATAAAGTCCCTTCTTCGGGAAGGCAAAGTGGATAGAACTCGCTTCGAATTACGGGCGTTGGTCAGCCGGAACACCAAAGAATTAGAGCCTCCATTGATCGCCTCAGCAGCCGTAGAGTCGGTAGCCGAGGGGACCTGTGATAGCCTGGTAGCGCCCCTATTTTTCTTTTTACTCCTGGGGGTGCCCGGGGCAATCGGTTACCGGGTCATTAATACCCTCGATTCAATGATAGGGTATCATGGTAAATACGAGTATCTCGGCAAATTCGCCGCCCGTCTTGATGATGTGCTTAACTACATTCCGGCGCGGCTGGCAGCGTTGATGGTGATAACCGCCGCCGCATTTAAAAAAAGCGGCCGCCGCGCCTGGAAAATAGCTTTTCGGGAACACACTAAAACTGAAAGCCCTAATGCCGGTTGGCCGATGGCTGCAATGGCAGGTGCGCTCGGCGTTCGGTTGGAAAAGGTGGAACATTACGTCCTGGGCGAAGGCTATCCATCAACATCACCAGATACAATTGATAGTTCTTTGAAAATTTTCTCTTTAGCATCTTCAGTGTGGATACTTGTTTGCCTGATATTAGGAGGTTTTAGATTTGCCTTTGCAACCTAGAACAGCGGTTTCCGGGCTTAAAGCCTGCATTCACGGCGGCATTGATTATCTCGAACTTAAGGCATTAGGGGTTAATCGTGATGAATTATTAGACTTCAGCGTATCCACCAACCCTTTCATGCCGCCTCCAGGGATAAAAGAGATAATATCATCTGCGCCGATCGAATGTTATCCTGATTCACAATCAACTTTATTACGTTATAAGCTCTCGGGAAAATTAGCCGTAGATATAACCAATATTTTGGTTGGGAGTGGTACAACCGAATTAATTCGCCTCATTACTTTAGCCTATTTTCGGAAAAATCACACGGTTCTTATTCTTGAACCTACGTACGGTGAGTATGAAACAGCCAGTAGTCTTTCCGGCGCCCATATATTAAAATATCTTACTACTGAAAAAAACGGTTTTATGCCGGATATTAAACACATGGTGGAAATCATACTTAAAAAGCGTCCATATGCTGTTTTTATCTGTAATCCTAATAACCCCACCGGCAAATACCTCTCCCATTCTGATATTGAAAAAGTGCTGGAGGCTTTAAAAAACGGCCTTCTCATACTTGATGAAGCTTATTTGCCGTTTGTTGACAATTATTGGGATTCGCTCAAGCTTGTGGGGCGTGGTAATATTATTCTCCTCCGCTCGATGACTAAGGACTATGGTATTCCCGGGCTTCGCCTAGGGTATGCTGTGGCCAGCCGTGAAATAATTGATATTCTCCATTCTGTCATGCCTCCCTGGAATGTCAATACTATCGCCCAGCAAGCAGGTCTTGCTCTCCTAGAAAACGAAGATTACCTCAAGAAAAGCCTTCAGAAAACGCGGGAAGCCGGGAGTTATCTCAAACATGAATTAACCCGGCTTGGCTTTATGGTGACTCCTTCAGACACTCATTATTTTCTTGTAAAAGTAATCAGCGGCACAGAGTTTCGCCGGTCTCTTTTAGCTAAAGGTTTCTTGGTGAGAGACTGCTATTCTTTCGGGTTGCCGCAACACATACGTATTTCCCCCCGTTCCCTTCCCGATTGCCAAAAATTGGTAGCGGCTTTCAGAGATATTCTATATATAACGACATAATATATTGCGTTTAATTAAGAAATTGAGTATACTGGGAGTATAGCGGAAATGGAGGCTCCCAGTGAGAAGGACAAGTATTCCTGATGCTGAGATATTCAAGGTTGCCATTCAAGACGAAATATCGCGAACACCTGAAGGACGCTATTTCCATAGGCTCCATGCTGTTCTGCACATTCTGGATGGATCCAGTTCCCAAGATACGGCTCGCCTGTATGGAGACTCTCCGAGAGCTATTGAATATTGGGTCCAGCGGCTCACTTCCAAAGGACTCTCCGGTTTGTTGGATGGTAACCATCCTGGACGCCCAACACGACTGTCGGCCAGAGATTTGGCGAAATTGCGCAAAGATATCAGTCGTTACCCCAGAGAACTGGGATATAACCAAAACCTGTGGGACGGATTGCTGCTGTCTCATCATCTTACCCATAAATACTCCGTATCTCTTAGTGTCCGGCAATGCCAGAGGCTCTTCCACCAACTCGGTTTCAGTCTCCAGAGACCTCGCCGCAAAGCCAGCGAAGCGGATGGCCCCCGGCAGGAAGCCTTTAAAAAAACTACTACCAATTAATGCAAGACCCTACCATTCAACTTTGGTGCGAGGACGAAGTCCATTTTCAACGCCACAGCAGTTTGATACGAATGTGGGCGCCCAAAGGTCAACAACCTCGCGTACTCTCGCCTTCGGTCCGTCACAAAGTAGGTTTTTTCGGAGCACTCAATTTGAAAACCGGTCAGCTTGTGACTCAAGAAGCTCCTACATTCAGTGCTCAGACTTTCGGCGACTTTATTCGTTATCTGCTCCAATCTACTCAGGGCAAAATCTTTCTTATTCTGGACAATGCCCGATGGCACAGATCCAAAGAGCTCAAAGAATTCTTCGAGGCAAATCAGCCGCGTTTGATATTTATCTTTCTGCCGCCTTACTCACCCGAACTCAATCCGATAGAACGAGTGTGGAGGATCACTCGTCGCAAGGTAACCCACAACCGTTATTTCCCATCAACAGAAGACCTTCGAGTGGCTCTGATATCCCAATTTACAATTTGGAAGTTATCCAACTTACCTCTTAAAGTACTATGCGCAAGAATTTAAGACGTTATATATAGAAGCGGAAAGTAAGAACATTTTTGAAAACGATGCTAAACGTATATAATAAGGGCAATTATATACGATTGAGAGGTCGGGAAAATGGCTGTAAAAAAAGGCACAGAAAAGATTAACAGGGAAATCCAGGATTCACTGGCCAAACTGGAAGTCGATATCATCGGGGTTGCCCGCGTCGATAGCTTGAAAAACAAACCGGCAAAAGAAGCTGTGCTCGAACTTCTGCCTGCTGCCAAATCCATTGTTGTCGTCAGCATGGAAATATGGCCGGAATTTCTCGACCTCACCTCCCCGGAAATGACCGCCGGCAGTTTTAATCTTAACGATATTTACCAGCAGCACATCGGCTACATCCAGGGTAAGCTGTCCAAAGCTATTTATGACATTGCTAGAGCCTCGCACAAAGCCGGGCTCAAAGCATTACCGCTGACCGGGCAAGGCCCCGCCGTGGACCGCCGCGTGTTACGCGGCATCCTTTCCTATAAACATCTCGCCGAAGCAGCCGGACTAGGCCGTATCGGCATGAGCAGTCTGCTGATTACCGAAAAGTTCGGGCCGCGTGTCCGTTTGGCAATGTGCCTGACGGAAGCCGTCGTCAAACCCAGCAAAATAATCGATTATAATATCTGCCGCTACTGCAACGTATGTGTTTTAAAATGCCCGGCCAAAGCTTTGGACAGGCCGAAAGACGGTGAAGCATACTCAATTAATAGGTTCGCCTGCCGGGAATATACAGAGGCAGCGGGCGGCTGCTCCGAATGCATGCGCGTCTGCCCGGTTGCCTCACCGAGGTACGGGCAGTGAGTAAAGAGGTTAAGTAACAACTGACAAGTGTCAAGTAACAAGGAATATTTAATCGATAAGTTAAAAGAAAATACAGGTTTTGTTACTTATCACTTAATAATTACTACTTCCTTGAGACTTGATACTTGTTACTTCCGTGAAAGAAAGACATGGTCAGGTAAATATATAATTTCTTACATTAAACAATAGAATGCATATCAAGATAAAAAGGAGCATTATGGATTTACTCAACCAGACCATTAAAAAAATAAAACCCCTTGACGAAAAAGCGATGGCGGCCGCCCGCGAACGGCAGGACCAGCTTACCAAACCGGCGGGGAGCCTTGGACGGCTGGAAGAAATCTCAATTAAAATCGTCGGCGTACAGGGTAAAGCCAGACCGCAAATTAAACAAAAGGCGGTGATTACGATGGCCGGTGACCACGGCGTTGTCGATGAAAAAATCGGCAACTGGCCGCGTGAAGTCACCGCCCAGATGGTAGAAAACTTTTTGCACGGCGGGGCGGGGATAAATGTTCTCTCAAAGCTAGCTGGCGCCAGAATTGTCTTTGTCGATATGGGTATCGCCTCGGACCTCAAGCCGGATAAACAGCTCATCGTTAAGAAAGTAGCCTACGGCACGAAGAACATGTGCCTCGGCCCGGCCATGACCGGTGAACAGGCGGTAAAGTCCCTCGAAGCTGGCATCGAGGTCGTTAATGCTGAAGTTAAAAAAGGTCTGGATATCGTCGGCACCGGTGACATGGGCATCGGCAACACCACTTCCAGCAGCGCTATCTTCGCTGCTATTATCCGGTAAATCGGTCGCGGAAGTGACCGGCCGCGGCACCGGCGCCACCGATGAGCAACTAAAACACAAAATAGACGTTATAAAGCGCGCACTGGACGTTAATAAACCCAACCCCGGTAAACCTATTGAAGTACTGGCCAAAGTGGGTGGATTTGAAATAGGCGGGCTGGCAGGGGTGATGCTGGGGGCGGCCGCCAATCATATACCGGTAGTTATTGATGGCTTCATTTCCGGAGCGGCGGCATTAATCGCAACCTCCTTATCGCCGTTGGGCAAAGATTACCTCATCGCCGCCCATTGTTCGGCCGAGGCCGGCCATGTTGTATTACTTAACTACCTCGGGCTGAAGCCGTTATTGAACCTGGAAATGCGCCTCGGAGAAGGCACCGGCGCGGCATTAGGGCTTTATATCGCCGAAGCCGGTGTCAGGACGCTGAACGAAATGGCAACCTTCGCTGAAGCGGCGGTAGATGAAGGGGGTAACGCGAAAGAATAGCAAATTTGTCATTCCAGCGCAGGCTGGAATCCACTATAAAGGACAAAGATGCACCGAATTGTTTCATGGATTCTGACCTCTGTCAGAATGACAGTATAAAAAGGATAAGGGTGAGCAAAGTGGATTTAAAAAGGAGCAAATAATACGATTAGTTTCCTGGCAGCTATGCAATTCCTCACCGGCATCCCGGTCCCGCTCAAGCGTGAATTGAGCGCCGATCAGCTTGGTAAAGCCACCTCTTTCTTCCCGCTGGTCGGGCTGATACTAGGTGGGATTTTAGCCGGGTTAAACTGGGCTTTCAACAGCTTTCTGCCCGTACCGGTAACGGACATCCTTTTGATAGTGATTCTGGTTGTTTTGACCGGCGCCATGCACCTGGACGGCTTTGCCGATACCGTTGACGGCATGGCCGGGCACAAGCCGGTGGAGGAACGCTGGAAAGTCATGCATGACAGCCGGACGGGCGCTTTCGGGGTGGTGGGTATCGCTTTACTTCTGATTACGAAGTTTGTCGTCCTGGATAATATCCCGGCTAATCACATGACTGCCGCCCTGCTTTTTATGCCGGTTGTCAGCCGCTGGGCGATGGTCTATGCCATCTTCGCTTTCCGTTACGCCCGTCCCCAGGGACTCGGCACGGCCTATAAAAACGCCACCCGCTGGCCCCAATTCACAATTGCCACCATATTAACGCTAGCCATTGCCGCCGCATTTTATCCCCTGTTCCACTTTACCGGTTTCCTCGTCATTGCAGGTATCTGGATAGTCGCCACGATAATGGGCTTTTATTTCAAATATAAGTTCGCCGGTCAGACCGGGGATACTTATGGCGCAACTAACGAGTTATCGGAAGTCATGGCGCTGTTGTTCGTAATTATCATCTTCACAGTAGCGCCGAGTTTATTATAAATGACTAAAAAAAAGGTAAAAAAAGCCAAAACAATTATGGTACAGGGTACCGCTTCCTCGGTGGGGAAAAGCGTTATCGTGTCCGCGTTATGTCGTATCTTTAAACAGGACGGATATAAAGTCGCCCCTTTCAAAGCGCAGAACATGGCGCTAAATTCTTTTGTGACTCCGGATGGCGGGGAAATCGGCCGCGCGCAGGCGGTGCAGGCGGAGGCCGCCGGCATCTCCCCTACCGTAGATATGAATCCGGTCCTGCTAAAACCCGCCGGTTCCGGCTGCCAGGTCATCGTCATGGGCAAGGTCGCCCGCACCATTTCCGCGAACGATTATTCACACTATGCAATAGAGCTTTTAAATACCGTTAAAAAATCGTTGTCACGCCTTAGAAGCGAATACGATATTGTCGTTATCGAAGGGGCGGGCAGCCCGGCGGAGATAAACCTCAAAGACCAGGAAATCGTTAATATGCGTATCGCCAGGGAATCAAAGACCCCCGTTCTTTTGGTTGGCGATATCGATAAAGGCGGTGTCTTTGCTTCTTTAGTTGGCACGCTGGAACTGCTTGACGAAGAGGAACGGCATTATGTCAAGGGAATGATTATCAACAAGTTCCGCGGGGATGTTTCCCTCTTGAAACCTGCCGTAGATTTTACGGAAAAACGTACCGGACTTCCGGTGTTAGGCGTCATCCCCTGGTTTAAAGATATTCACATCGCGCAGGAGGATTCGGTCTACCTGGACGAAAGGGAAAAAGCGGAAAATAACGGCGATTTGAAAATTGCCGTCATACGCCTTCCGCACACTGCCAACTTTGATGAATACGACCCGCTGGAGCTGGAAGGTCTGGACATCAGCTATATCACCCAGCGTTTTGAGATGACCAATCCCCACCTCATCATTGTCCCCGGTACCAAGAACACCACCGCTGATATGCAATATCTGCAAATCTCGGGAATAGGCAAAGCCATCATAGAAAAGGCAAAATCCGGCACGCCGGTTTTCGGTATCTGCGGCGGTTACCAGATACTCGGTAAAAAAATTTTAGACCCCTTGAAAATAGAAGGTGATAGGCCTGAAGTTGAAGGCCTCGGACTGCTCGACATTGTTACCGAATTCCATGCCGAAAAAATCACGAGACAGGTTAAGGGACAAGGCATTACGGATGCCGGTCTGTTGGCCGGTATCAAAGGCCAGGAAGTTACTGGATATGAAATTCATCATGGGCACACGACCACCAATGAACCATCCGCTGCTTTCCATATTACTTCCACAGCCCAGGACCCTGCCGATTATGCGGACGGCACCATTAACCCTGGAGGTAATGTTATCGGCACTTACCTCCACGGCATTTTTTACAACGATGATTTCCGTCATACTTTCCTGAATAACGTGCGGCGTTACTGGGGCATTGCTGAAAGTGATACGGTTAACCGTATTGCCAAAGATAGTGAATATGATAAACTGGCAGAGATAGTCCGGCAAAACCTGGATATCAAAAAGGTATATGAAATAATAGAGAAAGGGATGAGGAAATAAGCACTAAACTCCAATATTTAAACAAAACAAATCCTAATTCCCTAATACTAAAGGTTTAAAACCTTGGTACTTTGGATTTTGATGTTGTTTGGAGTTTAGGATTTAGTGCTTAGGATTTTCTCATGATGAAAATCAAAACTTCGGGAAAAGTTGATTGGGAGATACGGTTATGACCTGTACTCTTATTACCGGCGGTGCGCGAAGCGGTAAAAGCACTTTAGCGCAGGAAATAGCGCAAAAAGCCGGCGGACATGTCCTCTTCGTGGCAACCGCGGAAGCCGGCGACCCGGAAATGAAACGCCGTATCGAGGCGCATAAAAAGTCACGCCCGGCCGGCTGGAAAACGCTGGAGGTCCAGACCCAAATCGGCAGCCGCATCCTTAAAGAAATCAGCGGGACCCGGACGGTGGTAATTGATTGCATTACACTGCTGGTCAGTAACGTCATCGGGCAGTTCGAAGAAAAAAGCGACCCTGCGGAAGTGGATAAAGCCGTCACATCGGAAATCCGGGAACTAATAGCCTGCATGGATAAATGCAAAGCGGACTTTATTCTCGTCACCAATGAGGTGGGTCTGGGTATTATCCCCGGTGACTATATCAGCCGGTTATACCGGGACCTACTCGGTAAGTCCAATCGTTTACTCTCCGCCCGTGCCGATAACGTCTATTTTATGGTGTCGGGAATTCCGATGGCAGTGAAGGGGAATAAGAAATAATTACCAATGTCAAATAAATACCAATATCAAATGTCCAATGTACCCTTCCCCGTTTCCTCGCCCTTGACGGGAGAGGATTAAGAGCCTGCTCCGTACCGCGATACGGGGTGAGGGTGAGCTAACCGCTAAAAGCTAGTTGCTAATAGCTATCCTTGTTACTTGTCAGTTGCTACTTCCCCCATGCCCTATGCCCCAGCCACGTACGTACGTATTGCGTCAAAAGAAACTGTTACCCAAAGCCTCCTGGTTGCGTCATAATTAAGGTTACCGAGATGATGTTATCTGTCTGCCACGGTCCAGAGATGTTCCACCTCTTGCCGGATCTGTTTTAACAGTACTACCGGATTAAGGGCGGTGTAAATTGAAGCCAGTTCACCTTTCTTTGCTTCACTAAGTACGCCGCTTTGTAGTAGACGCTGGTAAGGGGTCTTGGCAGTATCGTAGGTTTTATGTACCTTAGCCCCCTGCCGGCTTTTTCCCACCAGTTTTAACACCGGCTGAAAGAAATTAACATACAGGCGCAGTAACATATAAACACCCTCCAAAGCCTTAAGCGCCGCTTTAGAACTGTAACGGTCATAGCCGATTACCCGCCTGACCACCGACCAGTTTTTCTGCTCTACGTGACAGCTATCGTTTTTCTTATACGAGCGGGAGCGGGTGAAGGTGATGTTATTCTTTAAGCAATAGCCATACAGACTTTGATTGATAAACTCACCCCCGTTATCTGAGTCTAATCCTAGTAAGGTCATGGGAAGCCGTTTTCTTACATCGTAAATCGCTCCCCCGACACGGTCTTGCCCTTTCCCCCATACCGCTACCGGCTCATACCAGTCGCTGGCGACATCCACCGCCGATAGCGTATTAAGGTAAAATCCTTCAGCGCTATCCCCGCAATGAGCTACCAGATCGACTTCTAAAAAACCCGCTCTTTTCTCATCCCAGTCAGCAAAAGTACCTACCGGAATGGCGTCTTTAAGCAGGGTACCGGGCTTGGTCGTGCTCATCCCGTACCTGGGCTCTTTGCGCCGGTATCTCCTTAGTATCCGATCGATGGTAGATTCACTCATCTTTGTTAGCTGCCTTACAGTCTCTTCACTAATATCGAGCTCGCCTTTTCCCCTTAAGATACTCACTAATTCCGACAAGAAAGGACGCAAGCGTCTTGAGCATAAGCGGTCAGCCGCTTCCCAGGCAAATTTCAAAGCCGTCATTACTTCCAGGTCATAAAGGTGCGGCCGCCCCTTCCTTTTTGCTTTAGATGACTTACCGCCTTTGTTTAAAAGCCTTATCGCTGCCTTTCGGTGCAGCCCCGTGGCGGCGGTGAACTCATCCAGTATTATTTCCTTTATCTTTTTAGTTGCCCCTAAATATCGCTCCCGTACCGCTTCGGCGTATTCCATTATGCTGCGTCGTGTCACCTTGCCTCCTTTCGGTAACACTATTATTGACGCAACGATACTATTTTCGGTAACACTTATTATGACTCAATGCGACGTATTGACATGTATTTACTTAGTAGTGTAATATTGTCTCATCGAAAGTCCCGTTTATTCGTAACGGGCGCAGGAAAAGGGGGACCGAAATGCCTTATTATATGATGTTATCCAAGCTGACCGATGCAGGAAGAAAAACCCTTATACGCAATCCCGGCAGACTATGGGAAGTGAACAAGGAAGTCGAAGACATGGGCGCCAAAGTAATCGCTCAGTACGCACTGCTGGGTGAATACGATTTCGTAAATATCCTTGAAGCGCCGAACAATACCGTCATCGCCAGGGTATCCACGGCATTGGGTTCCCGGGGCACGCTGGAGCCGTTGACTGTCGCCGCCATCACCATCGAGGACCTGATTAAAGAAATCCAGATGGCCAAAGCCCTGAACGAATAATATCGTTAATATCCTTTGCCATAATAAGAGTATAATAAGACCACACCCGTGAATATTACGTAACGTGAATCCGGGTGTGGTAATGTTTTTTAGAGGGGCAAATCTTTATGCCAGCGGTGCCCAAATCTTTAAAATGGTACCGTGAACTGGCCGGTAAAAAAGGCCGGCTGGAACACGGCGTTTTCCTCGTCGAGGGGGAAAAAGCTATCAGTCAGGTTGTTGCCTCCCGCCCGGAAGAAATCACGGAAATTATTTCCTTTAAAGAGCCCCCTCCCCTCCTCCGCCGCTACCCTTTAAGAACCGTCACGGAAAGCCAGTTCCGCTACATCAGTTCTGCCCAGACCCCGCAAGGCATCGCCGCTGTCGTCCGCCTGCCACAGGATGTTTATACCGCAAATCTACCGTCTGTTGCCGGTAATCGCATCTTTTTGCTGGAAGATATCCAGGACCCCGGCAATACCGGCACTTTAATCCGCACCGCCGGCGCCCTCGGTTTTTCCGGGGCGATTTTAACCGAAAACACCGCCGACCCCTTTACCCCCAAGAGTGTACATGCCTCTGCCGGTACAACCCTTTCCGTCTGGATAAGAAAAACGGCAGAATATCTGAAACTTGTAAAGACGTTAAAAAACTCCGGTTATTCCATAGTTGCTGCTGACGTTAGAGGCGATGATAAACCAGAGATACTTTCCCGGCAAAAGAAACTTGTCCTGGCTTTAGGGAATGAAGCCGCCGGGCTTTCCAGTGAACTATTGTCTCTTACCGATTACCGTGTGCGCATTCCCACCCCTCCGGATAAAGCGGAGAGCCTTAACGTGGCCGCCTGCGGCGCGATTTTGATGTACCTGACTTCACTGACCTAAAACTCAAATATCTGTCATCCTGGGCAAACAGGAAAAAGAAACGCCCCGGATTTCTCCGGAGCGCTTTTGAGTTCTTATCGACCCCCTGAATCCCCCAATCTTGGGGGGCGAGAGGTACGGAGGACACCCCCGGTACCCCCGCCAAAGACCTTACGGCCTCTGGACTCCTACTTATCCATGCCACGCTGGATACCGCGGATATAAGACATCTCGCCAAGATGTGATGTCGCATGTCCGACGACCATAGAGTACATCATGACGGCGGGTATTTCACCCCAGGGCAGCTTTAATTTTTTATCGAAGTCAGCCGGTTTAGCTTTAGCCAAAGCAGCCAGCGTTTGTTTGCGGACAGCGGCGCCGTAGGCGAGGATTTTTTCCAGCTTGGGCACCTTGAAAGCATTCACTTCATCCGCCGATTTAAAATGGGCGGTTTCTGTCTTTGCGTCAACCCCCATCTTGGTATACCATTTGCCTGTTTCCCAGAGCATTTTCGACTTGTCCGGATTCATGAATGAATCCTCGGCCATGAAGATATGGAAAAGAAATAAACCGATGGAATTGCAGCCGCAAGCCGGCTGCCATTCGATTTCTTTTTGCGTCAAGCCGTCAAGCACTCTTTTAAACTGCCGGTCAAGTCCTTCGATTTCCATTTTGATATATTCTTTTAATTCCATTTTTTCCCTCCTCTATAAACGGTTATCCGTATTATAATTGCCTTAACGATATATCGTCAACAAAAAAGTCTTCAGCACACATCTATTAGCCCTATCCCCTATTCACTATCCTCTATTCCCTAAATCCCTCAATTGTTAACTTTCTTGCATGCCTTAAAGCTTTGTTATAAAATGAGGCTAGTTACACTCAAAACCAAAGGCAGCCCTATGTTGAACCATCCGGTACTGGTCTTGAACCAGAGCTACGAGCCCCTTACCGTATGCCGCGCCCGCCGCGCTGTCATCCTTATCTTCCAGGGCAAAGCGGAAATGATTGAAAACGGCGCCGGGTATATCCATACGCTTAATCAGGCCATCGAAATCCCTTCCGTTATCCGCCTCGCCCAGCTTGTCAGGAGGCCGCGCCGGCAGCGTAAGATGACTCGTTATGAAATCTTTAACCGGGACCATTATACCTGCCAGTATTGCGGCGCCCAGAGCAAGCATCTAACGCTCGACCATGTGATGCCGCGTTTCCGTCACGGCGAACATACCTGGGAAAACGTTGTCAGCGCCTGTGTGGACTGCAACCGTAAGAAAGCCGGAAGGACCCCGCAGGAAGCTCATATGAAACTGATGCGCAAACCCGCCCCACCCACCGGCAGCCCCCTCTTCAACGTCCCTTACCAGTTCTTAAGCAAAAGGGATGAGTGGAAAAAATACTTATATCAGTAGCTAGTTTCTAGCAACTAGTCGCTAGTTTGGGGAAAAGGGGAGGGGAACTAGAAACTAGACACTAGTAACTGACTTCGTTTAAGGGTAGGTCCACCCTGGCTTCATTGTCCAGTTCGACGATGACCATTTCTTTGAGCGGATTAATCGCGGACACCGTTCCCTCGCCCATCTTGGTGGAAACACGCTGGCCTATTTTAGGCATCTTGGCTTTCATCTCTTTGTACTGTTCTCCTTCATAAGAAAGGCAGCACATCAGGCGGCCGCAAGCCCCGGATATTTTCATTGGGTTCAGCGGCAGGTCCTGTTCTTTAGCCATTTTGATAGAGACCGGGCTGAATTCCGTTAAAAAGCTGGCGCAGCAGAGTTCCCGCCCGCAGCGCCCGTAGCTCCCCAGGAGCTTTGCCTCGTCGCGGGAGCCCACTTGTCTCAATTCTACCCTTATCTTGAATTTCCCTGAAAGCCTGCGCACGAGTTCCCGAAAGTCCACCCGTTCCTCGGCGCTGAAGAGAAAAGTGAGGCGGGAGCTGTCCAATGCATATTCCGCCGATAGCAGCTTCATCGGCAGGTTCAGCTCGGCAATCATCTTGCCGCATTCGATTAATGCCTCTTCGGCTTTGACGTCGAGTTCTTTTTCCTTGGCGATGTCTTCCGGCTCGGCTTTGCGCAACACCGGGCTTAAAGATTCCCCGGTATCATTTACGGTCACTTGCCCCGGCGCGATGACGACATGCCCCAGTTCCATGCCACGGCTGGTCTTGACGACTGCGTAATCGCCGGCCTGTAAAGCGATATCTCCGGCCTCGAAGTAATAGACTTTGCCGGCCCTCTTAAAACGTATTCCTGTTATATTAGCCATATCTTAAATTCCCCCTTAAATGGGACGATTCACACTTTCTTCTCTGGGTATGTCCAGCATCAGCACTTCCAGCGCCAGACGCGGGTTGACGTTCTGTTTGAGTTGCGTTACCGCCGCTGCGATCCGCTCGATAGCGTTTTTAATCTGTGACAGGCTGAAGTATGCCCCTATTTTTATTATCTCATCTTTCCGGTCAATATTAACAATCAGTTGCAGGCAGCCCAATTTGGTGAGCATGATGTCCCGCCAGTAGTCCTGCCATACCTCTAATATATCATAAACCGGCTTGCGGTTCTGGCTGAATCCGGTGGCCAGCTGATTAACATAACTAAAGCGTTCGTCGGTCTCCGCTTTGATAATTTTGACGATACGGTCGAGGTTTTCTTTGCGGCGCTCCAGTACCGTTTCGTCCCCTGCCGCCGTTAAAGCCCACCCGGGACAGCCGCGCGAAAGCGCCGCCAGCAGTTTTGCTTTTTCAGCACCGGTGCCGAGTTTCTTCGTCAATGCGGCGGCTTCTTCAATCAGCGGCACCGGCTGGAACTCGATGCGCTGGCAGCGGGAAACGACCGTCGGTAAAAGTAATTTTTCATTGACGGTAATTAAAATAAAAGTCACGTTGTCCGGCGGTTCTTCCAGCGTCTTCAGCAGGCGGTTGGCTGCCTCGATGGAAAGCTGTTCCGCGCCTTCGATGATATAGACCCGCCGTTTTCCTTCGAAGGGCGGCAGCGAAGCGGAATGTTGGATATCTTTAATCTGCTCGATGCTGATTTTGGTGGCTTCCGTGTCTTCTTCATTGCCGGCGGTCAGCCGGATGACCTGGACGTCCGTATGCGTGCCGGCGGCGATTTTTTTACAGGCGGCGCATTCGAGGCAGGGAGGGTCTTTTCCCTGGCAGTTCAGCGCCATCGCCAGTTCCAGGGCCAGCGTCATCTTGCCGATGTGCTCCGGCCCGGTGAAAAGATAGGCGTGGACGGTTAAGTCGGTCTGAAAGCCGTGCTGCAAAAGTTCAATTGCTTTCTTTTGTCCTATTAGTTGCCACATCGTTAATCAATTACCAATAACCGAGATACAAACACCAAACAAATTTCAATTAACAATAACCAAACATGAACTTGTCATTCCCGACCCAATCGGGAATCCACTCAAGAACTTGTTTCCTCGCCCCTCCGAGGGAGAGGATTAAGAGCCTGCCATGTACTACGATTACGATACGGGGTGAGGGGAAGGCTTCTTGTCATCCTGAACACATTCGCTTTGCTCAGTGTAAACTCCGTGAAGGATATCGGAGCGGGGAAGATTTTCACCGCCCCTCCCCGGTATTCTTCAGTCACTACGTTCCTTCAGAATGACAATGTTCATGTTTCACCCTCATCTAACTTCTCCCCTCAAGGGAGAAGAATGTCTGGTGGATCCCCCGGGATGACAAATTCTTTTATTATAGCTCCTTTAACAATCTACATCGCGCGCCGTTAAATCTTCCACGGTTTCTCTTCTGCGTATCAGGCGCGCCATTCCGTCTTTCACGAAAAGAATTGCCGGGCGCAGCATCGAATTATAATTGCTCTGCATCGGGATGGCGTAAGCCCCACTCCCCGCCATCGCCAGGATGTCTCCGGCTTTAAGCTTCGGCAGCATAATTTCTTTAATCAGGACGTCGCCGGACTCGCAGAGCTTGCCGGAAATCGTATATTGGTCCGTATTTTTGGCGGAAACTCGCTCGGCTACCACCGCTTCCTGGATATAGCCGTACATCGGCTGGCGGATATTATCGCTCATCCCCCCGTCTACCGAGGCATAAGTGCGGATGCCGGGTATTTCTTTAATCACGCCGACGGTATAAAAGGACATCCCCGCCCTGGCGACGATTGAACGTCCCGGCTCGAGAATCAGGTGCGGCGGTTTAAGGCCGAATCCCTTACAATTTTCCTTAAGTCGTCGGGTTATTTTTTCGGCGAAGGCAGCGAAGGGCGGCGGATTTTCTTCCAGCGTGTATCGAACTCCTACGCCTCCCCCGATGCTTAATGTCCCCATTTCAAAGTTGAATTTTTTCTTCGCTTCCGCGGCATATTTTAGGACGACATCCAGTGAGGCTAAATACGGTTCCGCTTCAAATAAATAGGAGCCGATGTGGAAGTGCAGGCCGTCAACGTCAAGATTCGGAGCGGCCAAGGCTTTGGTTAATGCCTCGTCCCAGGTAGCCAGGGTTAACCCGAACTTTGAGTCCACGACGCCAGTGGTATTGTATTTATGTGTATGCGGGTCGATGCCGGGGTTAAGGCGGAGCAGGATTTTTACTTTCTTTTTCCCTGCTATCTTGATTAACATGTCGAGTTCCGACAGGTTGTCCACCACGATATAGCCGATATGGTATTTTACGGCCAGCTTGAGTTCTTCCGGGGACTTGTTATTGCCGGGTAAGTGAATACGGTCCATCGGAAAGCCGATTCTTTTCGCAATCTCCAGTTCGCCGCCGGAGACGATATCCAAATCTAATCCTTCTTCCATCACAAGCTTGAGCATCGCGTTGGCCGTGAAGGCTTTAGGAGAATAAGAGATAGTGACATCCTTATAGCGTTTGCCGAACTCGTTCTTATATTCCCGGCAGCGGTTGCGCAGGTCGGCCTCATCGAAGACATAAAGCGGCGTGCCGTACTCTTTCACCAGGTCTATCGTATCGCACCCGCCGATGACCAAGTGGTCTTTGGCATTGACTTCCGCCGTATCGGAAAATACCTCGAGCCTGGGATTTATTTCTTTGTTCAAATTTTACTCCGGATTTACTGTTTACTATTGACTAGATTGTTCAATCTGGCTCATGTGCTTTTCAAAAAAGTCGACCCGCGGTTCCAGGAATTTAAGTTTATGGCTCGACGGGTCGTCCATAAAATCATATAAGGTCTGAAAAACACGGTCCCAGCTCCAGAAACTCTCATCGAGGTTGAGATATTCCCGGATCATCTCCGTCCCTTTAGGCGCAATCGGATGCACCAGCACCGTTGCCGTACGGACCATGTGGAAAGCATCGATTAATATTTTGGAACGAAGATTTACATCGTTGTTCTGGTCCGCCAGGCGTATATTATTCGCCCAGTATTTATTGATATTCCGGAGATAGGTATCCAGAAGGTTCATGATCGAGTGAAATTCACATTTGGACATGAGCCTTTCAAATTCCAGGATGGTTTTCCTTGACTCCTTAATTACCTCCGGACTGATTTCCCCGACCGGGATTTTACCGTCGTAATACTTCTGGGCGGTATAAAAACAGGACCTTACCGCCCGGTTAAATACGTTGGAAAGCAGGTTCCCTTCTTTCAAGACCGGGTCGGCGTCCTTCTCGTTAGCTTTGGGGTTCAGCGGCTTGGGCTGGAAACTGACGCTTTTCATGTCCAGTCCCAGGCTAAGGAAATGTGCCCTCAATTGCTCGAAGGTATAATAGTTAAGCAAATCCCTGGCCATCGGCGGTTTGATTTCGCCGCTGCTGCTGGCTTTCTTATTCAAAAACAGAACATGACTGTTGCAGACCAGCTTTGGGATTTGCAGGTCGCCTTCCGGCGTATCGAATGATGGATTTTTGCCCTGGGTGCCCATCCACATCGCCATCTCGGCCGGTCCGTAGAAGTAAACGTTGTCTTCCCCGATGAACTGGTATACCTGCGCCTCTTTGGAACACCACCAGTCTTTCCAGGTATTTATATCCTTATTTTGCGATTCGAGGTAAGTCATCGTAAATGAAATCGGTGCCCAGAGGGATTCCGGCCAGACCCAGACCGTCAAGCCTTCCAGTCCTTCCAGCGCCGGCGCCGGGACGCCCCATTCGATATTGCCGGTCAACCGGAAAGGCACCAGTGTTTTTCCCGTCCGGTAGCGGATGTTATTTTGTGCGAGGACCATGCAGGCTTTTTCTCTTTCCCCGACGCTATTAAAAGTGAGCGTGACCGATGGTTTATTTTCTTCATCGGTCAAGGTGTATTCCGGTAGCTTATCTTTAATCATCCCCAGTAAATCGAGCTGTTCTCTTTTAATATAGGCTACCGGCGGTTCCAGAAACTCCCGGATGCTTTTTATTACGAAGTGCCGGGAGGCGGGGTCTTTTTCCAAATCATCTACCCAGAGTTTCAACAGGCCGTGGAAATTATCGAGTTTGAAATACCAGTTCGTGACATCTCTCATTTCCGGGTATTTGCCGGTGAGCGTGCTCCTCGGGTTGATTAAATCGATAGGCATATACTGGTGCCCCAGCGAGCATTCATCGGCGTAGCCTCTTTCCGAGTTACAGCCGGCAATGGGGCACTGCCCTACCACCTGTCGGCCGTTAAGAAAAACGCCGAGCTCGGCGTCATAAAACTGGGAGGTGGTCAATTTGACCAGGTGCCCGTTTTCATACAATTTTGTGATAAAATCGATGGATTCCTGCCGGTGAATTTCTGCCGCGCGCCCGATGCCTGATGCGCCGAAAAGATTTAGACTGATTTCGTAGGATTTCAGGACTTCTTTCTGCTTTTCATGATTAAACCGGACGAATTCTTCTATCGTGCCTTTAAAAAGCCCCTGGGCGACCTGTTGGCGGTAATATTCCAGTATCGGCGAGCCGTAGCAGTCCGTACCTGAAACAAAGATGACATTATCTTTTCCGATACGGTCTCTTAAAAAACGCGCATAAGTATCGGCGTGAATAAAAACGCCCCCGATGTGCCCGAGGTGCAATTCTTTATTTCCGTACGGCATTCCTGCCGTGATAATCGCGCGCTTTGGGAATACCGGCCGGTTGTTATTTTCTTCTTGATTATTCATACAAATGTAATCACTTCCTCGCTGTCTGACATTAGGATTGTATCATTTTTGTCTTGTTATGGAAAAGGCATTCACTAAAGGCGGGGGCGGGGACTGATATCTAAAGAAACTCTGAAAAAGGAGTCCAGAGGAAAATTCCTCTGGCGGGGGTCTGGGGGTGTCCCCCAGCCTCCCAAGTCCCCCAAGATTGGGGGATTTAGGGGGTTGATTGGGATTTCGCAGAGTTTTCTAAACGGCTTATAGCTTAAAGTTTACAGCTATCTTTACACCTTATCCTTCCTTTCATTACAATTGTAAGGTAAAGAAATGGAGCGACGGCGATGATTAAAGTGGTTTTCTTTGACCTTTACCAGACCCTCGTGCATTACCAACCCACCCAGGAAGAACTGCAATCCCAAGCCCTCAACGGCATGGGCTTTAAAACAACGGCGGCCGCTTTGGCCCGCCCCATCCTTACCGCCAATGAATTTATCTATAACGAGATGGCCGGGCGCCCGTTGAGCAAGCGCTCCCGGGAAGAAATCGCGGAACTCTATACGGAATACCAGCGCATCGTTATGAAAGAGGCGGGCATTAAAACTGATGAAAAAACTGTCCTGAAACTTTTAGCCGTGATGCAAAAAATCGAGCTTAACATTGTCCTGTTCGATGACGCTTTTCCTGCTTTAACCGAGCTTAAAAAACGCGGCCTGACCACCGGTCTTATCTCAAACATCGAGAAAAATATGAATGAGACGCTGCAAAAACTGGGCATAATCTCTAAATTGGATATCGTGGTCACTTCTCTGGAAGCCGGCGCCTCTAAGCCCCAGCCGGGAATCTTCCGCTATGCTATGCAAAAAGGAAATGTCCGCCCTGATGAATCCATCTTTGTCGGCGACCAGTACCAGGTGGATATGGTCGGGGCAAAAAGCGCCGGTATGAAGGCCATCCTGCTCGACCGCACCGGATATTACACGGATAACCTGGATACCCCCAGGATAAAGAGCCTGAAAGAAATCATGGAATATCTTTAGATATTAGTGTAAAATACCCCCGACCTCTTTCACGTTTCTTCTGCCCGCAGGGGGAGAAGATTAAGATAAGGGGGATGATTGGGTCATGAGGGGATGAGTACTAAATCACCTTTGCCTTTAATTACAAAATAGGAATAGGCAAATTGATTCATAGCTTATAAAGAGCCAACATTTCGTTTAAAGGCCTATTAAAGAAGATTATTACTCACTAGAATGTAAAAAGATTCCTAAGGCTTGTTTTCTGCTTAAGTGGGGCTACGTATGCAATAAGCCACAGGCTGGTGGTAAAATATACTGTTAAATTACATGTCAGGGGATACGGCCTGCACTAAATGGAAGATAAGAAAATAGAGAGCCAAGAAAGAGAATTATTACAGGCACAACGCCCCTTGGACGAGGGTAAACCGCCTGAAAAACGCAGGCCCAACCTGCTAATGTATCTCCGTGAGTATATAGCTGCAATATCCACTTCGCGGGCCCAAGACTGGCCGGTGTGGCTCGTGAGCGGGATAATGTTCCTCAGCGGGGCATGGACTATCACCAGTATATTGCTCACACGGCTACCCCAGCGCGCCCAGTTATTCTCACCTTTTGGTATTTACCACTGGACACGATTGTTAACACTTATCATCGGTTTTGTCCTGGTCTATCTTTCTTTTCACCTCTACCAACGCCGTCGGGTGGCCTGGTGGGTTGCTTTCGTTGTTTCTGCCATTGCTATTATCACACGTGTTATCCACCTGCATATAGCATTTACGGCGCTGCCACAGGTCGTAAACATCATTCTATTACTCGTTTTCTACGACCGTTTCAAAGTGAAAAGCGAATCCCGAAATATTCGGATCGGCCTATTTCTTTTCCTGTTGAGCCTGCTGGTGGCTTTGCTCTATGGCACTATTGGTTTCTGGATGTTGGATAGACGTGACTTCGGCATCACTTTTTCTCTGGGCGAGGCGCTGGTCAGAACATTGCGTCAGTTCTCGCTGCTGGGAAACTCCGACCTGGTGGCTGAGACTCGCCAGGCACACTGGTTTCTACAGTCCTTGAACGTTTTTGGCGTTGTGGCCATGGGCTTCGCCGTTTACAGTCTTTTCCGCCCGATCTTCTACCGTTTGGTGGAACTGCCCCAGGAACGGAACCGGGCCGAGGCAATCCTTAAGCAGTATGGAAGATCGACTATGGACTACTTCAAAGTCTGGCCGGATAAATCGTATTTCTTTTCGCCTGGCCGTGATTCATTCCTATCTTTCAGGACGATCGGGGGAGTAGCTTTCGTCTTGAACGACCCTGTCGGGCCCGATGACAAAGCCCGAGAGACTACCTCTAAGGCTTTCCTCAGTTATTGTATGGAAAACGGATGGGTCGCGGTCTTTCTCATCCCTGATGAACCTTCTTTATACAATAGGCTCGGCCTTTCTTTGCTCAAAGTCGGGGAGGAAGCGACGATTAATCTTGAGCGGTTCACATCCGTTACCTCTCAAAGTAAATATTTCCGCTATGTGCGCCGGAAACTCGAAGGTGACGGCTATAAGATGATTCGTTATCGGCCTCCGGTCTTAAAAGCCATATTGGATGAAGCGCAATCCGTCTCAATGAAATGGCTCACTTTACCGCATCACCGCGAATATGGGTTCTTACAGGGAGAGTTCGACATGGCTTATCTCAAGGGTTGTACTATCGATACTTTGCGTGATAATAGAGGGGAAATGGTGGCTTTCATCAATGAAGTCCCGTCTTTTAAGCCCGGTGAAGCTACGTTCGATATGATGCGGCACATCCCCGGCTTGCACTGGGGTGCAATGGATTACCTTTTCTTAAGAACAATGATAGCCTTGAGGGAGGAGGGCTTTCAAACCTTTAACTTTGGTGTGGCACCTTTTGTTGGTGTGGGTGAAGGTAAAAGTGCCACGTTCATGGAAAAAACCATCAACCAGATGTTTGAGCGGCTCGATCGATTCGTTCACGCAAAAGGTTTACGCCAGTATAAGCTGAAGTTTGAACCTGAGTGGAAGGAAAGCTATATCGCCTACCAGGGCGGTCCGTTGGGGTTGTTAAGGACCGCATTGAACATAAGCCGTATTCTTTAGAAAGACTGGATGTGGCCGTTTTTTCAGCAGATTTGGCACATGATCAATATTTCAAACATTGGAGGGGAAACTTCCACAAAGATTGTAAACCCGTTATTATCATTACTTGATAGCAACATTTAGAATTTAGGAAACGGCGCGAATACTTGAAGGAATGATGAATGCCTAAATTAAACATCCAGAGAGTAACTTTTATTGTCGTTCTGCTTTTCATTATCGCTGGCGTGCTTATCGTGGCTTTGGACTGGGCCGATATGCGACGCATTATCGGTCAGGCCAACTGGCTGCTTTTAGCACCTTCCTTAATACTGACGGGCGTTTCTTACGCCAGTTTGAGCTACAGTCTTGCGGTTGTGTTCCGGGCATTCGGCGTTCGCCTCAAAGTAATAGATCTGATGCAAATAGGTTTCGTATCCAACACCGTGACCTATTTAATGAACGTCGGCGGCGTAACCGGTGTATCCCTGCAATTCTTGCTAATGAAAAAACACGGTTTGGCTGCGGAAAATATCCTGGCCCCCTCATTATTTCAGCTCTGTTTTAGCAGTTTAATGCTCATCGCCCTTTTACCGATCGGCCTCTTTACTATCATGGCAAATAAAGTCCTTTCTCCCGGCAGCAGTCTGGGTGTTGGTGTTGCCGCCGGCCTACTGGCATTGTTGCTTATCGCAGCCAGTTGCATGGTCTTTATCGGTCCGGCCCGGCAAGCTTTGCTCCACGGTTTGGGCAGGCTGGTACGTTTTATTACCAGGCGCGATGTGGCTGCTGCGCTTAACGATTTTGACCAGGCGATGACCAGGGGAGTAGCTCTGATACGTCAGCACCCGCCGGTACTGATGCTATTGCTCATGTTGACAATCATGGATTGGACGAGTACCGTGACCGCGTTATGGTTCTGCTTTTATGCGCTGGGAAACCCGATTGGTGTTGGTACGCTGCTAACAGGCTTTAGCCTCGGCATCACCGCTGGTTTTATCTCGCTGGTACCCGGAGGATTGGGTGTCCAGGAGGGTTCAATGGCCGGTATTTACGCATTACTTGGTGTGCCAATCCGGACTGCCGTTCTTGCCGCGATTCTTTTCCGCGTGGTGTATTATTTCATACCTTTTCTGGCCAGCCTTGGCTTTTATCGCCGATTACTGAAAGCGACTTAACGATAACAATATTCAAAGTACCATCGAAAAAGGCAATGTAGTGATTAAAACGTTGCCTGCTCCAAAAATAATGGATTCCAATTATAAAGAACAAGTATAGGGAGACGAAACCAGTGAAGCGATAAATCCCTATAAAGAGAGACTTCCGGACTACCTTTATTTTAGAGCTTTGACCGCTTTTTCAATCCGCTCCAGAGCTTCTTTTAAAATAGAGCGCGGGCAGGCGATATTCATCCTCTCGAAGCCGGAGCCACCCTCCCCGAACATGAACCCATCATCGAAACCGACTTTGGCCTTCGCTTTCATAAATTCGCTCAAAGCTTTATCGTCCAGCCCCAGGCCGCGGCAGTCCAGCCAGAGCAGATAAGTGCCCTGCGGTTTCACAACTTTTATCTTCGGGATTTTGTCCTTGAAGTAAGCGAGCGTAAAGTCCAGGTTGCCCTGTAAATAATCGAGGAGCTGCGCCAGCCATTCATCGCCGTAGCGGTAGGCGGCTTCCATCGCTACCAGTCCAAATAGGGCCGGCCCGTGCACCATGCCGGCCTGCGCCTCGTTAAAGCTATCGCGGAGCTTTTTGTTGGGAATGATGATGGAGGACGCGCTCAAGCCCGCCAGGTTGAAGGTCTTGCTCGGCGCCATGCAGACGATGGAATGCTGCTCGAAGTCTTTGGAGATAGAACCGAACGGCGTATGTTTGTAGCCCTTAAAAAGCAGCTCGCAGTGGATTTCATCGGAGATGACTGTCGCCCCGCTGCCGATAATGATTTCCCCGAGTTTCGTTAAATCGTCCTTTTCCCACAGCCGCCCGATGGGGTTATGCGGGTTGCAGACGATGATGCCGCGGATGCGGCTGGAGCCCCGCATCATGCCGGAGCCGGCTTTAAAGTTGGCGGTGAGGTTATCGAAGTCCATTTCATAGCGCCCGCGGCTGAGCTTCAGGGGGTTGTTATTGACCTGGCAGCCGACGTTCCTGACCGCCCCGAAGAAGGGGTAATAGACCGGCTGCTGCAGGATAATCTCATCGCCGGGATGGGTGAGAGCTTTGACGGCAGTCGTCAGCGCGGAAACGACGCCGGGCGTAAAGACAATCCATTCCGGCTCGATTTTCCAGCCGTATTTCTTCATCATCCGTTCGCAGACGGCGCTCAAAAGCCCCGGCCCGGTGGTGGTATAGCCGTAGAAAGGATGGGCGGCGCGTTTCTCTAATGCCTCGACGATGGGCTGGGCGGTGGGAAAGTCCATGTCCGCCACCCACATCGGGATGACGTCATCGCTGCCGAAGATGGCTTTCACGGCGTCCCACTTGGCGCAGTTCGTCCCCGCCCGGGAATGCACGCAATCAAAATCGTATTTCATATCAAGCCTCGCACTTTTCGCTTATATGATACACCTCCCTGCCCTGCCAGGGCTATTAGCTGGGTACAGACCGGGTACAATGGTAACAGAATAGACCGGGCACATAGGTTACAGATAAGGTATAAGCAGGAGGGAGCGCTTATGCCTTGGAAAGAGACCTGTGCCATGGATGAAAAAGTACAAATGATGAGTGATTGGTTGAAGAAAGAGCATACCATCAGCGAACTTGGAGAGCATTATCAGGTAAGCCGTAAAACAGTCCACAAATGGATCAACCGTTTCAAGGATGGAGGAGTGGAGGCGCTCAAGAAGTATCGTGTGCTCCTTGTCACCATCCCAATGCCACTCCGCCGAAATTATCTCTCAAATGATCGAGACCAAACTAAGACACAAAGATGGGGGCCGAAGAAAATAGTAGATCCCTCAAAGATCGTATCCGGAAAAACATTGGCCGGTGGTCAGCACTGCTCAGAGTATCCTGAGGAAAGAAGGACTGGTAAATCCGAGGAAAGTACGGCGCCATACCCCGCCTTATACCCAGCCCTTTCAGGAATGCCTGAAACCCAACGACAGCTGGAGTATAGACTATAAAGGGCAATTCAGAACGGGAGACGGAAAGCTCTGCTATCCCTTAACCATCACTGATAACTTCAGCCGTTATCTGCTCTCTTGCCGGGGGCTGCGTCATCCAAACTATGAATCTACCGGCCTAGCTGGAGCGGGCATTCCGGGAATACGGGTTGCCCTGGCCATCAGAAGCGATAACGGCACGCCATTTGCCTCGACCGGGCTGGGTGGCTTAAGCCGGTTATCCGTCTGGTTGATCAAGCTCTGGATAATCCCGGAGCGCATAGCCCGGCCATCCGGAGCAAAACGGGCGTCATGAAAGGATGCACCGTACTTTGAAGGAAGCTGTTGTAATCCGCCCAGGAATTGTCTGACAAACCAGCAATCGGCTTTCGACAATTTCCGTCCGGAATACAACGAGGAGCGGCCCCATGAAGCCTTCGGGATGAAGACCCCGCCTCGCTTTACAAGCCATCGGGCCGCTTGTTACCCAATAAGTTAGGCCAGTGGAATACGATTCCTGGCTCTCTGTCAGACGCGTAGGCCCAATGGCTGCATCAAGTGGAAAACGGCTAAATCTATATATCTCAAGCTCTGGCCGGAGAACCGGTTGGCCTAAAGCATATCTGAGACTACCTGGGAAATCTGTTTTAGCTTCTATTTCTTAAGGAATTGTAAATGAAAAGATGAATAAAGTGTTACCTATGTCCCCGGTCTAAAGTGTAACCTATGTCCCAGTTTGCACACTGTCAGCTATAAGCTGTAAGCTGTAAGTTTACCACCCCACCCCGATATCCTTCCCATTCGCTTCGCTCACGGGTCAGGATGACAGAATGAGAGAAGCGATATCCTTCATTACACTCAGGATGACAGTCTAGAAAGGATGACCCGCCTACGCTGAAGCTACAGCGGGCAAGTAAAAAAATATTTTAAAGCTAGCCCAAAGCTAATTTGTGACAAATACCGGTTGACAAGAGTAGAACACCAGTGCTAAGATATCCCGGTGAGAGAAACGACGAGCGGTAATTTTGAGCGTAAGGCGGGCTATGATAAATTCGATTCCAACATTATGTTATTTCAGCCTCGACCCAGGCGTAATTCGTTTTTTAAGGGTTTTATGTTAAACCAATCTCGGCCCAGGCGTGAATCGTTTTTTAAGGGCATTATGTTAAATCAGGCTGGGTAACTCAGGCATAATTCGTTTTTTTTACATATTATGGTAAGCCTGGATACGATTCAGGCTCAAGGGCTATTTTTAATCGAGTTATGTTAAATAGGGTATAGGGTATAGGGTATAGGGGTAAGGGGTAAGGGGTGAGGGGCAAGCACGAAGCACGAATATCGAAATCCGAAATAAAATCCCACGACCAAACCCCTGCCCCACTATTCCATACACGACACGGAATCCAGTCCGCCAGAGGCGGATAAAGGTGCCGGATTTATCCATTAAATGGCACTTCCCTAGTAATAACTGGAGGCCGTCCCCGTATCGCAGTACGGATTCACCCTGGTTCCACCGAGGTCACCACGAGGTGAACGGTTCACCGTGAACGGGGCAGGCTTGCAACGGTATGAGATTCGTGGGTTGGCACACTATACCCTTTTTTAAATCTGTTGTACTGTTGGCGATTAGAGGTTGGCTCCTCCCTTATTCCCTGTCATTCTGACACATTCACTTCGTTCAGTGTAAACTCCGGTCAAAATCCATTTTGAATAATTCATGAATCTTTGTCCTTCTGGTTGGATTCCAGCCTCCGCTGGAATGACAAAATGGGGAAAGGGAGAAAAGGAGGAGTTCACGTGGAAATCTACACCATCGGCCACAGCAATCATAAGTGGGAATTATTCCTGGAGCTTTTGAAGCAAAACAAAATAGAAATGGTCGTGGACGTCCGGGCCGTTCCCCGCTCCCGCTTCGCCCCCTGGGCCAACAAAGCTTTGGGGGAGACTTTGGGAAAGAGGGCATCAAGTACCGCTGGCTGGGGGACAGGCTGGGCGGGAGGACCCGGCTTTAATGAAAGAACGCGGGCAAAAAAATCACTAAAGCCGACTTTGCTGGCTGGGACGAGAAAGAATCTTATCAACAGGGATCGCTGCCCTGCTGGAAGAAGCCGCCAGACAGCGCACAGCCATTATGTGCGCTGCGCTATACCCCACCCGCTGCCATAGAGAATTATTGATTGGGGAAAGCCTTAGGAAATTGGGGGTAGAGATAAGGCATATAAAGGGCAGTGGGAAAATATTATATTTATATTTGACGTAACATGGTATAATATCGCTATGAACGAGTGGGCATAAAAAAATAATAAAATATAAACAAGATAACAACCTTACATGGCCTCAATTTGCTGATAAATTGGGGGTAAACGAGCGTAATTTAAGAAATAAAGAAGATTCCCCTTCTTTAACAATTATCACTCAGTTAAAAAAGATTTTTCCAGAGGAATTACTGCCAGAGGGATTAAAGCTTCAACAGACTACTTTCATTGATGAAAACGCAGAAAAAACAACTAACTCTACTTCAAGTGGAAAAAAGAACTATATAAAACAAGAAAGTATTAAAATGAACAAACAAAAATAACAACCAATGAAAAATAAAGAGCAGGAAAAAGACAATCAATCTACAATTACCGAGGAAGAAGCAGAAAAACTGCTGGTACCACATGAGTATGTAATACTATCCCGTTATCTTCAAGCATCTAAGTATTATTAATTGGAACGGGAACTTATTGATACACCAGCCTTCCAACGACTAAGAAATCTGAAACAACTAGGGCCAACGCATTTAGTATACCCTGGGGCTACTCATAGCAGATTTCTACACTCAATTGGGACCCTATATTGGGCACAACAACTCGTTGATGTCGTTAATCGAAATTATGATATATACAAGAAAAAACAATTACTTCAAATAGGAAATTATCAAAAGTTAATTGTAAGAACCTGCGCTTTGTTGCATGATTTAGCTCACATGCCCTTTGGACACCCCCTCACAAATGAGGGTAACCTTAGAAATGACGAATGGAATGATAATAGTAGAATTGAATTATGGTTTGGGAACTCTGATAAATCAATAGCAAAAACAATAAGAAATTTCTTAAAAAAATTCGCTACATTTCCTTAAATAAAGTGGAACAATTCATAGAAGATGTTAAGAGTTACATTATACCAGCAGATAAAGACAACACCCTGAACATCCGATGAATTACAATATAATCCATTTATTGCTGATATAGTAGGTAACACACTTTGCGCTGATCTTTTAGATTATCTTATAGAGATATGTACTATTGTGGATTAAGAGAAAGAAGTGGTGATAGAGTAGTAAAATATCTTGCAGTGTTGAGAGTAACACAAGCTAAATCAAATGTTTATGATAAATTTAAAGAAAGTGATAATGATTCCGTTGGTAAAGGTCGTATAGTATTATTAGCGTATAGATTTGAACGCGAACACAATCCAGAACGTGGTTATAAAACCGTTTTAAAACCAGAAATTAAATCGGAAGCAATTGATTTGATACGCAGAAGGTATACCTTGGCAGAGAAAGTATATTTTCATCGCACAAAAATTGCAGCGTCTGCAATGCTTTATTTCAGCTACAGCAAGTGCTAAGATAAATTGGAATGAGGTTTTTGATAAATCTGATAGTGATTTCCTATTGAAATTAGAAAATTCAAATAATGATCGTACAAAACATCTTATAAATAGATATAACTCGAGGAAATTATATAAAGTCTTATATGAAATTAAATACCGCCCACGTAATGATGAGAATGAAGAATCATTGAATTTCTATGATAATCTGTATCCAAATTTTAGAAAAGCCAATTGGAGAGTGGAAAAGGAAAAGGAAATTGAGGAAATAGCAGGTCTGATGCCAGGCACGGTAGTAATATATTACCCAGATGTCAGAATGAATCTAAAACAATGTGAAATGCTTGTTCAAAATCACCCTGGGGACGAAATAAAGCCCTTAAAGGATATTCTTGATGACACTCGACAACAAGAAATGAATGCAATAAACGATAGGTTTTATCAGTTATGGAAACTCCAAGTTCTAGTAGACCCCGAAGTAATTGATGTATCAACACAATCAGAGAAATTATTTGATGTAAATAAGTTATGTGAGGAAGCTATATCTTACCCTAACGAACGACCCGACATAGACCTTAGAGGAAAAGGTAGATCAAGCATAGATCAAATTGCACGGAGAGTAATTAAAGAATATCAAGAAAAACATGTAGGGGTAAAAGTACCTCAAGATACTTTCGATGAATTAGTGCGTGTATCGGGTAGAGCAGAGGGGGCAGGTAGAATTGACCAATTTCGCAAGAATTTAGAAGCATTACTTAAAACCACTTAATAAAATAATGAATTCAGATAATATTAATATATACAAAAATATAAAAAATGAACTAATTATTCTTGCAAAAAGTCGCTCTCCTGATACAAAAAGCTGGAGTTCAATTAAGCAAGAAATATTAAAAGCCGCTAGTTATTTTAGGGAAAAAGCCGGTCTTAAAACACAGCGCCTATCAAACTAGAACCCATTGAAAAACTGGTGTTATATACAAGGTGAGAAGGAATATGATGCAGTTAATGCTTCCGGTGCTATTCTAAAGCCCATTCCTAGTGGGTTTGTTATTTTATTGAGTAATAATCAAACTACCGTTAGACGTAGGTTCAGTATTGCCCACGAAATAGGCCATACTTTTTTTTATGATAACAGCCAAATCATACCTATAAAAATTCTGCCTAAAGAATTATCTAAAACGTTAGGAGATAATAAAGAAGAAGATATCTGTAATTCATTTGCTAGAGAATTACTCATGCCAAATGAACTTGTGAGGCGTAGTATTCAGGATATTAAAGAAAGAAATTTAAGAATAATTATTGATTTGGCAACAAAATATATGGTATCCCCAGAAGTAGCAGCGCGGAAACTACTGCTAGATTTATCTGAATTTGATACAAGTATAGTAATATTTAAAGAACCCAATTTTACAAACAAAAAAAATATATGGTGGTTTTACGGTAATAAATTAAGAAGCTATATAAGAAATGAGGAAAAGAAAGTCCTTGAACAATTTTATTCTTTATCTTAATAAAAAACCTGAATCATCAATTGATCAATTTAAGCCAGATTCTAACATTGATTTAGTCATTGATTATTATCAATCAATACCAAATTCTAGAGTAATGGTTCTTGTTAGATTTAACCGTGATTCATCCTCTTTAAAAAATAGGTAAAATTCGCTACCGCCCTACTCCGTATATATTACACCCTGCGTCGGCGTTTCCTTAAAGTCCTTCTCGGCTCTCCCCTTTTCAGGGGAGACGATGTCATTGTAATAAAGGTGCACCTGTAATTCCACCATTGGTCTGTTCTCCCTGATAAGGGAGAATAGAAGAGGACTTTACCGCTGCACAAATGGATTGTCTTCCCTGATAAGGGAGGATGAAGGAGGACTTCTAAAGCCTTTATTCAAGCGTTTTCTTTATCTTCGCCACCACGCCCTCAATATCATTTAAAACTTCGGTATTGTGAAACCTGATAACTTTCAAACCGAGGACCTCGCATTACTTTTTCCCGGACCTTATCATTTACAGACGTTTCAACGCTTGCGTGATAATCCCCGTCAACTTCAATCACCAGCCTAGCCGCTGGGCAGTAAAAATCCACAATATAATCGCCTATTGGCTTTTGCCGGTAAAACCAGCACCCGAGGTGTTTTCGCTGGAGTTTTTCCCAGAGGTGTTTTTCCGCTGCGGTCATGTGAAGACGGAGGTCTTGCGAAGCTTTCTTTAAATTGGGATTATAGGGAATTGTTACTGGTCTATCATCAAATTTTCTCATTGCGGGGAAAGTCCTTCTCGGCTCTCCCCTTGACTGACCTCTCCCTGTCTCCCTCTCCGCTAGCAGAGAGGGTAAATTTGAAAAAGAAAGCAGGGTCATATCTTATGGGGAGACGATGTATCCAGCTTTTTTAAGGTTTTACATTATTACCCATAATTCGAAAAAGGGGTCATGGATTCCCGATCAAGTCGGGAATGACAAGTGGGGGGATTAAGGGGTGGTAAGAAACGCCCTGCATCGGCGTCTCCCCTTCCACCTATGTTATGGCCTATAAGTAACCCCCTGGTTTGGTGTCTCCCACACCTGGACCTCTTCCAATTTCACCGGCGTTTTAGAAAGTATTTTCTTGAGTTCCTTGCATATCGTGGCGGCCAGGTTTTCCGAGGAGGCATTGATTTTATCGAAGGGCGGCACATCGTTGAGGCAGGTGTGGTCGTAACGCGCTAAAATATCGTTCAGGTGCTTCTTCAAATCGGTAAAGTCATACGCCAGCCCGATATCGTTGAGCTTTTCTGCGCTCACTTTAACGACTATCTTATAGCGGTGCCCGTGCAGGTTCTCGCACTTTCCCTTATAGTCCCTCAGGTAATGCGCTGCGTCGATATGGCTTTCCACGGATATTTCGTACATGTTTTTAGTATACAGTAAACAGTTTACAGTTAACAGTAGAAAGCTGTTTACTTTTAGTATCCCCTGCCCTTTTCCCTCGCTCAACCTGAGCTTGTCGAAGGACCCTTTTTCCCCAAACCTGTCATTCCCGACCCGATCGGGAATCTATTTTTTTCTCGCCCCCTGGGGGAGAGAATTAAAGTGAGGGGTATCTTTGGATTAAAACGATGATTTCACCCTCATCTAACTTCTCCCCTCAAGGGAGAAGAATATTAAGAGTACCCTGCTGCAGCCCAACCCGATAATATCTGGGGCGTCCTCCAGAATGACAAGAAAAATATTGCTCTTCGTAAGCCAAAGCTGAATTGTGCCAAAATCCGGTTGACAATATCAGAACAGGTCTACTATTATAACCCTGCACTGTCACCGTCCCTCTTTGGTAAGGAGGGATAAGAGGGTGAGGTCGTTAAAGCCCTTTAACAACTTAATAAAGCCGGTAACACAGGCGTCCCGCCTGTGTGGGCAGGCAAGATGCCTGCCCTACCATTAACGAAAAAATGAAGGGTCGCATATCCGGGAAAATGAAGCTGATTTATCATAATACGATAGAAACGAGTACCATAACGAGTCAGCTATAGCCCAAAGCTAAAGGGGTAAAGGGGCTTTGGTTATTGTATCCTGGTTATCGGTTATTTTCCGTACGTCCCGCCCTTCCCGTAAAGCTTCTCCCAACTTGTCCAGGGCGGGAAGATGTAGTCCTTCCAGCGGCTATCGAGCGTCCGCATCGTCACCCATTGCGGCAGGATGTGCAGGTTGCCGTAGTCCCACTGCAGGTAGAACATCACCCCATAAGCCGTCAAAAGCACCAGCGCCGTCAACATCGCCCACCACGGGAACCGGGTGATTATCAGCGCCGTGATGATAATGATGGGGAAGAGCCCCGGCACCAGAAAGCGGTCAAAGACGACCATCCCTCCGCCCTGCTGCAGCCCGGCCGTCCACTCGTAGCCCAGGTAAAGCCCGAAGACGCAGATGAACCAGCCGGCGAGCACCAGGAACATGTCCCACGGCATTTCTTCCCTGATATTTGACCAGCGGCCGGTATTGCTGGTCGGCCGCGCGCTGCCGATGATTTTCTGGACCAGCACGTAGATAAAACCGGGTATGCCGATAATCAGCGCCGGGAAGGCCAGCAGGACGTTGCGGTACATCCCCTGCCAGTTATTCGTCAGAATCTGCAGCGGTATCGAGCCGTCCGCGTCGGACTGCCCGATGTACTGGTAAGCGAACTTGATGGGATACGGGGAAAAGGAGTAGCTGTCCTTGAACGGCGAACCGAAGATGAACTTATCGTAGAGCAGGATACCCGCTACCGGGATGCCCACCCCGAAGATGAGCGGGATTATCTCGTACTTGAGGCCGGTGCCGCGCCCTCTCTGCCAGTCCACGATTTTCGTGATGAGATAGTGCAGCCCGATGACGATGGCGATGGGCGCGTTGGTATAGCGCGTCACCACGGCAAAGAGGGTGAAAAAGATGCCCAGAAAGAGCAGTATCCCCCCCTTAACGATGCCCAGGTTTTCCCTTTCCAGGTGATAATAGAAATACAGTCCCCCGCCGATGACCAGGAACGACATCGCGGCATAGGTATCCATGTAAATCCGGTTAAGAATCACCAGCGCGATGGGGGTAAAAAGCGTCAGGATAGAGCCTATCATGGCCGTCTTTTCGTCCCGTATCCGTTTCAGCAGCAAGTACGTGACGATGATAGTACACAACATCAGCAGGATGTTGCCCCACCGCGGAAGGTGGGCCAGGTAAAACGGGATGAGGTAAAAGATAACGCCGGGCGCTTTCTCCAGCGCGAACTTGTTTGGCCCTACCTGCAAATACTGGATTAGCCAGCCGCCCTCCTGCCCCACTTTAATGCCCTGGCGGTAAAGCGTCAGCCCGTCAACCGTGAATTTACCCTGGGAAAAGTTCTGCACGCCGACGTAGTTGGCCCAGTCGTCAGGGTCGGGGAGTTGGAGGGGCGTCAGCACCACCAGTAGTGTCGCGGCGATAAAGCCCAGCGCGGTAATAAGGCGGTAAAGATTGAAATATCGGCTTTCCCGAAGCCTGTTAAAGAACGCCCTGATTCCCACCATGATACTCAATCCCCTTTTCTTTGTTAGTGGGTAGAGGATAGTGTATAGGAAATAGACCCCTTCCAGTAACATGTTTCCTCGCCCGCTCACGGTGAGCCTGTCGAACCATTGTGGGAGAGGATTAAGAGCCTGCCCAGAGCGAAGCCGAATGGGTGAGGGGTATCTACGCCCTACGCCCTATAACCTATACTCTATTCACTATTCCCTACTACCTAAAGCTCAAACTTCATAACGCCCTGGACTTCTCTGACGGCGTTCTTCAATTCCTTGATAGGCTGCTTCAGCACCGGGTGAATCACTTCCGGGGCAATTTCCGCGAGGGGGATAAGGACGAAGGAGCGTTTGGCCATTTCCGCGTGCGGGATAGTAAGGTCTTTGGTCTGCATTACCAAATCTCCGTAAAGCAGGATATCGATATCGATAATGCGCGGCTCACCGGTACGTGAGTGGCGCCCCATCTTTTGCTCGATGCCTTTTACCATCGTTAAAAGCCCTTCCGGCTTAAGATTGGTGAAGCCTTCGGCCACCAGGTTCAAAAAGCGCGGCTGGGCAATGGGGCCGATGGGCTCGGTATCGTATATCGAGGAGATTTTACCCATCCTCATGCGTTCCGAAAGCATTTTTAAAGCGCGGTCGAGGTTTTCCTGTCGATTACCCAGGTTAGAGCCGAGTGAAAAATATACCGTCGTGGGCTGATTAATCACCGATAGCCCCCCTTCTGATAATTGCATCGCTCATTTTGCTGACCAGAACGCTCGGGCGCACGTCATGGACGCGGACCATGTCCGCCCCGTTGGCAATGCCGATGGCGGTTAACGCCAGATTGCCCTCGAGGCGCTGGTCGGCGGGTAAATCGAGGACGAGGCCGATCATGGATTTGCGTGAAGTGCCTAGCAGGACCGGTTTGCCCAGCACTTTAAGCTCGGCGAGGCGGTTGACCAGCTCCAGGTTTTGCTCTAAAGTCTTGCCGAACCCGCAGCCCGGGTCGACGATGATATTCTGCGGCGGCACGCCCGCTTTCTCGGCGACTTCAATGCCTTCTTCAAGATAGGCAATCACCCTGGCGACAATGCCCACCCTGGCCGGGTCTTCCCGCTGGTTGGCCATGAGGATTAGCGGAGCTTTGGCCTCCACCGCTAGTTTGGCCAGCGATGGGTCTTTTTTCAGGCCCCAGATATCATTAATAATCGTGGCGCCGGCCTCTAAAGCTCTGGATGCCACGCGGGACTTATAGGTATCGATGCTGACGGGGACTTTGATTTCCTGCGCCAGCCGCTTGATGACGGGGACGACCAGGTCTATCTCCATATTAATGTCATCGATGGACATGGCTTTAGTCCCAGGCCGCGTTGACTCCCCGCCCACATCAATGACATCGGCGCCTTCCGCCACCATGCGGTTTGCCTGCTCCGCCGCCCTGCCTGCATCCGGCCCGATGCCGTCCCCGGAAAAAGAGTCCGGGCTAAGGTTCACAATCCCCATGACATAGGTCTTTTCCCCCCAGCGGAATTCCGTGTTGCCGGCATGGGTGGCAAGCAGCGTAGTTTTCATTTGCACCTATTGTAGCACGTTGCCGTTACAGGATAAACCCTGAGTAAAGCTCATATCTTAATAACTTTATTTCTGGTTATTGTTAGCTCAAAGCTCAGAACGCAAAGCTCAAAATTTAAAGCTATTTGTCATTCCCGTGAAAACGGGCATCCATTTTGAAAGGCAATTAAGGTTTGAGCTCGCTGTTGGATTCCTGCCGGAGTTTACATTGAACACATTCACTCCCTTCAGTATAAACTCCGCGAATGTGCAGGAATGACGTTTGTTTGGTGTTGTCACTTATGATCTGGTCATTTATTCTGAAAGCTCGCAACGACAGATATGACTAATTCTTGTTCTCAAATATTGGGGGTGAGTAATCTCCCAAAAAAGAAAGTGATAAATACGAACAATTGATAAGTGCGAACTGCTATTTTATTATGTAGAGTATTGTGCTATCATCAAGGCAAATGGAAGTAAAAAAGCTCAACCGCATCATCAGTCCGGATATGCAGCGGCAGAACCGTTTACCGCCCGGCCAGCGCCTCGTTGATAAATGGCCGGTGCTGCACCACGGCGGCATCCCGAACATCAAACCGGATAAATGGACTTTCCACATCCACGGGCTGGTGGAAAATGAGCGCACCCTGACGCTGAAAGAATTCACCGCCCTGCCGATGGTCGAGGTGTTTTCCGATATCCACTGCGTTACCACGTGGTCCATGTACAATGCCCTCTGGGAAGGAGTCAGCACTTCCGTCATCAAAGACCTGGCGCCAATTAAAGATGAGGCGGCTTACGTGATGGTGGAAGGGGCGAATGGCTTTACGACCAACCTTTCCCTCTCCGACTTTTTCGAAGAAGATGCACTCTTTGCTCTGAAGCATGACGGCAAACCGCTGGAGGCGGCCCACGGCGGGCCGGTGCGGCTGGTAGTGCCGCGGCTTTATTTCTGGAAGAGCGCCAAGTGGGTGACCGGCCTGCGCTTTATGGCGGAGGATGAGCCGGGGTTCTGGGAACGCAACGGGTACCATATGCACGGCGACCCATGGAAAGAGGAACGGTACGGGGGAAGATGATAAAGGGGTAAGGGAGAACTTAAAACTTAAGGCTTAAAAGTCAAAACTATGGTAAGAGCGGCAAACCGCTCTTTTTTATTTTCAAAATATCTTAATTGTCTAATCAACCCTTGAATCCCCCACTCCTTTTCCCCGCCCCAGGGAAGAAGAAGGGCCGGGGGACGCCCCCGGGGCCCCCGCCAAAGGGCTTCGCCCTCTGGACTCTCTAGACAAACTCGGTCATTTTTATCATGGACTTTTTACCTAAAATCAAACCTTAAGATAAGTAATCCACTAATGGACTGATATCAGCAATTAGTGTATAATATATACGTAATTGCAGTACGTATTTACCAGGTGCCCGGAGCTGTAAACCGAATAGCCAAGGAAATTTGAGGGCGCCGTTTCGGCGCTCTTATCGTTTAGAGGAAATAATGAAAAAGTTTTTACAGGAAGTCGTTACCTATTTCTGGATTCCCCTTATCATGGCGCTGGTATCCTACATCTTCTTCCAGCTCAAGGATTTCATCCTGGGCATCATCGTGCTGGTAGGATTGAGCGCTATATACACCCTTATAAGGCTGTATTTCAGCTATAAAAAGTGGTGGCTTATCATCATCCTCGTGGTCGTCGTGGCGGCGTGCGGCGGTTCGTATTTCTTAAGAGCGCCGACCATCAGCCTGACGATTAACGGGGAAAGAGTTACGTCTGATACTGTAACAATCAACGGCGGCACGGTACAGGTAAGCCCGGCCCCTTCCAACGGTTTATATACTAAAGGTACGGTCATTACCCTCACGGCTACGCCCGGTTCCGGCCAGGACTGGAAAAGCTGGGTAGGCACGGAAAACGATAACGCCAACCCGACGACCATAAAAATGACCGATTCCCAGCAAATCAGGGTCAACTTCGAAACGCGGTATTCTTTGATTATCAATAACCAGATGGTTATCGGTTCACTTTTACCTTTGACTGAAGGAAATATCTCCATTAATCCGGCGCCGGATAGCGACGGTAAATATACCGACGGCACCACCGTCACCCTTTCCGTCAGTCCCAATACCGGTTATGACTGGAAGAACTGGACCGGCACCAACAACGATGCCTCCAACCCCACCACCATTATCATGTCAGGAGGCAATAAAAATGTAAATGTCGATTTCGAGGGACGTTTCGCGCTTATCATCGATAATAACCTGGTCATCGGCTCGTCGATGACTTTAGATGACGGCTCCATCGCTATCGACCCCGCCCCCGGAGATGACGGTAAATATGCTTACGGTTCCAATATAACAATCACGGCCACACCGGATGTCGGCTACGGCTGGAAAAGCTGGACCGGCACCAGCGCCGACAGCACCAACCCATCCACCGTGACGATCAATAGCGATAAGAACATCGCGGTTACCTTTGAAGAACGCTACCTGGTGATGATAAATAACCAGATATTGAATGCCGCCCAGCTTAATGTTACCGGCGGGACGGTATCCGCCAACCCTGCCCCGGGCTCGGATGAAAGATACACGAAAAACTCGATAACGATGCTCACCGCCGTGCCGGCCGCCGGATACCGCTTCGGCAACTGGAGCGGAGACGTCTCCGATACGGTTACGGCAGTCAGCGTCATCATGAATAACAACAAGACGATCAGCGCCAACTTCATCAGGATTTACAACCTGACCACCTCCGTTAACATCAATGCCGGCGGGACAGTTTCTCCGACTCAAGGCACTTATGATACCGGTTCGGTAATTACGATTACGGCGACGCCTTCAGCCGGCTACCGCTTCGGCAGCTGGAGCGGTGATGCTTCCGGTAATACAGCTTCCACCAAAGTCACGTTCGACGGCGATAAAACGGTCACCGCCAACTTCATCAAGACCTGGACCCTGACGATATCATCCGACCCGACACAGGGCGGCCTGGTCTCACCGGCCGGGGGCACGTATGATGACGGTACGGTACTGACGCTCGTCGCGATACCGGCGGACGGCTATAATTTCGATAGCTGGTCCGGCGATGCATCGGGCAATGCAACCTCCACAAGCATCACCATGAACGGCAATAAATCGGTCACCGCCAGATTTGTCGTAATAACAACCAGTGACAATAGTACCAGCGGCAATACCAGCAGCAATAATAGTAGTAATTAGTAACCGGATATTAGTTTATAAAAAGGGCGGGCAAAAAACCCGCCCTTATTATTCAGGGGTAAGTAATTTAGGATTAGGGATGAAAAAAACTCTAAATTCTAAATCCTAAACTCTAAACAAGCACAAAGCACAAAATTCAAAACACAAAACTTCCGTCTTTAACCATTCCGTACTAGATACGGAATCCAGTGATTCTAAAGGTATTGGATTTTCCCATTAAGTGGCACTTCCCTTGTAATACCCGGATACCGGCTTCCGCCGGTATGGAATTGGTGGGCAATAAGGGAAAGGGAGTTGCCCACCCTACGTTACTACTTCTAAATTTGTCGTAATAACAACCAGTAATAATAGTACCAGCAGCAATACCAGCAGTAATAATAGTAGTAATTAGTACAAAGTCGTCAGTGACCTCACCCTCCGGCTCCCCCGTATCGCAGTACGGGGCAGGCTCTCTCCGCTGGCAGAGAGGGAGAGTGAAAGAGGAAGGAACGAAACATTAAAAGGGCGGGCCCAAAACCCGCCCTTTTTATTCGGGGGCGAGTGAAGAGGGATGAGTGGTGAGAGAAACTCTAAACTCTAAACAAGCACAAAATACAAAATACTAAAATTCCTTTTTTCACCGGCAGGGACGCCTGCGCCACCCGATATAAGTTTTTACTTTTAAGCTGTGGCTTTGAGCTTTGCCCCCGTATCGCGGTACGGGGCAGGCTTTTAACTTTTGAGTTCTCTTATCCTGTATGTTATCATTTATTTGTTTTTAACCTGCGGTGAGGTGAAACGGTATTGAAAGATAAAAACGATAATTTATCCCGCCTTGAAGCCGGGCTAAAGGCCGGGGGCGGAGAAAAAGCGATACAAAAGCAACATGAGTCCGGCAAGCTGACCGCCCGTGAAAGGCTCGGTCTTTTCTTCGATAAAGGCACTTTCGAAGAGACCGACCTCTTCGTGCAGCACCGCTCCGGCAACTTCGGAATGGATAAAGTTTCCATAGCGGCGGACGGCGTTATTACCGGGTTCGGGAAAGTGAACGGGAGGACGGTGTGCGCTTACGCCCAGGACTTTACGGCGCGCGGCGGCACGCTCGGGGAAATGCACGCCAAAAAGATTTGCCGCATCATGGACATGGCGATGAAAATGAAAGTCCCGATGGTGGGCTTTATCGATAGCGGCGGCGCGCGCATCCAGGAAGGCATTAACGCCCTCGACGGCTACAGCAACATCTTCTTCCGCAACTCGGCGGCTTCCGGCGTTATCCCGCAGATTTCGGCCATCATGGGGCCGGCGGCAGGCGGCGCGGTCTATTCCCCGGCGATGACCGACTTTGTATTTATGGTCAAAAAGACGAGCTACATGTTCATCACCGGGCCGGGAGTGGTCAAGAGCGTTACCAGCGAGGAAATCAACAACGAGGAGCTGGGCGGGGCGATGACCCACAGCACCAAGAGCGGCGTAACCCAGTTTGCCTGCGATACGGACCAGCAGGCAATCGAAGAAATTAAGAAGCTTCTAAGTTATTTCCCTTTAAATAATGAGGAAAAACCACCGACATCATCCCCTGCCGCTGAACCCTCCGGGGCGGCGGAAAAGCTGAATAACGTCCTGCCGGAAAGCTCGGCCAAGGGCTACAACATGAAGGATGTCATCAAAGCCATCGTGGACGGCGGGGAAATGATGGAATCCTCCCGGCAGTACGCCATGAACATCATCACCGCTTTCGCGCGCATGAACGGCCGTGTCACCGGCATCATCGCCAACCAGCCGAACTACCTGGCCGGCTGCCTCGATATCAATGCCTCGGACAAGGCGACGCGCTTTATCCGCTTCTGCGATGCTTTCAACATTCCTTTACTTACCATCGCGGACGTGCCCGGCTTTTTACCGGGGAGCAACCAGGAATGGGGCGGCATCATCCGCCACGGGGCAAAACTGCTCTGGTGCTATGCAGAAGCGACCGTCCCCAAGATAACGCTGATAACCCGTAAAGCTTACGGCGGCGCCTACATCGCGATGTGCAGCCAGGGGCTGGGGGCGGACTATTGCATGGCCTGGCCGCAGGCGGAAATCGCGGTCATGGGGGCGGAGGCGGCGGTTGATATTATTTTTTCTAAAGAAGTACAGGCGGCTAAAGACCCGGCGGCAGCCAAGGAGCAGAAAATCAACGAATACCGCGAGCTGCTTTACAATCCTTATGTCGCGGCAAAAATGGGCTACATCAACGCGGTGGTGCAGCCGGCGGAGACCCGCGCCAAGATTATCGCGGCTTTAGAGGCTTTAGAAAATAAAAAGGAATCCCGACCAAACAAAAAACACGGCAATATACCAATGTAAAAGGAGCAAAAATAGAAGGAAATCAATGAAACGTATATTGTTCTTTGCGATGGCAGTATTTTTTATCTCGACGGTAGTTACGGGCATCTCAAATGCACTATCGAAACATCAGGGCCCGGCGGGGTCGCACATCGTTAGCGCCGTTATCTTTATCGCCCTGGTTATCACCCACATCATCGTCAATATTAAAAAGGTGTGGAATTATATAAAGGGTGAAAAGAAGGACGCAGCCAGCCTGCCATCATCCAATTAAGTGGATGAAAATCATGGGTGGGTGACGGGTAACTTATCCTCGCCTTTTCCCTTAAAATTAAAAGGGTTCTTCTCTTTTTAAAAAGAGTGCAATTATAAAATGATTATCAGGCCGGTTACCAAAGTGGATATTCCTGCCTGGCTGGCACTGGCCCACGAGAGAGACCTCATCGTCTTTCAACTAACCCCGGATGTTGATAAGTTCTGGGAAGGCTTTGAAAGCTGGGCGGAAAGAAAAATAGCCAGGAATGAAGCTTTCATGGCGGGGGACAGGGTGCCGGATAAATGCCTGGGTGTAGTCACCTTCTCGAAAAAACACAACCGCATATCCTTTATCAGCGTCATCAAGGAAGCCGATTTCGATAGAATCGGGGAAAAATTACTTCAGGCAGCCCTGAATCAACTGGACAGCAGTAAATCCGTCACGGCCAACGTTCTCAAATCCGACGCCGGCATCGTCAAAAAGGAAATGGCGCTTTATACCAGGCACGGGTTTAAGGAACATATCCAGACACAAAGCGAGGCCGGCCTGGCGACGCGACAACTGGTCAGGGCCGCCGGCAAGAAAGAATCGCACCTTAGTTTCCATTTTGATTACCCGTCCTTCGTAGAGTGGAAAGATGAAAAGAAATGTCCTTTTTACACTCATGATGCGATGTGGAAAACACGAGATTTAATCGCCGAGCTAAAATACGCCGCGGTATATGCCTCCCCTATCGCGCAGGGCAGTTTATGGGGCAAATGCGAAGTGTTTTGCCGGAAACATTTTGCTGAAATCCAGGATATACCCCCGGAAGACCTCACCAACTTTATCAACGACGTACAGATAGTTATCAAGGCGTTAAAAGAAGTATCCGGGGCCGTCAGGATAAATATCGCCGAGCTCGGCAATACCATCCCGCATATTCACCTCCACCTTTTCCCCAGGTACCTCGACGACTTACACGCCGGCAAGCCGATAGATTATAATATAAACAAGCCCAAGGTGTATGAAAATGCCGCCGAATATGATTATTTTGTACGAGAGATGAGAAGGAGATTAGGAAAATAAATCAGGGGAAAGGAATACCCCTCACCTAAATCCTCTCCCGCGAGGGGAGAGGAGATAAACGAGACCTTCTTCTTGAATATTACTTGAGGGAGGAAAAAGAAAATGGGAAGATATTGGGCATTGAAAACGTGGGACAATGATGGGAAGGGGTATAGTGAAGATAAAGATAAGTGGAGATTTTTCTTGTCTGATCAAGTAATTGCTATTGGTTGGTTACTTGATATTACTTTGACTGAAACCACTCCTAAGAGTGATATTTACGAATCATTAGAACGCTATCGGGCCAAAACTAATAATAAAATACGCCCGACCAAAACTGCCTTTGTAATTTATAATTTTATAAATATTTGCAAAGACGACCACGTTTTACTCTGTGGTGGATACAATGAAAAAACTCCAAAAGTCAGATTATATGGAACAGCCAATAAGATAAGGGATTTTAATGACTGCCCTACCAAATGGGAATGGAAGATTAAACATCATGCAGATGTGTCTGAATTCCCTCCAAAAAAGAGGCTTATCGAAAACGGTCTATTGGTTACCAAGTTAGAACAAGGGAAAATAAACGGGAAAGAACTAAAATTTAAAACTCTAGAATCAACTTTACAAGAAATATCAAAAGAAGGGTATGAAAGCGTTGTTGAATGGGCGGAACTTGATGGCTAAATATTAGGGTTCACACTAATAAATTGCTAGCCAGGGTTGGATTCCTGCCTTCGCAGGAATGACGAGGTGGGAAAAGGGAAAGTTAGAGAGGGATTTTAAGACTAAATGGGTAAAACTTTAGCAGAAAAAATCTTGAGTGAAAAGTCCGGCACGGACGCCAAAGCCGGGGACATCGTTATCGCGAAAGTGGACCTGGCGTTTTTACAGGACACCACCGGGCCGTTAACGGTGCGGCAGTTCCAGAGCAGCGGCCTGGGTAAGCTGGCGAACGCCAAGAGAACGGTGCAGTTCATCGACCATGCGGCGCCGAGCCCCAATGCCAACCTCTCCAACGACCATATTTTTCTGCGGGACTTTGCAGACCAGAGCGGCTGCATCTTAAGCGAAGCCGGCGACGGCGTTTGCCACCAAATCGTCCAGGAGGCTTATGCCCGCCCGGGGGATGTCGTGGTAGGCGCGGACTCGCACACGGTCACGGCCGGCGGCCTGGGCGCTTTCGGTACGGGGATGGGTTCCAGCGATGTGGCGGTGGCGATGGGGCTGGGCAAGAACTGGTTCCGCGTGCCGGAGACTTATAAAGTTGAAGTTACCGGAGAATTTCAAAAATACGTCGGCGCCAAAGACGTCATCCTTCATCTTATCGGATTAATCGGCGCGGACGGCGCGACCTATAAATCGCTGGAATTTACCGGCAGAGCCATCAAGAAAATGAGCATGAGCGGGCGCTTCACCATCGCCAATATGGCAGTCGAAGCCGGGGCCAAGGTGGGGCTGTTTGCCTCGGACGAGACGACGAAGAAGTTTTTAGAGGCGGAGGGGCGGGGCAAAGACTGGAAGCCGCTGGCCGCCGACCCAGACGCCGTATATGGAAAAACGATTAAAATAGACGCGGCAAAACTTGAGCCGACCGTCTCCAAACCGCATACGGTTGATAACACCGCTTTAGCTAAAGACCTGAAAGGCACTAAAATAGCACAGGTTGTCATCGGGACCTGCACCAATGGCAGGCTCGAGGATTTGGCCCTCGCGGCTGGCATTTTAAAAGGTAAGAAACCGGCTAAAACTACCCGGCTGATAATCGCCCCTGCCTCACGGAAAATTCTCGTAGAAGCTATCGAGAAGGGCTATATCAAGGCGCTGGTGGAAGCCGGGGCGATGATATTACCGCCCGGCTGCGGCCCCTGCTTGGGATTACACATGGGCGCTTTAGGCGACGGCGAAGCCTGCCTTTCCACTGCCAACCGCAACTTCGAGGGGAGGATGGGCAACCCCAAGAGTTTTATCTATCTTTCAAGCCCGGCCACCGCGGCGGCCTCTGCCATCAAAGGTGAAATAACCGACCCGAGGGAGGTGAAATAGATGCTGACAGGAAGAGCGCATAAATTCGGGGACAGCATTTCCACCGACCTTATTATCCCGGGGCGCTATGCATCGCTGCGCAGCAATCTACCGGAATTAGCGAAACATGTGCTGGAAGACGCCGATGTTAATTTTGCGAAAAAGGTAAAACCGGGGGATTTTGTGGTGGGGGGCAACAACTTCGGGCTGGGCTCCAGCCGCGAGCATGCCCCGCTGGTCATTAAAATGGCCGGTGTCAGTGCTGTTCTCGCCAAGAGCGTGGCGCGTATCTTCTTCAGAAACGCCATTAACCTGGGCTTGCCTGTTTTTATTTGCGACACGGATAAAATCAATGACGGCGATGAACTGGAGATAGACCTGACCGCCGGCATCGTCAAAGATAAGAACAACGGCGCGGTATTGACCACCGGGAAGATACCGGAAGTCATGCTCAAAATCCTCAATGAGGGCGGTATTATCGAGTATATTAAGAAATATGGAGATATCAAAGTTTAGCGAGGTTTTCATTCCCGCGTAACATTCCTCTCCCTTGAGGGGATTCATCCAGAAGGATTCATCCTGAAGGAGAGGCCAGGTGAGGGTGAAAACCCGACATTCCCCCTCACTTTAATTCTCTCCCCCAAGGGTGGAGAAAAAAGAAAAAGGAATGGATTCCCGGTCAAGCCGTGAATGATAAGTTGCCGGGCAGGCTGATAGACTACGTTAAGAAATACGGGGATATAAAAGTTTAGCGTCTATTTTGTCATTCCCGCACATTCACTTCGCTCAGTGTAAACTCCAGCGGGAATCCATCAAAGGGGTGAACGGATTTCCAGAGATTATTACGTCTATATTCTGGCTAGCAAAAAGTACGGTACCATTTATGTCGGTGTAACCGGCGAGCTTATCAGTCGTGTTTCCGATCATAAAAAAGGTATTGTGGAAGGTTTCACGAAAAAATATAATGTCCATGTGCTAGTTTATTATGAGCATTATGATTATATTGAAGATGCTATTCTTAGAGAAAAGCAACTCAAAAGATGGAACCGAAAGTGGAAAATTGAGTTGATAGAAAAGGATAATCCGGACTGGGAAGATTTATACCCAAAATTGGTATAATCCATTGATGGATTCCCGATTAGATCGGGAATGACAAGTTGCCAGGCGGATTGATAGAATACGTGAAGAAGTACGGGGATATAAAGGTGTAGCTGGATTTTCATTTTGGTTTGTCATTCTCGCACATTCACTTCGCTCAGTGTAAACTCCAGCGGGAATCCATGAAAGGGCTTAGCCGATTTCCAGGGAATATTATGTATATATCCTGGCCAGCAAAAAACATGGTACTCTTTATATCGGAGTAACCGCTGACCTAATGCACCGTGTTACGGAACACAAAAACGGCATTGTAGAAGGCTTCACGAAAAAATATAATGTATATATGTTGGTTTTCTATGAAGAATTCCAATATATTGAAGACGCTATATTAAGAGAAAAGCAATTAAAAAAGTGGAATCGTAAGTGGAAAATTGAATTGATCGAGAAAATTAATCCTGGCTGGAACGATTTATTTTATAAATTCACATAATTCATAAGATGGATTCCCGATCAGGTCGGGAATGACAAATATTAGTACAGGAGCTATAAATTGGCTTATAACATTACTTTAATTCCTGGTGACGGGGTGGGGCCGGAAATATCCGAAGCAACTAAACGCGTGTTGGAAGCTACCAGCGTTAAATTCAACTGGGAAATCGGCTACGCCGGGGCGGAGGTCATGGCCAAAGAAGGCACCCCCCTGCCGGATTCGGTGCTTGCCTCCATCAAAAAGAACAAAGTGGCCATCAAAGGGCCGGTAACCACGCCGGTGGGGACAGGTTTCAGAAGCGTGAACGTGGCATTGCGCAAAGCCCTGGACCTTTATGCCTGCGTGCGCCCCTGCAAGACTTATCCCGGCGTCCCTTCCCCTTTTGAAGGAATAAACATCGTTATCGTGAGAGAGAACACGGAAGACCTTTACGCCGGAGTCGAATATGAAAAAGGCACTAAGGAAGCCGCCGAGCTTATCGCATTTATCAATAAGCAAAAAGGCAATGTCGTGCGTCAGGATGCCGGCATCAGCATTAAAATGATAAGCGATTTTAACACGCGGCGTATCGTGAAATACGCCTTCGAATACGCGCGGAAATACAAGCGCAAAAAAGTCACCGCGACGATGAAAGCCAATATCATGAAATTCACAGACGGTCTTTTCCTTTCCGTCGCCAGGGAAGTGGCTAAAGGCTACCCGGATATCGAGTTCGACGAAGCCCTCATCGATAACCTCTGCATGCAACTGGTGAGAAGGCCGCAGGAGTTCGATGTTATCGTGGCGCCCAACCTCTACGGGGACATTATTTCCGACCTCTGCGCCGGGCTGGTGGGCGGGCTGGGACTGGCGCCGGGCGCCAACATCGGGGAAGGCATCGCCCTTTTCGAGCCGACCCACGGCAGCGCGCCGAAATATACCGGTCAGAACAAGGTCAACCCGATGGCGATGATGCTTTCCGGCGTTTTGATGCTGCGGCATATCGGGGAGGAAAAAGCGGCGGACCGACTGGAAAAAGCCATCGCCGCCGTCATTAAAGAGGGTAAAAGCGTTACCTACGATATGAAGAACCGCCGTGACGACCCCACCGCCGTCGGCACTTCACAGGTGGCGGATGCGGTAATTAAGAGACTAAAATAATGGGGAAGACAAAATCCCTCTCTTCTCTCCCTTTTTCAAAGGGAGACGCCAATACCCTAAAAAGGTGAAACTTGATACGTAGAGATTGCCACGCCTTACGACTTCGTCGTAATGGCCCGGAATGACAGTTGCATTGAAGTAATCCAATACTTGTGTTACAATCCCTACGATTATAACAGTGGTAATAGCTTTGGATAAAAAAGAAATCCTCGCTTTCATTAAGGAAAATAATATCGGCTGGCTGGCGACGGTGGACGGCAAAACCGCCCGGGTACGCGGCATGGACACTTTCCGGGCCGATGAAAACGGCCTTATCTTTTACACGGATAAATCCAAGAACGTCTGTAAACAGATACTCAAGAACCCTGAAATAGAGGTCTGTTATTTTGCCAAAGGGCTGCAGGTAAGGGTGCGGGGAAAAGCCGAACCGGTGGAAGATCTAGACCTTAAAAAGGAAATCGTCTCCAAACGGCCTTTCTACGGCGAAATGTTTGAAGAAGACTATAAGCAAATGGCGGTTTTCCGGCTCAAGGGCAAAGCCACCACCTGGACGATGGAGGACGGGGACGGCCCGGCTAAATTCATCGAATTGTAAGTTGTGTAATCAAGGGTATCAACTTGGAGGAATGAAAATGAGTCCTAAAGATTTCGACCCCAATTGCCTTTTTTGCAAGATTATCGCCGGGCAAATACCTTCAGATACGGTCTATAAAGATAAGGATGTCATTGTCTTTAAGGATATCAATCCCTCCGCCCCGGTACACATGATGGTCGTCCCGGTAAGACATATCGTTTCCCTGGCCACGATGGCCGAATCGGATACGTCCATCGTCGGAAAAATGACGGCGGCCGCCAATAAAGTCGCCAAACAGGCCGGGATTTCAGAAAAAGGCTACCGCCTCGTCATTAACAGCGGGCCGGAAGCCGGTCAGGTTGTACAGCATTTACACATGCACCTGCTGGGAGGACGCGAGCTCAAGTGGGAGCACTAGGGAAGACTACCAATAGTCAAATACACAAATACCGCCCCACTTCCCAATCCTCCTCGGCTCCTCCCTTAACTGACCTCACCCTGTCTCCCTCTCCGCTAGCAGAGAGGGTAATTTGGTATAAAGGGGTAAAGGTTTTATTTTATGGGGAGGACGATGTATTTTCTTCAATCCATCTCTTCACTACCTTGTACATAATTATTAGTGTGGTGGAAAATGGATTCCCGATTGGATCGGGAATGACAAGAATGAAAGACCCTTGTGTATTCCTGCTCTAAGGTTCGAAAGACTCACCGTAAACGATAGGTCAAAGCGGATTTTAATATGCCTATTTATCGTATAGTTCCAGCACCAGCTTCACAAGCCGTTCCAGCCGGTCCACGCGGTCGATAAGCGCCTGCCGGGCGATCTCGAATTCAGGGGTGGACGGTTTATATTCGTGGAGTTTTTTCTTTAATTCCTCATTGATATAAACGTGCTTTTTATCTACCTTTTTGCCCTGCAAAAACGTTTTGACAATGCCGGCTATTTCACCGTTTTCCAGCACCAGGTCGGCATATATATCCGCTAAAATAACATCCTCAGGCTGCCCGGGAAAAGATGAAGACTGGAATTCATCCCATTCTTTTTGAAGCGTATCCCTGGTAATCAACGATGTTTCTGTAAAGACCGGGATAACGCTCACCGGGTTGTTCTTTTGATATTCAAAATAGTACAGCAGCCCGGCGATGCTTTTGCTGTCCTGGATGCGGCCGGAGGTAATGGCCGTCAACACCGCCTCGACCGGCATCTTTATTAATTCGATACCGGCCGTATCTTCGGCACGGAGCGGCGCATGGGCCAAATCCGCCGCCAGGTAAATACTGCAATATTCGCTGGAATAACCGGGGGAAAGGTAGCCGCCGCAAAGCCGAACCACTTTCGCCGGTTTAAAGCCGGTCTCCTCCTGCATCTCCCGTATAACGGCTTTTTCCGCGTCCTCGCCCGGTTCAATACCGCCGGCCGGAATTTCCAGCAGGTTCTTCCATAAAGGGGTGCGAAACTGGTTGACCAGCAGGACGTTATTATCCGCGTCGATAGCTACCACCGCGATGCATTCGTTCCGCTCAACGATTTCCCTGGTCGTACGCCGCCCATCCGGCCCCAGCACGGTATCTACCCGTACTTTCAACAATTTTCCTTCAAAGACATACTTGCGCATTAAAAGCTTTTCAGCTTTAGCGTCACCTTTTTTATCAGGCATATTTCACCTCAACAGAGAATTTTAATCATGTATCAACCCCCTGAATCCCCCTTTACAAAAGGGGGAGGATATTTCTCGGGGCTTCCTTCAAGCTTTATAGACCAGCGCGATTTCATCGCAGTTGGGGAATTTGGGACAGCGGAAGCAATCCGTCCAGACTTTCCGCGGCAATTCCATTTTATCGATTTCGGCAAAACCCTGCTCCCTGAAGAAGTCCGGGCGGTAGGTAAAACAAAATATCGTCTTGATACCGAGCTCTCCCGCTTCCTTGAGGCAGGCCTGCACCAGTTTACCGCCCAACCCTTCCCTTTGCCTGTCTTCGGCTACCGCGACCGACCGAATTTCCGCCAGGTCTTCCCAGGCTATGGCCAGTGCGGCACATGCCACCACGTTATTCCCATCGCGGATAACAAAGAAGTCCCGAACGTCTTCATATATTTCGCTCAACGGCCTGGCCAACATCAGGCTTTTATCGGCAAAGCCGTTTATCAGTTTATGTATCTGGGGAACATCTGTTATTTTAGCTTTTTCTACCTGACTCACCTTGTTTTCCTTTCAATTTATCTTCAAGATTACAAAAGAAAGAACTCTCCGGACGGAGCCGCCGGAAGCGGGCGATGTAAGGACTCCGCCGGATAGTAACGGTGTCTCCGTCCACTACCGCCAGGTTAATGTGGCCGTCAATACTTAAAGTAGCTTCATGATAGGTATTCAGGCGGAGAACAATCTCCGATTTCTCCGAAACAATGAGCGGGTAAGACAGGCTTAAATGCGGCGCGACCGGCACCAGTAGGATGTCCGGCGATTGCGGGTACATGATGGGGCCTCCGGCAGCCAAAGCGTAACCGGTGCTGCCGGTAGCCGTCGCTGCGATGACCGCATCGGCTTTATAGCTGGATACTATTTGTCCGTCGATATCTACTTCAACCCTTATCAGCCTGGCAATCGCGCCGCGCGCCAGGACAACATCATTCAGGGCATGGAATACCTGCGGCTTTTTGCTTTTAGACTCAAGTTCCGCCTGCAGCATAGCGCGCTCATCCAGCCAGCCTTTGCCGGCTATCAGGGCAGGTAATTTTTTAAACGCATCATCATTATCGAGCTCCGTCATAAACCCGAGCTTGCCCAGGTTAATGCCGGTAATCGGCGCCATGCCGGGAATAACCGCTTGAACGGCGCGCAGGATAGTGCCATCTCCCCCTACCGTGAGGAGAAGATCGGTATCTTTCATTTTTACGGCGACTTTTTCTTTGTCCCAGGCGGAACCTGCCCAGGCGGAAACGCCTTTCGCCTTGAGAAAGCTTTCCACTTCAACCGCTTTAACGCGGGTAGACGCGACCTTGGGATGGAAGAGGATGCCGATTTTTTTCAATGCCATATCTACACTCTATAATTACTATTCCAGGGTAATGAAACAAGAAAAGTGTAGCATTGAAGTAAAGGAGAAATCAAATCTTAAAAGCTTGCCCCCTACTTGATACGGGGGTCAAAACTCAAAAACACAAATTAAAAGTTAAAAACTTGTAGCTTCGATTCTTTTGGAAAATTATTGGATTTTTAAGTAATCTTTTTTTAACGAATATTTTTTGAAGCTAAACCAGCTTTGGAGATTTGTTTTTTGTTTTTTGTAAAGCTAGCTTTGGGGCGGCTTTGAATCATTTTATTGGATTATTAAGTTGTTAAGGTGCTTACACCGACCCCTTTACCTCTTATCCTTCTCCCCGCTGGCAGGGAGAAGGAAGAAAATCATGCAAAGCCATAATAGTACAAATGTTCTAATGTTGTCAAGATGGTTTTGGCACAATTTAGCTTAAGGCCAATATAAAGTTATATTTGAAAAACAGGAGGAATTAAAGCCAAAAAACCTTTTTGGCTAACAATATTAACTTAAAAATTTCACCATCATCACTGCTTCTCGTCCGCCCCGTTAGTCCCTGTATCCAACGGTCAGGGATAGCATCTAGCCCATGCAGAGCCCCAACCGCAGCACCGACTATAGCAGCAATTGAATCATTGTCTACAGTATCGTTCACCGCCCGAATAATGGCTTCTTCAGCGTTTTGAGAGTGCTTTGCAAGAATATATAACACTGAAGGAACTGTCTCAAATATGTTTGCACCTGACCCCCATTGGTTACACGCATCAAGAGTCGAAAGATGTTTCCGTAAAGCGTCTTTTACAACCTTTTCGGTGAATTGCCACAATGAACCTACATAATTTATATATTTAGAGCTATATGACGTGTTTCCTTCAAGCTGTGAGGCAATAGAACAATATGTATCAACCCACCAATCAGGTTCCGGTACGGTTTTCATAGCTAGCAGAGACCATAATATTTGAACAAATGCAACACAAGCAGCTATATTGGCATATGCGTTGTGAGTTATCATTGTATCCAATGCTGCGTCTGCAAACAAGGATTGGTGAGGATTTTTCAGATAAGGAAGAATTATTGACGAGATCCTCATTAATGAGCCATTTCCGAGTGCATCGGTTCCAGATTTATACCAAGGGATATGCGTATCTTTATAATTACTAACAAAAGCACGGGTTGCATGACCGATTCCAATTATGTGGTGATTACAAAATCGTTTGGCTAAATTATCGGGAATCAATCCGTTATCAGCAATTAATTGTTTCAAAGTCCAAAATGTAAGCTGAGTGTCATCAGTTGGTAAACCAATAGGTTTGTTACCTGAATGAGGGGCAGCTATATAATCTGTAATTTGCCCGTATCGTTTGTTTCTTTCTGAAGATATTTGTCCTTCAGTGGTAGCTCCTAAAGCATCACCAATAGCCACCCCTAATAACATGCCTTCAATTTTTCCAAAGTCAAAATCAAACGGTAATGAGTTAGGAGTCAAGTGTAGAAAATCTACATCATGGATCCTAATTGTTCCTTGATTAATTAGTTCATTGAGTAACTCGGTATTGTTAATCATAACTCTGAATAATTAACTCATTTTAAGTTGGCTCAAGCGTATATCGGAAAATTGGGAATACGCTACTCAACCTGATTTCATAATCACCTGTACCAAAATTTTTTCGATATCTGAATGTATGACCTTTGAGTTCTTTTCCTGTCTCCAGTTCTTCTTTTCTATCTCGAACCCATATCTTTAAGTCTTTAAAGTCTATTGGATGCCATTCATGATCAGATATCAGGTCTCCAGGCTTCACTCTCCACGTTCCAGGTGTTTGATTTATCTGTAAATTCTTTTCCTTCAAGAATGATATTGAATTTTCTACTACTTCTTTTTGGGTTTTATTACCATCAACAATGATATCTGCACTCTTTTTCTGTATATACTCATATTCTTTTGAAACAGGCACAATTACATCAACAATTTGGTTAAACTGTTCAAAGCCATTCCTTTTTAGCCTTCTAACAAGTAAATTATAATCAGAAACATCAATAAATAATTTATAATCTATCAAATCAACTAATTCTTTAATTGCAAATATTAAGTATCCGTCCAATATAACCATTCGCTTTATTTTTATATCGCTACTAAATATCTCTAAATTTATTTGAGGCATCCATGGTGTTTCTATTTTAATTGTCGTGCCCTCACCGTTTTTTAAGGCGGAAATATCCTGGATTAGTCTGTCAACAGCTAAACATTGAGTATGTTCCCAAGACTGATAACCTTTATATGGAATACTCTTGGTAAAATAGCAATCAGCTTGTAAGAGAAGAATTTTTCGATTCATACTAGCTAATACTGTAGTAAGAGCGCCTTTCCCGGAGCAGGTTCTTCCACAAACACCTATAATTGTTGGATCATTGGAAATATTTTTACTAAATATTTGCATAATAATTCAAAAATTACGGTGAGATATTCCTATTTAAACTACGTAGGTTCCCGCGTGTAACGGCAACTACCCGGTTTATATTTCGTACCTAATCTGACTTCATAACAATTTGATTGAAGATTTTTTCTATATCTAAAAGTACTACCTTTAAGTTCTTCACCGGCTTCTAGTTTATCCTTTTTTTCTTAACCCAATCTTTCAAGTCTTTAAAATCTATCGGATGCCACTCATGATCTTTTATATAATCACCAATATGCACATTATCTGATGATTGCCTAAGTTTTTTTTGTATTTTTCCCGTATCCTTATTTCTACGGTATATAAATGTTTTTGCGTAGATAATTTTTCCAGTATCAAGTACCCTTGCTCTTTCTTTAACCCAAGGATTTAAGTCTGTGTAATCAATGTCATGCCAATTTTGATCTGAAATTGCTTGATTTTGTTTAACATTTACGGTATTTTGTTTAATTTTTATTTGTTCTTCAATAGCTTTAACCAATTTTGGAAGATGCTTTTCAACAGGTGGCGGAAATACATCCAGCCATTGGGTAGCAGTAATAAATAATGCTAAGCCCCTTGGGAAAATGTCTTCTATCCTAACCGGAATTACAAGGATTTTGTTACTTTTAGCTAAACTTACCTCGTTTTGGACCGGCCCAGAGGCATCAGAATTTGATGAAAATACCAGTACAACGACTTTGCTATTTAAAATGGCATCAGTAAGCTGACTTGCATAAGATATACCAGGAATTAAATCCTTTACATCCATAAAACACTTAATGTCTTTGCTATCCAAATAAGTATAAATTCGCTCGCAAATATCGTTATCCTTAGAATGACTTATAAAAATCTCATGCATGCCCTATTCTAAACAAACTTTATGGAAAATAGCAATAAATATGTGTTTTATACCTAGAGTGTCTATATGTTATAATTAAACGTTTGAGTTTTTTATGGCAGCAACAAGACGTAAGGCAAGAATTTTAGCCCTGCAGGCCCTGTATGAAATAGATTCCGCGGGGCGCGAGCCGGAAGCGGTAATAGAGCGCGCGCTCGCGACTACGGAAATGACGGAAGAGAACCGCAATTTCGTGCGGGAGGTCATAAGCGGGACGGTCAAGCACCGTGAAGAAATAGACAAGGAGATACAAAAGCTGGCACCCGCCTGGCCGATTGACCAGATTGCCACGGTCGACAGGAATATATTGAGACTTGCAATCTTTGAGATATTATATGATAATAAAGTGCCGGTAAAAGTGGCGGTAAATGAGGCAGTCGAACTGGCAAAAACGTTCGGCAGCGGGAGTTCCGGCAAGTTCATTAATGGTGTTTTAGGTGCGGTCAGCACAAAGGCCGGCCGCTAGAAAAATTCGCAGAAGGGGGATAATTGTGGCAAGTGCATTCGATAAAATAAAAGCGATGGTAGTGGAGCAGCTAGGCGTCGATGAAAAGGACGTCGTGCCTACCGCCAGCTTTGTTGAAGATTTAGGCGCCGATTCTCTGGACCTGGTCGAGCTTATCATGTCAATCGAAGAGGCTTTCAGCACCCCGGAAAAGAAAATTGAAATCCCCGATGAAGCCGCCGAAAAAATCGTGACCATCCAGGACGCTATCGATTATCTGAAGGAGCAGGGAATCGTCGAGGCCTAAGCTTTATCCCCCGGTAATTTTCTAAAATATAAAATTTGTAGTTTCAAAATCCCTCTCTCGCTCTCCCTTTACGTTTAAGTTCACCCTCACCTTGTCTTCCTCTCCCGTCGAGGGAGAGGTCAAAAGGAATTCTATTTTATTGGGGAGAGGATCGATTTGCTAAACCCTTGATTCATTGGTTTAGCTGATCTTTCCACCTTTTAAGGGGGATAAAGAGGGATTTTTCTATTCAGTTGTTAAAATACCTTAAATACTTTTCGCCCAGGCTATGGCGTTGGTAAAAATCTGGAGGCCGTAAAGGTCGGCCCGTTCTTTTTCACGCGTCCAGCGGGGGTGCTGCGTCCAGCGGATAAAGTCCTCCGGGTGGGGCATCATCCCAAAGATACGTCCCGAATCATCGCAAATGCCGGCAATATCATTCACCGAACCGTTGGGATTGGCCGGATAGCCGGCTCCGGTTTTCCATTTTTCATCCGTGTACTGGACGACGGTATGCAGTTTTTCCAGAATGCCGGGAGCCGGTATCAGTTTGCCCTCGCCGTGAGCGACGGGCACGTACATACCCTTGATGCCTCTGGTAAAAACGCACGGGCTGTCTTTATTCACTTTAAGATAGACCCAGCGGCACTCGAACCGGCCAGAATCGTTATTGGTCAACGTCACCGGCTGGCCTTTTTGACCGGGGATGCCGGGCAAAATACCGGTCTTGACGAGCACCTGGAAGCCGTTGCAGACACCCAGGACCAGTTTCCCGTCCGCCACGAATTTCTTGATTTCATCGCCGAGCTTGATGCGGATTTCATTAGCCATGATGCGGCCGGCGGAGATATCATCGCCGTAGGTAAAGCCGCCGGGAATCATGAGAATCTGATAATCGGCCAGTTTCTTCTCTTTGCCGGTAAGCTCTTTCACCAGCGCGGAATCAACAACCGCCGCGCCGGCCGTCTCGAAAGCGATTTGGGCATCACCATCCCGATTGATACCCGGAGCGCGCAGCAATAAAACTTTAACTTTACTCATCTTTCAATTCCCCTACCATCTATACTCAAACCTATTTTCTCACTTTATCAAAATCCCTCTTAATCTCCCTTTTCCAAAGGGAGAAACTGGCAAGGGGGCTGCGCCCCTCTTCAACACCCTGCTTTTTTACCACCTCAAAGGTTTTTGCCAGGCTTCTTTCAAATCAGCGATATCCGCGGAGAGGATGACGCCGCCTTTCTGGCCGGTCACTTCCAGTTTCGTACCTTTGGTTACCTGCCCTATCTGCGCAAAGTCCGTTCCGGCTAAAGCTTTTTCAAAGGCTTTCCGGCCGGTCGGTGCCACTTCTACCAGGAACCGGGAATTGGACTCGGAGAAAAGGATATTATCATCCCGTTCAATGGCTTCCCCAAGCGGTACATTTTTAAGGTCGATGGTCATGCCCAGGCCGCCGGCAAAAGCCATTTCCGCCGCCGCTACCCCGATTCCCCCCTCGGAAAGGTCGTGACAGGACTTAACCAGGCCTTTTTGTATCGCGGCAGAAAGGTCGGCCATGGTTTTTCTCGCGGTTTCTCCGCGCACTTCCGGCACTTTATTGCCGGTAAAACCGTTGACGGCATAATAATGCGAGCCGCCGAGCTCATCCCAGGTATTGCCGACGATATATAACAGGCTGCCCGCCTGTTTGCAGTCCATCGTAATGGCTTTGTTGATATCATCCATGACGGCCATCGCGGAGACGAGCAGGGTATGCGGAATGCAGATGCTGCCCTTTTCCGTATCGTATTCATTAAAGAGGCTGTCCTTGCCGGAAATGAAAGGCGCGCCGTAGGCTTTGGACATGTCATAGCAGGCCTGTGCCGCGCGCACCAGCGCTCCGAGCCGGTCCGGTTTCTCCGGGTTGCCCCAGCAGAAGTTATCCAGCAAAGCCACCTCATCCAGCGTACCGCCGACGGCGATGACCTGGCGCAGGGCTTCATCGATGGCGGAAGCGGCCATCCAGTATGGGTCGATGTCCCCGTACTTGGGGTTGATGCCGTTGGAAATTATCAAGCCTTTATTGGAATCCGCCAGCGGGCGGATGACCGCGGCATCGCCGGGACCGTCATCCTTAACGCCGACGAGCGGCTTGAGCACGCTGGTGCCCTGCACTTCGTGGTCGTACTGGCGGATGACCCATTCCTTGCTGCACACGTTCCAGGAGGAAAGTATCTTTTTCAGGCTTTCCGTTAAGTCAGCCGGCATTTTGAATTTTGGCTCCGGGAATTTCGGCTGTTCCCAGACCGCCACGCGGTGGAGCTGCGGCAGGCCGCCGTGCAGGAACCCCATATCGAGGTCGCAGACAAGATTGCCTTCATAGTAAAGTTTCAAGCGGCGGTCATCAGTAAACTCGCCGATGACCGTCGCGGGGGTATCTTCTTTTTCACAAATCGCCAGGAAGCGGTCGATGTGTTCCGGCGGAACGGCCAATAACATACGCTCCTGGGATTCCGATATCCAGATTTCCATATAGGAAAGTCCGGTATATTTCAGCGGCACTTTTTCCAAATCCACGCGGACTCCGGTCTCCTCCCCTACTTCACCCACCGCCGAGGAAAGGCCGCCCCCGCCGACATCATGGCAGCGGACATAAAGCCCTTCAGCCCGGGCCTCCAGTATCGCATCCAGCGCTTTCTTTTCGGCAATCGCGTTGCCGATTTGCACCGAGTTGGAGGAAAGCGTTTCCGATTCTTTATCGAGCTCGCCGGAAGCGAAGGTCACGCCGTGGATGCCGTCGCGCCCCGTCTTACCTCCCACTAACACGCACAGGTCGCCGGGCTTTTGGCGGCCCTTCTGCGCCATGCTGGCGGGCATAATGCCCACGGTGCCGCAATAGACCAGCGGGTTGCCCACGTAACGTTCGTCAAAGAAGATAGAGCCGTTGGAGGTGGGGATGCCCATGCGGTTACCATAATCCGCCACACCGGAGCGGACGCCTTTGAAGAGACGGCGGGGGTGCAAAACGCCTTTGGGGAGGTCTTCATGCTTCATATCCGGCGGGGCAAAGCAGAAAACATCGGTATTCATTATCGGCTTGGCGCCAAGGCCGGTGCCGATGGTGTCCCGGATAACGCCGCCGATGCCGGTTGCCGCGCCGCCGTAAGGCTCCACGGCCGAGGGGTGGTTATGGGTCTCGACTTTAAAGTTGACGGCGTACCTGCCATCGAAATCGATAACGCCGGCGTTGTCTTTAAAGACAGAAAGGCACCAGGGCATATTCAGTTCGCGGGTGGCCTTCATGACCGTGCTTTTCATCAGGCTGTCGATAGTCTTCTTGCCGAGTTTTATCTTTGACTTGAAAGTCTTGTGGCAGCAGTGCTCCGACCATGTCTGGGCGATGGTTTCCAGCTCGACATCCGTCGGCATGCGGCCGAGTTTTTTAAAATAGTCCCGGATGATTTTCATTTCTTCCAGCGTCAGCCAGAACCGGTTCTTGCTCAAGTCCGTCAGCTCTTTATCGTTCATCGCAGCGATATCTATCATTTGCAGCTTGAATTTATAGCCGGCCGGGTGCAGCGCCACCGCTTCTTTATGGGACACGATGTGCTGGACGACGCTGTTTACCAGCAGCTTATCCGCGATGGATTTTATCGTGTCATCGGACAATTTGCCCCAGAGGAAGTATTTTTTGGTCGTCCTGACGGCAGTGACGGTATTGATGCCGAGGTCGCGGATGCCTTTGAGCGTGCTTTCCTCCACCGGGTCCATGACGCCAGGGTTGTAAGCCACTTCCACGAGGCGGGCGCCTTCCGGGGCAGGCGTTTCCACGATGGCATATTCTTCGACAATGGGGTCGGTCAAAAGCTCGCGGCAGATAGTCTGCAGTTCTTTATCTTTAAGGGCGCCTTCCAGCAGATAAACGGTAATAAAACGGGCATGCTTGACGGTCTTAATGCCAAGGTCGAGGATGTCTTTCCCGAGGCCTTCGGAACGCGGGTCGGCGAACCCTTCTTTTACCCAAACTTCTACTCGATACATGATTTACCTCCCTATTTTTTCCACCCCGCCCAAACTCAATATTACCTGTCATTGCTAGCCATCGAGGCTGAAGGCTGAAACGCTTTGCAATCTCTTTCCACAATAAAAGTCAATGTTGGATTCCCACCTTCGCGGGAATGACGCAGGCGGATTGCTTCGTCGCTTCGCTCCTCGCATTGACGCTCGTATTTTCACTCTATTTCCTCCACCCTTTTGTCTACCCGGTTGACCAGTAAAGTTATCCAGCGGCTGGACTCCCCGGCGCGGGCAAAATCAAATTCCGCGTAGGCCGGGGCATCTACCTCGGCAGAATAACGCCCCTGCACGGCTTTGCCGTGGACGAAATCCAGCATGCTTTGGAAAGAACGGCTCTTGACCGCGTAAGGATAGAGGGAAAGGACATCCAAGACGCGCAGGATGCCGTACTTCACGGCGGGGTATTCGAGGGCGCGGAAGCGTTTCCCCACCCCGAACCCGTAAAGATGGGCGCCTTCCTGCCAGTGTGAAAGCAGCATATCGATAGCGCCGGAGAGCGCCGGCCCATGCTGGTAATGCACGTACTGCCCGAGCAGCATCAGCAAATTCAGGTCGTCCATGGGACAGGAACCCTCGGCGTTATAGCTTTCCCCGTAGCAGTCCCAGCCGCCGCTTCTCATCTGCTCGCTCAAAGCCGCCTGGATATATTTCTTGATCCGGGGGTCGTCCCCGTAACCCATTTTAGCCAAGGAGGAAATGAGGATGGCGGACATGCAGTAGTAGTTTTCCTTAACATTGGGCGGCATGATGAAGGCGCCTTCGCGGGTCTGATAGCGGAATATTTCCTCCGCCTCATCATCCAGCCCCAGGTCTTTTGTCTTCAGCCCGATGTCCGCCAGGAAAAAGAGGTCCCAATAGGCTTTACCGGGTTCGGTGTAATGGACGCGGCCGGCTTTGATAGCGGGAATTCCGGCTTCATTGCCTTTTAGCCTGGTTATGAGTTTCCGGATAGAGCTATCCGCCAGCACCGCAGAAACATCCGGCTCTGCATTTAAAAGCTGAAGTTCTGCGGCATACTTGAGCCACGCGGGGCCGGTTAATAACCAATCGAGGACTTTTTTATCCAAGGTCTGCGCCTGTAATACTATGAATTCGCGCTTTTTCGTGAGGGTGTTCTGACAGTTATATTTTACCTTTTTTAAAGGGCGGGGTAAAGGGGCAGTGCGATTATTATCCTGTTTCCTTCAACCGCGTATTAAACGATAGATTAACCGATATAACCCAATGTGTAAGGTTTTTTATACCGACCCCACCTACTTTATCTCCCTCCCCGGTTTAGTTCACCCTCACCTTTTCATTCCTCTCCCGTCAAGGGAGAGGTTAAGAGGAACAAAGGTGTAAAGGTAATATCTTAGGGGCAAGGAGGGAGACACCCGATATTGCTGATTCAGCACTTTCTTTTGCCATTTCTCTGTAAAACTAGAGAGGGTCAGGAAGCAAGGCAGCTACTAATAAATACTTACGCATCACGTTAATATAAACATAGGGGGCATAACACCCACCCATATCTTGAGTAGTTTGTAATTTGTAATTGGTAGTTGGTAGTGAGATGATTGTGATGAGTTATTGCCACGCCCAGACCGGTCACTTCTTCCTCATCCCTCAACCCTGCTCCACGGTCTAGTAATTTTCGGCTAAAACCTCATAATAAGCCTGCGCATGCTTACAGGCCGGGCACACCTTCGGCGGTTCCGTTCCTTCATGAATATAACCGCAATTGGTGCAGTGCCACCGTACCACCACCTTCTTTTTAAAGACCTCGCCGGAAGCAACGTTCTTCGCCAGCTTGCGGTAGCGCGCTTCATGGAACGCTTCCACTTCGGAAATTTCTTTAAAGGAAGTCGCAATATCCGTAAAACCTTCTTTTCTGGCGGCGGCTTCCATATCTTTATAGATTGAACTCCATTCCATCTTTTCGCCATTGGCGGCGGCTTCGAGGTTTTCCAGGGTCGTGCCGGTAACGCCGGCCGGGTATTTGCCCGTTATTTCAACGTCCCCGCCCTGGAGATAATTAAAGAAAATTTGCGCGTGTTCTTTTTCGTTGCCGGCCGTCTCGGTGAAGATATTAGCTATCTGTTCATAGCCTTCTTTTTTAGCCACGCTGGCAAAAAACGTATAGCGGTTCCTTGCCTGGGACTCACCGGCAAAAGCGGTTAACAAATTTTTTTCTGTCTCCGTGCCCTTAAGCGATTTTGCCATATTTCAATCCTCCTGACATTATGTATATACTTACAGTATATTATTAAAATTTTTCCTTAACAAGACTGTGACTTTTCTCCTATACGGAATATAAAAACTATAGCATTATTATAGCTGTAACGTCAGGGGAAAGGTATTTATAACATCATGATAAGTTCAACGACAAAAGGAGAAAGCTAGATGGCGAAGCTTCCGGGAAATCAAAGACCGCGGGAACTAAAAAAGGACATCTACAGCGTGGGCGCCATCGACTGGGACAGAAGACTTTTCGATTCTCTGATTCCCCTGCCGGACGGCACCAGCTATAACTCGTACTTAATTAAAGGCAGCCTGAAAACCGCTCTTATCGATACGGTCAACCCGCCGATGAAAGATGTCCTGCTGGAAAACCTCGACCAGCTTGGAATTAAAACCATCGATTATGTAATTTTCAATCATGCCGAACCGGACCATGCCGGCAGCATTTGCGAGGTACTGGCTAAATATCCGGAGGCTAAAGCCGTATGCACCGAAAAATGCAAGACCATGCTTATCGACCGGTTTCTCGTGCCGGACAGCAAATTTAAAACGGTAGCGGACAAAGAGACCATCGAGATGGGCGGGCGGACGCTGGAATTTATCCACGCGCCCTGGGTCCACTGGCCGGAAACGATGCTCACCTACCTGCGCGAAGATAAAATACTATTTCCCTGCGATTTCTTCGGGTCACACATCGCCGCTTCGGACCTGTTCGTCAAAGATGAAGGACAGGAAGCCGAAGCCGCCAAGAGATATTACGCGGAAATTATGATGCCCTTCCGCCTCCAGATACAAAATAACCTGAAAAAAATAAAAGATTATGATATAGAAATCATCGCCCCCAGCCACGGCCCTATCCATGATAAGCCGGAATTTATCATTAAAGCTTATAACTCATGGGCTTATGATGAACCGGGAAATATTGTCGTCATCCCTTACGTTTCAATGCACGGCAGCACCCGCCGCATGGTCAACTACCTGGTAGATGCCCTGGACAGAAAAAATATTACCGTCAAACGTTTCGACCTTTCCAACAGCGATGTCGGCAAACTGGCGATGTCACTGGTGGATGCCGCGACTATCGTTATCGGCACGCCGACAGTGCTGACCGGGCCTCATCCGGCCGCGGCTTATGCCGCCGTCCTGGCGAATGCGATAAAACCCAAGGTTAAATTCGCCTCTATTATCGGGTCGTACGGGTGGGGCACGAAAGTAGTTGAAACACTGGCAGGCATGATACCAAACCTGAAAGTAGAAATTATTCCACCGGTCATTATCAAAGGATACCCTAAAGAAGCGGATTATGAAGCGCTGGATAAACTGGCAGACGCCATCGCTGAAAAACATAAAGCAGCGGGCATAGTTTCTTAAAAAACAGGAGGAGGAAACGTGTTAAGTATCACCAAGGATTCCAAGCAAAAACCAGAATCGGTAATCAAAAGTGCGGTAAATTTCTTCGGACCTGACGGATACGGCCTGCAAATTAAAGAGCAAGCTGAAGATACCGTTTACCTCGAAGGAGGCGGCGGCGGCGTGAGAATATATGCCGCCGAGACTAAAAAGGGAAGCAAAATCGATGTTGAAACCCGCGAATGGGAAAATCAGGTCAAAGATTTTCTCGCGTCAATAAAATAGCAAATATTTAAGGGGATAGGGGGAACTAAAAATGGCATATACAGCAAAGGATTTCAGCAAACTCATCGGCATGGAGGGCTTCAGCAATACCTTGCTGAACAATCACTTCACGCTCTACCAGGGCTATGTAACCAACACGAACAAAGTCATGGACACGCTGATGCAACTAACCAGGGACGGCAAGACGGCGGCACCCGAATACGCGGAACTCAAGCGGCGCTTCGGGTGGGAATGGAACGGCATGCGCCTCCATGAGTATTACTTCGAAAACCTCGGCGGCAAAAATGCAATGAACGCCACCAGCCCGCTGGCCAAGAAAATCAACGAGCAGTTCGGCAGCTACGATGCCTGGGAAAAGGATTTTAAAGCGACCGGCGCGATGCGGGGCATCGGCTGGGTAATCCTTTACCTGGATGAGTTATCCGGCAATCTCGGGAACGCCTGGATTAACGAACATGATACCGGGCACCTGGCCGGCGGCCGCCCCTTACTCATCATGGATGTCTTCGAACACGCTTATATGGTGGACTACGGGATCAAAAAGGCCGATTACATTACAGCTTTCTTTAAAAATATCAACTGGAAAGCAGTGGAAAGCCGGATGAAGGAACTGGTCACGGCTTAACCGGTAGTTGCTGGGAGGGTCGGGTATGAAGAAAATGCTTCTCCTAGCGGCAGTGCTGCTTTTAACGGCCGCGGGTATGGCAGGGGTTGCTTCCTGCGGATCTTCAAGCACGACGGCGAGAATCACGGCGCCAGGGGTTGCCCAGACAAGTCCGCCGCCGGGCCAAACGAACGGACCGGATTTCAAACCCGTGGCGGTATCAATACAAGGATTTGCATTTTTTCGGCAAATATAACGGTACCGGTAGGGACCACGGTAACCTGGACGAACAATGACAGCACAACACATACCGTGACTTCAGATACCGGCGCTTTCGATAGCCAGTCCATAACGCCGGGCAGTACTTACAGCTTTACTTTTACCCGGGCAGGCACCTACAACTATCACTGCTCGATACACCCGACCATGACCGCGACGATTATCGTTCAATAACTTAATATAATCCGATTATGATAAGTACGATAGTAGCTCTGAGGGTCCTTTTTATACTCGGAATCGTCAACGTCGTAACGGGGCTGCTGATATTTTTCTCCTGCCGCTGCCTGCCCGGTTCGGGTATCGGCAGGAGATTGATGAAATATAAGTGGTACCAGAGTTATTTCAAGTGGCACTGCCATATCTGGTGGATTTTCTGGGGGTCCGTGATGGTACATGCAATATTTGCAATTAAATATATCGGCTGGCCTTTTTGAGCCGGAGTAATTACTTTTTTTTCTTCGATATCAGGCCGGTTATTGTCTCCTGCAGTTGCTTGATGCTGTAAGGTTTGGCAATTACCGCGCTGAAACCGTACTTTTTATATTCAGACATAATGGGGTCAGTAGCGTAACCGCTGGAAACGATGGCCGCCGCTTTCGGGTCGATTTCCAGCAACGCTTTAATGGCTTCTTTGCCGCCCATCCCGCCGGGGACGGTCAGGTCCATGATAACGGCGCTGAAAGGATTATTGGCCGCCAGAGACTGCTTGTATTTTTCCAGGGCTTCAGCGCCGTCAGCCGTGACTTCAACTTCAAAACCCGCCAGGTTCAGCATATTTTTCAGCATTTTCCTGATTACTTCATCATCATCCATCACCAGTACTTTGCCGCCGGCCTGGGTAGATTGTTTAGCAGCCACTTTTTTCTCTCCTTTCGCCGTCTTTTTCGATGCCGGTAAATAGATACGAAAGGTGGAGCCCTGGTCAAGAGTCGATTCCGCCAGGAGGGCGCCACTATGACTCTTTATTATAGAATAAGCGCTGGTTAAACCCAAGCCGCTGCCCTGGTGCCTGGTGGTAAAATACGGCTCGAAGATTTTCTGCAGGTGTTCCGGCGAGATGCCGGTCCCGGTATCCTTTACATCTATCTCGATATAATTGCCGGCCGGTAAAGGCAGCCTTCCCGCTTTGGATAATTTCAGGTTCCCGGCCGTGATATGCAGCGTGCCGCCGCCAGGCATGGCTTCATCGGCGTTGATTACCAGGTTATGGATGACCTGGCCGATCTGGCCTTCATCCGCTTCGATTAACCAGAGGTCATCCGGTAAAGATAATTCCAATTTTACTTTAGAGCCGCGTAGAGCGAAGGCAGCCGAATCTTTGATAATATTGACGGCGTTGATTATTTTCTTGATCGGCGCGCCGCCGCGGGCGAAGGTCAAAAGCTGCTGCGTCAAGTTGCGCGAACGGGCGGCCGCTTTTTCCGCTTCATCGAGTACCTCGTAGACACTGCCGTCAGGCGGCAGGAAAGATTTAGCCAGGCCGATATTACCAATTATCCCCGTCAGGAGATTATTAAAATCGTGGGCGATGCCGCCGGCCAGCGTGCCGATAGATTCCAGCTTGGCGGCGCGCTGCTGCTCCTGCTGTAATAATTCTTTAGCTGCCCCCAGGCTGATATCCCGCAGGGCAAAGGCGATATCATCAGCTACTTCATCTAAAAGCGATTTCTCGTCCTCACCGAATAAGAGCCGCCGGGGCATCGAGGCGCAGAGAACCCCGTATATTTCTCCTTCACTTTCCAGCTTGACCGTAATGCTGCCTACCTCTCGCTTTTCCCCGATGATGGGACATCCCTGGCATTGTTTATAAGGGTCTTCAATCACAATGACCTTGTTTTGTTTCAAGGCTTTTTGGGCGCATGAGGGCAACTCTTTTAATTTAAGCAGGTCAATTCTGGGGAAATTGCTGTTTTTTGATTGCGCCCAGTTCACCGGCCGGCAGGCCTCATCGGTCAGAACTATCCAGGCATTTTCAAAACTGCCGCTGGACACAAGGCTGTCACAAATGCCCTGGATAAGCCGGTCGCGGTCTTTTTCACGCGTGATCAACTGATCCACGTTACGTATCGAACGCAGGGCCAGATTAAGGTGATTGATACGTTCTTCAGATTGTTTACGCGGTGTAATATCCTCGACCATCGCCAGGAATCCCTGAGGTTTGCCATCATTATCCCGTATCAAGGTTACAGTAAGGCTGCCCCAGAACACCCCGCCGTTCTTCTTTTTATATCTTTTTTCCGTGTTGTAATAAGTGAACTCGCCTGACACCAGTTTTTGCAGGTTGGGAGTATCTTTGCTGACATCTTCCGGAAAAGAGATATCCCTGAAAGTCCTGCCGACCAATTCGTTTTCGGAATATCCATATAATCGACAGAAACGCGAATTCACCATGATAAATTTATAATCCAGATCGGATAGACCAATTCCCAGCGGCCCGGCCTGGAAGATACGGCGGAAACGCTCTTCGCTTTGATGTATCGCCGTCTCTGCTTTATGGCGTTCCGTAATATCCTTAAAAGTGGTGACCGCTCCAATTTCCTTGCCGTTGTTATCCCTCATCAGGGAAACCGATATCATCACATTGATTTTATCGCCGTTTTTCCGTTCATGGACAGCTTCACCCCGCCAGTGGTTATCCCTGTCCAGCGCCTCCCGGATTTTTTCCGGCGTTTCACTTACAAGGACCGACTTTGTAATATCCATTACCGGCCGGCCGATAACTTCTTCAGCGCGCCAGCCGTACATTTCCTCGGCGGCCTTATTCCAGCTTAATATTTTGTAATCCGCATCGCTGGAAATAATGGCATCGGACACGCTTTCCACCAGGCTGGCGTGAAAGCGAAGGCCATTTTCCATCTTCCTACGTTCCGTAATATCCAGCGAAAAGACAAATATTCCCTCCGGTACAGGTTGAACACTCAAATCAAACCAGCAGCGGTCTCCGTCAATTAAAACACACTCAAATTCGATACGTGCAGAAGCCCGCTGTTCCATACTTTTTTTTAAAACGGGATATACTTCTGATTTTTCCAAATCGGGAACTGTCTCCATCAGCGTGTGTCCCAGGAAATCTTCCTTGTGGTAATGGCCCTGGCGCGCAGATGCATCGTTGATGTAAATATAACGCCAATCGCGATCGATTATCTGGCAGCCTTCCATCATATTATCGAGAGAAGCGCGGAACCGTTCCTCGCTCGCTATTAAAGCTTCTTCTGCTTTTTTCTGCTCGGTAATATCCACCATCGAAACATAAATATACGGCATTTTTTTCAAGGTCAGGATGGTTATATCCGCATTGAAAAGACGGATTTCTCCATTTTTTGCTCTAAGTCTTATTTCTTGATTTGAAAGTATCCCTTTTTCGATTAATTCTTTCAGGAGCGTGTATTTCTGTACGGGGTCATACCAGAAATCCGCATCCATCGCGGTTTTGTTTAACATTTCTTCACGGGTGTATCCGGAAGCCAGACACATCGCTTGGTTCACTTCGATTATTTGCAGGTTGTTCAGCGAAAATATGGCATTTAAACTGGGAGAGGAATGAAACGCCCCAAAAAACGGGTCCTGATTTCCGTTTAGACCTTCCTGGCCGTTTCCGCCCTGCATCCGGTCATACCCGTCATGGCGTAATGCAGAGATAACCTGCTCTGCCCTAGCAAGCTTTTCCTGTAACTCTTGATATGTCGGCTTTTGTTCGTCCAAAATTATCCCCTGGCCGTGAAATAGACTGGCGGTCTGTTTTACTTCCGTATAAAAAATAAACGCCGGTCAGTAGCGCGGCATCAGCCACGCCAAAACGATCCCGGCGTTTTTTAAGCCATACTGAATTCCTTTTTCAAATTAAGGAAATTGTCAGATGGACTGGGGTCACGTTCGGCTATATGTCCCCATAGTGTATATTTAGCTTGTAAAAGTTGTCAAGTGGCAAGGATGATTCCAGATAGTGCCATGTGACATCACAAAAAAGTCACAGTTTAAGCGATTGACCGCGTATAAAAGGTGATAATTTTGGACAAAAAGATAATTATTCAAGAAGGTCCATGATATGGCGGACCTGCTGCGGCATTTTGAGGCGAGTGAGCGTATCTAGGAGTTGTATCTGACAGCCCGGGCAATCCGTGACGACGATGTCCGCGCCGGTAACGGCAATACATTCGGCTTTTTTATCGGCGATTTTTTTAGACAAGTCATAGAAATAAAGGCTGAAACTCCCGGCCATCCCGCAGCAGCGGTCGGCGTCAGGCATTTCAACATATTTGATTTCCGGGATAGATTTAAGAATATAACGCGGCGGTTCTTTTACACCCAGATAGCGGCCCAGGTGACAGGGCTCATGGAAAGTGACCGTCTTGCCCCTGAATTCAGGCGCAGCATGATAGGCCGATGCCGGCAGCTTTAGAACATCCACCAGGAATTCCGTAATATCTTTTATTTTACCGGCAAATTGCGCATACGCCTGCTTCCGCCCGTCATTGTCCGCCAGGAATTTTTCATAGTCTTTCATGGCGGAAGCGCAGGTGGCGCAATCGGTAATGATATAATCGAGGTCTTTAAAAGCCGCCACGTTACAGTCAGCCATTTTGCGGCCGGTATCAAAATCCCCCGCTCCTAGAAAGACCGGCGCCCCGCAGCACCCCTGCCCTCTTGGAACGATGACCTCCACCCCGTTTTTGTTCAGGAAATTCACTATCTTAATGCCCGTTTCCGGGAAAACGAAGTCCGTCATGCAACCGGTAAAATACCCCACCGTCAGTTTTACCGCTACGCCGGCCGGGGGCTTATTTACCACCGGGATAGACTGGCGCAGGAATTTTGGAGCGATATTGGGTATTTGCCGCCCTTTACCGAGGGCGGAGAGGAAAAAAGCGAGATGGCGTGTCGTGCCGTTTGTCTTTGGCAGGAAAATACCCTGGAACCAGGATGCAAAGCGGATGGTATATCCGAAGAGCCGGCGCCGCGGTAAAAGATAGCGGTAGATAAAGCTGTAAGGGAAAGGTATGCCGCGCAGTTGAACTTTGTCCGCCCTGGCCGCCGTAATCACCGAGGGAACATTGGTGCCGGCGGGGCAATTCTGGGCGCAGGTCATGCATAAAGTACAGCGGTTGAGCATCTTTTCCATTTCTTTGGTTTCTTTAAGGTCACCGGAGAGGAGATTGCGCACCAGCACGATTTTCCCGCGCGCTACGGAAGATTCCACCTTCTCCTCGCGGTAAACGGGGCAGGCGGACATGCAAAAGCCGCAACGGGTGCACTTGTCCAGGTCAGCTTTAAATTTTTCTATTTGAGGGTATTTTACATGATTTTTCTTCATATAAAAATGTCATTCCAGGCAGGATTTGTTTCTTCAATCAATCTTATTTTCCACTCCCGATGCCATGCTTTTAGCTGTTTTTCTCTTTTAATGACCGACTCTACATCTTCACATTGCTGATAATAAACCAAATTGTCAACGCTATATTTTTTCGTAAAACCTTTTATTTGTCCATTTTTATGTTCATGAATTCTTAGTATAAGGTCATTTGTGACACCGATATATAATGTTCCCCGCCTTTTACTAGCTAAAATATAAACATAATAATATTTCATGCTGGATTCTGACCTTCGTCAGAATGACAAATATAACTAAAAGTTATTTTCATGCCTACTCTTCCCATATTTTCCCGGGATTAAGCGTGTTCCGGGGGTCGATGAGGGCTTTAATCTTTCTCATCATGTCTATCGCCGCGGGGTCCATAGCTTTTTTCAGGAAACGCTGCTTTTCCAGCCCAATGCCGTGCTCGCCGGAAAGAACGCCGCCGAGATTTAAGGCAATTTCGATGATTTCATCCACACACTTTAAAGCGCGCTCGTAATGCTCTTTATTGCGGTTGTCGGTCAGCACCGCCGGGTGGAAGTTGCCGTCGCCGACATGCCCGGCAAAGCTGATAGGCACATCAAATTTTTTCGCGCTTTCCCTCCCCAGCCGGATAAACTCGGCTATTTTATCGCGCGGAATGCAGATGTCCTCGTTGACGATGGTATGAGCGCGGCTGGAAATATCGGAGAAATGGGCCCTCCGCGCCGCCCAGTATTTATCTGCCTCTGCGGCATCGGCAGCCACGCGTACCTGGCGGGCAGTCTTGCGGCAAAGCTCCGCCACCTGCTGCGCCTCCGCCTCCACCGTTTGCGGTAAGCCGTCCACCTGTATTAGCAGGATAACCTGCGAAGTATTCAGGATTTCATCCGGGATGACGCCGCGGAATTTTTCGAAGGTCCAGTTATCCATAAATTCGACTTTGGAAGGTAAAACGCTGCTGGCGATAATCGCTGTGACCGTCTCACCCGCCACCTCCGCATCGTTAAAGACAGCGAGTACCGTCTTGTTAGCTTTAGGGGCCGGCATCAGGCGCAGGCCAATCTTCGTGATTACACCCAGCGTCCCCTCCGACCCGGTAAAAAGCATCATTAGCTCATACCCGGTGCGGTTTTTGGGGGTCAGGCCGCCCAGCTTTACTAACGTCCCGTCCGCCAGCGCTACTTCAAGACCGAGCACATATTGCTTGGCGACACCGTATTTCAGGCAGGAAGGCCCGCCGGAATTTTCCGCAACGACACCACCCATCGTACAACCGGCATAGCTCTGCGGGTCGGGGGGAAAGAAAAGCCCTTCTTTCGCTAAAGCCGCCTGGAAGTCCTGTAAAACGACTCCGGGTTCAACGGTGGCGTTGAGATTGGTTTTGTTAATCTCGATGATACGGTTTATCTTCGTCATGCAGAGAACGATGCCGCCGTGGATGGGTATGGAGCCGCCGGAAACATTGGTGCCGCCGCCGCGCGGCGTGACCGGTATTTCATGCTCGTTGGCGTATTTAAGTACCTGCGATACCTGTGCCGCATTCAGGGGAAAAACGACAATATCCGGCAAGTGCGACCATGTATTGGTGCCGTCATAAGAATAGGCAGTCAACTGCTCGATGGAATCGAGTGCGTTAGTGTTCCCAACGATACGGCGGAGGGCTTCGATATGGTCTTTGTTCATCTGACAGGCTCCCTTAACGGTACATCTATTATTATGTTAGCGTTTCAGGGGCGGGCGTTCAAATTATTTAGCCGGGCGCCGTATAAGAATACCGGATTGATAATATTTATTATGGAATCGCTCGATAATCCCTGTCTCTTCATCCGTGCAGCCGATGATGAGCTTGATTTCCGAGTCTTTTTTCTTGATGTCCAGCGCGACCACGATGGCGGTAAGGTCGCGGTGCGGCGCCGAGCCTACCCAGAGGTCGATGCCACCGCCGTCCATGGAAGAGGTCCCCTCAAGATAACCATAGTCCAGGGGAAAAACTATCTCCGGCCACCGGGGATGATGGGAATTTTTCGGCCTATCGATAACGATTTTTTGAGATTTAATCAGCTCATCCAGCCGGGACCAGAAACGCGTTCTCATGGCTGCCTCGCTTAAAGCTTTGCACCATTATAACATAACGGTTTAGTAAATAATTTTTCCAGGCTCAACCCAGCTTCAAAATGTGACAAAATTCTATTGACAGCTCATCTTTGGCAGGTTGTATAATTAAATCCTCTCTTTAAAACCATACCAGCGGAAGCCGGTATCCGGTTATTAACAAGGTTGTGTCATTCAAAGGATAAATACTTCACTGTTGGAATCACTGGATCCCGATTTTCGTCGGGATGGTTATATAAGGTTAGGGCTAATAAAAAAGTTACAAAACAAATCGTATCTAAAAATAATTATTGTTTGAAATAATTACAAAACAAATGAATCTATTTACCATAACACAATATGAAAATACTTTGAAAAATAATAGGACAAATCAAAGCAAAGTTTTAACCCTTAGCTTCAAGAAAATAAGAGAAAATCTCAAAGGCCTTTTTTACAAAACAAAACGAGGCTGAAATTTAATTCACTGCCGGCCAGGGCAAACGTACCGTAACTTCCGTGCCTTTCCCCGGCGAAGACCTGATGCGGAGGGTACCGTTCAAAAGGCGCGCCCGTTCATGCATACCCATCAACCCCAACCTTCCGGCGCTTACCATTCCCTCGATTTTATCCGGGGCCTTGAACCCCTGACCGTCATCGGTAACGGTCATCACCACCTCATCCTCCCCTTCCTCCAGCTTGATAGAGACATTGGCAGCATGGGCATGCTTCCTGATATTATTCAGGGCTTCCTGAGCGATTCTAAACAGAAGTATCTGGGTCTCCGAAGATAATTTCCTGTCCATGCCTTTCGTATGCACGGAGATATGGACCTTCTGGTCTCTTTCCAATTCTTCGGCAATCCATTCCAGGGCGGCCACCAGCCCCAGGTCGTCGATGATGCGCGGCCTTAACCCCTGGGCCGTGGCGCGCAGCCCTTCGAGGGCTTTGACCGCCTGTTCGCGGACATCATTCAAACCGGCACGCACTTCCGTTATTTTCGGCTTTGGCGCGGAAGTAATATTGTCCAGCTTTTGAATCAGGATGATAATATCCGGGGATACATCGTCATGCAGGTCCCGGGCAATGCGTTTCCGCTCTTCTTCCTGGGCTCGGGTTATCTGCTGGATATAAGCGCGTACGTTTGCCTGCTGCTGCCTTTCCTGGGTGACGTCCCTGGCGATATGCTCGAAGCCGGTTATTTTACCTTCGGACATTAAGGCATTGGTAGACATCATCACCGTTTTAACGGTACCGCCCTTGGTATAGACCTGCTGTTCGTACGGCTGGTCGAAAGACTGCCCGGTAATAAGTTTGTGCTTGACTTCTCTTGCCAGCTCCAGGGCTTTTTCACCCAGGTATTTGGATACATTAACGCCTTTTATCTCTTCTACCGTAAAGCCAGTGAGTTTCTGCCAGCCGCGGTTGCCGTCTACAAAAACGCCGTCCACATCCTGCACCCAGATGGCATCCGAGGCGGCTTCAAAAAGATGGCGGTATTTCTGTTCGGATAAGTCCATTAAAATTAACTTAAAGCTTAGAACTTAAAACTTAAAGCCACAGATTAAATCCCTCTCTCACTCTCCCCTTCAGCTCCGCTCATGGCAGTTTCTTTTTTAAAGGGCGAGAATGATTGGTTAAGTCATTCTTATCACTGGCTTTACTGTTATCTTCATCCCTCCTTGGAAAGTAGGGAGATTTATTTTTTATCTTTGAGTTGTGGTTTTGACTTTTTATTGTATGTCGTCGAGGTCGATATAGCCCTGTTTAAGCCCTTTAATAATAGCATCGGTACGGCTGCTGCAGCCCAGCTTGTTAAAGATATTGGTCATGTGAGCTTTAACAGTCCGCAGGCTGATGAACAGCTTCTCCGACATTTCCTTATTGCTCAAGCCGCGGGACGCCCACTTGAGAATCTCCATTTCCCGGGAGGTAAGTTGCCCGCCGGTCTCGCGTTCGTCCTGGTTCCTGGACATGTTGGCGAGCCGCTGCACCAGCTTCCGCGTTACTTCAGGGTCGAGCACGGACTCGCCGGAGCGCACGGCGCGAATGGCTTTAACGACATCTTTACCGGGGGAGTTCTTAAGCAGGTAGCCGCAGGCGCCCGCTTCCAGCAGGCCGATAATATAACGGATATCGCTATAGGCGGTTAATATCAGTAAGGCAGTGGAGGGGATGATTTGCTTTATCTGCTTGGTGGCTTCTACGCCGTTCAATTTGGGCATCACGATATCCATGATAATAATATCCGGTTTAAGTTCCCGGGCCATTTTGACGGCTTCTTCCCCGTCCGTGGCCTCCCCTACCAGCTCGAAGTCCCTTTCCTGCTCAAGGAGATTGCGCATGCCTTCCCGCAGCATGGCATGGTCGTCGGCGATTAATATCCTGGTCTTCATAACGCTCCTGTAGACCTGAATAAGTACTGCTTATATCTATATTATTGTAAAACGTTCACGGTAAAAGCGCAATTTTGATGACTAGAACTCAAGATATAATACTTCGGGACAAGAACATATAAGACTTCCAGCCACCTAATCTAATACCGCCGGGCGTTTTTAGTCCAATTTTTTGTATGTTAGTATTATAATAAGCTTGAAAAGTAAAAGGTTACGTATCAGGTGTGACGCGCAGAAGAGAAATCCAGAAACTCACCAACGAAGAAAAACAGGAAAAACGGAAGGCCATACTGGCTGCTCTGGCCAAAGCCTCCGAAGGTAGTGAACTATCAGGAAACGATATAACCTTATCTTCCGGTAATCCCCAGGACTATTACACGCTTTCCCGCGATGAAATGGAAGCCCTCGTAAATGGAAATATGGCAAAAATCGAAGCATGGGTCAGCAACATGGACAAAGACCATGCCAAGCGGCTTTTGCACTGGTTGATTAAAGAGAGGTGGTAGATTGACAGGATGCCCTGTTTAATATCGGCTGGAACTCTATTATAAATAAACATAATCGGATAATATTTAACAAAGAGAGATAAGAGAAAAGGAGTTAGATACAAAGTGAGCAAAGAAAAGGAAACAAACAAGCCGAAGGAGGAAATCCTTGGGCAGATTTCCGACCAGGCTATCTCCTCGATGATGGAAGAGAACCGGGTATTCCCTCCGCCTAAGGAATTTTCGAAGAACGCCGACGTCAAAAGCATGGACGAATACAAGGCGCTCTACAATGATTCTGTAAAGAACCCGGATAAGTTCTGGGGGAAACATGGCGGAACAGCTCGATTGGTTCAAGAAATGGGACAAATATGAAACTACTGATTTCAAAGATAAACCCGAAGTAAGGCACTTTATCGGCGGCAAAATAAACGTCGCCTATAACTGCCTCGACCGCCATCTCAAGACCGCCCGCAAGAACAAGGCAGCCCTCATCTGGCAGGGCGAACCGGAAAATGATGTCAGGACTTTCACTTATCAACAGCTACATTATGAAGTATGCAAATTCGCCAATGTCCTGAAGAAAATGGGCATTAAGAAGGGCGATACAGTTTCTATCTACCTGCCGATGATTCCGGAACTGGCGATCGCCATGCTTGCCTGCGCCCGTATCGGCGCTATCCACAGCGTAGTTTTCGGCGGTTTCAGCGCCGAGGCTCTGCGCGACAGAATCCAGGACTGCAAATCTTCCACTGCTCATTACCGCTGACGGTTACTGGCGCAGCGGCAAGCAGATTAAGAGCAAAGACGGCGCTGATACGGCCGTCGCCGTTTGCCCCACGATCAAAAATGTCATCTGCGTCAAGAGACTCGGCATCGAAGTCAAAATGCAGGCCGGCAAAGAATTCTGGTGGCACGAGCTGATGGCTGCCCCGGATATCACCGGCAAATGCGAACCGGAACAGATGGAGGCCGATGAACCGCTATTCGTTCTTTACACCAGCGGCAGCACCGGCAAACCCAAGGGTGTTCTGCACACCCAGGCCGGTTATCTTCTGCACGCCATGTTGAGCATGAAATGGATTTTCGATATCAAAGATGAAGATGTCTTTATGTGCACCGCAGATGTCGGCTGGATTACCGGCCACAGCTACATCGTTTACGGCCCGCTGGCGGCCGGCGCTACCAGCCTGATGTACGAAAGCGTGCCCACCTACCCCGCCTCCGACCGGTTCTGGCAAATCGTTGAGAAATTCAAGGTCAACGTTTTCTATACCGCGCCTACGGTCATCCGCTCCCTGATGAGAGAAGGCGAAGAACTGGTCAACAAACGCGACCTTTCCAGCCTCCGCCTGCTCGGTTCCGTCGGTGAACCCATCAACCCCGAAGCATGGATGTGGTACTACCGCGTTATCGGTAAAGAAAAGTGCCCGATCGTGGATACCTGGTGGCAGACGGAAACCGGCGGTATCTTAATCAGCCCGTTCCCCGGCGCCATGCCCATCAAACCCGGCTCTGCCACTCTGCCTTTCCCCGGCGTTGAGCCGATCATCCTCGCCGAGGACGGCAAAGAAGTCGGCGCGAATGAAGGCGGCTGGCTCTGCATCAAGAAACCCTGGCCCGGCATGATGCGCACCATCTGGGGCGATGCCAGCCAGGTTCAAGGAAACCTATTTCAGCAAATTCCCGGGCTATTATTGCACCGGTGACGGCGCCCGCCGCGATAAGGACGGCTATTACTGGCTGATGGGCCGTATCGACGACGTTATAAAAGTCTCCGGCCACCGCATCGGCACGGCCGAAGTGGAAAGCAGCCTTGTCTCCCATCCTAAAGTAGCGGAAGCCGCCGTGGTCCCGATGCCGCACTCACTCAAAGGCGAAGGCATTTACGCCTATGTCACCCTGAAGACCGGTGAAAAAGCCAGTCCTGAACTGGAAGCCGAGCTGAAAACCCACGTACGCAAGGTCATCGGCCCTATCGCGACACCGGATGTCATCCAATTCGCAGACAGCTTACCCAAGACCCGCAGCGGCAAAATCATGCGCCGCATCCTAGTAAAAATCGCCGCCGGCAACACGGACAACCTGGGCGATACCTCGACACTCGCCGATCCTTCCGTAGTACAGGTCCTGGTAGCCGGTAAAAAGAAATAACCGATAAATAATCGGGGGAAAGAGGCCGGGGTGGTAATCTGCTCCGGCCTTTTGCTATACTTATATTAAATTTATTTTTTGGAGGTAATTGGTGACAACAGAAACATCCAAATCCGAACCGTTATGGGGAAATCCCGGCGCGCTGGGACTATTCGCCTTCGGGTTTACCACGCTCCTGCTCCAGTTGTTTAACCTGGGTTTAATTGATGCTACCCTGCCCCTCGTTTTCGGGATTTTCTGGGGAGGCTTGGCCCAGGTAATCGCCGGCATCATCGATGGAAAACGCGGCGATACTTTCGGCCTGACGGCTTTCCTGTCTTACGGTGTGTTTTGGATCTCACTTGCTATGGCTTTTGTTTTCTCGTGGTCGGGTCTGGTCAAGCTGGATGATGCTGGCCTTGGCTGGGTTATGGTGATGTGGGGAGTTTTCACTCTGCTCATGGCCATCGGTACTTTCAAGATGACCTACGTTCATATAATTGTTTTCGTTTCTCTAACGATTCTTTTCTTCCTATTGGCCGGACACTTTTTCTGGGGTTGGTCCCCCAAGATTGCCGGATATCTTGGTTTAATTACCGGCCTGTCTGCGGTCTACGGCGGCGCCGCCGTTGTCCTTAACTCCAAATATGGTAAAACCGTTTGCCCGATGGGCATCTGCAAGTAAGTTATAATTTCAATTCACAGATAAAGCGGCCGGAAAGAAAACAAAAAATCCGGCCGCTTTCTGTTTAAGCGGATATTAAAATCTCCCTCGGCTCCTCTCCTTCAGCTTCGCTCAGGGCAAGCTCTTGACCGGGAGGACGATGCACCTTACTTGTTAACGATCACACTTCATGACCCATAAACGCATATTTTATATAAAACAACGCCCCTTTACCCTTCGTTGTGAATTGCTGTATCATAGTATTGCATGGAAAATGACTTAGTTCCCCCCGGCCTTACCTACCTGGCGGAGAATATCCTTACGCGCCAGAATATCCTCGGTGTTACCAAGGAGCAGGGCGCCCGCTGGGCGCAAAAACTCGCCCTACCAAAGGCCGCCGGGACGGTCTTTTTTGCCGGCTGCGGTTACCAGTATTCCGCCCAGCTGGAAGTATTGATGTCCATGGCGCGGGCAACGGATAAAAGCGTTATCGGCTCGGAGCTGCCAATGCGTTTTGCCCGCTTTCAGAAGAAACTCGGCCTTAACCTCCCGGGCATGTACAGCAACGTTCTCGCCCGGGGCGGAGACGCCGAGGTAAAACCGCTAGAAGCCGCGATAAAAGTATTGAGGAAATTGGGATTACAACCCGGCTACCTGGCGGAAAACGAACCATGCTGCGGCGCGCCGCTCAACCACGCCGGGTTCCAGGAAAAGTTTGCCTCTAACGCCCGCCAGGCTTACGCAAAACTGAAAGCCGCCGGGGTCAAGCAGGTCATCGGCATCGTACCCTATTGCACGCACGCCCTTAAAAAGCTTTTCCCGCAATACATCGATAATTATGATGTTGAAGTGAATCATTTTATAGAAATCGTGGCCGGGAAAATTTCTTTATTCAAGATGAAATACCCTGATAAAGTACGGGTAACTTATCATGACCCCTGCCAGCTGGTACGGTATTTGAACCTGGTGGAAGAACCCCGCCGCATCCTGAAGGCGATAGAAAATATCGAACTGGTAGAAACGGACTGGACCAAAGGCCTGTTTTCCACCTGCTGCGGCGGCGGCGGCGGCTTTGAAACGGTTTTCCCGGAACTAAGTGGTGTGCTGGCGGTCAACCGCGTAACCGAACTTATGGAAACAAAACCGGACATCATCGTGACGCATTGCCCCGGCTGTATCATGCAGCTTAAGGACGGTTTAAAAGAACTGAAAATTGAAGGCGTGCAGGTGCTCGACCTGGCGCAGGTTGTAGCAACAGCGATGGGTTTATGAAAAAATCATCGGAATTTAAAGAATACAAAAAAGAAATTATGGACGCGGCGCACAACGAACGGCTGCGGCTGGCGCTTTCCCGCGCCGTAAAAAGCTTCCGCGGCAACGTAAAGAATGCGCTGGAGAAATTCCCGCATACCGTTGCGCTGGCGGATGAAGTCCGGGCTATCAAAGAAAAAGCCATCCCCGACATGGAAAAGCTGACACGCCAGGCCATCACGGCTATCGAGGAGAACAAAGGCAAAGGTTATATCGCAAAAACGTCACAGGAAGCCCTGGACATTATCTCCGGCCTGGTCGGCACAAAAAAGCTCGTCGTCAAAGGCAAATCCATGACCGGCGAGGAAATCGGACTCCGCGAACACCTCGAAAAACAAGGCAACGAAGTCTACGAGACCGACCTCGGCGAGTTTATCGTGCAGATGCGCGGGGAAAAGCCGATGCACATTCTTTCCCCGGCCATCCATGTCCCCCGGGAGGATGTCGCCCGCCTTTTCACAAAAATCATGGGGCAGGAAATCGCCGAGGACGCGGAAATAGCCGATATGGTAGCGGCGGCCCGCACTTATTTAAGAGACAAATTTTTCAGAGCGGACATCGGCATCAGCGGCGCCAATGTCGTGGCCGCCGAGACCGGCACGCTCTTTATTATCGAAAACGAAGGCAATATCCGCCTTTCCACCAGCGCGCCGCCGGTCCATATCGCACTAATAGGTATGGAAAAACTGGTGCCGACGCTTATGGATGCTTATAAAGTCAGTGAAGTTACCTGGCGCTATGCCAACTATACCGTGCCTTCCTATGTCAGCCTGATATCCGGCCCGAGCAAGACCGGCGACATCGAAAAAGTGACGACTTACGGCGCCCACGGCCCCAAAGAAATGCACGTTATTTTCCTCGACGGCGGGCGCACACGCCTGGCAAAATACGCCAAACTCCGGCAGGCGCTTTACTGCCTCCGCTGCGGCGGCTGTTTATATGAATGCCCCGTCTTCGCAGTAACGGCCGGGTACTTCGGCGATAAATATTTCACGAGCAACGGCGCGGTCTGGGCAGCGATAGTGGATAACGACCCGGAAAAAGCGGCTTCTTTAGCTTATACCTGCCTCACCTGCGGGCGCTGCCGGCAAAGGTGCCCGGTGAAAATAGATGCCCCGGAAATGATTATCGAGCTGCGTAAGATGCTGGCGGAGGGCGAAAAAAACAATGCGTCCGGTAACGGCAAATGAGATTACGGAAGCCGTCGCGAAACTCTATCGAGAGGCTAACTATCAACTCGGCGATGACGTTCTAACCGCTTTAAAAAAAGCCCGCCGGGAAGAAGAATCGCCGGCCGGGCAAGATGTGCTGGACGCTATTTTAGAAAACGCCCGTATCGCTTCCGAAGATGGAATCCCCCTTTGCCAGGACTGCGGCACCGCGGTTGTCTTTCTGGAAATCGGCCGGGAAGTCCACATTACCGAAGGCGAACTCGATGATGCCGTGAATGAAGGAATCCGGCGCGCCTGTAAAGAAGGCTACCTGCGCAAGTCCATCGTCAACCACCCTTTTTCCTCCCGTACCAATACGGGGGATAATACACCCGCCGTTATCCACACGGAAATCGTCCCCGGCGATAAAGTTAAAATCACGGTGCTGCCAAAGGGCGGCGGGGCGGAAAACATGGCAAAGCTCGGGATGCTTTTACCGGCGGCCGGGCACAGGGGCGTCATCGATTTTGTTGTTAAAGCGGTTGAGGAAGCCTGGAGCAACCCCTGCCCTCCTATCATTGTTGGAGTAGGTATCGGCGGAACGGCGGAAAAATCCATGATGATGGCCAAACATGCGCTCATCAGAAAAGTGGGGGACCCAAGCCGGGACAAAGAAAACGCCGGTCTGGAAAAGGAAATCCTGGAAGCCGTAAATAAACTGGGTATCGGCCCGATGGGCTATGGGGGACGGATAACCGCTTTGGCCGTCCACATGGAAACGTTCCCTTCCCACCTGACCGCCCTGCCCGTGGCGGTAAATTTGCAATGCCATTCCGCAAGGCACAGGGAAATAGTAATTTAGATTTTAAGTAACAAGTAGCAAGCGGTCAAGTGACAAGGAACTATTAAGTGACAAATAACAAATATCAAATTCCTCCCCACCCTGAGATGCTTCGCTTCACTCCAGCATGACAAGGGCTAAAAAGGCATGAAAAAGAAAATTACCCTTCCTTTAACGGATAAAACCATCGCCGGGCTGAAGGCCGGAGACAATCTATTGCTTACCGGGACGCTTTACGTGGCGCGTGACGCGGCGCACAAAAGGATGATAGAGCAACTGGACAGAGGAGAGCCTTTACCTTTCGATATTAAAGGCCAGACGATTTATTACATGGGGCCGACTCCTGCCCCGCCCGGCCGCGTCATAGGATCCGCCGGGCCGACCACCAGCAAACGCATGGACGCTTATACTCCACGACTTATCGATGCCGGTTTAAAGGGCATGATAGGCAAAGGCATTCGCTCGCAGGAAGTTAGAGACGCCATGAAGAAACATAAAGCGGTCTACCTTGCGGCTATCGGCGGAACCGGCGCGCTTATTTCTAAAAGCATCATAAAATCGGAAGTTATTGCTTACCCCGACCTCGGGCCGGAAGCAGTCTTAAAAATAGAGGTCAAAGATTTCCCAGTTACGGTGATTAACGATATTTACGGAACAGACTTGTACGAAAAGGGGAAAAAAGAGTATACTCGTTCATAACTTTTATGAGACGGTTAAGCGATACTCTAAAAGGCATTATCATCGGGCTGCTGGTCTGTACAGCCCTGGAAATTACGGACATCCTCGTTTTTGCTTTCCTCATCGATGAGGGGATTCTTCATCTCCAGGGGTGGATCGGGGTGTTGACTTATTACGGGCCGCTGGCCGCCATCTTCATTATTTCCGCTTCAGTAGGCATGGCCATCGCCCGCCGGTCTGGAGATTATAAAAAATTATCCGCCTTTTTTTCAGTGGTCATAGCTTTGATTTTAGGTTCAAACTATTTTTATTTCTTCTGGTGGTGGCACCATAATTTACAGATGTACATATCCCGCGACACGAATATTCAAAACCATCATTGATGTGGAGGTGTTCCTTGGCAAAAAACTACCAGTATTATGATATTACCCTACCTTTAAATGAAATGATACGCGTGCTGCCGGAAATGAAGCTCCCGCCGAATTTAAAGCCGCCGCCAGACAATCCCCCTTCCTCCGTTTACCGCATCCAGGACGTTAATAAGGGCGACCCGGTGACCATGGCGCGCATCGAGCTGATTTCCCACGACGGGACACACATCGATGCGCCGCTGCACTTTATTCCCGGCGGCTCGACAATCGATAAGATGCCGGTAGAGGCTTCTAACGGCCCGTGCCGCGTCATCGAGATTAAGGATGAAAAGGACGTTACGATAAAAGAAATCGAACCTTACAAAATCAAAGCCGGCGAGCGTATTCTTTTCAAGACCAAGAATTCGCCCCACGTATATGACGTGAAACAGTATACTGACGCTTATGTCGCTCTTTTGCCGGAAACAGCGGACTACTTGGTTTCCAAAAAGGTAAGGCTGGTCGGCCTGGACTACCTGACCATGGGGCACATGGAGCCATCCGGTGATATCAATAAAATCCACAAGGCCTTCCTGGGCAACGGCATCTATATCATGGAGGCGGTTAATCTTGACGGCGTGCCGGCCGGAAAGTATGAGTTGATGTGCCTGACTTTACGTATCGAGAACGGGGATGCGGGGCCGTGCCGGGCGATTTTGAAGAAGTAAGATGTTTTAAGCAGTTAGCTTTTAGCGGTTGACGGTTAGCCGTTAGCCGTTATCTGGTGGGCAACAAGTTGCCCACCCTACGGGGTTGCGCTCAAAGATCCTACCACTAGGAAGAGAAAATAAGATAAGACAGAATCCCTTGCTTCCCTCCCCTATTCGCGATAATATGTAAATGAAATGAGTCTGAATCACAACCATGACGGCCACGCAGACGAGGTAACCGGGCGGCCTTTAAAGATTACGCTTGTCCTGGTGCTGGTTATCATGGTCGCCGAATTGGTCGGCGGGATAATCAGCAACTCACTGGCGCTTATTTCCGATGCCGGACACATGGTCACCGACGCGCTTTCCTTAGGGTTAAGCCTGTTCGCCATAAACCTGGCACGGCGGCCCGCGACTCTGAGAAGGACTTACGGATATCACCGCGCAGAGATTTTGGCCGCGTTCTCCAACGGCGCCATACTCATCCTGCTTTCCGCCTATATCTTTTACGATGCCGCCCAAAGATTTACCAGCACTCCGCACGTCAAGAGTTCTTTAATGCTCATTATCGCGGTTATCGGGCTGGCATCAAACCTGATAGGCATGTATCTTCTAAGGCGGGGAACCAGCAAAAGCATCAATATCAAGTCGGCTTTCTGGCATATCATCGGAGACACAATGTCTTCCGTGGGCGTTATCATCGCGGCAATCATCATCCAATTTACCGGCTATACAATTGCCGACCCTATCCTGGCGATAGTCATCGGCATCGTGATACTGTGGGGGGCGGTGCGTATCGTCAGAGAGTCGGTGGATATACTGCTGGAATCGGTGCCTAAAGACATTAAAGTTGAAGACGTAACCGAGGCAGTCAAGAAAGTAACGGGCGTGGAGGACCTGCACGAGGTACACATCTGGACGATAACGTCCGGCATTTATGCTTTGAGCGCACACCTTAAAATAACCGACCAGACAGTAAGCGAAAGCAGCGATGTTTTAACCAGAGTTAACGATGTTCTCATCAATGATTTCAACATTTCCCATTCCACTCTTCAGATGGAATGCGAGTCCTGCCCTACCGGTATGGTCTGTAATTTACAAAGGCAGTTACAGAAATAGCTTCAATTTGTTTTGTAAAAAGGGCTTATTAGATTTTGGGCGTTTTTTTGTGGCTAAGCGAGAATTTTTAGCTTTGATTCGATTACTATTTTCCCTTTGGTTTTTTTGCCTGTATTATGGTAAATAGATACGAATTGTTTTGTAAGTTTTTCGCCACTTTTTTTTAATTTAGATACGATTTGTTTTGGCAGTTTTTTATTTGCCTCACCCGCCCGCTTTTCGGTCACCCTCTCCAAACTATAAACTCTTTTAGGCATTAATATTTTGTTTGGAGAGGGTTTTTATGTAGAGGGGCTAACGCCCCTCTACGTCAGGCTATTCCCCATTCGCCTTGTGTAACCGTACAGATTAGGCTCACCCATGAATAAACCCTTGTTAGATTCCCGACTAGATCGGGAATGACGGGTAGGGGAAAAGGGAGAAACTGGTTAGAGAAAGTAGAAAACCTCCACCCCACCCTGATATCCTTCGTCGCTTCGCTCCATCGGGATGACAGAAGAAAGGAATTACAGTATACAACGGGCGAAGAGAAAGCTGTCAATGGGGTTTTGTCACAAATTAGCTTTGGGGCGAGAGTAAAAATAAATATTTCCCAAATATAGCTACTTGAAACAACTTACCTCACAGAGTACTATTAATATGTGCTTCAATGTTCTCCGGTTTTTTCAAATCCCATGAATTTTACACTCCGGACAAACAGCAATGCATGATGTCATCGTGGTTGGGGGAGGCCCTTCCGGAAGCTATACCGCCCGCCGCCTGGCGGAAAAGGGCCACCGGGTGCAGGTGCTCGAGGCAAGACCGCGGGTGGGAGAAAAAAGCAGCTGCACGGGAATAGTGGGGTGGGAGTGCATCACCACTTTCGGCATCGATGAACGAGTCATCCTGCGGCAAGCCAACAGCGCCATGGTATTTTCTCCATCGGGAAACACGCTCCATCTTCACCGGGAAGAACCGCAGGCCTGCATTCTCGACCGCAAAGCTTTCGATATTTACATGGCAGAACGCGCCCAACAGGCCGGGGCGGAATATGAATTCAATTGCCGGGTCACGGATGTAGCGATAGGAAAAGACCGGGCCGATGTACGCTTTTCCCGCGGCGAAACAACTGAAAAGTTGTCCGCACAAGCCATCGTGATTGCCAGCGGATTTAACCCGGCTTTCAACGAACGAGCCGGGCTGGGGGGATTTAAAGATTACACGACCGGAGCACAGGCGGATGTCGAAACCCCGGAACTGGCAGAAGTCGAAGTGTATTTCGGGGACATGGCGCCGGGGTTTTTTGCCTGGCTGGCGCCGACAACCGCGGGTTTTGCCAAAGCAGGGCTGCTTTCCCGGCAGGAGCCGGGCAGGTTATTAAAAAACTGGTTGGAAAAACTCGAAAATCAGGGGAAAATTGCATCCAGAGAAGTAAAGATTAATTACGGCGGCATCCCGTTAAAGCCTCCCCCCTGCTCTTATGGAGAACGCCTGATAGCCGTAGGAGACGCGGCGGGTCATACCAAGCCGACCAGCGGCGGCGGTATTTTTTTCGGGTTAATCGGGGCGGAAGCCGGAGCGAGTGTTCTGCATAAAGCTCTGGACGATGGGGACTTAACCGCCAAAAGTCTATCACGTTATCAAACAGCGTGGCGGAAGAAGCTGGGGCGGGAACTTCAGACAGGCTACTGGGCGCGGCGGTTACTGGAACGCTTGAGCCATGAGCAAATCGACATGATATTTAAACTAATGAAAACGGGCGGCATCGATGAAGCTTTATTGAAAGCCAAAGACCTGTCCTTCGACTGGCACAGCCGGACGATTATGAGCCTGTTAAAATACCAGGTGCTGGCCGGGGCGCTGAAGGTAATTAAAATGCCCTTTAAGCCGGCCGCATTGACCGTTAAAGGCAGAAATGATTAGAATAAAACAGCAAGACAACAGGGAGAACTAGATGGTAAACCATACAGACCACATACTGAGCCTGGGCGAGGCAGTAACGCTTTACCTGGGCAAGTTGACCGCGAAAAACCGCGAAGTAAGCCAATCGGAGGTCTACAAGTTCGCGAGGTGGGTTGGTTGGGAAAATTCATTTTCAACGCTGGCGGGGCCGGCCGTAGCCGGATATGCCGATACAATAAACATTTCCGACCTCGATTATGAGAAGAAATTCAGCACCCTGCGGGGTTTCCTGTCGTACGCTAAAAAAGCCGGATGGAGCCAAACAAACCTTGCTACCCATTTGAAATCCAAGAAAGGCAAAGGCGGGCCGGCGGCCAAAACCGGCGGAAAGAATAACCAGCCGGAAGCTATCCCGCTGACACAACCGCGTTACGATGAAATGAAAGCAGAACTCGAGGAACTAAAAAAGAGAAGCACAGAGCTGATGAAAGAGATTCAGAAAGCCGCCGCCGATAAAGACTTCCGCGAGAATGCGCCGCTGCATGCGGCCAGGGAGGAGCGGGGGCATGTCGAGGGAAGAATAAAAGAACTCGAGCATGGCATAAAATACGCTACCATCATCCAGGAAAATAAAGGGACTTCCGTTAAATCCACCATCGGAGACTGTATCCTGGTCTGCGAATTAGCCACCAATGAGGAGTGCCGCTATACCATCGTCGACCCGCGGGAAGTAAATGTGGCCAAAGGCAAAATATCCATAGCATCGCCGCTGGGCAAAGCCTTACTGGGACGGGTGGACGGGGACACGATAGAAATCAACGTGCCGGCAGGCAAGCTCCGCTACCAGGTTAAGCACATCGAACGCTAACCCGGATGTGTTATAATAATTCTGTCACCACGGGGATATAGCTCAGCCGGGAGAGCGCTGCGTTCGCATCGCAGAGGTCGGGGGTTCGAATCCCCCTATCTCCACCAAGGGTTTTAATAGGCAGAACTTCTACCAATTGCACTTTCTTCCCCTCTGGCGGCATGGGTAAATTGTACTCAATTTTGGCTTATCACGATCTATGATTATCTGCAGTAGCCTAGATTTAATCTGACATTTCGGGTAAATTAAACATTATTTTTATATATAATTACCACTTGTTAGATTCGAAATCTTCTAAATTTGGAGTGTTGTGATAAAACACGCTTGTGATAGTGTGAATATTCAGGTAAAATCACTTTATAAAGAACAATTTTCGTAAACAATCTTTGACTTATAAATACGATCAAGGATTGGATAAAACATGATTAATGAAGATGCATCCAAAGAAACGCCGAAAATCCATGAATGGTTAAGACACACTCTGGATAAGGTAAAATCAGGTGAAATGTCCACCGAGGAAGCTGTACAAGAATTGAGCGTTTTACCTTATGAGGATATAGGCTTTGCCAAGGTCGACCATCACCGCCACATGCGCACCGGCTTTCCGGAGGTAATCCTGGGAAGGGGCAAGACGGTAGAGCAAATAACTGCTATCGCCGAGCGTTTGGCGGCACATTCGGACAAGGTGCTGGTGACTCGTGCGCCCGAGGAGGCTTACGAGACCATCCACCGGAAAATACCGGAGGCTATTTATAACCCCGTTTCCCGGACCATCGTGATAAACCGCAGCAGCGTACTTTTAAAACCGGGCGTAGCCGTAGTTACCGGCGGCACGTCCGATATTCCGGTCGCTGAGGAAGCGGCGGTCACGGCGGAGTTAATGGGCAACGAGGTGGAAAGAATATTCGACGTCGGAGTGGCCGGGCTGCACCGGTTGCTGGACAAGCTGCCCGGGTTAACACGTGCGAAGGTACTGGTAGTGGTAGCCGGCATGGAAGGCGCACTGCCCAGCGTGGTCGGCGGGCTGGTATCCGCCCCGGTTATCGCTGTACCTACGAGCATCGGTTATGGGGCGAGCTTTAACGGCCTGGCTGCCCTGCTAGCAATGCTCAATAGCTGCGCGCCGGGAGTATCCGTCGTTAACATTGATAACGGTTTTGGAGCCGGTTATCTGGCCGGTTTAATCAATCTGCAAGGGATCGATCGGACAATCTAGAAGATGAAAACGTTAGATAAGCTTGAGCGATTAAAAAACATACTTAAGGAGATGGGGACGGTCCTGGTAGCCTATTCCGGGGGTGTTGACAGCACTTTTTCTGGCCGTAACTGCCCATAAAGTACTGGGGAATAATTCACTCGCTGTCTTTGCTTCTTCACCGGTGGCTCCGCCTCTGGAAAAAGAAGAAGCCGAGTCTCTAGCCAGCCAGAGCGGTCTTCGTTTCCGGATAATTGAAAGCAAAGAAATGGAAAACCCGGAGTTTGTGGCTAACCCGCCAGAACGCTGTTATTTTTGTAAAAGAGAATTATTCAGTGAGTTAAAACCCATTGCCATGGATGAAGGACTGGCCTGGATTGCCGATGGAACTAATGCCGATGATCTGGGAGATTACCGCCCCGGCAGGAAAGCCTGTTCCGAAGCTGGAGTCCGCAGCCCTCTCCTGGAGGCTGGATTGACTAAAGCGGAGATACGTCAACTCTCACGCCAACAGGGGTTACCTACCTGGAACAGGCCGGCTTCACCCTGTCTGGCTTCCCGCATTCCCTACGGCACGCCGGTGACCAAAGACGTTCTTGTTAAAATAGCCGAGGGGGAAAAGTATCTCCGCAGTTTAGGTTTAAAACAGCTCCGCCTGCGGCACCACGGTGATATTGCACGCATCGAAGTAGATGAGAAAGACATGGAGTTTATTCTTAAACCTGATATCCGTCACGGCATAAATGAACATATTAAGGCTCTCGGTTATAAATACGTGGCTTTAGATTTGAAAGGATACCGCACCGGGAGCTTGAACGAGGTTTTAGATATCGGAGGTCGGGAAGAATAAAATGTCCCAAATAGCTTATTTCGACTGTTTTTCGGGCTGCAGCGGAGACATGATTATCGGTTCGCTGCTGGACGCCGGGCTGGATTTTGAGGAACTAAAAAAGGGACTGTCCGGCCTGGATTTACCCGGGTACCGTCTGACCTCTGAAAAAGTAACGCGTTCTTCGATAACGGCCACCAAGTTCAATGTTATCCTGGAAGAAGAACATCAACATGAACATAAACATACGCATGGACACGAACATGAACACGATCATGCTGCGTCACACAACCATCGCGGATTAACGGAAATCCTTAATATTATTAACTCCGGACGGATTTCCGAAAACGTTAAAAAGAAAAGCAGTGAAATTTTCAGGAAACTCGGTACGGTGGAAGCTGGCATTCATGGTATTCCTCTGGAAGAAGTCCATTTCCATGAACTCGGCGCGATTGATACCATCGTAGATATTGTCGGCACAATATTTGCGTTAGAAACCTTAAAAATTGAAAAGGTCTATTCTTCTCCACTCGCGCTCGGCAGCGGAACCGTTAAAACGGCGCACGGCATTCTGCCCGTCCCTGCTCCAGCGACATTGCAAATAATCACTGACGCGGGCGCTCCCCTGGCCGACACGCCCCATTCCGATACGCCTCCGGGAGAATTGTTGACTCCCACGGGCGCGGTACTGATTACCTCTTTGGCCGCGGGTTACCGCCGGCCGGACATGAAGCCGGAAAAAATCGGCTATGGGGCCGGTAACAAACAATTCCCCGGCTGGCCTAATGTCGTCCGGGTATGGCTCGGGGAAGAGACCAGTAGCGCCGACACAGGGCATGAAATGGTCCTGCTGGAAACTAATATTGACGATATGAACCCGCAGATATACGGATTCCTGATGGAGCAGTTGCTCGAAGCCGGAGCTGCCGATGTCTGGTTCACACCGATACAGATGAAAAAAAACCGTCCGGCCATCATGCTTAGTGTTCTTTGTGCGGCAGAATTGGAAGATGATATTACCGAGATTATCATGCGCGAAACTACTACGCTTGGCGTCCGCAGCCGTCCCGTTTTACGCCACGTGGCGCAGAGATCCATGCAAGAAATAGTTACCTCGCTCGGACGACTGTCGGTCAAGGTGAAACGTTTCAAGGATTTTCTTTCCGTCACACCGGAATACGAGGATTGCCGCCGCATTGCCCGGGAGACCGGCCTACCGCTCCAGCATGTAATCAAAACCGTGGAAAGCGAAGCCCGCCGGTACCTAGTTGAGCACAACCAGGGATAAATGCGACCATAAATTAAAACCTTGACAAAAAGCCCGGTATCATGTATAGTTGCAACCGGATGCAATTACTATGAGTTGCCTGCAAACACTGAAAGACCAGGGATTTAAACTTACTCCGCAACGCAGATTGATAGCGGATATCATCCATGATAACACTTCACACCTGACCGCCGAGGATATTATTGATTACGTCCAGAGCAAAATGCCCGGGGTAAACAAGTCTACTATTTACCGCACTCTGGATATTCTGGAAAAGGCCGGCTGTGTCTTTAAGAGCGAATCCAGCGACCACTTCATCTACCATCACGCCGAAGAAGGGCACCATCATCATCTGGTCTGCCGGCAATGCGGGAAAACCATCGATTGCACGGAAAACCTGTTTGCTCCGTTGGAGCACAGTCTCGCCGAGAAGTATAACTTCCAGACTAAATTCAAACACATGGTGATTAACGGTTTATGCGAGGACTGCAAGAACAAAAATAGTTAGTCACATATATTTTTTTACCTGTTATTGCAACTAGTCGCTATTGCTTCGGTTAGCAGCACAGTTGAGAGGATATTATTACTAATAAAGGAGTGACGAATGCATATACCTGATGGTTATTTGAGCCCGGCTACTTGTGGCGTAATGTATGCTGTCTCCGCACCTTTCTGGTATCTAGCTGTTAAGCGCGTCCGCAAAACTCTTACAAACCGTACCGTACCGGTGCTGGCTATTTTCGCCGCCTTCTCCTTTGTTTTAATGATGTTCAATGTCCCCATACCCGGAGGCACGACCGCGCATGCGGTAGGCGCGACGCTTCTGGCCATCGTGCTGGGGCCCTGGGCGGCGGTGCTGGGTGTTTCGGTAGTACTGGGAATCCAGGCATTATTTTTCGGCGATGGCGGCCTGCTCACCTTCGGCGCCAACTGTTTTAACATGGCCATCGTCATGCCGCTGGTGGGATATTTCATTTATAAAGTAATATCGAGCAATTCGGAGGCTACTTCGCCCCGCCGTATATTGGGAGCAGTCATCGGGAGCTATATCGGCATAGTCGTCGCTTCCGCCGTAGCGGGAATTGAACTCGGTATTCAGCCCGCCCTATTCCACGCCGCCAATGGCACTCCCCTCTATGCTCCTTACGGCTTGAGCGTGGCTTTGCCGGCGATGGTGATTGCCCACCTGGTTGTTGCCGGCCCGGTTGAAGCCGTGGTAACGGGTGGGGTAGTCGCGTACTTGGTGACGAACTCATTCCAGCCTGATTAAAGCCGATACGGCGGGAAAGAAAGAGGGCAAACTCTGGGTTCTCTGGGGAGCTCTGGGTCTATTGGCTTTGGCGACTCCGTTGGGACTCCTGGCTTCCGGCACCGCCTGGGGTGAGTGGGGGGTAGATGAGCTTAAGCATATGGGATTGGGTTTCATACCTCCGGGACTGCAAGAAATTAGCAGGCTGGTGGCCGGCCCCGCTGCCGGACTATGGCTTTCCCCGGATGGGAGCAGTCATCGGCTATATTCTATCCGCTTTGGTAGGTATTGCTCTGATGGCTTTCCTGCTCTGGATGCTCGGCCGGTGGCTCAGCCGTAAGAACCTACCCAAGCAAGAGATCCCTCCAAAGAGGAATCACCGGGTGAAAGGCGAAGGTTTTCTTACCAAGAATATCTCCAGTTTCACGCATACTCCTGGAATCCGTAATTTCAACCGAAGATTTGTGCCGCGCTCCGGGATTACTTCAGGGCTTAGATCCCAGGGTTAAGGTAGTAACCTTCGTGCTTTTTATCGTCATGGTTGGTCTGGCACGGAGTTTCTGGCCACTGGCAATTATATTTGTCCTGATTCTGGTTTTCAGTACTCTGTCTAAAGTACCCCTGGGCTTTTTCCTGAAGCGGGTCTTTCTCTTCATCCCTATCTTTACGGCGGTTATTGCCATACCTGCCCTCTTTATCACACCGGGTTCACCTCTGGTAACCATTGCCGGTAAGGTGATTATCACGGAACAAGGAGCCCGAACCGCCGGGTTATTATTCCTTAGAGTAACAGACTCACTGTCTTTCGGGGTACTTCTTATTCTAACCACTCCCTGGACCAGCATACTCGCGGCATTACGCTGGTTTCGTATGCCCTCGCTTTGCTCGTAGATATCCTGGGCATGACTTACCGTTATATATTTCTCTTGCTGCATACTGCCAATTCTATGTTCCTGGCGCGCCGAAGCCGCACCATAGGAAGCTTCTCCGGCGGAGAAAACCGGCGATGGCTGACCAGAGCCTTAACCACAACCATGGCCAAGTCACAACACCTGAGCGAGGAAGTATATCTCGCTATGCTTTCCCGGGGTTACCAGGGAGAGATACGTGTTCTGAATGACTTTAAGATGAAGCGCCGGGACTTCCTATGGGTAGCCTTTGCCCTGGCAGCCGCATCAATTTTATTATGGAGCAACCATCTATGAATACATTGGACGCCAGGTCATATTTTCGAGGCAAAAAACCTGAGCTATGATTATCCGGGAAATATTCCGGCTTTGAGACAGATGAGCTTTATCATTGGACCAGGAGAATTGGTAGCCCTGGTTGGGAGCCAATGGCTCAGGTAAAAGTACTCTGCTCAAACTTCTGGATGGACTTATTTTCCCCACTGGTGGAGAGTTGCTGGCTTTCGGACAACTGCTTTCCGAAAAGACCATTGAAAGACAGCACTTTTGTCATGGAATTCCGCCGCAGGGTAGGGCTGGTTTTTCAGGACCCGGATGTGCAGCTCTTTTCTTCCACCGTCTGGGATGAAGTAACCTTCGGCCCTCTCCAGTTGGGAATTTCAAAGGATGAAGTGGTATCCAGAGGTAAGGAGGTCTTAGAACTGCTGAATATAGCCCATCTCCGAGAGCGGCCTCCCTATCTTCTCTCCGGTGGAGAGAAAAAGAAGGTATCCCTGGCTTCCGTGCTTTCTTTACATCCCCAGGTTCTTCTCCTCGATGAGCCTACTACTGGTCTGGATCCGCGGAGCCAGGGAAATCTTATCGATTTCCTGTTTCAATGGGCTGATAAGGAAAAGAGCATGGTTTTCAGTACCCAAGACCTGGATATTGTGGAGGAGATTGCTACCCGTGTGATTGTCATGGGAGCCGAACATAACATCTTGGCTGACGGTAAGCCGGAAGAATTTCTTATCTGATCCAGATTTTCTCCTCCGGACTAACCTTGTCCATGAACACTCACACCGGCATAAGGAACTCGTGCACCGCCACCCACATCTACACGAGCACCAGCACCGGCATTAAAGGCTGTTGTTAGAATTTAGTTAACGGAAAGCTTTGTCGTGTGTAAGGCACTCCCAGGCTCTTTATGATCTTTACGGCTTGCTTCTCTACTCCAGGTAGTTTGCCTACCAGCAGCGGCGTCAGGAAGTTGCGCTCTTCCCACGGTGCCACTTCGATAAGCCCATCCGGTTTTGAAAGATCTAATGCGACTTTGGCGACTACTTTACAGCTCGCGATGCCAATTGAAGCTGAGATCCCCAGTTCGTTTCGGATTTGTTGCTTCATAGAAATTGCCATCTACCTGATGGAACTGTGTATTGATTCAAACCCGGTCAAATCCGGATAAGCTTCGTCGATACCTCCTGGTTGGATAAATTGGGAGGAATCGCTAAGAATGACCATGAACTTCCGTGAGAATTCGCGATATCTGGCATAGTTCCCTTCGATAAAGATGGCTTCCTGGCAGCCTCGGGCGGCAGTTACCAGTGGCATTCCGGATTGAAGACCGAAGACACGTGCTTTATAGGAAGCTGTCGCCACGACCGCTTTTCGATCAAGCTTGCCACCAACGACAACCGGCTTACCTTTGAGTTCGGGATTAAGTGTCTGTTCCACCGAAACAAAGAATGAATCAAGGTCAACATGAATGATGGTTTTTTGACATATGGTTATCCCGTACCGGTCAAGACTGGCTTAATTTTAACACAGGTAAATCCCCTTGCAAGTTATATATTATTTGGGGTGATAAATTATACGAAAAGATAAATAGTGCGGCATAATCGTCTAGATTAACCTCTAGTTCTATTTTCTTCGTTGAACAAAACAAGCAGATGTGACCCCCCAATTTTCTTTGTGACCTTTGATTTAGTTTGAAGGGGATCACATGCTTGTACATCTACCCCAAATACCAAGCTTTTTCCGTTTGGACTCGATACTTGCCAATGCCACAAAAGAGTCAGTCTGCATCGGTAATCTTTTTTACGTCCAGCGGTGATGGTTTTCATTGTATCGAGCCGCTGACTCCGGGCATGGAAGATCCCGACCCCATCCTGCGCAGCGGCCTGGTTGGAGAAACGGATGACCTTTATGATGAGTTACGCGCCAACTAGAAAAATTATCAGATCGTTCCCAGAATGCTAAAAGGATCGTTAAAAACCGTGGTATTTTCATCTATAGACAAAATGACATACGACCCCCCGATGTGTTGATTATTATGACCGATAACATCGACCATGCAAGGATTATCATGCGGGCATCGGTCTATTCTACCGGGAAGGCCCGGAGCTCTAAACGCACGCCGGAACTGGTGTTTTCCTGGCTGCATATTTATCTGTGTATCAGCGGCAAAGTAAATTACATGGTCATCGGCATGATCATAGGTATGTGGACGCTTAAAGTCCTACCACAGGGACTGGAGATCATTTCCATACAGTGGGGAAAACTGCCGATGATAATAAGAAACCTGCAAAACATGAACTGGTATCCCCTATCAGAAAGGGTAACCGGGAAAGAACATAAAAAACGTTTTGAGGGAATTCTCAAAGATATTCAAGAGAAAATCCAGAAATCACCAAAAGTAGCCAATAGTCAAATGGAAATAAAGACAACCACATTAAGCTAAAATGCCACCAATTACGGCTTTCTGGCCGATGGGAAAATAGCCCATGAGTTTTTGTCAATCTTAAAAAGTTGTATTATTTTTAGGTATTTCCCCAAGCCGTTGATTTCTTGTAAAATAATACAGTAATTGATTTCCAGTATAATAATATAATAAAATATAGACTTAGATAACAATTATTTCTTCAAGAAAGGAGTTTGCCCTGATGGTTAAGGAGCTTCCTGTCATTTACTTCCAGGCGGCTGCTTGTAGCGGTTGCGCGGTCACCATGCTTAATTCCGCCAGCCCCACCATTAAAAATGTGCTCATCGACCAGATTGCGCCCGGTGTGCATATCAACCTTAAATTTCATCCGGTGGTGATGGCGGCAGCTGGAGACCTAGCGATTAAAGTTATGGAGGATACCGCAAAAAAGCAGAAAGGTGAGTACGTCCTCGTGGTGGACGGCGCGATTCCTACGGCTGACGGCGGCATCTATGGAGCTGTCGGCGAGCGTAACGGCAAACCGGTTACCATGCAGCAAAGAGTGGAGGAACTGTCTAAGGACGCGCTGGCCGTTATCGCCATGGGGACCTGTGCCTCATTCGGCGGGATACCCGCCTCGCCCCCCAACCCCACCGGCTGTGTCTCCGTCCAGCAGTTCTTCGCGGCAAAAAAAATCAATAAACCCCTCATCAATGTCCCCGGCTGCCCACCTCACCCCGACTGGTTCGTGGGGACAGTGGCGAGCATTATTATGAACGGCTTGCCCAAGGTGGAAGACCTTGATGATTTTCTCCGCCCAAAGCTTTTCTACGGCAAATTGATACATGAAAATTGCCCCCGCCGCGCTTATTTCGACGAAGGTAAATTCGCCAAAAAGTTCGGCGATGAAGGCTGCCTCTATGAGCTCGGTTGCAAAGGGCCCATTACCCACGCGGACTGCCCTATCCGGCACTGGAACAGTGGAACTAATTGGGTTATCGGCGCCGGCGCGCCCTGTAACGGATGCACCCAGCCCGAGTTCCCCAACGAGACCGCTCCCTTCTATGAAAAGCTCGTCGATGTCAACCTGCCTGTAGTCGGCGCTTACTGGGCGAACAAGGAGGCGCACAATGGCTAAAATCATTATCGATCCCGTCACCAGGATTGAGGGTCACCTGAAAATAGAATGCGTCATGGAAAACGGCGTGGTCAAGGATGCCCAATCTGAGGCGACACTCTTCCGCGGTTTGGAGCTGGTGCTTAGAGGCCGCGACCCACGGGACGCCCAGATAATCACCCAGCGCATTTGCGGCGTTTGCCCCCAGTCGCATGGTATCGCGGCCACGTTGAATCTGGATAGCGCTTTCGGCATCGCCGATAAAATACCCGATAACGGACGTATTATCCGTAACCTGATTCACGGTGCTCACGTCGTCCAGGACCATATCCTACACTTCTACCACCTGGCGGCGCTGGATTATGTTAACGTCGCCGATGTCGCTACCTACGAGGGCAACGATTCACGACTCAATTCCATCAAAGACTTCATTAATCGCGGCGCTTTAGAGCCTTTCCTGCCCCGCTACGAAGGCGACTACCGCCTACCGCCGGCTGTTAATCAACAGGCCGTCGTCCATTATGTAAAGGCCCTGGAAATCCGGCGCATCGGCCACGAAGCAGTCAGCATCTTCAGCGGTAAAATCCCCCACAGCGTGGGCGTAGTGCCGGGCGGCGTTACCTCTATCCCCACCGCCGATAATATCATGGCTTATATCTGGAAAATCAAAATCCTCCAGGATTTCGTCAATAACGTTTATCTCCCGGATGTCCTAGCGGTCGCCGGCGTATATCCGGAATATGCAGAGATCGGCACCGGCTGTAAGAACTTACTTTCCTACGGCATGTACGACCTTGATGGGAAGAGCCCGGACTACGCTTCAAGACAGCGGCTCTTCCAGCAGGGCGCGGTGAGTGGAGATTTGAAGCATAACGCACTGGATACCAGAAAAATTACCGAGCAGGTAAAACACTCCTGGTACGATGATGCCACCACCAACCGCCACCCCTCCCAGGGCGATACCAAGCCGCAATACGGTAAGAAAGACGCCTACTCCTGGGCGAAAGCCCCCCGCTACGACGGTAAGGTTTACGAGGTGGGGCCGCTGGCGCGCGTGGCCGTGACTTACGCCAAAGGCGACCCGAAAATGAAAGAGATGGTGGAGGGTGCTTTACAGCAGCTCAAAGCCAAGCCGGGCGTCCTCTTCTCCGTACTCGGCAGGCATCTGGCGCGGGCACTTTCAGCGAAATATATTGCAGACAACCTGGAAAGCTGGGCGCTCTCTCTAAAGCCAGGCGAGCCCGCATACGTTGGATATGAACTACCGGAAGAGGCCACCGGCATGGGTATCATTGAAGGCTCACGCGGCGCGCTGGGACACTGGATTGAAATCAAGAACAAGAAAATCACCAACTACCAAGCGGTAGTCCCCACCACGTGGAATGCCTCCCCGATGGACGATAAAGGACAGCACGGGCCTATCGAGCAGGCACTGATCGGCACGAAGGTTAAGGACGAGAAAAACCCCTTCGAGTTGGTCCGCATCGTCCGTTCCTTCGACCCCTGCCTCGCCTGCGCTGTCCATTGCGTGACTCCCAAAGGTCGAGACCTCGGTCAATACAGGGTAGTGTAGGCAAAGGAGGAGCGATGCTATATTCAGAACAGAAACAGATAGATGAGATAGTGGCTTATCTGGAAAAAGATAAAAATGTGTTTATCGTCGGCTGCAACGGCTGCGCCCAGTCTTCCGGCAGCGGCGGCCCCAAGCAGGTCGAAGAAATGAAAGGAAAATTGACGGCAGCCGGTAAAAACGTTACCGGCACCAAGGTCGTCGATTTTCTCTGCTCCAAAGCCCTGGTTAAATCCGGCTTAAGGGGTAAAGTCAACCAGATTAAAGCCGCCGACGCCGTGCTGGTTTTAACCTGCGGCATCGGCATCCAGTGCGTAGCCGCTGCCCTCAATAAACCCGTCTACCCCGGCTGCAATACCGTCAATCTGGGCGGTCAGCGCGGCGAGTGGGCAGGCAACGAGCGCTGCTTCGAGTGCGGCCAATGCCTGCTCTACCATACCGGCGGGATTTGCCCCCTCACCGCCTGCACCAAGAGCCTAGTCAGCGGCGCTTGCGGGGGCGCGAACAACGGCAAGTGCGAAATCTCTAAGGACCGCGACTGCGGCTGGGAGTTAATTTATAACCGGCTAAAAGAGCGGGGCTTGCTTAACCGCCTGAATGACATGATGAAACCCATCGACCAAAAGAAACTTATGGTCAGCCCCGAAATGATGTCCACCCCGCGCTACGGGCTGGAGAATCCTCCCAAGGCGGCTCCCCCAATGGAGCAGGCGAATCCGGCAAAGGAGGTGAAAGCGTAATGAGCCTTCGATCGAAGTTGGAAGCTGGTAAGTTCGCTGTCTCTTGCGAGTTCGGGCCACGTAAGGGCACCGACACTCAAGAAATACAGGAAAATATCGAGGTTTTAAAGGGTAAAGTCGATGCCGCCAACGTAACCGACCAGCAGAGCTCGGTTATGCGGTTATGCAGCTTAATTACGGCTTCGCTCTGCGTGCAGGGCGGGCTGGAGCCTATCTTCCAGATGACCTGCCGCGACCGCAACCGCATTGCGTTACAGTCCGATCTCCTCGGCGCCTGGGTGATGGGCATCAAGAATGTCCTGGCTTTAACCGGCGACCTACCGTCGCTGGGCGACCACCCGCAGGCCAAAGGTGTTTACGACCTTGATTCCGTCACGCTTTTACAGACCATCGTCCGCCTCAACGAGGGCTTCGACCTTGCCGGTAATGCTTTGACCGGCAAGACTGATTTCTTCCCCGGAGCGGTGGTTAAAGTGGAAAACAATACCGAGGCTTCTTCTGAGCTCCAGATTTTCAAGATGCAGAAGAAAATCGCCGCCGGGGCTAAATTCTTCCAGACCCAGGCCTGCTACGATGCCAAATCACTTGAAAAGCTCATGAAACGGGTCGAGAAATTTAAGGTAAAAATGCCGGTGATGGTGGGTGTTATCCCGCTGAAAAACGCCGGTTCGGCCCGCTACATGAACGCTAACGTGGCCGGCATCCATGTACCGGATGACCTTATTGATATCATGGCGAAAGCTCCTAAAGAAGACCGCGAGAAAGTGGGCATCCAGATGGCCGCCAACCTCATTAAGCAGATGAAAGGTATGTGCCAGGGCGTGCATATCATGGCCATCGGGTGGGAAAAGAAAGTACCGGAAATCATGGCGCTGGCGGGTCTTTAGAGTAGTTTTTAGTTATCAGTAATTAGTTTTTAGTAATAATAAATCCCCGACTTCTAACGAGGCCGGGGATTTTTATTTTCCGGAAATATGGCGGGCGCACCACCCGTGAGATGGGGCTATCAACCTCCAGGCGCGCAGGCCTCGGATTTGACGGTCTCAATGTGTTTGACATTGCGGCTATGGCATTTGGGGCAGGTACGTTCTTTTTCCTCGGTCGGCCCTTTCGGAGACGGCATAATGAACTCTTGTTTACATTCACGGCATAGATACCGCCAGTTCGGAGGTCCCAAAGAACAGACATCACATTTTGACTCGTTGATTTTCGACAAACTTTTATTATACGCCGGTTTAGCGGTTATGACCAAACGGGCGGACATCCGCGGAAATCATGGCGCTGGCCGGACTATAATGAGTTTACAGTATACCGTTAACATTTTACAGTAAGATAAAATTCCCGACTTCTAACGAGGGCGTTGCCTTTTCCTTGAATTTCTCCTTTATCAGTAACTATCAGGATTCTGGTATGGCAGATTCCGCGATAATTTCGGCGATGTCTTTGACCTTAAGGGTTTCCTCGGCTTGTTTAGCTTTAATGGCATCGTCAAACATCTGAAGACAGAAAGGGCAAGCAGTCGCCACCAGTTGGGCCTTAACCGCTATTACCTGGTCAATACGATTTTCACTAATACGCTGCCCGATACGTTCTTCCAGCCACATCCGGCCACCGCCTCCACCACAGCAGAAACTACGTTTCTTATTTTTTTCCATCTCGACCAGTTTTACATCAGGCAAATACCTTAATATTTGCCGGGGGGGTTGATAAATATCATTGTGCCGTCCCAGATAGCAGGAGTCATGATAAGTAATAACATTATAACCACCCTTGTTGATATTAATTTTACCTTGTTTGATTAGACTGATAATTAATTCTGTGTGATGAATAACTTCAAAGTTACCACCGAATTGCGGATATTCGTTTTTAATCGTGTTATAACAATGCGGACAAGCGGTAACTATTTTTTTAATATTATAACCCTTTAATATTTCGATATTCTTTTGGGCCTGCATCTGGAAAAGATACTCGTTACCTAACCGACGCGCAGGGTCTCCACAGCAACTTTCCTCGGTACCTAAAATGCCAAAATTGACTCCTGCCTGTTTCATTAGCTTGGTCAATGACTTAGCAATTTTAACGCTTCTTTCTTCCAGGGCTTCGGTGCAGCCAACCCAGTAGAGAATATCCACATTGGCATCTTCCGATAGGATTTTAACATCGAGCCCTTGCACCCAATCCGTGCGGTTTAACGTAGTACCGCGCCAGGGATGCCCCCGGCTTTCGACGCTCCGTAAAGCTCCTTCGGCCGTTTCCGGAATTAACGACTGTTCCAGCACCAGATTACGTCTAAGGTCAATTAATTTATCAATGTGTTCTACCCAGACCGGACAAATAACATCACAGGCGCCGCAAGTGGTACAGGACCAGATTTCATCTTCCTGAATTATATTGCCTGCGATGGCAACATTGGGGTTACTCGGGGCCGGTTCACCTTTAGCTTTTGCCTTGACCAGTTCCGGACCAACATTAAGCAAATGTTTCTTCAGGTCCTGGATAACTTTTTTGGGATTAAGCGGTTTCCCGGTTACAAACGCCGGGCATTGTTCCTGGCAGTTCCCGCAAACCACGCAGGAATATAAATCCAGATTTTGTTTCCAGGTTAAACTATCCGCTTTATTGATACCGAAGGACTCCGCTTTCTCCAAGTCGATAGTTCTCAAAGCACCTTTAGGCAGACGGGACTGAAAGATGCCATTAAAAATAGCAGCGATAACATGGAGGTATCTTGAATAGGGAATATAGACGAGTACAAATAGAACCGTAAGCCAGTGTGCCCAGAAAAAAACTAGATGCCAGTTTTCGATAGACTGGATGCTGCCGGTAAAGAGGTGACTGAACCAGGCGCTTATCGGCGGCAGTAAGGTGTGCCCCAATCCGGCCGGCGGCGCCATCATGGCGATGTTAGTTGCTTCCTTGAAAAGATGAGTGAACGGATGAGTGAATACGGTAAGGAGAATAATTAACGCTTCAACAGTCTGTTCACCTTTAAGACGGTCCGGCCTTACAACAAAGCGGCGTATAAGACCCCAGCCGGCACCAATAATAATGAACGCCGCCATGAAATCCATGATCCAGGCGTAATAAAAGAAGAAGTTGGTATTCTCCAAACCGGTGAGACCAAACCCTTCGGCCAGTATAATGAAAAAGAAATAAAATACGACGAAAACAAAGAATCCCCAGGCCATGAAAGCATGCCCCAGCGGCGCCCGGTCTTTGGACCGGAAATTTTTCAACTGGCAAAGTTGACTAAAGATGTAGACAAAGGTATGGGTTATCCATTTACCCCAGTTCTTATAACCCGTTTCTTTTTGCCCCAGGAACATGTACTGCAGCAGTTGTATAATTCGATAGGTAAATAACCCCAGAGCAACAGCGAACACTCCCCAGAATAATGCATATCCCGGGATAATACCGAAATAGGTCATAGAGGTAGGCATGAACTAATACCTCCTAATCGGGTAATTCTGGCTTTTTTCCGTACTCGGTTCAGTTGATAAAAAGACATTTAAACCAGAGTTGCTTTCAAAGATTAGCGATTTTTCAAGCTGCGGGGAGATTTTTCTATCAGCATACTATCCTCCTGCTCGGTGGTTGTCAAGTTTGTAGTTGAAATTAAGTAACTTTTACCATTGAAGTGCATTGAATCCAGATCCTCGGTCTAAACAAGTAAGAAATATATGCAGAAGGTATTGTTTAAGCGGGAATATTTAATAAATTACACTTGATTTTCTCGGAAAGTACTGGTATCCTTGTACAAAAGAGTTAATATATCTTTAGACCTAGAGCTTGATCGTATTGAATAAGTAGAAACATGTATGTATCAGAATTCATAAAAGCTGTTTATTAGTTATTAACGAGTAAATACAGAGAATATTGACGTCCTGTCTCTCGATATAATTAGCGTTTAAAGCTGTGGAGGCCGACGCAATTGAATATATCGTTAATTATCTTTCACCTGGATAGCCGGAGTGAGCTAGATAAAAAGTTGCGCATTCTCAAAACACCTCATTCTTCCTCAAGGACTGAGAAGACATGCTAAGCCACGACGAAGATTTTTTATAGAGAATCAGGGGGATAGGCTTGATGAACATTATTGTCTGTGTGAAACAAGTAATTGACCCCGAAGCGCCGCCCAGCAGTTTCAAAATTGACGCTTCAACCAGCAAGGTTGTAACACCACCAGGAGTGCCGCCAGTAATCAGTACCTTTGATGAATATGCAATAGAGGCAGCATTAAGAATTAAAGAAACGGTCGGTGGCAAGGTTACGGTTTTGAGTCTCGGCGTTAATTTACTGCGGGAAGTGGTAAAGAAGCCGCTGGCGATGGGAGCTGACGAGCTTATCTTGCTGGAAGACCCTGCCTTCGCCGACAGTGATAGCTGGTCTACGGCTTATGCCCTGGCGATGGCCATAAAAAAAATAGGGCGATTCGACCTTATCCTCTGCGGTCGGCAGGCGGCTGATTGGGATGCCGGGCAGGTCGGCTCGGGGATTGCCGAGATCCTTGGACTACCCAGTGTCATCATCGCCCGTAAAGTTGAAGCTGCCGATGGTAAAGCCAGGGTGGAGAGCGTTATCCCGGATGGTTACGAGGTAATTGAAGTAATGCTGCCAGCCCTGGTTACGCTGAGCAATGAGCATCCAGCCCCCCGCTATCCCAATTTGAAGGGTATCATGGCCGCCAAGAAAATAGAGCCAATCATCTGGAAGCCCGGCGATATCGGTGTTGATGCCTCCCAAATTGGTGCTAAGGGAAGAAAATCCAAGGTATTCAAGCTATTTCAACCGGCCCACGATACTAAATGCGAGGTTATGCCGGGCGAAACACCTGAAGAAGCCGCCGCTAATTTGGCAACGAAGCTACGAGATGTCAAGCTAATTTAAGGTCAATTGACCGGGCCCGGTGTTTTATAACTAAGGAGGTAAAGTAAGGTGACTGGTTATAAAGATGTATTAGTTCACTGTGAAACGGCAGATGGCGGGCTGACCTCCATAGCTACCGAACTGCTGGGTGCGGGCAGCCGACTGGCTCACGATTTGGGTGAGCAGCTAAGCGCCGTACTTATCGGCAATGGCATCAGCGGCCTGGCCCAGGAGGTTATTGCCTTCGGCGCTGACAAGGTATATGTCGTCGATGATCCGTTGCTTAAAGAAAATCCTGCCGATGCCTGTCTTTTGGTTATTGACAAGGTTGTCAAACAGGTAATGCCCCAGATAATCCTATTCGGCCAGACTCCGCCGGGTCGAAACCTTGCTCCGCGTTTAGCCTTCAGGCTCAATACCGCGGCATCTCTAGATTGCGTAGCCCTGGCAATTGACGCGGCCTCAAAACGGCTATTAATGACCAAGCCGGTGTACGGCGGTAATGCTCAAGCAATTTTTATCTGTGAGTCCGATCCGCAGGTAGCCACCGTGAGGTCGAAAGCCATGTCACCCCTGGCGAAGGACACTACACGGAAGGGAGAGGTTATTGCGGTTGCCGCAGGAATTGATCCATCAGCGATAAAGACCAAGTTACTGGAGAGGAAGGTGGAAGCTGCCGCCGGGATTAAGCTGGAAGAGGCTCATGTTATCGTCACTGGCGGCCGAGGTATGGGTAACGCGGAAGGATTCAAGCAGCTTGAAGAACTGGCTAAACTTCTCAAAGGCGCGGTCGGCGCCAGCCGGCCTCCCTGCGATAACGGCTGGGTATCAGATAACTTGCAGATAGGACTTACCGGAAAAATCGTTTCACCAGACCTCTATATCGCAGTAGCACTCTCCGGTTCCAGCCAACACCTTAGCGGCTGCTCCGGCGCCAAGAACATCGTGGCCATAAACAAAGACCCTGAAGCCAATATCTTCAGGGTAGCCCAATACGGTGTGGTTGGCGATTGGAAGAAAACCCTGCCGGCTTTCATGGAAAAGGTCAGACAGCTGGTTGCCTAGTACCATTAATTGGCATCATGTAATGCGAGTTACATTAGTATTAAGGGTACCTTATGAAATGTGATTCTGCCGAGTTAATAATAACGAGTTATTAATAATCAGAAAGGGGGACTTTTAATGGAATTTCAAACTCCAGTTAAAGAAACTATTGATATCATACTGGAAGAAGGTGGCAGCGACCTAAAATCTTGTTATCAGTGCGGTCTTTGTACCGGTGTATGTCCCTGGAACCGGCTCATCGGCTTTACGCTCCGAAAATTGATCCACAAAACTCAACTCGGGGTAGTTGATTTTGAGGACGACGAGATATGGCGGTGCATCGGCTGCCGGGCTTGTGTTGAACGTTGCCCGCGCGGCGTGGAAGTACCTTATATAATGAGAGCGATGCGACGGGTCATCATAGAAATCGGAGCCGGTATTGTCCCCCACTCTCTCCGGCTTTCCGAAAAAAATATCTCCGGTGTTGGCAACCCGCTGGGCGAACCGCAGGAAAAACGTAAGGATTGGGCGAAGGACTTGGACATTAAAATTTTTACCAAGGGTACCGAGATACTGTACTTCCCGTGTTGCTATCAAACCTATGATCCTCCCGCGCGAAAGACCGCCCTAGCCACGGTAAATATCCTGAAACAGGCTGGCGTGGATTTTGGTATCCCGGATAATAACGTGGTTTGCTGCGGCGAAAGTATCCGTAAGGCGGGGTCTGAAAGCCTCTTTCAAAGACTAGCTCAAACCAATATCTCGATTTTCAAAGAAGCCGGGGTCAAGAAGATTCTGGTAACCTCGCCGCACTGCTACCATACTTTCAAGGACGAATATCCGGAACTCGGCGGCAAATTCGAAGTTATCCATCTTACCCAGTACCTGGCCGGACTTATCAAAGAAGGCAAGTTAAAATTCACGAAAAAACTTGACCAGAAAGTTACTTATCACGATTCTTGCTGTCTGGGACGCTACCAGGGTATCTATGATGAGCCCCGTCAGATATTGAAGAGCATCCCCGGCGTGGAGTTTGTCGAGATGCGAGAAAACCATGATAATTCTCTCTGTTGCGGCGGTTGTGCCGGCAGGCTCTGGATGGAAACTAAAAAGGGAGAAAGACTGGCTGAACTAAGGCTTGAGCAGATGTTTGAAGCAGGCGCCAGTACCTTAGCCATTAGCTGCCCTTATTGTCTGGCTAATTTCAATGATGGCATTCTATCCATGGGTAAGGCTGATACCATCGAGGTCAAGGATGTTGCAGAATTAGTTTGGGAGGCAATGTCATGAGCCGCGAAAAAATAAGTCCACAACCGAAAATAGGCGTTTATGTCTGCCATTGTGGTTCTAACATCGGCAGCGTAGTCAATGTACCACAGGTGGTTGAATTTGCCAAGGGTCTGGACGCAGTGGTCGTCGCCCGGGACTACAAGTTCATGTGTTCCGACCCCGGGCAAAACATGATTAAAGATGATATCAGGAAATTGAACCTGAATCGGGTTGTCGTGGCTTCCTGTTCACCTTTGCTGCACGAACGCACTTTCCGCCGGGCCGTTCATGAAGCCGGACTTAATCCCTATCTTTTTGAGATGGCTAATATCCGAGAGCATTGCTCCTGGACCACCGAAGACCATGTCCGGGCTACGGAAAAGGCCAAAGCCCTGGTGAACGCGGCGGTAAAACGCGTCTATTATCACCAGCCCCTGGAAACTAAAGAGGTCCCGGTCAATGCCAACACCCTGGTGATTGGCGGAGGCATTGCAGGAATCCAGGCGGCACTGGAAATCGCCGACGCCGGTTACAAGGTCTATCTGGTAGAGAGGGAACCAAGCATCGGCGGGCACATGATCCAGTTCGATAAAACCTTCCCCACCCTGGATTGTTCTGCCTGCATCCTTACACCAAAGATGACCTCGGCGGGCTCCCACCCCAATATCGAATTGATGTCTTACAGCGAAGTCAGCGAGGTTTCAGGCTACATCGGCAACTTCAAGGTTAAAATCAAGAAAAAGGCCAGGTTTGTTGACAAGGAAAAATGTAACGGCTGCGGTATCTGCATAGAAAAGTGCCCCTGGAAAGCCCCCAGTGAATTCGACCTTGGTTTAGGGCAGAGGAAGGCGATATACACCCCGTTTGCGCAGGCCGTGCCCAACATCCCCGTTATCGACAAGGAACACTGTGTTTACTTTCAAAAGGGCAAATGCCGTGCTTGTGAAAAGTTCTGCGAGAGAGAAGCCATCAATTTCAAACAGCAAGAGGAATTTGCTGAAGTTGATGTCGGCAACATCATTGTTGCCACCGGCTACGACCCCTTCGATCCCACTCCCATGACCGAATACGGTTACGGCCGATTACCGAACGTTTATACGGGGCTGGAATTCGAGAGAATCTGCAATTCGGTAGGGCCTACAGGCGGTAAAATAGTACTTAAAGATGGCACTGAACCCCAGAACATCGCCATCATCCATTGCGTGGGCAGCCGCGATACCCACTATCATAAATATTGCTCCCGGGTTTGCTGTATGTACGCACTCAAATACTCCCATCTGATCAAAGAAAAGACCAAGGCTAACGTTTATCAGATGTACATTGATATGCGCTGCTTCGGCAAGGGTTATGAGGAGTTCTACGAAAGATTAGCTAAAGAGGGGGTCATCTTCGTTCGGGGTAAAGTGGCCGAAGTTACCAAAATCGCTCAAAACCCGGATGAAAATGGGAAACTTATCGTCTGCGGTGAGGACACTCTGCTCGGAAGTAGCGTCCGTGTTCCTGTCAACATGGTAATTTTGTGCAACGCTTTGGAAGCCCGCGCCGATGCCAAAGAAGTTGCTCACCTGCTCGGCATCAGCCAAGGCGCCGACGGTTTCTTTATCGAAAGACATCCCAAACTTGACCCGATAGCGACCATGACAGACGGCATCTTCATCGCCGGCTGCTGCCAGGGGGCTAAAGACATACCGGATACTGTAGCCCAAGCTTCAGCCGCCGCCGCGCGCGTTCTGGCTCTCATCACCAAAGGCAAGGTTGAGATGGAAGCTGCCACTGCCGTTATCGACGAGGAGAAGTGCTCCGGTTGCCGCGTGTGCAATCTCCTCTGCCCTTACAATGCCATCACCTTCATCGAAGAAAAAAAGGTATCCCGTATCAATGAGGCTCTGTGTAAAGGCTGCGGCACCTGTGTTGCCGCCTGTCCCAGCGGAGCGATTACCCATAATCACTTTACCACCGAAGAAATTATAGCAGAACTCGAGGGGGTATTAGTATGAACGATTTCGAACCTAAGATCGTCGGTTTTTGCTGTAACTGGTGTTCTTACCGGGGAGCTGATTTAGCCGGCACGGCCCGTACGAAATGTTCGCCTAATGTTCGGATTGTTAGGGTGATGTGCAGCGGCCGGGTCGAACCAACTTTCATACTTAAAGCTCTGGACCTGGGAGCTGACGGCGTTCTTATATTGGGCTGTCACCCGGGTGATTGTCACTACGCTGAAGGTAATTACAAGGCGGCGCGACGTATGCCATTGCTTAAGAAAATGCTTGAGCAGTTGGGCATCGAGGAGGAGCGCGTGCATCTTGACTGGGTCTCAGCTTCCGAAGGCGACCGCTTTGTCTCGATAGTTAACGAGATGACGCAAAAAGTCAAAGCGCTTGGCCCTTTTAAGAAGAACGGTAATCAGGCGAAATAAAGCAAATACAAGGTGATTCAGGCTTTCCCAGGCAGCCGATAGCGCTGGCCATTAAAGAACCAGCCCGAACAGGTTTAAATACAGAAGGCGCATGTTTATTTGGAAAAGGGATTAGTCGGCCACTTAAAATGAGGCACCCGGTATAATGCATAGTTGGAAGGCAGCACACCCGTAGGGCAAAGAGAAAAGCATTCACCACATTTATAGCATTCCTGAGCTGCAATCTCCGGATAAAACATTACAGCTTTGGAGGTACCGCGGCTGATAAAGCCGATAGCATTTTTCTTTTTTACCTCGGCGCAATAGCGCACACATAGCCCACACAGGATGCAATTAGTCGGCGTAGTTTTAAATTTGTTCAAATCCATGCCGTATTTAGCACCGTAATCTCTCAAAATTTGCACGCCGGGGGAGCGGGCCCACAATAACTCCAGTATCAACTTCCTTCCCTTGACAACGGGCTCGGACTCCGTTTTTACATTCAGGCCTGGTTCCACCTGATAAACGCAGGAGGTCACCAGCCGTGACCTGCCGTTTTTGGTTATCTCAACAGTACACAACCGGCAGCCGCCATAAGGAGCCAGTTTCTCATGTTGACAAAGGGTTGGTATTTCAATTCCGACATTATTAGCCGCCTGAAGCAGGGTCGTCCCTTCCTCGGCTTTAACATTTCGGTCATTAATAATTAAAGAAACTGCGCTCATATTACTCCCCCTGTTTTTTCACTACCTTAGTCCCCGCCTTAACCGTTTCCGGGACGCTACCGGCACGAATTTTGACCACCGCGCTGAAACGCTGCGGACAGACGTCTAAGCACGTACCGCATTTAGTGCATTTTTGCTGGTCAATAACGTGAACCAAGTTTTTATCGCCCGAGATAGCCGCGGCAGGACAGTTACGGGCACAAATCATGCAGGCTTGACACTTCTCGGGGTCGATGTAATAGGCAGTTAAAGACTTACAGACTCCGGCCGGGCAGCGTTTCTCACGGATATGGGCCTCGTATTCATCCATGAAATACTTAAGCGTGCTAAGCACCGGGTTGGGCGCCGATGTGCCCAGCGCGCAAAGGGAAAAACTGGCCATCATTTCGGAAATTTCCTGCAAGCGCTCGATATCGCCTTCTTCGCCCTGTCCCCGGCAAATCCGGTTCAATATTTTCAGCATTTGATAGATGCCTTCGCGGCAGGGGACACATTTACCGCAAGATTCGCCGGCAAGGAAGTTGAGAAAATAGCGGGCCACATCCACCATACAGGTGCTTTCATCCATGACAATCATGCCGCCGGAGCCCATCATCGAACCCAGCTTGGTCAACTCATCAAAATCCACGGGGGTATCCAGAAACTGCGCCGGGATGACGCCGCCAGAAGGACCGCCGGTCTGAACCGCTTTGAATTTTTTATTATTAGGAACTCCACCGCCAATCTTGTAGATAATGTCCCGAAGCGTGATTCCCATAGGTACTTCCACCAGGCCGGTGTTATTTACCTTGCCGACGAGGGAAAATATCATCGTCCCTTTGCTGTTTTCCGTACCGATGCCGTTAAACCAGGCAGCCCCCCGGTTGATAATCAGGGGAACGGTAGCCCAGGTTTTGACATTGTTCAAATTGCTCGGCCGGTTCCAGATACCGCTGACCGCGGTACGGATATATTTCGGGCGTGGCTCGCCTGCCCGGCCCTCGATGGCAGTCATCAAAGCGCTGGACTCACCTGAGACGAAAGCTCCGGCGCCGCGATGGATGCGGACATCGAAATCGTAACCGGAACCCAGAATATTAGCCCCCAGGAGGCCATAGTCCCGGGCTTGCTGCAAAGCGATGGAGATATTTTCCACAGCCAAGGGGTATTCTTGCCGGACGTAGACAAAACCCTCCTGGGCCGCGATGGCGTAAGCCCCGATAATCAGGCCTTCCAGGACTTGGTGCGGATTCCCTTCCAACAAACTCCTATCCCCGTAGGCTCCGGGGTCACCTTCGTCGGCATTAATAATGACGTATTTTATATCGCCTGGAGCATTACGGGTGGTCTCCCATTTAAGACCGGTAGGAAACCCACCACCGCCCCGACCCCGTAATTTAGAATTTTTCACCTCTGCCAGTACCTGATCGGGCGTCATTTTAAAAAGCGCTTTAACCAGGGCTTCATATCCGCCTAAAAAGATGTAATCATCGATATTCTGGGGGTCGATAAACTTGTTATTACCGAAGACCAATCGGGACTGATTTTTATAGAATGGGATTCCGCTTTCTTTGATCAGTCTTTGCCCATCCGCGTCCTGGTAAAGAAGACGTTCGACGGTCTGGTTGCCGAGCAGGCTGGTCGAGATGATTTCCGGGACGTCTTCCGGCTTTACCCGTACATAACAAATTTCTTTAGGAAAAATCACTACGATAGGGCCTTGTTCACAAAAACCGTGACACCCTGTACGACGAATATCGATTTTTGATTCTAGTCCCTGCCGTTCTATCTCATTCTTGAATGCCCGGACTACCTCTTCATTCCCCAGAGCATGACAACCGGTGCCCGCACAAATAGTAACGCAGAGCTTTTGCGGGTCGCGGCTTTTACGTAGTGTCTGCCGGTACTTTTCCAGGCTATCCGGAGAATTAAATTTTACCATAATGTCCTCCTGACTACCGGTACAAGGATGCCATTTGCTGAATTTCTTTAACCGAAGGGTTGCTGTAATACTTACCGTCAATAACCATGACCGGCCCTAAAGCGCAGCAGCCCAGGCAGTTTACCGTCTCCAGGGAGAACCGCATATCCCCGGAAGTGTGGCCGGGTTTTATTTTTAAGGTATCGACTATCTTATCCAGCAGCCGCGGCGCACCGCGTACCTGGCAGGCGGTCCCCAGGCAAACCGCAATGTTGTGCCGTCCGCGCGGTACCAGGCTGAAAGCTTTATAAAAAGTGGCGACATGATAGACCTGGGTCAAAGGGAGGTCCAGCTTTGTACCAACCAGTTTCAAGTCCTCTTCCGAAAGCCAGCGATTTTCACGCTGGAGTTCCAGAAGTACCTGGATAAGGGCTGATTTATCGCCCCCGTAACGATCGATGATTTTTCCGGTTTTATTAAGCACCTTAACCATCAGTCTTACCTCCCGAGCTTCATGTAGGGTTAATTTGATTTCAGTGACTTTATCAGGCGCCAGGTTATCGTCTGGCATAATACGTTAATGTCTTCAGCTGACAGGTAATCAAGAACCGTATCATCGAATAATATACTGGCGTTAGGCGGGAATTCCTCATCGCCTTTCCAGACAACAATATTTATAGGAACCTGGCTGAAAGCGGGAATAACGACCGAGGCATCGCCGTATTTCGTTTTAATACCGCCCATTATTTCAGCGGCGGAGAGTAACCGGCCCGGCGTCGGACCGAAATATTCGACAAGCGGCTTAACCGCTCTTTGAAAGAAGCTGGGATAATAAACGGCTCCCTCTTCTAACTCCTGATAAGCGATGAGCCTATTGGCCAGGGTCGTGCCCTTTGCCCGTTCCAAATAATGAAGAATTAAAACTTTATCCCTTAACTCAACCTCATCCCCACCGCCGGATAAGGAAACCGTAATATCCGGCAGAGTTACGCGATACGCCCGATGTAAAAATTCAGTATAAATCACCATGGCCTGACCGGAAATCTCGTAACTCGACCCGCTCCTCCGGCATTGTTCGGCGATGTTTTCGCGGCCAGCCAGTTTTTCCCCGGCCAATTTCAAGGCCAGAGTGTAAGCCAGCTCATAATTTTTCTGGTCAGGTAAGGATATGTTGACAGGTCCACTTTTCAGGTTCAATTTTAGGCTCACATTCAGATTAAATTTCCAGCCAAGAATGGGAATATAACAATTCACCGGTCAGAACCCGCACTGTTTTGGCATACCGCACTTCCTCCGGAGTTAAAGTGGAAAAGTTCGGCGTGTCACCTTCCAGCATCCGGTTTACCAGGGTTACCAGATGGGGTTTTCTTCCGCGGGCGATTTCGATTAATTCAGTGTCAAAAGCATCGGCAAGAGCGGCATAAAGGCCGTATTTCATAAGCATTATCAGATAAGCCCGGTTCAGGTGGGGTCTTAGTTCCGCGGGAGCGCCATTGGAAACATTAGACAGGCCAACGATTGACCGGCAGCCGGGGGCTATCTCCGGCAACATCTTCATAAACTCGATGCTGGCTTTAAGCTGATTTATCTCGCCGCAGACCGGAGTAACGATAGGGTCGATCCAGATACGGTCATTCGTAATGTCTAGCTCATTCGCCTTATATACCAGGTCAACTGCCAGCATGCACCTCTCATTAGCGTCCCGCGGCATACCCTCCACACCCCAAAGTAAGCCTATCATATCAGCGTTATATTTGTTAACGAGAGGCAATTCCTGCTCCAGCCGGGAAGGCTCTAAAGAAATGGAGTTAATCAGGGCGCGACCGCGGCAGGCTTCTAACCCGGCCGCCATCGCCACGGGATTGGTGGTATCGAGCGAGAGCGGTTTGGGAGTCAGCCCCTGTACGGTTTTAACTACCCATGCCATAAATTCATCTCCAGCCTTGCGGGCCGGCCCGATGTTAATATCCAGATAGTCAATATCCGCTTTGTCTTCGGCTTTAGCCATCTCCTGCACCGGCCCGGCATGTCTCTCCTTCAGGGCTGGTCCTAGAGTTTTCGACATGATATTGAGATTTTCACCAACTAGAATCATCTTACGCTCCTTACGCCGGTTTCCAGTTTTTCAAAAAAGCGGGGATAAGGGCGGCCTCCCGAGGCCCGACTTCAATCTTCCAGCCGGCCAGTTCTTCCTCCAAGCCGCCGCTTTCGGATGCGATATAGCCCGGGATGATTAATTTGTGGTGTTTGATTTTATCGGCAATGCCGGACTTTTTAACGAAAGGAGCGATGGTATCAGCCACAAATTTTCCGGCTGCCCAGCCCGTCATGACAGAGAGACCTTCCGTATCTTTAACCAGCAAATAAGCGGGCATCTTGCTGTTTTCAATTTCACCGGTCACGATAAAATAGGTCAACGAGAAATTAGAGGTAATCAGTACGGGAGAATTCTCATCAGGACTACCGATTTCATAAATGCCTTCTTTGGTAGCCAGCGGTCGCTGCGGGTCAGTATAAATATTTAGCCTTTCCACCAGAAGCGGGAACAGGGCATACCCGTCAAGACTAGAAAGTACAATTATCGAGGCGTACTTGGCGATGAACATCGAGGCAATAAGAGCTTCCTTAAGAGGATCATCGGTTATCTGGGATGGGAAGACAATAGTGGGATAGCCTAGCGACCGTACTTTACCTAACGCGGCTTTACGCAGCAGTATCTGATCGGCTAGAGCCTTTTTAGTAGTTCTGGCGCCGGAATCGATGACGATATCTTTAACGCCGGCCTGGTTTAACCGATCAGTTAATTGGGCGACCTCCTCCAAGCTGACGCCTTTGACGGCTACCGGGCAACCGGATTCTTTAGCCAGCGCCGCGATTTTGTCCAGATTTTCCGGGGTGGCGGCGTAAAGTAAAGGTTTACGGTCAGCGCAGGCTTTTAAACCGGCCGCGAGTACGGCCGGGTCGGTGCTTATGAGAATCAGGCTGGCATCGGTTCCCTGTTTGACCCGTGTGACCGCCGCTGTAAATTTTTCAGCCTGCCCAGATTGGCATTGAACGGCGGCTATCTCGGGGCGTAGCGTTAGACCGACTCTTTCGAACATCTGTTTATTCAAACTATCCAGGCGTCGATCTATCTCCGCATCCGGGAGATTATCACTGATAAGGACGGCAATGCCCGGCGGATTTTCAAACCTCTTTTCATGACGGAAGAGAACAGTCTCACCCCCTATCTTTACGGCCCTGGCTCCGGTTCCGATGGCGAGGGGGCGGATGGGCGGTGCGGAGGCTTCGCTAAGTTTGGCTTTGGTTTCTTCCGAGACGGTTGGGCAAGCGCTCAGTTCCGCTTTACCGGCGGCCAGTTGCATCGCAAAAGCCAGACAGGTAGGTACGCCGCACTTTCCACAATTTGTCTTAGGCAACAGTTTAAAGATCTCTATTCCGGTCAGAGGCATCGCATTACTCCTTTTTTTATCCGATAATAGGCGGCATCGTCAGGGCGGGATGATTTTTCTCTTTGAGGAACGGCATAATCGTATCTTCGGTAGTGCCGATGGTTTCATCCGCAATTTTGTCCAGCAGGTCGGGACAGCCCATTTCCTGCCCTCTCTTGACCAGTCTATCCCGGAGCTCCTCCTTGAGCATTTTGGGCATCCACACCATTCTCAACAGACCGCCGTCACCGATGACGAATTTCCGCTGCGTCGTATTATATTTTCCGTGGCCCACGAAATCCCGGCGTACTTAAACCGCCGCCGATGGTACCGGCCAATGTCGTGAATTTCATGCCGCAGGGGGTCATGCCGGTAAAATCCCGGTTGACCGTCATAATACCGTTGCACACGGGTAGGACGGCGGCGATGCATTCACAGCAGCCGCAGGTAGTCATGGGATCATTAACGATGCTGTAGAAGTTATAATGGTCAATCTTGCCGCGAGATGCTTTGGTGACGAACTCATTTACCCCTTTCCACTGGCCAAATTTGGCATCAATAATCTCCCCTTTAGGCACCGGCTGGTTGGGCCCCGTAGGATTAATTTCAAAAGAAGCTTTGCAGTCCATCCAGTTATAGGAGCCGCACAGACCGGTTCTTTCCGGGCTGATGACACAGACATGGCTGGGAGCAAAGGATTGGCAGAGGGTGCAGGAATAATATATCTCGACGCCTTCATCTGTCATTCCCTCAATCCTCACGTCTCTAACTTTATACACCTCGCGAGCTTTGGCCACCTTTTCCTTTACATCCGCCTCGTTGGTATAAAGCTTAACCTGGAGTTTATCGAATATCCGTCCGAAATCCTGGTGCAGTTTGGCGTGCAAAATTACGCCAATATCCCGGAGCGTAAAGCCCTTCTCGACGGCTTGTTTGCTGACCCGCAGCCAGGCAATATCTCTCTGGCCGATATGCATCACGCCTTGAGCATAGTTGATGAGGTGGTGTATTTGCCGCTCCAATATGGGTTCAAAGTCATCCTGCATCTCGCGGCCAGCTACTTCTACGCAAATAGCCAGCGGCATTTTGGAATTGGCCGGGATGTCCTTCAATTCCGGCCCGAAGACTTCAATCTTGCCATCTTCGACTTCGTTCATGCGCCTTGGAAGTGACCCATTCCACCATTAAAGTCCGACCGCCGCCGCATTCGAGGTAAATATCCTCGCCGCGAACACGCTCGCCTTCAAACGCAGCGCCGTAAGCTACCGGCACCGGGACGCTGGTTACATTAACCTTGAGACCGCGGACTTCAATAGCCTTGGCGACCAGGTTTTCATGCGGAATATTGGAGACGACATGCTCGTAAGTACAGATACCGGTGGGCAGGATTTCCGGAATCGGTGTATCGGCAATAACCGGAAAACCGAAATTGATAGCGCCAGCCGCCGTGGCATACCACTCATCGGTTACAAAGCCCATGGGCAGCGCAAAGGCAAAGATGCGGTCTTTATTGTAAATTAATATTTTTCTAAAATCGCCGGGCTGGATACCACCGAAGGAGAGCGCCGCGCGGGTGGCAAAACCGAGGGCAAAAACCGTTGCGGTGACGTCCGGCCCGAAAGAAACCAGGCGGGTAGGCCAGCCTATTTGCACCCCGGCTTCAACCAGCTGCTCGGAGAATCTTTTGCCGTTGTATTCCGCCGACATAAAGACGTAGAGATTTTTCTGCTGCAACTCCTGCGCTATCTTGGCGGCGATTTCCTTCGTCGGAGCGGCGCCAAGAATTGCGGCAAAGCCCGGAGCGGTCCCATCGACAAATTCGACACCTCTTTTACGGAGGATGATATCATCCGCCGCACCCAGCCAGATGTTGTTCTCGGAAATATCTTCTTTACGGGTATAAAATTCAGGTTGCTCCAGGTAGCGGATAGCCTCGATTATTTCTTCGGCAAACAACGCGGCCATACCGGCGTCCAGAGCCGGGCCGAGATAAGGCAAGGCATGTTCTTCACGGACCGGAGGCGGGAGTAATTGCCGGCATTTTTTAAGAATGGTTTCAACATCCGCGAGTTTTTCAACCTTGGCGCCTAGTATGCCGTAGATAACCGGCAGGTAATAAGCGGTATTGGGAAAACCGATAGGTTCATTCAGGCCATGTTTATCCACCGCCGCTTTCCATTTTTCTTCTGCCTGGCCAACCAGTTTATAAGCGCCCCTGATTGCGGCCGATGCAATAATTTTAGACATCTTAGAGTCCTCCCTTTGTTACTTCTCCAGTTCTCTCCGCATCGCCATATCATAAAGTACCCGTTCCCGGGCTTTATCTATCCCTAAAGCTTTACGCTTTTTATCTATGTGTTCGATCATCATATGGGCCATTTTAATGGGGTCAGTTTCAAAGTCCCATTTGCCGCCGCATATTTTCTCGTAATCTTTAAATAAAAAGTCGGAAAGTTCCTGTGAACCGAGGGTAGGCCAGGTAACCCCGAAAACGGTATAGACCCCGGAAGCGACAAAATACTGCCCGATGGAGACAGCTTTTTCGCTCATCCACTCCGGGGCACAACCGGCAGCGGGTAAGTCGCTAATATCGTCACCGAGTCCACCCTCTTTGACCATGGCCGTAGCCGCTACCAGAATGCGGCAATTGTCCACGCAGGAACCCATATGCAGAACCGGCGGGATACCTACCGTCTCACAGACTGAGGCCAGTCCTTCTCCGGCGTATTTAGCTGCTTCAGGTACCATTAAGCCTGCCTTGGCGGTAGCCATGGCGCTGCAACCGGTCTGGAGTACCAGCACATCATTCTTGATGAGCTCTTTAACCAGCGTTACATGAACGTCATCATGGGTGACGCGCGGATTGTTGCAGCCGACTACTCCCGCTACGCCGCGGATTCTGCCGTTAATGATGTTATCGTTCAATGGCCGGTAAGATGCGCGAAAAAGTCCACCCAGCAGATAGGTCACCGTTTCATGGGAAAAGCCAGCAACCATATCCGATTTTTCCTGGGGAATACGTACATTCTTACTTCGGTTGGGGAAATTATCGATAGCGGTTTTGATGATTGTTTTTGCCGATTCTACGGCATTTAAATCATCAAAGTGAATATATGTAGAACCGGTGATGTGCGCTCTCTCGTCGGTAGTAATTATCTTGGTGTGATAGCATTCGGCAACACTGGTCAGACCCTGCATAATGCATTGCACATCCACTACCATAGCTTCAACAGCCCCGGTGACGATAGCTAACTCCTGCTGCAGGAAATTGCCTCCAATTGGTATCCCGTGTCGCATTAATATTTCGTTTGCTGTGCAGCACATCCCCACCAGATTGATGCCCTCTGCTCCTTTAGTTTTGGCATACTCGACCATAGCAGGGTCCTGTGTTACCAAGGCTAACATTTCTGCCAAGGCCGGTTCATGCCCGTGAATAATAATATTTACATCCTTCTCTTTTAAAACACCAAGGTTTATCTGGCTGAAGACCGGCGCCGGAGTGCCAAAAATGATATCCTGGAGCTCGGTAGCAATCATACTACCCCCCCAACCATCGGCCAGTGCAGCCCGGGATGATTGGGATATCAGGCTCTTATAGTCCTGGTCTACGCCCATATGAGTCCGGTGCATTATTTCGACGACTTCCCGGTCGACGCCCCGGGGGACGACACCCATTTGACGCCAGATTTCCTGTCGCTTCAAAGGCGCTCTCTTGGTGAAAAGCAACTCGCCTTCTTGCTTACCAAATTCAGCGACCATGATTTCCGCGATATCTTTAGCAATCTCCTCATTGGAGCGGTCACCAACCTGGACTCCCAGTTCAAGGGCTAATTCAAGGAGCTTTTGTTCATCTTTAATTTTATAGCCCGGAGCTTTTCCCGCAGCGACGGCTTTAAAAAGTTCAGCGACGCGGCGACCATGGTCGCTATGAGCCGCAGAACCAGCCGCAACCATGCGGGCAAAGTTACGAGCCGCAATAGTCTCGGGGGTGGCCCCACAAACACCCTGACGCAGATTTCTTTCTTCCCGTGTTTCTTCATCTCCAACGGATAGTGACACCCGGCAGGGGCCCATAGCACAATTCTTACAACAACTGCCTTCAGCTCCTATGGGACAGGGCTTATTCATCTCCGCCCTATCAAAAACGGTTGAGCAACCGTCCTGACGGGCTTTTTCGAGCATCTCCAGAGTTGCTCGGTCTATACTTTTTTTCTCATTTTCAGCCATTTTAATCGCCCTCCTGTTTTTACTAACCAGCGGCCATTAGTTCATCAATCATATCTTTAACCAGCCTGATAGCATCAGGATGCCTCATAACCAAGATATCTGCTCCGGCCAGCGCCAAGCACATAGCTGACATAGCTTCCAATAATATGCCCCGTTTTTTGGCGTCACCCATACGGGGGTCTTCCTGTTCTGAAATTTTAACTTCCTTGGTTTTCCAGGTTTCTTTACTGATATTGCAAACCAGCGGGAACTGGAGTTTTTCATCGCCTTGAGTCAGACCCGCCATGCGAATCCTTTCCATAACCGAGTAACAATATTCAATGCCGTAACCGATACTGCTGACAGTTGGGTCGATCATCAAAGTATTTTCCGGCACTCCCAGATTACCGATTAAAATATTGAGCTGCTTTGCCAAGTTGATATCAATCGGGCTGGAAGCTACAATAGTGTGTTTGTAGGCAATGGCCGCCGCACCGATTTTTTTATAATCTTTTTCTTCCACCGGCCCGAGTATCAAACTACGTCCCTGGCAGGCTTCAGCAATGGCTCTCAAGACTTCGGTATCTTTCTCCGCATTAGCGGTTCCCCAGATAATCAAAGGAACTTTAATGGCTTCGGCTACCCGTTTGGTGACGGCAGTAGCTTCTTCAACACCCCGATTCAGGCCATTAGGATCGGTACTAATCAGCTGAAGGCAAATCATATCCGCTTTATAGTCATTGATGCATTTTTGCGCCCAGGCCACCGGGTCTGCCGCGACATCTTTAAAAGGTTCCAAGGCCGCCGGCGCCCAATCTGTGGGGGCAACATCCCAGACTTCCATGGCAATCCGGGGTTGATGCGGCATCTGTCCTTCAAAGAGATAAAAAGGGTAACAGGTCTCTCCGCCCACGGTTACCGGCTGACTATCTCCGCCCAGCTTTATCTCTTTAATCTTGCCGTTATAAGCCGTCTTCGGTATTTCAATGGCCATAACTAACTCCTTTTCCGTAGTTACCAGTGATCGATGCCCTCAGCATATTCAAACGATAAAAGGCAAAAGATTTCAATGTGAACTCGGTACTTCCTAGGCTGGAGTTTTCCTTTTCTCACTACCGAACGAATCCTGACTGTAAAAATATCTCTGACCGGTCTGCAGATACTTTAATATTTCATTCCGGGAACCCAGTTTCTGATCCCACCGCCCCATTTTTTCGCCAGCGGGTTTGCCTTTCTCATAAGTCGGACCGAGGACTTCCACTGCATCCCGGCCGGGGGCTTTCACTTTTCTAACTTCATCCATAGTAACGTCCCTTCACTCAATTATTATGAATTTTTAAATTACTTAAACTATAAGTCTTTCAGATAATACCACTATTAAAAAACGGCTAATTGCCGTTGCAGCCGGACTATCATCAGGTAAGTCCAGCAAGGGCTTCATCTGGAGATCATACCGGTACACCTGTTCGTCTGTCGGAACTATGACGTCGGGTTTTAGCCCCAGCCTCTCCATTTCTTTGACTATCATCGGATCTAGTTGTCCGGGTACCATGTTGATGACAACGGATTGATGTTTTACTCTAAGTTTTAACTCTACTATTAGTTCCTTGATTCTGGCTAAAGTCCGTACTCCTTTAATGGAATGGTTGGAAACAATCAGCAGTTCATCAATATCCTGGGTCGTACCACGGCTTAAATGTTCCATACCGGCTTCATTATCCATAACGATAAAGGAATAATTATGAGCCAGACGGTCGATGAATTCTCTCAAGACGGAGTTGGGGTAGCAATAACACCCCTGCCCTTCGGTCTTACCCATCGTGAGCAGATCGAGTTTCTGGCTTTCAACCAGAAGACCGTTTAGTTTTAACTCCAGGTAAGTTTCTTTAGTCATGCCGGGCGGGATATCATTTTTTTCCTGCTGGAAGCGGTCCAGCATCATACCGACGGTGTCTTTGACTTCCAGGCCTAAAGATTCTCCCAGGTTAGCGTTGGGGTCAGCATCGACCGCCAGTATCGGCAGCTGCCTATTTTTCCGTAAATGACGGATAATCAAACCACTGATGGAGGTTTTGCCACTCCCGCCTTTGCCGGCGACCGCGATGGAAAAACTCAAGCCGTTACCTCCCGGTCTCTTTCATGACATTAATATCTTGAACGGGATTATCCAAAGAACGAACCCCCGTTAATTTTTGGAAAATATTGTGAACCTCTTGAATTACCCGGGGGCTTGAATCAAGTGATAGACTACCCGTAATTTCAGCGTCGATAATGGCGGTATCGTAAGGGATGAAACCAAGGAAATCGTACCCGGGCAAACCGGTAGTGATAAAATCACGGTCGGTATCGCTGCGGATTTTATTGCCGACAATAGCAATATTAGTTAAACCAATATCGCCGGCCAGCTTTTTTATCATCAAAGCTGTATCCAGACTTTTCCGGCCAGGCTCTACCACGATAATTAACTTATCAACTGCTTTGGCGGTAGCCCGGCCGAGATGTTCAATCCCAGCCGCCATGTCCAGAATCACAGCCTCATTCCGGGCAACCAACAGATGTATCAACAAGGCTTGCAGCAAGGTATTCTCCGCACAGTAGCAACCACTCCCTCCACGTTTAACTTTACCCATCACCATTAAACGGATGCCGTCAAGCTTCCGGGCATATTTCTCCGGGATATCATCTACTTTGGGGTTCAATTTGAACCAGGAACCGGATTGGCCCGACTTGATACCGGTCCTTTCTTCAATAAGCTCCTTCATCTCGGATATAGGAATAATCTCCTCGGGATGGGGAAAACCAAGGGTCGAAGCGAGGTTTGTATCAGGGTCGGCATCGATGGCTAAAACGGAATGACCGTGCTTAGCAAATTCTCTAGTCAGCAAGGCGCTGAACAAGGTCTTACCGACGCCTCCTTTACCGGAAATAGCCAGTTTCATCAATATGTACCTTTTATATTATAATATTATCCTGAAAGTTGTCTGCGATAAAGCCGCTTATAAGCGTTTCAATTCCTGCCCTTTGGCATCACGAATAATAATCTCAAACGGGTTAGACCCGGGGAGGGAATGGGTAGCACATCCGAAACACGGATCATAAGGACGCCAGGCCATTTCCACCATATTGAGTAGTTCCTCGGTTATCTCTTTTCCGGGCTTGATGAGTCCCATCGCCGCTTTTTTAACCGACATATTAATGGCCGCCGAGTTAAAAACAGTCGCGACAATCAGGTTTGCTTTCTTGATCAAGCCATTGGAATCGGTAACATAATGATGTATCAATGTCCCGCGCGGGGCTTCGACAATGCCGATACCTTCATCCGGGGTGGCGGTGGGGATAGTGCGGAAATTCTGATCGGTTATTTCCGGGTCTCTTGCCAATTCCACCAACCGTTCGGCGGCATTAAGCATCTCGATAAGGCGGGCCCAGTGAGTAGCCAGGGTATGATGGACAGGTTTGCCACCCAGAGTAGCGAAGAATTTTTCATAATATTCCTGGGCGAGGGGAGTGGCCATGCCGTCGGCAGCATTCAGACGCGCCAGAGGAGCCGAGCGTACTATCCCACTGTCCTTCCCATCCACAAAACCCTTCCATCCTATGTTCTTAAGGAACGGGAACTTTATATAGGACCACGGTTCAACGTGCTCGGCGACATGATTTAGATACTCGTTGGCGGAAAATTTGACATATTCTTTTCCAGATGGGTCTACTACCCTAATTTTACCGTCATAATAGTTGACTTTGTTATTTTCATCCACCAATCCCATATAATAAGTCTTGTGAGTAAAAGCATCACTTAAGATAAGATCTACGTAGGCCTTGTTTTTAAGAACGATATCATCAAACACTTTCATGGAAAGTTTGGCAAACTCCAGGGACTCCAAGGCTATCTGTTCTACTTCTTTTCTTTCCGTTTCGTTTAGGCCCTTACTGACTCCGCCGGGCAGGCAAAATACTGGATGGACAGGTCTCCCACCCAGCATTTGGATGATGTGATGATTCTGGATACGGGTCTTGATGACGGCTCCGGCTAATTCTAACCCTACTTTACCGATTACCCCCAGGATATTACGCTGGGCTACCGGCGCACCCGGCCCCATGACAAAATCGGGGCCTGCAAGAATATAAAAATGGGTTGCGTGGTCAGTCACATAAAAGGAACTGTATAGAAGCTCGCGGAGCTTCTTGGCGACAGGCGGAGGGTCGGTATGAAAGACGGCGTCCAGTGTTTTGGCAGAAGCCATATGATGCGCTTCGGGGCAAACCCCACAAATCCTCTGGGTTATTTGCGGCATTTCTTCCGCCGGTCTGCCCTCAACAAATTTTTCAAAGCCCCGTAGTTCCGGGACCTGAAAATATGCATTGGCCACTTCGCCGTCCTCATTTAAGAAGATTTCTATTTTCCCATGGCCTTCTAGCCGGGTAATTGGATCAATCGTAATTTTTTTCATTAAATCTTCGCCCTCCTTAATAATGACTCCGAGAGGCTGTAGCGATAGAAAGTACCAACCGGGTCCGGAATACCCTCGATAATCTTGTCTATTTCTTCTGGATCTGTGGCGTCAATTATCGAAGCCACAGCACTGAGGAAATGGGCTCCTTGATCGACTACACCGGCCACCGGACCGTAACAGCCAGTGCAGGGCATATTAGCCTGGGGGCACGGCGCTCCACAACCGCCCCGGGTGGCTATTCCGGCACATAAAAAACCCTGCTCCAGCAAACATATATCGGGTTCCGGGACTTTAGCATAATTACGATAGAATTTTTTAACCTTCTTGACATCCTTCTTACGCTTACATTCATCACAAACAGCTTTAGCACTGCCAGTAATAATCGTTCCGGAAGGGGGTAGTTTACCGTCGATTAGAGCTTGCAAGGCCAGCCAAGTCGTTTGTTCTTCCGGAGGGCATCCGGGAATAAAATAGTCTACATCAACCGTTTGGCCCAAACTCCTCACGGTATCATAAAAAACCGGAATATTCAACTCACCCTCTGGAACCTTATAACTGGGTTGGGGATAGATTTTTTCTTTATTATCCGTGGACTCTGTCTGATAGACCCTTTCAAAAATCTTCTCTTTATTAAACAAGTTAGCCAGGCCGGGAATCCCCCCTAAATAAGAACAGGCACCATAAGCGATCAAAATCTTAGACTTCTTGCGTAGCAGTTTAGCGATAGTTTCTTGCTCCGAGTTGCGGATTCCACCATTGAACAAGCAAACATCAATGCTTTTGTCCTCCATGGCTTCCACATCTTTATATTTGGCATCTATCGCCACCGGCCAAAAAACAATATCTGCCACCTCCACCAACTTCAAGATTTTAGTGCCAATCAATAGTTGAGCTATCTCACAACCACCACAACTAGCTGCCCAATAAAGCGCTAATTTAAGCTTTTCCATGTCTCGCCCCTTTACTTTTAAATCTAAGGCTTGAAACTCAAACTAAGAAATATTTTCAGGCTGGTTTAAACCTTAAGTTTTTACCTTTCATATTATTCCAAGTCTGCTTACTTTTTTGCCAAGTATTTTCAGTGTGCCAGTCCTATCTGGTTCGGTTTGTATACGTTATTGCGGCTGATAATCTAAATTCTGCTTATTACCTATTTAAATATTTTTTGACGAAAAGGTTAATGGAGGTGAAAATAAGCCTGAGGTTGAGGTGATGGTTATAGGTTGGCAAATATCGGCGAACACGTTTTCTTTTTTGGGTGGAAATTTTGCAGGCTGGTCGAGTGGCCGATAATTTAGTTTAATCATCGTATATCCCTCAAACGCCATTAATCCAAGTCTCGTTAAAACATGCGTTAACCGCTGGTCATATACCAAGAAGTTGCTCTACCGAGTGAGTATAATTGGTTACAATTATTTTGTCAAGCTATTAACGATAGTATTATATATAATTTGATAATTCAATTAGTCATAATTAATTAATCAAATTATTACGGCCAATAAAAAGCTCATGTATCAGAAAGTATTTGCAGCCAACTATTAGTGAATAGAAAACTTGATTTTAAAAAAAGCTGTGCTATATTAAGTGAAGGAGCATTATATATGAAAGCTATAGAAATTATCATCGCTGATGACCATGTGGTAGTACGCAAAGGCACCAGACAGATTCTGGAAGAAGAATCAGATTTCAAAGTAGTCGGGGAAGCGGTAAACGGAGAAGAGGCCGTTAAGCTGGTTACGGAACTCAAACCCGATGTAGCGATTGTTGATATTGCCATGCCCGTGCTCGATGGGATAAAGGCAACCAAACGTATAAAAGCCATTAGTCCCTCGACGGCTGTATTGATCCTTTCAGTGTATGATAACGACGAATTTGTTTTTGCTCTTTTGGAAGCCGGTGCGGCGGGATACCTCATGAAAGATGCCAGCGGACAGGATATTATCAATGCTATCAGGGCGATTTGCCGCGGCGAATCGGTTTTACATCCGATCATCGCCCGTAAAGTAATGAACCGATTTTTCCCTGTGACGAACGTGAAGAAAGAAACGCAAAAAGTGCTGGGAGACCGTGAGTTGGAAGTACTCCGGCTAGCCAGTAATGCACTTAGCAACCAAGAGATTGCCGATAAACTCGGACTTAGCCTTCATACTGTGGAAGCTCATATGAGGCATATATTCACCAAACTTCAGGTAAGTTCTCGGACTGAAGCAATGCTATATGCTCTGAAACAAAGCTGGATTAGTATTGATAATAATACGGAGAGCTAACTATGATCATTGCCGGAAGGTCCCTAAATGGCAAAGAATCTTGTTAAACAAACATTAATTATCATTCGCCATCCGTGGTTCTGGTTAATCCTACTATTACTGATACTCATTTCACTCCCTTATTATCTGGATGGGATGCCAGGCTCCGCCTACGTATCCAATTTTCTGGCAGGAATCGGCCTAACCCGCCACACGCTAGAAAGAATTTTGTACCTGTTACCAGTTTTACTAGCCGGCTTGTTTTTTAGATGGAAGGGTGCAATGGTGGTGTCCATTGTGGTGCTGGCTTTGATGTTACCCCAGGTTTTCTATCTATCCCCATCCCCGATTGACGCTTTTTTTGAAACAGGGGCGGTTTTTACCGTCAGCATCGCCCTTACCATGATTTTCCGGTACCTTAACAAAGAAAAAGACCAGCGACTACAGTTGGAGGATATCCGGAAGAATTTAACAGAATCGGAAATAACATATCGACAATTGTATGAAAACGCCCATGATGCTGTCTTTATCTATAATGCAAACGGTCTAATCATGTCGGCTAACAGGAGCTGCGCTGCTTTGAGCGGTTATAGTCCTGAAGAGCTCCGCCTAAAGAACGTAAATGAGTTGCTGTCTGAAGAAAGCCGCGTGCTGTTATCTGCTGTTGAACAGCTGCTTCAACAGGGCGAAAATTCTAATTGGACCACCGAAGTTCAGCTGATTAAGAAGGACAAGGACGAAGCCTCAATCCAATTGTCCATCAGTATGATTAATACTCGCAATGGCTCTCCGTCTTTTCTTTGTACCGCGCGTGATGTTAGCGATCAAAAAAGGATGCAGGAAAATCTGGAGTATTACCTTCAGCAGGCTACACGCGCCCAAGAAGAAGAGAGAAAACGTATCGCCTTGGAACTGCACGATGAGACTATCCAGGATTTAGTAGTGCTTTCCCGCCAGTTAGACGTTCTGGCAACCAAAGGCAAAGAGCTCTCAGCGGAGAACAGTCTGCTGCTTAAAGAACTACGCCAGGAGACCAAGAATATCATTCAGTCTTTGCGTAACTTAAGCCAGGACCTTAGACCGGCTACCCTGGACCCTCTGGGACTATTGCCGGCTCTGGAGAACCTAACATCTGAAATAACCAAATACTCCGGAATTAGCATGAAGGTTAATGTCTTGGGTACAGAAAGGCGTCTTCCGGAGGAAGTAGAGCTTATCCTCTTCCGCATAACTCAGGAAGCTTTACGTAATGTGGCGCGCCATTCTAAAGCCACCATGTCAGAGATTACTCTTGAGTTTGATGACCAGAGAATCAGGGTCAGCGTCACTGATAACGGCAGCGGCTTCCACGTGCCCGAAAAAATAAATTCCCTTTCTAAAGACGGTAAGTTGGGGTTGGTGGGGATGCTGGAAAGGGCCAGATTGATCAACGGCCATTTATCAGTTTACTCCGAACCGGGTAAAGGTACCAAAATCATGGTGGAAGCCTTAATCTAACCGGCTAAAAGTCCAACGCCAAATCTCCAAAATACCAGTAAAAACGCCAGAATAAAATCTACCGAATCATTTTTTACAGGTAACGGTACTCTTTTGATAACATCCATTTAGCTTAGAATACAACTAACTGCTATTAATTAATAATTTTTAACTAATAATGTCTTGACAAAATCAATGCAACCAACTATACTCTATCGTTATAGGAAAGGTACTGATGAATAAAAAGGTCATTTTACTTGAACTAGTTGACCGAAAATGGAATAAAAATGGTGGCTACAGATATTTTGGTAATCCACCAACCTCAAAATCGCCACCGAAAGGTTCAACCGGATAAAACTTCTACTGCCTCCGGTTTCCTCAAATGCCTCGTGATGTCCCCAACCTGCCACAAAGTGCTATGCCTAATTAAGAATATTCGCCACACACCGTGTTTAAAAAATAACCTTAACCTAAAACAACTAGTATATCTTCACTTTCCAATCATATTTTGTTCTTTTGATTCGGTCCTCACCGGTAAATCCGGGAGAGTCGCGATAAAAAACAAGTTAGAAGCATGGGACATAATTTATTAAATATTGGAGGTGAAATATGGTGGTAGCCAACAAAACAGAAGCTATCAAGACAATCCATTTTTTTCGAGGACTATCTGACCCAGAACTAGACCAGATAGCCGCTATGTGTAAAGAGCAGTCGCTCGCCGCCGGAGAAATATACCTGGAAGATGGCAAGTCCGATAATCAGGTCCACCTGATATTGAGCGGTAAAATAGCTGCGGTAACTCACATACCAAATGTGACCTTTCTTAAAAGCGAGATAATTCTGGATGCATTACATGAAGGTGACGTTTTTGGCTGGTCAAGCCTGCTAAAAAGCACCTCAACGGCGACCTTGCGCGTACTCAACGACACGATAATTATGAACTTAAGCGCCAATGACCTGCTTGAACTCTGCGAGAAGGAATACCACATCGGATACATCGTGATGCATAACTTATCCGCGCTCATTGCTTCTAAATTGAAACGCAACCGAATGGCGATTTTAAACGCCATTGTGGCAATTAGAGGAGAATGCTGACTGCAGCCACTCCCGGGACATCTGATAAAAGGAGTGAATAGGGAATGAATATTACCGAACTATTAGCTATATCTTCGGCAATCTGCTCAGAAAGAACCGCAATCATCTTCGAGAGCAAACAATACACTTTCGGTCAACTTTACGACCGGGTGAACCGGGTTGCAACCGCACTGGCGGAACTGGGGGTAAAAAAGGGCGACCGGGTAGCCTTGCTCCAGGTTAACTGCAACGAGTGTGTGGAGGCCTGTTTTGCCGCCGCCAAGCTGGGAGCAATTTATCTGCCCCTTAATTTCCGGGCCAGAGAGGATGAACAGGAGTATATGATTAACTTCGCCGAAGTGAATACACTGTTCATCGGCCAAAGATATTTTGACATGGTCGATTCCATCAAAGCCAAACTGCCTTCCGTTAAAAACTTCGTCGCCATTGAGGGTCCCCACAGGGGAATGATATCGTATGAAGACTTAATCAAATCATACCCGGCCGTGGAAGTATCGGCTGATGTCGATGACGGGGATACCGCGGTATTGATGTACACTGCCGGGACTACGGGCAAACCGAAGGGTGTAATGTTATCCCATAAAAGCTTTTCCGTATACGTGCTGGATAATGTCACACCTCCCGACCCCGATGTTGAAGAAAAAAATATCCTTACCGTGCCGCTTTACCATGTGGCAGGTATGCAGGCCATGATGTCCGCCATTTACGGTGGCCGCACGCTGGTGATGCAACGGCAATTTGAAAGCGAATCCTGGATGAATTTGGTAGAAAAAGAAAAGGTTAACCGTGCCATGATGGTTCCGACCATGCTGAAACAACTAATAGATAATCCGATGTTTGATAAGCATGATCTTAGCAGTTTGAAAGTAATCACCTACGGCGCGGCACCCATGCCCGTTTCCGTGATGAAAAAAGCCCTTGAAGTCTTCCCGGGAGTGAATTTTATTAACGCCTTTGGTCAGACGGAGACCGCTTCTACGATAACAATGCTGACGCCGGAGGACCACATTATCACCGGCACGGCTGAAGAAAGAGAGAGGAAACTCAAGCGGTTAAGTTCCATCGGACGTCCTCTCTCGGACGTCGAGATGAAAATAATAGATACATCCGGTAAAGATTTGCCGGTTGGCGAAATTGGGGAGATTGTTACCAGGGGACCGAGGATAATGACTGGTTATTACAAGGATGAAGAAAAAACCGCCAATACGATTGATGAAGATGGATGGGTCCACACCAGCGATATGGGTTATTGCGACGAAGATGGATATTTTTATCTGGCCGGCCGTGCCTCCGATTTAATCAAGCGGGGCGGAGAATTCATTTCACCGGAAGAGTTGGAAAATGTCATTGTCACCAACCCGAAAATCGAGGATGTAGCCGTGATTGGCATTTATGATGAGGAATGGGGAGAATTACCCAAAGCTATCTGCGTTCTCAAAAAAGGACAGACGTGTGACGAGAACGAAATAATGGAATATTGCCGTGTTAGGCTGGCCAGTTTTAAAAGGCCGCGCTCGGTGGTTTTTGTGAATGAGTTGCCCCGTAACCCGATGGGTAAATTGGTAAAAAAGGAGTTGCGGGAAAAGTACGGCAAATAAGTGCCATCATTTATTATCAAAGTGGTTAAGGTTGATCATGGTAAAACAGAGTATAGCTGATTACGAACATGAAATAGAGTTGCTGGACGGCAGAAAGGTTACCTTGAGACCCATTTGCTCGGCGGATAGAACTGCACTCCTGGCATTTCACGGCCGGCTTAGTGAAACTACCCGCTTTCTCCGTTATCAGTACATTAAAAATGAATTAACCGAAGCCGATTTGAAGAATTTCTGTGATATTGACTATAATGACACGGTGGCGTTGGTAGCCGAAGATAAACATAATAGTGACTATACCATTATCGGGATTGGGCAATATTACCGTTTAAATGATCCTCTGACGGCGGAGGTCGCCTTTGTCATCCAAGATAGCGAACAGGGGAAGGGTATCGGTACCCAACTGGTAAAGCACCTGGCTATCTTGGCCTGGTGGAAGAATATACGCTATTTTACCGCCGAAGTGATGCGGACGAATTGGAAGATGCTATCAATTTTCCGCAAGTCCGACCCCGAAATGGAAAATGTCTCTGAAGGCGGGAGTACCTGTACCGTTACTTTTCGGGTTGCCGAGGCGATGTACCGCGTGCCGCAAAACAATAAACTCAACGACAATGATTCACAATCCAAACCCATTAAGGTATAATTATAATAAAGGTCTAATAATCTAATAATAGGTTGTCAGATGGTTAGTCGTTGTCCCGGTCAAGACAATCGTAATCTTAAAGTTTCGGTACACATATGCCCGCATTGCGGTCATGAGGTAGAAATATTTTCCGATGAAACGCGTGCCAAATGCCAGAAGTGCGGTAAATATGTTTATCAAGAGCAACTGCCTTCCTGTGTTGAATGGTGCGCCGCGGCTAGGGAATGTCTGGGTGAAGAACGCTGGAAACAGCTGCAGAGAGATAAGCAGCCAGAGTAATTCCTACTGGGCAAATTAGTTTTATTAATGATAAAATCGATGAACCTGGTCAGTCTTCCTTAAAATGGAGTCCCCTGTTTCTTCCTAGGTGATACCTCAACCGTGCATCTGTATTTATAGTAATTTATCAACGGCGAATGTTTTCACGACTTGGATCCAAGTGATACTTAATAAATTTGAAATGATATTCCTTGACAAAAGCAGCTAACTTGGAGAGAATTAAGTCAAGTGAGGTTAGCGTGGCGGAGGTAACATCGTCGCAAAACAGGCAGGAACGGGCACAGATAATAAAAAAAACGGAAAGTATTCTGCGCGGATACAGCCGCAAAAAACAAAATCTGATCCCGATTTTACAGGGCGTACAGGGTAAACTCGGCTACCTGCCACGGGAAGCGATGGCGGCCATCGCGGATTATCTGGATATCGCCATGATCGACGTTTACGGGGTAGTCACTTTCTATAACCAGTTCCGGCTCAATCCACCGGGCAAACACTCTATTAGGGTATGCCTAGGCACCGCCTGCCACATGAAGGGCGGCTATATCAGCCTCGAAGCCTGGCAGCGCCGTTTGAATATAAAATCAGGTGAGACAACGACGGATAGAGAGTTCGACCTGGATATAGTGGCCTGCGTGGGTTGTTGCACCAAAGCGCCGGTGACGGTCGTGGATGGAAAGGCAGAGGGCGGGGTAGAGCCGACTAAAGTGGACGGCATACTGCTAGGATTCGGACGCGATTACGAGCAGAAAGAAAAAACAAAAAGTGAAAGCAAGTGAAAGTCCACACGCCGCCTTGCAAAAGATACAAGAACATGCCGCCGAGCATTTACGTGAGCTAACGCAAAACAGACCGGTAATAATGGTCGGCACGGCGACTTGCGGCAGGGCTGCCGGCGCGTTGGACGTAGTTAAAACTTTCAAAAACGAGTTAGAGAAGCATGACCTCACCGGTACCGTGATAGAGGTCGGCTGCCTAGGGCACTGTTATGCCGAACCCATTGTCATCATCAGTCGGCCGGGGTTTCCATCAATATGTTATGGTTATGTCAACCCGACCATCGCCGAAAGACTGGTCAACGAATTCATCCGCGGCGATAATACTTGCCCGGAATTTGTCCTTGGGGCGCTTGAGGCAAACAATATTCTCCCAAGTTTACAGGACTTCCCACGTGCCGTTTACGAGCATAAGATAATCCTGAAAAACTGCGGACTTATCGACCCCGCTGATATCGACCAATATATTACCACCGGCGGTTACGCTGCCCTCGCTAAAACCCTGGAGACACCACCACAAATAATTACTGAAGAAATAAAACGGTCGGGGCTACGGGGACGCGGCGGCGCCGGCTTCCCGACCGGTAAGAAATGGCAGGTCTGCCGCGACGCTAAAGGCACGCCGAAGTACATGATCGCCAACGCCGACGAGGGCGACCCCGGGGCTTTTGTCGACCGCACCATTTTGGAAAGCGACCCCCATTCATTAATCGAAGGTATGATTATCGCCGGCTATGCGGTGGAGGCGCGCTACGGGTATATCTACGTACGCGCGGAATATCCTTTGGCAGTGAAACGGTTAAAAATAGCGCTAAAGCAAGCTAAGAAACTAAATTTTACCGGTAATCATATACTGGGGAGCGATTTCAGCTTCAATATCCGGCTTTTCCAGGGATCGGGGGCATTTGTTTGCGGGGAGGAAACCGCTTTGATAGCGTCGCTGGAGGGGAACGCCGGCATGCCTAAACCCCGTCCGCCCTACCCGGCTGTACATGGTCTCTTTAGTAAACCGACGATCGTGAATAATGTCAAGACACTAACTTATGTGCCTCAGATTATCAAAAACGGGGCGGAGTGGTTTAAAAGCATCGGCACTAAAGAAAGTCCGGGTACCGCCGTCTTCTCCCTGGCAGGGAAAACCATCAATACTGGTATGGTGGAAGTGCCGATGGGTACCACATTACGCCAGATTATCTACGACGTGGGGAGCGGGATCCCCAAGAGCAAGCGTTTTAAAGCTGTCCAGATAGGGGGACCCTCCGGCGGCTGTCTTCCTGAAGCTAATTTGGATTTACCGGTCGATTTCGATTCGTTACAAAATTCCGGGGCCATTATGGGCTCTGGCGGCATGGTGGTCTGCGACGAGGATGACTGCCTGGTGGAAATGGCGCGTTATTTCCTGGAGTTCACCCAGCGCGAGAGCTGCGGTAAGTGTACCTTCTGTCGGCTGGGCACTAAGCAGATCCTGGAAATACTAACTAACTTTACCCAGGGAAAGGGAACCATCGAAGACCTCACCACGCTAGAAAAATTGGCAGGGGATATAAAAGCGGGGTCGTTGTGTGGACTGGGACAGACAGCGCCTAACCCCGTCCTCACCACACTGCGCTACTTCCGCCAGGAATACGAAGAACACATCCGCCTGGGTAGGTGCCCGGCGCTGATGTGCCAGCACCTTATCGCTTACTATATTCTCCCTGGTAAGTGCGAACGCTCTTGCGACGCATGCGTGGGCAGCTGCACTGTGGAAGCCATCAGCTCCGATAAAAAACGTATAAAGGTCATTGACCAGGAGAAATGCGTCAAGTGCGGCACCTGCCTGACATCTTGCCCGCCTCAGTACAACGCTATCGTCAAGCTTTCCCCTCCTGATGAGGTGCCAAAGTAAAGATGGTTACGCTGACTATCGACGGGAAGGAGATAAAAGCCCAGGCTGGAGATAAGTTATTATGGGTAGCGTTAGAGAACGGAATTTATATCCCTAATCTTTGCGCCGTTAAAGATAACCCGGAATCTGAAGCATCATGCCGGCTTTGCTGGGTGGAGATAAACGGCTTAAAAACAGCAATATGCGCCTGTACGGTTTTAGTAGAGGACGGTATGGTCGTCAATACCAAAGGCGAGAAGGCATTGGCACTGACGCGCATCGGGTTCGAACTATTGATGGCATCGCACGCTTTAGACTGCGCCCACTGTCCGGTCAACGGCCGGTGCGAATTGCAAAAAATCGCCAGGACCCTGAAGTGCAGCTTGAAACCCAAGCTGTTATGTCGGCTATTAAAAGACCTGCCCATCGACGAGAGCAATCCCCTTTTTATTTACGACCCCAATAAATGCGTTTTGTGCGGGCGGTGCGTGTGGGAATGCCGCAAGCGCCAGAGAAAAGCCTTGCTGGGATTCGCCCACCGGGGTTTTAATCGAAGATTAACCACCTTCGGAGATGAGCCCATTGGCGAAAGATGTCTGGACTGTGCCGCCTGTGTCAAAGTATGCCCGACAGGGTCGCTGGCGATGAGAGACGACTTAAAAGTCAAAAATTAACGACTAAAGCCAAAATACAAAGTAAAAACTAGCTCTCAAGAAATAACTTCGAGTTTTACTTTCTGGCTTTAAGTTTTGATTTTCAACTCTTCCGAAAAAGCATCAATGACTTCCTGAAAATTTGGGGCGGTTGGTACGACTATTTTAGCTAGCTTTCCTTCAGTATGGAAATTAAGGGCAAGTATGGCACGGATAACACTAATTTTTCTGGCGACGAGGCGAAAATGGATAGAGCTACCAACGTCAGTGATTATTCGATAATCCTCTTTCGTTCGAGCAGGTTTCAAGCGGATCCGTTTCAATGATGCCTGTCATACCCCGGGCCGGTTTAACGTTAAAACAAGAGATGCACTCAAAGGCAGCCTAAGAGGAGCCAGGACATTCGACAACATCAATTACACTGAATACATGTCCTCACGTTTCCTCGGAGCCTGAATAGGCGGCTGTAAAAACATACATGTCTTCAGCAAAAATAGTGGAAACGGGAGATAGATGGACTGCACCTGACTACAATTTCCAGGTTGACAAAATAAAATCATCGAACCAGTTTATTTTTCGGTGAGTTGAATAAGTAAATTATGAAACAATTATAAAATATTACTTGCTTTTATCTATAACCCCTGTTATTATTCTACATTAGAAATAAGTATATATGATTAGAAATAAGTATACATGCACAGGAGCGAATATTGATTTATACGATGAACACGATGATAAAAAAGACTACACAAACTGAATTCTACCTGGAACTGTATACTTACTTATTTTCAATGCCCCTGAAGAAGGTGAGAAATCGAATTCTCACCTTCTTAATTATTATAATTGCATTTTCATTACATCGAAAACTCCCGCTGGAGAATCTGGTTTAATTGCGTTTGGGCTTTTAGGAGGCAGTAAATGGAACGCAAAATAGGTGTTTATGTCTGCGATTGCGGTTCAAATATAGGAGGCATAGTAGACGTTCCTAAGGTCCTGGAATATTTTCAAAAGATACCAACCGTAACCATTGCCCGCGAGTATAGATTCATGTGTTCCGGTCCGGGGCAGCAACTGATTGAAAATGATATCAGAGAGTTAGGATTGAACCGGATTGTCGTTGCTTCTTGTTCTCCGCAAATGCATGAGCCTACATTCCGGCGTTTGGTGCAAAAAGCGGGACTCAATCCCTATCTGTTTGAAATGGCGAATATCCGAGAGCATGCCTCATGGGTGACCGATGACCCGGAAGCTGCCACCGAAAAAGCTATAGCTCTGGTTAACGCAGCGGTGAGACGCGTCTATTACCAGGAACCGTTGGAAACGAAGGAGGTGCCGGTAAATCCTAATACCCTAGTAGTGGGAGGCGGCGTCGCCGGCATCCAGGCTGCTCTGGAAATCGCTGATTCACTCCATAAGGTATACTTAGTGGAAAAAGAACCAAGTATCGGGGGGCACATGATTCAGCTAGATAAGACCTTCCCTACTTTAGATTGTTCCGCTTGTATTCTCACCCCCAAAATGACGCTCGCCGGCTCCCACCCTTTCATTGAGCTGATGAGCTATAGCGAAGTAATCGAGGTATCCGGCTTCATTGGGAATTTTTCGGTAAAAATCCGCAAGAAACCCAGGTATATCGACGTAAAAGAATGTAACGGCTGCTCGGACTGCGAGAAGGTATGCCCGGTAACAGTGCCTTCAGAGTTTAATATGAAATTAGGCACGAGGAAAGCCGCCTATCGTCCGTTTCCGCAGGCTGTCCCCAGCGCCTTCGTTATCGAAAAGCTCGGTAAATCGCCCTGCTCGGCCACCTGTCCGGCCGGGGTTAATGCCCACGGTTACATCGCGTTGATTTCTCAAGGCAAGTTTAAGGAAGCGATGGAAGTACTACGCCGGACGATGCCCTTCGCCGGGGTTTGTGGCCGAATCTGCACCCACCCCTGCGAGACTGAATGCGAGCGGGGTAAGGTTGAACCAACCGGTAGCCATCCGGTCGCTGAAACGGTTCATGGCGGACTACGAGCTCAAGAACGGCCGTGAAAAGGCTGAGCCAATAAAAAAGACGAAAAAAGAGAAAATCGCCGTCATTGGCTCCGGCCCGGCCGGCATCGCCTGCGCCTATGATTTAGTGAAAGCCGGCTATCAGGTCAAGGTTTTTGAAGCCGCGGAAAAAGCCGGTGGTATGCTGCGTTACGGTATTCCCGAATATCGTCTGCCCAAAAACATCCTTGATGATGAGCTGGCATATGTAAAAGAGTTGGGCGTGGAAATAGCTACCAATTCTCCGGTAAGCAATGTCGAGGAAATCCTTGGTAAAGAATACCAAGCCGTGTTTCTGGCTAATGGAGCCTGGATTAGCCAGAAAATGAACATCCCCGGAGAAGAGTCCAAAGGCGTGTTATCCGCCATTGATTTTTTGAAACAAGTTGCCGAGGGTAAAAAAGTTAATCTCGGCGATAAAGTGGCGGTCATTGGCGGCGGTAATGCCGCCGTGGATGCCGCCCGCACCGCTTTACGATTGGGAGCTAAAGAGGTAAGCGTCATCTACCGCCGTTCCCGCGCGGAAATGCCGGCTATTCCTTCGGAAATAGAGGAAATGGAGGAGGAAGGCGTAAAAATCCGCTTCCTGACCAATCCTGTTGAAGTGATGGCAAAAAAAGATGCGCTAGCGCGCATTAAGTGCGTCAAGATGGAACTGGGTGAACCTGATGCTTCCGGCCGCCGCCGCCCGGTGCCCGTAAAAGGTTCCGAATTCGAACTGGATATCGACACGCTGATTCTAGCTACTGGCCAAGCGGTGGACAAGTCCAGACTACCCGCAAAATTAGAGTTGGCGGCGTCCGGCGTCGTCAAGGCCGACCCTGTTACCTTCCAAACCAACATCAAGGGGGTTTTCGCTGGTGGGGACGTGGTCTCCGGGCCGGCCACGGTTATCGAGGCGGTCGCCGCCGGTAAGGAAGCGGCTATCTCCATCCAAAGATATCTGGAGGGCATCGACCTCAAGGAAGGCAGGCCGGAAACAAGAGAGCGCATCAAAGATCTTCCTAAGAAGAACGTGGCTAAAAAGCCGCGGGCTGCCATGCCGCAGCGATCCGCAGCACGAAGAATCAAGTCGTTCGAAGAGGTCGAAGAGGGCTTCGACGAAGCCAGGGCCATCGAGGAAGCCAGCCGATGTTTGAATTGCGCCGTCTGCTCCGAGTGTATGGAGTGCGTCAAGGCCTGCGAGCGTAACGCCATCCACCATGATATGAAAGAGGAAATCGTTGAAATCAACGTGGGCAATATCGTGCTAACCACCGGCTACCGCGAGTTCGACCCGTCTGTGATGCAAAATTACGGATATGGCCGCCTGGACAATATTATCACAGGATTGGAGTTCGAGCGCATGGTCAATTCCGCCGGCCCTACCGGCGGCCGGATATTGTTGAAGAACGGAGAAAAGCCGAAAAGCGTTGCTATCGTGCACTGCGTCGGCAGCCGTGATATCAACCACCATGAATACTGCTCCTCGGTTTGCTGCATGTACTCCCTCAAGTTTTCCCACCTTTTAAGAGAGCACCTGCCTAAAGCCGAGGTTTACGAGTTTTACATCGATATCCGCGCACCGCGTAAAGGCTTCGAAGAGTTTTATAACCGCATCCTCAAGGAAGGGACGATTCTTTACCGGGGCCGCCCGGGTGAAATAACCGACATCGCCGAGACTGCCGACGAAGAGGGGAAGCTTATCGTTAAATTCGAGAACACCCTCATCGGTGAAAGGGAACGCCTGCCCGTAGACATGGTCATCCTCGCGGCCGCATTGGAGGCGCAAAAAGAAGCCCAAGAGATCGCCAGAATATTCAACATTAGTTGTGGCCCCGGGGCTTTCTTCATCGAAAGGCATCCTAAACTTGACCCGGTAGCCACGATGACCGAAGGGGTATTCATCGCCGGCTGTTGTGAAAGTCCCAAGGACATCCGCGATAGCGTCGCCCAGGCTTCCGCTGCGGCAGCCAGGATTCTCGCTCTGATAAGCAAAGGCAAAGTGGAAACGGAAGCGACGACCGCCGAAATCAACGAAGAGCAATGCTCCGGCTGCCGGGTGTGCAATCTGCTTTGTCCTTTCGGAGCCATTAGCTATATTGAGGATAAAAAAGTATCCAGAATCAACGACGCTATCTGTAAAGGCTGCGGCGCCTGTGTAGCATCCTGCCCCAGCGCCGCCATCATCCACAAACACTACACATCACAAGAAATTATAGCGCAGATAGAAGGAATTCTGGTCTAAGGGAGGTAATATGGGAATCACGACAATCAGAGAAGCCAAGACCTTCGTCGATGAAGTCGCTGCCGAGCCCGGCGGTGAAAAAATTAACGAGTGTATCCAGTGCGGCGTGTGCAGCGGCTCCTGCCCCACTGCCGAATGGTGGCAGTACCCACCGCGGAAAATCATCGCCATGATACGCGCCGGCAAGAGAGACAAGGTGCTATCCAGTACCTCCGTTTTCAACTGCGTCACCTGTTATTCCTGTACAGTACGCTGTCCCCGCGGTATCAAACCCTCCCAACTGATACACGCGGTGGAAGCCATCGCCGAGCGCAGCGGCTATAAACCCAAAACGCCTACTCTGTTTCTCCATCGAGGTCTGCGCGATTCGATGGAACGGGGGCGCATCTGGGAGTTCGGGATGGCGATGGCTTTTTACTACAAAGTCAACTTACTTAAAGGCGTCAAGATGTTACCTTTAGCCTGGGACCTGATCATCCGCGGGCTGATGCCCCTCATCCCCCCGAAAAAGGTCAAAGGCAGCCGGGATATTAAGTTGATAACAACATCGGTTGCTACAATGAAGAATAGTGGAGGTGCTAAATGAAAGAATACACGTATTTCCCCGGCTGCGCCATGGCGAGCACCGGCAAGCCCATCCAGACCTCCATCGACGCCGTAACCAAAGTGTTGGATATCGAACTGAAAGAGATGGATGATTGGACATGCTGCGGCTGCCCTGGCGAGTCAATTAACGAACTGGCGGCCACAGCCATCGCCACCCGCAACCTGGCGCTAGCGGAGAAGTCCGGACGGGATATGGTTGTCGCCTGTAGCTGCTGTTACCGCAACCTGCTGGCGGCACACGTGACCTATACTCAGGACGCCAGAATCAGAGAGAAAGTGAAAGAAGCCTTAAAACTGGTGAACCTGGAATATAATGGAACGGTACGTATCAGAAACCTGGTGGATGTTTTTATAAATGACATCGGGCTGGACGTAATAGCTTCCAAGGTGCAACGGAAACTCAACGGGATGAAGGTAGCCAACTACTACGGCTGCCACCAATCGCGTCCCTATGGCCCCGATGATTTTGAGTTTCCGGTTTGGCAGGACCAGATAACGGAAGCCCTCGGCGCGGAAGGGGTTTTCTTTCCTTTAAAGTCGCAGTGCTGCGGCGGCGCCCAGCTCTTCAGTAATGTGGAAATGATTCATAAACTGCTATACAACATACTTGATAACGTTGAGGTTCATGGTGGAGAATGTATATCAAGCACGCTCTGCCCACTATGTTTTACTAATCTGGATGCTAATCAGAGCCGCATTAAAAACCGCCATGGTAAAAAGTTCAACATGCCGGTCCTGGCACTCACCCAACTAATGGGCATCGCTTTTGGACTGAAACCCAAAGAGCTGGGACTGCATAAAAACATCTCCCCGGCCCTCAAAGCAGTTGAATCTTATATAAAAATGGAGGAGGTATTGAGATGAGTTGGGAACCGAAAATCGTGGGCTTCCTGTGCAACTGGTGCTCCTACCGTGGCGCCGACCTTGCCGGCACTTCAAGAATACACTTCGCGGCCAATGTTAAAGTCATCCGAGTGCCGTGCAGCACTAGGGTGGAGCCTACGTTCGTCATCAAAGCGTTCCAGTCCGGCGCCGACGGCGTTCTCATCCTCGGCTGTCACCCGGGGGACTGCCATTACATCGAAGGTAACTATAAAACGATGCGCCGCACGCCTTTATTGAAGAAAATGCTAGCGCAGTTCGGTGTTGAAGATGACCGGATTCACCTCGACTGGGTTTCGGCTTCTGAAGGGGAAAAATACGCAGCTATTGTCAATGAAATGACTGAGAAAATCAGGGCGCTCGGGCCTTTTAGGGCTAATCTTGGGGAGGATAAGCCTAACGAAAATTAAAACTAGCTCTCTATCGGGCTTCAGGCTGCGGCGGCCCCATAGCTCACTTGATAACTTAACTCCTAGCCAGTATCTTGAAAGGCAAGAAACCACTGCCAACAGCTTCAACGGAAGACAAACATACGCTTCTACTTAGTATGCTTGATGGGGTATATCTAGACCTAGCTGAAACTCGCTCAATAGTTGGAATAACTCCAAAGAGTCCATTCATTCCGCTATTTGAATCCTTGCAGGATAACCCGGAGGCTAAAGTGAGATTGATTGCCTTAGAAGATGAAACTGCAAAGAATTGTGGGATGGTGGAGACGGGGGAGGGTCGAACTCCCCGTCCAGAAGAGGCTGTCCGGGACTTACTACAAGCTTAGTCGGCTCTTTTATCTTACCCAACTTACCCCAACCGACCGGGTTAAGCTGGGCCAGCCGGTAAATCTTTCACCGCTGCTACCGGCGTGGCAGCGATGGCACCCCTACTTTTCGGCACCTGATCCAGACCCGTCGGGGTGAGGTCAGGTCAGATGGCAACCTATGCTAGGCTGCAACCATTACTGGTTCTGCATTTGTTTTTTGCCACCGGTTTTAGGAGGGAGCGGCACCTCCGCCTGCAATCCTGTAACGCACCTCCCCTGTCGAAGCCACGCGTCCCCATGTATCAACAAATGCTTCCATATAAATTATATCATATTATGTCGGCTCAATATCCCCTTTATTCCCCTTCGAAGGGGGAATGATTGGCCGTATCGAACATGCAAAGGTTTAACCAATCATCCTCTCACTTTTAAGGGAGAGTCAGAGAGGGATTTTGTTTTTACCGGTTTTTAAGCGCCCGCTCCATTTCCCGGTCGTTTTCCCGGCGGGCGATGACTTCTCGTTTATCGTAGAGCTTCTTGCCCCTGGCTAAAGCTATTTCCACCTTCGCGATGCCGTGTTTCAGGTAGACCCTGGTCGCCACCAGCGTCAAGCCCTTTTCACCTACTTGACCCGTAAGATTGAGGATCTCCTTGCGGTGTAAAAGCAGTTTGCGCGGCCGCATGGGGTCGTGGCCCATATAGCTGGACGCTTCGTAACGGGCAATGTGCGCGTTCAGCAGCCATAATTCGCCCTTTTCCGGGGTCACGTAAGCGTCACCCAGGCTGATTTGGCCGTTCCGGATCGACTTTATTTCCGAGCCGAGCAAAGCTATCCCGGCCTCGAAAGTCTCGCCGATGTAGAAATTATGGAATGCCTTTTTATTCGTGGCAACAATTTTTATGTTCATACCCGTTTAGATTCTACCATATTAAATAAAACCGGAGGAGAAATCAACCCGCCGCTTTTCATGCTGGAGCGAAGCAAATCACCTAGAAGCGATTAGGCGAAATTCCCTTATCTGTCTCTCCCTTCATAAAGGGAGATTAAGAAGGTTTTTAAAAATCCGCTTTCTTATTAGCTGAAAGTTGACCGCTGATTGCTGACAGCTAATCAGAAAGGCTAAACCAAAGAAATAACATATAAAAAATGCCTGCCCTGTATTGCACAAGGCAGGCCATATCTTCTATCTGCTATTTTTTCATCTTGTGTGAACCTGAATACTCGCCCTGGGGCCCGGCGGAAAAGACGAGGGTCGTTTTCTTGATATCATCGAACAGCCAGGGGCAGTGCTTCGTACCTTTAGGGATGCATACCAGCGTACTCTTATCGGTCCGGTGGGTCTCATCGCCGAGCACGATGGACATCTCGCCGCCGATGTTATGCGGGTTTTCCGGGTCGGCACCGGCGAAGGCAATAAGCTCCGACCATTCATGGGTATGTTCCGGGGCGGGCGCGCCGCCGGTGCCGGACCATATCCAGACAAAGTCAACGTAGAACGCGCCCGGCACCTCATCATCCTCAATGTGCAGGATACGGGTGCTTATATGGGTAAATTTCTTACGCTGCGCGGCTTCCTTGAAATCGCCGCCGACAGAGAAATTTTCCTTGGTATGGTCGATAACCGTATATTTCTTTTCCCCGGCTGTTTTCGGCTGGACGGCGGGTGTCCGGCTGTATTTACCCACCATCGCGATATCGATAAAAAATACCGGCCTTGCCACGCGGTTGACCAGGAACGGCCCGTGAACGACGCCGGCGGGGATAAAAATCAGGACGCTGCGGGTAAAAGTTTCTTTATGCCCGTCCAGCCAGACGGTGATTTCGCCGCCGAGGTCGTGCGGGTCGGCCTGGGTGCCGCCTACCAGCCCGATGACCTGGGAGAACTTGTGCGTGTGGGGTTCCCCGACCGGCTCTTTAGCGCCGCCGCTCCACAGCCAGGAGCAATCGGCGTAGAAAAAGCCCTTCTGGGTGGATTCATCCGCCGTCATCAGGTGGGTGGTCTTGACGCCGGGAATCATATCTTTAGCAACGGCTTTCCCCTGCAGCTCCAGGTGGACGGGACTCGGTTTTTGCACCAGGCAATTATCGTATTTTGTTATAGGCATTTTCTAGCTCCCTTTTTCCCGTTTTACGGCGAGATTATAACATAAAAACACAATCGGTCAAAAATAAATTGCACAAATTGGAACGCCGGAGTATATTTTGTAGAAAATGGAGGGAAAAAATGATATTCGGATGGCCTACAGAACGAAGTACATACCATGGAACGATGGTAAATAGAGTAAAGAGCCACCTGAAAAGAACTTGTGACATAGCTGGAAAGGAACACGGATTTGTGTCCGGGAGAATAACTGATGCCTATGGTTACGACAAAGTAACGAAAACAATATATTTTTGTGAAGTTAAAGTGAATCCTACTGACCTTCTTAAGTCTGTTTTTCAAATTCAGGATACTGTTTTTAGATATGTTCGTAAAGACCCTCAAATTACAGTCATCCCAGTTATTGCGGTACCAAAAAGACTTTTCGATGATTGGGGTAAATACAATCATGATAAGTGGGTCAGTTTTAAGAACCTATGTAAAACAAATAAGATAGCTCTTTGGATAATAGAACAATCCGATATAAAACAGATTCAAGGCCCTAAATCAAAACCACTAAAAGCAAAAACAAAAAAGACTACTAAAAACAATTCTAATACTAAAACAAAAAACAAAAGAAAAACAACGAAAGTACGAAAGCCAGATACTAAGGCAGCCAATACTCGTAAAGCATCTTCAAATATTAAATCAACAAAGAAGCCAAAATCAACTGGAAATTCAACAACACGTAAGTCTGTGACGAAGCGACCTTCATCTAAGAGAAGAGTTACTAAAAAACGATAAAAAATACCCCCGCGTTTTTATCGTTCGCGGGGGTATTGATTTGGTCTTGCCGGACTCTTACTTCAGCATCTTCTTCACGGCCGCCGCCGCGGCAGTCTTATCATAGCCGTATTTCTGGCGCAGCTCTTCACCGCTGCCGAAACCCGCGTAGACCTGCGGAATGCCGAGCCGCTTGAATTTCTTCGGATAAATGCCTTCATCCGCGAAGGCATCCGCGACAACGCTGGCCAGGCCGCAGTCCATCAGGTGGTCTTCCAGCACCAGGATGTTTTTCGTTTCTTTTACAGCTTTGAAAAGAAGCTCTTTATCCAGCGGCTTGATGGAATACATATCGATAACGCGGGTATCGATGCCGTCCTCTTTCAGGATATTCGCCGCTTCGAGGGCTTCAAAGACCATTTCCCCGTGTGCGATAATCGTGGCGTCTTTGCCCTCGCGCGCCGTTAACCCCATCCCGATTTTATATTCATATTTACCCGGTTCATATAACATGCGGTCTTTCTTGCCCTGCGCCAGGCGGAGGTAGAGCGGGTGCGGATAGGTCATGCTTAACAGCATGATATCGCGTACCATGTTAGGGTCGCCTACAGACAGCACCGTCATGTTGACCAAGCGATTTCATAATGCCGATGTCTTCCATGGCGTTGTGCGTGGAGCCGCCTTCGGAAGTCAGGCCGCCGCCCGTCCCGATAAAGCGCACCGGCAGGTCCTGGTAGCAGATGGCAGTACGGTTCTGTTCGCAGGCGCGCATGACCATAAAAGGAATCATGCCGAAGATGAAAGGAATATTACCTTCCAGCGCCAGCCCGGCCGCAATGCCGGCCAGGTTTTGCTCGGCCACGCCGACATCGATATATCTTTCCGGGAACTGCTTTTTATAATCTTTGAGAGCGCCGCCGGTATCGGCCGTGAGCGCCCAGACATTCTTGTATTTTTCTCCCAATTCCATAATGGTGTCCCCGGCCACCGACCGGGCGGACAAAAATTGCGCGAAGTTGAATGTAACTTTAACCATTATTTGCCTCCTGTTTTGGCATAGGCAGCCTCGATATCGACCAGCGCTTTTTCCATATCCGTTTTACTTAACGCACCGGCGTGCCAGCCGAGGTCGTTTTCCATAAATTTAACGCCCTTGCCCTTGGTAGTCGTAGCAACAATGGCGGTGGGTTTCTGGCTGGTGACCGGCGGCAGGTTATCCAGCGCATCGACAATCTGGTTCATATCGTGGCCGTCAATTTCCACCACGTTCCAGTTAAAAGCCCGCCATTTGTCCGCGTAAGGTTCAAGATGCATGTAATCGCCGTCGTAGCTGGTCATCAGCTGTTTGTTCCGGTCGATAACGCCCACCAGGTTGCCAAGCTTGTAAGAGCTCGCGGTATTGGCGGCTTCCCAGACCTCGCCCTCGCAGGTCTCGCCGTCGCCCATCATGCAGAACACGCGATGCGCTTCTTTCTTCAGCCGGGCGGAGAAGGCCATACCGGTCGCCATCGCCAGGCCCTGCCCGAGCGAACCGGTGGAGCATTCCACGCCGGGGAGGTGGATTTTGCAGGGATGCATGCCGTAGGCGCTGTCCAGCTTGCCGTACGTGCGGTACGATTTCATCATAATCGAAAAAGCCCCTTAAGGACATTGCGATGTACATGCAGACGGCGCCGTGCCCTTTGCTTAAGAGAAAGCGGTCCCGCTTTGGGTTTTTGATGTCCTTGGGGTCGACTTCATGCCCATGGTGAAAAAGCCCGATGAGCAGGTCCGTCATCGAAAGGTCGCCACCGATGTGCACCGGGCCTTCGTAATGCCCGCACAGGTTAATCAGTTTTTTGCGCATTTCATACGCAAGCTTTTCAAGACGCTTTACTTCTTTCGGGTCAGCCATAAATAAATCCTCCTGTTCCATTTTAAAATCCCTCTCACTCTCCCTTTTTCAAAGGGAGAGGATGAACAGCCAAACCTTTTTATCTCTGGTTATGCTCGATCATTCCCTCTTTGAAAAAGAGGGGCCAGGGGAGATTTTCTACATTTTAATTAGTATTTTGATAGATTTGCCTTTTTTATGCAGTTCGAAGGCTTTCTGAATATCTTTAAGCGGAACGATGTCCGTTATCAAAGACTTTAATTCAAGCTTGGGCAGCATGGCCAGCGCCCGCGGGAAGGAATACGGGGAAACGAACGTCGAGGTGATGGTTAGCTCTTTAGCGTACATCAGGAAAGGTGAAACGCCGATTTCCACGTCTTTGCCGTAAACCGCCGCCCAGAGAATCGTGCCGCAATTGTCCGCCAGGGCGATGCACTGCTTGGCGGCCTTAACGCTGCCGCTGGCATCGATGACCACGTTGAAACCGCGCCCATCGGTCAGCTTTTTGCCGGCGGCTTCGATGTCCTCGTTGAATGGGTCGACGACGAGATCCGCGCCGAGTTTTTTCGCCAAGGCGCGCTTTTCCGCCACCGGCTCCGAAAGCATCGTCCGGGCAGCGCCGGCTTTGAGCGCCATTTCCAGGCAGAGCAGGCCGATGGGCCCGCCGCCGCAGATGGCAACGCTGCTGCCGGTGGTTACTTTGGCCTGGTCGATAGCGTGAACGGCCACGGAGACCGGCTCCAGCATCGCGCCTGCTTCCAGACTGATATCGTCCGTCAGGGGATAAATAGCGCTTTCCGGGTAAACCGCATATTCCGCAAAACAACCGGAAGAACCCTCCGCTGTACGGCAATAATGCTCCATGCCGTTCTGGCAGTACCAACAGGCGCCGCAGGCGCTACGGAAATTCATCGCTACCCGCTGGCCTACTTTGAATTTGTTCTTTACTTCGCTGCCGATGGCGGCTATCGTGCCGGATGCTTCATGCCCGAGTATCCTGTCGCCTTTATAAGCCTCCGGCGGCATCAGCCCGAAACGGTGTTCCAGGTTCTCCGGGTCGGTGCCGCAGAGACCGGCGTAAGCTATTTTTACTTTGACCTGGTCCGGCTTCATCACCGGGTCGGCGACTTCTTCCATGTTGATGATGCCGGCTTCTCGGGTTACCGCTGCTTTCATGGTATTAGCACCTCCATTAATCAGTAAAGAAAATTAATAACTGTCATTCTGAAGGAGCGAAGTGACTGAAGAATATCGGGATGAGAATGGGAAACGCCACCCCTGGCCGATATCCTTCGCTACGCTCAGGATGACAAGAACTTACTTTTGGCCTCCAATTTTCCTGAACTCCACCGCTATTCCCCCTACCGGTGACGGGTCGGAATATAAAAACCCCCCCCGTTGTCCTCCCGCGCGATGGTCCAGACACCGGCGCCGTTCTTCTTAAAATTAGCGATTTCTTTATCGAGGTCGTCTGTTAAAAAGCCGATATGGTGCAGGCCTTCGCCGGTCTTGTCCAGCGATTCTTTCAGCGCCTGGGCGCCTTTGGTGGGTTCCAGCAGTTCCAACTCGGTGCCGCCCATTTTGGCAAAGCTTATCGTCGTCGTCCATTTGGCGGGCTTGCCGTGCAGTTCGCCTTTAAATTCGATGGCGAAGGTCTTTTTGCCGCCGCCGACATCGAACGGCCCGATACCGAGTTTCTCAAAATATTCGATGGCTTTATCGATATCTTTAACCACCACCCCAACGTGCCCCAGTTTGCTGAAATCTGATTTTGCGGAGGTTTTTTTTACCATAACGGCTCCTTTCAATTAAAGTGAAGGGAAATATGGGGGAAATATTTCTGATTCAAGTCAAGTTTAGCTTTGCGTCGCGCCAATGTCAAACGAAAGCAGTCCAGAGAACCCTCTGGCAGGGGTTTGGGGTTATGGGTACTAATTACCAGCCACTCACACTCATCATTCAAATCAAGAGTCCAGAGAAGCCTCTGGCGGTCCGCCTGAGGCGGACGGGGGTGCCCCCCGGCTTCCCCGCTCCCAGGGGAGGAGGGATAAGGGGAGCGATAAAAAATTAATTGAATTTTCATATTTTTTGAAATTTTCCCGTAATCTCATTAAAATGAGTTGATTCAATTCCCTCGTTCTGAACAATACTTTTTTGAAAGGCAATCGAGACTATGAGCAAAGTAATGACGATGAAAGAGGCTGTTTACCAGTTCGTTAAACCCGGCGATGTCCTTTTTATTTCCGGCATGCAGCACGGGGAACCGGCCGCCGCTATCCACGAAATTGTCCGGCAGAAAATCGGCCATTTAACGCTTGTCAGCGCCCTGACGGCCACCGCCAATCTCCTGATAGGTGAAGGCCTGCTCGATAAACAGGTGGTCGCCTGGGGGCCGCAGGACCCACATGCCTACGCGCTGGCTAAAGCCCAAAAAATGGGGAGACTGCCGGTCTTTGAAGAGACTTCCCACTTCGGGTTAAGCACGGCTCTCATGGCCGGTCAGATGGGCGTCCCCTTCCTCCCCATCAAAAGCCTCGTCGGCAGTGACCTGCCCAGATACAATAAAAACATCACGGCGATGAAATGCCCCTTTACCGGCGAGCCCGTCGGGGCGGTACGCGCCATTAACCCGGACACCGGCATCATTCATGTCCAGCGGGCGGATGCCGGGGGCAATGCGCAGAAATGGGGGACGATGGGCGTGGACATGGAGGGTATCAACGCCAGTAAAAAAATCATCGTTACCACGGAAAAAATCGTTGATTCAGACGTAATAAGGCGCGACCCCAACCGTACGATAGTTCCGGCCTTCCGCGTCAGTGCCGTCGTTGAGCAGCCTTTCGGCGCCCACCCGATGCACCTCGCCGGGTGCTACGGTGGCGATATGTGGGGCTATTACGCCGATACCGGTTCGGAAGAAAACTATGAAACTTACGTGCAAAAACTGGTCTACGGCGTTAAAGACTGGGAGGAATATCTTAAAAAACGCGCCGAAGTGACGTACCCCCCAGCAGAGCTGGGGGGCTTCTCCCTTCCCTACCCCTTTTCGAACATCCTTAACTGACTGTCTTTATCTTCATATTTCTGATATTTGATATATTTCTTGATCACTTCACTCGTTACTTTATCCCCCACACTCCTAACATAATAACCCTCGTTCCACATCTTCCCACTCCACATTATTTTCCTCATCCTTGGGTATTTCTTGAATACTTCTTTTGCCGATATACTCTTTAACACCTGCACTATTTCTGATGGCGAGTACGATGGCGGCGCTTCGATGAATACATGTACATGATCGGCCATTACCTCCATCGCCTCTATCTCGAAATCATACTCCTCGGCTATCTGCCTGAATATTTCTTTTAAGTACTGGGTTACCTCCCCGCCCAATATATGCGCTCGGTATTTCGGTATCCAGACTAGGTGATACTTCAATTCATAAACCGCATGTTTCGTCCTTCTTATTGCCATCCCATCTTTATACCACGATTATCCTATCCTATCAACGGCTTCGCCTTCGGCGAACTCGCTTTCCTCCCCCCAGCCTAGCTGGGGGGTATCCAGCGAGCTCTTAATGAAGCCGGCCGGCTATTTCGATAATTTTAGAATAAATGCCGTCGCCAGCGAACCGGTCATATCAGGATTCTAGGAAAATGCGCGAGTTTTTATAATTAATTACAAAAACCCCCGGTGTACCCCTTTATAAAAGGTGGAGAAATTGAGGGATTTTGCCTATTAACTTAGGAGCAACATGAACGAAGAAACATACACGGCCGTTGACCAGATGGTGGTGAGCGGGGCGCACCAGATAAAATCGCACGATGTGATTTATGTCGGTCTCGGGCTGCCGTTCCTTTCCGCCTTGCTGGCAAAGTATACTCACGCCCCTGATTGTACAATCATCATCGAAAACGGCATTATCAGGTTGACGGGATTTGAAATGCCGCGCGCCACCGATACCCTCGGCTCGCAGTTCATGGCTGACCAGCTTTCGGGACTGTATTATGTCAACACGCTGGGACAGGCGGGGCATCTCACTACCGGCTTTATCGGGGCGGGGCAGGTAGATAAATACGGCAACGTCAACGATACCTGCGCCGGGGACTACCGGGACCCGGATTTCCGCTGGCCGGGCGGCGGCGGCGCCACGGACGTTATCAGCTTTTGCCAGAGGACGATAACCGTCTTGCGCCAGAGCAAAAAACGCTTTTTAACGAAAGTGGACTTTATTACCTGCCCGGGCTTTATCGACGGGAAACCGGGGCAGCGGGAAAACGCGGGGCTAAGGCCGGGGACCGGCCCGGCGATGGTCATCACCGACCTTGCCTGCTATACTTTTGAAAACCGGGAAATGGTGGTAAAATCGGTTCACGCCGGGGTGGGAGTAACGCTGGAGAAAGTTAAGGCGGAGGTCGGCTGGGACATTAAGGTGGCCAAAGACCTCGCCGATACTACTCCGCCCACCGCGGAAGAAATAAAAATCCTGCGGGAAAAAGTCGACCCCCGGCGGATATGGGTGGGTGGCAAGCGCCAGGCTTCTAAAGGGCAGGAGGATTAGGGGGCTGGGTAAAGGTAAAAGGAGTCCAGAGAGAAATCTCTGGCGGTCCGCCTGAGGCGGACGGGGGTGTCCCTCGGCCTCTCAAGTCCCCCAAAACTGGGGGATTCAGGGGGTTCATAAGACGGTTTCAATAATCTGGTTAAAATAGCTAAAAGCTAACGGCTAATCGCTAACAGCTTTAATAAAAGGAGGAACTATGAAACTGGGTAGATTTATCGTCGATACGCACGTTCACTCCCAGCGCCACGCCGCCGGGAAGGCCCTCAAGGGCTCCAAGGACTTCGATAAGCTCGGCCAGGTCATGGGCCAGATGGAAGCCTATGACAACTCTCCCCGCCTGCTGTACGACATGCAATGCTACGGCGTGGACATGTGCATCATTGAGCCGGCTTTCGGCATGACCAACAAAACCGACGTCGCGCAGGTCAAGGCCCACCCGGACAAGTTCGCCGCCTGCTGCTGGCCTAAAGAATACCAGGACGCCTGCGCCGCCGGCGAGCAGGAATGGACCGTCAAGGGCTTCTGCGATGCGCTGGCCGATTTGCTGAAGACTGGCAACTATGTCGGCATCGGCGAGATGGTGCTCATCCCCATGCGCAAGCCCAAAGAGGGGCAGCCGCCGCGCTTCCAGACAGAAGAGGAAATCGTTACCAACTGCCTCAAGGTGATGGAGGTCTGCCGCGCTTATAAAGTCCCGATGCGCTATCACACCGGCACGCCCGGCGGTTATGCCATCGCCTACCACGGCGCGCAGTTCACCTATAACCCCCTCTGGGTGCATACGCTGGCCGTCGCCATGCCGGACGTTCCCATCATCCTCGAACATGCCGGTATCGAGGGCGGCTGGTGGGAATGGTTCTACGAATGCTGCCTGCACGTCGCCGCCAGCCATAAGAACATTTATCTGGAAACAGGCCGCTGGTGGACGGAGCTTTATATTAAAGCGCTGCAGGACCCATCGGTCGGCGCGGAAAAGCTTATCTGGGGCACGGACTGGGGCGCCAGCCTGCCGGTCTATTCCCAGCTCAACCGCTACCCGCCGGGCTATACCCGCCAGGACTTAAAACAGGGCATTCCGCGGCACCAGGTGGACATCTGGGGGTGGAGCTTAAAGCAAATCCAGCGGCTGGATATCAACCAGGACGATATGAACCTGATGCTCGGCGGCAACGCCGTCCAGGCTCTTTAAACTGCCCAACCCGGGCGGCCTGACCCGCATGTTCAAGTTCGTGGAAGACCCCACCGTTTCCCCACCACCGGAGAAGTCTTCTACGTAGGGAATAGGAAATAGTGTATAGGGAATAGGGTTTAGGGTTAAGGGTTTGTCATTGAGAGTCCGCTTGAGGCGGATGTGGCAATCTCTATCATAGGATTAAGACGATGTTGGATTCCCCTGATTGCATCGGGAGAATAACGATAAAGGTTGGCGGTTAAAACATATGGGTAAAGAGTTTTAACCACCCTACGCTATTGCATTTTAAGGAGGTTGAATGATCAAACCTACTTTACCTGCGCTTATTTTTTCCGTACTTCTCTTCGTATTTGGACTATATTATCTTTTTATTAATAAGTCAATTAGTAAGAAATGGCCTGCTTTTGCAAGGATTTATTTTAATATTATGTTTTGGATTTCTTGTTTGATTATTATATGGGGTATTATTTCCTTGATAATCTAGTAAAAATCTAGAAAGTAGATTTCAACATAAGATAAAGCTCCCTTCCTTATCCGGTGGGGGCTTTAGTGTTTCTGGGGGAGACGGGGAAAGCTCGAACTCCACCCTGAAACAATTTTATTTATAAAGTATATATCTTTTAAATGTATGGCTATATTAATAACCCATGTATTTCAAAGCATTTTTCCCCGCCAACCTGCCGGAATTCAAAGCAAAACTCGAGCATAACCCTGTGGAATATTTGATGTTATAGCTGTCTCCGTACATGCCGCCAGCATCAAAACCACCGGCGTAAAGCCCTGGGATTATATTACCGGATTTGTCCAGTACTTCGGTTTTTTCATTAATCTTCACGCCGCCCAATGTCCCCAGGAAAACGGTTTGGGTTCTCACGGCAAAGAATCGCGGTCCGCGGAGAGGACGCAGGTAGCGCATATCTTTGGCAAAAAGCTCGTCATGCCCTTGTTCGCAGAAATGATTATACTGCTCGATGGTAGCCTGTAAAATTGAAGGATTAACATTGATTTTACGGGCCAACCCGGCAATCGAATCGGCTTGGAATACCTCATCGGGGCGGTTGGCAGGAGCCTCTTCGATTTCTCTGGCCAGATTGGATAACAATGAGCCGGGAGGGAAATCTAGCGCCATCGCCTTCTCGATACCTTTTTCCATGAGTTGTTTCAAAATAGAAGCATCTAAAATGGTATAACCCCAACCACCCTGTTTAATAGCAGCGTTGCCCATGGAAGTATCATCGAATGTAACACTTTCATCGCAAAATCTTTCGCCCTGTTCATTTATCCAGAGGTCAGGCTGGACCGCCGCAAACCCAATGTGGGTCATCGTCCCGGGTTGTTCTTTACCGGTGCGCAACATCTCGAGGACGCCAATGCCTTCGGAGGCAGCCCCTATTTCGTGGGCCATTCGTATACCATCTCCCATTTTACCAATGTTGCCGATAGGGAACAGGTTAACGTCCAGGTCCAGGCCGGTGAATTTTTTAATCCACTCAACGTTATTCGCATAACCGCCGCTGGAAATAATGACAGCTTTAGAATTTATCTTCATGTCCCTGCCGTTTTCCTCGACTATTCCGCCGGCAACCCGGTCTGCTTCCAGGATTATTTGTTTAACCGGAGCAGAAGTCCGGATCGTAACTCCCAGTGCGTTGGCCCTGGCAGCAAGAGCTTTGACAACGTCTTCACCTGAATTTTTAATTAGATGATAAGTCTCAGGGGAACGAGGAATATTGCTTACCACGCTGGTGAATATGACTCCCAGATTCTGCAGCCAGGGAATAGTCCGGGACGATTCATCCACAATCGCCCTTACCAGGCGTGCATTGGCCAACCAATGGCTATACTCCATAATATTTTTAAAGGCTTCATCCCGGCTGTACGTAATGCACCTGGCTTTTTGCATTTCACTTTCCACCGCAAAGGTCCCCCGGAAATTAACCGAAGTGCCACCAATGGATGGTTGTTTCTCAAAAACTGCAATTCTAGCACCTTTTTCCGCCAGGGTTACGGCTGAGGTTAAACCGCAAGCTCCAGCACCAACGATAACGGCATCGAATTCATCTTTATTATTCATAATGCCCCCAATAATTAAGAAAAAATATTTTATGCACTTGCCCCACAAGGTTATAGAGGATATAATATCAATCAATAGTACTATCGCGTGATAGTATACCATTAGATGATTCTAAATACAATTATTTAAAGCTGTTGAAGATAATAGAATGAAATAATATCTTAAAGGAGGAAATGCCTACCATGGAGAAGTCTAAATATGGGAAATATTTCATTAAATATGATGGAGAGCAAAATTTTCCTTTGGGTCAGATACTGGAAAAATTTGATAATGATATCGTCAAAGGAAGTAATTTCTATTTCATGCATTGGGTCATGCCTGAGACCGACCTTAATGCGGAAGGTTTTAAAGTAGGACATCCACCTCATTGTCACCAGGCTCCGGAGATTTTATTCCACATCGGTTCTAATGCCCGGAACCCCATGGACCTGGGAGCCGAGATAGAGTTTCACTTGGGGGAGGAGATGGAAAAACACGTCTTTAGTAAAACTACCGTCATTTTTATCCCAGCCGGCGTAATCCACGGCCCTTGGAAGCCTTTGAAAATAACCCGTCCGTTCTTGTTCCTTGAAGTGAACCAGGAGTTAAAGCATAGCAACAAGTTTTTCCCAGAACTGCTACCTAAAGAACAAAGAGATAGAGTGGATTGGAAAGCCTGGGAAAAACAAAATTTCCAATAAAGCCTGGGATTTGAAACAATAACCGGCTTACCAATCTAAAGGTCTAATCCTTCGGACGGGTCTTCTGGTTGAATTCTGTCCTCCAGAATGGAATTTGAGGGCGGCTCCAATCAGCATCGGCCCCGATCTGTTGAATAGCTTTATTGACCGTATCTAAATTTAATTTAAGTATTTGCAGGATATGTTCTATGGCTAATATCCCGGAATAGGGAACGCCGCGTTTTATTTCAGATTCTACCATTTCCTCCATCAGGGCCACTTCTTTGTTTTGACGTGTTCGATATTCTTTTAAGGTTTTTAAGACTTCGGTTTTATCGAGAATACCTATTAAAAACAGGGAGAGCGGTAGCTCGGAAAGGGTATCCTCCGGATTACTTAGATATGACATTAAGTTTTTCTTTAAAAGGTCATGGCCTTTAACGGTGATGGAATATACCGTCCTATCCGGATTATTGTTGTTTTTGATTCTTTTTCCCTTGATTAGCTTTTTCTCATTCAGCATGTTCACTATGCCGTAGACCGTAGAATCAGGAATCTTCTCGCGAAGATTTTTACGTTTGAAACTGATCAACTTGCTGATGGCGTAAGGATTAATAGGTTCATCGGCGATTACGCCCAGGATTAAAAGCGCTGTTTTAGATAAAGTTGTCATCGTGCCTTTGATTAAACAGGTTATTTAGACTATGTTTTATGAAAGAGTTGTTTACACAATTATAACATTAATACTCTTTTAATGTTCGTTCTGGCCTGCCTTAGCAGATTGTTGAAATAGTCTTATATAACTCCTAAATCTCCAAGTCTTAGGGGGGCTGTTAAAGCCGGGGTGCCCCCAGTTCCCCGCCAGATAGCTTCCTGGACTACCCATCATCGCTTGCAAAAACATACACACAATAAAGCCCGGCTGAAAATATTGAAGATAGAAGTTCAAGTAGGCTCAAACTCCCCAGAAACAATGCTTTGTTTTGTTTAGTTAAACGGGCTTAATACTGTTAATAAAGATTCTATCCGGGGCTTTTAGGGCGCCGTAGTGAAAGGACCCCATACCGGACCTTTACCCTCGCTGAAAGGAGACGGCCCTTCCTCCCGGTCAATTGAGAGATACTCGGGAGGCTTCACGAGGTCGAAGATTAATGCCTTCTGTTCGCATCCGATAACACAAAGCCCGCATCCCATGCACTTTTCTTCGTTCACCGACGCCTTGAGTTTTTTCGAGCCGGGGACCTTCACCATCTCGATAGCACCAAAGAAACAACGGTCAACACACTCCTGACAGCCGATACAAGAATCACTATTTACTCTGGCCCGGTACCGGCTCGGATTTCGCAGCTGATGGGCCACTCCGTTCCGTATCGTTGCTCCCATCACATTACAACAATCATCGCAGCAGTGGCAGAGCACCCCGCCGTTCCCCGGTCTAAGCCCACCGCTCTTGAGAAGTCCGGCCCTCTCGGCCTCGTCGGAAATAGCTATTGCTTCCTCAATGGATACCACTTTCAGGCTGGATGACTGGTTGAGGTTAAATTCTGCATATTTGCCGAACTCGAAGCAATTAAGGGTCGGTCTATCGCACTTGTGCGCTCGTATACGGCAGTCGCAATCGCTGACGGCTATCACTTCCTGGCGCCCCTTCATGCGCAGCATCGCATGGATATCTTCTTCCGGCAGAATATCCCCCGGCTTGATATTGGGGTTGGAATCGATGGCTAACCGGGCCGGGACTATCCTGGTCATCAACCCGCTCACCGGGACCTCTTTAGCCACAACGATACTGCGTGTTATCATCTTTTCTTCTACTTCAGGCATGAAATCATCCCAGGCCTTCCAGAACCCTTCCGGGATATCTTCCTTTTTGGCTTTGGCGATGCGCGCAAAAAATCCGTGCATGGCCATATGAAATAGATATTTATCATGTTTATGGAATAGTAATCTTCGGCGTTTAAAATCTGCAAGTTTCACAGAGAGGGTTTTCTCGTCAACCTTCAGCCTTTTTGCTACTTGTTCACAGGTGGCGGGTTCACGGAACTCAAGTAAGAGCTCCCCTTCTTCAGGCGTAAAGAGTAACTTTAAATACTTGATGAGGTTCTTGGACCCGGGGAATTCGAATATCTCCGCTATCTTTTCATATATATCGTTTTTCGCCATTTTGTCCCCCTCTCTATTTTATCTTTCAAGGCTATGCTATTTGGATAAATCAGTCTGTATATCGCCGTCAACGCTACCCCGGTCGTTGGTCAGGGGTGACTGTTTTATCATCCCCGGGAGGTTCCCCGAATCAAGCTCGTAATGATCTACCCCCGGTTGTTGCAGCATCTGTTAGGTAATTATTCCAGCCATAATAACCTCAAGGGCTGTTGGCTGATATCCCATTGTATTATGAGGATGTACCTGATTATAAATAATATCTATCAGAAAAACAATAGGGCCGAACTCCCCGTCCTAAAATAATTTTTTCACGTTCATCTTGGCTTCAGTTTGTGACAAAATCCTGTTGACAGTTTTCTCTTAATCCGTTGTATACTATAAACTCATCGTCCCTCCTTGCCAGAGAGGAGGGATAAGAGGGTAGAGTCGGGAAGGAACGAGTCACTAAATCCAAAGCTGATTTGCCATAATGTCAGGGTCGAGTCACAGAAGCTAATCACTCATAGAAAAATAAAAAATTCTTTTGGAACGAAAGGTCAAATCCATACCCCTATTCATTAAACAAAAAGGGCGGGTCCCGCCCCTACTGTAAACTGTATACTGTTTACTATAAACTATTTCATCCCCGGCATAATCACACCCTTGATGTAGCCGGGCGTTCGGTTCACGTTGTCCTCGAATGCCTTCTGGATGTCCTCCAGCTTATACTTGTGCGTCACCAGCTTCTTCATCGGGAAGATGCCCTTCTGCACCGCCCACATGGCGCGCTGCAGCTCGCTCTGGTAGTTGGTGGACATGCCGATGCCCTGCGGGCTGTAGATGATGGGGCACTTTATCCAGTTGAAAAGCTCGTAGGTATCCGGCGCCTGGTGCCAGCCGACGGCGATAATCTTTGCCCGGTTGGTCTTGATGACCTCCCCGACCATTTTAATGCCCGGCGGGTGCCCGACGACCTCGATAGCCACATCCACGCCCCGGTTATTAGTTATTTTCATCACTTCTTTGACAACGTCCACCTTGGAAGGGTTCAGTGTGATAGTCGCGCCGAGCTCTTTCGCCAGCTTCAGGCGGCTATCATCGAGGTCGGCGACGATATACTCTCGCAGCTTGGGGCTGGATACGCCGGCGATGACTCCCAGTCCCATGAAACCAGCCCCGACCTGGAAAACGAAGTCACCGAATTCCGGGGTGGTGGTGCGGGTAATGGAAACGATGCTCATCAGCGGTTCGCCGAGCGCGTATTCGAAAGGTATACCTTCTGGTATTTTCTCGATGACGGACCCGTGGCCACGCGCATCCCGGTTGTTGGGGTCGCAGGCGGTATATTCGGCGTAGCACTCCGCCGGCCAGAAGCCGGTAATCCGGTCGCCTACCTTAAAGCCTTTGATATTTTTCCCCACCTCGACCACCGTTCCGGCGGGCTCGTGGCCGGCGCGGCGGGGGAAGGGCATTTTCATAACGCTGGTATCAAGGTACGGCGGCATGTCCGATGAGCATACCCCGCAGGCCTCTATTTTTACCAGCATTTCGTTATCGCTGATTTGCGGCATGGGGATATCTCTGATTTCAAACTTCCGTGGGGGCGACGATAAACGCAGCTTTCACGGGTACAATCCTCCTTTAGGAACATAGATATTAAAGAGCGTAAAAAAATTGTACTCTTTCTGGTTTAAAACAGCAATTAAAGTTCAGATGATAGAGGGAAAAATCACTAAATACCAAACGTCATTCCTGCACATTCGCTTCGCTCAGTATAAACTCCGGCAGGAATCCAACAATGAGCTTAATCATTAATCGCTTTATCAAAATAGGTCCTCGCTTTCGCCAGGATGACAAATTGTTTGGCTTTTGAGATTTGGTGATTAGAAACCGTTTATGATTTAGGGAAGCTCTGAACAAGTCTTAATCAGCCCCCTAAATCCCCCATTCTTGGGGGACTTGAGAGGCTGGGGGACACCCCCAGACCCCCGCCATAGGGTTCTCTGGACTCCTTTTTCAGAGGTCTCTTAGATATTAGAATTTAGAACTTTTCATCCTTTACCACTTACTACTTCCTTGAAATTTGTTACTTGTGAGTTGCTACTTATTCCTCACTCTAAAAACAGGACAGGGCATGCGCCGCAGGATAATTTATATAACGCGGTCTTCCGGCGCACACCCTGTTAACGGGACTTATTGATTTTTATGATTTTATAAACCGGCGAGTTAAGGTAAACGTCTGCCTGTTAGAGATTCAGTACTTTTACCTCGGAGGGGTCGCTAATCGTTATCTGATACTGGCCGGAACTGTTTTGAATTAGCATGCCGGTCACCTGTATCGTCTGACCTACGTATAAATCTGGCGGGAAATCCTGCATTATCGGAGCATCGATAGCAATGACGATACCGCCCATACTCATACCGCTTAATCCCATACCGAGTATCACGCCGGTGGTTGTCGGATTAACATCGACAATCGGGCCGTAAACGGTAACATTTTGCCCGACATAGTAGCTCGCCTGATCCCAGGACAATCCGTATTGACCGGTTGATGTCGGGACGTTCGTGGCAGTCGCGCCCGGGCTGATAGTAGCCGTTGCACTCGGTATCGGGCTGCCGGTAAACCCCGGCGTTGAAAATATCGATGACGGTGCAGGAATGGCCGAAGCAGCAGCCGATGTCGTCACGAGCGTATTGGGCGCCGTAGCGGTTGTTGCGCTTGTAGCGGACGTTGTGCCGGTGGTGGTCGCCGGTGATGTCAAAAGACCGGTGGATGCGGTTGAAGCTGTAACCGCGGTCGTAGTAGTGCTGCTGGCGCTGGAACAGCCCGCAAAACCAATGGTTAACAATATTGCCAGGATGAAGGTAACACTTAATATCTTTGTTGCCCTGTTTTTCATCACACTTTTCCTCCTTTTTTGCCAACATTCAAATTATCGCTTTAGCTTCGTTATAACAGCGATATGAGATTACACGTATTTATTTTTCTCTTGCTTTAGGGGAATACTCACTCCTCCGTTTTAGGAATGTCGTACAAATCTTGACACTCCGTATCCAATTCTCTATGCTCTAATTGAAACGGCCCGGCCGAAAAGGAAGGTCATTCATGCTAATTCCGCAAGAACAAGAAATTTTCCGGATGGAATTGCCTGCCGAGTTTGATATTAAAGACCTGGAAAAGCGCATGACGGGCGGCAAAACGACGTCGCGCCAGCTTGAAATGCTGCTGGAACTGGCCAAGACAGCAAAGAAAACCGCCAGGCCGGTGGGGATATACAAAGTGTCGCGGGCGTGCGTGATAGATGAAAATAAGACCGATATCGACGGTGTAATCTTTACCAGCAAAGTGTTGCGCAAACTCCTGGCCGGAAGGGAAAGAGTTATACCCTTCATCGTAACCGAAGGAAAAGCGCTGGATGAATACCCGGTAGCCCGCGGGGACATGATGAAGCAATTCTACCTCGATACTATTAAAACGTTAATTGTCGCCAATGGGGTCAAATATTTAAAAGAATACGTGCAAAAGAAATATAACTTGCCTCAAGTCGCCTTGATGAACCCCGGTGAAATCGAAGACTGGCACATCACCGAGCAGAAGCAGCTTTTCAGCCTCTTCGATGATGTCCAGGGGCGTATCGGGGTAACGTTGACGGGGGGCGGGGTGATGAAACCGATAAAGAGCCGCTCCGGCATCATCTTCCCCAATGAAAGCGGTTTCGAGACCTGCCAGCTTTGCCCCCAGGCGAGATGCCCCGGCCGGCGGGTAAAATTCGAACCGGAACTCTACAAATACTACCTTGGAAGGCCGGCGAGAGTCCTGAAGTGAAACATAACGAAAACCGGATAAATCTGCCGGAATTCAAAAATCGCCCCGATGCGGTTGCGCTGGACATTGACGGCACTTTGCTCGACAGCAAGTCGCAGTTATCGCAGAGAAACGCCCACGCCGTAATAAACTGTATTGCCCGGGGAATACCCGTCATCATCGCCACTTCACGCCCGGCGCGCAGTGTCCGCCGCCTCCTCGGACTGCAAATAATGAATGCCTGTTCGCTCGTCATGCAGAACGGCGCGATAGGCATCGGCCGGCCGCCTTTCTCCGGGAATATCAAAGAAATAATTCCACGCAAAATCCTGCTTGAGGTGATAGCGGCGGCACAGGAAATTGAGCCTCAAATCCGCATCACCCTGGAACTTGAAGGCGAAACATTCGGCACGAATAACCCGCGCGACCAGGTGAGCTTGTGGGAACACAATTCCGCGACGCCGGATATGCAATTAACGCTCGAAGAAGCTTTAAAGGGAGACTCTACCAAGATAGCTATCGGCGGGCTGGAGAGAGATATTACTCATGTCGCAGACATGATACTGAAGCGTTACGGTGATTATTTATCCGTGGTTAGGGAAGCCGGAAAAACCTTCTTCAATATTACAAGCAAGACTGCGACCAAATCGAACACGCTGCGGAGATTGCTTCAATCGCGAAACATCACCCTGGAAAACGTGGTGGCTTTAGGCGACGACCTGCCGGACTATGACATGCTTTCAAACTGCGGCATCCCGATAACGATGGGAAATGCCGTTCCGGAAATTAAAGCTATCTGCAAGTACATTACCGCTACCAATAATGAAGACGGGGTGGCGGTGGTACTGGACAAAATCCTGAACACTAAATCCTAAATTCTTAACAATATCAAAGCACTAAAAAATTAAATTCCGAAGGTTTTGTCATCCCCGTGAAAGCGGAGATCCATTATGAGAAGGCAAAGAATGATTGAGCTCATTGGTGGATTCCCGATCAAGTCGGGAATGACAAGTTGAAGTTTGGTTATTGTAATTTGAGTTTTGCTTGGATATTGTATCTTTCCTTTCGTGCTTCGTATTTAGTGCTTTGAGCTTTTCTCCTTTTTCACTTGTGACTTCCTTTTCACTTGCTACTTGGCATTTGATACTTCCCCTTTATCCTCTCCTCCCCGGCGACCCCACCGTCCATCCTCCGTCCACCGGCATGACCGTCCCGGTCACGTAACCGGAATCATCGGAAGCAAGGAACAAAGCGGCGCGGGCAATGTCTTCCGGTTCCGCCAGCCTGCCCAGCGGCACCATGTTACCCATTTGCCTGGCGCCTGTTTCATTCTTCCAGAGACCTTTATTAAAGTCCGTTTTCACAATACCGGGCGCGATGGCATTGACCCGGATATTGTTTCCCGCCAGTTCCAGCGCCAGCTGCCGGGTCATCATAATGATGCCTGCCTTGGAAATGGAATAAGCCCCTCCCCCGGTACCGGGGTTCAACCCGACCTGCGAGGAAAGGTTAATGATAATTCCGCTCCCCTGCTTTACCATCACTTTCCCGGCCGCCCGGCAGCAAAACCAGGTGCCTTTGAGATTGGTATCGATAACTCTGTCCCAGTTTTCATCCGTGGTATTGATGAGGTTTTCACCGGGTATCCAGACACCGGCGATATTGGCCAGAATATCGATTTTCCCATACTTTTTCACCGCCTCCCGGCACATCGCTTCTACATCTGACTTTTTGGAGATATCCACCTTCAAACTAAGACATTGCCGCCCCATTTTTTTTACTTCGGCATTCACTCCATCGAGCAAGCCGTCATCTGTAACAACATCCGCAATTAACAGGTCGGCGCCGGCTCCGGCAAATGCCAGCGCGGTCGCCCGGCCGATACCGCGGCGCGCCCCGGTAACGATAGCTGTTTTCCCTTTTAATGAATTATCTTTCATATAAAATCCCCTTAATTATTCTTTATGTGATTCAAAAAATTATACGTAATTGCCAGGCCCCGGTCAAACTTTAAATTACGGCTTTCCCGAACGGACTTGAATATATCGGGTAAGAATCTTATGATAGGTGTTAACTAATAATCGCCCGAGAAGAGGAGGACTAATTCCATGGCAAACAAATATGAAAAGAATATGATTAAAATGTCCCGTGAAAAGAGCGATTTTCCCGGCGGCTGGCTGATGAGTGACGAGCTCCTGCCCGGCTGCGATATGAATATCATGTTCAGCTGGATTAAGAGCAAACCAAAGCCAAACCCCATGCACCTGGCCATGGAATCCCACAGCTACCCGGAGATTATTTTTACACTCGGGTAAGACCCCCGTAACCCAGAATACCTGGGCGGGGTAATCGAGGGGTGGATGGGGCAGGATATGCAGCTAACGACAAAAACCACCGCGCTCTGGATACCCGAGGGCGTGGAGCACGGTAAAGTCTCATGGCGGAGCTTTGAAAAGCCGCATTTACAGTTAGCTATCAAGTTTAACGGCGATTTCCGCGAGAAAAAAGGCGTCAAGCCGAGGATTACAGCCACCAGACCCGGCGAATGCGAAAAGAATATGGTGGAAAAACCCCTGCGGGAGGTCAAGCCTCCCTTCCCGATTTCCGGGCGTTCCAATCCCACCTTCACCTACTTGAGTAACAAACTGGTGCCGGGCTGTAATACCTACCTGGAATATATGTGGGTCTGGGAAATGCCGAACCCGGCCGCCATCGAAGGCAGCCATTCCCATGACTTCGATGAAATCGTTCTCAACATCGGTTCCGACCCGGAAAATCCTGCCGATTTAGGCGCCGAAATCGAAGCCTATTGCGGAGGTGAAAGACAGGTAACGGACCAGACCAGCGCCGTATTTATCCCCAAAGGCGTTAAGCACGGGCCGGTGAGATGGTTGAAATTTACCCGCCCGCATATACAAATGTCCATCATGATCGGGACAGGTAACTTCGAGGAAGCCATGCCGGGCGGGCATAAGGCAAAGTAAAGGAGTATTATGCCAACCAAAAAGCGCGATTATTCAGTACTCGATAAATTCAACTTCGAACGCCAACCCGTGGGCGTTAAATTTGTTCTCGCCAGGCCGAAAGACATGAAAAAACCGGAAAAAGCACTGAACATGTGCGAGATGATAAAACACGCTCAGGAAGGCAATGCTTTTTACGTGGGTGAAGAAGACCTGGTCTGCGTGGGCATCGAGCAGGTGATACTCGGCATGAAAGATGCGGATCCGCTGCTGGTGAGCGGGGCGTTCGGCGGGGAGGAGGGGCTTTTCGAAGGGGCCAGTTCCTGCCGGGCGATGTACCAGGTGCTTCCCACCCTACCGAAAGGATCGGTCAGGTATGCCATGTTTGCGCCGCTGGGTAAAATGACTTTCGACCCCGATGTACTGATAATGGTGGCCAATATCAACCAGGCCCAAACCCTTTTAAGAACAGTCAATTATTCCACCGGTATGCCTTTTGAAAGTAAAATGACGCCAGTGGTGGCCTGCGCCTGGATATATGTTTATCCGGTGGTCAGCGGCGAGCTTAATTATATCATTACCGGCCTCGGGCTGGGCATGCAGGCGCTTAACATTTTCCCGCCCGGCTTGTTCATCATTTCCGTGCCTTTCCAGCGCATTCCCATGATGCTGGAAAATCTAAAGAGCATGACTTACAATGCCGCCTTCGCGCCGGGACCGGGCGGAGATTTACACCGCAAACGCGTTAATAAAATGATGGGGGAGATGAGAAAGAAGCTGGAATTGTAGGATAAGACCGAATATTGATTGAGGAGCGAGAAAATGGCAGAAAATAAATTCGCTAAATATGTAGCCGAGATACCTTTCCACAAGACGCCGATGGGGTCTTTGTTCGGGGTGGGGGCAAAAGAGCTCGGGGGTTTAAAGCTCCACGTAATTTATGCCTGCGGTTATAATACCGGCATTACCGGGATGTCCCGCAAGCCGCACGTACACAAGTATGACGAGGCGGTGTTTTTCATCGGGACGGACCCGAAACAACTGGATGTACTGGGCGCCGAAGTAGAAATCTCCATCGGCGAGCTGGGCAAAGAGGAGAAATACACCTTCGATAAACCGTTCGTGTTGATAGCGCCGGCCGGGCTTTGGCACTGCCCCATCGTCACCAAGAAAATAACTACCCCTTACGTTTGCATGGCGGTATCACTTACCGGAGAAAGAGAAGATTAGTATATAATAGACCGAGGAGTCCAGAGGTCACTCTAGCGGAGGTTCCAGGGGGTGTCCCCCGGCTACCCATAACTACCAACTACTCACACTCACCCTCATTTAGGGGATTGATTGAAATACATTTAACGGCTGCCCGGTTATAGAAAAAGGATTTTGGAAACAGGAAATGATAGAGAAAATTATATCCGCGAAGGAACTGGAAGAAGGCAAAAAACTCTTGCTTGACTTTGATAAGCTGGAAAAGGTAACGGCGCAAAGTCGCGGCGTAATTCCGGTGGCGGTCCAGGACATCGATACCAGGGAAGTGATACTCATCGCCTACACGAACAAAGAGGCGTTCGAAAAAAGCATCAAAACCGGTATCGCGACATTCTGGAGTACCTCGAGGAACGAGCTCTGGGTCAAAGGGGCAACTTCCGGCAACACCTTTGAACTGAAAGAAGTGTATGTGAACTGCGAGCAGAACTCGCTTCTTTACCTCGTGAAACCAAAAGGCGAGGGTATTTGCCATACTCATAATTCCAAAGGCAAAGCCCGCAATTGCTATTACCGTAAACTCGATCCGAAAAAGGGCACTTTGGAAAATCTTAATCCTTAAAAGAGAGTCCGGAGAGAATTCTCTCCGGCGGGGGCTCCGGGGGTGTCCCACAGCTTTCCCAAGTCCCCCAATCTTGGGGGATTTAGGGGGCTGACAAAAACAAATTCAAAAAATTCTATTTGATTAACTCAAAATAAGTTCAGGAGGGAATCGTACATGATAGAAGCCAAAGGTAAAGTAGCGTTGATTACCGGAGGCGGCACCGGGCTCGGGACCGCACTTACACAGCGTTTTGTAAAAGAAGGCATGAAAGTAGTCATCAGCGGACGGCGCAAGGAAAAACTGGATGCCGTCGCTAAAACCCTGCCTAAGGGTTCGGTAGTCGTTTGCCAGGGAGACGTGACGAAAACAGACGATGCTAAACGGATGGTTGATGAGACCGTTAAACTGGGCAAAGGCAAAATCGACGTACTGGTTAATAACGCGGCCACTGACTGCAAAGGCAATGTCATCGACCTCAAGCCGGAAGACTGGCGAATGGTCATCGATATCAACCTCACCGGCCCGTATATCATGATGCGCGAAGCCCTCCCCCATATGATAAAAGCTAAGTCCGGCTCAATCATCAACATTGCCTCGCTGGGCGGTACGCGCTGCCTCCCGAATATGCCTGCCTATAACACCTCTAAAGCCGGGCTCATCATGCTTTCGCAGCAGGTGGCGCTTGACTACGGTAAATACGGCATAAGGGTTAATGCGGTCTGCCCCGGCGGCATCGATACAGACATGCTCGATGAAATGATACTCCCGCTGGCCAAAGCGGTTGGCACCAAAAAGCAGGGCGGGCTGGACTTTTTCTCCAAGTACGTGCCGCTGCGGCGCGTTTCCAAAGCGGAAGAAATCACCGGCATCTGCGTTTATCTCGCCAGTGACGAATCCTCTTTCATGACCGGCTCGGCGCTGCTGATAGACGGCGGCTCAGCGGTGGTGGATGTTTCCGGCGCGCTGGTCAGCGAAAAACTGGGATAACCGAAGAGTTATTTTTCGTAATAATAGGCGGGTGTATGCTTGCAGTATGCCCGTCTTCTTGTTAATATTGAGTTGCAAGTCAATAACTCGAATGGTAAAGGAAAGTTGATGGAACGCCGGTTATTATGTAAAAAGTGCTGGAACGTTTTCGACCTGACGGTGTCCGGCAATTTCCTGGGCCTGGAAATTCATTGCCCCGCATGCCATAGCACGGATATCATGGAAGCCCCGCCTTGGGCGCCGCTGGGTTCCGGCAGCAATATCTTCGCGGGCAATGAATGGGCCTATGAATGCCAGCAATGCAAATTCCAGTTCAGAATGCCGATACCCAAAAACCCCGCTGAAGATAAAAGCCGGAAATGCCCTGCCTGCAACAGCGGTCACCTGCATTTGATAACCGGTTCAAAAGCCTTGCCGCTTTATTGTGGCTGATAGGGCCTTTTCCAGGCCGTGTGCCTTTAAAAAATGAAAGATAACAAAACGGTATCCAACAGCCCTGAAGAGAAAATAATCCCGACTTTCTGCCATGGCTGCGGCGCGGCCAAACCTAGGTGCGCTGTTCTCTGCCACGTCAAAGACGGCAAGTTCGTACGGGTCGAAGGGAACCCGGAGGCTTTTAATAACTGGGGAGCGGGCTGTACTTCGTTATGTGCCAAAGGGAACACCGGTATGCAGTTTCTCTATTCCCCCAACCGCCTCAAATACCCCATGAAAAGGACCGGGGCGAAAGGTGAAGGCAAATTCCAGCGTATCACCTGGGACGAGGCGCTGAATACCATCGCGGAAAAACTCAAGGAGACAAAGCAAAAATACGGGCCGGAATCTTATGCCGTCCTTTCCCCGGAGTTCTGGCCGGTGCTTGCCACTCTGGGACGCCGGTTCTTAAATGTTCACGGCAGCCCTAACTACCTTCACAGCGCCATTTGCGCCACCCCACGGGCAGCCGCGGCTAAGATTACCGTCGGCTTTTCCAGCTTCGGCCCGGATAACTGGGAAAATACGAAACTGCTGGTGAACTGGGGCGCCAACTACGAGAACGCCAGCTATCAATCAGGGGCAGCCTTATGAAATTCTAAATGCCCTCGAAAGAGGCATGAAATATGTCGATATCCGGCCGATGCTGGAGCCGCTCGGGGCCAAAGCCGATTTGTGGCTGCCGGTCCGGCCGGGGACCGACTGCGCGCTGGCGCTTGCAATACTTAATGTCATCATCAACGAAAAATTATACGATGCCGCCTTCGTCGCCGAATGGTGCTACGGCTTCGATAAATTAGCCGGACATGTGCAGCAATATCCCCCGAAATGGGCGGAAACTATCACCGGGATTCCGGCGGATAAGATTAAAAAAGCCGCCCGGATGATTGGTACGACAAAACCCTGTTTCATCAAAATCGGGAACGGGGTGGGAGACCAGGCCAGCGACGGCACCGCAACCGTACAGGCAATTTGCCTGATTGAAGCCATCACCGGCAACCTGGACGTCCCCGGGGGCTTTTATGCCGGCGTCCTTCCGGCCGGCCTTCCGCTTATCAAGACCAATCCCATTTCGACACTCGATGAAAGAATTACCCCGGCGATTGCGGATAAACTGGTAGCTCCGGAATCTCCCGTCTGGTACCAGAAAGCCGGCAACTGGGATGCCGGCCCCACGTCCGCTTATTACAAAGCGCTTATGAGTATTTTAACGGGCAAGCCCTACCCCATCCGTGTCCTGAATGCCAGCTGCTCCAATCCTCTTTCGGCCACGCGGAATCCGCAAAAAGTTGCCGAGGCTTTAAAGAAGCTCGATTTCTTTTTCGTCATGGATATCTATCACGGCCCGCACGTAGATTATGCGGATATCGTTCTCCCGGCCTGCACCAGCTACGAGCATAGCGACCAGATAGAAATAAGGAATAAAAAGGAAGGAACGTGGATAGGGATATATAACAAAATCGCCGAGCCGTCAGGTGAATCTATTTCGGATTGGCAATTCTACCTCGACCTGGCGGTAAGGATGGGCTACGGCGCTGATTTCTGGAACGGCAGCATGGAGGCTTTCCTCGAAGAACAGCTTGCCCCTTCAGGAATAAAGCTGGAGGAATTAAGGGAAAGCCCGCTCGGGATATTCATAAAACGGGCGGAACCTGCCCCGCCGCCGCAATACCGCCGGTATGCTGCGTTATTTAAAAACCTGCCCCACGGCAAGGTGCAGTGCTATAACGAATTTATCGGCGGGAAAGAAAATAACACGAATGCCGGGAAGCTATCCTACCTACCGGAGTATACCGGGCCGCCGGAAGGTATTGCGCAAACGCCGGAACTGGTAAAAGAATTCCCGCTGATTTTGAGCGATGTCCATGCCCATCTTCTATCCCAGCACAGTTATTTTCACGATATCCCTTACTTGAGGGAACTGCAGCCGTACCCCTGGATACGTATTAACCCGGCCACCGCAAAAAAGTACGGCATCAATAGCGGGGACTGGGTAAAGGTGGAATCGCCGCACGGATGGAGCAAGCTTAAAGCGGAGTATTTTGAAGGCATTGCTCCGGAAGTGGTCATGACCAAGCGGGGCTGGTGGCAGGAATGTCAGGAGCTCGGATTGCCGGGATATGCGGCAGGCGACGGCGGTTCGGAGGTAAATAATCTCTATAACGCCGATGAAAAATACTTCGATAAATTTTACTCGCAAATGCCCAAGCAGACCCTCGTGAAAATAAGCAAAGCGGAACCGTAAAAAATGAGCAATCAATACATTTTCTATCATGACCCGGAGAGATGCATCGAGTGTTATGCCTGTGAAATAGCCTGCGAGCAATGGCACGGTATCAAAGCCGGGACGATAAAACTTAGAAAAGTAACCGAAACCACCACCGGGACCTTCCCGGATGTCAAAAGAATCTTCCGTTCCATTTCCTGTATGCACTGTCCCGAACCGCGCTGTATCGAGGCATGTCCGCAGGAAGCTATCAGCAAAAGATTAGAGGACGGCATCGTGGTGGTAGATAGCAGCAAATGTAACGGGTGCCGCGCCTGTGAAGACGCCTGCCCGGTCCATGCACCGCAGTTCGATGATGACGGCATCATGAAAAAATGCGATATGTGCCTGGACAGGATAGAAAAAGAACAGCCGCCATTTTGCGTGGCGACCTGCCCTACCCGGGCCTTGCGCTGGGGCAAAATGGAAGAACTATCAACTTTTTCCGCCAAAAAGAGGGCCAAGAAATAAATCCCTGACTTTAATCTAGAATTCCACTTTAATTTTTTTTAGTGATGAAAAAGTCGCTTTGTACGTAACATCCCGATTAATTCCATGGCGTTTTCTATTTTATTAGCAAATTATAACCGAATTTATAAGTCAATTGTTTTAGTTAAATTTATATAATAGCGGGCGGTCAAACGGAGTTAAAGTACTTTTATTCCCAAAAAATTTGACATGTTGCGAGAAATGCATTATTGTCTAAAGTAAAATATTAAGGAGGAAATATCAATGCAAGCTTATTGTGTAAAATGCCGCTCCAAGAAAGAGATGAAGAATTCTAAGGCCATCACAATGAAAAATGGCAAGCCGGCAACCCAGGGTTCGTGTCCGACCTGCGGCACCAAGATGTTTAAGATAGGCAAAGCCTAGATTCTGTTCTAAATTAAAAAAAGGCAGGATGCAACTTAAAATCCTGCCTTTTTTATTTCCCTTTTTTTATCCTATTAATCAAAAAAAGCTATTGTGTTATCATTGCGCATAATTGGATGTTCACCATTTCTTCCATATATTGAAATTAGAGTTTATCTTATAAGCCCGGGCATACATTAACCCATCAACGCTTATCGTTTCATTCATCCCCGCCGTTTCTCAACAATCTATCTAAAGTGAATATTTCCATTTTATCCAGTATTTAGTTTCTCAACTTAAACAATTTTATAACGCTTCAACAATTCCTGAAATCAAATGTTGCTTGGAGGAGCAAAACCCAACGTCATTAGCGAAGCTCCGGGAAACAGTTCAGTGGTCTTTACAATAGGCACTTATTCGCATATCATAGAAGAGATGAAAAAGATGCCGTCCCGTTACCGGATATAGTATTACCCGCAGGTATTGTACAAAAAACGTCTATTTAACGCCAAAACCAGAATTTGTGGCATCAATAAATCCCAAATTAGCCTCTAGCCCCAGTAGCTCAGGTGGATAGAGCAGCGGTTTCCTAATCTGTTTACCGCTCTCCCAACAAGTGGTTTTACGTTCAAATTAGAACCCTTGTGTTAGTGATGAAAATCTTGATTTGAGCGTGATATACCGTTTCGTTTTAATGCGTTTCGTTTGGTCCATTAGCAAATTATTAGCAATTTTTTGATTAATTTTGGGGCTAATAAAACAGAGTATCGAGATTATTCCCTGCCTTTTTGGTAGCATTAAGCAAAATGGACGATTATGACCCACCAATGATTTCTGAGTTAAATACAGTTAAAAAGTAAACAATAATAAGAAATACCAGTCGGACTTCTCCTTAATTAAAGCCACGGATATACCCATAAGTTAGTTCGCCGGCCCCGTTCTTTATTACCATAGAATATAGAATAAGGTTTTGTGATATAACGCATCTTAGCCACCATGCGTGCTAGCTAAATCCATTATTTCAATAATGGGATTGCGATCATGGTTAATATAAAGATGATTATTGGCCTCGATCAAGGAATCATACGAATCAGGAAATGTTTGCGGAAGTTGCACAGAATTTAACTCAATGAGTTTACCAGGATTGGATATATCCACAATCTCTAATAAGCTTAAAATGTGCTCAGAAAATTGAATGGAGCCATCACTTGAAAGCATGTAAGCTAATTTCCCCGATATAATAATATCGGTGCCTTGCGCTCTCGTTTCAAAGTCAGTTATCGTATGTGGCGATGCGGGGTTAGATATATCAACTACTAATAATTTATCTATCCCCGATACAATATAAAGATATTTACCGGCTAATGCCATATCGAAAAAATCGGGGTCTATACGTTCAGGAGCAATTACTCCTGTAAGTGGAGGGAATGGATTGGGGAAAAAACCGATTTCTTTTAAAGAGCTAGGTATTGAGATATCAAAAATATGTAATCCGTTTCCAGACAAGGCAAAAAGTAAAGAACCGGAGGATTTCAGAACACCTGCGTAGGATGGTAAAGTAATCTCCCCTGCAAAATAATGATGGGTCAGGTCAGAAATATCGAACGTACTGATCGTATTATTGCCGGATGTTAGATATGCATATTTCCCGGATATTGCGATATCAACAGCTCCAGTAAATGAAGTTTTTCCCAGGTCTTTCGGATGGTATGGATCAGAGACATCAATTATCCATAGATAATTTCGGGTTATGGCATATAATATGGAGTTATCCAGCTTTAAATTCTCAATATATTGATCTGGTTCATCCGATCCATTTTTTAAATAGGATATCTCATCGGGACTTTCCGGATTACTAATGTCTATAATAATTATGCCTACATCTGCATTAGTGCCCGAACCTTCTGGATTAGTCCCGAAATTTACACTACAAACAAGATAATCCTTTCCGCCAATTGTTGCAGCAACATCAGGCCCAAATACCATGTTCGATGCTAGCACTTTCGATTTCCATTCTGTTATTTCATTTCCCATGGATAATGGCGTAGATGTAGAAGTAACATTAGAAGAAGAGGCCTCGGTTACTGTCGGTATACTTACTTTATTAGCACTGCAGGCGCTCAATGCCACACTAAATACAGTAAGTATAATTAAACAAACACACACCCATTTTTTCATTTTTCCCCTTCCCTATCGGCAGATTCATTATATGTACTTGGTCGGTTTGTTTACTAATTTACCAGGGATATTTCGCTTCCACCTTAAACAAGTCGATGTGACAATTTGCCGGGCCCCTAATAATAAGAACGAAGCTCGCTGCGAAAAGTTACCCTATATCTTGGAGATTTAACTGCTGTTTAGGTTATGAGTAATGGACTATCGGACCATATTGAAACGCCCTTTTGTTACCCCCAATTCAAATGAACTAACTGAAAAGATAACCTCGCCCCCAGTTTTGTCTATACACATCTATTTTTTCTTAGACTTACTTTGTCTATCATAAGTATTTCGTTCAAATTACCGACTTTATATAGTTGTTGACAAGAATGTCAACTAGATTCATAATCGGACGTAAGGAGGAAAAATGCGTGAAAGTAAAGAAAATTGGAAAGACCTTAAGAAAGAATTAGGTATCACAAAACAAGCCTTTGGTAAAAAAATCAGTTTTATAACAGAGGATTTTCAAAGGCAAATTATTTTTCGTGATGTTGAACAAGCATTTAGGTTAGCCTGTTTAGGATATGCGAAACCTGCTGTAATATTAGCAGGTGGAGTAATAGAGGAATTATTAAGACAATACATCCAATATAAAGGTTTTAAGCCGAAATCGGATAGATTTGAAGAATACATTGATTTATGCGAAAAAGAAAAACTTCTTAAATCAAGTATATCTAACCTGTCTGATTCAGTAAGGCAATTTAGAAACTTAGTACATGTTTCAGCTGAAAAAGATAAAAAATACGTGTTGTCAAAAGCTACCGCAAAAGCGGCTGTCGCTTCTATTTTTACAATAGCAAATGACTTTTAAAAAATAACTTTGATAAAAGTAAATGCGATATTTTCCTTGGGTAATGCCCGACTAATTATCTCGAAAAAAGGATTATTCATTGATTCAAAGTAATAATAAATACAAAGTTGTCATAATCGGCTTAGGGCCAGCGGGGTTAGGAGCTGCTCTAACACTTTCTAAATCTTCATTATCATCTGAAGTACTCTGTATTGAGCAAGGTAAATCTTCAAACCAAAGAGTATGCACAGTACTTCAAAATAGTGCATGTATGCATGAGCAACCTTGTCAGGCGATTTCAGGGTTTGGCGGCTCCGCATTATTAAGTGGGGGGAAAATAAGCCTGTACCCTGCTGGTACCGGTCTTACCAATATTGTTGGCAATGCAAGGCTTATTGAGAACAAATTAATACAAGCCACAAAAATATTAAAAACATACTTACCAATGAAAGAGTCTAGAAGAAGTAAAAAAGACATTGCTCGTTCAAAAGATTATTTTAATAAACTGGGCTTTGAATACAAATATTATAAAGTATTTCAATTTAACCCTGATGATTTGAAAAAAGCTTATTTAGCTATTAGTTCTGATTTACAAGCTAGTGGTATCTGTGTATCTACGAGTACTCGCGTGATAAGTGTTAAGCATGAAAATAATTGTTTTCGTTTAGAAATAGTAAGTGGCAATCAACATTCAGATATTTTGACTGATTGTCTTGTAATTGGTGTCGGGCGTTCCGGACAACAAATACTAAAGCAACTTAATTCAACTCTTAACTTAAACGCGAAAGTTGGCCAACTAGATGTCGGTGTAAGATTGGAATTTCCTACAAGGCTACTTCCACCACTCGCCTGGTATCATCGCGACTTAAAATTATTATTTAATGAGGCTAGGACATATTGTGTGTGCAAAAATGGGCGAGTAGTGCCTTATATTGTTGATGGTGTATGCTATGTTGATGGGGACTTAACTCCTGCTAACGGTAATAGAAACAGTAATCTGGGGATCGTTATAAGGCTAAAGGACTCATTAAAAAATGAAACAATATTGGAAGAAATAAGGCAGAGATCATTGAAATCACGTAAAGGTAAAATAGTTAGTCAAAATTTATTGCCCTATTTGGGTATCACTCCAATAGCCACAAATACGGTTATTCCAAACGGGAATACATATTTTTCAGGAAATCAAGGAACTATTGATGATTGCTTTCCTCATGAAATCTCTGTTGCAATAAAGAAGTCCATCGCGTACTTTGTTAACAGGCTAATTCCGGGAGATAAATTCGAAGCAGTGAACCTTTTTGCTCCTGAGGTTAATTACTCTGGAATTTCTTTCCCCGTTAAACCAGATTTTTCGATATCCCCAGGAATATATATAATAGGTGAGAGCACTGGTCAATTTCGTGGCATAGCCCAATCATTGTGTTCTGGGATAATTTGCGCCGAAAATATTATATCTGATTGATACGGTATAGATTGAAATGAATAAAGCTTATATTTTAGATGCCCTTTATGGCACTTATAATTTGCCGGATTTTGTTTGGGATATTATTCCGACAGCAGAACTGCAAAGGCTTCGGGAAGTAAGATTATGTAATATCAATTCATTTTGCCTTACAGGTGGAGCAAATATTAATCGCTATGAACACGCTCTCGGCACTTGCCATTTAGCTTTAGAATGTTTAGACTCTTGGCCACTATTTAATCCAGTAAATAACAAAGAAAGAATACAATTCGTTCTTGCTGCGCTTTTACATGATATTGCTAGTGCAGCATTCGGGCATTCCATTGAATATATTGAATCCCAAGCTGGATTTGAGCATGAACAAGCTTTTTCTCACGTGGTTCTAGGGCAAGTCGGGGGTTCATATCAATACAGGGCTGTCACTTTGGAACCAATATTTTTCGGTATGCCGAGGGGTATTGCATCCAAATTATCTGCTGAAGACTTAAAAAGCATAGGAGATATCATTTTGGGTAAGGGTAGGTTTGGCCCTTTAATAAATTCTAACCTTGATCTTGATAATATTGATAATGTATTTCGCCTAGCTTACCATATTGGTATTACCAAATCTGTTGATACCCCATTACAATTATCTAAATCACTTTGGGTTAATGATGGTAATTTAGTACTTAAAAAAGAGAGCATACCTCTTGTTGAACAATGGCATGCTGTTCGGAAAAGACTATATGAATTTCTTTTACTTAACCCCCAGGAATTCGCCGCAAAATGCATGTTAACTGAACTAATTGAAACTACAAAATCTTTGAAAAACCACCCCTTTAATTGGTATGAGGTAGATTTCCAATTATGCCAAAATCTCATGGGAATATCATCTGAGACAGATATAATAATCTCAAGATTGATGAAGGGCGACTTATACGGTTGTATAGCAATTTATTCAAGTAAAATAATTAACAACCAATCAACCTTATTTGATAGAACAAGCCGCGATAGAATTGCAAATGAAATAAGCCTGATTATACGGTCTAAGTTTCCTGCACGCTATAAATCTGCTATGATAGCGCTGCATCTCATAACTGATATCAACAAAACTGAAAGACAAGTTGAAATCAAGACAGACGATAATAACCTAGTTAAAATAGGCAATCGTTCCGAACAGTTACTTATAGGAGTATTCTTTAAAAACCTAGGGTTGAATATGTATGAAATAAATAATATTCCGGATGATACTTTGGCTGGTATTCGTAGCGAAATTTATAATTATTTATCTACTGCGCTAAATGACAGTGAAATACGGGAGGTAACACTTTACGGTGAATCCAGAGAAAGTTAGCAATGATACTGTCAGCAACCTTGTAACTGATTTACAAAAATCAAGGTCTGTTCTAAAAAATATCAACTGGAATTTCTATCAACAAAGCGCATTCTCTCCTGGGGAAATGCGTCCTTTTAAATCAAGTGCGCACCATTGGTGCCCAGCAACCTTTGTTCCCGAAATACCTTTTACATTAATTGAAACACTAACGCTGCCAAACGCAGTTGTCTATGACCCGTTCGGCGGTATTGGTACCACCTATTTTCAAGCTCTTATACTTAATCGCAAACCAATTACCACAGAAATTTGTACTATTAGTGTCAAATACATGCGGTCTCTCTTTTCCCTTTTCAATCCAGAACTTAAAATTAGTGATATAAAAAAAACAATAGCCTCTATTATTAGCTCTTACAAATCTGACGTAGATTACGCTAATCAGGTTGAAAATGCTACCTGGTTTATTGGTAAATTAAAGCCTTGGTATTCACCGTCAACATTTAACGAACTGGTTTTTCTTTTTCTCGCGGAAAATAATTGTCAAGATATTCCTACAAAAGCTGCTATCTGGATATCAATTTCTGGCATATTACAAACCACCTGTAGCCAGGATAGAGGTTGGGGATGTATAGCAGATAATGTTTTACCAAAACCCCCAAAAATAAAGTATAAGAATGCCTTAATCCTATTTGTCGGACACGTAATGAAATTACTAGATGATATATCTGAACACCTTAGTCGTGCTATGCCTGGATATTTAGATATTTACCGCTCATTAAAGAATAATCAAACTATATTCCACCGTGACGTTAGAGAAGCAAAAGATATTCCCAATAAGTCGGTGGACCTCGTGGTCACGTCTCCACCTTATCCAAACATGACAGACTATGTAACCTCGCGAAGATTATCTTACTATTTTGTTGGTCAGGAAATGACGGATGATTCTCGGTTAGAAATTGGTGCCAGAATCAGAAGAAAAAGAAAAGATGCTCTTATACGCTATTCTGAAGATATGAACCTTGCAAACAAAGTAATTGCTGATAAACTAAAAACTAATGGTTATGCTTGTTACGTAATGCCAATATTTAGTTCTGATAATGAAAATAACGAAAACCGTAGGAAAATAGTTGATGACATTATGACAAAAATAGAAGGGTTAGGACTTGAAAAGGAAGAGGAATACGAGAGAATATTACCTACATTAAGACGTTCTCACAATGCTAAATGGGCCACTCTAGAAAAAGAAAAGGTTTATTTGTATAGGAAGGTATAGATGTGGATTACCGAGGCATTATTTTAACTGGAACAAGTTTATCAGGCAAAACTACTGTCGTAAAAGAACTTTGTAAGCGTAACCCTTCTTTTAATAAAGTACAAGCAATTACTACACGGAAGCAACGGGATGACGATGAACAAGGCGATTATGTTTATTTAAGCGAAGACGAATTTTTAAATTTTAGTAAACAAGGGGATTTGCTAATTGAATCCAAATATAGAGGTGAAAATTACGGCATATTAGTCAAATCGTTCGAGGATGTAATTATTAAGAACCGGATACCGATTTTGGTTATTACACCTGAATCAGTAGCCAAATTAGAGAAAGAAAACAAAAAGAAAGAGCTTTACGATAAGCTGTTGTTTTTTTCTATATTCCTTGATGCACCTGATGACATACTTGATGAAAGATTAAAGAATCGAGATCAAAAACCTACCGAAGCAATAAAAAGACAACGGATGGATGATAGGAGTCACGCGAAATCATGTATTTATACTATTGATAATGTAGACCTTAAAAAGGTTGTTGAGCTGATATTCAACTTATGGGAATTCAGGTTAAATTCTGGAATACTTCCTAAAAGACTCATCAAGCTAATGTTAGAATGCGGTATGTTAGTAGAGAATCCAATACTTGAAAACATTAGTGGTGCTTCATATGACCTTACTCTAGGCGATGAACATTTTTATGGTGGTAAACGAGTAAATTTAACAGACCAAGACCCGTTTCTTATGATAGAACCCTTTGAATTTGCGTTTGTTAGAAGCAATGAAACATTCAAATTACCAAGGGACACAGCAGGCCGGTTTGACATTGCTGTGAGTTTATTCCTTCAAGGGCTGATAATGTCCAACGGGCCTCAGATTGACCCAGGGTGGAGTGGAGGACTTTGGTGTCTTCTGTTCAATACCTCAAATGACGTGGTTCAGTTGAAAAGAGGAAATCATTACGCGACTATAGAGTTTAGTAAAATACTACACCCAACAACCCCTTATGAAGGAAAATATCAAGACAAAGAAAAAATTGCCGATTACTTGCCAAGGAGTGCTTCGCGCAGTCCTATCAGTAAATTGAAAGAAGATATTGCATCTCTGAAATCAGAGAAGTGGTGGATTAAGATATTACCCCTCATTTTAGCTGTATTCGCTATCGTCATAGCCATACTAGTAGCTGCCGGTGTTTTCAAAAGCAACTAACATAACAACAAATGGCATTTAACAGTCTATTGGAGTAATTGATGAAGAGCTTTTCACCGCCGCGGTACTCCTGTCGCATGCAATAGTCAAGCTTGCTCCGCCAACGGCGGTAGAGCTCGCAATCCTCATTCAAGTAATAGCGATACTAATTGTCAGAAAAGTGCAGCAGGCTTGTTCAGCCGGCAGCAAAGAAAGATTCTTAAGAAGTGGTCTCTGCTTGCATGACGTAAAGATAGAACGACTTGCCTTCGCTATGAGCAGTTTTCGCTGGTTTCCAACCGGTATTTTGAACACCCCCGTGACAATCCTAGTGCCCCGCTTAAATTCCAACTAATATTTTGGTTTTAAGGTCTCAGATGTTGTTGGGTACAGGTGACAAAGGACCAGCGTAGCACCCGCCGGATTCACGTCTAGAAAAGTAGATACCCACGGGCTAAAGCCCGTGGCCCTTTATATCTCAAACTTCGTTTGACGAGGCTGTCATATTTTGTTGCTCTTTTTAATAGACGAGATCCTTCCCCTTCGCTTCGCTCAAGGGTCAGGATGATATGTCCTTATGTTTAGACAGCCTCGATGTTACATTCACCCACGGGCAGAGCCCGTGGAACTCTGCCCTTCGGGCTGTTTTAGCCTCAATATAGTTACTCTATCATCAACGCCTTTACTTTTCGGGTAATGTATCAATTTGAAACTAACAATTAGTAAAGTTAGCCTTTCAAATCATCCCTCCGGTTTAGTTCTAGGCTTCTTAAGTATAGAGCTTCTCTATATTCCAATTCGTCTTCTGATAATTTATGATACTTAGTCTGAGCTTTATGCTCTAAGAGTTGATTTACTAGATCAATTAATTCCTTTTTAGTCCTCATATATTGACCAACCGATTTAAGAAAACTGGGGATTACCGCAGTTGGACAAACCCAACGATAGATGAGTCTCCAGCCTTTTCCTTCTCGTTCTTTGTCATTATAAATTTTTCTACCCCAAATCACTTTAAAAGGATTAAGTATGTCTCTGTTTGAATTTACTACACAAATATAAGCACGATACCAAGGAGATTTCCCGCTCGTTTGCTTTGTAATTGTAACAGTTCCGGTTCCGTCCATAATGCCTGCTTGCCAGATAATATCATCAGTTTTTGTATCCATAATTATCCACTCCATTCATCCTCGTTTTCCCTATCGCCTCTTGGAAAAGCGTAATCCAATCGCTAAAACATTGTCAATAACTAGAGCATGTGTCAAAAGAGCTAGCTGAGAAAGAGGCACAGCGCTTATTTGCGCTCAAAGGAAGACCTGTTCATATTTTAGAGTTAATCAAAACGATAAAATAATGAGTTTCGCAACAGGCTCACTATATCAAAAACCCCCCGTATAGTGCCAGGAATTACCGCCCACCAGCTCCTGAGGCTATTCTAACTACGGTAACTACTTAACAAGTGGTAGCGTTACTGGGGGCAAGTCATTTGTCGCTATACAATCCGTCATGAGACTGCCGGAAAAGTCTTTTATTACCCTTTCCCTAGCTCTCTACCATCAAGAGAGGAGGAACTAGATGAATCTGGGGGGATACCCCCAAACCTCCATTAGGAAACTTACTGAACTACTTTTTCGGCTGTCTCATTTTGTTACCGTCCAGATAGTAAGCGGTCTCGTTGAAATTGGCCAAGTACCCGCGGATACGTTAATTCAGGCTCATTCTCGTTTGCATGAACAGACAAACTTTGCACTGTGTGTGGACTTATGTGTATGATGTTTTTATAATGTTGGAATGAATGGGCAAGGGCGATGCCATCTGCCCGAGGTAATGACTCACATGACAGTTGACGATAAGGAAGAGTTGGAGCGGTTGCGTCGCCAACTGCAGTATGTAACTGCTGAACGTGATAGGCTACTAGCGGAAAACCGCCGTCTCCACCGCGATTCTCCGATAAGCCCAATAGTGCCTGGAAAGGTGAGCCCGCCGCCCGCCACCATGGGGCAGGGGTCATTATCTGTTACCGGCAAACTAACCTCGAGCCCCGGGGCAATCAACCACGACTCACCGATGGCGGACAAAGTGAAACTATTCCGTTCCCTGTTCCATGGACGAGACGACGTGTTTGCCAAGGCATGGTGGAACCAGAAGACCCAAAGGATAGGCTATAGCCCTGTCTGCAAGCACCAATGGGATCCGGCGTTGTGTGATAAGCCGAGGGTAAAGTGTACCGACTGCCCTAACAGAGACTTCAATTTGATGGCGGACGAAGTTATACAGGACCACTTGGAAGGGAAACATACCATCGGAATCTATCCGCTGTTGCCAGACGAAACCTGCGACCTGCTGGCTGTTGATTTCGACAAGCAATCCTGGATGGACGACGTAGGTGCCTTCTTGCAGACCTGCCGCCAAATGGACATTCCAGCGACGCTTGAACGCTCTCGATCTGGGAACGGTGCTCACATCTGGATATTCTTCTCTGAATCGGTTGCAGCTTCAACGGCGCGCAAGCTTGGGTGTTACCTACTGACGGAAACCATGTCGCGGCGTCACCAGTTGGGGATGGACTCTTATGACCGACTCTTCCCTAATCAAGATACTCTTCCTAAGGGAGGCTTCGGCAATCTCATCGCCCTACCGTTACAAAAGAAGCCGGCAGAGAAAGGCAACAGCCTCTTCCTGGATGAGAGCTTTAGACCTTATGAAGACCAGTGGGCCTTCCTATCCTCCGTTAGCCGTATGGGAATATCACGCCTTGACGATGTAGTCCGTGAGGCAACTCATACCGGGCAAGTAATAGGAGTACGCACCAGTTCAACTGACGAGGAAGAGCGGCCATGGGCGGTTCCGCCATCAAGACGGCTATGGGAGTCCCTGCCGTCCGGTCCTGTTCCCGCCCAAGTAAGGATAGTAATAGGTAATCTCATCTATGTCGACAAGGAGGGCTTATCGTCACCATTCCTCAACAGGATCAAGCGTCTGGCGGCTTTCCAGAACCCGGAGTTCTACAAGAAGCAGAACCTGCGCCTGTCAACCGCTTTGACACCTAGGGTCATCTGTTGCGCCGAGGATTTTCCCAAGCACCTCGCTGTTCCCCGCGGCTGCCTTAGCGAATTGCAGAGAACTACTGGAAGGCGCTGGCATTAAGCTCGACATCATAGACGAGCGTTTTCATGGCAGGCAGATTGAAGTTCGCTTCCATGGTCAACTAACGCTCACGCAAAAGGCGATAGTATCCGAAATTTCACACCACGATAATGGGGTGCTCGTGGCGCCTTCCGGTTCTGGGAAGACGGTGGTGGGCATCTATATGATTGCCGCCAGGCGAAGAAACACACTGGTTCTGGTACACCGCCGTCCTCTCTTGGAGCAGTGGCGGGCTCAATTGGCCACCTTCCTAGAGATAGAGCCCGCGATGATAGGTCAGATTGGCGGTGGCAAAGAGAAGCGAACCGACTTAATCGATGTTGCGATGCTCCAGAGCCTTATCAGGAAGAATGAGGTGGACGACATTGTCGCTGGATACGGGCAAGTAATCGTAGACGAATGCCATCACCTTCCGGCGGTCACTTTCGAGCAGGTGCTGAGGCAAGTCAAGGCACGCTATGTCCTTGGCCTCACCGCCACACCATACCGGCGCGATGGTCAGCAGCCGATCATTCTTATGCAATGTGGGCCGGTACGGCATACTGTCAATCAAAAGGACCGGCAATCTCAGGAGTTGCTACAGCATCGTCTGATCTGTCGAGACACCAGCTTCACTGTACCAATTCAGGAAGGCGAACCGTCCATTCACGATATATATGCGGCACTAGTAGCTGATGAGGCAAGGAACAATCTAATCCTCAGTGACATAGCTGCAAGCTTTGGAGGAAGGACGTTCCCCCATCCTGCTGACGGAGCGGAGGGAGCATCTGGAGTTCTTTATCAGCAGGTTGGCCAATTCCGGGCACAAGGTGGTCGTGCTGCGCGGTGGCATGGGTGCCAAGCAGCGTCGCGCCGTGGCGGAGCAGATGGCTTCAATCTCGGATAATGAGAAGCGGGTACTGCTGGCCACTGGACGCTATATCGGCGAGGGCTTCGATGATGCCCGGCTTGATACCCTCTTTCTGGCCATGCCCGTCTCCTGGAAAGGCACCTTGGTACAGTACGCCGGTAGGCTCCACCGTATTCATGCGGGAAAAGCAGAGGTGCGTATCTATGACTACGTTGACCGTAATAGCCCAACGCTAATGCGAATGTTTTACAAGCGTTTACGCGGCTACCGGGCTATGGGGTACGAGTCACAGGAGAGGGCTGAATTAGCCAAAACGCTGTTTGACCTGCCTCTGCTGCACGAAACTGGTAAGCCTTGACCCGCGAGCTACACCTGATCACCCTCTGAATCATCCCAGAATTCGAGTTGGTCGAAGGGCGTTGGGGCTACCTCGGCCCCCAATTTGCTTGGACAGATGCTGACAAAGTCACAATTCCCGCACCAGGCACCCGGATTCGGTTGGAATTGCTTCTCGTGCCTGATCTTGTTAGCCATGGTTAGAACACGCCAATGAACCTGGCGAAGGTCGTCGCTCGATATTGCTGTGCTTTTCATAGTTGAATCACCGAGGTAGAGATACGATATCTTGCTTACTGGCCAGGGGAGGCGCTTGGAGAGTATGAGCGCGTGAAGCTCAAGTTGCTCCCAATCTATCCCGCAACCTAGTTTGCCAGTTTTGTAGTCGATAATGTGTAGGGTACCGGCCGGCTCTTTGTCAACCCTGTCTATCCTGCCGCGCAGAACCAGCCCGGCACTAATCTCTGCCTCCACCATCTCTTCCATCATAATCGGCTGCATATCTAATTCATGGGTACAAACAAACGCTTTGAGTTGGCCGAGTGCCTTCTCCGCCCATCGCAACTCGTCATCTTTATTCCTGAAGCCAAGACGATACCGTTGCCAGTTCTTGCGCAATAGTTCCTCCGCGGTAGCCATTGTCCTGAGGCTAATGGGTTGAAGCAATAAGAATTCTTTCAGAGTTGCGTGGACATGGTTGGCCATAGTGAAATACGGCCTCGGTTTGCCATACTTGTCGCTAAGCCTATCAATGTGGAGGAACTTGTAACGCTGGCGGCACTGCTTAAAGACTGCAATGCTGCTTGGAGAGAGGTAGAAGGGTTTGGAGCTTGGTTTCAACCGGTCCCCCTTTATATTCACAAAGCAGGATAGCAGAAAGCCGGGGATACCGTCAAATGGAGCGACTAGCGGACGCCAGCCATAGAGACTCGATTTTGGGGTCACTAACTCACTTAATCATGAAAAAATAATTTCATGACTTCCCAAGGTTACTTAAAGTTCACTGCATAGCTGTAATAATCTTGTTGTTTGTAGCGCTCGACTAAGGGCTGGTTTTTGGCATTTTTGGGAAAAGATGCGAGGTAAAACTAAGTGTCGCCCAACAACAAGCCAGATTGTTCACCGGGAAAGCGAATAGAAGAGAGTTGCCTAAGCCTTGTCAAAATCCTCTTTACGTATGCCCAGATCTCTTAAGATGCTGGAGATAGTTCCAGTACTTAAATCTTTGCTACCCCAGTTCGGAATTGTAGTCCTAGCTCCTGTTCTTGTATGCATCCAGATTTCGTGACTACCCTTGGCATAGCGATCAAGAACACAATCTAATCTTCGAAGTTTACGTGTTAATTGGCGATAGTTCAAAGGTATACCGTGACCTCAGTTGCTACTTTTGGCCCGACCAATTCGTATGCATAGTCTTCCACAGCCTTGGGTAAAGTATGCCCATGCTGGTTGTATGAAAGAATAAACTCACTTACAACACTTTGGAGGTTATTCAAAGCTTCTGTTGGCGTGTCACCCCAAGCTCGGCAACCTGGTAATACCGGCACTTCGGCCATGTATTTTAATTCCGTGTCTTGAGTCGGTTGATGCATCGTGACTGGTAGTCTGTATTGCTTCATTGGTCCTTCCGCCTCCCCTATATTCCTAATAGACATTCATATCCCGTGTAATATCACTATAGCAGGCCTGTCAAGACTCGTCAATGAAATGGTGACTGCTTAGTCATCTCAACTACTAATCTTAAGCTTACACTTTTCATCGAAAAGTGACGGATGGTGATGCTCTAACGCAACCGCGTATGAAAATACTGGTATTCTGGGGAAAAAGTTGTCCATTTAGTCCAGATTCGATATGATCCTTTGGAACAAGGTGCCTATAGTTCATTTATTAATGGTAGAATAAACAAAATTTGTAAGCTCTTTCTCAAAGGTTTTTTGATTGGTGCTCATCTCTTTCTTCGCCTCATCAATCTCTTGAGTTAACTGTATAATTCTAGAAGAGCAGACCCCTACAAGGTTTCTCCCGGCCGGGCAAACATACCCGACTAATAAATTGACCAGTTCTTCGAGCTTGTCCACCTTCTTGAGTGCCGCGGCATATTGATCCGACAACAGCTTATAACGCTTCTCCAGATCAGATAGCTTCTGTTCCCATTCCGGAATACTATCATCGGCCTTAGCTGGGCGCACCGTCTTCGTACAGAAACGCCGGTGGCCGGCCAGACCCTGGGCGGTCTTGAACACCTTGCCGCATTCGCAACGATATGTACTCATTGGCATGGCTTTCCTCCCTCTTCTTGATTTAGTTTATTTTATCACGCCCTGTATCCGGTGGTTATTAAATCTCCTTAAAGATAAAAACGAGTATTCGCTATACTCGCCCAGTTGAAGCTCCAGTACTCATTCAGTCTGCCTCCCAGCATACTGGTCCAGTGAGCTTCCGAGTATCTCCCTATCCTCATCCCTGAGGGCAGTATTTTCAGAGTTCTAAGGTATGTTTAAAAAGAGGTGGGAACAGACTATCGGAAAAGGGTGCGCCAAGACTGGAATCGGTGATGGTGTTGATAATTAAAGGGCTATTTCTAACGGAGGGCATCGCTATGATTACGGAGCGAAACGAGAGCAAGCCATCGAGAAAAAGCACATGTTGAGTCTGGAGGGGGACGTCCCCCCTCTTCAATTGGTCCTCTATTTTAAGGGTTTTTAAAGCCGTCCTATCATTTTATGGAGGCACATTTTTAACCCAATTAAATTACATCGTGAGTAACTCATTCCTTGGAGAACATCAATGAAGGCTGTCTTTATATCCATTCCGACTTTATTTTGGTCTGCTACCTGAGAATTTCGTTGTAGCTGCTTCCCCGCCCATTTGTTGTAGCTGTCCCCTAGCATATTATCGTATCTGTTCCCCGGATTTCCCCAAGGCGTCCCCGCCGCAGAGTGAAAAACCCGGGGAAAGGTGGCGGAAATACCTTGTTCAGAATATCATTAAGGGACTTTTTTACCCCCGGTGGTGGGAGAAAATATTGAAATGATCACCGGCCCTTAAGATTTTAAGCCGGTTTGGGGACACTGGGTTTTACTCAAATTTTAAGTTTTGAACGTAAAATAACTTTCGGTAAAACTTAACTGTTTTTTGGCGGAAGAATTACGTTCACTAATGATTAATTTTTATCGAAAACTGGTAAAACTGTATCTGGAAGGGAGTGCCTGTTGTAAGAATCAGGCATGTCTTAGCTTGCGCTGCACATTTTCCTCTATTGTGCAACCTGGGAAAACTTATTTGTCATTTAGTTTCTTTAGTCGAGAATCAAGGAATTCCTTCAGAGCTTCTTCAACGGCTGACTGGAAGGCGCTGTATGCTGTTTCCTTCTTGTAGTTACCTCGCCATATACCGCCCGGTTCCGTGACGCTCTCGCGAAACCGGTTATATAGAGTCTCCGATATTTCTACGTCCAATTTTTTTGTCCCCATCTCAAACCTCCTGAACTATCGTACCTAATATAGCTTTCCTAAATCGTGCCAGATCAACTTCACCTTTGTATACGATATTACATCGATCTTTCCCGTCTCTGATGACACATATGTCGACTCCACCGCCAACACTAGTCTGAACACTGGATACAAGGGTATATAAATAAGGCACCACTTTTGCCGTGTCTTGGGCGTTGAGATTGCCATCAGCCAATAGCAAGTCAACTAAAGGCCGAACATAAGGGCTACCTAAGCCGATACACGTCCAAGGAACTTCGGAAAGGCCGGCGCCGAAAATGGTATAGAGCTTGGCCCTGCCGCTGTGGATATTTTCCAGCCCGGCTATCGCAAATCCAAAAGACTCTTCAATCTTATCTCGGTAAATACCGACGAGCTCGTTAACGACCCCTATCGTAATTCCCGCCAAATCCCACAGTACTACGTTTTTCGACTGCCTCATGGTTTGTTCAGCCCTGTGTTCGATGAGAATCCTGGCTTCGTTTAGGACAGCATCATCGCCAGCTCCGGCGAGCACCATCCCACAACTCAGGTTGAACAGTTTCGTGGTTTCAGGACCTTTTTCATAATGTGCTAAGCGTCGCCGATCGGCAGCCAGCAAGACTCCGTCCAAACATTTCGCTCCAACTATCAAGGTCATGATGTTCCTCCGTTAGGCTCTCGATAGTTTCATTTAGCTATGAGATACTTCAGTTGTTCCCAATATTATTTTTGTTGATTTAATGTGCTTGCCCCACTCGATTGATATCCCATTATCAGTTACTTTTACTATAGCGTCTATGCCCCGATTTTCTATGTCAGCTAGGGCTTCGATGATTAAATCGAGGACTTTTCCTTCGAAAATTGATAACCCACCTTTCTTCCTTTCGAACATCTCTGCGGGGTGGCTGATTTTCCTAGTTGTAAGTTTAAGGTTTAGAGCACCGTTGTTACGTTGCAAAGTAATTGTGTCACCTGGGCGAATCTCCGGGTGTTTAGCAAACCAACTGTTCATTCCCAGACGACATTGACTTCCCACCGTTACTTCATGGGATGTTCCTGTGTTTTCATCTCGAGCTTTGATTTTCCCACCCACGGATGGAAAAAGGCGCTGCTTATCCTTCGGGATGCAGACACAATGCCTCTTAATTTCTGCCAGATGTAACTCTTTGGTGAATTCTTCCATATGCGTTCCTCCCATATGATACTCATAGTATAGATACTGATAATATACATCAATTTTGGGAAAAGTCAATCCTCATCCCAGGATTAGCTACGGAAAATAGACAATAATTATTGAGCAGGCCAATTTGTATCCCAAGATATTGATATGAACTCCGAGCCTGATTCAGAATGGAACTGATACACGAAGGCTGTGGAACTTATTGTCTTCACTATCTTAACATTTCAATGATGAAACGCAAAAAGAGTTTTATACAAGAACGTTTTGGAAACCGGGTAAAGGAACTTAGAACTGCCAAAGGTTGGTCACAAGAACGCTTAGCAGATGAATGCAAACTTCACAGAACTTATATAGGTGGAATTGAAAGAGGAGAACGTAACGTATCACTTAGAAACCTGAATGCTATTGCAAAGGCTTTTGATTTAACATTGAAAGAATTATTCGACTTTTAATCTTTATTCAATAGTACGGCACGAAATTCCGATAGCGGAAATTGATATTGTTAAGGGGATTGTACTTTTCAATGAAAAGTATAATTATAGAAACCACTTTTGTTGGACGGGGAGACGGGGGAGGATCGGGGTCCCCCTGAAATAATTACTTGATTGGTTTAAAGGATTTGCTCCGGTGCACACCCTATTCTGACCATTTATTCCCTTTTTACGGTATTATATCTGGCGGTGTTTAAGAAAGGCCAGTAAAGATTGCCTCCATTATTAGAATCCAGCTATATTTGTTTTACGTACCCTTCGATAATAGGGATCAATTTGTCACTTTCAGGAGGAGTAAAGTTCGGCGATTTACTTAACGCCATGTAGTCAAATGTTTCATTCATTTTGAACTTGTTCCATGATAATATCTTGAAGGGAATCCCAGGCGTTCTTTCAATGAGTAAGTCTCGGATAGGAGACCTTTCGTCTTTTCTCTTCTTAAGCTGAATTAAAATTGACCTTGCATCGCCATCCCATTTGGGGTTGTCTTCCCCATACTTCGCTAGAGAAACCCATACAAGCGATCTTATCCATCCGTAGGCAATAGCAAAAGTCAGATAGTTTCCTGCATGAACGCTCTTTCCCTTAAGTTTCTCAAGTCCATACTCCGGGTCAAAATAGAGAAATTCCGATGTCTAGTAAAGCCCGCCTCCTGCCCACATATCAGGGTGAGCATCTACATGAATAACTTCAAATGGTATCCTAAGATCACCAGATTCAATGAGCGTACTCCATAAGTTGAGTATCCCATCATGGCTTTCTACCGTTCGTCCCGGAAGCGGTGTATTTGTCGAAAGGCCGCATCTGTATTCAAGGAAGTGCCGTACCTTAAAAGCGCTCCAAGGTTTATATTCCAAGCCTAACCTTACGCCGTCATGTTCACTGCTATACGCGTTTTTATTCAGGAAGAAATCTAAATCTAAATCCAGGAAAAGCATCGATTGGGCCTGCACCCCTGCAGTGATATCCGTGGTTAAAACAGCTTCAGGAACTGGCGGTTGAAACCCTAAAGTTCTATGAGGACGCGCCTGATTATATTCCTTCAAAGAAATAAAAACAAGAGGGTCGAACTCTCCCTGAAACAATGCTTGATTGCCTTAAAGGACTGGTGTCATAATAATATATTTTTTCCAATCAAACTTAATTCCACAACCCGGATAACTAAGTTTTGAGCTACCTTTGTCACAGAAATAAGACCCACATTTTAAACAATAATATTTCCCCTTACTATCAAGGCATGCCTCCGACCCTCCATGAGAATCGGTGTATCTTTTTTGTTCTTTTAAGCGTTTTTCCTCTGCAGTTATTCTCATATTACTTGGTTTCAAAAGGCCATCCCTTAACGGGTATGTTCCATTTGACCAGGAAATCTTTGAAACCTTGCTTATCAATGCGGTAATGTCCACTCGGAAGGCGGAAAGCCTTTAGCTTGTCATCTCTTATCCATAACAGCATGGTGCTTTTAGTAACCTAGCAATAGTCTGTGATACCTTTAGTGGTTAACTTTATATTTTCTAGCCGCTTTTTAGCTGTCATTGTCGCCTCCTTAGTTGATATTTTTAACCCTTCCGAATTTGCTCTAAAGGCTTTAAATTTGGGGGGATTTATTTTGTATCTTTCCGATAGTTCCCCTTAAGATCATTAAATCACTAAAGGTTTTTAAACCTTTCAAATTCTCCTCTAAAAACCCTATTCTGACGGGAGGGTAACTTTATAGCGCTTAAATAACCCGTGTTTATCCACCTTAATACAGTAGTATGACTTACATCACAGTCTTTCGCAATAAATCCCACCGTAACAAACTTTATTCCCATAATTCTCTTTGCAATTATTACTTTGCATAAATTATACTCTTAATGTGCATTTCTCGGACTAAAACGGCCACCTTTTCGGAGCAAATCAGCCGGCCTTTCGGAGTAAAGTAGGCCACCCTTTCGGAGCAAATCGGCCACCCCCCATTGGAGCGGCGTCGGACAATACGATGGCATAGAATCACCGTTGGAGGTGATTCATGGCCAACAGGAGATTGTCCGTGCGCAAGATCAAAGAGATTCTACGTTTAAAATTAGACTGCGGCATCAGCGAGCGGGAGATATCACGGAGCTGCCAGGTCTCCCGGAGCACGGTAGCCGATTATCTCAGAAGAGCAGCGGCCGCCAGGCTGAGTTGGCCGGAAGCGTCAGCCATGGCCGAGGCCCAGCTCGAAGAGCGCCTGTTTCCCACCGAGCACGTACCAAGCTCGGTAAAACGTCCACCGCCGGACTGCGAGCACATTTACAATGAGTTACGTACCTACCGTAAATTCAACCTGACGCTCTCCCAGTTATGGCTGGAGTATAAAGAAAAACATCCGGACGGCCGGGAGCTGTTTGAAACTACTGACCGGCCCAATACTTTACCGCTACCACAGAGACCCTACGAATATGCCGAATGGTATAAGGCCAGGGTACAGCTCAATTACCACATCGAAGTAGACCATCATTATTACAGCGTGCCCTACCAGCTTTTACATGAGAGACTGGACATCCGGTTAACCGCGGCGATTATCGAAGCTTTCCACAAGGGTGAGCGCGTCGCCGCCCACACCCGGTCCTATGCCAAAGGCGGCTACACCACGCTCCCGGAGCACATGCCGCCGTCACACCGCTACTACGCCGAGTGGAACCCGGCCCGGTTTATCCAGTGGGCGGGCAAGACCGGAGAGGCTACCGCCCGGCTGGTGGAAGCAGTCCTTGCCGGCCGCCCTTACCCGGAGCAGGGCTACAAGGCATGCCTGGGTATCATTAACCTGACCCGTGATTACGAACCGGTGCGTGTCGAAGCGGCGGCGCGCCGGGCGCTCAAGTTTAAGACCTGCTCTTACCGGTCGATGAAGGCCATCCTGTCCGCCGGGCTCGACCGCCAGCCGGATAACGGCGAGCAGCACAGCCTGTCGGGACTCCCGCCGCACCAGAATATCCGGGGACAGGAATATTACCAATGAAAGGATTTATCCTGAGCGAAGTCGAAAGGAGTAACAAGCTGTGCTTAATCAACAGACTATGTCTATCCTGCACTCATTAAAGCTATACGGTATGGCGCGGAGCCTTGAGGAGAGGCTGGCTGACGCTAAACAGGCAGCGCTGTCCCATGACGAATTCGTGGGGCTGCTGGTGCAGGATGAAAAACTGTACCGCGACAATTTAAGGCTCCACCGGCTGCTTAAAAAGGCCAAGCTCCGCCAGGAGGCTGCCCTGGAGGATATCGACTACGGCGCACCCCGCGGAATTTCTCGGCAGGTAATGCTGGAACTGGCTAATCCCCAGTGGATAACCGCCCATCGTAACGTACTGGTCAGCGGTCCAACCGGCGTCGGCAAATCATTTATCGCCTGCGCCCTGGGCAACGCCGCCGCCCGCGCCGGTTATACCGTGCTCTATGTACGCGCTCCCCGGCTGTTTGAATCCCTGCAGCAGTCACGCGGAGATGGCTCTCATCTCAAAGCCCTCGCCAGGCTAAGTCGGGTACAGCTTTTAATTATCGATGACTTCTTGCTTACCCCGCTGGTAGACGGCGAGCGGAGAGATTTGCTGGAGGTAATCGAGGACCGCTACCAGACAGGAGCGACCATTATCGCCAGCCAGTGCCCGGTTAAAGACTGGCACCCCAACATCGGCGACCCCACGCTGGCCGATGCCGTCTGCGACCGGCTGCTGCACAACGCCTACAAGATCGAGATGAGAGGCGATTCCATGCGTACCAGGAGACCGGTTACTAAATCTGAGAAGAAGGAGAAGATTGAAAGCGATGAGAAAGTGAGCTAAACTGTACCTTAGTCCGGCGCTGCCAGGGGGTGGCCGGTTTGCTCCGAACACCCGGCTGATTTCAACCCGAACACCCGGCCGTTTTCACCGAGATACGCACTTAATGCTCTTTTTGACCAATCTTGAAAACATAGGCTTGGGATGAAGGCAAAAGATGCCAAGTTTTATCGGTTTTGTCCCAACACCTTATTACTGTATTGAAGGATTTTTTGATTTAGCGCCTGTCTCCTCATCAGATATAGTTTATGATTTGGGGTCGGGAGATGGCAGATTACTATTTGCTGCCCTTAAAAGAGGAGCGGGCAAGGTCGTCGGTATTGAGCTTGACCCCGATCTTGTTCAATTATCTAAAAAGGCAGCAGCCAGGAAACATGTTGCTGATATAACATCCTTTATTGAGGAAGATGTCCTTAATGTAAATTTGGTTGATGCAACGGTTGTATTTTGCTACTTGTTTCCGACGGCTTCTGAAGTTTTAAAACCAAAGTTTGAATCGGAGCTTAAGCGAGGCACCAGGGTTGTCATGGAGTCATTTCAAATTTATGGCTGGAAACCGATAAAGACTACGGAAAATGGAGGTAAGTTGTTTTATCTTTATGTTATGCCTCCAGAAAAAGGTGAATAATAACTAGCTATACCTGCCACCAATAATATCAGTTCATTAGCGAGAATCGAACTCTAAGTAAGACACACATCTGACGTTTTGTTCTCACAACTGATACCAACTCTAGACGAGAATGATATAAGGTTCTATAATACTAAAAAGTGAGACGAACATGGCAGTAAATCTCGATAAACCGAATCTATGGAAAGCGGATATAGCAAGATCCGTTGATATGTACAACCTTTGGTTTATGAAGTTTGCGCCTAAGGCTTTTCGAGATACGCGTGTACAGACCGCCAGAGATGTTGAAGCAACCTTGAAAGCAACGAATAACCTTCAAAATATTACTCCCTCCATTCTTAAAAGTAACCCTGAGGTGTTACCGACTCTTAGGATGTCCACATGTCCTCCTATCGCAGTTGATCGATTAATAGGACTTGCAGGTGTGATGAGCAACCTAGTTAAAAATATGGAAAATCAACACAGAATTCCGCATCGTCTTAAAGAAGCGGTCCTTGACTCGGAACTTCAAAAGATAGGGTCAATTGTTGAACGCATGGCAGACCCTGACATCTTTGTGTGGTTAAACCGGAGTGAACCGGCTACAGAAATAGAAATACACCGAGCTGCAACTATTGTAGCCGACCGTCTCTGCGGTTCCGTAGCCAATCCGATTATCAGAAATGCCCAAGAGAAGCGTCAACTAGAAGCAATAGGAGCTTGGCTCGAAGCTCGGGGATACAGACATATTCCATTCAGAGATACCACAAAATTCAACTCCTTATCTCCAGGTACATATAGTTTTCATATGAATGTTCCTGTGAAACTTGAAGGTGGTAAGCAAATTAATATTCCCATTGACGCTGTTATCATGTTAAAGACAGCTAAAAGTGGCGAATTACCGGTCTTCATTGAAGCCAAATCTGCTGGCGATTTTACAAATGTAAACAAACGGCGTAAAGAAGAAGCCGCCAAAATGACCCAACTACGCCGTACTTACGGAAACAATGTTCGATTTAATCTTTTTCTGTGCGGATATTTTGATAGCGGCTATCTGGGTTATGAAGCGGCTGAAGGGATTGACTGGGTGTGGGAACACCGAATCGACGATCTGGTCAAATTAGGTTTATAAAGTTATGAAAGATTTAGTTCAAGAACGATATCGGTTGTCACTACAAAAGCATTTGGATGCTGAGAAGACGCAAAGCGAACGCAATAAGCTCGGTCAGTTTGCAACTCCCACGGTTCTTGCCTCGGGATATTTTGCACTATGGTCTTAGTCTTCTCGGAGATGACCCTGCAATCCGCTTTCTCGATCCTGCACTCGGAACAGGTTCCTTCTTTTCTGCCCTTATTCATACAGTCTCATTAAATAGAATCGATTTTTCTCAAGGGTATGAATTGGATGCAAGTTATGTAGAATCTACTCGCGATGTCTGGCAAGGCATGCCGCTTGATGTTGTGTTAGGCGACTTTACTGAAGCTAAACCTCCTGTTAAAGAAGAGGAACGCTTTAATCTCCTTATCTGTAATCCGCCTTATGTGCGTCACCACCATATTTCGAACAGAGATAAATCTCGCTTACAAAAAACTACTGAGGCTGCATGCGGAGTGCGCATTGCAGGACTTGCCGGTCTTTATTGTTATTTCCTTGGGTTATCTCATGGTTGGATGCAACGAAGTGGGATAGCTGGATGGTTGATCCCAAGCGAGTTTATGGATGTGAATTATGGCAGGTCGGTCAAAGAATACCTGCTAAGCAAAGTAACACTTTTACGTATTCATCGTTTTGACCCTGATGAAGTACAGTTTGAAAATGTTCTTGTGTCCTCGGCAGTTGTTTGGTTTCGCAATGAACCTCCTCCTGCCGACCTCCATGTAGAATTTACGTTTGGTGGATCGCTTCTTACCCCAAAACTATCTCGGTTTGTCTCAACTTCAGCACTGCGGAACGAAGCAAAATGGACACGATTTCCTAAATCAGATGTTCGTGAAAGTAACACGCTCTGCCGCCTATCCGATCTTTTTACTATCAAGCGAGGAATCGCAACAGGATATAATAATTTCTTTATTCTCAAAGAAAAACAAATAAAGGAATACAACCTTCCTAAAGAAGTATTTAGGCCTATTTTACCAAGTCCTCGTTATATTCCATATAATGAAATTGAAGCTGATTCTGAAGGGCTTCCGATTGTAGACCGCCAATCGTTTCTGTTGGATTGTCGGTTATCCGAGCCTGAAATTCGTGAACGTTACCCAAGTCTTTGGAAATATCTTGCAAAAGGTAAAGGGGACGTATCCAAACGTTACCTATGCCGAACACGTAAGGTATGGTATTGGCAAGAAGAACGTCTACCAGCGCCCATTCTTTGTACATATCTTGGGAGAAGTGACGCTAAGAATGGGAGACCTTTCAGATTTATCTTGAACCATTCGCGAGCTATCGCGGCGAATGTCTACTTGCTCTTATATCCTAAACCAAGACTCTTACGAAAAGTTGCCGAAAACCCTAAGTTATTACGACGGCTTTGGGAATCTTTGAATAGTCTAAATATTAACTTGATTTTAGGAGAGGGCCGAATATATGGCGGCGGGCTTTATAAGCTTGAACCGAAAGAACTCGGTAACGTAGATATTACACCTATTCTGGATGACATTCACGAACTACGATATCAGAACATCAGTAAAGTTCAATTGCAGCTTCAATTATCCTGATAATATACTCTTTGATAAGAGAGTCGATGGAAACAAATTCATACATTATTTTAACTAACCATATTTCTCGATATCCTTACGAACTCAGGGAAGGGTATACTCTCTTATCAGTTAAACCATTATCAAAGATGTTCGAGGAATTTAGCTTTGGAATTCCCCATGGTTACAAAGCGATCATGGCGTTACAGTGGCAAGGAGACAAGTTCCCTGAATCATTCAACATATATAGAAACCTTGCTGTGTTTCATTCTTTTCTAAGTGATGACCCAGAGACATATCAATATACAGTTGAGAGAGCAATCAGGGAGGTGCTGCCTAGTTCAGAATTGATTGCAATTGATGGTATATTTCATGCTACAGATTATAGTCGATTTATGATGCCAATTCCCATATTATCTAACGAAAACATTACAGATTTCGAAGAATACGTAGGACTATTCTTTGAAAATGGCTATCGAGAAATTTGTTATCGAAACGCCTTTGAATTTTTTAGTAGCCTTGAAAACTCGGAGGATGAAAAAAGAGTACAGCTTCACAATATGATATTTTCGTATGTTTTTATTCGTGGTATATGGGATGTCAGCAATATCCCACTGGTCTATAAAAATGAAGATCTTTCTGTCACTTTTTACTTTGCAATTTTAGAAGGAATCCTGGGGGAACCTCCCAAGTGCGACCAGGAATTCACCTGTAGACCATGCAATAAGAAACTTCAGCCTCATTATAAGATCGGATGGAGGGAGCATCTAACTCTTAAGCTCAATAATCTGGAAAGCGGTTGGGGGGACAGATTCGTAAAATCCATAATGGAATTAAGAGATAATAGAAATCATTTCGCCCATGGAGCATCATATCGGGATGTTTCTAAAAAACTGAGAGATATACTTGATAAGAAATATTATGCAGGACAGGGACTTAATAAAACTGACTTGGTTAGAGAAACAAATTTGGCAACTCTTAACGAAAAGATTGAGATACTTGAACGCACTGTGAGAAAAGTACTGATCGGATTTTTCATATCTGAATATGAAAAATGGTGTCAAAGCAACGAAATCCATGTTTGATAAAGTAGCACTTTTTACATAAAAAGCTTAACCATATCCAGTCGTTTAGGATAATAAGATTGTAAATCAACCGATATTTGTTTCAAAACCAATATATGTAGATAATTCGATATGTGCGCCATAGTCACACAATGTTTATTTGGGCTCCACCGAAACTCGGAATCATTTAATCCTACTTAACCCGACAAAAAGATGAAAAGTAACCTGGGTCATTGAGATTTACCTCATTAGTTTGATAGAATGAGGACTATCCATTTTAGACGAGAAGACCAATTAGGGTCGAACTCTACCTGAAATATAATATATTGGGAAATGGCTAAATAGTGTCCTCGGATAGTTTTGTAGAAAATTATCCCATTCTAGTCACCTTAGCTAATCATGGTAGAGAGTTAACAACTGTTGTCCTGTATCCTTTCTAGACGAATCCTTTAGTCCAAATCCTGGTATTATAAGCCGACTCGCTTACTCATCTTTTCTACCGAACTTGCCATGGACAACAGTCCTTGTTTTGCAAAGATAGCCTTACTCTGGGCAAAGGCTTTTACTGCTTTTTCCTTATTGCCCATAAGCGCATAAGCTAGGCCTATATTGCCCAAATCGGTGGCCTCGCCTCGTGTATCCCCGATACTGCGGGCTATTTTTATGTGCTGATCAAAGAGCGCAATAGCTTTAGGGTACCCGGCATTATTTAGGTAAGCTAGACCCATGTTGCCCAAATCGGCAGCTTCGCACCGTACATCCCCGATCCGGCGGTGTATATCCAAAGCCTGTTCAGCGATTACGATTGCCTTGGCGAATTGGCCAAGATGAGTATAAGCTCTGCTTATATTGCCCAGGTCGATACCCTCACCACGTGAATCCTCAATACACTGGTGTATCTCCAAAGCCTGTTCATAAACCTCGATAGCCTTTCGATACTCACTAAGACCTGCATATGCCATACCCAAGTTGCTTAGGGAATTACCCTCGTCTGGTATATCCTCAATACGACGGAATATCTCCAAAGCCTGTTCATAAACCTCGATAGCCTTTCGATACTCGCTAAGACCTACATAAGCCAGGCCCAAGTTGTTTAGGGAATTACCCTCGCCTCGTATATATCCGATACGCCGGTGTATCTCCAAAGCCTGTTCAGAGACCTCGATAGCTTTGTGGTACTCGCTAAGACCTATATAATCCATACCAATATTGCCCAATGCATTACCTTCACCTTGTACATCTCCGATGTGACGGCTTATCTCTAGTTGCTGTTTTTGGAGCCCCATTGACTTGCCATACTCACCTAGCTGTTCATAAATCCTGCCTATGTTGCCCAGATCGTTGGCCTCACCCCACGAATCTCCGATACGCCTATGTATCTCCAAAGCCTGTTCAGAGAACTCGATAGCCTTGTGATACTCGCCAAGACCTAAATATACCATACCCATGTTGGCTAAGGCATTACCTTCACCTTGAACATTCCCGAAGCGACGGAACACCTCCAAAGCCTCTTCATAGATTTCTATCGCCTTGCGATATTCGCCTAGATTTAAATAGGCCAGACCCAGATTGTTCAGAGCAGGCCCTTTAAGTCGGTCGTTTAAATGTCCCTTAATATTCGCGATCATATGCTCATACCGCTTTATAGCTGTCCGCCACTCGCAGATGACTAAAACAATACGTCCACAGAAGATATCACTTGTATAGTCGGAACCGATTTGCACAGAATCTTCATACCAAGCACGCACCTTGGCATTCCAATCGGGAATGGTTTTAAAAGTCTTATGATCCTCATATGGTTCCTTAAGTATAGCTTTCCAGAGTATTCCTACCAAATCACGGGTGTCAATAAACAGCCGTATGCTTCCACTGAAAGATTTAAACGGATTCTTCTGTTCCTGCTCACGGATGTCTTGTATCTTAAGTCTGCCAGAGTGTTGTACCAAGTAGACCTGCTTGAGGTTTTCCGTAAGGGTCTCAATTTGCCAGGACAGATCGAATACATCTGAACAACTATATCCCAGTATCAAAACCGTTTTATGAGCTCCTTGGCTGAATACATAGCGTATAACGTCTGCCCTAGGTGTAGATAGTTCTTGCCTAGCAACTTGACTCAACGTAATGGCTATAGCCTGCTTGTCATCGACGCTACCATGAATTTTGATGAGGCGGACACGTTCCTGCGCCCAATTGATACTAGCGAAATCCTTCTCTCGGTAAATCACATCATAGTCAAGACCTGCATGCTTGCCTTGCCGCTCCAGAGCCTTTTCTATAAGCTGATCGAAATTGGTGGTAATGATAGTCCTCACCTTGCCAGCGGCAACTAACCTAGCCAGCATCATATGATTGGAGTTAGGTTCAACATGGGGTTGGTATGCTTCCACATTATAGATATCTAATATCTCATCGATCTTGCTATCATTGCGTAATGTTTCGATAAAAACCTCAAACGGCAAACTATTGACAATTTTGTCAACAACCTCTAGTGATACTGCCATTTTCTCAGAGATGATCTGTTTCAATCTATCTTGGCGTTGCTGAGTATCCGTTATGGTTTTCAAAAAAGCCTCAATAGCACAGATCTCTCTAGGGCTAGTGCAGAGAGTCAAAAGCACATAGGGGACAAACTCGTTCACAATAGGGAAACCGGAATCTCTCGATATACCCGCTCCGCAGAAAACTATGGCTTGACCTTCATTTATGCTGCTAGCGATATGGCTAATTACGTTTTCAACCTCAGGTGGTAGCATTTGAGATGTCATATTTTTTATATTGCTTTACACCTCTTTACTCGCTTAGATTCCATACATTCATAAAAAGGTCGAACTCTGCGTGAAATACAACTTGAACGCTTTAGTTATGCCAGCCTAACTAGCCGTCACGGCTCGGTAACAAATTGTGAATCATGGTTGCATCCGACAAATAGTAAAATCGGTATAATTGAACAACACACTAGCAGTATAATCAATATCTTCTTGGTATGCATGCTTTATCTCGTTACTAAAGAAATTGTTTTAAGTTAGATAATTTTATACCTTATGTTAATATCTAAGCAAGAGCGAGTTCTTTATAGAATCAGCTGACTTCATACATTATATTAATGGGTACTCGAATCGATTGAACAATTCTGAATTGTTCAAAGTAGATCATTTCATAAAATCACAAGTTGACGCACGAAGAGATAACCGTTAACTTGATGGTAGCCGGGGGTAAGCAATACAATACGGGAGATAAAACAAACAGAACATCTTTTGATACACGGTATCCATCTTTACATCTGCTAGGAGAAACTCGGTCATCGATTTTTCCCCTGCCTTCAACAGAGAGCGCAGGCCCACTATGACCATTGAAAGGAGCATTGAAATGAAATAGCATGTATGCATTAACAACAAGTATCTAGGAGTTGACGATGTTCTTAAGCCTGGTCGAGTTCGGCAACAGTCCCAGCTAACGGCCTACAGTCTTTACGGAAAGTGTGTAATTCTGGCTAGTTCCAAATGCTCCGATAGCGACATAATAGGTACCCAATACTACCGGAGTGAAATTATAAGTCCAGCCAGAATTGACTCCTGACCAATCTGCATCTCCGACATCATAGGCAATAGATAAGTTGTTAGCAGCAAAGGATCCGTCACCAGGATTGACCAGAGGTACCATTTTGTAGATTTTGACTTGATGCTATTTTGGAATGTGAGGAAAGTATAAGCGTGGCTGGTACTGTTAACAATAGTATAACCCCAATAGCAATTATAGCTGTTACACGGTGATTTTTATCAACGATTAACTCGACTATAAAGCCACTGACAATGGCAATTACAATTTCAATTAACAAGGAAATATTCATAAATCACTCGGAAGAGTTTGGGTAAGGTCAGTTCTTTAAGGTAACATAATACTCCAATCTGGATTTACATATGTTATCTCATAATATTGTGACTGGCAACACCTCGCATTGCGACAAACCGCAATATTCCCAATTATATAGTAATTTTTCCGAGCGATGGGCAAGATTGTATACTTAGCCGGATGCTTTATGTAAAAGTGCAGCCATTGGTAAGCTAATTTCGAGACTCCTACAGAAATGAGGAGAACGAAGATGGGTAAGCAGTGCCAGCATTGGATAGTGTCGCCGAACGTGATGTTCTGAGAGAATACCGTTGCAGACTGGAAGAAAAAAATCCTCCATACCCGTGCGGGTGCGTGGATTGAAACATGGGTAACGTGGCGGAAGTCACCAAACAGATCGGGTCGCACCCCTTGTTGAGGCGATTGATAGCCTATGTTGCACAGTTCTCGGAAATGTTCAACCCACTCGTTATTAAACAAAAAGTCAAGCCACGCTAAGGGAGGCTTGACTTGTAATTATGGAAGAATTCTTCAATTGTTACTTAGCAATGAATTGTGTAACTCTCCTTTCAATCTCAATATTGACATTAATACAATAGAAGGGACAAAACAAAGCCTTATCCTATTATTTTTTTAGCTTGAGTAGCCAATTCCTCAAGGCAAACCTGAAGTTGTTGGCGTGTTTCTTGAGGTAATTGTCGAGCGATACGCGTGAAAACATCAACTGATGCTATTTTTTGATAAACTAAGAGTCCCTTTTCGGTTAAACATATTTTATATGTATTCTTTTTATTTTCGTTTACAATTTTTTTTATCAAACCACTCTTTTCCATTCTATCAATGATTGCCGTAGTGGTTTGTGGTTTCCTATCTGAAATACTTGAAAGTTCTATCGGACTTAAATTATTTCTCCAGTAAAGCTCGGGTATTATTGCACCAATTTTCGGCGGTATATTCATTCTGAGTAGTTCTTTTTTTAGAGCACGTTCTATATAGTGGCTTGTACGTATAAACAGGACCTCAAGATACCGTTCTCGTCCTAAAAGTCCTTCCGGGTCAAAATTCAAAATATCATCATATTTTTTTCGGCGGGAAGCAGCTGAAAATGTTTCCATATAGATCGATACCATTTAATTATTTTAAACTAATTATAACAAAAATTATGTTAAGGTCAAGTACCTTTAACCACTCTTCGGCCAGTGGGAATAGAATACGGTGTCTTTTCCCGATGAATCAGGAAGATCCAAAACGTCTTTCTTCCACCTTTTAGAGTGTGATTGCCATTAGTTGGATGAATAATTTAAAAGTGATAAAAGTTTTTATATATTATTTTGAAAGAATATTTCGAATATCGAAATTGACAACCATTTTTGTTTGTGTAAGAATTCGTTACTTGTGTAGAGGAACTCCAAAATTAATGACAATAATTACCTTACCCATATCTCCTAAAGTTCCTTTTGTTGCTCTTGCTAGTCCATAGAACGGAGGAATGCTAAGGGTTATATGTACCTTTGGCCTGACGGATGACCACCGACATCATGCATGTACAAATCAATGCTAAAAATTACATCGGAAGCATTAATGGAATTTACGACGTCCCTACGTAATTTCAATTACCAGGGGATTGATAACGAAATTTTATGTTACATCTTACATCAATTCTGCAAAGAAAGCTATAATACATTTCTTGATTTGGAAGGGATTGGTTTAAAAGTCAGGGATGTGGGCAGTGAATTCAAAAGAGCACCATTCAAAGACGAAAAAACCAAACTGATGCTCACTTAAGACTATAAAAATAGAAATTATACTCGCTTTAATGGTGGGGATGAAATCAAAGTTGCCATGTTTTTTAATGTGGAAGTGATTATAAAAAAATATTTACCATAACGAGCAAATTCAGAAGGAGGATAAAAAATGACACGCTGGCATGATTATCTTAAGGAACAGGGACATGCTCCTGAATGGCCGTATCCTATTCGATACGATAAAGAGCAGGAAATCGAAACCGATGTCCTGGTGATTGGAGGCGGCATCGCCGGCTGCTGGGCCGCCATCGCTGCGGCTAGGTCGGGGTTGAGGGTTGCCATGGCTGAAAAGGGCGATACTATCCGTAGTGGTGCCGGCGGCCCAGGCTGCGACCACTGGTGCAATGCTCCCGCTAACCCTCTGTCCAATGTAGACCCAAATGAATGGGCAGTGCATATGGCCGACCGCCCATATTGCAACGGCATCGGTATTCAGATCGAGTGCCGCGAAGACTGGGACACTCTTCAGGAAATGGAAATAATGGGTGGCAAAATCCGCGATACTAAAGATGAATATATAGGCGCCAAAGGCCGCGATGACAAGACCAAATTAATGATTTCCCCGCGATACACCAAATTACACAGCTATAACCCTATTGGACTGAAGCACGTAGAGCTTAAAAGCAATCCGGAAAATAAACTCAATAACGTGGTCATACGAGTTTGGGGGAGCACTTTTAAGCCTGCTTTGAAAAAGGAATGCCAACGCCTAGGCGTAAAGATATTTGACCGCGTCATGATGACCGGATTACTGACCGAAAAAGGGATCCAGGGTGGTCGAGTCGTCGGGGCTACAGGTTTTAACAACCGTACTGGCGAGTTTTTGATTTTCAAATCAAAAGCCACTGTCCTGGCCACTAACGGGGCCGGCACAATATGGGTGATGAGTACCGAATTAGGTGGCCATAGTACCATGACTTCCCGAGCGATTACCGGTGACGGTACTGTCATGGCATGGAAAGCCGGGGCTACCCTGACTGCAATGGAAGCCAATGGTATTTTGAATATAGGTTCTGGCCATAGACACAAATGGTATTCCGGAGCCGGCGATGCCAGTTACGAGAACGTCCCCATCGTTGATGCTAATGGTAAAAGATTGCCCATGGGCATTCAGGGTTGGGAAGATGCCGGGGCAATGAGCACGAGCTCTGAGGTTGAGGCTAAAATACGGGAAGGCATCATGAAAGGTGAATATGCGCTGCCTTTCTACGGTGATTTCCCTGCTATGGAAGATGTAGAGAGAAGAGCTACCTGGAAACTAATGCTGGGAGAAGAATCTACCGTAAAAATTATCACTGATACGTTTAACGAGGCCGGTTTCGACCCGAGTCGCGACCTTCTCCAGAGTTATAAATTCATTGAAGGAGGCGGTTTCCCTCAATGGCGTGAGGCAGGTTATGGATTCGGTGGAGGCGTCTTAGTTGATTGGGACCTTAAAACTACGCTGGAAGGGCTCTATGCCGGCGGCATGCTGACATTTGCCCCGGAAGATCATAGCTATTCGGCAGCTACCGGCAGGTATGCTGGCCGGAAGGCGGCGGACTATGCCAAAAAAGCTGCTGAGCCCAAAATATCCCGCGAACAAGTTGACCGTGAAAAAGCCAGAGTCTACGCCCCGGTCAAGCGTAATAGTGGCATAGACTGGAAAGAATTACATGCTGGTGTGAGCAGAGTTATGCAGTACTATGTCAGCGAGTACAGGACTGATAATCTTCTGAATATGGGACTCAATGGTCTGTCAAAGATTGAAAAAGAATCAGTCCCATTGCTATACGCTGTTGATCCACACAAGCTGATGCGCTGTTTGGAAGATGTCAGTATTTTGACTTACGCTCAAATCATCGTGCAGGCTTCTCTGGCGCGTAAAGCAAGTAGCGTGCCTTTGAATTTCCAGAGGATAGACTACCCGACCTTGGATCCACCCGAATGGAATAAGTTCATTACCCTTAAAATGGATGACGGTAAAGTCAAGATTGGAGACTTACCTTTGGCCTTCTGGGGTAACATGAAGAAAGAATACGAAACCCATAACAAAGACTATACCGGAGTATCTAAAGAGAAAAAATAGCCTACTGGTTATCGCTATTAATATACCAAATTTTGGAGGGATAAAAATGTCTCAGGAAAAAGTAATCGCAATACCAAATATCACGACACCAAATAATCCAGTGGTTTTCAATGAGGATATTTGCAATGGGTGTAACCATTGTGTTGAAGTTTGCCAGATAGATGTATATATTCCCCACCCTGAAAAAGGCCAACCACCGATCATATTACATCCCGAAGAATGCTGGTATTGTGGTTGTTGTGTAAATGATTGTCCTCGCCCGGGAGCTATTAAATTTAACTGGCCTTTGGAACTAAGAGGATACTGGAAAAATAAAAAGACAGGAGAAGTAAATCAGATCTAGTCCTATTAAAAGTAGGATTTAGAAAAAGATTTTGATAAAGAAGAAAAAGGATTTTTTTAGATAGATTATCGTTAACAATAACAAAATCTGACAATACGTGGGATATTCGTCCTAAAATAGCTAACTCTCTTGTCACAACTCATTATGACGTTGTTGTGAAAAGGGTGAGCATATGTTTAATGGTATGGATTTTGGCGAATTTAATTTGGTACCTAAATATGGATTTTGTGATGATGTAAAATTAGGTGATTTCCCTGTAAGGAAGATAGTCTGGCTGGTACCGAGAACGATAAAACATGCTGATAGCGTTGAACTAATTACTTGGCGATGTAATTGGGGTCATGCGTGTAAGTCAGCCTGTATTTATGCTTCGGCTAAGGACCTTGTTGAAGAAATTCCACTCAGGCAGGATGTCTTTCGAAAGACAGACCCGACACTAATACGCGAATAAAGCCATAATTGAAGCTAATAATTTCTGATTTTGCTATAATAGCAAAATCATTTTACAGGTCAAATGTTTTGTATCTATATAAATATGAACTGCAAATTGGAAATTAGCTTCAAAATACCATTTCTACAATCGAAATTGACATTCATTTTAGATTGTGCCAGAATGATTTTCCTGATAAACAACAATTTATATTATTAACAAATTATATAAAAATAATTGTTTATTCACAATAATTATTATTGAAATAGCCTGCTGAAGAAAGGAGGTTTTCAAAGGAGGTCTATTAATATTTATTTGAAAAAGTAAAAAACGTATGAAAAATAAGGAGGCATCTTGATGAAAAAGTTGTCCATCCTATCGATCTTGTTAGTAATGGTCATCGTCCTAATTGGCTGTGCCGGTACAACTACTACTTCGGCTTCTTCACCGACTTCTTCAGCGGCTAGTGGAACCCCTCAGTATGGCGGTACTATGAGAGTGATTTGTACCTACGGCCTAACGAGTGTTGGGTACCCTCCGAATGATGGTGGCATAGAAGTGGGACAGGACGTTACACAGAGACTTGTTAATTGGGATATTAATGGTAATACAATTCCTGAACTAGCTACATCCTGGGATCAAGACCCGACAAACAATACCCTCACCTGGCACCTGCGGCAAGGCGTCACTTTCACCGACGGGACCCCATTTAATGCAGATGTAGCAAAGTGGAATTTTGAGAGAGAAATATCATTAAACCGATTGACAGACGCGGATAAAGTTAAATCGTTAGACGTTGTTGATAATTATACTCTTAGGATGAATCTCACCCAATTAACAAGCCTTTCCGTTCTCAACTATGGTTGGGTTGCTATGTACTCGTCAACAGCTCTACAACAAAACGGAGAGGATTGGGCAAAAACACATCCGGTGGGCGTGGGCCCATTCACGCTCACAGATTGGGCGCCAGGAGACCATGCTGATTATAAAAAGGTAGATAATTATTATGTTAGTGGTACTCCTTACCTGGATGGCATCAATTTCCGTGTTATTCCTGACGCCACATCGGCTGAAGCAATGATGGAGGCAGGACAGGCAGATTTGTGGTTTGACGTACCCATAAAACAAGCTGTAGACCTAGCGAATAAAGGATTGAAAGTTAACTCTGCTGTAACTGGTTTCTTCTGGGGTCTACTTGCTAACAGCACCACGCCCGGTTCAAAATGGGCCAATAAAGACCTTCGTGAAGCTTTAGAGTATGCAATCAACCGACCTGCGTTAGCTGCGTCGCTTGGGTATGGTAAGTATGAGGCCCTCACGCAACTTGCTCCCGAAGGTAGCAGCGGTTATAATCCAGGCTATGACCCCCGGCCTTATAATCCTGATAAAGCAAAGCAACTAATTAAAGATGCCGGTTATTCCAACGGCTTTCAGACTTCGATACTTTGCGATGCTCAGTCTCAAGATTATGCCACTGCTATTCAGGGGTACCTGCAGGCAGTAGGTATTGATGCCAAGATTGATCTAGCCGATTTCGCTAGGTTCAATTCAGAGTTCATGTCAGGCTATTTTGGTGGGCAGCCTTTTCCTGATTTAGCTGTAGGCATGGTTGGTATAGATCTGCCCTGGTCTACCAGCTTGTTACGCCATTTCGGTCCTTCGCCGATGACCGGAATACTTGCCATCACTGGTGCCAAATCGTCAGATTTCTTAGCCGATTGCAACAAAATGTATAACTCATTTGACCCTACACAATTAGCTACTGCGACCAAAGCAGCAGCCAAGCAAGCAGAAGAAGACGCTTTGCTGGTACCGCTGCTTAAAGTGCCGTGGATAAGCGTAATGCAAAATAATGTTCATGATGATAGTAATACAATACATAATGTAGTCTGGAATCTTAATGAATCATGGATAAGTAAATAACTAATTAACTTGGATTTTATCTTACTGGGTAGTTCGCCCTTAAGCGCAGTAGCCAAGGGCGAATTACTCGGTCCAAAATTGAGGCCATATTTTTTTATTCGTCAAAAGGTTAAAGCTTTAGCAACAAAATTTTGTACTCTGTTTTAATCTCTGCCGCCAGCTGAACAAAAATTGTGGGTCGCGAGGTTAAGTATGTTGAACGTATATTATCCGAAGGATATTATATGGGCTGCTTGTTGTCATCCTTGTAACCATATTAATTTTCTTCGCCATGCGGCTGCTGCCAGGAGACCCGCTTTTAATCTATATGGCTAAGGAGAGTTTGCAAAACTATTCTCCGGCAGAAATCAAAGAACTCCGTCACCAGTACGGCTTGGATAAACCAGTAGTTGTTCAATATATCAACTGGATAGGTAATTCTCTTCACGGTAACCTCGGTGAATCGTATTTTTACAGTCTTAGCGTGGGTAAACTAATGATGCAACGTTTACCAGTAACGCTGTATCTAGGTCTGTTATCTTTAATTGTCAGTACCATAGTTGGTATTGGATCCGGGATAATTTCCGCGGTAAGGCGGGGAAAGTGGGTTGATAACATCGTCACATCACTGGCTTACATCGGCGTGACTATCCCTGTCTTCTGGTTGGGCATTCTGATGATTTATGTTTTCGGACTAAAGCTAAAAGTGCTCCCTATTACTGGCTTTACTTCTCCTTTTACGGATTTCGGGTTAAGCAGCCGACAACTTGTTATGCCAGTAATTTGTGAATCCATCTTCGGCATCGCTTCGAACGCACGTCAAGTAAGGTCCAGCATGCTTGAGGTTATTCGCCAGGACTATATTCGGACCGCTTGGGCCAAAGGCTTAAGAGAAAATACCATCATCTTCAAACATGCTATGAAAAATAGCATCATTCCAGTAATCACTTTAGTTGGGATGGGTGTCAGTTTCATTTTTGGAGGTTCCGTCCTTGTAGAAACTGTTTTCGCAATTCCTGGTATTGGCAGATTGTTCGTCTCTAGTATCTTTAATCATGACTACATGTTAGTGCAAGCCATTGTACTGTTAATTGCTATTGCTGTTTTGCTAGTCAACTTATTAGTCGATATTTCTTACTGTTGGATAGACCCAAGGATACGCTATGGCTAAGATATCGAATGCCACAGCAGAACAAAATGCGAATCTCGATGTTTTTTCCGAGGCTCCGCCACAACTTTCTGAATGGCACCGCTTTCGTAAGGTTTTTTTAGCTCGCAAGATTGTCCTGTTTGGTATGATCATATTAGTGTTGCTAGTACTGACCGCTATCTTTGCTAACTGGCTAGCACCTTACAATCCTTACCAGATTGATATGGGCAATGCCTTGCTCCAGCCATCGAGGACACACCTCTTCGGCACTGACTTGTTTGGTAGAGATACATTAAGTCGTCTTATTTATGGCTCCAGAACGGCATTAGCCGTGGGTTTTATCTCTGTCGGCATCGCCTCGGTAATAGGTATTTCTTTGGGAATTATAGCAGGGTATTTTGGTGGTGTTCCCAATATCATCATTATGAGGGCGGTAGACACATTGATGCCCTTCCCGATGCTTGTGCTGGCGCTTCTCGTTAGTGGTCTCCTCGGCAGCGGTCTCCACAACGTTATCATCGCTCTAAGTATTAGCACTATACCCCCATATACTAGAGTCACCCACGGCCTGACCTTGAGCATTAAAGAGAATGACTACATCCTGGCCCAGCGGACAATGGGCTCTAGCCATCTGCGTATCATGTTAAAACATATCCTGCCTAATGCCTTCCCGCCTATAATTGTTTTAATCACGATGATGCTAGGATCTCTTATTCTAGCCGAAGCCGGTCTTAGTTTTCTTGGCATCGGAATAGAACCGCCGGGCGCCTCTTGGGGGTCCATGGTTAATGATGGCTATCAATACCTGCAGACTAACCCGTTACTGTCCTTTGCTCCAGGTCTGGCGATAATGTTGGTCGTATTTGCATTCAATATGGTAGGTGATGGACTAAGGGACGCTCTAGACCCCAGGCTTAGAGGAATATTGTAATATCGCAAAATAATTTATTTATGCCGCTAAACACAATAAATCTCTGGGGAAAATAGAGGACGCTTTGATCAAGTAACCAATTGGAAGCAAAAAACGGCAAATTGGAAGCATAAGGACACTAACTAATTGTTCCGCTTGGGCGTGAAGAACCTACAATCGCCTAACACCCGACTACGACCGCGGGGAAATATTTCTCTTTGAAATTAATATACAAATCAGATCATCAAAAGGAGTGTGATGGTTATGGATAAAAAGTGGGAGGAATTGAATCTTCTAGAAAAGCGTGAAGTAAGATTCAACAAATGGTTGTCGCCTCCCGATTTGAGGTTTCCATCCCCTGAAGCTGAAAAGGCATATAAATTACGGGTAACCAGGTTCATTGATGCTGTCAAGTTAAAAGAGCCGGATCGTGTGCCGGTAATTCTGCCGACGGGTTCTTTCCCGATATTTTACGCCGGTATTTCACTACATACCGCTATGTACAACTATCATGAGCTTGAACGAGCATGGCTCAAATTTCTCCATGACTTTGATATGGATACGTATTCCGGCCCTGGGGAAATTTTCCCTGGCAGCATCTTTGAAAAGTTAGACTACAAACTCTTTAAATGGCCAGGGCACGGTTTGGCTTCAGATTCGCAGACCTACCAGTTTGTTGAAGATGAGCGGATGAAACCGGAAGATTATGATACTTTGATTCAGGACCCTTCTAATTTTATGATGAAGAAATTCATGGCAAAGTCGTTAGGTGCACTTGAGCCATTGCAGGCACTGCCTCCGCTTACGGCGCTGATTAGCGTGCCCACGAACTATATCACACAACTTAGTCGGCAGGATGTCCAAGCTACTTTCAAAATGCTCGCGGAAATTGGAAGAGACCTCGATGCCTGGCTAAAAGTGATCGAGGTCTGCGAAAAGGAAAGAATTGCGCTGGGCATTCCCCATTTTATGAGCGGCGGGGCTGAAGCTCCTTTCGATATCCTAGGCGATAAGTTAAGGGGTACTAAGGGGATAATGACGGATATTTTCCGCCGACCAGATAAACTCCAAGAAGCGATGGAGAGGATTGTACCCATTTCACTAAATGCAGGGATACAGTCGGCTAACACTACCGGAGTGCCAGTATCTGCTTTCGCCCTGCATAAAGGTAATGATACTTTTATGTCTGAAAAACAGTTCGAAACGTTCTATTGGCCTTCATTAAGAAAGGTTTTGATGGGTCTGATCGCCGAAGGTCTCGTGCCCTTGCTGTTCGCGGAAGGAAGCTATATGAAGCGGCTCGATATTATCACTGATCTACCTAAAGGTACGGCTATTTGGTGGTTTGAACATATAGACATGGCTAAAGCCAAAGAGGTCGTAGGGAAGAATGCCTGTATCGCCGGTAACATTTCCGCGTCGTTGCTTCGCACCGGTACACCGAAAGAAGTTAAAGCCCAATGCTGTAAGCTCATTGAGATAGCGGGAATAGGGGGTGGCTATATCTTGGCTGGCGCCTCTGGCATGAGTAAAGGTAATCCGGATAATCTAAGGGCGATCATGGAAGCCGCCAAGGAGTATGGTGTTTATCGCAAAGGTTAATAAATAATATTTATCTTTGCGAAGGGAGGGTCAAGGATATGGATGATATCAATGAAAAAAGGGGCATGTCTTGGCCGTATCCGGTGAAATACGGTCAGGAGAATTATATCGAAGCTGATGTACTGATTGTCGGTGGTGGCGTCGCCGGCTGCCACGCAGCTATTAACGCTGCCCGCAAAGGCGCTCAGGTAGTCGTGGTAGACAAAGGCGCTGTAATTCGGAGTGGCTCTGGTGGGGCCGGTGTTGACCACTGGCACCTCGCCTGTACTAACCCCTGTTCTAAAGTCACCCCGGAAGAGATAATGGAAATTATGAAGTCCATGGGCGAATACGATTACGCAGAGTTTGGTAATGGCATAACCTGCTACATTCTTTGTAAAGAAAGCTATGATACCCTCCTTGATTTGGAACGGATGGGGGTAAAAGTAAGAGACATAAATGATGAATTCAGGGGAGCGCCCTTTCGCGATGAGAAGACCAAGCTGATGTTTGCCTATGATTACGAAAATAAGTATTGCATTCGGGTTAATGGCGGCGAGAATATTAAAGTTGCCATGTACCACGAATGTCAGCGCCTTGGCGTAAAAATCTACGACCATATTATGGCCACTAGTCTCCTAACCGAGGGAGGTCAGCAGTGCGCCCGTGTTATTGGTGCCACCGGTCTGGACACACGTACCGGCGAATTTTATATATTTAAAGCTAAAGCAACAATACTTTCGGCAGGCCAGCCTTCTGGACTCTGGACATTTTCAACAGAGCTAAAAGGCGGGGCGGCCATCTTCCTGGACCCGAATAACTCAGGCGAAGGCACTGTCATGGCTTGGCAAGCCGGTGCTGAGTTAGCTTTGATGGAACGGGGCGGTATACCGTACACCAGCGGAGGTTTCGGTTATCCGCAGTATGGTGTCGGGAACGCCCATAATACCTGGTATGCCTGTAAAATCGTTGACGCCAATGGCAAGGAAATTCCTTGGGTCGATAGGGATGGGGAAATCCTTAAAGAAGTAAACGAGAGGTATCAACCAGCACCCGGGCAGAAATACTTTTACTATGGGCGAGGCTACGGCACTTATAATGTCTGGGGGCCATGCCTTATCCCGGATCTTCCCGAACGCATCGCGAAAGGCGAATTTGTCTTGCCCTTGTATGCGGATTTACCCGGCATGCCTGCCCACGAACGTCGGGCAATATGGGGTCTTATGATACCCCATGAAGGCAAATGCCGCATCATCTACGACACTTTTCAGCGGGCAGGTTTTGACCCGGATAAAGATATGCTTCAGGTCGTCGTGATGCCGCCTGAAAAATATACCTATGGTGCTTGGTGGGCAGCATATGGAGCACGCCAGTGGAGGGAGACGACGCACGGTGGCGGTGTCTTGTTCGATTGGGACCTCAAATCCAGCCTCGATGGCTTGTATGTGGCAGGTAGTCAAGCTTACTGCAGTGCTAACCACGCATCTTCTGCTACCACCGGTCGCTATGCCGGCCGAAAAGCCGCCTCGTATGCTAGAACAGTAGTACAAGGCATTATTAGCTCCGACCAAGTGGCGAAGGAAAAGGCCCGGGTTTATGCGCCGCTAAAACAGGGAAAGAATGGTATCGGCTGGAAGGAGTTGCGGGCTGGGCTAGCCCGGATCATGCAGGATTACGCCGGTGAATACGTGAATGAGGAAACGTTAAAAATGGGGCTAAGCTGGCTTTATAGTATCCGTGAGAGCGAAGCGTCATCCGTTTACGTTCGTAACCCGCATGAATTGATGCGCACCCTCGAATGCCTGACACGTCTTACAGCTGGTGAGATTATCCTAAAGGCTTCGTTAGCTCGAAAAGCAAGCAGCCAAGTCTTGAACTTCAACCGTCTGGATTTTCCTCAAGTAGACCCGCCGCAATGGCATAAACTCATTACTCTGCACCAAGAAAACCACACTATCGAGGTAGGTGAGAAACCTGTTGAGTATTGGCTAGCACCCCCTTATGCGGCTAGTTACGCAGAGAATTATCAAAAACACTGTGATCTTTAAATATGATGTTGGTAATCGGACTGATTTTTGAGGAGGTGAACATTGAAGGAAGAAAAAGCCTATGCTGTGCCTAATCCAATAACGCCGGGGCGAGTAATCGTCATCAACAAAGACCTCTGTAACGGCTGTAATACTTGCGTAAATGTCTGCCGTTTGGATGTGATGTTACCTAATCCAGAGAAGGGGAAACCCCCGTTAGTCATGTACCCCGATGAATGCTGGTTCTGCGGTTGTTGCATGAGCGATTGCCCGGCGCGGGCGTTAGTGATCGAATATCCTCTGAACCAACGAGTTGGATGGAAACGCAAGGACACTGGTGAATACTTTCGTATCGGGATGAAGAACCCACCTCCACCGAATACCCGGCCAGCGGTTTAGAGGAAATGCTTTTCTAATAATTTATGCTTATACAGGACTTAAGAGGAGGAAATTTTGCACACAAGAAGACTAAATTGAAAGAAATACTCCCCTTGAAAATAAATAAAAATATAACCAAATTATTTAAGGCGTTGCCTAGAAAGAGGTAAGCAATTTGACTAAGTGGCATGAATATTTAAAAGAACATGGATACGCACCGGATTGGCCATATCCTATTCGTTATGATAAAGAGCAGGAAATTGATACCGATGTCCTAGTCATCGGCGGTGGCATCGCTGGTTGCTGGGCCGCCATCAACGCTGCCCGGCAAGGGGTTAATGTCGTCCTTGTGGAAAAAGGGGACACTATAAGGAGTGGTGCCGGGGGGCCGGGGTGTGACCATTGGTGCAATGCTCCAGCTAATCCGTTGTCTAACGTTGACCCAGATGCATGGGCCATTCATATGACAGACCGTCCCTATTGTAACGGCATTGGCATCCAGATACAATGTCGTGAAGACTGGGATACTTTGCTGGAAATGGAACAAATGGGAGGTAAAATCAGGGACACAAAAGATGAATACGTGGGGGCACAAGGCCGTGACGATAAGACCAAACTTATGATTTCCCCACGCTATACCCGCGTCCATAGCTATATCCCGGTGATCGAGACGGAAGAAGAGACGATTAGGTTCGCTAAATCAGATCATAAACCAAACAACGTAGTCATCCGAGTTTGGGGAAGCACTTTTAAACCTTCCCTGAAAAAAGAATGTAAGCGTTTGGGCGTTAAAATCTTTGACCGAGTGATGGTGACAGGCCTATTGACCGAAAATGGCATCCAAGGCGCCCGGGTAGTCGGTGCTACTGGTTTCAATAACCGCACCGGTGAGTTCATGATCTTCAAATCAAAAGCAGCGGTACTCGCCACCGCTGGCACGAGCTCAATATGGCTGCTAAACACAGAGTTAGGCGGTTATTCCAATATGACATCCCGTACAATGTGCGGAGATGGCGTTGCCATGGCCTGGAAAGCCGGTGCGGAGTTAACCGCCATGGAAAGCTCTGGGATCCTGCGTATAGCTACAGGCTTGAAGCATAAATGGTATTCTGGGGCCGGAGATGCCAGCTATGAAAACGTCCCTATCGTCGATGCCAATGGCAAACGCCTGCCGCTACCAATACAGGGCTGGGAAGATTGGGGTGCCATGACGGCGGCTCCCGGCATAGAGGAAAAAATCCGCGAAGGAATTATGAAGGGTGAATATGCCCTACCCTTATATGGCGATTTTCCATCGATGCCAGAAGTCGAGCGTCGTGCGACATGGAACCTGATGTTGGGAGAAGAATCCACCGTAAAAATCATTACTGATACTTTCAACAAAGCTGGCTTTAACCCGGGCCGTGACCTTCTCCAAAGTTATAAATTTATCGAAGGCAACAGTTTGCCGCAGTGGCGAGAGACCAGTTATATCGGCGGTGTGGTCGTTGACTGGGATCTTAAAACTACACTCGATGGTCTCTATGCTGCTGGTATGCAGACTTTTGCCCCAGAAGACCATAGCTATGCTGCAGCTACAGGTAGATATGCTGGCCGTAAAGCGGCCAACTATGCTAAACAAATCGGTACAACCAAGATATCGCGCGAACAAATCGATCGCGAAAAAGCCTGGGTCTACGCTCCAATAAAGCGAACTAGCGGTGTGGAGTGGAAAGAACTTCATGCAGGTATCGCGCGGGTTATGCAGTACTACGTAAGTGAATTCAAGACTGAGTCGCTGTTAAACATGGGGCTTAACGGCCTCCGCAAAATCGAGGAGGAATCGGTGCCTTTATTATACGCTCTAGATCCGCATAAGCTGATGCGCAGCCTGGAGGATATTAGCCTCTTGACTTACGCTCAAATCATCGTCCATGCTTCGCTGGCCCGTAAAGCTAGTAGCGTTTCCCTTAATTTCCAAAGGATAGATTATCCAACTTTGGATCCGCCGGAGTGGAACCACTTCCTGACAATTAAGCAGGAAAACGGCAAGATCAAGACCGGTAAACTGCCGCAGGCTTTTTGGGGTAATATGAAGCAAGGGTATGAAGCACATAACAAAGACTACACCGGTGTTTGGAAGAAGAAATAACTGATTTGAAGACAGGTAGTGTTTTCAAAGACGAACTGAAATATGGGAGGACAAAATAGCTCAACAAAAAATAAAAGGTATGCCTAATCTCCAGACCCCGAACAATCCTGTGCTTTTCACAGAGACATGCAACGGCTGCAATCACTGTGTCGAGGTCTGCCAGATAGATGTCTTTATTCGTAACCCGCAAAAAGGCAAAGCACCGATAATCCGGCATCCAGAAGAATGCTGGTATTGCCGTTGCTGTGTAAATGATTGTCCCCGCCCTGGAGCCATGGAATTCAAATGGCCGCTCCAGGCTAGAGGTTACTGGAAAAACAAAGAAACTGGCGAGGTAGGGCAAATTTAATATACCAGTCTAATAAAGTGATAAAAACAATGGGTTGAACTTTCTTAACGGAAGAAGCTAGCAACCATTACTGATGGAACCGTTTCTTTAACGTTAAACGTTGTTTCGTTTTCGAAATTTAGGCATTCAACTCTAAAGGGCTATCGGTATAGCCAACCAACATAAATACCATTGTTTGTTCGATGGTAACAAAATAGCGAAAAGTGTAGTGCTGCGTCTCCTTTTCTCCTTCACAGTTGCTTCCAAAGAGTGGCCAGTGTAAAATCAGACTGTAGAAATTGGTGTTCGAATCTTGTCCAGGGAGCAGTTCACTTTTTTAAGAGGTTGATTTAGAATGGAGCCTCCAGGCACTGAGGAAAATCGGCATCTTACTCGCCAGGAGTTGTGGACCCAACTCTCAAACGCCGCCAGTTTACGGTCGAGTGAAGATCAAGTTCTTTGGACGATCTCGGGAATATTCTGGGCGGCTAACGCCGTGTTGCTTGTGGCACTGTTTCAAGGCGGGAAGTTGCCTGAAACCAATGTTCCTTGTCTTGTAGTTTCGGCAGTGGGTATGATCCTTTCTACAATACAGTACTTTCTGCAAGGGCGCGCCTTGGGACATATACAAAGATACGAAGAACTTATGACCAAACTGGAGCGTGCTTTAGACTTCGCGCCTGAATATGCCATCAGTGCTAACTTGAATACTAAGGATGCAGATCGCTACTTAGGCGGGCGCAAGGGAAATGTCTGGCGTAAAGTATGCATGGGCATACTGGTTCCGGCAAGAAGGCTAATGCAGGCGACCAGTTTGGGAGGTGCACTCGTTTGGGCAGCAGCCTTCGTTTTTTTCCTTTACAGGGCTTTTTGAGACACTTAAAAGAGGAAACCCTCTATTTTATCCCACAGCAACTCACTCCCCGCCGTTGGCCCCGGAAATAGCTTTCATTTACCAGTATCATAAGTCAACAAAATGGTGGTTTGTGCAGTCGCCTTAAATCTCACCAATATCTTTTTCTTGACTTGGTTGATGAAACAAGCTATTTTAGTAACCTGGCTTACCAATTCATAGTGGCATTACAGGAGACAGACCCTCCCATTTGGCGGCGTTTTGTTGTCCCCTCAGGTATCACATTGCTCCGACTACGTCTGATTCTACAAGAAGTAATGGGATGGACCAACTCGCACCTTTACAGGTTTAAGATCGGTGGGAAAGAGTACGCGGAACCTGACCCCGAGAACGAATTTAATGAGTTAGATTTCAAGAACTCACGACGCACCAAGCTCGAACGACTAATCCTCAACAAAGGCAGCACTTTTCTCTATGAGTACGACTTCGGAGATAACTGGATTCACGAGCTAGTTGTCGAGGACATTCTAGAACCTGGTTTCAGCCAGCAGTATCTAATCTGCCTAGCTGGAGCGCGTGCTTGTCCACTGGAGGATTGCGGAGGCTCTCAAGGATATGCCGAGTTGTTGGGGATTATCAGTAATCCAGAACATGAAGAGTACCTGGACACAATGGCATGGCTAGGTGGCCAATTTTCCCCTGCCATATTTAATACTGAGAAAGTGAATCGGCACCTGAAAACGATGCGTCTCAGGTGAATTCACGTTGCTAACCCTATCTCTACCTCACGCTTAACTAATGTCCATTGTGTGCAGTCGAATCACAATCGCTTATTTTCTTACTCAACAACATAATTATTGAAGGTCAATAACTTATTGTAACATTTTACGAAAATAACATTACTTTTCGAGCTTAAGCTCTCGTCTTACAATTCCTATCATTATTATTAACATTAAAGACTAAAGGCCTAATGTCAAAGAATAATATTATAAATATAAATTACATAGAAAGATTTTAGAGCAGCAATATCCTTTCCTGAGTGTTATTAAAATTTAAATACGTTGCAAATGCTTGATTGCTTGGTACTAAAGGTAATATAATCAGGCATATCGTCAAGCACAGCCTGCTGATACCATGTTGTGGTCTGGCGCTGCTGACAGAGGAAGGGGCGGAAAAGGCGATGCAGATGTTGATAGAATTATCTGAGGTGATGAGGAAAAAGTATGTCTAATTATTTAAAAGCCAATCCAGAAGCAACCAAGTATGTACTCAAATCATACGATCAGGATATGAAAGATATCGACGAAACAATTTCTCCTCTATTAAGGCTGCCATCCCGGCCGGTTAAGGCAATTAAAAAAATGCTCAATCTAATATTCAAACATACCTCGTAATTCCCCTCTACCGATTCTGCTTCTTCAGTTGCCAAGCGTTTATTTTTTCGTAATGGTATTTGTGGCAGGAAGAAGACGAGAAAAAGCCCTACAAACATAAGGATTGTGCTGATAATAAACACATGATCTACGGCGTCAAAAATAACAATAGCTTGATTAGTGCAATAAGTAAAAAAGAGGGCTGGACATCCCGATACCGGGAAAATCCAGCCCTCTTGAATTCTGTCGGTTACTCCAGAGAAAACCTAAGCTTTACCGATTCTGAATATTTTTGTGCCACAGGTCGGGCATACGCCCTGAGTTGCCGGCTTGCCGTTCTTCATCATGATACCTTTAGCATTCTTTATTTCTTTCTTGTCCTTACACTTAACACAATAAGCCTGCATATTCAAACCTCCTTTATTATTTTACTCTGACATTAATCCATTTACCACATCCAGGTCAAGCAGGCTCTTACCCTTCTTGGAAACAAAAGAGGGGATGGTCAGGCAATCGACCATCCCCTAAAAATGGGCACAAAAAAAGGCAAAGGAACCCCTATTGCATAAGAAGTTCTTTTGCCTGTATTTTTCTACCCTTCAGACTTTAAATGTTACGTTAAAAAGGCAAGGCTTATCTCGTATCAGAAGGGATTTTTCATAGGGTTAAACTGTTCATCACTCTCTTGAATTGGATAAGACTTTCCCTATACCTTTTGGCAATTACCGCTTTGTTTATCGCCCCGCCCTGTATTATTCTCAAACCTCTTAACGGTAGCCCGCAACCCGCTGGCACTATCGCCCCTGTTGTATCGGGGACGGTTTGAAACGGATAAAGGGAAGAGCTAAAGTTATAATTGCTCTGCCTATAAAGTCCTGATATTCAATTGTCCAGAGCCTTGCCTAACCCGCAACTCGCTGGCATTATCCAAGTCCCTGCGAGAGGTTTTATCCTCTCACTAATATAGTGTCGGAAAATTGCCAAAACGGGACACTTAAATCAAGATTTTTTGAAGTCTTTTCCGAAAGCGGTTAATATACCTTCGCTCACCATCGTTTAACTCGTAACCCGCATATCGCTTATAGGCTAGTTTAACCGCTTTATGAGGGTAACCCTTTAAAATGTGCCTTGCGTTTACCATAGCCACCATATCAACGGCGTTATCATCGGCAATCAATTCGTGTAGTGGGGTGCTATCGCCGTTGCCGTCCTCTACCAACTTGTCAAGGCGTTCTGTCTTTATAGCCTTTGGGCAATCATTATCGGCGAACAGGAACCACTCTTTACACTTCTCTCGTTGCGCATTGCTACAGCTACCGCAATCTATGCCGTTAATCTGTCTATAATACTTGCGCCAGTAACCGGCTAACTCATAGCAAGCTATTCTCACTAATCCGCCCTCGGTTAATTCTTTACCTTTGGCATCATAGCTTAGCTTTACCCTAGCCATAGCCAATATCAAGTCGTGTAAAAAGTCCTCGCTATCCTCTCTCTTTACCCTATGAGTAAAACATTGAGCTACCTTATAGAATAGCGCATAGTCGCCGTCTAGCTGGTTATATCCGTTACCGTGATAGCCATTACCGTTACCGTTGCCTTGATAGCCGTTGCCGTCTGTGGTATATTCCTGAATGTCTAGCATTGTGGACACGCTCCCTTTGTTAGATTTGCCCTGTCTAGTTACCGCTAGGCAGGGCATCCTTTTTGCCAGCCACAAGGCAAGGCTCTGGACACGTCTTTTATTCGATTGTTAAGGTGCTGCGTTTTTTGCTTTTTTGTTGTTTTTCAAAGCAAAAAACGATTCAATTTCTACTTTGATAATCACACAAAAGGAACAAAGGAGATAGTTGATAACCTAGCTAGAATATCTACCTCCTCTAGGCAGCGGAAAAGGAATAAAAAAAGCCCCGCTGAAAGAATCGTGGCCAGAAGTTAATTGGAAATAGCGTGGGGCAGTAATAGAAAATATTAGTCTATTTGATTATATTGGGCTTGACGCCGTTTAGTAGGCTTTTTCCTAGAGTATTTGTGCTGCTTTCTATTGTTGTGGTAATACTCTAAACCTCGTTCCGGATAAAGTGTGAGCTGAGGATTTGACCACTGGCGATCCGGCGCTTCAAGACCTTTGCGTGTTAAGCGGTAAAATCGTCGAGGTGGTGCATTAGGATAATTTGATTGGATAGATGCCGCTTCTTCACCGCCGGTAAATTCTACCCATTCTAGTTGTTTTAAAAAATGAAAATAACGGGAAAATGAATGATATCTGCACTTGACCAATTTGTAGGGCATTCTAGACATTAAATAATCGATGCGTTCCCGGTACTCTTCCTCGTTATAGATCGGCCTGTGCTGTGACAGGCGGTGTTCATTTTCATGGTCAACGGCATCCTGGGCGTAGGCTTGGTGTAATGCGATCTTGTAGTAATAGAAGATGTCTGCCTGGCAAGCGCCTTTCTTAGGGTCGATTTTTAATGACCCCTCGGGACCATGGCCGGCGAGAAACTCCTTTATAAACCAACCGCAACCAAACGGCTTGATAAAACCGCCGCGTACGGGCATTAAAGGTTCAACCATATAGATTCTCTAAATCTTACTTTATTTCGTCTTGTAGTTTTTTTGTAAAAAGGTCCGAATAAAACCGTTTTATGTTTTCATCTTCGGGATCGACAATGGCCTTATGAGTGTTAAAAGCTAGAGTAAGGATGTAATTAAATAAATTCTGGTAAGAGCTATCCGGTATATAGCCTTCTACATGAAGATATCCCTTAAAGCTACGTATAAAATCCTCTTCTTCTTCAGTGATTGCAATGGTAAATACCTTTCTTGTATACTCGTCCTTCAAACTGGTTTTGATCAGGAGTCGTTCGGGATGTAAATATAATTGACTCTGCAGTGCCTTAGGATCATTCATTTTCTTCCTCCAATAAATTTGATACTTCTTCAAAGCTCACATACTTAATTTTGTAATGCCTGTCTTGTCACCTCCTTCAATTAGCTTTTGAATTGCTGCTTTGGATACTACCATACGTTTTTCTCCTAGATGTATAACACCAGGTAATTCACCTCTGCGAGCAAGCTCATAACCTAAGTTCCGACTGATACCTAAAATTTTCGCCGCTTCGGCAACAGAATAGGTTAATGTTTCTGCCATATTTGTACTCCACTTTAACTTTGATTAAGTACCTTTACATCGTGACATCGCCCGATATATAATGTCATTGTTAAATATTTTCTGTACGTAGTCAAACTATTGACACGATGTAATTTAGTCCATAAACCGATAAATTAAAATATATGCCGACAAAGGGGGGTTTGATATGCCTAAAGGCCCTAAAATTGACAAAAATATCGAACGGTTAATTCTCCGAATTCATGAAGCTAATCCTAATTTAGTAGCTAAGGAAGTCCAGGCTCGATTATTTGAGACACAGGAATGGAAAATGATACCTACCAAAACTTTTCCAGATAATTGGCCTGGGGTAGACGCAATTCAGAAGTTGATTAAAGAAACCCGTGATATAAAGATAAGAATTGGTCCCGATATTAAAGATCTGCCTTGGAGTATAGTTTCATTAAGTCGATATCCGATCACCCCTGAAGCATTACCCATTGTACTAAAAGTTTGGGCCCGGTCAACGGAAATGAGTGCCCTCCTTACTATCAACCAGGCTCTTTGGGTATCGCGAATCTATACTCTATACAAAGCTAAATCTCAACGGGACCTAAATCATGATCCGACATCTGTATTCAACGATCCAAAGAAAATAGATGAACTGCGGGCTATCGCAAATACTTTAGCGATAAACGAGAAAGTCTTTGACAACGATTATTTAAGCAATGATTATCCAAGTAATAGAGAGTCGATACTTTATTATTGGATGTGTGATGCGGAATTATATGGTATTTTACCGGAAGGGTACCCTCGCGCCAAAGATTTGGTTATCAAGTTGCGTGATGAAATGAATAGTAAGTTTAAGCCGGAATACAAAAGTAAATCAGGACATGAATCAATAGTAAGTCGATTAACGAAAGAGATCGATGAGGGAGGAACAAAATAATGAGAGGCCACATCGTTAAAAGGGGCAAGAATAGCTATTCGATAGCAATCAGTTTGGGTAGAGATCAGAAAACTGGGAAATATAAATATCAATGGGTAACGACACGAGGGACAAAGAAGAATGCAGAAAAACATTTAAGTGAACTCTTAAACCAGATTGATAACGGGACTTTCTTACGACCAAACAAAGTAACCCTTGCCGAATATCTCAAAAGGTGGCTAAAAGATTATGCTTACTCTAATTTGTCACCAAGAACAGCTGAAGGATATGAATCTATAGTACATCAGCACATAATTCCAAAAATTGGGAACTTCTGCCTAATCCAGCTTAAACCTGAACATCTTCAAAATATTATTCAGAAATGGTGGTTGGTGGCAGGTGTAACGGTAAAGGCGCTCTTAGTCAGACTACAGTAAATCATCACCATACATGCCTTCATCGTGCTTTGAAAATGGCAGTTAAGTGGGGACTTATTAGTCAGAATCCCGCGGATGCTGTGTCTCCGCCTCGCCTGCAACATGCCGAGATGCAAACAATGAATGAAGAAGAAGTCGAAATTTTTCTCGAATTTGCAAGAAAGACGCCCTACTATGCCCTTTTCTACCTCATTCTATTCACAGGGATGAGGAGATCTGAGCTTCTAGCCCTCAGATGGTGCGAAGTAGATCTGGACCTTTGCGAAGTTTCTGTAATCCGTTCTCTTCACCACCTTCACAATGGCAGCCTTATTTTTAGACAACCCAAAACAGCTAAAGGACGCCGGATGATAGCGCTGACGCCGTCAACTGCCTTGATGCTAAAAGATTATAAAAAGAACCAAGAAATAACTAAGTTAATGCTTGGGACAGTATTGAAAGCTGATGACCTTGTATTCAGTCACATTGACGGTAAACCACTACTTCCAGATACTATAAGCCATGCCTGGGTTAAAACGGTGAAGAAAGCTGGCCTTAAGCATTTCAGGCTACATGACGGTAGGCATACCCATGCCTCAATTATGTTAAAGCAGGGAATACATCCGAAGATAGTCCAGGAAAGACTCGGACATGCGACTATTTCAACAACGCTAGACCTCTACAGTCATGTCGCTCCCGGCCTCCAAGCGGCAGCGGCCCGCCATTTTGACGAAGCGTTTAGTCCAAAGTATAATGGAATTGCTGACAAAACTAGGAGCTAAAATGAAGGCGTTGGAAAAGTCCATTAGCAAATTATTAGCAATTTCTGATTATGTCATCTTGCGCGAACGCCTCAAGTTACTATTTTAGCTTCAAAACAGCACGTGCCCCAGTAGCTCAGGTGGATAGAGCAGCGGTTTCCTAAACCGCGTGTCGGGCGTTCGAGTCGCCCCTGGGGTACCACCCCGACCTATAAAAATTACACAGTTAATAAAAGGTCGGGCGTTAAGGCTCTCCTCCCACCCTTCATCCCCACCAGAGCCTTGTTCCTTTTGCAGAGTAATCGAGTCGCCTTTGGGGTACCACCCTGACCCAATCCCCGTAAAAACTTGGTTGCTCCAGCTTTGATAAAATGGTAAAATAATAGAGAATAGTTGGAACAGGCCTCCCTTGAATTAAGGATGTCGGCCGGGCCAAAAGGCAGCGGATAGCCCCGTGGGACCCTATGATCCCGTGGGGTTTTTTTATTTTATGGAGTTTTTAATTGGCCACGAGTAAAACCAGAGCAGCGGGTACATCCATCGCCGCAAATACGATTTTAATCATACTGAAAATCGCCGCCGGGCTGATTACCGGCAGCGTCAGCTTGATTGCGGAAGCCATCCATAGCGTTATGGACCTGGTGGCAGCCATCGTTGCCTTTATCAGCGTTAAAGTTTCCGACCAGCCGGCGGATAAAGAGCACCAGTTCGGCCACGGCAAGGCGGAAAACCTTAGCGGCGTTTTCGAGGGGATTTTAATACTTGTCGCCGCCGGGTTGATTATCTATGAAGGCATCGTAAGGATTATCCACGGTGAAAGCCTGCAAATCATCGATGTTGGCATCGTAGTGATGGGCGCATCTATCGTGGTAAACTTTTTCGTATCGCGTTATCTCAAAAAGGTATCCGCAGCCACCGATTCCCTGGCGCTCGAAGCGGACGCCGCGCACCATAATACCGATGTGTTGACGATGGTGGGCGTTTTTGCAGGACTGATACTGGTACGGCTGACCCACTATACCATCATCGACCCTATTGTCGCTATTGCTGTGGCGCTGATTATCATTAAAGCAGCGGTGGATATCATACGTAAATCATACGGCGGATTGATGGATGTAAGCCTGCCGGATTCAGAACTGAAAGCAATCGAAGACTGCCTGCGGCAGCACAAAGACCTGCTGGTCGATTTTCACCGGCTCCGCACGCGTAAAGCCGGGAGCCAGCGCCAGATAGACCTGCACCTGGTAATTTCTAAATCAGCTCACGTGGAAGAGGCGCACAAACTCTGCGACCATCTGGAAACGGACATCGAAAAGCTGCTGCAAAATGTAGAAGTGAATATTCATGTCGAGCCCTGCTCTTCCGACTGCAACCACTGCAAAGTTGTCTGCGATTCCAGGTCGAAATAGTAAAGACATTCCATTCTCGCCTTGTCTCCGCCTCTCGTAAATGCTACAATTCGTATCATCATGGAAAAAGCAATCATTACCGGGGGAGCCGGGTTCGTCGGCTCTCACCTGACTGAAGCGCTGGCAAAACAGGGCTGTCGCGTCACTGTTATCGATGACCTTTCCAGCGGCAAACGGGAAAACATCTACCACCTTAAAAAAGACATCGAGTTTATCAAAGGCAGCATTACGGATTTGCCGCTCCTGAAAAAGAATTTTAAAAACGCCGATTTTATTTTTCACATGGCGGCCATTGCCAGCGTGCCTAAAAGCGTGGCCAACCCGCTCGCTTCCCATGAAGTGAACAACACCGGTACGTTAAACGTACTGCAAGCGGCCGTGCAGAATAATATAAAAAAAATGGTGTTTATGTCCTCCGCCGCGGTCTACGGGGATATTCCCACCCTGCCGCTGAAAGAGGACATGTTGCCCCGCCCCAAATCTCCTTATGCCGTAGATAAACTAAGCGCTGAATATTACTGCGAAGTTTTCCGCGATGTTTACCGGTTCCCGAGCGTTTGCTTGAGGTGTTTCAATATTTACGGGCCGCGGCAGGACCCCGGTTCAGAATATGCGGCCGCTATCCCCAGGTTCATTAAACTGGCGCTGGAAGCCAAACCCGTCACCATCTTCGGGGACGGGGAACAGACCCGTGATTATGTTTATGTCAAGGATGTCATCGAAGCAAATTTACTGGCCGCGCGAAGCAATATGGCCGGGATTGTCAACATCAGCGGCGGGAACAGCATTACGATAAATAATCTCGCCGGGCTGATCATCAAGCTTACCGGCGATAAAGCAAGGATAGTCCATGATAAACCCCGCGCCGGAGATATCATTCACAGCCTGGCAGACATTACCCACGCCGGAGAATACGGCTGGAAGCCGTCCTATAGCATAGAAGAAGGTCTGGCGGAAACCATCAGGCACTTTTGCGGCAACAGGTAGAATTCAATCTTTTCCTTTGAAAAAGGAGTCAGGAAGTCACTTCGGCGGTCCATACGATACCGGAAGGACAAGGGTGCCTCACGGTCATCCCAAACTACCTACTACTCACGAACAACCTTAATTTAGGGTGTTGATTCAAACTTTTTCATCAACTGCAATTGCCAGGTATTTTCCTATTTTCCCCTAAAATTAGCTGTATTTGAATCTATATGATATAATAGCAAACGAAGCTGGTTATAAAGAGAAAAAAGAAAGATAATGCCTTTTAAACTAAAAGATCCATCAAAACTGGTTATCGGAATCTTGATCGCATTATTTTTTGGCCTCGCGATATTCGTCAGGACTTATTACACCTATCACGCGGTATTCGTAGGAAACTGGATAAAATTCACCACCAATGATGCCTATTATCAAATGCGTATCGTTGACCTCATCGTCCATAACTTCCCGCATCTGCCGAAATTTGATCCTTATATAATTTACCCTGCAGGCGACGGTTACCCTCCATTCGTCTTTTTTAACGGGCTGCTTTCGCTGGTCATCTGGATTTTTACTTTAGGTTCACCCACCGAGCATGCCGTAAATGTTTTAGGAGTGTATTATCCGGTGATACTGGCAGCCCTGTGCGTTATCCCGGTCTATTTTATCGGAAAAGCTCTATTCAATAAGTGGGCCGGGGTGATAGCCGCCGGGATGGCCGCGATTTTGCCCGGCGAGTTTTTAGGCCGTTCCATCCTGGGAGCGACAGATTACGCCGTTGCCGAAACGCTTTTTTCCACCACGGCTATCATGTTCCTGATTTTGGCTTTAAAGTCAGCCTGGCAAAACCAGGTGTCATGGACTCATGTTGTTACACGTAATTGGAAGGTGTTGTTTAAGCCGCTCCTTTTTAGCCTGTTAGCCGGTGTGTTCATGGGGATTTACTTCCTGACCTGGCAGGGTGCCGCGCTTTTCGTTTTTATCATCACGGCCTATTTTGTTCTCCAGTTTGTCATCGACCATTTTAAGGGCCAGTCAAGTTTTTACCTTGGCTTTGTCGGATTTCTCACTTTCCTGCCAACATTATTTATCTCCCTGCCAATACATGGAAATTTGTCTTATAAAATGCCCTTCTTCGTTGCGTTATTGATTCCATTAGTTCTGGCAGGTCTTTCACGGCTGATGATGAAGCCGACCGTTAAACCATTTTATTATCCGCTGACTTTAGCCGTTTTAGCCGTGATATTTGTAATTGCTTTCAAATTGATTGCTCCGGGATTGTTTGGAACCTTACTTGCCGGATTTCCCGCCATCTTTCATCCAGGTGGTCCGACGGGAACCACGACTATCGAGATGCAACCATTCCTATCTCCTAACGGCTCATTCAATATCGCGGTGGCGTGGGGCAATTTTACCACGGCCATGTTCCTGATTCCATGGGCGCCGATACCCGGTATCGCCATCATCTCCCTGATTGTATTATTAGTGCTCTATTTCAAACGGCACAGTGATAATAAACCGATGATGTTACTGGTTATCTGGACGATAATTATGACCATCGCAACACTATCCCAGCGCCGTTTTGCTTACTACCTTGTCATCAATATGGCAGTGCTCACCAGTTACTTAGCCTGGCAAGGAATATGGTGGTTCGCTAAACGACAAAACCATACAGACATTCCGGAAACGCTTAACGAACAATACCGCCGGGCGAGGACGGTAGGAATACTTAGCGGTATTATCTTATTCGCTACAAGTTTCCTGCTCTTGCGCCTGTTGACCGGACACGATATGTATTTCTTTGTACCGGTGTTTATCGCAAGTCTCCTATCAATTTTCTACGGTTTCTGGGCCTGGGTGAAACAAAAGGGTTTGAACGATTATATGATATTATGGGCGTTCATCTTCCCGCTCGGTGTGCTGGTCCTTGCTTTTAGTGAAAGCAAAGCCTCACCGGGCAAACTTGCTGCGGCAAAAAATAAAACCAAAAAGAAGATTCAATTCAATAAGCCTGAAACAATTAAAACCGAAGCAAAAACCAAAAGTAAAGAGGTACTTAATCCGTGGTTTTATAAATTCAACATTGCCGCTCTTGTGGCGGTGGTATTTATAACCGTGTTCTGGCCGAATTGGGACAATGCTAAAAGCGTCGCCGCTGCCGCGAGCTATGCACCATCGGACGCGTGGGTAGAATCACTGGACTGGTTAAGAAATAATACCCCCCAGCCGATGGACACTAGTAATTATTATAAAAGTTTTCCAAACCCGGCTTCCGGTTCATTCGACTTCCCGAGTTCCGCCTATGCCGTAACGACTTGGTGGGACTACGGCTACTGGATAACGCGCATCGCCCAGCGCCTGCCCAGCGATAATCCTAATCAGGCCCCTGCGCCGATAACCAAAGTGGCTAACCTTTTATTATCTGAAGATGACCAGAATGCCGCGGCAATATTGAAGGAACTAAACACCAGGTATGTTATGTTGGATGACACCTTGACGACCTCTAAAATCTGGGCGATAATGGTCTGGGCGAATATAGATAGCAGCAAATACATTCAAATTTACTATTACCAGCAAGGGAAGCAGCTTATACCGATACAGGTTTACACCCCGGAATATTACAAATTGCTGTCTGTCCGTCTTTATAACTTTAACGGTAAAGCTTCTACCAGTGAAAAACCAATGGTCCTGACCTACCAGGATAAGACCGATGCTCATGGAAGTTCTTACCGCCTGGTTTCCAATGCCCAGGAATTTAACAGTTATCAAGAGGCGCAGAATTATATTTCTTCGCATCCTGACGAAACTGATATTATCGTCGGCAGCAGTCCGTTTACCAACCCGGTACCGATCGAAGCAGTCCCTAATTTTAACCTGGTTTTCAGCTCAACCAAGAATGACGCAACTTCCGTCAATAGCGGCCAGGCGGAAGTAAAGATATTCCAGTACTCCGGGAATTGACCGGCCTTTGTTAATTCGCGCTGTTATCTCGACCAAAAGTACCTCTGCAGCTTTCCCTTACGCTCAAGAATAGCGTTATAAACAGTGACCCTGGCCTTGAGAATTTCCGCTTCCCGGTACAATTCAGGTTTTCCCTTGACCGGACCGAAACGGTTTTCCATATATGCCTGTACCAGATATTCGAGTTCTTTGGATTTTTCCGGAATAATCGCCGCTATTTGAATGGAAAATTCACGGGGCGTCTGCTGGACTTCCGGGACCATCCTGTCCATAGCTGCCAGACGGCATAAATTGCCGTATACGGAACATACCAGGTTTTCCCTGTCGACATGCCAGATGCGGTTGGTATAAAACGGCCGGATGATACGCACCAGACCCAGCACCACTCCGAAAGCGACCACTGCCCCCATGAATATAATCACGACAATCTCGAGTTGGCCGCTGAAGGGCCACTTCCCGGATGTCGTTCTCCTGGTCGCCGGCGCGGCCGCCGTTTTGCCCCCGGCGGCGCTGTTGGCGTAATTGGGATAATACCAGATATTCCACGCGGGAGACTGGCGGATGTCCGGCGTCGATACCAGCGGCGTATCCAAAGACACCTGGCTTTCCGTGCTGCTGGGAGTGGGCTCGAAATCAATCCAGCCGAAGCCGGGGAAATAGACCTGTGTCCAGGCATGATAATATTTATCGCGCAGTAAATATTCTCCCTGGTTTTTACCGGGGTCGCCGGGAAGGTACCCTACCGCCAGGCGGGCCGGGATGCCGATGGAACGCAACATGGTTGTCATCGCGGAGGCAAAATGCAGGCAAAATCCTTTTTTCTGCGTAAAGAGAAAGTTAGCTACGGCGTCGGCGCCGGCCGGAAGCGCGCTGACTTGCTGGGAATAGGGAATTTTTGCCAGGTAATTAATGATGGCACTAACTTTTTCATAAGGTGTTCTTAACGTCCGGGTCAGGTTTTCGCTTAAAGCTTTTACCGTGTACGGGAAATTGGCCGGAAGCTGAAGATAAAGCGCTGTTATATCCTCCGGATAGTTGTCCCCGGTGCCGGATAAGTCGCCGGCGGTAACATCGGATACAAAAGTCCTTACCGTATAGCTTTCACCGGGGCTCAAGACACGGACCGATTTCACTGAAGTAATTTCATTGTCCGTATTCCGGTGGGCTATCACCGGCATTTCCGCAGAGGCGAAATCGCCGGTAAGCAAAACGACATCCGTCCCGATGCTGGTAGTAACATCATAAGCCAGTTTATCTTTACCGGGGTCATCCGGCGCATCTTTCCAATTCGTTTTTGTGTCCATCATTTCTTCAGTTGCGTTACTGGTCGTCCAGCTATCGGTTTGATAAATATCGTAAATATTCACCTGCCAGTAAGCCGGGCGGGCTGATTTAACGGTGTAAATAACATCATTACCCGTATGCCAGGTCTGGCCGAAGCTCATCGTTTGAATTTCGGCCTGTGTGGCAACCCATTTTTTAGATGGTACCGCATTCAAAATATTAAAATTGGAATCCTGGATATTTTGTTTCCACGGCATGCTCGAGGCAATCTTATTTTGCAGCGATGATAAACGCAATTGCGGCGTCACCCAGGCAAGGGAAACCGCCAGGGATGTGATACAGAACAGGGAAATAATTAGATAAAACAGGCTTTTTCCGGAATACCCGCCGGTACGTCCCCGGGCAGAAGGTTGGCTCGCAGCGCGCGTCCAGATAATCAGTAAGACGCCCGCCAACACGTAAAAAATAAAGAAAAGAAAAGCCTTTTCCGTCAGGTTTGACAAATTTACCAGGATAACAATCATCCCCAGGAACACAGCTACCCAGGCATTGCGGCGGTGCAACACAAACCATGTTGACAGATAGCCGACCAGCCATGTCAGTAAGACTAAAGCGGTACCGAAAATGGCCTTGTCTTCTTCAGGCTGAAGCCCGGCGCCGCCCCGCAGCCATAATCCGATAACGGTGAAAAGCTGGTTGATACCCGCCGTGCCCGGGAGGATGTGAACCCCCTGCCATACTGTAACCAATAAACCCGCAATAATGGCAGGAATATGGATAACCCACCCCGGAAGACGGGCGACGTTAAGGAGCCACACAAAAATTACTGAAAGAAAAAGTACCAGCGTTAGTGACGGCTGCGGGTTTATCCACCGCGCATGTTCGATAGAATATACGGCTACCTCCAGGCAAACGAACAGGAAAACGGTATTAAGCCATATTTTCCAATCTCCCCAGCGGGACACCGGCGCCGTTGTTTTTAACGAAGAAAAAAGGCGGCCGGTGGCTGTGGGCGTTCCCTCTTTTTTCATCCCGTTGCTGGTCATTTTTTCACTCCGGATAACTGGGCGGAAGCAGACCGGTAACGGATGTCCAGCGCGCGACCCATTTCCACTCCCCGCCGGACGACATAAGTGTGAATCCCATCAGCGTTCAGGCTGCGGGCGGTATCTACCGCCGCGATTTTTCCCCCGAAGCTGGCGGCATCGAGCAGGACGGCGGTAACCGCCACGCCGCGGTTAATCAAGCGGCGCAGAGGTACCGCCAGCGTTGGAATACCGGCGGCGCTAATGACGATGACCGCCGAACCCTTATCAATGCGTTCTTCCTGCGATGTTATCAGGGCGCTGACCGGCACGACGCCGGACGGCTCGATAGCCGACAGGGATTGGCTTATTCTTTGTTCATGGTCAGCGCCGGTATCCGGGGTAAACAAATATGAATGGTTGCCCGATGCCAGGAATCCGACTTTTTTATCATCGTCGAGAAACTTTTTCACCAGAGAGGAGGCAATCGTAACACCGTATTCCGCCGTGGTTTCATCATCCGAACCGAGGTTACATTCGGCGTTCATATCGAGAATCACCCAGATATCGCTGAAAACGTAAGTCCGTGCAAAATCAGGGTCGAACTCCATGACCATTAATTGGCCGTTATGGGCGGTAGAGTGCCAATGGATAAAACGCAGGCTGTCGCCGTTGATGTATTCGCGCACGCGGGAAGCATTTTGCCCGGGCTCACCGGCAAACCAGCGGCGGGTATTCAGGCCCGGCTCACGGCGCGGCAGCACGCGGAAATAAGGCAGGTCGATGATGGCCGGCAGGATACTGATATATCTGGGGTCAGTTAATTCCCGCTGCACGTAAAAAATACCGAGGGGGTCGAATATCTTGGCTTTAAGACTGCCGGTGCGGTACTGGCCGCGGCGCCGGCACAGGTCCCTGGTATTCCAGGTATAAGAACCCCGGGGAGGCAAAGAGAATTTCACCCTGTTGCGATAGCCCGGTAAATCGGTATCTTCCTCCGCCTCGGATAAAAGCATCGGCAGAAGGCCGTGATTAACGACCGTAAATGTCTCTTCAAAATAGTCCCCGACGCGGCAGAATTGCGGACTTTTTTCAATCCGACCTTCCACCCGGCGTGCCAGCAGGCGCAGCCAGCCATAGCTTACCGCCAGCAGAATGATGAGGAAAATAAAAAGACGCCAGAGCATCGTCGCCCCGCCGGCTAAAGCCAGGGCCAGCGCGATAATAAGGACAGCAATGACAGGCCAGCGAATTTTCATTTCTTTTTTCCGGGAAATGAAGATGGGGAAGATATCCCGTCCTTTTATTTACGGTCGGGGAGAGCGCCGGGTACCGGTGTTGTATTTATTATTTCTCTAATATAGGTACGGCTGTCCTTGCCCTGTGACTGGTCAGCCGATGATAACAGGGCGCGGTGCGCCAGGGCGGGTTCGGCGAGGGCTTTAATATCATCCGGCAGGACGTAATCCCGCCCGTCGAGCAGCGCCCGGGCCTGGGCGGTGCGGAAAAGCGCCAGCGAGCCGCGCGGCGAAGAGCCGAGATAAATCGAAGGGTGTCGGCGGGTCGCTTCCACCAGCATCACGATATATTGTTTAATCAGGGCATCGACAAAGATTTTTTTCACGGTGTTCTGGAGCATCAGCACATCCGCGGTATCCACCACCGGACCGATGGTCTCGATAGGATGGACAAGCTGCTGCCGTTCGATAATCGCCACCTCTTCTTCAGCATCGGGATAACCGATGTTGATACGCATCAGGAAGCGGTCCATCTGCCCTTCGGGGAGAGGGAAAGTGCCTTCGTACTCGATGGGGTTCTGGGTCGCCAGCACGTGGAACGGGGAGGGCATTTTGTGCGTCACGCCGTCTACCGTAATCTGCTTTTCTTCCATCGCTTCTAGCAAAGCGGACTGGACCTTCGGCGTCGCCCGGTTGATTTCATCCGCTAAAACTATCTGTGCATCGATGGGGCCGGGACGGAACTGGAAATCGCCCATCTTCTGGTTATAGACCGTCACCCCGATAATATCGCCGGGGAGCATATCGGGCGTAAACTGTATGCGTTTAAAGCTGCAGTTAATGGACTTGGCAAGGCTGCGGGCGAGGATGGTCTTGCCGACGCCGGGGGCGTCCTCGATAAGCAAATGCCCCTGGCTAAGCAAAGCAATGACCGCCAGCCTGACCGCTTCCGTCTTGCCGACCATGACTTTTTCCACGTTAGTGATTATCTTTTCGGCAATCTGCCTGGCTTCATTTATTTTGCTGTCCATTTTTAGGTGCTTCCGTAGCTTTCGTCCAGAATCAAAATACGCTCGTTTATGATTGGAGTATAACACAAGAAAACAAATACAACAAAGACTACCCGAAAGAACAGGTATTTACCTGCCCGCGAGCCTGTTGAGGCAGTGTGAATTGTAAGATAAAGTAAAAACGTCTGAACAATATCAGAGAAGGTAAGAGATGCTGCTGGAAGTTAAAAATATCAGGAAAATCTACAAGGGCAAGGTCAAAGCCAATGATGACATCAGCCTGGAGGTAGGCGAGGGTGAGGTTTTCGGGCTGCTGGGGCCTAACGGGGCGGGGAAGACGACGCTGGTCAATCAGATTATCGGTCTTACCGTGCCCACTTCCGGCAGCATAACCATCTCCGGCGTGGATGTTATCGCCGACCCAAACTATGCGCGGCAGGCCTGCTCTTTCCAGGCGCAGGTACAGGCGCCTATTTCCGGCCTGACCGCCCTGCAGGCGATAGAACTGGTGGGGAGGATAAGAGGCGGTAAAAGCGCCGATGTCCACCGCCGGGCGATGGAGCTTATCGAAAGGCTTGAGCTCGGCGAATGGCAGAAAACGCTCGGGCTGACGATATCCGGGGGCGTGCGTCGGTTGGTGGCTTTCTGCATGGCGGCGGTGGTGCCGGGCCGGCTGGTCATCCTTGATGAACCTACCAATGACGTCGACCCTCTGCGGCGGCGGGCCATCTGGCAGGAAGTACAGAATTTAGCCAAACACGGGGCGGCGGTGCTGCTGGTGACCCATAATATCCTTGAAGCGGAACGTGTGGTGGACCGCCTGGCGATAATCGACCAGGGTATCGTCAAAGGCATGGGGACCCCGGCATCCCTCAAAGCCGTCGAAGGCGACGCCATGCGACTTGAGTTGATATTGGAACCGGACGCCAAACAGCCCGGCTTACCGTCGTATTATCAGCAGCCGGTCACGATTAACCGGCGCATCCTGGGGAGGATTAACACGGTGGACATCCCGGCAGCCATGGAGTGGGCACGTGATTTGAAAGAAAAAGAAATTGTGGAAGAGTTTTCCCTGGGCCCGGCCACGCTGGAAGACGTTTATGTCCGGCTGGTAAAAAACCCGGAAGGTAACGGCCATAACGGTAACGGCAAAAACGGAAAAGGAGCCCGCTAATGTCCAGGTGGCTTAGAAGCTATTTCCTGATGTTGAAATGGGTCTTTTTAAGCAACCGGCCATGGCTTTCGCTTAACCTCGCAGTGCAAATGTGCATTGCCGTCGGGTTTGTCTACGGAATAAGCTATTTTTACCCGGATATCACGCCGGTCACCGCCATGTTCCTGACAAGCGGCGCGCCGACACTCATTCTTATTACGGTCGGGCTGGTGATGGTGCCGCAGTTTGTCTCACAGGCCCGTACCGAAGGGACTTTCGATTATATCTGGTCGCTGCCGGTACCCCGTATGGTACATATCGCAGCCGACGCTACCAACATGTTCGCCTCCATGCTGCCCGGCGTGATACTGGCGTTAGTGCTGGGAGCCGTGCACTTCGGCTTCCATCTGCAAATCAGCCTGCTGGTAATTCCGGCGGTAATCTTGATAGCAATGTGCGGCACCTTCGTGGGATATGCGATGGCTTTTGCCGTGCCAAAGCCGATGATGGTTAATGTTATAACCCAGGTACTCGTCTTTGTCGTCATGCTGTTTTCTCCCGTGATGTTCCCGGCTTCCCAATTGCCCGGTTGGCTGCAGGCGGTACATAAAGTCCTGCCGATTCAGTATATGGCCGACCTGACTCGCGGGACGCTTACCAATCTTGACATTAACCTGGGGCGGGCCTTCGCGATGGTAGGCGGTTGGTTCGCGGCGGGGTTTATCGTAACTTATTTCCTGGTGAGAAGAAGGCAGTAGCATCTCCTTTCTACTGCCCTGCCAACACCCTCCCGTTACCTTTTAGAAGGGTGGTAATTCAGCGGGTCTTGATGTGAAATTTACTTTAAAGAAGCACGCTTCGTCCTCCCTGTTAAGGGAGGATCTGAGGCGGATTCGTCTCAGGTTTTTCCGCCTGTGTTTCTGGTGGAGCCGGGGGAGGCTCGAATTCACCGTCTAAAATAATTCTTTATACTCATTCCGGCTTCAAATTGTGACAAAAACGACTTGACAATATTAGAACACTTGTACTATTATAACCTTGCACTATCACCTTTCCTTGCCGGTCTCTCCCTTTGTAAAAGACCCTGCCCGGTACCGCGATACGGGGGAGATGAAGAGGGATTTTGCCAGCACCTTAACAACCGAATATCGGTAGGATAGGCGTCCCCGCCTGTCCATCACAGGCAGGATGCCCGTGATACCAGTACTTTTTCCAGGCTTTAAATAAAGGCCAAAATTCTGTAAATCGAATGGTCGAATAAAGGGGATAATGAAGCCGATTTACCATAAATCGAAAAACGAATCTTTAGCTTCAGCCACGCTCAAAAAATATTCGTTAAAAAAGATTACTTAAAAATCGAAGATTTTACAAAACAAATCCCTATGATAACACCCTTTCCCCCTTTTTCCTATTAATCTCTCCCTTGACGGGAGAGAAATGAAAAAGTGAGGGTGAACTCAAGCTGGAATCAGAGTGGAAAGTCTCGCTTTATTAAATGGAAAGACTGAGGGATTATCTCTCATTTGACAAGGCCCTCTCAAAAGGATAATATTTAGGACATATGTGCTGTTAAGTGAGCCCGGAAATTAGGCGTTTACTTACCGGCGCTCTCGAATACCGTTTAGCTTTACTCCAAAGCTGAAAAATGGTACAATAATACAGGCTGAACATATGGCGAATCAAAGTAACCTTTGGCCAACCAAATCTTTATCCCGAAGCACTCCCAAACGCCCAGTTTCCCTGAAAAAACCGACGTTTAACATCATCATTTTATCCCGGTGAAAGAGGACTTATAATGACTGATTCAACAATAGAAAAGAAAGCAAAACCGGCTGAATATACCGCCGAAGATATCCAGGTGCTTGGCGGCCGCGAGGCCATCCGGCGGCGCCCCGGCATGTACATCGGCTCCACCGACCAGCGCGGTCTGCACCACCTGCTGTATGAAATTGTCTACAATTCCGTTGATGAAGCCATGGCTGGCTCATGCGATAAGATTACCGTTACCCTGAATAAGGATGGGGCCGCTACAGTCATCGATAACGGGCGCGGTTTCCCGGTGGAAATTCATCCCAAAACCGGCAAGTCGGCTCTTGAAACGGCTCTGACCACCCTCCACGCCGGGGGTAAATTCGGCGGCGGGGCGTACCAGGTCACCGGCGGTCTTCATGGCATCGGCGCCAAAGCCGTCAACGCCCTTTCCGAATGGTTCAAAGCTGAAGTCAAGCGTAACGGCAAAATTTATACTATCGGGTTCAAACAGGGTGTTCTCTCCAGCCCGTTGAAAGAAACCGGCAAATCTGATAGCACCGGCACGACTATCACCTTCCTCGCCGATAAAACCATCTTCACCGAGACGAATTACGATTTTAATACCCTGGCTGACCGCCTCCGTGAGATTGCCTATCTTAATAAAGGCCTTGAGCTCACGATTCTGGAAGAAGAAACGGAAAAAGAACGCACTTTCTACTTCGAGGGCGGCGTCAGCGGCTTTGTCCGCCACCTTAACCGCAACCGCATGGTTCGGCATTCTCCCCCTATCCATATCACCAAGTCCGTGGGCACCACGACCGTAGAAATAGCTTTACAATATAATGATGGTTTCTCCGAGTCCCTTTTCAGCTTTGCCAACTGTGTCAACACCAGCGATGGCGGTACGCATGTGACCGGTTTCCGTTCCGCTTTGACGCGTGTCCTTAACGATTACGCTCACAAGTCCAAGATACTCAAGGAAGACGACCCCAACCTGACCGGCGATGATGTCCGCGAAGGTATGGTCGCTATCGTCAGCATCAAGCTCGCCGAACCGCAGTTCGAAGGGCAGACCAAAGGCAAACTGGGCAATATAGAAATCAAGAGCGTCACCGAAGGTATCGTCAACGAAGGGTTGAGCCTTTATCTTGAGGAGCACCCCGATGATGCCAGGAAAATAATCGAGAAATGCGTCATGTCAGCCAGGGCCAGAGAAGCCGCCCGTAAAGCCCGCGACCTTATCATCCGCAAGAGCGGCCTTGATTCCGGCACTTTACCCGGCAAACTGGCTGATTGCTCCGAAAGAGACCCGGAGCAGTGCGAGCTTTACCTCGTCGAGGGTGATTCAGCCGGCGGCTCCGCCAAGCAGGGCCGGAACCGGCGCTTCCAGGCTATCCTGCCGCTGCGCGGTAAAATCCTGAACGTGGAGAAGGCCGCCGCGGACAAGATGTTGGCCAACGAAGAAATCCGCACCATTATCACCGCTATCGGCGCCGGCATCGACGAAGATTTCGACCTCGCCAGGATGCGCTACCATAAAGTCATCCTCATGTCCGATGCCGATGTGGACGGTTCCCATATCCGCACCCTGCTGCTCACCTTCTTCTTCCGCCATATGCACAAGATGGTCAATAACAAGAACCTGTACATCGCCCAGCCGCCGCTATACCGGGCTACAAAAGGAAAAGTAACTGAATGGATATATAATGATGAGGCGTTAGTAAGATTTTATTCAAAACTGGCATTTGAAAATGTCACTGTTTTTTCTAAAGATAATTCAATCAAGCTAAAAGGCGAACAAATAATTGAACTTCTTGATTCACTTAAAAACTACGAACAAAGCTTGTTTGCTCTTGAGCGTCTAGGATTAACCAAAGAATTAGGAGAAATTCTAGTTAAAAAAGGCCACTCAGTTCAACTTGACTTTAATAAGCAGGATAGCGACATAATGCCCATTGTTGCAAAATGGTTTCATGAATTCAAGATTCCATATAAAATGTGCGAAGACCCTAACAATAATGAATATTACATACAATTACCAGATCAGAAAAAACTAAATAGAAGAATACTCGAAGATCCTATACTTAAAAAATGTTATGACTTATATCCTAAAGTAAAAGAATATGTTGAAGGAAAAACTTATTACATCAAAAAGAACGAAAAGGAAATAGGAGTTGATGTTCCTTGGACAAAATTGGCTGATATCTTAGAAAAAATGCCTGACAAGTCTGGGGTATCACTCCAGCGCTACAAGGGCCTCGGCGAAATGACGGCCGAACAGCTCTGGGAAACCACGATGAACCCCGCCAACCGCACGCTGCTTTCCGTCAATATCGAAGATGGGGCCAAAGCCGATGAGACCTTTGATATGCTGATGGGCGGAGACGTGCCGCCGCGTAAAGCTTTTATCCAGGCCCACGCCAAATATGCCAACCTGGATGTGTAAGTAATAATACCTTTAACAAAAACAGGCTGGGGAAAATTCTTTAGCCTGTTTTTGTTGTACTTATTGCGGCGGTGTCCAATCCAGCAGTTCAACTTTTGTAGCGGTAATCCGGTATTTATAAATTTTCCCGTAGCCGTAGTTGTCACCATATTCAAAGAGCCCGGTCACTCTTACCTTGCCGAAATGCTGCGGGCCGGCGGCGGGACTTGTGTTCTGGTATAACTTATTCTGGATATCCAGCGGAATGAACCCGGCGAACCAGATAGGTTTTCCGAGGATATTTAACTCTTTCGATGCATCGCTGTCATTAACTGTAAACTTGATATTTTCCGCTAATACCGTCGATTCCCAGCCGCTGACATAGATTCCGTCTACGGTGACGGTTTTTCCGTTATATTGCTGCGGATTTGATATAAGGTCGTTGAAGGCTGCTGTTGGAACCGATTTTGAGCCGCAGCCGCATAATAAGGTGAGAACAATTAGTGGAGCAGTCAACCATATTGTGCGTTTCATAATTCAGGAACAATTAACCCCTGTTTATTTCTTTTTCAGAAGCGCTTCAACAATCTTTACGGCATCATTAACAAAATTAGGGCACATCGTGATAAATACTTTAGCATCGGCGGCGGCTTTCATGCCTTCCGGTTTACTCAAATCATATCCGAGCAGCTGGGTGCAGTTCGTCGAGCCGTGAAGCTCTTCGAATCTACGGTTAAATTCGGTCATCAGAGCATACGTCTTATCGATATTTTGGCGGGCGTTATCTTTAGAGGTCTTGTTCGCCAGTCCCAGCGCCATATAAGCACCCGTAACGGCCCCGCAGACGCTGCCGGTATGACCCATCCCGCCCCCGAACCCCTGGGAAACACTCAAAGCGAGGTCTTCATCCATACCCAGGTCCCGGGCAAAAACCCGGAAGGCGGATTGCGCGCAATTGGACTTTCTTTCCGCCATATATTGCCTGGCCATGCTGCTTTTAGCCATAAGTATTACCTCCCTTGAATTAACGAGAAGAATTCCGCACGGGTAACGCCATCGCTCCTGAAAAAGCCGCGTAATGCGGACGTAATCACATTACTACCGGGCTTCTTAATACCGCGCATTATCATGCACATATGCTCCGCCTGGACGACGGCACCGGCGCCGGTGGCTTTTAATGTTTTATAAATTGTCTCGACAATGTCGGTAGTCATGCGCTCCTGCACCTGCGGCCGCCGCGCTAAAGTTTCAACAACACGGGCTATCTTGGAGATACCTACAATGCGCCCTTCTTTGCTGGGAATATAGCCTACATGCACCACTCCGAAAAATGGAAGCAAGTGGTGCTCGCATATGGAGTAAAACGGTATATCTTTGACAACCACCATCTCGCGGTGGCCCAGTTCGAACCCAACGCTAAGGTCTTCGGCAGGGTCTTTGCCCATGCCCTGGAATATCTCTTTATACATTTCCGCCACGCGGCGTGGCGTATCTACCAGGCCTTCACGTTTAGGGTCTTCCCCGATGGCTTTAATGATTTCTAAAACCGCTTTTTTAATCGCTTCGGGGTCGTATGCAACACGTTTTCTCTGTGCCATTCCTGCTTCTTCCTTTCACTCTTCCTCCCCAAATTCAGACTTCTGAAATATTCCTTTTTTCACCATTCCCCCAACTACCAAATACTAATTACTAACTACTCATTTCCCCCCACCCCAGCGCTTTTTCCACCGCTTTGATATCTGCAGGCAACTGCATAATACTGGGGGCTTTCTTTAACGCGGTTTCCGTGTCTTTCAGACCGTTGCCGGTCACGATGCATACAATGGTCTTGCCGGTGAACTTCTGGCCCTGTTTGGTAAGCTTTATAAGGCCCGCCAGCGGCGCGCAGGAAGCCGGTTCGCCAAATACACCGGCCTCGGAGGACATGATGCGCTGGGCAGTCAGGATTTCGTCATCGCTGACCATGTCGATAATGCCGCCGGAATCATCGCGGGCGGCTATCGCCTGTTTCCAGCTGGCCGGGTTGCCGATGCGTATCGCCGTAGCTACCGTCTCCGGTTTTTCAATCGCGTGTCCGCGGACAATCGGCGCCGAGCCTTCCGCCTGGAAACCATACATCTTAGGTTTTTTGTGGCTTTACCCAGGTCGTAATATTCTTTATAGCCCTTCCAGTAGGCGGTAATGTTCCCGGCATTACCGACCGGGAGGAAATGATAGTCCGGCGCATCTCCCAGGACATCGATAATTTCAAAAGAGCCGGTTTTCTGCCCTTCGATACGGTATGGATTAACGGAATTTACCAGCGTTACCGGGTTCTTTCGCTTAAGCTGCGCACGATTTCCAACGCCTTATCGAAGTTGCCTTCGATGGCAACGATTTTGGCCCCGTAAACGATAGCCTGCGCCAGTTTGCCGAGGGCGATTTTCCGCCCGGGATAACGATGATGCATTCCAGCCCGCAATAAGCCGCAAAAGCGGCCGCGGAAGCGCTGGTATTGCCGGTAGAAGCGCAGATAATGGCCTTGCTGCCAGCCTCGACGGCCTTGGCAACCGCCATCACCATGCCGCGGTCTTTAAAAGAGCCGGTAGGATTGCAGCCTTCGAGCTTGAAATAAAGCTCTTTACAGCCGTATTTCTTCGCCAGTTTATCGCATTTTACGAGCGGCGTATCACCTTCTCCGATAGAGAATATCGGGGTCTTTTTAGTCAAGGGGAGATATTTTTTATACGTTAACAGGACGCCCTTTTTCAAAGTTTAGCCCCCTTCTATTTCCTCGACACGGATAAAATTACTTATTTCTTTAACCACATCCAGTTTTTCCAATTCCCGCAGGGCTTTTTGCATGGCCTTTTCCCTGGATGGATGCGTCATAATCACGATTTCTGCAGTCTTGGTTTTTTCATCGACTTCCGGCTGGATGGCGGAGGAAATACTTATCTTGTTATGGCCGAAAACCGTAGCGATAGCCGCCAGCACGCCGGGCTGGTCTTTAGCCGCCAGTCTGATATAGTATTGGGTTACTATCTCATCAATGGACCTGATGGTCCTCGTCTTGTCCTCTTTCCATACCGAGATGCTGCCGACACCAAGAACCAATTTACGGGCGCAGCAAACGATATCCGCAACCACGGAACTGCTGGTCGCCAGGGCACCTGCCCCCTGCCCCATGAACATTACCCTGCCCATGAGGTCGCCTTCCACCTGCACGGCGTTATAAACACTATCCACATCGGCGAGAATCGACTCTTCCGGAATGAACACGGGATGGACGCGCACTTCAACGGCGTTTTCATGCAGCTTACCGATAGCCAACAGCTTAATAGTAAAACCCAGTTCCTGCGCATAACGGAAATCATGCGGGGAGAGCCGCGTAATACCTTCCGTATAAATGTCGTCCGGCTTAACATTGGTCTGGAAACCAAGTGTGGCCATGATAGCGAGTTTATATTTGGAATCAATGCCTTCGATGTCGTTGGAGGGGTTAGCTTCCGCATATCCTAATTCCTGCGCCTGTTTCAAGACGGTGGCAAAATCGGCGCCTTCATGGGCCATGCGCGTTAAGATATAGTTGGTCGTACCATTAATGATAGCGAAGATGCCGGTTATCTTGTTGGCTATAAGGTCATGTTTGAAAGGCGCGATGAGCGGGAAACCGGCGCCCGCGCTGGCCTCATACTGCAAGCTGACGCCGTGCTGCTGTGCCAGGCTTAAAAGCTCGACGCCGTGCTTGGCAATAACCTCTTTATTGGAGGTAACGACATGGCGACCGGAAGAAAGCGCTTTCCGGATATAGTCCGTGGCCGGGTATTCCCCGCCGATAGCTTCAACGATGATATCAATGTCTGGCGCGTCAAAAAAGTCACCTTCACCAGTAGTGAGCATGCCGGTCGGCATCGCCTTTGCCTGCGGCCGGGCCATGTCCACGGGCAGCACTTTAACTTTGCGCAAAACTACCGGGCAGCCGGCTTTTTCCGCCAGCTGCGCAGCTTTGTCCGTGAGGACTTTTGCCACCTGGCCGGATACGACTCCCAAACCCAGTAGACCGACGCCGACACTCTTTTTTACCATGTTATTGACCTGTGTTACCTGTCACTTTGGATATATATTTATTAGCTTCATCGATAGCAAATTGTTTTTGGGCGTCGGAGAATTCATATTTGATATCCGTCGCGGCATTTGCCCATAACCCGTTAGCCCACGCGTTATAAGCTTTGCTCACAAGTGAAGTTTTATCGTCGGAAGAATACGGCCTATCACCCGCCTTATCGACTATCTGGACGATCCAGGCCCCGCCGGTCGTCCAGTTGTATGTGTCTTTTATAGGATCACTCCACGACCCGATGGTCGCATTTGCGCTGAATGCATAACCGTTGAAAGCATCACTGATATTATCCGACGCTAATATCGTTCCCAAATCCCCATGGGTAGTCTTGGTATTGCTGTATTGGTCGTACTGGTCAACGATGCTTGAGATATTATCCGTAGATTCCAACAAAGTTTTAACATATTTTGCCTGGGCCTCACTCGATACAAGCAGGGCCTGGCCGGTGATATTTTCGGAGCTAATATTCTCCGAGTTTGACCTGCTCGTCACTTTTATGAGCCAGTAACCGACTTCTTTACTCGTAACATTATCAGTTAAGGCAGGGCTGATATCGCCTTTGGTAACATTATCGCTAAAGGCCCAATCAACCGGTATAGATGTACCGAGGTCATCGGAAAGAACGGCGGAAGGGTGCCAAGGGAAGGTGCCGTTGTTACTTATCGAAGCCGAATTGAGGGCGTACTGGGGGGCCAAGAGCGTAAAATTATCTCCGCTAAGTAATTTATCACGTATCTGCGGTACGATGTCCGCGCTTTCAACCATCATGGCATTCATCATTACCTGGTTTCCCGAATCGCCGATTTGTTTCCCGAAATAATTGGTTTCCAGTTTTTGGCTTAACAGTGACGCCGTGATGATGGCTTTTTGGCCATTGTTCAATTTAGTGGTGTTCGAACCGATTGAATTGTTAATTTCCTGGTTGGTCACAGTAAAGCCTAGTTGTTCCGCCCCTCTCCTTATCAGCTCATCCTGCACCATGGAACTCATGACGTAATCAGCCTGCGCCGATATATCGAAACTCTGCCCGTACATGGCGTACATCTGGCCATAATATTCCAGGGTACTGATGAAATCCTGCTCGGAAATTTTACTTTCGTAAACCTGTACGATTGTCGTATGGAAAGGAGCGTAATCGCCGAAGTACCATCCGGCCATAACCAGCAGTACCACGGCAATGAGAACGGCAATACCACCGAATAATATAATTTTCTGGCGGCGCAGCTGCCGTTTATGATGAGACAGCTGCCGCCTTGTCATTTCACGGGGTTGTTTTTCTTTGTCTTTCTTAGCCAAGGCTGTATCCCTTCATCAGTTATTTTATCGACCCCAACTCTAGTCTTGCCTGTCCCATTTAGGAAGAGCGTAATATGATAGAGCGATATATTTGGGGCTACTTATATATTTATAATGCATAAGCCGCATCATTTTCAAATCAGCCCGCTTCCTGCTTAAGCTTTGCGGCAATCTCTCCCGGTTCTGGGAAACGCCCGGTTTCATCACGGGAAAATAAAAGTTTACCATCAACCGTAACATCAAAAATGCCGTTTGAGCCTGGGATAAGCCGGATATTTGCTTTTACAGTCTTATTTATCTCCGCCGCCAGACCAGCGGCTTGAGGTTTAAAGTCTCACGCGGCGCAATAGAAAATGTCAACCTTCATTATACGCTCCCAATTGTTAACAAATTTTTATCCCATAAATAAAAAGACCCGGGATTTTCCCCGGGCCTTTATGGTATTTTTCCGTTACACTTTCATGTTAAAAGCATTCAACCCCGGAGACATAAAGAGCCCTCCCGGGCGTGGTAGTGCCCTGGATACCGCCGGGATTTATTATTCTTTCTTCAACAATGCTAAACAACTGCCTGTTACTCCTGTTACGGACAAAGTGATTATATCTGATAGCACATACGAAATCAATAGATGCTATTCCTTATTCACAGGCTTTTGCTTGTTTTTATTTCCGCCAGATGATATGGCACTGCCATTTCGGTGAGGTCTGCGGAAAGTCCGACCGGAAATGGGCGCCGCGGCTTTCCTCGCGGATGAGGGCGGCCTCGGTTAACAAACGGCCCGCAAGTATCAGATTGCTTAACTCGTGAGAAGGCTGGTCAACCGGCCCGGGAAGGGTATTCTGCCAGGCTGCCAGTACACCCGCCGCCTGGTTCAACCCATCTTTGTCCCGGATGATGCCGGCTTTATCCCAGTGCAGCTGCTGTAAAACAGCAAGGCTTGGCGGCGGGACAATTTTGGGAGCAGGACGTTGGCTTAAAGTGGTGTGTAAATCCCCGGCACTCGGCGTCTTCGTGACTTTATCTTTCGTTCTGCTGCTTTTTTTGGTCACGGTCCTTTCGATAATCCTCTTACTGAAAACAATCGCTTCCAGGAGGGAATTGGAGGCCAGCCGGTTGGCGCCATGAACGCCGGTGCAAGCTACTTCTCCGGCTGCAAAGAGACCGGAAACATTAGTTTCCCCCCACGTATTCGTCCTGACACCGCCGATCATATAATGGGCGGCCGGAGCAACAGGTATCTGGTTTTTGGTAATATCCAGCCCTCTATCCAGGCAAAAACGGTAGATGTGAGGGAAACGAGCGGTAATAAGGTTCGGCCGCAATTCTGTTACATCCAGGAATACCCTGTTCGATTTGGTCTTTTTCATTTCCGCCAGGATGCTCCGCGCCACAATGTCCCGCGGCGCAAGTTCGGCTTTTTCATGATAGTCCGGCATAAAACGGTAGCCCACCTCATTGCGAAGAATCCCACCCTCCCCTCTTACCGCCTCCGAAATTAAAAAAGGAGTCACGCCGGGCATGCGCAGGGCAGTGGGGTGGAACTGGAAAAACTCCATATCTGCTATCTCTGCCCCGGCGTTAAAGGCCAGCGCCACGCCGTCACCGGTAGTGATATTGGGGTTGGTATTATATTTAAACAATTGTCCGGCACCGCCGGTAGCCAGAATAAGATTGTGGCACGTAAACTCTTCACTGGTATCGGTGCGGCAGTCCAGCGCCCGGATGCCTTCGACTTTCCCTTTTTGCACCAGGATATCGGTTACCAGGAAATTTTCCAGGACCTGAATACCGCGGGACCGCACCTGCCGGCTTAAGGATGTTTCAATATGTTCGCCGGTAGCATCGCCACCGGCATGCAAGACACGCGGCACGCTGTGGGCGGCTTCCAAAGTTAAAGCGATTTCACCCTCCAGCGTATCAAAAGGCACGCGGTATTCCACAAGGTCGGCGATGCGCGCCGGGGCTTCCCGCACCAGGATATTTACCGCTTCCTCATCACACAATCCGGCGCCGGCAACGAGAGTATCCTTGATATGTAATTCCGGCGAATCGTTTTTACCGATAGCCGCCGCGATGCCGCCCTGAGCATACCTGGTATTGCAGTCATCGATATTGCCTTTGGTAATCACAAGCACACTGCCGTGTTCGCGGGCGATGAGGGCCGCATAAAGCCCACCGATACCGCTCCCGATGACGATATAATCATATTCGTTCATGCGGTTTTTCCTATCTCCACCCTCCGGTTACCCGAAGGGCCGGTTACATCTTAAGGCCTTTTAAAATATCCGCGGCAATAACGTTTCTTTGTTTTTCCAGGGTCAATTCCTGTATTCTGGTTTCAAGGGTATGGCGGCAAAGTTTTTCCAGGGATTGGCCTGCGCCGGAAGGCCCGTTAAAAATGTGGGACGTCATATCTGCCGCGCGCTGCAACATCCGGGCTGCGTGTAATTTTACCACCGCCGCCTGCCGGTGTATCGCTTTTCCGGCATCCGCCGAACAGGCAGCTTCATAGACCATGAGGCGTGACGCGTGAATACCGGCCGCCATTTCCGCTAAAGCCGCACGAACGCTTGTTCGTTTATGAGCCAGCTGTCCAAAGGCGGAGGCTGATTGCGCCTGCGAAGCCGCTTCTTCGAGCAGACGCCGCGCCGTTCCAACCGACCGGGCGCTCCTGACAATTCGCCGCTGCGGCAGCCACTTGGCTCCAAGATTAAAAGCTTTGCCTGCTTCGCCGAGCAAGTTTTCTACACTTACTTGGCAGTTTTCAAGGGAGAGTAAAAGCGGTTCTCTTACGCGGGAAAGCCAGCCGGTACGTTCAGTATTTCCTTCAACGCTAAATCCCGTGGTATCTTTATCAACCAGGAAACAGGAAATGCCTTTTTCTGTTCTGGCAAAAACAACCCCAAAATAGTCTTTGGCGGTGCGGGAAAGAGACAATTTTTTACCGTTTAAGATATAAGAACCGTCGGCTTTTTCCGCTTTTGTTTGCATTAGAGAAGGGTCATCGTTACCGTTTTCCATCAATGCAAAGTAAGGACGTTTTTCATAGTTCAAAGCCGGTTGAAAATACTTTTCCCGCTGCTCCTTATTGCAGTCGAAAAGGATGGGGGTGACATCCCCGAAACGGAACGGCACCACGGTCGTTGCCAGTTCTTCTTCTACGAGGCAGACTCCCAGAGTATTCAGACCCGCCCCACCCAACTCTTCCGGCACGCCGATACCCCATAACCCCATATCCTTAATCTGTTTAGCGAGTTCTTCTTCTTTTTCCGCCGGCAGATAAGCCCGGGCATCAGACAGGTCCGCCGCTTTACCGAGGATTTCCCTTTCCAGCGGTTTAATGTTGCTTTCTACAAAGTCTCTGGCGAGGCTCTGTATCATCTTCAGTTCTTCAGGTAGTTCAAAATCCATGTTTATTCGCCCATTGCTTCTTCAATAAACAAATCCAGGTCCGGTTCGTTTTCATCCCCGATTTTTTCATCGAGGTGTGCTAATGTTTCCACCATGCGGTGATTAACGACATAATTTTTAATTGTTGTATCCACTTGCGGGCAAACGAGGATGCAGGCGTCGCAAAGGTCGCAGTCCTCGCCGACGGTGCTTTCCAGCGCCATAGAAGTTCGCTGCCCTGACTTATCACGGCGGGAGGGCTCCCGGGAAAGCATCGGGCATATGTCCACGCAGTTGCCGCACCCAAGGCATTCTTTATGCCCGCTTATCTGTTCAGCTATATTCAACGCATGTGCGGTGCCGAAACCGCTGGAAAGCAGGCGGCACCTGCCTACCGGAGGACACAGGGTGTTTAAGACTTCGTTTAAAATTGCTTCTATTTCTTTAATATTTCTTTGAACCGGCAGCGGCATATCATTTACCCTTCAAATAAAACCGAGCGACTAAAAAATATTGCTGGTGTATCCTTTAGTCCGGCGGGCATAATCGGGGAGCAATTGGGGGGAAATGGGACGTTTATCCGCCAGTCCGGCTTTTTCCAGTTCATGCTGCCAGCGGCGGACATGCTCTAATGTCGGAATGCCTCTTTTAACTTCTTTTGCATAACGGGCGGCTGCTTTACCGGCCCTCCGGCCGAAGACGAACAGCTCAAGGGTCGAATTGCCGATTAAGCGGTTCCGACCATGCACGCCGCCGCTGCATTCCCCGGCAGCAAAGAGCCCCGGTACGTTGGTAGCACCCTCGGTATCGATTTTGATACCGCCGTTTTGATAATGCAGGGTAGGATAAACCAGAATAGGCTGGCGGGAAATATCGATACCGAAGCGTTTGTATTGCCGAACCATGGCGGGGAGCTCGCGGGCAACCGTCCCTTCGCCGCGGATGATATCTATCATAGGAGAGTCCAGCCAGACGCCGTACTCACCGTTGGGCGTTTTAAGCCCCAGGCCGCGCTCCCGACATTCCCGGATAATCGCCGAGGTCACGACATCACGCGGCTCCAACGGCATGATAAATTGCTCGCCGATGTTGTTAACAAGCTGGGCACCCAGCGTCCGGACTTTTTCCGTGACGAGCTGGCCTAAAATAGGAAGCGGAAAAACAGCGCCGGTGGGATGATACTGCATTGTATCGATAAAAATCAGTTGCGCTCCGGCCCGGTAAGCTAAAATAAGGCCGTCCGCCGTGGCGCCGTAATGATTGGTAGTAGGGAATCCCTGTATGTGCAATCTCCCGATGCCGCCGGTAGCTAAAATTACCGCTTTAGCTCTGGCAACAAACAGTTGATGTGTTTCCATATTGATGAGTACGGCCCCAGCGATTTGCCCTTTATCATCGAGAATCAATTCGACAGCCGCGGTAAATTCCAGGTAATTTATTTTTTTATTTTTTATTTCATCGCGCAGCACGCGCATTTCTTCCAGTCCGGTATAATCACGCGCGGAATGGAGACGCCGCTTCGAGGTACCGCCGCCGGAAAGCTCATGCATGCTGCCGTCCGGATTTTTGTCCCAGTTTACCCCCAACTTTTCCAGCCAGCGGATAGCATCCGGCGCGTCTTTAACAAGGGCCTCTACCAATTCCGGGATATTTTCAAAGTGCCCGCCGCCCATCGTGTCCAGGTAATGATGGACCGGCGAGTCTTCCGGCCTGTCAGCTGCCTGCGTACCGGCCTGGGCGCCGACCGTATTGGCATCTCCGAGGCGGAGTTTTGTCGTAATAAGGACGGCCGCTCCGAATTCATGGGCCAGCAACGCCGCGGAAGCCCCCGCCCCGCCGCACCCTATGACGAGGATATCAACATTGTAATCAGGGCTGGAAGGGTCAATTTTAGCTGGGTCGATACGGCTGTTACCCTCAAGCAAGTCAGCCAGTTCCGCGGGGGTAGGGTCGCCTTTGTTTACGCCGACCTGCAATTTACGCATGCTTGAGCTGATAAAGTCCGGGTGGTACTTGCGGAGCAGCTCTATTTTGTCAAGTTCCTGGAGGCGCGGAACGTTTTCGATAAGACGGCGCACGCGGGTATCTTCAACGATATAGATGTTTTCTTCCAGATAGGTAGGATACATCGGCAGTTACTCTAGTTCCCGGATCTGCTCAAGGGCAGGCTCCATTTCACGTTCGGCATATCTCTTGCGGAGTTCTTTTTCGCCGGCTTTTTTCATCTCCTGCAGGGCAACTTCGAATTTGCCAGAAGTTATTTCCGCGATTCTTTCATCGAGGTGTTTGGAAACCGGGGCCAGGTGGCGGCCGTATATCCGGCGGCACAACAGACCGACATAATAAGGCACCAACCCCTGCGGGCAGCGTGCCGCGCAGAGCCCGCACATAACGCAGTCGAAAGACTTGTCCGCCACCGCCGGGATGTCCCCGCGCAGGGCGTCGGTCATAAACCACATTACTTCGAGTTCCTGCGGACAGGTCTTGGTACAGGTATTGCAGCCGTAACATTTGACGATATCCGGATAAAGTGCCTTTATTTTTTCGCCCTCAGCCTTGATTTTTTCCAGGTTATAGGTGGCTTTGAGGGCCGGGAAGAAAGGTATCTGGACCAGGCACATTTCCGGTTCGACGGTCTTCTGGCAGGCAAGGTCGAACCTTAACTTGGGGTCATTCTGAAAGTTATACACGGTGGCACAGGCGCCGCAGAAACCGGCCCGGCAGCCGCAGCCGCGTATCATGCGGTAGCCGCTGTATTCCAGCGCCGTAAGGATGGTAAGTCCTTCCGGTACCCGGTAATGCTTACCCATAATATAGATATCGATTAGTCTTGCCTGTTCAGCCATGTTAACCTTGATTATAAAGGACTAAACGAATTCATTCAACATTAACAACGGGGAATTAACCAAGATGGAATAGAAATGAAAGGTGGTGCCGAGGCGGAGATTTGAACTCCGACGGGCTTTCGCCCACCACCCCCTCAAGATGGCGTGTCTACCAGATTCCACCACCTCGGCAAATCCTTCCGGGGAAGGCCGGCGCGGCATTATGGAACGGAAATAAACGCGCCGTTTAATATTATCTAGCTTTTAAGAAAATGAGTCAAGCCGTATTACTATGTTCGAAATTAATACTTGATTAACGAGAAAATGGGGATATCTTTGATTTTTTCTTTGCCGTTAAGGTCGGTCAATTCAATCAGAAACGCTGCCCCGACGATGTTCCCCTTCATCTCCCGGATGAGCTCGGCGACTGCCCCGATGGTCCCGCCGGTGGCAATCACATCATCCACGATGAGAACGTTTTTCCCCGGCTCTATACCGTCCTGGTGAATTTCCAGGTGGTCCTCGCCATACTCCAGGGCATAAGATTTCCGGTAAACTTTCCAGGGGAGTTTACCCTTTTTTCTTACCGGCACCAGGCCGCAACCCATCTGGTAAGCTAACGCTGCCCCCAGCAGAAAGCCTCTTGCCTCGATGCAAACAACGGTATCAACTTTTTGCAGGCTGTAATGCCCGGCAATTCTATCAATAGCGCGCTTGAAAACAGGCCCGTTCTTAAGAAGCCCGGTGATATCTCTGAAAACAATACCCGGCTTGGGAAAATCCTTGACGTCCCGGCAATATTTACTGAAATCCTCTTTATCTTTTGAGACGGGCCCGCTGTGATGACGGTTTTTCTCCCACATGGCAGTAATCTCCTGAAAACAAAATTACCTTTAATATTATAATTACGAGCAGAAAAAGTTCAAATTGGTGTGGGGGTAAGGAAGAGTGTGAGTAGTTGGTAATAAGGGAAAAATGGCAGGGGTGGCAGGACTCGAACCCACGACCGGCGGTTTTGGAGACCGCTGCTCTACCAGCTGAGCTACACCCCTGCGCCACAGGAAATTATAAAGGATTCCGGCATGTGAGCGCAACATTAGCGTAATTTACATATATGGGTTATGATTTTATCGATGAATAATAAGAAAATAACCATCACCAAAGCCTCAGCTAAAGACGCCGAAGAAATTTTGAAGCTCCAGAAACTGGCTTACATTAGCGAATCCGAGATTTACAACGATTATAATATTCCCCCTTTAACACAGACGCTGCCGGAAGTCCTCGATGACTTTAAAAATTATATCGTTCTCAAGGCTGTTTTAAGAGGAGTCATTATCGGCTCCGTCAGGGGACAACTAAATAGAGATTTTGTGTATATCGCAAGGCTGATGGTGCACCCGGATTTTCAAAACCAGGGCATCGGCACAAGACTGATGAAAGCTATTGAAAAAGAATTCCCGCAGGTCAAAAAGTTTGCGCTGGGCACCGGCTATCGGAGTGAACGCAACTTATACCTTTACCACAAACTAGGGTATAAAGATATAGAATCCGAGCGTTTTGACGACCGGATAACCATGATACACTTAGAAAAAACTGTCTCTTAGTTACGGCCGAAGTTTTTCCAACAACTCGATCATGGATACGGTAGCTACGCCTATCACTTTGTCCCCGCCTCCGTAATAGAAATAGAGTGTATCCCCTATCACTACCGCCCCGCAGGAAAAGACCACATTATTAACGATGCCGTTCTTTTCATAATCGGTTTCCGGTTCCATTACCGTGGAATACGTCCGGCCGATGACGGCCAGGGGGTCGTTCAAATCCAATAAAGCTGCTTTAACATCATAAATGTTACCCTTGACGGTAACGCCGTGGCAGAGCAAAAGCCAGCCGTATGGTGTTTCTATCGGCGGGCCGGCAATGCCGATTTTTTTATGAACGCGCGGCATGGCGGTGGGTTCCATGAGCACCTGCCCGTAAATCCACCGGTTTCCGTCAAAGTTCAGGTCATCGACAAAATCAATCCAGATACTTCCGCCGAGGCGGTGCAAAATTACGTACTTGCCTTTAATTTTCCGGGGGAATATCGCGGCATCTTTATCGTCCATGCCCGGGGGAGAAATCAATACCGGTTCGGCCCAATTCCAGTTTTTATTTAAGAAGTCTTCCAGCGTTATGTGGGAAAGCGCAACGCGGGGTAAATCGGTACCGTTATAGGCGGTATAGCACATATATAACATATCGTCAATCCTGGTGATACGCGGGTCTTCACAGCCGGAATTACCGCCGGGCACGTGTTTTGCTTCGAAGTCTTTGCGCGGCACGTATATCGGGTTGGGGAGGCGCTCCGTAATGCGTGTCCCGTCGGCACTGGAGGCATATCCCATGACCGAGGTATTGTCATTGGACATTGCCCGGTAAACAATATGTACTCTTCCTTTTTCATAAATGGCGGCAGGATTAAAAGTTGCCTGGGCCTCCCAGGGATTCTGTGGATTCGGCGTTATGATCGGATTATCGAAGAACCGCTTCAATTTTACGGCGTTGACTTCTATTCCCAGGATTTCGCGTAACAGCGGCTCCAGTTCGATGGAAGCCAGGGCAGTGGTTGTGTCTGCCGCGCCATAGTAGAGACGCAATTCTTTGCCTTTAATGTAAGCCCCGGTGGGAAAAACGATATTGGGGACACGCCCATACCTTTCGTATTGTTCCCGGGGGATAAGGAGAGGCTTTTTGGTGCGGCCGAGGACTTCAGTCGGGTTTTTAAGGTCCAGGAGAGCGGCTTCGATACCGAATATCGCTGGCGGCGCATAGTAATTCTGAATATGGCTGTAAATAAGCAGCCAGCCGTATTTTGTTTTTATCGGCGGGGCACCGACTTCTATCTGGTCCTGGGGTGAACGCTCCAGCGGAACGGCATGAGTATTCAGCGTTTCATACCATTTCGACCAGAATTTTTCCGACCAAATTTGCGTCTCATCGTCGAAGTAAGCAACCGCAATTCTCGTCGGAGGCCTGTCTGTATTGGCGGCCAGCACGGCGGTAATTTTGCCGTTAATTCTTTCCGGGAAAAGTGCCATAGCCTTAGCATTAAAAGTGGTGACCGGGCGTTTTTCTTCAATTTTTTTAAAATCCCTGGTGACAGCCATGCCGACTTTGATGCCGTCGGCCTGAAACGGGTATCTGGATAATGCGGTATAGAAAATATAGTATTTATCGTCCAGTTTGGTCACACGCGGGTCTTCGCAGCCGAATTTTTCCCATTCATTTTCAGGCCTGATAAGTTGATGGCGGTTCTGAAAATGAACGCCGTCTTTGCTTTCGGCGCAGCCGATGGATGAAGTCGTTCGTTTTCCCGCCCCTTCAGTAAGCGAAAGGGATTCCGCCCGGTATAAAAGCATGACCTTCCCTTTATGGATGACGGAGCAGCCGTTGAATGTAGCTTCCCCTTCCCAGTTGTTATCAGGGTTCGGTAAAAGAACCGGATTTTCATCAGACCTTTTGAAGATAATCATTACTTGGACCCTTTCGTCTTCTTTTTGATTGTTTTTGTTTTCCTCTTTGATTTTGGTTTTTCGACAGGTGTTGCTCCAATAAACCGGCAAACTGTGGCGCCACAGATAGTGCAAACACCCTTTACCATTTGAACCTTGTTTTTAAGAATGGTCTTTTTCGCGTTCTTAATTTTCGTCAGTTTCTTACATCTAAGACACTGACCATATATCTGCTCCGGCGCTTCTTCTTCTGGGGGCTGTACAGCCGCACCTTTGCTGGCGGTCTCTTTATGGTTGGTAGTAAGCTGTTCCAGGAAACCATTCAGCTTAACCGAGGCGACGGCTACATACGTGTCCGCGCCGCCGTAATAGACAAACAACCGGTCATTAATGATGGCGGCGCCGCAGGGATAGACGACGCCGGCTTTCCACCCTTCATTTTCATACCAGACATCCGGTTCCAGGATGGGGCTTTTGCTCCTGGCCAATACCTTGGTGGGGTCATTGATATCCAGCAGCATGGCGCCTATTTTATAACGGTAGTCACCGTGGTTGCCGACCGCCTGGTAGATAAGAAGCCAGCCGTATTTCGTCCGCAACGGCGGCGGGCCGCAGCCGACCTTCCGGCTGTCCCAGTCCGAGCTTAAGGCCCTGACCGGTATTTCGTATTGTCCGGTCAGCCATCTTGTCTTACCGTCAAAATCGAGGTCGTCTACGAAGTCGATCAGGATATTGGGAAAAATGCGGTGAAATATTACATATTTGCCATTAATTTTTTCCGGCAGCAGACAGGCATTTTTATCTACGACGTCAGGAGGTGAAATGAGAACGGGTTTTTTCCAATTCCATTTTTTATTCAGAAAATCATTGTAATCGATGGAGCTTAAAGCGACTCTCGGTTGGCTGCGGCCGTCATATGCGACGTATATTAAATAGATTTTATCATCGATCCTGGTGAGGCGCGGGTCTTCACAGCCGCCCATCTCCCCGCCGCCGGAAGTGTAAAGGCCGGGCAGGCCGGGCTGGCGGGAAACGACCGGACTTACCCCTTCAAAAGATTCCCGCGGTACGTAAACCGGGTAAGGTAAACGCTCCTGGATGCGGAACCCGTCTAAGCTTGAGGCGTACCCCAGCGTAGAAACATCACTATCTCCAAGCGCCCGGTAAAGGATATGTACTTTACCGCCTTCATAAAGCGCCGCCGGGTTAAAGACTGCTTTAGATTCCCATGAATATTCCGGACGAGGTTTTACGATTGGGTTGCCGCCGAACCTTTCAAGCACCAGCTTGATATTTGGTAGCCGCTGTTTTGTTTGTATTCCCGCCATGTCCTTCCCCTTCTAAGGGCGGCAACGAATGTGGAGTTATGTCACGTCAATACGAGTATATAGTACTCCCGCAGTCACACAATGGTGCCACCCCTTATTTTTTTAGTGTAATCACCTATTCAAAGCTTTTATTACTTATAAAATAAATAATTTCCCTCATATTGATAATAAGTGTGCTCACTGATTTAATATATGACTTAAGTATCATCTTTAATATATGACTTAAGTATCATCACTTTCAAACATTTGTTCTATAAATTACTTTAAAGGTTCGTGTTTTTCCGGGGTCAAAAATAGACCTTCTCATTTAAATAAATAACACCGAATTATTTGAAAAATGTTATGGTATCGTTACGGTTTCGTTACAGATTCATTACAAATTGATAAACCTTATTCGTGTTTAGTGAATTCACATTTTTCAAGGTTGTTTTTTTATGTTTCTTCCTGCTATAATAATTCCAGTAAGTATTAAGGAGTTTTTAACCGAACCTTTAAACCAGTCCGGAGAGGCTGGCAAGGGGAATCAAAGGAATACCCGCATACCTGAATCCTCTTGCCGCCTGAAGCAAGAGGCTTTTTTATGCCCGAAAAAATATTAATGACCGCCGAAGATATCAGGCGTACGCTTGCCCGCATAGCTCACGAAATTATTGAGCGAAACAAGACCACCGAGCACTTACTCCTCGTAGGCGTGCGCACGCGCGGCGTCCCGATAGCCAAGCGCCTGGCCGAAAATATCGAGCAGTATGAAAATTCAAAATTAACGGTCGGGGCACTGGATTTCTCTTCTTACCGGGACGATCTCGACCCTTCGGAAGCCCGCAAAACGATACAGCGAACGGACATTCCTTCAGATATCAACGGCAAGTCCGTCGTACTGGTAGATGACGTTATTTTTACTGGCCGTAGCGTCCGCGCCGCCATGGACGCACTCATCGACTTGGGCCGGCCGAATTCCATTCAACTCGCGGTCCTCATCGATCGAGGCCACCGGGAAATGCCCATACGCCCGGACTATGTCGGCAAAAACATCCCCAGCGCACGTCATGAAGATATCCAGGTGCGCTTAACGGAGACCGACGGCCGCGACGAGGTAGCCTTAGTAAGCGCAACGGATGATAGAGAAACCGGCAGTCAACCGGCAAAGTTGGAGTCAAGGTGAAATTGCGTGAGGAGGAGCTTCGATGACACTGGCGAATAGAAGTCTAGTGACAATAGACGACCTCTCCAACGGCGAGATAATATCGCTTTTCTCGCTCGCCGATGATATGTCCCGTAACATGGCGGAGCAAAATGGCGTTTGCCGCGGTAAAATCATGGCCAGCCTCTTTTTCGAACCCAGTACCCGCACGCGACTTTCCTTCGAAGCCGCCATGCACCGGCTCGGCGGCAGCGTGATTACCGCTTCCGATGTCGGCGCCAGTTCTTTGGCCAAAGGGGAAAGCATCGCGGATATGGCTAAAATTATCGGCAGCTACGCCGATATCGCGGTTATCCGCCATCCCTGGGAGGGGGCGGCCAAAGTTGTGACGGATTACGCGGGCATACCGGTCATTAACGCTGGGGACGGTGGTCACCAGCATCCCACTCAAACTCTCCTCGACCTCTATACCATCATGAAAGAACGACAGACCATTAAAGGTCTCAAGATAGCCCTCTGGGGCGATTTGAAATACGGGCGCACCACTCACTCCCTCATTTTCGCGCTGGCACGGTTCGGGGCGGACATTCTTTTCTGTCCGAGCCCGGGGCTCAGCGTACCGCAGCACGTCATCGATAAACTGGTTACGGAATACGGCGGTGAGGTCAAAAACCTCGATGACAAGATCAAAAGCAGCAATGAGACCCTTGTTCCCGTAGATGCCATATACACAACGCCCAACAGCCCGCATCAGCTGGCCATGATGCCGGACTTCAGCGTCCAGGTGGAGCTTAAGGGCGGCGTGGATGCCCTTTATGTTACCCGGCCGCAGAAAGAAAGATTTACCGAAAAAGAAAACGGTGAAGACCTGAAAGCCAAATACCCGGTGGTAGATAAAAAACTCCTTGAAGCCAAAGCCTTCCGCAAGACGATGGTCATGCATCCGCTGCCCCGGGTCGATGAGCTGGCAGTGGATGTGGACGCGGACGAGCGGAGCATGTATTTCAAGCAGGCCGCCCGCGGCGTGCCGGTCAGGATGGCTTTACTCGCCGCCCTGCTGGGAGCCAAGGAGCCGGTTATACCGCAAGTAGAATCACCGGAATTACCAAAATATCCAGCGTATGTACAGGAGCCCATCCCGACCTGTCCAAACCCACGATGCGTATCCATCCAGGCGACGGAGACAAAATACCTGAAACCGGAATACAAAATCGTGAAAACCGAACCGCTCACGTTGCGCTGCGTCTATTGCGAGCACGGCTTCGAGCCGAAATTCATCGCCAGCACCGAAGGCTATGACCACGGTATCGAAGGCAAGAAATATCATAGCGCAGACAGCCACTGGGCCAGAGATATCAAGCCGGAGCACCTGATTGTCTTTAACTCCGAAGAGCAGGCGCAGGCCTACGGCTTTAAACCAAGCCACTTTACGGGAGGACACCGCTAATCATGGCCGATTCATTACTTATCAGGGGCGGGCGAGTCATCGACCCATCACAGGAAATCGATATGACCGCCAGCCTGCTAATTAAAGATGGCAAAATTATCTGGCTGGGGACGGAAACACCACCGGAAGAAGACTACGCGGTCATGGACGCGGACGGGCTTATCGTCTGCCCCGGCTTTATCGATATGCACTGCCACCTGCGCCAACCCGGCTATGAAGACCGGGAAACCATCGCTACCGGGACGAAAGCGGCGGCGCGGGGCGGCTTTTCCACCCTTTGCGCGATGCCTAACACCAACCCGCCGATGGACAATAGCGAGACACTAAATTACGTCAGGACCGTGGCGGCGCGCGAAGGTTGTGTGCGCGTTTGGCCTATCGGCTGCGTTACGGTCGGCCGCAAAGGTGAAGAACTGGCCGATTTAAGCGAGCTGGAGATGAAGGGCGGCGCCGTCGGTTTCAGCGATGACGGCTCGCCGGTATCGAATAACGAAATCATGCGCAAAGCGCTGGAATACAGCCAGCATTTCAACCGCCCGATTATCGACCATTGCGAGAATACGTTCATGACACAGGGCGGTCAGATAAATGAAGGGGCCGTCTCCCTGGAAATGGGACTACGCGGCATGCCCGCCTCAGCCGAAGAATTGATGGTCAAACGGGATATCGACCTGGCTAGAGAGACCGGCGGGCACATACATATCGCCCACGTCAGCACCGCTACCTCGGTAGATTTGATACGTTCTGCTAAGGAAGAAGGCATTCACGTTACCGCCGAGGTCACGCCCCACCATCTCACCCTGACCGATGAAGACGTTAAAAAATACGGCACGCTGGCCAAGGTCAACCCGCCTTTAAGAACGAAAGCGGATACCCTCGCGCTGCTGCGCGGCCTGAATGATGCCGTTATTGATATCGTCGCGACGGACCACGCGCCGCACACCGCGGCGGACAAGAAATGCGCCTTCCAGGATGCGGCTTTCGGCATCAGCGGGTTGGAGACGGCTTTAGGTTCGCTGGTGGGCCTTATCTTCAACAGTGAATTAACGTTAAATAATATGATAGCGGCGCTGACCATCGGGCCGGCGCATACGCTCGGCTACCAGAGCCTGGGCACGCTGGAACTCGGCGCCCCGGCAGACATCTGCATCTTCGACCTGCATAAGGAATGGGTGGTGGATACGGATAATTTCGCCTCCAAGGGCAAGAACACGCCGCTGGCGGGGCAGACTTTAAAAGGCAAAGTCATGGGGACTTTCTATATGGGTGTCCCGGTCTATGTGGAGGAAGGGGTTTTGAAAATCAGGGACAGATTTGAGGTTTAAATTAAAGATCAAAAATCAAATCTTAAAAACACAAATCAATAATAAAAGATGAATAAAACGGAAAATATAAGGTGCAGGCTAATCATCCTCTCCCTTTATAAAGGGAGAGTTAGAGAGGGATTTTGTTAGAGAAATAGATTTGAGGTATAAGGCGATGAGTTTATTTGGGCGTAATGGAAAAAGCAGCATAAAATGTCCTGCCTGCGGCAGTTTCAATACTTCCGGGGTCAAGGGCACGCAAGCGGTCATGTCTTATCCGGGTTTTTACACCGGCATTTCCAATAACCCGGAAGCTAAAGAAAACTTGCAGCAATGCAAGGAATGTAAAAGTATTTTCAGGGCAGATGACTAGATTGGGGTTGATGGAAAATCATGGCTAAAACAGTGATACTCCTCCTGGCAGACGGGTCAATGTACGAAGGGTTCGCTTTCGGGTCGGAGAAGGACTCTATCGGCGAGGCAGTCTTTAATACCAGCATGGCAGGTTACCAGGAAATGCTCACCGACCCCTCCTACGCCGGGCAAATCCTTATCCCCACCTATCCGCTTATCGGCAACTACGGCACGAATACGGAAGATAATGAGTCGCGGCGGATACAGGTAAGGGGCTTTGTCGTGCGTGAAGAGTGCGAACTGCCAAGCCATTACCAGAACGTCAAGTCCATCGACGCCTATTTGAAAGAGGGCGGCATCCCCGGGATTTGGGGCGTTGATACCCGCGCCATTACGCGCCACCTGCGGAATACCGGCGTCATGATGGGCATGATAACCTCTTCAAAGACCATAGCACAGGCGATGGAAGCCCTAAAGAAAGCCCCGAACTACGGGGAAATCGATTTTGTGCAAGAGGTCACGACCGATAAGCCTTATGAATGGGGTAACAAAGAAACGGCAAAATACCACGTGGTGGCGCTGGACTGCGGCCTTAAATACAATATCTTGAGATTGCTGGCGCAGCAGGGCTGCCATATTACGATAGTACCCTGCACGACTTCCGCAGAACAGATTCTAAAACTAAAGCCGGACGGCATTATGCTATCTCCCGGCCCCGGCGACCCCGATTTACCCAAAGTCAATTACGCCGTCGATACGGTCAAGAAGCTGGCCGAGAAAAAGCCCATCATGGGGATATGCTTCGGGAACCAGCTTATCAACCGGGCTTTCGGGGGTAAACATTATAAATTGAAGTTCGGGCACCGCGGCGGCAATCACCCGGTCAGGGAACTGGCAACGGGACGCATCCACATTACTGCCCAGAACCACGGTTACGCCGCAGACCCGGCGACCATCGGAAAAGAGCTCGAGGTAACGCACATCAACCTGAATGACGGTACGGTGGAAGGGCTGCGGCATAAAGAATTGCCCATCTTCTCCATCCAGTACCACTCCGAGGCATCGCCTGGGCCGCTGGACAATACCTACCTCTTTAAAAAATTTACCGATATGATGGAAAGTTGTAAGTAAAAGGGAGCAAAATCCCCCCCAATCCCCCTTTATAAAGGGGGAAGTTATAAAAAGAAAGCAGGTAACAAAAAACATGATCGTCTCGGTTATCATATCCATAATATTGGCTTTAATGGTAGTAGCTCTGCTGGCGCAGCTTAACAAGCGGACCAAAGAGAAGGAATATCTGGAAAAGCAAGAAAAAAGGTCATGGCTTCTCAAGGTGGCCCTGGAAAAATCCTGCAAGCTCCCTACGGTTGAATCCGACGAACTGGCAAAAATAGAACCGCAGTTAAACAACCTCGTGAAAGGCTCGATGAGTGACGCGCGGCTGGAAGAAAAAATGCGCGAGATTATCATGGGGCTGTATGAAGAGAAACTCGACCATGAGGAAAAGAAAGAAAAAGGCAGCGTGGCCGGAAAGGGGTAATTTATGAACGCAGCATGGGATAAAGACTGTATCAGTTGCCAGGCTATCAGAGCATCCAGGAGAATCAACAAAGTCCCCAGGGTGATGGAGACAAAAAACTGGGTAGTAGAACACGGTTACCCTACATCTATCAGGGGCTGGATGGTAATTATGCCCAAGCGGCATGTCACCGCCACCCATGAATTGAGCAGAGATGAAATGGCGGAGTTCGGCGAATTGCTGCAGGCGGTCTGCCTTGGCCAGCATGAGCTTTACGGCACGGAGAAGGAATATTTCGTACAGTATTCCGAGGGCGAGGGATATTCCCATTTAAACGTCCATATTATCCCGCGGCTGGAAAAATGGCCGGATGCCATGAAAGGTTTCGGGGTATTTTCCGGCATCGGGGAGAACGTTCAGAGCCCCATAACGGAAATGGCCGCGGCCGAAGAATCCATGAAACTCCAGACCTGGCTGCTTAAGCATCTCCCGGCCAGGATATTGAATTACCGGCCGGAAATAGTGAGGAAGTAAGAAATTTAGAAAGGAACTAAATATAAAAAAAGTAGGGTGGGTAAAACCCTCTCACACCATTTTACCCACCAATGACCATACCGGCACATTCGCTTCGCTCAGTGTAAACTCCAGCCGGTATCCAGACACCCCAAACGGTGTACTATTTAGAGGGTAAATCCAGCACCTTTTAATATCTGGATTCCGTACCAGGTACGGAATGGCTAATAACATGAAATAGAGGAGTAATTTCCTTCTTCCTGTCTGCCAGCGGAGGGGGAGATACAGAGGGTGAGGTCGGTAGAACAGGCAAAGATTGGTGGTGAGGTTAAGAAAAGATGGACTTGAATACAATAATACCGGTAATAACATTTGCAGCAGGTTTACTCGGAAAACCTGTATATGATTTATGGCGTGATAATTACGTCGAAAAAAGGCAACGAAGAAAAGATGCCTTAAAACATCATTTTACCCAGTTGAATGAAAAATATATTAAACCTACAAGCGATTTCCTTTTTAATGTTTCTTTACAAAATGGAGTGATCTTCACTGATGGTAATGAGGCTTCTAGTTCGATAGATATGGCCGAAGCAACGTGGCCAACTGTAGATAAATTGTTATTTTACTGTTTTAAACAACATTTTCCAAAAGAAGCAAAAATGCTATTGTCACTGGAAAAAGATGTTAAAAAGAATAATGAAGATAATAATAAACTTAATTTAAAAATTGTTTCACTCATAGAAGAAAAATCAAAGATTATTGTAAATAATTTTAATAAAAAAGATGCATCAAATATCTCATATTTTAACCCGTTTATCGTAACATTTCTTAGATGGTCGTTATTAGAATTTCAACGTACTAAAAAGAGTATGTCAAATCCTAATAGCCGTAAATATGATTTCCGTGATATTGTTGTCTCACCAAACAATGTCAATAGCAGTAAATTCGACATTAAGTTAAAAGATGGAAGACAATTTGCAATAGTAAATGATCCAACTGAGGTTGATAACTGTAAGCAGACTCTTATTGAGATCAGTGAAGATGATAATTTGTCTTTAAGAACAAAAGTATTAGATTTAATCGCTGGTTCAACAAAGGATTTGTTGAAATCATTATCTTACGATCTCGATAATATATATGACATGTATCTTAATTTTGGATCTATTTTAAAGAAAAAGAATAAATGTCCGATTTGTGAGAAGATTCGTTAAAGGAGTATCTTGACCTATAAACCCTCTAAAGTACTAATCATCGGCAGCGGGCCCATCGTCATCGGGCAGGCGGCGGAATTCGACTACGCCGGAACTCAGGCTTGCAAAGCCATGCGGGAAGAAGGCGTTATTTCCGTCCTCGTTAACTCCAACCCCGCCACCATTATGACCGATGAAGAAGTCGCCGATGTTGTCTATATCGAGCCGCTGACCGTCGAGATACTCACCCGTATTATAGAAAAGGAAAGACCGGACGGGCTTTTGCCAACGCTCGGCGGGCAGACCGGTCTAACGTTAGCTCACGAACTGGCGGAAGCCGGTGTTTTAGAGAAATATAAGGTGCGTTCGTTGGGAACGTCGATAGATACAATCCGCAACGCCTCCAATCGTGAGCTTTTCAAAGCGCTGATGACGAAAATCGGGGAACCGATGCTTGACGGTATTACCGTCAATAACCTGCCGGAGGCCCGTAAAGCCGCCAAACAACTTGGGCTGCCGCTCATTATCAGGCCCTCATTCACGCTGGGCGGCACCGGCGGCGGCGTTGCCTATACCCCGGAAGAACTTGAGGAAAAAGCTCTCGTCGGGCTGACCGCCAGCCCTATCCACCAGGTTCTGCTGGAGCAGTGGGTGGGAGGCTGGAAAGAAATCGAGTATGAAGTCATGCGGGATGCGGCGGACAACTGCATTACCGTCTGCAATATGGAAAACTTCGACCCCATGGGCGTGCATACCGGGGACAGCATCGTCGTGGCGCCCAGCCAGACGTTGACGGATAATGAATATCAAATGCTCCGCAGCGCCAGCCTTAACATCATCCGCGCCTTAAAAATAGAAGGCGGCTGCAACGTCCAGCTTGCCCTTGACCCATGCAGCGAAAAATATTACGTCATCGAGGTCAACCCGAGGGTCAGCCGTTCCTCCGCTCTCGCCTCTAAAGCCACCGGCTACCCCATTGCGCGCGTGGCGGCTAAAATCGCGGCAGGGAAAACGCTCGACCAGATAAAGAATGCCGTCACCGGCAAGACCATGGCTTCTTTCGAGCCGGCGCTCGACTATTGCGTGGTCAAAATACCGCGCTGGCCTTTCGACAAGTTCGCTACCGGCGACCGTGTCATCGGCACGCAGATGAAAGCCACCGGTGAGGTCATGGCCATCGACCGCACCTTCGAAGCGGCGCTGCAAAAGGCTGTCCGCTCCCTGGAATTCGGGAAAAAGAGCCTCCTCTGGGAGGACCCGCAGTGGGAGCGGGGCAAAGATGTCAGAACTTACCCGCTGATGCCTGCCAACGACTTAAGATTATGGGCCATCATGGCAGCCTTGAGGCGGTCCATTACGCCGGAAGCCATCGCCGATTATACGAAAATCGATTTATGGTTCCTGGAGAAACTCCAGAATATTGTAAAGATGGAAAAGACCCTGCTCGGGGCATCATTAACGCCGGAACTGATGTGGCGCGCCAAGCGGCTGGGCTTCTCCGATGAGCAAATCGGCACGCTGGCTGACAAATTAACGGAACAGGTGCGCCAGATGCGCCAGTCCTGGAACATCAAGCCGGTCTATAAAATGGTGGATACGTGTGCCGCGGAATTCGATGCCGCCACGCCCTACTTCTACTCCACCTACGAGCAGGAAAACGAAGCCATTGCGGAAGAAGGTAATAAAGCGGTGGTCATCGGCAGCGGTCCGATACGTATCGGCCAGGGCATTGAGTTTGATTACTGTTCGGTGCATTCTGCGATGTCCCTCCAGGATGCCGGTTTTAAGAGCATTATGATTAACTCCAACCCGGAGACGGTCTCCACTGACTTCGATACCTCTGACAGGCTCTATTTCGAAGCGCTGGATGAAGAAAGCGTACGGGACATCCTGGAAAATGAGACGTGCAACGGCAACGGCGCCAATAACCCTCCCCCATCCATAGTTCAATTCGGCGGGCAGACAGCCATCAACCTATCACAGCCGCTTAGCCAGGTCGGTATGCCGATTATGGGCTCAAGCGCAGATTCGATAGATCTTGCCAGCGACCGCAAACGTTTTGAAAAATTCCTCGAAGGCCTCTCCATACCGCAGCCGCCGGGGGCAGGCGTTACGTCCCTGGAAGAGGGACTTAAAGTGGCGGAGCTCATCGGTTATCCCGTACTGGTACGCCCCAGCTACGTGCTCGGCGGGCGGGCGATGGAAATCGTCTATAATGCCACGGAGCTGGTGAAATATATGGGCATGGCGATGGACCTCAATACCGGCAAACCGGTCCTCATCGATAAATACATCATGGGCAAAGAAGCGGAAGTGGACGCCATCGGGGACGGACAGGATGTCCTCATCCCCGGCATTATGGAGCATATCGAACGCGCCGGGGTACACAGCGGTGATTCCATGGCGGTTTATCCGGGGGTCTATCTAACCCGCCGTGAAATCAATACCATGGTAGATTATGCCGTACGCATCGGGTTGTCCTTGAAGGCCAAAGGGCTAATCAATATCCAATACGTTATTTTTCCGGGCAAGGACGGCAAAGATTCTACGGTTTACGTTATCGAAGTAAACCCGCGCGCCAGCCGCACCGTACCGTTTATCTCTAAAGTCACCGGCGTGCCGATGGTGAAAGTCGCCACGAACGTCATGCTGGGCAAAAGTCTGGCGGACCAAGGCTATAAGAGCGGGCTCTGGCCGGTAAGGAACCTGGTGGCGATTAAAGCTCCCGTATTCTCCATGTCCAAGCTGGCCGGTGTTGATACCTATCTGGGGCCGGAAATGAAGTCCACCGGCGAGGTCATGGGCATCGATTATACCTTTAAAGCGGCGCTTTCCAAGGCGATTATAGCCGCGGGGCTTTCCGTCGCGCCGGGCAGCGGCATCCTCTTCAGTATCGCGGACAGGGATAAAGCTGAAGCGCTGCCGATTATCAGGAAACTGGCGGCGGCCAGCAACAAATTGTACGCCACCGAGGGCACCGCGGCCATGATGGAAGCCGCGGGCATCCCGGTAAAAAGCATCAGCAAAAAACTGACTGAAGGTCACCCGAACATCATCGACCTTATTATCGACGGCACCATCAGCGCCGTGGTTAACACGACCACCGGCGCCAACGCGCCTTTCCGCGATGGTTTTTACATCCGCCGCGCCGCGGCGGAAAAGCGCATCCCCTGCTTTACGTCCCTGGATACGATCCGCGCTGCGGCGGACACCATTTCCGATAGCTCTATATCCTCCGCCACCGTCCAGCCCTTCCCCGATTACCGCAATAAGAGACCGTGATAAATATAATAACGGTTATGCTATAATCATTTTTAGTTTGGGTAGAAGAAAGAAGTGGCGGTGAAAAATATTCGAGGCATCGTAAAATTATTTCTAATCATGGTCATCTTAACCCTGGCGCTCACCAGCGCGGCCTGCTCAAAGAAAGAAAATCCATCCGTTGATTTAGGCACAGCCGTATCAAATGTTGTTAGTACCGCGACGGAACTTACCATAAAATCCTACGATAACAATCAAAAAGCAACCGTAGCCAAAGACAACACCGATTTCGATAAAGTAATCAACTATTTTGCCAAGTATGTAGCGGAACGCACCCAACCCCGCTACCAGGAAATCGGCGGGAAACAGGAAGAAGTCCAGATCCCATACGTTATCAATTTCAATCTTAGTTTCAAGCTTAATGACGGCTCCTCTTTGGTATTTGACTACGGCTATGATAAAATTTGGTTCACCACCAAAGACATGCTATACGCCGGGACGGTGGACCTCGGCATGAATGACGTTTTAACTCAAATCTTAAAAAAGTAATTTATGAAACAGTTAAAAGCTCCCATCGTTAATGCTATCGAGGCGGTCAGCGGGGCATATTTTTTCCGGCTGGAAGCCCCGGAAATCGCCGATGGCTCCCGGCCGGGCCAGTTCGTTATGGTGCGCTGCGGCGGAGAAACGATTTTGCCCCGCCCCTTTTCCATCATTAGCGCCGGGGATGGCCAGATATCGCTGCTCATCGGGGTGGTGGGTAAGGGCACCGCCTGGCTTTCCCGCAAGAGAAAAGGCGATACGCTGGAAATCTTCGGGCCATTAGGCAACGGCTACACGGTAAATGAAAACTCCCAAAACCTTTTACTAGTGGCGGGCGGGTTGGGCATTGCGCCGCTGCGCTTTCTGGCGGAGACCGCCGCCGGGGAGGGCAAACAGGTAACCATTCTCAACGGCGCGCGAACCTGTAACAGCCTAATACCTGTCACCACCCCCCAAAAGCTATTCGATAAAGGCGTGCTGCCGGCGACCATCCAGTGTGTTAACGCTACCGAGGACGGCAGCGAGGGATTTAAAGGACTGGCCACCCAGCTTATCCCGCATTACCTCAAAGAAATCGACCAGATATTTGCCTGCGGGCCGGTATCCATGTATAAAACAATGGCGCAGATGCAGGTCCTGAAGGATAAAGCGGTGCAGGTCTCGTTTGAAATTATGATGGGCTGCGGTACCGGCGTCTGCTACGGCTGTACTATCAGGACAAAAAGCGGCCTGAAACAGGTCTGCAAAGATGGCCCGGTCTTTAGCTTGGACGACGTTATCTTTTAATCCGATGAAAATTACCCGCGCGGTTAAAACCGATATCGACCCAATCATGTCCCTCATCCGCCAAGCCGTTGCAGTGATGCTGAAGAACGGCATCGACCAGTGGGATGACAGTTATCCCAGCCGTGAAATCATCGCGGCGGACATTGCCGCCAGGTCTTTGTTTAAAATCACCTCCGGCAAAGAAATCGCCGGTATCATCGTTCTTAATGAAAATCAGGTCCCGGAATATGCAAGTTTGCATTGGCAGGATACCAATGGTAAGCCGCTGGTCGTGCACCGGCTTTGCCTTCTTCCCGCTCTCCAGGGCAAGGGCCTGGCTAAAGAATTAATGCAATTCGCGGAAGAGCACGCCGTAAAAAACAAATACAGCTCCATCCGGCTTGATACATATTCCAAAAATTTCATCGCCCTGAATTTATATGATTCCCTGAAATACCGGCGCGCCGGCGATGTATCTTTCCGGGCCGGCAAGACCTTCCATTGTTTTGAAAAGATGCTAATAAAAAGCTAGGCATATTGCCATCCGTGCTTTTTACTCCGTCCAAAGAGCCGGCAGCCGTAATTTCCTATCGCTTTTACGTGGTTTAACTAGTCCCGCCTTTTCACTTTTTCTAATTATCTTCCCTTTATTTTGAATGTAACAAAAGTGTTATATCCATGTTCGGGATGTTATTACTTTGAAACCCGTTTTGAGCCTAACATATTTGATATCAGTGCTTGTTATACTGATGTCCCGGTAAATCCAGCTAAGGAGGCTAACAATGGATAAAATGGATATAAATAAAATGGAAAGTAAGCCGAAGATGTCCAAAGCGGAAGCCGGACGGATGGGTGGCGAAGCCAGCGCCGGGAGTGAGAAGCACTATACCAAGGAATCTAAAGAAAGACAGATAGCCGGCGCCCGCAAAGGCGGGGAACACTCCCACGGCGGCAAGTCCATGAGCTCCGGCAGCCAGGAAAAGATGTCTATGGAAGATGAAGAAAAGAAAATCTACGAAGAAAACTGGTAGAACCAGGGATATCTCCTATTTCTCAGGTGAAAGTTAAACTATCATAGTATCAACCAAATGTAGCCCGATAATCTAAATCAATCAGCCGGGGCATTAGTATAGCAAGCAATTTTAGCCATCAGCTGTTAGCAATCGGCTGTTAGCTTTCATCCCTCACTCTTTGACAAGAATTTCATTTTCGACTTATAATTAATAAGATAAATCCCCCCAAAAGAGGTGACAACATGGCTAATACGGTAGGTAAGAGATATCGCTGCCCGAAGTGCGGTGCCGAAATGATTATCACGAAAGCCGGCAACGGCACCATCACCTGTTGCGACAAGCCCATGGAAATCAAACAGTAAATTACCCGTTTGCAGGAGGCATTAATATGGCGAGCCAATTAGGAAAAAGATACAAGTGTGCCAAGTGCGGCACGGAAGCGCTATGCACCAAAGCCGGCGCGGGCAAACTGGTCTGCTGCGGCGAAGAAATGAAGACGCAGGAAGCGAAACCCATCCCCTCCTCCGACTAACCCATCCATCAGGAAAACAAATTAAACCCGGCGCTTGAAGATAGCGCCGGGCACATTCTTTCTTTAATTTACGGTTTATTTAGGCTGCTTTAGCTTTTGTCTGGGCGGCGCCCTTGTTCAATTTTTTCATCAGCCGTGATTTTCGGCGAGACGTATTATTTCGGTGGAATGTTTTCTTCCCCGCCGCTTTATCCAGGGCGGTTATTGCCGCGGCTGCCGCTGCTTTGGCTGCGTCCTTATCGCCGCTGGCGATAAGTTTTTCCGCTTTCGCGATGTCTGTCTTCACCTGGCTGCGGACTGCCTTGTTTCGCTCCTGCCTTCTGGCTGACGCGCGGGCGACCTTCTGTGCTGATTTGCTTCCCAAGATTTACCTCCGTTATTTTTTCACCGTCCCCGTGTCATCCGGCTTTTTCGGCGGCGCCGGAACATCGGCGGTATTTTACTTTGCCGTTTCGTCACCGATACGGGTGACGCTGATAACGCCCTTGACGGCGTCGATCTTCTTTAGTATATCACTTAATTGGGCCAGGCCCCGGGTTTCCAATGTTAAGTATAACGTAACCCGCTGGTGAACGCCATTGGCCAGGTTCATCGAGGTAATATTAATCCGGTCCTCGGCCACCACCGTGCTGATATCCCGCATCAGCCCTACCCTGTCCCAGGCATCTACCTGTATCTTAACGGGATAAAGATTATCGCTCTGGCCCCACTCCACCGGTACCAGCCGCTCTTTTTCATCCTCATTAATAACATTACCACAATCTTCGCGGTGGATGGTAACACCGCGCGTACGTGTAATATAGCCGATGATTTTATCGCCGGGGACGGGATGGCAGCACTGGGCCAGGTTGGTCATGAGGTCGCCGACGCCGAGGACCTGCACCGCTGAAGTGGCCGCCTTGGCCGGTGTCGCGGGCCCGGTCACCGTCTGGGACTTTTCTTCCTGCGCCGCCAGCTTCAACACAATCTGGTGGGCGGTAATATTGCCGTTACCGACCGCGGTGAGGAAATCTTCCAAGTCTTTGTAGCTGAAAAGCTCGGCGAGCGCCTGGCGTTCTTCCTTTATGCCAAGGCGGCGCAGTTCTTTATCCAGGATTTGCTTGCCGCGTTCAACACTTTCCGTCTTCTCCCGTTTGTTGAACCACTGTCTTATTTTGGTCTTGGCATGGGTAGTATTAACAAAGCCCAGGTTGGGGTTGAGCCAGTCCAGGCTGGGGCCGCGGGGTGCTTTTGAGGAAACGATTTCCACCACATCGCCGTTGTGCAATTTATAACTCAAGGGCACGAGCTTGCCGTTGATCTTTGCTCCGATGCAGCGGTTCCCCAGGTCGGTGTGCAGCCGGTAGGCAAAATCCAGGGGGGTGGCGCCGCGGGGGAGGTCTTTAATTTCCCCTTTCGGCGTATAAACAAAGACCTGGTCGATTAAAATATCGGTCTTGACCGATTCCAGGAATTCTTCCGCCCCGGACAACTCGCGGTGCCATTCAATAAGCTGGCGGAGCCACGCCACCCTGTCCTCGAACTGAAGGTCTTTCTTTTCGCCTTCCTTATAGCGCCAGTGGGCGGCCACCCCATATTCCGCCACATGGTGCATTTCCCGGGTGCGGATTTGTATTTCCAGCGGGGTCGTGCCCATGCACATGACGGCGGTATGTAAAGCCTGGTAACCGTTAGGCTTCGGGTTGGCGATATAATCATCGAAAGTGTCCGCCAGCGGGTGCCAAAGGCTGTGGATGACGCCGACGGCGCTGTAACATTCCTTGACGCCTTCGACGATGACCCTTAACGCCAGAAGGTCGTAAATCTCATCGAAGTTTTTACCGATTTTTTCATATCTTTCCATTTTCTGGTAGATACTGTAAATATGCTTGGGGCGGCCGGAGATTTCCGCTACCAGCCCGACTTTTTCAAATTCTTTCTTTAACACTTCAATAGCATTAGAGATAAAATTTTCCCGCTGCGTCCGGCGCATTTCCACCAGGCGGGCGATACGCTGGTACATCTCGGGCTGAAGGTACCGGAAAGAAAGGTCTTCCAGCTGCCACTTTAGTTCCCAGATACCCAGGCGGTGCGCCAGCGGGGCGAATATTTCCAGGGTTTCCTGGGCGTTTTTTATCTGCCGTTCCTTGGGGAGGGCGTCCAGCGTCCGCATATTATGCAGCCGGTCCGCCAGCTTTATAAAGACGACGCGCAGGTCTTCCGCCATCGCCACGAGCATTTTGCGCAGGTTTTCCGCCTGGGTAGCGCTGACAGGGGCGCCGGCGGTAGTCAGGGGGACTTTACCCAGTTTGGTCACGCCATCGACGAGGCGGGCGACCTCCGGTCCGAACTTTGTTTCAATGTCCGCGATGGGTGTGGCGGTGTCTTCCGGTATGTCATGTAATAAAGCCGCTACCAGCGAGCTGATATCGAGTTGAAGCTCCGCCAGAATGTAAGCGGTCTGCAGCGGATGCTCGATAAATGGGTCGTGGTTTAGTCTAACCTGCCCCCGGTGCTTTTCCGAGGCATATTTAAAAGCTTCTTCCAGGATGGATAGTTTTTCCGGCGGAAGATACTCCCTGACTTTTTCCTGCAGTTTCGTGAATTCCATGGCAGTTAACCCGGTGTTTGTGTTTCTTACCTTAATTATATGGGGGATTATCTTTTAGTATATCTCAAATGAGATGGGGTGTAAACGAGGTAAAGGACAACTCAAAACTATAAATAAAAAGTTAAAGCTGACCTAGCTTCAATTTGTGACAAAATCCTGTTGACATATTTAGAACATATGTGCTAAGATATCCCGGTAAGAGAAACGATGATGGATATGTGTGAGCGCGAGTTGGATATAAGAAATTCGATTCCAACATTATGTTACTTCAGGCTCGACCCAGGCGTGATTCGTTTTTCAGGGGTATTATGTTAAACCAATCTCGACTTACGCTTGAATCGTTTTTTGAGGACATTATGTTAAATCAGGCTCGTGTCAGGCATAAATCGTTTTTTTGACATATTATGGTAAGCCTGAATACGATTCAGGCTCAAGGCATGTTTTTTCATTAGTTATGTAAAATAAAGGGGTAAGTGATTAGGGGTTAGGGGTAAGTGTCATTGAGGGCCATTGAGGCCGAAGAATGAAAGGGGTAAGGGGTAAGTGTCATTGTGGGCCATTGAGGCCGATGATTTAGATTCTCACGTCGTCCGCCTCAGGCGGACTCTTCAGAATGACGGTGTAGGGAGATGGATTCCCGCCTTCATGAGAACGACGTAGGAAATAAGGGACTACACCACCCCGACCCTGATATCCTTCCCCTTCGCTGCGCTCAAGGGCTTCGGCACGCTCCAGGATGACAAGGGGGAAAAGCGATATGGTAGGGCAGGCATCTTGCCTGCCCACACCGGCAGAGACGCCGGCGGTACCGGGTAAAATTGGTGGGCAAAAGGGGGAGTAAAGATTTTGCCCACCCTACATGACTGAGTACATTCACTTCGTTCAGTATGAACTACGCGAATGTGCTCCTCAGAATGACAGGAGGGGGGAGATGGATTCCCGATCAAGTCGGGAGTGACGTACCCCCCAGCAGAGCTGGGGGGCTTCTCCCTTCCCTACCCCTTTTCGAACATCCTTAACTGACTGTCTTTATCTTCATATTTCTGATATTTGATATATTTCTTGATCACTTCACTCGTTACTTTATCCCCCACACTCCTAACATAATAACCCTCGTTCCACATCTTCCCACTCCACATTATTTTCCTCATCCTTGGGTATTTCTTAAATACTTCTTTTGCCGATATACTCTTTAACACCTGCACTATTTCTGATGGCGAGTACGATGGCGGCGCTTCGATGAATACATGTACATGATCGGCCATTACCTCCATCGCCTCTATCTCGAAATCATACTCCTCGGCTATCTGCCTGAATATTTCTTTTAAGTACTGGGTTACCTCCCCGCCCAATATATGCGCTCGGTATTTCGGTATCCAGACTAGGTGATACTTCAATTCATAAACCGCATGTTTCGTCCTTCTTATTGCCATCCCATCTTTATACCACGATTATCCTATCCTATCAACCGCTTCGCCTTCGGCGAACTCGCTTTCCTCCCCCCAGCCTAGCTGGGGGGTATCCAGCGAGCTCTTAATGACAAAAGGGGTTGGGTTCGCCGGTACTACCCGGAGGTTGGTGGGCAAAAGAGAGGAAAGGGGGTTGCCCACCCTACATGATCGTCGGCACTATTTCCTCATCATTTACCTTTCAGGTATCTTTGACTTATAATGTAATCTGATTTAAAAGAACTTAAGGAGCCCAAATTGTACCAGGCGCCGCGCGGCACGCAGGACATTCTCCCGGAAGAACAGCTTTACTGGCTCTATGTGGAAAAAGCGATTACGGATATTACCTGTCTTTACGGATACCAGCGTATTGATACTCCCACCTTTGAAGAAACGTCCCTTTTTACCCGCAGCGTCGGTGAAGGCACGGACATCGTTGATAAAGAAATGTATACCTTCGACGACAAAGGCGGGAAAAGCCTGACGCTCCGCCCGGAGGGCACCGCTCCGGTCTGCCGCGCCTACATCCAGCACGGCATGTCCAACCTGCCCCAGCCGGTAAAACTTTTTTACCTTACTTCTATCTTCCGCTACGACCGGCCGCAGGCCGGCAGGCTGCGCGAACATCACCAGTTCGGCTGTGAAGCCATCGGCGAAAGCGACCCCATCATCGACGCCGAGATTATCGACCTGGCCTGGCAGTTTTATCACAAACTGGGACTAAAGAAAATTACCCTGCAGCTTAACAGCATCGGCTGTAAAACCTGCCGCCCGCAATACCTGGCGTCTTTGAAAGACTATTACCGGCAATTTGAAAGCCGCCTTTGCATCGATTGTAAAAACCGGCTGGAGAAAAACCCCCTCCGCCTGCTCGACTGCAAACAGGCGTCCTGCCAGGGTTTTGCCGATAACGCGCCGCGCAGCGCCGAAAAGCTTTGCCCGGAATGCGCCGTCCACTTTCAACAGCTGCAAAACTATTTGCATATACTGAATATTCCCTTCCAGATTAATCACCGGCTGGTACGCGGCCTGGACTACTATACGCGCACCGTTTTTGAAATCCAGCCGGAGGTGGAAGGCGGGCAGAGTTCGCTGGGCGGCGGCGGCCGCTATGACGGGTTAATCGAAGAGCTGGGCGGCAAAACGACGCCGGGTATCGGGTTCGGCATCGGTATCGAAAGGGTCATCATCAACCTGAAGAAAGAAAACATCAGCGTTCCCCTGCCTCCTACCCTGCAGGTTTATGTCACTTACATGGGGGAAAAGGCGCGGGACGAGGCATTCAAACTCACGGCTAATCTACGGCAATCCGGCATCGGCGCTATTTGCGCCACCGACGGTAAAAGTCTTAAAGCCCAGTTACGGCAGGCCAACACCCTGGGGGCGGTCTATGCGGTCATCATCGGGGAGGACGAAGTAAAAGACGGGACCGTGACTTTACGGAAAATGGCGGATGCGGTACAAGAGTCAATCAAATTTGGCGACTTGACCAGGAAATTATTGAGTTCCGGGTAATAATCGGAATTCCTGTACCGGCAAATCATTATATGTTTTAAACCTTTTTCTCAAATCATTTAAATCAAGAATAGAAGAGGTCTGCTCGTTACAAATAAGATAAAAGAGGAAAATTTATTGTTGCCTCTTCCGTCCGCTTTGCGGCCACCCTCTCCAAACTCGGGATATTTAACACCATTTTTTCAATTGTTTGGAGAGGGGTTTTTAAGAGAGGGGCTTGATAGAAACAGTTGATTCTTTATTGGTTGTCCCGTAATCCTGTTGGTAGTCAGGTGAAAAGGCTACCAACCCTCTCTCCGTCAGGCTATTCCCCTTTCACCTTTCTTGAGAGTGCAGAAAAGGCGAGAACATTCAGTTGTTAAAGTGGGTCACAGAATACCCCTCACCTAACCTCTCCCGTCAGGATGAATCCTTCTGGATGAATCCCGTCAAAGGGAGAGGAAACATGAGAACGGGATTTCCCCTCCCCACCCTGATATCCTTACCCTTCACTGCGCTCAAGGGCTTCGGCACGCTCCAGGATGACAAGAAATTTGAGATTTGAGTTATTTTTATACCTAGATACTCTATGTTAAGAACTTTTCTATTTCCTGAAGCGCCTTTTAGGTAATTACCAGTTTATGGTTCTGAAGCCTAACTTTTTCCGCAGAATAACAGTTATCGTAAGTGAAAGCAAGCATACGAGGCTAAAAACAAGGAGAAATAAGCGAAATAAACCGGAATACGAAAAAAAATGCGGGGATTTTCTTAAATTACATAAAAATTAAATAATTATGTAATTAACTAGATTCAGGGGTTGACAAATTACTGATTTATGCTATAGTTAGTGTTAAGTATACCTTGAAAGAGGTATGCGTGTTTATGCTTTGGTAAGGAGGTGATGTGATGCTAAAATCCCGCAAGGGGAACGGAGCAAAGCTCTGCTATCTGCTTCTAAGCTAATGTATCTCTGTAGGCGTTAGGTGACGAGCGACGGTTTACAGGGATATTCCATATCAGGATAATAGAAGAGTTTCACAAGGAGTAATTTAAAGTCGATGAAAAAAATAATCGTTAAGTTCTGGAGCGTAGGCCTACTGTTAGCCCTGCTCTCCACTCTGTTTGTAGGGAGCGCGGCTCCGGCAGCAGCGGCTGACTATGCTATGTCAGATTCACTGCTGGGCCCGTATCCCACCGCATTCGCCGGGCCTCTTGCTGATACAACTCCCTTCAGCGTTACCGGTATCGCGCAATCCGGCGCCACCATCTATGCCATTGCGACCAACGGCGCTTCATACTACCTGTACAAATCAGCCGACGGCGGCATGACCTGGGCGGCGCAGACCACCGGCATTCCGGCTGGGGTAACCTTCAGCAAAATTGCCGTAGCACCGGATAACGCCAATAACGTGGCCATCGTTGATACTACTTCCGGTGGCGTTTATTATTCCACCTTCGGCGGTACCCTCTTTGCCCAGTTGAGTACTAACGCTACTGTTACTGCCGCAGTCGGCACCGTTACCTCTATTGCGATGTCCCCCAACGTGTTATGGACCAATATCGCCGTTGGCGGCACAGGTGGCGTTGCTACCTGGCCAGGGGCGGTAGGGCCCGTTTCTCCGTCATGGACACCGGCACCCGGTATAACGAAAGTTGCTGCATTAAAGTATTCTCCGAATTTCCCGGCTGATGCCAGCTTACTGGCGGTAGATGTCACCGCGGCTAACGCTACGAATATCGATGTCTACAGCAGCAACCTTCTGGCTTGGGACCCGGTCGGTTATGGTTATCCGATCCCGGTTTCTCCGACCGCCACCAGCACAGTATTAACCAAAGCAACCATTACGCTTGACCCGAACTTCTACCTGGGAGATGTTTCCACACAGATAGGTTTCATCGGTATCGACGGGACATCCAATAACAATACTTTATATAACGGCGTTTACCGCTTCGATACCAACTCCGCAGGTTATGCCAACCAGATTTACTCCGTGGGCGGCGTGAACAGCGTCGCCTGGGACGGCACCAACCTGATGGTGGCCCCATATGTTACGGCAGCCACCGATACGCCTCTGGTTATCTGGCGCAGCGCCAACGCACTGACGTCCCCGTCATCCGTATCATTCCTGCAAAGCTCCACTTACAAGGCCCCCGGCACCGGCACCAACGCGATCGTCAATTTCAACAGCAGCGGTGTCGCTTTATGCTTCTCCCAGGGCACGAACAGTGCCGTAGCCAAGTCAACCGATGAAGGCAAGGACTGGGACGGCATCGCCATGGTCAACAGCAACTTCAACACCGTATCTAACTTCTGGGTCAGCGCCGACAGCAGCCGCATCTATGCCGCGGTTTATGACGGCACCGATATGAACGTCTGGAAGTTCAACGCCGGCGTCTGGTCCCGCGTCTTCATACTGGCTAATGCCGTCGGCACTAACTGGGAAGTCCGCGCCCTGGGCAGCACCCCTGATACCGTATTTGTCGCCCAAAAAGGCGGGACGACCATGTTCAAATCCACCGACGGCGGCGAGACCTGGGTAACCCGCGCCTGCGCGGCGCCTATCCAGGACTTCGCAATCGAGGATGAGAATACCCTTTATGCCACGACCAGCTTAGCCGGCTACCTCTTCATTTCCACCAACGGCGGCTTCACCTGGACGCCTTATCCCACAGCTTCCGCCCTGTCCTCCGCAACCGGCTACAGCCTGACACTGGTTTCTCCCAAGAACCTGATTCTCGGCACCACCGGCGGCTATGTAGAATATACCACCGACGGCGGCATGACCTGGGCCGCTATCCCGGCCCCGATTAACTTAAGCAATACTCTCACCGTCGCCACCGGCTTAACCGCCGGCAGCGTCATCTTCGCCTCCGCACCCGGCACCGCCAACGCCGTCCAGAGCTGGACAGTCGGCTCGAGCATTGCATGGACCCCTGCAGCCGCTACCGCCAACATTAGCGGCCTGAGCATGCAGAACGGCGTGGTTTATGCTATAAGCAACAACGGCACGGGTGGGAATATCTACAGATGGCTGTATCCCACTTTCGGCGCTCAATTAGGCTTTACCGATACCATCCCTTATGCCGCTATAGACATCGGCCAAGCCAACGATGTTAACACACTGCAGGCTTCCGGCACCGGCAGCACCACACTCTGGGCAGACAATGTAGCTACGCCGGACAACCTGGTTGCTTACTCCGAATACCTGCCCTCCCCGGCTAACGCTCCGGCGCTTACCTACCCGGTCAACGGCCAAGAGATAAGCGTTAACAGCCTGAGCGGCAACAGCTACAACTTCGTCTTCCAGTGGAAGACCCCGGCCCTGCTGCCCAACACGCCTCTTCAAGACTACACCTATAACATTTTCATTTATCTTGACCAGGCCCAAACAATAACGATGGGCTCTGCCTTCGGCATTTCTCCTTTCCACTACGGCGGCAGCATCGCCAACGAACCGGCTTCTGCGATCGCCGGCCTCAGCCTGATACCCGGCACAACCTATTACTGGACGATTATGGTGGCTACACCAGTCTCCAGCTTCATGGCTCCGGTACAGTCATTCGTCGTCCAGCAACTGCAGGCAGTTGTACCGTCGCTGGCATCACCGGCAACCGGGTCTACCCTGGCTATGGGGCAAACCGTTGCCTTCGCATGGAGCCCGATAACCGGTACGGCCAGCTACAACTTCCAGCTGTCAGTTGACCCGTCCTTCGACACGACCGTTTTCACCGATACAACCACTTCGGCCGGCGAAGAGCTGCCGTCCAACATCCACCTCATCGGCGGCACGACCTATTTCTGGAGAGTCCAGGCGGCTACGCCTACTCTGGGCGATTGGTCATCTGTCGGCAACTTCATGGTAGCTAAAGCGGTAACCACCACGTCCACCACTATGGCTCCTCCGCCAGTTACCATCATCACCACCTCCACGTCAATCGTAATCCCGCAGCCGGTCCAGACCGTCATCACGGTACCTCAGGTGACCCCGACGACCACGGAAGTCAATCCTTCCTACATCTGGGCCATCATCATCATCGGCTTCGTACTTGTGATTGCCGTTATCGTCCTGATTGTCAGAACTCGGCGCTCGGTCTAGGACTGATAGTTAAGACGACCTTCTGAAGAAGGAACGAAGGCCCCTCGAGAAATCGGGGGGCCTTCTCTTTTGTAGGGGTTAGTGTATAGAATATAGGGAATAGGGAATAGTGTATAGGGAATAGGGAATAGGGAATAGGGAATAGAGCATAGGGAATAGAGCATAGGGAATAGGGAATAGGGAATAGGGAATAGGGAATAGGGAATAGGGAATAGAGCATAGGGAATAGGGAATAGGGAATAGAGCATAGGGAATAGGGAATAGGGAATAGGGAATAGGGAATAGAGCATAGGGAATAGAGAAGATGAAATATAAAGATTTGATCGTCTGGCAGAAGTCTCATGCTCTTTCATTAAAAGCGTTCGATGCCGTAAAATCTGTCAAACGAACGTATGCCGGAGAAGTGATAATAAAACAGCTACTCCGCTCTGTAACTTCTATCGGGGCAAACATTGCTGAAGGTTACGGCAGATATGAAGGTAAAGAGTTCGTCCGGTTTCTTCGTATAGCTTACGGTTCATCTCATGAAACCGATAACTGGCTAACTCTGCTCTCTGACGCAGGTTTAATATCACCTGAAATCGCATCAGATCTAATCAAAGATAATGAAGAAATATTAAAAATACTCACATCAATGATCAAAAAGATAAAGGGAAACGCTCCAGAAAATAAAGATGCGGCCAAGTGAGAATTTTACCCTATTCCCTATTATCTATACACTATGCACTATTAGAAAATCATACTTTCCCGTTGTACGCCGAAGATTCCGCGCAAAGCATCGCAGATTTCACCGATGGTGGCGTAAGATTCAACACAGCGGATAAAAGCGGGCATAGTGTTTTCTTTACCGGCGGCAATTTTCTTAAGATTTTCCAGCGCGGCGGCTACTTCTCCGGCATGCCGTTCCTTTTTAACCGTCTTTAATGCCGCAATCTGTTTTTCCGCTTCCGCCGCATTTACGCGTACGAGGCTTTTTATCTTTTCATAGGGTGTAATGAATTTGTTCACCCCAACGACCACCCGTTCTTCCGCTTCAATTTCTTTTTGATAACGGTAAGAAGCTTCCTGGATTTCTCTTTGCGGGAAGCCCTTTTCGATAGCCGGTAAAGCCCCGCCCAGGGAATCTATTTTCTCGATATATTTTTCCGCCGCGGCCTGTATTTCCCGGGTCAATTTTTCCACCAGGTACGCCCCGCCCAGCGGGTCAACGGAATCCGCGACACCGCTTTCATAAGCCAGGACCTGCTGCGTACGGAGGGCGGCGGTAACCGCTTCTTCCGAGGGCGTGGCATAGGCTTCATCAAAGGAGTTGGTGTGAAGTGACTGCGTACCGCCCAGGACGGCAGCCAGCGCCTGGACCGCCACCCGGATAATGTTGTTATAAGGCTGCTGGGCAGTCAAAGTGCAGCCGGCCGTCTGGGTATGGAAACGCAGCATGCAGCTGCGCGCCTCTTTAGCTTGAAAGCGTTCCTTAATTATTTTAGCCCAGAGGATACGCGCGGCGCGGAACTTGGCGATTTCTTCCAGCAGGTTATTATGAGCATCGAAGAAAAAGGAAAGACGGCCGGCAAAATCGTCAACGTTCAATCCCCTATCCAGGGCGGCCTGGACATAAGCAATGCCGTCCGCCAGAGTAAAAGCCACTTCCTGCACAGCGGTGGAACCGGCTTCCCGGATATGATAGCCGCTGATGCTGATGGTGTTCCAGCGGGGCAGGTTTTTACTGCAATATTCAAAAATATCGGTGGTCAGGCGCATGGATGGGGCGGGAGGAAAGATATAAGTGCCGCGGGCAATATATTCTTTTAAAATATCGTTTTGAATCGTGCCGTCCAGTTTGTCTAAAGAAATACCCTGTTTTTTAGCCAGGGCGATGTACATCGCCAGTAAAACAGAGGCGGTGGAATTAATGGTCATGGAAGTGCTGACTTTATCCAGCGGAATTTCTTTAAAAAGTACTTCCATATCACGTAAAGTATCGATGGGGACGCCAACTTTACCGACCTCACCGCGGGAGAGGGGGCTATCCGAGTCGTAACCTATCTGGGTGGGAAGGTCGAAAGCGATACTCAAGCCGGTCTGGCCCTGCTTCAAGAGATAGCGATAACGCCGGTTAGATTCCTCCGCCGAGGCAAAGCCCGAGTACTGGCGCATCGTCCATAAGCGCCCGCGGTACATGGTGGGCTGGATGCCCCGCCCGAAGGGATATTCCCCGGGGTAGCCGGGTTCTTCTTCAAGGTCAATACCGGATAAATCATCCGCTGTATAGAGCGGCTTAACTTCCATGCCGGAAGTTAACTTAAAATTCTTTTGCCGTTCCGGAAAGCGTCTTAAGGCCGGTCCCAGGGTCTCTTTTTCCCATTTTTCTTTGCGTTTACTGGACATCGGTTCGGCTTTCTAATTAATTTATTGGTGGGTTACGCTTCGCTGCACCCACCCTACTTCACCCTCAACTTAATCCTCTCCCGTCTAAGGGAGAGGAATGATTTTAAAAACCCCCTTAATCCCCCATTCATGGGGGACTTTAGAGAGGCTGGGGGACACCCCCAGAGCCCCCGCCAGAGAGAATTCTCTCTGGACTCTCTAATAATCCTCTAAGCCCCAATCTTTAAACATCTTTTTATAAAAGTCCGGCCGCTGGAAATCACCCTGGATAAAATAATGGTGGTTGCGATAGGCAAAGTCCATTTCCTGGAACTTGTTCAACCCTTCCATAACGAGGGGGAGTTTCTCCGCCGGCAAGGCAAACATCATCTCGCCTTCATCACAGAGGGCGCGCTGCCATTCGCCGGGGTCAGGAACTACGACCCAGTAACCGCCTTTCAGCATGGGAGTAGTAACAGCATGAGCGCAGGACGGCGGGAAATAGCGCCCGTTTACCTGGGCGCCTTCTTCAGCGTTGAAGGACATAAGCAAGCCGCGAAGCTGGGCGGTATTGGAATAGATGATAACAACATCCGGTTTGAAAGCCGCTTTTTTCAGCGGGGCGGTCAGAATGCCAATGTATTTGCCGTAATCAAAGCATTCGTAGGGATGCAGGCGGGTGGGGTTCATCCCTTCAGGGAGGGGGACCATCCCGTAAGCCATGAGGGCGGCGGGGCACCAGTGGTCTTCTTTGAGCATCGCCACGGTTAAGCCGTCCCGCCGCGATAGTGCAAATGCCTGGCATTCGGCCAGGTGATAGCCGCGGTCTTTTTTCGGGCGTATAGCGCCGGCAGGAATATCCGTTTCTTTTTTCAGCATTTTAACAGCTACCGGAGAACTCCTTAAAAGCAGGATGTTCTCCAGCGCCTCACCATACCGGTTAAACTCTTTGACCGTCGTCACGGATATTTACCTCCATATTATTCAGGAGTTTTCAATTATTTACTCATGTTACACAGGATGTTTCATTCTTAAGGGATCCCGATACTCCTTTTACTCTTCATAAAGACGACGAAGAATCTGAAAAGGAAGGGCTTTCCCTCCCCTCCCTGAGATGCTTCGTCCGCCCGAGACAGACTCCAGCATGACAATACGCAAGGTGAGTTATTTATACGTGCCGGTATTTCCGGAAGAAACGTGGAAAATAGGCAGTTTTTGGTTCCGGATGATAACGGGACCGTGCTTAATGCCGGGCGGGATACTGGCGCAGAAGCTCCGGTCAACGATATTCTTTTCGCCGTCGATCCAGATTTCCAGTTCCGCGCCGAGGTCCTGGATATTTTCATAGCTATAGCCGAAGAAGCCGAGGACTTCAGTAAAATCATGGGTATGTTCTTCACAGAGTTTGATTTCTTTTTTTACCGGCATAATCCACCTGGTCTCGGAATAAAATTCCGCGCCAGGTACGGTTTCCGCATCCACCTGGACTATCGGCCGGACGATTTTGGGGTCGTTTTTAACACGATAAGAAGGGTATTTAGGGTTCTTTTTCGGACTATCGACAGCACATTTTGTGTATTTTGCCATTTTAGTTAATCCTTTCAAAGATAAATTTCTCAAATGTTTCTATTTTTGGTCTATCAAATTAGTTTAAATCAACCTCTCCTTTTTCCCCACCCCGGTTACGGAAGGAGCCGGGGGACGCCCCCGGAGCCCCCGCCAAAAGGCTTCGCCCTCTGGACTCTCATGATTTAGATTGAGTTTGAGTAGCTGGTAGTGAATACCCACACCCCCATAACCCCAGCCAGAGAGAATTCTCTCTGGACTCTCTTTTATACATACATGTCGTTGGTACCGAGGGTCATGTGGAACATCGGCGCTTCCATCTTACGGAAAACCAGCGGGCAGTGCCGCACATTCGGCGGGATGTAAATCATGAAACTCTTGGTCAGGACGAATTTCTCATCTTCCAGCCAGAATTCAATCTCGCCCCCGAGATAAGAGGGGTCGTCAAAGTTGGTGCCGAAATAGCTGAATATTTCAATAAAGGGGTGGGAATGGGGCATAATGCCGGGGACTTTGCCGCTCATCACCAGTTCCGGCGTGACGATTTCCGGCGGGTTCCAGCGCGGCATTTGCGCCTGGTCCTTCATCTTGGAGGGCCACTGCCAGGTATATTCGCCGTAGAAAGAGCCAGGGATGACTTCTTTATCCATCCAGATAACGTGTTCGAGTCCCAGGCGGTGGCCATCGGCGTAGCCCTGGCGGATTTGCTGAGGGCCTTTATAGCCGGGCATGACGATGCCCCTTTTCAATTCCGTGGTGATATACTTACCGTACTTACTTGCCATATAGTTTGTGCTCCTTTCGTAAACCTATTTAAAGCCGTTATATATAATTGATTTTGGTTTTGCAATCAAGATAGGATTTCCGAACGGTTGATTTTTTTCTTTTATTAAACCATTTGTTTCATATCTTTGTGCTAATAACATTGCTTTTTCGTTTTTTCTTTCACCTGCTTCAACTAATATAGCATCAACTTTCTTGTTTTCTACCGTAATGTACCCATCCTAAGCGATAGCATAGAGTTCAATTTCATTCTTTTTTTCCTTAACAAAATCGCGGGCTTTTTTAACCATATCTTCTATTTTTTCGGTTATAAATCTCTGCAGCTTGGTCTTTCCCTCGATGTTCTTTATTAACGCAAAAGCAATTAAAGGCCCTGAATTATCTGAAATAGACGACACTCCGAGATCCAGAGCCTTAAACAAAATGTCATTTAATTCAATGTTTTGTTCCAATCGGGACTCCTATTTCATATCCTTAACCGCAAAATCAAGCCTTAATTCCTTGAGCTTCTTTTCCGTCGGGACACCTTCTTTCGTCCAGCCGCGCAACCCATAATATTTGTCCAGGAACTCGTCCTGGTGGCTGACGATAGAGCCCTCCCCTTTCGCTTCACGGGTATGGAGCGGTTCGGTCAGCATACGTTTCGGAAGGGTGTCGTGCCTGGCGGCCAAACCCCTCCCTGACGTTGAAAGCCCGCTCCAGGTTGAACATGCGGTCACCGACTTCAGCCAGATAGGCATCATCCTTGTAATCGATGCCGCGTGCCGCGGCAAGCAGTTTTCCGAACAACTGCATCCACCCCCAGCCGCCCGAGAAAGTACAGGCTACACCGCATTCGTGCCAGGCGGTGTTATTCTGGTTATAGATTACAATGTCCGCGTTTCCTTCGTCAAAGCGGTCGGTGGGATGGGGGAAAGGCGCCCCGAAGATGTCCTGCGCCGCATAGCCGTAGCAATGGCTGGCGCCGACGCTGGCAGTGGCATAATTCCAGCCCTGGGACTTGGCGCCGCGGGGTTCATAGGCGGGAAGCTCCATGCCTTTGACATTGATAGCGTAAACATCCGAATTATGACCGATTTTTTGCGCCACACGCGCCGTGCCTTCCGCTAAAAGGTCGCCGATGCCTTCACGCATGGCGATTTTTTCTATCAGGGCTACCATCGGCTCATGTTTGCCGTAAAGCAGCTCCATGCCGCTGGTATCCGATTTTTTTAGCAGGCCTTTTTCATATAATTCGTAGGCAAAGCCGATGGTGTTGCCGGTGCTGATGGTATCCAGACCATAATCATCACAAAGCTGGTCGGCCCTGATACTGGCTTCGATACTATTGCTTTCGATACTGCCGGTGAAAGCCCAGATAGATTCGTATTCCGGCCCTTCGCTGTGCGCTCCGTGATAAATGCCGGACGGAACAGTATGAACTTTACCGCAGCGTGCCGGGCAGGAATAACACCCCATGTCCCCCACCCTTAATTTCCGGTATTCCGCACCGACGATTTCCTGGTAGTTCTGCTGCTGCCCGTAGCGGAAATTGCGTACCGGGTAAATCCCGATGGCGTTGGTGGTGTCCTGGGTTGACGTTGTGCCCCATTCCTTGTGGTCTTTAAAGCCGGGATTATCCCTGATGATATTGACTTGCTCTTTGGCCAGAGCGGTATAAGCCGCCTGGTCATAAAGATAGAGTTTCCGTGAGGCGGTGATGGCGATGGCTTTTAGATTTTTAGAGCCCATGACAGTACCGGTTCCGCCACGCCCGGCGGTACGCCTATCACTAACGACGGCGGCGTATTTTACCAGGTTTTCACCACCCTGCCCGATACAGGCCACGCGGGTATTTTTACCGTGAACGGTAATCAGCCAATCCTGGGTCGCTTTAGTATCTTTACCCCATATTTCACGCGCGTCAAGGATTTTTACGCCGTCCGGGGTTATATGGAGATACGACGGCCTGTCCGCTTTCCCTTCAATGATGAGAATTTCATAGCCGAGAAATTTAAGCCACGCCCCGAAATCCGCCCCGCAGACGGAACGGGCGAAAGCGCCGGTCAGCGGGCTCCGGGTGCAGGTCATCCAGCGGGAAACAGCGACGGCACCGGTCCCGGCCAGCGGGCCGGTAATCATGAGCAATTTATTCTGCTCGCCCAGCGGGTCGGTGCCGGGTTTTATTTCATCGTAAAGATAACGGACACCGTACCCCCGCCCCCCGATAAAGTCCTCCGCAATTTTTTGTGGAACGATATCAGTACCGGTTTTGCCGGTAGAGAGGTTAATTCTTAGTATTTTACCCGTGTTGATTGCCATTTTTGTACTCCTTGCACTGATTAGTACTTAATGATACTCCATCAAGCGCGGAAAAATCTAATATCAGGAATTTAAATGAATTCATCCGCCGAGCACAAGGAAAGAGACGTGGATTTTATCTCCATCAAGTGCAGGAGTTGAAAGCGCTTCCGGCAAGACATTGACGCCGTTTAAAAAAACGTTAACGCCGTTTGCCAGCTTGCCGTTACGGCTGAAAAGCTTCCTCTCGATTTGAGGATATTTTTCTATGAGGTCATTCAAACAATTTCCGACGGTGTTTCCGGTGCAGGTAACCTGTTTCACATTTCCGGCCATTACCTGCAGCATGGGCGGAAGAAATATTTCTACACTCATGGTATCTCCAATCCCGATTATATACCGTTGACAATCGAGAGTAAAACAAAGGGGTTGTTACCAGCCGGCGAACGGGTTCAGGACACTCCGGTTTTTCAGCCAGTAAAAGACAGCGGAAAACATGTAGATGAGCAGAAAACCGATAAGGCCCATAATGAAAGCAAGAATCAGCAGGCTGTAGACCACGCCGAGAATGGAAGCCGTATAAGGCAAAAAAGTGTTACTGGTTTTACCCGCCAGCATAAGGACCAGGTTCAAAATCAGGAACGGGAGCACCATGCAGCCGACAGCGGACAAAGAGCCTTTTAAATCCGCCCAGCTTAACCGTACATTGCACGCGATACAAATCGAAAGGTAAAGAAAGACCCAGAATTGCCATAAGCCGAAGCTGCTGACTGTGAATATCTGCTGGAAAATAGTCAGCGCCGAATTTTTGAAGACATCCAGGTAACCCGAGAAAGACGGGTTGCTGCCGACAGCTTTGACGTTATCCATGATGCTGCTCCAGGCGACGGAGCTGCCCGGGATAAGGAAATAAAAGAGGGCAAAAAGCAGCGCGCATCCTAACACCATCGGGCCGATGCCGATAAAGAAATTCCCGATGACCTGGTACGGGTTTTTGGGGTTCCATTTATGATAGACATAACCCAGCGTCCCGGTCGTCTTATCCGGTTTAAAGAAGTGTATTTCATCAATTTTATGCCAGAAAATAAGGCAGAAAAGGGCATGACCCAATTCATGGACCGGCGTGCCCAGCCAGGCGACCAGATACGTTCCGGCCGGCCCGAAAGCGTTCCCGAGTGACTTAAAGGATAGCTGGGAGATGAATTGAATTAACAGACCGAATATGAAAATACCGAGGAAAAGCGAAGCCATTTGACCCAGGGTCGCGAGAAGGAAGTCCTTGATAAATACGAGAACAGTCATCTGTTTGAATCATAACGAGGGTAAGTAATTGTGTCAAGAAAATACGGCGGCCGCAAAAACAGTAAGTGCCCTCACTCATTTCCGGGTTAAAGGACAAATGTTAATATCAATTAACCGGAAACGGGCTGCAATTTCAACTGGATACTCCAGGACATTTTTTTCATGAGTGCCCTTGAGAATAACGCAAACGGGAGGCTTAAAATGGTAACAACAGCGGCTCAAAAAACAGCAAACACGGTAAATTTGTTGACCGACAAGAACGTAGAAAAAGCCCGGGATTACGTGAAAAAACAGTTCCACGGTTGCCCCAATTGCGGCGGCGTCACGGTTGAAATACACAGCCCCGTCGGTTTACCTTTACTCGTACCTACCTCTCCATCCGGATATACCGCCGATAAAACAGTCGTCTCAGCGGTGCCGATAATATGTGACAATTGCGGGTATATGACGCTAGTTTCCGCAAAATATATTATCGACCTCTAATATCAAGGCTTCCCAATCACAATAGCCCCTTCTCACCCCGCGATATTTTTCACGGGCACAGGTGAACCATGGAAACAAAACTGATATCAAAAACCGGCATGGAAGCGAATAACCGGTTGGAATTTACCGGCCTTGGACCGGAGGACTTATTTTATCCGGACGGGCCAACCAGCAACCGGATTGTCATAGTATCCAACCGGTTACCCATCGGCTTTGAAAAAAACAGGGAAAGCGGCGAATGGCAAATCAAACCCAATTCCGGCGGGCTGGTAACGGCCCTTTCGCCAACAGTAAAAGAAAAACAGGGCATCTGGATAGGGTGGCCGGGAATAATCGAAGAAGAAGCAAATCTGGAGGAACTACTCGAAAAAGGCAACCGGATGCTGGGTTATACGCTCAAGCCAGTGATGCTGACACCGGAAGAATACGGTAAATACTACATCGGTTGCTCTAATGAAATCATCTGGCCTTTGTTCCACGACCTAGTTTCACGCTGCAATTTCGACCCCACCTACTGGAAAGCATATGAAAATGTGAACCGAAAATTTGCCGAAGCGATTGCGGCCAATACCGCGCCGGACGACTACATATGGATACAGGACTACCATCTCATGCTAACCGGCAGAGAACTGCGTTTTATTACGCCGGACCGAAAAATCGGCTTCTTTTTACATACGCCGTTCCCGCCGCTCGATATTTTTCTAAAGCTGCCGTGGCGCCGGCAAATATTGAGGGGTTTACTGGAATACGACATGGTGGGATTGCAAACGGTAAGGGACAGAAATAATTTCATGCATTGCGCCGGCAACCTGATAAAGGGAATCCGCTTTGATATGAGGAAGAAGACATCGCGGATAAAAATACCGGGACGGGCGGTTAAAGTGGGCGTCTTCCCGATAAGTATCGATTACGAAGAGTTTGCGAACGCCGCGATGACGGGAAAAATCAAGGAAGGAACGGTAAAGCTGCGGGAAGCTATGTCCGGCTGTCACATAATCCTGGGGGTGGACCGGCTGGACTATTCTAAAGGCATACCGCAAAAACTGCGGGCTTTCCAGGCAGCACTCGAACTATACCCGGAAATGCACGGGAAAATAGCATTAATCCAGCTTATCGTGCCCAGCCGGGAAGACATACCGGAGTACCAGGTGATGAGGACGGAAATAGAGCGGCTGGTGGGTGAAATTAACGGTAAATTCGGGCAGCCGGGCTGGACGCCGATACAGTATATGTTCCGCTGCGTCACCCGGGATGAGCTCCTCACCTATTACGGCGCGGCGGACATTGCCCTGGTAACGCCGCTAAAAGACGGCATGAACCTGGTAGCCAAGGAATATTGCACCGCCAACGTAAATGAAGACGGCGTCCTGATTTTAAGCGAGTTTGCCGGAGCGGCCGGCCAATTAAGAAGATATGCGCTGACCGTCAACCCTTACGATATTATCAGCACCGCCAACGCCATCCACTATGCCTATCTTATGCCGGGAGAGGAACGGCGTCTCCGTATGAAAAACCTGCGCCGCAACATACGCACGCGGGACATTTACTGGTGGCAGGAAAGGTTCTTAAAAGCCGCCGCCGTTGAGCCTGAAATCAAGGTAGCAAACTGCCATAGAAATAAAGCGACGGCCGGGTTTTAAGCCGGCAATTTCAGGCGGCCCGGATACTGCGGATTATCTCACCAAGACCGGGGCGTTTCCCGTACATCAGCAGGAACGTCCGGACAATTTTTGCCGTTACGAACAACCCTCCGATAACAGACAGAGCAAGGACGGTGATGCTCACAACGGTTTGCCAGACCGGGACCGCCGTGGAACCGAAGCGCATCATAAAGGTGACGGGGGCGGTGAGGGGGAATATCGTCAGAACGACGAAAGCCGGGTTGTTCGGGAAGAGGATTATGGCGGAAGAAAACCATAGCGGAGATACCGATACCACGGTGAATATCGTGGAAAGCTGCTGCCCTTCGCGGGCAGAGGAGGTGATAGCGCCGACGGCCGTCATAATCATGGCAAATAGCAAATAGCCGAGGATAAAATACACCAGGCAGAGGACGAGGAAAACCGGCGATATCTGCAATGTCTTCAAAAAACCGCCAATGGAAATGGACGCTACGTTCAAAAGCAGCGGGGCGCAAATGACCCAGATAATTACCTGGATAAGCCCGGCGGCGCCCAGCCCGAGTACTTTACCGACGATAAGCTGCCTCGGCGAAACGGAAGAAAAGGAAATAGAAAGCACCAGCAATAAGGCAAAGATTGACGGGATAAGCAAGTTGCCGTATCCGCCCTGTTCCGGCGCGACTGCTCCGGCAGCCGTAAGACGGGTGGTTACGATGCCGAGTGAAGAATTAATCAGTTTGATGTTCGTGTCAGAAATTTTACCGGATAGCATATTGCTATTAAGAAAATTTTTGATGGCGCTGATGACATTTCCCGGAGGTTCGAGCTGCTTTTCAAGAGTGTACAAATTGACATTACTGGTAGTGTAGTAGTCAGGCGTGATGGTGAAATATTCTTTAATCGTGCTATCATCCAGCGCCTTATCAGCTTCGGCTATCGTATCATAACGTATTAAATCAACACTCCCCTGCTGTGTGAACTGGTCAAATCCGTTTACCTGGTCTACATATCCGACTTTCGTTACTTCAACCGATGGCGCGGTAGTGCGGGAAACAATCTGGATAATGACTATTGCGAGGATGCCGATTAGAGGCACGATGAGAGTCATAATAATGAACCCGACGCGGCGGATCATGTTAAGAAATTCGTGGCGGAATACGAGGTATGTTTTATTCATGGTTCTCACCGGCTACTTTGATGAATATTTCATTCAACGGCGGCGTGGCCAGCTCAAAACGGTTTACGGTCACTTTCTGCGCCAGCAGGTTTTCCAGCACCTGCTGCGGGGATGTCTTCCCGTCCAGGAAGAGCTCGACATAGTCTTTGCCGGAGCGCTGCTCTAAAATGCCGGGAATTCGCCCCAGTTTGCCTTCGTAACTTAAGATGATGGAATTGCTCATGAACCTGGCTTTTATTTCTTTAAGGTCGCCGTATAATACAGCTTTTCCGTGGTCGACCATCAGGATACGGTCGCACAATTCCTCGACCTGGTTCATCTGATGGGTGCTTAAAATTATCGATTTTCCCTCGTTGCGGAGGTCCGTCAGCCACTTTTTGGAGCTTTCCGTATTTACCGGGTCGAGACCGGAGAATGGTTCATCCATGATCAGCAGCTGCGGGTCGTGGATAATGGTTACGATGAACTGGATAAGCTGGCTCATGCCTTTGCTTAATTCGTCCATTTTTTTACGGGCGGCAGTTTGCATGCCGGTTTTTTCCAACAGCCGGAGGGCTTTTTCTTCGGCGGCTTTTGGCTTCATGCCCTTTAACGTGGCAAGGTAAACAATCGTATCCAAAACGCGCAGTTTTTTATAGAGGCCGCGCTCTTCCGGCATGTAACCTATCCGATTCTTGGTCTCTTCACTCATTTTCCGGCCGAGGATATCCACCTCACCGGAATCAGGCTTGATGATATCCATCATCATCTTGATGGTGGTGGTCTTACCGGCGCCGTTGGGGCCGATTAAGCCGAAGATTTCTCCCGGTTTAATGGTGAAAGAGATGTCATTAACGGCTACTTTATCCGCGAAAGCCTTGACGATGTGATTTACAACTACGGTATCCATAATGAAAAATAAGTTTCAAACAGGTATTATAACATAATCAAAGAACACTTAGCTCCCGATTGAAATAAATCACGAAAATAAAATCAAATCTCAAACCTCAAAAATCAAAAACACAAATCAAAAATCAAAGACTACCGGCATTCTATGAAAACAGAATTTTTTCTTATAGGGCAGTTATTGATAAAGCCAATGATGGATTCCTGCCTTCGCAGGAATCACGAGTAAGAGACAGTTGGTTATTATACCCTGTATCTTAATCATTTACGCGATGGCTCGCAATGCCATCCCATTTTAAACGCGATAATCCTGGCTATTGACAAAAACAAAATTCAAACTATAATATGAATGAATGTTCATTCAGTGATTAGCAGTAATAATATGGCCGATAAAAAAGCGCTTAAGGAAAAGAAAACGGAAGAACGGCGCGAGAAAATTCTTAAGTCGGCGGTAAATGTATTTACGAGCAAGGGCTATGAGGCGGCTACCATTCCGGAAATAGCCCGTGAAGCCGGCGTGGCGGCAGGTACAATTTATCTCTATTTCCCCAATAAACGCGAGCTGTTCGTAGCCGTGGTGAAAAGCGCCATCTTTACCGTTCCCCTGCTCGACCTCATCGGCAAGATACCCACCGGCAATTTCGAAGAAGTGTTTAAAAAAATACTGCTGGACAGGTTCGATTTGATAAAAAGCGAAACCGTCGCCCGCATGCCCCGGTTAATCTCTGAAGTATTACGCGACCCTGAATTAAAAGAGTTATGGTTGAAAGATTTTCTTTATCCTTTCCTGCATAGAATGGAAATGGCGTTCAGAATGTTGAGCGTTACCGGTAAAGTCCGCCGCATGGAACCAGAAGTAGCCGTAAGAATGGTCGGCGGTATGATTTTCGGTTTTCTGATGCTGAAAATGATCGAGGGGCCGGACGGGCCGCTAAACAAAATTCCGGATGAGAAAGTAGCCGAAAATATCGCAAATTTTGTACTGTACGGAATGGTAAATGACAAAGGCGCGAAAAAGGATGGTAAAAAATGACAGAAGCCGCAATAGCTGTGAATAATGTGACCTTCAAATACGGCGGTCTTAAGGTCATCGACGATATGTCCATGGAAATCCAGCCCGGTACCAGCTACGGGCTGCTGGGGCCTAACGGGGCGGGGAAAACCACGCTTATAAGGCTGATGGCCGGATTGCTCAAACCGGCTTCGGGAAGCATCAAATGCCTGGGTAAAACAGTCTCATCCGCGCTTTCGCAGCAAATCGGGTACATGCCGCAGTTGCCGGCGCTCTACCCGGAGCTATCGGTGGAGCAAAATATCGATTTTTTCGCGCGTATTTACGGGATGAGGAGGAGCAAAGAAAGGCACCAGCGCGTGGAGGAGACCATAAAGCTCGTCGACCTGGTGGAGAAGCATAAAACACCGGTACTGAATCTATCCGGGGGCATGAAGCAGCGTGTCAGCCTGGCCTGCGCCATCGTGCATCATCCCCCGCTGATTTTCCTCGATGAGCCAACCGTGGGACTGGACCCAGAATTAAGGGTACACTTCTGGGGCTATTTCGAGGACCTGATAAAGGCGGGTTCGACTCTCATAATCTCCAGCCACACTTTCGATGATGCGGCCCACTGCCAGCGGCTCGCCTTCCTGCGCCTGGGGAAGGTGGTGGCCCAGGGAACGCCGGCGGAGTTGAAAGCCGCTACCGGTAATAACAATGCCACGCTGGAAGACGCGTTCCTGTTCTTTATTAAGCACAACGAGGTGAAGGAAAATGTCCGCTAATACTTTTACGCTCGCCAACCGGGTAATGATTCAGATAGCCCGGGACCGCCGCACGATTGCGTTGATTATCGTCGCGCCGCTGATTATCGCCACGATTGCCGGCTTCAGTATCACGAATAAGATGATGCTGAACGGCGCCGCGCCCGGCATCCTGGCAACGCTTATTTTGTTCTTCGGCTTTCTCATCACCGGCATCAGCTTTTTGAGAGAACGCACCCAGGGCACGCTGGAACGCCTGATGGTGGCGCCGGTCTCCCGTATGGACATCGTGGCCGGATACCTGCTCGGGCTGCTGCTTTTCGCGCTACTTCAGACCCTCATCATGTTTTTCTACATGGTCTATGTCCTCAATATCAGTTACCGCGGGCAGCTATGGGAAATCCTGGTTTTCCAGGTATTGATGGGCATCGTGGCGGTAAGCATGGGGACCTTCTTTTCCGCCTTCGCTCGCAACGAGTTCCAGATGATGCAGTTTATTCCCCTGCTAATCGTGCCGCAGATATTCCTTAGCGGGCTTTTTCTACCGGTAAATCAACTGCCGGTAGTTCTCGAGTGGATATCCAAGTTTTTACCGCTGACATACGGGGTGGAAGGGATAAAAGCTTTGATGCAATCAGGCCAAAGCCTGCTGAATATCGGTAAGGACATAGGAATACTGGCGGCTTTTGCGGTGGCTTTCTTATTACTGGCTTCACTGACACTGCGGAAGAGCGCTAACTAATTGCTTAATCAGGGATTTTTTGTTTACCGACCCCACCCTTTTAATCTCCCTGCCTAAGCTAAGGTTACGGCGGTCAAATCTCCCCGCTGGCAAGGAGGGAGTAAAGGATAAGTAACAAATACCAAGTAACAAGTGGGAAAGGAGTAAGTAATAAACAAAATCCTCTTCCATTCCCCTTTTACTAAGGGGAACGATCCGTCGGGAAAGAGCTTATTAATGAGTTTAAAGCTAACTTCGTCTCCCTTTATAAAAGGTAGAGCCGAGAAGGATTCGCAGAGGAAATAAAGTCCCTTCCCCGTGTCCACTTCCTTGATGGGAGAGTCACAGCCTGCCCCGTATGAGTGACGCTGTCGCCATACAGTATGGCGAGGTAATCGGGACTTGATACGGTGAAGAGAGGCCAGTAACTAAAAATTTGTACTTGTTGTTACTTGCTTTTCCACCTTTTCCGGTCGTGAAATAAGTAAGCTATAGCTAAAAAATACGAGAAGAACAGCCTGCAGGATAAATGAAACCGCAAACTTGCTAAATTGAACATACCCCAGGCTGATTGAGACTATCTGAGTAATCACAATGCCGATGATTACGATAATGGTAAACAACGCTATATATCTTCTCTCCAGCGGCCGGCGGTAAGCCCAGAGCAAAAGTATCGTCCACGCAAACATGAGAGAAGCTCCCATGCCCATCGCGAAATAATATATTCCCGTAAAACTCTCAAAACCCCAGAAAATCCTGGCCGCCTGGGGAACAAGCATGGGAATTAAAGCTACCGCATCCACAACAGCACCGACTAAAAATGATAATTTCAGCCAGAAGACCGCTTTATTTTTCATCAATTTACCCCTTATTAACGAACGGTTGTACGCTATTGTTCGTAAAAAAATTTAAACTGTGAGCGCTTTGATGCCGTTAAGATGATATGTTAAGAGTGTCCGCAGGTTCTCTTCCGCCCATTCCCGGCTGCGGTAGTCTTTCAATATTCTGAAAAGCCCATCGATGTAATTGTTGGCGATGATATCAAGAATATAAGCCGGTTCCTCGGCGATATGGGCGGTATCGCCGGGCTTGCGGACGGCTTCCGCCAGGTGCATTTTTAACAAAGAAACGATTTCTTCCCTCGATTTTTCGTACATCGTGCCGGCGCTTTTTTCAATAAGGATGATGACCAACTGGCGCTCGTGGGCTTCCAGTTGTATCAATGACTTCACAACACCATCGATGAACGATTGCAGGTTATTCCCCAGCCCTCCCCTCATGGACTGCTGGAAAGACTGCTTGAGGATGTCTTTCAAACGGTTAAAGACCGGCTCAATAATGGTTACAAACAGCTCTTCTTTGCTTTTGTAGTAGTTATAAGTATTGCTGACGCTAATGCCGGCCGCTTTAGCGATCGTCCGCATGGAAGATTTTTCATAGCCATGCTCGGAAAATTCTTTAACGGCGGCTTCGATGATTTTGTTTTTTATTTCTTCTTTTAGCGTTTGCATTAACTAACACCCGTTCACTATTATACTATATTTTAAAACGTCAATTCAAATTTATGAGTTATATAACCCCGTGTGCAAGTTTTTTTATACCGACCCCACCCTTTATCTCCCTCCCCGCTAGCAAGGAGGGAGACAATCCATATTGCTGATTCCGCACCTTCGATTACCCTCTTGTAAACGGAGAGAGGGGCAGAGCCTGCCACGTTCACGGTGAACCGTTCACCTCGTGGTGACCTCGGTGGAACCAGGGTGAACCCGTAGTTGATACGGGGAAGAGAGGCCGCTGCTAATAAATACTTACACATCACATTATATAAGTTCGAAAGCTTTGCGGGCGCGGATGTCCCGTGAAGAACTCCCTGCCAGTATTTCAAATTCGCCGGGTTCAGCAACCCAGGTTTTTTCTTCCGCGTCCCAGAAAGATAAGGCTTCTTTATCCAGGACAAATTTGACCGTCTTCGTCTCACCGGGCTCCAGGCTGACCTTATTGAAGGCCTTAAGCTCTTTGGGCGGCCGTGCAACTTTAGCTTCTTTGTCGCTCATATAAAGCTGCACCACTTCTTTGCCCGGCCGGCGGCCGGTATTTTTAATATCAATGCTGACGTTTATCTTCCCGTCCGCTTTTACCTTGACCGGCGAAATCTGAAGATTGCCGTATTTGAAAGTCGTGTAAGAAAGTCCGTGACCGAAGGGGAAAAGCGGGGCGATTTTTTTAGCGTCGTAATAGCGGTAGCCCACATAAATCCCTTCGCCGTAAAGTACTTTTCCGGCTTCGCCGGGGTAATTGATAAAGGCGGGATTGTCCTCGTAACGCACCGGGAAGGTATCGGGCAGTTTACCGGAAGGATTAACGTCGCCAAGGAGCACATTAGCGATGGCGCTGCCGCATTCCTGGCCGGGGAAATACGCTTCCACCATGGCAGCAACATCAGGCAGCCACGGTTCCAAAGTGACCGGCGCACCGTTATTAAGGACGACAACGGTATTGGGGTTGGCCAGGGCAACTTTTTGAATCAATTCCGCCTGCCCGGCCGGCAAGTCCATCGTTTTCCGGTCGAAACCTTCACTTTCATACTCATCCGTCAGCCCGGTAAAAATAATGGCGGCATCGGCCTTTTTAGCGGCGGCCGCGGCGCGCTCCGGGAGGCCGGGGGGAAGCGGGGCATCGCAGCCGATCCTGATACTGCGCATGACCGCGGCGATATCCGGGTTCCGGCCAAACTCGATTTTGATAGGATAGCTCCGGCCGGCTTGCAGGGAAATTTCACCGGTCTTTTCTGAAGACGGCATAAAATCGAACTTCGTCTCCTCGCCCCAGTTGCTGCAGACCGGCTTTTTACCGATATAGATACGGCACCAGCTTTCCGTGGCGATACCGAACTTATATTTTCCGGTCTCTTTTACGTGGAAAAGGCCGGTCCAACGGATAGCGTAATTGCTGTCTTTGAGTCCTTTTACAGGAAGCGCATCGAACATCCAGCGATGCTTAAAAGATTTATCTATCCTTTTGGCTGCCGCTTTACCGGATAAATCGTTATCGTTAAAATATTCTCCGACCAGTCCAGGTTCATCCTTGCCGTTACCGGTCGTGAGGTATTCAGCGCTAAGCGGGTATGTAAAAATGTTGCTCGGACAGCCCAATTCATAGGTGATTTTTACTTTATCACCGAGTTTCTTTTTCAGCGCTTCCAGCGGGGATACAGTGTAATAAGGCTCAACCGCGGCGCTGCCTCCCCCCTCCACACTGGCCCAGGCAGCCAGCGGCCCGATGACAGCTAACGATTTTATAGACTTCTTAAGAGGCAGGACATTGCGCTCATTCTTTAATAAAGTAATAGATTCTTCGGCGGCTTCCCGGGCGAGTTTCTCATGCGCCGGGTTGCTCTTTAGATTGCCCGGCTTAATCTTACCGTCGGTGGCGCCGGTCTTAACCATCAACTTTAAAAGGCGGCGCACCATTTCATCGATTTGTATTTCCGGCACTTCGCCGTTTTTTACGGCCTCCACCAGCCTCTGACCGAAATATAGCGCCGGGCCGGGCATTTCCAGGTCGAGGCCGCTGTTGGCGGCCGGAACAATGCTGTGGACGGCAAACCAGTCCGACATCACAAGGCCATCAAAGCCCCACTCTTTTTTCAATAAGTCGGTCAAAAGCCAGCGATTCTCCGAGGAATAAACGCCGTTGATACGGTTATAGGAACACATCACCGTGAGCGTGCCGGCTTCTTTGACGGCTTTTTCAAAAGAGGGGAAGTATATTTCCCGCATCGCTCTTTCTTCGACTTCCGAGCTTATCGTCATGCGCTGGTATTCCTGGTTATTCAACGCGAAGTGCTTGACGGATGTACCCACCCCCTGGCCCTGGACGCCCTTGATAAAAGCGACGGTTATTTTTGAAGAAAGGTGCGGGTCCTCGCTGTAGCTCTCAAAATTCCTTCCTCCCAGTGGCGACCGGTGAATGTTAACGCAGGGGCCTAAAATTACAGTACAGCCCCTCTCACGGGTCTCCCGGCCGATGGCAGCGCCCACTTTTTCGATGAGTTCCGGGTCCCAGGTGGCCGCCAGCCCGACGCCGGTGGGGAAACAGGTGGCGGGGATAGTCTCATTAGGATTGGCCTCTGAAGCCGTACGGCAGCCGTGCGGGCCGTCCGTCACTTTAATAGACGGTATACCCAGGCGGTCGATATTTTGGGTGTTCCAGAAATCAATGCCGGAGACCAGGGAAACTTTTTCTTCCAGCGCCATCTTTTGTATCAGGGCTTCAACCCGTTTGTCCAAGGCACCCTCCTCAAATAATTTGCCGAACACTCCTTTTCCCCACCCCGATGAGAAGAGGAGTTGGGGGACACCCCCGTCCGCCTCAGGCGGACCGCCAGAGGAATTTCCTCTGGACTCCTTTTTATCCTTTTATTGGTTTCAGTCCGGCTTCCAGCCGGGCGTCATTGATATGAATCAAAACCGATTTTTCAAGCGGCATGACGGAAAAACCGAAATCTTCTTTAGCCCTTTCGCAGCTTACCAGCCCGGGCAGGCCGGACTTGGCCGCCTCCGGCGGAATCGATTGACGGCCGAATTCTATTTTGGCTTCGGGGATATATTTGCGTATAGCGGCGGCAATATCTCTCATACTCGTCGGCCTGGTGGCGATATTATAGGCGGGGTGGGGCGAAGAATCCGCCTTTATCAAAAGCCGGGTCAGGGCGGCAACATCGTCCGCTGAAGACAGAGCGGAACCGCCTTTACCGTCCATGTCACTGGAAAAAGACTTGCCTACCGCCGGCAGCGACACCAGTTCAGAGAACAACTTTATTATCGGCGGGAAAGCGCCGCCGTGTCCATAGCCGAGGAAGGGACGTATCGCCGAGAAATTGATGCCGTACAGGTCATGGTATTGCGCCGCCAGCATCTCGCTTAGCTGCTTGGTCACGCCATAGGCGTTAATCGGGTGCATGAAATCATCCTCGTTCACTTCCCTGTTGCCATACTCGCCCTGCGTGCCGTAAACGCCGACCGAGCTGGCATAGACGACGCGGTTAATGCCCATCAGCCGGGCAGCTTCAAAAACATTGCACATACCCAAAGTATTTGTTTTTATCGCCAGCCGGGGGCGCTGCTCGAAAGCGCCGGTCAGGATAAAAGCCATGTTAATAATTCTTTCGATGGAAAAAGTCTTGATAACATTCAAAATATCCTCAAGCTCCGAGACATCACCGCGAACATAATGGAACTTTCCGGCATCTTTTTGGATTAATTTCATGAACCACGGCGGAGGGGGAACAGCATCCATGGAAACCACGCCGGAGATATCTTTATCACATAAAAGGCGGGCAACTATTTTGCGCCCGAAGAGACCGCTGCCGCCGAGAACCAGAATCTGCATCTGAACCTCCCCTTTTGAAACAGCAATATTTTGCAATTTTTGAAGATATTCTGGAACAACAAACAAATTTTACTCTTTCCCATATTATTAAAGCAAAGAAAAAATGAACGCTCTGTACAGGTGGCCTCTCAACGTGCTAAGGTAATTGTTGGGGAAAAGTTTCAGGAGGCGTATCATGGCACAGTCTAAAATGGCAAAATATCTCATTACCGGCGCTAAAAAAGGCGTCAAATTACCCGCTTTCCGCTCCGATACCATCGGCGGGACGAAAAGCAGAGAGGATATCATCTGGCTGGATGATACCGTCATCCCAAACGCCAGAATCTATGCCGAATGCGTCTGGTTCCTGCCGGGCATGGAAAAAAGCAGGAGCGGCGAACAGGGGATGAAAGAACATATGCACGATTTTGAAGAAGTGCTGGCTTTCTTCGGCAGCGATATCCAAAAGCCGCGCGACCTTGGCGGTGAGATGGAAATCTGGCTGGATGGGGAAAAACACATCATTACCAAAACTTCTTTAATCTTCATTCCCAAAGGCATGAAACACGGCCCTATCACCTTCCACCGCATAGATAAGCCCATCTTCCATTTCAGCATCGGTTCCACCAATAAATACACGGGAAATGTTCTGGCGAAGGACAGTAAAAAATCCGTACAGAAGACCGATAAATTAATCGTCGATTACCTGCAGCCGCCCAAAGTGGAAGCGCCGTGGAGCCCTCCCCCGCCAGCGGAAGCCGCCAACGGCAAGGGCGGCCGCATCCTCTTCCTCGACACCGATATCGTGCCGGACGGTTTTTATACCGAATGCGTCTGGATCGTTCCGCCGAAGGAACCAATGCCGAAAATGACCGAGGAAATGGCACAGAAAGCGCGCGCCGCCGTCAAACCGCACAAGCATGATTTCGACGAGGTGCTGTGCTTCTTCGGGACCAATCCCGAAGATTTTCACGATCTGAATTCAGAAATCGAGCTCTGGCTGGGCGGCGAGAAGCAGATAATTACCAAAAGCACCATGACTTATATCCCCGCCGGCGTCGAGCACTGCCCGCTGGTCTTCCACCGTATCGGGAGCCCCGTTATCCACTTTACCTGCTTCCCGGAAGGCAAGATATACTTTACCGGATTAAAAAAGAACGCCAAGAAATAAAACCAGATTTTTTCAGGGTAAAAACGAGAGGTCTCAGTTTTTGGGGCCTCTTTTATTTTGGAAGGGGCGCTCTTAAGGGATGCCGATGCGATAGATTTCCCGGGATTTATAGGATTAGCACGTGACATCACCAGGGCACCGAAAGGCTTGAAAAAAGCAATACAATATTTTCGCGGCCATGACATTAAATAAAGTCCAGGATTTTAGTGCGGAGGGTTTTAGTCCTTTACCAAACCCCTCGGGCGCTGATACTGCCAGCCGCTTTCTTTTTCCACGGCAGCCTCTTTGTCGGCTGGTCCCGCAGTTCAAAAAATATCTGCGCAATTCCAAGACCGGAAAGTAAGAGTAATTTTCCGTTTCATTTACTATGGAAAAATTTCTACGGCCTATTAAGTAACAATTACATCTTTTGTATATTTCGTATCTTAATGTATATTGACGGTGTAAAGTTAAAGAAGTATATTAGGCATATGTACTGCGCCAATTGCGGCAAGCCCGTCCCGGCTAATTCCAAATTCTGTCCCGAATGCGGATCGCAAGTCATATCCGCAAATATACCCCCTGTTTCCCCACCTCCAACTCCCCAGAATACTGCCCCGCAAACTGCCGCTCAGCAAGGCACTGCTCCGCAAACTTCCCCTCAACAAACGGCAACCCCTAAAAAAGAAAAACAGCCGCGCCGTCATGGTTGTTTGAAGATCGGGGGTATTATCGCCGGGTCAGTGCTTGGCACTATCATCCTACTGGCAATAATCGGTTTCGTAGCCATCGCCAGGCCAAACCGTTATACTCATCCCTATCTTGCATTCAGTTTTAATTTCCCCCGCTCCTTGAATGTAGAGCTACCGAACACCACGAGTACCGGACGGGAAAATCCAGCCAATAATCCATGGTTCATTCTATTAAGAAATCCTACTTACCAGAATGAAACGGTGAACTGGATAATTACGAATACCATTGCCAGCACCGGTCTCTCTGAAGATCAATTTATGACGGAACTCAATAATGACGTGACGAGCGGCGCAGCCAGCGTGCAGATGGTCAACGGTGTAAAAATGTATAAATACGTGAATGACCCCACCAAGCCCAGTCAGACGCTGACCAGTTTTTACCAGGGGACCGGGATGGATTCTACAAAAGAACAATCAGCGTATTTTTTTATACAAAACGGTTCATTTTTCGTGGTGGGTTTCCGGCAACCACCGACCGGAGCGGCCGCCGGTTATAGTGACTATCTGGACATCAACAGCTGGAAAAGCCCAACACTGAAAACTACCACAACTACATCGTCTCCGACAACTTCAATATCAGGGGACATAATTGCCAAACAAAGCATCGGAGCATCCGGCGGCACGATTACCGTGAATAAACCCGGTAATTCTCTAGATGGACTTCAAATCACCGTGCCCTCCGGGGCTTATACGGGCACCAGGACATTTCAAGTATCATACAAGCAAGCTCCCAACCTTAATATAAAAGACTTTAACGTTATATCACCCTTGATTGTCATAGATAACGGCGGCAGCTTTGCAAATCAACCGATAACTGTCAAGATCCCGGTAAAAATTGCCGATGACGAGTTTGCCATGGCCTTTTACTACGATGAAAAAACCGGGCAACTGGAAGGCATCCCGCCGATAGCGGAAGATGCGAATTCCATAACCATAGCAACCTGCCATTTTTCCTCAGCGGCAGTCGGCAAGGTTAAAAAAATAACTATCGACCAGATGTTTAAAGATGGAAACGGCATTATTGGAACGCCATTCACGCCGGGAGAAGATAACTGGCAGTTCCCGAACGCAGGTTCTTATATCACTCCGGGGGGTGAATGCGCCGGGATGAGCGTTACGTCTCTCTGGTATTTCGATGAGGTGTCAAGCCAGGGAAAAGGCCCAAGGCTTAACGGCCTTTATGCGGGTAAAGACACGGCCCCGGATTTCTGGTGGGACGATACTCCGGCATACAAATTGCCCGCCGTTGTCCAGTTAGATTACCAGGCTCTACACTCCAATCTGCCGATTGATGAAATTCTTTCCTTGCAGATTAGAGACAACGATAGTCTTGTCTTCAACTCCTTTGCTGTTTCAATGTACTTCACCAAACAACCCCAATTGATAGGAATGAGCGGAATAGAAAACGGAACGACAAATAGAGTAAGCCATTCAATGGTAGTCTGGCAAATGACAACCGACAAGCTTTATGTTGTTGACCCTAACGAACCTGAAGGGGGATGGACGATTCCTTATAATAATGGCAAATTCGGGACCCTGAATGATACCCAAGTAACATGGGACCGGTTCTATTATGAGGCCAAAAGCGCCTTTCACCCCTGGGACCTGGTTGCCGAACGCTGGAAAGAATTCAATGCCGGCACCATCGGTAACAGTGACTTCCCGGCCTATTCCTTGACCGCGGCTGACGGTAACGGCCAGACTTATAGCCTCAAAGATAACCTCTCCATTAACACGGACACAATGTCTCTTCAGATCACGAGCCAGGCAGGTTTGATGATAAGCCTCTATCAGAACAACGCGTGGGTTAGGACGAATAATGACGGTTCGCCTATGGTGCAACAAACGTGGGAGGATATCCCTCTTAATAAAGGCGATAATATCATAGGAATCTACGTTGCGGGTGAAAAGCAGGTTGAAAACCAACTTACCTGGGTATGGGATGATTTCAAGTGGGTCGATATACAATATGGAGCAACGACTACTACCACAAAAACTACCACATGGTTACGGTAACAGGGACAGCCAGCGGCCCGGTTGGCACCGGATTTGCAGCCAGCATTGAAGTTCTAGCCGAAAGCGGCGGCTACGCAACTGATGAAGGTTACGGCGATGTAACCTATCAAACGACATGGTCAGGAACTGAAGAAGGTTATAACGACCGGATTAGATTGAACGGTGAACCGGCAACCACAACCTGGACTTTCTCCGTTCCAATCCGCATAAGTGCTCCCTGGAGCGGGAATATCGTGGCCCATGCACAGTTGGATACGTTTTCGGATAATTACGGTCCCGGTGGTCTTAAAACGATAAAAAAATCTTACACCATTAACGGCCCGCCGTAATTACTTGAGGCTTGTTTGGTAACTATTCCGGTTTATGCTTGAGATTATCGAGGATAATGCCTTCGGTGGCAATCATGCGTTCCAGCCAGAGCGGTAAAGCGACCGGGAACTTGTCTCTTTCTCTATCGGCGGTCAATACTTTGGGTACAGTCTGAGCAAGCTCTTCCGGCGTCCAATCACCGTCTTCCTATATTACTTTGTCCACGGGAGTGGGGTCGGTAAAGATGCCGACGTGCCCGTGCCAGACCTCGAAGACGCAGGCATTGATATGCCCGGCGGGTTCCGAAGCCAGGTAAGTAACAAAAGCGGCCACGAACGGTACCATTATAGCACCGGTTATACCCAAAGAATAACCGGAATTTTAGTAATTCATTTACTGGTGATAAAATAGAGCGGTGCAGTAATTGTTACGGGAGGGGAACAGGTACATGACTGATTCACGTGTGGAAAAACTGGCGGACTTACTGGTCAATTATTCGGTAAAGGTCAAACCGGGTGATAAAGTGGCCATCCAGGGGGAAAGCCAGGCGGAACCGCTGCATAAAGCTCTTTACACTAGGGTATTGCAGGCCGGCGGACATCCCTTCTTTGTCATATCCCCCGGCGGCATGAGTGAGTTATTTTACCGCTATGCCTCGGATGCCCAGTTGAAACATGTCCCCCCGCCCGCCAAGCTGATTAACGATACTTACGAAGTAAATATTTACGCCGGCGGTGAGGAAAATACCAAAGCCCTCACCAATGTAGACCCGGCAAAATTAGTCATGCGCCAGCAGGCCCGCACCGAGATGCGGAAGTATTTCCTGGAGCGCGCCGCCCGCGGCGAAATTCGCTGGACTTATGTATTATATCCCACCAATGCTTACGCCCAGGACGCCGAGATGGGCCTGGCCGAATATGAGGACTTTGTCTATCAGGCCTGCCTGGGTGATATGAACGACCCCATCGGTTACTGGGAACGTTTTTCCGCCCGCCAGCAGAAGGTCGTGGAATGGCTGAAAGGCAAGAAAAATATCCATGTTACCGCCCCGGAGACCGACCTTACCTTCAGTGTCGCCGGACGGAGATTTGTCAACTGTGACGGCCACGAGAACATGCCGGATGGAGAAGTCTTTACCGGTCCGGTAGAAGACAGCCTGAACGGTCATGTGCTTTTCTCCTATCCCTCCATTGAAAACGGGCATGAAGTGAGCGGCATCCGGCTCTGGTTTGAAAACGGAAAAGTAGTTAAAGCAACCGCGGAAAAGAACGAGGAGTTTTTGTTAAAAACCCTTGATACGGATGAAGGGGCCCGGCGCGTCGGCGAGTTTGCTTTCGGGAACAACACGGGTATTACTAAATTCACACGGCAAATTCTCTTCGATGAAAAAATCGGGGGCAGTTTCCACATGGCGCTGGGGGCCGGTTACCCGGAAACCGGTGCCAAAAATGTCTCGGCGATTCACTGGGACATGATTTGCGATATGCGGCGGGGCGGCAAAGTAACCGTTGACGGGCAGGTGCTGTACAAAAACGGACAGTTCGTCATTCCCCTGGAATAGAAGCCGGCAGAAGCAATTCCGGAATAATTTTGACGTCGGCTTTAAAAAAATGGTAAAAAATACCGGAGGATGAAAAAATAATGAAAGAAGTTTATGAATTTTTAAAGAAAGCACAGACCTATTATTTAGCGACCGTGGAAGGCGACCAGCCGAGGGTACGCCCGTTCGGTACCGCCCATGTTTTTGAAAACAAACTGTACATCCAGACGGGCAAGAAAAAAGACGTGTCCAAGCAGATGAAAAAGAACCCCAAGATTGAAATCTGCGCCATGAGCGATGGGAAGTGGATCCGTATCGCGGCCACCGCCGTTAACGATGACAACGTAGAAGCCAAGAAGAGCTTACTTGAAGCTTATCCTAATTTAAAGAACATGTATTCCGCCACGGATAACAACATGCAGGTGTTATACCTGAAAAACGCCGTCGCTACCATCGCTTCATTTGGCGGCGAACCTAAGGTAATCAAATTCTAGGCAAGCCTTAAAGATTAAAACATCCCCTAATTAAAGGTGAGGGTGAGTAGTTGGTGGTTAGGGATGACCGTGGGGACACCCCCGTCCGCCTCAGGCGGACCGCCAGAGGAAATTTCCTCTGGACTCCTTTTGAACAAAAAAACCGGCGCTCGAAAAATCGAGCGCCGGCCTTTGATTTTTACCGGTCAATAAAATGCTTGACTAATCCTTTTGCTTCTTATCGTAATATTTCATGATATCGAACCCGTGCAGCGGGCGGGCAAACGCGCCCATCGGCGTTAAATGCAAATCACTTTTCCCGTCAGGACTGGTATCGCCGACACCAAAGAAAAAGCCGCCGTCATGCATAATCCAGGGGTTCAAGATAAAAGTTCCCTGGTTCCCGTTGCAGGCGTCTTCCGTCCAGCTCATCAGGTAAGCATCGTCCCGCAGCTTGACATAGAGACAGGGGGAACTCCACATCCATCCTCCCGCATTGCGCGGCATTATAATCGTCCATGAATACGAGTTCGGTGAGCTGTAGACATGTATCGATTGCATGTACTCTCCATAGGCCCAGGAGAAAGCCCCGCCGACCAGTTCCGTGGTGAAGCCGTGTCTTTCGACCGCCGGGGGAGTTGGTCCTCCTTTGATATCCAGCACGCCGAAAATCGCCTTATGTCCGACTTCCCAGGGTTTTCGCCCATTGCCGACCTGGGCATCCACGCATGTCGCCAACGCTTTGGAGAAATCGACTGCCTGGGTAAGGCAGCGCAGCGGGTCGCTTCCGGTGCAGATATGGGCGAAGATGATAATATCCTTGGCCGCCTCGTAGCCTTCGTAGAGCTCGGCATGCCACGCCTTTTCACCCGCTTCACGCCATTTCAAATGCGTTGCGTCGATGATATCGTACTCCCAGGCCGGGCCGTCGTCATAACGGAGGGTGAATTTCTTCCCGACCATGTATTCGGACGGTTCCATCGTATTGCGGCTGGACATGATGGACCGCCCTTCAAAAATCTTGCTGTTGGTCTTGATGATTTTATCCACTTCCGCCTTGGTATAGTCCTTGTGCATGAACCGCGGGCGGTAAGAAGGCCGTGAGCCTTTATATCGAAGCATTAATCCGTTTGTGGTGTTCCTCGCTGTAAGGAATTTCTGTGCCGTAATCCGTCAGCGGCTCCAGGTTAGTCGATTGCCCGGTGACCTCGCCTTTCCCGGAATACATGATGTAGTCGAGCGCGTCGTTCTTATCGAAGCCCAACCGCATGCCGATATGCCTGACGGTAAACAGGTCGATTACTTCCAGCGTAAAAGTACCGGAATATTCCTGCTCCACGCGGGAGTAGATATATAGTTCATCGTTGATTTTAATATAATCGGACGGTGCGGTGATGGTAATACCGCCAAGCGGGTCGCTCAACTCGATAAAAGAAGACCAAACGACCGAGGGGAAGAAGTAGAGCATCTCCACGCCGTTATCGTTCTTCCAATAAGTGCCCTTGCCTTCAATGCGGTTGGTAAGGGCATGGCGGTTTTCCGGGGCCGGAGCGCCGGTATCGACATAGCCGAACTTGAAATCACGCCAAACCTCACGTTTATCCTGTTCGAATCCGCAGAACCATAGCTCGAAGGCGGTAACAAGTTTTGTTTTGGTGTCATAAACAATACCGTAGCCGCGGACGGTATCCGGTATCATATGTGTAAAGAGGACAATGTTATCAAGCTCCCTGGCCGAATAGGGCGCCGTCACCGCCGCCTTTTTCCCCTCGGTGAACGTCAGCTTGTCTTTGGTGAATTTGTACTCCAGGGTCGGCCCCTGGTCGAGAACGATTTTCAGGGATTTCCCCGCCAGCGCGTTTGATAACGGGGAGGTGCTTCCGGCTTTCGGGACCGGTTTTAATTTTGCGGCAATTTGCTTTACCGTTAACGGGGTGTACTGATTGTAGAATGTAGATTTAAAGAAATCCATTTGACATGCTCCTTTCAATTGTTTCTGTCGTTAATTGTTCAAACTAATATCCCCATGCAATTCTTTATTTATACCGACCCCACTCTCTTGGTCTCCCTCCCCGCTAGCAAAGCCTTGTATCAAATATCATTCTGGGGAGTGCAATAACGAAGAATCTCATCTCTTTATAAAGGTTACGAGATCCTTCGCTACGCTCAGGATGACAAAGTACTGCCACTTTTGATACAAAGCCCCACTAGCAAGGAGGGAGACAACCGGTTTTGCTGATTCAGCATTGTCTATTGCCCCCTCTGTAAACGGAGAAAGGGGCATGGATTGAGGTCGCTGCTAATAAATACTTGCACATCACGTTAATAATTTTTGACCCGGTCTTCTTCATTTCCCCTTTTCCCCGGCCCCGGGAGAAGCATGGCGACCGGGGTCGCTCCGTTATTCCGACACCGGAAGGACCCGCCAGAGAATATTTCTATGGACTTTTTTTATTTACCGTACCGTCCGGCGAAGAATATGTAAGTACCGGCCGTCCAACCCGAATTGAAGAGCTCCTGTTCTCCAAAGAACTTGAACCCGGCATTTTTATACTCCATCTCGCCTGTAAAAGTATCGTGGATATGATAAAGCCCGTGGTTTATCATGGTGTCCAGGTATTTCTTCGCCAGCGGGCGAGCTAAATCCGGCCGGCCGCAATTTTCAAAAGCTATCGCCATCAACGCCTGGACCGGCGTGGCGATACTGCCGGCGCACCAGCCGTGTTTGAAATAAGGACTGTCCAGCATTTCGGAAGCCAGCCCGAAAGGAGTATCGAAGCCGGGCTGGCTGTAGATAATTTCTATCGACCTATCGATTATTTTTTGGGGAAGGCGTTTTCCCAGCACCAGGGCGCAATAAAGTGGTATCCCCGTAGCTTTGGAGCGCTCTTTGGTTACGATGTTAAAGGCCGTCCACCCGTCGTTCGTCCAGAACATATCTATTATTTTCTTTATCGTATCTTTCGACTTATCGTCCCAGTACCGGCAGATTTTTTCGCTCTTCCCGATGAGCCGACCGAGCTTTGACAGCGCCTCCTCCTGCAGGGCCAGATAGGCGTTCATATCGGGACTGGCCAGCGGGAAGCCGATTCTGAAATACGAACCGTCCTCCCAGCCGGTTTCGCCCGGGTTATGGTTTTCAAAGATGCCGTCTTTATCCAGGTCCCTGTATTCCAGGTGAAAGTTCGTCCATTTTTCCATGCGGTCCCACAAGATTTCCATTTCTTTCCTGGGCAGGCCGGAGATATCGCAGTGTTCGACGAGCCATAAGAGTCCCAATCCCTGGACCGGAGGTTTCATGGTCTCGCCGCCTCCCGTATACGCCAGGGAATCGGCAATCCGCCCGGTGCTGTCCTGGACATCGAAACAGGAAAGCAGCAGTTCCCAGGCAAGCTCAAGGTCATGGGAAAGGAACATCGTGTGCATCGCCTGCTGCCAGGAAAAAGCCGATTCGAAACTTGAACGGATCATTTTAATCATCCGGTGTTTATAAACGGTTTCGCCGTCCGGGATAACGGTCAATCCCCAGAGCGTCCAGAGCGCCTGCAGGCCGCACTCTTCGTATTTTTTAGTGAAAGACGGGGCGGTGCGTTTTACGAAATCATCGAAATCGGCCTTCACCGCCGCCACGCACTTATCGTAGGTGAGGTATGAAGCACGCCGCTTCGGGTCAACCAGCGATTCCTCCATCGCCATTTCAATGACGCCGTTTTTATCCGGCACCAGTTCAATGGAGTTCATCGGCCCCTGGTTCATCGTCCCGGCAGCCGGGACGAAGAGCATGAAGTAATTACCGAAGTTCGTCTTCCAAGAGCCGTCAAGCAGGTTAAAAGCGACCGGTCCACCCAGCATCCCCGCACCGGAGCCCGGAGAAATTCTTAGCGTTAGCCCGTCAGTGCTCCGGCACTTGGCGTATTTTAAATCGCCGATGCAGAAAACGATGCTGCCAAACATGCTCTCCAGCTTTAGCTCATAGGGCGTGGTGGAGATAACACCCTGCCTGGGGAGTCCGTCCTTGATAATCTCCAGGTGAAACTGCCGGAAGTGATTATCACTAAAGACGCTTCCGGTATTTCTATCGCTGGCGCGCTGCCTGGCGGTGGAAAGCCATAACTGCGCTTTGGCGTATTCGTTGCTGCCGCCGTTCTTATTAGCAAAGCAGATATAGGAACCCCGCCGTGAAAACGGCATTTGCAGCGGGTCTACAAATGTTTTAGCGGTTAACATATTCAGCCTCTCTGTAAAAATGATTAAAACAATTGTAAAACTAATATAATCCTATTATCAAGAATGTTCCGAAATAGCTATCTTGTAATTGTGATTACATAAAAAACGACCCTGAAAAAATAAAATTAGCATCCTTCGCCCAAGGTTGCTATAATCTTTTGGAAGAAACAACGAGGAGGTATAAAGTGTCTATTTTCAATTATAAGTATGAGGACCGCCTGATCAGTGATTTAGGGTACGAATCCACCCATGTCATGAAAGTCGACCGCAACCGCCTGCCGGACTTCATGTCCGTGGACTGTACCTGGTTCTGGAAAAGCCAGCCCAACCAGATTGTCGATACCACCCGGATTAGCCCGGAAAACCAGGTCATCGGCCTGGTGGGCGCCTATCCGGATGACCCCTTCAGCCTTTACGGAGAAATGACCGTCTGGATCGATGGCAAAAAGAACGTCATTGACAAGAGCAGCCTTATCTTCGTCCCGGCCGGCGTGCCTTTCGGGCCGGTCCAGATAAATAACATGCAACATCCCATTTTTTATTGCAGCATGGGCGTGCTTCCCAATCCCAAGGATAAGAGAGACCCGAAGCTGCCCCGGTACACTATCGTCGACCATACCAAGGAAAAGCACGTCAACCCACCTCCGCCGCCCGACGGCAAAATGACCCTGAAAGGGGCCCGTTTACTGCATATGGAAGACGATATGGCTAAAGGCTCCTTCTACGTCAACTTCGTTTACTTCTATGAAGGTTACGGCCAGGCCCCGATGGCCGTCCACGACCATGAATGGCCGGAGCTCATGGTGATGACGGGCTGCGACCCGGAGCATCCTTACGACCTCGGCGGCACCTTCAGCGTGGCGCTCGGAGACGAAACGCACTATCTCAATAAGAGCACGATGGTCTGTATCCCCGCCCATGTCATGCACTGCCCCTGGAAATTCCTTGAGGTCACGAAACCCACGTTAGCTTTTACGGCCAGCCCTTCCGGCATGTATTACAGCTCTGAAAAAGGCCAGTGGTAGGGTAAAAATGGGGGTGGGGAGTCACCACCCCCAAACTATTTTGAAACTCTTCGCTGTCTTTACCGAACTACCCCTTTAGTCCTTGATTATTACGGAATAGGTGGAAATAAAAAAATGTACGAATGCAAATATCCTCACTTATTCTCCCCCATCCAACTGGGAAATACCATTTTCCGCAACCGGATATTTGGCGCGCCGCTTGGCTACTGCCATTTTTCATCGGAAAGCCATCCCCTGGATGAAACGATTGCATTCTACGAAAACCTGGCCCTTGGCGGGGCAGCAACCGTGAATTTCGGTTCCACCGTCCCGGACAGCAAAAGGGGCAGCGGGGGGCCGCTCTATAACCCCGCCCTCGATGACCCGGAACTGGCCCCGGCGCTGTACCGCCTGGCGAGCGCTGTCAGCCGGCATGGAGCGGTCGCCAACATCGAACTATGGCATGCCGGGGCGAATGCTTACCGCAGTAAAAAAATGGGCAACCAGATTTACGGCGTGGTCGATGGGCCTAACGCCGTCGGAGATTTTATCCCGGCCATGCCCGAATCGGTCATCGAGGAAACCATCGAAGCCTATGGCGAGGCGGCGGCTTTCGCCAAGTACTGCGGATTCGGCATGGTCATGGTGCATGCCGGTCACGGATGGCTGCTGAACCAGTTTCTAGACCCCGGCATTAACAACCGCCATGACCGGTGGGGCGGCAGCCTGGAGAACCGCTGCCGTTTGCCGCTGGCTATCCTGGCAAGAATCAAGCAGATGTGCGGCCGGGACTTTCCGGTCGAGATCCGCATCAGCGGGTCGATGTGCTACGAGGGCGGATACGACATCGAAGAGGGCATAAAAATAGCAAAGCAGCTTGATGGAAAAGCTGACCTGATCCATGTTTCGGTGGGGAGCCACGAAGTGCCGGAGGCATTTCCCATCACCCATCCCAGCATGTTTCTGCCGGACGGCGCCAACGTTATATATGCGGCAGAGATTAAAAAACATGTCAGGACGCCTGTCGCAACCGTCGGTTCTCTCGGGGACCCGGCGTTTATGGAAGAAATCATTACTTCCGGGCAGGCGGACGTTGTAACCATTGGCCGCGCCCTCCTGGCCGACCCCTGTATGCCCCAAAAAGCGCGCTCCGGCAAACCTGATGAAATCCGGCCCTGCCTGCGCTGCTTAACATGTTTTGCGACCGTCATGGCCGACCACGAGTATAGCTGCGCCGTAAATCCGGAAATCGGCTTTGAACAGGACTCCAGGCATGCTTTACCGCGAGCTGTTAAAAAAACGGTGCTTGTAGCCGGCGGCGGTGTCGCCGGAATGCAGGCGGCGTTGACGGCTTCACAGCGGGGGCACAAAGTCATCCTGTGTGAAAAGAGCGGCCGCCTGGGCGGTGCGCTTCGATGCGAGGAAAAGGTCCCCTTTAAAAAACACCTCGCCGAATATTTAGATTACCAGGCAAGGATGATTTCCCACGCGCCGGTAGATGTAAGATTGAATACCGAAGTGACCACTGACTACGCCAAAGCCGCTGAAGCTGACGTTATTATTGCGGCTCTCGGTTCGCGCCCGATAATTCCAAGTATCCCGGGCATAAACGGCCCCAACGTCCTGGGCGCGGAAGAATTGTATTTCCATCCGGAAAAGTGTGGGCAAAATGTGGTGATAATCGGCGGCGGGCTGGTTGGCGTTGAGCTCGGCATATACCTGGCGGGACTCGGGCGTAAGATTCATATTTTTGAGATGATGGAGCACCTGAACGACGGGGGAAATATGTGCCACGGTCTCGCCCTGAACAACGAGATAAAGAAATATGGCATCAGGATATCCACCGCTACCAGGGTCATAGAAATAAATGACAAGGGTATTACCGGCGAGTACGCCGGAAGCGACTTTACCTTGCCGACTAGTAAGACTGTATCACAAGCTCCCGGCGTATCGAACACCTTCGGCAGAGCTTTAAAGGCGGATATCGAGAAAGGGAGTAAACAGTTCTTTGCCGCCGATACGGTTATATATGCCATCGGCCAGCAGCCGCTTTATAGAGAAGCAGACAAGCTCCGTTTTTGCGCCCCCGAGTTCTATCAAATCGGCGATTGCCTGGCAGCGAAAAATATTCAAAAAGCCACCAGTATGGCTTACGCGGTAGCACGCGATATTTAGTAAATCTTTGAAAAAGGAGTCCATCCGCCTCAGGCGGACTCTGGCGGGGGCTCTGGGGGTGGGTACTCACTACTAAATACACACACTCACACCCAAGTCCCCCATGAATGGGGGATTTAAGCGGTAGATTGAAACTTATTCGGAGCTTTTCTAATTATTTCTGCCGGTAAAAATATTTAGTTTTGGGGAGGTGCTTATGACCCGCGAGGAATTCCTGGAATACATGGACCATTTTAATAACCACCGATGGGACAAGGTGACCAGTTATTTCAGCCCGGATTTTACCCTGGAATATCCGGACGGCTTCGGCAGCCCGGGTTCGCCCGGCCGGACGCTCCACAGTGCGCAAGAGTTTATCGCCAATTACCAGGCCATCGCCGCTAACGTGCGGGAAGTCTTAAACCTGGGCGCTTTCATGTCTTCCGGCAGCCAGTTCTTTGTAGAATTTGTTACCGAGTTCCACGTTTTCCGTGATGCACCTAAAGGCCAGCGCGCCATGGGGAAAAAGGGCGATGTTACGGTTATGAACCAATGCGTCCTTTATGACGTGGACGAAAAAGGCAAGTTCAAGCGCATCCGCATCTTCCATCACCGTTACCTGGACCCTTCTCTTGCGCAGCATAAAGACGCTTAAGATAATTTTTTCAATATTTATTATTTAAGTGCATTGACAAAGGCCAAATTACAACTTAAAATTAGCTTTATCAATAGGGAGAAAGCTTGGTTCAGCCGTGTATAAACCGAACCATAAGATGACCTGCCAGTCCGCAAACGTACGCACTACCACGACTACGATTACGAGCCGCCGGCCCGTTGTGTCATCTGTTCGGAAAAAGATATGAAATAAATCCTGAACACGAAAGAACCAGAGATACACGAGCCCGGTAAAATCCCGGGCTTTTTTATTTTCTAAATACATTTTGGGAGGATAAATATATGAATTATGAACGGGTTGCCGGATATTACGACCGGTATGTGAGGTGGGATACTGATACTCCATTCTTTCTCAACGAAACGGCGAAATCTTCGGGACAAGTACTGGAGCTGATGTCAGGCACCGGCCGGCTTTCTTTACCTTTAATTGAATCAGGTGTCAAGCTGACCTGCGTAGATAGTTCCGCCGCGATGCTCCGGGTCCTGCGGGGAAAATTGGTAAAGCGCGGAATGTCCGCGACGGTGATAGAGCAAAATGTTTGCGCGCTCGACCCTGGCAAACAGTTCGACCTGATTATCCTTCCTTTCCACTCATTCGCCGAGTTGGTTACGACCTCCGAGCAGGCCGCGGCATAAAGTAAAAATTGAGGAGAACCTCATGATTATTCGTGAAGCGAAAGCGATTGACGCAGCCTCCATAGCTAAAGTAGTGGTTGATACCTGGCGGTCCACTTATACCGGAATCGTGCCGCAGGAATTTCTGGATTCTCTTTCTTACGACAGTATTACAAAAGTTTGGCACAGTCATATTACGGATACTAACAAGATTTGGCCGGGGTGGTTTATCTATGTTGCCGAAGATGATTACGGGAAAGTATTCGGCTTGGCCGGCGGAGGCCCGTCACACAGTCCCGACCTGCCTTTTTCCGGCGAGTTAGGTTTTATCTATTTATTGAAGGCATTTCAACGCCAGGGCGCCGGCCGGCAACTATTGGCGACGGTAGCTTTACTTCTAAAACAGCAGGGACATAAATCTATGTTGCTATGGGTATTTACCTCCAACAAACCGTCCCGGGCATTTTACGAGGCCATGGGAGGCAAAGTTGCCGGAGAGAGAATAATCGACCGGTACGGCGGACTCCTTTCGGAAACTGCCTACGGCTGGGATAATCTTGATGTTTTCGAGAAGATACCGGGGCAACGCCCGGTATAAGCCTTAAGCGGGCAACAGGATTAAGCCAGGCTATTGAACTTTAGTCAAATTTTCGTTGAAATTACGACTGACCGCCCGGTGTATCAGGTACAGGTAGGGAATTCCCAGGTTTGTTTCAATAAGGGAATCGACCAGAAGCGGCATAATTCCCGCCGGCCGGATACCGGTGAGCAATAATACGGCTTCCCAGCTGAACTGCACTCCGATGCCGATAGCGAGCAGCCTCAACAGGTTAGCCCGGTCCTGCTTCGGAAGCCGCCAATTCCGGACGATTAGCCAGAAGTACCCGGCGAACATCACCGCCGCCATAATGCCGTGATAACGCGCCGTGCCGCGGGAAATCGTTATGTGTGCGAAATTCTGCCCGTAGCCCTGACTTAACAGCGCCACGGTCAACCACCCGGCGATGATAAACACGCTCCATTCCACCTTATGCGCTTCACGGTCCAGCAGCAGCCATATCCAGGCGAAATTAGTCAGCCCATAGCTGATGCTTAACCACAGCAGAAACCACAACGGATTAGCGCCGGCCACCTGCCGGGTGCCTATAAGGCGGTAAAAGATACCGTAATCCACGGCGAAATAAACGATGCCCCCTATGGCTCCCGCAATAAGCGATTGGTAACGCTTCTGCCATAAAAGGACAAGGCAAAACAATATGAGAAATCCTATATCCAGGTAGATATAGAGCGAGTTGAATTCCCTTGCCACGACGATGTCCATGCCGGAACTCCTGTACTATGTTAGTCTAGGTATAAACTTAATCCAGCATACAACAAAACAAGGGAATGATTCAAAAGGAAAAAATGGGCGATGGGAAAGTTTATTATTTGTTCCCGGGCGATACAGGACTCGATTACTCCGGACTGGGTTAGGGCAGAATTTATGTACGTTTTTTCCCGACCCTGATTTCCCTGCCCTTCCAGCTGACTGTACCGACGAAGACGACCCTGTATACCGAGTACAAGATGATAAGGATAAAAAATGCGGAACTTATGAAATGAAGGATTGGGATAATGTATCCGTATCTCCCGGTGTACCGCAGGAAATAAAAAAACTGGAGCGTATACAATAAATACCCTGCCAGAAAAGGAATTGCATACGTATGCCGGAGAATGATAAAAACCGGAGTTCCAAAACCCGAGGCCAGGAGTCCGACGGTCCAGAGTACAACAAAGAAAAGGGTCCCGGGCGTCAGGTTGCTTGTGCTTAAAATAGCGCCCTTTCCGAAACCATTGACCTCACCCTTTAGACCGTATGGATACATCCGGAAGGACACCAGCCCGTACCCGATGTAATTATTCACGTCGATACCTTTACTGATAAATCGTTTGCTGATGTTTAAATCGTCAAGAAGTTCAGAACTGACGCTGCTGTGGCCGTTGATTTTTTCGTAATCCGTTCTTGTCGTAACGATACAGGACCCGTAAAGGCCTTTGGCTTTATTATTTTTTTCAAAAGGTGAAGTAAAAACAAATACGCCCTGTAAATAAAGGAGAAGTGAAAGCCGCTCGTAGAATTTCTCCGTATAGTGAAACGGGACAACTGAAATAACACCGCCGACCCTGGCTCTGGTTTTTACCAGTCTCTCAAGGGCGTTTTCCTTTAGAGCAACATCAGCATCCAAAAAAACCAGGACATTGCCGGAGGATTTCTGAAATCCGTTCCAGAGAGCCCAGCTTTTTCCGGTCCAATTGTCAGGCAGCGCCGGGCTCTGGATTACGGTAACACCGTAACTCCCGGCAATTTCACTCGTCCGGTCCTGGGAATTATCGTCACATACAATGATTTCATAAGGGTGCAACGTTTGCTTTTGAAGTGACTTAAGAAGATAGGGCAGGTTTTTCTCCTCATTTCGCGCAGGAATAATAACCGAAATAAGGATGTCGCTGTTCTGCCCATCTTTCCCGTTAAGAATGTTTCTTTTAAATAAGACAAAGCCGCATAAACAGAGAAGTAAAAACAATAGAAAAATCAGCATTACGGTCATTTCCCACTCTCTCTAACATCCTTACTATTTCGTCAGTCATATGCTAAAGATCAGTAATTTACAATTGTGGGCAATGCCGGCGGTATCCCGACTCCATCGGGATGGCCGTTCTTAAAACCGATGGGGGACGTTACAGGACTCGAACCTGTGGTCTTGAGTGCGTGATGCACTTTTGCTAAAGGCGGAGGCCGTTTGCCTCCTTTTTTGAACGTATTATAACGTCATTCTCAGATAATCGCAACTGAATAAATATTTTATCCTGGTAATTTCGATATCTTTTCCATTTTACAAATCATTACATCTTCCCGCCGCGGTTCCTTAATGCCCACCTCATTATTCTATCCTTTCCTGGTTGATTGGTTACCAGGTACTTTTATTACTGCTCAAGGCAAAACTATCAAAAAAATCTCCTTCTAACCACTCTAAAAATGAGGGGTTATTAACGATAACAAAACCAATAAAAATCGGGCTTTATTTTACGCATCCGTAATAAGTTCTTAACAATTTCTCGAATATTTATAAATATATTTTAATTTATTTGACATATTCCGTTTGAAAGTTATATAAATACCTAATCGACGGTTAATCAATTATCATAAGGCGGCATCTGATGAGATTCACAATCGATATTGACAACGGCGGGACATTTACTGACGGCTTCTTTACCGGTGACGGACAAATCGCATGGGTTAAAGTGGATACTACGCCACACGACCTGACCGTATGCTTCCTCAAATGTATTGAGGAAGGCGCCGCCAAATTCGGGCTTACGATGCCGCAACTGCTGCACCAGACTGAAGTAATACGATTTTCTACGACCTATGCTACGAACATGCTGCTTCAAAAATCAGGACCGCGACTGGGACTGATCGTGACCAGAGGATATGAAGAAAGTCTTTACTCGACAGCATCCAGGAGCCCGGCACTTGATTTTATTATTCCTGCCGGAATGGTTATCGGCATTGACGAGGCAGCGGGTAAAAAGCCAGTTGATAAAGAGCAGGTAAGATTGGCCATTCGCAGCCTGTTGGGACACGGGGCGAGGCTCATCGTGATCAGCCTTTACGGCTCCCACCTGGACCAAACCAATGAACTGAAAGTAAGGCAGATAGCGGATGACGATTACCCAAAGCATTATCTCGGCGCGGTTCCGTTACTGCTTTCCAGTGAGGTCAGCACCACTACCGATGACGCATCACGCACCAATGTAGCCCTGCTTAACGCCTATTTCCATCCTGATATGGTGCGTTTTCTTTACAAGGCTGAAGATGAAGTCAGAAAACTGGGCTATCGCAAACCGCTTTTAATAATGCATGCCGATGGCGGTGTGGCCCGGGTGGCTAAGACCACGGCCATCATGACTCACAATTCCGGACCTTCAGCGGGCGTGCTTGGCACTGCCTACATGAGCCGGCTATACCACCTGCCATATGTAGCCAGTATGGATATCGGCGGCACCAGTGCGGACATAAGTCTGGTAATTAACGGCCGGCACGGCTACAAGCGCGAGGGTATGCTGGAAGAAATACCGGTAAAGTTGCCAACTATTGAAGTTTATCCGGCAGCGGCGGGCGGCGGCTCGATTAGCCGTCCGGTAAATAAACGAAAAATAAAGGTCGGGCCGGATAGCGCCGGCGCTATGCCCGGCCCAGCCTGTTATAGTCTGGGCGGCACGGAAGCCACCTCCACTGATGCCTGCGTCGTCCTGGGCTATATCGATCCGGAATACTTCCTCGGCGGAAAGCGAAAACTGGATGCGGGTCTTTCCCGCGAGGTCATGACTGAAAAGTTAGCTAAACCGCTTGGTATTTCCGTGGCGGAATGCGGCTTGCTGGTCACGGAAGCCATGGAAGATATCTGCGCCGGGGACATCAGTAATCTGATAAAGGCCGGGAGTTATAATCCCAATGATTTCATTCTCTTTTCCTTCGGAGGGGCGGGCAGCATTTATTGCTGCGGCATTGCGGATAAAGTAGGCATACCCAGAGTATATGTTTTCCGCTTCAGTTCTGTTTTCAGCGCCTTCGGTTCTTCCTGCGCCGATGTGCTCCATGCCTACGAGTCACTGGCAAAGGTGACGCTCAAACGCCAGGGCGATAGTTCACAAATAGAGGCATTCAATAAGGTGATAAAAGGTCTTTCAGATTCGGTATTAATGGACATGAGGGGAGAAGGTTTCCCGCCGGAAAAAGTAGCTTTTTCTCTTGAATTGGAAGCAACCTCGAAAAATATTACTTCGGTATTTGAATCACCCGCAACTTTGCTCAAAGGGAAACAGGATGCCGGAAAGATTCTCGATGCCTTTGCCCGGCAGAATAACCTCGGCCGTGTCGACGAAATATCAATACGTCTTTTCCGGCTGCGGGCAACGAGTCCGGCAGCCCACCCGGTACTGGCGACTTATAACTTTACCGGAGAAAGCCCGGAAAAAGCGTTGAAAGGATACCGGGAAGTCTACTGGAAAGACGGCTCAAAACAGACCGCCATATACGGCCAGCCAAAGCTGGAATATGGTAACATCATCCCTGGACCTGCCATCATCGAAAGTGAAGACACGGTGATATTGATACCGCAGGGTAAAAAGTATACCGTGGATAATCTGCTGAACGGCGTCATTGAATCAGCCTGACAAGGAGAAACAATGGGTACCAAGACACAGATAACCGAATATCTGGATATCGACCTGGAAAAGGAGGTCTGGTGCTGTAACCGCTGCGGGTATGAGCTTATCTCCGCCAGGGAAAATTATAAAAAAGGGTGCCGGGTCTACATACGGAAAGACCTGAACACCATTTATAATTCACCTATAAAAGGTCCCTTTAGCTTTGCGCCGGACCCTTCATGGGCAATGTTGGTAGAGTTTTATTGCCCCAATTGCGGCGTCATGGTGGAGAATGAAATGTTGCCGCCGGGCCATCCGGTTACTTACGACATCGAATTGGATATCGACAAACTCAAAGAAAAATACCTGTCTTCCGGGACAGATAAAAAAGAGAATAAATAATGAGGCGGATGTAAACATGAAAATCTCTCTTGATGTTGATATCGGCGGGACGTTTACCGACCTTTTTTTAAGCTATGACGGTAAGAGTATCTTTACGAAAACACCCACCACCGGCTATAACCTTTCGGTCGGCTTTATGAGGGCGGTAAAAGATGCGGCGGTGCAACTCGGCATTTCCGTCAAAGAGCTATTGGGCAATACTGAGGTCGTCCGCTATTCAACGACCATAGCTATGAATACCTTGCTCCAAAGAAGCGGCCCCAGACTGGCGCTTGTTACCACCGAAGGCTTTGAAGATATCGTACCCATCGGCAAAGGCGCATCATGGTCAGACCAGTTGACCTTCAGGGAAATCAGGAACCTGGCCCGCATTGTCAAACCGGAACCGATTATTTCCCGGGAAATGACGATAGGCGTCAAAGAAAGGGTCAACAGCCGCGGAGAAATTATACGGCCGCTGGACGAGGAAGACTTCCTGAAAAAGCTGCAATATCTGGTAGACAAAGGGGCCAGAGGATTTGTTGTCAGCCTGCTCTTTTCGTATGCCAATCCAACTCATGAAAAACGCATCTCAGAAATAATCCGCCGTGAATATCCCGACTTTTACCTGGGCGCCATGCCGGTTGTCCTATCTTCAGAAGTAACCCCGAAACAGAACGAGTACACGCGTACCGTTACCACCATACTGAATGCTTACCTTCATTACTCCATGTGGGAACAGATTTCCGGCACCGGTGATGAATTACGCAACTCCGGTTACGATAAAACTATCATGATGGTGCATAACAGCGGCGGTATGGCGGAGGTTTTCCGTACGGCGGCTATTCAGACATTTAACGGAGGACCGGTGGCCGGGCTTATTGGCGGAGCAAATGTCGGCAAAATACTCGGATATGATAATATCGTCGTCAGCGATATGGGCGGTACCAGCTTCGACCTCGGACTGGTCGTGGCCGGCAGCAGCCGTTTTTACCAGTATCACCCGCTGATTGACCGCTGGTGGGTGGACATGACTGTCCTTGAGACAAGGTCTATCGGCGCCGGGGGCGGCTCTATCGCCTGGCTGAACCCTGTCATGGGCAACCGTCTGGAAGTCGGGCCGCAGGGCGCCGGTTCGATGCCGGGGCCGGCTTCCTACAATTTAGGCGGCACCAACCCTACCGTCACCGATGCCGATATCATACTGGGCTATATTAACCCCAACTATTATCATGGCGGCCGTCTGAAGCTCGATAAAGGTAAAGCAATTTCGGCCATTAAAGAAAAAATTGCCAGGCCTCTGGGGCTGACGGTAGAGGAAGCGGCGTTGTTGATTAACAAGATTGTTGACGCCAATATGGGCGATACCATCGCCAAGGAGACTTTCCTCCGCGGGTTCAAGCCCAGCGATTTTATTCTCTTTGCCTTCGGCGGGGCCGGACCTACCCACTGCTGTTCCTATGGGCCATACGCCGGAATAAATAAAATCGTTGTCTTTCCTTTCTCGCCGGTATTCTGCGCTTTCGGTTCCAGCACCATGGATATCCTCCATCTCTACGAGCAGTCACTCCGCCTGCCGTTGCTGGCGCCCGTAACCATGAAACCTTTCGAAGATTACGATGTATTCAATAAAGCGGTAAAAAACCTCCAGGAAAAAGCGATCAAAGACATTACCAATGAAGGCTTTTCCCTGGATGCCATTAAATTCGGCCTTGAGATAGAAGCCAAGTATGGAGGACAGTTGAACATCCTCCGTTTCATGTCGCCGCTCCTGTTTATTAATAGCGCGGAGGATGTTAAGGCGGTGTATCAAGCCTTTGAGGATGAGTACTGCCGTGTTTACAGCCGCATCTCGGCTTACCCTCAGGGCGGCGTGGATGTGCTTAACTTGATACTGCGGGCTACGGTAGACCACCCCAAGCCAAAGCTTCCCACCTATCCCATGGCAGGGGAAACACCAGCCCCCGAAGCGGTTAAGGGAAAGAGGGATGCTTATTGGGTGGAATATGGGGATTTCCGCCCCACGCCTATCTATGACGCTAAATCTCTGAAACATGGTAATATCATCAGCGGCGCCGCCGTCATTGAAGCGGAAGATACCACCATCGTACTGCCGCCGCCGCTCAAGCTCACGGTGGATAAATACCACAATTTCATTCTGGAGAGGAATGAATAAGGGAGAATAACATGAGACCGGACCCGCAAAAGTTACTGCAATGGATAAAACCTAATAAGCCTACCGAAAAAGAGCTGGAATGTTTGAAATTGCTGCAGCCCGGCGATTATGAAATATATACCGAGAAGTTGAACAATTTCCTGCTTGAATCAAAAGAGGTTTTCCTCAAGCTGGGTGTTAGCTCTATGCTCCGTTCCGGTGACCTGGTGACCGGCATCTACACCCCCACCGGTGAAATGGTGGCTGCCTGGTGCGGGACATATCTGCATGCCGTCATCGGCCAACTGCCAATAAAGTACGTAGCTGAGAACTGGTTGAAAGACCCCACCGTCGGCTGCAAGGATGGGGATATATTTTACTGCTCCGACCCGCTCTACGGCGGCATTCATAACTGCGACCAAATTGTCGTTATGCCGGTGTTTAATGATGGCGAGCTTATTGCCTGGACGAATGCGGCCGTGCATCAGCCGGAGACCGGGGCCTGTGAACCGGGCGGGATGCCATTGACCGCCAAGACAAGGCATGATGAAGGTATGCTGCTCTCCCCTATTAAGATAGGTGAGAATTTCAGACTTCGTGAAGACCTCGTGGAGATGTGCGTTAACCTCATGTCGCGGGCGCCGCGCATGCAGGCAATCGATATGAGAGCCAGGTTGAGCGCCGCCGACCGGTTACGGGGCCGCCTCGTAGCGCTGGCAAAAGAGAAAGGCAATGATTTCGTCAAAGGCCTGTTCCGCCGCATTATCATCGAGGCGGAGGAAGGCACCCGCCGGCGCATTAGAGAATGGAACGACGGGACTTACCGGGCGGTGACTTTCATGGACATCGTCGGTGAAAAACACCGGCTGGTGCGGAATTTTCTCACCCTGCATAAAAAAGGCGACCAGCTTATCTGGGATTTCACCGGCACTTCCCCCGAGACCGATAGTCCCCAACACTGCATGCCTCACGGGCTGGCGGCCAATGTAGCGATACATTTGATGTCTTACTCTTTCGCCGATTTACCGGTGTCCGCCGGTATCTTCGGGCCGATGGAGTGGATTGTCCCGCAGGGCTGTATGTTCAATCCACATCCTGAAGCCGCCCAGAGCAATAGCGCCCCTTCATGCCACGGGGCAATGACCCTGGGGACCATCTGCATGAGCAAACTGATGTTCGATAGCCCCCAGCGCGAGCTTGTATCAGCCGCCATAGGTAACACCGGCGTGGGGGTGTTAATCTCCGGGGTAAACCAGTGGGGTGTCCAGGTTGCTGATTTCCTCGCTTTCGGTCTTAATACTGAGGGGCACGGCGCCAGGTCTGATTTGGATGGCGTGGACGCCTTCGGCTTCTCCCATTGCCCTTCGGGCAGGGCGCCGGATGTTGAAGATATAGAAAACGAGTTCCAGTTCTTAAATCTGGCGGCCAAGCTAAGCCGGGATAGCGGCGGCTTCGGTAAGAATCGCGGCGGCTCTGGCACCGAGACAATTTATGCCGTAAATTATGTTGACTATGCCCTTTATAACAGCCATGTTAAAGGCAGTAAAATACGAAACTGCATCGGCCTGTTCGGGGGTTATCCGCCGCCTACTCTGCCCGGCATCGAGGTCAAGAATACGAACATCTGGGAAAAGATGAAAAGAGGCGATAAAGACATCCCCTCGGGAGCTTCCCAACTAATTACCGAAAGAACCATCAAAGGCGACTATGAGATTAGCAGCATCTTTAAAAAAGTTCATATTATGAATAACGGCGATTTATGGGTTGTTTTTAGCGGCGGCGGCGGCGGTTACGGCGACGTGCTGGAAAGGGACCCTAAGGCGGTTATGGACGATTTAAGGAAGGAATCCATTTCTCCCTGGACGGCAGAAAACGTTTATCATGTGGCATATGACCAGGAAACTCTTGAAGTAGATGAGGAAAAGACAAAACAACTCCGCAATGAGGAGAGGAAAGACCGGATTGCCCGCAGTACAACCTGGGATGAGTTTGAAAAAGAATGGTCGCAGCTTCGTCCTCCTGAAGAAATCCTTGAATACTATGGTTCATGGCCGGATGGTAAGAAAACGAGAGAAATCATCAGGATGTGACCAATCCAAACTTGAGAAACGTGTAAAATGATTACCCCAAAGCAAATGGTTAGAGGCGTATTTGAAGCGGCCGATTTACCGCGTTTGCCTTTTATTCCCTGGGTATTTACCCATGCTGCGAGGCTTGAACAGGTACCGGTACAAAGGATGTTCGCTGACCCAACGCAATACACTAAATGCCTTCAAAACGCCCAAAAACTGTATGGCTATGATGCTATCATCAGCAGTTTTGACCCTTCCCTGGAAGTGGAAATATGTGGTTGTTCTATTAACTGGAAGGGTGAATATGAAGCACCAGCCGCCCGCCCGATTCCCGGATTTGACATGGCGAGGCTTAAAAATATCAACGTAGAGAATGCCGCAAAAACAGGCCGGTTCGGTACGGTTATCGAGTCCTTGACACGTATTAACAGAGTCGCAGGGCAAAATGTGGGATTAGTCGCCGTAATTCATGGTCCGCTGACACTGTTAGCGGGGCTGACTGGTAGCGACCCGCTCAAGGACTTTGCGGAAAAGACGGAAGAAGCCATCAAACCTATCGAAGCTGCTGCCGGGTTTCTATTAAAAGTAGTCCAGGTTTATTGCGGGCTGGAATTAGATGCTATTGCGATTGTTGAAAGACCAATCGGGTTTTGCCCGTCAGAGCAATTATCGCTCCTGGGGTCGGTCTTCTCGCCAATTCTCAATATGGTGAGGTTCTACAACGCTTATTCAATCCTGCTGCCGGGCGCACCGCCTTTGACCAACATCCCCGACCTGCTGGATTTAGGTTTTGACGGGATGGTTGCCCCAGAGATTGATATAAATACCTGGCATAAGATAAGAAATGGACGCTCCGGCGTTTTGGGGAAAGCTATCCCTGCCCATCTCCTTAACTCAAATTCGGGAGAGCTGCAAACATATCTGAAGTCAAGTTTACCGGGGGTAACCCGGCCGGGCGTCTTTCTGACAACGGATTGGGAATTGCCGCCGGAAACACCTCCTGACAACATCCATTTAATGATGAAGTTGATAGGTTAACGCTGATTCCCATATTTATACTATGACTCCAAACATGTATTTTGTGAAATAATGTTTGATATTGATTCCATTAATAAATTGATCATGGAATTTTGAAACCGCTAAATTATCCATTACAATATCTTTTACCTTAGTAAATCTATACCAACAGTGGAATATTGATGCCGATTATAATATGGGTGTAAATCTGACCGTTTTTTGGCACCTATTTTTCACTAAATTTGAAGCTATACACCAGTTAATATTCATGCCGGTCATTAAATGTGCATAAATATCAATTACTTAAAAAGTGTTTAAATATTGTGCTCATTCACACACAGTGTAAAGCCCTGCAGACAATATTGAAGATAGAAATTCAAGGGTCGAGCGCCGGCTGAAACACGATATACTGAAACACGATATCTTGGTAAAAGGAGTCCTATTTATTGTGCAGTACCGTTATTTTGAAGCTAAAATGGCGGGAGGTACCAAACGATAGACAGAACCAAAACGTTTGAGTTGTCCTTCAAACTTTGATTATACATCCTTACTCTTTGAGTATATAATTTAAAACAGCTTCGGCCTTGCAACGGCATTCCTTGAGCACTTTTGAAGCATGGCTGAGAGTCAATGTTTCAAAGATATATGGGGAAAAGCATTTCGCCTACGGGAAGAATACGCTTGGCACTTTAATGGAAAGAATTTTGGGAGGCAAGGATATGAGATGGTGGTTCCATCGCAAGAAGGCAGAGACAACGGGACATGATGTAACCAATGGTCCTTCCGACAGACCTCTGGTTTCCTCTCAGGCTGTATCTCTTCCTAGTGGAGAGCAGTTGGTTTTGTTGCGTAGTGCATGGGAACACTATGTCGAGTTGAGAGATGGCCTTCCCGGAGTCGTACAAATAACGGCCAAAGTGTTCAATGACATAGCTTCCATGGTGAGTATCATGGTTGACGATTCTACCGCCTGGCCTTTCATCTATTCTAATACTCTACTCAGTCCAATCCGAATAGCCTGAAAGTTGGCGGCGAACATATTGAGGACATCGATGTCTCGCTCGGACCTGGAGGCGTGAGCTTTAGTCATGCTGGCAAGGATTACTTTACCGACGCAGCGAATGCGACAGGGAACATGTTAGGTCTGCTTGACAGCCTTTGGCCGGAACGACGTTTTCTTTTTGCATTTGGATGGACATGCCATAAACTTAATGACCAGCGAACTGAATACTACTTGAGCGGGCCGAAATCCGTTCCAAATGGTTTCGATAGTCCCCTCGACATGAGTTAGTGCGAGGGTCCGAATACGTCACCCGACTTGCAGATTACTCTGGAAAGCGGGGCTACTTATGCGGTTAATTGGGTTCCTGGCGGAAAAGGCCCCCAGATGACTCGGATTCAGTAATCTAGCGGCGCTCTGGTCAGGAGCCGATGTTATGAGCTAAGTCGTACCTTAGCTTTTTCCCAGGGTATTGTCTTCCCCTCTTTAACCTCTTTGATACTGCGGCGCAATTGTTCGACGGATTCATCGTCGCTGAGTATCTCCAATGTTTCCAGTATGGCTTGATAGTCCTCCCAAGTCATAATTGCCAGCACCGGTTTTCCCCTCCTAGTCACGGCCACAGTGGCCGCTTCGGCTCCTAGTTCTTCTGGAAGCTTTGTCAGCTTCCGCCGCGCATCTACCGTGGTCAGTTCTTTTGTTTCTCTGATCATAGTCATGTGCCACCTCCTATATCAATCCCCGTTGAACTAAGTGTTCAGCAAGGGCGTATACGTCCTTACGGCTGCCTTCTTTGCGGATACCAACCAAATATACCAAAACCTGTTTCTTGTCCTTCTCGATTCTAAAAATTACCCGGTATCTTTGTCCGGCAGCTCGTGTACTCATGAACCCTGCCAATAAGCCCCGAAGAGGTTTTCCCAGCTTTTCAGGTTCTTCCGCGAGAGTGTCTATGCGCCGCACGATTGCACTTCGAGTACGCCGGTTAGTTATGGCGTCCAGTGCTTCGAAGGCTGTCGGGGTGATCTTTATCTGGTAGGCCATCTATCCCATCTCATCAATCAATTTTAAGTGTACATCATGATGTACACTTAGTCAAGCCTTATTGATACAGGAAAGTCAGGATAAGTAAATCATACCCTATACAAAAGAAAGTCGTTAAGAAACAAAAAGCCGATTTTGTTAAATAACGAAAGGAATTGAGAAACGAAAGTTTAATAATGCCGGTGTTCTTGTGATTGAAACCGTAAAAATATAGCGGCTTCCAGACAACATATGGATAGGAAAGTATATTTAGTTCAAGTCAATTGGCGGGAAGTACAGGACTCGAACCAGTGGTCTTCAGTGTGTGATGCATTTCCGTTAAAAGGCGGAGGCCGCCTGACTCCTTTTTTACGCCCTTATATTATCTAAAGGCAACCTGAATGCATCTTAAAATACTCAGGCGAAAGGAATGGTCAAAAACAAGACATTGGAGGCAAAAAGAGACTATAATATAGCGCCGAGGAGTATGGTTTTTAAAGCGGCTGCTATTTCAAAAACCCGTCCTGTCATATTTACTTTGCCGATATAGGGTAAGAAACAAGTAATGAGAAGATTCACCTTTAATGCCAGAGTTACAGCCATCGCCAGCCTGATTGGTGTGTTTTTATTCTGGCTGATACTTTTGGTGGCTCAGTCACTTAACAGGGGATACAACCCTATCGAACAATCCCTCAGTGACCTGGCAATTGGCTCCTACCGGTGGCTTGCGACGATTGATTTTTTTCTTTTGGCAGGCATCGCGATATCATTAGGATTTGGGGTTTTTTACGGCATGCCGCATAAACGGGGATTGCGTGCTGCGAGCATTCTTTTTTTTGTGATGGCTTTTGGCGAAATTATCTCCGGCCTGTTCCACGTTAGCTTGGTCAAGACACCTTTGAGTCTCACTGCCCTTATTCATCAGGTTGGCGCCACAATCGCTGCCATTGCCTTTCCGGCAGCGACATTTGTGCTCGTAACGATTTTAAGGTCAGATATCCATTGGCAAGGACTGGCAAATTACACTTTAGGAGTTGCAGTCTCGATGTTTATCCTTGAGGTCGCTAGAGAAGCACTCTTGGCGACCACCTGGCTAAACCCCTGGTTTGGATTATACGAAAAAATTTTACTGGCAAATTCCCATCTTTGGATTATATTGATCTCACTACGCCTGATACGGGGTACCAAAAGGGCCCAAACTGAAGTAAAGGGGCTTATATAATCATAATCCGGCAGGAGAAACAGATATTTACAAAGATCCAGCATCATCCGGTGTTATCCCGGTTAGTTTCCTCTCATTTATTGGAAGGGTATAATTCCGCATAATACAATATAGAGTTTTATTAAAAATATTTAATATTATTTTTTCCTTTCCTGTGGCATTTTAAAAAAGTTAACCTCACAGGAATTATTACCTGCCGCAATTGTCTTACCCAGAGAAAAACCCACCCCTGCTGTTTTAGCAATATTACGATCTCCATCCATGGCAATATCACATAACTTTGGGATATCTTCAACAGGAATACCGGCTTTGAGCCACCCGGATACCAGAGGACAATAGTGAAAATGTATTTCTAAATTGTCTTCAGTTTTTTCTTTAATTTCCATTTCAAAGGTCTTGATTCCCAACGGCGTAAGGAAAATATCAGCGAATTTATCTAGCTGTACAGGTCCAATTAACTGTTTCTTGATTAATGCACCGTGAATGCATCCTGTTTTAGTTACTGCAGTACGTAATATCTTTTCACCGTCAACATCCGATTCCCTGGCTGCCTCATAGATCAGCCCCATCCAGGTAGCCCTGTGTTCGATGGCATTTCGGTTGACATTTACTATTTCATTATCAGTTATCTTTGGAATGTTATTGATTTTAGCCATATAATTCCCCCCTTAAATAGTTCGGTAGGCCTTGTAAGCAAAGTCCAATTTCTCCCTGACCAAAAATTGAATAAATCATTTAGTTTTACTCTCTCGGAGGGTCGAACTCCCGGGAAACAATACTCGATTGGTTTTTGTATTACTATCGATATCGGTTTCAGATAGAGATTTTAATTTAAATCGGGATACGTAGTAATTTCAAAGCGTTATCTACGAAGATTTTCTTTTTATCCTCGTCAGAAATGTTCATGCCATTTATTGCGTCAATAGTAACACGGTAGCTTCGGCCACCCCAGAAATAATCTCCCAGGGGTAAATCAGCGCCAAAGACAAGTTTATCCGGCCCCCAGAAATCATGAGCCAGCATTAGAGCTGGAGTATTGCCATGAATGGCGGTATCGGCGTAGAACATCTTGTAGTATTCAAGGGGGGGCTTAGTTAGATTTAGATTTCTATGATTACCGTAGTGCTGGTAGATTCTCCCGGCGTAGAAGGAAACCATGCCTCCGCAATGATGAGTAATAATCTTCAGGTTGGGATATTTTTCGAGGATGCCGCTAAAAATAATGCGTGTCATAGCGACGGTAGTTTCGTAAGGCCAGCCGAAGTTGCCGGAGATGTTGTATTTTGACTCTTTTTCGGTTGTATAATCAGAAAATTCCGGCGGTCTCCAGGGATGGATGTAAACTGGAAGGTCGTACTTGGCTATTTTCTCCCAGAGGGGTAAGAACTCCGGAGCATCAAGAGGTTTTCCGTTGATGTTGGAATGGACATAAATGCCCTTAAATCCCAGGTCCTTGATAGCCCGGTCGGTCTCTTTTAAGGCAGCATTGATATTATTCATGGGTAATAGGGCAATCGCTGTAATAAATCTGTCCCTATATTTAGAGCAAAGTTCCGCCATTTCATCGTTAGCCATCTTAGCCAGTTCGACGGTTTGGCGCTCATTGGCGAAATACTCAATGGGCGGTACGGGACCGATGGTCAAGACCTGGACAACCTCAGGAAACTTATCCATAATACGAAATCTTGCGTCCATATCATACAGGGGTACACATCCGCCAAGCATATTGTTATACATGACGGGATATTTTTCCCGTATATATTCCGTATATTTGGGGGGTGAGATATGGGCATATGCATCGATGATAATCGAATTCATTTCTTGTTCTCCTTCTTTCTATCCGTTATTTTTTTACATATAATCAACGCAAGCCGATGTTTGAACTTCGGCAGCGACGGCGCTTTTCAAGTCGCGTTTTTTTAGCTTCTATAACTAAAAGCCGATTTTATAGGAATTTCAAGCGTACTTGATTATAATCTACTCAAATCAGGAAAACAACTTCAGGAGCACTAAAATTTGACTTTCTTTAATGTTTAGATAATATTCTAATAGTTCTTAACAATACTGCCGAAAGGAGAATCTTATGGAAAAATTGGTCAATCTGTTCACCCCTGGTAAAATCGGGACTATGGAAGTTAAAAACCGCATCGCTTTTGCACCTGTCGGGCACGGTTTTACTTTTGGAACCAAGCCTGATGGCTTTTTAACCGAACGCCTGCTGGCGTTTTATGAGGCGAGGGCCAAAGGAGGCGCCGGCCTCATCCAATTAACTGTATCATCGCTCGGGAGACCTTACGCTTCACAGCTTATTTTCGGTCCGGGCGTTTTAGGCATGATGACCGATGACCATATTCCGGGGTGTCGCCGTTTCGTCCAAGCCTTTCATGCTTATGGTACAAAAATATCGTTTTCACTGGGGCACCAGGGCGCAATACTCGCCGGGCCCATACAGCGCCGGCCTCCTTTGGAATACCCCGAGCTTTTACGTGTTATTGCGCCCACAGCCTCCCGCGACCCGGAGACCGGTTTCTGGACCCAGGAAATAAATAAAGATGATGTTGCCGGCCTTTTAGAGGCTTTTGCTCAAGCCGCCCGGCGGGGTAAAGCGTCCGGCTTTGATGCTGCCCGGATTCACGCCGGTCATGGTTACTTGTTGCATCAATTCCTTTCACCACGGACTAACAAAAGAAAGGACGAATACGGCGGTAATCTTGAGAATATGGCTCGTTTTCCCTGTGAAGTAGTACGCACGGTAAGAAAAGAACTCGGGCCGGATTTCCCCATCATGATGCGTATGAACGGGGATGACTATATCCACGGAGGTATTACCATCGATATGGCTAAAGAGTTCGCGACCATGTTCGTAGAAGCTGGTGTTGATGGGTTTAGTATTTCCTCGGGCCCCTTCGAAACACATCACAAGCAATTTCCGAGCATGTACCAGCCTTCCGGCGCGCTGGTGCCGCTGGCAGAGGCAATAAAAAAAGTGGTCAAAGTCCCTATCATTGCCGTGGGGAAAATAGACGCTGTCCTGGGCGAGCGTGTTCTTCAGGAAGGTAAAGCCGATTTTATTGAGATGTGTCGGCCTCTAATGGCTGACCCCGATTTACCCAATAAGGCGCGTGAGGGAAAACTGGAAGACATCCGTCCCTGCATATTCTGCGGCCATTGCCAGGCAGCACGCGAAGGGGCTGTTTACGCTAGTTGTACGGTGAATATGGGTATGGGCAGTGAACTGGATTACAAAATTGAGCCGGCCGTTCACCAGAAGAAGGTGATGGTGGTTGGCGGCGGACCCGCCGGAATGGAGGCGGCCCGTACCTTAGCAGAACGCGGCCATGATGTCTCGCTTTACGAAAAGGCGACTGAATTAGGCGGTCAGTGGAAACTCGTCTCCAACTTCCTTCCTGAAGAAATGGGCCTTATCGATTATTTATCGACCGCCATGCGCAAAGCAGGCGTAAAAGTTTACCTGGACCAGGAAGTAAACCCTAAGATGGTCGAAAAAATAAAACCTGACGTAGTATTGGCGGCTTTGGGGTCTAGTCCTATTGCTTTAAACGTCCCGGGAGCCGATAGTAAAAATGTCGTTCAGGCTACCGATGTCCTGGCCGGGCATGCTAAAGTCGGCGAACAAGTGTTGATAATCGGAGGAAGGCTGGTAGGGCTGACTACCGCCCTTTTCCTGGCCCAACGCGGTAAAAAGGTCTCCGTGGTAACACGGAGAAAAATCGCACGGGATGTCATGCACAATTCAAAGTTAGTCTTTCAGGAACTGCTGCTTGAAAACAATGTCCGTCTGTTCCCTTACTGTACTCCGGAGAGCATTACTCCGGAAGGCGTTAACTGCTGGTGGGATAGCGGCGAACCGCCGGAGAAAGAGCCAGTTTTCTTTTTCCTTAAAGCGGATACGATAGTGTTGGCCGTTGGCGCGGTCAATAATTCCAGGTTGGCCGATCTGATTTCCAGCATTATTCCGGAGACTTATAAGATTGGAGATTGTTCCGGAAAACGAAGTATTTTTACCGCGATGCGTGAAGGGTCCGAAATAGCCCGCAAATTATAACAGTCTTCCTTATGTCGGTAAAAAGTGTCCTATTTTCTCTACTTTACTGATATTTTGACGCTAAGATGGTGGGCCACGGTGTTCAATACCAAGAACCTTTGAACTTTCCGTCAGGCTGAAATCATAATTGTTCAATTTTGCCGCCGCAATAATTTCTGTAAATAATTATAAATCACAAATATACTGGAGAAGGCAAAGGCGCAGCATAAACTCCGGGTCTTCCGCGGGTCTGCCGAAATCAGGCGTGTATCTATCTTTGACCAAATCATTTACAAAAGAAAAGCTTGTCCCGTACCTGATACGGGATCGACCACCTGGTTGATCTTTCTTAATAGGTGGTCTTGAGGAATGATTTTATCATAGAGGTAGGTGCCGGAGAATGAAGTTTGAGGTAACAGAGGTTTGAACATGAGAAACACCTCCTTGCTGTAACTTAGCTTCATTTTAGACTAAAACCAGCTACAAAACAAAGCTGGCGATTTTAAGTGTCATTAATATACCCTTAAGGAGGATTTTTCCCGTCTCCACCAGAAACACTGAAGCACTTATCAAATGTGTAAGATATTTAAATTTTCAGAAGATGCTTGATGAATGATACCTTTATTTTACACTCAATCGGCTTCAGTTTAAAGGTGCTTAACCAAGAATATTGGCAATGTTAATTATTCTTTTTGTGGTGGATTATAAATTCTTGTTTGCGGACTTTTAGTCAATATTTTGAACATATATTTACAAGCTTCATCTTCGGAATTAAAATATTGTAAATTATATTTGCTGCCTCGTTCAAAATAATAATATAACCATTTGTTTCCTTCTTTTTCTAGGATACTTGTTCCATCATAAGGACCCCCACTCAAGCCATTAAGCGAATAATAATGAGGCTTTACTCCTTCTCGATCTAAAGCTATCTTTAACTCATCTATATTCATTGTTACTCTTATCTCTATTTTTAATAATATTATGGTAAAGGATTAATTATTCCCGCGTCAAGCATAGATTGAATATCTGGCTCAAAACGATATTGTATTCCAAGTCCTATTTGCTGAAACCATGGAGCCGCTATACTTTGTTCCCCTTCAAAAGGCATGTTAAATACGTAATTAGTTATAGGTTCTCCAATTCTTCCTGTCGGTAATGAAATCATTTCTGTAGGTTGACCCACCGGAGATCCATAATGACCAATTGGGTCTCCTACCCTAGAAAAAGTCTCTCCCTCTGAAAAAGATTTTGAACTCCAATCCCCCAAAGCGCCATTATTTGGAGGATAATACGTTTGCAATTCGGTTGAACTGCTTGTTGGCATTTCTGTTGCATCGGTAGCTGCCATCTCACCCGTTGAAGCACTTGCCAATTCCTCAGTCTCCGCCATTCCACTGTCAGCAGATTCCTCGAACGCTGATGCTTCTTCAATTAACCCCGCCGCCGTCACAGCCGTCGTCGTTATTGCGGCTGTAGCCGTCACAGCCGTAGCGGTAACGGCGTCAACTACGGCTGAAGCTGCCGCTATCAATACTGGAGCAGCTACAATTGCAATCGTTACAACCACAGCCACAGCAACCACTATCCCCACCACTTTAAGTACAGACTTCCAACTCCAATGCCCGGTTGGATCAATATTTGTTAGCGGATTATTTTGGCAATAAGTGTATCTATTCAATGATTGGGGGGTTATTGTAGTCTATTCCTTGGGTATCAGGGCTAATAAACCTGCCAATCGTTGGGTCGTAGTAACGAGCATTATAGTAGTAAAGGCCGGTCTGGTCAAGGCGTTGGCCGGTAAAGAGCTTATCCGTAGGTATATTAGGACTTTGTAAGCAGGCTCCAAAAGGCAGGTATTTAACAGAAGAGCCTATTTGTGCTCCGTTTGCATCTGTCATTAAGGAGGTGCTGGAGAGGCTGTCCTGTGGGGTAGGGAGGCCTAATTACTAAATACCAACTACTAAATACTGGTGGGGATAAGGCGGGTTGGGTAATAGTGGGCGATACAGGGATCGAACCTGTGACCTCCAGTGTGTGATACTGACGCTCTAACCAGCTGAGCTAATCGCCCGTGTGTTGACTTCTAAATTCTAAAGAATAATCTGCTTAAAATCAAGCTTAACATCGGCCGGTGTCATTACAATTTGACGTTCTACCAAAAAACATCTATCATTGTGCCAAAGAGAAACGCCTGACTGTTCGTCCTGGTCCCGAATAAAAAACAAGGAGGAAAAATATGTTAGACCAGACCAGTCAATGGTATAAACTCCAGTATCCCGAATGCTTCGTCAATGAAGAGCAGAGGATGATACAAAAAACGCTTTCCGATTTTACCGATAAAGAAATACTGCCCGTCCGGGATAAAATAGATGATGATGTGACCCATAAAACAATTATTAATCCCATCCTGAAAAAGCTGCAGGTGGACCTTGGTTGCCAGAAGAACATGATACCACGAGAATACGGGGGAAATGAACTGCTTTCCATCGTTACCGGGGCCCTGAAACAGGAGCAGATTGGGCGCGGCGATTACGGCATCAGCATGCACAGCGCTGTCACCGATTGGGGATGGACGCCGGCCACGCTGGCTTATCTTACGGCGCCAACTCCACAAGCAAAGGCCTGGGGCAAGGCGGTACTCGATAAGTTTGCCCCGATGTTCACCGGGGATGAGCTGCGCGCCGCTTGCTTTAATATGAGCGAACCGGAGTCGGCTGCCGATATCGAAAATCTTACCAATGAAGGCAAAACGGTGCGGGTCACCGCGAAACTTGATGGGGACGAGTGGGTAATCAACGGGAACAAGTTCTGGGCGTCCAACGCCGGCGTCGCCGACCTGAATTGCGTCATCTGCAACATGGACCGGCGGCTGGGGAAAGATGCTTTTGCCCTCGTTTACGTCCCCGAACCCTGGCCGGGCGTCTCCCACGGTAAGCCGGAAGTCAAATGCGGCATGCAGGCAGACAGGAATAATTCCACCTTCTTCGATAATGTCCGCGTGCCGAAAGAATGGGGAATCGCCGGGCCCATCGCCTGGCAGCTTTTCGAGACCTCTTCCGCCCCGCCTTTCGCGCTTAATGCGGGTCACATGACGGGCATTCTCCAGGGAGCTTTCGATGTCCTGCTGGATTACACTACCCAGCGGGTTGCCGGAGGCAGACCTGTTGCCCATCACCTCGATGCGGCGATGATACTCGGGGAGATAGCTTCATTCCTTACCATGACCAGGTCAGCCTATCTGGAACTATCCCACCAGTTCGACCATCCCGAAATTTACGGCGGCTGGACGACGACCAGCATGGTAGCCAAGTCCCACGCGGTACATACTATGATTACCAGGACTTCCGCCGACTTGATTCTCAAAGGTATGGAACTTATGGGCTGCTACGGTTACATCCGCGAGAACCACTATGAAAAATTTTACCGCGATGCGCCGGCGGCAAAGCTGGTGATGGGCGGCAGCCATCTCGGATACTTTGCGGTCTGCCGGCAGTTCTACGACCTGGACTACTCCTCATTCGGGCCGGGAAAGATTGAGAAACCTTAAAAAAATAACTTTAAAGATACTGCATGTCTGAACAATTGTCCTGGGAAGAATCCTACGTAGGCCGCGTCCGCCGGGCGGTGGGAGATATGGTGCTCATTATCCCCGGCGTCAGGGCTGTTATCTTCGATAAGGAGAGTAAAGTGCTCCTCATCCGCCGCAGTGATAACGGAAAGTGGGCGTTACCCGCCGGCGCTATCGAGCTTGGGGAATCGGTGCTTGATTGCCTCAAACGGGAAGTGCGCGAGGAGACGGGTCTGGAAGTTATCGCGACCGAGGCCATTGCTATCTACACAGGATCCCGCTATAATTACTCCACCATTTACGGGAAAAAATACCAGAATTTTGCCATGGTCTTCCGGGTAGATGAATGGAAAGGGAAATTGTTAACCCAAACCACAGAAAGCACGGATGCTCGCTTTTTTGCTTTGGATGACCTGCCGGAAATATCAAATGATCATTTAGAAACCATAGAAGACTGTGTGAATTTCAATGGGAAATTCATCGTAAAATGAAAAGCAACCGCTGGTTGGAAATTATACTCATTCTGCTGGAAAAAGCAGACGGGGAAAAGGGCGGTACCGGCGGGAGTTACCTACAAAATCAGGGAACAGGCCCATTTTTGGGGGGATAAAAGGGTCTTCCCCTCTTACCCCGGCGGGTAAAAACATCCTCATCGAACAAGGCAAAATGGGGGTCATCGCGCAGGACCTGCGGGAAATGATGAGGCTGGTAGGTTAGCTCCTAATTGCGCTGGACGGCCGCCAGCCGCGGTTTCGCTTGAACCTGTTTATTCGCCAGGCAGTCCTTCACCAGAGTAATAAACCTTTGCGCCATCGGGTGTTCCGGGGCGTCAGAACGTAAAATAGCTTCCACCCCGATGTAGATATCGCCATTTATGGGAAGTACTTTAAGCCGGCCTTCGGCAATCGGTCTTTCCACGCTTTTAATATGATGGAACCCCACGCCATCACCGTTTTCCACCAGATTTATGCCCCATTCGGAACTATTGACTTCGACGATAATCGGCGAAGGCATATGGCAGCCGCCGACCCTGATCCGGTTTAAAATCAAGCGGCGGGTGGCGGAGGTCTCCGGTCCCAGCACCAGCGGATAACCGCAAAGGTTCACGAATGCCAGTTTCGGCCTTTGGGCGATGGGGCTGGACGGCGATGCCACCAGGACAAGCTGCTCCTGCGTTGATAATTCGATGACTTTCAATTTTGGATTGCCGTAGTCTGTGCTGACTACAATTCCCAGGTCAACATCGGAATTATAGACCGCCTCCGCAATCTCGAAGGAGGAGGCGCTTTTAATAATGAGTTTGACATGAGGATTCGATTTCTCGAATGCCGATGCCGCTCCCGTCAGGCAGGTGCTGAAAGTGGTAGATATAGCTACCCGCAGGCTGGCCTCTTTAATATTTTCCAGGTATTTCTCCGCACCGGACATCTGCTCGTAAATCTCGGAGACATATTTATAAAGTCCCTGGCCCGCCGGGGTCAGGGAAATTTTTTGCCGTTTGACATCAAGCAGTTTAATGCCCACATTTCTTTCCAGTGACCTTATGTGATAGGTAACGGTAGGCTGGGTTAAATAGAGCTTTTCCGCCGCCGCTGTAATGCTTGCTTCATTAGCGACAAAATAAAACACGATAAGGCAGTGAAGATCCAATTTCGCTGGTACCATTTTCGCTACCTGCTCAAGCGGAAAACCGCCGCCTTCTTTCAGAGAGTTGAACGTCACACTATCACGAGGTATCGTAGAGTGTTCTCTATAATATCATAGATAAAATTTCTATGCAATTACTGACCGGCTTCAACACTTTATGATATTTTCTTTTTGTGATATTTAAGATGAACTACGTGATATTTTTTAGCAATACGGGCAAAGTTTTAACGCACAAATGACATTTGTGGCGCTTCTTGCATTTTTCGATGCAACTGGTTATTATGGGGGATAGCCGTTTTCGGGCTTTAGGTAGGTAAATAATTAGAGGAGGAATCAAATGGCTAAAGAATGGGAACAAATGACTCCGGCGGAAAAACGTGCGGACTTGTGTGACAAGTGGCTGAACCCCCCGGGCATTAAGTACGCCAGCCCGCAGGCGGAAAAAGATTATAAGGGCAGAGTACAGCGTTTTCTTGATGCATTGAACATGAAAAAACCGGATAGAGTGCCCTGCTTCCCCATGCAGGGTTTCTTCGCGGCGTATTATGCCGGTTATACTCCTTATGATGTAATGTACGATTATGCCAAGGCCGATGAAGCATTCACGAAGATGACTGTGGAAACCGCGCCGGATGCTCACGGCAGCATGATGGGCGCTCCTCCCGGAGTCGTTTATGACGTTCTGGATTACAAACTTTATTCCTGGCCCGGCCACGGCGTGCCCAAGACTGCTTCCTACCAGGCCCGTGAGGGCGAATATATGAAAGCCAGCGAATACGATGCATTGATAGCAGACCCCACTAACTTTTTCCTTTCCATCTGGTTCCCGCGCATCATGGGCAAACTTGAAGGCCTGAAAACCCTTTCTCCTTTTACCAATATGACGGAAATGTACGGCGGCTTTACCGCCGCATCTTTTGTGCCCTTCGGCACACCCCCGGTACAGGAAGCTTTTAAAGCGATGATGAAAGCCGGTGAGGAAGCTTTAAAGTGGATTATGGTGGCCGCCGGACACGGCGCAAAAATGAACTCTCTCGGCTTCCCGGCCTTCTTCGGCGGCGGCACCAAGGCGCCCTTCGACACCATCGGCGATACGCTGCGCGGCACCAAGGGTATCATAATAGATATGTTCCGCCAGCCAAAGAAAGTTATCCGCGCCTGCGAGCAATTCGTTCCCATCATGGTGAAAATGGGTGTCGATAACGCTAAGCTGAACGGCTGCCCCGTCGTCTTTATTCCGCTCCACAAGGGCGCCGATGGCTTTATGAATGACCAGCAGTTCAAGACCTTCTACTGGCCGACCCTAAAAGCTGTCATGGAGGGGCTGATTGCAGAAGGTTGCATTCCGTTCCCGTGGGCAGAGGGCAAATATGATTCGCGCCTCGATGTTATCAAGGATTCACCGGATGACATTTTCTGGGGCTTCGATAAAATTGACATAGCGCGCGCCAAGAAAATCATCGGTAATCATCATTCCATCGGCGGCGCCATGCCTATTTCTGTCCTCTCCGTCGGCACCAAAGAAGAAATCATTGCCGAAGTGAAAAAAGAAATTAAAATAATGGGTGAGGGTGGTGGCTATATTATGTCCACCAGCGCGACTCTCGAAAATGTTCCGCCGGCGAACATCAAAACGATGATTGATACCTGCAAACAGTACGGCGTCTACAAGTAAGACCCAGATTTTATCAATATAAAAAGTTGGGGCGGGTCTGTGTGAAGTGTGAAGTGACCCGCCCTTCTTTATTCTTGACAGTTCCTCTCCCTCGAGGGGAGAGGTTAGAGCCTGCCCCGTACTTGATACTGGGTGAGGGTGAAACATCGGAGTAGCTCATAATTCCCCCTCATCTTGATCTTCTCCCCCGGCGGGGAGAAGAAATATAAGCCTATATCATAACCGTCCCGCCATCCACATAAAGCACCTGGCCGCTGATAAAGTCCGCCGCGGCGGAAGCCAGGAACACGGCCGCGCCTAACAGGTCCTGCGGGTTTTCACGCCGCTGGAAGGCCTGTTCCGCGGTCGCCAGTTTGAAGGTTCCTTCGCTGTCCCGCTGGTCGAGGCTGGCGGCGGTGGTAGTATACCCGGGGGCAATCGCGTTGACGTTGATGCCGTCTCTGCCGAGCGCCCTGGCCATGGCATGGGTAAACGTATACATCGTTCCTTTGGAGCAGGCATAAGGCAGAAAGACCTGCGCCGCCGGGACCTGCGCCACGTTGGAAGCGATGTTGATTATCTTGCCGCTCTTCTGTTTCGCCATCAGCGGGGCAATCGCTTTACAGACCAGCCATGTCCCGATGACGTTGACCTTGAAAATCCTCTCCCAGTCCTCCACCTTCCAGGCGTCCCACGGGGTAATATTCAGGCCCGCCCAGATAGCGGCGTTATTCACGAGGATATCCACCTTGCCGTAGAGTTTCACGACCTCATCAGCCATCTTATTACATGATTTTTCATCGGAAATATCCACCATCATAGCCGCGGCTTTACCGCCCTTTTTATTAATTTCGGCGGCGGCTTCCCTGGCGTTGTCCAGGTTGATATCGGGCAGTAATAGTTTGGCGCCCTCTTCCGCATATTTCAGGGCGAATTCTTTACCCAGGCCCCGTCCTCCCCCTGTAATGATGGCTACTTTGTCTTTCAGTACTCCAGGCATGCTTTCCTCCTCTAAAATAATAAGCAATTTAGACAGTCTGGAGAAAATCTACATCACCCGTAAAGAAGTGTCAAGTACGTTCCCGCTGCTATAGTAATTGCTCCCATGTGATAGTAGAATATAAGAAGTATCCGGGTATTTAGTTTATGCGGGGCGAGGCATGACAACAGCGGAAATAAATTTCGGGGCTATCAATTTTTCTATCTTCCGCGCCTATGATATCAGGGGCGTCTATCCGTCGGAGCTTAATGAAGACACCAGCTATGCTATCGGGAAAGGCTTTTGCTATATCTTCAAGCCGAAAAACGTGGTTGTCGGGGAGGATGTCCGCCTTTCTTCGCCGCCGCTCAAAGAAGCCCTGATAAACGGAATCCTCGATTCCGGCGCTGATGTCATCGACCTGCAGCGCGCGACCACGGACATGGTCTATTTCGCCGTCGGCAACTACGGCTATTCCGGCGGTATCGTGATATCCGCTTCCCATAACCCCAAACAATATAACGGCATCAAAATGGTGCGTGAAAAAGGCACTGCAATATCTTCGGATACCGGCCTTTTCGATATACGGGATGCTATCCAATCCGGTAAATTATCCGGCATGGAAAGCCGTAAAAAGGGCAAGCTTCATAAAAAAGATGTCGTTAATGATTATGTAAAACACGTTATGACTTACCTCGGTAAAACTCCAATCAAACCGTATAAATGCGTCGCCAACACTAACTTCGGGTATGCCAGCCGGCCGGTAAAGATGATTGCCGAAAAACTTAAACTCAACCTGATAACGCTCAACTTCACGCCTGACGGTTCTTTCCCCAAAGGCGCCCCTAATCCTCTTCTCCCGGAGAATCAGGGGGAAACGGAGGAACTTGTAAAAAAGAATCGTGCCGACCTCGGTGTCATGTGGGACGGCGATGCTGACCGCGTTATGTTCGTGGATAATGAAGGTAAATTTATCCCGGGCGTTTATATCACCGCCCTGCTGGCAAAAATCATGCTGGAGCATTATGGAAAAGACAATAAAATTATTTTCGATCCCCGCGCCGTCTGGCCGATTTTGAAAGCGGTCAGAGAAGCCGGCGGAGTCCCCATTTTGTCCAAAGCCGGCCATGCCTTTATCAAGGACCGCCTGCGCTCGGAAAATGCTTTGTTCGCCGGGGAGTTAAGCGGCCACTATTATTTCCGGGACAGCTATTATTGCGATGACGGTATCATTCCGTGGCTGTTAATTCTAAAATACATGTCCCAGCATAATACGACTTTTTCGGAGATGGTCGCTCCCTTACTCGAAGGACACGTGCTGGTCGGCGAGCTGAATTACGATGTTGATGACGTTAAAGAAACCATGGACGAAGTCATCCGGCAGTTCAAAGGAACGGGCAAAGAAGATTTTACGGACGGCTATTCCGTAGAAACGGATAGCTGGCGCTTCAATGTCCGGCCTTCCAACACCGAGCCCATTTTACGCCTGAATGTCGAAGCCCACGAGCTTAACATTGCCGAGGATATCCGGCAAAAGCTCGAAAAAATAATCGATAAACATCGAAAATAGTCCCAACATGAAAACCAGCGATTTCGATTATTTTCTCCCGCCTGAACTTATCGCCCAGACGCCCATCGAGCCGAGGGACCATTCGCGGCTGATGATTTTGGACCGCCGTAATAAGTCCATCGCCCACCGGCAGTTCTTTGAAATCACCGGTTATCTCCGTGAAGGCGATGTGATGGTCTTTAACGATAGCCGCGTCCTGCCGGCCAGGCTCAAAGGAAAAAGAGTTGAGAGCGGCGGTAAGGTCGAGATTTTGCTTTTACGCCGCGGCGGCGCGGGTGATTGGGAGGCGATGGTCAGGCCGGCCCGTAAGCTTTTAACCGGGGAGAAAGTCGAAATTACTCCTTACGCCGCGCCCAAAGTAGAGAAAAAGATATACGCGGAAATAACCGGCATCGCGGCAAATGGCATCAGGACGGTGCGTTTTTCGGATGAAGCGCAGCTCATGACCGCCGGGGAAATGCCGCTGCCGCCTTATATCCATACTCCGCTAAAAAACCAGGAACGCTATCAAACGGTTTACGCAAAAGTGGTGGGCAGCGCCGCCGCCCCGACTGCCGGTTTGCACTTTACGCCGGAGCTGCTGCAAAAAATCGAATCTAAAGGCGTCCGCTGTCTTTATACCACCCTGCACGTGGGACTGGATACCTTCCGCCCGGTAACGGAAGATGACCCTCATGAGCACATGATTCATGGAGAATACGGTATTATTACTCCGGAAGTAGCTCAAGAGATTACCAGAACCAAAAAGGAAGGCCGCCGTGTGATTTGCGTGGGCACCACGTCTGTCAGGCTGATGGAGCAGGCGGCTTTAAAGAGCCCTCCGGGTCAAGTCCTTCCTTTTAACGATTGGGTGGAACTATTTATCCTGCCGGGTCACAAATTCCTGGTGGCGGATGCTCTCGTTACCAACTTCCACTTGCCCAAATCTTCGCTGTTAATGCTCGTGACGGCTTTCGCCGGCAAAGAAGCTATTGATAATGCCTATCGGGAGGCGATAGAAAAACGATACCGCTTCTATTCCTTCGGCGATGCCATGCTGATTTTATAATAGTCTTTGCCCAGCTTATGACTTTGCGGCAGCGCACCCGGGAAAACTATTTCTTACGATTGACTAGACCCGGTAGAGCTTCCCCTCCCCGTTACGCTTCCAGAATCCTCTTTGTTGCAGCGGCCAGTTGAATTTGACCGCCCCGGAAACCGGACATTCGTTTACGCAAGTCCCGCAATACCAGCATTCATCAGGATGCAATATGATGGGAGATTTGCCCTTCTCCCGGTTGGGAATAAATACATCTATCGGGCAAACTTCAATACATCTATTACAACCGGTACATTTTTCTGGATTGAAAACTACCGGCTTACTCGGTGTTATCACATTAGGAAAAACAAATACTTTTCCCTTTGCCATGGTAAACTCCTTTTCTATTGCTTGTAAACCCCGTTATATTCTTTATTGTTGGCTTCGTAGTTCTCTTTTAAATTACCCCAATAATTAAGCGGAGCTTCACTTACTTTGACGTTACCGTTTTCTAATCTGACGTTGATAAACTTGTTCCATTCCGGAGGGTCCACAGCCGGGTAGTCTATCCTGTAGAAATCCAGATGGCGGCTGCTGGCCTTACGCGCCAGCGAAGCGTGGAGAATAATCTGAGCGTACGTAAGAATGCTCAGGTCCTCCAGGCTGCGTAAAAGTTTATGCGGGTCAAGGGCATACAGCTTCGGTACCCAGTTCTCCTCGATATCTTTCAACGAATCTAACGCCATTTTAAAGAGTGATTCGGTCTTATATTCACTGCAGAAGTACTGCATGGTTTTGGCGATTCCGGCGTGAAGCTCCTTCCATTCTATGCCGTCAGACCTCTTGATTGGAGAGTAGACTCGGGTCTTTTCTCTGGATACCTGTTCTTTCGAAATCCGGGGTCGTAACGGCTTGTCGTGCGTAATCGGCCGCCTTTCTTCCGGCATATCTGCCGGTAGCTGCGGCAAAGCTGGTGTCACCGGTAGCAAACAGCTGGCTCCCGGCGGCATACAGACCTTCGACACTGCTTTTCAAATTCCAGTCAATCATCATGCCGCTGCCGCGCGTACCGGGAATATCGATGGCACGCCATTGGGGAGGGCTGCTCCCCTCTATTAATTGATGGTTCATAAGCTGGTCTTTTGCCGGGTCGAATCCAGCCTGGTCGAACGTATCCACGATTATCTTGGTAATCGATTCTTCCTGCAGCATCATATGCCAGGTGACTTCTCGTTCCTTCTCAGGCATACCGGGAAAGTCTCCCCAGAATGGCAGAGCGTACTTTCCTTTTTTGACGCCCTCCCGGATTTCCTGCCATGCCCCGGGCGCGCGCCCCGGATTGCCATGTTCCGGGCTGACGCCCCATCCCTGGTTCCCTACCGGCAGCTTCTTGCCGTTGTTATCCACGAGTTGCACATTCTCATAGCTGGCGTCGCCGGCTCCGCCATACCATTTGTGCTTGTAGCCGGTCCCGATACCCAGTAGACCGGACTTCTCCATCAGAGTCAGGTCAGCTCCGGCCTTCCAGGCCATCGCATTGCCATCGCCGGATAGCGCGCGAGACTGGTGGGAAGAAATACCGGCTAATTCCGTGTTGAAAACCCATATTGATCCGGGCACGCCCGTGGCGAGAACCGTGGCTCTGGCCTTGAAAACCATAAACTCGCCGGTCCTGTTATTAACGCCTGTAGCGCCAACAACTCTGGCTCCCTGGATGCCTTTTTCATTCAACAGGCTGGTCACCATTACCCTGTCGATAATTTTGACCCCCAGCCGCAGGCATTCCTTTCTAAGGGCTGGTTTAAAAGTCGTTCCCCAGATACGGAATACGACGTTGCTTTCGTGAAACGAGTTAGTCCGGGGCGAAAACATAAATTTAGTAGTTTCATCCCTGCCTTCGATGCCAAGCCACTTGTTCTCCGTGTCTCTAATCTTGCCGCCCATCTGCTCAAGCTCCAGGAGAGTATCATAATTTTCCCGGCATTGTATTTCACGGCCGATCCCGCAGTTATATCCTCCATTAGCGTTGGTCAGTCGTAAAGCCCATTCATCGGGGTCGACTTTAGATAAAGGATGATTAGGAGCGTCACACCAATGGTCGACTCCAGGGCCGACCGCGCCGCTTCTGACCGTGGCGGACTTTTCTACCATCACAACTCTCAGAGCCTTTTCTAGCGGCGCTGATGGCTGCCCAGCATCCCGCCATACCTCCGCCGATGACCAGTACATCCGTATCAATCTCTTGCTCCTGGTCATAAAGTATCGGATATGGCCACTCCATAGGTTGAGCCTGGTTTTGAACAATTTCATGATATAAAGGCATATTTTTACCTCCATCATACTGAAGCATGGGCGGGTTCTTCGCCCGCCCATGGGTTATTGTAACTTGGTTTTTAGTTATCCATGCTGTACTTCCTGGTCAAGGTAGGCTGTTTTATGTTCCTTCGCCAGGGACATCAAAAGTAACCCAAAAGGCCTGTCTACCCACCGCGTCACGATATTCCCGTGCGGCAGGCCTTTAGGAATGACCAGTGCCGTCGGCTCGGTGATGAAATAACGCTCATGGTCCGGGCCTAAATCTATCTGGATTTCCGCCCCCAGGTAATCTATATTGGCCGGTTCCGTTCCCGCGAAAACCATTACTTCATCATTAGGATGGGTGTGTAAGCCGCTCCCCGGCCCGCGCAGCCAGGCGCCGGCATTCTTGTGTATGCCCCAGCAGAAATTAACGTCCATCTGCAAATCTTTCCCGAACATCCATACCGCATTTTTCGTCATGCCCGGGCCGGGCTGCCACCACTCCGCCATTTCCCCGTAAAGGGCTTTTTCTCCGGCCTTAAGCTTGCGTACCGCCGGCGTGTTGGGTATCAGCGGCAAGACATTTTTATCGTACAGGTGCCCGTGCGAGACGGTCTCATCGGAAACGTGCACCCGCTTTGTCCCGAAGGTCGATTCCATTGCCGGCCCCGGTGCATTTTTATCTCTCGGGGCCGCCATTCTTTTAGTCTGCTCTTCGGACAGACCGTCGCCCAGCCAGCGTGAGGCCGGCGCCGCTCCCAGCGAGATAATGAAGAAACTGTAGCCTATCGGGCTGGTCACGTCCATTGTTACCGATGGGCAGTGGGAAAACCCGGCCGGCGCAATGACGACCGACGGCTTATCGAAATTATGTATTTCCAGCTCTTTGCCCAGGCAGTATTGCAGTTTCGCCCCCAGGTATTCCGGCCGGTCCGGGTCCAACCCCACGAAGACGAGGCATTCCGGGTACGGGTGAACGTGAGGGTCCATGCCGGGATGCCAATCGCCCAGCCCGGTATAAAATCCCCAGGAAAAATTAAGCGCCACTCCCTCGAGGTGGTCGCGGCCGTTCAGCCAGCGGTTGACATCCGCGTTGCCGGTATTCCGGAACATGTTGAATCCGCCGGCCCCGGGTGGAGGGGCCACTATCTTTAAAGGTTTTAATAAATGTTGATATTTTCCGGTTGCCATTTTAACTTTCCTCCCGTTATTTTTGTGCTTCCGGCTTAAAGGCTAATCGATATATGTCGTTTCCGGCTGGCCGGAAAGATTTATCGAAAAGAACGCGAACGGCTTATCGACCCAGCGCGTCACTATCGGGCAATGGGGAAAACCGGCCGGGCAAACAAAGACCGACGGTTTATTGATGATGTGCCTTTCATGCTCCTTACCCAGGTCTATCTCGATTTCCGCGCCCAGGTAATTGATATCGGACGGGTCGGTCCCGGCGAAAACCAGTATTTCATCGACCGGATGATGATGCGCCCGTACTCCCCGGTGCCACAGCCCCGGTTTGCTGTAGAAACCCCAGTCCATATTTACCTTTAGACCTTCCAGGTCTTTGCCGTAAAACCATGCCAGGGCATCGGAATTGCCCGGGCCGAGCTGGAATTTGGTCTGTTTGGCCCTTTCGGCCATCTGGGCCAGTTCTTCAGGCGTAAACCTGGCGGGATTTAGTTTGCCGTTTACGGTCAGAATGTTGTTCTTTAACGGCTTGACCAGGTGGGCGTACTTGCCTTTGGATGGCGCGGGTTTTGAATTTGCCAGCCAATCGATCTTGGAACTGGCGGTAAGCAGCGCCGTATAAAATCCGAAACCCTTGGGACTGTAAATCCGCCTGGTGGTGGTGGGGCCGTGGGGCAGTCCCGGCGGGATAACGACCACCGTCGGTTCGGCAAAGGAGTAGGTCTCCTGTTCTTCACCCAGGCAGATTTCGACCTCTGCTCCCAGGTAGTTGATATTAGCGGTATCCAGGCCGACGAAGAATTGGACTTCCGGGTAAGCATGGACATGAGGGTCGCGCCCCTCATGCCAGTCCCCGAGTTTTGTTTTGAATCTCCAGAGGAAAGAAAGGTTCATTCCTTCAAGGTCTTTCCCGCTCATGGCAATGCTTTGTTCTTCATATTCGGGCACGGTGAAAAATACCTTCGGTTTGCCCGTTTTCTTTTTGGCTTTGTCCATTCTGCCTAAACTTAAGGGTTTGATAAGATGGTCATACTTGTTCGCTGTCATATTTCCTCCCCGGATTCCTTCTATTATCGCTCATAGTTTAGGCGCAATTTTCAGATTTTTCAAATGAGATTTGCGGTTATAAGAAACTGCCATTGCGAGCTGTCCTTCCGCTCATGGTGAGCCTGTCGAACCATCGGAAGGAGGCGTGTCAATCTCACACCACGGCCTAATGAAGTCTTCCTTTAGCAAAGGGTATTAAATCGTTAAAGACCTATCCTGTGAGATTTGCTTTTACGGCAAGGGTCGTTTATCATCGAATAAAGGAATTAAAATGCCTGATAAATCTAAAGTAGTCGTTGTAGCCTGCGATAATTACGAAGATGAAACCGTTTATGCCGCGATGAAAAGAGGTCTCGACCTCCTCGGCGGGATAAACGCTTTTGTAAAACCCGGTGAGAAAATCGTTCTCAAGCCCAACGTGCTCATCGGCTCCGGGCCGGAGCGGAGCGTTTGCACCCACCCCGCCGTATTGAAAGCGGCGGGTAAAATATTTAAAGAAGCCGGCGCCAACGTATCCTGCGGGGACTCCCCATCTTTCGGCAGCACCGCCATCAGCATGAGAATAGCCGGTCTGAAGCAGGCCGCCGATGAAATTGGAATTCCCGTCGCGGACTTTTCTAAAGGCGTGGATGTCTCTCACAAAGAAGGCCTGCTTATCAAGCGTTTCACCGTGGCGGAAGAAGTTTGGAACGCTAATGGCCTGGTCAGCCTCCCCAAATTAAAAACGCACGGCCTTACCCGCGTGACCGGCGCGGTGAAAAATCAGTTTGGCTGCATGCCCGGCCTGCTCAAAAACCAGCAGCACGCCCGCCTGGCCGACCCCTTCGATTTTGCGACGGCGCTGGTGGACCTGAACGTGTTATTGAAACCCCGCCTTTGCATCATGGACGCCGTCATGGCGATGGAAGGCAACGGCCCGATGAGCGGCAAGCCGAGAAAAATCGGCGCTTTGATAATCTCTGCCGATATGGTCGCGGTAGATTCGGTGGCCTGTAAAATCATCAATCTTGACCCGGAATTCGTGCCGACGATGGCGCCGGGGGAAAAGTCCGGTCTCGGCAACTATCATTATGAAAACATGGAAATCATTGGCGATAATATAGAAAAATTTATCTGCAAAGACTTCGATGTCGTCCGTAAGCCGGTGGAACATGCCGCGAACGGCGCCGTCCGGATATTCATTAAAAACCGCATCAGCTCGCGCCCCGTCATCGATAAAAAGGTGTGTAAATTATGCGGTACCTGCGTCCGGCACTGCCCGGTCAACCCTAAAGCGGTGGACTGGGTGGACGGCGACCAAAAACACCCGCCGAAGCACAATTACGACCTTTGTATCCGCTGTTTCTGCTGCCAGGAATTATGCGAAGCCGGTGCCATTTCTATTAAACGCCCGTTGCTGGGGAAGATATTTTTCAGGTAGAAAGGTATTTGGCCTAAATGCCTTTTTTTAAACTGAAAATGACATTTAAAGTACCTACCGATGAATCAACTGCACGTGAACGTGTCTATAATTATTTCCAAAAAGCTGATTATCAAGAAAAGCATGACAATCCTGCCGTTTTAAGCTTTGTCAGATACGTAAAGGGTTCAATACTGAAAAATTTAGTCACCGAAAAAATAAAGCCAACGACGCGTTATTCTTCAGCTAAGGTGTTAATAAAGCCAGATCAGGATATTTCAATAGTAACCATTACTTTCACAGATACATATAGTACCCAGGAGATATTTTATGCTGAACAAATTATTAAGCAGGAAATGATCTGTTTTAAAAAAGCTCTATATGGCAATGAATTTTTTCAGATTGAAATACCAAATTATCGCCGCAAGTATTATTTATCTATAGCAGCCTCAATTGGGGTTCTTTTAGTAACGATAGCCTTGTTCGTGGTATTATGTTTGGTTCTTGCTTTCAACGTGGTTAATAGAATGATTAGTCAGGATAATAATATTCTTTTAGCTTCTACTCTAATAGCCCTAATAATTTTATACGCTGCTAGTCTGCTTTTCTTCGGGTATAGAAAAAGAAGAATAAGACAACAGGTAAATAATTATATAGTTTGACCTATTTGTCCAGCCCCAGTTTTTCTATCGTCTCTTTTTTAGGTATGCCCGTCTTTTCATCCCAGCCGCGTAATTCATAATATTCATCAAGCATGGCAAGGTATTTCCGGCGGTCCAGCTTATTGCCTTTCATATCGAGTGGTTTTTCATCCGGGCCGGGCACCATAATCGCCGTGCCCTGCACGCTCTGCAGCGGCTCGGTAAAGTTAAAATCCGCCGGATAATCGGCTTGCGGGGTCTTGCGCCCTTCCCGCAATAGAATCATGCGCTGCAGGTTATAAATACGCTCGCCGATGATGTCCAGCGCTTCGCCGGGGATGCCGGTGACCGCCGTAAATAGCTTGGCTTCGATGTCGGGGTCGCCGAAATGGTCGGGGGTATTGAATGAGTAGGAAATTGGGTACGCCCAGTCGCATAGGCCGAGGCTCTCTTTAATATAGGTGCGGTTCTGGATGGTCCTGGCCGCTATAGCTTTTCCTTCATAGCTGGAAAAGTCGCCGGCGGCTTCCGTCCCCCACATTTCTTTGGCGATTCTTTTCACCAGCGCGCCGGTAACGCCCGTCGAACCGGGTTTACCCTGCTCGTAAGCCCAGGCGATATGCACGAAAGCGATATCATGGTAATTAAGGTGGTGGACGCGGGGCTCGAAGGGATAAAACAGCGCCATGATGGGATACTGGCGCGGCGAGAAAATATAGTTCTGGCCTATCGGCGCCACGTTGCGGCGCATTAACGACCGGGCCTTTTCCGGTGCTCTCTTGCTGCCTTTATATAGTCCGTCCGCCAGGATATCGCCGATGCCCTCTCTAAAAGCGATGGCATGCATCAGTTTTTCCAGGAATTCGCCGGTGCCGATTTGCGAAAGCGGCAGACCGGTCCCCTCTTCGGTGAGCGCGCCGGCCTTATAACAATCGAAGAGCCAGTTAACGATGCTGCTCATCTCCCATGAATCGAAACCATAATCATTGGCCATGACCGGGGCTTTATAAAAAGTCTCGATGGGCTCTTCTTCTTTGCCGAACATCCACGGCAGGTAATATTCCACGGACTGGCATTTGCGGTGTCCGACATATTTACCGCCGTAACGGTATATACCGGCCACACACTCCAGGCCGCAGAGATAACAGCCGCCTTTGCCGATGACTTCCAGTTTTGACGCATGTTTGGTGCCTTCCATCATCGGCGGGATGGAAAGGCGGACCCGTTTGCTGATTCTGAAAGTATAGCGGTTGAGGGAATGGAGCGTTTCCAGGCTTGCAACTTCAATCTTCTTCGTGCCATTAATGGCGATGGCCTTCAGGTATTTCGAGCCCATGACCGCGCCGAAACCGGCCGAGACGGTGCAATCGTGTGTCGCTAAAGCCAGGGCGGTCTTGACCAGGTTTTCGCCAGCCGCGCCGATGGCAATCCACTTGGTCTTATCGCCGTGGGCCTGCATCAGCAGCTCGCCGGTGCGGTAGCCGTTTTCTTTACCCCACAAGTGTGAGGCGTCTTTTATTTCAACGTTATCGTCTTCGATGAGAATATACACCGGCTTTTTCGCCTTGCCGGTTATCAGCAGTCCGTCATATCCCGCTTTTTTAAGTTCCGGCCCGACAAATCCGGTCAGGTTTCCGTAGCAAAAGCCCTCTGCTTCCGCCGCCGGCGATACGCCGACGACTGAAGTTAAAGTGGCGCCCTGGGCGCTCGTTCCCACTATGGGGCCGACGGTAAAGATAAGGCAGTTCGCCGGGTCGAAAGGCTTCGTCCCCGGTTTGATGTTTTCCCAGTAAAGCCTCAGGCCGATACCGCGCCCGCCGAGATATTTGTCCGCGTAAGGCTTTGTTGCGACGGTGCTTATTTTTGCATCCGTAAGGTTGACCAGCAGGATTTTACCCATCCAACCGTTCATCGGCGCACCTCTTTCAATCTTTTACCTAAACGGGTTTCCAGTTCCAGCGCTTCTTCCAGCGGCAGGTCCAGCCCGCGCCAGACGCACTGTTTGACGGCGCGTATGGCTTCTTTATTAAAAGACTGGATTTTCTTTGCCAGCTTTTCCGCCTCCGGGTAGAGCTCGGCACGGGGCATGACGCGGTTGACCAGCTTGACCTTTAAAGCTTCTTTGGCGTCTATCCATCGCCCGCTCAAGAGGATTTCCAGCGCCGGGGCCTGCCCTATCGTTCTCGGCAAGGTCTGTGAACCTCCAGCGGCGGGAATAATACCCAACCCCGGTTCCGGCAGCCCGAAACGGGCGTCATCGGAGGCAAGGCGGATATCGCAGCACAAAGACATCTCGATGCCGGAGCCGAGCACATAGCCGTGCAGCGCGGCGATGACCGGCTGTTTGACGCTTAAAAAGCGGCCCCATACGTCCCGTTCAAAACGCGCCTGCCGGGCAAAAACGGGGGGAGGGGCAGTCAAAAATTCGGTGAGGTCGGCGCCGGCACAAAAGGCTTTTTCCCCCGCTCCTTTCAAAATCACCACATCGACGTCCGGGTCATCCTTTATCGCCCCGAGTATTTCATAAAGCTCGTCACGCATTTTAACGTTATAAGCGTTCAGGGCCTTGGGGCGGTTTAAAGTAATATAAGCGATGCCGTTTTGCTTTTCGTAGATAATGACTTCAAAACCGTTCATTTAATTCCCCTCCACGATTATCCCCCGCCTGTCTCAATAATATCAGCTTGCAACGCGTAATTGTCAAGTAGAATATGAGTTCTCACTGATATCATGGAACTACGGTTTTTGCGTTATAATATTATCGTGAATCAAACTAAACCGGAAAAAGACCGGTTCATTTTCCGCCAGCGTGGCTTTTGCCCGTGGTGGCTTGATTTAGGTTTTGATAACCCGGTACGGCGGTTCCTGCAAAATCCTTATAAAATCCTGAAACCCTATATCAAAGAAGGCTGGACCGTACTGGACATCGGGCCGGGGCCCGGGTATTTTACGATTCCGCTGGCCAGGCTCGTGGGAAATACCGGTAAAACAATTGCCGCGGATGTCGTGCCGTATATGCTCGAGCGCATCCGCTTTAAAGCGCTTAAGGCAGGGCTTGAAGACCGCGTAACACTGATTAATGATTCACCGGACCATATCGGTATCGGCATCCCGGTCGACTTCTGCCTGGCTTTCTGGATGGTTCATGAAGTGCCCGACCGGCCAAAGTTCATGGGAGAAATAGTCTCCTTTCTTAAGACCGGCAGCCTGTTTCTAATCGTTGAACCAAAGATACACGTGCCCAAAGAGAATTTCCAGGCGACACTCGGCATTGCTAAAGAACTGGGGTTGACGATAGCCGGTGAACCGAAAGTATTTTTTAGCTATGCCGTGTTGTTAAAAAAGTAACCGGAAATTCTCCATCTATAATCCAGGCTGAATAAATACTTTTTTTATTCGTAGCGTAGCTTCAATTTGTGACAAAATCCTGTTGACAGGCCTTCCTTAGCCCGTTATATACTGTAATCCTCTCCTCTTGTCAACCTGGAGGAGCGTTTATGGTGAGCATGTCGTACCATTGCGACGAAGGATATCAGGGTGGGGTAGCGTAGCTCGCCTTTTTTTATCTCACGTCATTCCTGATCCAGTCGGGAATCCGTTTATCCTGCTTTAAGCGTTTACTTGGGTCGTAATGAATAATTTTAGGGAACCCCTGAAAAAGGAGTCCATCCGCCTCAGGCGGACTCTGGCGGGGGTCTGGGGTGCGGTCCAAATTACTAACTACCCACACTCACACTTAAGTCCCCCAGGAATGGGGGATTTAGAGCCTGTCCCGTACTTGATACGGGAGGGCTGATTCGGACTTATTCAGAGATTCCTTAATTATTAAAGAAAACATCGTCCTTCCTTTTAAGGGAGGAGCAGAAGAGGATTTGTGTAGGGAGGTCAACTGCTTACCGCTAATAGCTAAACGACCCCAAAATAACAAAACGAACGAGGCTAAATAATCAAAAAGGGCAAAAAAGTTACAAAACCAATGAGGCTAATAAGGCAATAAATAGTAAAAATATAACAAATCGAATCAAAGCTAAAAATATGAAAAATCAGCAAAATGGCAAAAATCTAACAAAACCAATCGAGGCTATAACGAATTTTACGTTAACAAAATCACAAAACGAAGTGAATCTAAAAAATCAAACTTACAAAACGATTAGCTTGAAAACCCCCGCCTTGGAAAAACGCCCTTTTTACAAAACGAATCCCTATGGTAATACCCCTACTCCTTTCTACCAATTAACCTCTCCCTTGATGGGAGAGGAATGAAAAGGAGAGGGTGAACTAAAAGCTAAACCTTTTATCACCCGCTCACCTTGAGCCTGTCGAAGGGTCACCCATCGCGCTCACGTTTGCGGAACGGGCCGTACTGCTCTATCATATAAGTATAAACTGATATTGGGCGGTGTTCAGTTATGGCGATAGAAAAAGTCCTGGTAATGACCGGCGCGCATCCCGATGATGAGTCTTTCGGGGCGGGGGCAACGCTGGCGTATTACGTGCAAAAAGGCGTTAAGGTCTATTACATTTGCGGCACGCGCGGCGAAGCTGGTGAGGTAGCGGAAAATATGATGAAGGGGTACTCCTCCATCGCCCAGCTGCGAACATTTGAGTTGGAATGCGCTTCCAAAGAGCTCGGACTGGAGGAAGTTATTTACCTCGGCTACCGCGATTCCGGCATGGCCGGCTCGCCGGACAACCAGAACCCGCAGGCTTTAGTCAATGCCCCGGTGGATGAAGTAGCTAAAATCATTACCGCCCACCTCCGCCGGATAAAACCGCAGGTGATTTTAACCTCTGACCCGGTCGGGGGGTATCACCACCCGGACCATATCGCGATTCATAACGCCACGGTCAAGGCTTTCCAGGCCTGCAACGACCCCGCGCAATACCCGGAAGCCGGGGAGCCCTACCAGCCGCAAAAACTTTATTATAACGTTTTCCCCCACCGCTGGATGAGGATGTCTGTGAGGATATGGCAATTGATGGGAAGAGACATTCACCACTTCGGGAGGAATAAAGACATCGACCTGGCGGAGATGCTGAAAGATGAATTCCCGGTACATGCCGTCATCAAGCTGACCAAACAGTCCGTTGAGACCGGTAATAAAGCCTCGGCCTGCCATGCCAGCCAGCTTGGGGGCGGCGGCGGCCCGCGGCGGGGCTTACGCGAATTTATGAACCGGCTTTTCGGATATAAATCTACTTTTATGCGCGGCTACCCGCCGGTGAACGGACATCTAAAAGAAAAAGACCTCTTTGAAGGGGTGGGGGATCAGGGGTAAAGGGTGAGCGGGAAAATCCTGAACTCTAAACAAATTCCAATTACCAAATCTAAAACGTCATTCCTGCGAAGGCAGGAATCCAACAAAGAGTTTGAAGAATAACGGCTTTTTCCTGTTGGATTCCCGGTCAAGTCGGGAATGACAAATTGAAGTTTGGTAATTGTATTTGGGATTTGTTTGTAATTTGTATCTTGGAGCTTGGTCATTTTTTTCGTGCTTCGGATTTAGTGCTTCGAGTTTTTTCCCCTCTTTATCACTTGTCAGTTCCTTGATACTTGCTACTTGGCAGTTGTTACTTCCCCTCGTATTTGGGCGGGCGCTTTTCCAGGAACGCTTTTATCCCTTCCGTGCGGTCGGCAGTGGTGTGGAGGAGGAAATACAGGTCCGCTTCAAGGCGTAATCCCTGTTCCAGCGTCATATCCATACCTTTGATAATCGCTTCCTTGAGATACCTTAAGGCAATGGGCCCTTTGGCGGCGACGGTCTGCGCCAGCTTCCTGGCCTCACCTTCCAGTTCCGCAACCGGGACAACTTTACTGACAAGCCCGATTTCCAGCGCTTGAGAGGCGTTAATCGTATCCGCCGTCATTAACATCTCTAAAGCCTTGCCGCGCCCGATAATGCGGGGCAGGCGCTGCGTACCGCCGTCGGCAGGAATTTGACCTTCACTTACCTGCGGCATTCCGAAAACAGCATTATCCGCCGCAATCCGGATATCCGCGGCGAGAGCTATTTCCAGACCCAGCCCTATTGCTTCCCCGTTTACTACGGCAATAACCGGCCGGTCGATAGCGGCAACCGCCCTGGCAGTGCCTTCGACGGTTTTTTCATCGGCCTTGCAGAAAGTGCTGCCGGACCCGCTTATAACAACGACGTATACTTCTTCATTTCCATTGATGGAGGTACAGATATCTTTTACGGTTTCCGATATTTCTTCATCGAGAGCCGGGCAGGCAAAAGTGATAAAAGCAATGTGGTCTTTGATATAATACTGGACGGCATATTCCGACATGGTTTTCCTCCGCACAGGTGCAGTCAATTTAACTTTAACTGCTTTCAAAAGGGGCGTCAAGGTGAATATCATAACATTGGTTTTTTAAGTGTAATTACTGCCTGATTTTGATTGACGATATTTTAAAGAGTATAATAAGATAAGTTGCGATATATCGTATAGCGATAAAATGACTTCCTCACAGTCAGCCGTTCATCGTTAAAAAGAAATCGTTTGAACGCCGCTTACAAAAATCGTTATTACCGAAATAAATCTCTGTATTTGAATAAATCTTTAAAACATGGCTAACCTGAATCCAAACCGCCAGAAAACAATAGGCAAGAACTACAAGTGGATAGCTTTATCTAACACGACGCTGGGCGGGTTCATGGTGGCCCTCGATAGCACCTGCGTCATGATTTCCCTCCCGGCTATCTTCCGCGGCATCAACCTCAATCCTCTTGGTCCAGAAAGCTCGGCTTACCTGCTGTGGATCCTCACGGGTTATGGACTTATCCTGGCCGTTTTAATGGTTACCCTGGGACGCATCGGGGACATGTTCGGCCGGGTACGGATATATAATTTAGGTTTTGTCATCTTCAGTTTAGGTTCAATTCTGCTTTCTTTTACGTGGAGTACCGGAGGCGCCGGCGCCATGGAGCTGATTATTTTCAGGGGCGTCCAGGCTTTAGGCGGGGCGTGCCTTTTTTCCAATTCCATGGCCATCCTGACCGATGCTTTTCCGCCGGACCAGCGCGGCCTTGCCATCGGGATAAATCAAATCGCCTTTATCGCCGGTACCTTAATCGGGATTATCGCCGGCGGTCTGCTGGCGGAAATAGGCTGGCGTTGGGTCTTCCGAGCCAGTATCCCGGTGGCCGTCGCCGGCACTATCTGGGCCTATCTCCAGTTGCGGGAGCTCGGGATCCATAAGAAAGCCAGGATAGATTGGATAGGCAATCTCACTTTTGCCGCCGGCCTTACGATGATACTGATAGGGGTGACTTATGGAATCCAACCATCCGGAGCATCCCCGACATCCTGGACCACGCCGTTCGTTTTGGCCATGCTGTTAGGCGGCGTGGCAGTCTTAGGGCTTTTTGCGATTGTAGAACAACATGTCGAAGACCCGATGTTTAAAATCAGTCTCTTCCGCATCCCGGCTTTTACGACGGGCAGTATCGCCAGTTTGCTCGGCGCCATGAGTAACGGCGGCATGCAATTTATGGTAAGCATCTGGCTGCAAGGCATCTGGCTGCCCCTTCATGGATATAATTACGAAGTCACGCCTTTATGGGCCGGTATTTGCATGATGCCGCAAACCGCCGGGTTTTTAATGGCCGGCCCGATTGCCGGCTTTCTTTCCGATAAGTTCGGAACCAAATTGTTCACGGTGGGTGGTATGCTGCTGGCGGCTATCGGCTTCGGACTATTCATGATGCTCCCGGTCAATTTTATCTACTGGCATTTTGCCCTGGTGACGATGCTCATGGGAATCGGTATGGGGCTTTTCGGCGCGCCGAATATGGCTGCGGTTATGAACAGTCTTCCGGCAGACTCCCGGGGTGTCGGCTCCGGCATGCGCAGCGCTTTCTGGAATTCAGGCCAACTGCTCTCTAACGGGGTATTTTTCTCACTGATGACATTGGGCGTATCCGCGACTTTACCGGCGGCCATGTTTACCGGTCTAACGCAACATGATGTTTCGGCAGCTTTAGCCACACAACTTGCACATGCGCCTCCGATGGGCTACCTTTTTGCGGCGCTCCTTGGTTATAACCCTATTGGAAGTCTCCTGGGACCTAATGTTTTAAATTCTTTGCCGGCAAATGTGGCCCAACAAATAACGGGCCGGTCATTTTTCCCGCTGCTGATATCGGACTCTTTCCATCACGGTTTGACGATCATACTCACCTTTTCACTGATAACCTGTCTGGCAACCGGTGCCATATCCTGGTGGCAAACCAAAAAGTTCATCATTAAATCACCCGCCCGCAAAAAAGTTCCAACGAATGGGGTGCCGGCTGAAGAAGTCCCGGCCCTGCTTCATGGGAAAGTAAATCCGGCCGATCCTGACTCAAAGTAAACCGAATATTCTGACCCGCTCATCGATCCGGTTATAATACGATTTTTCAGCAATCATTGTTCCATTTGCCATATAGTACAACAGGTATATTGTCATAATATTGACCGTCTCATTAAGCGGAACGTATAATTAAAGAAATCTACGGAATCCGCATTGTAAGGAGCTCACATGGCCGGAGGATACATCGGAAAGCTGTTATTCGTAGACCTGTCCACGGGCAAGATAAAGGAAGAGACCCCGGATGAAAGTCTTTACCGCGATTATATCGGCGGGTACGGTGTAGGAGCAAGGGTATTATACAGCCGGCAAAAAGGCGGTATCGACCCGCTGGGGCCGGAAAATATCCTAGGCATCATGACCGGGCCGCTTACCGGTACGCCCACGCCGCTCGGCTGCCGCTATGCCGTCGTCGGAAAGTCGCCACTGACCGGGGGGTGGGGTGATGCCAACTGCGGCTCGGACTTCGGGCCACACCTGAAATTCGCCGGGTATGACGGTGTGTTCTTCAGCGGGATTTCCCAAAAACCGGTCTATCTCAATATCGAAAACGGCAAAGCGGAATTGAAAAATGCCTCTCACCTCTGGGGCAAGAGCACTTATGAAACGGATGATATTCTAACAGAAGCCCACGGGAAAAACGCTAAAATCATGAGCATCGGCCCGGCAGGAGAAAAACTATCGCTGGTATCGTGTATGATTACCAATAAAGGCTCCGCCGCCGGGCGGTCCGGGCTGGGGGCGGTCATGGGTTCGAAAAAACTTAAAGCAGTGGTCGTGAAGGGCGACGGAAAAGTACCCCTGGCTAACCCGGAAGCCGTGGAAAAAATAAGAAAAGATTATATGGCCGTCATCGTTAAAAGTCCCGCCCGCAACGGCCTGCACAGCTTCGGCACCTGTTCCCATACGGATGGTTCTGCCCACGGCGGCGACTCCCCGGTGAAAAACTGGGGGGGCGTCGGGGTTAAAGAAATACCGGACGTCACCGGTTTAAGCAAGGAAAAATTCAACGAAGGCGTAGAAAGCCGGGGCGGCTGCTGGCGCTGTCCTGTCGCCTGCCACGGAAGACTCAAGGAAGGCACCGGGGAAATACAGCTACCCGGCCGGCACCAAGCGGCCGGAATATGAGACCGCCTGCGCTTTCGGGTGCCTGTGCCTGAACACCAACGCGGAAGCCATCGCTATAGCCAACCATATCTGCAATTACTACGGCGTGGATACGATCTCCGCCGGCACCATCATCGCTTTTGCCATGGAATGCTACGAACACGGTATTATCACCAAAAAAGATACCGGCGGCATCGAACTGAAATGGGGCGACGCCGAGGCGATGCTGGCCACGCTCGAAAAAATGGTGAAGCGGGAAGGCTTCGGCGATGTCCTGGCGGACGGCGTGAAAAAAGCCGCCGAAAGAATCGGCAAGGGGCGCGGAAAAATATGCCGTGCATATCGGCGGGCAGGAACTGGGGCTGCACGACCCCAAGTTCGATTTCCCCGGTTTTGCCGGCACGCCCACTTCCGCCAAATATAAGATGGATGCGGCGCCGGGACGCCATACCGGTGGTTTCGGGCCGACCCACTTCGGGTGGCTGGTAATAAATTCCGCCGGGCTCTGCCTGCATATCAATACCATGGTCAACGGCGCGAAATACGCCGCGGAGTTCCTGGCCGCCGTAACCGGCTGGGAACGCTCCTATGAAGAAATACTCAAGTGCGGCGAGCGGATCGAAAACATCCGCCACGTTTTTAACCTACGGGAAGGGGAAAACCCGCTGCTAGCGTAAAGTGCACGGCCGGATAATCGGGCAGCCGCCGCTAACGGAAGGCCCCCTGGCCGGCGTTACGGCCGACCTGGATGCGCAGGTATACTGGAACCTCGGAGCGATGGACTGGGACAGCGTAACCGCCAAGCCGAGCAAAAAGAAACTCCTGGAATTAGGTTTGAATGATGTAGCGGAAGACCTATGGCCGCCGCAAAAAGAGGCGCAGGATGCAGCTCACTAGACTAGAGAATGGTTAAATCTTTTCCAGGATATCCGTCATCCGGCCGCCTAGTTTATCCAGCAGGCCGACCAGCGTTTTCTGCTCGGAAGGGCTGAGGCAATCCATCACCTGCTTGGCCCTGATATCCGCTTTATTCTGATTGTTTTTTACGTACTGGAGGCCGGCGGGGGTCACTCTGATATGGGTAACGCGGCGGTCTTTGCTGGAAAAATCCCGGACGATAAAACCTTCTTTTTCCAGGTTATCGACAATCTTGGTAATGCTGTGCTTGGAACGGAACATCATTTCCGCTAACTGGGTGGGGGTTGAAACACCGCCGGCGCAAACAAGCTGGTACATGGCGATCGCGTGAAGGGGGCTGATATCGTCTTTTTTCATCGTGATTTCACAATATCTGCTGACCGTATCGGAGAAAGTCACGCAGGACCAGAAATTAACTTCTTTTATCTGGTCGGCTACCTCTTTGACTTCACGGGAAACCGGGTTTTCCAATTCGTGATTCTTTTCCTTTGCCATAACATCCCCCGATTGCACTGCAAAATCATGAATAACGATAGACTGATTTTACCATAAAGTATTTAGAAAAACATCTATATTTAAATAGATAATCTAAATTATATCTTGCCCCAATCCTTCGCACGCTCCTCAACCACGCCGACCTGGCTGAAAAGGCTGAACGTATCCGCGACATCCCAGTGCTCGGCAATCTAGCCGTCCTGCAGGCGGAAAATATCCACAACATCAAACTTCAGTTTGTTGCCGGTGGCTTTTTTCCCGAACCCTGGGCCGCCTTTATGCGTGCCGGTGGTGGTGCTGTAAGCCATGACAATATCGCCTTCAGCAATCATTTTCTTCAAGATATATTTGAAGTCCGGCACGGCGCCGAAAATCTCTTCGAAAAACGTCACAAAACCGGCTTTGCCCTGCGGGCAATCGGCGTTGTGCTGGATATAATCATCGCGCATGTATTTGTCCAGTTTGGTCAAATCATGCCGGATAAAGACATCATTATAAAACTCACTGACAACTTTTTTATTTTTATTGCTATCCGCCATGAGACACTCCTCTTTGTTTAATAACCAATAACCAATTTCCAATCACCAAAGGCTTGGTTATCGTATCTTGGTGTTTGAGATTTTCCCCGTTTTACCCCAGTGTCATTCCGCCGTCAACGGCAATGACCTGGCCGGTAACCCAGGAAGAGGCATCCGAGCAGAAGTACATGACGGCTTCCGCCATATCCTCGGGGTGGCCGACGCGCTTAAGAGGTATCATATTCTGCATCTGGTCTTTCATACCGGGTGTAGAGCCGGTAAGGTATTTAAACAGATTGGTATTATCCGTCGGCCCCGGCATAATCGTGTTGATACGGACGTTAAAAGCGGCCCCTTCCAGCGCGGCCGACCTGGTGAGCGTATTGATACCGCCCTTGCTTGCCCCGTAAGCGCAAAAACCGGGCGGGGGGCTAAGCGCCCCGATGGAAGATGTATTAACGATAGAACCGTATTTCTGCTTTATCATCTGTTTCATTTCGTGTTTCAGGCAGAGAAAGACGCCGTTAAGGTTAATACCAATCGTCTGTTGCCAGTAGTCCAGCGGCATATCTACGATATTGGTCAGCGGCCAGCGCTCGCCGTCCGGCCCGATGCCGGCGTTGTTGAAAGCGTAGTCCAGCCGGCCCTAAAGGCTGACGGCTTTTTCCACCATCGCCTTGACATCCGCTTCTTTCGTGACATCGCATTTAATGAAAGCTGCCTCGCCGCCGGCTTTTTTAATCATGCTTACGGTTTCTTCACCGCCCTTGACGTTGGAATCCGCGGCGACCAGGACTTTGGCCCCTTTACGGGCGAACGATAAAGCGCCTCCCCTGCCGATACCGGACGATGCGCCGGTTACCAGCGCCACTTTGCCGTCAAATTTATTAGCCATCTTATCTCCTTTTTATGGTGCTTTAATTTACTTATGATACATTGTAAAGATATAATAATTCCGGTTCAGCGCAATTATATAATATTTTGGTATATAATAACACGAAAGGGATAAAAAGCGGTTAGCGGATAGCTATTGGCGATTTACCGGGGAAAAAGAGGAAAAGGAAAAGCTTTAAGCTCAAATTCCTAAATCTTTGTGCCTCCCCTTTTCCCATCCCAGGGGAGAGAAGAGGCCGGGGGACGCCCCCGGAGCCCCCGCCAGAGAGATTCCTCTCTGGACTCTGTTTTTAGATTTGTCGCTGACAGTTAATCGCTGACACGCAACAGCTAATTAAAGGAGGCTGAAAGTGCTGCTGGAAAACAGAGTTGCCATTGTGACCGGGGGAACGAAGGGGATGGGGGAAGCTATCGCAAAGAAATTTGCGCAGGAAGGCTGCGATGTTGTCGTCACCAGCCGGCACCTCAATGAAGCTCAGAAAATAGCCAAAGAAATCGAAAAACTGGGGCGGAAAGCCCTGGGCCTTAAAGCGGATATCTCCAGGAGCGCCGAAGTAAAAGACATGGTGTCGCAGACCATCAAGAAATTCAAGAAAATAGATATCTTAGTCAATAATGCGGGCGGGATAGATGTAAAAGGCGGCGATACCACCGATGCCACCGAAGCCGACTGGGACCACATCCTAGATATCAATCTCAAGGGATGTTTCCTGTGCTGCATGGCCGTCGTACCGTACATGAAAAAGCAAAATTACGGGAAAATCATTAACCTTTCCTCCATGGGCGCGGTTCATCCCGCTGCTTCCGTGCTGCACTACCATGCCGCCAAAGCCGGCGTGCTGGGCCTGACGATTAATCTGGCTTTCGAACTGGCGCCGAATAATATCTATGTTAACGCCATCGTTCCGGGGCCGATAGAAACGCCTTTCTGGGACAGCCTTATGCCGCCGGGCCCGGACCGGGACAAATTCTTTACCGCCCTGGCGAAAAAAGAAGTCCCGCTCGGGCGGATGGGCAAACCGGAGGACATCGCCGGGCCGGCATTGTTCCTGGCTTCCGGCCTTTCCGATTATGTGACCGGGCAAACGATTTACGCCGCCGGCGGCCAGCCTCTCAACGCGCAGGAAGGAACTTTTTTAGCGGCTAATCGACCAAAGTAGCTAACCAGTAGATGCCAATATAATGATCAGGAAAGGGGCTCCGGAAAAAGCACGAAATCCGAATATCGAATTCCGAAACAAATTCAAAGCTCTAATGTATTAAACATTTAGTAATTGGGATTTGTTTCGTGCTTCGAGTTTAGTGCTTCGTATTTTCCCCTTTACCCCTTAATGGGAGGAACCATGAAAAAGCTTAGAGTCGGCATGAAGCGTATTGACGAAGAGCTGTTATTGAAAAAACGCCGCAAGGAGCTGGACAAGTGGCCGACCGGTAAAGAGGTGGACTTCGATGACGCGGTGGCTTACCAGAAGAGCCTGCCGGAGAGCAAAGTCTGGTGGAAGGTGATGATGAAACTCCAGAAGGAAGGCCGCATGAGCGTTTTCCCGCGCGCCGGCCACCCCGTGCTGGAAAAAATGATTGAAATCTGCCAGGGTTTACGGGAGTCCGGCGTCGTTCTTATCCCGGTAACGACCGACAGCTACACACGCCTCGGGCAATATGAAAAAGTCCAGGGAATCCTCGAGGAATGCAACCGCACCGGCAAACCCCTCCTCAACGGCTACCCCATCATCAACCAGGGCGTCAAGCAAACGCGCAAGCTTGTTGAGGCGGTAGATGCCGCTTTCAGCCCTCGCGGCGTGACGACGGAAATCTCTATCGCCGCCGGCCTGACAACATTCGAAGGCAACATGCAGTTCCTTACCTGGGGCAGTTATTCCAAGAAAATTACGATACGCGAACTGGTGGAAAAATGGCAGGACTCGGCCGGGATTCTCGGCTGGTATGCAGACAGAGGTGTGATACTCTGCACCGACCTTCATGGCTGGCTGCCCGGTTCGCCTTTCCCCCTGACCATAAACATCTGTTCCTTAATCCTCGAAGCCCTAACTGCGGCGGCGCAGGGGCAGAAAGCCATTTACCCCATCGTTCACTGCATGGGAAACATGGTGCAGGACATGGCATGGATAAAGCTGGCCCCCCGGATTATCAGGGAATACCTCGATAAATTCGGCTTTAAAGATACTATGATAACCGGGTGCTGCCCGGCGCAAACGCCCCTTTTCCCCAACCCGATGGATATCGGCGGGGCTTTTGCGTACCTGAACTACGTTACCATGGTGGCATCTTTATCAAAAACCAATATGGTGGACTTGAGAAGCATTGACGAGGCGGCGGGGGTGCCATCGAAAGAAGCCAACGCCATGAGCTACCGCTCTGCCAAGTGGATTTTCGATGTTGTACGGGAACAGGATGTCGAGATAAACGTTAAAAACATCGAGGTCGAAGAAAATATTACCGAACGCGAAGTGTGCTCGATTATGGACAGGGTCCTCGACCTGGGGGACGGGGATGTGGTGGAAGGCGCCTGCCGCGCGGTAGAATCCGGCGTGATGGATTCGCCGTGGAGTCCCAACGTGACCATTAAAGATAAAGTCTTAGGCGTACGGGATATTCACGGCGCCTGCCGCTATTTAGAGTTCGGGAACCTGCCCTTCCCCGATGACATTAAAGACTTCCACCGTGAAAAAATAGCCGAGCGCGAGAGGAAAGAGGGCAGGAAGGTGGACTATCACACCACCGTCCACGACCTGTGGACATTGAGCAAAGGGAAAATTGTAGGTTTACCACCGTACGATAAATAGCTTTCAGCAATCAGCTGTCAGCGATTAGCCTGGGGGAGGGAAGAAATAATTAAGAAAAGGAGTTATATCCGGGAGTATTTCGTCTATATCATGACGAATGTTGTCGGGATGCTGTATACAGGCGTCACCAATGACCTCATCAGACACGTTCATGAACATAAAAACAAACTCATAGAAGGTTTTACTTCTAGATATAATCTTACAAAATTGGTTTACTTTGAAATTACTGATGATATCACGATTGCTATCGCCCGTGAAAAGCAAATAAAAGGTTGGTTAAGAAAGAAAAAAGTCGCGCTTATTGAAACTATGAATCCTGAATGGAAAGATTTAAGTGAAGACTGGTTTGATTCCTCTGTCATTCTGAGGAACGAAGTGACGAAGAATCTCGTCACCCCGATAAAGTAACGAGATCCTTCGCTTGCGCTCAGGATGACAGGTAATTTGGGAAGGTGGGAACGCACTATGAAAAAGACGCCAACGGTAATTACCGGGACGGTTGGTATGGACGCCCACGTTATCGGCACCAAGGTACTTTCCCGCGCCTTAAAAGACGCCGGTTTTAACGTGGTTGAACTGGGTATGCAGGTATCCCCGGAGGAATTTATCAGCGTGGCTCAGGAGACTAAAGCGGACGCCATTTTAATGAGCTCGCTTTACGGCATGGCGGAACTGGATTTAAAAGGTTTTAACGAGAAACGGATGGAGGCGGGGCTGGGAGACATCTTAATGTATATCGGCGGGAACCTGGTAATCGGCAGATACGACCCCAAAGAAATCGAGCCGAGATTCAAGAAATTGGGGTTCAATAGAGTTTATGCGCCCGGCATCGAGCCGGAAGTGGGTATCACCGACCTGAAAAATGACCTCAAGGCCAAAGGAAAAATGTAGTCTAACAATCGTTCCTCTCCCTCGACAGGAGAGGCCAGAGCCTGCACTGAGCGAAGCGAATGTGTGAGGGTGAAGCGTTCTGTCATCCTGAACGCAGTGAAGGATATCGGGGTGGAGAAGGGTTTTTCACCGCCCTTCCCCGACATTCTTCGTTTCACTCAGAATGATAGTATTCAAGTTACCCCTCACCCCCGTATCGCGGTACGGGGCAGGCTTAATCCTCTTCCGCAAGGGGCGAGGAAACGGGGAAAAGGAAATTATAAAAACCCTCTTAATCTCCCTTTAGGAAAGGGAGAGACTGGTAATTATGGATGATATCAGAATCCTCATAGACTTCGGCTCCACTTACACCAAGGTCGTCGCGGTAGACCTGCAAAAAATAGAAATCGCGGCTTCCGCCCGTGTGCCCTCCACTGTAGAAACGGACATTACCTCAGGGCTGGAAGAAGCCCTCAAAATCATCGGTAAAAAGGCCCGCATTTCCGATATCGAGAAAAAAGAAGCTTTAGCCTGCTCCTCCGCCGCCGGGGGTTTAAGAATGGTCTGTTCCGGCTTCGTTCCGGAGCTTACGAGTAAAGCCGCTAACCTTGCCGCGCTGGGGGCGGGCGCAAAAGTCATCAAAAATTTCTCCTACAAGCTTACCGGCGATGAAGTTAAAGAAATAGAGTCCATCGCGCCGGATATCATCCTGCTTTCGGGAGGGACGGACGGCGGTGATGATGTAGTCATTCTCCATAATGCCAAACTAATAGCGCAGACCGCCAAAGCTATTTCCAACGTCATCGTCGCCGGCAACAAGACCACCTATGACGACCTAAAAAACATCTTTAAAAACAGCGGTAAAAACGTTATTTATACAAAAAATGTCATGCCGGAAATCGGCGTCCTGAACGTGGCGCCCTGCAACAAAGAAATCCGCGACCTTTTCATGAAAAACATTATCCAGGCCAAGGGCATTGCTAAAGCCAAGGCCATCATTAAAGACGTTATTATGCCGACTCCTTCCGCGGTATTGGAAGCCGCCAAGCTTTTAGCCGCCGATGAAAAGACCTTCGGGGAGGTTATGGTCATCGACCCCGGCGGCGCGACTACCGACGTCCATTCCATCGCTAAAGGCATACCCGCCCGGCCGGACATCATGGTAGTGGGATTGCCAGAACCTTACGAAAAACGCACCGTGGAAGGCGACCTGGGGTTGAAATATAACCTCGTTAGATTGACGGAGCTTGCCTCCGCCAGAGAGACACCGCCGCACTTTGCCGCCGTGGTTGAAGGTTTTCACAATGGAAAATTACCGGAAACTTCTGAAGAATATGCCTGCCACCTGATGCTTTCCTGCCTGATGGTGGAAGTTGCCGTGGACCGGCACTGCGGCCGTTTGGAGGTAATTTATACGCCCAACGGCGAAAAAATGATACAGCACGGCAAAGACCTGACCGGCATTAAAAGCGTTGTCGGCACCGGCGGGCCGATTATTTTTTCACAAAATCCGCGTAAAATACTGGAAGGTGTTTTGTTCCGGGCGGATAACCCTTATATTCTAAAGCCTAAAAAACCGGACTTTTACCTCGATACGGAATATATCCTCTATGCCGTAGGACTGTTGGCCCAATCCGAACCGGGAAAAGCCCTGCGACTTGCCAAAAAGTACCTCAAAGCCATATAGTAGAGATTGGTTGATAACCTTCAATTTACTATTTTCAGTGAGGTAAGCCAATTTCGGTGATTCCATCTCAAATCTCAAAAATCAAAACCACAGATTAAAAATCAAATCTGATGTTTGCTTTCTTGATTGATTCATGGTTAGCCCGTAACCCATCTTTAATCTTTGAGATGTGTCTTTGAGATTTGAGATTTGATTTTTGAGTTAAAATTTAGGTTATTTAACTTGAGTATAACTTTGAGAATGTAGGCAACAAAGACAATCATGGACTTAATGTTAAAGCATCTCCGAGCTTTAGACCTGACCGACGATAAAGGGTTTCTCTGCGGGAAAATTCTCGCCGACCTCGGCGTCAACGTTATTAAGGTAGAAAAGCCGGGCGGAGATGTAGCGCGTAACATCGGTCCGTTCTACGGCGGCAAGCCCGACCCGGAAAAAAGTCTTTACTGGTGGGCGTATAACTCCAATAAAAAAGGAATAACACTCAATATTGAAAAGGCCAGGGGGACGGAAATCTTCAGGAAACTCGTCAAGGCCGCCGACTTCGTTATTGAGTCTTTCGCTCCGGGCTATATGGACGGCCTCGGCATCGGCTACACGGAACTAAGCAAGGAATATCCAGAGCTCATCTGGGCGTCCATCACTCCCTTCGGACCGCAGGAGCCTTACCGCCGCTTTAAAGGCACCGATATCGTCATCATGGGCATGAGCGGCACGCTTTACCAGACCGGCGAGACAGACGGCCTGCCCGTCCACATCAGTATGCCGCAGGCCCGTTTGCACGCCGGGGCGGACGCGGCGGTGGGCTGTATGATGGCTTACTACCAGCGGGAAAAGACCGGCGAAGGCCAGTTGGTGGATGTATCCATGCAGCAGAGCGCCGGCTGGTTCCAGGCCAATGCCGTGCCGGTCTATGAGCTCCAGGGGAATATCATGAAACGCTCCGGGGCTTTCCGCAGCGGTACGAGCAGCCAGATTGCCCAGCGGCAGGTTTGGAAATGCAAAGACAGCTACGTGTTTTTCAACATCATCGGGGGGAGGACGGGGGCAAAGACCTTGAGCGCTTTAGTAGCCTGGATGAACGAGGAAAAAATGGCCACCGAACACCTCCTGCACATCGAGTGGGACAACTTTGATATGTTCGCCGTAACGCAGGAACAAATGGACTTGATTTCCAAACCTATCGAGGCATTTTTCCTTAAGCATACCAGTAAAGAACTGCTTAAGGGGGCGGTGTCGCGGGGTGTATCCATCGGGCCTTTATCCAGCATGCAGGACTTGCTGGAAGACGAATGCCTTAATGAAAGAAAGTTCTGGACGGAAGTAAAACACCCGGAACTGAGCACTAAAATTACCTATCCCAAGACTTATGTACGTTCGACGGAGACCGATATGTCAATACGCTTCCGCGCGCCGTTAATCGGGGAGCACAACAACGAGGTTTATAAAGAAATCGGGATTTCAGGTTTTGAACTGAAACAATTAAAAAATGACGGCGTAATATAAGGGGAAAAAGGAGAATACTCTAAGCACTAAATCCTGAACTCTAGAGAGTCCAGAGAAAAATCTCTCTGGCGGTCCGCCTGAGGCGGACGGGGGTATCCCCCGGCCTCTTTTCTTACGGGTGGGGGGAATAAGGGGACATTAGGATTTAGATGTTAGCATTTAAAATTTTCCTGGCATTTTAGCGGGTTTCAGTGTAAAAGAAAATGTTACAAGGGGAGTTAATTTGGATACACTAAACCGAGAGGGCGTATTCAGCGGCCTGAAAATACTGGCGTTCTGCTGGGCGGTTGTCGGACCGCTGACGATGAAGTTTTTCGCCGACCATGGGGCCACCGTCATCCGTGTGGAGACGAGCAAGCGCCCCTGTACCATGAGGTCATCTGCGCCGTATAAAGATAACAAGCCGGGACTGAACCGCGGCGGCTACTTCAATTATTTCAACGCTAATATCCTGAGCCTCTCCCTGAACATGCAACATCCGGAAGGACTTAAAATCGCCAAAAAGCTGGTCGCCGCCACCGATGTATTTATGGAAAACTATACCCCCGGAGTCATTGAAAAGTGGGGGCTGGGCTATGAAGAGCTGAAGAAAATAAAGCCGGACGTCATTATGCTGCGGCAAAGCGGCTATGGCTCGACCGGGCCTTATAAAAACCTGCCGGCCTTCGGCATGGTGCTGACGCCTATCGCCGGGCTGCCCAATTTTATCGGGTGGCCGGGCAAAGAGCCGCTGCCGGTGGGCGTTTCCGCCTATACGGACTGCATTAGCCCGCGGTTTGCCGCTGCCTCTCTCATAGCCGCCCTGGATTACCGGAAGAGGACGGGCAAAGGCCAGTTAATCGATATCTCACAGTTTGAAACAGCGATTTCTTTTATCCTGCCCGGCGTGCTGGACTACATCGCCAATGGCAAAGAGCCGGAAAGAATCGGCAACGCTTCCCCTACCGCCTGCCCGCATGGCGTTTACCCCTGCAAAGGCGACGACCGCTGGTGTACCATCTCGATAACCATGCCGGAAGAATGGCGGTGGCTGTGTTTTGAAATGGGACTGGAACCAATGGCTATCGACCCTAAATTCAGCACCTTTTCCCAGCGTAAGGCCAATGAGGAAGAACTGAATAAAATAATTTCTGCCTGGACGTCGGCGATTTCCGCGGAAGAGGTCATGGAACGTCTCCAGGCAGTGCACGTGCCGGCCGGGATAGTGGAAAACATAGCTGACGTATTGAATGACCCGCAGCTTAAAAAACGCAATCTTTTCTGGAAAATGGAACACCCGGAAGTGGGCGAAATGACCCACCTGGGAGAAAGTTTTATGCTCTCCAGAACGCCGGCCAAAGCTTTTTCCCCGAGCCCGCTGCTGGGTGAGCATACCGAGTTAATCTGCACTAAATTACTGGGCATGAAAGATGAAGAATTCGTCAGCCTGATGGCCGACGGGGTGTTTGAGTAAGAAAATAAATGATAATGTCATCCTGAGCGTAGCGAAGGATATCTGCCTGAGGCGGAGTTCTCCACTCTATCCCCGATATTCTTCAGTCGCTTCGCTCCTTAAGAATGCCAAATAAAACGGGAGGAAACAACAATGCTGGAATTTAAACCTTACGCAGTGGAAGGAATGGAATTTAAAGATATAATTTTAGAAAAAAGCGGCTATGTAGCGCGCATTACTCTGAATGACCCGGAAACAATGAACACCGGGGTCAAAGATTTCTGGAAAGCGCTTTCCGTGGTAGAACAGGCGGATGACCTGAAAGTGCTTATTATCAAAGGGGCGGGGCGGGCTTTAGCCACCGGCGCACCCCTCCATGAAGTCGGTTTTGTTTACGGCTGGAAAGCGCCCAAGGCCGGGGAAAAAATGCCCAAGACCGCCATCCGCACCCGCCTGAAATTCGATAGGAACCTGTTCTACGAATGTGCTATGAAGCTTCTCTTTTTCCCCAAGATAACAGTGGTGCAGGCACACGGCTTTTTACTCGGCGCATCAATGGATATGTACATGCTCTGCGATTTTATCGTCGGGGCGGAGGATTGCAAGTTCGGTGAAATCGAGGTCAGGCTGGGCATCCCGCAGATGACCCTTACTCCCATCATGATTTTACGCGTCGGATTAACACATGCGCTCGATATGTGCCTCACCGGCCGGATGATGGACGGCAAAGAAGCCGAAAAAATCGGCCTAATTAACCGCGCCGTACCGGTGGACAAGCTGGAAGAAACGGTCAACAGCTATGCAGAAGGTTTCAGCAAATTCCCGTTCGACGGCATCGCGCTGGGCAAGACCTCCAAGCAGATGGTCTATGACATGATGCATATTACCAGCGGCCTTTCCAACCACTTCCTGGCGCATACCATGGGCACGAACATCCACTTTGAGGACGATGAATTCAACTTCTTTAAAGCGCGGCGGGACATGGGCGTCCGCGACGCCATCCACGCCCGCAACAAGCTTTACGAACAGCTGGATAAATAATCACGAAATACGAATATCGAAGCACGAAAGGAAAGAGCTAATAACCAATTTCCAAGCACCAAACAAGCTCCAATTATCAAAACTCAATACCCAAACGTTTGAGAGTTGTTTATTGATTTGAAATTTGTTTGTAATTTGTACCTTGGAACTTGATCATTGCGAAGCCTGTTTCGGATTTCGTGCTTAGTGCTTAGATTTTTCTGAACTGGAGGCATTATATGGCATATCCTCTGGAAGGCATAAAAGTCCTGGACTTAGGCATCGCGGTAGCAGCGCCTTTCGGCGCGGCGATGCTCTCCGATATGGGCGCGGAAGTTATCAAAGTGGAGCGGGTGCAAGGGGAAGTTACGCGGCTGGGACTGCCGGCCGGTATCGATGATATGCTGGACACCAGCGAGGTAGGCAAAATCGCGGATAAAGCGGACTGGATGGCTTTTAACCGCGGCAAGAAAGACCTAGCGATTGATTTACGTTCAAAAAAAGGCTTGGAGGTCGTCCTGAAACTGGCTAAAGATGCCGATGTGGTTATCCAGAGTTTTCGTCCTACCGTCGCGGAACGCCTGCACGTCGGATATGAAGATATTAAAAAGATAAATCCCCGGGTTATTTATTGCTCCTTCTCCGGCTACGGGGAAACTGGGCCGGTGGCCCACCGCGCCGGCGGCGATATGTGGGCCCAGGCAATGTCCGGCTTCGTGAGCGTACTGGGTTATCCCGGGGGTTCCCCGATGATGTTGCCCATCCCGGCCGGCGACCACCTGGGCGGCGTGCTGGTGGCTTATGCCGTTATGACCGCGTTGTTTGTGCGGGAGAAAACAGGCGAAGGGCAATCAATTACCGTTAATAACCTCGATTCCGCCATGTACCTGCAGTTTTCCGGCTTCGCCAAATATCTGACGGATGGTGAATTGCAGTACAAAATGGGCCGCAGTTACGAGGCCCCGCCCTTCGGGCCCTTCCGTGCTAAAGACGGGGATATTATGACTATTTTCGGTAACGGGCCGATGTGGCCGGCTTTTTGTAAAATGGTCGGCGTGGAGCACCTCATTAACGACCCCAAATTCAATACCGATGAAGCCCGTACGAAAAACCGTGAAGAAATCGGCAATATCCTCGACGAGGCATTCAGTAAAAAGACCCGCGCGGAATGGGCGCAGATATTCCGCGATAATAAAATGCGCTGTGACCCCTGCCTGAACTACAAAGAGGTCTGCGAGCATCCACAGGTGGCTGCCAACAACATGATAACCTCGGTGAAACATCCCACCCGTGGCGAGATAAAGCTGTTGAACCTGCCGATCAAGCTAAAAGGTACGCCGGGTAAAGTCCAGGGTCCTTCACCATTACTCGGCGAGCATACGGAAGAAGTCCTCAAAAAACTTGGCTACAGTTCCAAAGATATCACCGAGATGGAAAAGCAGGGGATTATCAAGATAAACCGGGAAAAGAAGACGAAATAGTCTGTTTTATTTCGTAACCATCATTCTAAGGTTATAATCTTTCGGGTCTATTTTAATACCGGAAACCGGGTAAGGCTGCAAGTTATAATCGATAGTGTAATCCGTAAAAACCACATTATCTTTACCGGAGCCCGCATTTAGAGTTACTGTATATTCCCCCCCTTTATAATTGAAAATCACATCGCAATTCGCGCTGCCGGCCTGGATGCATTCAACCCCGGTGGGGCAGCGGCTGTCCGCGGAAACCTGCGTAAATGTTATCGTAAGGCTTTCGCCGTTGATGGCGGCCGTCTTGCCGACCGGAAGAGTAAAATCGTTCCCCAATGAAACTTTTAATTCATCAAAGGAACACGCCAGTGAAAACACCGGCAGGACAATCGCCATCAGTAAAAGGCCCGATATAAAAGGAATCTTTTTAATCATCGTGAAAACTTCTTTTGAGTAAATGTTATCACAAAGCAAAAAGGATTTAGCCCCGTTTTTATGACATTTTTCTTACATTTGGGGCGGCTGTTCTAGAACTATTCTTGCATCCACCGCTACGGCTGAATCTTTATAGGCGAAAACCGGGTTAAGGTCGAGTTCTTTAATTTCCGGCATTTTTTCCACCAGGGCGGATACTTTCAGCAATACATCCATTAAAGCGTCTTTGTTTGCCGGCTCCTGTCCGCGGTAGCCGTTTAATAAGGCTTTACCCTTTATTTCCTCGAGCATTTCTTCGGCGTCCCGTTTCTCGATGGGGATAAGCCGGAAAGCAACATCATTCAGCACTTCCACGAAAATACCGCCCAGCCCGAACATGATAACCGGCCCGAACTGCGGGTCTTTAAACATCCCGACGATAACCTCCACGCCGGGACGGGCCATTTGCTGGACAGACACGCCTTCTATTATTGCGCTTGGGAATTCAGCTTTTACGGACGCCATAATATCTACCCAGGCTTTTTTCACCTCTTTGGTATCTTTAAGCCCGGTTTTCACGCCGCCGGCATCGCTTTTATGCGTAATGTTCGGCGAGGCGATTTTCAAGACCACCGGAAAACCGGTGTCCTTGCTTACAGATTGGGCTTCTTTTAAAGAGGCAGCCAAGCGAGTCCCGGTCACTTTTATGCCGGCTTCTTTGACTACCTGTTTTGATTCTATTTCCGTCAGCACCGTTCTTCCACCGTTCCTGATATCTTTAAAAACGTTTAGCTTGCTATCCATATTTCCCCTACGCTCCGCCGTCAATATCGATGGTCTTGCCGGTGATGTATGCCGACTGGTCCGAGACCAGAAAATATACCAGGTCGGCGATTTCTTCCGGCTTGCCCAGCCTGCCCAGCGGCACATTATTGCCGGGGCCGACTTTCCTGGACTCCTCTTCGACGGCTTTCTCTAAAGGAATTCCCTGTTCTTTGGCCCGCTTGATGATTGCCTGGTCGCGCAGGTTGGTATCGAAACCGCCGGGGTTAATAATATTGACGTTAATCTTATACGGCGCCAACTCCAGCGCCAAAGTCCGGCCCAGCCCCAGCACGCCGTGTTTGGAAGCGCAATAGCCGACGCTGCCGGCATAGCCCTGGGTAGCGGCTTTAGAGCCGAAGAGGACGATTTTCCTGCCCTCGCCGTTGGGTATCATGTTTTTGGCGACGGCCCTGGCGATGAGAAAAGAACCGGTGAGATTAATATCGAGGGAATTCCGCCATTCTTCTTCCGTCAAATCAACTATTTTGGTCGTCATGGCGCCGCGGATGCCGCCGGCATGGACAAGAATATCTATTTTCCCGAATTTATCCATCGTTTTTTTGACCGCTTCATCAACTTCAAAACCTTTGCTGACATCGGCCACCAGCGCCAAGCCTTTACGCCCCTGCGCCTTTATCTCTTCCACCACCGCATTAAGACCGCCCCACCCCTCATCGCCCGGCCAGATGCTCTTGGGCGCCGCGTATTTATCGAGGACGGCAACATCGGCGCCTTCCTTTGCCAGCCGCACGGCGATGGCACGCCCCATGCCTCTTTTACTGGCGGCGCCGGTTACTAAAGCTGCTTTTCCGTTAAGATTGCCCATGAGTTGCCTCCTGCTATTAACAATCCAGTGTATATAAGCATTATAACGGCGAGGGGATGGAGATATCAAAGTGGAAGTAATAAAGGATAAAGGGAGGAAATTCTAAGCACTAAAATCTAAACTCTAAACAATATCAAAATTCAAAGCACCAAGGTTTAAAACATTTGGAAATTGGGATTTGTTTCGTGCTTCGGATTCAGTAATTCGATATTTCCTCGCTTTATAACCTGCCATTTCCTTGCTGCCTGTTACTTAATATTTGTTACTTACTCCTTTTTCCCCCAAAAAGGTCTGTACAAAACCCTTGTAGTGTAATATACTTGGAACAAACCGAATAAGCCGTTTGACCCGTTTTTAGTGCTGTTGCTTTGTTAACAAAATATTAAGTATTAAGGAGAATTTGAAGCTAAAAACGGGGCTCTTCCCGGGAAATGCCGATTGATTTTTTGAAACAATTGTGCTAATCTTTAAGTGTAGTAACGACACTAAAAATGGAAGAGAAAAATGGCGAATGAGATGATTGAGAAAAAGAAGAACGAGATGACAACAGAGAGAGAAAAAGCGCTGGAACTGGCTATCGGACAGATTGAAAAAAGGTTCGGCAAGGGCTCCATCATGAAGATGGGTGAGGCCTCCGATTTGCCGCCGATGGAAGCCATTCCAACCGGTTCGCTTGCGTTGGACCTTGCCCTCGGTATTGGGGGGATACCTAAAGGCCGTATCACGGAAGTATTCGGACCCGAATCATCGGGAAAAACTACCCTGGCACAGCATATCATTGCAGAGTCACAAAAATTGGGGGGAACGGTAGCCTATATCGATGCAGAGCATGCTATGGATCCCGGTTATGCCGCCCATTGCGGCGTGAAAGTCGAAGATCTCCTCATTTCCCAGCCGGACACGGGGGAACAGGCGCTCGAGATTTGTGAAGCGCTGGTAAGAAGCTCCGCCGTCGATGTTATCGTCATCGATAGCGTGGCCGCCCTTGTGCCCAAAGCGGAAATCGAAGGGGACATGGGAGACCCGCAGATGGGTATGCAGGCCCGTCTGATGTCCCAGGCGCTGCGGAAACTCGCCGGAGCCATCGGCAAATCCGGCACCGCCGTCGTTTTCATCAACCAGTTAAGGGAAAAAGTCGGCATCGTCTTCGGTAATCCGGAAGTAACCACGGGCGGCCGGGCGCTCAAGTTCTACGCTTCCACGAGAATAGAACTGCGGCGCGCCGAAACCATCAAGCAGGGCAATGAAGCAATTGGCAGCCGTGTCAAAGCCAAGGTAGTCAAGAATAAAGTTGCGCCTCCTTTCCGCACCGCCGAGTTTGACATCATGTTCGATAGCGGTATCAGTAAAGAGGGCAACATCCTTGATGTTGGCATCGAGCAAGGCATTATAACCAAGGCCGGAGCCTTTTTCTCATACGGGGACACCCGTTTAGGACAGGGCCGGGAATCTGCCAAACAATACTTAAAGCAGAACCCCGAACTTGCCAAAGAAATTGAAGAGAAAATAAGAGCTTCAGCCAACACTGCCCACTTCACGACTTCAGAAGAAGAATAGAACCCCGGGCAGTGAATGCCGCCAAGTGAATAAAGTAAACTCTAAGGCTGGAGCTTATGCTTCGGCCTTTTTGTTTTGGTAGCGAAAAAAGAGTCCAGAGGAAAGTCCTCTGGCGGGGGCCCGGGGGGTGTCCCCCGGCCACCTTTCTCCTGTGGGGGGAAATAGGGGAGTTAAAAATAAATTTGATAAGAGATTTTCTTAAAAAATAGGTTCGATGAGTAAAATAACCGGACTAAAACAAGGAAACAACCGGGCAAAACGCATCCACATTTATGTCGATGATAAATTTGCCCTCAGCCTGGCCCCGGAAACAGCCCTGAAAGAAAGGCTCGGCGTAGGGCAGGAGCTTGGCCGGAACGCGCTCCAGGAGCTGGCAGACAAGGACCTCCGGCAGCGCTGTTTCAATTCCGCCTTGCGTTTTCTCGGCTACCGCCCGCGCAGCGAATCTGAAATCAGACAGCGGTTAACGCGCCACGGTTTCGAAAATGACATTATCGATAAAACGGTGGGCAAACTCAAAGACATGGGGTATGTGGACGATACCGCTTTTGCCCGTTTCTGGGTGGAAAACCGCGAGACTTTCAGCCCGCGCAGCCGCCGCATGGCTAAATTTGAACTTAAAAGAAAAGGCCTGGAGGTCGGCATTATAGAACAAGCCGTCAGTGAAATTAATGAAAAAGAAAGCGCCTACCGGGCGGCACAGGACCGGGCGCGCTGCTTGACAGCATTAGATTACCAGGACTTCCGGTTGCGCCTGGGGCAATACCTGGGGAGGCGGGGTTTTGGTTACGGCATTATCAATGAAATTGTAGAAAGGATATGGAAAGAACTGCGGCAAAAATAACGCAGATTTCCTAAAGATTGCCCGTTTAGGTTATAATCATAGCGACTTACGTAAAATTAATAAGTGAATACTCACCAAAAATATAAAGGAGGTTAAATGAATGCAAATTCACCATTAGTCTATGTTGCAATCATTTTTGCATTCATTATCGGCTTAATTGTCGGCGTCGTTGCCCTTTTCTTCTTCCGCCGGTTTGTTTTCAACCGCCAGATACGCATCGCGGAAAGAAAAGCCGTTAAAATGGTCAGTGAAGCCAGGAATGAAGCTAAAGATCTGTTGCAGCAGTCCCAGGAAGAAATAAAACGCAACCGGGCGGCTGCCGATAACGATTACCGGGAGCGCAAGAACGAACTCCAGAAGCAGGAAAACAGGTTAAATCAGAAGAATGAGACCCTAGACCGCAAACTGGAAGGCGTCGAGCAGCGCGACCGTAATCTGGTCAACAAAGAAAAGGAAATAGAAAACGTCCGGGCCCAGGCGGCCGAAGTGCGGGACAAGCAGTTAAAGCAGCTGGAGACAATCTCCGGCATGTCCAGTGGAGAAGCCAAGCAGACGCTGCTCGATGCGATGGAAGTGGAACTCACACACGAAGCATCGCGGCGTCTCCATCAGTGGGAAAACAAACTCAAGGAAGATGCCAACCAAAAAGCCCAGGATATCCTGGCGGTTGCGATACAGCGCAGCGCCTCGGAAATAGTGGCGGAGACCACGGTTTCCGTCGTTCCTATTCCTAACGATGAAATGAAGGGCAGGCTGATCGGGCGTGAAGGACGCAATATCAGGGCCCTGGAACAGGCCACCGGCGTCGACCTTATTATCGATGACACGCCGGAAGCCGTCACCATCTCCAGTTTCGACCCCGTAAGAAGGGAAATCGCCCGTGTCGCCCTGAACCGCCTTATCCAGGACGGGCGTATCCACCCGGCGCGTATCGAAGAAATGGCTGCCAAGGCCAAAACCGATGTCGAGGCGGAAATCCAGAAGGCCGGTGAGCAGGCGGTACAGCAGCTCGGGGTGCAGCTGCATCCGGAGCTGGTCAGGCTGCTGGGCAGGCTAAAGTTCCGCACCAGCTACGGCCAGAACGCCCTGGAACACAGCGTCGAAGTTGCTTACATGGCCGGGATGATTGCATCGGAAGTGGGCGCCAACGTAAATACCGCCAAGAAGGCTGGCCTGCTACACGATATCGGCAAGTCCGTCGACCGTGAGGTCGAAGGCACTCATGCCGCCATCGGCGCCGACCTCGTGAAACAATTCGAAAAATCCGCTGACGTACTCAAAGGCGTCGCCGAGCATCATCTGGAAACGAGCGATACCAGCATCTGGGGCTATATCACCTCGGCGGCTGACGCCATCAGCTCGGCCAGGCCCGGCGCCCGCCGCGAATCCCTGGAAAACTACCTCAAGCGGCTCAAGGCGCTGGAAGACATCGCCGATAGCTTTAAGGGAGTCGATAAGTCATACGCCATCCAGGCCGGGCGCGAGGTGCGCATCCTGGTCAAACCAGAATCTATCGATGACCTGGGAGCGATGAAGCTGGCGCGCGATATCGTTAAAAAGATTGAAGAAACGCTGGACTACCCGGGACAGATTAAAGTTACCGTCCTGCGGGAGACCAGGGCCGTGGACTACGCAAAGTAAGGATATTTCCTCTCCCTTGAGGGGAGAGGGCAGGGTGAGGGTGAAAACTTCGGTTTAACCCGGTGTTCCCCCTCACCTTAATCCTCTCCCTCGTTGGGGAGAGGATAATTTTTGGCGATGTTCCCCTTGACATACGTACTATTTTGTGCTACACTTAAAGAGTAAATAAGAAGAGGTGTAGCCATGAATAAGTATAGCACAAAAGACTTTGACAGAGATTTCCCGAATGATGATGCTTGCCTTGAGTGCCTATTCCAGAAACGCTATCCGGATGGTGTTACTTGCGAGAAGTGCGGTAAGGTAACGAAGCATTATCGGATTCAAGGACAACCTTGTTATTCCTGCGAATATTGCGGTAATCACATTCACCCGATGGCCGGAACAATCTTTGAAGATACTAAATTCGACCATCTTAGATTATGGTTCAAAGCACTATCCTACATGGCGGTTACTCGCTGTGGTGTTTCCTCTCGTCAACTTAGCCGTGACTTAGGCGTTACGGTAAAAACTGGCTATAGAATGTGGAAGCAGATTAGAAGTGTCATGGCAGATGGTAACACTATAAAGTTCGTTGGAAAGGTCGAAGTGGACGAGACTTATATTGGTGGCAAGAAGCAGGGTAAGCGTGGCAGGGGTTCCGAGAACAAAACCGTAGTCTTAGGTATGGTAGAGCGCAAAGGTAGGGCTAGGGCTATCGTAATCCCCGATGTTAAAGCTAAAACGTTACTTCCAGCCGTTGAAGCGAATGTTATAAAGGATGCTACGGTCTACACGGATGATTTACCGAGCTACAATGACCTTGAGAGCATGGGTTTCGACCATAAAGTAGTCGCTCACTCTCAAAAGGTTTACGTGACTGCGGGTGATATTCATACAAACAGCGTTGAAGGGTTTTGGAGTCAATTAAAGAGAAGCATTGATGGTACTTACCATCATGTGACACCGGAACATTTACAGGAATATGCAGACGAATACAGCTTCAGATATAGCCACAGAAAAGACGAAAAACCGATGTTTACTTCGATGTTGGAGCAGGTGATTTCGCACGCTTCAACTTCGGTGAAGTAATTGCCTTATCAATAAATTGAAGTACCTGAATTCTTGTAGCACCAGGTTTACAATCTTCCAAATTCCTCTTATTCGTTCGAGACTTAGATGCAGTTATTATTGGTTTAGGCATGGTTTTTATGTTCCCTACGACACCAATATCCCAGCAGTACCAGAGACACTAATTGAAACCCTTTCATTTGAAACTGGTGGGTAAACAAGTTTTGGAATTTCGACAATTGGTTCACCCCATCTAAATACCCAACTCCTATAAGTCATCATAGGAACAGTTCTTCCCGAGGAATAACGTTCAAGTTTTTTTGCTACTTTTTGAGTGAAGACAACGTGTTCACATACCGTACACTTCAAGCACGGCACATCTTCAGTAACATATACCGCATTCTCTTTTAATACGGTAAATGCGGTATAATCATCAACCATTTTATTACCGCAAAGTGAACAATTCATATTTTCCCCCTTTGCCTTGAATTAACCCATGCTGGTGGCTGTGGTTCATAAGTTGTAATTACTTCATTCACTGGACATGCTACCAATATGTGGATACTTCTTCCTTCATCATCTATTCCAAGTATAAGATATTCAGGCGAATGCTGTCCAGCTTGAGGATAAACTTCAATTAATTCGACCTCTGCACAATCCAACGCCTGTTCAATATGGTCAACGCTAATTTTACGTTGTATCATTCTTTTTAAGCTATGGTCGCTAAAAAGTAGCTCTTCTGAATGTTTAGCCTTCTGAATCGAAGGAATAGGATTAGACATCTCCATACGTATTTACTTTGGTCGTTGCCAAAAATGTTGCCAATCTTCAGGAGCTATTTTTAAAGCATTTAGAATCTGTACAGGAAATGGAATTTCAATACCCAGTTGTCCTTCAACCTCATCAACACTACGTTTTATAAGAAATGCCATTATCTTAAAATGTTCCAGGCTCATACGTATCGTCCCAATATCATCTGCTGGGGGGATATTACCCGGAGCAACAGGTTTAGGGCTAGTTTTTTTAAAATTCAAAGCAACCCCGTATGCCCCCACACCTATGCCAAATTGGTCAATGTATTCATCAAACGGTTCCCCCATGAGTTGCCTCCTTGTAATTATTTCTGTTCCATGAGAATATATATACATCTTATTATATCACCTATTGTCTACGTACCTACAGGGGAACATCGCCTAATTTTTTATGAACGTATTGGTTATCGGGGACATTATCGGCAAGCCGGGGCGGCTGGTTATCAACAAGCACCTCCGTAATCTGCGCAAGCAGTATAAAATAGACTTTATCATAGCCAACGGGGAAAATACCGCCGGCGGTTTCGGCCTCACTTCCGGCACGGCCAGGGAACTGCTGGATGAGGGCATCAACGTGATTACTTCCGGCAACCACATCTTCGCCCAGAAAGAAATTATCCCCTACCTGGATACAGATATGCCGATTATCCGCCCTCTAAATTACCCGCCCGGCGTCCCGGGGAAGGGGTACCGCATTGCCGGTAAAGTCCTGGTGGTCAACCTTATCGGCCGGACTTTCATGAGCAGCTATGACGACCCCTTCCGCACCATGGACAAGCTCCTCCAGGATTTGAAAGATAAACCGAAGATAATCTTCGTAGATTTTCACGCGGAGGCAACCTCGGAAAAAGTCGCCCTGGGGCGTTACCTGGACGGGCGCGTTACCGCCGTACTCGGCACGCATACCCACGTCGGCACCATCGATACGCAGATATTGAAAGGCGGCACCGCTTACGTTACCGATATCGGTATGACTGGCCCGTCAGATTCCGTTATCGGGGATGATGCCGATGCTGTTCTCCAGCGCTTTCTCACCCAGATGCCCCATCACCTTACCGTGGGCAAAGGCAAACCGGTCCTCAATGCCATTATCGTGGAAGCGGATGAGAATACCGGCAAAGCCACCGGCATCCAGCGCATTCAAAGGGAGTCGGAAGAAATATGAGCCTGGTAGACCTGCATATCCATTCCACCGCCTCCGACGGCAAGTTCAGCCCGCATGATATCGTGGGGATGGCAGTCAAGGCCGGGCTTAAAGTCATCGCTTTGACCGACCATGATACGGTAAACGGCATCGTCCCGGCGCTGGAAGCCGCGAAAGCTTCACCGGATATCACTTTAATCCCCGGCGTTGAGATCAGCACCGACCTCGCCGACGGCGAAGCCCATATCCTGGGTTATTTCATCGACTATGACGCCCCGGAATTCAAAAAAACGCTTGATAAATTTCGCGATTCGCGTATCAACCGGGGCAGGAAGATGGTAGACAAGTTAAGCTCGCTCGGCATTTTCATCGATTGGAAGCGGGTGCAGCAAATTGCCGGGGAAGGCGCTATCGGCCGACCGCATATCGCCCGCGCCATGCTGGAAAAGGGCTATATTAATAGATTCGAGGAAGCTTTTAAATACATCGGCCATGAGGGCCCGGCCTATGTCCCGCGGGACAAGATGACGCCGGAACAAGCGGTCGCGCTTATTGTGCGTGCTAAAGGCTTACCGGTGCTCGCCCACCCCTTTACCGTTAAAAACCCGGAGGCCATGGTCAACAGCCTGAAAAAGTACGGGTTGGTGGGCATCGAGGCTTATTACAAAGATAATACCCCCCTCCAGACCGGCGAGACGTTAAAGCTGGCGGAAAAGTATGAGCTTATCGCCACCGGCGGGACGGACTTCCACGGCGGAGGTGAGAACAACGAGGTGGCGTTGGGCGGCACAGAAGTGCCGATGGAAGCCGCCGAAAAGCTGATAGCGCTGGCGGAACATCGAAAACCCTGGTAAAAACCTCTTCGCCTTAAAGTTACAGATAGTTGTAGTGCAATCCTATTAGTGATAATATCCAATATAGGGATATATGGATATCTGGCTGAAATTCATCTTATTGTTGATCGCTTCTTATCTTCTCGGTTCCATCCCGCTTTCTTACCTGATCGGGCGTGCGCGCGGCGTTGATATTAAAAAACAGGGCACCCAGCAGGTAGGGGCCGGTAACCTCTGGCGCACGACATCCCGCACCCTCGGTCTGTTCGTCGGCATTTACGACTTTCTTAAAGGGATGCTGATGGTCTATATCGCCAAAACGGCAGGCCTGGACGCCGGTCTGCAATTGTTCGCCGGTATCGCCGTCATCGTCGGTCACAACTGGCCGGTCTTTTTAAAGTTCCACGGCGGGCGCGGCATCGCGACCATGCTGGGGCTGATTATTATTTTGCCCAGCATCAATTTGCCAGCCATAACCGCCTGGCCGCTGATTGTTTTCTTTGCCGTTGCCATCGCGATTCTTGTTATCCTGCACCGGACGCCGGTGCCGATACTTTTCGGCCTGATAGCCATGCCGGTGGCCAGCGCCATCGCTAAAGAACCGGTAGCGCTTACCATGGGATACCTGGCGCTGGTCTTTATCATAATCATCAAACGTTTAACTGCCCAGCCTAACTCCCTGCCGACGCATGGTAAAGTAGGCCAGGTCTTGCTGAACCGCTTTCTCTTCGACCGCGATGTACGGGACCGGGCCACCTGGGTGAACCGCAAACAGACGGAAGACGAGGACGTCCAGGAATGAACGAGCCTGCCTCTTTTCGATGCGCCACTCACCCGGATGTGGAAACGCGTCTAAGATGCGGGAAATGCGGTAAACCTATCTGCCCGCAGTGCATGGTGCAAACACCGGTGGGCGCCAGGTGCCGGGAATGCGCCAAGCTTTATAGACTCCCAACCTTCCGCGTTTCACCGGCCTATTATTTGAGAGCGGCCGGGGCGGCGATGGGGACGGCAGTCATCCTAGGGCTAGTTTGGGGGTTCATTATTGACTTTATTCCCTTTTTCCTTTTAAACCTGCTCGTCTTTGCGGCGGTCGGCTGGGTCATCGGGGAAGTAACGGGACTGGCGGTCAACCGCAAGAGAGGCATCTGGCTGGCGGTCATCGGCGGGGCGGCGGTGGCCGTAAGCTTTGTCGTGAATATCTTCATCTTCGGGCAGGTGCCCGGTCTGGGGCTGAACCTCGTCATCGATATCGCCGGGCTGATTATCGGGATTTCTACGGCAGTGAGCCTGTTGAGGTAATATTTTTTCAAAGCTGGCCCGAAACTAATTTGTGACAAATTCCTATTGACATATTTAGAACATCTGTACTAAGATATCCCGGTAAGAGAAACGACGATGGATATGTGTGAGCGTGATGCAGCTATGAGAAATTCGATTCCAATATTATGTTATTTCAGGCTCGACCCAGGCCTGAGTCGTTTTTTAAGGGTGTTATGTTAAACCAATCTCGACCCAGGCGTGAGTCGTTTTTTAAGAGTTTTATGTTAAATCAGGCTCGGCCCAGGCATAAATCGTTTTTTTGACATATTATGGTAAGCTTAGATACGATTCAGCCTCAAGGCATGTTTTTTCATTAGTTATGGTAAGTGATAGGGTATAGAGTGTAGTGAATAGTGAATAGTGGATAGTGTTTAGTGGTTAGGGGCGAGGGGTAAGTGTCATTGACAGAGGAGAAGTGCTTTAAAAGCACTTTAACAAATAAATAATCCAGGCAGCACAGGCGTCTCGCCTGTGTGGGCAGGCAAGATGCCTGCCCCACCGTTACTTGAAAAGTCGCAAGGTTCTAATTAGTAAATCCGAAGCTGAGTTACCATAATACGATGAAACGAGTACCCTGACGAATCAGCTTCAGCCCCAAGCTAAAGGGTCAAAAATTTTTATAAAAAACGAGTCAATGAATAATTGTTAGGTGAGGCAGGTTGATTATTTACAACAAAATGCACCGGCAGGGACGCCGGTGTTACCGGGTTGGGAGGTAATAGAAAGGGTCAATTGGCTTTACCGACCCTACATTACTTATCGGCACGTGATGTTAGCCAAAAGGGGGGAGTAAAGATTTGGCCCACCCTAATACTGTTTTTCAATCGTTAAATTGTTAAAAACATCTTTACAAAATCAGGTCAGGTTCCGGTTTAGTTGAGAGAAAATAATGCAGGAATAAGATAACGAGGAGCCGATATTATAATTAATATACTTGGGATGGTGTTGTTATTGGTGTTGGCGTTCCACCCCAAAGCCCATTGTGATGGGTAATAACGAGCAAAATAATAACGACAATAACTATAACAATAACTAAAATTATATGTGCAAAACCCTTCATCATTGAAAAGCATAGCATAAATATTTATGGTAAACAAGCAAATAAGAAGCTAATCCGAAATCGGGTAGCGGTACCGTTTGAATAAAAATGGTATTTACTTAACGATTAATAATATTTCTAATGCAAGAAAAAACAAAGGTGAGGACTGAAAGAATTCTCAATATTAATAACGGCATCCCTACCACTACCCGAAATCGACATAACTTGATAATTTTTACGCTTGATAGTATAGTTTTATAGATATGCCTTTACTCACGAGGGAATATTCGAAGTTGTCTATAAGACCTGAAGCCGCCCGGCTATTGACCCAAATCAGCCGTTTGCTGGCGGCCGGAAACATCCGCGCCTACATCGTCGGCGGGTTCGTGCGGGACACACTATTGGAGCGCGCCACGGCGGATGTAGATATAGGCGTGGGCGCCGATGCGCTGGAACTGGCGCGCTATATCGCCGCATCTTTAGAAGCGAGTTACGTACCGCTTGACGATATCAACCAGGTCGGGAGGGTCGTCCTTCCCGGGAATAAATGGTACCTGGATTTTTCCACCCTCAAAGGCAAGACCATCGAAGAGGACCTGGCGCGCCGCGATTTCACGATTAACGCCATGGCCTACCCGCTCGATGAAAACATCTCTTCCGGCATGGTGATGGAAAACATCATCGACCCCTTCCAGGGCCGGACCAACCTGGAGCACCGGAATTTAAAAGCCCTCAACGGGAATGTTTTCAAAGACGATGCCGCCCGTTTATTACGCGCCCTGCGCATCGCCGCCGAGCTCCATTTAAACATCGATACCGAAACCGAAAACTTGATGGCCGAAGACGCCCTGCTCATCCGGGGCGTGGCCGGCGAGCGTATCCGCGGGGAACTGCTGCGCCTGCTGGCTTTACCCGGGGCGGGGAAACGGCTTTTCCTGATGGACAGCCTCGGCCTGCTGACCGCCCTGATACCGGAGCTGGCGCCGGCCAGGGGAGTCAACCAGCCGCACGCGCACGTCTGGGACGTTTTCGAGCATTCCCTGCAGACCGTCAGCGCGGTGGAATTTGTCCTGCGGGAAGCGGACTGGGATTACGCCGGTGAATCTATCCTCGATATGGTACCATGGTCGGACAGGCTGGAACGGCACTTCGACCGGGAAATCAGCAGCGGGAGCACGGGCAGGACGATGTTAAAGCTGACGGCGCTACTGCATGATGTCGCCAAGCCGCAGACCAAGATCATCGAAGACGGTCATGCCCGCTTCTTCGGACACCAGGAACAGGGGGCCGCGATTGCCGGCGCCGTCCTGGAAAGATTGAGATTTTCCAACAAGGAAATACAGCTCGTAGAGCTTTTGATTAAATATCACCTCCGCCCGACCCAGATGACCAATGAGGGCCTGCCGACCAACCGCGCCGTCTACCGTTTCTTCCGGGACATCGGAGAAGCCGGCATCGATGTGCTTTTCCTTTCCCTGGCAGACCACCTGGCCGCCCGCGGCGCGGCGCTGGACGAAGCAGACTGGCGGGGACATGCGAAGATAACCGCCTACGTGTTGCAAAAGCATTTTGAGGAGACTGTTATTACCGCCCCTCCGAAGATAATCGACGGGAAGGACGTGATGGAAAGCCTGGGGCTGCAGGCCGGACCGGCCGTCGGCGAACTGCTGGAAGCGGTCAAAGAAGCACAGGCCGCCGGGGAAATCACAGATAAAGCCCAAGCGTTAACATATCTTAAACACCTTTACAGTGAGAAAAATAAAAATACCCGTAATTAGTATACCTGGAGTGGAAAATGACAAGAAGTAATAAGATAACGCTAGTCATCATTATCGCGCTATTTGTCCTGGCGGCGTGGATCGTCTTCCCCTTCAACAGCAGCCGCCTCGGGAGGAACGGTCTGCGCGAAGGCCTCGACCTCGTCGGCGGCGTAAACCTGGTCTACCAGGGGGTCTTTTCCGATAACGTCTCCGCATCCGACCAGTCCGCCGCGATGGACCGTGAAATCCTCACCATCCAAAAACGTATCGACGCCTTCGGTGTGACCGAGCCTATCATCCAGAAACTCGGCAACAACCGCGTCCAGATACAACTGCCCGGTTTTACCGATGTCGATGCCGCCAAGAGCCTGGTGGAACAGACCGGCTTCCTGGAATTCCGCGAGGCGGAGTTGAACTCCAGCGGCACGGTGGTTACTTTGGGCGATTATCTCAACCAGCTCAACGGGGGAGGCCAATATAATTTTATCGATACGAAGGAAACCGGGACCCGGATTTTTACCGTACCCAGTACCGATACCACCTCCAACAACCCCTTCCAGACGGTCGCCATCCTCACCAATAGTAACGGCGTTTACTCGATGACAAATATCAGCGGCAATGTGACGAGTAATACGACGCTTGCCAAATACAATGCGGCAACGTCCTGGATTCCCGCCCGCGGCGATGACGGAACTGAACTGACCGGCGCGTACCTGGCCGATGCCCAGGCGACGCTCGATACGTCAGGCGGGGCCTCCACGCCGGCGGTCAGCATCAAGTGGAACTCCGTCGGTTCTAAAATCTTCGACGAGATTGCATCCAAAATCCATAACCCTCAAGGCTCCGCCGGCACTTACGCGACTCAATATGCCATAGGCATTTTCCTGGACAACAACCTGCTGTCCGCACCGCAAATCCTCCAGGCTTCATACGGAGGCACCGGGGAAATCAGCGGCAGCTTTACCACCCAGCAGGCACAGGACCTGGCATCCCTTTTAAAGTCCGGCGCCCTGCCGGTCAAACTGGATACAACACCGCTTTACGAAGAAACGGTCTCGGCCACGCTCGGTACGGATTCACTCAACCGCAGTTTGCGGGCCGGGTTAATCGGCATCGTGCTGGTCGCGCTGTTCATGATAGCCTATTACCGCTACCTTGGCGGCGTGGCGACCTTAGCGCTGCTCGTTTACGGCGCGATATCACTGGCTATCTTCAAAATGATACCGGTAACACTGACCCTGCCAGGCATCGCCGGTTTCATCATATCCGTCGGCATGGCGGTGGACGCCAACGTTCTGATATTCGAACGTATGAAGGAGGAGATGAGGCTGGGGCGAACGCTGGAGGCGGGGGTATCGGAAGGGTTCCGCCGCGCCTGGCCGTCCATCCGTGACAGCAACATATCCACCTTTATCACCTGTATCATCCTGTACTGGTTCGGCAGCGCTTTCGGCGCCTTCATGGTGCAGGGATTTGCCATCACCCTCTTCCTCGGCGTGGCGGTCAGCATGTTCAGCGCCATCGTAGTCACCCGGACCTTCCTGACAGGCCTGATTCATATCGGCGTTGCGAAAAAATATCTACTCGGAAGTGCAAAATGATAGATTTTGTTGGAAAGAGATACTGGTACTTTTTGCTTTCGGCGTTAATTATCGTGCCGGGGGTCATTTCCCTGATACTCTTCGGCCTGAAACCGGGCAGCGATTTCAAGGGAGGTTCCGACCTTACGGCCCAGTTCACCCCCAACATCAACCAGACCCAGTTGAGTGATGAACTGACCAAGCTGGGCTACAGCGACGCCGTGATACAGTCCACCAGCGGGGGAGAATTTATTATCCGGTTACAAGAAATTACCAGCGAACAAAGAACAGCGCTGGTCAGCAGCCTGGGTAAAGATTTGAATACGACGGTAAACGTGGTAGACTTCTCCTCCGTTTCCGCCACGGTAGCCAGCCAGACGGTGCGTTATGCCATTATTGCGGTAATTATCGCGGCGGTGGCAATCCTCTTATATATCACATTCGCTTTCCGTAAAATGCCCAACCCCTTCCGCTGGGGCACCTGCGCAATTATCGCCCTGATACACGATATCCTGGTGGTGCTGGGCATCTTTTCTTTGCTGGGTAAATTCGCCGGCGTCGAAGTGGACACGCTGTTTATTACCGGCATGTTGACGGTGGCCGGCTACAGCGTGCATGATACCATAGTCGTCTTCGACCGGATACGGGAAAACACGATGAAAGGCATCGACCCCAGTTTTGAAAAAATAGTAAACTACAGCATTTTACAGACTATCGGGCGTTCCCTGAACACCTCCCTGACAGTGCTTTTCGTGCTTCTGGCGCTGTTCCTCCTCGGCGGGACGACCATCCATTACTTCGTCCTGGTGCTACTCATCGGTATCACGACCGGTACTTACAGTTCGGTCTGTAACGCCAGCCAGCTCCTGATTGTCTGGAACAACCATGAATGGGGCAGATTCATCGGGATTAAACCCAAGCAGCAGGCAGAGGCAAAAGCTTAGGAAAAAATACTCTTAAAATCAGTTAGTTTTGAAACCGGTGGTAGATGGGTCGAAAGACCTTTCACCGCCGGTAGTTTTTTATCGTAATGATAAATTCAAATTATTTTATTATAGGGTAAAAAATAAAGTAAAATTTTATTCAGCCTTGCCGTCTTTCCTCTCCCTCGATGGGAGAGGTTAGGTGAGAGTGAAAACATTATTTCAAATTAGATTTAACCTTATTTACTACTCTTTCAAGATTATTCAATACATCGGAGTTCCAAAATCGCAATACCTTGAAACCTTCCGAGTGTAACCATAAAGTTCTTTCAAGGTCATTGATTTTTATTTCTTTTTCTTTATGAGGATTTCCATCTAGTTCAATCACCAATTTTTGTTCAAAGTTCACAAAATCAACTATATATTTACCAATCGGAGCCTGCCTTCTAAATTTGGCTCCAAGTATTTGTTCGTCTCTAAGCTTGAACCAAAGTCTTTTCTCAGCTTCAGTTTGCCTTTGCCTGAGTTCTTTAGCCGCTCCGATTACGGGATTATCCGCCATTATTCCCCCTCACTCAAATCTCTCCCACAAGGGGAGAGAAGTTATTGAAAGATTTTAATCTAAGCTTTCTTGCACATACGAAGGCAATCTAATGCGTAATAAGTCCGTTTCAATCAGCAGCCAAATGAAGGCTAAAATCACAATGACAATAGTAGATATTAGGCCAACCTCACCATATGCAATTATTCCTTTAATGACAAATTGTGTACCAAAATAAAGCAATGCTAAACTTAAAACAATAAATATCCATTCCTGTACGCCTTGTCCCCAGAATTTATGGGTCTTAAAGATGGTGAAGGAGACGAAGATAAGCCAGATGAGGTCGCAGAGCCAGTGGACGATGATAAAGAAGGGTATCCCCCAGACCCCGACGGCATTCACGAAATTCATAATCAGCAGGCTGCCGACAGTGAGCCACCAAACGATGAAAAACGCATTCAGCCCGCTCATGGCAATGCCGGCGACGAAAGCGTTATAAGTGGTATCTTTGCCTTCGGTCGCGAGCTTTTTACGGGCGCGGAACATGTCCAGTCCCATCCAGACAATCATCCCGCCGCCGAGCACGCTTAAGACCAGTTTAAGAATTTCATTCTGGAAAAAGTTGGCCAGTCCGAAATAGACGAGCAATATCAGGGGCACCTCGACGACGGCGTGTCCTAAAGCCACCATTACCCCGGCCCACGGCGACTTCAGGCTCTTGGCGATGGTCACGGTGAACATGGGCCCCGGCATCATGACGCCGGAAAGAGAGGTAACGATAACGGTCCCGAGTGCCGCCAGCATTGTGCTCCTTCAGATTGAGTTTACTTTTTTATTATAACATCCGGAGGAAAAAGGTGGAAAAGATACAATAACCAAGATACAAAAACCAAAATAAATTGCCATTCCCGACTCGTTCGGGAATCCACCAACGAACTCCCTCATTCTTTGCCTTCTCTTGATGGATCCCCGCTTTCGCGGGGATGACAAGGTACAAAGTCTTGCCCTCTCCAAATCATTGCACTATACTGAACTCAAAGGAGCGCCGTTCAAGTGTCCCTCGATTTAACGAAAACCGCCGCCCAGGTAATCTCCATGATAACCGGCCTTAAGAACCGGAGGACGGAACAGGAAAATCACCTGCAAAACGCCCTTAAAACCATCGGCGACCCGGCCATCGACCTCGAGGCGTTAAAAAAGAAAATCAAAGACGGCAAGACCACCTGGCTGGTGGCGGGCATCGAAGCCGGCTTGAATGAGAAATATCCTTTGCCTGCCGGCCCTTCGGACTTTACCGTCATCGCCACCGACGGTTCCCACATCGAAGTCGATCGGCACCACGCCACGCGCTGCTTTTTGATTAATATCGGGGCGGTAGTGCTTACTTACGGAAGCAAGCCGGATGCGCTGCTTTCCAGCACCCCCCGCCTCTACTCCGAGGACAAAGACCTGGTGATTACCGCGCCGGGCGGCGGGCGCGAGCAGCCGGTGGAAGGGAATATTTTGGGCGCCAAACGCTCGGTGGAAGAATGCGCCGGCCTGGCGGAACTGGCGGCCGCCCTACCGGAAAAAAGCGCCGCCCTGGCTTTGCTCGACGGGACGCTGATTCTCTGGGGACTCGACGCCTACCCTGAATTCGTGACCGATGTATTATTACACGAAGGCCTGTTAAGGCACCTGGATACGATAAATAATCTTAATCACAGCCGTAAGATTGCGCTGGCGAGCTATATCAGCTACCCCAACAGCGCCGATGTGCTTAACGTATTGCGGGTGGCAATCTGCCCTAACGATTCGCCGGACTGCGATAAGCAGTGCCCACCGGGGAAAAAGCGGGGCTGCGACGGCCTTTCAGGCGTGCGCGACCGCGAGATTTTCATGAATATCCTGGCGGACGGCGAAAGGTCAGCCCTCTTTATCAGCCCGTCGAAAATCGTCAAAGAGCATTACGGCGACCATGCCGTGTATTTCTTTTACATGAGAAACGGGGACGAGGTTGCCCGTATCGAGGTGCCGCGGTGGGCGGCTTTAGATAAAGACCGGCTGGAGCTGACGCACCGCCTTGTCTACGACCAGTGTAAACGCGGGCAAGGCTACCCGGCGGCGCTTTCCGAGGCCCATGAGCAGGCGGTGGTGACGACCAGGGATAGAGAATATTTCTGGGAACTGGTAGAATCATCATTAATAGAGGGACACATGGATAACACTTCATCGGCCAAGAGCACGAGCAAGAGAACGAGATGGATCTAGGAAGGAAATCCTAAGCACTAATATCTAAATCCTAAATATCTCCTTATCCCCCCACCCTGGAGGGAGGAGAGGCCGGGGGACACCCCCGTCCGCCTTAGGCGGACCGCCAGAGAGTTTCTCTCTGGACTCTCGTTGGGATATAGTGCTTTAAAAGAAATATGGAAAAACTAAACTCAAAACTAATAAAGTCTCTCGCGAAAGAGTGGGGAGCAACGCTGGTAGGCATCGCATCGGTGGAACGCTTTGAAGGCGCGCCGCCCGGCCACGGCCCGCTCGACCTGGTGCCGAAAGCGAAGTCGGTCATCGTGGCCGGAATACGCATCCCGGACCCGGTCGTCGAATATGACGAATATCATCTTAAAATGAAGGAAATGGATACGGAGCTCGGCATCGAAGCAAATACCGAGAACTTTTATATGCAGATGGGCCATTATGCCGAAGACATGATGCTCAACATCATCAGCGTCAAGCTGGCGAACTATATCGAGATAAATTACGGGCTGCGCTCGTTATCCACCCCAGACGCCGCCCATACCGGCCTGGGCACTTCCGTAATGGCGCCGCGGTTCGGCTTTTTCTCCCAGAGACATGCGGCGGTACGGGCGGGCCTCGGCGAGTTCGGCTTAAGCGGACTGGTGATAACGCCGCAGTACGGGCCGCGCGTACGCTACGTCTCTATCATTACCGAAGCGGACCTGGAGCCTGACCCGCTGCTGAAAGAAAAGTTATGCATGAGGGGGAAGTGTGGTTACACTACAAGCGGCGGGGATAAAGGACCGGCCTGCTGGCAGCGGTGCGGCAATAAAGCTTTGTGCATACGCCCCGGCATTGATATGGATAAGATTTTTATAGATATCCCGGTAGCACTCGATAGACCCAAATGCGTTGGTTTTGCCGAGGGTAAAGCGACCTTCGGCTGTACATTTGTAGGCACCTGTATGAGAAGGTGCCCGGTGGGGAGGAAGGTGACGAAAAGTTAAGGAGGAATGCAATGAACGTAGATGCCACTCCTCAAAAACTTGTTCACTACAAATCTATAAATGGACTGTCTAGTTGGGTTCAGGGTATATTTGTTATTTCGGGAATACTTTCCATAGTTTCACTCTTTTCAAGGTATTTACAATCCGAGTTACTAAGTAAAGCACTAAATGGCAACTATTTTACATTAGCTGAAGCTCAGGCAAATGATAGCAGAGAGGCTATGATAAGTTTTGTACAATTAGTCTTTATCATTATTGGTGCAATAATTTTTCTAATGTGGGTTTATAGAGCGAATAAAAATCTTCATTCATTTGAAAGACCATCGTTAAAATTTACTCCGGGGTGGACTGTAGGGTGGTTTTTTGTACCATTTGCAAGTCTAGTTCAACCTTACAAGGCAGTTGCTGAAATAAGCAAAGCAAGTGATCCGAACATAGATATTTCATTGTTCACAGTTGAATATTTAAAAACGCCGGCAATAGTTGGTTGGTGGTGGGCATTATTTCTTATATCTAATTTTTCGAGTAATATAGTTGTAAGAATAATGAGTGGCTCTAATACAGCGGCAGAATTACTAAATGCAACATATGTGTCTATGATTTCCGATCTAATTGATATCGTTGGCATTATTGTTACAATATTATTAATCAGACAAATAAGCACTTCTCAAGAATTAAGATATACTAAGTTAAATACAGCAGTTTTAAAGGAGGATTAAAAATGGGCAGCAAAGGCAGAAAGAACGTCAAGAAACCGAAGCAGGATAAAGGCAAGCCCGGCAGCAAGACCCCGCCACAGGGCGGCAAGAAATAGCAGCAATATTGGTAATGTCATCCTGAGCGAAGCGAAGGATCTCGGTTAGGCGGGGTTTTCCACCCCACCCTGAGATTCTTCGGTCGCTTCGCTCCCTCCAGAATGACAGAAGGGGCGAGGAAATTAACGTCCGTGATGACAAAAAAGTGTTAAAATAAAGGCGGCGGAGGCGAGAGTATGAAAGAAATTCTGTTATCGATTGATATTGAAGCACTACCGGAAGGCGGCTTTCTTGCCACCAGTGATGAACTTCCCGGGCTGGTAGCACAAGGGCGTACGGCCGCTGAAGCTCTTGAGATTGCGCAGGATGTCGCACGCAAACTTATCCAGTCATACGAAGAACATGGAGATGAACTGCCGCCTGCGTTACGAACTGCCCGCCCGGTTAGCGGCAACGTACGTATCGCGGTGAGTATCTCGTAATGGGCCGACTGGCCGGTTTCACCGCCGATAACGTAATCCGTAAACTAAGGCAGGCGGGATTCGTTTTCGACCGTCAGGCAAGAGGCAGTCATGAAATCTGGTGGAATCCTTCAACACGAGCCCGAACTACCATCCCGCATCATCCCGGTGACCTTCCTGAAGGAACATTACATGCAATTTTACATCAAGCTAATATCACCACTTCTAAATTCCTCAAATTATAAAGGACTCTATGGAAAATAAAATCGCGGAAGTAATCGGGGCGGAGACGGCCGGATTTACCGCGCAAAGCTATGAATTATACGAGCTTCCGCCGCTCGGCGGGCTGGTCAAAGCCTGCGATATTTACGGCATCGTCTGCCACGCGGAAACGGCTGGGCTGGACACGGGCCGCAAACCGGTCGCCCGCGGCAAAGACGAGGTATCGGAAGAGGCCATTTACGAGTCATCGCCGCAACTTACAAAACTGCTGCGGAGCGCTTTCACGGCGGCGGCGGTGGGCTATAAAGACGATAAAATCTATCAATATTTGCCCCCCAAGCCGGCCCGCCTCCACAGCTTTGTGTATTTATGCCAGCCGGAGGAAGTCAGGGAGTTCAGTAAAGGCCACGGCTTTCTCGATATTTTAATTAATGCCAGCCTGCCCGTTGCCAATGAGGAGCTTATCGCCGCGGCGCTGCGCCAGATGGCTAAAGCCCAGGACGACCCCCGACACTTTCTGGTCGGGGCCGGGAAAGAACTGGCGAATTTATTAAGCGCTGATTTTATGAAATTGAGAAATATACTGGGGAGACTGGGGTAAGAAACTCGAAGCATGAAATCCAAAACTCGAAAGGTTAATTGTCATTGTGAAAAGCCAAAAACAACGAGGCAATCCATGAGGCAGCTTTAGACAATCAGTGAGATTGCCACGCCTTGTCGGCTTCGCCTCCAATGGCTCGCAATGACAGCTAACTTTTGTGTTTAAGAAATTCGTAATTGTTTATTCCGGATTTAGAGTTTAATGCGCAGGATTTTCACTGTACGATGTTGGATTCCCGATCAAGTCGGGAATGACAAAGGGTAAAGGGGCCAGAAAAACGGAATGAACCAGTTGAATGGAGAAAGCTAAAGATAGAGATTGCCACGCCTTTCTCCGCCTGCGGCGGGTCAATGGCTCGCAATGACACACCGGATTAAGGGAGAAACTGATAAGGGAGCCAAAATATGAGCCCGGAAAATAATCAAAAACTCGGTATCGTGACGAATGCCTCCCTGGAAAAGGGCGTGGACGTAAGGCTGGACGCCTCCGTATCGGTGGAGGACATGGTGGTGGGGCGCTACGTTACGATAGCCGGGGAAAAACGCCGTTTCTTCGGGATGATTACGAACGTCTCTTTAGGCGTCACGGACGAAAGGCTTTCCATTTCCCCGCCGGACGTCGCCAACCAGTATTTAAAAGATGTTTTATCCGGCACGAGCACCTTCGGGACAATTCATGTTACCCCGATGCTCGATTTACCGAACATTAAAGGCGATAAGAATGTTACTGAAGAACCGCAACCCGTAAAAACTATACCTGCCCATTTTTCGCCGGTTGACCTTGCCTCGGAACAGGATATGGCAACCATATTCGGCGAAGAGAATCAGAAGAATTTTCACATTGGAAATCCCCTGGATATGGAGACAAAACTTTGTCTCGACCTGGAGAAATTTGTGACACGCTCCAACGGCATCTTCGGTAAGAGCGGCACCGGCAAGACCTTCCTCACCCGCATTTTGCTCATCGGCATGCTGCAAAAAAGCAAGGCCGTCAACCTGATTTTTGACATGCATAACGAGTACGGCTGGCAGGGCACTTATGAAGGAAGCGCCGGGGGCAGCGTAAAAGGTCTCAAGCAGTTACCGTTTATTCAATCCAGAGTAGCCGTTTTTTCTCTGGATGAGGTCAGTTCGAGGAGGCGCGGCTTCAGCCCTGATTTGGTGGTCAAAATAGGCTATGACCAGATACAACCGGAAGATATCAGCCTTTTACGGGATACCCTGGGAATATCGGACCTTTCGGTAGAGGCAGCCTATCAATTCGAACGGCGTTTCAAGAAAAACTGGATACAAGAAGTGCTCGATTTGGAAAGCGGGGAAGACACCAAGCAATTACTGGACTCCATGTCTATTCACGAAGGCACTTTCGGGAGTTTAAAACGGGGGCTTAACACTATCAGCCGTTTGCCCTTTATCGAGCCGCACACTTCGGCCGACGCGGTAAAAAGCATTTTAAGCCATATAGATAAGGGTGTAAATGTTGTTTTAGAATTTGGACGTTACCAGGATTTCACCTCTTACATCCTGGTCGCCAACATGCTGACACGGCGTATCTATAATCAATACCAGGAAAAAACCGAACAGGCGATGGCTGAAGGTTCCGCCAAACCCAACCCGCTGGTTATTACCATCGAGGAAGCGCACAAATTTCTTAACCCGGAAGTGGCCGGGCAGACCATTTTCGGCACCATCGCGCGGGAAATGCGCAAGTATAACGTTACGCTGCTCGTCATCGACCAGCGGCCCAGCGGCATTTACGATGACATTATGTCCCAACTCGGCACCAAGATAACCTGCCTCCTCGATAACGAGAAAGATATCGACAGCGTGCTGGCCGGCGTTTCCGGTAAGAATGAGCTCAAGTCCGTGCTGGCCCGCCTGGCCCCCAAGCAGCAGGCGCTCATCTTCGGGCATGCGGTACCGATGCCGGTGGCTTTCCAGCCGCGCGAGTACGGCTCCGCCAGGTCTTATGCTGGCTTTTCCTCCACTTCCGATAGCAAACAATCTACTGGTAAAAAACCGGCTTCCGATGACCTTGAAAAGCTGTGGGAATGAAAAAATCTCCCTCTTATCCCTCTTTTATAAAGAGGGACGCCAATACCCCAAAATAAAACAAACCGTTGTTGGATTCCTACCTTCGCAGGAATGACGTTTGGGGAAAAGGCGGTGGGGCATTGGACATCTGTAATCGGTATTTATATGATATTTCTACTTATTTGACCTTAGTACTTATTTTTCGCTCTTACCATAATAAGAATAAAAGCTGTCACTCATTCGTAAATTTGCCAGCTTTGGTATAATATAATCGAAAATATACCTGAAGCAGGAACAGGATGAGTCCCTTCGGTAAAAGAAAGAAACGGGTGGGGCTGGCTCTAAGCGGCGGCGCGGCACGCGGCCTGGCGCATATCGGCGTGCTGGACATCCTGCACCATGAAGACATCCCCATCGATATGATAGCCGGCACCAGCGCCGGCGCCATAATGGGGGCAATTTACGCCGCCCGCCTGGAAACCAACCGCATGATGGAATACGCCCTCGACCCGGGCTGGAAAAAGCTCTCCAGCATGGGTGACCTCTGCCTGGAAAGGACCGGCTTTATCCGGGGCAAAAAAATCAAAGACCTGATAACCGGGTTTATCGGCGGTAATCTTGATTTCAGCGAATTGAAAATACCCTTCGCCACCGTGGCCACGGACATTGACACCGGCGAGGAAGTAATCATCGATAGCGGCAGTGTGGTGGAAGCCGTGCGCGCCAGCATTTCCCTCCCCGGTATTTTCACCATCGTAAAACGGGACGGCCGCCACCTCGTTGATGGGGGACTCACGACGCCAGTGCCTATCAACGTAGTGAAAAACATGGGCGCCGATTTTGTCATCGCGGTGAACGTCAACCCGGACGTGACCAAACGCGTCAGCAAAGCGGACAAAGCCCGGATAGAAGCGAAAAAAGAGCCGAACCTCCTACAGATAGCCATGCAGGCGATTTATATCACCACCTACGCGCTGGCGCACAACAGCATGGCAAACGCCGATGTCGCCATCGAGCCGGACCTGGGCGCCATGACCTCCAGCGATTTTAAACTAGCCGGCAGGGCCATTTTCCGCGGCCGTGAAGCGGCCGAAAAAGCGATACCGGAAATAAAAAGAAAGCTGGCGGAGCTTTAGGGTATGAATAGTAGTACGGTAGCTATAATCATCTTTTTTTCTTTGTTAGGACTTATTTTAGCTACCTCACTTTCTGATCATAAATGGCATTGGATAAGAAAAATAAGTAAATACGAGGATTTTGTTGATTTTCTTTTCCGTCACTGGGTTAGAAACTTTTTCATATTGGTCGGGATCGTTTTTGTTATTTTTTTAGTTATCATGGGGATTGTTTTAGTTACAAATAATTAGGTGAAGAAAGCTGGCCGAATTATGATGCCGCAAAGGACAGTAATACACCGCCGCGTGGACGCGGCCAAGGTGAAAAGGAACCCCGCTGTGATTTGCCAGCTGCCTTCCGGCTGGGTAGTGATGGCGGATGAGCAGGTCACTCCCGGCTGCTGCCAGCTGCTGCCGGACCCGGTAGTCCAATACCTTAACAACCTGAATAACGACGCGCGCATCCAGTTCTTAAGCGATATGGCGATGGTCGGGGACGCGATAATGGAAGTGACGGACGCCTATTCCATCCACTATGAAATCCTGGGCAACGCCGAACTACCGCTGCATGCCAATATTTACCCGCGCTATATGAGTGAGACTGAAGAATCACGTAAGCTCCTCCCATGGTATTATTATGAAGCAAATAAACGTATGCCTCCGGGGTTCGACGCGGAACGGGATAAAGAATTGATGCGGAAAATCGCCAACTCCATCCAGAGCAAGCTATAGAAATAAACCTACTTTACACTCCATACCGACACATTCGTTTCTCTCAGTGTAAACTCCAGCCGGTATCCAGGTATTACAAATGAGCAGTTATTTCGTATATATTTTGGCTAATAAACGAAATGGGACACTCTATATAGGTTTTACAAGTGACCTTTTAAACCGGGTCTCCCAGCATAAAAACAACATTACAAAGGGATTTACCAAAAAGTATGGCGTTCACAAACTAGTATATTTTGAGCAGTATGACGATTATGATGCTGTTTTGCAAAGGGAGAAGCAACTTAAAGAATGGAAAAGAGAATGGAAGCTTGAGCTTATCGAAAAAGCAAATCCCTTATGGCAGGACTTATGGGAGGAAACGTTGAGAGATAGCTAGGCATGTCTACCTGGATACCGTTTTACAACGGTATGGTTATTGATATGTTTTTATTCATCCCTTTCATTGACTTTTCATCACTATCTATCATTTAATTGAATTACGATGGTCACGCAAACACGTAAAAGGATGCACTGGGTCTATTACTTCGGGAGATTCATGATACGTTTCCTGGCGTTCTTCTTTATTTCCTGGAAAGTAAAAGGCAAAGAAAATTTCCCCAAGGACCGGCCGGTATTAATCGTTTGCAATCACCTGCACCTCGCCGACCCACCGATGGTCGCCGCCAGCATCCCGCTCAAAATCAAATTCATGGCTAAAGAAGACCTCTGGCGCAATAAATGGTCACGCTACTGGGTGAGCAACTTCGGGGCTTTCCCGGTGCGCCGCGGCGTTATCGATACCGAAGCCATCCGCACCGCCACCAGCGCCCTCGAAGAAGGCTTTTCCGTCATCGTCTTCCCGGAAGGCGGGCGGAGCCCCAACGCGCAACTGCAGCCGGCCCTGCCCGGCGCCGCTTTAATCGCCAGCCGCATGAAAGTACCAATTCTGCCAGTAAGCATCGCCGGTTCAGAAACTTTCAATCATATGGCCCGGACATTCTTTCATCACCCCACCGTCACCGTTACCATCGGAAAGCCTTTCGACCTGCCACCGCACAACGGCCGCCTCCCCCGCGAGGAACGCCGCATCATGGCGGACTATATGATGTATAAAATAGCGGAGATACTGCCGCCGCCGTACCGTGGAGTCTATGCCGAAGAAAAAAGTCATCATTGAAAAAGCCGGCAAGACCGGTTTTTGCTTCGGGGTAAAGCGGGCGATAGATATCCTGGAAAAGGTCGCCCGCGAGCGCGGTGGCGTGGAAACTTTAGGCGCCGTAGTGCACAACCAGCAGGTGCTGCAAAAGCTTTCCAAAATCGGCGTTGAAGTCATCGGCAACATCGATGAAATCAAAGGCGATACAGTAGTGACGAGCTCGCACGGCATCAGCCCGGACATGGAGAAAAACATCCGTAAACTTCACAAGGAAATCGTCAGTACCACCTGCAATAACGTCCAGCGCGCCCAGTCCGCGGCGGAAAAGCTGGCGGAAGACGGTTCCTTTGTCATCGTCTACGGCGATGCCGCCCATCCGGAAGTCAAAGGCATCCTGGGCTGGGCGAAAAACCGGGGACTGGCCACGACGGATGAAAAAGTGGTGGCCGCTTTAGACCCCCTCCCCCACAAGCTCGGCATCCTTTCCCAGACTACACAGGTACCATCGCATTTTGCGGTATTCGTGAAAAATATTATCGACCTAGCGATTAACAGGAACACGGAAATTCACATTATAAACACCATCTGCCACGATTCGCCGGAAAGGCAGGAAGCCGCCCTGGAACTGGCGCGCCGGGCGGACCTGATGCTGGTAGTGGGCGGAAAATCCAGCGCCAACACCAACCGCATCGCGGAGCTGTGTTCGAAGGTAACGGAAACGCATTTAATCGAGACCGCCGCCGATATCAAACCGGCCTGGCTCAAGGGGAAAAAACACATCGGGATTACCTCGGGGGCATCCACGGCGGAAGACACGGTAAACGAAGTAATGAAAAAATTGGAAGAGATGACGGTCTGAAAGAGAATAGGGTATAGGGTTGAGGGTTGAGGGGAACAGAGCAAGAATAGATCGCGGTTTCGCACCTTTTTGGAGATATGAATAATGAGTGAGAATACCCTCCAAACCTGGCAAAAGCAATTGCGTTACGACCCCATCCCGGCCCTGCTGGCGGCGGAAAACAAAGCGATTATTAATTTTGCAAAACGCGATTTGCTTAACGAAAAAGTCGAGCCGGTCAGCTATATCTGGGAGCTTCCGGAACCGCAAAAGATACTCCAAAAATTACACGATGACGGCCGCTGGGCGAAGATGGCGGAGGAAAAGCCCGTGTTTCCACCTCATCATTACAAGCTGGTCGATGTTTTCAAAAACTTCCGCATCCTGGTGGAGCAATACGCTTTCACGAAAGACCATCCCGCCATCGCCACCCTGGCTGAGTTTCTTTTTTCCTGCCAGACCAAAGAGGGAGACATCCGCGGCTTTATCGGCAACCAGTACGCGCCGTATTATACCGGCTATATCCTTTCGCTGCTGATGATAGCGGGCTATAAAGACGACCCGCGCGTAGAGACCGGGCTTAACTGGCTCCTCTCCATACGCCAGATAGACGGCGGCTGGACGATACCGGTACTGACCCACAGGCTGGATAAAGAGACGCAGCATAAATTAACTACCGAAGATGCTGAACCGCTCCAGCCGGACAGGACCAAGCCTTTTTCCCATAACTGGACGGATATGGCTTTGCGCGCCCTCGTCGTCCACCCGGTCTACCGGAAGTTCCAGGGGGTGGTGGCGGCGGGGAGGCTGTTAAAGTCCAGCCTTTTTAAGCCGGACAATTACACCTCCTACCAGGATGTCCACTACTGGACGCGGTTCACTTTCTGGTGGCCCAACCTGCTCACCGCGCTGGAAAGCCTGCGGCCATTACGCTTCCCGGCGACCGACCCGGACATCAAAAAAGCCCTCGACTGGTTTATCGAAAACCAGCAGCCGGACGGGCTGTGGAAAATAGAGCAGGACAAAGACGTTAAAGAGAGCCAAAAAGAAGACCAGCTCTGGCTGGCGCTGCGCATTTGCCGGATGCTGAAAAAATATTATGGGTAGCGTGAACTAAAATTGACTACGCCGAAACGTGGACAAATAAAGTTAATATTTAACAAATGGCAATTTCTAATTTATCCAACCATATTCTTGATTGCTCTACTTATTGGTCTTTCCAGGATTAGTTGTAAAGCAATATCTATTACATGGCAAACTATTCAACCTGTGACTACCAATACTCTTCACGATATCTGGGGTAATTCCGCCAAGGATATCTTTGTAGTAGGCGATAAGGGAACTATCTTACATTATGATGGTAACACATGGTCTCAAATGAATTCAGGAGTCACTAACGACTTAAGAGGGGTTTGGGGATTTTCCCATTCCGACGTTTTTGCAGTAGGTGATTATAGCACTATACTTCATTTCGATGGTTCTAAATGGACGATCAAAGATAAAGCAAATAACGGCATATTCCATAGTATTTGGGGCAGTTCGCCTGTTAATATCTTCATTGCTGGAGAAGTTATATACCAATACGATGGAAAAAACTTAAATCAGGTAAAAAACGACACAGGATACGACTTCTACAATGTTTGGGGAAGTAATGATAAGAATGTATTTTTTAGCGGTAATGAAGGCTCTTTCGCATTTTATGATGGTAATACCCTAAGTTTAAAAAATCCTTTATCTAAAGATAAAGATGCTGATAATGCAATTTGGGGTACTTCACCAACGAATATTTATGCAGCAGGTTTTATGGGAGACGTCAGACATTATGATGGTAGCACTTGGAAAACTGTTTTTAGCGATAATAATTATGGTGCTATGGATATTTGGGGTAACTCGCCAGATTGCATTTTTATAGTTTATTTAGGCGGGCACATATTATATTATGACGGGGGGAAATGGGGATATACCAATTCAGGTACTGATGAGCATCTAACTGGTATCTGGGGGAGTTCCCCGAGTGATGTATTCGCAGTGGGCGATAACGGTATTATCCTACACTATAATGGTACAAACGGTACGCCCTAATGGATAGCGTCAAAGTTCTTGTCCAGGGCTATGCGAAGAGAGAAAAATCCGGGCGGTGGAACGCCACATCTACGACCACGCTGGTACGCTCGGAAGGGAAAAATGTCTTAATCGACCCCGGGCTTTTTCCGGAAGACCTCAAAGCGGCGCTGGCCAAAGAAAATCTGCAACTAGAAGACATCGATATCGTCGTCAATTCTCATTCCCACACGGACCATGCCAGGAACGCCAGATTATTCAAAAAAGAAAAGGTTTTTAACGTCTTTTCCAAGTACAAAAAGATACCCGAGGACCTTGTTATACCGGGCACGAAAATCAAGATTATTTTTACGCCGGGCCACGTTGATAAACATATCGTCTTTTTGACAGATACAGCGGATGGTAAATACCTGATTGCAGGAGATATATTCTGGTGGGCAGATGAGGAGGAACAAAAAACCGACGCTAAATCTTTAATTGAACGTATAGACCCATTCGCTGAAAACCAGGCATTATTGCAGGAAACCCGTAAAAAGCTATTAAGCATGGCCGATTATATTATCCCGGGGCACGGCAAAGTGTTTAAAACGCCAAAGTAAAACTGCAACAACATTAAAGGAAGTTGAAGGGAATTTATAAAAACCCTCTTAATCTCCCCTTCGACTTCGCTCAGGGCAGGCTCTTTACGAAAGGGAGAGACTGATAATTATTGAATTTCCGTTCATATAGGGATGACAATAATATAAAAGGGCGGATTTGAAACCCGCCCCTGCGTTTGTTACCGAGAAATTATTTTATCTATCCTCTTCGGTATTGTAAGCGCGCTTAGGGGTTATGCCTTTCGCCAAGAGAGCCGCGGCGACAACTTTGGCGATATCCCCGGCGATAAACGGCACCGCACCCATGGTTAAAAGACTGGCGAAGGAAACCGGGCTGCCTTTGACGAAGTTTAACCAGAGCCCCAGCCAGAGCAGGCCGGGAACGTAAATCAAAACCAGGCTGGCAAAAAGCATTAAACCAGCCATGCTTATAAAGCTTCTCGAATTGATATATTTATCCGTGAAATGGCCCATGAAAAGCGCCGCCAGGATAAACCCGATGATATAGCCGCCCGTGGCGCCGAAACCGCTGCTCCAGCCGTTAAACCAGGGCAATCCGGCAAAGCCGAGACCGCCGTAAATAGCCATGCTCATGCCGCCCCACCACCGCCCTAAAAGCACACCGGCTAAAAGCGCGGCAAATGTCTGCCCGGTAATCGGGACGGGGCTCCAGGGCAGCGGGATTCTTACCTGCGCCAGCAGGCCGGTAAGGCAGGCCATCCCCAGCGCCATGACCAGTTTTTTAGGGACGCTTAACTCATATCTCCAGCGAAAAACATTATATTGGGTCCTATCGATAGCGGCGGAAATAGTCATTGTTCTCTCCCTTTAAGTTTGATTTCCGTTCAACGCTTCTAATGCCCCGCTCCTTTTCCCCCACCTGAAGAGAATGCGGGCTGGGGGACACCCCCAGAACCCCCGCCAGAGAGGGTTCTCTCTGGACTCTCTTTTACTTCAGTGTTTGCAGCAGTTCGCCGATGACGTGGTCACGTTCCAATTTGTGGCGCATCGGCAATTCCGGGTGAATAGTATAAAAATTGCACCTGCCGTCCTTGTGGCGGGCGACATAGCCGGCCGCTTCAAGTTCAGTAATGATTTTCTGCACGCCCCGCTGCGTCAGGTCGACTTCCCTTGATATTGCCTCGGTGGTGCTTTTAGGATGTTTGGCTATAAAAACAAATACCCTGCCGTGGTTCGAGAGAAAAGTCCACTGTCCTTTTTCCACTTATCTCTCCTTCCGGATTGGTTGACACTAAATAACCGCCAGGTATATAATTATGAACGGCAATACATACATTACCGTTCGTGTATATCCTAGCATAAGCCATTGAAAAACGTCAATTTTTTATTAACGCAGATACCGGATTTGATAAATACTTATCATCCCGTTTAAAGTAATAAGGCAGGCGTTCAACAAAAACCGGCTCCGTTATCTATTTTCAAAAAGAAAGGTTAGCGTGAACTCAAATGGCTATTCAAATCACTGACACCACCCTGCGGGATGCGCACCAATCACTCATCGCCACCAGGATGCGTACCAAAGATATGCTTCCCATCGCGGAAGAGCTGGATAAAGTGGGGTTCTTTTCGCTGGAAGTGTGGGGCGGCGCGACCTTCGATACGTGCATCCGCTTCCTGAATGAAGACCCCTGGGACCGCCTGAAGAGCCTGCGGGAAAAAATAAAGCACACGCGCCTGCAAATGCTGCTCCGCGGCCAGAACCTCGTCGGCTACCGCCATTATGCCGACGATGTTTTAAAAGAGTTCATCCGCCTTTCCGTGAAAAACGGCGTCGATGTTTTCCGTGTTTTCGATGCCCTCAACGATATCAGGAACATGAAGCCGGCCATCGAGACCGCCAAGCATTATAAAGCCCATGTCCAGGGGACGATTTCCTATACCACCAGCCCCGTCCACTCCACGGAAAAATTCGCGGAATTCGCCCACGAACTGGAAAAACTGGGGTGCGATTCCATCTGCATTAAAGATATGGCCGGCCTTATTTCACCGGCGGCGGCCACGGACCTGGTAAAAGCGATAAAAAAGAAGATTAAAATACCTTTAAATCTACATTCACACTGCTCCAGCGGCATGGCGCCTTCGAGCTATTACGCGGCCGCCCTGGCCGGCGCCGACATGCTCGATACCGCTTTTTCCGCTTTCGGCTGGGGGACATCGCAGCCGCCGACGGAAAGTATTGCCGCCATGTTCAAGGACACGCCGCTGGATACCGGTTTCGACCTGGAACTGCTTTATGAAATCGGGGAGTATTTCGCGACATTGAGCGGCAAGTACCGGATGCTTTTCACCGCGGAGACCACCCGCCCGAGCGTCAACGTCCTGCTGCACCAGATACCCGGCGGCATGCTTTCCAACCTCGTGAGCCAGCTTAGAGAGCAAAACGCCCTGGATAAATTCGGCAAGGCACTGGAAGAAGTGCCCAAAGTCCGCGCCGACCTCGGCTACCCGCCGCTGGTAACACCAACCAGCCAGATCGTGGGCATCCAGGCGGTACTGAATGTCCTTACCGGCACCCGCTACAAGCAGGTGACGCAGGAAGTAAAGAATTACCTCCTCGGCCAGTACGGCAAAGCGCCGGGTGAAATAAATGAAGAGATTAGAAAACAGGTCATCGGGGATGAAAAGGCCATCGACTGCCGTCCCGCCGACCTCTTAAAGCCGGAGCTGCCCAAACTGCAGGAAGAAGCGCACAAACTGGGCATCATCCACCGCGAAGAAGACCTGGTAACCTACGCCCTTTACCCCCAGGTCGCGGTAAAATTCCTGCGGGGCGAGATGAAAGAAGAAGCATTGCCTTCGATGGCGCAGGCTCCGGCCGCCGGGTCTGCGGCCGCGGACTTACCGATGGAATTCAGCGTGGATGTCGACGGCGAAGTCTTTAACGTTAAAGTAGCCTCGGTGATGGGCAAGACGATAGCGACGGGAAACGGTAAAAAATCCAAAGAAATCCCGGCCGGGGCAGTCGTTTCCTCGATGCAGGGGATGATTCTTGGCGTTAAAGTGAAAGTTGGCGACAAGGTCAAAGAAGGCGACGTATTAATGACCATCGAAGCCATGAAGATGCAGAACAATGTGACCGCACCGCACGGCGGCACCATAAAAGAAATACTTACCTTCCAGGGTGAAGTCGTTAACTCCGGTGACGTTCTCATGGTCATCGATAAAAACGGTTAGGAAAAAACTTACCGACCTTTTCTCCTGACCTCTTCTCCGCTGGCAGAGAAGAGGCAAAAGATAATGCTGAACCAGCAAAATGTATTGTCTACCTCCTTGCCAGCGGGTAGAGAGGCCAAAAAAGGTGGGGTCGGATGAAATTACACATATGGGAGACTAAAAGAATTTTTCAAGGCAGACTTTCTCAATAGAGGCGCAAAATGATAAAGAAAATACTAAACAAAATCCTTCTCTGCTCTCCCCCGTATCAAGTACGGGGCAGGCTCTTTAACAAGGGAGACGATGTATTGAGTGATATACTAAGAATTACTTTTGTTCAATAGATACTTCTCCTTTAAAAAAGGAAACGTGAAGAGGATTTATTACTGAACCGAAGATTGATTTTTGTTAACAGGCGGACATTATGATTAAGAAGATTCTCGTAGCTAATCGCAGTGAAATAGCCATCCGCGTGATGCGGGCATGCCGCGAGCTCGGCCTGAAATCCGTGGCCGTTTATTCCGAGGCGGACCAGGACGCCCTTTTCGCCAAGTACGCCGATGAAGCCTATTTTCTCGGGCCCGGCCCGGCGACGGAAAATTACCTGAATATCCCCAAAATAATGGCGGCCATCAAAGAGTCCGGGGCGGACGCCGTCCATCCCGGTTACGGTTTCCTGGCGGAAAATCCCAGCTTCGCTTACGCCTGTGAAAAAGAAGACATTAAATTTATCGGGCCGTCCAGCCGCGTTCTCGAATTGATGGGGAACAAGGTGGCGGCGCGGACCGAGATGAAAAAAGCCGGGGTGCCGGTGGTGCCGGGGACGGAAGAATGCGTGACGGACTTCAGCCACGCCAGGGACATCGCGCGGGAGGTAGGTTACCCGGTGATATGCAAACCGGCCGGGGGCGGCGGCGGCATCGGCATGACCATCGTCAACAATGAAGGCGAACTAAAGACAGCCATCGAATCGTCACAGGCCATCGCCAAATCCACTTTCGGCCTGGCGGACGTTTACATCGAGAAATATATTACGCACCCCCGGCATATCGAGTTCCAGATTTTAGGAGATTCATTCGGCAATGTCATCCACCTCGGGGAACGCGAGTGCTCCATACAGCGACGACATCAGAAAGCTCATCGAGGAATCGCCTTCGCCGGCGCTGACGCCGGAACTGCGCGCCAAAATGGGGGCGGCGGCAGTGACGGCCGGAAAATGGGTCAATTACGAAGGGGCGGGAACAATCGAGTTCCTCTTCTCCAACGGCAATTTCTATTTCATGGAAGCCAATACCCGCGTCCAGGTCGAACACCCGGTCACGGAAATGGTCACCGGCATCGACATCGTGAAAGAGCAGATAAGGGTGGCTTCCGGCCTGCCTTTAAGCATGAAACAGGAAGATGTGAAGTCGAACGGCTGGGCAATCGAGTGCCGCATCAACGCCGAAGACCCGCTGAACAACTTCGCGCCTTCACCCGGCAAGCTCAAGGGCTACCGGTCGCCGGGCGGGGTCGGCATACGGGTGGACAGCGGCGTTTATACCCGCTATACCATTCCCGCCGATTTACGACCCGATGGTATCCAAGCTCATCGCCTGGGGAAGAGACCGCGACGAGGCGAGGGCAAGGATGCAGCGGGCGCTTTACGAGTATATCATCGCCGGGGTGAAGACAAATATCCCCTTCCATAAAGCGGTGATGGAGAACGCCACGTACATCAAGGGGGAACTAAGCACCCATTTTATCGAGAATGAGACGACGCTGCTGGATGACATGAAAAAAATCATCGAGCGCGAAAAGCCGCTGGAAGCCAGGCTAACAGGTATTTTCGATGATAATAAAAGAGTGGCGGCACTGGCGGCGGTAGCGATGGTAACAAGGATGCCCAAAGCCAGGGAAGAGAACGAATAGTTAGTGAATAGGGTATAGTTTAAAGTACACAGTCTACAGTTAACAGTTTTAAGTGCGTCATGCCACCCCGACTCTACCCATAATCTCCCTCCTCGTTAACAAGGAGGGACGATATATTAGATTCGATTTGTTTTGTAAAAAGGGCTTTTTGGGAAATAGGGGTTTTGAAGATAATCGTTTTGTAAGAAGGGTTTTTTAGATACGATTCGTTTTGTGATTTTGCTAACGGAAAATTCGTTACAGCTTCGATTGGTTTTGTAAGATTTTCAGGATTTTGCCGATTTTTCATAAATTCAGCTTCAATTCGATTTGTCATTTTTTCACTAGTTTTTCCCATAATAGCCTCATTGGTTTTGTAACTTTTTTGCGCTTTTTAGTCATTTAGCCTCGTTCGTTTTGTGATTTTGGGGTCGTTTGTTATCAAGAGACGGTAGGGCAGGCTTCCCAGCCTGCCCATCACCAGCAAGATGCCTGTGACACCGGGATATTCAGGTGTTAAGGTGCTTTTCCGACCCCTAACCCTCCAGTCCCTTTCCCCGCTGGCAAGGAAAGGGACGATTGGTCAAGGACAAACCGTGATTGGCATTTTGTCCTTTCATCCTTTGAAGCCGTTGGTGGATTCCCGACTAGATCGGGAATGACAAATAGTTTACCCCCTCACCTTAATCCTCTCCCGCCACCCTCACCCTGTCTCCCTCTCCCGCAAGGGGAGAGGGTAAATTGGAAGAAAAGGGGTAAAGGTAATATCTTATTGGGGCGAGGACACATGATAGGGATTATTATCCCCGCCCCCACCCTGATATCCTTCGTCGCTCCCGCCTACGTTAAAGCTTCGGCGGGCAAGTCGCTCCTCCAGGATGACAATGAGGGGAAAAGGGGTGGGGTCTCAACCCTCTACCCTATATCCTATATCCTATTCACTATTCCCTAATTCTAATTCACCCACTTGCGTTTCTTGCCGGGGTAAGTGACATCCGGGTAAACGGGGGGCGGGGCGCCAATCATGCCGCCGTCGATAACCAGCTCCATGGCGGTACAAAAACTCGATTCATCCGAGGCGAGGAACAAAATACCGTAAGCGATTTCTTCCGGCTGGCCCATGCGGTCGAGGGGGCACATGAGCCCGAGTATTTCGCGGGTAAATTTCAGCCCGCCGCCGATTTTAGCCGTCAGTTTGCGGAAGAGCGGCGTCTCGATGTTGCCGGGATGGACGGAATTGACCCGGATGCCGAAACGGGCGAGCTGAATGGCATCGGACTTGCTCATGGCCCTCATGCCGCCCTTGGGAGTATCGTAGACCGGGGTATCGCAGCCGATGATGCCGTAGCAGGAAGCCACGTTAACGATGCTGCCGCCGCCGGACTTAATCATATAGGGTGAACCGTATTTAGTGCAGAGGAAAGCGCTCTTCAGGTTATTGTTGATAACGCGCTCCCACTCTTCGGTCGGGAGGTCGAAGGCAGGGGCCCGGCCGCCGGGGATACCGGCATTATTGACGAGGATATTCAATTTTTTGTATTTCTTCCAGACATCGTCCATATCGGCTTTAACATCCGCTTCTTGGGAGACATCACAGTGCCAGAAAGCGGCTTGCCCGCCTTTTTTATTAATGTCCGCCGCCACGGCTTTCCCCTCTTTATCTTTCCAATCAAAGATAGCTACCGCGGCGCCTTCCGCCGCGAGAAGTCTCGCGGTGGCTTCGCCGATGCCCATGGCGGCGCCGGTAACGACGGCCACTTTACCTTTAACTCTATCTGCCATGTTGCTCCTTTCAATTAAGAATCCGGATATACATTAACAATTGCCGGAAAACATTTCAAATTCCTTTTTTGATGGTTTGAAGGGTTTAGACGGGTTTCTCAGCAGCGCGAATGCCTCACCCAACCCTCTATTGTTAGCTGCCAGCATTGGGCTTTCAGTTAAAGGAGGATTGATAAAAACCCTCTTCCTTTAAGAAAGGAAGAAACTTATAAGGGAGAGGCTACCAACCCCTCCCTCGGGCTATTCTCTTTTTTCACTTCAAATTAATGCGAAAAAGGCTAAAAGATAGCAAGGTAGAAATAGAGATTGCCACTCCTTTCGTCCTTATTACATTCCCCTCACCCTGTCTCCCTCTCCCACAAGGGGAGAGGGTAAATGGAAAAAAGAAGTAAGGGAAGTATCTTATTGGGACCGCAATGACAAGGTGGAAAAGAGTGCGAATGAGGCATTGATAAAGTTAAACCAATGATGGATTCCCGATCAGGTCGGGAATGACAAGAGAAAGGGAAGTGTATGAATTGGTGGGCAAAAGATGGGGGTTAAAAGTTTTGCCCACCCTACACTCTGCGCGGAAATGACGGGGCGGGAAAGTGGATGAGGTACATTCGAAGCTGACGCCTTGACGCAGGCTCGCTCACTCTCTATAATTGAATTTAGTTTTACCGTAGATTCAACAATGTCTTTTTTCATAGAAACCACGATAGAGGGTATCCCTATTTTTGTCCCGCCCTCTTTGTGAGGAGGAAACCGGATTGGACTACTTTTTAACCGAACAGCAAAAAATGATTAAGCAACTGGCGCGGCGCATCGCGGAAGAAAAGGTTCTCCCCGTACGCGCCGAGCTTGATGAAAAAGAGGAATTTCCCTGGGACATCGTGAAAGAACTGGCGGCGGCGGATATGTTCCGCGTCTTTATACCCGAACAGTATGACGGCCTGGGCGGAGGATGTCTGGACCTGTGCCTGGTGACGGAAGAGCTTAGCCGGGTATGCTGCGGCGTCGCCACCACTTACGCCGTTAACGCCCTGGGCTGTTTGACATTGATAGAATACGGTTCGGAAGAGCAGAAACGTAAATATCTGCCGGACATCGCCAGCGGCAAGAGAATGGCCGCCTTCGCTATTACCGAGCCGACGGCCGGCTCCGATTCTTCCAATATCAAAACCACCGCGGAAAAGGTCGCCGGAGGCTATTTACTTAACGGCACCAAGCAGTTTATTACTAACGGCGGCGAGGCGGAAATATATACCGTTATCGCCCTGACGGACAAAGCCAGGGGGGCGCGCGGCGCCAGCGCCATCATCGTGGAAAAAGATACCCCCGGGTTTACCTTCGGCAAAAAAGAAAAGAAAATGGGCATCCGCGCCTCGGCTACCCGCGAGCTTGTTTTTCATAACTGCCTAGTGCCGGAAGGCAACATCATCGGCAAACCGGGCCACGGCTTCATCCAGGCCATGCACCTCTTCGATAAGTCCCGTCCCGGCATCGGGGCGGAAGCGGTGGGGCTTTGCCAGGGAGCTTTAGAGGCGGCCGTGGACTATGCTTCACAGCGCGTCCAGTTCGACCAGCCGATTATCGCCCTCCCGGTCGTGCAGCAGATGCTCGCGGACATGGCTATCCAGACGGAAGCCGCCCGGGCCCTGGTTTACGCCGCCGCCCGTTATGTAGACAGCGGCGCTAAAGATGTTACCGAATACTCCGCCGCCGCCAAGGTCTTTGCCTCGGATGCGGCGATGAAAATAACGGTTGACGCCGTACAGGTCTGCGGCGGTTCCGGCTATATGCGGGACTACCCGGTGGAAAAAATGATGCGCGATGCCAAAATCCTCCAGATTTACGAGGGCACCAACCAGATATTGCGGAACGCCATTGCGGTGAACCTGCGCAAGAGGAAGGCCCGGACCGAATGAACATCATCGTCTGCCTGAAGCAGGTGCCCGGCACTACCGAAGTCAAAATCGACCCCAAAACAAACAGTTTAATCCGGCAGGGTATCCCCAATATCATCAACCCCTTCGATACCTACGCGCTCGAAGAAGCGGTACGGCTCAAGGAAAAACACGGCGGCAAAGTGACCGTCCTGACGATGGGCCCCCCGCAGGCCGACGCCGCCCTCCGCGAAGCCGTTTCTTTAGGCGCCGACGAAACGATTTTGCTTTCCGACCGCGCTTTTGCCACTGCCGATACCTGGGCGACATCAAATACCTTAGCCGGCGCGATAAAGAAAATCGGCCAGTTTGATATCATCATTTGCGGCCGCCAGACCGTTGACGGCGATACGGGGCAAGTGGGTCCGGAAATGGCGGAGATGCTCGCCGTCCCCTTCATCGCCTATGTCAGCAAAATAGAAGAAATCAAAGATAAATATATCCGCGTGACGCGGGCGGTGGAAGACGGTCACGAAACACTTGAAGCTTTCCTGCCCGCCGTGATTACCGTCGCCAAAGAGATAAATATTCCCCGCCTCCCCTCGCTGCGCGGTATCATGAAGTCCAAAAACCATAAAATCATCACCTGGACCAACGCCGACCTCGGCCTCGATCCGAACAGCGTAGGGCTGAACGGGTCTTCCACCCAGGTGATAAAGGTGTTCTTCCCGCAGCGCGTTTCCAAAGCGGAAATATTGACCGGCGAACTCGACAAAAAAGTTGATACGCTGATTGAAAAATTGAAAGCAACGAAGCTGATATAGGCAAAATCCCCCTTTAATTCCCCCTTTTTCAAAGTGGGAAAACGAGGAAGGAAAGACACGAGATTCTTCGCTTCACTCAGAATGACAAAGAGCAAAAATGGCTGTAAAAATTGATACTTTAAAATGCATCGGGTGCGGGGCATGCACTTTTGTTTGCCCGGTGGAAGTACTGGAAGTGATAGATATGAAATGCCGGGTGAATGACGGCTGTATCTCCTGCGGGAAATGCGTACCGGCCTGCAGCTGGGAAGCAATTACTTTAATCAAAGAACCGCCGAAAAAGAAAGGCTCTAAATAATCAATGGGCATAAAAATAAACCCTGAAAAATGCACCGTTTGCGGCCAGTGCGTATCCGCCTGCCCCTTCAACGTACTGGAAATTAAAGACGGAATAATTAACGTTAAAGAGGGCTGTACCGCCTGCGGCGCCTGCCGCGATGCCTGCAGCTTTGACGCCATCACGGTTGAAGAAATAAAAGCGGCGGCAGGTGACGATGTTCTTAGCGCGCGGGGCGTCTGGGTCTTTGCCGAAACGCGCAAAGGCGCCTTGAAAAAAGTGGGGTACGAGCTCCTCTCCCGCGGCCGCGAGCTGGCGGACACTTTAAAGACCGAGCTTTGCGCGGTCGCTTTGGGGCACAATATCCAGGAAGTGCCAAGCCTCATAGCGCAAGGGGCGGATAAAGTCTATCTGGTGGACAGCCCGGAGCTAACGGACAACCAGGAAGACTATTTGACCCAAAATCTTTTAAACCTGATTAAAGAGCACAAGCCGGAAGTCGTGCTGGCCGGGGCGACGGCTTTGGGCCGCTCTTTCTTCCCTCGCGTGGCGGCAATTTTAAATACCGGCCTGACGGCAGACTGCACCGGCCTCGATATCGATACGGAAAAGCGGCTCCTCTTGCAGACCCGCCCCACCTTCGGCGGGAACATCATGGCGACGATTCTCTGCCCCAACAAGCGCCCCCAGATGTCAACCGTGCGTCCGCGAGTCTTTAAAAAAGCAACGCCCGACCCTAACCGCAAGGGGCAAATCATTAAAATCGATTTCAAAACAGAAGGCGTCACCGCCAGGACGAAGCTTTTGAGTTTTGTGGAAGACCTGACGGAAAAAGTGAAGCTGGAAGACGCGGACATCATCGTTTCCGGCGGGCGCGGGCTGGGCAAAGCGGAAAACTTTAAGCTGCTGCAGGAACTGGCGGAGTGCATGGGCGCGGCTTTAGGTTCTTCCCGGGCGGCGGTGGACGAGGGGTGGATACCCTACAGCCACCAGGTAGGCCAGACCGGCAAGACCGTCTGCCCCAAGCTATACATCGCCTGCGGCATTTCCGGCGCGATACAGCACCTGGCCGGCATGCAGACTTCAGATTGCATCGTGGCGATTAACGATAACCCGGACGCCCCGATTTTCCAGGTGGCCCATTACGGCATTGTCGGGGACCTGTTCCAGGTAGTGCCGATGATGATTAAGAAGATACGGGGATAACGGATAAATCAAATACCAATCTTGAAAAATATTTCGTTTTAGTTTAGATTTACCATAAGGTTTGGTATGGATATAGATTTATTAATCCCTCTGTTAATTACCTCTATTGTAGTCATTGTCGGTTGGTTTATCGTCCATTGGTTATCATCGAAAAGAGACCAGAGAAATAAACGTAGAGAATTACGAGTTCAATATTTAATAGATGCATGGCGCAATTTGGCAAATGTTTCAAATAGAGAAGACAATTCAAGACTTTCTGATCTAGAGTCAGCGATTGCAGATATTCAACTATTCGGAAATAAAAAACAAATTGAATTAGCGCAAAAATTCACTCAAGATTTCGTTAACCATAAAACGGCTAACCTAGACGAATTACTCTTTGAATTGCGTCAAGAATTAAGACAGGAATTGAGTCTTAAAGCTGTTTCTAATAAAATTATTCATTTGAGAATCATAGCAAAATCTGATTTAAAACATAAAAATATTCAATAAATAGACCAATATATTGTGTAAGAGACTTGTTGAAAACGCTCCGTAGTAAGACAGTATAAAACAATTGCTAATTCAGTGCAATTAAAAGAGTAAATCCAGCACCTTTAGAATAACTGGATCCCGATCCCGTATCGCAGTACGGGGCAAGCATTCATCGGGATGGATATTGGGAGGAGTGGTATAATGTGATATACTCCTGTTGGAGGCACATATGGTGGAACTAAAAACAGGGAAATATGTAGTATCCCGGAAGGGGGAAAAGACCGGGGTACTTTTATCTTTAAAAGAATATAATGAGCTTATTGAAGACCTTAATGATTTAGCTATTATTGCAGAACGTAAAAACGAGCCTTCCGAACCCTTCGATGTTGTAAAGAAGAGGCTGGAACGAAAGTGGCAATAACCAAGCAATCATGACGCCCTTGCTCGTTCCATTATTTTATTTCCCTTCTTTTCACCTCTAAAACCTGATCCGGAATCATACCTTTGGCTAGCTTTATCTTTTCATTTTCCAATCAAAGGAAGCTCTGAATAAGTCTTAATCAACCCCCTGTAGTCCCCCAATCTTGGGGGACTAGTGCGGCTGGGGGACACCCCCAGGACCCCCGCCAGAGAGTTCTCTGGACTCCTTCTTCAGAAGTTTCTTAGTACTTACAACCTCTTCTATACTCACAACGTTTGCTGGCTTTATTTTATTATTTTCTTATCTAACGTTTATATTTTGTTCATAAATATTTCCGCGCTTGTTACCTTTTCTTTACGATTATTTTTGTATCATAAAAAGGCCATGTGGCTAAATTGTAAATGCGGGACGTAAAGTGACAACATTAGAATCAATCCCCACCATAGAGTTCGACGCAAAAACAAAGCTGGACATCCTCTACGAGTTGAGCAAAAAAATCGGCACGGTGCCGGAACTGCCGCTGTTGCTCGAACAAATCATCGAAATGACGCAAAAGGCGCTCCGGGCAGCGGCAGCTTCAATACTTTTATTCAGAGAAAACGGGCAGGACCTGTATTTCGAAGCCGCGACCGGGCCGGTGGGAAAAGAGCTAAAAGCGGTAAAAATAGACTCGCAAAACAGCATTGCCGGGCAGGTCATTCAAACCGGCAAACCGGTCATCGTCAATAACGTTAAAAGCCACCCGAATTTCGGCGGCAGCGCCGATAAAACAACCGGATTTACGACGAAATCCATCATCTGCGCGCCCCTGGTAACGCATCAAAAAACGATCGGCGTACTGGAAGTGCTGAACAAACTGGACGGCACGGATTTTGATGAATCCGATACGTTATTACTTGTCCCGGTGGCCGTCACCGCCGCCATGGCCATTGAAAATACCCGCCTGCACCAGACTCTACTCGATGCTTACGAAAAAACCGTCTTAACGCTGGTGGAAATAATCGATGCCAAAGACCCCTATACCCGCGGTCATTCCCAGCGCGTCATGCAATATGCCCTGCTCGCCGCGCCGGCCCTCTCGTTTTCACCGGAAAAAACCGAGGCTTTAAAGTACGCCGGTATTTTCCATGACGTAGGGAAAATCGCGGTGGACAGCCATATACTGAATAAACCGGGAAAACTTACGCCCCCGGAGTGGAATATCATCAGAGAACATCCGGCCATCGGGGCAACTATCGTCAAGAAAATCCCGTTCCTGGAAAAAGTCAGCCAGTTCGTGCTACATCACCATGAATGGTATAACGGTTCTGGTTATCCCGACGGGCTCAAGGGAGAAGATATTCCGCTCGAGGCCCGTGTGTTATCGGTCGCCGATGCCTTCGACACCATGACCACCGACCGGTCATACCGCACGGCTTACAGTATCGAACGCGCCATCAACGAGCTTAAAAAAGATACCGGCACGCAGTTTTGCCCGGTAGCGGTAGAGGCTTTTATCACCGGTTTTGAATCGAGCGTAAATAACGCCAGGACGCTCCTGGAATAGGCGGACATATCACTTAGTTTTTCTTCGGGGGAATTTTAACTTTGTCGGTGGAACCCAGGTACCAACCATAGCCAAAGAACAGCGCCAGTATCCAGACAGCGTGGCCGTAGTTAAAGAGCCAATCGCTGTAGTTTTTATATATTTGCCCGTTATTTCTGTCCTGTCTCATGGTATTCCCCGGCGGTTGCCGTAAAATAGAATCTATTTATTCTCGGTATATTATTATCAGCCCTTCCCGCGGGGAATATCAATCATCCGGACATATTCAGCCGGAGTCCGACTCTCCCGTAATAATTTAAACCTCTCCCGGTGAAAGGTAAGTAATCGTAATTTGAGTTTCCACGGCAATTTCAGCATTGAAATCCGGTGTCGTCTTTTCCGGCGGGTTAAAAAGTGTCGATAAAACTACATCCGGCAATGAATTAATCGTTATCACTTTGTTGACACTATCGTAGCTCATATAGGCGGAGGCGGTAGAAAAAACGAGGTCCCAGGCCTGCTGAGGCACGTTAGTGAAACTCAATTTACTGTTTAGAATCTCCAGTCCCATGTTATAACCCTGCGTGGTTACCAGCGTCATCTGGTTACCGTCATGGAAGCGTATCTCGTACTGGGCGGCCGCGCTCGTCGTGAGGTCGTGGAGCAGGGTATTGAAATCAGCGTCTTTCCAGGTAAGGGTACGGGGGACAAGTTTTATCTGTTTGACGGTAAAGCCGCCGGCCAGCGTTCCGGTCCCGATGGGCGTGGTTACGGATACGGTCCTGGGGCCGGTGGTCGTATTGGCACCAATGGAAATATTGACTTTTATCTGGGTGTAATCAGAGGCATTGAAATTATTGACGGTAATACCGTCGCCGAAATCTACCATGGTTACTCCGCTGAACCCAGACCCATCGACCATAACATCAAGGGTATTTCCCAGCAAGCCGTAATCAGGCTCGACGGCGCTGATGGTGGGTATTTCCAGCGTCCTGAAGCTCTGTTCCTCACCATATTGCCAGCCACTACCGGTGTGCATCTCGCTCCGGAAATAATAAAGCACGCCTTCCGTTAACCCGCTGACCAGGTGGTTAAACTGACCGGAGAAGAAATCGCCGCTCTCCAACCAGGAAGAATCGTATTGACCGGAGCTTGTTCCCCACTTAAAGCCCAGCTGGTCAACACTGCCCACAACCGTGTTAATAACGCTTCCGTTCAGCACGGCGCTGGTGAATGTAATAATCGCCGCGCTGCCGGTAGTAATGGAGGCCGGGGCGGCCGCTGCCGTGCTGGTTGTCGCAGGAACCGTGGTTGTCGGGGCAGTTGTGGCGGGAGGGGTGGGAGGGGTGGTAGTGCTCGCAACGGTAGTGGTTGCAGTGGTCGTGGTAATTGCAGAGGGTGTAGTAATCGTCGTCGTTCCGGTGCTGCCGCAAGCGGCTAAAACAAGCAGCGGAACTAAAATAAGCAGCACAAATAATTTTTTCATAAGCAAATATGACCTCCAGGAAGAAATGGCCGGAAACCTGTTCCATAAATGCAGACCGCCAGCGGGAAATGGAATCTCCTTCCACCTATAAAATGATAAAACGGTTCAGGGCGATTGTCTATAGCTCTTTAGTATAAATTAATAGACTTTTTTAACAGTAGGCTTTATCTCAACCGCCAACCGGCAGATTCAAATCTAACAACCCCGTGTGCAAGGTTTTGTACCGACCCCACCTACTTTATCTCCCTCTCCTTCAACAAGTTCAGGATGAATCCGCTGGCAAGGAGGGAGACAACCGATATTGCTGATTCAGCACTTTCTGTTGTTCTCTCTGTAAATGGAGAGAGGGTCAGAGCCTACCCCGTACTTGATACGGGGAAAAGAGGTCGCTACGAATAAATCCTTGCACATCACGTTAACAGCTGTTTTTCATTTTGCCCGGAATAACTGCCATTTCTCCGGCAGCGGCGGCTTTGTCGCATAGCTCCCGGTTACCAGGCAGATAAATGATACCGCAACGCCGATAAAAGCCGGTTCGAGGATAAGTTGAAGATTATCGGAGAGACGGGGCAAAACAAGATAAGTCCATAAAACTGAAGAGACAACGCCGAAGAGCGAGGAAGCCAATGCCCCGGTCGCGTTGGCACGTTTCCAGTAAAACGCCGCCATGACCGGTACAAAAGTGGCGGGAATGATGATGCGGAAAGTAAGTTCCGTCAGCGAGATGATATTGGGCAGCAGCCCGGCAAAAACCAGGCCGATGACGCCCATTAATGCGCTCAACAGCCGGATGCGGTTTAATTTAAGCTCTTTTTGCGGCCAGATGCCCCTTACCAGCAATGTCGAGGAGACAATCTGGAACATGACGACGGCGATGGCGCTCCCGCCGAGCATGGCAATAGCGATAAAGCCGCGCAGGCCCGGCGCCAGGGTAGCCGCCAACGTTGGCATCGCGGCATCGGGGTCGGCGATGTTGGGAAAGATAACGCTCGCCCCCAGGCCGATGAAAGCCGCCGCCAGCCCCATGATTATCATAAAAAAGCCCGCGAAACCGAGCCCGATTTTGGCGGAGCGTACGTTTTTAGCGGAAAAAAGCAGCTGGTAAATATCGGCGGCGACCCACATACTCAAACTCATGACCCAGAAGAAGGCCCAGACGAACATCCAGGCGCCGGAGGCGAAAGGGTTGAGCGAACCGGCCGGCAGGGCCGCCACAAGCTTTTCCCAACCCCCGGCTTTAATGATGGCGGCGGGAATAAGGATAATGACACCGGCTACCAATATCAGGAATTTTATAATATTGGTAATGGCAGACGCCCAGATGCCGCCCAGAGCAGTATAAAAGATGAACGGGGCAGCGATTATCAACATGGCGGGGAAGAGGGGAATATTAAAGACAGACTGGATTACCTGGCCCCCGCCGACAAACCCGATGCTCAAGAGGCAGATATAAGCCAGGGTGCCGATGATGGAAATGGTCACCCGGGACCGGGCATCGTATCTCATGTTGAAAATATCGGTAATCGAATACTGGGCCAGAGCGCGCAGTCGGCCGGCCACGGTAAACAGCAGAATCCAGGCCCCGATTCCCAGCATGATGAAAAACCAGGCCCCGGTCATGCCTAAAGAATAACCCAGGCCGGCCACGCCTAAAGTAGCACTGGAAATCATGGAAGTCAGCGTGATGGCGATAAAGAAAGCATTGAATTTCCGCCCGGCGATTAAATATTCATCGTAGTTTTTGCCTTTCCGGTATATCAGGATTCCCGTCGCAAACATAATGATGATATACGCGATTACCATCGCCCCGTCAATATAGCTGGTCAAGTTAAGCCCTCCTTTTTGATATAAAAAAACCCCTGCCTACCGTCGAGGTAAAGCAGGGGCAAACGTTTTATATATTCAGTTGACCCCCATCATAACCGCGGATGGGCGTTGCATTATTTAGCAGGTCTCCTGACTTGTGGCTCTTCGCTATCCCGGCGTCTTCCCATCTTACGACAGTGACATTTTGCCGGGTAACTCCCCACTTACAGTGGCGGGCCCGTGCCGGACTTTCACCGGCTTCCCTATTAAGCCCTTAAAAGGGCGCTAGAAAATATTCTGTTTCCAGAAAAATATTATCAAACGTACTTCTGTTAGTCAAATGCATCGGTGCAACCGGCCCATTATTCCTGTACGTTAAAATCTACCCCATGCTGCACCGCCACAGCTTTGATTTCATCAATAATTTGCGGCGGCGGTAATTCAAACTGGAAACCGGAATTTTCCGGCCTTATAACAAAATGTCCGTCTACCCAGAGCACGAAAACACCTGCGGGAATGCGCGAGATAATATTTTCTAAATCATTTACGCTCGCGGTATGCAGGTCAACCCAGCCGTCATTTGTGACCTGGTCTTTACCGGAAATTATTTCTTCCAGCTTTTTATCCCGGTCGGTGCCCGTTATTAAAGTGAAATGCCACTTCCAGCTATCCTGCCAGGAATAAAGCTCATAACCCTTCATGGATTTGGGCAGGGGCTGGTTTGATGTTGAATTACAGGCTACCAGGCCTGAAACCAAAATCAACAATAACCCTAATAAGATTACCTTGTTTTTCATCGTCAATTATTATAACGAAGAACGGAGTAAACAGCTATGCAGCAATAACGAACGGGTGTTTTTGATGGTTAAGGAATAGGGAATAGTGATTAGGGTATAGGATATAGGGTATAGGGAGAAGGGAATAGGAGTGCATACTCACCCCCTCCGCCAGGCTATTCTCTCTCTATTTTTTATAACAGGGTTACTAATGCTTTAATCCGACCGGGCGTAGATAGAGATTGCCACGCCGCTAACGAATAACCAATAACCAAGATACAAATTCCAAACGTTTGATTATTGGTGTTTGGAAATTGGTCATTTAACCTGATGGCTGGCAATGACAACAAGAGAAAAAGTGCGGATAAAGTTTAGATAGAACAAGTCACTGCTGGATTCCCGCCTGCGCGGAATGACGAAATGGGGGGAAAAGGGGTATTTCTATTATTTGATATTGGTAGTATTGGTCCGCCGGAGGCGGATTGGTAGTATTTCATCACCCCCACCTTGCCAAAATAGCTTCAAATCCCCTATAATATTAAGTTGTTACCGTTACAGGAGTGGAGGTGAGGCGGCATGGATATGAATGTATCGCAACTGCTGCGTGAGCCCATCGGTTCCACCCGAGATTATGATATCGATGAAACTATTGATATAACCGGCGAGGGACAAGAGAATAGAGTGCAGGGGAGATGCAACCTGCTCCGCACCCAGCGCAGCATCCTCGTCAGGTGTAATCTAAATACGGAAATGGAGCTTACCTGCAGCCGGTGCCTCGGCAAATTCAAGCACCCGCTGAAAATTAAATTCCACGAGGAGTTTTTCCCGACCCTGGACGTCCAGAGCGGCGTCGCGATGCCGCCGCCGGAAGAGGCCAGTTCCTTTACCATCGACGAGCAGCATACCCTCGACCTTTCGGAAGCGGTCCGGCAGTACGCTTTACTGGCGGTGCCGATGAAAGCGCTTTGTAAAAAAGATTGCGCCGGGTTGTGCCCCAAGTGCGGCAAAAACCTGAACCAGGGCGAATGCGGCTGCCATATCGATGATATAGACCCCCGCTGGTCAAAGCTGGCGGACTTGAAGTAATCTCTGGTATAATAAGACCTGATTAACCGGAACGGAGTTAAAAATGGGAGCTTTACCAAAACGTAGAATAAGCATATCGCGCGCCAAGCAGCGCATCAGCCACATCGCCAAGACGCCGCCTTCACTGGTGGAATGCCCCCAGTGCCACAGCAAGATTATGCCCCACCACGCCTGCCCCACCTGCGGCACTTACCAGGGTCGTGAAGTTATTAAAATAAAGACCAAGAAACCCGCCGCCCAGTAATTCAGCCCCCCCGGCATAAAGGTAACTCCTTTCTTCGATTTCTTTGAAAACGGCATCGAGAGGGGTTTTCTTTATGCTTTTCCGAAGGCCCGGAGGAGGTATAGTGAGATGACAAAAACAGCCTGGCTCTTTCCCGGCCAGGGTTCGCAATCCGTGGGCATGTGCCACGACCTCTACGAAAGCGTAAAATCGGCAAGGGCGGTCTTTGACGAGGCCGATAAGGCGCTGGGGTTCTCTATCTCCAATTTGATTTTTAGCGGCCCGGAAGAAGAGCTGCGCCAGACGATTAACGCCCAGCCCGCCCTGGTTACCGCCGGCTACGCCTGCCTCGAGGCGGCGAGGGAACTGGCCGGGAATAAATTAATCCCGCCGTCTTTTACGGCCGGCCACAGCCTGGGTGAATATACCGCCCTCCTGGCCGCCGGCGTTTTCGATTTTCCAACGGCCGTCCGCCTGGCCCGCGAACGCGGCCGCCTGATGCATGAAGCCGGTCAAAAGCGGTCCGGCGCGATGTCCGCCATCATGGGACTGGATGAAGCCAAACTGGCCGAAATCTGCAAAGCCTCGGATACCGTGATGGCCAATATCAACTCCCCGGGGCAGATAGTCATCAGCGGAGCATCCGAAAACATCAAGAAAGCGATGGAAATGGCGACCGCCGCCGGGGCCAGCCGCGCCATCCCGCTGCAGGTCAGCGGCGCTTTTCATTCCCGACTGATGCAGCCCGCCGTTGAAGGCATGACGAAATATATCGACGCAACTTCTTTTAACAAACCCGCCATTCCGGTCATCGGCAACGTGACGGCTTTACCGCTGGCAGCGCCGGAAGATATCAAAAACGAGCTTAAAAAACAGCTTACCAGCCCGGTGCAATGGATACGTACCATCGAGTACATGGTCAAGCAGGGCGTGACAACGATTATCGAAATCGGGCCGGGGAGGGTGCTGGCGGGGCTGGTCAAGCGCATCAGTAAAGAAACGGTTACCCTGAATCTTGGGGATTTGAATGCCATCAAAGGGCTGTCATCCTGAACGAAGTGAAGGATACCGGAGAAGAAAGGATTTTCTCCTCCCTGCTCCAATATTCTTCGTTTCACTCAGAATGACAATGAAAAAGTGCGGAGGTGATTCATGAACCTCACGAATAAAGTAGCCATCGTCACCGGGAGCGCGCGCGGCATCGGGAAAGCCATCGCTTTAAAACTGGCGGAATACGGCGCAGACATCGTCGTCAATGATATCCCCGCCGCGTTGAACGACCTCGAAGGCACCGCCAACGAAATCCGCGCCCTCAACCGTAAAGCCCTCGCGATTACCGCCGATGTCAGTTCCGCCGCTGAAGTCAACAAAATGATTGACCAGGTTGCTGCCGAATGGCTGCGTATCGATATTCTCGTTAATAATGCCGGTGTGACCAGAGACCAGCTTTTAATGCGTATGTCCGATGAAGAATGGGAGACCGTTCTCAATATCGACCTCAAGAGCGCATTTTACTGCTCCCGCGCCGTTATCCGCTACATGATGAAACAGCGCTGGGGAAGAATTATCAGTATCGCCAGCGTGGTAGGCATTATGGGCAATGCCGGGCAGGCCAACTATTCCGCCGCTAAAGCCGGTGTTATCGGCCTGACAAAATCAATCGCTAAAGAGGTGGGTTCGCGCGGCATTACCGCCAACGCCATCGCCCCCGGCTTTATCGAGACGAAAATGACGGAAAAGCTCGATGAAAAGACGAGACAGGCCTACATGGATAATATTCCGCTGCACAGCGCCGGGCTGCCGCGGGACGTGGCTGAAGCGGCGGCTTTTTTAGCCTCCGATGAAGCCCGCTACATTACCGGGCAGGTGCTCGGGGTGGACGGCGGGATGTCCATAGTTTAGCTAAAAGGGGTTAGCGAATAGCGGTTGGCTATTGGCGGTTAGCTACCCCACCCTAAATCCTCTTCGGCTTCCCCTTTGACAAGGGGGAACGATGTATCCTCTACGACAAGCATTACACATTATAACCAGAAAGATTATCAATCCTTAAAAAATCTTAACAAGAAAGTTTTTAGTTTAAAAATCTTCCGGTTTTCTCTCCGGCAGTTTTAACTTGCCGCCGCCGCGCCTGATGGTGAACTCTTTCAGGCAGGTCAGCACTTCATTATCAGTCGTATCATACCAGGTGCGGTAATAGTCCGCCACATAAAATTCCGGGTTTGTACCGACCACACATGTGACCACCCGGTCCGCGACGGTCCGCATTTCATTAACGACCCTCTCCGGTCCCACCGGTACCGCGGCGATAATTTTGGCAGGCCGGCGCTTGCGGAGGGAAGCAATGGCGGCTTTCATCGTGTAGCCGGAGGCAAAACCATCGTCCACGATAATCACCGTGCGGTTAGCCACGGAAAGCGGCCGCCGATCCCGGTGATAAAGCAGGCTGCGCTGCTTGATATTTGCCCTGACCTGGTTGACCTGATAATCTATCTGCTGCCGCGTGAGACCGGCGTGTTTTATCATGGCTTCATCGAGAATAATGGTGCCGTCATCGGTCACAGACCCGAAACCACCTTCCGGGCTTAGCGGCAGCGGTATTTTCCGTGAAATAACGAGGTCGAAATCCGCCCCGACCGCCAGCGCTACTCCTAAAGCCACGGCGGCGCCGCCGTTGGGTATCGCCAGCACGACCGGCGAGCTCCTGCTGAATTCCGTCAGCTTTTCCGCCAGCTTTTGACCGGCATCATAACGGTTTTCAAAAACAGGGGCAATTGAAGAATGGCGCATGATATGTTACTCCGTGTTATAGCTAAAATTCAAAAACGAAAGCTATAAACAAGATACACTAAATCACAAAGTTAAATCAAAAATTAAATCTCATCCGCCTCAGGCGGACAAAAACACATCTTAAAAATAAAAGATATTTGTCATTCCCGTACACTCGCTTCACTCAGTATAGACTCCAGCCGAGGTCCACTTCTAAAAGGCAAAGAATTATTAAATTCATTGATGGATTCCCGATTGGATCGGGAATGACAAACTAATAGATTTGATTTATTTTGGTCCTGTGAAATTCCCTAGTATGATAATCTTTTACTTTCTGACTTAACTGATGATTTTAAACCCATTGACATCCACTAACCCGAGGTCGGTGAGGCGCAGTTCCGGGATAACCGGCAAAGCCAGGAAAGAAAGCGCCGCGAAGGGCTCCGGTAAAGTACAACCCAATTCTTTAGCTCTACTTTGCAGCCGGTCAAGCCCGGCAACGACCTTTTCTACCGGCTCCTTCGAGAGCAGGCCGGCAATCGGGGTGGGGAGGCTATCCAGCGCTCTGCCCCCCGCCGCAATAACGATACCGCCCTGCGTCCTTTCAATTTCTTTCACGGCCGCATAAATATCGTCATCATTGGTACCGACGGCGACGATGTTATGGGAATCGTGGGCGATGGAGGAAGCCAGGGCGCCCTGTTTCAGGCCGAAGCCGCTTACCAGCCCGATTCCTATATTCCCGGTCGCATGGTGCCGCTCGATAACGGCGGCTTTAAGAATATCCCGCATAATGTCCGTTAATATGACTCCATCCTGAACGGTAACTTTTTCCCGCTTCTTGCGGGTAATGATTTGCCCCGGCACCATTTCTATGACTAAAGCTTCGCCGTTTTTGGCTTTCAATTTCAATGAATTTACCGAAAAATGTTTTATATTGAACGTATGATCAAGCCGCCCGGCAGCAGGTCCGGGTAAGGTAAATAAAGGTTTCCCGTTCTTTGCTACTATATTACCGCGGTAATAAACGCTTTCTATTTCCAGGTCTTTCAGGTTTTCCAGGACGATAAGATTGGCATCATAACCGGGTGCGATTGCCCCCAGCCCCTCCAGCCGGAAGTAATTGGCGGTGTTGATGGTCGCCAATTGTATGGCGCGCACCGGGTCGAAGCCGAGGCGGATGGCTTTACGGACCACGGCATCGATATCGCCGTCAAGTAAAATATCCTCGGCATGGCGGTCGTCAGTGACAAAGAAACAGCGCGGGTAGGTTTTATCCGTCACCAGCGGCAGCAGGGCTTCCAGGTTCTTTTCCGTCGAACCTTCCCTTATCATGATATACATCCCACGCTTAAGCTTTTCCGCCGCCTCCGCCAGGGTAATGCTTTCATGGTCGGATTTGATGCCAGCGCCGATGTAAACATCAAGGTCTTTCCCGGATAAACCAGGGGCGTGGCCGTCCACCGCTTTCCCTTTTGCCGCGGCGATTTTTGCCAGCATATCAGCATCGCCGGAAAGAACAGCAGGATAGTCCATAACCTCGCCCAGGCCGATGCACTCTTTAAATCTTAAAATTTTTTTAATATCGTCCGGGCCTAAAGCCGCCCCGGAGGTCTCTAAATTAGTCGCCGGAACACAGGAAGGCGCCATCAAAAACAAAGCGAAAGGCAAACGCCGGGCATTATCCAGGATATATTTGATGCCGGCGATGCCGCAGACATTGGCAATCTCGTGTAAGTCCGTAACGATGGCGGAAGTCCCGTGCGGCACGATGGCGCGGGCGTACTGCCCCGCATCCAGCATCGAGCTTTCCAAGTGGACATGGCCGTTAATGAGTCCCGGCGCGATGTAATTGCCGTGTAAATCGATGATTTCTTTTGCTTCGCGGTAGTCCCCGACCCCGGCGATTTTCCCGTGATAAACCGCGACATTTACCCGCTCAATCTCGCCGTTAAAGACATTGATGACCCGCCCGCCGGCAAGGACAAGGTCAGCGGGGGACTCGCCCCTGGCGACGGATAAAAGTTTTTGACCTTTATTTTGCCTTTTCATCCCTGCCAAACCCGATAATTTTCAAGAACACCGGAATATCGCTCAAGTCTTCCAGGAAATAGTCCGGTCCGGCCGCCAACACTTCTTCCCTGGGGAGCAGCCCGGTACCGACGGCGATGGTCACGATTCCCACTTCTTTTCCGGCCTTGATATCGTTGGGCGCATCGCCGATGATAAAAGTGTTTTCCGGCTTTATCTTTTCCGCGCTTTTTTGCTGCGCTCTTTCCATGGCTTTACGCACGAGCTCGGGGCGGCTTTCGCTATCCGACCCGAATCCGCCGAATTTAAAGTAACAATCAAGTCCGCCCTGTTTCAGTTTAATATAAGCGGCTTTTTCCAGGTTACCGGTTTCAAGTCCCATGATAATATCTTTTTTAGCGTCAAGAAGCGGGAGCAGTTCCTTAATGCCCGGCTTAACGTGAAATTTGGCACCGGCCAGTTCCCCGGGGAGAAGCTCAAGATAAAGTTTTTCCACCGCTTTCATTTCCGCGGCGGATAATTGCCTGCCGAGAAGTTTACCGGCGGCGTCTTTAAAAATTCCCCGGTCCGTGGCGCCGATCAAGCTGCGGACATCCATGATTTTTTCCGTCCCGAAAAGTCCCTGAAACGTCCGCGTGATAGCTTTATGGGTAGCCCCTTCCGCCCGAAGTAAAGTCCCATCGATATCGAATAAAAGGAGTTTTTTCAATTATTGTCCTTCTTTTTACCCACATACAGGATATGGTTGGACGCTCCGACGATAGACGGCCGGGTACTGATGGAGAATAACAGGTCCAGCCACATCCGCCGTCTTTTCCCGTCTTCTTTTCCAACGCTGCCTTCGTAATATTGCCTGATATCGCTGATATCGTCAGCCATTTGCCCCTCCAGACCGCTGGAAAAGCCAGTGTTCCCCCTCACCTTAATCCTCTCCCGCGGAGGGGCGAGGAGACGGGAAGGGGAATTTTCTATAATTTTTCAGCAACCTCCAGGTAGCAAATATCCGGCAGGTTGCGGTATTTTTCATCAAAGTCCAACCCGTACCCCACCAGGAATTTGTCCGGCACATCGAGCCCTTTATAGTCTATGTCCAGCGGCACCCGCCGCCGGGACGGTTTATCCATTAAAGCGCAAAGTTTGACGGACGCGGGCTTTTTCTTTGCCAGGTATTCCTTTACAAACACACAGGTGATGCCGGTATCCACGATATCCTCGACCACGAGGATATGCCGGCCTTCGATACTGCCTTCCGGCTCATGCGTTACTTTAACGCTTCCCGAGCTTATCTGCCCGCCGCCGTAGCTGTAACAGCGGATAAACTCAATCTGCAGTGGAAAGTCCAGCTTACGCACCAGGTCGGCCATGAAAATAAAAGACCCTTTGAGGACCCCCAGCATAACCGGATTTTTGTCCCGGTAGTCCCGCGTGATTTCCGCCGCCAGCCGCTTGACAGTGGTCTCGATTTCTTTCCGTGAGATTAAGACCTGCAGTTTTATCCCGGTGTCCATAGATAGTGAAATTATAAACTGTCACTGAAGGGATGTCTAGAATATTAACTCAAAGCTCAAAAGTTAAAGATTACCCCTCACCTCATATCACGGTACGGGTTCAAAGCTACAGCTTAAAGGTTAAAACTTGTGGTCTCCTTGAGAAATCCGGCTATATCGTTCAACATCCATTTAAGTTAGTCATTGAGATTGCCACGCCGCTAACGAATAACCAATAACCAAGATACAAATTCCAAACGTTTGGAGATTGCCGAAAAAATATTATAGGATAGGAATTATCTCCCCACCAGATGCTTCCCCTTCGCTACGCTCGAGGGCTAAAGGTTCGGGGGAACTCCAGCATGACAAAGGTGAAAGTGGCTTTTTCTACAGTCTGGTTCGGTTATTGTATCTTGTATCTTGATTATTTAACCTGATGGCCCGCAATGACAACCCTATAATTTTTGATTTTGCCTCGTCACACCATATATACTTTAACCGAGGCTGTATACATGGTGGATTTTGAAAAAAACCCGGAAGAAATCGATGAAGGCGCGGACTATGTCGGCTACCAGGAAGCCTTCAACCTCATCAGCGCCAATGTAAAAACGGTGGGTGTGGAAGAGCTGCCCCTGGCGGTAAGCTCCGGCCGAGTAGCCGCCAGGAATATAACCGCCGCGGAAAGCTATCCCTCCGCCGATGTCTCGCTGAAAGACGGTTACGCCGTGAAATCGGGTGATATCGCGAAAGCCTCGGCGAGCAACCCGGTGTGTCTGAAAGTGACCGGCTCCGTCTTTGCCGGCCCGAAGATTGAAGGAAAAGTAACAAAGGGCTGCGCCGTCAAAATCTGTTCCGGCGGCCGTATTCCCCCGGGTGCGGAAGCCGTCGTTTCCATCGAGTTTACGGAAGAAGCCCCTGGAGATGAAATTCTCGTCAAAGCGGATGCCGCCAAGGGCCGCAACATCATGAACGCGGGACGGGAAGTCAACGCCGGCCAGGTAATCGTGAAGCGGGGAGAAAAGTTTTTGCCCGGCTACCTGGGGCTGGCAGCGGCGGCGGGCGTACATAAAGTTGCCGTTTACCGCCGGCCCAAACTCGCTATCATCGGCGTGGGGGATGAAGTGGTCGCCCCCGGCGAGCAGCTTAACCCCGGCCAGCTTTACGCCAGCAATCTCGTGACCATGGAGGCCTGGCTTTCGTCCTTCGGTATTTCCTGCGTCGCTTCGGTCGTACAGGACAGCGAAGCAGAGATAAAACACGGGCTGAAGAAATATCTTAAAACCGCCGATGTTATTCTCACCAGCGGCGGGGCGTGGGGCAGCGAGCGCGACCTGGTTATCGGCGTTTTAAACAAGCTCGGCTGGCGCGAGCTTTTCCATCACGTGCGCATGGGGCCGGGCAAAGGTATCGCCTTCGGGCTATGGGAAGGCAAACCAGTCTTTTGCCTGCCCGGCGGGCCGGCCAGCAACGAGATGGCTTTTATCCAGCTTGCCCTCCCCGGGGTCTTACGCATCAGCGGGGACAATGACCACCCGCTGCAAACGGTTTCCGCCGTTCTGATGGAAGACATCAAAGGCCGCCACCCTGCCTGGACGGAATTCAAGGACGCCGAACTCGAGCGCGATAAGGCGGGCAAATACCGCGTAAGGCTTTATAAGCACCGCAGCCGGCTGCAGGCCATCGCCAGCGCCAACAGCCTTATCTGCAAGCCAGAAGGCAAACTGGCCCTGCAAAGCGGCGAGACCGTTGACGTCCAGATACTTGCACCCCGCCTGTGTGACGTGTAGAATATGGCGAAGGGAAAAAGGGAATAACCAAACACCAAGATACAATAACCAAATTAAAACTTAAATCTTATAGGATTAGCCATTGTGTATTCTCTTTCTGTTTCGTACCTGGTATCAGTATTTTATACTTACTCCGATTCCCCCTCACCCCGTATCAAGTACAGGGCAGGCTTAATCCTCTCCCGCGAGGGGAGAGGATTGATTGTTAAAAAACCCTCTTAATCTCCCCCGTATCGCGGTACGGGGCAGGCTCTTTACAAAAGGGAGAGACGGGAAAAGGGACGAAGAAATATAAAAAGAAGTACTACTTAAAGCTGAATGCTGATAGCTGAAAGCTATACCTGGAGAAATACCATGATAAAGAGAGTCCATCACATCGGGATAGCGGTCAATAATTTAACTGAAAGCATCGCCGTATTTGAAAAACTGCTCGGTATTAAAGCGGAAGTCCATGCCGCGCCCTGTCAGAAAGTGACCGAAGCCGTCTTTAAAATCGGCGATGAAGTAGAAATCGACCTCCTCGAGCCGCTGGGGCAGGACAGCACCGTGGCTAAATTCCTGGAAAAGCGCGGCGAGGGTCTGCACCATATCGCGATGGAAGTGGAAAACGTCAATAGCGAATTGAAAGAAATGGAGCAGAAAGGCTTCCAGCTTATCGATAAAGAGGGGAGGCCGGGGGTGGCGGGTCAAATCGGCTTCCTGCATCCTAAATCCGTTAACGGCGTGCTTATCGAGCTTATCGAGCCGAAAGAAAAGAAAGATAAAAAGCCGGCGCCGAATGCCCGGTTCTTTAACAATTTCATCGAGAAAGACAGAAAATAATGCTCTGGACAATAACCAGGATACAAGATACAATAACCAAATAGTTTGTTATCCTCGCCCTGAATCTATCGTGATAAACTCCAGCGGGGATCCACTTATAACAGGCAAAGAAGGATTGAGCTCGTTAATGGATTCCCGATCGGGTCGGGAATGACAAATTTTGTGTGTTTGGAACTTTAATTATGGCCCATAAAAAGATCAGGGTTTTAATCGCCAAGCCGGGGCTGGACGGTCATAACCGCGGCGCCAAAGTGGTGGCCCGCGCTTTACGGGACGCCGGCATGGAAGTTATTTACACCGGCATCCGCCAGACGCCGGAAATGATTGTCCAGGCCGCCCTCCAGGAAGATGTGGATATCATCGGGTTAAGCTGCCTTTCCGGCGCGCACCTGGAGCTTTTCGGGGACGTGATGGCGGGGATAAAAACGAAGGGCATGGACAAAGTCAGGGTGGTGGCGGGGGGCATTATCCCGGAAGAGGATATCCCGGCGCTGGAGAAAATGGGCATCAAAGCCGTTTTCGGGCCGGGAACAAAGACTTCAGATATTGCGGAAACGATAAAGAAGCTGGCAATAGAAAAATAAAATGGCAGTTTCCATCGCAACGCTGGAAGCTAAAGACATTCCTGCTCTTGCTGATGCCTTTCTCCATACGGTTTGGCAAACCCCGCTCTCACATTTTCAAAAAATGCTTTCCGTACAGGAAAAAGGTGATATTGTATTTCTATTAGCCCGTTATAGAGAAAAAATCGCCGGATTTCTTTATATTATCTGGCACTCGGAATACCCGCCATTTGCAGAAAGGAATATTCCTGAAATTAAAGACCTGCGAGTTTTGCCGGAATACCGCCGAAAGGGTATTGCCACCGCGTTAATGGATGAAGCGGAAAAAGGAATTTTCGAGCGGTCTTCGATGGCAGGAATCGGTGTGGGCTTATATGCGGACTACGGTCCCGCCCAGCACATGTATACAAAACGCGGTTATGTTTTGGACGGGCGAGGTATGACTTATAACAATAAACCCGTACCGCCCGGCACCAGTGTTTTTGTGGATGATGAACTGTTGCTATATTTAACTAAAGAAAGACCTTAGTTTATTTAAGATGATATACTTAGGAGCGGTGGGCAATAAAACGAACGGTCAACTTTTCCTCTTTATGTTTAAGCTCATAAACAACACGGTAATCACCCACACGCAACTTGAACGCACCTTTGAGATGACCGGATAAGGATTTATGGTTCACATCTTGAATATGCAGGCTTAACTACTTAATCCTGTCTAAAACCCGTTGGGCAATTTGCTTATCCAGCCGGCTTAAACCTGCGGCGGCTTCGCGGCTGAAAGCAACGCTATACTTCATTACCAGTTAAGACCTAACCGTTTGGCTACTTCTTCAGCGTTTAGAGTCACTTTACTTTTACGGGATTTTCTTATCGCCTCAATTACTTCCGGTTTTATTTCAAGCCCAATGTCAGGGTCGCCAAGGCGCTCTTCAATTCTTGAATCCACAGCTTCATTAATGAAAGCCTTTAACTCTTCGAGGCTCATTTCTTTTATTTTGATGTTCATAATACTCCCAGCAGAGCGTTTTCAATCCAGATTATATCATATAACTAATATGTCTTTAATAATATCAAAGGTAATTATCCTATCGGGATGATGCAAATACAGCTGGGTTGGCGGGAACCGCGTCAAGAAGACGGAAGGCGGCCAGACGGCGGTAACTTGACAATCCAGGTATTTCCCTAGTACAATGCGCCTTGTGTTAAACGCACATAATCACAAATATATATGTCTTGTTATTTTCTTAATAATTGCATCATTCGTCACTTATTTATTCGTTAGTACTCCGGGAATTGCACTGCCTGCGGTCGCGTCTGACACCGCATCGCGCTGGGTGAAAGTTAATACACCAACTACCGGCGAGATGGGCGGCTGGGCGCTGGCCCCGGGTTCCGATATCCAGTGCCTGACGATGGCATCCGACGGCACACTTTATGCCTGCGGCGCCGGGCTTGACTATACGCTCTTAAAGTCTAGCGACGGCGGCATCACATGGTCGTCCGTGGGGCAGGTCCAGAATTTAATTATCGGCATTGCCGTTTCTCCACAAAATCCCGGTATCCTTTATTACACCACGAATACGACGGTATACCGTTCGGCGGACGGCGGGACCAGTTTTATCCAGTTGCCGGTTCCCGGCGGAGCCGGTATGAGCCGTAAAGAAATTACCTCGATAGCAGCAGGCTGGCTGAACGGCAGCATTATTGCTGCCAGCACCCGCGATGCCGATAGCGGGGAGTGGGGCGGGGTCTATCTTTATGATGAATCGGCTACCGTCCCGGCCTGGGTGGATGCCGGCATCGGGAATTATGATGTTTACCGGGTGGCTTTCTCGCCCGGATATACAAACGACCAGCAGATTATCGCCGTGGCGACGGATGAAACGAACTCTTATGTTTTTAACCGCACCGGCACTTCCGGATGGAACGCTTTTATCGGCCCGGCACAGCTATTCCGTGATAATACCGGAAACCCGGCCGCCGTGGCCATCGGGCGTTCGGCTGCTATCGCTTTTCCGGATGATTATACCGCGGCGGCAGACACGCCCGGCTTCTTTTATGTCGGTATCGATACCGGCGCCGGCCTCGGAGACGTCTTTAAAATAACCTGCTTGAACGCGCCTTCTGCCTCTACCGCCCAGGACCTTAATATCAGCGGTTCGCAAGGAGTTATCGATATACACACACTGGCAGCGCGGGGCGAAAGCGGGTCAGTCTTACTTACCGCCGGGGCGGCCAATGACAGCCGGGTATATACCAGTACCGATGGCGGCAATTCCTGGAAAAAAAGTTTGAAATCGCCCACCGGCAACGGGATTAACGGCATCCAATTTTCGCCGGACTTTAACGCTAACGGAGTGATATATGCCGCCACGACGGGGACCGGCAGCGCTTTTTCCATCAGCCGGGACGCCGGCAGCACCTGGAATCAGATCAGCCTGATAGATACCTCTATCGATATGCTTATAGAAATTGCCGGCTCACCGTCATACAGCCTGGATAATACCCTGTTTATGATAACCTCCGGGGCAGGCTCGAAAGAGCTCTGGCGCACCGCAAACGCAGGGTCATATTGGGAAAGAATCCTTTCAAGGGCCAACCCGGCGGTAGACATCATCGACCATATCGGGCTTCCTCCGGATTACGGGGCGGGCGGTCAAACGATATTCGCTTGCGGAGAAAGCGGCGGAAATCCGGTTATCTGGTCGTCGGACGATAACGGCCAGAGCTTCCGGTCCCGCTTTACCCGCGACCGTACCGCCGGTGCGCCGTTCCCGATAGATGCCATGGCGGTCATCGATGAAAATGACCTGCTTATCAGCAGTTATAACGGTGTTCACGGCATGGTCTACCGGACGAACAACCGCGGTTTTACTTTTTCACCCGGTGTGCCGGCCGGCAGCCAGTCGATACATTCTTTAATGTTATCCCCGGATTTTCTGGACGACGGCACCATTATCATCGGTAACAGCGCCGGCGGAGTTTACCGGTCGGTGGACGGCGGCGCTTCTTTTTCTCCCCTCCCCGCCGATGGGACAATTATAACAAATTCAGGTACGGTACACGTTGCATTCGACCCTGCCTATAAGGAAAACCGGACGATTTACGTTGCCGGGGATAACGCTGACGCCGGTTTTTACCGCCTGGACACAGCCGATGATGCGGGTTGGGTAAGCCTCAACAGTACGCTGCCTTCCGGCTCGACTATCGATAGCATTGCGGTTTCCGGCAGCGGCATTTTATACGGCGTTAATTCTCAAACCGATGGCGGCCTGGAGCGGTGCCTCGACCCCCGGGCGCGCACCCCAGTTTTTGAAGCCGTCACTAACGGCTTGAGCGCCGGCGCCACATTAGTTGGTATCTGCCAAACGGGCAACCGTATCTGGGCGATTGACTCGGCGAACGGCAAGCTGATGACATACAACGATACACTAACAACACCGGTTGTCCCGGACCGGCCGGTAGACACTGCCTCAGGCACCGGCAATCTGGTGAACCATGTCGTTAAAGACGTTACCATCAGCTGGGAAACGATGACCGGCGCGACGGATTATACCTGGCAATGTACCGATACTAAAGATTTCTCTTCCATTCCCACCGGGCTGCAGGGTACGGTCACCGGCAATGCCGTACGCCTGCCGGCGCTTGACCCGGCAACCGTTTATTACTGGCGCGTCAGAGCCAGCGCCCCGGCTTTAAGCCCGTGGTCGGCGACAAGATCTTTTACCACGAGCCTGGATACCCAGGTGGTGGAATTAAAGCCGGAAAGCCCGACTGCCGGTGATACCGGTGTAGCTCTTAAACCGGTCTTTCAATGGACAGCGGTTATCGGGGCTTCTTCTTACGAATTGCTCGTCGCCACTGATACCGACTTTAATAACCCGGTAGTCATCAAGATAGGCGATTATGTTCTTAATTCGAATGTCTGGGAATGTGATACAAATTTGGACTACCAGACAACTTATTACTGGAAAGTAAGAGCGGTTACCGCCAGCACACACAGCGGCTGGAGTTCCACCGGGGTCTTTATGACCCTGGAGCGGCCGGCTGCCCTCACGGAAAAATCGGACAAAATGCCTGATGTACACCTGCTCGACAACCAGGAAAAAGTAACGACGACACCAAATAATGTCCCCCGGCCTTCGCCATCCCCATCGCCGGCAGCGCTTCCGACCGCTTCCGCGCCTCCGACCGTCCCGCCCGCTGCAACTGTCAGCCAACTGGCGGACATTCCTGCCTGGATGCTTTATTTTATCGGCGGGCTGCTGGCCATCGTCATGCTGTCGCTGTTAATCGTCCTGGCGGTAGTCATGAAAATAAAGCGCTTCTAGTTGTTACGGATGTTATCCTTAACCCCGGAAATTTCTTGACACCTCCTCATTACTGTTATATTCTAAAGGCAAATAGTATCCAGGGAGGTATGAAAAATGACTAATTCGTCACCAACCTCTACCGGACTGCAGGAAAATATAGCCTCATTATTGTGTTATCTTGGGTGGTGGATTACGGGTATAATCTTCCTCATCATCGAACCTAACAACAAGACTATAAAGTTTCATGCCATCCAGTCTATCCTGGTTTTTGGAACCATTTCCGTTTTCACAGCTGCATTCGAGTGGATACCTTATTTTGGTTGGTATTTTATTAGACCGGTAATGTTAATCATTTGGTTTATCTCTTGGATTATCCTGATGATAAAAGCGTCCCAGGGCGGGAAATTCAAATATCCCATCGCCGGTAATTATGCGGAAAAATGGTCCGCGTAAAATAAAACCTCCCGGTTAAAATCAGTATTTATTATGGGGCTTTTAAGGATAGCCCCGTATTCAAGTCCCTTAGCTTTAACGGGAAAATATTTAAGGAGTTTAATATGCCGCTGGTTACCGTAAAAATCATCGAAGGCAGGACGCTGGAACAAAAACGCGGTATGGTCAAGGACGTCACCGCCGCCATCGCCAAGAACATCGGCTGCCCCACCTCTGCCGTCCATATCGATATCGTGGAAATGAAAACGGACTGCTACGCACAAGACGGCAAGATGTGGTGTGATACCCACTAGAAGGACGCACCTTGAAAGTTTTAGGCGTCATGGGGAGCCCCCGCATCAGGGGCAATACCGACCTCCTGCTGGATGAGGCGCTGAAAGGCGCGCAAAGCGCCGGCGCCGAGACGGAAAAAATCAATGTTGACCGGCTGAAGATTACCGCCTGCAAGGAAATCTATCACTGCCTCGAAGACGGCACCTGCCCGCTTAAAGATGATATGACCGGGCTTTACGACAAGATTCTCGCCGCGGACGCTATTATCATCGCCACGCCCATCTTTTTCTATACCGTCAGCGCGCAACTGATGGCTTTTATCAGCCGCTGCCAGGCGCTCTGGGCGAGAAAATACTTTTTGAAAAACCTGGATATCCCGGTCAAGCGGGGGGCTTTTATCGCGGTGGGGGCGACGAAGGGCGCCAATCTCTTCGAAGGGCCGAAGCTGACCATCAACTATTTCTTCAAAGCTATTAACGCTGAAAAAAAAGAGGAGCTTTTAATCCGCAGCGTGGATAAAAAGGGTGAAATCAAAGAACACCCCGAATATCTGACACAGGCATTTGAGCTGGGGAAGAGGCTGGTAAGTTAAATCCCTCTCTCACTCTCCCTTTAGTAAAGGGAGAGGATGAATCGCCAAATCCTTCATTCTCTCTGGTTATATTCAATCTTCCCTTCTTGGAAAAAGAGGGGCCAGGGGAGATTTTCTATCCCGCTATCCTCTCCCCTCTAATGCTTATCGTCACGTCCCGGAAAGGTACGATATTGCCCGCAGCCAGCATCGCCTGTTTGGCCATGTAGACCAGTCCGGAACAGCACGGCACTTCCATGTGCACTACGGTGAGGCTCTTGATTCCCGCCTGTTTTAATATCTGGTTAAGCTTTTGCTGGTGCGCCTCAAAGTCATCAAGCTTGGGGCAGGCAACCAGCAGGGCGGTATTTTCTTTCAAAAATTGCTGCTGAAAATCAGGCTGGGCAAACGGCACGCAGTCCGCCGCCAGTATCACATCGGCGTTTTTAAGGAAGGGAGCGGTGGGCGGGACGAGCGTTAATTGCACCGGCCAGTTGGTTAACCTGGATTCCGTTGCCGGTTCTTTTTCTTCGACTGTTTTAGCTTTCTTCGGGGCGACTTTTTCGAGTTTCTTTACCGCCGTACCGGGGCAGCCCCGGCCGGGAGAGTCGTCAATGTTTTCTTCCAGGTGCAGCCTGGTGGCATCTTCATCAAATTGTTCCGCCTCCCGCTCTTCGATGGTTATGGCGCCCTGAGGACACTTAAGGCAGTTGCCGAGGCCGTCGCAATACTTCTCGCTGACAAGCTTCGCTTTCCCGTCGATAATTTTTAGAGCCCCTTCGGCACAGGCGATAATACATTCACCGCAGCCGGTGCAAAGGTCCTCATTTATCTTTACTACTTTTCTTAATGTTTTTGCCGTCATTTTCTGCCCCCTTGCTCTTTAGGAATATCGAACTCCGGCCAACGCTTCATACACAGTCCGGACATGCTGCATGATTTATCACAGGTGATGCAGCGGGCACCGCTGTCAATCTTCTTTATCTTTTTCCCTGATTTTAAGGTCATGGGTTACCTCTCACTTATTCTTCTGTTTTAAGTGTACAGATAGATGTCAGGTAGACTCAGCGACATAAGTCACAGGCGGGGGAAAACTCGAAACACGAAATCCGAAACCCGAAACAAAAATAAAAGAGAACATACCGATATTTTAGAACTTGTCATTCCCGACCCGATCGGGAATCCATTTTTAATACCCAAGAATCATAGCTTTTTCATGTTGGATCCCCGCTTTTGCGAGGATGACGTGGGTGGGGATTAGGGTATTTACAGTTTGTTAATCGTAAATCTTCCTTATGGCAGTCCTGAACTCCGGGTCTTCCAGCATATCCGTATTGTCGCTGAATACATCAATACTACCGATGGGGCTGCGCTTTAGAATATCGTTGATTTGCGGGTCGGTAATTTTCTCAAGTATCGCGGACGCAAAATTTCCCCCTTTAATAATCGTGAAGGGCCGCCCGAAAAATTTCGTGGGTTTGGCCGGGAGCGGCGCGGTAATATCAAGGGCGTTATGCATGTCTGCCAGAATCGCATAAGCGGCGGCAAGGTATTTATCTCTTTCCTGCCAGGTTTTTCCGTGCAAGATGTTTTCCAGCACCGGCGCGAGTTTTTTAGCGGACTTTAACCGGCCAAAAGCGGTGCTCAGCCACTTGGCGTAAGGCGGGTATTCTTTTTCCATCAATAAAGCCAGCCTCATTACATCCCGGACAATCCTTGATGCGATGACGGCAGAGCCGATTTCATCCCCGGCCGCCCCTGCCCTACCCGTTAAATGCTCTTCCTGCCCGATTTTTTGCCAGATAGAAGCCAGACATCATGCGGGTACCAGGCATGCTTTTCCCTTATTTTTCCCAGCCCCAAGTCATCGTGGAAGATTTTTCCGGCAACGATGGAGCGTAATTTCTGCTGCGGCAGGGTCAGCCAGTCTATGATATCCATCTTTTTATCGATATCCACGCCCAAGTAGGATTTGAAAAAGCCCGCTATCGTGGACAACTCCACGCGGTGGTTGACTTCCCCGGAACTTGCCTCCCGCATGATTTTCGTCCCGTTATCGTCAGGGTCGGGCTGCGAGAAATTAGTGGCATATCCCCGGTAGCTATGGGGCAATTTCCGGCTAAGAATCGCCTTTATATTTGCTTCTTTCGTCTTTAAATCAACTGGCGTAAGAAAAAGTATCACGCGCGGGCCCCAGTGATGGTCGGTGGACATTTCCGTATCGAACCCCAGCACTTCCGACCCCTGGCCGATGAGCGCCGCAGAGTATTTCAGGTCCGGAAAATCTTTTAAAAGAACAGGCTTTACTGCCTCGCTGTAAAAGCCTTCAGCGAGTTCCAGTCCCGGGATGAATTCACCTTTTTTCGGTTCTTTTTTCATATTTTTTAAGCTACAAAATTATAGCACTATTAGAGAGGTGATGATAAGAGAAATACTAACTTTTCCCCATTGTCATTCTGAGGAGCCCCGATTCAATCGGGGGCGATGTGAGAATCTAAATCATCAGCCTTAAACCAAGTTTGAGATTGCCACGCCTTTCGGCCTGATTACATTCCCTTCACCCTGTCTCCCTCTCCCACCAGGGGAGAGGGTAAAGTGGAAGAAAGGAGTAAAGGTAATATCTTATTGGGCTCGCAATGATAATGGGAAATTGAAGGTGATACCGGCGTGTGTTAAAATCCTTTCAACATGAACAAATCGACAAATATTAAAAAAATCATTTTTCCTTTAAGTATTTTAGCAATTATCTTTGTCTTTGGCTTCATTAGTTGGGCTTTGAGCGGCCACGGCTTCATCGGCCTAATCCGTTTGAACCCGCCCTTCCTTTACGTCCTGATTTTTATTATCGTTTCAGGCCTGGTTTTTACCGGGCTGTTTTTCTGGTACTGGTGGCTCTATCTTAAAGAGCGGCAGAGGAAAGGGTTATTTACTTCTCTTCTTACATTATCAATCATATTTATCCTGTTATTTGCTTTTGCCTTCGTGCAGACGGGGGTATTCCCTCCCTCGAAGGATATAAAGCCGGTTACCCAGCTTGCCATCCCTGCTCTCAATGGACAAAATCTGCATTTCGCGGTCGGCAGCGATGCCCACTTCGGGGCCGGGACCAACAGCCCTGAAAAAACTATAGCGATGCTTAATTACATAGGAAATCCCGCCAACAAATACGACCTGTTCGTTTCCCTCGGTGACAACGTAGAATATGGATTCAGCGATAGCCAGTGGGCGGAAGCGGTCAAAGCTTTTTCCGCCATCGCTAACAAAATTCCGATGCGTTTTGTCCCCGGCAACCATGATACGATGTTCGGCGGATTAAGCCGCTACCTGGCCTATGGCGCCCCGGCCGTCGATCAAACCCAAAGCTCTTCAAGGCTCTGGCAGCGCATCGATGTGGGTAACATTCATTTCCTGCTGCTGGATGTCGAATGGAGCGCCGAAACGATTACGAATGAGGAATATGACTGGCTGGAGGCCCAGATTAAAAGCATCCCGGCCGGCGATTGGAAAATCGTCATGAGCCACGGCTTTTACTATTCTTCCGGCTATACTCTCCTGGGCTGGCATTGGTACGACAACCCGGAGACGATTTCCAAATTAACCCCGCTCTTTGAAAAGTACGGGGTGGACATGGTGTTTTCCGGGCATAACCATTACATGGAACTGCTGCAGCATTCCGGCGTGACTTACGTTATCGATGGGGCTTTCGGCGGCAAACCCGACCCGCCCCCCATTTATATTTCCCCGGCCAGCCTCTGGCGCCTGCAGGGTCAGACCGGCTTTGTGGACGTTGCTATCCAGGGTAATGACGCCACGCTGAATTTCCGCGATTATAATTCCAATATTTTAAAGAGCTTCACGATTGAGAAACAGTGAGGTGGGAGCAGGTCATGTCTTTGATACATATAGGCTTGATATTATTATTTCTTATTATATTCTCAGCCGGATTATTGGTGATAATCAAGTCAAAAAATATAAACGATTGGATTTTTAGATGGTCTATTCGTTTCTTAAATAATTTTGGTGATGTTTCTAAGGTAGAAGGACAACGTGGAGCATCGCTAGGAATAATTAGAGTATTTAGTTTTCTTATAATGGTTGTTTGTGTTCTATTCCTATATTATCTTTTTTCAGATATCCATTGGTAATTCAAAAATCTGCCGCAAATAAAATCAATAAATACAAAAGTAGTTTTCCTGTTCTGCAGCCTAAGTATCTCAAATAAAGATGGTAAAAGTATAGATGTGTTAGCAACAACAATCCGTACTGTTATTAATGTGAAATCCTTTACAGGGATGCCGGTCTCCCTTCCATGGAAACCGGGATTTGCGTTTCGGTGCTTTTATTGATGCCGGCACTGGCTATCACGCACATAATAATCGGGCGTTTAACATTTCTCCATAGCATCGGGAACATCGCCAGGCCATCGGGTACATAAATGCCGGACGGCGTATTAACGGTAACTTTATCTATCTCGTTCCCCTCGCCCAGCCAGAATTCAATTTCTCCCCCCAGTTCGCCCGGATCGTCCGGGTTTGTTCCTAAAAAGCAAAACAGGTGGTCATGGCCGATATCTTTGTGCGGCCCCAGGCCGCCGCCTTTAGCGGCCGGCACGCGGTCGGTGCCGATAATCTGGTCGCCCGTAATAATCCCGTATTCGAAACCGATGTTACTATTTTTTATCAGGTCGCGAGAACACAGCACAAAAGTCCCCGTATCCGGTTTGCGCGGCCGCATTTTATCTACCGGTATTTCTTTATTGCCCTTCGTCATCATGTTTGGCTTGCGGACCCCCAGATGTTCATAACGTGATTTATACATATTTATCCTTTCCCGGGGCTTTCTTCTCCAGACAATGAGAAGGTATCACCGGTACTAATAAGATAGTGCTATTTACCGGTCAAATCAAGCTCTTGTTTGATTCATTGGATTCCGTTTTATAATGGAATTGAAAACTTTTTTTTACTGGTAAGCTAGCTTCAAGAATTGACAAAATCGCATTTACAAACTCCCCTCCCCTCCTCTATACTGTAAAAGCTAAAGGCTGATTTTATAAACAGGGATTACCCCTCACCCCGTATCGCAGTACGGGTTCACCCTGAACAGTTCACCGTGAACGGGGCAGGCTCTTAATCCTCTCCTATCGAAGAAGAGGAAACGAATAAAGAATACGGTAGGTTGATCCTCAACCTAACTATAACTATAGTCCAATCAAGGGATTTTATATTACTCCCCGCAACAATAAACTTATTAATGGAATACTCGATTTAAGCCGGCGCAGAAGGTATTCCGGGAAGTTCAAAAATCAGTGTAACCCGATGCTGCGTAACTGGAAATCTTCCAAAGGGTTTGCCGTCATCTCGCTTCTGATCATAACGGCTGTCTGGGGCTGGAGTTTTGTGGCTACGAAGGATGCCATTGAGCAAATGCCGGTCCCGGATTTTTTGGCAATCAAATTCACCATTGCTGCTTTCGGGTTATTCATTATACATCCTGCCACATTATTCAGAATTAACCGCCGCTGTTTAAGGCATGGTGTGATACTGGGGTTTCTGCTTGGTACGGCTTATATCGCCCAGACGTTCGGGTTACGCACGGTTTCTCCATCCGTATCCGGTTTTATCACGGGTATGGGCGCTGTTTTTACACCGGTTTTTTTATGGGCGATTTTACGGCGGAAAATAAACCGGTTTGTCTGGATAGCAGTGGGATTGGCACTTGTCGGTCTGGCGCTTTTATCACTTCACCATTGGGTTTTCGGCGCCGGTGAATTACTGACATTAGTCTGTGCTATTTTCTTCGCTTTTCAGATTGTCGGATTAGGGGAATGGTCTCAACAGCATGATGCTTATGAATTGACATTGGTACAAATAATCGTTGCCGCTATCATATGTCTGATCGCAGCAGCGCCGGGGGGCATCACACTCCCGCCCGATTTACCTACCTGGGGTGCGGTGGTTATTCTTGCACTGCCAGCTACGGCAGTTGCATTCTTGGTACAGACATGGGCACAAGGATTAATTTCTCCTGCATACACTGCCATAATCCTGACGATGGAGCCGGTTTTTGCAGGGTTCTTCGGAGTAATCTTGGGCGGCGATCGCCTTACTATCCGGATGGTTTCAGGAGCAATTTGTGTCCTGGCGGCCATGCTGATTGCTCAATTAAAAAAATCGCATAAAGAAATTATGTAAGCTGTAAAAGAGGCAATCTTCCCTATCCCTTCTCACTCCTCTTTGACCAATATTATTCAAAGTTAGTTCAAAGCTAATTTTTGACAAAATCGCATTTACAAAATCCCCTTCGCTCCTCTATACTGTAAAAGCTAAAGGCTGAAATTCACTAAAGAAGTGATAGAGATTGCCACGCCTTGACGAATGCGCCTGTTTTACCCCCTCACCCTGTCTCCCTCTCCCACAAGGGGAGAGGGTAAATTGGAAGAAGGAAGTAAAGGCAAGATGTTATTGGGCTCGCAATGACAGAGTAAGAGGGAGTTGAAGCTGATTTACCATAATAAACATGAAACGAGCACCTGACGAATCAGCTTCGACCCAAAGCTAAGCGACAATAAATTTTTGTAAAAAACGAATCGACGAAAAAATAATGGGCACGGGGGGAAAAGGGGCCGGGCAACTGTAAACTGTTAACTGTAAACTATAGACTATTCTAAAAGGGGTGTTCTTGGTAAAATCGGATAAAAAAGGTCTCGTCCAGGTTTTTACCGGCAACGGTAAAGGCAAAACCACGGCGGCGCTGGGCACCGTCCTCCGGGCGGCCGGCCATGGCTTTAAAATCCTCGTCATCTTTTTTATCAAGGGAAACTCCTCGGACGGGGAATTCCGGACGCTTCCCAAGCTCCCCAACGTCGAGGTTGCCAAGTTTGGCCTGCGCAAGTGGATTATGGACACCAAAAACGTTAGCATAGGCGAAATCGAGGAAGCCAAAAAAGCGCTGGAGGCAGCTCACAAAGCCGTCACCTCCGGCAAATACGACATTGTCGTGCTGGATGAAATCAACATGGCAGTGTATTTTAAGCTTTTAGAAGCCGATGAAGTCGTCCGGCTCATTAAAGAAAAATCGCCCCAAACCGAGCTTATCCTGACCGGCCGTTATGCCGATAGCCGCATTATCGAAGCGGCCGACCTGGTGACGGAGATGAAAAACATCAAGCACCCTTACGAGACGAAAGGCATTAAAGCCCGCGAGGGAATTGAATATTGAAGTATGGCAGAAATAATCCCCGGTATTACCAAACCCAAATTACTGCTGGCGACCTATAACAAAGGCAAAATACGGGAATTCCGCTCCCTGTTATCCGGCATCCCCTATGAAATCATCTCCCTGTCTGATTACGGCATCACCAAGGAAGTGGAGGAAAACGGTGAAACTTACGAGCAAAACGCCATCCTGAAAGCCACTTCCATGGCCTCGATAAGCTGCCTGCTCTCCATGGCGGATGATTCCGGTCTGGAGGTGGATGCTTTAGGGGGTGCGCCGGGCATCAGGAGCGCGCGCTATGCCGGGGAAAACAAGACGGATGCCGACCGCATAGCTTTCCTGCTGGAAAAGCTTAAAGGCTCGCCGGATATCCACCGCACCGCCCAGTTCCGCTGCGTGATTGCCATCGCCGTGCCGAATGGTAAGGTAGAGCTTTTTTCCGGCTCCTGCCAGGGGGTAATCACTACCGAACCGAGGGGCACCAACGGCCACGGCTACGACCCCATTTTCTACTTTCCGGAGCTCGGCAAGACGATGGCGCAATTGACGATGGAAGAAAAGAACAAAATCAGCCACCGTGCCCGCGCCGCGATGAAAGCCAGAGATTATTTGATTAACCTGGCGGGATGACTTATTGAATTCCTCTTACTAGTTTCCTCGCCCCAACGCGGGAGAGGATTAAGGTGAGGGGGAACCAAGAATAAGCACAAAACTCAATTATCTAAATCCTAAACAAATTCCAATTACCAAATCCCAATCTTAAAAAGTTGTCATCCCCGTGCATGCGCGGAGTTTACACTGAACGGAGTGCCCAGTATAAACTCCAGCGGAGATCCATCACGGTTTGGCAGCGATTTATCGAATCCTTAAATGGATTCCCGATCAAGTCGGGAATGAGAATTATTTGAGCGTTGATATTATTTAGAGTTTAGGATTTGGTGCTTAGGAGTTATCCTCCTCCACCTTAATTTGCCTTACCGGCTAAACAAAATCGCCTACCGGCAGCTTGGTGACCCCGCCGGAGAAGTTAAAGACACCGTCATGGGTGAATAGAATCGTATCGAAAGGCGCCGAAATATCGCTACAAAGCGAGACAGCGAAAGCGTTATAGGCGTTGACCAGCGCCGCGATACCGAGCATACCGCTCATGCGGATTTTCATGGCGTGTTCGCTTTCATACATCGTCAGGAAAAGGGAGTTCAAAAGGGATTCCGGGTACCGGACCGCGCCGGACGTCGCGAGCCGGATGGACTGGTTCTCCACTACGTCCATGACCACGCCGTTGTCTTCCCGGTGGAAAATGTAAACGTGAGCGTCCGTATTTTTCACTGACTGGTTGCGTACCTCATCGAGCAGTTGTTCCCTGGGCAGTTTCATGGCGGCTACCCGGTTGAAAATGGGGAAATAGGAGTTCCAGTTGCCCAACCCTACCGCCAGGATGTCCTCGTTCAGCTGGAAGAGCTTGCGGGTGATGCCTTTAATTTTACCGTCTATTTTCCCGGTCGGGTCGGTCGTATATTTAAAGACGATGCTGTCCGTAGAAATAACGAATCCCTGCTGGCCCTGCACCGCGACGATACTAGACATAGTCAAGTCCTTTCATACTTTATACAGGTTAGATTATCAGACTACTCGATATTTTTCAAAAGCTCTTCCTTCGTGAATGCCGGCCCGTGACCGGGATAAATCTTCCGGATACTTAAGGTTTTCAACTTAGCCAGGCTGGCAGCCATCTCCGCCGCATCATCGACGAGAGAGTTAACCCGGGGGACTTTTCTGTTGCTTAAAAAGTCGCCGCAGAAAAAGTCCTCTTCCGCGGTCAGGATGCTTATCGAACCCATGGTATGGCCGGGCGTATAAATTACCCTGGCATTAAGACCGTACTGGGACAGGTCCTCGTTATCCGAAAGGAATACGTCCGGTTTAAACGGGCGGCCGATAAGTTTCCATAAAGGCGCCAGCACAACCCTGAAGAAAATGCCCCTATTTCGCTTCCGGTTACCGGCGATACTCCCTTTTTCTAACGCCTTTGCTTCGCCCTGCTGGACGGCTATCTTAGCATTATATTCTTTCCTTAAGAAGATACAGTTGCCCGTATGGTCGATATCTCCGTGGGTCAGGACAACAAGTTTCAGCTCACCGGGGCGGCAGCCGGCATCTATCAGGCCTTCATTCACCGCTTTGCGTGAAAAAGACAGACCGGAATCGACCATAAAAAAGCCGCTTTCGGTATGGATGATGTAACAATTGACGCCCATTCTATTAATTGTCGTAATTTCATAAGGCATGGCTTTCTCCTAAACAAGAGAGTATGCGCCATATTCTATCCTCTTTTGCCTTTCTATTCAATCCCCAAGATCAATCAAAACCAATGATAGAGATTGCCACGCCTCTCGATTTCGTCTCGATGGCTCGCAATGACAATAGGAAAAATGTATAATACAAGCTAGAGGGCAAACATGACCGGCATATCCGATTCTTTCCAAAGACCTATTAATTACCTGCGCATATCCGTGACGGACCGCTGCAACCTGCGCTGCGTTTACTGCATGCCGGAAGAAGGCATTCAGTTGATGTCCCATTATGACATCTTGAGCTACGAGGAGATTTATACCCTCGTGAAAGCGGCAGCGGAGCTGGGCATCAACAGGGTCCGCCTCACGGGCGGAGAACCTTTAGTGCGCGCGGGAGTAGCCTGACCTGGTGAAGATGATTGCCGATATCGATTCCATAAAAGATATCGCGATGACAACCAACGGCATGCTGCTGGCAAAATATGCCGTTGAGCTTAAAGAGGCCGGGCTGGACCGGGTAAATGTCAGCCTGGATACCCTTAAACCGGAACGCTTCCGGCAGATAACCCGTTGCGGGGAGCTTAAAGAAACTTTAAACGGCATCAAGGCGGCGGAGCAAGCGGGCCTTAACCCGGTGAAAATTAACATGGTCGTCCTGGCCGGCGTTAACGATGATGAAATTACCGACTTTGCACGCAAGACCGTCACCGACGGCTGGAACGTCCGCTACATCGAGCAAATGCCGGTGGCGGCGGCCGGGGAAGATACATCGAAGTTCTTTTCCGTTAAAGAAATGAAAAAACGCATCGACCCGCTCGGCAAAATGGAACCTTTTAAAATGAGCACCGGCAACGGGCCGGCCAAATATTATAAGCTCCCCGGCGCCAACGGCACCATCGGCTTTATCACCCCGGTAACCGAGCATTTCTGCGTGGAATGCAACCGTCTGCGCCTGACCGCCGACGGCAAATTGCGCCTCTGCCTGCTCCATGAAATTGAAATCGACCTGCGTGAACCGCTGCGCAGCGGGGCTTCCATCGAGGAACTTAAAACTATTATGTCCGATGCCATCGCGAAAAAACCCAGGGGCCACAACCTCGGGGAAGAAGGGCACCATAAAGGGCGTCCTTTCTCCCAGGTGGGCGGGTAGAAATATTTTTCTCATAGCTGTATTATTAGCTTAATATGAAAAATGACCCGAAGCTGACCCACATCGATGGGGCAGGGCGACCTCACATGGTGAATGTCTCCGCCAAGGCAGACACAGACCGTATTGCCGTAGCTAAAGGCCTGGTGCGGATGCAGCCTTCGACTTTTAAACTCATCATGAGCGGCGGCACCGCCAAAGGCGATGTCCTTTCCACGGCGCAGCTTGCCGGCATCATGGGCGCCAAAAAGACCCCGATTTAATCCCCCTCTGCCACCCGATACTCATCACCAGCGTACAGGTCAGGTTCACCCCAAATGAAACAGACAGCACGATAGAAATTACCGCCACGGTGGAAAGCACCGGAAAGACCGGCGTGGAAATGGAAGCGCTGACCGCCGTCGCCGTGGCCGCCCTGACGATTTACGATATGTGCAAAGCCGTCGACCGGGGTATGAAAATCGAGAATATCCGGCTGGTACGGAAAAGCGGCGGTAAAAGCGGCGATATCAAGCTTGAATAGAATTTTGTAATGTAGTATACTAATCAACCACATCAATTTACGGGGGGTGCGCAATGAAACTATCCTGTCTTCAGGAAAACCTCAACCGGGGTCTGGCAATCGTCGGGAGGGCCGTAGCTACCCGGACAACGCTGCCCATCACCAATAACGTCCTGCTGGCTACCGATGACGGCCGTCTGAAACTCGTGGCGACCAATCTGGAAATGGCGATCAGCTGCTGGATAGGCGCCAAAATAGAGGAGGAAGGGGCCATCACCGTTCCGGCCCGCCTCCTTACCGAGTTCGTTGGCTCACTGCCCAATGATAGATTGCTATAAACCTTTCGCCCCAGACCAAGACCCTCGGGCTGAAATGCGCCCGTTTCGAAGCCCGCATCAGCGGCGTCGATGCCAAGGAATTCCCCCCGATTCCCAGTGTCGATGATGGCATTACGACCAAAGTTGAAGTGGAAGCTCTGCGCCAGGCGATCAACCAGGTGGTTTTCGCCGCCGCCACCGAAGAGTCCCGCCCGGTCCTTACCGGCGTCTGCACCCAGTTCGACGGCAACAGCTAACACTGGCCGCCGCCGACGGTTTCCGCCTGGCGGTATATAAAATGCCTTTGAAGCATAAAGTCACCCAAAAAGTCGAAGTCATCATCCCCGCCCGGACCTTAGCCGAACTGAACCGCCTGATGGCTGACCAGGAAGAGCCGGTCAAAATCACCGTGAATCCCAACAAGAGCCAGGTCCTCTTCCGCTTAAAGAGCACGGAGCTGGTATCACAGCTCGTCCAGGGGACATTCCCCAATTATTCCCAGCTTATCCCGCAGAGCTACAACACCCGCGTCATCGTCAACGTGGCGGAATTCCTGCGGGCCACCAAGACCGCCTCCATCTTCGCCCGCGACGGCAGCGGCATCGTCCGGCTGGTAGTCACCCCCGGCAGCGAAGCCGAGCCCGGCAAGCTGGCGGTCTCCGCCCGCTCGGAAGAGATCGGCGACGACGTCGGTGAAATCGATGCCACGGTCGAGGGCGCCGAGGCCAAGATAGCCTTCAACGGCAAGTACCTGATGGATGTCCTGGGCGTGCTGAAAGAATCGCAGGTAGCGCTGGAGACGACCAACCCCTCCAGCCCCGGGCTCATCAGGCCGGTCGGCGCGGACAACTATATTCACGTGGTCATGCCGATGTTTGTCCAGTGGTGAGTAGCTTCGGCTGAATAGTAACCTTTGATGTCTGCACCTTCAGGAGTAGCCTTAATTTCAAGTCCAGATAGGTGTAGGCATCTTTTTTATCCTGATTGGTGCAGTTATCCAGGTCAGGTACAATCCGAGCGCATAGCTCTTTTAGATTGCTTTCCATATCTATCATCTTGGCTATGTTATCTTTTGTTTGAGTCAAGGCTATGCAAGTCTTTTCTCGTCAGCTTCACGTTCTTTTTTCATCTGGTTTATTTCATCAAGCACAACGTCAGCCGTAGACACCAAGTTTAAACGCGCTCATTAAGACGCCGTTCTTGTCCGGCATACCCTTTCAACTTACGAGTAAGCGCACTAATTTCTTGTTCCAGTGTCCCGCTTGATACTTGTGCTTGTTCCGCTTCAGTTTGTTTTCTAACTTCATTCAGCAAGACTTCAGGATTATTCAAGACACTTTCTTAACGTTTTCCCAGACCACATTTTCAAGCCAATCAGCTTTAATATAATGAGCATCACATATCTTTTCTCTTGAAGCTGTAGCGTACGTGCCACGACATTTATAATACCTATATCTTTTTCTAAGACAGCTCCAACAAGAGGGCTTCCACAGTACCCACATACCGCAAAGCCAGTTAACGGATATTCATGTTGAGCTTTGCCAGGATGTAATTCCTTTGACTTGGCTAAGGCAGTCTGCGCTTGTTCAAATAGTTCTTTACTGATAATGGCAGGAGTAACATCAGGAAGCATATGCCAGGATTCTTTTTGAGTCGCTTTATGTTCTTTTCCGGTAGTTTGTCCGAAATACGTTATTCCTGTATAAGCAGGATTACGTACTATTCTGGCTTACCGTTCTAGCTTCCCATTTCTTACCGGATTTTGACGGAATGCTATTTTCATTTAGTGTTTTAGCAATCTTGAAACAGCCTATCCCTTCTAGCCACCATTTCAAACATACGCTGGACTACTTTAGCTTCATGTTCAATAGGGATACGTTTTTTAGCTTCCTTAAGCCACTTATAGCCATATATTCCGATGCCTGTCCCTTGTGGAAGCTTACCTTCTTTTAATAACGCCTTCTTTCCGCGTCCTGTTGCGTCTCGACGCCGTTCAGCGTCCAGTTTGGCAGCGTAACCCTTGATATAGAAAACCAGTTTGCCGACTTCCGAATTATCTACTGTTTCAGTAGCAGCTTCCAGAATTACACCATGCTTTTCAAGTTCCTGCATGAGAATAACGCCATGTACCGGATCACGTGAAAAACGATCAAGGCTATATACCACTACTGAATCTATTTGTTGAGAACGTACCACTTCGCGAAGTTCATTAAGTCTTGGCCGTTCCAAGGATAAACCAGACCATGCTTCAGCGTATTGGTAAACAATTTCATAGCCTTTGTTTTTACAGTATTTCAGACAGGCTTCAAGCTGAGTTTTTAAGCTTGTGCCATCTTGTTCCTGACCTTCAGTACTTACACGACAATAAATAGCTGCTTTCATAACTGCCTCACACGTCCTATTGGACGTTCCCAGTTCACTCCATTAGGCTAATAGGTGATAAGGCAGCCTAATTCCGCTCTCTGGTTAATAAACTTTACAATATTTTCCGTTATTTCAACTGTCCTAAGTGTTTATCTGAAGGATATACAAAAAGAGTTTCGACACCACCATTAATCATATCCTGTGAGGGATTAATAAAAAACCCTTTGGGTGTAACCAGTATTTTGCCTGACTTATAAAAAAATAGGCCACCTATATAAACATAGTTACCACTTTCGATTTTGACTTGTAACATAGGTATTTGATTTTTATCCACAACTTCTACTGCATAGTTAGAGAAATTACGGTCGAAGAAGTTATCAGGATTGACCGCCCAATTATTATCTACAATATGGGCTACCATGTTCCCTTTATCATCGTTAATCCAAGCAGACACCGACACTCTCCCAGAAATAGCACTTATCTGGATTGGATATTCAAATCCTTCAACATTGATAAATTTATTCAAATCTAACCCATTGCTCAATTGTTCATAACTAATTATAAAAAGATTTGAACCACAATTGACAGTAAATGGTTTACTCGGGTCAATTTCAAATGTACCAATGGTACCCTGCAAAAAAGGCTTTGGTTTCTGAACTAAATTAATTCCTATTGGAATACATATAGCTGATGCCACAAGGCCAATACAGCCAATAACAATCAATGTCCATCCAAGGCTCATTTGCCTTTTCCTCCCATCTTTTTTATTTATTACATTCATTACTTTCCACACACATTGCATTTCTCGGACTAAAACGGCCACCTTTTCGGAGCAAATCAGCCGGCCTTTCGGAGTAAAGTAGGCCACCCTTTCGGAGCAAATCGGCCACCCCCCATTGGAGCGGCGTCGGACAATACGATGGCATAGAATCACCGTTGGAGGTGATTCATGGCCAACAGGAGATTGTCCGTGCGCAAGATCAAAGAGATTCTACGTTTAAAATTAGACTGCGGCATCAGCGAGCGGGAGATATCACGGAGCTGCCAGGTCTCCCGGAGCACGGTAGCCGATTATCTCAGAAGAGCAGCGGCCGCCAGGCTGAGTTGGCCGGAAGCGTCAGCCATGGCCGAGGCCCAGCTCGAAGAGCGCCTGTTTCCCACCGAGCACATACCAAGCTCGGTAAAACGTCCACCGCCGGACTGCGAGCACATTTACAATGAGTTACGTACCTACCGTAAATTCAACCTGACGCTCTCCCAGTTATGGCTGGAGTACAAAGAAAAACACCCGGACGGCTACCAGTACACCCAGTTCTGCGAGCATTACTGGCGGTGGCGGAAAAAGCTCGATTACTGCATGCGCCAGGAGCATCGCGGCGGCGAAAAGCTCTTCATCGACTACTCCGATGGACTGTCTATCGTCAACACGGTCACCGGCGAGTTTATTCTCACCCAGCTATTTGTCGCCGTCTGGGGAGCTTCCAACTACACCTATGCCGAAGCCACCCTGTCGCAAACGTTACCGAATTGGATCGGCTCTCACGGGCGGGCTTTCGAGTACTTTGGTTGTGTACCCCGGGTGCTGGTGCCGGATAATCTCAAGAGCGGCGTCAGCAAAGCCTGTAAGTACGAGCCTGAGTTAAATCCGACCTACGCAGACATGGCCGAGCACTACGGCTGCGCCGTGCTGCCGGCGCGTCCGCGGAAACCCAGGGACAAGGCGAAAGTCGAAAGCGGCGTGCTCATCGCCCAGAGGTGGATACTGGCGGTGTTACGCCACCGCACTTTCTACAGCCTCGTCGAGCTTAATGCCGCTATCCGCGAGTGCCTGGAGCGTCTTAATAGCCGTCCCCTGAAAAAGCTCAAGAAGTCACGCCGGGAGCTGTTTGAAACTACTGACCGGCCCAATACTTTACCGCTACCACAGAGACCCTACGAATATGCCGAATGGTATAAGGCCAGGGTACAGCTCAATTACCACATCGAAGTAGATCATCATTATTACAGCGTGCCTTACCAGCTTTTACATGAGAGACTGGACATCCGGTTAACCGCGGCGATTATCGAAGCTTTCCACAAGGGTGAGCGCGTCGCCGCCCATACCCGGTCCTATGCCAAAGGCGGCTACACCACGCTCCCGGAGCACATGCCGCTGTCACACCGCTACTACGCCGAGTGGAACCCGGCCCGGTTTATCCAGTGGGCGGGCAAGACCGGAGAGGCTACCGCCCGGCTGGTGGAAGCAGTCCTTGCCGGCCGCCCTTACCCGGAGCAGGGCTACAAGGCATGCCTGGGTATCATTAACCTGACCCGTGATTACGAACCGGTGCGTGTCGAAGCGGCGGCGCGCCGGGCGCTCAAGTTTAAGACCTGCTCTTACCGGTCGCTGAAGGCCATCCTGTCCGCCGGGCTCGACCGCCAGCCGGATAACGGCGAGCAGCACAGCCTGTCGGGACTGCCGCCGCACCAGAATATCCGGGGACAGGAATATTACCAATGAAAGGAGTAACAAGCTGTGCTTAATCAACAGACTATGTCTATCCTGCACTCATTAAAGCTATACGGTATGGCGCGGAGCCTTGAGGAAAGGCTGGCTGACGCTAAACAGGCGGCACTGTCCCATGACGAATTCGTGGGGCTGCTGGTGCAGGATGAAAAACTGTACCGTGACAATTTAAGGCTCCACCGGCTGCTCAAGAAGGCCAAGCTCCGCCAGGAAGCCGCCCTGGAGGATATCGACTACGGCGCACCCCGCGGAATTTCCCGGCAGGTAATGCTGGAACTGGCTAATCCCCAGTGGATAACCGCCCATCGTAACGTACTGGTCAGCGGTCCGACCGGCGTCGGTAAGTCATTTATCGCCTGCGCCCTGGGCAACGCCGCCGCCCGTGCCGGCTATACCGTGCTCTATGTACGCGCTCCCCGGCTGTTTGAATCCCTGCAGCAGTCACGCGGAGATGGCTCTCATCTCAAAGCCCTCGCCAGGCTAAGTCGGGTACAGCTTTTAATTATCGATGACTTCTTGCTTACCCCGCTGGTAGACGGCGAGCGGAGAGATTTGCTGGAGGTAATCGAGGACCGCTACCAGACAGGAGCGACCATTATCGCCAGCCAGTGCCCGGTTAAAGACTGGCACCCCAACATCGGCGACCCCACGCTGGCCGATGCCGTCTGCGACCGGCTGCTGCACAACGCCTACAAGATCGAGATGAGAGGCGATTCCATGCGTACCAGGAGACCGGTTACTAAATCTGAGAAGAAGGAGGACTTGTCCTGAGCGAAGTCGAAGGAGATTGAAAGCGATGAGAAAGTGAGCTAAACTGTACCTTAGTCCGGCGCTGCCAGGGGGTGGCCGGTTTGCTCCGAACACCCGGCCGATTTCATCCCGAACACGCGGCCGATTTTACCGAGATACGCACACACATCGAATATTTGTTCCACTATTGTACACCCACATTCTCTAAATATCCACACATGTAAATATCTATTGCACAATTAAACAACCACACGGCTTTTCCGACGTCCTGTTAGTAAGGTAGGACGTGTCGTTTCGGTTCGGTTGGTAGATAGACCTCGCCCATCAAGTACCGAGGGCGAGGTCTTTAGTCCTCGGTACTTTTCCGGCTCAACCGGAGCTTCAGTGGCTAAAGGCTCATTAGCTTGACTCGCGATAGTGCACCGACCTGGCAGCCAAGACTAGAACCAGGGCATGACCGTTTGAGGATCAATAGCCCCCGGGGGATTGATCCCTTGCCAAGCTCCCCCCAGACGGAGTTCGCCACCTCGGCTTTTATTCATATACTTGGCAAGGTATGGGGCAGCACCATATTCGGCATCATACAATCGTGCAAAACCACCACCCATTTGTCCCCATCGCGTCTCCCATCTCTTTCGAGATAGTTGACCCAGGCCATTTGCAGTCAACAATGAGTGGAAGTGTATAACATCCCTTTTTTGCCACTCCGTTGCTACGAAGTACCTTAGCCGGCTGCCCCCTTTATGTTTCAATGCTTCTGTCATTCTCGCAAGATGTTTATCTATCATCATGTTGGCTTTATATTCGTATATGTAATATTTAAAGGTATAAGTACAAAACCAACTTTCCGAATTTTCCAGATTCATTGACCAGGCTATAAACCTAGCCCATGTTTCACGTTCTCTATCGGGAAAATAACGATGTCCGGCTGGAAGCCTAATCCCTTCCAGTAATCTTCTTTCTGCATTAAGGATTTCTGGGAGTGATTCTTTAATTATTACTTTCTGTTGCGACTCATTTTCCCGTTCCATATTGGTTACTTCTTCTTAAGATAAAACCTTCATCGAAAATTTTCGATAATTCCCTTGTCTTTGCTTTTTGCCTTTAATCGTCGCCAATAATGGCGACTTCTTTTTAAAGGCTTAAAAACGCAAAGACAAAGATTCAAATTAAGATAATTTGAGTTCTATCTCAGGACACCTGCACCCGCCCGCCTGCGGGCGGCGAAATCCCGCCAAATACCCTTGAAACACCCCAAAATCAAGATTAAAGGGGCATAGACATACGATTGACGCGAGACTACTTGTGTAATGCTGGGTAAGTCGTACACCTCGCCCAGCATTACACTTGTGCAGTTTGTCCACATTATGGCTGGTCACTCCTGGCCGCCATTGATGCTCACTTTTATAACGCCCCAAATTAATGTGCTTTTCTTTTATTGATAATTTCATTATTGGTAGCTTCCCGCGCTCTTGCTATAAGCTTTTTAAAAAGTCTCTTACCTGCGTCAGTCTGCACTAGAGTTAATTTACGACTTATTAGTTGCAACGTAACCTCAGGTCTTTCCAAATATTCGTGTTCCTTGACGTCCACGGGCTTATTTTAAACGTTAATTTGATGTTATGGACTGTAGACTATTTACACGCTTGAAGCTATCAATTTATAAAGAAATAAAAAAACCACTCGAAATTGAGCGGTTTCTGTAATATTACTAATAAGAATTGACAAGATTCTTTTTATTCGATTGGTTTGTAATTATTTTCTTTTTCCACCCCTTGAATATCCAACAGCTTCATCGTACTCTTTAATATCATTGCTGATATTAGCAGAATCTAGGTCTCTGCCGTTTTCTAATAATAATTTGCGACAGTATTCTTCCGGCCCTGAATACATAACCCTACATTGATACCATAATTCCGCAAGATATCTTATTCTTTGATCACGTTTGAAAATGAATCCGGAGCGTTTATAATTTTCCACTAAATCTCTATGTATTCGCTTTGTTGTATCATCATCAAAAACATCCTGAAGATTATACCCTTTTTTACCACTGGTTATTACTTCTATTTTCCCCAACTCTTCAAGATTTAATCTACAGTATTCGTGAAAAGTTGCATACATTATCGCACGCAATAATGAGATTGAGCCATTAGTAGGTACTTTATATATTCCGCTAACTTGTGCGTCTTTATTGTTAAATCCTACTTTCATAAATTCATTGATTTTTTGTTCTAGGATTTGTAAATCATTTTTTGTATCTTTTTTCTTTAATACCTGTGAGAGAACAGTTTTTCGGTATTTTGTAGCAAAAACAGCTCCACCCTTTATAAGACCTCTCATTTTAGGAATACCCAAGTTATTGCCTTCTGGCGGTTTTTTATAATCGTATCCTGATTCTTTTACTATACTCTTGAGCAACTGCTCACCCTTCGGTGCGTTTTCTACTATTTTATTCATGACTTCAATGCAACCAGGCAACTTATAGCACTCTACTATTTCATTGAATAATTGTTTTGCCTTTTCCGAATGATCAAGAACTACACCTAAACAGGCAGCACATAGTATTAGTGGCATTGCCTCAGGCGAATAATAACGCACCTTGTTTTTTTGTTTATTTATTTTCGTTTCCATATCTTGATATATTTTAACATTAATGATTCTTGATTGTTGTTCAGATAGTCATCTTTTGGTCAGACTACTACCTAAAACCGCCGTTTTCCTTAGTAGATTTTTTTAATAATCGTGATATTGCAATATGACCATTGATACGATAATATTAAAATAATCAACGAAAAAGAATAAAAACGGCTGGAAATAATGGAAAATAATATTTCTGGATTTTATAATGACGATGGAACAAAGATAGATACTGGATTAGTCCCAAAACCCAGTCTATGTGTCGTATGCAAAAAGAATAACGCAGGAGGCAAGGAAGAAATTCTTTGTACTTTGACGCGAAACGACCAAAAAGATGAGAATCATTTTGAATGTTATTCATATGAACCAATGTGTAAGAACAAGGCAACTTGATAATATAATCCCATAACGGGTTTGATGCACCAGCGTTAATCTTCTTCCATTTTAGGAATTCCCCTCAGGCATAACTACTATTAAGGAAAAATTTTGAGCTCTTTTCCAGCTATCGTAAAGTATGGTATACGCTACTATTCTCAGCCCTTTAACCTAAGTACGATTTAGCGGTATTAAAATGCACGCATGGAAGGTCAAAAATCCCGCACTTTCACCTAATCGAAAAGCTGAAAGGTATCAAATAATCGTACGCATGGCTGGACAATGATCCCGATGTTTGTCCAGTGGTAGTTTAGTATATAGTTAATCTAGATGAAGGGGAGCAGAATGCTCCCTTTTTTATTGTCATTACTTCTGGTGGATAATAACGCGCGTTATCCTTTTTTCCCATTTTATTTTTACTCTTGTTTCCCATCTTTATACTTAACTCAAATTCTATCATCTAATCATTTGACTTTTTATTTGCATACATGGTACTTTAGTCAATACAAAATCAACATGAAACATAACTATTTAGTACTCTGGTATTTTATTTGAAAACAACGATACAAAAGGTAAAATACATTAAAAACATTAAAGTAAGGAGTATGCAATGAGCAGACGTACTATAATCATTTCATTTTTTATATTTATTATCTTAGCTATCACTGCAACAAGTTGTTCAGTTTCCTCTCCTGCGAATTACCAGCCACCAAAATCTACCCCAACTTCTTCTTTTGTACACCAAACTTTAAATCTTGTACATGGGATAATTACAGTTAAGGCTAGCGGCTGGTATTATACTTCATTCACGGTTAGCCCTAATCAACAAAACATCAAAGTACTAGGCTCTTTTACTGCATCTGGCGGCTCAGGAAATGATATCATCGCTTTAATCCTAGACAGCATGGATTACACGAATTGGTCAAACGGTCATCAAGTTAATACAATATATAATTCTGGGCAATTGACAGTAGCTAACATTAATGTAACTATCACAGCTCCCGGGACGTACTATCTCGTTTTTAATAACACTTTTTCATTATTGACCGCTAAAGAAGTTACTACTAACGTAAATTTAGAGTGGGATGAATTAACAAATCAATAAATCAAAACTATTCATTTCATTAATTTTTAAAATATTGATCATTTTTTCGAAGATCGGAATACTTCTCAACTCCAATACTTTACGTATTTATTGAATGGCAAACATCCCTATGACTACCTGTTATAATTACATAAGAGGACTTTGTGATAACAAATCTGAAGTATGATCCCCAACTAAAAAATTTGTTGCCAGATACTTACATCCTGCTTAATACTTCGGGGCTGGTGATACATGAAAGTGTATCAAGCATTGTCTTACACGGTTCAAGAGGTCTTGCTGGTGGGGCCCGAACTGATTCTGATATTGATTTGAGTCTGATTGTAGATATTAACACAACAAATCATTCGGAAATCGAGAACCTATTGGAAAAAGTCACAAGGGCTACATTGGATCGTTGGCAAAGTAATGTGGAATTGGACATCGTAACTGTTTTTGATGAGCGAGGTTGCCAATTGAAATGTTTTCATACAACAACATGGGATGTGAATTTGTGTAAACAGTTTGGTACAGATTGTTTTGGTCTATACAAAGTCCAGAAGGGTTTTAATGGGTTTGTAAATAATGCAGGTATTCAAGTACAAAGAATGTACCCGTGCATTTTAATTTGGCATCGCGAATGAATATTTTACCCTAAACTATTGACCGAGAACGAAAACGGTATTAAATATTCGTACGCATGGCTGGACATACATCCCGATAATTGCATTATATATTTGCGCTGAAATTTCATAATAACGCATTGCATTGTTAAGTATAGCCAATTAAGTTATAATACTTTTTAAACAGATAATTCTAATAAGGCTTTATTCTGCTAAGGGATAAGAATAGTTCAGATGGCTTTTATGTTTTTTGTTAAGGAGATTGCTTTTTTTCTTTTAAAATATTATCAAGACAAAGATATAGTTCAAAAGGAGGGTAATAATGTACGCGAGAATAACAATTGATCCTATTCAACCTGGCAGACTGGGAGAGGCAATCAAGATCGAGCGAGATTCTATCCTACGAGCAGCTAAAGTAGAGAAAGGCTTTAAAGGTCTTTACTTCCTAACGAACCGAGAAACAGGTAAGGGAATGACTATCTCATTTTGGGATACAAAAGATGATATGACAGCCGCCGAGGAAAGCGGGTACTATCGTGATCAGATAGCCAAGCTATTGCCGCTCCTTAGTGGACCACCAGTAAAAGAACATTATGAAGTCAATTTTTATGAGGTAAATATTGAAGGCTAAGGGGACTAACTGTCTTGTTCTTCGGCGTAACCTCCAATGATATGACTGATAAAATAGCCGGAGCAATTCTCACTTTTCTCGGATTGGCCTTTATTGTATGGTACCATTTTTTAATAATATGCACGCCAAAGACTTAGCACCTACTTTTTGTCAAGGGATAATTGCCTAAATTTATTATGCTTTTATTGAACATGAAAAAGGGATCAAATAATCGTACGCATGGCTGAACAATGATTCCGATGTTTGTACAGTGGTAGCGTAGCTTAGATCGATAACGGCCTGTTCCGGCGATGAATTTTCCTGCGGCAGTTCGATAGCATGATCCAATTCCGTCATTTTTTCATGGTCGGCCGCCCGGTAATAGTCGATTAAAGTATTTCTGGCAATCGTGAAAACCCAGGTAGAGATTACCGCTTTTTTCGAGCTGTAAGTTTCATATTTTGTCAAAGCCTTCTCAAAGACGGTGGAGGTAAGGTCTTCCGCCAGAAATTTATCGGATATCCGGTAACTGATATACTTAAAAATTTTTGGCAGATATTCTTCATAGAACAATGAAAAAGCTTCAGCGGTACTTTTGCTGACCTTTTCCAAACCGGCGCTTAATAATATGAAGAATATCACCGGGAAATCCCTCGTTTAATAAATTATACGGAGCAAGGTAAATAGTATTACACGATGCTTGACGGTATTATATCGCAGGATAAATAGTTTTTGCCAGATTAACCGGATTTAGTAATAATGAGCCTATTATTTGTTACGTTTCCGACATATATTTGATGAATCCGGGCTTGACTTTTCTTTGCCGCTATCCATTATACTATGTGTATCTAGGCATAATTTTGTGTTATCTGTATTATAAAAGCGGGAATGAATACGATGCGCCTTAAGGAATTAATTAGCCTGGACGGAAAGAAAGCCATCGTCACCGGCGGGGCTACCGGCATCGGGGCGGCGATAGTATACCGACTGGCAGAAGCCGGCGCCCGGGTCACGGTGGCTGACATCGATAAAGCAATTTCTGAAAAGACTTTACAGGAGTTAGGAGAATTCAAGCAAAATATATCTTTCGTACAGTGCGATATCAGCCAGGAAGAACAGGTCAAAGCGATGGTAGACCAGGCTGCACTGGAGATGGGCACGGTGAACATCCTGGTAAATAATGCCGGCATATACCCGCGAAAGCCGCTGGCCGAAATGACCGGAGAAGACTTTTCGAGAGTATTAAATGTGAATTTGCTGGGGACATTCCTGTGCAGTCTCCACGCCAGCCGGGAAATGATAAAACAGCGCCAGGAGGGGTGTATTATAAATATCGCTTCGATAGAAGCACTCCATCCCTCGTCCACGGGGATGGCGGCTTATGACGCATCGAAGGGCGGGGTCTTAACGCTTACCAAGAGCATGGCGCGGGAACTCGGCCCGCACGGTATCAGGGTAAACGCCATCGCGCCGGGAGCGATATTGACGCAGGCGGTCGTTTCAAGCACCGGCAGGCAAATACCGGGAGACGAAAAGACCGGCATGAAAGAATTAAAGGATTTTATGAGCCGTATGGCCTTAGGGCGCATGGGAGAGCCGGATGATATCGCCCGTACCGCCCTGTTCCTGGCGTCGGAAATGGCAAGCTATATTACCGGGGAGATGATTGTGGTTGACGGTGGATATCTGATTTCTTAGCTAATGATAATACGATAGAAACCGGGGAGGATGAAAAATGACAAATGTAAAAGTTATGACGGACAGCGTAGCCTGCATACCCGCGGATATAGCTGAAGAACTACAAATAAAGGTTGTGCCGGCGGCGAATATTTATATCGGCGGTAAAACATATATCGAAGGCGAGTCTATCAGCGCTGCGGAGGCATACCGCCTCATCAAGGAAGACCCGGACAGGTTTAATACTTCGCCAATATCGCCCGATTATCTTTTACGTACTTACCGGGAACTGTCAGAAAAGTCAGAGCGGATACTCTTCGTTACCATCGCATCCGGTTTAACGGCCCTTAGCAAGACCGCGCGCGTGGCGGCGGAACTGTTCATGCATACCACCCCTAACATTACTATAGTTATTTTTGACTCCTGTGCCTGCGCCTCGACGCAAGGATTGTTAGTTATGGCCGCCGCCCGGGCCGCCGCCCAGGGGAAGACCCTGGAAGAAATAACCGACTTATTGAAAAAAACCAGAGAAAAAGCGGGCGGCATCATGATGCTGGATACATTACGCTATGTTTACCGTACCGGGCGTATGTCCAAAACAGCCTCGCGGATTGCTTCGGTCTTTAATATTAAACCGATTAACAAGATTAAGGAAGACGGAACGCTGGAAATGATAGACCGCAGCCGTAAAACTTCCGACGGCATCGAGCGACTTCTCAAAGCAGTCCAAAAAGAAAGCAACGGGCAACCGCTGCATTTCATGGTCACGCATGCGGCCAGCCCGGAAAATATGAAAATCCTGGTTGATAAACTCAAGCAGAATTTCAATTGTCTAAGCATGGTAACCGGCGATTACAGCCCGATTATGGGATACGGCGCGGGCCCGGGCGCTTTGTTCGTAGGTTACCATCCGGAAATCGTCTAACCGGATTTTCACAATTACGTCAACTTATCCACGGGAGAAACTTTTCCCCGAACGGTTAATTGTTTATAATAGGCGTTAGAATCATGACATCCATCAACACCGGTAAACACAACAATATCCCACTCAAAGGGCTGGACAAATTCCGGGAGGTGAACCGGGATTTTCCGAAAACAAAGCTGTTACAGGAACATAAAGCCCGCGGCGGAAAAATATTCGGGTGGCTGTGCACTTATATTCCTGAAGAAATCATCCATGCCGCCGGTATTCTGCCGGTACGCATCATGGGCTATGCCAAAGAAACCGAGTTAGATGAAGGCACCGCCTATCTTTACGTCAACAATTGCTCTTTTTCCCGCAGCTGTTTACAGCTTGGTTTGCAGGGCGGCTACGAATTTCTCGATGGAGTAGTCGGCGGTTCGACGTGTGACGGCGCGAGAAGGCTGTTCGATTTGTGGCGCAGCTACATCGGGACACCTTTTCACCATGTTTTAACCGTGCCACGGAAATACACCGAAAAAGCCCATGACCTCTATTTTTATGAGGTACAGCAGTTTACCAATCATCTCGAGGAATACCTGGGATTTAAAATACCGGACGAGGCGTTACTGAAATCAATTAATCTTTACAACGAAACGAGGCGGCTACTCGAGCAGCTTTATGATTTCCGCAAGAGGGATAACCCGCCCATCACGGGCGCCGAGACGATGGACGTACTGAATGCCAGTTTCCGCATGCCCAAGGAAATCTTTAACGAATGGCTTAGAGAGTTGTTGAAAGAGATTGAAGCTTCCGGGAATGAGCACAAGCCCCGTTCCAGGCTGATGCTGGTCGGCAGCGTTCTTTCCAACACGGAATTTATAAAGTCTATCGAGGACCAGGGCGGGGTTGTTGTTACCGACGAATTGTGCACCAGCACGCGTTACTGGACCGACCCGGTAATTTTAGATGGAAAAAGGTCTTTGCGGGAGGCCGTGGCGCGGCGCTACCTGGACAATTTCCCCTGCGCCCGCATGTTCCCCTCGGATGAGAGATTTAAACGCATCATAAAATTTACGCAGGACTACCGGGTCGATGGGGTCATCAGCCAGATTGTCCGGCACTGCGTGCCGTATTGCCATGATTTACCGTTACTCACCAAAAAACTTAAAGACAAGGGAATACCCGTCCTGGCGCTGGATGTAGAATACGGAACATCAGGTTCGGGACAGATTGCCACAAGGGTCCAGGCTTTTATGGAAATGCTGGATGCGAGAAAGAAATGACGCCGAACACAAGTAGCTCAAAGATAAAATCAATCGTGCAGGCCTGCAGGCTGATTGTGAGGATGGTGCAGGCGGAACCTGACCACCGGAAAAGCCAGGTCTTGTATTACCAGATGCTCGGCAAATATTTTACCAGGCTGCTGAATGCCCGTGAAAATGGTGATTTTATCGCGGCCCATACGGTCTTTTTCCCATCGGAACTGATATACGCCATGGGCCTGGTACCGATGCATACCGAGACCAGCACCTGGATGACGGCGTTATTTACCGGTGAATGCGACGATATCATCGCCGAGGGCGCCAACCTGGGGCTCGCCTCTGAAATATGCACACCTCACCGCGGCCTGGCCGGCGCCTATTCCCTCGGCGTTTTGCCGCGTCCCGATGTAATGTTATGGTCGAACATGGTCTGCGATAATACCGCCAAAAGCGGCGAGCTTATCATGGAACTCTGCCAGTGCCCCGGTTTTTTCATCGACCACCCCTTCAAAGACAGCCAGAAGGAGGTCCAGTACCTAACCGGAGAGCTTGAGGATATGGTGCATTTCCTGGAAGAGCAATCCGGCAAAAAGATGGACTACGACCGGCTTGCGGAAATAGTCGGGCGCATGGACAAACAAATTGAAATGGTGCGGCAGGTAAATGAACTACGCAAGAACGTTCCCACTCCTTTCAGCCCACTGGGTTTTCTTGAGCTTCTGACAATCGATTACCTGTTCCCCGGGCAGCCGGAAGCAATTGAATACCTGGAAATGCTGCTGGGAGAATTAAAGGAAAAAGTGCAGCAGGGCAAAGGCGCCGTTCCTAATGAGAAATTCCGCCTGATGACGCTGTTTATCCCTCCAATGTATTTGATGAACTTCCTGGAAAAGACGTCTATAGAACACGGCGCCGTCAGCGTCATCGAGCCGTTCTTCACTTTCTGGGGTCAAGGCAGATTGGACCCGTCTAAGCCGCTGGAAAGCGTTGCCCGGAAATCTTATATGATACCGGAAATGCGCATGTACGGGCCGATGGATGAGCGCGCACTAAAGAGCATTACCGGCTGCGCTAAAGATTATAAAGTAGATGGTACCGTTTATTGGGCCGATACCGGCTGCCGGCACAGTTGCGCCACGATAAAACTGTTTAAAGATACCTTAAACAAAATGGACGTGCCGACATTAACTATCGATTGTGATGTCGTTGACCATACGGCTACTTCAGAGACGGAAGTGAAAGAGAAATTAGAGCAGTTCTTCGAGCTTTTGGAAGACCGCTAACCGGATTTTTTGCGATGAGAGCAATCGGCGTTGACATAGGAAGTTTGACCGGGAAGATAGTCATCCTGGAAAACGGTAATATCGCTTCGCAATTGATAACGAAAGTCGATGATGACATCGAAACTTCCGTGCGCGCGGCCATCAAAACAGCCTGCGAAAAAGCCGGATTTCAACCCGGCGATGATGATTACATCGTCACTACCGGCATCGGCGGCAAAGCCGTTTCTTTTGCTACGGAAAATAAAGCCATTACCACCTGCCTGGCGCGCGGTATCAACCGCCTGCTGCCAAAGGTACGGATGATAATAGACGTCGGCGCGGAAACCTGCACCGTGGTAAAAATCAACGAGCGGGGCAGGGTCAGCGATTGGGGCAACCAGGATAAATGCGCGGCGGGTACGGGAATTTTCCTCGAGCAGATGGCCAAACTGATGCAACTGCCGTTTGAAAAAATGTCCGCGCTTTCACTCCAGGCTAAAAAAGCCGCTGAAATTACCAACACCTGCGCCGTTTTCGCCGAATCCGAGGTGATATCTCATATCCACCGCGACCCGCCAACCCCCAAGGAAGAAGTTATTGCCGGTATCTTTGCTTCCACGGTCAGCCGCCTGATGGTGATATGCAAAAGAGTTGGCATCCAGAAAGAAGTCGCGGCTACCGGAGGCGTGGCATTAAATCAGGGCGTTGTTAAACAATTAGAGAAAGAACTGGGGTTTGGCGTCCTCATGCCGGATGAGCCGAGAACGGTGGCCGCGTTAGGCGCTGCCGTACTGGCACAAGAAGGAATCGAAAAGAGGCGGAACGGATGATTTTTGCCGGTATAGACATAGGCTCGCGGGCGGCGAAGGTCATCATTATGGATGACGATAAAATTATTTCTTCCGCCATCATCGATACCGGACCGGAAAGCGTGAAAACCGCTTACGCCGCCATGGAAACCGCGCTTAAACCCATCGGCCTGTCCCTCAATGATATTACATATACCATCGCTACCGGTTACGGGAGAATCCTGGTGCCCTTCGCCGGGGAGAACATTTCTGAAATCAGCTGCCACGCCAGGGGCATCAACTGGTACTTCCCCTCGGTCAGGACGGTTCTCGATATGGGCGGGCAGGACTGCAAAGCGATTAACTGCGACGGCAAAGGGCTGGTAACCAACTTTGTCATGAACGACAAATGCGCCGGCGGCACCGGAAGATTTTTAGAAATGATTGCCGATGTTCTAGGCGTACCATTAAAAGACAGCGGCGATGTCGCCCTGCAATCAAAGAACGCCATAACTTTTAACACCATTTGCGCCGTTTTCGCCAAGTCCGATGCGATATCTTATTTAAGAAAAGGCGCGGCCAAAAGCGATATCCTGGCCGGCCTCCATGAAGCCATTGCCCAACGCTCGTTGAACCTCCTCAAACGTATTTCTATCGAAAAAGACTTTGCGATTACCGGCGGCATTTCCAAAAACAAGGGCATGGTAAGGAAACTGGCAGAAAAAGTGGGGCTGGAGCCGATGCTGTGTGAAGACCCGCAACTCGTCGGGGCGCTGGGGGCTGCTCTTTTTGCCAGGGAAAGATATGCCGGTGGTAAAACATCGCCCATGAAGGTACAATATGGATACTCTGACGGCACGGGCGAGTATTTTATATCCATAGACAATAAGCTTTGCGATGGCTGCGGTGAATGTGCCGCGAAGTGCCCGGCCGGCATATTTAAGATGGAAAAGAGCGGCACCTCTCAATTCGCGGCGGTAAAAGATGAATGCAGAAAGAAACTTGCCTCGCTATGCCCAGGCACCGCTAATTGTCCCCTAGGAGCGGGAAAAAACTGTAACAGTATTTGCCGCGTGAAAGCAATTACTCACAGCTGGTAGTTACGTCCGATAACGAGTGAGGAGGAGAAAATGGTTAAGCGCATTAAGATAGCCGTTGATGCGATGGGCGGGGATTACGCTCCGGGAGAAGTGGTGAAGGGGGCGGTCGAAGCAGCTAAAAAATTTGGGGTGGAGATTATACTGGTAGGGACACAGGACAAAATAGCCGCGGAACTGGCTAAAGAAAATGTCTCCGGACTGCCTGTTTCTATCGTGGATGCGCCGGAAGTAATTACCAATGACGAAGAACCGGCCTTCGCTGTTATGCGTAAACGCAAAAGCTCCATCGCGGTCTGCGCCACGATGGTTAAAAAAGGCGAAGCCGACGCCATGCTTAGCGCCGGTTCGACGGGAGCGGTCATGGTAGCCGGTCTGCAATATGTGGGCGCCCTGCCGGGTATCGACCGGCCGATGATGGGCGGCGCCTTTCTACAATTAGCTCCCAAAACTATCGTCCTTGACCTCGGCGCCAATGTCGGCGTTCAGCCGTACCACCTTGTTGATTTCGCGGTGGCGGGTAGTGTTTATGCCAGGACATTCCTCGGCATCGAGAACCCGACCGTAGGGCTGCTCAATGTCGGGTCCGAGGAAGGCAAAGGAAACGACCTGACCAAAGAAGCCTATTCGCTGCTGAAGAAGAGCGGACTGAATTTTGTCGGCAACGTGGAAGGGCATGATATTCCTTTCAGCCGCGTAAATGTTGTCGTCTGCGACGGCTTTGTCGGCAACGTCCTGGTAAAGTTCTGCGAAGGGCTGGGAAGGGTGGTAAGCAAATGGTTGGGCTCGGAACTCAAAGGGAAAATGGCGGACAAGGACATCGAGGCAGTGACTTCTAAGATATACCGTTTACTAAGCCCCGGCGAAGCGGCGGGCGGCGGGCCGATGTGGGGCGTTAACGGAGTTGTCGCTAAAGCCCACGGGAGAAGCCAGGCGCTGCAAATAACAGGAGCTATCGAACAGGCAAGGCAGGCCGTGGAATCCGGATTTGTTCCCCAATTAGCCGCGGAACTGGAAAAAGTGAAGGGCAAAATTTCAGCGGGATAGCTGTGATTGGGAAGGAGTCAATTATGGAAGCAACGACATCAGTAATGCAGGAAGTAATCAGGAATATCGCCCGGGTGACCAGGACCAGCGAACAGAACCTGAAACCGGAAACGGAACTAAAAACTTTAAAGGCAGACTCGCTTCACTGGGTGCAGATAATCGTCGGGGTGGAAAATGCGCTGGATATAGAAGTCGATATCGATAAAGAGAAGATGTCTAAACTGGCAACCATCAATGATTTTGCGGTTTATATCGAGCAATTCTGCAAGAAGTGAGACTATTTTCCGGTCTTTTGCGCGGCGATAGCAAAAGCTATCGCCGTTTGTTTTGTGTGCGAGAGGCTTAAGGAAATCTGGATGTCATTGAATCCTGTTTTCGAAATAGATACAACCGGAATTCCAATTTCATCATTGGTAATTTCAATACCCCGGTAATTTAATTTATTTTTACCTAATGTGCTTAAAGCTTTTATGACGGCTTCCTTCGCGGCAAACCTGGCCGCCAGGTGCTGGGTGGTATTTGCCCGGGAAAAACAGTAGTCAAGTTCCGTATCCGTGAATATTTTGGACAAAAAACGTTTATTCTTTTCCACCGATAATCCACGGAAACGACTGATGCTTTCAATATCCACGCCGATACCTAACGATGCGTTGTCTAAACTAAACATGTTCGATTCCCGCTGCTATTTTACAACAATATGGAAACAAGTCATAACCCGTGTATGAGCATTTATTATTTTTACCCGACCCCACTCTCTTGTGTCTCCCTCCCCGCTAGCAAGGAGGGAGACAATCCATTGTGCTGATTCAGCTTTTTCTATTGTCCTCGCTCTTCCTGTGGAGGGAAGGTCAGGAAGGGAGGCCAGTATTTAAAAACTTGCATAAGTAAGTATTAATACAAGAGAAGATTTCCTCTGGACTCCTTTTCCATAGTTGACCTTAATACCTAGAGTATCTATACTATCCCAGGAATGGCTAATTCATTTTCTTCCAAATACGGCCCCTGGGCATTGATAACCGGCGCTTCCCGCGGTCTCGGCGCGGAGTTCGCACGCCAATGCGCGGAACGGGGGCTTAATGTAGTCTTAATCGCAACGAATGAAGAATTACTAAAAACACAGGCTGATGTAATAAAGAGAGATTATAAAGTTGAAGTTAAAACCATCACTTTGGATTTAAGCCGGGAGAACTTCCTCCAGGAAATCACTCCGGTCACCGATTCTTTAGAAATCGGCTTGCTGGTGAATAACGCCGGTATTTCAAAAGTCCGCCCTTTCCTCCACCATACCGTTGACCAGCTTACGAAACAGTTACATGTTAACGCACGGGCCGGGCTCGTGCTGGCGCATCACTTCGGCAAGAAAATGGCGGAGAGGCAGCGGGGCGGCATCATTTTTCTTTCATCGGCTTCGGCGATGTTCGGTTCCGCTTTCTGCGCTAATTACGCCGGGACAAAAGCCTACAACCTGATTGTGGCCGAGACGTTATGGTATGAGCTAAGAAAGTACGGCATTGACGTGCTCGGGTTTATGGCCGGTTCAACGAAAACGCCCGGCTGGGACGCCAACCATCCAAAACCGGCCCGGTTCGTGAAGGTCATGGATGCAAAATCAACCGTCAAAGAGGCGCTGGACGCGCTGGGGAAAAGACCGAGCCTTGTGGCCGGTAAGTCAAACCGGTTGGGCTACTTTTTAATGGGCAGATTGATGACCCGCGCCCGCGCAATACGCATCATCAGCAAATCAATGGATAAGATGTTCGGGCCATTTGATGATATTCCCTGAATTGCAAGAAAAGATGGAGGATACCTATGCCTGTATTCGACCCTGAAATCGTTCACAAGTGCGCGGTGGAGTGTCTGGGGCTGCCCAAGCCGCAGATGTTCGATACCTTCGCTCAAGCTCTCTCGACCCATTATCCGAAGATTCTCGACTTTTCGCAGCCCTGGATATATAGCATCGCCGGAGGTGCGATGATACAGATGAAGCTTTATTACGCTTCGACTTCCGAATACATCATGATTTGGGGGACGCCAATAGGTTCCGAAGGGCATTCCGGCCGCCATTTCGCCGGGTTCTGGGACACGGTCATCGATGGCGAGACCTGGTATTATGGCGAAGGGCAATTCGAGAAGACGATATACAAGCCCGGCAGCCGCATCTATGTCGGCCCGGGGCAGGCGCGGGCGATGAACTTTACCAACGGGGTATGGGCGGTGGAATACGCGCGTGGCTTTATCCCGTTAAGCATGCCTTTCGGGGTGGCCGAGGAAATACTGGTCTGCTGGGACTTTTTAACGGCGGTCCAGACATTAAGCCTTTACACCGACCTTATCTGCCAGAGCTTAGGCAACAAAGTCGGGATTTTAAAGCCGGTGATGAAACCAGTAAGCTTCCTGGCCCATAAAGTGACCGACTTCCTGGAGCCGACGCCGGAGGTTAAAGAAATTCCCAAGAAAAATATACACTGGTTCCAGAGGAAAGTGTAAATCGGATTTTTTCAGGTAAATTTCCCTCGTCATGTTGACAGCGATATAACAGACATATTACAATAAATCAGTTTCTCTGGAGTTGTCTCTCCTAAATCCTTACGGGACATGGAGAACAACCGGTATCCCCCGAAAACATCGGGGGGTTGACGGCACTACTGAAAACGGTAATGCTTCCCAGGTGGAAAAGGAGAAAAATGATGATAGACTATTCTTAAAAGCGCACTTCGAAAGAGGCGGCGCTTTTTTTATTCTCTTTTTCTGTTTTTTCTCCTTTTATGTCTGAATACCACGTTCGTGGAGGCCTAGCATGTTAAAGAAAGTAAAGCTGGAAGATGCAGTAGGGCTGACCCTAGCGCATGACGTTACCAAAGTGGTCCCCGGTGTATTCAAAGGGCCGCTTTTTCGAAGGGGGCACGTTATCCGCAAAGAAGACCTGCAGGAGTTTCAAAGCATCGGTAAAGAGCACATCTATGTTATGGATTTGGAAGAAGGAGAAGTCCACGAGGAGGAAGCGGCAGAACGTATCGCAAATGCCATCGGCGGTGTAAATATTGAATTCAGCCTGCCCAAAGAAGGCAGAGTCAATCTCAAGGCAACATCGCACGGGTTATTGAAAATCAATCTAAGCTTATTGAATAAAATCAATTCTTTAGGGGAAATACTGGTGGCTACTCTGCATAACAACACCGTTTGTCGTCCGGGTATGATTGTAGCGGGGACCAAAATCGTTCCCCTGTTTACGTCGGAGACGAAACTGGATGAACTAGAACGACTATGCCAGACGGAAAACAAAGTTATAGAGGTCAGACCAATTGAAAAGAAAAATATCGGCGTTATTATTACCGGAAATGAGATATTCAAAGGAACAGTTCAGGATAAATTCGGTGAGGTTATAAGGGAAAAAGTCGAGTCTTTAGGCTCGGCGGTAAATTATAGGACGATAGTCCCGGACGATGCCGCTAAAATTGCGCAGGCTATTCGGGAAGCCATAACCGGGGGTAGCGATGTTATAGTGGCCTGCGGCGGATTATCCGTTGACCCCGATGATGTCACCGTTGAAGGAGTGATGAAGAGTGGCGCGCGTATTATCTCCTATGGCGCTCCGGTAATGCCGGGCGCTATGTTTTTATATGCGTTGTTGGATGGTATTCCCGTACTGGGAGCGCCGGCGGCGGTAAGCCACAACCCAGCAACTATCTTCGACGTTCTTTTACCCAGGGTATTATCCGGCGAAACGCTGGCGCGTGAAGATATTATAGAACTTGGTCACGGGGGATTGTGCCTCTCGTGTGAAAAATGCCGTTACCCGGTTTGTCCCCTCGGCAAATAAGCTAATTGAGAAAGGTGTATTTTATGAAAAAGCTGGCTATTTTGGCAGTGTTGTTTACGGTATTTGCACTTATTGCAAGCGGATGCTCTCAAAAAACAAGTAACCACTCCGAAACTGAAGCTGTTAATTTGAACGTTTCCGCCGCCGCCAGTCTATCAAATGTTCTAAAAGATATTGATGCTCTTTATACCCAATTAAATCCCAATATCAAAATTGCGGCTAACTTTGCTGCATCCGGAACACTGCAACAGCAAATCGAACAAGGCGCTCCGGCTGACGTCTTTATCTCCGCCGCCGCTACGCAGATGGATAACCTCCAGAAAGAAAACCTGATATTAACTGATACCCGTACAAATCTGTTGAAGAACACACTCGTATTGATTGTTCCGAGTGACAGTACACTCGGAATGACCAGTTATAACGACCTGACCTCCGATAAAGTTGTGAAAATAGCTATCGGCGACCCGAAATCAGTTCCCTGCGGAACTTATGCCGTGCAGCTGTTCGACGAGCTTGGTATTACCGCCCAGCTCCAGCCTAAAGAAGTCCTCGGCAGCAGTGTCACGCAGGTATTGACATATGTTGAATCCGGCAATGTGGAAGCCGGCATTGTATATGCGACCGACGCTCTTTCATCCACCAAAGTTAAAGTCGTCGCTAGCGCTCCGGCAGATATAAATGCTAAAATTATATATCCGGCGGCAGTCGTTGCGGCAAGCAAAAACCAGGATGCCGCTAAAGCCTATCTAAATTTCCTCTCCAGCGATCAAGCTAAGGCGATATTCGAAAAATATGGCTTCACCATGGTTGGTAGTTAACCACATCATAAAAAAGCCCGAAGGGAAATTCTAATGGCGGAAACTTATCTCTCTCCATTATGGATTTCCCTCCGGACAGTGACAACGGCGACGGTAATCACCTTTTTCCTGGGGATTGCCGCCGCGCGCTGGATGGCACATTACACCGGCAAACTCCGCCATGTCTTAGACGGTCTTTTCATTTTGCCCCTTGTACTGCCGCCGACAGTCGTGGGGTTAGGATTACTATTACTATTCGGCAAACACGGCCCTATCGGACAGTTTCTGGCACTCTTTAACACTACCATCGTTTTTTCCTGGTCGGCCACGGTCATTTCCGCAGCGGTCATGTCTTTTCCCTTGATGTATATGACATCCCGCGGCGCCTTCGAACAGGTGGACACACACGTAGAAGATGCGGCGAGAACACTCGGCGCCTCGGAGTGGCGGGTATTCTGGTCCGTTACGCTGCCGCTTGCCTGGCCCGGGGTGGCGGCAGCAACCATTCTATCACTGGCTCGCTGCCTGGGCGAGTTTGGAGCCACATTAATGCTGGCCGGCAATATCCCCGGTAAAACGGCGACCATCCCAGTAGCAATCTACTTTTCTATCGAAGCCGGCGAAACGAACGTCGCGCTGGTACTCGTCGGGATTGTGCTGGTAATCGCTTTCGGGGCCCTGGCGGCGATAGCCTACTGGAAAGGGAAAGCCTATAAAGCCAAAGCTCCAGTAGCCCTGCGGGAGGCGGAGTGATGCTGGAGGTCCAGTTGAAAAGAAAACTCCAGGGGTTCATGCTGGATGTGTCTTTTTCCATGAACCAGGAAATACTGGCCATCCTGGGCCCATCCGGTTCCGGAAAGACCATGACGCTGCAATGTATCGCCGGGTTATTACACCCGGACCAGGGATTCATCAAGCTCAATGATAAAATACTGCTGGATACATCCAAGAGCATCAAACTCAAACCCAGAATGCGCGGCGTGGGATTTGTCTTTCAAAATTACGCCCTCTTTCCACACCTGACCGTTGAAGATAATATTGCCTACGGAATAAGCGACCGCCCGAAAGGAGACATTAAAACCAGAGTCTCCGAACTCATGGATAAAATGCGTATCACCGGGCTGGGGCACCGCTACCCCCGGCAATTATCCTCCGGGCAGCAGCAGCGGGTGGCGCTGGCCAGGGCTATCGCGCCGGAGCCGGAGCTATTGCTCCTCGATGAGCCGTTTTCCGCCCTCGATTCACAGGTGAAAGAGCGCCTGGAACTGGAACTGATGAACCTGCAGAATTTTTACAAAGGAAACATCCTTTTCGTGACACATGACCTCACCGAAGGATATAAACTGGCCTCCAAAATTGCCGTCTATGAATCGGGGCGAATTGTCCAGTGCGATGATAAAAACCGTGTCATCGAATCGCCGGTAAACCGCACCGTCGCCAGGCTCACAGGGGTCAGAAACATCATGCAGGGCACAATCGAAAATATCACGGACGGGACCGTACAGGTACTGGTGCCGGAGCTCTGCGGGATGTTAAAGGTAAAAACAAACGACACCGCCGGGTTAGCTAAAGACCAGTCAGTATATATCGGCATCAGGCCGGAATACGTTCACATCGTCGACCATCCTGGCGATAATGTTTTCCAGTGCCGGGCCGACCGTATTGTAGACGGAGTGTCCCTTATCAACTGTTTCTTCCATGCCAGCCAGGAGAATGCGAACCGGCACTGGATCGAGGTATCCCTGCACAAATTACACGCCCCGCTCATCGCCGAAGGCCACGAGTGTTACGTCCATCTTCCGCCGGAACATATCGCCATCATCAAAAACTAAAACTTCCCCTCCAAAGAACGTTCAATTATTATGCAATTTCGAAATCCATTTGTTTGTGTCCAGAATTAAGAAGTATAATTTAAGAAGTGTTTAAAGATTGTTATATCAACCCCCTGAAATTAGGGCGGGTGTGAGTAGTTAGCAGTGAGTACCCACCCCCGTCCGCCTCAGGCGGACCGCCAGAGAGATTCCTCCTCTGGACTCTCTTTATAAGAGGGTGAGGGTGAGTAATTAGTATTTAGGGATTATAAAAACCCCCTGTATCCCCCTTTAAGAAAGGGGGAGTTACAAGCTAAATCAGAGTACATTTTTAAAGGAACCAGGCCATGACGACAGACAATAAAGCAAAGACCCCTGAAAAACAACTCTTCGGGTATGTGGGCAAGACCCTCCGCATCAATTTAACTACCGGGGTTATCACGGTTACACCCATTGATGAAAAAATGTGCGAAAGGTACATGGGAGGTTCCGGTTTTGTCGCCTACCGCCTCTGGAAAGAACTGCCGGCCGGCATTGACGCGCTCGGTCCGGAGAATATCCTCGTTATCGCGACCGGGCCGGTAACCGGTGTCCCTTTAATGGGCGCCGGCCGCCACACACTCGGCGCCAAGTCTCCGCAGACCGGCGGTATCGCGCTGTCACAGGTGGGGGAATTCTGGGGGGCGGAAATAAAGCGGGCCGGGTACGATGAAGTTATTATCGAAGGCAAGGCAGAAAAGCCGGTCTATATTGCCATTAAAGACAACAAAGTTGAAATAAAAGATGCCAGCCACCTCTGGGGTAAAGAAACCAAGGAAACGCAGATAGCTATCCGCAAAGAGCTGAAGGACGAAAGGGCCCGCCTGCTGCTCATCGGGCCGGGGGGCGAAAAGCTGGTCAGATACGCCTGCATCATGGGGGGCTTATACGATGCCGCGGGACGGGGCGGGATGGGGGCGGTGATGGGCTCCAAGAACCTGAAAGCCATCGCGGTTAGAGGAACGGGCAGAGTTCCCGTGTTCGATTCTGAAAAGCTCCGGGAATGCAATAAAGTGCTGGTAGATTCCATCGAAAAAGTTGGTATCTTGAAGTCCTGGCATGAAGCCGGCACCGGTTTCGACCTGGATGCCGGGCTGATGATGGGCGACGTGCCCGTCCGCAACTGGCGCGACGGTGTTATGCCGACGGCCGCTAAAATCAACGCAATTACGCTGCGGGACACAATGGGCGTCGGCATGGACGGCTGCTTTGCCTGCCCGATGCGCTGCAAGAAAAAGGCGAAGATGGAGCAACCGTACAAGATAGACCCAGACTACGGCGGGCCGGAATATGAGGCGCTCGGCTCTTTCGGGAGCAACCTGGCCATTGACGACCTTGGGGCAGTAGTAAAAGCCAACGAGCTATGCAACGCGGGTTCGGTGGACGTTATTTCCACCGGCGGCATTATCGCATTTCTCATGGAGGCCTGGGAACGGGGGCTTTTAACCAAAGAGCAGACCGACGGCATCGAAATGACATGGGGCAACGCCGACGCGCTGTTAAAGACAGTTGAAAAAATCATCAAGCGGGAAGGGTTCGGCGATATCCTGGCGGAAGGCCTGAAAGCGACGGCCAAATGGGTAGGCAAAGGCTCGGAAGAGTTTACGATGCAGGTAAAAAACCTCGACCCGGGCCAGCACGAACCGCGCCTGATGCCGGGCATGGGACTCGGGTTTATGATTAACCCCCACGGCGCCGACCACTGCCTGAACGTCCATGATACCGGTTTCGCGTTTAAACAGGGCGTACAGCGGATGAACTCACTCGGTATTCGTGAACCGGTCCCGGCGGATGATATGGGGCCGCGCAAGATAGCGGTTTTTAAAATCGAATACCTGCGGCAGGCGCTTTTAGACTGCCTGGCGATGTGCCATCTTTCATCAGTGATGGTTGACTTTGCGATGATGACGAACATCATGAACGCGGTAACCGGCGGGAATACCGGCCCGGGAGAGCTGTTACGTATCGCCGAGCGGATGATGACGGTCGCCCGGCTTTTCAATATCCGGGAAGGTTTTACGGACATGGACGATAAACTGCCGAAACGCTTCTTCCAGCCCCGGACGGATGGGGCGCTTGCCAAAAAGGCGCTCGACCCGGAGAAAATGGACAAGGCCAAGCGGTATTTTTATTACCTGATGGGCTGGGACAATAAGGGCGTTCCCCTGCCGGCGAAATTAGAAGAGCTTTACATAGAATAAAAAAATCGAAACTTCCGGATAAATAATTTGGGGGCTGGCTTTTATTCAGCCCCCAAGATTTTTTTACCTGTATCGATATGTAAACACCTAGTCTTAGCTTCAGACCAACAAATTTCTTTATGATTTATTTATATTTGTTTGTGAAAATATTATGCCTTATCCGTGCCTTCTTTATACAATTTATGATTACATTTATCCCGCTCTGTTAGCATGGATAGTGTGGATGACAGAAAAGTCATCTTGTGCAAGGAATTTGAGAAGAGATAAACGAACGATTTCTTCACGATAAATATAGAAACCAATGAAAAGCACTTTCAGGATAATTTTAATAGCGATGGCGGCCGCCCTGGTGCTGGGCGGGATTATCTTACCGACCACCCACGTATACGCCGCCGCAAAAATCGCTTCCGTCTCCGGTAACTGGAGCAGCACCGCAACCTGGGGAGGTTCAGCAGTCCCGGGAGCCGGAGATACAATAACCATTAATAGCGGCATCACCGTGACCGTAGACGTCGCAACGGCAAATTGCACCAGCATCACTTTCGCGACTCCATCCGCCAACAGCGGTATCACGATTTTGGGTAACAATTCTCTGACTGTTTCCGGGGCTATTTCCATGGTTGCCGCTACCAGCGGCACCGTTACCGAAAGTATCGCAGTAGGCACGGGGACGCTGACCGCCGGCAGTATTTCAATTCCAGGCAGCTCCAACAGCGGCCGTATTTGCCAGGTGACCGTTTCTACAGGTACCATCACGGTCAACGGCAACATCACGTTTTCCGGAACAGCTGCTCAAGCCAAATTAACGTTTACGGGCAGCGGCATTTTGAACACCAGCGGGAACATCAGCGCCAGCACCACCGGCACTTTCACGGCCTCTACCGGCACGGTCAACTTCAAAGGCACGACTCCGCAGACGATACCCGGTTTCACCTACAACGCCGTGCAGGTAAACAACCCGGCCGGGGCAAACCTGACAGGGGCAACGACGATGGCGTCACTGACCATCGGCAATAATACCGCCAACAGTATTTTCAACGATGCCGGCTATACCATCAGCACGGCCACGTCACTGACCATATCCAACGCAAGCAACTACAATATTAACGCGTCCGCCTGGCCGTGGGGCTCCGCCACTCTGAATTCCGGAACAACAGTGGTCTACGGCGCAGCCTCCGGTTCGCAAACGATTTCAACCACCCCGACCTATGCAAACCTGACTTTAAGCGGGGCGGCCACCAAGAGCACCAGCGCCACCGGCAATTTAAACGCCCAGGGGAATTTTACCTACGGCGGCGGCGCGTTGACGATAACCACCAGCCCCACCTACTTCAACCTGGGAGGGAACTTCAGCACCACGGCTAACATTACCAGCGTCTCCCGGCTGGTTCTAACGTTGAATGGCAGCGGGGCACAGTCCGTTTCCTATGGTGCTACAACTCTGGCGCTTTACGGCCTGTCGGTAAACAAATCCGCCGGGACAGCGACACTGAATAGCAGCATTACTGTATCCAGCAGCGGCAACCTGACGGTCACGGGCGGGACATTGGACCTGAGTACCTTCACCGCTAACCGGGCCTTGAGCGGCGGCATCTTATCGGTAGCCAGCGGCGCCACCTTAAGAATCGGCGGCACTAACAGTTTCCCATCTCTTTATTCTACATATACCCTGACCGGCAGTACCGTAGAGTATTACGGTACCCAGACAATAAGCACCACGCCGTCATACTATCAGCTGATTTTTTCCGGCGCCGGGACTAAAACGATATCTGCAGGTACGCTGACAGTTACCGGTAACTGGACGGTTGGAAGCAACACATCCTTAAGCGTACCGGCGACTATCTCCGGGAATCTCACAATAGGCTCCGGCACGCTAACACAGGGGACCGGGGCGATCAATATAGCCGGCAACTGGATAAACAACAGCGCTTTTACGGCAGGGTCCGGCGGCGTAGTGTGCAACGGTTCGGCGGTACAAACACTTGACGGCACGGCCGTTACGACATTTAATAACCTGACAATTTCAAACTCCGCGGGCGTTAGTCTTGCCAATAATATTATCGTCAACGGAACGCTTACTTTGACCAGCGGCAAAATAACTACCGGCAGCAACACGCTTATCATCAGTTCCACCGGTAGCGTTAGCGGCGGAAGCAGCACCAACTACATTATCGGTAATTTACAGAAGAATCTGGCTACCGGGGCGCCCAGCCGCACCTTCGAGGTCGGCACCGCCAGCAATTATAATCCGGTTTCAGTTACATTCAGCAACGTCACCACATCCGGGAACCTGACGATTAACGCTACCGCCGGGCAGCATCCCAGCATCTCTTCGTCTTCCATTAATTCCACTAAAGACATTAATGTTTACTGGACGCTGGCTAATTCCGGCATCGTTTCCGATAACTACACCGCAACATTTACTTTCACCTCCGGAGATAATCCTAACTCCGCGAACACTTCCAATTTTATAGCCGGTCAATTTATCAGCGGTTGGAGTTACCCAACCGTCGGGACAAAAACGTCTACCTCTACCCAGGTAACCGGGCTGACATCTTACGGCGATATCGTGCTGGGAGAGCCGATTACCTTTACGCTGACCTATACAGCCGGCGCCGGCGGCACGATCAGCGGCACCACGCCGCAAACGGTTACCAAGGGAAACAGCGGTACGGCGGTGACAGCCGTTCCTAACACCGGCTATCACTTCGTGCAGTGGAGCGACAGCTCTACCAATAACCCGCGCACCGATAGCAATGTTACGGCTGATTTAAGCGTAACGGCATCATTTGCCATTAATACCTTTACGATAAATGCGAGCGCCGGTTCCAGCGGCACCATTTCACCGTCCGGCAACGTCACGGTGAATTACGGGAACAGCCAGGGTTTCACGATTACGCCCAATACCGGCTACCACGTCAACGATGTTTCCGTTAACGGTTCATCGGTGGGTGCGGTATCAAGTTATACCTTCACCAATGTAACCGGTAACGCGACAATCGCGGCTACTTTCGCGATTAACAGCTATTCAATAAACGCTACGGCCGGTACAGGTGGCACGATTTCACCTTCGGGCATCGTCTCCGTTAACTACGGCGGCAGCCAGACATTTAACATTACAGCGAACACCGGATATTCCATCAGCGATGTATCTGTCAATGGTTCCTCGGTGGGAGCGGTTCCCAGTTACACCTTTACCAATGTCACCGGAAATGCGACGATTGCCGCAAGCTTTACCATCAATAGCTACTCCATTAATGCCACAGCCGGTACAGGCGGCACGATTTCTCCTTCCGGAATTGTTTCTGTAAACTACGGTGACAATCAGACATTCAATATTTCTCCGAACAACGGATATTCTATCAGCGATGTATCTGTCAATGGTTCCTCGGTGGGAGCGGTTCCCAGTTACACCTTTACCAATGTCACCGGCAATGCAACGATTGCCGCCACTTTCGCGATTAACGGCTACTCGATTAATGCCACAGCCGGAACAGGCGGTACGATATCACCTTCCGGAATTGTTTCTGTAAACTACGGTGACAATCAGACATTCAATATTTCTCCGAACACCGGATATTCTATCAGTGATGTATCTGTCAATGGTTCCTCGGTGGGAGCGGTTCCCAGTTACACCTTTACCAATGTCACCGGCAATGCCACAATTGCCGCCACTTTCGCGATTAACGGCTACTCGATTAATGCCACAGCCGGAACAGGCGGTACGATATCACCTTCCGGAATTGTTTCTGTAAACTACGGTGACAATCAGACATTCAATATTTCTCCGAACACCGGATATTCTATCAGTGATGTAGTGGTCGATAGCTTATCTCAAGGCGCCATTACCAACTACTCCTTCACCAGCGTGAGCGCCAACCATACAATTTCGGCCAGTTTCTCTATAAATACCTTTACGCTGACATATACGGCGGGAACTAACGGCTCTATAAGCGGCAATGCGACACAAACAGTGAATTATGGCGACAGCGGCACTGCAGTTACCGCGGTACCCGATACCGGCTATCACTTCGTACAATGGAGCGACAGCTCTACCAATAACCCGCGCACGGACACTAACGTGAGCGCCAATATCAGTGTAACGGCGACGTTTGACATCAATGCTTATACCTTAAATTATGCGGCGGGTTCTAACGGTTCCGTTTCCGGCAATACCAGCCAGACAGTGACCTACAACGGCAACGGCACGGCAGTAACGGCCATACCTGCCTCCGGTTATCATTTCGTACAGTGGAGCGACAGCTCTACCGATAACCCGCGCACGGACACTAATGTGAGCGCCAACATCAGCGTGACGGCCAGTTTTGCGGCTAACGGCTCGCATACAATTACAGCAAGCTGCAACGCCGGCGGCACGATAACGCCTTCCGGCGCGGTAAGCGTCAATGACAGCGGCAACCAGAGTTTCACCATCGCACCGGATGTCGGGCACTTCCTGTATGACGTCCAGGTTGACGGCGTCTCCCAGGGGGCCATCACCAGCTACAGCTTCACTAACGTGACTGCTGACCATACGATATCGGCTACGTTCGATACGGTCACATATATCATTACGGCCAGCGCCGGAGCCGGAGGCTCAATTTCGCCTTCCGGAAATGTCACCGTTAACCAGGGCGACGAACAGGCCTTTACCATTTCAGCCGGCGCGGGACAAAGTATCGCCAATGTGCTGGTAGACGGCTCGTCGGTAGGCCCGGTGACCGACTACACCTTCACGAACGTTACGAGCACTCACACGATAGCCGCTTCCTTCAATGCCGTAATGCATACCATCACAGCGTCGGGGGATACCGGCGGGACGATTTCACCTCCCGGAACGGTCTCCGTCATTGACGGCGGCAGCCAGGCTTACAGCTTTACCGCCAACTCCGGTTATTACGTGGGAGATGTCGTCATCGATGGTGTTTCCCAGGGCGCGATAACCAACTATAACTTCACGAATGTGACCGCAAGCCACACCATGTATATCACCTTCTACACTACATCGGTAGGTACGACATCGGGCAGCACGAGTGTCCCGGCCGGAGTACCGAACTTTGTCGTCGATGCTTTATCAACCGCGCAGACTACGATAACCGTCAATGCGACAGCCCCGGTGACAATTGATGTAATTCAGTACACTGGCAACCCGCATCCGGAGGCTCCTCTTCCCGCTGACGCGGTGCCGAAATATAACGATATCATCGTCAGCGACCATAACGCAATCACCTGGCCGTTACATGTCGAGATACACTACACTGACGCCGAAGTCAGCAGCCTGGTCGAGTCGTCTTTGAAAATGTACTATTTCCAGGGCAGTTCCTGGCACCTGTGCTCCAGCACCGGCGTGGATACCGCAAACAATATCGTCTGGGCCAACATGACCGCCGCGGAAGTCCTCGGCAGCCCGCTGATGATGGGCGGGAACCCGATGGGCGGCGGGGGAGGTCCTACCGTCGGCGGTGAAGTGTACCAGATCAATAAATTACTGGTGCTGCTGCCCTGGTTAGGCATACTGGCGGGAATCCTGCTTGCCGGCAGCGGGACAACTTACCTTATCTTTAAGCGGCGCAGGATAAATTAGTTAGAAGCCTCACTCCTTAGTCAACTTTCTTCAGGGTATAGGGCGCAGGGCATAAGGTGTCAGAGTTCTCACTCAACCTTTTCCCCTCTCTATTAGCCGCCAGCTATGAGCAGTCTACTTTTAGCCTCAACCTCTAACTCAAGCTTAAGTGGTTTTCTTAGTAAAAACATTGAGAAATTCCCGGCTGAAGGAACCAAGAATTTTTCAAGCCGATAGTGGATTCCAGCCTGCGCTGGAATGACGAGTTGGGAAAAGGGGAAAGTGAATTCTTCGTTATGCCCTGGACGACGAGAGAAGTTTCCTGATTTAATTATCGCCGGTCTTGACGCGGTAGCCGATATTTCTTACTGTTTCAATGAGGCCGTGGGCGGTATCTTCAATTTTGTTGCGCAGCCGGGTGATGTGGACATCGACGGTGCGGTCGCCGCCGAAGTAGTCATAACCCCAGATTTTATTGAGCAGTACTTCCCGGGTAAGCACCTGGCCTTTTTTACTGATGAGGAGCTTAAGCAATTCATATTCCGTGAAAGTCAGGTCAACCACCTTGCCCCTCACCAGAACTTCACACCGGGGTACATCGATAACAACATCGCCGGCTTTCAGGTAATCTGATGACGCCTCTTCTTTAGGCGGGTTTTTTTGCAGGAGCCGCCGGATGCGCGTCGAAAGCTCATCGATATCATAAGGGTCCAGCACAAAATCGCTGACATCGTTATTATTCTCCAGGTCGCGGAGAATTTCCCTGTCCGTCATCAGGACGATGGGAATGCGCCAGTTAAGTTTAATCCGCTGTGTCATCTCCCGCAGCATGGAAGAAGAATAACTGCTGCCCGCCTCAACCAGCAGAAGGTCGGCAGGTTGGGCGTCGGCAAGACCTTCCTCACCGGCAACGGTGTCACAGGTGAACCCGCGGCGGCTAAGGCTGTTTACCAGTCGCTGAATGCCTTCACTGTCATTCGCCAGTATCAATAAACGGCACGGTTCCAATTACAACGCTCCTGTGCGGAAGTGTCTTTCTCAATCTTAGCATAACTATGCAAAGGTATAAAAATTTATCTATGTTTGTGACGTTTTGTCATACTCCGCAGCCTTAAATTTTAACATGATTGTAGCATTAACGTAATTTTTTTGAAATACGCCTACCGTAAAGTATAAATATAAATCTTGTTTTTCAGGAGACTCATATGTCGATCAATGCAGCCGATACAGCATGGTTACTCGTCTCGGCGGCCATGGTTATGTTAATGACCCCGGCGTTGGCCCTGTTTTACGGGGGCATGGTGAGAAGGAAAAACCTCCTTTCCACGATGATGATGAGCTTTGCCATCATCGCACTAATCGGGATTATCTGGGTGCTTTACGGCTACAGCCTGGCATTCGGTACCGACCACGGCGGCGTCATCGGGGGGCTTAATTTCCTGGGGCTGAACGGGGTGGGACAAGCGCCTTCGTCCGTATACGCGCCGACGGTCCCGCACCTTGCCTACATGATTTACCAGGCAATGTTCGCCATTATCACCGTGGCTTTGATAACCGGCGCAGTAGTGGAGAGAATGAAATTCAGTTCGCTCATAGTTTTTGCCGTCGCCTGGTTCACACTGGTATATGCTCCGGTCGCCCACTGGGTATGGGGATCCGGCGGCTGGTTATCTAAACTCGGTGTGCTGGATTTTGCAGGCGGCACGGTCGTGCACATTACCGCCGGCGTTTCGGCGCTTTCCCTGGCTACCCTGTTAGGGCCGCGCAGCGGCGTTACATCCAGAGAGCCTCCGGAACCTAACAATATACCGCTGGTGGCGGTCGGCGCCGGCCTGCTCTGGTTCGGGTGGTTCGGGTTCAACGCCGGCAGCGCTTTAACCGCCAGCGGTCTCGCCGCCAGCGCTTTTGTCGCAACCAACACCGCGGCGGCCGCCGCCGCTTTTACCTGGATGGTGTTAAGCTGGATTTACAAGCGGCCGAGCGTCCTCGGGTTAGCCACCGGTGCCGTGGTCGGCCTGGTAGCTATCACACCCGCAGCGGGCTTCGTCTCTCCTATCATGGGGATATTCATTGGGGCGGGCGCCGCGGCCGTTTCCTATTATATGATGCTGTTCCGCGCCAAGAGGATGAAGGTTGATGAATCGCTGGACGTCTGGGCGTGCCACGGCATCGGCGGTACCTTCGGCGCGCTGGCCACCGGCCTCTTTGCCACGGTGGCGGTCAACTCCGCGGGAGCCAACGGCCTGTTTTATGGAAATCCGATGCAATTCCTGAAACAATTTATCGCGGTGGCGGTCGTTTGGGCATTCTCTTACGGCATGACCTGGGTAATCGGAAAAGTTATTCAAAGGACCATGGGCTTAAGAGTCAGCCCGATGGAAGAAACAATCGGCCTGGATATATCACAACACGGTGAACGCGCCTACGGAGGTTTGTTAAGATGAAAAAGATAGAAGCGATTATCAGAGAAGAACAGCTGGAGCCGGTAAGGAAAGCCCTGAAAGACGCTAGCTATTTCGGGATAACGGTCAGCGAGGTCAGCGGCCACGGGCGGCAGGGCGGGGTGACATTGCAATGGAGAGTCGGGGACTACCAGGTAGACCTGCTGCCAAAAATAAAAATAGAACTTGTTGTTTTAGATGAGGACGTACCGGAAGTCCTGCAGGCAATCCGGTCTTCAGCCCGGACGGGCAACATCGGGGACGGGAAAATATTTATAGTTCCGGTAGAAGATGCCATGCGCATCCGGACCGGCGACGTGGGAGTCGATGCAATTTAACAATTGAATAAAGTTGACGGGTAAAAATTAATGCCCGTAAGCGCTTTTTCAGGCAGGTTACGGACTTTATGTCATGTGGCGTAACATGATTGTAACATTTCTGTAACATATTTGAAACAGTGAGCCTGTAAAGTAAACATATAAGTCTAAATTCGAGGTTTACTCATGGGCATTAATGGCGCAGATACCGCATGGATACTTATTTCAGCCGCACTCGTAATGTTAATGACGCCGGCGCTGGCGTTATTCTACGGGGGCATGGTAAGGAGAAAGAACCTCCTCTCAACGATGATGATGAGCGTGGCGATTATCGCCGTAGTCGGCGTGCTCTGGGTGCTTTACGGGTACAGCCTGACATTCGGGGCTGACCACGGCGGCGTCATCGGCGGCCTGAATTTCCTGGGACTGAACGGGGTTGGGCAAGCACCATCGTCCGTTTATGCAACGACGGTACCCCAATATGCATATGTAATGTTCCAGGCGATGTTCGCCATCATCACGGTGGCCCTGATAACCGGAGCGGTGGTGGAAAGAATGAAATTTAGCTCCCTGCTGGTCTTCGGGATTGCCTGGTTTACGCTGGTATATATACCGGTGGCGCACTGGGTATGGGGTTCCGGGGGCTGGCTGGCGAAACTGGGGTTGCTCGATTTTGCCGGCGGCACCGTAGTCCACCTTACGGCCGGTGTTTCCGCATTTTCCCTGGCCATGTTATGCGGCCCGCGCAGCAGCCACGCCCAGAATTTGCCGACGGAGCCTAATAATATCCCGCTGGTCGTCCTCGGGGCCGGGCTGCTCTGGTTCGGGTGGTTCGGCTTTAATGCCGGCAGCGCTTTAACTTCCGGCGGCTTGGCATCCAGCGCCTTTTTAACGACGAATACGGCGGCCGCAGCCGCGGCCAGTACCTGGATGATAATCAGCTGGATACACAAGCGCCCCACGATTCTCGGAACGGTCACCGGGGCAGTAGCAGGACTGGCCACGGTAACGCCCGCCGCCGGTTACATTACGCCGATGGCGGCCATAGCGGTGGGGATCGTGGCCGCGGTGGTCTGTTATTACGGCATGGTATTTATAAAAGCGAAGCGCGGTGTAGATGACGCGCTGGATGTATTCGCCTGCCACGGGCTGGGCGGCATTGTAGGGACGCTCTTGACCGGAGTCTTTGCCACCGTAGCCGTCAACCCGGCGGGAGCCAACGGCTTGATACACGGGGCCCCGATGCAATTACTCAAACAGCTTGTCGGCGTGGCGGTCATCGGGGGTTTTGCCTTCGGCATGACCTGGGTAATGGGAAAAGTAATACAAAAGACGATGGGCTTAAGGGTAAGCCCGATGGAAGAATCAATCGGCCTGGATTTGTCACAGCACGGTGAACGCGCCTACGGAGGAATGCTGCGGTGAAGAAGATTGAAGCCATTATCAGAGAAGAAAAGCTGGATGCTGTCAGAAAAGCTTTGAAAGATCAAAGCTATTTCGGGATAACTGTAACGGAAGTATCCGGGCACGGTCGTCAGGGCGGCGTCACTCTGCAATGGCGTGTCGGCGATTACACCGTTGACCTTCTTCCCAAGATAAAAATCGAAGTTGTCGTGCTGGATGAAGATGTTGCCAATATTATGCAAACCATCCGGGCGGCGGCCAGAACCGGCAATATCGGGGACGGGAAAATATTCGTTCTGCCGGTTGACGACGCTATGCGCATAAGGACCGGCGATACCGGTTATGATGCGATTTAGTATATAATTGATTTAATATAATAAGGAGGAATAAATGGCCCCATCCAAGGAAAAAGCGAGCGATAAAGTAATCAAATTTGCGAAAGAGAAGGGGTGCCAGTTTGTCGATTTGAAATTCATCGACATGCCCGGTACCTGGCAGCACTACACGCTGCCGATTTCCGAGCTTACCGACGACCTTTTCGAGGAAGGCAACGGCTTCGACGGCTCTTCAATCAGAGGCTTCCGGCCGATCCATGAGAGCGATATGCTCCTCATCCCCGACCCATCCACGGCTATCGTCGATCCGATTCTCCAGCCCGCCACCTTAAGCTTGATTTGCACGGTACGCGACCCGGTCAACGGCGAAGATTACGACCGCGACCCGCGCAATATCGCCAAAAAAGCCGAGGCCTACCTGAAATCCACCGGCATTGCCGATACATCTTACTGGGGCCCGGAACTGGAATTCTTTATTTTCAACAGCGTCAGATTCGACCAGAACAGCCACATGGGTTTCTACGAGATAGATTCACAGGAAGGCATCTGGAACTCCGGCGAAGAAGGCCCTAACCTTGGCTACCGGCCGCGCCACAAGGAAGGCTATTTCCCGGTGCCGCCGACCGACCAGCTCCACGACATCCGCACCAAGATAGCCCTTAAAATGATGGAGGGCGGATTAAAAATAGAAAAACATCATCATGAAGTCGCTACCGGCGGACAGACGGAATACGGTCTGCTCTTCGATACGCTTACCCGCCAGGGCGATAACGTGATGCTCTATAAATACGTTGCCAAGAACGTCGCTTACCAGAACAACTACACCGTCACCTTCATGCCCAAACCACTCTTCCAGGACAACGGCAGCGGCATGCACGTCCACCAGAGCCTCTGGAAAGCCGGCGTCAATAAATTCTTCGATGAAAAAGGCTACGGCGGCATTTCTGAAACGTGTAAATACTACATCGGCGGGCTTTTAAAGCACTCCCCGGCCCTCCTGGCCTTCTGCGCTCCTACCACCAACTCCTACCGCAGACTGGTCCCGGGCTATGAGGCACCGATCAACCTCGTCTATTCCGCCCGCAACCGCTCCGCCTCCATCCGTATCCCGCTCTATTCCAAGAGCCCCAAGGCCAAGAGAATCGAGTACCGCTGCCCGGACTCCTCCTGCAACCCGTATCTGGCCTTCTCTGCCATGCTGATGGCCGGCCTCGACGGGATAAAGAACAAAATTGACCCGGGCAAACCAATCGATAAAGATATCTACGAGCTCGAACCGGCGGAAAAAGCCAAGATAAAGTCCACCCCCGGCTCACTCTTAGAAGTACTGGAAGCGCTGGAGAAAGACCATAAATGGCTGCTTGACGGCGGCGTCTTCACCCCCGACTTAATCGAGACCTGGATTAACTACAAGAAGAAGAACGAATTCGAAGCCGTTGCTCTCCGGCCGCATCCTTACGAATTCCATCTCTACTATGATATTTAGAGCATAAGTAAAAACCTGGAAAAACATTGACCTCGGAGGACTACTATGCTTAATATAGTATAGTAGTCCTCTTTAGTTAAAGGAGGTATAGGAGATGGCGACAAAGAAGACTCAAGAGGAAGCTAAAGAATACGTCCTGAAAACAGCCAAAGAACGTGATGTAAAATTCATACGCCTGTGGTTCACGGACATCCTCGGCGTCTTGAAGAACTTCGCCCTCCCGGTGGAACAATTGGAATCCGCTTTACAAGACGGCGTGGGGTTCGACGGCTCGTCAATCCAGGGTTTTGCCCGTATCGATGAAAGCGATATGATCGCGATTCCGGACCCGAATACCTTCCAGTTACTTCCCTGGAGGCCTCAAGAACATGCTTCAGTGGCCAGGATGTTTTGCGATATCGTCAAACCGGACCGCAAACCCTTCGAAGCCGACCCGCGAAATGTCTTAAAGATGAACCTCCAGAGGGCGGCCGATATGGGGTATGTTTATTACGTCGGCCCGGAACTGGAGTATTTTTACTTTAAGGACAATAAAGGAACGGAAATGCTCGATGACGGCGGCTACTTCGATATCTGGCCGGATGCCGCCACCGACTTAAGACGGGAAACCGTCATCATGCTGGAAAAAATGGGCATCGCGGTGGACAAGTCCCATCACGAGGTCGCTACCAGCCAGCACGAAATCGATATGCAGTACTGCGATGCTTTAACAATGGCGGACAACGTCATGACCTACCGCCTGATCGTAAAACAGGTGGCCGAGAGAAACGGCGTATATGCTACCTTTATGCCCAAGCCGGTCTTCGGCATCAACGGCAGCGGCATGCACGTCCACCAGTCGTTGTTCAAAGGCGGGCGCAATGCCTTCTTCGATGAAAAAGGCATGTATCATCTTTCCAAGATAGCGTTGAGCTTCCTGGCCGGCCTCCTGAAATACGCGCCGGAGTTCACCTCGGTTACCAGCCAGTGGGTCAATTCTTACAAGCGGCTGGTGCCGGGCTATGAAGCGCCGGTATACCTTTCCTGGGCGCGCCGCAACCGCTCCGACCTGATCAGAGTACCCATGTATGAGGTGGGCAAGGAAAATGCCACCCGCTTTGAGATACGATCGCCCGACCCGGCCTGCAATCCTTACCTTTGCTTCAGCGTCCTGCTGGCTGCCGGCCTCCAGGGTATCGAGGAAGGGCTGGAGCCGCCGGACCCGGTGGAAGATAATGTCTTCCACATGACGGAAGAACAACGGAAAGAACGGGGCATCGGCACGCTGCCGGCCAACCTCGGCGACGCCATCGCGCTGACCGAAAAGAGCAAACTCGTTAAGAAAGCCCTCGGCGATACGGTCTTCGAGGCTTTTATCAAGAACAAGAAAATCGAATGGGACAAATACCGGGTGCAGGTAACCGATTACGAAAAGAAAACTTACCTCCCATTACTCTAAATAACCAGGAATAAAAATCCGATACAGCAGCGAACGGGGGTAATGCAGCGACGGACCAGTGATTCCGCCCCATTTACCCCCTTATCGTTTCTGCAAGCAGGTGAAGAGACCGAATATGAAGATGGATGAATTCAAAAAAAACCTACCGAACCTGACGATTCTCGACAAAGCGGCGGAGCGGGAAACATACAGTCATGACATCGGCGATATACCGCCGGTGCTGACCAAAATGATGTTCAAAATCATCCCCGATTTCGCCGTGCAGCCGAAAAGTATCGATGAGATAGCCGAAGTGGTAAAGCTCGCCAATAAAATGAAAATACCGGTGATACCGCGGGGCGCGGCTTCCTGGGGCTTCGGGGGCGTGATACCTACCAAGGCAGGCATCGTTATCGACCTTTCGCCTTTCCGTAAAATCCTCGCCATCGATAAAGCGCAAAAGACGGCCACGGTGGAGGCAGGGGCCCGCTGGAACGATATCGAAATCATGGCCAGGAAACAAGGGTTGGGGTTGATGTCCTACCCGTCCAGCAAATTTTCCACCATCGGCGGCTGGATAGCTACCGGAGGGTATGCCATCAACAGCTATAAATACGGCCATATTTCCAAGCAAATCGTCTCCATGACGGTGGTTACCGGCACCGGCGAGGTCAAGAAGCTTACTCCGGCCGACCAGGAATTCGAATATTACATCTCCACCGAAGGCCAGTTCGGCATCGTGTCGGAAGTGACGCTCAAGCTGCGCGATTTACCCAAAGGCTCTTATCCGCACCTGCTGTATTTCCCGAGCAACAAAGACGCCTTTGCCTTTATCGAACGGTTTTTCCAGGACCCGACTACCGGGGAGTTCAAGCCCAATACCATCCGCTTCCTGGATGAACGCCACCTGAATGATATTAACAAGCTGATGCACACGGCGATATTCAAAAAAAGCGCCGCCGTGATGATGGAATACGGCAGCACCGACGATGAAAAGAAGTTTTTGCAGTATTTGACACAAAACAACGGCAACGTAGAGGACGCCCCATATTACGCGGCAAACTACCTCTGGAATGAACGCCTGTTCGGCATGAAGATAAAACGCCTCGGGCCGACTATCTTGGCCAGCGAGACCATCATTCCGGTGCCCAAAGCTGCGGTTTTTATCGACAAAGCGAGAAAACTGGGCGCGCATTTCGGGGTCGAGATAGTTATCGATTGCTATATCCTCGAATCCGGGAAAGCGCTTATCATGTGCAATTACCTGTGCGATTCGCGGAAAATGAAATATTACATCAATGTCCCGCTGGTAGCCGTTCTCACCAAAGCGGCCGTCAAGAGCGGGGCGGAACCTTACGGGCTGGGCCTCTGGAACGCCGGCTTTATCAATTATATGTACGATAAAGAGAAACTACGCGAGCTGAAGGCCTATAAAGCCAAAGCCGACCCCAACAACATCATGAATACGGGCAAGCCCTTCAGCCTGCGCGGCAAGGGAATCTCCGGGATTGTGTTCAACCCGGCTGTTTTCAGCACCCTGATACAGCTATTAATCATTACGGCGCCGGTACTCGGGAAAATCATTGTACTGACGCTGGGTAAGAACAAGCACCTGGACAGCCTGGATATCGAGCTAAGCACCCATGCCTGCGCCAAATGCGGCAACTGCCTGGCGGTGTGCCCGGCTTACCTGGTTACCGGTAATGAAGCGGGAACGGCCAAGGGCAAAATAGCCATCGCCAGGAAACTACAGGCGGGGCAGAAGGTAACAAAAGAAGAAGCCGCGGCTGCCTTCCAGTGCATGCACTGCAAAGCCTGCGAGGAAATCTGCCAGACCAACCTTGAATTAATGGACCTCTGGGACGCGCTGGAAAAGAAGCTGGAAGGCCAGTTCGGCCGGCCGGACGAGCAGGTCAAGGAATTTTTAAAGAAGGTCGATGACAGTAAAGAATACTGGGACATGGTAGACCGCTATAACTAGCTTTCCGGTAAACAATTTTCAGAAAGACGTAGAAAAACATGCCGAAGAAATATCATATCCATTCCAAAACGCAAACCATGGACTTTGACTATGTGTACAAGTTCAAAATCGTGCGTGGGGAAAACTGCATCAACTGCGGCAAGTGCACCAAAGTCTGTATTTATGAAGCGCATATGCGCCGCACGGACGACCCGCGAAAAATGGCCGACCCGAATACGGTGGTCTGCCGCAACTGCTTCCGCTGCATACAGGAATGCCCCCGCGGCGCGCTGGAGAAATCCATCGAAAAAGAATTTGCCAACGTCGGCGGCAGTTACTGGAAACCGGACACGTTATTAAGCCTCTGGAAACAAGCGGAAGACGGCAAAGTGCCCGTCTCCGGCGCCGGCTACCGCGGGCCCTTTACCGGGACGGGTTTTGACAGCATGTGGACGGACATGTCCGAAATCGTCCGCCCGACGCGCGACGGTATTTCCGGGCGGGAATACATCAATACCGGGGTAAATCTGGGGCGTAAACTTAATCATTTGACGTTTGATTCGGAAGGCCGGCTGGTTTCCAAAATCCCGGATACAATCGATATTCCCATGCCGGTCATCTTCGATATCACGGTATTTGACATGACACCTCATGTAAAAGAAGCCCTGTTGGAGGCGGCGGTGGAAGTCGGCACCAGCGTCATGGTGCCGGCCAAAGATATTACCCCTTCTATCGAAAGATATGCGGACAACCTCATCCCCTGCCTGGATTACAAAGATGTTAGCAAATATGAAGCAATTTTGAAAAAGACGCGCTTCGCAGCGATAAATTACGACGATTCGGTACTGGTCAACCTTCCGGCCGTAATGGACAGGGTGAAAAAGATAAATAACGCCCTCGTCATCATTCGCGTTCCGGCGGCCAGAGGGATAGAAAACACAATCGCCAAAATGGCGCACAGCGGCGCGGAAGTTATTAACATTGTGGCCGATTACCGCGGCCGGGAAATCGGCAACGCTAATTTGAAGGAAGAGCGCCTTCTTAAAGATATTATCCGCTCGGTGCACCTGAGGCTGGTGGAAGACGGTATTCGTGACGAAGTTACTCTTATCGCTTCCGGCGGCATCGCCATGGCGGAGCAGGTGCCCAAGTCCATGCTTTGCGGGGCCGACCTTGCCACGGTAGACATTCCGCTGATGGTTGCTATCGGGCTAAGAATTTATGAAGAACCGCAGAAAATGCTGGTATGGCCGGAAGGACTCGAGCGAATCTCCGTGGCCGTACTCAAGCAGCGGATGGTCAACCTCATGGGGGCATGGCACCATCAAATGCTGGAAATGATGGGCGCCATGGGCATCCGCGAAGCCCGCCGCCTGCGTGGCGAGTCCGGACGCGCTATCTTTTTTGAAGAAATAGACAGGGATACATTCCAAAAAATATTTAAAGCAGAGAAACGGTGAAGATATGAGACCTGCAACAGTACAGATTATAAAAACCCCGTCCCGCTTCAAGCACCAGGTGCCGAAATACAAGGTCAACCGGTCGAATGCCTGCATCAACTGCGGCACCTGCGCCAAGACCTGCCCTTACGGCGTACACGAACGCTCAGAGGGGCACAACAAGATAAAGCCGCCGATCGATTACAAGTGCATCGGCTTTCAGTGCGAGAAGAATGAATTTTACTGCGTGGCCAAATGCCCGCAAAAAGCTTTAAGCATCTCGCTGAACCCCATGTATGAGACGCTGGGCGATTACCGCTGGACGCCGGACATCATTACCGGAACATGGATTATGGCGGAAACCGGCTACCCTCCGGAACGCACGGATATCGATTACAACGTCGGAAATTCCGGCGGCGGCTTCGATAAGCTGCGCTTTAAATTCCCCAAAAACCCGCCGAAGGTGGACCGGTCTGAAATCTCTACAGATATTCCGTTAAACCGTAGAAACGACGGACGGCCTAAAATCACGATTTCCACGCCGGTCTACGGCGGGGGCATGTCTTTCGGGTCGGTAAGCCTGCCGACGATGCTGGCCAAGGCTAACAACGCCACCAGATGGAACACTTTTACCTGCACCGGCGAAGGCGGCTATCCGGAGATGCTGCACCCTTATGACGAACACGTTATTACCCAGGTCGCCACCGGGCTTTTCGGCGTACGTGAGGAGACCATCCAGCGGGTACGCATGGTCGAGTTCAAATATGCCCAGGGCGCCAAACCCGGCCTCGGCGGGCACTTACTGGGTGAAAAGAATACCCCCAGCGTCGCCCGGATGCGCGAAGCCGTCCAGGGGACCTCTTTATTCTCCCCATTCCCATTCCACTCCGTCTATTCCATCGAAGACCACAAAAAACACATCGACTGGATCAAGGAAATGAATTCCCGCGCCCTGGTATCCGTCAAGGTATCCACCCCGAATGACGTGGACATGGTGGCCGTTGGCTCTTATTATGCCGGCGCGCACATTATCCATATCGACGGCGGGTACGGCGGTACCGGCGCGGCGCCTGATATCGCCAAGAAAAATATTGCCATGCCCATCGAATACGCCATCACCAAGGTCCATAACTTCCTGAAGGAGGAAGGCGCCCGTGAAGCGATGACGCTGATGGCATCAGGCGGCGTCCGCACCGCCCACGACCTGGCCAAAGCCATCTGCCTGGGCGCCGACGGCTGTGTCATCGGCACGGCGGAACTTATCGCCCTCGAATGCGTCCGCTGCGGCAACTGCGAATCCGGCCGCGGCTGTTCCCGCGGTATCGCCACCACCGATTCCGAGCTGGCCGACCTCTTCGACCTAGAGTGGGCGACGCAGCGCCTGACCAATTTATATAATGCCTGGAACATCCAGCTGATAGATATCCTCCAGAAATTCGGGATGCGGAGCGTGCGGGAACTGGTGGGGCGGACCGACCTGCTGGAGCATGTTGATTATTCCCATAACGGGCACGAAACGGAGACCAACCATGGAAAATAACGCCGAAAAAATACTGGCATCACGCAGCGAGCTATGCCGTGATTTGCCGCAATTAGACCCTAATAACGAAGAGGAAGGGGGCTGCGGAGTCACCGGGTTTATTTGCTCTATCCCGGTTACCGGCAAAAACATCTTCGAACCTTCCGCGCAAATGCATAACCGCGGCAACGGCAAGGGCGGCGGCATCGGGGCGGTAGGTTTTATCCCGGAAGAGCTCGGCGTTTCCAGGGAAGTCCTTGACAACGACTATATGGTACAGGTAGCACTGCTGGATAACAGCGTGCTTAACGAGCTGGAAAGTACCTTCATTAAACCGCATTTCAAGATTGACAAGGCGGAAAAGCTGGCGACACTGGATGATTATAAGAGCGTCGGCCTGGAAATAAAGCCGCCGGACATTATGCGCTATTTCGTACGCGTAAAAGACGATGTTCTCCAGAAATTCGCCGCCGAGAAAAAATTGACCTCTCTCGAACACCGCGATATCGAAGACGAGTTTATTTATCAGAACAGCTTTAATATCAATAAAAAGTATTATGCTTCGCTCGGCGACAAGAAAGCCTTCGTCATGTCCCACGGCCGGAACATGATGATACTTAAAATCGTCGGGTATGCGGAACACGTTGTCCGCTACTACAAGATGGACAACTTCAAAGCCCACGTCTGGCTGGCGCACCAGCGCTACCCCACCCGCGGCCGCGTCTGGCACCCGGGCGGTTGCCACCCCTTTAGCGCATTAAATGAGGCGCTGGTACATAACGGGGACTTTGCCAACTACCAGTCCGTCTTCGAATACCTCAAACAGCGCAACTACCATCCCCTTTTCCTCACCGACACCGAAGAAGCGGCGCTGCTGCTCGATTTATGGAGCCGGGTTTACAAATACCCGCTGGAATACCTCATCGAAGCCATGGCGCCGACCTCGGAAATGGACTTCGATTTGCTGCCGGCCAAGAAACAGGCATTGTATAAAGCCATTCAGACCCATCACGTACCTTCATCGCCGGACGGCCCGTGGTTCTTTATCATCGCGAGGAACGATCCAAGCAACGACCAGTTTCAGCTCATCGGCATCACCGATACGGCCATGTTAAGACCGCAGGTCTTCGCGCTGCAGGAAGGCGAGTTACAGGTCGGCCTTATCTGCTCGGAAAAGCAGGCCATCGACGCGACGCTGAAATCGCTGGAGAAAGAAGACCCACGCTTCCGGCCAATAGCCGATAAATACTGGAACGCCCGCGGCGGCAGCTATACCGACGGCGGGGCATTCATTTTCTCCCTGAAAAATAAAGGCGGCGGCCCGGAAAATATGGAACTCACCTGCACCGATAAATTCGGGAAGGTAATCGAAACGACCCGAGACAAAGCCATCATCGGCATTGCTAAAGAGCTGAAGAGTACTTCCAACGAAGCTAAAGCGATAAAAGAAAGAATCCACCAGATTTTCGAAAAGGCGGAAGAAAATACCGCCGCCGAGAAGATTTTTACCTACGTGCATGACGCCATCGGCAAATTCGACCCGGAAGGATTCCGGTATGCCATCGAGATCATTAAGGGCCAGGCGCTGAAAGACGATGTTTCCAAACAAACGGCCATCGAGGCCTTGACCCTGCTGTACGACCGGCGCTACAACACCGGCAAAATCAAGCGGAGTTCTATCCTGCATGTCCTGAAACTCAACCTGGAAGAAATCCTGGCCGCTACACCCATGATTGCGGACAATAAGACCTCCCGGTTCTGCCGGATTGATTTTAGGAGCCGTAACAGCCTGCGGCCCCCGACGCAAAACGAGCAGGTCCTGGTTATCGATGCCGACGGCTTCGAAGCGGAAGGCGATAACTGCGATGCGCTGTTAATCGTCAAGGGCTTTAAACTCGGCTGGCGCCGCTTTATCCTCTACGGCTGCCGCGGGCAGCGTTTCACCGGCTGCGGACTGGGCCCGGGGACTCAAGGCGTAAGAATCGATGTTTACGGCTCCTCCGGCGACTATCTTTCCTCCGGCATCGACGGTATGGAGATTTACGTCCACAATAACGCCCAGGACCAGCTTTGCCAGATTATGAAAGACGGAAAACTGGTGGTCTTCGGGGACGTGGGCCAGACATTCATGTACGGCGCCAAGGGCGGCAGCGCCTATATCATGGGCAACGCCGCGGGCCGGCCGCTCATCAACGCCGTCGGTAAGCCAAGGGTCGTTATCAACGGCACTGCGCTCGACTACCTGGCCGAGTCCTTCATGGCCGGCGACCCGCTGAACGGCGGCGGGTTCGTAGTCTTGAACGGCATCGGCTTCGATGATAATGACGGTTCCATCAAAGACCTGGAAACGCCCTATCCCGGCTCCAACATCTTTTCGCTGGCTTCGGGCGGGGCCATCTATGTGCGCGACCCGCACCGCAAGCTTGTCGACGAGCAGCTTAACGGCGGGCAGTTCTTCGAGATTACCGACGCGGACTGGAAGCTGATACAACCTTACCTGGAAGAAAACGAAAAGCTTTTCGGCATCGCGGTTGACCGCCTGCTGACGGTGGACAACAAAAAATTGACTCCGAAAGAAGTTTACCGGAAAATCGGGCCGAAAAAGGCTGAAGCCGCCAATGAAACAGACGGGCTGACCGAAAATTTATCCAGGAACCCGGATGTCAACCAGCGGCAGGCTACCCCATCACACGCCTGATCCTTCACTAATACGGCAACCAAGAAAACAACATATAAAATCGGCAACGGCCCGGGTATAAAACCGGGCCGCCGTTTTATGGTAAGATATTATTCAAATAAACCTACTGGCTGAAACAGGCATGCGGGAATAATAACCGAAACGAGGAGAAGGCCAATGGATGATAGCATTCAATTAAGCAAAGACCTTGGATTTCTCCGCATAGGTGCGGCAAACCCACAACTGCGCGTGGCCGATGTCGATTTTAACGTGGCGGCTATCATCGATACCATGGAAAAAGCCGGGGACCGCGGCGTCCAGGTGCTTGTTTTTCCGGAGATGGCGGTTACCGGCTATTCCATCGGCGATTTAATTCAGCAACATGCGCTGCTCCTGAAAGCCCGGCAGGGCCTGGGTGAAATCCTAAAAGAAAGCCGGGCCAACGCCATGGCGGTGATAGTGGGGATGCCGCTGGCGGCCGAACAAAAGATATTCAATTGCGCGGTGGTATTGAGCTCCGGCCGCATCCTGGGGATAATTCCTAAGACTTTATTGCCTACTTACCGTGAATTTTACGAGGGGCGCTGGTTCTCATCAAGCACCGAAGCCCGTTCAAAAACGCTGGAGATGGACGGGCAGGAAATACCCTTCGGCACCGATATTCTCTTCAAGCTGCGCGGTGTCGAGGCCGGCTTAATAGGCGTTGAAGTTTGCGAAGACCTCTGGGTACCGCTGGCGCCGCATGAATACCAGGCGCTAGCCGGCGCCACCGTGTTAATCAACCTCTCGGCCAGTAATGAAATACTGGGAAAAGCAGACTGGCGCCGGACGATGATATCTTCCGAATCGGGCAGGTGCATCGCGGGTTACTGCTATGTTTCTTCCGGCATCGGCGAGTCATCGAACGATATCGTTTACAGCAGCCATGCCATCATCGCGGAAAACGGGGTGATTCTCAAAGAGTCTGAGCGACTTTCGGCAAGCCCGCAACTTATCATTTCCGATATCGACCTCGAACGGCTGATACACGACCGCGCCGCCCAGACCAGCTTCCGCGATTCTTCCGCACAAACGAAGACTTACCGGACGGTTGAGTTGGAAGTCAGCGATGAGCACCCCAGGACGCTGGAGAGAACGCTCAACCCCCACCCCTTTGTGCCGCGGGAAGCGAGCTTTAGAGCGGACAGATGCCGGGAAATATTCTCCATGCAGGTGGCGGCTTTAGCCCAGAAATTAAACGGCTCGAAGAAAAATCGGCTGGTCATCGGCGTTTCCGGCGGGCTGGATTCAACCCTGGCGTTGCTGGCCGGCGTCAAAACGATGGACTTCCTCGGCCTGCCGCGCACCAATGTTTTTGCTTACAACATGCCCGGTTTCGGCACGACACAGAAAACAAAAAACAATGCTGCCAGGATATGCCGGAGCCTCGGCGTCAGTTTCGAGCAGGTCAATATTACCAGGAGCGCGGTACAGCATTTGAAAGACCTTGACCATAACGGTAACCAGGACGTGGTATATGAAAACGTTCAGGCCCGCTACCGGACGGATTTTCTTTTTAATAAAGCCAATCAGATTGACGCGATTGTGCTCGGCACCGGGAACCTTACCGAGGTAGCACTGGGATGGAGCACTTTCTCCGGCGACCAGCTTTCACACTATCATATCAATGTTTCCGTTCCCAAGACGCTGGTGAAATTTCTTGTCGAATGGGCCGCCGACGAAGAAATATCCGATAGTAAAGCTAAAAAAGTCCTTCACGATGTCCTCGATACCCCATTTTCGCCGGAGCTGCTGCCGCCGGTCAAAGGCGAAATAGCACAAAAAAGCGAAGAGGTCATCGGGCCGGTGGAGCTGGCAGATTTCTATCTTTATCCCTTCATCCGCTTCGGGATGCGCCCCGGAAAAATCCTTTTCGTGGCCAGCGAGGTAAATAAACAGGGGCTTTTCGATAAACGGTACGCCCGTGAAGACCTGTACAAATGGCTGAAATCCTTTATCAACCGGTTCTTTGCCAACCAGTTCAAGCGCACCTGTATTCCGGAAGGGCCCAAAGTCGGCGCTGTGAGTCTCTCCCCCAGGGGGGACTGGAGAATGCCGTCCGATGCGGAAGCAAAGCTCTGGCTCGAAGACCTGGATGAGATGTATAAAAAGCTGGCATAAATTTTCTTTCGACTTGATAAACCGGCGAAATATTTGAATTTTCCCCGGCGCAAGATTGTTATTGCTTAAGCAAACGTGCAGGCCCATTTACAGTGTTTCTGTTTCGGTATATCTCTAATCTTCCTTTATCGTTGTTTACCGGTACAGTCTAAAGACGGTGGACTTAACGGTTCGGTATATATCATCCTTCTGCCTGTGGTCTTGCTCCAAAATGTCATAGAGCGGGGTTTCTTTGTCAAAAACATCATCACACGGTAAAAGACAATTTCGCGTTGCGCATTACTATTTGACATTATATGCGAAAATTTGGTAATTTATTATGTAATAAGGGTATAATTGCGCATATAAAATTGATATTTTATCACTTTTAAGTAAATTCAGATTGTAAAAAAAGTCACATTGTGAAAAATATCACTAAAGGATAAATCTGCATAAGGAGTATCTCCTATGAGATGGGGAATGGTAATCAACCTGGTAAAATGCACCCGCTGCCACGCCTGTGTGGCAGCTTGCAGGATTGAACATTTCCTGCCCCTGGGCATGACCTGGCCGCGCCTGATAGCGTGGGAGACCGATGTCCCCGGAGAGGAACTCACCACTCTGCCCGTGCGCTGCAACCAATGCAAAGAGGCCCCCTGCGTAGAAGTCTGCCCGGCGGAAGCGACCAAAAAACGGGAAGACGGCATCGTTTACGTGGACAATAACATCTGCGTGGGCTGCCGCTATTGCGTCGTCGTTTGCCCTTACCAGAACCGCACTTTTTTCTCCCGCGATAAAGACCCCGGCTTCTTCCCGGACGCACCGCGGACGCGCTTTGAAAAAATCGGGCGGAAATTATATCCCCATGTCGCCGGGACGACGGAAAAATGCAATTTCTGCATGGAAAGAATCGACGCCGGGCTGGCTAAAGGTTTAAAGCCCGGAGTAGACCGCGAAGCTACGCCGGCCTGCGTGAACACCTGCCAGGCAAGGGCACTGACTTTCGGCGACCTGGACGACCCGAACAGCGAAGTATCTAAACTGATTAAGGAAAGAAACGGTTTCCAGCTTCATCCCGAATACGGCACCGAACCCTCGGTCTATTATATTGACGGCAAGATAGGTAATGCGCCTTCTAATATCGCCCCGCGGGAAGCGCAGACGGCTTCCCACATGCAGCATTTAAGCACCATGGAAGCCAGGGCGAGAGAAATTTTCCGGAAAAAGTAAGGAGGCACTCCAATGGCCAGGATGGCAACAAGGCAGTGGATGATCACCCACGAGTGGATGGTCAAGCCAATGCATCAAAAAGAATGGATTGAAAGACGCGGCATCATGATATGGATTGCCGAAACTTTTACCAGCCTGGGCGCCGGTTTATTCCTTGTTTCTCTTTTCGTCCACAGCTGGTGGGGACTGCTGGTAGGCTGGCTGATTATCATGTTCTTAAAGCTGCCTATCCACATCGCCTACTTCGGCAAACCCTGGCGGTTCTACCGGACAATGCCGCCGTTTTCCAACGCGTGGAAGACATCATGGTTTGCCCGCGGCATTTTGTTTTCCGTCTTTTTCGGTACCTTTGCCTTTATCCAGTTATTGTTCGGCCAGGCGAATTTCGCCAACCTGATCGGCCATAATATCGCCGACCCGATATACTATATCTTCGGCGTGCTGGCCGGGCTCAATGCCCTCGGCGTGGGCATTTACGGCGGCTTTATCATGAACTATGTCAAAGGCATCCCCTTCTGGAACCAGGGCCTGCTGCCGGTCGTGATCATGCTGGCCGGTATCGCCGATGGCTTCGGGCTGATAATGGGAGTTGCCCTGGCCGGCGGTGACGCCAGCGTCGCCTGGGCGGAAGCCGGCAGCCGTTATCTGCTGCTAATTAACATACTATTAATCGTCTGCTACCTAATCAGCGCCGGGTATTCCTCGGCGGTAGCTAAAGTGTCCATCCAGGAGCTGATCAAAGGCCCGTCCGCCTTTATGTTCTGGGGCGGGCTGATAGTCCTCGGACTGGTGGTCCCGGCGGGGATTTCCCTGGTCGGCCTGGCCGGCGCGGAGGCGTCCTCGGCCCTTTTAATTATTGCCATAGCGGCGCATACCGTAGGGGCTTTTGCGCTTAAATACTGTGTTTTAAAAGCCGGCATTTACAGGCCGTTGTTACCGAGAATCGCCGCCTACTAACCCGGGCAGCGCCCACGGTATGGTTTTAGTGAAATTGTAACGTTCTGTCTGGAGTCTAATATGGTTGAGAAGAAGATTATAAAAACTACCTGCAAGAGTTGTCACGGTGGCTGCGGCGTCCTCGTCGAGGTGACGGACGGCGTCATTACCCACATCGAAGGCAATCCGGATTCGACGACGCGCGGCACGATGTGCTCCAAGGGGTTGTCCTGCATCCAGCACATCGATAATCCCTTTCGTATTACCCACCCGTATAAACGGGCCGGGGAAAAGGGCGAGGGGAAATGGAAGCAAATTAGCTGGGACGAAGCGCTGGATACCATTGCCGGCAAGATTAAAGAGGCCACGGAAAAATACGGCGCCCACACGGTGGCTACCTCCCAAGGTACGGGCAGAGGCTATAACCGCTACACGCACCGCTTTTCCCGCTCGATGGGCTCCGCCAACGTTATCTCCCCCGGTTATATCTGCCACAGTCCGCGTATCGGCCTTTACGGCCTGATTACCGGCTACGGCCGTTTATATTGCGACTATCACGGCTGGGGCGGCGAATTCCCCAAGACACAGATTTCCTGGGCCAAGCAGCTTGAAATTTCTTCCGCCGACTCCGAGATGTGCTACTGGTATATGAAGTCTTTGGACTACGTTAAAAATCTTATCGTCATCGACCCGAGAGCTACCGCCTATACTTCCCGCGCTACGCTCTGGCTGCAGCCCCGTCCCGGAACCGATGCCGCTCTGGCCCTGGGCATGATTAACACCATTATGCAGGAAGGCCTCTGGGACAAAGATTTCGTCGAGAACTGGACATACGGTTTCGATAAATTGAGAGAACGGGCAGCGGAATACCCGCTGGAAAAAGTCCAGGAGATTACCTGGGTGGATAAAGAGAAAATCGCCGCGGCTGCCAGGATGTTCGCCGTGGATACGCCCGGATGCATTCAGATAGGCAGCTCGCTGGAGCGGCAAGCCAACTGCGGCCAGACTTTAAGAGCAATTATAGATTTGATGGGCATCTGCGGCAATATCGAACGCCCGGGCAGCATGGTAAGCTGGGTTTTGCCGGAGACCGGCCTTATCGAGGATGTTTTTAATGAAATCCCGGTGACCGATGAAATGCGGTCGCACATTTACGGTATCGATAAATTCAAGATGGGCGCGGCGCGTACCTGCAATCCCGATACCATCGTGCGGATGCTGAATGCCGGAGAAAAACCCGTCCGCGTCTGGATTAGCGTCGGCGGGCAGCAAATCGTACACATGGCCACCACGAAAAAGGTCGTCGAAGCCCTTAAAAAGATCGATTTCATGGTCCAGGTCGACCAGTTTTGGGGTCCGATGGCGGAAATGTCCGATATCGTTCTCCCCGCCGCCCACTGGCTGGAAGTAAATGATATTTATGATATGCACCCGCGCTGGTTCATCGAGGCCCACAATAAATGCATTGACCCGCCGGGCGAAGCTAAGGCGGATGCCTGGATTTTCAACGAAATCGGGCGCCGGGTGGCCCCGAAATACTGGTTTAAAGATGTCGATACGCTGCTCGACCACCAGTTAAGAAAAGCCCCGATTACCTGGAAAAAATTCAGCGAAAATATCATTTCCGGCTGCTTCGGCCCGGACCAGGTCTATTACAAGTACAAGACAGACTACTGGCGCAAGGGCGGCGGCTTCCCCACCCCCACCGGCAAGATGGAGCTCTATTCGACGGTGCTGGAAAACCTCGGCTATGACCCGCTGCCTTATTTCAAGGAGCCTGGTGAAAGCCCGATCTCCACTCCGGAAATAGCCAAGGAATTCCCGCTGGTGCTGACCACCGGCTTCCGCTCACCTTTCTACTTCCTGGCCCAATACCGCAATATCCCCTGGCTGCGCAGCTTTATGGAATACCCGACGATGCAGCTTAACCCCAGGACCGCCGAAAAGCTCGGGATAAAAGACGGCGATTTTGTCTGGATAGAATCGCCGCGCGGCCGGATTATCCAGAAAGCCCGGTGCTTCCCCGGCATCGATGAAAGAGTTGTCGCCGCGACCGCCAACTGGTTCTACCCGGAAGCGCCTTCAAAAGGATTCCGCGGCGTGACGATTTCCAATCCTAACGTCCTGACAAACCAGGACTACCAGGACCCGATGTACGGCTCGCCGGATTTGACTTGTTTACTCTGCAAAGTCTATAAATGTACGGCAGAGGACCTGAATAATCCGGATTTTGGCGGCGTCTTTACCAAAGAGCATGGAGGCAAACCATGGGCATGGTAGAAAACAAAGATATCTACTTCGATAGTACGAAGATGGAAAACGTCAGCCGGGCGAAAAAACGCGCCTTGCCGCGCTATTATTTCCCGCTGATTATAACCATCTTACTGGCGGAAGCGGTCGCGCTGGGCTTCATCCTTTTCGATGTTTTCCCCCTGCGTGAAGCTTTACCGATTTATCCTTACGCCCAATACGCCAAGTATGTAAGCAGCAGCGACGTTACGCAATTATCGGTCATGATTACGCGGTGGTTTTTCTTCCTGCTGACCGCCGGCGTGCTGATACCTATTACCCTGATCATTATCATGGAAATTTCCCGCCGCGTTTTTATCGACCGCAAGGGTGACGTAAATGCCTGGGATGATGAGTTCCCCTGGTTGGATAAACTCGATAAGACGCCGAAGCTTCCAGCGGACGCTAAAGAACGGGTAGAAGGCGAATACATTAAGCGTTTTGATATCCACCAGCGTATCCAGCATTACCTTTTAATGGGCTCTTTTATCGTACTGGCGGTCACCGGTCTGCTCCGCGGCTTCCCCAACTGGCCGACCTTCGCCTACTTTATGAGAGTCTTCGGCGGGCCGGACGTGCTGCGCCTGGTCCATGATATCGCTGCCTTCGTAATGATTGCAGACGGCATCTATCACCTTGTATATATCGGATACGGATGGTTCGTCAAACACAAGGCCCCTTCTGCGATGTTCCCGCGTTTGAAAGACCTGAAAGATATCATCCATACCTCTCTCTGGATTTTCGGGATGCACAAGCACGAGCCACAATACGACCATTTCCAGTACGGCCAGAAAATCGACTACTGGGCGATATTCTGGGGCATGCCGGTCATGGTTATCACCGGCCTCATCATGATGTTCTCTTCCTATTTCAGCCAGTATATCGGCGGCCAATGGTTCGCGGTGGTGGCAACCGCCCACCGAGATGAAGCTGTTCTCGCCACCGGTTTTATCCTCATCGTTCATATGTACTACGGTCACCTGGCCTCAACCGCTTTCCCGGTTAATACTGTGATGTTCACCGGCAAGATGTTAAAATCTAAGTATAAAGAATGGTTCGGCCGTGAATATAGACAGTTAACCGGCGATAAGGACTAAATTGACCAGCATTACAAAACGATGGATGGGGCAGGGGAACGCGGTTAAAGAAAAATATACCGTCAGCGACCGGCTGGCGGGCGCGCTGGATATTACCCGTCCGATACTTTCCATCATGGGCGCCCTGGGCGTGGCCGGCGGCGCCGCTCTCGCCAACGGCGGCTTTCCCGCCTGGAGCAAGTGTATCATCGGTTTCATTGCCGCGCTGCTGGCTTTTGCCGGAATTCATACTTTTAACGATTGGGTCGACACGCGGCGGGACAAAGCCTGCTGGCCGGGCCGCCCGATACCGAGCCGGCGTTTGAAACCTTCTTATGCCTTAACGCTGGCGCTGGCGTCTTTTGCCGTTGCTCTGGTTATCGTCTGGTTTACCTTCAACCCAGTCTGCTTTGCCGTTTCCGTCGCCGCGGTCGTTTTAGGCTGCCTGTACTCCGGCAGATTGAGAGACCGCGTAGGTTACCTCGTCCTCCCGCCTATCCAGAGCCTGGGGTGGCTGTGCGGCTGGGCGGCATTTTCTCCGGGTACATTGTTCACTTCCTGGTCGCCGTGGGTGCTGTATTTATTTTCCGTAATGTGGCAGGCCGGCCATATCATGATTTATTCCCCTTTACACCCTATCCAGAAAGTCAAAGGGGAAAAGCTTACCCAGGTGCCGGCTTTATTCAAACGTACCTCGCCGAAGACCGCGTCTACTTTGGGTTTTTCATTTTTATGCGCGGCGCTGGCATTAAGCATCTACGTGGGCTTTTATTTTAAATTAAACCTGCTGTATTTTATCCCGACTATCCTTATGGCGCTGGTCGCTTTGACGCTTAGCTACCGGTTCATGCAGGACCCGGAAAACTTCCCCAAAGGTATCAAAGCTTTCTCTTACGCTTCGTATTTCATGCTGACGGCGCGTGTCTTCCTGCTGTTAAGCGTTTTAATTTTCTTTTAAGAGATTCCGGCGCTTCACCGTTAATCACATCCACTGTTGTTCCTATCTTTCTTTTGTATAAGCCAAAATAGGTTCTATAATATAACGATGAAACTTTTTTCCGGTACGCGTATCCCGCTTGGCGAAGGCCAGTTTTTAGAGGCTGACGCCGCCCTTTTTTACGATAAGCACGCCCGCAGCTTTATGGGTCAAGCCTACCGCCGTTTGGCTGTAAAAGCCGCAGGCCTCAATCTTCCCGGCAACCGGATACTGGATATCGGGACCGGTACGGGACTGCTGGCAGCGGTACTTGCTAAAACCAACTCGGACTGGCAGATTACCGGTATCGATGTTTCCGAAAGTATGCTGGCAATTGCGCGGGAGACTACCGCCAGGAATAATTTTCCCGATAGAATCCGGTTCCTCCAGGCTTCCGCAGACGCGTTGCCTTTTGCCGGCGGTTCCTTCGACCTGGTAGTGAGCAATACTTCCCTTCACTGTTGGGAAAATCCCTTAAAAGTATTTAATGAACTCGCCAGAGTGGCCGCGCCGGGCGGCTGGTGCCTTATCTGGGACAACCGCCGGGCAAATGCCATCAACCCGTTTTTGCACGTACTTGGCGGTATGATGCGGATGAATAAAGCACAAAGACGGTTATGGGTTAATGCCTGCCGGTCGGCTTACACAACCGGAGAAGTGAAAAAGCTTTTAAAAGAGTCCGCGCTTAAAGGCGCGCGGGTAAAAAGACTTTCCGGGCTTCTGATGTTGGGTATTGAGTGGCGGAAGGATAAATTCTAAACCCTTAACTCAATATAATAACAAAACACCAAGCACAAAACCATAGCTTAAAGTTATAGTCATTTGTCATTCCCGATCCAATCGGGAATCCATTTTTAATACCCAAGAATCATTGTTTTTTCATGTTGGATCCCCGCCTACGCGGGGATGACAGGGGCGGGTGGTTTGGTATTTGGTCATTAGAATTTGTTTAGAGTTTAGATATTAGAATTTAAGATTTTCCCTACGCCCTACCCCACATACCCTATTTCCTACTAAAGCATTCCCCGTAACCTGGGATCGAGAGCATCGCGCAGACCGTCACCAATCAGGTTGAAAGCGAAGACCACCAGCATAATGGCAATACCGGGGGCAAAGGATAACATCGGGTTGGAAACCAGAAATTGATAGCCATCGTTGACCATGGCGCCCCAGGCAGCGCCCGGCGGTTTGATGCCGATGCCAAGATAACTCAACCCGGCTTCCGCCAGGATAATCGTCCCCAGTTGCAGGGTTATCAACACAATCATCGGCGGCAGGGCATTCGGCAAGATATGGGAAAGCATAATCTTCCAATTAGACGCGCCCATGGACCTTTCCGCCATCACATAATCATTTTCTTTAATACTTAACGTCAGGCCGTGCATGATACGGGCATACCCCGGCAGGGCGCCGACAGCCAGCGCAATAATTACATTCTGGATACCACCGCCCAGAACGGCGGCGATAAACAAAGCCAGAATGATCATGGGAAAAGACATCAATAGGTCCATCGCCCTCATGATAACCGCATTGAGTACTTTATTCGTCGTGTAACCGGCAATCAGCCCGAGTATCATACCGACTATCGCGCCGAAGGCGGTGGTGGCAAAACCTACTTCTATCGTTGTTCTCGAACCGTAGATTAGCCGGCTCAAGGTATCTCTCCCGGTGGAATCTGTGCCCAGGATGTGTGTGCTTGAAGGCTGCTGCAGCACGTGATACAGGTCCTGCTTATAAGGGTTATAAGGCGCCAGCCATTGGGCAAAAATGGCGGTAAAGAACAGCAGGAACAGGATAACTAGCCCGAAAATAACGATTTTCCGGGAGAAAAATACGCGGCGGAAGCGCTTCCACTCACTTGCCCGGGCCGGGGCTTCAGAAAATTCTATTTCGGTTACGATATTTTCCGCCATGTTTATTGTTCCTAACTGTATCGTATCCTGGGGTCGAGCCAGCCGTAAGACATGTCTACTATCAGGTTAACCAGCAATACAATGGCGCCGAAAATCAGCGTGGTAGCCTGTACGACAACATAGTCCTGGTTGAATATCGAGTTAACCATCAACCGTCCCATCCCGGGAATATCAAAAACCGTTTCGACAAGTACCGAGCCGCCGAATATCGAACCGACGGCAAAACCCATCAGGGTGATGATAGGAATAAGGCAGTTTTTCAGCATGTGCTTAATGACGATCACCCGTTCGCCGAGGCCTTTCGCCCAGGCGGTGCGGATATAATCCTGGGAACGGATTTCCAGCACACTGGAACGCATCTGGCGGGACATGGAAGCCAGGCCGAGAACGCATTCGCAAATAACCGGCATGACCAACATTTTGGCGTTCAACCAGAAATCAGTAAACGGCGAGATATAGCCGCTGGTTGGCAGCCAGTGCAGCTTGACCGCGAAAAGATAAATCATCAAAATACCCAGCCAGAAGACCGGCACCGTAATACCGACGTATGCCAGCGGGGTGACGATCTGGTCCGCTAACTTGCCTCTTCTCAACCCCGCCATCAGCCCGGTTAACGTACCGAGGATAGTAGCCACAATAAACGCGGTGAAGCCAATTTGTAAGGTTATTGGAAAACGCTGGGCAATTAATGGCCCAACGTCTTTATTAAAGAAGATGGAGTGTCCTAGATCGCCATGTAAAACATTGCCCGCCCAATTAAAATATTGAATAATAAGCGGTTTATCAAGTCCGTATTCGTGCCGCATTAGCTGTAAGGCTTCCGGGGTGACGTTAGATATTTTGCTTTGAGCAACGTATATCATCAGCGGGTCGCCCGGCAAAAGCCGCATCGCGAAGAAAATAACTACCGTTAATAGAATTAGAATGATCAGCGCCCATACGAGACGCCGGACAATATATGTAGTCATTTCCAACCTCTGGAAAACTTGTTGTACGTGGCTGGGGCCTGCGTTTTAAAAGTCAATACATCTTACTTTAATATATTTTGAATGTCAACTTAGTTCAAATATCCTTTACGCGAACCCGTAATTTGTTCAATTTATTTGTCCAATGTTGACAAATGGAAATTTATTACCAATAATATGTCAGCTAGATATTACCTTAAAGAAAAATTTTATAGCTGCAACGCCTTTTAAAGCGGAAACGTAAATAAAATTATCGGGGTAACATCTGATACATTCGTTAAATACGTAATTAAAGTTAGTTAAATGCGTAAATAATAAAGGAGGTCCAAGGACATAACATGAAAAAGCTACTCTTTCTAGTCCTCGCCATCGTTATGGTCACTACCATGCTGGTAGCCGGTTGCAGCTCATCAGCCAATAGTACTACAACCACCTCTGCCGGCGGCGGTACGCCGCAGAGCGGCGGCACCGAGCGGGTAATCTGGCAGACCGGTATCAGCGACCTTAGCCTGGTCGCCAAGCAAGGCATGACCGATGAAACCCTGGCCAAAGCCTACGCCGAGACCCTGTGCTACTATGCCGGCACCGGCGATTTCAAACCGGAACTGGCCAAGTCATGGGACATCGACACCACCGCCAAGACCCTGACATTCCACCTTCAGACAGGCGTAAAATTCCAGGACGGTACCGACTTCAATGCCGATGCCGTAAAATGGAACGTCCAGAACCTGATAGATTCCAAGAGACTTGATAACGGCAACTATGTCGATTCCATCGAAGTCAAGGACGAATCTACCTTCGTCTATCATCTTAACACGATGATGACCCCGTCCCTGATGCTCCACTCCTACGGTTATGACCTACTCACGATGTTCTCCCCCACCGCCTATTTAACGGCCGGCGGCACGATTCCTTCCGGCAGCGATGACAAGAAGAGCCAGGACTGGGCTACTTCCCACTTTGTCAGCACCGGGCCCTTCAAATTCGATAGCTGGACCCAGGATGTTTCCCTGAAAATCGTGAGAAACGATAATTACTGGCGCGGCAAGCAGTACCCCTACCTCGATGCCATCGAATTCTTGTTCGTCGCCGACCCTGCCACGGCTGAAGCCAAGATGCAGGCCGGTGAAGCCGATGCCTGGTCAGGCCCGGCTTTGAAACAGGCCGTCGACCTGGAAAATGCGGGATTCAATCTTAATATCGGCGTCGGCGGTTTCTATAACGATATCATCCCGAACGATAAGGACGCCAGTTCTCCTTTCGTAAATCAACAAGTTCGCGAAGCAGTCGAGTACGCCATTGATAGAGATGCCATGGCGGCAGGGCTTGGTTATGGCAAGCTGCAGGCCGTTATGCAAGCCGGCGGTCCTACCACCAGCCAGGGTTATGACCCGACCTTCCCCAATCGCACCTTCAACGTACAAAAAGCCAAGGACCTGCTGACCGCAGCCGGTTACCCCAATGGCTTCGAGACCAAGATGATGATCTTTACCGCGGCTGCCCAGGATATGGCCACGGTCATCCAGACCGACCTGGCAGCGGTCAATATCAAAGTCGATATCGATGTGGCTGACCCCGGCCGTTATATCGGCGCACTGTACCAGGGCGGTTGGCCCGGCTTACTGCTGTGGTCCTGCCCGGTTGACCCGGAATTCACCATCGGTTGGTTCGTCCACTTCGGCCGCCAGGCCATCTTCCCCTATCCCAGCCTTGTATGGCCGGATAATTACTGGGCGGCGGTAGACAAGGTACAGTCTGCCCCGACGCTTGAAGAAATGCGTGCCGATACTGTGGCGATGATGCGCATTGTTGACGATGGTGCTTATATCATCCCTCTCGATAATTCTCTGAATATGAACGTCACCACGAAGAAAGTCCATACCCAGATGAACGTAGAACACTTCATGACCTGGCACAACTATATGGAATGGATGGAAAAATAACCTAAAGTCTAATATTCGGTAACATGCCGGGTGGCGCGGCTCATAAAAGTGGGCTGGACCGCCCGGCTTCTTTTTGTCTTTTGTTATAATTAAAGAGGACCCGGAGATGTCAATGGGAGAAGCGCACTTGGAAAATACAAGGCATAAAACGTACAAAACTATAGACGACTACATTTCCAAAGCACCGGAAGATGTCCGGGACAGGCTCGAAAAGATACGCCGGGTCATCAAAGCGGCAGCGCCGCAAGCGCAAGAGGATCTAAGCTACAATATACCCGCCTTTAAGCAAAACGGTGTGCTGGTCTATTTTGCCGTTTTTAAGGACCACATCGGCTTTTTCCCCACTTCCTCCGGAGTGACAAATTTCAAAAAAGAACTGGCCGGTTACGATACTTCCAAGGGAACGGTCAGATTTCCCCTGGATAAGCCCATCCCTTACGAATTGATAGAAAAAATCGTCAAATTCCGGGTAAACGAGAGCCTGGCAAAGAAAAAGAAATATTAGGAAATCTCTCAAAAAGAGTCCATCCGCCTCAGGCGGACTCTGGCGGGGAGTTCCGGGGGTGTCTCCCGGCTCTCCCAAGTCCCCCAAGAATGGGGGATTTAGGGGGCTGATAAAGACTTATTCAGAGCTTCCTTAGTTATGTATTAAAGTTCCCGGGAATCTCTTTTTTGCGTAAAAAATAAGAAAAAATGTATAATAATCAAGGGCCTTACCGTTACTAGCGGTACTTTACCGGCCTGATTAACAATAAATCTCCCTGTAAATCTCTTTGATTACCCCGGCGCACTGGAAAACCCCCGCTTGCGCCTGAAACGTACCGAGCAGTTAATACCAACTCCGGTACCGGTTGACGGAAAAATAAGGAAGGTGACCGCCTTATGACAGACTCTTTACTACCCAAAATGCGCGTACTGGACCTCACGGAAGGCGGCTGCATGCTGGGAGGGCGTCTCCTGGGCGATGCGGGCGCCGACGTCATTAAGATAGAAAGGCCTGGCGGCTCCGACCCCTGTATTTCCCGTATCTGGCCTTACTACCAGGATTCCGGCAAGCCGGAGCAAAGCCTTTTCTGGTTTACCTATAACGCCAACAAGCGGGGTATTACGCTGGATATCACCAAAAAAGAAGGCCAGGAAATTTTCAAGAGACTGGTCAAGACCGCGGACATCGTCATGGAATCCCGCGAGCCCGGCTACATGAAAAAGCTCGGCCTGGGTTATGAAGACCTCTGCAAAATCAAACCGGACATTATTTATACGGCCATCACACCGTTCGGGCAGGAAGGGCCGAAGGCGCATTACGAGGCCAGCGCGCTGACGGTCTGGGCGAGCGGCGGCTACCTCAATGCCTGCGGTGACCCCGATAGGGCGCCGGTCTGGATAAGCATGCCGCAGACCTTCCTCTTCGGCGGGTGCGAAGGGGCCATCGGCTCCTTGATGGCCTATTATTACCGCATGAATACCGCGGAGGGGCAGTTCGTGGACGTTTCCATGCAGGAAGCCGCCCTTTCCCCTAATATGAACGTCCTCCAGATGTGGGACCTGAATAAATTCGATTTCAAACGAGTCGGCTCGGTGTCCTTCGTCGCCGGGACGGGCGTCAAGCAGCCCATCTACTTCAAGTGCCAGGACGGCTATGTCATGATTCTCGCCATCGGCGGCAATAATCCGTATGTCGCTTCCTCCGAAGCGGCGGTGAAATGGATGGCGGAGGAGAACATGGCGCCGGACTGGCTGCTCAAACTGAACTGGTGGAAAGACTACAACGCCTCCGTCCTCAAGCAGGACCTGGCGGACAAGGTGGGCGCGGCCATCGAGGCCTTTACCCTGACCAAGACCAAGGAAGAGCTTTATAACGTCGGCGCTTACGAGCGGAATATACTCATCGCGCCGGTAGCCAATACCAAGGACATCAGCGAAGACGTCCAGCTCAAAGCCCGCAATTTTTGGGTCGAGATGCCCCACCCGGAACTGGGAAAGGACATCCCCTACTGCGGGCCGTTTATCAAACTAAGCGAAACGCCCATCGAATACAGCCGCCGCGCGCCGCTCATCGGGGAGCACAATAAAGAGATTTTCGGCAGTGAACTGGGTATGAAAGATGCCGAACTTAAGAAGCTCAAGGATAAGGGAATAATTTAGGTAAAAGTATCACCTGACAAGTAGCATGTATCAAGGAATTAACAAACACTGAAAAGTAAGTAATAATTCCTTACCCCGTTTCCTCTCCGTCGACCAAAGAGGGTAGGTGAGGGTAAAGCCAACCGCTAAAAGCTAATTGCTGATAGCCGACAAAATAGGAGCCTGAAATGACAGATGACAAGAACATTTTCAAAGGCGTAAAAGTAGCCGAGTTTGCCTGGGTCGTCGTTGGTCCTTCAACTTCCCGCTACCTGGCGGAACACGGCGCGACTGTCGTTAAAATAGAATCCCACAAGCGGCTGGACACCAACCGCGTCAACAGCCCCTTTGTAAATAACGAACCTTCACCGGACAGCAGTATGTTCTACGGCCGGCACAACCCCAACAAATACAGCGTCAGCATCAATATGAACCTCGATAGTGGCAAGGAACTGGCGTGGAAGCTCATCAAATGGGCAGACATCGTGACCGAGACTTTCGCGCCCGGGATGGTGGAGCGGTGGGGCATTGACTACGAGAACGTTAAAAAGGTGCGGCCGGATATCATCTATTTAAGCTCCAGCATGCAAGGCCGCGGCGGTCCCCATACCAGCTATGCCGGTTACGGCCAGAACGCCTGTAACTTTAGCGGCTTTGCCGAGCTTAGCGGCTGGCCGGACAGAAAAGCCTCCCAGCCTTGGGGCGCGTATACGGACTACGTCTGCTGCCGCTTTACCGCCTTTTCCCTGATCGCCGCCTTGATACAGAAGAAACTGACCGGCAAAGGCCAGTACATCGAGCAATCGCAGTTTGAATCGTCGCTGCACTTCCTGATGCCGGCGATTATGGACTACCAGGTCAACGGCCACATCATGGGGCGCATGGGCAACCGCACCCCCATTTTCTCCCCGCACGGGGTTTTCCAGTGCCAGGGTGACGACCGATGGGCGGCAATCACTGTCACGAACGAGCAAATGTGGCAGTCCTTCTGCAAAGCCATCGGCAACCCGGCGCTGGCCAAACAGAAAGAGTTCGCAACGTTGGCCGACCGCAAAAAGAACGAGGACAGGCTGGAGGAAATCGTGACCGCCTGGACGAAACAGCACACTCACCAGGATGTCCAGGACATCCTGCAGAAAGCTGGCGTGGCGGTACATATGGTCTCGCGGCCATCCGATGTTTATCTTGACGAACAATTAAAGGCGCGCAACTACTGGGTCCCGCTGCAGCACGAAGTCATGGGCCTGCAGAAGTGGGAGCCGCAGTCCTGCTTTATCATGAGCAAGACGCCGCGGCAGATAAAGATGCCTTCCCCGTTGCTCGGGCAGCACAATGAGTATGTCTTTAAAGAACTGCTCAAGATGAGCGATGACGAAATCGCGGAGCACATTATCGACGGTTCCATCACCACTTCCATGGACGCGCCGATGGTGAGCACGTTTTAACCACTCTCGTCATTCCCGCGCAGCCTGCCTCGCATGACAATCGGGGGCGGGAATCCATACCTTATGTCATTGCGAGCCATTGAGGCCGAAGGCCCAAAGGCGTGGCAATCTCTATCTTTGCTTTAGTGAGAACTCAAAGCTCATAACTTAAAGGTTAAAACCGGGGTGTGATAAAACCCGCCCTTTTTGGTTTACGAATCCTCTTCTGCTTCTCCCTTGACAGGGAGAACGAAGTATCCTGCTCATTCAGCGCTTCACGTTATAACCCGGTAAATACCCGTCTTTTCCAAAGCCCGACGAATTTGCCTCTTTGTTTACGATTTCTTCCTTTACACTGATGGGTCATCACCCCTTGTCAAAGAGCTTGTCCTGAGCGTAGCCGAAGGAGGGAGCCGAGGAGGATTTCCCAAGGCGGGGTAAAAACCCGTCCTATTTATTTTCAACTGATATAAGAGACAAACTGGATTCTTATTTATTAGTAACCCTATAATAAAATTGAAAAAATAAATAACAGGAGTAGAGAAATGGAAAAGCGAAAATACACAAAGTTATTTTTAAACGAACCCGAATTAAGGACCAAATTTGCCATTCCTGGTATGGCGCCGAGTGCGCTTTTCGAAGCTAAAACACAATTCGGAGCCGACTCAAACATATCCATGGCCTGGCGTTATCTTGAGAAACCCATGGTAATGGACGAAATACCCCACGCCCACCCGGATTTTGACGAATTTCTTGTTTTTCTCGGCGGTGACTTAAAAAACATGTTCGAGTTCGATGCCGATATCGAAATATCCATGGGCAAGGAACGTGAGATATATAAATTCAGCAAGTCTACAATTATTTATATCCCCAAAGGACTCTTCCATTGCCCGATAAATTTCAAAAGAATCGGCCAACCGGTCCTCTTCATGCCGGTACCCTTAACGCCCGCCTACTACACGATGGGAGAAGCAGGGAAAATCAGGTAAGTTAAACGATAATTGATTTCCATTCCGTTGCAAATCGGAATCCAGTTATTCCCAAGGAAGTGCCATTTACCGGATAAATCCAGCACCTTAAGAACCGTTGTATACCGGCTAGAGTTTACACTAAGTAAAGCGAATGTGCCGGTATAGTAAAAGATTTAAAAACTAAGGGGGAGGCTTTTACTCCCCTTTTTTTAAACCAAAGCACTACCCTTTTTAACCGATTTTCCTATATTACTTTAAATATACCCAGAGAATGCAAACCGAAATAACCCAAATATGCAATTATCACCGCCTGAATTGTCTGGCCTGCCCAGCAAGCTATGAGGAATTTGGGGATATTGAAACGTGCTGCTCCCAAACTTACAAACAGGGGCGTGGAAAAAGGATTGGGAAAAACAGACAATAAAAATACCGGCACTACTCCCTTACGATTAGCGAAATCCATTAATCGCGACCCCTTTATCTTTTGAAGTAATTTACCTATCCAGCTTGAGTTTGATTCATTTGAACGGCTGATATCGCCAAAAAAAGTTAAAAAACGTGCGCCATTTCGACCAATCAAATAAGCAAGGAAATTTCCCGCCGTGCTACCCAGCCCGGCCACTATTCCCACAAACGCGGGGTTTAAAATACTTCCGAGAGCGAATGTGATAATAATACCCGGGGTTAGTATCGGCAGCGGCGCATTGGACAGTACCGATATGAGAAAAAGCCCGATATAGCTGTGGGGCTGATACCTGGTTATATATTCCCAATTTTTGATAAGTAAAACAGTCCCAGCTATTGTTATACACGTGGTTGTTACCATCAGGCTTATAACGACATTTTGTTGCTTGCGGGATCTTTTACCAGTCAACATTACACACTAATTATAATCAATACGTGTTAAAAGAAGAAATTTCTATTCCCCCTTTTTTCCTGACCTTTCTTCCCCGTATCAAGTACGGGGTAGGCTTATCCTCCTCTCCGCTAGTAGAGAGGAGGACGATGAATTGTACCAGGTTAGAAATATTGTATTATCTATTGTCTCCCTCCTTGCTAGCGGGGAGGGAGATTATGAGGAAAGGGTCGTTATTAATAAAAAAGGGCGGTTTTCGCCGCCCCTGCTATTCCCTAAAAACTATTCACTGTTTACTAATCCTAGTCGCTCATCTTTATGGGCGCGAAGACCGTGCGCTTAGCGTTTTTAGCCAGTTGTTGCGGGACAAGTTTCGCCAGCTCCTCGACCGTCCAGCTTTCCTTTTTCACAATGGCATCCTGGACCGGCGGCGGTTCGGTAAAGATACCGACATGCCCGTGCCAGACCTCGAAAATGCGCCCGGTAATTTCACCGGCGGCTTCGCTTCCCAAGTAAACGACTAGCGGCGCGATATCTTCCGGAAGGTCGGTGGTATTTTTCTGGTCCTCTTCCCTCATGCCCCGCCACATCGCCAGCGGGCGGATAGCGTTGACAGTCGTACCAAACTCCGCCATGTCGCGGGCGATGGCGCGCGTAAACCCTACAATCGCTTCTTTGGCCGAGCAGTAAGGCGAATTGCTGCGCCACCCCAGGCCGGTATGTGAAGAGGTATTTATAATCCGGCCGTAGCCCTGCTTTTTCATATACCCGGCGGCGGCGCGGGAGCAGAAAAAGGTGCCGTAAAGGTGGCACTTGATGACTTTATCCCAGTCTTCCGTGGGGACGTCGTAGACATCATGCAGCGCGGAGAACACCCCGGCATTGTTGACCAGGATATCGATGCGTCCCCACTTATCGATAGCGGCTTTGATAATGTTGCTGGCTCCTTTTTCGTCGGCGACACTGTCATAGCTGGCGATGGCCTCGCCGCCGGCGTCCCTAATGGCTTTAACGACCAGGTCGGCCGGGTCATGAGACATGGTGGTGCCGCCGATGTTGGTTCCGATATCGTTAACGACCACTTTCGCCCCGTATTTGGCAAATAACTTCGCCTCGGCGCGGCCGATGCCGTTGCCGGACCCCGTTACTACCGCGACGCGCCCTTCGAACATTTTTTTCATGGCTTAATTTCCTCCGTCATTTTAGTCTTCCTCTCCCTCGAGAGGAGAGGCCAGGTGAGGGGGATCATAGGTTTAATCCAGTGTCTCACCCTCATCTAACTTCTCCCCTCAAGGGAGAAGAACAGGGAAGGGATTTCCCTCCACTCTGATATCCTTCGTCGCTACGCTTCTCCAGGATGACAAGAAAGGGAAAAACCAAGGGGAAGCCTATCACTCTCCCTTAATTGTTATTTAGTTACGACTAACTTTAATCCGGCCCAAAACCGGGCATAATCGGCGCCCATTTATCCTTCTCAAGACCTTTAGCCAGCGTCTGGGGCATCATTTTCGCCAGCTCTTCGGGCGTAAAGCTGCCTTCCTTCTTGATGACCTGTTTCACCGGCGGCGGCTCCTCGAAAATGCCGACATGCCCGCGCCATACCTCGAAGATATGCCCGTTGATGTTGCCAGCCTGTTCGCTGCAAAGATAGACCACCAGCGGGGCGATTTCTTCCGGCTGGTTCATCTTCATCAGCGGCGAAAGCTCTTTAGTGCCCCGCCAGGCCGCCAGCGGGCGGATGGCGTTGGCCGTCACGCCAAAGTCCGCCATGTCCCGCGCCAGGGTACGGGTAAACCCGGCAATCCCTTCTTTAACGGCGCTATAAAACGTAAAACCCCGCCACCCGAAGCCGGTATGGGAAGAGGTGCAGATGATGCGGCCGTAGTTTTGTTTTTTCATATACTTGGCCGCCGCCCGGGAGCAGAAAAAACAGTGGTAGAGATGGGTCCGCATCGTGATTTCCCAGTCGAGGTTACTTACTTCATAAATATCATGTGGGTCGCGGATGACCCCGGCGTTATTGACCAGGATATCGATACGTCCCCACTTATCGATGGCGGTCTGGATGATGTTGTCCGCCCCTTTTTCTTCCGCGACGGTATCATAATTAGCGACGGCGGTGCCGCCGGCTGCTTTGATTTCTTTAACGACGTTGTCCGCGAATGAATGGGACGTGCCGACGCCATCAGTACCGGTGCCAATATCGTTGACGACTACTTTGGCGCCGTATTTCGCCATCAATTTTGCTTCCGCTCGCCCGATGCCGCCCCCCGACCCGGTAACTACCGCCACCCGTCCCTCAAGCATATTTTTAGCCATGTTACACTTCCTCTCGTTGCGAATATCGTTATTTTACTTTGTGATGATTTACTTCATGCTTTAAAAGCTTTCAGCTATCTGCTTTCTGCTTTCAGTCCACCCCTCCCGAATCCTTCTCTGCTCTCCCTTTTATAAAGTGAGACGATGTTTATCGCTTAAACATTGATTTACTTTTACCACCGATTGTTCGTCCTCCTTTGTAAAAGGAGGATAGAGGCGGATTTTACTAAGTCCCCCTTTTGTCCCCGTTGACGGCTGACGGCTAATCGCCAATTGCTAACCACTAACTGCTGTTCCCTACACCATGTAGCATCCGCCGTCAATGACCAGTTCCGTACCGGTAATATAACTGGCTTCATCGGACGCCAAGAACAGGATGCCGTTGGCGATTTCTTCCGGCTTGCCCATGCGGCCCATCGGGATTCTATCGCCTTCCCTTTTTATCGCTACTTCCAGACCGTCCGGTTCCTTGGATGCCATATTGGTAAAGAGCGGCGTGATGATAAAACCGGGGTGGACGGAATTGAAGCGGATGCCTTTCCGGCTGTAGAGATAGGCATCGGCCTTGGTCATATTTCGGATGCCGCCCTTGGAAGTGTTGTAAGGCAGGGCAGGCCCGCCGAGCATCCCCATGATGGAAGAAACGTTGACGACACTGCCGCCGCCGGTCTTTAACATGTAAGGAATGGCGTGCTTGGAGCAGAAGAAAGTGCCCCGCAGGTTTACATTCATTACTTTGTCAAACTGCTCGGTAGCTAATTCGTGGGTGGGTCCGGCCGGCCCGACGATAGCGGCATCGTTGACGAGGATATTTATTTTACCGAATTTCTTGTTAATATCCGCGAAGGTCTTTTCGACCTCTTTTTCATCGGCGATGTTCATGTGCCAGAATTCGGCCTCGTCTCTGGCGGCTTTGATTTCTTTAGCGACCCTTTTGCCGTTTACATCGTCGATGTCCGCGATAGCTACTTTGGCGCCTTCTTTAGCCATAAGTTTGGCGGTGGCTTCCCCAATACCGGAACCGCCTCCTGTGACAATAGCGACTTTATCTTTTAATCTGTCCATCTATATTCATTCTCCATTTATTCATTTACTCTCTAAATTCCAGAGTTACCTCATCCCCTTTGTCCCCTTCTCCAAACTAGTGCTGAACCTTAATCCAGGATATTCTGTTTGGAGAAGGGGGATGGTTCTGGGGGACACCCCCAGAGCCCCCGCCAGAAGGCTTTCTGGACTTCTTTACTTTTTCTTACCCGTATTATCGACGATTACATGTTCATCCACCACCCAGAAAAAGTTGCCCGGGGCCATGCGCGCAAAGTTCATGCCGTCCTTCATCAGCTCCGGTATCTTGCCGATGGCGTCCCGCGATTCCATCCAGCTTTTTACATCGTCATACCACATCTCGACAATACCGTCGCCTTCCATTTCCTGGCCCGGCAGGGTAAGAAAGTGGTTCTGGACGTACTTTCTAACGTTGGGGATAAGTTTGGCCGCCAGCGGGCCGTGCTTTTCCAGCCAGTACTTGTTATATTCCTCCCGCGTCATCCCCTGTTTCCGGTAAGCCAGCGCGATTGTTTTTATCATGAAACTCCTTCCAGATTGTATTTTGCACAGTTTACCATCCGTCCCGCACATGTGCAAAAAGACACAAATTTTCGGAACAAGGCGCCCGGAAAGGATTATTTTTTGGAAAAAACGGGGCGGTTATCTGGTCACCGGATATCTGAAATTTACCAGCGCCACAAAGAAGATATTGATGAACAGGTGAATGATAAGCACCGGCCAGTAAGACTTGCCGCGGTAGGCCACCCAGCCGAATAAAATGCCGGTGATGATAGTGCTGAGGGTCTCGATTTCCGGTTTGCCGAAGTGGACCATCACGAAGGGAATCATCTGGATGAGGATGGCGCCCTCTCGGAATTTTTGCTTTAGTCCGAAGGTCAGAAAGCCGCGGAACATAAATTCCTGCCCGCCCAAAGTAGCCACCTGTGAAAGCGCATAGGTGAAGACGTTAAAGCCGGCCTGGCCGTAATAGCCCTGCAGCGATTTATCCGAGGTGGACGCAACCAGGATGACGGCGGCGATAACGCAGATAATCAGCACGTACCATCCCCATATCCCCGGTTCGCCCCACCTTAAACCGAAATCGAGCGGGTTTTTCCGCAGAACAAGTAAAATGATTATTATCGGAAAGATTCCGTAATAGAGCAAAGAGCTCAACCAGCCGGGGCCGATAGGGTGGTACCGGTCCAGCGTGATAAACAGCACCGCCGCCGCGATGATAATGACTTCATTGGCGTTCCTTTTCAGGAACTCCCATATCCCGCCTAGCTCGGTTTTAAGGAAGGTAATCATTTTCCGGTGCCGCCATATCAGCTAATATTCTTTATCTCCACACGGGGAGATATAGTATTGTAATAGATAAAATATTACATTTACAACCTTCCCCGTGTTCAAATAGAGAGAACTCATTTGACTTAATCAAAAAAGTAGTCTACTATACTTCAGATACTAATTAATCGTGTAGTTAGGATATTATCAAACTTTCAAACGAATTTTAATTGAGTGCCAAAGCATCTCTTTTTATCTCCGTTTTATCCGTTTGCGTAAATAATGAAAGGGGGCAATGATGATAGCAAAGGAGAAGCTGACCAAAATTGTTGGTTCCGGCAATGTAGACGACCAACCAACAACGCTGGAGGAGTATTCCAGCGACATGAGCTTTGTCAATGCAGTAAGGCCAGCCTGCGTGGTAAAGCCGAAAAACGCCGGTGAAATACAAAAAATCGTGAAACTGGCTAACGAGACCGGTACGCCGCTGGTACCGGTAAGCTCCGGGGCTCCCCATTTCCGCGGCGATACCGTACCCAGCGTCGGCGGGGCGGTTATCGTAGATTTAAGCGGCATGAAAAAAATTATCAATGTCGACCGCGCGCGCCGCGTGGCGATGGTCGAACCGGGCGTAACCTTCGGCGAGCTTATCCCGGCCTGTGCAAAAGTCGGCATCCGGCTGAACATGCCCCTCTTGCCGAAGAAATCCAAGACCGTCGTCGGCAGCTTGCTGGAGAGAGAACCGGTCGTGATGCCGAAATACCAGTGGGACATTTCCGACCCGGTTGCCTGTCTGGAAGTAATCTTCGGCAACGGCGATGAATTCAGGACAGGCCAGGCCGCCGGCCCCGGCTCGGTTAAAGAGCAGTGGGCGGTGGGCGGCGTGCAGAAAGCGCCTTACGGCCCCGGCGTAACCTCATGGCACAGGCTCGTGCAGGGTGCGCAGGGCTCCATCGGCATCGTAACCTGGATATCCATGAGATGCGAGCTGGCCCCCGAGGCCGAAGAGCCTTTCGTCGTTAACAGCTCCAGCATCGCGCCGCTGCTCGACCTGGCTTCATGGCTGGTCAGGCTAAGAATCGCCAACGAACTATTCATCCTCAACCGCACGGACATGGCGGCCATGTTCGCCAGGAAATTCCCCAGGGACTTCCAGAACCTGATGAGTACCCTGCCGGCTTATACCCTGTTCTACAACCTCGCCGGGTATGAATATTTCCCCGAGGAGAGGGTGGAATCTTACAAAAAAACCATCGTCGATATCACCAAGCGGCTCGGTCTGGATTCGGTCAAGTCCGCCGGCGGCGTATCGGCCAATGAAATACTCAAAGCGGTCCAGCAGCCTTCCGCAGAACCTTACTGGAAACTCCGCTACAAGGGCGCTTCCGAGGACGTCTTCTTCCTGACCATCAACGATAAACTCGGCGACCTCGTCGATACCATGTATAAACTGGCGGAAAAAGCCGGCTTCCCGGCGTCCGACATCGGTATTTACATCCAGCCCATCGTCCAGGGAACGGGCGTTCACTGCGAATTCAACCTGTTCTATGACCCGGACAACGCCAGCGAAGCCGCCCGTGTAAAGACACTCTCCACCGCCGCGACCAAGTCATTGATGGCCCAGGGCGCTTTCTTCTCCCGGCCTTACGGCGTCAATACCAAGATGGTCATGAACGCAGACGCAGCCTCCGTGGGTGTCATGAATAAACTCAAGAAGATGTTCGACCCCAACTACGTCATGAACCCGGGCAAGGTAGGCTACTAATGAAGACGGAATCGAATTATTCAGGAGGAAACGAAGATGTCTCTAGAACAATATAAAGAAGATATGGGGATGTGCTGCCGGTGTTCAGCCTGCAAGTTCATTCCCATGCAGAAAATAATGGACGCCGGTCATTCCTATGTTTGTCCCAGCATTGCCAAATATAATTTCCACGCCTATTCCGGCGGCGGCCGGGTGAATATCATCAGCGCGGCCCTGAAGAACGGCACGACCTATACGGATAAACTCGCAGGATATTATTTATAACTGCCAGATGTGCGGCGGTTGCGATATTTCCTGCAAATACGCCATGGACATGGAAGTCCTCGAACCGATTAATGAGTTCAGGAAACAGGCCATCGCGGACAAAAAGACCAATCCGGCCCTGGAGAAAGTTATTGCCAAGCTTAAGAAAACGGGCTACATGGTGCCTGCCACCGGCAAACGCGGCGCCTGGGCCAAGGGCCTGGATATTAAAGACGCCAACAAAGACGAAGGTGGACGTCCTCTACTTCGTCGGCTGCCAGACCAGCTTTAACGAAGACCAGTGGAAGGTAGCCGAGGCTACCGCCAACATCCTGACTAAAGCCGGCGTGAACTTCGGTATCCTGGGCGATGCGGAAATCTGCTGCGGCTGCCGCGCTTTCCAGATGGGCTACGAAAAAGAATTCATTGACCAGGCCAAGAAAAACATCGCCGCTATCAAGAAGACCGGCGCCAAGACCGTCGTTACCGGCTGCGCCGACGGCTATCACGCACTGAAAGTCCTCTACGAACGATTCAACCTCAATCCCGGCTTTGAAGTTATGCACGTCGTCGAATACATCAATAAACTGGTAAAATCCGGTAAACTAAAGCTGAAGAAGAAGGTCAACCTCTCCGTTACCTACCATGACCCCTGCCGCCTGGGCAGACTGGGCGAACCCTGGATTAAATGGAACGGCAAGAGAATCCCCGGCGACCGCTTCGTCTTTGAGCCGCCAGAAACCTTACCGCCGCGGCGCCAAGGGCGTCTACGACCCGCCGCGCGAACTGCTCAAAGCTATCCCGGGCCTTATCTTCACGGAAATGACCCGCATCAAGGAATATTCCTGGTGCTGCGGCGCCGGCGGCGGCGTTATCGAATCCAATCCTGAATTTGCTGTCTGGACCGGCGAGAAGAGAATTGAAGAAGCGGTCTCGACCGGCGCCGAAGCGCTGGTAACCGCCTGTCCCTGGTGTGAAAAGACCTTTAACGAAGCTATCAAAGCCAGCGGCAGCAACTACAAGGTCTACGATATCGTCGAGCTTGTGGAAAAGGCAATTTAGAAAGGGGGTAATGAAAGATGGCTTTTAAGAGTAAAGAAATCTACAAAGACATTTGAAGATATAGTGGGGCCGGAATATATCTGTGACGACCCCGCTATCATGCCCGCCTATTACGGGACGGAATTTGCCGCGATAATACTGCCGAAGAACACGGAGGAAGTGCAGTCGCTGGTCAAGCTGTGCAACAAGCACAAGCTGATGTTCCGGCCCATCTGCACCGGCTGGTCCGGCATGTTCCCCAAGGGCATTGTCCTGTTGGACCTGCGCCGGATGAACCATATCATTGAAATCAACGAGAAAGAACATGTACGCCGTCGTGGAGCCTTACGTTATCTCCGCCGAGCTCCAGGCCGAATGTTTGAAACGCGGCCTGAACTTCTGCATCAAGGGCGCCGGCTCCAACTGCTCCGCCATGCTGCGCGGCCACGGCCACATGGACCAGACCACCACCGGCGACGACCGCAACCACCTCGCCATCGAATGGGTGACGCCGGAAGGCGAAATCGTCCATTCCGGCGCGCTCGGCTCTACCGACGACTGGTTCTGCGGCGACGGCCCGGGACCCTCAATGCGCTCCATCCTTACCTCCGCCGTGCCTCCGGGCGTGACCCCGGGCGTCTTCACCAAAGCGGCCATAAAGCTTTATCACTGGCCGGGCCCGGCCGCCTGGCCGATGGTGGGGCATTCACAACAAATACGTCATGGAAAAAATCCCCGCCAACATGATGGGACGCTACTACAGCTTCCCGTCCGTAGAGAAAATGTGGGCCGCCGAACTGGCGCTCGGTGAGAACGAAGTCTGCTACGAGCTGATGGGCTTCAACGTTGCCATGGTGGCCGCCAACATCACCACCTGCAACGAAGAAGATGCGGCCATGTTCACCAAGCTCAACAAGGAAACGCAGGGCCCCGGCTTCTATGTAATTGTCGCCGGCAACTCCGCCGAAGACTTCGAGTGGAAAAAGAAGACCATCGAGAAAATCGTGAAAGATAACGACGGCAAGTCGTTGAAGACCGTTGAAGACCCCGAACTTGAAGGCATCCTGATGGCGCAGCGATACCCGTATTTCGCGCCTCCATCAGAGAGACCTTCAGGCCGGGCGGCGCCTTTAACTCCATCCCGATCATGGGCCAGCGCGACCTGACCATTAAATGGGCCATCGGCGCCGGCAAAGCCAAGCTGCCGCTCATCAAGAAAGGCTATATCGTGGATGACGGCGGCGCATTCTTCGGCTGGGGCGTCGAGCAGGGCCAGCTGGGCAAGACGGAAATCTTCTGCAAGTTCAGCCCGGCCTACACCGAAGCCAAGAAGGCCGTAGAAGAATGGCAGAAGAGCGAGACGCGGCGCGCTTTCACGGAGAAATACTTCGCTTCTACTATCGGCGCTGACGAAGATGTGAACAAGGCATTGTGCAACTATAACGATATCTGGAAAAAACTCGTCAAGACCATTGACCCGAACGGTGTATCGCCGGAAGGCGGTTCGCTGGTCTAGTTTCCGGTACGTTGCAATCCTGAAACTAAAGGGGGAGCGTGAAACTCCCCCTTTTTTATTTACCCGACTTTTTCTCCTGACCTCCTCTTCAAAATCCCTCTCTCACTCTCCCTTTTTCAAAGGGAGAGTATGATTAGCTAAACCGTTTTTCCTTTGGTTATATTCAATCTTTCCCTCCTTCGTAAGGAGGGACCAAGGGAGATTTGGTCCAAACCATCCCGTTGAAAAACGGGATCGAGTGGTTCTAAAGGAACTGGATTTACACCTTAAGCTGCATTACTTTGAGAATAACTGGACAGCTTTTATTCTTCACGCAAGTACGAAAGGCGTGGCAATCTCCATCACCGGTTTAAGCCAATATTGGATCCCCGCTTCCGTAGGGATGACAAACTACTCTCCTTTTCTGCTAAAATAAAAATAAGGACTTGCAAATGAACCAAATAAAAATGTACGGCACGCGCTGGTGCCCGGACTGCCATAGGACCAAACAGGTTTTTGCCCGCCAGAATGTCGCTTTTGATTGGATAGACATCGAGCAGGATACCGAAGCCTGCGCCTACGTGGAAAAAATCAACGGCGGCTATAAAAGCGTCCCCACCATCCTCTTCCCGGACGGCTCGACTTTGGTGGAACCGGATAACGCCACTTTATTAAAAAAATTGGAAACGCTGAAATAGCGTATAGCGGTTGGCAGTTGGCTTTCAGTTCTCCACCCCAAATCCTCCGCTGCTCTTCCTTTTACGAAGGAGGACGATGTTAGCTTTAAACTCATAAATTAAGCTGTTTCCCGATGGCTCGTTCCCCTTTTCTAAAAGGGGAATGGAAGAGGATTTTACCTAATAATTATTTTACTGCTTGTCACTTCCTTGTTACTTGATACTTGTCAATTGTTACTTTCTCTAAAAACCTATCCACCTGGCTATTGACAATATATAACTATATATAGTTATATATAAATAGAGAATAACCACAGGAGGCAAAAAATATGTTTTACGGACCTTTTCACGAGCACCTGAGACACGCCCGCATGTTCCGGCGGGGTGATATGAAATATGTCATCCTGGACATACTGAAGGACAAACCGGCCCACGGTTATGAAATAATCCAGGTACTGGAAGACCGTTTCCACGGGTTCTATTCCCCTAATGCCGGCACCGTCTACCCGGTGCTTCAATTGCTGGAAGACATGGGCTATGTCACTTCAATTGTAGCGGACGGGAAGAAAATCTATACGATTACGGAAGCCGGAAAGAAATTCCTCCAGGAACAGCAGGAGACCTTCGAGAATATCAAGGGGCGGATGAAGGGCTGGTGGGGGCCGGAGACCCACGAGTACATTGCCGATGTAAAAGCAGCGATGGACCGCATCCGCGATATCCGCTATTTCGTTGGCCATGTGGCCATCCACCGTGACCCGTCCAAAATAGCTAAAATCAACGAAATCCTGGCTAAAACCCTGAAAGACATGGAGCAGGTCTACGAAGAAACGGAAAAAAAGTAACGTCTATGACTAAATACTTACTTTTGTAGGGGATAACTCCCATTGACGTCTAATAGTTTAGGTGCTAAACTGTTAAGTAGCTAAGATATTAAGTAACTAAATTGTTAATTTTTGTTAATAATTTGACGCCTTCCGGAGATTTAACGGAGAGATGTAAATGGTAAATTCAAGAGAAGACCTTTTGCAGAGCCTGGTTGAGCACATGATATCCCTCCGGCGGCTGGTGCGCCATCCCGCGCCGCCGCCCGGCGAACTGCCGTTGAGCGCCCCCCAGGCAAACCTCCTTTTCACCATTGGCCATAAAAATGAGGGGATTTCTGTCAAAGAATTGGCGGAGGCTTCCGGCGTTACTCCCGGTGCTATCACCCAATTCGTTGATGCGCTCGTCGCTAGAGGCCTGGTCATGCGCGAGGGAGACCCGGCGGACCGGCGTATCGTCAGACTAAAGGTCACGCCTTTGGCTAACGACCAGTTTGAACGTTTCCGCCGTGAAAACCTGACTTCATTCGCCAAGGTCTTCGACGTTCTTTCCAATGAAGAAATCCAGCAATTAATCGGACTCATGCGTAAAGTTGAATTATCTCATACTTTGAAGGATAAAGTTAATGCGTAACCTGATAAAACACCTAAAACCTTTTACCTGGTTTATAATCATTATATTCGCGCTGCTTTTCGGTCAGGCCATGGCTGACCTTTCGCTGCCGGCCTATATGTCTGATATCGTCGATACCGGTATCCAGAACGGCGGTATCGAGAACGTTGTGCCTAAAGCCATCAGCGCCGCCGAATACCAGAAAGTCACTCTCTTCATGACCTCCGCAGATAAGACCATCGTGGCGGATAACTATAAGCTCCTTGATAAGTCCGCTCTTTCCGCCGCCGATTATGCTACAGACGTAAAAACCTATCCGGCGCTGGCCACCGAAAACGTCTATATCCTGAATACGAATAATAAAGATACCATCAGTAAATTGAACGGTATCTTCGGCATTCCGATTGTGATTGTCTACGGAATAGAAACGAAAGGCGTTGCCGCCTTTCCCGCCCTGTCTCAAATCCCCGCGGGCGCCGACCCGTTCCAGGCAATTGCTAAAGTACCGCAGGCCCAGTTGGACCAGCTGCTGACTAACGCCGAATCCTCCATGAAATCTCTTTCCAGCAGCGTTCTCCAGGCATCAGATTCCGTTTATATCAAAGGCCAGTATACCGCGCTCGGCATGAATCTCGTCAATATCCAGACGATGTATATTATAAGGATTGGCGGCATCATGCTGCTGATTACTTTAGCCAGTGTCACCTGCGCGGTCGGCACCGGTTTCCTTTCGGCGAGGGTGGCCGCCGGTCTAAGCCGCAATTTGCGGCAACAGATTTTCACCCGGGTGGAAGGTTTCTCCAATACCGAGTTCGATAAATTCTCCACCGCTTCCCTGATTACCCGCTCCACCAACGATATTACCCAGATACAGATGCTGCTGGTGATGCTGTTCCGTATTATCTTTTACGCGCCGATAATCGGCATCGGCGGTATTATCCGCGTCGTCGGTACGGAAGTATCGATGACATGGATTATCGCCGTGGCGGTGGTCGGTATATTAACGCTTATCGGCGTTATGCTCATTGTCGCGCTTCCCAAGTTTAAAATCGTGCAGAAACTTGTCGATAAGCTAAACCTGGTGATGCGCCAGATTCTTTCCGGCCTGATGGTCATCAGGGCTTTTAATACGCAAAAACAAGAGGAAGATAAATTCGATGTCGCCAATAAAGACCTGACCAAGATAAGTCTCTTCCTCAACCGCATCATGGTGTTATTGCAGCCTTTGATGATGCTTATCATGAACGTCGTGATGATTCTCATCGTCTGGGTAGGCGCGCACCAGGTGAATGCCGGTACCGTCCAGGTGGGCGATTTGATGGCTTTTATGCAATATGCCACGCAGATTATCATGTCCTTTTTCCTGGTCTCGATGGTGTTCGTTATGATGCCGCGCGCGCTGGTTTCCATCCAGCGTATTAATGAAGTGCTGGAGACCGAGCCGGTCATTGTCGACCAGGAAAAGCCGCGGCAATTCAATCCTGAGCTCAAAGGGCACGTCGAGTTCCGCAATGTATCTTTCCGTTACCCCGGCGCGAATGAAGACTTGCTGAAAAATATCACCTTCACCGCCGTCCCCGGTCAGACCACGGCCGTCATCGGCAGTACGGGCAGCGGCAAATCCACGCTTATCAACCTTATTCCCCGCTTTTATGATGTTACCGGCGGCAAACTGCTGGTTGACGGCGCCGATGTCCGCGAGGTGTCCCAGCATGACCTGCGGGAAAAAATCGGCTACGTCTCACAAAAGACGCTGCTTTTCAGCGGAACGATTGAAAGCAATATCAAATACGCTAATGAAAATGCAACCTTAAAAGACCTGGAGAACTTTGCCAGGACGGCACAGGCGATGGACTTTATACAATCCAGTGAAAATGGCTTTACCACCACTGTCTCCCAGGGCGGTTCCAACTTCTCGGGCGGTCAGAAACAGCGGCTTTCCATCGCCCGCGCCTTAGCCAAGCAGCCGGAAATCTATATCTTCGATGATAGTTTCTCTGCGCTTGATTTTACGACTGATGCCGCTCTGCGCCGGGCGCTGCGCCAGGATACTGCCAATGCCACGGTCCTCATCGTTACCCAGCGTATCAGCACCATTATGCATTCCGAACAAATTGTGGTGCTGGACCAGGGTGAAATCGTGGGCATCGGCAAACATGATGACCTCATGGAAAACTGTGAAGTATACCGGGAAATTGCGCAGTCCCAGCTTTCTAAGGAGGAACTGGCTCGATGAAGATGCCATTAACTTTCGGCCCATTGGGTGGAGGCGGCCGGCCGGGTGGTCCCATAGCCCAGGGCGGCGCGCTGCGCGGCGGACCTATCGGCAGGGGCGGGCCGACGATACCCGGTGAAAAGGCCAAGAACTTCAAGCAGACGATGAAAACTCTGCTGAAGTACCTGAAACCCTTCCAGCCGGCTATCATCCTGACTTTATTCTTTGCTATCGTCGGTACGGTTTTTGCCATCATCGGCCCCAAATTGATAGGCAACGCGGTAACTGTACTTTTTAACGGCGTGGTGGCCCAGATATCCGGCGTTACCGGCGCGGGCATAGATTTTACTTCTATCGGCCACATCGCGCTGATTTTACTCGGCTTATATCTCGCCAGCGCTATATTCAACTACCTCCAGGGCTGGGTCATGTCCAGCATCGCGATGAAGATAACCTACCAGTTCCGTAAGGATATCGCGGAAAAAATCGCGCGGATGCCGCTCAAATACTTCGATACCAAGACCCACGGTGAAGTCTTAAGCCGCGTGACCAATGATGTGGATACGGTCAGTAATACCTTAAGCCAGAACCTGTCCCAGATTGTAACATCGGTGACCTCCATCATCGGTTTCCTTATCATGATGGTCTGGATAAGCTGGCATATGACGCTTGTCTTGCTGGTAATCCTTCCCATTTCTGTTGTTTTGCTCCAGCTCATCATCAAGTATTCACAAAAATACTTTAAGAAAAACCAGGCGTATCTCGGGCATATCAACGGGCATATTGAAGAAATGTTCACCGGTCATAACGTGATGAAGGCATATAACGGCGAAGAAAAGTCCATCACGCAATTCAACGCCATTAACGAAGAGCTTTATGACGCCGGCTGGAAATCACAATTCCTTTCCACCGCCATGATGCCGGTGATGAACTTCGTCGGTAACCTGGGCTATGTCGCCGTCAGTATTCTCGGCGGTTACCTGGCCGTCAGAGGGACCATCCAGGTAGGCGATATCGTTTCTTTCATTCAATACGTGAGACAGTTCTCCATGACCATCACCCAGACGACCAACATCGCCAACATGCTGCAATCTACGGCCGCCGCAGCCGAGCGTGTCTTCGAGTTCCTGAATGAGGAAGAAGAAGTCCCGGACCCCGTCGACGCCGTAAAGCTGGAAAATGTTACCGGCCATGTGGAGTTCAAGAATGTCCGCTTCGGCTACAGCCCGGACAAGATAATCATCAAAGATTTCTCGGTGGATATTAAGCCCGGACAGAAAGTAGCAGTCGTCGGTCCGACGGGCGCCGGCAAGACCACGCTCGTCAAGCTGCTCATGCGCTTCTATGACGTTAACAGCGGCGGCATCTATATCGACGGGGTGGATATCAAGAGATTCAAGCGCCAGGACCTCCGCTCTATGTTCGGCATGGTGCTGCAGGATACCTGGTTGTTTAACGGCAGCATCAGGGACAACATCCGTTACAGCCATCCGGAAGCTGCCGATGCTGAAGTAATCACAGCCTCAAAAATGGCTTACGTGGACGGCTTTGTACGCGCCCTGCCGCACGGCTATGACTTCGAGCTGAATGAAGAATCATCCAACATTTCCCAGGGCCAGAAGCAGCTTGTCACCATCGCCCGCGCTTTCCTGGCTAATCCGAAGATACTGATTCTCGATGAAGCGACCAGCTCCGTGGATACCAGGACGGAAGTTCTTATCCAGAAAGCCATGGAAAAGCTTACCCTGGACCGTACTTCCTTCGTTATCGCGCACCGCCTGTCTACCATCCGCAACGCGGACATTATCCTGGTGATGCGGGACGGCGACATCGTTGAGCAGGGTAAACACGAGGACCTGCTGGCGGCCAACGGCTTCTATGCTTCGATATATAAGAGCCAGTTCGATACCGGCCTGGTCGAGACTGAAGAAGGAACGCGGCCGGCCTACGGGATGCCGCCTTTGGAAGGGGCCCCAACCAGGTACAATAACCCGCCGGCGCAGGGCAGGCCGCCGATGCAGGGTTATCCGCCCATGCATAGCCCGCCGCCCAAATAAATATAGAATTTCATCCTTTCCTTTTATTCCTATAGGCGCCACGGTCCACTCCACCGTGGCGCTGCTATTTTAGGGGTATTTTAACTTTTTACCGGAATGAAGTATGATATCACCAAAATAACGATATATCGTCAATCTTTGCCGGAGGTTTTATCGTGAAAGTCGTAGCTATCGTCGGCAGCCCGCATGTAAAAGGAAATACCAGCTATCTGGTGGATGAAGCGCTTAAGGAGTTAGCTTCACAGGGCATCGAAACAGAAAAAATATCGCTGGCGGAGTGCGCCATCGCCCCCTGCCAGGGACATGAAAAGTGCGATACTTTCCAGGTTTGTAAAATAAAAGACGATGCCCCGGAAGTGATTAGGAAATTCAACGAAGCCGATGCCGTTATCCTGGCCAGCCCGGTCTATTTCTATGATATTACCGCCCAGATGAAAGCCTTCATCGACCGCAACTTTTTCAGTTTTACCCATGACACCAAAAAGAAAGCTAAGTACGCCGGCCTGATTGCCATCGGGGGAGGCGACGGGGCGGAGCAAACGATAAACACTTTAAAGCGGTTCGCCGGCCTGCCGGAAAAGAATGTTTTCATCGTCTCCGGCTACACCGGTGACGTCGCCGCTAAAGACAAGCCGGCACTGGTCAAGCAGGCCCGCGATATGGGTAAAAACCTGGCGGCGAAGCTCAACAAGAAATAAAGGGAAAATAACCAAACCTGAATTTGTCATTCCCTACCCGATCGGGAATCCACCATTGAACCTAAATTATTTTTTGCCTTCCCTAGTTGGATCCCCGTTTTCTCGGGAAGACAATTCTTCTGTTTTTCTTTTTTACTTTCTTACTTGCTACTTCCTTGCTACTTGATATTTGTCAGTTGCTACTTATACCCTATTACCTATTCCCTATTCACTCTTCGCTATTTCCTATTCAATACCCACTTACCCCTAGATTTTTGACTATCCCCTTTCTCTCTGCTATGCTTTGTGCTATAGTCTGTCTCCCACCTTGAAAACCGCTCGTGAAAGGAGAATTTGCCATGGCAGTTAAAAAAGAGTTTGCTAATCTGGTCAAACCCATGCTCATCCAGGACCCGCCTAAAGGCCTTTACGCGGAAAAATGTATCTGGATGGAAGCTAAAGACCTGGAAGGTTTTAACGCCCACTTCTCCTTAAGGTTCATCAAAAGCCCCACCGGCCCCTTCCACCCCCTCGAAGGCGCCATCGTTCACCCGTTCGATGAGCTGATGGTCTTTGAAACGGCCGGCAATACCAAAGATATTCTGCACTTCGATGCGGAAATCTCCGTGGAACTCGGTGAAGAGCGGGAAGAGCACGTTTTTAAAGAGCCGACCGTCGTCCTGATTCCCAAAGGCACGCCGCACGGCTCATTCAATGTCAGGAAGATTAAGAAACCCATCGTCCATTATTCCATCGGCCTGGGCCCTGCCTATTCGGCTTCCCCCGCTACCTGGGCGGCGGCGCCCTCTAAAGGCACCAAATACACCAAATACGTCAAGAAAATGGTTACTGCCGTCGAGAAGAAAGCCGTCGGCAGCGGCATGGGTTATGAATCCGTTATCGGGCAGGACGGCATTATGCGGCCGGCCAAATTCGGCGTCGGCCCCGGTAACGGCGATGAGATTGTCTGGCTTTACGGGCCGGACCTGGAAGGCTTTAATATCAACTTTACCTGGGGACTTTACAGCCAGTGCGGCAAATGGCACCGCGCCGGTGAAGCCCACTACCACCCGGAGGCTGAAGTACTATGCTTCGTCGGGCTTGACCCGGACAAACTCGATTATCTCGGCGCCGAGCTTGAGTTTGCGCTGGGCAAAGACTTCGAAAGACAGGTTTTCAATACGCCGACGACGGTGGTCTGCCCCGGCGGTTTCCCGCACCTTCCCCTGATTACCCGCTGGGTGGATAAGCCTTACGGGTTCTTTGTCGCCTGCTTAAGCGGGGAGCATGCCTCGCCGTGGGTGGAAGCAAAATAATAATGGCGATCGATAATAAGAAAATACTACACCTGACGCTTCATAAAGATTGGTTTAATGAAATTGCTTCTGGTATAAAGCATGAGGAATATCGGGAAATTAAACCTTATTGGCAAGTACGCTTTATTGGCAAGAATTACGATGAGATCCATTTTACAAATGGATACGGTAAGGATAAGCCGTTTATGCGTGTAAAATGCTTTGGAATCGAACAAGATAAAACAAAAAATCGCTTTGTTATAAAACTTGGCGAAATTTTAGAAATAAAAAATATAAGAAAGTTTAGTTATTTAAAACCATGAAGTATCGTAAATTTGGCAAAATGAATTGGAAGGTATCGGCTTTAGGTCTGGGCATCGCGGGCCTCCCTTCGGTACCGGAAGACGAAGCCGTAAAGATGGTCCGCTCCGCCATCGATAGCGGCGTTAATTTACTGGATGTAGGCTGGCCCTTAGCGGTAAAAAATATCGAGCCGTTATTCACCGTGCTGGAAAAAGCGTTAAAGGACGGCTACCGCGAAAAGATAAAGACCTGCGCCACGATCCCCGTAATGAAAATCAGTGAGCCGTCTGATTTTAACCTCGCGCTGGCCAACCTCTTTCGCTGGCTCCGCGCCGACCGCGTCGATTTTCTGCTGCTCGGCACCATCAACCGTTTTACCTGGCAGCGCGTGCAAAACCTGAATATCATGAAGGCGGCGGAAAAAGCCTTGGCCGACAAAAAGGTAGAGCATCTCGGTTTCTTCTTCCACGACCAGTTCCTCTTCCTCCGCGATGTGATTGCCGGTTATGATAACTGGTCTTTGTGCCAGTTCCATTACAGCTTTATGGATGTCGACCACCACCCCGGTTATACCGGCCTCAAATATGCCGCGGATAAAGGCCTGGCGGTTACCGTCGCCAAACCTCTCCTCGGCGGCCGGCTCGCTAAAAATATCCCCGCATCGGTAGCTAAAATATGGTCGGATGCCAGGCCGGAACGTTCGCCCCAGGAATGGGCCTTGCGCTGGGTCTGGAACCACCCTGAAATATCGTCGGTCATTTGCGATGTTTATTCCCCCCAGCAGTTAAAAGAGACAGTCGCCCTGGCAGATACCGCCCAGCCGGATAGTTTCAGCGTGCCGGAAGAACTCGTTATCAATAAAGTAAGGGATGCTTATACGGCTTTAAAACCCATCCCCTGCACCGCCTGCCGCGGCTGTATGCCCTGCCCGCAGGATATCGATGCGCCGCGTATTTTCGAACTCTATAATGACGCCGTCATGTATGGAGATTTGGAAACCGTCAGGATGATTTCCCAGATGGAGCGCCATGACCTCGATATCTGCAACGAGTGCGGCAAATGTGTCTGCGCCAAGAAAATCCCGATTCCGGAATGGCTGAAAAAAGCGCGGGCGCTGCTGGTGGAAAAAGATAAATAGAATTTCTAAAGCGGCGCTTGTTCACCTCTCCCGTTACGAGACAGCTGAAAAGGAGTCCATCCGCCTCAGGCGGACTCTGGCGGGGGCTCTGGGGGTGGGTACTCACTACTAAATACCCACACTCACACCCAAGTCCCCCAAGACTGGGGGATTTAGAGCCTGTCCCGTACTTGATACGGGAGGGTTCATTTAGACTATTCTATCAGTCTGATTACGGAGAACCGATATGAAACTATATCAGGTTGACGCATTTACCGACCGGGTCTTTAAAGGCAACCCCGCCGGCGTTTGCATTTTGCCTCCGGACAAAAAGTATGACGATTCATTTTTTCAGAATATCGCCATGGAAATGAATCTCTCGGAGACCGCGTTTCTTTCCAAACAGGGCAGCAGCGAATACCATCTGCGCTGGTTTACCCCGGAAACCGAAGTAAAATTATGCGGTCATGCAACCCTGTCGTCCGCCCATATTTTGTATGAAACCGGTTTAGAAAAACCGCCGGCGGTCATTACATTCGATACTCTTAGCGGCAAGCTGAAAGCGCATAAGTTCCATGACAAAATAGAGCTTGATTTCCCGGCCTACAAGGTGGAAAAGACCATTGGCCGTGAAGATATCAATAGAGCTTTGGGGGTTACCCCGGTTTTTACCGGCGTCGGCAGTACCGGCACTTACCTCATTGAGATAGCCGGCGCCGCCACATTGAAAGATATAAAGCCGGATTTTCTAAAGCTAAAAGGAATCGGCCGCGGCGTCTTTATCGTTACCTGCAAATCTGATGACCCGGAGTTCGATTTTTTCTCCCGCTTTTTCGCGCCCGGCGTCGGCATTAACGAGGACCCGGTGACCGGCTCGTCTCATTCGTTGTTGATACCGTACTGGAGCCGGAAGCTCGGCCAGAATAAACTGATGAGCTACCAGGCATCCCAACGCGGCGGCGTCCTCGAATGCGAAACGGCGCCCAACGACCGCGTCTTTATCCGGGGCAGCGCCGTCACGGTTTTTGAGATAAATATAACGGCCGATGGTTAGTTTTTTAGCTGTAAGCGCCTCCGCCCTTTTTTCCCCACATCGTTCCTGCGGAGGCAGGAATCAATCAAGGCAATGCAATCATCCTGCAAATCATTGTTGGATTCCCGGTCAAGCCGGGAATGACAAACAGCTTTAAGTTTTACACTATGGTTTTGACTTTTAACTTTTGCGTTTTGAGTTATTATTGGTAGTATTGGTATTTATTGGTACTTATTCTTCATGCTATAATATTAAGCAAACAGCAGCGGACTGGCTGTTCTTTGTCTCACCCGGAAGGAGAATTGATGGACACTGAAATTTCTGATGTCAAGAAGAATACGAAAATTCTGATTGACGGCGCTCTCTACAACGTAGTGGACGTAGAATTTACCAAGCCCGGCAAAGGCCGTTCGGTGTACCGGTTGAGACTCCAGAACATGCGCGACGGCGGCGTTACGGAACGCGCCTACCGCTCCGGCGAAAAAGTGGACGCGGCCCAGATGAGCACCGAAGAAGAGCAGTACCTCTATCACGAGGGTGAAGACTACATTTTCATGAATTCCAAGACCTTCGAGCAGCACTCTCTTTCCGGCAAATTGCTCGGTATCAAGGCCAACTTCCTCAAGGAAGGCACCTCGGTTATCATGCTGATGATGGGCGATGAACCCATCGACGTGCAGCTTCCCATCACCATGGACCTGAAAGTCATCCAGACGGAATCGTCTCTCAAGGGCGCCACCATCACCGCGCAGCAGAAAGAGTCCGTCCTCGAGACCGGCTATAAAGTGGGGACGCCCTCGTTCATCAAAGTGGGCGATGTTATCAAGATAGATACCCACACCGGCAATTACCTGGAGCGTGTTTCCACCGGTAAATAAAATGACTTCCGACGAGTTTAACCGTCTTGCCCGCCTCACCAACAACCTCAAAAGGCGGGCACTTGTTTATGATTTGATACGCGCTTTTTTCCGTGAGCGCGATTTCCTGGAGGTCGAGACCCCCATCCGCGCCCCCGCCATCGCCCCGGAGCCCAATATCGTCCCATTCGAAAGCGAGGGCTGGTTCCTGGCGGCATCCCCGGAACTGCACATGAAACGCCTGCTCGCCGCGGGCTATCCCAAGCTTTTCCAGTTCTCCCACTGTTTCCGCAAAGGGGAGCGGGGGCTCTGGCACAATCCGGAGTTCATCATGCTGGAGTGGTACCGCAAAGGCGCCGGCTACCTGACCATCATCCAGGACATGGAGCAGATGGTGAGCGCCATCGCCGAAGGATTAAGTATGGGGAATACCATCGCTTACCGCGGCCGCGTCATCGATATCACGCCGCCCTGGCCCCGCCTCACCGTCCGGGACGCTTATATCAAGGCGGCGGAATGGGACCCGGTGGCCGCTTACGACCCCGCCAAATTCGATGTGGACTTTATCGCCAGGGTGCTGCCGTCTTTTTCCCCCTACCGCCCCACCGTGCTGCTGGACTATCCCGCCCCGGCCGCCTCGCTGGCGCGCCTGAAGCCGGAAAATAAACTGGTGGCGGAACGGGCGGAGGTCTTTATCGGGGGGCTGGAACTGGCCAATGGCTATAGCGAATTGACTAATGCCCATGAGCAGCGCATGCGCTTTAGAGAAGCAACGGAGGAAATCCGGCAGGAGCGCGGGAAGAACCTGCCGCTGCCGGATAAGTTCCTGGAGGCGGTCAGGCGCCTGCCGGACTGCGGCGGTATCGCGCTCGGCATCGACCGGCTGGTGATGCTCTTTTGTGACGCCCCCTCCATAGATGACGTGATGGCATTTACCAGCGACGAAGCATAGAAAAATCTCCCTTAATCCCTCTTTTTCTAAGAGGGAAACTTATAAGGGATGTTTTTCTAGATTAAGGCAAATATCTTTCAATTACCTCTACAACACCATCGATATTATTTATGACATCTATATTGGTAAATCTTAAGACCGTTAGACTTAAATTTAGTAAATATTCACTCCTTACCTTATCATATTCTTTGGCTTCTTCGGTAAGGTGTTGTCCGCCGTCAACTTCAACAACTAGCTTGGCTTTCGGACAGTAGAAATCCACGATATATCCACCTAGAGGTTTTTGACGATAGAACAACAAATCTTTCAATTGTCTCATTCTTATTTTCGACCAAAGCAATATTTCGGCGTCTGTAGAATTGTTCCTTAGTTGCCTTGAAGGTTGCTTTAGCTTTTTATCATATCGTTCCATGAAAATATATAATTCTTTCCCTTCCTAGTTTCCCACTTTGTAAAAGGGGGATTAAGGGGGATTTTGGTTAATCTTTTTATGTAAATGTGTTATTATAGCATATATTATTAAATACCTGTTGTTGTAATTAAGATGCGAGCATATGTTGGTGTAACAGACTATAAATGGTTTAACCTTTTAAGGACTATTCCAGATCTTGACGAGGTTAATTTCTGGCAACCAGGTGGTAATCAGGTATTCAAATCCCTAAAACCAAAGGAGCTATTTTTATTTAAGCTTAAATATCCCATTAATAAAATTGTTGGCTACGGTTTCTTTGCCTATGCAAATGTCTTACCAATTAGTCTTGCATGGGATTCTTTCGGAATAAAAAACGGGGCTACTAGTCTAATGGAGATGAGGCGCATTATCGGGAAATTAAAAACAAGAAAAGAAGACCTAGCAACAGATTATAAAATAGGATGCATTCTTCTTGAACAACCTTTCTTTCTTCCTGAAAGCGAATGGCTAGACATTCCGTTAGACTGGAGTCCGAGTATTCAACAAGGGAAAGGATATGACCTTTTAGTTGAACCTGGTTTATCTCTCTGGAAACAGTTACATGTTAATAATCTTCTTGCATCAATAGTTGAAGAAAAAGAAATTCCTCAAGAGGTACGAGAGGAACAAGCAAGATATGGACAGCCGATTCCTGTTTTGCCACGTCTTGGGCAGGGTTCATTCCGAATCCTTGTGACAGAGGCTTATGAACGCCGATGTGCCGTAACAAATGAACGGACTCTTCCAGCACTTGACGCCGCACATATTAAGCCTTATTCAGAATCTGGGCTACATGTCGTAAATAACGGTATTCTTTTAAGACGTGATTTACATGCTTTGTTTGACAAGGGTTATGTTACCATCACCCCATCCATGAAATTTGAGGTTAGTCATAGAATTAAAGATGAATATGAAAATGGTAGAGATTATTACCGTCTTCAAGGGGCTGAACTTCGGCTCCCTTCAAATCCGATAAACCGTCCATCACAAGAATATATAAAATGGCATAATAACAATAAATATTTAGGCTAGCCTCACCCCTAATATTTTTCCCCACGCTTACTCTAGCTTCATTTCCTGACAAAACCCTCTTGACAACATTAGAACACTTGTACTATTATTACTTTGCAATATCACCCCCCTTACCAGTTTCCCACTTTGAAAAAGGGGGACTAAGGGGGATTTTATCAGCACCTTAACAACCAAACCACCCTAAAATAACAAAACGAACGAGGCTAAATCATCAAAAAGCGCTAAAAAGTTACAAAACCAATGAGACTATTAAGGGTAAAAACACTGAAAAAATGACAAAACGAACTGAAGCTAAATTTATGAAATATCGGCAAAATGGCAAAAATCTTACAAAACCAATCGAGCCTGTAACGAAATTATCGTTAGCAAAATCACAAAACGAAGTGAATCTGAAAAACCCATCTTACAAAACGAATAGCTTCAAAACCCCTGTCCTGAAAAACGCCCATTTCCCAAAACGAATTGAAGCTAAAGAAAAGGGCGGCTTTCACCGCCCCTTCTTGTCACTTGGTACTTGATAGTTCCTTGCTACTTGATACTTGGCAGTTGTTACTTCCGGCTGATTCCTAGCTCCTTCAGTTTAGCCGGCATGGGCGTGCCGTTCTTGTCCCAGCCGCGCGCCTCATAGTACTCGTCCAGCATGGCATCGAGGTCCTGCTGGCTGATAAGCTGCCCCTTGGAAGCGCCCGCCTTGATGGGCTCGGTCAGGATGCGCTTCGGGAACGTATCGTCCTGGCGGCTGAACCCCTCCCCGATGTTATACAGCCGGGCGATGTTGTTGAGCCTCTCCCCGGCTTTCTCGATGTCTCCAATCGTAAAGTCCGTCCCCGCCGCGGCGTTCACGAGGTCGGCCGTATTCTGATAGCAAACGGCCGGCACCGCCATATCCAGCAGGAAGGCGCACATCGGGGCGCAATCGCAGGTGACGGAGCGGGAGTCCTGGTTATACTTGGTCAGCTTGCCCTTGCCCTTGTAAGCGTTGCGGTCCACCTTCTCCGGGATGGGGATATCGAAGATTTCCTGGTAGGCGTAGCCGCGGTTGTGGTCGGCGCCGGTGTAGGATGTCGCATAGCTCAGGCCGTGGGCCTTGGCGCCGCGGATGTCATAGGCCGGCATCTCCAGCCCTTTGACCTGCATGGCGTAGTCGGCGGAGCCTTTGCCCACCTGGGTCGAAGCCTTCTTCGTGCCCTGGCCCAGCAACGCCCCGAGGCCTTCCTGGTAGGCGATTTTACGCAGCATCTCGATCATGGCTGCATGGTTGCCCCATTTCAGCTCGATGCCGTCGGTGTCTTTCTTCGTCAATATCCCGCGCTCGTAAGACTCCATGGCCCAGGCGATGGAAACGCCGGCGGAAATCGTATCTATCCCGTACTCATCGCAAAGCCGGTCGGCGGCGATAACGGCCGGGAGGTAGTCCACCCCGCAGGCACTCCCTAAAGCGTAGGTCGTCTCGAACTCCGGCCCCTCGGAAAGATAGCCGGCATAAGGCCCCTGGGTAACCAGCTTGACCTGGGAGCAGCCCACCGGGCAATCGTAGCAGGGGTTGCGGGTGATAATCATCGTGTCCTGGGCGGCTTTGCCGAGGCCGGGGACAAAGTTTTCCGTGCCCGTCGCCGACCAGTTCTTAATCGAGTAGATGCCCATCTCGGACATGGCGTCAACGACCATCGGCGTGCCCGCCTTGGAGAACTGGGAGTAAAGGACGGGGCTGTCCTTCATGAACTTGAGCATGTTGGAGCGGGCGGTCTTGAAAGCGTCCGCGTTGGCGATGGTGGGGGCCTTGGTGCCCCTGACGGCGATGGCTTTCAGATTTTTCGAGCCCATCACCGCGCCGAGGCCCTTACGTCCCGCCGCCCTTCTTTCATTGACGATACAGGCGATGGGGACCTGTCTTTCGCCCGCCGGGCCGATGCAGGCGATGCGGTAGTTCTGGTCGTTCAGATCTTCCTTGATGAAGAGTTGGGTATCGGTAGTCTCCATGCCCATCAATTTGGCCGCCGAACGGAAAGTCACTTTGCCGTCCTTGATAGCGATAAAGGTGGGCTTTTCCGCCTTCCCCTCGATGATAATCATATCGAAGCCGGCCTTTTTCAACTCGGTGGGGAACATGCCGCCGGCGAGGGCCATTCCCATGGCCCCGGTGAGGGGGGATTTGGCGGCCACGGCCATACGGCTGGCACAGGGCGCGCCGGTAGCGGTAAGCGGCCCCACCGCGAAAATCAGCTTGTTTTCCGGACTTAAAGCGGGGGTTTTAGGCTTGACCTCGTCGTAAATATACTTGATGGCAAACCCCGCCCCGCCCACAAACTCCTTAACGAGCTTTTCCGGGACCGGTTCTTCCTTAGACGTGAGATTGGACAAATTGACCCGCAGGATTTTACCCGCGTATCCACCCTGATACATGGCACGACCTCCTTATTTTGTTTTGTATTCTAATAAAAGCGAGGGAGCAGAGAACTCCTTTTCGCTTTTTAATATAAGCTTTCTGTCATCCTGAACACATTCGCTTTGCTTAGTGTAAACTCCGTGAAGGATACCGGAGTGGGGAAGGGTTTTCACCAGTCCTCCCCGATATTCTTTGTTTCACTCAGAGTGACAAAGCCTTTTAAACCATTACGCTCCCGCCATTGACGACAAGGTAATGACCGGAGATGAAATCGGAGTCCGGAGAAGCCAAGAATAAAGCCGCGCCGACAAGGTCGGTGGGTTCTTCACGGCGCTTTAAAGCCTGGGCCTCGATGGTGCCTTCGAAGGTAACATTGCTGGTTGATTGGCCGAGACTGGCTTCCGTAGCGGTATAACCGGGGGCAATGGAATTAACATTAATGCCGAAAGGCCCGAGCGCCCGGGCAAGACACTGCGTGAGGGTATAGACGGCGGATTTGGAGCAGGCATAAGGCATGAAATGCCAGCCGCCGGTGACTTTAAAGACGTCCGAGGCGATATTGATAATCTTACCCTTCTTCTCTTTTATCATCAGCGGCGCGATTGCTTTACAAACCAGGTAAGTACCGGTAACGTTGATGCGGAACATCCTGTCCCACATTTCCACGCTCCAATTATCCCACGACTGCTGTTCGACACCGCCATAAAGGGCGGCGTTATTGAGGAGGATATCCACCTTCCCGAAGCGCTTCATCACCTCATCGGCGATTTTCTGGCAGGACTTTTCATCGGAGATATCCGCCAGCATGGCATGGGCATCGCTGCCTTTGGCCATGATTTCCTTCGCTGTTCCCTGCGCCCGCTCCAGCGAGATATCCGGTAAAAGCAGTTTGGCCCCTTCATCGGCAAAGCGCAGCGCAAAAGCTTTACCCAACCCGCGGCCGGCCCCGGTGATAATCGCAATTTTGTCCTTCAGCCTGTCTCCCATTTCTTCCTCCTGTTATTCACCCAATAGTTTTATAATGTCCCGGCTTTTAATGACCCAGCCGAAGACCGCGTCGACATTAAAGACGGTGGCGTCCTGGGTAAAGTCCGGCCCCATGCCGCCGCAGGCGTCTTCTATCAGGACGGGGAAATACTCGTGGAAAAAGGCGTCCCGCAGCGTGGACTCGATACAGATGTTGGTATAAAGCCCGATGAAGAAAAGGTATTTGATGCCGAGTTCCCTCAAGCGGGCATCGAGCCGGGTGCGGGTAAAACCGCTGAAACGGCTTTTATTGATAACGATGTCTTTTGCCGCGGGTTGAAGCTCATCGATGATTTGCCAGTCCCAGGTACCTCTGGTGAAGAATTTGCCTTTCAGCGCAGGGTTTTCCCGAATGGCCTTCAGGCCGTCCTCTTTCCAGTAAAAGGGGGAGGCGGGGGTCTCCTTGCCATAGGTCATCCGCAGATAAACAATTTTTACGCCCTTTTTACGGAAAGCCTCGATGACTTTTTTATCGGCGGCGATAACGCGCTCAACTGCCGGTACATTCAGCCGGCCGAAGCTGTCCATCATACCGTCTTTTTTACAGAAACCATTCTGCATATCAACGACAATGAGGGCGGATTTATTTAAATCCAGCTTGATTTCTTCCGGTTTCGCAGGAAGCGTTATCTCCAAAGCGGCACCGCCTTTCTTTCAAGGTATGTTAACGCGGTTATTGCTTTAATGTCAATAAAGTTTCATATGGAATATATGTTCTATTCTAAATAGAGTATATTATACGTAATTTACGAGGGAACATGTTACGGTTGACTTAACGATAACTGCAAGGTAAGCTTATATAGAGATTTTAATAAAATATTACTTTTCAACCATTTAAGGAGGTCGCAGATGGCACATGGTTTCATGGGGAAAATTCTCTGGGTAGACCTTGCCAAAAAGCAGATAAAAGAAGAGCCCCTTGACGAGAAGATGGGGCGCGATTTCCTCGGGGGATACGGGCTGGGCGCCAAGATATTATTCGAACGGCAGAAGGCTAAAGTCGACCCGCTGGGCCCGGATGCGATTCTCGGGATGGTGACCGGCGTACTGACCGGCACCGATGCGATGGGCGGCTCGCGGTACATCATGGTGGGGAAATCCCCGCTGACCGGGGGGTGGGGCGATGCCAACTCCGGCGGCAATGTCGGGCCTTATTTAAAATTCGCCGGGTATGACGCGGTATTTTTCACCGGCATTTCTCCCAAGCCTGTCTATCTCTTAATCGATAACGGCAAAGCGGAACTTAAAGATGCTTCCAAACTCTGGGGCAAAGATACCTTCGAAACGCAGGATATCATCCAGGCCGAACACGGCAAAGAAACGGAAGTTGCCTGTATCGGCCCCGCCGGCGAAAAGCTATCACTGATCTCTGCAGTGATGAACAATAAAGGCCGCGCGGCGGGCCGTTCCGGGCTGGGTGCCGTCATGGGTTCCAAGAAACTGAAGGCGATCGCCATCAAAGGCAGCATGAAGATACCGGTCGCCGACGAAGCTGCCTCCAAAGCCATGAGAACGCGCCATGTCAAGAACAAGAACCCGCGTTCCGAGTTCATCGGCGGGTTCGGTACGGCGGCATTGATGGAAATGAGCGTCAAGGGCGATGACGCACCCTGCAAGAACTGGAAAGGCGTGGCTACCATCGACCTGCCGACTTATCCCAAAATCCTGGCCGGACCGGTGAAAGAACAGCAGGCCCGGAAATACGGCTGCTGGCACTGCCCCATCGGCTGCGGCGGCGTCATGAAAGCCAGCACCGAGGGCGATTTCCGGTATGACGACCATGCCCACAAGCCGGAATACGAAACGCTGGCGATGTACGGCACCAACATCCTGGTGGATGATTTAAAATGCATCATTAAAGCGAACGATGTCTGCAATCGCCTGGGGATGGACACGATATCCGCCGGCGCCTGTGTGGCATTCGTGATGGAATGCTTTGAAAAGGGCATACTGACGAAGAAAGACATCGGGTTTGATTGCAATTTCGGCGACGCGGTAGCCGCTATCAAACTAACGGAAATGATAGGCAAGCGCGAAGGCTTCGGCGATATCCTGGCGGACGGCGTCAAGAAGGCATCCGAGAAAGTCGGTAAAGGGTCTGAAGCATACGCGATACACGTGGGCGGTCAGGAATACCCGGCCCATGACAGCCGCGGCGGTCTGAACTTCGGTATCGGCTACGGGGCAAACCCGACTCCCGGCCGCCATACCCAGGGCGGCGAAGGCCCGCTGCCGGAAGGCTCCCTACCGCAATATGACCGCGGCTCTCTAAAAGGGCGCGGCGTACCGCACAAGATAGGGATAAGTCTTACGGCCGTTTATAACGCTGCCGGCGTATGCATGATTGTCATCGGCGATGCGTATGTGCACATCAAAGATCTCATCGAAGCGTTCCAGACCATCACCGGCTGGGACATCACACTTGAAGAGCTCATTAAGACCGGCACGCGCATCGAGACGATACGGCAGGCTTTCAACGCGCGCGAAGGCGTGAAGACGCCGTGGAAACATCATCCGAGGATGCTGGGCATCCCGCCGAAGACGGTGGGACCCCGCGCCGGCGCCACGCTGGATGAGAAAGAACTGTCTAAAGAGTACTATGAAGCTATGGGCTGGGACGTCAACACCGGCAAACCCAGCAAGCAGGCGCTGCTCGACCTGGGGATGGTGAATGAAGCCGAGGTGCTTTGGCCATAGGATAATTTAAGAGTTAACAATCTATAGTTAACAGTAAGGGGGGAGTATTTTTTCTCCCCCTTATTTTTTATTACCCCAACTCATTAAATTAAATTTATGCTCCCCCTCACCTTAATCCTATCCTATAGCCCTCTCCCACAAGGGGAGAAGGTAAAGTTGAATAAGGAAGTAAAGGTGATATCTTATTGGGGGCGAGGCACCCAGTAAGGATGGATTCCCACTTTCGCGGGAAAGACAAAATAAAGAAAACCTCCCCAATCGGACAGGTATTTACTGTACTATCTAGTATTTTCACATATAACAAAGTGATGTAAAGTAGCATTAAGCTGGACTTAAGGGGGGTTGAGGATAAAGGGTTAGGAGTTGAAGAGATATCCCTCCCCACCCTGGCATCCTTCCCTTCGACAAGCTCAGGGCAAACTATCCTCCAGCATGACAAGTCAGAGGGTGTTACATTTGTAACCATCGCGAGTCTACGTATATAATGGAAACAGTTTTTTACCCGGCAAAGCGGAGGCAAGGAAATGGCTGAAGAATTCGTGGTTGTGAAAGACCTGCAAAAGAGCTTTAAAGATTTCAAAGCCGTAGACGGCGTGTCTTTTTCCATCTTTAAAGGAGAAATCTTCGGCCTGCTGGGACCCAATGGCGCCGGCAAAACCACAACCATCCGCATGATGTCTACCGTGCTCCCAATGGACGCCGGGGATATCACCATCGGCGGGCATTCCGTTAAGAAAAATGCGGAATCGGTACGGAGCATCATCGGCGTGTGCCCGCAGGACCTGGCGCTGTACGAAGACCTTTCCGCCATGGATAACATGGTATTTTTCGGGCGGATGGTGGGAATGGACGGTGAAGATGCCAGGGAACAAGCGCTGGCTAACCTGAAGCTGATGGGACTCGAGGAGAGGGCGAAGGGAAAAGTAGGAAAGTTTTCCGGGGGCATGAAGCGGCGCATCAACCTGGCCATCGCGCTGATGGGACACCCGCAGCTCCTGTTCCTCGATGAGCCGACGGTCGGCATCGATCCGCAATCGAGAAATAATATTTTCGAGAATATCCAGTCATTAAGAAAAAACGGCATGACCATCCTTTATACCACCCACTACATGGAAGAAGCCGACCGCCTTTGCGACCGTATCGCCATCATGGACGGCGGAAAAATCATCGCGGAGGATTCCACTCACAATCTGAAAAAGCAAATCGGCGACCCGGAAAAAGTAACGCTGGAAGACGTTTTCCTGAAGCTTACGGGGCGCTCATTAAGGGATTAAATGCATTAAAAGAGTGTGAACAAAATCCCTCTCTACCTCTTCCCTTATAAGGAGAGAGGATGATTGGTTAAACCATTGATAAACCGGTTCAGGCTAATCTTTCCCCCTTTGAAGGGGGAATAAGGGGGATGTTGAAGCGTAAAGGAAAAATGAAAAGAGCTTTCTATATAACGCTCAATGAAATAAAGCTGTACCTGATAGATAAAGGTGACCTGGCTTTCGGGCTGCTGCTGCCGATAATCACCTTTGCGCTGATGATGGGGGCGTTCGGGGGGCAGACGAAGTTCAATGCCACAGCATCGGTGGTTAATGAGGACAACGGCCTATACTCGCAGGAGCTCATTAAACAGCTCGATGCGGTTGATGGCGTCAGCATAAGTTTAATCAGCGCCGATAAAGCCAACACCCTTTTAGACCGTTCGGACTTGCTGACCGCTTTCTTTATCCCGGCGGGTTTTTCCGATAACCTGACTTCCGGTAAACCGGCGGGCATCGTCATAAAGCAGCGCGGCAACGGCGGCCAGGAAGGCCAGATACTTGTCAGTATCTTGAATGGCGTAACGGAGAGTATAAACCGGGAGTTCCAGATACGCGCCGCGGTCAAGACCGACCTGGCGGGCAAAAATATTCCGGACAGCCAGATAAATACCGTTGTCCAGGACCAGCTGGCACAACAGCAGCAGAACCCATCGGTTGGCGTAGAAGAAACCACCATAGGCGGAAGCACGAATTTCATCAACCAGTACCTGCCCGGCATCGTGACGATGTACGTTATGTTCTCCCTGACGCTGGTGGCGATAACGATAGTAGAGGAGCGGAAGCGGGGTACGCTGGAAAGGCTCCTTTCCACGCGGCTGAATGCCGGGGAGCTTTTTATGGGTAAATTCATGTCCATTATCGCGCGGGGTTTTATACAGACCCTGATTTTATTCTCACTTTCTTACGCGGTGTTTAATTTGTTCACACCGGTTTCATTCCTGATATCGCTATTCGTCGCCCTAATATTTACCGCCGCGGCAGCCGGAATCGGTATGATAATTGCCTCCATCTCACGAACGCAGGCCGCCGCCAACTGGATTGCAGTGGTGGTGACGATGTTCATGGCCATGATGGGGGGCACTTTCTTTACCGTGACACCCGGCTCGGTACTAGATAAAATCGGGACTTTTTCCATAAATACTTACGCCAATGAGGCTTTAAAAACCGTGATTACCAAAGGCGGTTCGCTGGCGGATGCCTGGCAGCCGCTGGTCGTGATGGTGGGGGTGGCGGCAGCAGCTTTAATTATCAGCCGGGTTATTTTCAAGGCGGTGCCGGGGGCGAGCAAATAAAATGAAAAACTTGAAGCATATCTGGTTTATCGCCTTAAAAAACCTGAAAATATTTATTTCAGACCGCACGAGCCTGTTCTTTTTCCTCATTTTCCCGTTCTTGTTCATTGTGATGTTCAACTTCATCCTGAAGGATGCTTTCAACCAGGATACAAGGCTGGAACTGCATCTTGCTACACAGGAAACGAGCGGCATCAGCACGCAGATACTCGGGGCGATAGAAACTAAAGATGTAAATGCCCTGGCGCCCGGCCAACCGGTCATCATCTGGGACAAGGACTATAACGCCGATAAAAAGAATGTCGATGAAGGCAAGCTGACGGGTTTCCTGGCTTTCCCGGCTGATTTTACCAGGGCTGTATCAAGCGGGACACCTGTTAATCTGCAAATATACGCCAATGCCGACGCCACGAGCGACCGGGCGGCTTTAAACGGGTTGGCCAACGCCATAACCTCACGATTTGTAACGGATACGGTAATTATCCGCTCCACCGTCCAGCTCATGACGGAAAGCGGCGCTTCGCAGGCGGAAATTAACGCGGAAATCAGTAAATTGACCGCCCAGCTTTTCGCCGGGGGCGCTGCCGGGGCGGAAACGCCATTCCTGACGCTCGTTACGGAGACAGTAGGCGAGGTAAAAGCGACCAATCCGGCCAACTACGTGATACCCGGCTACCTGGTGATGTTCGTGTTTTTTGCGGCAGCCGTCTCCGCGACCGAAATCGTGGATGAACGGGACAGGCATACGCTGGAAAGAATGCTTGCCACGTCCGCGACCAAAGAAGCGATACTCGGCGGGACATATCTCGGCGCAGTAATCCGCGGCCTGATACAGATAGCCATATTCTGGGTGGTGGGAATACTGGCATTTAAAGTGGACCTGGGACTTTCACCGGGGGCGGTAATCCTGCTTTCCGTATTGATGGTCGTCATGTCCGCGGCTTTTTCCGTCATGCTGGCAACGCTGGCAAAAACACTCCGGAGCGCTTCATCGCTGGCGGTCATTACCTCACTTCTGCTGGCGCCGCTGGGCGGGTGCTGGTGGCCTTTATTCCTCTATCCGCCATGGCTGCAGACCGTAGCCAAAATATCCCCGCATGCCTGGGCAACAGAAGGATTTAACAAGCTGATGCTTTTCGGGGCAAGCGCCGGCGACGCCTGGCCTTCAATGGTGGCCCTGGTAGTGTTCATGGTAATCTTCGGCGGTATTGCTATCTGGCGCTTCCGTACCAGCGCTAACTAACACAAGCTTAATTCAGATTTATTGAGTAATTCTGGGCGCCGGTGGTAACCGTTTTGCTGCGGACAGACAGGATGATATATATCAGGTTGTAGTTATCAACTTGAGTGTACAAGTCCAGGTGAAGTTTGGTATCGCCCGGCTTTAGCAACTGGCTTGTCCAGGGAACATTAAAGGTTTTTATGTCTACTCCATCGCAAAGCCCGGACTGGCTATAGCTGTTCCAGACATTATCGGGCTGAAAAGCGTTATTGGGTACATACGGCGCGGCCGCCAGATTTGATGTCCCGATAGTTATGCCGTCCCAGAGTTTGTAACTTTCGTAGGTATTGTAGTCGGTGGGATTGGAGCGGAGGCCATCGGGGGCGTTCAGAGCGATATAGTCACCAGCGTAGCACCAGTCGCCTTCACCGACAAAACAGGTAATACTGGCGGCATTTGTCTCGATGATGTTACCGTACTTATCCTTGATTGGATCCGGAATGACGAACCCGGAGATATCACCGCCCGGCTGGCCGTCACCGTCGAAGTCGCAATCGGAATTACCGCCATTATAGGAAAACACATCACGCAGGTACAGGTAATGCCCCGCCGTTTCCGGGCTGTTATACACGATAATCAGCGACCAGCCGGCATAGGATATTTCATTACCGGTATCAGCTTGCACGTTACCGACGGTATAAGTGGCGTTGCCGGTGTGGTGCTGTTCCCCGGGGACAACCGGATATTTTTTTACCAGCGCGGTAACATCCCGGCGGCAGGCGTAGGAATACCCGGTGTTGTTCACCAGCACCTGCGCAGTTGTGGCGGTTACTTCCCCTCCCGTCTGCGGGTTTCCATTATTATCGAGGGAGTACTGCACACCGTTTATTTTAAACATCACCGAGTTATCCGGCTGCCTGACGATGATGCTGATGGAACTAACACGGCAGTATTCCTGGCTGCCGCCCATGCCGACCAGGTAAAACCTCATTAAGAAATTACTGTTCAGGTAAGGCGCAGCATCAGGGATGATGTAGCTGAAGGAACCGCTAGGATTGCCGCCGCGGAACGCCTGGATGTTGCTGCTCCAGCTAGTGCCGTTGTAAAGGGCAAAATCAAGACCGTCAGATGCAGAATAAGAAGGGGTAATTTTAATATTATCAAGGTAGCAGTATTTCCCGGAACCAAAACCGGCAATGTAGAACCGGATTTTAAAACCGTTTGTAAAATACTGGCTGGGAATAGTACTGCTGTATGTCGCTGGAAAACTAGCGGCACTACCCGCGGTGATATTATTACTCCATGTCGTTCCATTATCCGACGAGAAATTATAGTACAGGAAATCGCTGGAGTTCAGGGTACCGCTTTCGGACTGAGACCAGGAAACGTTAACGCTGGAATAGCCGCTGAGGTTCTGACCAGTTTTCACAGTGAGGTACCGTTGGGAATCCGCTCCAGAAAGGTGCTGTCCGCGGTAATCGTTACCACTGGAATAGTAAGACCAGTCACCTCCGTTAGACCAGGAGTTGGTAAAATTGCTACTTGAGCAAGAATCTGAGAATATATCCGTTAGCGCGGGCACAGATTGGGTCCAGTCAATTTCAACCAGCGTTCCTGATGGATAGGAGCTCAAATTCTGGGCGTTTTTCAGGGTGAGGTAGCGGCGGGAATCTGCCCCGGAGTGATGCCCCTGATAGCTATTACTGGAGTATGCCCAGTCACCGCCGTTGACCCAATAATTGTTAAAATTAGTGCTCGTGCCTGGGTCCGAGAACACGGTCGTATTATTCCGCCACCCTGACCAGTACAGATAGGCAGTCATCACGTCACCATCGGAAGGGATAGTAGAGACAGCGGCATCGCTGGACGTTAGTAAGTCGTAGCGGATACCGTGAGGGTTAGAGGGGTGCTCGGGCCCCATAATCATCAGGGAGTTACCGGTTGCCACGTAGTCGCCGGAGGCGGCATCGCCCATACTACGTAAACCTAGTTTGGATGTGTAAGCTTCAATTTTAGTATTACCGGTAGACGAAGTGATTTTATAGAAGCTTGTGTCCGTGTCCCAGGCGATGGGGACGTTCACCGGGCTATCGGGATTTGGTACGGGATTGCCCGCGGTATCGTGCATCTCGGCTGTTATCCAGGCAACAGCTACGGGAAGTTTATCAGGATCATTGGCGGGAGGGGAGTAGTTAAAAGTAATAGTGGAAGTAAGAGTGCCGTTATTGGAAACTAAATCAGGGAAGGAAGTAAAAAGGGGATAGGGCGGGTTATAGCTCCACACGACTGACTGGCCGCCCGGAACGGCGGAGACGGACACGGAATTAGGATAATAAGGCTCAAAAGGCCCGCCCGCTTCCAGCGTGCTTGATTGTACGGTATAAGAAAAACCCTGCGGCAGCCAAATCCCCATTGATTTGATGGTCAGGTTATCGCCGGCGGCGGGAGTAAAGTCGATTTTAATGCGATACGGCTGGCCGGGAACAGCGCCGGACGTGCCGGTGACCACCAGCTTACCAGCTTCGGCAATAGTTTTCGCATCCGCGGAGCTCAGGCCGAGCGAATTCAGGGTCACATTGGTGGGAAGCCAGACATTCTGCACGGTAACAGCTGCAGTTTGTCCATTTACGGGATCGGTTTCATATGACCAGACGGTATTAAAATCATATGGGTCGTAATCCGGGCCTAAATAATCATATTTTATACGCCACATCCCGTTCTCTAATCCTGCGTCAGTGGTGGAAATCTCATTGGTCTTGTCTTCATACATCGTCTCGCTTTTTAAAGCAGTTTGCATTTGCATAAGGACAGGTGCAAGCATCAGGCTTCCCAGGAGGAAAAAGACGAGGACCAGGATAAGCGCCTGCCCGGACTCCCCGACGGTTGACTTACATACTAATTTTTTTGTTATATTTTTCATAATTTTTCTCGATATCTACAAACCAGGCCGGCAGGCAATTGTCCGCGTCTTGGTAACATTCGCGATGCGGGCGCCCTGGCCGACACTGCTGGTCACAGTTACGGTTAAGGTTCCGTTTCCCGAGATACAGCAGGTCATATTCCCGCTGGTATTGATGCATTGGGCAATAGAGATGGTAGATACATTTACACCGTCAGAATACGTGCGTGAAAGTACACCATTTACAACCGTGTAATTGGCCGAGCAGACCGTGTTATCCCATTCGACCCAGGACAGGGTGAGCGGGTTGGTAGCCGGGAAGCCGGAACAACCGCTCATCGTCTGAGCCATGAGGGCATCACGGGTCATCCAGTTAATGGCGTTGGTAACATTAGTGTTGGCAAGCGTATTGTCCCGGTCCCGTGAAGTCTGGTTCATAATCTGGGCGCTGGAAACGGAAGCACCGAGGCTGATGACGCCTATTATCGCGATAGATGCCAATACCTCGATGAGCGTAAAGCCTGATTGGTTATTGCAAAATAATTTCCATCCACAGAATTTCATCGGTTCACCTTATAGTTTTCCAGCGTCAGAATTTGATTCCCCCCATGTGAAATTACAACGGTTAACTGCTGGATATCCGTACTCTCCAGGTAAGTCACCGTCAAATTAGCCGTGTAGCCATTGTATTCCGGGGGGATAGTAACGTCATATGTTGGAGCGTAGTCCATTATTTTCACGTTATCGATAATAGTTTCCGCCAGGACTTTTGCTGACGCGCGCTCATCCACCTGGACGCGGGCATTTGCGGAACTCATGGCGCTTTGCAGGAAAAGTACGGCGATAGTCCCCATCAGCGCCAGGGATACCAATATTTCTATAAACGTCGACCCTTTTTCCGATTTCATATTTTTCACGGCTTGAAGCATTTAAAATACTTACTTCCTTAACCTAAACGAAAATAGGCAACACATCCCTTTTCATGGGAGGTTGCCTACTATCATTATTTGCTTCCGGCCGCGGCCGGTAAATGGCTAAATCGTCATAGGAGACTAGTGACTTAGGTCATTTTATACTTAATAATCCGCATCATTCCGCTGAATCCCCAAACTAATATTAATTCAAGATTTTAAAGCCCCAGGCTCCCGCCATTAAGGCCTCCAGACTCCTTTATGCTCTAAGCGAACGCACGATGGAAGTCTTAAGGAAAGCCTCGACGACAACGGGGTCGAACTGCGTGCCGGAGCACCTTTTTACCTCCTCAAAGGCTTTGATGGCCGGCAATGCCGACCGGTAGGGCCGGTCGGACGTCATAGCATCGAAAGAATCGGCAATAGCCAGGATCCGGGAGATGAGAGGAATATCCGCGCCTTTTATGCCCTGGTTAAGTCCGCTTCCATCAAAGCTGTCATGATGGTGCCTGATTGCCTCGCTGATGATCTCATTCACCAGCGGCTGAACGATGCCCGGACCGATGGTACAGTGAGTAAGAATATAATTGTATTCGGACGGCGTAAGCATGCCCGGTTTGTTCTGGACGGTAGAGTCGATGCCGATTTTGCCGATATCATGGAGAAGCGCAGCCCAGCGGACGTTTTCCATTTCCTCGCCCTTCATGCCCAGCACACCGGCAATATCCACCGCAATTTTCGTGACCCGGCGGGAGTGACCGGCGGTATATTTATCTTTGGCTTCCAGTGCGCCTATCAGCGATTCCACGGCATCGATAAAGAGTCTCTGGAGCTCTTTGGCCTGCTCGGCTACTTTACCTTCCAGGACCTGCCGCCTTTCCTTGAGATTTAATTCCAGGCTCCTCTTATCCAATACCGTCTGTATATTAGTCAGGAGCTGGTCCACGTCAAAAGGCTTGGTAATATAATCGTGGGCGCCGTTTTTCATACAGTCCACGATGGTATCCGGTTCAACGACAGCCGTCGCCATAACCACCGCCGTATCCGGGTAGGTCTTTTTGAGTTTGGGCAGGAGCTCTTTCCCAGAGATGCCCGGCATCATGACATCCAGGATTACCAGGTCGGCCTGCTTGCGTTGCAGCGCCGCCATCGCTTCGTCGGCGCTGCAGGCTTCTTCGCAGGAGAAACCGTTCATAGTCAGGGCTTTATTCAAGCTTCTTCTGACCGTTTTTTCATCATCAACGATAAGGATATTTTCTTTCGCAGCTGATGTAACCATAGTAATAATCTCCTATCTTAATATATAGTTAAGATGCTACCGGCATTTTGATGCTAAAGGTAGTACCTTCATTTACCTGGCTTTTAACGTTTATTTTACCGCCATGCTTCACGATAATGCTGTAACAGATGCTAAGGCCAAGGCCGGTGCCTTTACCCACCTCCTTCGTGGTAAAGAAGGGGTCGAATATCCTGGGCATGACCTGCTTTTTAATGCCGCAACCGTTATCCGTGAATTGAATATTAACGTGGTTATTGACGCGCTGGGTAATGACGGTAAGGATACCCGGACGGTTGGCTTCTTTAATGGCGGCTTCAGCGTTTGAAATCATGTTAAGGAAGACCTGCTGGAGCTGGCCTTTATCGATAGTAATATCCGGCAGGTTATCTTCCAATTCCGTGACAACTTTAATATTGCTGGACCGCTGCTCATACTCGCGGAGGCGCAGCACTTCTCTGACCGTTTCATTAACGGAAGCCCGGCCGGACTCATCGGCTTTAACGCGGGCGAACAGCAGCACATTTTTCACGATGCCGGCCGCCCGTTTAGCTTCGGTATAAATACACTCGATATCTTCCTTATGCTCCTGGGGTATATCGCTGCCGACGAGCAATTGGGAGAGCGTAAGGATACCGGTCAAAGGATTGTTTAACTCATGCGCCAGGCCGGCGGCCATTTCACCCAGGGAGGCGAGACGGTCCGTGAGATACAGTTTTTCCTCTTCTTCTCTTTCACGGGAAACATCGGAGAATGTTATCAGCGTGCGTTCCCCATCCATTTTTACAATGACGCAGTAAATGATTTTTTCTACGTCCTGGACATGGTACCGGAATTCCAGGGTATTGTTTTCAGTATTTCCGTATGTTACCGCCCGGTGAAGATTGAAATACTGGTCCATCGGCAGTAACTCACTCAACGATTTATTCTTCAGGTTTTTACTGTTAAGGTGCAGGATGCTCGCAACAGCTTTATTGGCCAGCAGTATGCGGTCGTGATTATCGACGACGAGCACGCCTTCCGGCATAGTCGCCAGGATGCTGTCAATGAGTTTCTTATGCTCCTGGAGTTTGGCCTCTATATCTTTTTGCCGGGTGATATCGCGCTGGACATCGATAAGATTGCAGATATGGCCGTTTTCATCATACATGGGTGAGATTTTACAATCGCAGATGATGACGGTGCCATCCTTGCGGCGCTTGGGGATAATGTCACTATGGGCTTTACCGGCCGCAAGTATCTCCCGGATGTCTTTTCTGAAATTCTCCGTGGGGGGTGCCTGGTTGAAAAAGGAAAGATTCTTGCCCTTCACCTCTTCAAAAGTGTAGCCAAACATATCCTCGGCGGCCTGGTTCATATAAGTAATATTAAACTGCGGGTCTGTAATCATTGTAGAATCGGTTATCTGCTTGGTCACCGAGCTAAGCAGCCTTAGTTGCTCTTCCGCCTGTTTTTGCTGGGTTATATCGTTATTCAGGACGAGCATGCAGTCTTCATTACCGATTTTGATTAATTCCGCCGATATCAAGCCGTCACAAATTTCACCGGACCTGGTGCGGAACTGCATTTGAATGTTATGGACACGGCGGTTAGCTTTTAAAGACGCGATTAAGCTGTCCTGCTGTTCTTTACTTGCCCAGATATTCAATTCCTTGACACTTTTACCGATTACTTCTTCCCGGGTATAGCCTTTATCCCGCAGGAAGCTTTCATTTACATCCAGGAATTTACCGTCACTCATCCGGCTGATGGAAAGAGAGATAGGGCTGGTATTGAATGCCCGGGAGAACTTTTCTTCAGAATCACGCAAAGCTTTTTCCGCGTTTTTTCGCGCGGTGACATCATCGAATACTGCCACGAAATAATCGTTTCTGGGGCTAAAAACCGAGATCCTGAAATAAATACCAAGCTCAGGGACATAAGTCTCGAAATTTTCCGGTAAACCGCTCCGGGCGACGCGACCGTAGGTCTCAAAAAGTTCAGGGTTGGTCTCTTTGATACCGGGTATCAGTTCACTAACCTTCTTACCGGTTGCTCCCTTCAATCCGGTAATTCTTTCAAATGCAGGGTTAATATCATGATAGAACCAATCAACAGGAACCCCATCCGAGTATAACATCTGACAGAGAGCAAAACCTTCAGTCATGTTCTCAAATAACGACCGGTAGCGCAGCTCACTGGCCTTGAGTGCTTCTTCCGCCTTCTTGCGCTCCGTGATATCGGCGGCCATTGCCAGGATACGCTGTTTCCCTCCGATGCTTACAATATCCGCTGAACACAGCCAGGTGCGGATTTCTCCTGACTTGGTGCGGAACCGGTATTCTTTATTTTTGAGGCTACCCCGTTCCAGGTACCGGACCATATCAGTTACATCTTCCTGATTGGCCCAGATATTAATATCTTTAAGTGTCCGGCCTATCAACTCTTCGCGGCTATAGCCGGTGGCGTTAATATACGAGTCGTTTACCTCGACGTATTTACCTTCCTCCAGATCCGTGATAGCAATCATATGGGGGCTGGCGTTGAAGGCCAGGGAGAATTTTTCTTCGGACTCCCGCAGCGCTTTTTCCATGCGGTTGCGTTCCGAGATATCCCGGCATACGCAAAAGATAAGTTTTTGTCCGGCGAAAGAGGCGCCGTTAGTACTGATATCAACATCGATGTAAGACCCATCTTTACGCAAATGATGTGTCGTAAAATGGTCACCATCGGAGTTCACGTTTTTCAGCTGTTCCAGCAGATTTTCCCGCGTGAAGCCTTTTTCCCAGTCCCAGACATAAAGCCGGGAGGCTTCCTCCATGGTATAACCCAGCATTTCCGCGAAACGCCAGTTAACGTCATAGACTTTACCGCTCTCATCGAGAATCACGATGCCGTCGCTCGATTGTTCAATAAGGATGCGGCGCCGGATTTCCTCATTGGCCAGGGCCTGCTCGATGCGTTTCCTTTCGGTAATATCGATGGAAGCGCTCATCATGCAAGGCTCGCCGCCGATAGTTACAAGTTCCGCCGAATAGAGCCAGGTGCGTATTTCCCCGGATTTGGTGCGGAACTCATATTCTTTATTAGTGACCTTGCCCTGCTCCATCAAGATTCTTAACCGTTCGTTAAGCTCACCTTCATTCGCCCAAATGTTGATTTGTTTTGCATTGCTACCGATAAGTTCTTCACGGGAATAGCCGGTAGCGTGAAGGTAGCTGTCGTTGATATCTACAAACCTGCCGTCATTAATAGCCGTAATTACAATTATCTCCGGGCTGTCACGGAAGGCTTTAGCAAATTTTTCTTCGGATTCTTTTAACGCTTCCTCCGCTTTTACCTGGTCCGTGATATCAGTGATGGATAGAATCATATGCTTTTTGTTGCCTACATCAAAGGTCTGGGCAGAGAACAAGCCGATGCTGATATCACCGGATTTCATGCGGGAGTGTATTCTCTCATTTATGATAAAGCCGTTCTTTTGAAGCTTTTCATTCATGCTTTCCAGTTCTCGCTGGTTGACCCAAAGGTTAAGGTCCTGGGGCGTACGCCCAACGGCCTCTTCTCGTGCGTAACCGGTAAAACGTGTGAAGCTATCATTGGCATCAATGAATTGATTAGTTTCAATATTAAAAAGACAAATAGCGGTCGGGCTGGAACTAAAGGCCTTGGAGAATTTTTCTTCTGAAGAGCGCAATGCTTCCTCGGTCTTTACCTGGTCATTGATATCCGTTATGACGATAATACAACGTTTTTTCCCACCGATTTCAACAGTGTCCGCAGAAAAAAGACCGGCCCGGATTTCTCCGGACTTCATCCGGCAGCCGATCCTCTTATTTAGTACGTGTCCGGTATCTTCAAGGCTTCTGCCGATTTGTATCTGGTCCTCCAGTTTGGCACAGAGTTCAAGGTCAATGTAGGTACGGCCGATAATTTCCTCCCGGGTATAACCGGTCAAACGGAAAAAACTTTCATTAGCTTCGATGAATTTATAATCCGGAACGCTCATGAGCGAAATAGCATTAGGGCTGGTGTTATAAACCGTGGCAAATTTTTCTTCCGATTCCTGCAAAGCCGCTTCCGTTTTTTTACGCTCGGTAATGTCCGTGGCGATAAAAATATAACACGGCTCCTCGGCAACCATTATCTGTTCCAAGGAGACCAGCATCGGGTGAACACCGTTATTACTGGTGTTAAAACGGAATTCTTCATTGAAAATGTGTCCCTGTTCCTTGATGGTCTTGATAGCTTTAACCCGCTCTTCGTCGCTCACCCAGATATTAAGTTCGCTAGGCATACGCCCGATAGCTTCTTCTCTGGAATAGCCGGACACTTTGCAAAAGGCCTCATTGACTTCAATAATCTTATAGTCTTTAACACGGATGATAGCCATGATATCAGGACTGGTATTGAAAGCCCGGGAGAACTTTGCTTCAGAATCCTGCAGGGCTTTTTCCGCTTTTTTTTGCTCGGTAACATCGATGGAATTGATGACCATATAGTCCACTTTCCCATCTTTATATATATTCGTTCCGGTAAACTGTATCCAATAAATTTCACCGTTTTTCTTTACCGCCGGGAGATCAGCTTTGCCAGTGCCCTGTTTGAAGGAATCCAGAAATGTGGGCATCCACTGCTCCTTTAATTCCTCCGGCCACCAGGGATAAGGCGCTTTTAGGCCGATTATTTCCGAGAGTGTCCAGCCGTTTATACGCTCCCAGGCCGGGTTGACATACCTGATAGAGGTATCAGCATTTATGACAACGATAGCGTGAGGCGCATGCTCAAGAAGACTGGCCGTAAAAATGCGGCTTTGCTGTAAAGATTCATCAGCTTTTTTACGCTCGGTAATATCACGAGCGATGACCTGAAAAGTGAGAAGATTGCCCTCCGTGTCGCGTTTATAGGTTATCATGTGTTCCGTCCAGATGATGGTACCGTCTTTACGAATCATGCGGAGTTCTATTGGTTCCGTAGGAGCTTTGAAGCCGGGCACATTAGGGTCAAGAATGAGGTGAACGTCGTCCGGGTGAATTATTCTCATGATAAGGAGGTTATCCGCATAAAATTCTTCAGGAGAATAACCGGTAATAGATAAACAAGATGGGCTGATATAATCATAACGAGGTTTGGGTGTGCAGACGCCATGGAGAATCATATCGGTGGCATTCTGGGCAATTTCATAAAAGAAATCTTCGCTGAAGCCAAGGTGTTTTGTTTTTTCAGCTTCGCCATCGTCCGATTCAAGCATCCCTGGAAATGCATTTTCAAAGATTCCCGGCAATTTATTCTTCATCTGAACTCTACCTTACTGCGTGAGAAATATTCAGGTTAAGTTCCACGCCAAAGCGCTAATATGGCTAAAAATACAGCACAAATATATCACCCGTTAGATAAACAACAAATTAACGGGGCGCTTTTTTATGTAAACGATTCGTAAAAAACAGACAAAATAGTACTAGTACTTTGGTAGTTAACGGAAGCTTTTGACAATGCTAAATCTTGGGCACATAATAAAACCGTTTATGAAGTCCGGCTTGGTTATCAAAATAACATTACCGCAGCTTGCCTGGCACGGCGTTAAGAAAATGACTATCCACCTTCCGGATAACTGGCAGGTACGGGAATATAACATGGCCGGTTATAATAAACCCCATCTGAAGCCGGCGGAAATTATAAGAGCCATAAAAGCCCCGCTCGGGATGCCGCCCCTGCGTGAATACGCCCGGGGAAAAAAAGAGATTGTTATCCTCTTCGACGATATGGCGCGGGTAACGCGCGCGGCGGAAATTGTACCTCACATTTTGGCGGAATTGGGCGCGGCCCGTATAAAAGACAAGCAAATCCGGTTTATCTGCGCCGGCGGCTGCCACGGGGCGCTGAACCGGACAGACTTTGTAAAGAAGCTGGGAGAGGACGTTTTAAAACGGTTCCCGGTTTATAATCATAACCCTTTCGATAATTGCGTTTATGCCGGCACGACAACTTCAGGTACAAAATTAAGCTTCAACGCCGAGGTCATGAAATGCGACCTGAAGATAGGAATCGGCTCCATCGTGCCGCATATCATGGCGGGGTTTGGAGGGGGCGGCAAAATAGTCCTGCCGGGCATAGCTTCGTATGAAACGGTGCTGGCGCTGCATTCTCCCCGGAAAAATACCGGCGGCTTTAATAATACCGTCAGCGGCATGGGCGCGCTGAACGATAACCCGCGCCGGCGCGATATCGACGAGGCGACCGCGATAGCCGGGCTGGATATGAAAATCGACGCTCTCGTCAACATGTGGGGGGAAACGTCGGAGATATTTGCCGGGGAGCCGAAGGCGGAATATGCCGCGGCGCTGGAAGCCGCAAAAAAACATTATCTGACGGACCAGGCCAAGGGGGCGGACATCGTTATCGCCAACACCTTTGCCAAAGCCAGCGAGGCAATCTCCGGCCTGATGATAGCCTTCCCATCGGTGAAACCGGGCGGGGATATCATCCTCATCGCTAACGCGCCGGACGGCCAGGCCACCCATTACCTGATGGGGCCGTTCGGGAACAACATTGCCGGTAAATTACAGCTGCAGATGAAGGTACCGGATAACGTCAGCCGCCTGATAATTTATAATGAATACCCGGAACTTGCTTCCGGAAGATATCTTGAAAACAACGACAAAGTCATCATGCTGGACAAATGGGAAGGGGTGATGGCGCTTTTAAAGCAAAGTCACGGGTCAGGGACAAAGGCAGCTATTTATCCCGATGCGGACGTCCAGTATAGCAAATAAGGTCGAGCAATCCCGGAATTTCCGCGATACTCTTGATGGTAACATCGGGGCAGATACCGTCTACCGGTTTGGCATCGTCAGTGCTTCCGTTTACCCAGAGAGAAAAAATCCCCAGCGAACGGCAGGGCGCGATATCGAACTCCAGGTTATCCCCGACCATCCAGGCCCTTGCAGGCTCGACATTCAGTTTCCCCAGCACATGCCGGAAAACACGTTCATCCGGTTTGCCATATTCGAACTCACCCTCGATAAGTATATAGTCGAATAACGGTGCAAGGTTGTATTTATTTATCTTGGCACGCTGTGTGTCCGAGGCGCCGTTGGTAACCAGCCCCAGTTTAATGCCGCGCCGCCGCAGGTCTTTAAGCACTTCCTCCGTCAGCGGCGCCAGGGAAGAGCCTTTTTCACGCTCCGTTGTGTAAGTATCGGCGATTTTTACCGCCAGGTCCATATCCTGCCGCCCGAGACGTTTAAAAGCCAGCTGCCCGATTTCCCGGCGGGCTTTCGGCAAGTCCAGCCTCCCCTCCCGGTGGCGGTCAGGCGTGCTCCAATACCAGTCGCTGGTAGCGCGGATAGCCTGGTAAAGCTCTCCCGGTGCAAGGCCGCCCAGTTTATCGCGGTAGCGGTCAACGGCGTCTTGCCAAACCGATTGAGCGGGAATTTCCCACAGGACTATCGTATCATCCATGTCAAAGAGAATAGCATCAGGCACAATTTTATTGTCCCGTGTTTTGAAGCTAAAGTCAATACGTAATGAGATAAGTTAAAAGCTGACCTAGCTTCAATTTGTGACAAAATGCTATTGACAGATTTAGAACGTTAGTGCTAAGATATCCCGGCAAGAGAAACGTAGATGTATATTTTTGAGCGTGATGCAGCTATGAGAAATTCGATTCCAATATTATGTTATTTCAGGCTCGACCCAGGCCTGAGTCGTTTTTTAAGGGTGTTATGTTAAATCAGGCTCGGCCCAGGCATAAATCGTTTTTTTGACATATTATGGTAAGCTTAGATACGATTCAGGCTCAAGGGGTATTTTTAGGGTAGTTATGTTAAATAAGGGGTAAGTGATTAGGGGTTAGGGGTGAGTGTCATTGCAGGCCATTGGCGGCGAAGCTGCTAAGGCGTGGCAATCTCTATCATCGGTTTAAGTCAATGCTGGATTCCCGATTAGATCGGGAATGACAAAGAGAAAAGAACGTTGAAAAACGAATAAGGGAATTTGAAGCTGATTTGTCATAACGTCAGGGACGAGCCGCTGAAGCTAATTATTCGTGGGAAAATAAAAAAATTCGTTGGAACGAATGGCCGAATAAAGGCAAGTTAAGGCAAGCATTAAAATAATTAACTGATTTTAGATTCTTTTAAAGCTCAATAAGTAAGACCCGAAATATCCATATTTTAAACATCCCCAAACCACTCCAACCTGGTATGCCAGTTGCTCCAAAAAGTAATAGAAAAGAAAGACCGGGAAAAACAATGCAGGTTTCCTGACAACATAGTCTACAGTACATGTCCAGACCAGTCCCAGAGCCCCTAAAATCCATAAGGGGTACCATAAGAACCCGAAAATGATAAAGAGCACCAGGTAATACCTTATCAAATGATAAAAAGCGTAATAGAAGAAGGAAAAATAGCTCCTCAAAAGGGACGCGGTCACCTGAGCGAATGCCGAAGAAACTGCTTTACGCTTATACACGGACTTGATAAACAAATCAACGATAAAGAAGACGGGAATGGCCGCCAGCGGGAAAGGATTTAGTAAAAGGACGGCCAGCGCCAGCGCCAGGAAAGACAGGCCGGAAAAAGCAGAAATGGAAAAGCTCTTTTTCTTATCGCGGTGAGCTTTGTAAAGCAAAGACTCCGACGAACCGTAGTCCAGGCGCCTTTTAAGCATGGCTCCGAGTTTGTTGCGGTGTTTGTGGGCAACCATTCCAAATGGCGCGTACATCAGGGTAAAACCTTTATCGCGGAGGCGCCAGCAAAAGTCCACGTCCTCGCCGATATGCATCTCTTCGTTAAAGCCACCGGCGGCTCTGAAGGCCTCCCGGCTTACCAGCATGCTGGCGGCAGGGACGTAAAAGGAAGAGGCGGACTTATCCTCCATCATAAACCGTTTACCCATATTAAGAGAGGAAAAAACATTTTCATAGCGGTCGAGGAAGCTTTTATGATAATATCCTTCGATATAACCTCCAACAGCTCCGGTATTTATTACTTTGAAAAAAGGCACAAGCTCTTTAAGCCAGTTTTGTCCGGCCACACAATCGGCATCCAGGAAGGCGAGAATTTCTCCTTTAGCCAACGCTGCTCCCATATTGCGGCAGGCGGCCGGGCCTTTTGATACCTCGTTACGGACGACACGGACATCCGGTAACGATATTGCTTTTTTCGAGCCGTCGTCAATCACAACAATTTCATAACGGTCATGGGGGTAATCAAGATTTTGCAGGGATTTTACACATTCCTGTAAATTGTCCGGGTCATCGCGCACGGGGATGATGATAGAAACGAAGGGAAAATTCTTGAGCGCCGTAACTTTTTCCAGTTTCAAATATCCGCCATTGACGAGCATCAGCAGCACCTTGACGAGGTTTTCCTGATTCATGACCGGATTTTTTAGAGTATATTCTTCAACGCTGCCGCCAGCGCGGAGATGGGCGATAAGCTGATAGAGCGATTCGTTGATACGGAGAATTTTCAGAGGAACAGAGGATTCAAGATAATAACCGTCCGCTTTTTCTTTGAGAGTTACGTTCTCGGCCAGGGAAAAAACAAATTCGTCCGTAAAAATCTCCCGATTGTCATTCCAAAGGAACAATGTGACCGAAGAATCTCGTCATCAACAAGAATACGAGATCCTTCGCTTCGTTCAGGATGACAGGTCTTTTGCTTTTTTTAAAACGCCCTCATCCAGGAAAAGCTGATAAAGCTGTCCGGCGATTTCCGCAGGATTGCCCTCGAGGATGCGTCCTTTTCTCCGGGAGATGCCGCCCTGCAAGAGCTGGAGAATCCGGTAAAAAGCCGGCAGCGAGCTATTCAGCGGCGGCGCTTTGGCGAGGGCAGGGCGGGGGAAGGTAAGACGCACGGGACAGGCGGCGCTCTTTAATACTTCCGGCGTTATGCCCAGGTCTTCAGGCGTTAAAAGAGCGATTTCTTTAGATTTACTTTCGATAAGGTTATCCAAAGAAGCATAAGGCAGTTTACCATCGCCTTTGACAGTAATAATAGCAGGGATTGAGCATTCGACCTTTTCCCGTTCTCCCCTCCCGATGTCTTTTATAACGGTAAGGCTGTCCCGGTCAAAAGATTCGATATTAACGACATCGGTAACGCAGGGCCATCCCAATATGGCTGCCAAGAGCGGCCCCACCCGGCCATTACCGGTATCCAGGCTCCGCGAACCGGTTAATATCAGCCCGGGGCCGGAAGCAGCCGCCAGGCCGGATAATAAAATCGCTTTTTGATATGGAGACATTTCGCTAAAGTCTTCTCCCCAAATGCGGACGGCTTTATCGACACCGACAGCGAGGGCATTTCTTAAGTAACTTTCTACCCTTTCATCCCCGATGGATACGGCGGTAAGTTCCGTGCCGGGTTTTCTAAGACCTGAAGCTACGGCCAAAGCGGCCATGTCAGGGGGGTTAAGGCGGCGGGGCTGCCCTTCTTTGAAAATGACATGGCTGCTTAAGCCGAAGTCTATGTTCAGCGCCGGGTCGATTATTTCTTTCAGGCAGACTAAGATTTTCATTTATTAGTTGTTTTTTCGCCTTTTTCCTTATTCTCCATACCGTTGAAAAACGGTATCCAGTTAAATCCGCCTAGTTGTTTTTCAGAAGTTCATCGTATAAATCCAGCCATAAAGGATTCGTCTTTTCTATTAACTTTATCTTCCAGTCTCTTTTCCATTCTTTAAGTTGTTTTTCTCTTTGCAAACCAGCATCATAATCATCACATTGTTCAAAATATACCAGTTTATGGACTTTGTATTTATTCGTAAATCCCTTTACCAAGTCATTTTTATGAGCGTAGATCCGTTGCAACAGGTCACTTGTGAAACCTACGTAAAGTGTCCCATTACGCTGACTCGATAAAATTTACACAAAATAGCAGCGCATTTTTAATACCTGGATACCGGCTTTCGCCGGTATGGTTTATTAATATTTATTTGTTCCTTTCTTAAGTCAATCTGTAATTCACGCCAAAACCGCCGCGCGGGTAAGTCCAGTCCAGGGCTTTTTTCTCACAGATAACCTGGCAGGTGCCGCATTCCAGGCAGTTTTCATAAACTACGCTTAAAAGCTTTGTCGTTTCATCGAAGGTATAGCATTTGGCCGGGCAGGCCTTAACGCAGGCGCGGGAATCACAATTTTTACATATCTCTTTATTGATAACGATATGCGGTTTATCATCGACGATAAACTGGGTCATCTGGGTCAGATTATCAATATTCATAATAAAGACCTGCCGATCTTAAAGCCGTCCGATATAAGCCGGGTAATGCCTATTTCTTTCATGGCTTCTTTTCGGAATAATTTAAGCATCTTCGAGCGCGGTTTACCTTCCACGTTGTACATCTTTTCCACGATGCCGGTGATTATCTTCGGGTACGTCTCGTAAAGCCGGTCCATATGCATCATGCCAGGGCTGTTCTTAAAGGTCTTCATGTCCTTCACGACAAAACTTTCATCCAGCTTCTTCTTGTAAAGGGACAGCTTTTTCGCGGAAAAATCATTAATTTTCAATGCTTCTAAAGCCGTTTCCGCCGCCAACGCACCGGAGGTCATGGCCAGGTTAATGCCCTCCAGGTTGATGCCGTTGGTATAACAGAGGCCGGCCGCGTCCCCGGCTACCAGCAAACCATCAGTGTAAAGCGGGGTGATAGCTTTATAACCGCCTTCGGGGATAAGGTGGGCGGAATATTCGAGCGGTACGGCGCCTTTAATTAGCTGTCCCACCTGCGGGTGCTGTAAAAAGTCGTTCAAAATATCGTATGGGGCTTTGCCGGATGTTTTCAGCGAGTCCAGGTGCATCACCAGGCCGACGGAAATTGCCGCATGATTAGTATAAAGAAAGCCGCCGCCCCGGATGTTCCCGGCGGCACCTAAAAAGCTGATATCCGCGCCCTGGTCGCGGACGAAGTGGAAACGCTCGTTAATTATTTCTTCCGGCAGTCCCAGCAGCAGTTTTACGCCCACCCCCATATCCCCCGACTTTAAATCCGGCCGTATACCGGCTTTCCCGGCGATAAAAGACAGTACGCCGTCCGCCGCGATGACGACGTTGCCCCTGATTTCCCCTTCCCTTCCTTTAACGGTTACGCCGGCGATCCTTCCATCTTTACGGATAACATCTTCCGCGGTGCATTCATTTAATAATAACGCCCCGGCCTTGACCGCCTCATCAGCCAGCCATTTATCAAATACCGGGCGGAAAACGGTCGCACCGTTATAGGGCAGTTTATCCCAATTATCGTTATCGAAAGTCAAAGATACGGCGGCGTCAGGGGTCATAAAGGCGAGGACTTTTTTATAAACATGCCTTTCCACCGGGGCGTTTTCCCAGAAATCCGGGAACATTTCATTAAGCACCGGGGTGTTATGCAGCAGTCCGCCGAACATGTTTTTAGCACCGGGCTGTTTCCCGCGTTCCAATAAACAAACATTTATCCCCGCCCGCGCTAACTTTAAAGCCGCGATACTGCCGGCCGGACCCGCGCCTACGACGATGACATCAAAGGATTTCGCCATCTGCTTTTGCTTTCCTGATTCTCTCGATTAATTCAGGCAGTACTTCTTTAAGATCGGCGACGGCGCCGGCGTCGGCGCTCTTAAATATCGCCGCCAGGGGGTCTTTATTCACCGCCACGATTTTTCCCGCCTCCTGGATACCCCCGGTATGATGGGTAGCACCGGAGACACCCAGCGCCAGATAAAAATCCGGGCTGACGGTCTTACCGGTCTGTCCGATAAGCCGGTCACGGGTCACCTTCCCGCTATCGATTACCGGGCGCGTCGCACCGATAGAGCCTTCCACCAATGCCGCCAGTTCCATCACCAGCGGGTAAAGCTCGTCGGAAATTGCTCCCATCCCCGCCGCGACGATGGTGTCCGCCTCAGCGACATCTACCGTTTTAAAATCGGCGGGGAGAAATTCTAAATGTTTTACTTTAATAAAATCAGGAGAGAGTTCCGGCTCAATAACTTCGGTTTCAATCCGGGTTGAAGGGGCGGAAGGAATAACGAACAGGTGTTTAGCATCCAGGGTAACGATGGTTGTCTTATCTAAATCGCAGGCAATCTCCTGATAAAGCTGGCCGCCATATACGGAACGATATAAGAACGGCTGTTCAGGATTCGAAAAATCCATTTTGACGCAGCCGGTAATGATGTTGGCGCCAAGTTTTACCGCCAGAAAAGGCGCCAGCTCTCTACCAATGACGGAATCTACCATCAGTAAAAGAGAGGGGGCGTTCTTTTTTAATTGCGGGAGCAACGCCGCCCCATAAGTTTCCACAGAGAAACGGCTGAATAATGAATCCCGGTACGTTATTGCCTTAGAGACACTATATTGAGATAAAATATCCGGTGTCTTAATGGGCCGGTCAGAAAAAAGAAATGCCGTTACTAAAGCGCCGGTCTTTTCCGCCACACTTTTCGCCGCGGATAAAAGACCGAGAGTCAATTTGGACGGCTCTTGATTATTATTCAGTTCAGGGAAGACGTAAATAGTTTTAAATATAGCTCTTTAAATCCCTCTCTTACTCTTCCTTTACGAAAGGGAGAGAATGATTTGCTAAACCATTTATTCTCTGGTTATATTCAATCTTCCCCTCTTTAAAAAAGAGGGGCCAAGGTAGATTTTTTCTAAATCTCCCTTGCTACCTTGTCCCCTTCCAGGATCGCCATATCTATTTTTCGCGGGGCCACGCAATCACCAACGCGGTAAAGCTGTTTCACTTTGCCTTTTAAAGTTTTATAAAGCGTGTCGTTGGCGTTACTGCCCTGCGCGTAGACGACAGTATCGTTGCCTTCAAAAGTCATCCATTCATTATTGTAATAGTTTAAACCTTTAACATTGGTGCCCTGGATTTCTGTCACCGCAAAGTCCGGCGTGAAAGTAACGCCTTTCTGCGCCAGCCGCTGATGGGAAAGATAAGCGTCCTGGCTGGGCCCGAGCTCCGACCCGATGGTCGAGGCATTGGTAACGACATGGACCTTACTGCCTCTATCCAGAAGAAATTCGATGGTGGCCGCAGCGGCATGATGCCCATCATTATCGATAAAGAGGACTTTTTTGCCGGCTTTCGCTTCCCCGGTAAGAATCTGCCAGACATTAAAGATGTCCGGACCGCGGCCGCCGTAAACAGTGCAGGGTTTGGGCAAAGCTCCGGTGGCGACGATAACAACATCAGGGCTTTGTTTTAAAACAAAATCAACGTCCGTTTCTTTATTCAGGACGATTTCCACCGGCAATAGCTTAAGCTGATTTTCAAAATTGCGGACAATGGCTTTTAACTCTTCTCTGCCAACGCCCAGCGCCGCGACATTGATTTGTCCGCCCAGCTTGTCCGCTTTTTCATAAAGCGCGACCCTATGACCGCGCCTAGCGGCGGTTTCTGCGGCGCGAAGTCCGGCCGGCCCGCCCCCGATTATCATCACTTTTTTCTTAATGGGCGCCAGTCTGATGGCGCTTTGCTCTTTTTCATAACTGACGGCCGGATTCTGGATGCAGCCGATGGTCTTGTTCAGCCCCACCCTTCCATAGCACCCCTGGTTGTCCGCCACACAAAAGCGGATTTCCTCCAGCTTTCCCTCTTTGGCTTTGTTGGCCATATGCGGGTCACAAATCTGGGCGCGCACCATGCCAATCATGTCCGCCTGGCCATCAGCTAATACTTTCTCCGCCATGACGGGGTCATTGATGCGGCCGGTGCAGAAGACCGGCAGGCTGACGACGCTTTTTATGCCGGCGGCGAGGGGAATAGTATAGCCAAGCGGCGTGTGCATGGAAGCGCCTACCAGATAGAGGTTGTAAAAAGTAGCGACCGAAAGGTCGATGAAATCCAGTTGTTTGCACGCTTCGAAGCGTTTGGCGATTTCTTTGACATCGTCTAAAGTCAGGCCGCCCTGGACCATCTCGTCGGCACAGAGACGGATACCTAAGGTATAATCGCGCCCCACGGTTTTCCGCACGGCGGCGATAACTTCCAGCGGGAACTTCATGCGGTTGTCCAGGCTGCCGCCATATTCATCCTGGCGCAGGTTGGTAAGAGGGGATAAAAATTGCCGCAATAAAGAACTGTGCCCCAATTGCAGCTCGATACCGTCAAAGCCGCCCTCTCTCACATGAGTGGCAGCTTTACAGAAAGCATTCGTGACATCCTTGATGTCCTCGATTTCCATTTCCTTGGGCACTTCCCGGAACATAAAGTCGGGGACGGGAGAAGGGGCCAAAAGATTCAGGCGGGAATAGGAGCCGTCGCCCTGGGTGCCGTTATGGTTCAACTGGGCGAATATCTTCGTTTCATACTCGTGGACGGCGCGGGTAAGCTTTTTGTAACCGGGAATAACCTCCGGTTTGAAGGCGTCAATGAGCTTTTCATAGGCGTGGTCGGTGGGGTGGACGGACTGCTCCTCGGTAATGATGAGGCCGGCGCCGCCTTTGGCCCTTTCGACAAGGTAGTATTGCCAGCGCTCCGAGGGGAGGTTATGGTCGGAAAGATTGGTCAAGTGGGCGGAAAAGGAAATGCGGTTAGGGACCGTCACCTGCCCGAGGCGGAGGGGAGAAAACAATAATTTGAATTGACCGTACACGTTTATCCTCAATATCTAATTATACTTTAGGCTATTATACACTGTTATGCGGAGATGGTGAAATAGATTCGAGAAACTCAAAAGTCAAAGGTTAAAAGTTAAAGCCATAACTTAAAGATTAAAACTAATAAATCCGTTGCCACCGGCGTCCTTGCCGGCGGTCTATAATTTTAAGCTGAGCTAAGACTATATTCGCTCTCCTTTGAGAGGAGAGGTCAGGTGGAGGTGAAAACGACGTAAAATATTAATCCTAATTCATAGAGCAAGTGAAGATAATATGGACTTATAATTACCTTGATTTGATTCAAGTCATATTGCACTATCAGACAATCAGGTGTAAATTATATATTACAAAAAGATAATGGAAAATGATGGGTAGGTGGATATCATGAAAGTTCCAAAAACGGTTTCAATTAGGTTATCAAAGGAAATTCCAAAATTTCAAAAAATCTTGGAGAAAGCAAAAAGCCGTGATGTAAATGAATCTGATACTGTAACTATAATTTCAGATATATTATCCAATGTATTTGGCTTTGATAAATATAATGAAATTACAAGTGAGCAAGCTATTAGAGGTACTTATTGTGATTTAGCTATAAAGCTCGGAAATAAAGTCAAATATCTTATTGAAGTTAAAGCAGTCGGAATAGAACTCAAAGCCGATCATCTCCGCCAAGCGATAAATTATGGGGCAAATGCAGGAATCGATTGGATCATTCTTACAAATGGTATTAACTGGGAAATACATCGCATGAAATTCACTCAGCCGGTAGACCACGAATTAGTGTACGAATTCAGTTTTAACTCATTAAGTCCTAAAAAACTGGAGGACCAAGAAAAAATATATTTGCTCTGCAAAGAAGGTACTGTCTCCGACGCTATTGAGGAATATCATGATCGCGCTCAGATGGTTAATCGATTTATGGTTAGCGCTATTGTTCTTACACAGCCCATTCTAGATACTATTCGCAGGGAATTAAGGCGTATTTCACCGGGTTTAAAGGTAACAGATGAAGAAATTAAAAATATCCTTATTTCTGAAGTGATAAAAAGAGAAGTGTTGGAAGGCGAAGATTTTCAAGTAGCAAGCAAGAAGATCAAAAAGTCAATAAAAAAGATGGTGTCAAAGCCTGTTCAAACCGACGTTGCGGAGAAAATACCTCCAACTGATAATACGCCATCTAATTAATAGTGGAGATAGTTGACATGTACTCTAATCTCCCTCTCTATCAACGGACAGGGTGAGGTAGAAACACCCTAATTACCAACTACTCGTCACCTCCCTTAATGCTTCCCCACGCACTACGGGTCGGAGGCATCTGACCGACCCTTTCCTCATAATCTCCCTCCCCGCTGGCATGGAGGGAGACAATAATAGCTTTTGAATGAAGCACTTTCTATCGTCCTTCCCGGTCGACAGGGAAGGACAAGAGGTTAGAGTCGAGTGGTCGGGCGGTGCAACTAGTAACCAGTAACCAGGAACTAGAAACTAAAATCCGCTCCAATTCATCAAACATTCAGGGTCGGCGTTGTTCAAATCTTTAGTGAGGAAATAGGCCACGGCCGGGCAACCTCCCCGGCACTTTTCAAAGCGCGGGCAGGTCCGGCAGGCGGACGGCTCAAGATTACGAAAACGTTTAAAAACCGGTGAATTATCCCAGATATCTTTAAAAGGTGTTTCTCTTAAATTCCCTCCGTAAAAAGGTTTATCCTGCATGAAAGCGCAGGGGAAAACGTTGCCGGTGGGGTCGATACAGCAGGTCAGCTTGCAGGCGCCGCACATATCCAGCCCGAGGTGCCGCCGCCCGTCCTGGGATATCGAAAAGAAAGAGTCGCCGGTAAGGACGGAAGGCTCGCCGGAAAGCCAGGCGGAAAGCTCCTTAAGCTGGGCGTTATTCAACTTCAAAGTGTCCCAGCTTTCACGGGCGCGGCCGGACGGCCGGAAACGCGAGACGCGTAAATTGGCTTTAAACGATTTTGCCAGCTTTTTAAGGTCGTTTAGCTGGTTATAATTCAAAGACGTCACTACAGTATTAATTGAGAGGGGAATATTCCGGCCCGCGAGAAGCTCGATTCCGGAAATAATCTTCCGGTATGTGCCATTGCCGCGAATGCGGTCGTTAACTTCTTCCGTCGCGCCGTCGAGGCTGACCTGAACGTTGACCAGCGGATTGCCGGTAAAAAGCTCGATTGCTTCAGTATTGTGAATGGTGCCGTTGGTGCTAATGCAGGTAACGATGCCCTTGGTGTGGATATAACGCAGAAGCGGGAGAAAATGGTCTTTAAGCATCGGTTCCCCGCCCCCGAAGTTAATTTCAAAGACCTTCAGTCCCGCCAACTGGTCGACAATGTCTTTACATTCCTTGAAAGACAATTCGCCCGGGGAGGCGTTACTGCTGGCGGAAAGGCAGTGGACGCAGCGCAGGTTGCACTGGTGCGTGATTTCCCAGGTGATATTGACCGGGGCGGAGAGGGGCCAATCTTTATACCTCATTTGACTTTATCCAGAAAGTGATTTCTTTTGCTGACCTTTCGAATATTCATCTGTATTGTAGTAAGTATCAATTGCCAAGTAGCAAGTTTTAAGGAAGTGGCAAGTGATAAATGTGGGAAATATCGAAGCACGAAAGGAATAATCAAGATACAAGATACAAATTACAAACAAATCTCAAATTACAATTAATAATATCCAAACGTTTGAAAATTGAGATTTGGTAATTGAATGTTGTTTGGTGCTTGTTTCTTGGTCATTGGGAATTGTTTCGGATTTCGATATTTGTGTTTCGTGCTTATTTTCTCCTTTACTCCTTAATCATTCCTTGCTACTTGACCGGTTGTTACTTGTTACTTATACCACAACCGACATCAAGCAGCATCCCGTTGGCGGTGAGGCGCTGTGTTAGTTTTGTTAACGAACTGGAGATGTTTTCTATAGATTTGCCGGTGCGCCGGCCGATATCTTCAAGAAGTTTTTCAAAGGTCCAGGCGCCGTCAAAGTGTTCCGGATAGAGCCAGTCGCCGCTTTTGACGAAGAGGATTTTATGGCGCGGCTGGTGGTAAAAAAGCAATCCCCAGCTTTCTTTCCGCACCTGGACGTAATCAGCCAGGCGGTAAGTCATGGGGCTAATAGACCCCGCAAACGCCGTCGATGGAAAGCTCTTCAACCACGATTTCTTCAATGATTTGAGGTTCTTCCTCGGCGCTTTCGTTCTTTGTGATGATATCGGTCTTATTTTCCATGATTACCTTCCCCGGTGTTTTCTTCAATTATACCAGTTTTTTGTTTATTATTGGCATATCTTCCATTTTAATGGTAATAGTCCCTGGTGCCAATTTTTAATATTTAAGGAAACTCCAAATAAATTCAAATCGGCCCGCTCCTTATCCCCACCCCAAAGGAGAGAAGAGACTGGGGGACACCCCCGTCCGCCTCAGGCGGACCGCCATAGAGATTCCTCTCTGGACTCTCTTTTTTAGGTTTCTTAAAATTTAAATTGGTTATTATTCAGGGTTTATCGAGCCCCAGCCGGATGCGCAGGTTTTTTACGTATTCAAGGCCGTTCGCCTCGTAAGGTTCCGGTACCCAGGGCATGGTCTCCAGCGTATCCATCAGCGGCGGTATTTTATCGTAAGGGACCGATATGATATGCATGCCCTCCGGGAACAGGTGCCGCCGCCGCATCCCGAAGCCCATGCCGGTAGCGGTACGGTTGATTTCCCCGGTCAAATAAGGATAAATGAAAAGCCAGGAACAGCCCATGGCGGCGGTGTATTTGCTTTGCCACATGTCCCCGGTACGGTAGCTGGTTGCCCGCATGATGATTTCCGCCTGCGCGGTATCGGCAAAGATGAGCAGAATGTCCGGGGAGAAAGTGAGCTTGTCCAACGGGGCAAAAACAACATAGTCCGCATCGCCCTTGTTCAGTTTATAGACGTGCTGGTAAAGCCTAGCGCCGGACCGCGGCGAATCGAAAACTCCCAACCCCGCCCCGTACTCCCCATTGCTAAAAACCGGCTCGATGTCCGTTTGTCCGAGCAGGTAAGTCCCCGCGTCACAGGTATGGTCGCCTACTTCCGCGTAAAAGGTATTGCCAGCGTGGGCGTACTTTATCATTTCGCACAAAGTCATCTTTTCCGTTATACGGCTGATGCCCGCCGGGCGTTTCGTCATGAACTTTACGCCCAACGGCGGGAACTTGAATTCGAATTTCTTTAGAATATCGTAATTTTCTTTTTTATCAGCCATCGTTACATCCTGAAAGGGAAACTCTAAATTCCAATATCTAAATCCCGCCCCTTTACTCCCCTCCCCCGATGAGAGGAGAGGCCGGGGGCACCCCCGTCCGCCTCAGGCGGACCGCCAGAGGAAAATATCCTCTGGACTCTTTACAGCTGGCTCTTCAAGAGCGCCACCAGCTCTTCCTTATTATAGTCCCTGGGGTTGCCCTGGCAGCAAAAATCGTTATGGTAGACATCTACGATGCGGCCGAGGTCGCTCTCCTTCAGCCCGAATTGCTTATTAAGCTGGCCGGACGGTATCTCCAGGTTGACAAGCAGCTCCTCGATGCCTTCGAAGAACAGGTCGGCGGCTTCATAATCAGTCATGCCGGTCGTGTCAAAGCCCATCGCTTTGGCCAGCACGGCCAGCTTATCGGAAATCACCGGCCGGTTATATTCCTCCGCCGCCAGCATTAAAACGGCGTTAATCCGCCCGTGATGGCAGTCCGTGACGGCGCTAATCTGGTGCCCCAGTCCATGTACGAGCCCGGCCCCTGCCCCGAACCCGATGCCGATGCCGCCCATGGTCGCCGCATAAACCATCCGTTCGCAGGCAAGGTGGTTATTGCGGTTGTAAGCAAACTCGCGCAGATTTTTATAGACCAGCTCAACACAGCGCAGCAGCATCCCGTAAGCGTAAGGCCCCTGAACTTTGGTGACAAAAGCCTCGACGCCGTGGGCCAGGGCATCGAAACCGGTCCAGGACGCGATATCTTTCGGCATCGTACGCGCCAGCAGCGGGTCGATGACGGCAATCGTCGAGTGGATGTTGGGCGCGTTGACGAGCACTTTTATCTTGTTTTTCGTATCGTTCAAAGCCGCGAAAGAAGAGACCTCGGCGCCGGTACCGGCGGTCGTCGGTACGGAGACCTGCGGGATGGTGCAGGGTTTTATTCCCTTGACCTTTTCCCCCCAGGGCGGGTCAATGAAAACAGTGAAGTTAGAGATATCTTTTCCGCCGTTGGCGGCGATAACGCGGACGCCCTTGCCGGTATCTATCGAAGAGCCGCCGCCGATAGCCACTACGCCATCGCACCTGGTATCTCTAAACACTTTGTAGGCATCCATAATTTGCCAGTCTTTAGGGTTGGAGGTGATTTTATCATAGATTTCCGTGGCCACACCGGCATACTCGATGACACCTTTCAACTCTTCGATAATGCCGCTCCCTTTAAGTCCAGAGGTCACGATTAAAGCGTGTTTCATCCCGGCAGCTTTGCATTCGTTGCCGACCGTCTGGTAAGCGCCCCAGCCGAGCGCTATTTTGGGGATGATATTGGTGTAAACAATCGGGAACTCAATCATTTCTTTATTAATCATGGGCTTCCTCCTTGAAGGCGTTAGCCTATTTTAAGCTAACCGCAATTATACTTCAAGCTGATGTAATTACCTTAACCGACCCCTCTCTCTATTGTCTCCCTCCTTGCCAGCGGGGAGGGATAAATATTCTCTTTTAATGGTCATTTTTTAATGACATTATAATTCTACAGTGGCATAAATGGATTCCCGATTGGATCGGGAATGACAAAAAGGGAAAAGGGGTGGGGCACTCCCAATTACTAAATACTAACTACCCACCCTGAAAACCGGTGTATCCGGCCAGACTTCAGGTCCCGGTTTTTCCCGTGCGGTTTTCAATTCCGGTTCGGAATGGGGTAATTCAAGCGGTTCTTCCCAGACCATGTTTTCCAGTTGCGGGATGGGCTGGGGATGGGCCTCGCGGAAGCGTTCCATTAATTCGTTGTGGGAGAGGACACGCGGTATCGGCCTGACCTGTGCCGGCAGTGGAGGAGGAACGAATGAGGCGACTGGTGCAGGTTTGGGGATTTTGATTTCCGGCGGCGGGGTTACGGGCATTTTTAAATCTTCTAGCGGGTGTTCGGGCGGCTTAACGAAAGCAATCAGCCGGGCCATTTCCAGGTTTTCTATTTTATAGCCGGGCCTTTCGCTGGTAAAGTGGTTACTGATAACATCAATTTCTTCCATATCGGAGACGCGGTAGAGCTTCCAGCCTTCTGTTTCGTCGTTATCGCTGAAGTCGCGGGTCTGCCAGCAAAGCAGGGAAAGGTTATCCCGGCGTTCGGTGAGGACGATGCCCAGGGCGAAAGGTTCTACGGTGCGGTAGCCGTCGTGATAATAAAACTCGATGGGGCGCAGCTGCCTGATAGCCGAGCTGACGACCAGCTGCTTCTTTTCCTGGTTATCTTGAGAGAATTTAAGGACCCGCTTTATCCGCGCGCGTAAATTTTCCATTTGTTTTTTCCTGAATAAATTCTCTCGTAAATGAGGCTGGGTTGTCAACTTGGGTAAAAGAAAACTCAAATCTCAAATGTCAAATCTCAAAACCGTAACTTAAAAGTTTAGGACTTTCGTGTTTGGAAGGATATGTCATTGCGAGCCATCGTACTTCGCCTCGGAAAACCTCCTATATGCGAAGCATGAGGCGTGGCAATCTCACCTCTTGGCTTGGTGAAGTGTTCTGCCTTTTCACTGTAACAAACATTGAATCGCGAAAGTCCTGAAGTTATAACAATATTGTCATTCTGAGGAAGCTCAGAATCCACTTTGAAATGACCTGTCATTTTAAGTCCTTTGAAGTGGATTCCAGCCTTCGCTGGAATGACAGATAAGAAAGATACAGGGATCTCAATAAAAAGTCTGAAATTTATTTATTTCTTAATCGTATTTTTAAACCACGCTTATTCTTCCGCGGTTTTCTTTTTCCACTTCCCCAATCACTGCCGCGGTGGAAACTCCCTTTGACTTAAGCAGCTTGAGAAGCCGTTTTGACCTTTCCGGCGGGACGGCGATGAGGAGGCCGCCGGAGGTCTGGGGGTCGAACATAATATCCTGGAGGAACTGGGGAATATCTCTGGCGAAGTCCACCTGGCGATGCCGATATTCGCGGTTGCGGCCGAGGCCGCCGGGCACCATGCCCATCTTCATATATTTCTCGGCTTCTTCAAAGTAAGGCACGGAAGCAGCTTTGATTACCATGCCCATTTCAGATTTCTCTATCATCTCGCAGGCGTGGCCGAGCAGGCCGAAACCGGTAATATCTTTGCAGGCATCGACGCCAACTTCCAGCATCGCTTCCGAGGCGGCGCGGTTGAGCATCGTCATCGATTCAGTAACTTTTTTAATAGCTTCTTTACTGGCGGCGCCGCGCTTGATAGCGGTACTGATAATGCCGGTGCCGAGCGGCTTGGTCAGGATAAGGACATCACCGGATTTTGCCGTATTATTGTGGACGACCTTGTCCGGGTGGATAGTGCCGGTAACGGAAAGCCCATACTTGAGCTCCGGGTCATCAACGGTGTGCCCGCCGAGGAGGATGACATCCGCTTTATGCATCATATCCAGTCCGCCTTCGAGAACTTTTCTCAAGACGGAAATATCCATGGAATCTTTGGGGAAGCAGACGACATTTAAAGCTGTCAGGGGCCGGCCGCCCATGGCATAGACATCGCTCAATGAATTAGCGGCGGCGATCCGCCCGAAATCGTAAGGGTCATCCACGATGGGCGTAAAAAAGTCCACCGTCTGGACGACGGCCAGTTTATCGTTAATTTTATAGACGCCGGCATCCTCCGCCTGTTCCATCCCCGCGATAATGTTGGGGGAGGTCTGGAACGGGAGGCCCTCCAGCGCTTTGGCGAGGTCCGCCGGACCGATCTTACAAGCTCAACCCGCGCCGTGCACGGTCTCGGTAAGGCGGAGCTTTTTTTCTTTGGCCACCATCACTACCTCTTTAGTTTAATTGTACTATAACCTTTGATAATTACAAATAACGGGAATCCAAGGTTACCTCACCCGTCCGCTTTGCGGCCACCCTCTCCAAACTGTAGATTCTCAAGATCCATTATCAAATGGTTTGGAGAGGGGTCTTTAAGAGAGGGTGCAGCGCACCCTCTCCGTCAAGCTATTCCCTTTCTACCTTTCATAAGAGTGCAGATGAGGTAATGATTAATTAAGTCAATGTTGGTTTCCAGCATTCACAGGAATGACGTTTGTTAGGCTATTATATTTTGACTATTTTTCGTGACATCTCGCAATGACAGCTCATGTTTACAAACACACCGTATCCGTATTAAGCATAAAGTCGATAGTCCTGGCCATGTTGGTCACTTTGCCGACTTTTTGCTTGTCCCTTAGCTCAAAATAGTCCAGGCAGGTGCCGCAGGCCAGGATTTCCACCCCCTGCTGCTCCAGCTTTTTAAGGTGCCCTAAAGCCCAGGAGCCTTCCGCGACGAGTTTTACGCCGGTGTTCCAGAAAATCAGACGGGCGGGTTTGTCCTTGCTTTCCGTGAGATTACCTAAAAAGTTGGACATGATAATTTCACCAAGCTCTTCATTGCCCCGGCCAAGCGTTTCAGACTGAATAAATATCGTTTTTCCGGACATGCAAAACCACCTCCATACTTGAGGATTAATTATCAATCACATAAAATGATACGTAGCAATTATAACATAATAAGAAATTTACCTGTGGATAATAACATCGAAAGCCTGGAAATAAAAGTCAAAGGCCGGCGCGTGCATTACCTTAAAGCGGGTAAAGGCAAACCGGTGGTACTGGTGCACGGCGGGGCTTCAGACTCCCGCGAATGGCGCCCGGTCATGGAAAAATACAGCGACCGGTACACTTTTTATGCGCCGGACCTGCCGGGGTTCGGGAAGAGCGACCGGGACCCGAAGGGCTATTACCTCGCTGATTTTTCCGACTTCCTGATAGGGTTTATCGATTTGCTAAAGCTGGAAAAGCCGGCGCTGGTGGCCCATTCCTTAGGGGGGAGGACCGCCATGGATGTGGCGCTGCAAAGACCGGAGGATATCAGCAAACTCATCCTTATCGATTCGTCCGGCCTGGGGGAAATGTCTCCCTTCGGGGCGGTGTTGTTCTATTTCTTTCTGTACCTGCGGGATATCCTGCGCAAACCGCAGCCCTTTCCCAAATTCCTGGTGAAAGAAGGCGATAACTGGAACGAAATCGGGGACGAGGGGCTGAAAAACATTAAAGTCCCGACGCTGTTAATCTGGAAACGCACCGACCCGTACCTTTCCGTCAGGCAGGCAAAGCACGCCCAAAAGCTGATACCCGGGGCAAAACTCGAAATCATTAAAGGATACGGGCACGCGCCGCATCAGCAAGAAGATAAAAGCGAATTCTTCCGGTTAATGGAGGAGTTTCTGGGGTAAGCCTGCGCTAAGCCACCGTTAACACAACCACCTGCATCGTCAGCGGCAGGGAATTCCTAGTGACGGTCAGCTTCGGCTTGGGTTCCGCCAGCGTCACCGCCATTTCTTTCAGGAAATTTTCCACCGGCTCGAGGTCGCGCTTGGTTTTCACCGTTTTGTAATGCATGGGGATGGCAATTTTAGGCTCGACCTTACGGATAATCTGGGCGGCCATATTGGCGTTGATGGGGGAAACGCCGCCGACCGGCACCATTAAAATATCAATACTGCCGATATCCTCGAGCTGTTCATCCGTCGGGATATGGCCGATATCACCGAGATGGCAAATATTGACACCGTCGATTTCAAAGAGATAAACGGTATTCTTTCCTTTTGTCTGTCCCTTCACGGCGTCATGATAGGTAGTTACGCCCAGTATGAGAACTCCGGCAATTTCATATTCACCGGGGCCTTTTATGGTATGCGCGCCGGTAACGCCCTGGGCATAAGAGTGGGAGGGGTCGCCGTGGCTGATGGTAACGATATCCGCCGTCTGCTTGCCGAGAGTATAACCTAAACCGGGCGGAAAGGGGTCGGTAATGATGACGGCCTGGCTGCCTCTGATACGGAAACAGGAATGTCCTAAATATGTAATATCCATACTTAAATTATAGCATATTTAGCTTTAGGCGACAAAGAAAAAGGGGATAAGGAAAGCTTTAAATTCTAAATAAATTTTAATTAGCCACCCTTATTCCCCCCTCCTGTGAGAGAAGAGGCCGGGGGACACCCCCGTCCGCCTCAGGCGGACCGCCAGAGAGGAACCTCTCTGGACTCTCTAAAGTTTAGGATTTCCTCCCTTCTCTCCCTCAAAGCAGCGGTAAGGAGGGGAAGCTAAAGTTAAATAGATACGGAGAGAGGGAATTGGAGATTAAACGCTGCCGGTTTGCTGATTTTATTGAGTCGATGTTTTAGTAAACAGCTTCGTTTTTGTGTAATATTTCCTATTGACAAAATGCCGTTCTGGTGATAAATTATATGTGTTAGCAGTCGGACTAGGAGACTGCTAATGAGGCTAAACGGAGACCAAAATGATCACCCCGAGAAGCGGAAGTATCTTAAATTATATCGTTAAACAATACATCAACGGTGCGGTGCCGGTGCCCTCCCAGTTTATCGCAGACAACGCTGATCTGGGCGTAAGCCCGGCCACCATCCGCAACGAAATGGCGCAGCTGGAAAAGGACGGGTATCTTATCCGGCCGCATACATCCGCCGGCTGCATCCCGTCCGATAAGGGCTATCGCTATTATGTGGAGTCAATGCAAAACATTGCCCTGCCGCGCGAGGAGCAGTACCTCATCAGCCATACTTTCCACCAGGTGGAAAAAGAGGTCGAGGCATGGTTAAGCCTGACCGCCACCCTGCTGGCCAGGCTGACCCAGAACGTGGCGCTGGTAAGTTTACCCAAGCCCATAGACTGCAAGCTGAAGCACCTGGAAATCATGGCGGTGCAGGACGCCCGCGCTTTAGTGGTGGTCGTACTGGACGGGGCGGTCGTAAAGCAAAAATTGATTACGTTCGATGCGCCGGTCTCACAGGCGGACCTTTCAATCATCAGCAATAAATTAAATAACGCCTACACCGGCCTTACCGGCCAGCAGATAGCCAAAAGCAAACTCGAGCTTACGCCGGTGGAAAAGAAAGCTACCGATTTCCTCCTGGAAATCATGCAGGCGGAAGACAGCAAGGAATACCAGGAACCGTACCTGGAAGGGTGGCACTTCATGCTCAACCAGCCGGAATTTGCGCAGAGCGACAAAATGCGCGACCTCATGGAGCTGGTAGAGCAGCGAGGCCTCTTAAAAGTCATCGTCCCGGTCAGGCTGAACCAGCCGGGCGTTCATGTCATCATCGGTAAAGAAAACCAGTATGAAGCGATACAGAACTGCAGCGTGGTGGTCTGCCATTACGGCCTGCCGGAAGAGGTCTCCGGCACGATGGCGGTGGTGGGGCCGACGCGGATGCCGTATTCGCACACCATCCCGACCGTTTATTACCTGTCAACGGTCTTGAGCCAGTTACTGGGCGGCCTTTACGGCAAAGACACGAAACAGGACAAAACCAAATAACGAGAGGTGGGGGGAAAACAACATGATGCCCAGAGAACCTGAAGAACAAGAACATCAAGATATAGAAGATAATCAGCCGGAAAGCCCGGATACTGCTGAACTGGAAAAGGCGTTGGATGACCAGAAAAGTAAGTCGGATGAATACCTGGCCGCTTTGCAGCGCTCCCAGGCGGACTTCGCCAATTACCGGCGCCGTACCGAGCAGGAAAAGCAGGACCTCGGCAAATACGCCAATGCCAGTCTGTTTTGTGAAATCCTGCCGATTCTCGATGACCTCGAGCTGGCATTGAACCGCGTCCCGGAGGCATACGCCAAAAAGGACTGGGTGGAGGGCGTCCGGCTGGTGGCGCGTAAATTTATGAACATTCTGGAGAAGCAGGGCGTCAAGCCGGTCTGCGCGCTGGGGATGATGTTCGACCCCAAGCTGCACGAAGCCATCATGCAGGAAAAAGGCCAGGAAGGGGCGGTAATCGCCGAGGTGCAAAAAGGCTATACGCTCGGGGATAGGCTGCTCCGGCCTTCACGCGTTATTGTAGGGAGGGGCGAGGAAGAGCTGCCGCCGGGAGATGACGATAATCTGGCGGAATAGGTTTTGAGGATATTTGTCACAGACAGATTTAGAAAAATAAAGGATTATATATACAGGTAGAGGTAAAGGAGGCAGATTTTATGGCAAAAGCAGTAGGCATAGACCTGGGAACTACATTCAGTGAAGTGGCCGTACTGGAGGGAGGGGAGCCGGTCGTCATTACCAGCTCTGAAGGCAGCCGTCTGATACCTTCGGTGGTAGCCGTCAACAAGAACGGCGAACGCCTGGTAGGCCAGATTGCCAAGCGGCAGGCTGTTGTCAATCCTGATAATACGATATACAGCATCAAGCGCTTTATGGGGCGTAAGTGGGGCGAGCCGGCCGGGCGTGAATTACCGGTGGAAGAGGACGCCAAGCGGAAGACCTATAAAGTAACGCGGGCGCCAAATAACGATGTCCGCGTTTTGATGGGCGGCAAAGAATACAGCCCGCCGGAAATTTCCGCGATGATTTTACAGAAACTAAAGCAGGACGCCGAGGCTTACCTGGGTGAAAAAGTGACCGATGCGGTCATTACCGTCCCGGCTTATTTCAACGATGCCCAGCGCCAGGCGACCAAAGACGCCGGGGCCATCGCCGGGCTGAACGTACTGCGCATCATCAACGAACCTACCGCCGCGGCCTTAGCTTACGGCCTCGATAAGAAAAAGGACGAGACCGTAGCCGTATACGACCTCGGCGGCGGCACCTTCGATATTTCCGTGCTGGAACTGGGGGAGGGCACCTTCCAGGTCAAATCGACCAACGGCGATACCCACCTCGGCGGCGATGACTTCGACCAGCGAATTATCGACTGGCTGATTGCCGAATTCAAGAAAGACCAGGGCATCGACTTAAGCAAAGATAAGACAGCGTTACAGCGTCTCAAGGAAGCGGGGGAAAAAGCCAAGATAGAGCTTTCCAGCGTCCAGCAGACGGAGGTTAACCTGCCGTTTATCACGGCGGATGCCAGCGGCCCGAAGCACCTTAATATCACGCTCTCCCGCGCCAAGCTGGAACAGCTAATCGCGGACCTGGTCGATAAGACCATCGGCCCGTGCCGCCAGGCTTTACAGGACGCCGGGAAGTCGACCGCCCAGATAGATGAGGTCATCCTCGTCGGCGGGCAGACCCGTATGCCGCTGGTACAGAAGAAAGTCCAGGAATTCTTCGGCAAAGAGCCTAACAAGAGCGTCAACCCGGATGAAGTGGTCGCTATCGGCGCGGCCATCCAGGGCGGCGTGCTCAAAGGGGAAGTCAAAGACGTACTGCTCCTCGATGTCACCCCGCTGACACTCGGCATCGAGACATTGGGCGGCGTAGCTACCCCGCTCATACCCAGGAACACGACGATACCCACCGCCAAGAGCCAGATTTTCTCGACGGCGGCGGACAACCAGCCCAGCGTGGAAATCCATGTGCTGCAGGGCGAACGCCCCATGGCCCAGGACAACCGGACGCTCGGCAGATTCATGCTGGACGGTATTTTACCGGCCCCGCGCGGCATGCCGCAAGTCGAGGTCACTTTCGACCTGGATGCCAACGGCATTCTCAATGTCAGGGCGCAGGATAAAGGTACCGGTAAAGAGCAGAAGATAACGATTACCGCTTCCAGCGGCCTCTCCAAGGACGAGGTCGGCAAGATGCAGAAGGAAGCGGAAATGCATGCCGCCGAAGACCAGCGGCGCCGCGAGGAAATCGAGACCAAGAATACGGCGGACACGATGGTCTACCAGGCGGAAAAGACGCTGCGCGACAACAAGGACAAAATCCCGTCCGACCTTAACAGCGAGGCTGAAGCCAAGATAGCCGCGGTCAAGAGCGCTATGCAGGGCACGGACATGAACGCCATCAAGAGCGCGACGCAGGCTTTGAACGAAAGCATGCAAAAAATAGGCCAGGCGGTCTACACTAAACAGCAGCAACCGCCGCCCGGCGGCCAGCAGCCCCCACCCGGTGGGCAACAGCCTCCTCCGGGAGGCGGACAGGGCGGCCAGGGGCCGACCGGTGAAGGCACGGTTGAGGGCGAGTTTAGAGAAGTTTAGTTAGTTTACAGTCTACAGTAAACAGTGACCTCACCCTCCGGCTCCCTCTCCGCTAGCAGAGAGGGAGAGTGAAAGAGGAGGGAACGAAATTCTAAGGGGCGGGTGTAAAAACCCGCCCTTTATTGGCATTTTGTCAGTATTTACATAAGAACATTTGTACCATTTTTAAATTGTAAACTATTGACAACCAGTATATAATAATATCAGATGTTTTTATTTAGGGGGTTATAATTGCCACGTAATCCCTTCGTTTTCGATTACAAAAAAGCCACTCAAATCCTTAATTTTTTCGCACTGAAATCCGGCGGTAAAATCAACAAGATGAAAGCTCTCAAACTGATTTTTCTTGCTGACCGTTATCACCTACGCAAATATGGCCGTTTAGTAACCAATGATTCTTATGTTGCGATGAAACTCGGACCTATTCCTTCTATGATAATGGATATTGCTGAGGCAGATAAATACTTAAATAAAAATTTTAAGAGTTATGCTTCCAAATATATCAAAACAAAAAGCAATACTATTATAGAATCAATAAATAATACTGATGATAGTTACTTTTCAGATTCTGATATTGAAGCTCTAGATTTTTCTTGGAGGAATTTTGGTCATCTAGATCAATGGGGTATTTCAGACTTTACGCATAACTACCCGGAATGGGAAAAGCATGAACGTGCTATACGAGCAGGTACTAAAGCAAAAGATATCATACTAGAAGATTTTTTTAAAGACCCAAGCAATGATAATATCAATAAATGCTATGAATTAAGTGATAACGAACGTAAATTAAGACGAGAACACCTTGTTGAACTCACACACCTTGAAGCACTCTGGAGATAAATTTGGCCAGAATACCTCCAGAAATAATCAAAAAAAGTATTGTTCCAGGCTCTGTTTATTATTTCCGTGAAGAGACCATCATATCAGAAGAAAAGCATTATTTTATAGTAATCAACAAAAACCCTTCCATTGATGAAGTTTTGCTCTTAGCTTGTGCTTCGTCCCAAATAGAAAAAGTTAGACGTATTCGACATAATTGTCCAGCAAATACGTTAGTCATTATTACTCCCCAACAATATAGCGGATTCCGGATTCCTTCAGTCCTAGATTGTAATTATATTTTTATTAAAACACTATTTTCACTGATGAAGAAATATAATGATAATGAATTATTGGTGAAGCCAGAAATTGATGTTTCGCTTGTAGAGATTCTTAGAACAGGTGTATTATCCAGTAATCTGATAGCAAATCGCGTTAAAGCCATGTTACGATAGTCTACTTAACTTGTCCCTATATCTATAAATCGCCTTTATCTTTCTTGATTGCTTTTTACCCTGTACACTACTTCCCAATGGTCTTCATTAGTTATCCGGGTATATTTAATATCCTCCGCAAAAGCGGAGAGGGCGTTCTCTATTTCATCTTCACTAGGGAAGTTCTTCACAATCATAAAGGAATGCGCGTTCGGTAATATGCGCTGCTCGATAATATTACCGCCTTTGTCTTGCTTCCTGTAAAAGCCGTTATAGGGAAGCTGATCGTTGAATAACACCACCGCCCCCGGTATTAATTTACGATGCAGTGCGGTCAAAAAAGTCCTGATGTTCTGTTTTGGTATATGAGACCACCACCCATGCCCGAAAGCGGCATCAAACCCTCCTGGCACACCTTCCAGCGTATAAGCATCCGCAAACTGAAAACGCACGTCAGGCTGGTGGGTACATCTTTTCCGTGCCTGTTCCAATGACGGACGGTTGTTATCTATTCCTAAAACAGATGCAGCAGTCTCTCCGATAACGGTTGTCCAGTAGCCAGTGCCGCAGGCGATTTCCAGTACTTTATGCCCGCGGAATATCTCCTTAAAACGCTTTTTTATTGGCCCGCGCAGCTTCTCCGCCTCCGAGTCAGCATAGCCGGCGGTAACATCATAAACGGACGCCCGTTCGGTATAGTATCTGGTTACATCGTCTTCCAAAGACATAAAGCGGAGGAACTATAACACGGGCTGCGATAAGTGTCAAGATGTTTCCGCCTATGTCTTTGTCGTCAGCGTCAGCGCAAAGGAAACCGCCTGTCCGCCGCGCATAATTCCTATAGTAACCGTATCACCCGCTTTGTAATTTTCTATGAGGTAAGAGAAAAACTCATCAGCGCTGCGGATATCCCGTCCGTCCAGCTTCACAATGATATCCCCTACTATAAGGCCGGTAGAGTCTGCCGGGCTGGCGATGGCGGTAATTTTGGCGCCGTCAGTGACCGTATTCCCATTGCCAACGATATCGATGGGGAAGACATCTGTAAGCGTCAAACCGGACCAGGGGTACCGGTAGTTAAATTGTATCTGGCCTGCAGACAGCAGGCTGGTCGGGTCTTCCGGTAACGCCAGGCAAACATTCCTCACCTGGCTCGAGGCTACGGCAAGACCGATTCCATCGCCTTCAGTCGGGTCTATCCTGGCATTCACCAGCCCGATAACTTCACCATCGGAATTCAGCAGCGGGCTCCCCGAATTGCCGGGGTTAACGGCGGCATCGTATTGCAGCAGGTCCGCAACATATTGAGAGCCGATAGTCGCCCCACGGTTTACCTGGCTGATGACCCCGGTTGTCAGCGTCTCTTTTAACCCGAGACGGCTTTCTTCTCCATCGCCGGGGCTGCCGATGACAAATACCGGGTCGCCGGGCTTAACTTTACTTGAGTCCGCCAGCGGTATGGAGGGGAAATTCTTAAAATCAGCCAGGTTTTGCTGCCCGCCGGCGCCATCGAAACCCAGAATCGCTACATCCGATGTCTCCGAGCCGACAAAATAGGCTGCTTTCCAGGTCAAGCCGTCATAACGGGTCATATATATCGCCGTCATATCTTTGACCACGTGATAAGCCGTAACAACGTATTTATAGGTGTTGGAGCCGGAGGTTACCGACACGATAAAACCCGAACCCCATAACTGGCTGCCGTCCGATATCTGCACGATGGCAGTCTTGACTTTATCGTAAAGTGCGCTGCTTTGCAGGACGCTGCCGCTAAGGGCATCAACCTGGTTTTTCGTATCGGCAGCTTTATTCTCAAGGTCATTTATTTTCCCGTTACTGGCGGCATCGGCGCTTTGAAGGGCCGTAAATTGCGGTTCGGCCGTCGCTTCATAGGCATTAAGTGAAGCACCGGTGTTATTGATGGCGGCCGTCAAGTTCTGACTGCTATCCCGGATTTGTTCCGAGAGTGTTTTATCGACCTGATTTATCTGATTTGTATTCTGATTGATGTTTTGCGTCAGGTCCCGGTTAACCTGCGCAATCGAGCCGGTCAAATCAGTCTTCAGGTGGTGTATTTGTCCGTCCAGGTTAGAAATATAATAGCCGCCGCCCGCCGCGGTTATTACCAGGAGTACCGTGACGATGATAAGAAGCGCTTTCATGAATCCCCCTTTATCAGTTTCCCGCGTATATCAATATTCCATTTAAAACATGATGTTATCTAAAACGCAAAAATTAACAATTCGACTTACCATTCCTTTTCCCTTGAAGTCCTTATTCCAAAAAAGCTATGATGGATTTAGTAATCTTTTTACCGGGAGACTTCTCCGTGAAGCAGGCAGAAAGCAACTTCTCACCGGAACTGCAGAAAAAAGCAAAGCCGGCGTAAATATCCTGGATAATATCTATTTCTTTATTTATCCGGTTTCGCAGGAAAATTATCCCCGTTAGGCACTATTTCTCCAGCGTTTCCACCGGTTCGTAATAACCCGACCAGAGCAGGTCAACACAATCCGGCAGCTTCGGCATCTCTCCCTGTTTTTGCAGCGGCACCATCAGTTTCTTATAAAATTCATCCAGGTCCTTGCGTGAGCCGAATTCGTAAATCGTAATGAATGTTGGGCTCAAGAGGCCTTTTTCACCCACCGGCTGATATATCCTGTTCAAGCTGACTCTTTTCAGGCCTCCAAATTCAAACATGTCCGTGATGTGCCGGCGGTACCAGGCGGGTATTCCTTTTCTTTGCCCGGTTCCGGGCGGGAGCCGACAACCTCAAGATATTTCTCTTTTCCCATGATTACTCCTCGATGTACTGATATTTTACGCATAGTATAGCAGGTTGTTTAAAAAAAACTCTAGATATCAAATGTTTGTCATCCTCGCGTACGCGGGGATCCATCATGAAAAAGCAATGAATCTTGGGTACTAAAAATGGATTCCCGATCAGGTCGGGAATGACAAATAGCTTTAAGCTTTTAGTTATGGTTTTAACTTTTAACTTTTGAGTTCTCTTTATTATTTGCCACTTGTTTGATTCGGCGATATACTATTTCAAAAGCTGTTGCGCTAAGGAGGGCCTATAATGCCTCCATCAATTTATCCTACCGGGACGACAATTTACTATCCGGGAAAGTGCTGGAACGGCTATACGCTCTTCCCCTCGGAGATGCACCGCAATCCCAGCCGCGGCGCTGTCCTGGTGGATATGAACGGTAACGAGGTCAAACGCTGGAAAGGGCTGGATGGTTTCCCCAACAAAATGCTCCCAAACGGCCACGTCATGGGCAGTACCGGCATCCGCAATATGAAATACGGCTACCAGGACATGCTCGACCTGGCGGAAGCGGACTGGGACGGTAATATCGTCTGGAAGTTCGACCATTATGATTTGGTTAAAGACCCGCGGCAAAAACCGCGCTGGATGGCGCGCCAGCACCACGATTACCAGCGGGAAGGCAACCCGGTCGGCTATTACGTGCCAGGAATGGAAGCCAAACACGGCGGCAAGACCATCATCCTCTGCCATAAAAACCTGGTCAATCCCAAAATCAGCGATAAGCTGCTCGTGGACGATACGATTATAGAAGTTGATAAAAACGGTAAAATAACCTGGGAGTGGGTCTGCAGCGAGCACTTCGATGAGCTGGGTTTCAGCCCGCAGGCCAAAAAAGCTCTAAAGCGCAACCCGGACATGCAGCCAAGGAGCGGGAACGTCGGCGACTGGTTCCACATGAACTCGATTTCCTGGCTGGGGCCGAACCGCTTTTACGATAATGGGGATAAGCGTTTCCACCCGGAGAATATCATCATGGACGGGCGCCAGACCAACATCATCGCCATTATCGAAAGGAAAACCGGCAAAATCGTCTGGAAGCTGGGCCCTTACTTTACGGCCAATAAAGCTCTCCGTAAAATGGGCCAAATAGTCGGTCAGCACCATGCGCATATGATTCCGCGCGGCCTGCCGGGCGAAGGAAATATCCTCGTTTACGATAACGGCGGGGCGGCGGGATACGGCGCTCCCAACCCTACTTCTCCCGGCGGCGTCAGCAATGCCAAACGGGACTTTTCCCGCGTGCTGGAGTTCGACCCTGCTACCCTCGAGATAAAGTGGCAGTACCCGGCTCCCGGCCCCGGTATGGCGAGGCTTTACAGCGCTTTCATTTGCTCCGCCCAGCGCCTCCCCAACGGCAATACGCTGATTACCGAAGGCAACGGCGGACGGATTATAGAAGTGACCAAAGAGGGCGAAATAGTCTGGGAATATATTAGCCCTTACGTCCACCGGACGATGAAGTTTACGCTCGTTTACCGCGCCTACCGCGTCCCTTATGATTGGACGCCGCTTCCAAAGCCGGTGGAAAAACCGGTGCCGAAGATTGATAATTCAAAGTTCAGGGTGAAGGTTAGAAGTAAATAAACAAATAAAAATACGTCATTCCTGCCCCGTATCGGAGTACGGGGTAAACTGCGGCAGGAATCCAACAGAGAGTTCAAATAACCGTTGCCTTCTCTTGATGGATCCCCGCTTTCGCGGGGATGACAAATTTGAGATTTGTTTATTGAATATTGTTTGGTTCTTGTTTCTTGATTATTGGTAATTCTCACATTATTTCGGATTTCGTTATTCGTGCTTCGTGCTTACTTACCCCTCACCCCTAGCCACTTGCCCCTTTTTTCCTTACTTGTATCCCATTCCTTTCGGCCAGGTTATTTTACGCTCCGGGCTATCGTACCCGGCGTCGTAGAACATCATCCTGTCTCTCATTTTCTGGTCGGGCACCATTTCGACAAGGCCCCTTTCCGTGTGCTTGGGAGATTGGTTAATCTCGATGAAAATAAAAGGCCGGGCAACTTTTTGAACGGTGGAAGGCCCGTGCGGGAAATTCGGCGGTATAAAGCTGATGCGGGAATCGGTGCTTAAATCTCTTTCCATTTCCGGCCCGGAATAGGCTTCAAAATCTACTCCTAAATACTTCGGGTTGTCCGGGTCGGACCCGATGAGGCCGACGACCTCCGGGAACTTATGCATATGCGGGCCGTGGATTACATCGCTCCATTTATTCCAGCCGGGCACATTCAGCGGTTTTTCAAATGCCCAGTGCGCCCAATACTCATTTGCGCCTTCGAAAACATCACCGTCGATATGGGCGATGGACTTGCCGCTGCTGTCCCGCTCTCCCGGCCCAAGCCCCGAGATAAAATATTTATCGTATTTCCCCATTTTCAGGGATTCTTCCCTGATGGGCCGGGCAAAACCTTTTTTGCTTATTCCCTCCGGCCACTGCACCACTCTTGCCTCGCTTTCATAACCCTGGTCAATAAAAACCATATTTTTCTGCATCTCTGCCGGTACCAGCTCTCTCAAAGCTTTTTCCGTATGCGTGGTGGACTGGTTGATGTCGAAAACGATGAAAGGCCGGGTAACTTCATGAACAATCCACCAGCCGTGCACGAAGTTCGCGGGAATAAAAATAAGGCAGGATTTAGTAATCACGTGTGTTTCCAGTTCCGGGCCCATGTGCACCTCGATTCGGGCGCCCAGGTCGAAGGGGTCTTCCGGGTCGGAGCCAAGGAGATATATCACTTCAGGCTGTTTATGTATATGCGGCCCGTAAATAACCTGGTCCCATTTTGTCCAGTCGGGGACCTTCAGGGGTGTTTTATACATCCAGAAACAGTTATAATCATTACTTCCTTCAAAAACCGTGCCGTCAAAGCGCCCGATAGTTTCACCGGGTCCTTCATTCTTCCCGGTTCTGCCTTCAGAGACGGAGAATTTGCTGTATTTGCCCATGTTTAGCCTCCATTTTGTTTAAAAGATTTCACGATAGTATAGCAAATAGCAAAAGAGGACCGTTAATTAGTGGCGAAAAAACGGAACAGCAAAAGCTATTAACCTTTTATGAAAACTGTTTCAATCCCGACCTCACTTCCCCGTATCAAGTACCGGGCAGGTTTTTTGACTTTTAACTTTTGAGTTCCCCATAATATATCCCATGAAAGCTTTACGCTGGTACGCCCGCCAGGATGTCCGCTACGTTGACGCCCCGCAGCCGTCCCCCGGCCCCGGTATGGTCAAAATCAAAATAAAATACGCCGGGATTTGCGGCACCGACCTTAAAGAATATGCTTACGGCCCCGTCCTTATCCCCCCAAATAAAGCTCCTATCACTATGGGGCATGAGTTTTACGGCACCGTGGCGGAGGTAGGCAAAGGCGTCAAAGGCTTTAAAGCCGGGGACCGGGTGAGCGGGGTGGGCTACTACTACTGCGGCGATTGCTACGCCTGTAAAATGGGGCGCGTTAACCTCTGCGTCAACCAGGGTTTTACCGGCTTGACGTGTGACGGCTGCATGGCGGAATACTTCGTCATGCCGCAATACGCCTGTTACAAACTCCCGGATAACGTTACCGATGAGCAAGGCGCTTTAGTGGAACCGCTGGCCGTTGCTTTGCACGCCATAAATCAGGCTAGGGTAAAAAAGGGTGACACGGTCGCGGTGCTGGGTGATGGGACGATAGGACTTTGCTCTGTTCTCGCCGCTAAAGCCGCCGGAGCGAAAGAAGTCTATATGGTCGCCAAACACCGGGGGCGTGGCGGGCTGGCGGAAAAGCTGGGAGCGAATGCCGTTATTTATCTTGATGAAGGCGACCCGGTTAAAAAATTACAATCAATGACCGGCGGCATCGGCGCGGACGCGGCCATCGAATGCGTGGGCCGGCCGGAAACACCGCAACTCGCGGTGGAGTTGACGCGGCGGGGCGGTATCGCCGTCATCGTCGGCATCTTTGAAAAGCCGGGCATGGTAGACTTCTCTACGATGACCTTTACCGAAAAAACGATGGTCGGCAGCTCCATCTATATTGATGAAGGCAAGACCGCCATCAAGCTCATGGCGGAAAAGAAAATCGACTCGACACCCCTTATCTCCTCCGTCGTTCCGCTGCCGGACGCGGTCGAAAAAGGCTTCGAAGCTTTAATCAACGATAAAGAAGCCAACGTTAAAGTGCTGCTGCGCGTAGAGAACTAAAATCCCCCTGGTCGCCCTTAAAAGAAGGGCAGATTGAATATAACCAGAGTAATCAGGGTTTGGTTAATCGTCCTCTCCCTCCCTGTTAACGGGGAGGGAGGGATAGGGTAGAGTCGGGGAAGAAGGGCAGGTGCTGAAAGCTGACCGCTGATAACTCTTTAATGCAGCCTCGCGCTCACCCGGTTTAAAAGCTCCTGGTCGTCTTTAACGCCCCGCACATCGAGTTCCGTCTCGCGGAAAGCTCTTACCATCGCCTCGATGAGCTTGGTTTTGCTTAGCTTCTTCCCCCCGCTGAACTTGGCGGTGGAAGCCAGCGTTTCCAGGTAGGCATCCTCTTCCCTGTTTAAAAAGACGGAAAGCTTTATCATCGCGGACTTGGGAGCTACTGCGGCCGGTGCCGCTTTTTGCTCCGCCGGCTGTGCCGCCCTGTCTCCGCCGGTAAATCTATCGAGGGCACTTACTTTAGGGTAGGCTAATTCCTCGGTTATTTTAGCTCTTTTCATGCAGCACCTCTTTTACAAGTAATCTATAGGCTTCGGCGCCCTCTGAAGACGGGGCATAAGTAATGATGGACATGCCGGCGGCCGGGGCTTCCTTGAACCGCACGCTGATGGGAATGTTCGCCTCGAAGACTTTTATACGGTCCCCGAAAGCTTTCTTCGTTACCTCGATGACTTCCCGGCTGTGCAGCGTGCGCGGATTAGTCATCGTGAAAAGTATCCCCAGGATTTCCAGCTTGGAGTTGATTTTTTCCTGCACGCGGATGATGGTATTCAATAGCATCGCCAGCCCCTTCATCGCCAGGAAGTCCGCTTGCAGCGGTATAAGCACGTTATCGGAAGCGCAAAGAGCATTGATGGTCAGCAGGCCCAGGCTCGGCAGGCAGTCGATGAGGATATAGTCGTAATCATTAACGATCTCTTTGAGCATGTCCTTGAGAATCATCTCCCGCATGAAAGCATTCACCAGGTCGAGCTGCGCCTGGGAAAGTTCCACGTTGGACGGGATGATATCCACATTCGGGTTCGGCGTCTTTAAGATGACGTCTTTAAGCGTGTAGCGGCCGCTGTTGCGGATATAGCTTGTTAAAACATCATATGCCGTAAGCTTCAAGCTGTCCGGGTTCAGCCCCAGGCTGACGGTCAAACTGGCCTGCGGGTCCCAGTCAAGCAGCAGGACGCGTTTCTTTTTTTCGGCCAGGCCGTCGGCCAGGGCGGCGGCGGTCGTGGTCTTTCCCACCCCACCTTTTTGGTTGGCAATGCAGATTACAGGCATAGTAAATTCCCCGCTAGATTATAGCGTAATTGCGGAATTGCGTCCATTATAGGGAGAAAGGGAGAGCTATTAGCGGTTAGCTATTGGCTGTTATCGCCCACCACCTTTTCCCCGCTTGTCATTCCCATTATGGTGGAGATTCATTTTTAAATTTCATTGCGAGCCATCGAGATGAAACCGAGAGGCGTGCCAATCTCTATCTTCGTCTCGCTGGGTTAAGCCTTATCTGCATTTTTATGAAATGAGTATAGGGAATAGCCTGACGGAGAGGGAGCGCTGCTCCCTCTCTATAAACTCTCCCCCTCTTAAACAAGGAATCTATGCTTTTACTGATAACCAGTTTGAGAGGGGGCAAGGGGGTGAGTATGTATCTTTACTCCCTGGACCCTGCTTCCTAATCTCTAACCTCAAACATTAATAATATTAATATATTTATTGATAAATATTAATATTATTAATAAAACCTCTTGACAAAATCAATATTCAACATTATAATACTTAAGGAAATTGGGTTTTTAACTGAAGAAAATCAAGTTTTTGGGGTTGGTCGTATGGCTAAAGAATGGAACGAATTGACAAAGATGACCGGGGGCAAGCCGGTAACCGTGGAACGCGTCCGCCTTAATGACAGTGACATTTCTATTGAAGGTAGTTTTTCTTTGCCGCCCCTCGCCAACCTCTCCCCGGACGACCAGGTTTTTATCATGGCTTTTGTAAAATGCAGCGGCTCCATCAAGGAAATGGAGCAGATGTTCGGGATAAGCTATCCGACGGTAAAAAGCCGCCTCAACCGTATTGCGGAACAGCTGGATTTTGTTAAAATTACCCGGATGTCCCCGCAGGAAGGCGTGATCGAAGAACTGGAGCGCGGTGATATTTCCGCCGAGGAAGCCATAAGGAGGTTGTCAAAATGAGCTGGCCGCCTATGCTGATGCACTTAAAGATTAAAAACGAAAAGACCGATTTTGGCATCTGGATACCGCTGGTCCTCATTGCCCTGATAGCACTGGCGGTAGTTATCGCCCTTTCCCCGCTGGTGATACTCATCTTTATCATTATGCTGATGGCCGGTGCTGAAAGATATGTCAGATTAACGGTATTCGGGCTGTGGGCCGTCATAGTGTCCGCCTGGGCGATGAAGGGCCTGGAAATAAATGTACAAAACTCACGCGACCATGTGATCGTGTCCGTGATTTAAGAAAAGGGGCAGGAGGAAAATAAAATGACCGAAAGTAAGAAGAAAATTCTGGAAATGCTGGCCCAGGGCCGTATCGGCGCGGATGATGCTTATAAACTGCTCAACGCCGTGGATGCGGAAACCGGCAAGAAAGATGATAATACCGGGCATTCCGGCGAGGGGATGGGAAAAACCGGCCATAATGATGACCCGGGCCCGGGATTGCAGGGCGTGGCGACAAAACTGAAGCCGAAATATCTTCGGGTGACCGTTACCCCCGGCGAGAATGTTGACGACCCGAAATACGGCGACCGCGTTAATGTCCGCGTCCCGATGTCCTTGATAAGGGCCGGGCTCAAGATGACGGCGTTAATACCGCCGGATGCCCTGAACAAAGCCAATGACGCCCTTCATGAAAAAGGCATCAACTTTGATGTTAGGAATATTAAACCGGAAGACCTGGAAGAGCTTATCGAAGCCCTGGGGGATATGACGGTGGATGTGGAAAGCGGCCACGGGCAAAAAGTAAAAGTCTTTGTCGAATACTAAACAGTATTTGACGCAGTCTTCCGGTTTGCTTTAAGACGCCGGCCCTGAAAAGCCGGCGTTTTCTATTTGTCCTGTTATTTAACCAGTTCCCGCCTCCCCAGCTCTACCGCCACATCATCCAGCCCTAATTCTTTCAATTTGGCTTTTGTCGGGTAGCCTGTCGCGGTATCCCACCCGCGGTAGCCGTAATAGTCCGTTTTCATCTGCTCGAATTTACCGCGGTCCAGCGTAGCGCCAACCCTGGACACCGCCGCGCCGTCTTTGCCCGGCACCTTGGCGTTCGGGTTGAAGAATAGCTCGCCTTTTTGCAACGGTTTAGTGAAGAAGTAATCGAGTAATACATCGTCTTTCCGGCCCTGCCACCCGTGACGGAGAAAAATCGCCCGCTGCTGGTTCAATATCCTCTCGCCGATTTTGTCCATCTCGAATTCATCTATTTTATGGCCGGTGATGGCGGAGTAAATATGGCTTTCCGCTACTGTTTCCGCGCGGTTGAGCACGTGGGTAAGCCGGGCGGACATCCAGCCCAGGTCGCAGGTGACCATGCTTTCCTTGACCATCGCGTGGTCCTGCACTTTTTTCGCCGCCAGCGCCTTGCCTTCATAAGTGGAAAAGTCCGCCGCCGCCTCACTGCCCCAAGCAGCCTCGGCGAATTTCCGGAGTTTGTCCGTCGGGAACATCCTCCCGGGTGTGTCGCCGGGCATACCGTTCCACATCATCACCGGCATCACTACCTCGTGGAGCTGCATGATGGGCCGCCGCGGTTCGGTAGCGTAAAAAAGTCCGGCGGTGATCAGCATCCGCGGGTCGTAATCTTTCTTATCGTTGGCCTGCGTGGAGATGAATAAATGAAGCTTCTCCACGGCTTTCGGCCCGATTTTCGCCGCCAGCGCAGCCGTGCCCAGCGCCATCAATTCGCCGTAACCTTCTTTAAAAGCTATTTTATTGATGAGTGCTTCGATAAATTCAGCGGTGCCGATTTTTGATAGAGGCAGTCCTGTCTGTTCTTCGGTGACAAGGTTTTCCAGGAAGCTGGCCTCCAGGATCTCGATGACGCTCTGGACAACCGTGGAATCCAGCCCGTGGCCGTCGCAGAGGCGGGTGGCCAGGTAACGCTGTCCTTCGTCTCTTTTAAAATACCTGGAAACCCATGCCTGGTAAAAGACCGATGACTGGCAAAGAGTGCGGTAATGCCTCCCTCCCTTGATGAGGGTATAAATCTCCCTGGAGCAGCCGATGCCGCAGCCGGAGCAGGCGCTGGGATGGGTAAAATCTTTCAGCCCCCATATCCCCGGCATCCGTTCCTTGGGACGGTAGGTCAACATGGCCTCCGCCACTTTACGCAGTTGTTCCGGATCGGCGGCGACAGGGTGTTTGTCCCCGGCCACCGCGATGGCTTTGAGCTTCTTCGCCCCGAAGACCGCGCCCATGCCGCCGGAACCGACCGCTCCTCCCTCCGCCCCGACCGTGGCAAAGCGCACCTCGTTCTCCCCGGCCGGGCCCGCTGCCAGCACGCCGATGCCGCTGCCAAGTTCCGCTTTCAGGGCATCGATGGTCTCAAAAGCGGTCTTGCCGCGAAATTGAGAGGCGTCTTTGATTTCTACTTTATCATCATGAATATATAAATAAACTAGCTTGTCCGCTTTGCCCGTGACTGCCAGGGCATCGAAGCCGGCATACTTTAAAATGGTGCCCCATTTATCGCCCAGGTTGGCGTAAGAAAACGATTCCGGCTCGCGGAAAGGCGTCTTGGAGCAGAGTTTCCAGCGGGAACCGGCAAATCCGGAGAAGCCGCAGACCGGCCCGTTCGCCGCGATGATGGCGTTCTCCGGGTCGGCGTACTTTGCTTTCGGGGGGACCAGTTCCCAGAAAAGCCTGGCTGCCAGCCCGTGCCCGCCGATGAACCTGTCCGTATAGGGTTTGCTTGGTTGCTTTTCCGCTTTGCCGCTGGAAAGGTCAACCTTGAGGATCTGCCCGGCATAACCGTATTCCGGCATAATATTAAGCTCCTGAAAATGATAATTGGTAGTATTATAACGCGATATATCGGGTAAAAGCGAATTGGAGGTTAGGGAGAAAGGAATAGGTGTAAAGGTTATTTATTAAAGTTTATATCAAGCCAGGCAAATACGTTGTAAAAGCATCAGAATATAGTCTATCAGCGGTTTTATCAAACGGCTGGCGCCTAAAGCCAGGAAACCTGCTGTGATACCGATAGCCGCGCCGGCGGCAACATCCAGCGGGTAATGCACCCCGATATATATCCTCCCGAAGCTGCTGATAATAGCCAATGCCAGCAAAAATGTGCCGGCCTTTTTATTTTTTAAAAACACCGGTATGACGAAAGCAAAAAGCACGGAAGCCAAGTTGGAGGGAAAAGATGAATCGGTCGGCCGGTAGAAAAGGAGGTGTACTGTATAAGCGGAATTTACGTTAAACGGGCGGGGGCGGAAATAAAAATGATTGATGATGGCAACTACGGCACTCGCGAATCCCACGCTAATCGCCGTGGCGATAACCGCCCGCTGGATTTGTTCGCGCCGTGCCGCGTCCCGTGTCGCAAACCAAAGCCATATCATCATTAAGCAGGCGGTAATTATCGAGAAATAGTCGTTGGAGACGCCCTTGAAAAATTCATCAATTGCCGGCACTTTACCTGCCAGCCCGTTGATATAGGTAAAAAGAGTGTAATCAGACATGGCTTTCTTTTCGGACTTTTTTCCGCCAAATGCGGAAAATCGTTGTATTTTTTAACGATTCGATACCTTCCGTTGGAGATATCACGAGCTTGAAATTGGAATGTTTTACCGCGGAAGAAACCGCGAGGGTAAAAATCAGCGCCAATAAAGTTGACAGGATAAACAGCGCAAATTGCTGGCTCCCTTGAATAATACCGGTGGGCAGCCAGTAATTCCAGGTAAAAAAGGCGGTTAGCGCGCCGCCGGTCGTCAGCACCGCAAAGAGGTAACCGGTAAGCTTTTTTTTAAAAAAAGATAACCCTTGAAGATTATTGTAGCTGCTTGCCGCCTGTAAAATGCCGGTAACCGCAATGAATACAAACAGTGAGTAGCGAAAAGATATTAAAAACATATTTGGTTCCATTATGGCAAAGACCGCCGCGATTATCAATTTTCTTAACAATTAATGTGCTGTTTCCTCTTCCCTCCCTCTTCATCTTGTGCTAACCTTAAGGTATGACCGCGCTGCGGAGGAGGTTACTGCCATGTTCGAGAAAGTCCTGGTCTGCCTGGATGGTTCCCCTTTAGCGGAAGAAATTCTGCCTTATATCACTGAAGAAGGCCGTCATTTTTCCAAGGTCGTTTTCATGAGAGTACTGGACGCGCCGGTCGTGGATGTTGGCGTAGGCATCCCCGGCGGAGAGCTGGCCCCATTCCAGACCGGCCGGATGCTTAAAGATTTTAAACAAGCCCTGAAAGACGCGCCGCGTTACCTGGATGGAAAAGCTAAACCGCTGCGGGACAAAGGCGTCGATGTGGAAATCGTCGTGCAGGAAGGCGCGCCCGGGCCGCTGATTTTACAATACGCCCAGGACAACGGGGTGACGATGATAGCCCTCGCCATGCACGGCCATTCCGGTCTCCGCGAGGTGCTGGGGAGTACGGCGGATTTCATCCTGAAACATGCCGGTATTCCGGTGCTGATGATGACGCCGAAGCGCAAGATGAAAAGAGGAGAAGAGGATTAGGGGAAAAGGGGGAAAGAAACAAGATACAAGATACAAATTACAAACAATCTCCAATTTCCAATAAACAATATTTAAACGTTTGGTTATTGAGATTTGGCATTTGATAATTGTTTGGCGCTTGTTTCTTGGTTATTGGTTATTCGCCGCGAAGTTTCCGCATCATTGTCTTGATGGTCTGCCACCATCCGTTCGCCTGGTCAACGTGCGGCTCCGGAAGGGCGGTCTCCCCGTAGCGTACGGTCTCGTACATGTCCTTTATCCCGCTGACTGACTCTTTCACGACGCCTATCGTTTCCACACTGTTCGGCACAGCGCGTTCCAGGCGGTAAGCATACTCGGCGGCGGTCTCATGGCGGTAACGCGTTATCCCGGACTGCTGCCCCTCCCACTGGATGTGCCGGAAAATCTCGCGGATATCCAGCCGGCCCGGAGCGTTGGGGTCGAACGTATCGATTGGCTTGGCTTTACGCTGGAACCGCTGCCCCAGTGAATTAAGCCACTGTTTCAGGTCGTCCCGGAAACCCTTCCAGCTGAATAGGGACTCGTTCACCTCGTCCATCTCCTCCAAAGCTTTGCGGGCACGGTACCTGGCGATTGACCGTGCCATAATGAAAAGAATCAAGCCGACTATAATGATGATGCCGGTTATCTTGGCGACCTCGGTCACCCAGGACGGCAGGCCTTTAGTCGTCACTTCCCCGAAATTCGGCTGCCCGTTGGTAAAGTTGATGGAATTGCTGCTGGACTGGCTGCTTATATGCTTTATAATCCACAAAATCAACCAGGCAATGCCCTGGAAAAGGTAAACGATCGGGGTCAGGATATAACTGATGAGTTTTCCCAGAAAACCGGCTACGACCTGCAGGCCGTGGCTGATGCTCGCCATCATATCCGGGGAGAAGACGGAGGCGATTAAAAAGCCTATCAGCACCATCCCGCCGATAACCCCCAGCGTCACCGGCATCCAGCGCCAGACGGAGGTCAATTTGGCGTCTTCCTTCGGCATCGTGGAGCGCATAACATACAGGTGGCAGATAGCGATGGCCAATAGGCCGAAGAAGAAGAAAGCGATAACGTTAAGCCCCAGACCTGAACCCGGCGAGGCGATGGCTGCGACCGATGAGCTTAGGCGCCAGATGATGATTAGCAGGATTAAGGCAGACATGCCGAGAATGAAAGACCGGTATATATCTTTGAAATAACTGGTGGACTGGCCGAGCATGATGCCGCGCCACCAGAGATATATAATTGCCAGCAGCGCCGTGACAATAGTACTCGGGCTGCTGAATGTCTCTCCCAGTACTTTGCCGGTATGTGCGAACCAGGCGCCGCTGAAGAACGTATAGCCGTCCCGGTACTCCACTCCCAGTACCAGCAGCATCGTCACAATGCCGAGGCCGATGATGATGGACTGTATCCATTTCATCGGCAGTTCCGGGCGGGTAAAGATGCGGGTTGCAATCACGGAAACCGCCAGCACGATGACGACGGCCGCCAGGCTTAACACCGGCCGCTGTACGCGCCAGAACGTCCAGTTCCCTATCCATCCCAGCCACGGAGCGACCCAGAATGACTCCATGAGGATGACCGCCAGCGGATAAAAGACCGTGGCCAGCCAGTCCGTGCTTCTTATTTTCTGCGTCACTGTTGTCATTTTTTGTTTCTCGATTATTTTGGCTGTCAACAGTTAGCTGATGGCGTTTAGCCTGGGAAAAGGGGTTGGGGGCTAACCGCTAATGACTAATAGTAGCTACCTTTCCACCTTATCCAACCCTATTTTTTTAACTACGTCCCAGGCAAATTCATCGCTAACGTTAAAGACGGGCATGCGCCCGGTATTTAAGTTGTCCATGACTTCCTTTTTCGCGCCGATGGTAACGAGCGTCACGCCGCGGCCCATTCTCTTGAGGTCGAGCAGGTTGCCGATTAAAGCTTCATCCGGCTGGGCGGAAATAAGTAATATCGTGCTGCCCCACGGCAGACTTTTAGCTTCCTGGCGGACGTAGCGGACCATCGGCGCCGTTTCCACCTGGTGCAATTGCGCCAGTCCTTCGAGGATGTGCTCAAGCTGGTCGGGGTGGCGGGAGGGTGGAACGGTCAGCATGCCCTGGGAAAAGCGCGTTACCTGGTTGACGTAAAGCCCCACACGGAACCCGGCTTTCAAGGCGTATTCGGAAATGGAAGCGGCCGTGATAATGCCCAATTCCTGGAGCTGGTAGCTGCTGCCCCAGAGCGGCGCTTTTAAAGTGCGCACGTCCAGGAAAATGCTGATATCGATCGTCGTGGTAGGTTCATAAATCTTGGTCTGCAGTCTGCCCAGGCGCGCCGTGCTCTTCCAGTGAATGTGCTTGAGGCTGTCGCCGGAAAGGTATTCCCGGACACCGGCGGTCAGTACCGGGTCCTGGAAAAGGTGCTGTTTTAATCTAATATCCCCGAAAAGCTGCTGTGAAGAAATGCCCAGGCTTTCCAGCGGCACCAGTCTCGGGTAAACAAGAAGAAAGTCGAGTTTATCAATAGTTTGCTCTTTGCGGAAAAAGCCGAAAAGGTCGCCGGAACGGATGCGGGTCGGCCCGAAGAAAAAGACGCCGCGCTCCGAGCATTTCATGGGGAAGCGGCGCTTTACCCGCCGGTACATGCCGATGGGAAAGATATTATCGAGCGTCACACGGTCTTCAAGGTTGTGTGAAGCTTTGCCCTTCAACAGGGTCACTCTTTCCGGCAGCTCATCCTCGACACGGAGCCAGGCCAGGGGCAGGGGCTTGCGGTTGGCCACTTCCATCTCATAAATAATTTCATCGCCGAAGAACACCTGGTTGTGGCTCAAGCGGCGTTTGTATTCGACACGCGTCAGGCAATATTTGTTCCAGAGGCGGGAGACACCGCCGGTAAAAAGAAAGAGCACTGCCACCAGCGCCAGCGGCACCTGTCGCATAATCAGGCTGATGATTAATAAAATAACGGACAGTGCCAGCCAGTAATCGCCGCGCATGTTTTACTCCGCACCTGCCGTGCCCACATCTTCTACGGGCACGAAGACGGATTCCTTGATTTCCTTTAAAGTCTGGTCCGCTTTCTGCCCGCGCAGCCGGCTTTCGCTCTTGGGGATAATGCGGTGAATCAGGACGGGGGTCATCAGGTATTTGATATCGTCGGGGGTCACGAAGGTGCGGCCCTTGAGAGCGGCATAAGCCTGGGCGGCATTGTACAGGGCGAGCATCGCCCGGGGGCTTGCCCCAAGCTCGACGGCCGGGTGCTGGCGGGTGGCATGGACCAGGTTGATAATATATTCTTCCACATCCGGTGCTATATGGATGCCGCGGCATTCCTTCTGCATTTTCAGCAGTTCCGCGGCGGTAAGGACAACTTGCAGTTCTTCCAGCGGGTCCTGTTCGCGGAATCGTTCCAGGATTTTGCGGTCGTCCTCGATGGAAGGATAACCTATCTGGATTTTCATGATAAAGCGGTCAAGCTGGGCTTCCGGGAGGGGGAAAGTACCTTCCAGTTCGATGGGGTTCTGGGTGGCCATGACGAGGAAGGGGCGGGGCAGCGCGCGGGTCTCGCCTTCTGTGGTGACCTGCCGTTCCTGCATCGCCTCGAGCAGCGCCGATTGCGTACGCGGGGTGGCGCGGTTAATTTCATCCGCCAGGACAATCTGGGACATGATGGGGCCGGGGCGGTATTCGAAGTCCGCCGTTTTCTGGTTGAAAATATAGGTGCCGGTGATATCGGAAGGCAGCAGGTCGGGCGTGCACTGGATGCGCCGGAAGGTGCAGCCCAGCGATTTTGCCAGGCACTTGGCCAAGACGGTCTTGCCGAGCCCCGGGACGTCTTCCAGCAGGATATGTCCTTCGCATAAAAGAGCGGTTATCGCCAACTCCACGACTTCACCTTTGCCGACGATGACGCGCTCGACATTTTCCTTTACTTTTTCCGCCGCTTCTTTTATCCGGAGTGCTGTCGTTTCTTCCATTTCTCCCCATTCGCTTTCTTTATGATTTCAGAAGATATTATATCAGTTTAAATATTTCATAGCTAATATGTCTTGTGACTCTAGGTAAAAGTACTTTACGCCTTTCTCTAATATTTTCAAGGCATTCACAATAATACGATTTCCTTTAGAATTGACAGCGCATAAAAGGTGTATTCAAGCGTTGGAATACCTATTTCCGTTGCCCGTGAAAAACCTCCATTGGTTCTACGGCACTCCGTCACGAAATTTACTATTTTATCCGGCAGTTTTGCTTTTTCACCGAGGTTGGCAAGACCGGATACTAACCAGTAGATATCTTCAATAAATTCCACCTGCCAGTTCCGCTCTATCTTCCTCAGGTATTCACGTGTACCAGTAAGTTTATTCATATCGTAACCTGATAATTTGAGGATTTCAGTGGCATAATAAGTTGAAGCTAGTGTCGAACGGCCAACCCTTCCAAATCCCCCGTCGCTGTTCAAATCGCCAAGAACAAAATCGGTTACCTTACGCTTATCGTACTCGGCGCCGATGGTCTTCAGGACATTGATTGCTCTGTAGGTCTCTTGCAGTTCTGACGATACTTCGATATCGATATTTTCAAGAGCGCCGAAGCCGCCGGCTTTATTCTGTAAAGGTATAATTTGCTGTTTTGCGTATTTTTTTAGATCACCGGTCAGCTTGCCGAGTTCAGATAGTGTTTCCACGCTCGAAAAAATGGCCGTAGTGCCTGTAAGCGCTCCGTCTCGATACTGGTTTAAAAAGAAATCCGCAATGGTTTCAGGTTTATTTTGCGGAACTCCCAGGAGAGAGAGACTTTTTACGGCAAAATAAGTATCCAGGCCGCTTGAAGGCGGGACACGCGCAAAAAAGTAACCTCCGTCTTCCAGATGACATCTTTCAATGTACGTTACGGCTTCTTTCTTTAAAGAGTCATCAAATTTTAAGTAATTCTTCTTTTTTATTTCTGAAACCACTGCTTCCCTCTATTTATCTTTGTATTAATAAAAAAGCCCCTACCATTTCCAGTAGAGGCTATCAGCCAAACAGGCTTTTTGGGGTTTCATCCCCGGGTGAGCTTCATCACCAATATTCTTATAACAGGTTTAGGGAGTAGGGCACAGGGTTTAAGGAAAAATATCATCTCCAATGGTGAAGGGAGGAGGTTCGTATTTCGGACTTATTTAGTGTTTATAGTTTTCCCTATTCACTATTCACTCACCCCTAACCCCTAATCGCTATCAAAACGTGACAAAAATTACAGTATTGGCTTTGCCCTATAGCTATAATTCAGGTAAAATCGGTTGTTTGTTCTTCAAACAGATATCGGGAGGTAGCAAAATGGCAACCGGAATTAACATTATGGCGGGAGGGGAAGCGGGACAGGGGGTCCAGTCTGTCGGCGCGGTAGTTTCCAAGGCTTTAACGCGCGGCGGATTTCATGTTTTTGCCGACCAGGACTATGAAAGCCGGGTGCGGGGCGGTCACAGCTTTTTCCGCATCCGCGCGGAACGGGAAGAAGTACAGACCCTTTCCGTACCGCTGGACGTCCTCATCGCTCTGAATAAAGAGACCATTGACCTTCATGAAAATGAGCTGAAGCCGGAAGGCGTCATTATCTATGACGGCGAACAATTCAAGGCGGACGGTGGGGGTCAGCGGCAGTTTAGCATTCCTTTTACGCGCATCGCCCAGGAGACCGCCCAGAATAAATTGATGTCCAACACGGTCGCCACCGGTGCGGCTTTCGGCCTGGCGGAATACGATTTCGATATCCTGGTGGACGTGTTGCGGGAAGATTTCGCCCGCCACGGCGAGGATGTCGTTAAAGCCAATATCGATGCTGCCCGGGCCGGTTACAAATACGCCCAGGAAAACGGCAAAAACTTTGCGTTCCCCAGGTTGGAATCTCATAAAACGGAAAATAAGATGATGCTCCTGACCGCCAACGACGCCCTCTGCCTGGGAGCCCTGGCCGCCGGCTGTAAATTCGTGGCCGGCTATCCGATGACGCCGACCAGCGGGATTTTGGAATACATGGCGGACAAAGGCCGCAGCCGCGGCTGTGTCATGGTCCATACGGAAGATGAAATCTCCGCTATCAATATGGCGGCCGGGGCGGGTTTTGCCGGTCTAAGGGCGATGGTTGCCACTTCCGGCGGCGGCTTCGACTTGATGGTCGAAGGTTTATCTTTGCTGGGTCAGACGGAAACGCCGGTGGTCATTGTGTTGGGGCAGCGCGCCGGGCCTTCTACCGGGCTTCCGACACGGACGGAACAAGGTGAGTTAATGTACGCCATCCACGCCGGTCACGGCGAGTTTCCGCGCGCGGTATTCGCTCCAAAATCGGCGGCGGACGCTTTCGACGTAACGGTGAAGGCTTTCAACATGGCGGAAAAATACCAGACGCCGGTCCTCATTCTTACCGACCAGTATCTCGCATCATCCTACCTGACGGTGGATAAGTTCGATGTATCGAAAGTGAAAATTGAACGCGGGCCGATGCTTACCGATGTTGAAATCAACAAGACATCTGAATATAAACGGCACCTCGTAACAGCTTCCGGCGTTTCTCCCCGGGCTCTGCCGGGGCAGGGGAAGGCCTTAGTGGTCACGGACTCCGATGCGCACAATGAAGAAGGCCACATGATAGAAGATTCCGCCTCCCGCAATGCCCAAGTGGAAAAGCGGATGCGAAAGATGGAGGGGCTTAAAAATGAAGTCATCCCGCCGGAGTTCCACCAGTCCTACCAGGCGCAGATAACGCTCATCGGGTGGGGTAGCACCTACGGCGCGATAAGAGAAGCTGCGAAGCTATTCGAAGAAGACGGCGCGCCGGTCAATACGCTCCATTTCAACCAGCTCTGGCCCTTCCCGTCAGAAGAGACCATCGATGCCCTGGACAGCGCCGGAAAAAACATCGTCATTGAAAACAACGCCACGTCACAGCTTGCCGGCCTTATCCGGCGCGAAACGGGACATACCATCGACCGGTCGGTCCTGAAATATGACGGACGTCCCTTCTCCCCCCGGGAAATCTACGACCGCGTACGCGAGGAGGTTGCCTAATGGCTATCGCAGTTGAGCCGGTAAATTTAAAAGAGTACGAGTCCACGCTTGAGAACGCCTGGTGCCCGGGGTGCGGCAACTTCGGTATCCTGTACCGCAGTGAAAAAAGCCCTGGTGGACCTGAACCTGCACCCGCAGCAGGTCTGCTTCGTTTCCGGCATCGGGCAGGCGCCTAAATTACCGCATTATACCAAAGGCAATGTTTTCAACGGCCTGCACGGGCGCACGCTGCCGGCGGCTGCCGGCATAAAAATCGCCAACCCGGAGTTGACTGTTATCGGTATTGACGGCGACGGCGGGGCTTACGGCGAGGGTGTGCAGCATTTGCTGGCCGCCATGCGCCGCAATGTTAATATTACTTATATCGTACATAACAACCAGGTCTACGGCCTTACCAAAGGGCAGGCTTCCCCGACCTCCGACGCCGGTTTCGTCACCAAAACCACACCGCTGGGCGCCATCGAGCCGCTTAACCCCCTAATGCTGGCTTTAGCTTCCGATGTCTCCTTTTTGGCGCGCGGCTTTTCCGGCGACCCCAACCACCTGGCGGAACTCGTTAAGGCGGCGGTACAGCATAAGGGTTTTGCCCTGTTAGATATTCTCCAGAACTGCGTCTCCTTCAACCATGTCAACACCTTCGCCTGGTACCGGAAACGCGTCTATAAAGTGGAGGCGGAAGGCTATGACCCAACCGATAAAGCGGCGGCTTTTAAGAAAGCGGCGGAGTGGGGCGATAGAATCCCGATAGGCATTATTTATAGACAGGACCGCCCGCTTTACGAGGATACTTTACCCCAGCTTAAGGCCGGGCCGCTGGTCAGGCAGCCGATTGAGCCGAATAAAGTTGAGGATTTGATGCAGGAGTTGATGTAGGGTACCAACCTCTCCTCCTGATCTCTCCCCACTGGAAAAGAAGAAGCAAAAAATAATACTGAATCAGCCATATAGATTGTCTCCCTTCTTGCCAGCGGGGAGGGAGATTACGAGGGTGGGGTCGGATACAGGTGAAAATTACTTACACACGCCGGTTTTTAACTCAACACCCGTTTATAGAAGTTCCGCGTGCCTATCCAGAGGAAAAATACGCAAAAACCAATGAGCACCGGATAAACGACATAGAGGTGCATGTGGTTGAGCGTAGTTAAAGAGGCGCGGAAACCTTCCGTTACGTAAATGAGGGGATTGATGCAGACCAGCGCCTGCAGCCAGGGGAAACCGCCTACTTTTATCGCCGCAAGCTGGGTCCAGGGATAATATGTCCCGCCGAGGAAAGTGAGGGGCAGGATAATAAACCCGAACATGAAGCTGATATTGCGCGGCTCGAACGCCGTACCCAGCCAGAGGCCCAGGCCGGATGTCATGATGGCGGTCAGCGGCAACATGGTTAGTAATTTCCACCAGGTGACCGTCAGGGTAGGATGGATGCCCGGCGCGTGAATGACCGCGGCGATGGGGAAAACGATGACCGCCGCGATGATGCCCTGTATCGCCCCGGAAAGGACTTTACCCATCGCGACCATGGAGATGGGCAGCGGCGCCAGGACGCGGTCTTCGATTTCTTTGGTAAAACCGAACTCGGTCGCCAGCGGCAAAGCGACCGCCTGTATCCCCTGGAACATGGTGGAAAGACCGACCACGCCGGCCACCAGCACGGTAGCAAAAGCGGAAAGCCCGCCGGAAGTGCCCCCGCCGACACCTTCCCCTATTTTTGGAAAGACATAAAGGAAAACGAAGACCAGTAAAAAAGGTTGTACAATCGTGCGGGCGATAAAGACCCCCAGGCTTTTTCTTAATACCGTCAGGTCCCGCAGCAAAAGCGCCCCGAAAGCGGTGGAACTGGCGGCAACAGCGGATTTTTTACAGGCCGGTAATTTTTGATTTGTTGTGATTGCGGCCGTACTCATCAGTCACGCAGCTCCTTTCCCGTTAAATTGATAAAAACAGTCTCCAGCGTCGGCTCGGCGACCGAAAGGTCAGTGATATCGAACCCTTCCTTTTCGGCGACATTGACTACCCGGGGCAAAACGCCTTCCCGGCCTTTTACCTGGAGCTGTATGCTGCCGTCTACGCGGCGGGTGTTAACCGCCCCCTCGACACGGCTTTTCAGGAGATTTTCCAGCGCATCGAGATTGCCGTGGGATGATATCGTCACGATGCTGTCCGCCCCGATAGTGTCTTTCAAATGCTGCGGGGAGTCCATCGCCAGTATCTTGCCGTGGTCCATGATAGCCAGCCGCTCGCAGACGGTATCGGCCTCTTCCATGTTATGCGTCGTTAACAGGATGGTCTGCCCTTCCGAATGAAGCTTTCCCAGGATTTCCCAGAGGGCGATGCGGCTTTGCGGGTCAAGCCCGGCGGTAGGCTCATCTAAGAAGAGTACAGAAGGTATATGTAACAACGCCCGGGCTACCTGCAGCCGCCGCGCCATGCCGCCGGAAATTTCCCCGACATCGGCTTTGGCCCGCTCGGTCAGGCGGAATTCCACCAGCATCTTATCGGCGGCGGCTCGGCTTTCCTTGGCGCTCAAGCCGAAGAACCGGCCGTGGTAATAGAGATTTTCCCAGACCGATAAAGCCCGGTCAAGGTTATTGGACTGCGATACGGCGCCGATTATCTGCTTAACCATGGTTGGGTGCTTTTCCACATCGTACCCGGCGACGAATGCTTTGCCGCCCGTCGGGGTTACCAGCGTGGTCAGCATGCCGATGGTCGTTGTTTTACCGGCGCCGTTGGGCCCCAGCAACCCGAATATCTCGCCGCACCTGACGGTCATATCCAGGTGGTCAACAGCCGTGATATTGCCCGGATACACCTTGGTCAGCTGTTCGCAGCGGATAACTTCTTCATTCTCTATAGACAAAAAAATACTCCTATAGACGAATGCTATCTAAAGAGAAGTGTAATAGTTATTACATACGAGCAGAAAAAAATAAAATATTTATATCATTTCCTGACGGAATACTCAATAACCAAGATACAGGTTACGATGATAACTCAAAAGTCAAAACTTAGCAAATCGAAAATCAGCTTTTAGTTTTAAGTTGTGGCTTTGAGCTTTGCGTTTTGAGATTTAAGTTAATTCTTGCTTGATTATTTGATCTTTCCTCCTTTTCCCTTGTTACTTCCCTCCCCAACCCCTATAATTTAAAGCTGGAGGCCTATTTTGCTGACGCATGAAATCCTGCATAAAGTGCTCCGCCCTGCCCGCTATACCGGCGGGGAATGGAACAGCATTATTAAAGACTGGGACAGCACCCCCATCAAGTTTGCCCTGACATACCCGGACACTTATGAGGTGGGCATGTCCAACATGGCGGTGCATATTCTCTACGAAATCCTCAATAACCAGGCGGACGTCCTGGCGGAGCGGGCCTTCGCGCCGTGGGTGGATATGGAAGCGACGATGCGGGAAAACAAGATACCGCTTACCTCCCTGGAAAACAAGCGTGCGCTTAAAGATTTCGATATTATCGGGTTTTCCCTGGGCTACGAGCTGTCTTACACTAACGTCCTGAACATGCTGGATTTAGCCGGTATTCCGGTCCTGGCAGCCGAGCGCGGCGAAGCCCATCCGCTGATTATCGCCGGAGGGACCTGCACGCTAAATCCGGAACCGATGGCGGACTTTATCGACGCCTTTGTTATCGGCGATGGTGAAGAGGTCATCCTGCAACTTATCGATGTTTACCGTCAGGGAAAATGGTCCGACAGGCTCACCATGAGCGGGGAGGGGAAACAGAAGCTCTTAAGGCGGCTGGCGTCAATCCCCGGCGTCTATGTCCCAAGCCTGTATAAAGTCGAATACGATAAAGACGGCCTGATAAAAAGCTTCAAACCAACCGCTGTGGAGGCCCTGGCTAACGTGATAAGGCTGGTAGTCCCAAAACTCCCACCACCCCCCGTAAAATCGATTGTACCGTTTGTGGAGGTCATTCATGACCGGGGCGCCGTCGAGGTGCAGCGGGGCTGCAGCCGGGGCTGCCGCTTTTGCCAGGCGGGCATGATTTACCGCCCGGTCCGCGAGCGCTCCCACGAGGAAATCATTAAAGCAGCCGGAGATATCATCGCCAATTGCGGCTATGACGAGATATCTTTGCTTTCGCTTAATACCACCGATTATTCCGATGTCGATAAGCTGGTAGCGAAAATGACCGAACGCTACCCCGGCCTGACGATATCCCTCCCCAGCCTCCGCCTCGACGAGTTTTCCATCAACCTTGTCGGCTCCCTGCCGACCAAGAACCGCACCGGCCTGACCTTCGCGCCGGAGGCCGGCAGCGAAAGGCTGCGCCGCGCCATCAATAAAAATATCACCGACGAATACCTGCTTAAGACCGCCGGCACCGCCTTCGAGCGCGGCTGGACGAGCTTTAAGCTTTACTTTATGGTCGGCCTGCCTACCGAGACGAATGAGGACGTCGCAGGCATCGTCTCCCTGGTGGAAAAGGTGCGGGAGGAAGGCAAAAAAGCCGGCGGACGTAAGCCGATGATAAGAATCAGCGTTTCCACCTTTGTCCCCAAGCCCCACACCCCCTTCCAGTGGTGCGCCCAGGAAAGCGAATCCTCGCTGCGGGCCAAACAGGAAATATTACAAAACGGCTTACAGGCAAAGGGCGTCCGGCTTTCCTGGCACGACCCGAATGTCAGCCTGCTTGAAGCGGCCATCTCCCGCGGCGACCGCCGTACCGGTAAAGTTATCAAGCGGGCCTGGGAGCTCGGCTGCAAGTTCGATGCCTGGTCGGAGCTTTATACGCACGATAAATGGCTCAAAGCTTTTACCGAATGCGGCATAGACCCGCATTTTTATGCCAGCCGCCAGCGTTCCCTGGACGAGATATTGCCGTGGTCTTTTATAGATGCGGGTGTCTCGGAAACATTTTTAAAAAAAGAATATCTTAAAGCGCAATCCGGTGAAGCTACCGGGGACTGCCGGACGGGCGCCTGCAACGCCTGCGGGCTGGAGCTTTCGGAAATCTGTAAAGGGAAAAACTCTAAATACTAAACAAATTCAAAAGCCCCGGCCCATCCCCAATCCTTCTCTACATCTCCCTTTTACTAAGGGAGACGATGTTGTCCCCTAAAACACAGATTAATGTCTACCTCGTTACTTCATCCTCCTTTGCAAAAGGAGGAGCAGAGGCGGATTTGGGACTATTCGCCTTTGAGCTTTTGCGCAAATGCGCATTAACGCAGTTTGTCATATTGTCAATTCAACGAAGGCTGGAATCCATTAATAAGGACACAGATATTTGAAAGTCTTAAACGATTCTTTCCGGAGTTTACACTGAACGAAGTGAATATGTCATTCTGACATATAATAAAAAAAGAGGGGGTTTTTACGCCCCCTCTTCGAACTTAAATCTTTTTACTACTTCCTATTCCTTATCCACTAACCCCTAATACAAGTTATTTGTCTTCTTTAACTTCCTCAAAGGCAGTGATGGCTACCAGCTTGTCCCCTTCGTCCAGCGTCATGACGCGTACGCCCTGGGTGCTGCGGCCCTGGGTGGTAATGCCGTGGCGCGGGTCTTCTTCTTTCACCGGGGTGCGGGTCATCATGCCCTCCGCGGAGACCAGCATGACCTGCCACTCCGGCGTCACCACTCTGAAAGCGGTAACATCGCCGGTCTTATCGACAATCTTGAAGGTCCTGACGCCGCTGCCGGCGCGGTTCTGGTGCGGATACTGGTCGACCGGCGTTACTTTACCATAGCCGTTTTTCGTGACGACAAGGACATAGCCGTCTTTAGTGATTTTATCCATGCCGATAACGCCGTCGCCGTCGGCTACTTTCATGCCGCGCACGCCGCCGGAAGTCCGCGAAGCCGCTCTTAAGGTCGATACCTCGAAGCGGATGGACTGGCCTTTGCGGGTCACCATGAGCACATCGTCCTTGTCTTTGGCAAGGCAGACGGACACGAGTTCATCGTCGGGCGCCAGGTCCATCGCGATAAGGCCGCTGCTGCGTACCTGGGTGAATTTCTCGACGGTGGTCTTTTTTACTTCGCCGAGCTTGGTCGCCATCACCATATTGGTCCCCGGCATCAGGCCGGTCGTGGCAACCATGGCGGTCACTTTCTCCTCGTTGGCAATCGAGAGCAGGTTGATGATGGCCAGGCCCTTGGAAGTGCGGCTGCTGCCGGCCGGGATCTCGTGGCATTTGAGGTAGAACACCTTGCCTTTATCGGTGAAGAAGTAGAGGTCGTCATGCGTGTCCGCCACCGTCAGTATCATCACGGCATCTTCTTCCCTCGTCACCTGCCCGATGATGCCTTTGCCGCCGCGGTGCTGTAAAGCGTATTGCTTTGAAGGGATTCTCTTAATGAAGCCGCGGGTGCTTAATGTTACCACTACTCGCTCGTGTGGGATAAGGTCTTCCTCGGAGAAGTCGAGCTTGCCCTGGGCGCTGATCTCGGTGCGGCGCTTATCGCCGTACTTGGATTTCAAATCCGAAACATCCTGTTTGATGACTTCCAGAATACGGCGGGGGTTGGCCAGCAGGTCTTCGAGGTAAGCGATAGTCTTAATGACCTCGGCGTATTCTTCTTCAATCTTCTGTCTTTCCAGCGAGGCCAGGCGGCGGAGCTGCATATCTAGGATGGCCTGCGCCTGGAGCTGGGAAAGCTTAAAGCGGTCCATCAGGTTCTTGCGGGCGGTTTCGGCGGTTTCGGACTCACGGATGGTCTTGATTATCTTATCGATGTTGTCCAGCGCAATTCTCAAGCCCTCTAAAATGTGGGCCCTTGCCTTGGCTTGCTTGAGTTCGTACTTGGAACGGCGAGTGATGACCTCCCGGCGGAAATCGATATAGTGCTGCAGGGCTTCTTTAAGGCTGATGACCTTGGGCGCTCCGTCCACCAGCGCCAGCATATTGACGAAGAAAGAGGACTGCATGGTGGTATGTTTGAAGAGATTATTCAGCACGTTTTGCGGCTGGGCGTCTCTCTTTAGCTCGATAACGATGCGCATCCCCTGCCGATCGGACTCGTCGCGCAGGTCGCCGATGCCGTCGATTTTCTTGTCTTTGACCAGGTCGGCAATGTTTTCGATGAGGGCGGCCTTATTTACCTGGTAAGGCAGCTCGCTGACGATTATCTGGCGTTTTCCGGTAGGAGAAATTCCGGAGATGTGCGCTTTGGCGCGTAAAACTATTTTCCCGTGGCCGGTGGCGTAAGCGTTCCTGATGCCTTCATATCCCTGGATGATGCCGGCGGTCGGGAAGTCCGGCCCCTTGACGATTTTGGTTAATTCGTCTACGTCCGCTGTGGGTTTATCTATAAGCAGCGCAATCGCGTCGCAGATTTCATTGAGGTTATGGGGCGGGATATTGGTGGCCATGCCTACGGCAATTCCGGAACTCCCGTTTAACAGCAGGTTAGGCAGCCGGGCGGGCAGAACGGTGGGTTCCTGCTGGGTGTCATCGTAGTTCGGCATGAAATTGACCGTCTCTTTTTCGATGTCGACCAGCATTTCCTCGGCGATTCTCGCCAGCTTGGCCTCGGTGTACCGCATGGCGGCCGGAGGGTCGGCGTCAATGCTGCCGAAGTTGCCCTGGCCGAAAACCAGGGGGTAGCGCATGGAAAAGTCCTGGGCCAGGCGCACCATAGCATCATAAATTGACGCATCCCCATGGGGATGATATTTACCCATGACATCACCCACGATACGGGCGCTTTTACGGGTGGCCCCGGTAAAATGGAGACCCATTTCATTCATCGTAAATAAGATGCGCCGGGCTACCGGTTTCAATCCGTCCCGCACATCCGGCAAAGCTCTCGACACGATAACGCTCATCGCGTAATCGAGGTAAGAGTTCCTCATTTCATTTTCTATGTTGACTGGCTTCACTGTGCCCGTGGTCATTTGTTGCAGTTTCTCCTATTCGTCGTCGTTTCCTGTATCGTCGTCTTCCGTTTCCCGGTCTTCCGGAAGCACCTCCACCTCGTCCCCTCCGATTATCGTATAGCCGGAATCTTCTTCTTCGGATTCCTCTTTTAATACTCTATCGCTGCCGAAAGCGCGGAACACCTCCATGCCTTTCGGCGGGAAGGAAAGTTTCCCGGCCTGCGACGGGTGCTGGTAGGTCTCCCTTATCATCACCGTCATTCCCTCCGCCGTAGATTTGACTACAACCGCGGAATATTTATTGCCGCCCAGCATCAACCTTATCAGCCGGGTGGCCCGCCTGGGTTCTACCTTACCGAGGTAATTGCCGTGGGCGTTTTCTACCACCAGGTAAGAACCATCCAGTTTGACAACTGCTTTATCGCCGGCGACGGTCAGGGCGCGCTTTTCTTTTGGCGCCAGGTCCGCGAGCGATACCACGCCCGCTTTGCCTATTTCCTCGATAAACTGCTCCGGCTCAACCTTATCTGTCTCCACCGGCGCCTTGGCCGTTTCTTTCAGGTCGTTTAGGCGGCGCAGGTTGCGGTTGGCGATGGCGTTATAAGGCTCGAGTTTGACGGTGTTTTTGTAGGCTTCTTTAGCTTTGGCGAACTTGCCGAGCTCCATATAGGCCCGCCCCAGGCGGTTAAAGGTGTCCACGTCTTCCGGAAAGCTCTGTATAAGCTCTTCATTGACGGCTACGGCCTCCTGCCAGTGGGCCTGCATGGCAAGGTCGATAGCTTCCTTACTGCGCTGTTCTTTATATCTTGTCAACTTTTCATCGTTAGGCGTCATTTCAATCCTCGAAAAAAGCTTTTTTTAAGGTCTTTTTAATTTTAATAATTATACCATAATAGAAAAGCCGTCTTATAGGGGATTTATGCGGAAAAATGCCCTGTTTGACAAATATACCCGTTTACAGATACAATTTAAATGGAGCCTTATATAAATTCTAAAGGAGTCACGCTCAAAATGCAAGAAAAAGTGAAGGATGTCCTAGATAAAGTCCGCCCTTACCTTGTACGTGACGGCGGCAACGTTGAACTGGTTGAAGTCGGTGAAGACGGCATTGTTAAGGTCAAACTCGTCGGCGCGTGCGCCGGCTGTCCCCATTCCAAGATGACGTTGAAAAACAGCATCGAGAGAATCCTGAAGCAGGAAGTGCCGGAAGTTAAAGAAGTCATCGCGGTTTAACGTAAAATAGCTATTACTTGAGGGCAAAACATAAAACCCCCTCCCGTAACAAGGAGGGGGTTATTATTTTAGGGAGGAATTAAATACCCGGCAGCAAGTATCAAGGAAGCTGTAAGTGTGTAAAAACCAATAATCAAAAACAAAATACCAAAGGGTTGTCATCCCCGTGCGTTCGCTTCGCTCAATATAAACTCCAGCGGGGAGCCAAAAATGAAAAAGCAATGATTCCCGGGTCTTAAAAATGGATTCCCGATCGGGTCGGGAATGACAAATTATCTAAGTTTTGGTTATTGTAACTTGGAATTCTTTAGTATTTTGTAACTTGTACCCTGGTTATGCTTTCCCTTAGTTCCAAAGGCTGCTTCCCTAGTTCTCTTTATCGAGTTCGAAAGCCTTATGCAGGGCGCGTACTGCGTCTTTGACCTTGGTCTCTTCGATAATGCAGGTAATACGGATTTCCGAAGTGGTAATAAGCTGGATATTGATGTTTTCCTTGCTTAACGTTTCGAACATCTTGGCGGCATAGCCCGGGGCGTTTTGCATACCGGTGCCGATGATACTTACCTTGCCCCACTTTGGGTCTCCGATGCACTGCCGGGCATTGATGGTCCTGGCGATAGGTTCCACGACACTCATAGCGGAGTCAAGCTGGCTCTGGGCAACGGTGAAGGTAAGGTCGGTAATATTATTGATGCTGGTATTCTGCACGATGGTATCCACGCTGATACCGGCTTCCGCCAGCGGTGTGAAAATCCCGGCGGCGATGCCCGGGTGGTCAGGTACCCCTACGAGCGTAATTTTTGCGACATCATTATCAAAGGCAACGCCTCTTACTTTATTGCGAATCTCCATAGACACCTCTTTGTGAATCAATGTACCGGGGTTATCGTTAAAACTGCAGGCCACCAGCAGCGGCACACTATATAATTCCGCCAGCTCGACGGCGCGGGGCTGGATGGATTTAAAGCCGTAGGTGACCATTTCCAGCATCTCATCGTAGCTGATATCTTTTAACTTACGGGCTTCCGGGAGCACGCGGGGGTCGGTAGTATAAATGCCGTCAACGTCTGTATAGCGCTCGCAGCGTTCCGCTTTCAGGTCGGCCGCCAGCGCCACGGCGCTAAGGTCGGAGGCGCCGCGCCCTAACGTAGTGACATCCATATCGTCGGTCACGCCCTGGAAACCGGCGACGATGACGATATTACCTTTTTCCAGTTCGACGACCACGCGGTGGGAATCTATTTTTTTAATCCGCGCCTGGCGGAAAGCCTCGTCCGTAACGATACCGGCCTGGGCGCCGCTCAAGCTGATAGCGGGATATCCCATGCCCTGTATGGCCATCGTCAGAAGGCTGGAAGAGACGAGCTCGCCGGTGGAGACCAGCGCATCCAGCTCGCGCTTGTCCGGGAACTCATTTACCTGGTAAGCCATTTTTATCAGCTCGTCGGTGGTATCGCCCATGGCGGAAACAACGACGATGACCTGGTGGCCGGCCTCGCGGGTCTTGATAATGCGGCGGGAGACATTTTTAATTTTTTCGGCATCCGCCACGGAAGAACCGCCGTATTTTTGCACAATAAGAGACATATAATTGACCTTTACTACCTAAGATTGTCGAGAATTCTCTTTTGCGCAATTACGCATTTGCGTTTATAAGTATTACCTGCGTAAAAGAGTCTCCATTATTTTATACCCATCGCCGACAAAAATTCCAGTTTTTTTTGCCTCATTTTCGGTGAACCGGGAGGTGCCGTTGTTTTTTACTCCTTTCCCCCAGATAAGAAAAGGCACCGGGTCGGCAATATGGGTACGGATTTTAATGGGCGTGGGATGGTCCGGCATGACGAGTACGCGCAGGTCGCCCTTATAGTTCCGCAGGCGGCTGATGACTTCTTTATCGATATGCTCGATGTCCCCTATTTTCTGATCGGTGTGTCCGCCGTGACCGGACTCGTCCGGCGCTTCGATATGGATGATGGCCAGGTCGTGGTCGTAAAGCGACCTTAATGCGCCTTCGGCCTGGGCGGCGCAATCATTGTCCGAGCCGTCCGTCACGCCTTTAACGTTCAGGATATCGATGGCTGCCATTTTGGCCAGCCCTTTCAAAAGGTCGACGGCGGAGGTCATGGCGGCGGTGACGCCGTAAGTCTTGACGAAAGATGGCACGGCAGGAATGCGCCCGCTGCCCCAGAAAAGCCAGATGGAAGTAATCGGTACCTGGCCCTTTTCCAGGCGCGCCAGGTTGATTTTGTTGCTTTTCAAAACGGTTTCAGAACGCTCCATCAGACCTAAGAGGAGCTCGCTGCCGGGGCCCTGGGGCAAATATTCCTTGATATCTTTACCGGGGATATCGTGGGGCGGCGTACATTTTGCCTTCAGCACTTCTTCACGGCCTTTGATTTTCAAAATGTGCCGGAAGCTCACACCCGGGTAAAAAACAATATCGTCGGAGCCGAGGGTATCGTTAAGCGTTTTGACAATTTCCGCCGCCTCCTCATTGCTTATGTGGCCGCCGGCATAGTCCATCATTTTCCCGCCGGCGGTATTTACCAGGTTGCAGCGGAAGACCGCTTCCCCGGGGTTGATATCAATGTCCAGGCTTTTCGCCTCGATGGAGGCGCGGCCCTTATAATACATTACCGGGTTATAACCCATGACGGACATGCAGGCGCAGGCGCTGCTCGGTTCCATGCCCTGGGGAACGGTACGCGCCAGGCCCATCAGGCCTTGTTTGGCCATGGCATCGAGGTTCGGGGTGCCGGCCAGTTCCAGCGAGGTCTTATCGCCTCTATCCGCTATCGGCAGGCCGGCGGCGCCATCCATAATTAATACGACGTATTTCATAAATCCACCTGTACTTCAAATTAAACTCAAATGCGCTAATGCGCAGTTACGCATTTACTCAATTACTCTTTTACTGATTTGCTCACCGGCGCACTTCCTCTTTTACACCGTTTATTATTGGTCTATCCTAATCCTTGCCTAAATCATCTTAAAAGCTTTATAATACGTGTTGCCGGGGCGTAGCGCAGCCTGGTTTAGCGCGTCTGAATGGGGTTCAGAAGGTCGGCGGTTCAAATCCGCCCGCCCCGACCAAACATCCTATCAAAATCATAATCTTTGACTAACCTGATTTTTTTACTTTCCTAAAATTTGCCTCCCATCCCTACCCGGGATTTGGTTCCTCTTTTAATGAGTAATCAAATCCGCCCGCCCCGACCATCCTCTCCCCTACTTCCCTTTCTTCGCTTCCTCCCACAGGTCGTCCCATTCTTTTAACGATAGTTTTTGCAGTTCCTTGTTCTGCGTCTTTGCCAGCTCTTCCATTTTTGAAAAACGCCGGTAAAACTTCCGGTTGGCTTCCCTTAAAGCCACCTCCGGGTCCACGCCTTCCCACCGCGCAAAATTTACCAGCGTAAAAAGCAGGTCGCCGATTTCATCATTTTTTTCTTCTTTATTCTTAGCGTCTTTTATTTCGTTAATTTCTTCTTGCACCTTATCGATAACGCCCTGCAGGTCCGACCACTCGAATCCCACCCTCACCGCCCGGCGGGATATTTCATAAGCATAAGCGAGGGCCGGCATATCTTTGGGCACCCCTTCAAGAATGTGCTTCCCTTCTTTTTTCTTCAGCGCTTCCCAGTTGCGCATAACATCCCCGGAATTTTGTACTTTTACCTCTCCGAAGATATGCGGATGGCGCCGGATGAGCTTGGCGTTAATCCCCTGAATGACGTCTCCGATTTCAAACTCTTTTTCGTCCTTTGCTATCTGGGCGTGAAGTACAACCTGTAAAAGCAGGTCGCCCAGCTCCTCACAGAGCTCGGCAGCCTCATTTTTATCCAGGGCTTCAAGGACTTCGTAAGTTTCCGAAAGGAGGTTTTCCCGCAGGCTTTTATGCGTCTGCTCTTTATCCCAGGGGCAGCCGTCCGGCGCGCGCAGCCGGGCGATGATTTCCACCAGCGTATCGAAATTTTTAAGGTTTTCCGGTCTTTCCAAAACAAATCTCCTCAACCTTGATTATAACGGCGGTTTCATATTCAGGCAACCGTAACAGGGTCATTATTGCATTTGCGCTATTGCGCATTTCCGCATTTGCGGGATTATTCTAATAAATTCCCGTCTAGCTAGTCCACGATTTTCATTTCCTGCGGCTGCCCTAACATCGAAAGGTGGGCGAAAGAAGAGTCTTTAGCGGCCCCATGCCAGTGTACTTCGCCCGCCGGAATGATGACAACCATGCCCGGAGTGATGGTATATTCTTTCTTCTTATCGGCAATAATACCTTTTCCTTCGGTCACAACCAGGATTTGCTTTTTCGTATGGGTATGAAACTTGTTTCGGGCGCCTTTGGCGAATTTTACATTGACTATCTGGAGTTTCTCCGTCCCAAGTTCTTCCTCGAGTATTGCCTGGGTCTGTACTTTTCCGCCGGTAAATAACGGTTGATTGCTGGCATCTGTGTTTTCCAGGTCTTTCACATTAATTATTTTCATATTTTCTCCGCTCCTTTACCTTTCTATATTATATTACGCATTTCCGCATGTGCGTATTTACGCTGTCATATTAGCCTGGCAGCTTTGCGCCGATGAAGTCCCGTTGCCCCCGTATAAACTCATGGGCGCTCATCGCCTTTTTCCCTTCATAATGGATAATATTTATCTTCAATATGCCTTCGCCAGTGGTTATCCCAATGCCTTCCTGTTTTCCTGGTATAATGATTACCTTTCCGGGTTCGTTTTCTTCTCCACCAGTCAGTACCGATGCTTCATTTATCTTAAGCTGCTTGCCTTTCCAGTAAGTAAAGCATCCCGGCCACGGCTGGAAAGCCCTGATGCGCCGCCATATTTCCACCGCAGGCATTGTCCAGTCTATTTCTCCTTCTTCTTTCTTTACCTGGCCGAAGTAACTGGCCTGTGACTCGTCCTGTTCTCTAGGCGTTATTTCTTCCCTCATCCACCCCGTTAATGCTTCTTGCAGCATGGCAGCGCCGATAACAGACAATTTTGAGGCAAGCGTTCCGGTGTTATCGGCGGGGGAGATGGGTATGGCAGCAGAGGCAAGCAGCGGGCCGGTGTCCAGTTTCATTCTGACGAGCTGTATGCTGACGCCGGTATATTCATCGCCGGCCAGGATGGCGGCGGCCACCGGTGAAGCCCCGCGGTGCTTTGGCAGTAACGAATAATGTACATTTAGACATTGTTTCGGCGGTATTTCAAGCACGCCCCGGGTTAATATCTGTCCGTAAGCGCATACTATGATAACATCGGGTATAAAAGCCGCCAGCTGTGCTATAATTTCCAGAGGTTTCAGGCTTTCCGGCTGGATGACCGGTATTTTCCAGGCCAGGGCGGCGTCTTTTACGGCGGACGTCGTTAGACCCCGGCCTCTGCCGGCCGGCCGGTCCGGCTGCGTATACACGGCCACTACGTTATACTTATTCGTAACTAGCTGTTCCAGTGCGGTCACGGCTATCTTCGGCGAACCCATAAAAACAATACGCAAAGTTATGTCCTCCAGACATAAAAATTCTAACATTAAAATATTTTTTTTACCACCGCTCGTTGTTGGGCGAGCGACCCCAGAAAATGCACAAAAAACACAGGGTTTAAGAGCTTTTAAAAGGGGTCATACACTAAAAACGTCTGGCCGTTTTTCCCTTAAAATTTGCAAGGCGTGGGTTTCCGGTTGTATGCTAGGTGTTGTTGCGGGACAGTGGATTGCTGCCCCCGCAAACACTTCAGTTCCGCCGGGACGGGCGGGGAGGCCAAAAACGTACTTTACATCGTGGGGTTAAGTTGTGCCAAAAAACGGGTGGCGGATAATGGTGGAGGAGGAACGGCCAGCGGGGAGGGGTAATGTGCGGGCGTTTTAAAATATCATGGAATCAACAATTAAATCAAGAACTGCCAAAGAAATTTGGGATATCGCTCTTGGCGACCTGCAGATCCAGGTCAGCCGACCTAATTACCGGACATGGTTCAGCAAAACGATTGGTATCAGTTATGAGAACAACCAGTTCGTAATCGGTGTGCCGAACACTTTTGCCGCAGAATATCTGGAAAAGAACCAGCTTTCTCTTATAGAAAAAGCTCTCTCCGGCCTTACCGGACCGGATATTAAAATCCTTTTCCAGACTAACGGCAAAAACCATAACTACTCTTCGGAGGCGGTTATAACCGAAGCCCTGCCGCCTCTCCCGCCGGTTTACACCCGGCTCAACCCGGACTACGTCTTTGATACGTTTGTGGAAGGCGCCGGTAACCGCATGGCCCGGGCGGCCGCTTTCTCTATCGCCAATAACCCCGGCCGCGGTTATAATCCGCTCTTTATCCACGGCGGCGCCGGCCTAGGAAAGACCCACCTGTTACACGCTATCGGCCATGCGGCAGTTGCCCGTAATATCAATGTTATCTGCACCAGCGCCGAGCAGTTCACCAACGAATTCGTGGCCGCGCTGCGCGATAGGACCAGCGAAGAGTTCCGTAATAAATACCGCAGTATCGGTATGCTGCTAATTGATGATATCCAGTTCATCGCCGGTAAAGAGCAAACGGAAGAGAGTTTCTTCCATACCTTTAATGAGCTGCATAATACCAACCGCCAGCTTGTTATTACCTCCGACCGGCCGCCTAAGTCCATGCCGCTGCTGGAAGAACGTTTGCGTTCCCGCTTTGAATGGGGCCTTATCGTGGATATCCAACCGCCGGATTATGAGACCAGGTTGGCCATCATCCGTTCCAAAGCCCGCCAGCGCGGCGTTAACCTGCCGGCCGATGTATTGGAGCTTATCGCCAAGGGCACGCAGAGCAATATCAGGGTCCTGGAAGGTTCCCTGAACCGCGTCTTTGCTTTCGCCAAACTGATGAATGCGGCTCCTTCGCTTGAAATCGCGCAAAAAGCGCTGGAAGACGTTGCCCAAAAAGACATTGCGCCGGATGATATTACACCGTCGTCGATTATCGAAGCCGTCGCCAATTCTTTCCAGTTATCCAAAAATGCATTGACCGGCCGCGAGCGCGATAAAGATACCGCCCTGGCCCGCCGCTTGGCGATGTACGTCCTCCGCCAGGAGACCAACTGCTCGTTATCTGAAATCGGCCATGAGCTTGGCAACCGTGATGCCGCGTCTGTCACCGTAGCCTGCAAGAAAATCACCGCCGACCTCCCGGAAAATCCTTTCTTGAAGCGCAAACTGCGTGAAATTCAGCAGGCCCTTCACCGTTAGTTTTTCTTTCCACAAAGTCACTTATTTTGTTTCCGGTGCAGCGGTTAGCTTCTGCGTTAATATTTCTGTTAATATACTTAGTTTATTATCTAGCTGTCTACATTTTTAGCTATCAAACGTTCCCGCCCGGCTTGAAGTTTCCTTGTTGATTTTTTGTGTTTTTTGATGATATATTTTGGGGATATTTTGCGATGTTTTTAAGCTTATTTTTATAACCTGAACGTGCTGTAGGTATTTCTTACTATGTATTACTTATACAACACTTATATGCCCTGTTATTTATAATGCTGATACTTAAATTCTTACACTTTACATTGTTGTATAATCAAATATAAAAGTTTGTTTGTGAAAGTTGTTTTATGATTGACCATGTTGAGATAACCGTCAAAGCGGGGAACGGCGGTAACGGGGCGGTGAGCTTTAGACGGGAGATGTATGTGCCTTACGGCGGCCCGGATGGAGGCGATGGCGGTAAAGGTGGAGATGTTATTGTAAGGGCTGATCCTTCCGTGGATAACCTGCGGGCTTTCCGGGGGAGAAATATCTATAAAGCGGAAAACGGTCATAACGGCGCCGCCCGGAAGAAGTTCGGCGCGGATGGAGAAGACCTTGTCCTGCCAGTACCTCCGGGGACTATAATTACGTCTTTAGATGAAAACGGCGAGGAAATTACCATTGCCGACCTGGATAAACCGGAAGACAGTGTTATCCTTGCAAAGGGTGGGGCGGAAGGGTTGGGTAATGTCCATTATAAATCGTCCGTTAATCAGGCGCCGCGTATTGCCCAGAGAGGTGAGTTAGGCGAGGAAAGGCATGTCCATCTTGAAATGCGACTCATCGCCGATGTCGGCATTATCGGTTATCCCAACGCCGGAAAGTCGACATTGCTGGCTAAAGCCTCAGCGGCCAAACCGAAAATCGCTAGTTATCCCTTTACCACGCTTGAGCCGGTCCTGGGTGTCGTTGAAATAGGGCTGGATACATTCGTAATAGCGGAAATCCCCGGGCTGATTGAAGGCGCCCACCTCGGCAAAGGGCTGGGCCATGATTTTCTCCGCCATGCCATGCGTACCAAGATACTATTGCACCTGGTGAGCGGGGATTCCTCATCCCCGGTGGATGATATGGTCAAGGTTAATAATGAGCTGGTTTTGTTCGACCCGGCGCTGGGGCAGAAACCGCAAATCGTTGCGGTCAATAAAATAGACATACCGGATGTTCAGGAGTTGCTGGACGTTATTAAAAGCGATTTCACGGACGCCGGCATTAAGGCACACTATATATCTGCGGAAACCGGCGAGGGCGTAAAAGCGCTTATGGCCGATGTCTCGAAACTGTTGAAAGAGCAGGCAAAAGAAGAAAAACCCGCTGAAGCGCCGGTGAAAATCTTTCGCCCGCAGCCCCGCGGTCCACGCATCAGCGTGGAGCGTGTTGGTAATGAGTTTATTATTCATGCGCCCGGTCTGGACCGCATGTACGCCGGGCATGGTTCTACCGCTCACGAGCTGCGCTGGCAGATGAACCTGCAGCTTGAAAAACTCGGCGTGAATAAAGCCCTGGAAAGAGCAGGGGCAAAAGCAGGGGACAAGGTACGCTGCGGTGAGGTGACCTGGGAATGGTCCGCTGCGGAAAAAGAAATCAAGCGGCTTGGTGTTCTGGGTGGCACTTTCGACCCGCCTCACCTCGGGCATCTCATGATTGCCGGGGAAGTAAAGCAGTCGCTGGACCTGACCGAAGTTCTAATGATACCGGCCGGAATTCCGCAATCGAAGCGTTTCGATGTTATTTCCCCGGCCCGGCAGCGCCTGGAAATGCTGGAACTGGCGGTAGATGAAATACCGGGACTGAAAGTTTCTACCATGGAGCTGGAACGTAAAGGCCCGACCTTTACCGTAGATACGCTCCTGGAGCTGAAGAACGCCTACGGGCGGAACCACGAGATTTATTTTATCATGGGCTGGGACAGCCTGGAGCAGCTGCCGACCTGGCATGAGCCGTCTCGCATCGTCAACCTTTGTTACCTCGTGGCAGTGCCGCGGCCGGGCGTTAAAAAGCCATCGATAAGGACACTGGAAAACGTGCTGCCGGGCATCACGGAAAAAGTGATTTTCATGGACAGCCCGAAGATAGATATCAGCGCTACTGAAATACGGGAAAGGGCGGCCAAAGGGGAGTCCATCGAACATCTGGTACCGGAACCGGTCGCGAAATATATTAAAAAGAATAAGCTTTATCTTAATCAGGAGTAAATACGCAATAACGCAATTGCGGAATTGTGCACAAACTCAAAAAGAGAGTCCAGAGAGAACGCTCTCTGGCGGTCCGCCTGAGGCGGACGGGGGTGTCCCCCGGCCTGTCTTACCTCCCAAAAATTTGGGTAAGATATAGATAGATGGAGGCAAATATGAAAACAGTCGGCATTGTTGGCAGCCCCCGGAAAAACGGCAATACGGAGATTTTAACGGCGCATTGCCTCGAAGCTATCGCGGAAGAAGGCCTGGAGACGGAACTTATCCGACTGGCAGGACTGAATATCGCCGGCTGCAAAGCCTGCGGCTTTTGCTTTAAAAATCCCGGGCAGTGCTCCACCAAAGACGACATGCAGGCAGTACGGGAAAAAATGGTCGCTGCGGACGCCATCATCGTCGGCACTCCGGTTTATTACGGAGCAGCGACGGCTTTAGTCAGGGGGCTGCTCGAGCGGTCGGCTTATTGCGAGCGGGGCGCCCTGGCCGGCAAAGTCGGCGGGCCTTTAGTCGTGGCGCGCCGCGCCGGTACGAACTTTACTTTTGCCGAGCTGACTTTCTGGTTCCATCTTAACGGGATTACCACCCCCGCCGGCACCTACTGGGGCATGGCCATCGGGCGGGAAAAAGGGGAGGTGGAAAAAGATGAAGAAGGGATGATGACCGCCTGGAACTTTGGCAAGAACGTGGCGAAAATGGCTAAAAAGCTGCGGGGATGATGAATTACTTTAATCAAGCCCCGCACCCCGCAGGATTTTCATTTTAACGCTTTTGGCAGGGGTATAAAAGTATGGTCAGGAGGTCAGCATGAAAGCAATCGGTATCGTTGGCAGCCCGCGTAAAAACGGTAATACGGAGGCAATGACTGCCTACTGCCTGAAAGCCATTGCGGAAGAAGGGTCTGAAACGGAATTGATAAGGCTGGCCGGGGCGGACATACACACCTGCAAATCCTGCGGCTATTGCCGCGAACATACCGGAGAATGCGCCGTTAAAGATGATTTTCAATCGATAAACGCAAAAATGCTGGAAGCCGACATCATTCTTGTTGCTTCACCGGTTTATTTCGGGTCGGCTACTGCCCTGGTAAAAAGTTTGCTGGAGAGGACTGGTGCGGTCGGATACCTTACCAGGCCTTTTGCCGGGAAAGTCGGTGGGCCGCTGGTCGTGGCGCGCCGGGCCGGAAAAAACTTCACCTTCATGGAACTCATGCACTGGTTCCACATTATGTCGATAATTAACCCTGGGTCAACGTATTGGAACGTAATGGTAGGCGGGGATAAAGGCGATGTGGAGAAAGACCAGGAGGGTTTAGCTACCGTCTGGAACTACGGTAAAAATGTGGCTCGTTTAGCCGCCGCTTTAAAGAATTCCTCATATAAACCTGCCCAACTGCAGCAATTTGGGTTATAACGCTTCTGGCGGGCATTTATAACAGCCCCCCGCCCCGTAAAAGCCGCTGGCAAAAAATAAATGGTCCTTGCTATAATAAAATTCGTAAGCGATTAACGACGGAGGAAAGCCCCTTGACCGGAGAACCCATCAACCTGGAAGAACTGAATAAAATCCTGAATGTCGAGTTCGGGCCGGAAGTCTACGAGATAGAAAAAGGCATGCTGCGGAATTTCGCGGAAGCCATTGACGACCCCAATCCCAAATGGCTAAAGGAAGGGCCGCCCACTTTTGCCGCCGCCCTCGTACCCCGGCAGCTGCTGCACATACTTTTCAACACGGACATCGGGTTAAAGCGCCTCCTTAACGGCGCCAGCGAACTGGAATACATCAAACCCATCAAAGCCGCCGATGTTATTTCCGTAACGGCCAAACTTACCCGGCTGCGCGTGGTCCAGGGGGCGGAAGGCCCGACGCTTTTTATGTTCACGGATATGACCTGTAAAAACCAGGCCGGGGAAGTGGTTATCAAGGGGAAGAATACTTATATTAAATATTAGCTTAAAACTGAAAGGTCAAAACTGAAATCCATAGCTAAAAAATAAAAACTATTTTAAGGATTAGGGAGCTTTAAGTTTTGCGGTGTGGTTTTAACTTTTAAACTTTGAGTTTTAAGTTACTTGACAAGAAGAATAAAGCGGAGTAAAAATGGCAAGCCAACTTTATTATGAAGATATTCAAGAGGGCGCTGAAGTCCCATCCCTCGTGAAATACCCTACCACTATGCAGCTCGTAAAATACGCTGCCGCATCCGGGGATTTTTACCAGATCCATTACGATAAAGACTTCGCCCTTTCGATGGGCTTACCGGGCATCATCGTGCACGGCTGGCTGGCGCTGGCTTTCCTGGGGGAGATGATAACGGGGTGGATAGGGGAGCGCGGCGAGCTATTAAAGTTGGGCGGCAGTTACCGCGGTATGAACAAAGTCCACGAGGACCTTTTCTGCAAGGGGAAGGTGACCAAAAAATACTGTGAAAACGGAAAGAACTGCGCCCGGCTGGAAATCTGGGTGGAAAACCCCCAGGGCGATAAGACCGTCACCGGTAATGCTGTGATTACTTTACCCTCACGTGCATAAGAGTATATCCTTAATTGCGCAACTGCGCATAATCACTGGAAAATCTATTTATTACTCTAGCGATATCTATTATCAAAACTGTCTTTAAAAGCAATTTCTTCCACGGCTTTACGCTTGATATTTCTCGGCCCTTCAGCGGCATAACCGATAGGTAACAGGAATAAACAGGCGTATTCTTTGGGAAGATTTAAAATGTCGGACGCTTTGTTGACATCCAGTAAGCCTACCCAGCAGGCGCTTAAGCCGAAGTTGACCGCAGACAATATGATATGCTCACCCGGAATCATAGTATCGCTTCGGTCAAAAAGCAGTGAGACGGCCCGCTGGTCGGGGTATTTCTTTAAATATTCGATTAGTTCCGGCGTAAAGCGCAGTTTATCGACGACTATGCCGAAATCATTATCCGGCAGGGAAGATAAGTCCCTCGTCGTTTGTCCGCAAAGCGCTATTATCAACGGCGCGGTAGTAATCCACGTCTGATTGCCGGCCGCCTCAGCCAGCTTTTTGATTACAGCTTTGTCAACAACGACCCCGAATTGCCAGGTTTGGCCATTGCCGCCGCAAGGGGCCAGCCGCGCCGTCTCGATAATCGCATCGATGATTTCCGCCGGTACCGGCCTATCCTGAAATTTCCTGATGGAACGCCGTTTTTTTATTACATCCAGATATTCCATATCTCCCCCGAATATAAAAGGATAACCACGATTATACCATAAGGGAGATTATTTGTAGCGTAAAAACTAAAAGGCAGGAATTATTTGAGGATAAGAGGAACTGCGCAACTGCGCAAGTACGTTTATGATGTTTGCTTGAGCGAGAGTTTCAACCTTCGCAATAAATAACCCTTTAACACCGGCGCGGAGGAGGTATTGGATTATTTGTCATTGGTCCGCCAGAGGCGGATTGGCATTTATTGGTAGTATTATTTCCCCGGCCTCTCTCCCTCTATTGCCAGCAATAGTATTTCCGCCAGGTTGCGCCGCATGTCCATCAGCTTGGGCACGTGCTCGATATAGACCAGGCAGGCCCGCATGCAAGCGCGGCAGGTCGTGCAGTCCCAGACAACTTCATCTTTGATGGCCTCCCCGAGCATTTCCTGGCGGGTTTCCGCCTTTTTTAAAGCGAATTTGCCGGGATAAACGTTATACAAATGGTCTTTTAAGCCCAGGATGACGCTCTTGGGGTTGAGCAGTTTCCCGCTGGCGTAAGCCGGGCAGGCGTCCTGGCAACGTCCGCAGCGGGTGCAGGCATCCAGGTCGAGGAGCTGTTTCTAGGTAAAGTCTTCAATCTTGTCCGCGCCGAAGTGCTCTGTTTTCTCGAGGTCGATGGGCTCCATTGCGCCTTTGGGGCCGAGGTCCCGGAAAAACATGTTTACCATGTCCCAGAGGATGTGGTAGAGACGCGTATTGACAAAAGCGGGGTAAGCAAAGAGCAGACAGGCAAATACGACATGGAACCACCATTTGCCGATGTGCCAACCGCGTAAAGTGCTGTCGTTGGCGCTGGCGAAAGCTTTGGCAAAGACCCATCCCCCCGGCGACCATACCGCCCAGCCATGATGCTGTATAAGCTCGGTGTCCGCGATACGAAGGCCTTCCACCACGAAGCCGGTGACGAGAATGACCAGGATAATTGCCAGCGCGGCAAGGTCTTCCGGTTTGTTGTTCAGCCGTTTCGGCCTGATAATATAGCGCCGGAACAGGGCCATCAGCACCCCGAAAATCGCCAGGATACCGAAGCTGTCTGATATCAGTGAGTAAGCCAGGTAGGCGTTGCCTTTGATATAGTTCTCACCGATGCCGACGATAGTAGCCAGGAGCAAAAATAGGAAACCGGAGAATATGAAAAAGTGCATGATGCCGGGGTAAAACTCGCGTTTTCTCACCGGCTTTTCTAGGCCCAGGAATTTGCGGTGAAAAAGCCCTTGGATAACCCCGAGGCGTAAATGATCCTTTATCCGTTTCCACCAGTTGCCGGCGCGGTCGGAAGGCCTTCCCATTCTAAATCTTTTGATATGGATAAAAATGCCCCAGCATAAAATGAGGACGGCGATGGTAACAATTATGTAAAAAGGCCAATGTACGGCAATATTCCAGAATTCCTGGCGTCCGGGAAGTTCCATGGCAACCTCTTTGGGGGGAGATTATACAGATTCAATTATATCGTAAGGTGAATGTATTTGACTTGAACACGTCCCGGAAGTACAACTTTCCCCGTTCCTATGGTACGATTTTTGAGGCGTGGTACAATAAATTCGGGAGAGCAGATAATTGAGTGACTGCGCACTTGCGCAATTATGTCATCCTGGAGGAGTCATTCCGCCTCGTTTCTACTGCGGAAGGACGACGAAGGATATCAGGGTGGGGTAGCGTAATTCTCCTTGCCTGTTTCCTTGCTGCTTGTGGGAGAGGATTAAGATGACGGATAATACAATAAACTGTCAACTGTATATTGTAGACTGTTAACTAACAAATATGCTGGAACCAAAACTCACCATGGGACAACGCGTAAAAATCATCGAACTAATTGACGGTTTCGGCCGTAAAGACCCCCGCGTTACCGATTGGGTCGGGAAAACCGGGGAAGTCGTCAGGAGCTTTTATGCCTCTTTCAGCGAGGTCTGGGAAAAGACCTTAAAGCCGCTGGATGCCTGGTGCTATGACATAAAGCTGGACGGCAGCGGCGAGATCGTGCGCGCCATTCCCGAAGTGGGACTGGAACCGCTGCCGGGCTATAAGAGGTAATAACCTGTCATGCTGGAGTTCGCACAGGGCGAACGAAACATCTCAGGGTGGGGTGGTGTAACCTGTCTTTTTTCCTGCCATAATGAGAGTAGCGAAGAATATCGGATAGGGGTGGGGGCTTACCTACTTAATAGTTTGCCGCTTCCTTGTTACTTGAACGGTTGGTACTTGTTACTTCTTCCCCTAGTCCTTAATAACCTTATTCGGGTCCTTGGCGTAATTGGCCGCCAGCGTGGCATGGATAAATAATATCGGTTTGCCCACCCGCTTAAAGTGAAGCGGGCAGTGTATCATCCCCGCCGGAATGTAAACGGATGTCGTCTGCGTTATCTTGTGTATCTCCCGCTCCGGCCCCAGGCCTATTTCTATATCCGCATCGAGCTCTCCCCAGTTATCATGGTCGAAGGACATGAAGTAGAGGTAGATGGGGAAGTCATGGGAGTGGGGATATTCCTCCATTAAGGTCGGCTCGGTGACGCGCAGGAACATCATTGTAAAATCAGAACTGTAGTCCTTTTCCCCGGTGTAAATGAACTCCGGCCCGTACCCGCCGATGCCCACCGGCTTTTGAATGACGTATTTATCGTACTTATTTGCCATGGTGCCGCCTCCTTACTCTAACTGTCATTGCGAGCCATTCCGCCGCAGGCGGAAGGCGTGGCAATCTCACTTTTAGGTTAGTGAAGTGTTCATTTCTTTACAAGCTACTATAAGCAACCAGTTTTTTACCATGCAACTCCTTAAAGATATTTGCTGATATCTTTCAGCCGCGCTAATCCTTTTATTTCCTGCGGGAACATGGGTATTTCCGTGATTTCCAGCCTGGAAAAACTTTTGTGAAGGAAGTTCAGGTATTGTCTTTGCTCTTGTGCTTTTGTCCTTAAAAAGAGCGATTCTTCGTATTTGATGACATTATTGATGATGAGTCTCTTGACGGAAAGGCCGTATCTCCCGAGCTCCTGGAAGACCCCTTCGAGCTGCTTTACCGCCAATGCTTCCGGTATCGTTACCATGGTGAAATCCACCTGGTTTTTAAGGAACTCCATGTTCAGCGTGGAAAGCTCTTCCCAGCCTTTAAGGATATCCAGCACCGGCTGCCGCTTTTTCTTCCCGAGTTTGAGTTTGGAATAGATGCGCGGCGCCAGCTTTAGATGCTGCCCCAGTAATGCTGGGGTTTCCAATAAAGCCAGCGTTTGCCCGAGTGGCGCGGTGTCCCAGATTATCGCCCCGTAACCGCCTTTCCCGGCCAGTTCACGGATATGGTCTACCATGAACTCTTCCCCCAGCCCCGGCAGTATGGAGGTCATGAACTCGACAAAATCAGGATAATCGATATCGACGAAAGCGGAAAAGACCTCATAGACCTCCCGCCCGAACTTTTTGTCCCACATCTCCCGGATTTCTTTTTCCCCGATTTCACCTATATCCAGGTCAGGCAGGATTATTGGCGCTTTTTCCCCCGGCGGGATATCGAAAATATGGCGGAGCGAGGGTGTTCCGTCGGTAGATATGGCGAGGGTGCGCGTCCCGGATAGCGCCAGTTTGACGGCGGTGGCGGCGGAGCAGGTCGTCTTTCCCACCCCGCCCTTCCCGGTGAACATCGTAACGCTGGTCATGGATGTATTGAACAATAAAACCGGCGCTTAAAGCAACCCCATTTTCCCCTTTGTCATCCTGGAGGAGCGTTCATGGTGAGCTGATAGTTTACCCTGAGCGAAGCCGAAGGGAACCATAGCGACGAAGGATATCAGGGCGGGGAGGCCAATCCTGCTTTCTAATAATTTTCTGCAGTCATGGTTGGATTGCGGAAATCCTTAATAGTTACGGTTTACGGGCGACGAACGTTTTACCTTCCCGTTTACAAATCATCTGTATCGTGTGATTGCCGGACATGGCGGCCGGGGGCATGCCGCCGCCCGGGTTGACCCACTGCCCCGCCATGTAGAAGTTCTCGAGGCCCGGCAGCGTCTTTTTCATGCCGGACATCAGGTTCTTGCTGTCGAACATCCACCCCTCGTAAGAACCCCTCCAGTTGCCGGTATAGCGCTCCCAGGTGATAGGTGTTGCCACGTCCCGCATTTCTACCTGCGGCGTGATGCCGGGGAAGCGTTGTTCCAGCGCCGCGATAACATCGTCGGCGATTTTTTCTTTCTCCGCTTTATAAGCTTCGGGGTTTTGCAGGAGGTTTTTCCAGTAATCGTAGTCGGTCTCGAAAGCTACCACCGCCACGTTCTTTCCTGCCGGCGCCATGGTAGGGTCGAAGTTATAAAGGCGCAAATTAAGGCTACGACGTTCTTTGCCGGCGACGGTGATGGGTTTATTGAGCGGGAACTTGAATCCGTTAATCGTCGGAGGAACATCTTCGAACTTGCGGTTCACCCCCAGGGCTACATGGATTAGCGGGTTGAAAAGCCTGGGGTTGTCATATTTGTTTTTAATTTCTTCGTCAATGTATTTTCCGCCCAGCATATCGAATATCGTGGTGCGGCCGTCCGCGGCGGAAATCACCCAATCGGCGCGGTATTCCGTGCTGTCCGCCAGCTTTATCCCCACCGCTTTATTATTTTCTACCAGTATTTTTTCCACTCTGGCATTGCAGCGGATTTCTCCCCCCAGCTCCTTATAGCGTTTCTCGATGGAGCCCACCAGCGCCAGCGCCCCGCCGATAACGTATCCGGCGGATTTCTGGTTCTGCATCCCTAAAGTCATCATGGACATGGCGAGCGGGAAATCCTCGCCGAAGGCCGTTACGAACATTTCGCGTAAAAAGGGATTTTTAAAACGCCGAGCGTATTGCGTGGTCGTTACTTTGCTCCATTTGCGCATGAAGATAAGATATCCGGCCATGCGCATCATTTTCACTTTTTCGAAGAAGCTGTAAAGTTCGGCGGGTTTGGCTACCGGCATTTCCATATTCAGGGAACGGATAGCCCCGGTAAATTCCTTTATCGGCGCTTCATCTTCCGGCGCCAGCTCGAGCAGGTATTTCTCCATGCGGTCGGTATCGCAATAGACCGTAAACTGCTTGCCCTCTTTATTTTCGAAGATGGACTGCCGTTCGTTATTATAGACTTTCCAGCCCGGCGCCGCCCCCAGCTCCTCCCAGAATTTATAGAAACTGGTGCCCGGTCGGCTGCCCATCAGCCAGTTCATGGCGCCGTCAATGGTATAGCCTTTGCGTTTCCAGGCGGTGGCCACCCCGCCGGCTATCGAGTGCATTTCAAAGATGGTCGTTTTGTACCCGTTCATCCGACCGTAGCAGCCCAGAGAAAGCCCGGTAAGCCCGCCCCCGATGATGATAATCGATTTTTCCATTTTCCCCTCCCGGTATTTCGTTATCTTAAGTGTAACTCACCATATTGTCAACCAATCCCGCCTGCCTGTCACTAGGGGAAAAGGCAGTTAACCCCTGGCCGGTTGGGGAGTTTTAACGTAAATCGGGAAACTTTTTCCTTGTCATTCCCGTGAAAACGGGAATCCATCGCTGCGTCTACATATCCTAGACTTAATAATATAACTCATACTCCTTACTCCAATAAGTTTTTACTTTTAATTTTAGTTTTGAGATTTGACCTTTGAGATTTGAGATTATTTGATACGTCGCAGGTTTAAGCGTAAAACATGATAGAATATTAAGCGAATAAACATGCCTAAAATCATTGACACCCACGCTCACCTGGATGAAATTGAGAATCTTGGCCAGATAATATCGCAGGCCAAAGAAGCCGGTCTTGAAGCTATTATTGCGGTGGGGCAGGGGATAGAATCGAATCAAAAAACACTGCAAATTGCGGCGCAATACCCCGGCTTCGTTTGCCCCGCCCTCGGCTGGCAACCCTGGTACCTGAAAGAAAGTGAAATCGAAGCTAATCTGGACTTTATCAAGACTAATATTTCAAAGGCCGTAGCGGTTGGGGAAATCGGGCTGGACTATCATAAAAAAGTGCGCGAGGGGGCGGATAAAGACCTGCAAAAGAGGGTCCTGCGGGAGCTTTTAAAAATCGCCAGGGGTAATGACAAACCGGCCTGCATCCACTCCCGTTATGCCTGGCGGGACGCTTTCGACCTCGTTAAGGAGGCGGGACTGCAAAAAGCCGTCTTCCACTGGTACACCGGTACCTCAAGCGTTTTGAGGGACATTATCGAAAGCGGCTATTACATTTCCGTCACCCCCGCCGTCGCCTACCACGAGGAGCACCGCCGCGCCGTTAAAGAAACGCCTTTAGAGCAATTGCTGCTGGAAACCGACTGCCCGGTCACTTACGCGCGGGGCAGGGAAGGGGAGTTTAAAGCCTCCCCGGCGGATGCATTGCGGTCTTTAAAAGGGGTGGCGGAGATAAAGGGTTTAAATGAAAATGCCGTTGCCGAAGCGACGACGAAGAACGCGAAGAGATTATTTGATATAATTTTAAAATAATGGTTGACAAAACATAAATAGGGCGGTAGGATAGTAGGAAAGTTGGAATATCGGAGAACAATATGTCGGACCTTATACAAATACGCAAGAAAGCACAATTGACCCTCCCGCTTTCCGTCAGGCGGAAGCTCGGCATTGAAGAAGGCGATTTCATGGATGTGCGCGTTAAAGATAATGAAATTGTCATGAAACCCAAAAAACTCATTGATAAAGACCAGGCCTGGTTCTGGACAAAACGCTGGCAGGAAGGGGAACGGGAGGCGGATGAAGATATAAAAGCCGGGCGTGTTTATTCGTTTCCTGATGCAAAATCTGCCATCGCTGCTTTACACGAGGCTGCAAAAGAATACCGGGCAAAAAAAAGGGACGCCGCTAGATGCCTTTGGAGTTTACAAAGCGATTCCTGCGTAATTATGCGAAATTACCTCTTGTTATACAATTAAAGACTGATAAAGCCGTTGAATTACTTGAAGTTAACTTCCGTCATCCAGGATTACGCAGCCATCCTGTTGTAAGTCTCCCCGGAGTATTTGAAGCCTATGTTGATCAAAAATATCGTATGACATTCGAGCGTCATGGGGATACTTTTATCATGCGTAATGTTGATAATCATGATGAATGTCTGCGAAATCCTTAACTAAATCCGTCTTTAATCTGTTCAAGCAGGTGTGAAAAAAGCTAAAAATCTTCCTCCGCTATCGTAAAAGTGGCAATCAAGTTACGGAATTTATATACCGTAAAATATATGGCTTAATCTAAATTCCGTACTAAAGATTCTTCACTTCTGATGCCGGCTTTAACGCCGTCGTGCTGGTGCAGCCGGTATTCCTTTATCACGAATGCCAGCGAGACCATTATGCCGAGCGTATCGGCGGCCGGCGAGCACAGCCATATCCCGGTGAGCCCGAAAAGATAACGGAACAGGAAGAGAAGCGGCAAAAAGACGATAAACTGGCGGATAAGCGATAGGAATAGCGCCGTTTTCCCCTTGGAAAGCCCCTGGAAGGCGGTGATTACCATGATGCTCGGGCCGACAAATACCATCGTGGACATCATTATCCGGAAGGCCGGCAGGGTAATCGCGATAAATTCCGCCTCGCTGGTAAATACCCGGATAATTTGCGGGGCGAATATCTCCAGGATTGCCGATAATACTGCCAGCACCCCCAGCAGGCCGAAGATAGCTTTACGTATGGCGCTCCAGAGGTGTTTATAGTTACCCGCCCCGAAGCAGTACCCCACAATCGGCAGCAGCCCGTTTTGCACGCCCATGACCGGCATAAAAGCCAGGTCCGATACGCGCATCACGATACCCACCGCCGCAATCGCCACCGATCCGAAGGTGGAGACCGCGATATTGAAAAGCGCGAAAACAAAGCTTTCCGTGACCTGCATCACCGATGAAGGCGCGCCGACGCGGTAGATATCTTTGATCATTTTCATGGACGGTACGACATGGCTGCCTTTAATGCGGAAAGCCGTCTTGCCGGCCAGCAGAAAATACAGGCCCAGCAACGCCCCGCAGGACTGTGCGATGGCGGTGCCCATGGCGGCCCCTGCCACTTTTAGCTCCGGGAACGGCCCGATGCCGAGAATCAGGAAAGGGTCCAGGATAAGGTTGATGACCGTGCCGGTAATCATGATAATCATCGGTTTGACGGCATCGCCGGACCCCCGCAGCAGGCTCGCCGTCACCATCGCCAGTATCATTAACGGCGCGGCGTAAGAGGTGATAACCAGGTACTGGCGGGCATAATCGATGATATCCGGTGTTGCTCCCAGGAGATGGAGGATGGGAGTGGCCAGGAATACCGCTAAAAGGATGAAAATAGTCCCCCAGAAAGCGCTTAAGAAAAATATCTGTCCGGCCACGCGGTTGGTATCAGTGAGTTTTTCTTCCCCGAAACGCCGCGATACCAGCGCGGCGATACCGATGCCGGTGCCCCCGCCGATGGCGTAAAACAATATCTGGTACGGGAACACTATCGTCAGCGCGGCCACGGCTTCATATCCCAGCCTGGCTACCCAGATGGTATTGACGATGTTATATAAGCTTGTCGTTAAGGAAGACACGATACCCGGCAGGCTTAAAGCTATCAAGAGCTTGCCCAGAGGCGCCGTGCCGAGACGTGTGGTATATTTCTGCATTATTTTTCCTTAAAAAATCGCACTAAAAAGCGCAAGGATATATTGAAAAAATCAGTGTGGTTTATACTGTGCCGGGAGCTGAAAAGCCTTTAAGGTGAAACGGCAGGATTAATGCGGTTGACCGAACTGTATCAGAAACACGCCATTCCGGTTTTGGTCGGGATAAAAGCAGCGTACATCGGATTTACTTTCTCGCCAGAATATCTCTGGCAGGACAACTGAAAACGTCCAGCTTTACCGGCAGGGCTAACTGACCCGCGTAAAAACATCGATTATTTCCATTAGACCCACCCCCTGGCCCCGCCTTACCTTAACGGAGTAAAGCAGACCGTTAAACGATGATATGATAACCCGATATTAATTTATTGTCAATGCCTGTAATTCTCTATTCCATTATTTTATATTTTATGTGAAATAACTAATTTGCCGATAAAAAAACGAAGCTAAAATGAAGCTGCTCTTGTTAAGGGAACTAAAATTAAAAAAGCCGGGTTAAAACCGGCTAAAACATTTTTTCAAGAATGTTTAAATATTAGTGACCGATTTGGCTAAATAACGGCGGTATGAAGTACAAAACGATCGCCCAGTAAAGAAAGTATACAATACCGGCGAAAGCCGGTATCTATTGATTAAAAACGTGTTGGATTTTACGTTTATTGGCACTACCTTGGTAATATCTGGATACCGTTTTGCAATGGTATGGAGAGATCTATGAATCATCATGATTCTTTCGTCCCGCTCCTTGTCAACGAGGAGAGGGACAGGAGGAAAAAGAGTCGGGATGAGGTTTACCCCTTACCCCAGCACTTTTTCCTCGGTAAGCTTACGGATTTCCTCTTTGGACAGGCCCAGCAGCTCCCCGAAAACGTAGTCGTTGTGCTCCCCGAGCAGCGGCGGCGTCCCGTAATTCATATCGGTATAGCCGCTGAAATGAATGGGCAGGCCGGCCAGGACTTTATCGCCTATAACCGCATGATGGGGCTGTTTGAAAAACCCTCTCGACGTTATATGTTTATCGTAATGGAGCTGTTTGGTGGTGAAGGAAGGTATTGCCGCAATGCCTGCTTTCTGGAGTTTTTCCGTAATTTCATAAGCGCCGTATTGCCGCGTCCATTTCGCCAGGTTATTATCCAGTTCTTCCTGGTTGTCCCAACGGCTAAGCTCGTCGCTGAATTCGTCTTTCTTCGTCCAGTCCGGGTTTCCCATGACCTTGCAAAGGGCCTTCCATTCTTTCTGGTCGGCAACGGCAATGGCTACCCATTCATCTTCATCTTTGGTCGTCTTGCAAGGGTAGCTATCGTGCGGCGCCATGATGGCGTCACGGTTGCCGGAAGGCTTTCCGGTGCTGCCGTTAATAATGCTGGCCATCAGCATTTCTCCCAGGAAATTGGCGTTCCCCTCGATCATTGCTGCATCGATGTATTGCCCATCCCCCGTCTTCATCTTGTGATAAATCGCCGTCATCATCGCCACCGCCCCGTGTACCGCCTGGCCGCCGTCCGTCCACGGAGAAACGCCGACCACATTAGGCTCCCCGCCAGCGTAGCCGTTGGAAAACGTCGCGCCGGTATAGGCATCCACGATTTCCGCATAGGCCGGGCGCTCTTTATTGGGGCCCACTCCGCCCGTAACCCGAGCCGAAGTAGTAGATAATATCCGGCTTTATTTTTTTCATTTCCTCATAGCTTAAGCCCCACCGCTCCAGCACCCCGCCGCCGAAGTTCTCGGCCACGACATCGGAAATTTTAATCAGCTTTTTCGCCAGTTCCTGGCCTTTAGGTGTGGTCATATTGATGGCGATGCTTTTCTTGCCCCAGTTTAAAGAGGCAAAAGCGCTGCCGACGTTAGGGTTTTTTCCCGCCATGCCGGGCGGCGCGCCGACCGTGCGCATATAATCGATTCTTACGGCCGTCTCGACCTTAATCGTTTCCGCCCCCAGGACGGAAAGCCATTCCGTGGCATGCGGCCCCGCCCACATCTGGCAGAAATCTAATATTCTTATACCGGAAAGAGGCAGCTTTTTCATGGTCGTATCCTTTATTAAATCTGCATTCATAAAGTTATCTAAAATCTTAAAAATACCATCTGTAAATTTGTCATTCCCGATCCAATCGGGAATCCACCTTGGTAATTCATGTGTGGTTGCCTCCAATGATGGATCCCCGCTTTCGCGAGGATGACAATTTAACTATCTTTGAGTTGTGGCTTTGAGCTTTGAGATTTGATTTTTGATTTATCATGATTTGTCTATAATTTCAATTTTATGCATCGATATTTATATTCAGGATTATTTAGAATCAAATAATTCCTCCCTGCCTCATCCTCACCAGTTGTTCACGGGTATAATGCAGCATTTCGCCATAGACTTTCTCATTATGCTCCCCGAGCAAGGGCGCCGGACGTTCTATGGCCGCCGGTGTCGCGGAGAAGCGGAACGGCGCGCCGGGGTATTTTATCTTGCCGGCAATCTCGTGGTCGATTTCTTTCCAGAACTCCCGGAAAGCCAGCTGCTCGTCGTTAATAAATTCTTTGACGTTCCGGACGAGCGAGCAGGGGACGCCGAATTCCAGGGCGAGAGTGTTTATTTCTTCCGCCGTATGTTCCATCGTCCAGACGGTGATTAGCTGGTTAAGCTCGACGATGTAGTTATTTCTCTGCAGCGGGTCGGCGAACATCGGCTCTTTCGACCAGTCGGGCTCTCCCATCATCTTAACGACGAGGTGGTAATGCGGCCCTATCCAGATAACCACGTAGCCGTCCTTGCAGGGATATAAGAACCCCCCGAATTTCTTCCGGCCGAATTCGCGTGAGGGGTTTTCTTCCATGACGCTGTAGTAGGCAAGTTGCTGGCGCGTTATCGAAGCCACCGCTTCCTGTTTGGAAAGGTCGATGTGCTGTCCCGCCTCCCCATTTCCCCGCCCGATTAACGCTCCCAGCGTACAGGCGGCCGCCTCAGGCCGGCCATGAAGTCCGATGCGTGATGGGCTACCCTTAATGGCGGCATGGTAGCCGGGTCTTTAACGCCTTCATCCGGATTGCCGAATGCTTCCGTCCCGGCGTGCGAGGCGATAAGGTCATTGCCTTTGTAATCTTTATACGGGCCGGTCTGCCCGAAAGGCGTGATGGAAGTTACTATCAGTGATGGATTTATCTTTTTGATTTCTGCATAATTTAAACCCCACCCCCTCATCTCTTTTACGGCATGGTCTTCGATCAGGACATCCGCCCATTTTAAAAGTTCCTTGAATATTTTCCGGCCGGCGGACGTCTCCAAATTCAGGGTTACGCCGAACTTGTTGGTATTCAGGAAAAGGAAGAGTCCGCTTTTCTCCGGGTGGGGCAGATTTTCCGGGAAAGGTCCCCAGCTGCGGGCTTTATCCCCCAGGCCGGGTTTTTCAATCTTGATGACCTCCGCTCCCGTATTGGAAAGCAGTTTACCGCAATAAGGTCCGCTGACAAAATCGCTGAATTCTATTACTTTAACATCGGAAAGCGCCTGCCGGTTCATGGCCGACTCCTTAATATATACCAGATTTTCTATCGCATATAAATATACCTGAAATTAAAATTAGAGGCAAATGGTGAGTTAGAGCATAGGGAATAGAGTATAGGGTACAGGGGATGGAAGCCTTGCCAATTTGAAAGAACGGCCGTTCTTTAATGTTTTAGATTCACTTTGTTGTTTTCAAAACCGAATATGAAAGCAATAAAGAACACCTGTTTCCTCTTTCATTGAGATACCATAAGGATGAGGTAAAAACCCCTACTCCTTACTCCCTGCGCCCTACTACCTCATGATGTGTGAACGCCTGTTCTTTATTTACTTTTTCCCTGGCAGTTGCCCGATGTTCGATACTTGCAAACGATTCCTTCCCTGACTCCCTATTTCTTATTCCCTATTCACTATACCTTAATAAAGAACACCTGATTTCTGTGACTTTTATATCTTGTCACCTTAAGGTTCTGCCTGTATTATGAAATTACAGGGAGGTGAATGATGGGTACAGAAGAGGAAATTTTAAGAACCTGTAAAACTGTCGCCATGGTCGGGCTTTCAGCAAATCCGGAAAGGCCGAGCCATCATGTCGGCAGCTATCTGAAAGAAAAAGGCTACCGGGTCATCCCGGTAAATCCCGCTGAAAAGAAAATACTGGGAGAGGTCTGCTACCCGGATATCGGTTCTGTCCCGGAGAAAATAGATGTCGTAGATATTTTCCGTAAATCGGAGGATGTCCCGCCTATCGTTAAAGACGCCATAAAGTGCGGAGCTAAAGCGGTCTGGATGCAGGAAGGCGTCATCAGCCAATCCGCCGCCGCGGAAGCACAAAAAGCCGGGTTGAAGGTTGTCATGAACAAGTGCATGTTTAAAGAACATTCACGCCTGTTCGGGTCGAAATAAATTGAGATTAAGGGTGGTTGCCGATGTTTAATATTAAAAGATTCGGATATCTTTTGCTGCTTCCCGTCGCCGTGGTAATCATCGGCACCATCGGGTTTACCTTCTTGGAAAAGCTTTCGGTATTCAACGCCTTTTACTTCACAATTATGACGGTTGCTACCGTCGGCTTCGGTGATATCCACCCGGTCACTTTGGGCGGCAAGATACTCGCCATTTTTATCGTCATTGTCGGCATTGGCGCTTTCCTGACGCTGGTAACAAGTGCGGCACAGCAGCTCACCCACCGCCAGCAACTGAAGATACAGCAGCACCGGTTGAGCATGCTCGTAGGCGTATTTTTTACGGAAGTCGGTAACCAATTACTCCGGATAAACGCCGGGTTGGACCCGGGCATCGCCGATATACGTAAAGACTTCCTGATAACGCCGGAATGGACGGGCGAGCAATTCCAGCAAATTAAAAAAAGACTGAATTCTTACCAGTTTACTATCGATCCTGCCCGCCTCGACCTTGAAAAGATGAATATTTTTTTACAGCAAAAAGGCGAGGTCCTTACGCGGCAGCTTGAAAGCGCGGACCTGGGAGAAAATGAGCGCTTTTCCGAGCTTTTATGGGCCACTGTCCACCTGCGCGACGAACTGGCGGCGCGCCCTTCTCTCAAAAACCTTCCCGGGCCGGATATCGCCCACCTTGCCAACGATACGAAGCGCGCCTATTCTCTGCTGGCGGTTCAGTGGATTGACTACATGCAGTACCTGAAAAACCGGTACCCCTACCTTTTTTCACTCGCCCTGCGCACCAACCCCTTCGTGGAAAACCCCTCTGCGGTAATCAAGAATTAGCAAAAAGAAAAATATTTTGAAGCTAATCCAAAGCTATTTTGTGCCAAAATTCTGTTGACAGCTTTCTCTTGGCACGTTGTATACTGTAATTCCTCTCTCCCTTTCTTAAAGAGCCCGCCCCGTACTTGATACGGGGGAGACTAAGAGGGTTTTTATCAATCCCCCTTTAGCTGAAAGTAGACTGCTGATAACTGATAGATAGCAAAAGAAAGTGGCCGTAAACCGGTCGGGTAAGGTGAATTAAAAATGTATTTTAACAACTTTATATTCATGGAACGAATCATAAAATCCAAAGCTAACTTACCATAATGTCGGGGTCAAGTTGTTGAAGCTAATCCTTCGTGGGGAAATAATAAATATTTTTGGGACGAATGGTCGAATCACTTGCCCTGTTAACTTACACCTCACCCCTGAACAAGGAGGTTGGGCGGGGCATTTGACTATTGATAGTATTGGATTATTGGTATTTATTGGTAGGATTTTCCTCTCACTTCCATCTTGTTGGTGCTTTTCGTATAATTACCCTAGGGGGTGTGGTATGGTATCGGATGAGGGACTTTACATCGGCACTTCAGGCTGGTCTTACCCCAGCGGCGAGGGTACCTGGAAAGGGTATTTTTACCCCGGCGGGAAGATAAACGAGCTTGATTATTACAGCCAATTCTTCAACACCGTGGAAATCAACAGCTCTTTTTACCGCCCGCCGAACCCTAGCATCGTTTATAGTTGGGCCAAACGTGTCCCGGCCGGCTTTCTCTTTACCATGAAACTCTGGCAAAAGTTCACCCATCCCAGGATGTTTGAAGAAGCCACCGGCCAGGAAGCCGTGGTCGCCCAGCGGGACGTGGATATCTTTAGAAAGAGCCTGGAACCGTTGGCTAAAGCTAAAAAACTCGGAGCGCTGCTGGCACAGTTTCTGCCCAGCTTTAAGAACGACGAATCCAGCCGTGAAATTCTCGAAGGCATCGCCAACGCTTTCGGGGAATACCGGGTTGCCGTGGAACTGCGTCACCGCTCCTGGAGCGATGATAAAAAAACGGCTGATTACCTGCGGGAAAATAATATGGCCTGGGTGGAAATCGATGAGCCCCGTTTCAGCACCTCGGTCGCCAGTGAGGTGCCTTTAACGTCCGATATCGCTTATTTCCGCTTCCACGGACGGAATGCTAAGGACTGGTGGCACGGCGATACGGAGACGCGCTACCGCTACCTTTACAACGAGCCGGAAATCAACCAGCTTGCGGACCAAGTTAAAGAGGCCCGCAGCCAGACAAAACTGCTTTTCGCATTCTTCAATAACCACTGGCAGGCCTACGCGCCGCGCAACGCCAACGACCTCAAGAAAGCGCTTGGTGTACCGGTGGAACAGATACCGCTGCCGCTGAATTTGTAATAGCTGCGTAATGATAATACCATTGAAATATGAAGAGGATAGGGATAGCATGAAGCTCGGTATCGCACTGGCGGCTGTGGGTTTTGCCGGTACGCTCCTGTTTCTGGCGGGAGCAGCCGATTGGGGGAACGCGTATTTCTATAGCAGCCATCCCTGGCTGTTGGGCGCCGGTGGGGCCTGTTTTATAGTTTTTCTCATTGGAATGTACCTTTTCCGCAAAGAGTTAAAAAAGAGGAGAGAGGCAGAACGCCGGCGGCAGCAACCGCCGCCTACCGCATAGTTATGCTTGAACAGAACATTAAGTACAGTGGGTAAAGTGACCCGTAACCCACCAATTTATCACCATGGCGTACGCGGCGATTCGCCATGGAAAAGTAAAGAATAAGTAAGTTTTTTGATGGATTCATGATCGAGCCGGGAATGACAAGTTAAGTTTGGAAATTGTATTTTGAAATTTGTTTGTGATTTGTATCTTGGTGCTTGGTTATTACTTCTTGAGGAAAGAAGTCTATGCTGGAAGAACTAAGTGTAAAAGGCTTCGGCATCATCGAAGAAATCAAGTGGTGCCCGGGTACCGGATTGAACGTCATCACCGGTGAGACCGGCGCCGGCAAATCCCTCGTTGTGGACGCCGTCGAAGCTCTGCTCTCCGGCCAGGCGCGGGAGGAAGATATCCGCCACGGCTCTACGGAAGCGACGGTTGAAGGGGTCTTTACTTTAGAGAAAAAAGCGGCCGGAGGAGAACTGGGCACATTGTTGGCGGAAAAAGGCCTGGATGCCGAAGACGGAGCTTTGCTTCTTTCCTGCGATTTCCGCCGCCAGGGCCGCACCACCCCGCGGGTTAACCGGCAGGCGGTTTCGCGTTCGTTGCTGAAAGATATCAGCGCCGCATTAGTTGATATCCACGGCCAGAGCGAGCACTTGTCCCTGCTGGACCGGACCCACCACCTGGATTACCTCGATGCTTATGCGCATACGATGGAAAAGCGGCACGATTTCGGGCAAAAGACCCAGGTATTGCACCAGATGGAGAGAGAGATACAGTCCCTTTCCCGCAACGAACAGGAACTTGCCCGCCATATCGAGCTATTGAATTTCCAGATTGATGAAATAAGAAAAGCTAAGCTCCAGGAAGGTGAAGAAGCAGTGCTGACCCGGGAACTGACGCTTTTAATGTCTGCGGAAAAGCTGAAAGCCGCGGCGTATGATGTTTACCGCATCCTTTACGGCGATGAAAGCGCTATGACTTCCTCTTCCGTCATTGATAAAGCCGGTGAGGCCCTGCCGCTAATGAAACAAATTGCCGAAAAGGACCCGGCTCTTCAGCCCAGGCTGAATTACTTGGAGGATGCTGTTCGTGGGCTGGAAGACCTGGCGCGGGAAGTCCAAGACTACGGCGATAATTTAAACTTTGACCCGGAACGGCTCGAAGAGGTTCAGGCCCGCCTGGAACTGATCAAGGGCTTCAAACGGAAGTACGGCAATACGATACCGGACATGCTCGATTATCTGGAAAAAGCGGAAAAAGAGCTTTCAGGTTTGACCCACTCTGACGAACGGCGGTCGGAACTGGAAAAGGAACGGGAAGAGCTTAGAAAAGAAATGGGAGCATCGGTCGCCAGGCTGTCCCAGGACCGGGCGAAAGCGGCGCAAAAACTCTCCGCCGCCGTCAAAAAAGAACTGGCGGAACTGGGTATGGGGCGGGTGGACTTTATCATTTCGATGGCCCAGGAACCCGACCTCGAAGGCATTCCGCTGCCGGACGGCCATAACTATAAATACAGCGCCAGCGGCGTGGACGACGTTTCTTTTCTGGCTTCCACCAATCCCGGCGAACCGGCTAAAGCGCTGGACAGGATTGCTTCTACCGGTGAAATATCCCGCTTTATGCTGGCCTTAAAAAGCGCCCTGGCCGAAGCGGACACAATTCCTGTCCTTATCTTCGATGAAATAGATATCGGTATCGGCGGGCGTAGCGGTGAAGTCATCGGGCGGAAGCTCTGGAAACTTTCGCAGAACCACCAGGTTATCTGCGTCACCCACCTCCCCCAGATCGCCGCATTTGCAGACGCCCAGTTCCGCGTGACCAAGCAGACTTCCGGCCAGCGGACTTCCAGCCATATCGAGACGCTGGACAGAGAAACGCGTTTCAAAGAGCTGGCCGCAATGATCGGCGGCCCGAAATATACCCGGAATGCTTTGAACGCCGCCCGGGAGATGATTGAAAGCGCCGAGGTCTGGAAGAAAAGCAAGGAAAAATAGCTCTTAGTAGTTGGCGGTTAGCTGATAGTTAAACTGTTTTCTTCTTTTTTAGTTTGTCACTCCCGTGTAAACTGGAATCCATTCCTTATCGTCTTAGTCATGTAGTGTGGGTAAAACCCTTACCCCTTTCTTTTACCCACCAACCGTTTTACCCTTTTTTTGCTTGTCCGTCTAAGCTCCTGTCTACCGAAGCCTTGGCGCAGGCAGATTAACGTAGGCGGAGGAGGGGATTAAGAGCCTGCCCCGTACCGCGATACGGGGTGAGGGTGAACTTACCCCTAACCCCTAATCACTTACCCCTTAATCATTCCTTGTCTCTTGGTCATTGGTCATTAATAAAAAAAGGGCGCGCAGCAGGTAATTAAGAAGCGCCGCACGCCCTTTTTGGGTGATTTCCAATCAGTCTGTTTTATGGTTCAGGTCCGATGCACCGGTAATGTTGGTATTACCGAGCGTCGGGCTGCCGTAATAGTTCAGGGAAGAAGCCCCGCTCAAAGTCACATCCAGCTTCCCGCTGATATCCAGGCTGCCGTTACTGGCGCCGGAAAGTATCACGTCGGCGTTATTTACGTTGTAATAACGCAGGCTGGCGGTACTAGCCCCGGAACCGTCCAGCCGGATGTCGCCGCCGGCCCCGGTTATATCGAAGTTGCTGGCGCCGGAGAGATTGATATCCGAACCGGTAGCCGTCATGCGTCCGTTAACATCGCTGGCGCCGGATATTTCCGCCGTCAGGGAGCCCGCATCCATGTCTATATCCAGGTGGCTGGCGCCCGATGCCTTTAAGGTCAGGTCTTGGTCCGATTTGAATCCGGAGATACTCCCATCGGCGGCGCCGGAAACATACAGTTTTTGCAGCGTTGGCATAGTGATTGTTACTTTGGGAGTCGTGTGACCCCACCACCAGCTGATATTCCAGCCCTCCGTATAAATTTTCAGCATATCACCGGTCTGAACGACTTTTATGTGGTCGAAGAGGTTCTTGCCGGCGGTAATGGTCACGTTATAAGAGTCCCCGGCCGTGATTTCAAATTTTAAAGCGCTGCCGATATCTACGCCGGTAAAACCGGTATTTTCGTACGTTTGCGCCGTCACCGGGCCGTCGTTTTCCGAGATGTCCCGGCGTATGCAGCCGGTCAATGTCAGCACGGACACTAACACGATTATTAAAGTGAGTCCCAGTATGATTTTTTTCATCTTCATCCCCTCCTGTGATTTTCAGTATTATGATTCCCTTACCAGCATGATTTTTGCCCAGGCCCCATGCATTTTTCCGGTATATTTTATCAGGTGCATCGTCGCGGTCAGCAGAAGCACCCCGCCGATAATCCCGAGAGGTACTACCCAGCCGGAGAAAAAGTAGCCGTAATCACCTATAACGAACGCCGGGCTGTTCGTCGCCAGGCCGAAGATAGGATAGACGGCCAGCCATAGCGATACCGCAAACAAAGAGATAAACACGCTGAAATAGATAATGCCCAGGAACATCTGGACTATCATGTAAATCAGGGCCGTCCAGGTATATCCGTCCAGGAATAAATTCTTTACTTTACCCCAGAAACCCAAATCCTGGCGGGTGAAAAGCGGGCGTCGGGGCATCCTGACCCCGAGCAGCGCCTCCACGAGCCTTCCTTCCAGCAGAGCAATGCCGCGGAAAGACATCATGAAGAGGAAGAGAATCGGTACACCGATGATAATCACGATAAGGCCGGCCGAAACAGAGAGTCCCGTCACCGCCCAGGTAAAGTAAACGATGCCGGTAAACATCGCCAGCATCAGGTAAAAGAAAGCCCCCCACGTCCTGCCCTCCGCAAAAACTCCAAAGAATTTGACGAAGATATTCCGGGTATCCGGTACGGCAGCCGCAGTTGAAGCGGAAGGCGGTACAGGTGTTACCGGAGGTTTGGAAGAGACCGGCGCCGCGGTAACAAACGGTTTTGCCGGAGCCCTGCCGAAAGTAGGAGGAGTACGCTTTTCGATTTCTTTATAGGCGGCGGCAACTTCAGATGGCTGCCCGTACCTCTCTATAATCGGCGCCAGGGCTTCGGCTTCCGAAAGATGAGCTTTATCCTTAACCGCTCCGTCCAGGGCGGTCCTCAAGTATTCCTCGGCGTCTGAAAGGGCATCCTGCACCGTAGCCCGGTCGCTGCCGGTCATTTCTTTCTTTAGTTCCGCCAGGTATTGTTCGATACTACTTATCATCGTCCCCTCCTTTGATTACAGCGTCCACCAGTCTTCTCGTCTGGCCCCAGATTTCCACCCACTTTTCCAGGGTCTTATGCCCGGCGTCCGTGATTTTATAATACCGCCGCGGCGGACCGGATACCGACGGTTCCACTTCGCTTTCCAGCATGCCGGTTGCCTCCAGCGACCTTAATACGGGATACAGGGCGCCCTGTTTCATGATGTCTACGTCTTTGGAGCGGGCTTCTATCATCTTGGCAATCTGGTAGCCGTACATCGGGTTCGTTGCTTTATCCAGCACGCTTAACAGCACTAGGGAGGCGGTCCCGCCGTTTAATTCCTTCTGGAATTTTTTGATGGCTTCATTTATCTCATCCAAAATTACCTCCTTCCGCAGTCCCGAAGCTCACCCGCACTCCACTGCGAGATAAAATAATATTTTAGTAAAACTATTAACTTTGCTATGTTGTGGATTAACCAGTACATATAAGTTAATAATAGTGGTGAGTAAACAATAAGTCAATACCGTAGGAAAGATGAGGAGATTGACAGGAAGTGCTAAGCCGTTAAATATGGGTAAATAACTATTCTGTTCGTTTAAAATACATGAATTATCTGCCGAAAGCTTGCGAATGCTGCCTGACTATATTAAGAGCCTAAAGCTTTTTTGCCGGTTACTTCCTGGTAGGTGTACCACTTTTGTATGGCATCGACAACATCTTTAGGGTCGTCAAAAACTCGCAGCAGGTCGAAATCTTCTTCAGAAATATGGCCGTGTTTTAGCACGGTCGCCCTGAGCCAGGCCAGGAAACCCGCCCAGTAGGAACTGGCGAATAAAATGACTGGAAAAGGCTTGATTTTACCTGTTTGAATAAGAGTGAGGACTTCCGTTAGTTCATCGAGAGTACCGAGACCTCCGGGCATAATAATGAATGCGGTAGCATATTTGACCAGCATTACCTTGCGGACGAAGAAATGGTGGAACGTCATGGTCTTGTCCGCATAGATATTGCATTTCTGCTCTACCGGTAGCTTAATATTAAGTCCAACTGATTTTACCCCCGCGCGGTGTGCCCCCATGTTCGCCGCCTCCATGACCCCCGGCCCGCCGCCGGTCATAATGTTAAAGCCAGATTTACCCAGCATAAAAGCCATTTCTTCGGTTTGCTGGTACCACTTATTGTCCGGCTTCAGCCGGGCGGAGCCATAAATAGTTACTGCGGGTACAATATCAACTAGTTCATCGAAGCCTTCCACAAATTCGCCGATAATGCGGAACATGCGCCAGGAATCTCCCGGAACAAGTTGATTGATTTCATAATCATTGGTCATGGATGCCTCCTCGAGGGCTCGGTGATGAGATTAATTATATCATTCCAGCAGAACGGTGGCACCATATTCCGGCACCGAAGTTTCAAAGCCGGTCTGTTCATGTAAATACCGGGCGAACGATTCCGCCGCTTCTTTTTCTCCGTGAGTTATAAAAACGTGCTTGGGGTTCACCGAAAGCATGGAAATCCATTTCATAAGTTCGTTTCTGTCCGCGTGTGCGGAAAGCCCCGGTATCTGGGTGATATGGGCATTGACGGGATATTGTTTGCCGAGGATTCTGACGGTTTTTACCCCGTCCAGAATCAGCCTGCCCAGCGTGCCGGCCGCCTGATAACCGACAAACATGACCGTGGCTTCCGGCTTGGAAATATTGTTGGCGAGATGGTGCTTGATTCTGCCTCCGTTAGCCATACCCGCCCCGGCGATAATCATAGCGGTGCCGGGTAGCTCGTTAAGGCTTTTGGATTCTTCTACCGTTTCTATCATTTTCAAACCCGGGAATTCAAACGGAGAATGTTTAACCCGTAATAACGCCTGCATATCTTTATCATAGAGTTCGGTGTATTTTTTAAAAACCTCGGTGATTTTTTCCGCTAAAGGGCTGTCTAAATAGACATCGAGAGGCGGTATGCTTTTGCTCATCAGCAGGATATTGAGATAATAAAGTAATTCCTGGGAGCGCTGCAGCGCAAAGCTGGGAACAATAATTTTTCCCCCGGCCGTGAAGGCGTCGTTAACGATTTTTGCCAGTTCGTCACTTATTTCATTCGTTCCTTCATGTATACGGTCGCCGTAAGTCGATTCCATGACCACGTAATCCGTCCGTTTAAAAACATCCGGGTCTTCCAGCATGGGGCGGTCCCACCGGCCGATATCACCGGAAAAAACGATACTGCGTTTTTGCCCGTTCTCGTTAAAACGCAGTCTTATCATGGCGGAGCCCAGGACATGGCCGGCATCATGAAAGGTAGCTTCAATACCATCAGCGACTTCTACCGGCTGATTATATTCAACCGTTGAAAAGAGGGGAGCACACGCTTCGGCGTCGGCGGTGGTATAAAGCGGTTCTTCCGGGTAGGGGCCTTTTCTGCCTTCACGCATGTGGCGCTTCTTTTTGTTGGCCGCATCTTCTTCCTGTATCTTGGCAGAATCAAGGAGAATGAGTTTGGCCAGCTCGGCGGTGGCCGGAGTGCAGAAAACTTTACCGCGGAAACCATGGTTGACGAGCTTGGGGAGCAGGCCGCAATGGTCTAAATGAGCGTGGGTCAGCAGGACGGCATATAGTTCTTTGGGTATACAGCGGAACGGTTCCCAGTTGCGCCTCAAGAACTCCCGTTCCTGGTAAAGGCCGCAGTCCACCAGAATAGTAGTCCCGTCTTTATTTATTAAGTACCGGGAGCCGGTTACGTTGCGGGCGGCGCCCATGAATGTTAGATTAACGACCATAAGCTGTTTTCCCGTTTCTATCCATCATAACATCTGTAATAAACCATTGCCAGTGATACAGGTACCCAATTACTCGCAAAGTACTTAATATTTACTTACTTGCATACATACATATATCCATATATAATTATATATGGAGGTAATACATGCCTGAAAAATATGATCTGGAACTGTATAGACTCCAGGCCGAGCTTTGTAAGACCTTCTCCGACCCCAAGCGGCTGATAATTATCAGCGCCTTAAGGGAAGGGGAAAAATCGGTCGGAGAACTGGTTGAAGTACTGCAATGTCCGCAGGCAGTGGTTTCCCGGCACCTGGCGATTCTCCGCAATGGCGGTGTGGTACAGGCGCGCCGGAAAGGCGTGAGCATCTATTACAGCCTCACTAACCCGAGGATTGTAGAAGCCTGTGATATCTCGCGGCAGGTACTGCTGGAGCAGGTGGCCAGGAACAAAATGATAGCGGAAAAATTAAATGTCTAGCCTTCCAAAACAGAAGGAGAGAAAAATATGGGAAAAATAAATACTAAAGAAAAGAAATACCTGGAAGAAAAATTTGCAAACCGTGTAAATTTCCGGCGTACGGAAAGGAAATTATACGGCCATGATATAGCTGCGATACCCGGTATCGTTAAGCCGTTTATCGGGGAGACCGTCCCGGACGCGGTCGTACAACCAAATAGCGATGAGGAGCTTTCCGCACTCGTTAAATGGGCGGCGGCCAATAAAATCCCGCTGACCCCGCGCGGTAAGGCGAGCTCCGGTTACGGCGGCGTATTGCCGGTAAAAAAAGGCATCGTGGTGGATTTCTACCGCATGAAGCAGATAAAAGAGATAGATTCCAAAGCTTTGACCGCCACGGTACAGGCCGGGGTGGTCTTTGAAAAGCTGGATGGTGCACTGATGAAAAAAGGCCTTACCTTAAGGCTTTATCCCTCCAGCTATCCCTCGGCGACTATCGGCGGGTGGCTGGCGCAGGGTGGCGCCGGCATCGGCTCATACGAGTCCGGCTGGTTCCGCAACAATGTCGTCAGCGCGCGGGTCGTCATGCCGGACGGTTCGATAAAAGAGTTCCACGGTGAAGAGCTGGACATGATTGACAGCGCCGAAGGCACTACCGGCCTCATCAGCGAGGTGACTTTGCACGTCCGCCCGTACGAAGAGCTGGATGTCATCGCCATCGGCTGCCCGGAAGCGGACGGTATCCAGCATATCGTACAATCGGCTATCAATAGAGATTTGCCGATATGGTCGGTGCTGTTCATCAACCCGAAAATGGCGCAGTTAAGGAACGAAGTGCCTTTAAGGGAGCATCTGGGACATCCGGCGGAAGAGCGGGTATTGCTGCCGAGCGTATACATCGCAATCATAGCCTTCCGCAAGAGCAACAGCACTATCGTAACGACGGCGCTGGACGAAATCATGAAGCCGTGCAAAGCCGAGCTTTTGAGCGATGAAATCGCCAGGCACGAGTGGGAAAACCGCTTTAAGATAATGGTGGTCAAACGTCTCGGTCCCAGCCTGGTGCCGGCGGAAGTGGTCGTGCCTCTGGCCAACCTGGCTAAAGTGATGAAAGAAATCGAGGAAAAGGTCGGCCAGCCGGTCGTTAAGGAAGGCATCATCGTCAAAGAGGGAAGGAACGGCCGGCCGGAAGCGGTCATCCTGGGGTTCATCCCTTGCGACCAGCGTAAATTCGGCTATAACTTCGTCTTCGGGCTGACGCTGACCATCACCAAAATCGCGGAAAAATACGGCGGCCGCCCCTATGCCACCGGTGTTTACTTTACCGGCGCGGCGGAGAAAATCCTGGGAAAGAAAAAGTACGCCGAACTCAAGGCTTACAAACAGAAAGTCGACCCCAAAGGCATCCTGAACCCGAATAAAGTGTTTAACGGCGGCGTTATTAGTTCATTAATTAGCGTCGCCCGTATTTTCGAACCCGTCATAAGGCCGCTCGGCAACAGCGTTTCCCTGCGCCTGGGCGAACGCCCGAGTAAGCCGGTGAAAGACATCCCGGCGGACGTCGCCTGGTACGCTTACGGCTGCTCGCAGTGCGGCTACTGTGTCGATGAATGCGACCAGTTCTACGGGCGGGGCTGGGAAAGCCAGAGCCCGCGCGGTAAATGGTACTGGCTGCGCGAGTACATGGAAGGCCGGGAAAAATGGGACCAGGCCATGGTAGACACGATGATTGTCTGTACCACCTGCGAGCTGTGCAACCTGCGCTGCTCTGCTTCTCTGCCCATCGAACCTTCATGGATGAAGCTGCGCGGCAAGCTTATCACGGAAGAAAAGAAGATGACCTTCCCGCCCTTCGAAATGATGGCGGCTTCCGTGCGCAAAGAGGGTGACATCTGGGCGGCCTACCGCAAGGACCGCGATGCCTGGTTCCCCAAAGACCTGCTGGCAAAGCACGGCCCGGAGCACAAGGCCAAAGCAGCTTACTTTGCCGGCTGTACCGCCGCCCATGTTGAAAAAGACATCGCCATGGCGTCCGTAAGGCTGCTGGATGCCGCCGGCGTGGACTTTACCTACCTGGGCAACAAAGACAACTGCTGCGGCACGCCGATGCTCGTCTGCGGAAAATGGGACGTCTTTGAAGAGACGATGCGCCAGAACATCAAGAACATGCAGGATGCCGGCGTGGATACCGTCATTACCTCCTGCCCGGCCTGCGATATGATGTGGCGGCAGACCTACCCGCGCTGGGCAAAGCGGCTCGGCATTCCGTACGATATCCAGACGAAACACTACAGCGAAGTGGTCGCCGATAAGATAAAGAGCGGGGAGTTCAAATTCCCGAAGAAAATAAAGGATACCACGGTCACGCTGCACGATTCCTGCCACATCAGCCGCGTCTCCGGCGTTTATGACGCCCCGCGCGACCTGCTGAAAGCGATACCGGGCGTGAACCTGGTGGAAATGGAAAACTGCCGCGAAAAAGCGCACTGCTGCGGCAGCGTTTTGACCCTTATCAAGGACCCGCCGACGGCGGCGGACATCGGCAAGGAAAGAATCGATGAAGCGATGGCGACCGGCGCCGATAAACTGCTGGCGCTGTGCCCCTGCTGCCAGTTCCAGTTCCGCGTCTCGGCGGAGAAAAAGAAGCTGCCCATGGAAACAGTGGACTTGGCCAGGTTCGCGGCTTCCGCCTTGGGCTACGATTTCCCGGACCCCAACCCGGAAGTCCAGCGGCAGTGGGCGGTCTTCGAGGCAATGATTGCCCTGATGACCCCGGAAGGCTTTGCGAAGCTGATGGGGACGATGTGGCCGGAGATGATCGATGCCATGCCTTTCGGTATGGGCAAGATGATGCGGATGATGGGCAAGATACCGGGCGCTTTGAACCTGATGAAGCCGGTGTTCCCCATCCTTTTCCCGCGGCTCCTCCCGATGATGATGCCGAAAGTCATGCCGACGATGCTCCAAAGGGTGGCGGACGCCATTCCCATGCCGGACTATATGAAAGAGCAGATGCCGGAAATAATGCCCAAGGTCATGGACAACCTGATGCCCCACATGATCGGGGACGTCGTGCCGCTGGTTACCCAACCGATGATTGATTACTTGAGGGGAAAGGGGAAATAGACAGTCTACAGTACACAGTAGGGGCGGGTTTTAAACCCGCCCTTTTTGTTTCTCCGGCGTCCCTGCCAGCGCATTTTGTCGTAAATAATAAACCTGCCTCGACTCATTTTTTATAAAAAAATTTGACCCTTTAGCTTTGGGTTGAAGCTGATTTGTCAGGGTACTCGTTTCATAGGTATTATGGAAAATCAGCTTTGGATTTAATGATTCGACCCTTGTGACTTTTCAAGTAAAGGTAGGGCAGGCATCTTGCCTGCCCACACAGGCGGGACCCCTGTGCCACGGGGGTTTATTAAATTGTTAAGGTGATTGCCTTACCCCCTCACTGTCATTCTGACGAAAGTCAGAATCCAACATGATTTATTATTGATTCTTTGTCCTTCTTGCTGGATTCCAGACGGAGTTTACACTGAACGGCGTGAATGTGCTGGAATGACAAGCGAGGAAAAGGGAGAAACTGGAAAAGGGAATAACAGTATACAACACGCCAGGAGAAGTCTGTCAACCGGATTTTGTCACAATATGAAGCTGAATTACGAGTGAAAATTATTTTATTACCAGAATCAAAATGCCGATTAGAAAAATAATCGCGGGTACAACTTTCTTGAATATAGAGCCGGGTATTTTTTCCAGTATTCTCTTCCCGCCCAGCGTACCCGCGATGACTCCGATTGCCGCAATCAGGATGTACACCCAAATCGAGGCTATCTGGTGCCATTGAACGGCCAGGTAAACCGGCACCCTGGCGACATCGACCATTAAAGCGATGCCGGTGGCCGTAGCGACAAACTGGTCCCTTTCCAGCTTGAAACCGAGCAGAGCCGCGGAACGGATGCCTCCCTGGTTGCCGACCAGCCCGCCGAACAGTCCGGAGAGTCCCCCGGCAAACCAGGCGGCGATGCCGTGTAAATGAACCTTTTCCGAAAGCCCGGCCAGTCCTGAAATACCGGCGAGCACCAGCAGGCAACCAAAAATTATAGTCAGGACGATATTCTGGAAAGTATTATGAAGCAGCGCCCCGATAAGCCCGCCGGCGGCGCTGGTAATACCAAATGTTATTAATACCTGACGGTTAACGGATTTCCTTAACAGGAAAAAACGTAATGCTGTCCCTAGAAAATGGGCGATGGATACCCCGGCGACGGCCACGCTGATGCCGGTCTTGATGGCTAAAAGCGGGGTTAGCAGGCTGCCGATGCCGAAGCCGGCCAGGGAAGCTATCCCGCCGGCAATAATGGCAACAACCGCCAGCCCCGTGAAAAACGCCATGCTTCTATTGTGACATGGGCAGAGAAGGGGTGCAAGGGACTTAATAGGGGTAAGAAAACACGAAGCACGAATATCGAAATCCGAAATAATAGCAAAGCACAAAATATAAAACATTAAAAAGCTATTAGCTGTTAGTCCCCTCTCCTTTCTCCGCTTTGTCATCCTGGAGGAGTCCGCCTCAAGCGGGCGACGAAGGATATCAGGGTGGGGGTAACAGTCTTTTACATATTCGTTATTCCTGCCACGTATCGGAGTACGGGGTAAACTGCGGCAGGAATCCCTAAAAATCCTTCTCTGCTCTCCCCTTATCAGGGGAGACGATGCTTGCCTCTTTGGTTGCGATTTCTGTAAGACTTTGACAGATTGTCACCCCTTGTCAAATTGAAAATCCCGCATGAACGAAGTGAATCGGGAGGGGGAGCCAAAAGGGATTTGGTAAGTCATATAGGGTGGGCAAAACCCTGAATACCCTTCTTTTGCCCACCAATCCTGTACCGGTAAAAGTCTGCCTTATTCATGAGACGCGGGATTTAGGAGGGGTTTTTCTCACAGCATCCTTGCTGTCTTACCCTGGGCTTTTTTCACCTGCGAAGGCGTAATCGGCGCTATAAATGGCGGAGTGTCCGGCGACTTCCCGCCCAATATTTCCTCGATAGTTAATATCTGTAGTCTCGGGTAATCCCTGCCCAGCGGCGAATGATAAAAACCCATCATGGCCGCTTCTTCCGTCATCGGCCGGGTGGGCTTTTCCAGCGTGATGAACACGCCGATGTCAGCTTTTTCCCGCTCGATGACATGCCCCAGGTCGCGTACCATCGGCACGCTGACATTGCCGCCCCCCTTGACCGAGACAATGGCTTTTTTGATTTTGTCCTTTTCGTCCATGTAATAGATATAGCCGTCGATGCCGGTGTCCGCCCCTTTCTTTTTCTCGCCGTAGGGCTGCCCGCCGATTTTATGTACCGCCCACCACTGGAACTGGTATTTGTCGTCCTCGGCTAGTTTTTTTGCCCCGGTCAGGTCTTCCGGCTCGCCTACGACCTTAAAATTGGCCGGCGGCGTGATGTTCTTTAGCCGCCATTTCATCAGGCCGATAGCCAGATGCGTAATATCTATGCCGACCCATTTGCGTTTCAGTTTCTCCGCCACGACGATAGCCGTCCCGCAGCCGCAGAACGGGTCTAAAACGATATCTCCCTCATTAGAGCTGGCGTTTATGATGCGTTCTAAAAGGGTTTCAGGCTTTTGTGTTTGATAACCGAGACGTTCTTTTGCTTGGGAGTTTATTGGTGCAATATCAGTCCATGTGTCTGTTATAGTTGCACCAGGCATTTCATCTAGGTATCGTTTGTAATATGGGACTCCAGTTTTAGAATATACTAATCGCCCAGCCTCCTCCATTTGTTGCATCCTGTCCTTTGTCCATCTCCATACCTTTGTAACTCCGTTCCACTCGTATGTAAGGTTAGGGCGGTCTGGATTCGGATTTTGAACATTGTCCATCATGTATTGCCGCCCGCTGCCTTCTTCTGTATACCTAAATTTCGCCAAATGTGCCTCTTTATACTCTCCGAATATCTTATTCCAAATTGATTCTGAACTCTTTGAATAAACTAGAAGAAGGTCATGCGTGCTTGGAAAGCGGTTATAAGAGAGTCCCTTGGGAGCACTCCGTTGCCAAACAATCTCATTCCTGAAATTTTCCGCCCCGAATATCGTGTCCAGCAGCAGCTTTAAATAGTGGCTGGCCGTCGGGTCGCAGTGCAGGTATAAAGAGCCGGTGTCTTTTAGCACCCGCCTTAGCTCCAATAAACGCACGCACATCATCGTCAGGTAGGCCGCCATGTCCGCCCGGTTCTTTGAACAGCACATTGTATGTCGCGTTACTGTTAAACGGCGGGTCCAGGTAAATCAGGTCGATTGATTCATCGGGGATATATTTCCGCAAAATTTCCAGGTTATCGCCGTAATATAAAACGTTTGTATCCATTTCCAGCGCTCCCAACAATATTGCTGTCATTATACACCATTCATGTTGAACCTGTTGAACCACCGTGCCCCCTGAAAAAACCCTCACTATCTCCCTTTGCCAAAGGGAGAGGTCTATTTTCCTTTTCCCGTCTCCTCCTTTCGTAAAGTCAAAGATCCCGATGAATGGAAATGAATCGGGAGGGGATGAAGGGGGTTATTATCAAAAATTATTCCAAGCTTGCCCCACGTTTAATTTGTGACAAAATCGCCTTGACAATATCAGAACAATTGTACTATTATTGGCATGCACTATCATCTTCCCTCTCTGCCAGCGGAGAGGGATAAGAGGGGGGTGAGGTCGGTTAAGTACTTTAACAACAAAATATCGCGGAGCACGGGTATCACAGGCGTCCCCGCCTGTGTTGGCAGGCACGGAGGCCTGCCCTACCCGTTCCGGATGATTAAACGACCCCAAAATAACAAAACGAACGAGGCTAAATCATCAAAAAGGGCTAAAAAGTTACAAAACTAATGAGGCTATTAAGGGTAAAATTACTGAAAAAATGACAAATCGAACTGAAGCTGAATTTATGAAAAATCGGGAAAATGGCAAAAATCTTACAAAACCAATCGAGACTGTAACGAAATTATCGTTAGCAAAATCACAAAACGAAGTGAACCTGGAAAACCCGTCTTACAAAACGATTAGCTTCAAAACCCCCATCTTGTAAAAACGCCCTTTTACAAAACGAATCGAGGCTGATGTATCGCCCCTCCATGTAAACGGGGAGGGATAAGAGGGTAGAGTCGGAAAGGGAAAAAGTGAGGGGGGCGTTTAACCCCCCTCATAAATAGCTTCAAAGCTTTCGAGTATTTAAGCTTTATTCCGCCGGCAGTAATGGAGTGTACATGCCTGCCTTGAGAATGGCAAACCTAAGCGCCAGGCCTCCGATGATTTCACTGGCAACCGCCACAATCATCAGGGCGTCCGAAGTCCCGGTGAAGTAGGTGGTAACGGAGATGGCCACCGGTACGATGATACCGAAGAGGAATACGCCCACCCAGAAGAGCGGGGCCAGCGTGCCGCCGATAAGCCGTTTGATGGCATCCCGGGCCGCGTTGCTGCTGTAGGTGGTATTCCAGAGGTATACGCCGATGATGACCGCCAGGGCGATCAGGACGACGCGGATGATGTTTTCCAGCGTGGCAATATCAGTGCTGCCCTGTCCCATCATGATGGCGAGGAGAATCGCCATGCCGCCGGTCAGGCCGCAGGTGACGAAGAGCACCGGTACGATGGCGGTGTTCCAGACCTTGATGGCGCTGACGTAGCTGACGGCGAAGCCGGTATAGATGGACTGCGCAAAGGCAAAAATGCCGGCGAGGATTTTAAACGTCGTGATGGCGCCGGCCGCGGACGGGAACCACTGCATCAGTACCATCGTGATGATGGTGAAGAAGCCGTACAGCATGATGAAACTGAACCCGCGGGCAATCCAGGAAGTGCCGGGTTTGCGCATCATGCGCCAGAACCTCATCGGGTGGGTCAGGTGCATCATATAGGAAGTGCCCATTAAGGCCGTGATGAGGAACGCCACGAAGATGCCCAGCAGGTTATTAAAGTACGCGGAGACCAGGAACAGCCCGCCGCCGATACCGCCGCAGAAGAAGGCGAATGCAATAAAGTTCCCTCTTCCGTCAATCCAGTCTTTTTGCTGCTGGGGTTTGACCATGAATTCAAAAGGTTTTATGTTGCTCATATCTTTATGCCTCCCTTCTTTCTCTAGTCTATATAGGAAATCGACGGGTCGGTATCAAATTCCGGATGGAAAGCGTGCCCGTGTTTTTCCTTAATGACGCGGTTGATTTCACTGTTCGGGTCGTCAAGGTCGCCGAAGTGGATGGCCTTGGTCGGGCAGATGATGACGCAGGCCGGGGTGGCATCCCGGTCAACGCCGGGGGTCAGGCCCGCCGCGATGCCGGCATCGATTCTTTCCTTGCAGAAAACGCACTTCTGGACGACGCCTGCCGCATGCGGGTAAAGGACCTTGCCGATTTTCTCGTGCTCGGTCAGTTCCTGGCCGGGGAAGTAGTTGGCTTCCGGGTCCTCATTCATCGAGCGCATCTGGTAAGGGCAGGCCACCATGCAATAGCGGCAGCCGACGCACTTGGTCTCGTCTATCCAGACGATGCCGTCTTCACGCTGCTGGGTGGCGCCGGTGGGGCAGACCTTAACGCACTTGGGGTCCGCGCAATGGTTGCAGCGGACGGAATAGATTAATTTGGTTACCTGCGGGTACTTGCCTTTTTCACCGATGAGCACGCGGTTCCAGAACATTTTAGGCTCGAGGAAGTGCTCCGCTTTGCAGGCGAGGACACAGGCGTTGCAGCCGATACATCTCTTAAGCTCTATCGCCATTCCCCATCTCATTTGCGTATACCTCCTGCTTTATTAATATCAGTACCGCCGGCTTTATCGAATTCGATACGGTGGTCGATCTTGTAAACCTTGACCGATGTCGCGGTTTCCTGGCTCCAGCAGACCGGGCAGGCGTGCTTGGCATCGGACTCCAGCAGGATGTTGAAGTTGGTGCCCTTGCCGTAGGCGATAGGTGCACCCTTGGCCCACGCCCCGGAGCAGGCGGAGATGGATACCGTCTTGGGGTGCTGGCCCTGCATCGTCTTTAACGTGCCGGTGGTCTTGCGCCCGTAGGACGATTCGAGACAGATTAAATCGCCGTCTTTCAGGCCTTTCTTTTTGGCGGTATCCGTGTTCATGGTGATGTTATAGGTGTAAGGGTTCATCTGTGAGACTTCATCCAGCCACGGCATTTCCATGGTGTAGGTGCCGTTGTGCAGGATATCGCGGTAGGAGAAGCTGTAGAGGTCGAATTCCGGGGAGACTTCTCTGGCGCACTGGGCAGGGAACCAACTGATGAGCGGAGTGAACTGCTCCCATTCCAGCTCCAGGCCGGGTTTCTTGGCGTTCTCCATAATCTCGTCTTTCAACTCGGCGATGTGCTCCATGTAGATGGGGATGCGTACATCCACGTACCAGCGCCAGTAGGCTTCCTTGACCTTCTTGTCCCAGTGCATCGTACCAGCCTTGGAGATATATTCCAGGCCGTGACTTTCGCCGAAGTAATACTTAAAGGCGCGGTCCATCATCTCATGGTAGGTTATTTTCTCTTCCGGTTTAATCAGGACGGTAATCTTGCTCGGGTCGATACGTTTCACGTCTCTTACGGAGGCGATATCGCCGCTGATGAGGGCCTCGCCGCCGAAGCTGGAGAAATAGACGTTGTAGTACTGGTTCATCTCCGCCCTCATGCCGAGCCTATCGGCAATCTCCCAGAGCGCCTCAACCTTGTTCTTCCGCTCGTAAGCGGGTTTCACGACCGGCTGGCGGATGGGGAAGTCCCAGCCTTCCATGCCGATGGGGTAGTTGAAGAACGGGCCGTGGGAGGAGAACAAGCAGTAGGTCTCCAGCGGATGGCAGTCCGGTAAAACGATATCGGCAAAGCCTTCGCAGAACTCGTTGGGGAGGATGTTGAAGGAGACGGTGAACGGTATCTTCTTGAAGAAGGATTCCGCGATTTCGCGGTTCTGGGTGCTGCGCACCATATTGGCGCCGAATATCATCGCCATTTCAATTTCGTACGGCCGGCCCAGGTTGTCCCAGTATTTCTCGAAGTCGGAGGTTACCGGGTGGGGAGAGAAGGAGGCGGTGGGTACGAGTTCTTTCATCAGCGTGGTATCCGGTACCCTGGATTCTTCCACCGGCCAGGGTTTGTGCTCCATGAAAGTTCCGGCGGTTAACATGCCGTCGCGGCAGGGATAAGGTTCGACCTTGAACCGGCCGGTCTCCGGATAGCCGCCGACATAAGCCGGCCAGCCGAGCGTGCCGCCGGGTACATCCATCGCGCCGACGATAGCGTTGAGGAGACACATGGCGCAATAGCTCATGGCAGAGTTGGTATGGCCCTGGCCGCCGCGGAACATGACGGAAGCGACCGGCCGCAGGGGGAGCGTTTCGCCTTCGATTTCAATAGTAGCGCCGATCATGGCGGCATCCGCCCACTCCTTGGCGATACGGCGGGTGGTAGCGGCAGGAACGGTGCTGAATTTTTCCGCCATTTCGGCGGTATATTGTTTTACGTGGTTCTTCACCAGTTCGAAGGAAGGAACGGCTTTTACGCCGTTGACATCGTGTTCCCCGAACAGGGCAAAGTCTTTGATGGTCGGGTCGTTGAAGACCTTGGCTTTTTTATCCACGGGGTCCCAGATTAACGGTTTGTTAGTTTGCTTATCGCGGACATATTTCTGGTCGGGTCCGATGAGGTAAGGCCCGTTGGTCTTCTTCTTGATGAACGGGACATCATAGACGTTGAGTTCATTCAGGATGATGTTAACCATCGCCAGAGCGACGATGGCGTCAGTGCCGGGTAATATCGGCACCCATTCGGTGGCTTTACCGCCGCCGAAGTTGCAGATGGGGTCGAAGACGACGTTTTTCATGCCGCGGGAGCGGGCGTCCGCGGAGAGCCTCATATTGAAGCCCATGGAGTGCCCGGACCCGGTGCCTTTGTTGGAGCCCATCTGGATGACGTAGTTGCAGTACTTGTAGTCCGGCACGATGGACCACGAAGCGTGGTAAAGACCAGCGCCCATATGGGAGCCGCTGCCGCAGTGCAGGCCCGCGCCGCCGACATACCAGTTCTTGGTGCCGAAAACGGCGCCGAAGACGCCGAAGCCGAGCGGTAAATCAGGGCCGCTGCCGGCCGAAGGGGTGCCGCCGTGGAGCAGCTTGTTGGGGTTCTCGGCGCGGATTTTCTTCAAGTGCGCGGCGATTTCATCAAGGGCTTCATCCCAGGAAATCCGCTTCCACTGCGGGTCTTCGAAGAGCCCTTTCTTGGGGTTGGTCCGCCTCATGGGATAGTTGAAGCGGTTCGGGTCATACAGGGCCTGAATCATGGCTTCGCCCTTGGCGCAGAGACCGCCGCGGGCACCGAAGTCGTTATCAGGTTCGCCCTCAATTTTTACGATGACCCCGTTGACACGGTGAGCCCGGATGGTGCAGGTGCCGTAACACCCGCCGCAAGTGGATTTTACCCAGGCATCGTCCCAGATTTCCGGGTTACCTTTAACAGATAGTCCGAGTACCGGCTTACCTTCCGCCGGCTTTTTTGGTTGGGTAACCATGTTCCGACCTCCTTAATTCCTTAAATATGGTTTCCCTGTATTTATTTACTTTTTATTATTTGACCGGCACGGACTACGCAGAGAACATGGCCCGTACCGGTTAGATTCACATTTCGGGTGTTAAGCCCTTGATGATCCTCCTTATTGTTGAGCGTTGGCCGCGATAAGGGTTTTCAAGAAAGCATAACGCTCATCGACCTGTTTTTGCAACTCGGCAAGCCCGTCTTCTTTTAAGTGGGAGAACTTGCGCATGAGCTTGGTGAAATCGGTAATCGGCCTCGGGTTGGCAACTTCCACCGTTAGCCGCGGTTTGCCGTTTTCGGCCTCCCAGAGCGGGAACCAGTTGGTGCGGGTAGCGGTGCGGCAGACTTCAATGACCATATTGGAATCGATACGCCAGCCGACGGGGCAGGGAGAGAACACATGCAGATAGACGAACCCTTCCTTGGCGGCTTCCTTAGCTTTGAGGAGCTTTTTGGCGAAGTCTTCCGGATAAGCCGGGTTGGCGGTAGCCATATAGCGGGGTTTATGCATCAGCATAATCATGGTCATGTTTTTCTGGGCGGTCGGTTTGCCTTTGCCGACTTTGCCTACCGGGGTGGTGGTGGTGGCGGCGCCCTTTTGCGTGGAGCTGGACCGCTGGTTGCCGGTATTCATGTAGCCTTCATTATCGTAGGCCAGGTAGATAAAGTGCTCGTTTCTTTCCGCAGCGCCGCTAAGGGTCTGGAAGCCGATATCCGTGGCGCAGCCGTCACCGGTAAAGGCGACAACCGTAGCTTCCTGCCCGGTCCGCCGCAAATAGCGGGAAAGGCCGGTGGCGCTGGAGGCAACACCGGTCATGACGCAGGAGAGATACGAGAGTTTATGCCAGGCCCCGAGGTTCTGCCCGTGTAAAACCGGCGCCGAGCAAGACGGCGTACCGACGGTGACAACGTTCTTGCCCATGACCTTGGGCACGGTGCGGGCGATTAATTCCAGGGGACAGCCGGCGCACCAGGCAACGCCCCCGGAGAACTGGTCTTCGGTCGTATAATAATCAAAAATCTTGTTTCTTTTCTTAGCTACTTCTGCCATTTTATTTACCTCATTACTCCAACGGAATCCAGGTTACATCCTGGTAGGGTTTGCCTTTAGCGGCGGCGTTGACTTCATCGACCACTCTGCCGATATGGGGGATAGTGATATCCAGGTTGGCCAGGCCGTCAATATAGCTTAAAACCGGGATATTGCCGAACTGGCTGCCGAGGGCCTTAAGCTCTACGGCCATCGGGCCGGCTTTCCAGCCGAAGCTGATGCTGCGGTCGATAACGCCGACGGCCTTTTTGCCTTTTAGTACCTGCGCCAGGCGTTCTTCCGGGAACGGCCGGTAAAGTCTTAGTTTGATGAGGCCGACTTTGATGCCTTCTTCACGCTTGGTATCGACGACAGTCTTGGCGGTGCCGGCAGCACTGCCGGAAGCCAGGACGATAATATCGGCGTCTTTGGTCTTATACTCTTCAATCTGGCCGCCATAGCTGCGGCCAAAATAAGCGCCGAATTCCTTGTCAATTTGATCTACTTTGGCTTTCACCCGGTCCATCGCCAGCCAGTGCTTGTAACGGGCTTCGACATAGCCCATTTCCATGCCGTGGGTGCCGCAGCCGGTGGAGGCGCCGGGAATGATGCGCGGGCGCTTTGGTTGGTCCTTGAGTGGGGCCAGGAAGGCGTCAACATCGGACTGCTCGGGAATCTCGACCTCTTCGTTGAGGTAAGAGAGATAATAGCCGTCATAGTTGAGCATGACCGGCAGCTGGATATCATAATCTTCGGCTAGCCGGTAGCACATGATAAGCTGGTCGGCGATTTCCTGGTTGTTTTCCACGATAATCTGTACCCAGCCGGCATCGCGGGTGGATATCATGTCTTGTTGACCGGAAGAGACGGCATGTATGCCGGGAGTTTCGCGGTTCACATTGACCATGACGACCGGCGCACGAAAACCGGCAGTTTCAAGGACCGTATCATACATGTAAACCAAACCATAGGATGATGTAGCCGTGAAAGTCCGCGCCCCGGCCAGGCTGGCAGCACGGCAGACGTTCATGGCAGAGTTTTCGCCTTCTACTTCAACGATTTCAGCATCCAGGGAGCCGTCCGCTACAAAGCCGGATATTGTTTCCGCGACTTCACTCTGGGGGGTAATAGGGTAACAGGCAACTACTTCAGGGCGGCACAGCTTCGCCGCGTTGGCGGCGACGACGTTGCCCATCATGACGCTGATTTTGCCTTTTTTAGCCTGCATTGGTAAAATCTCCTTCCGGCTTCATGGTTAAAGCTTTCTTCGGACACTCGTGGGCACAGATGCCGCAGCCCTTGCACCAGGTCAGATCCGCTTCATAATGGTCGCCCTTATCTTTCATACACTGCGGGGGGCAATAGATGGAGCAAAGCCCGCAATAATTGCACTGGGACTTATCGAGTACCGGGCGCTCGGTGCGCCAGCCGCCGGTATCCAGCGCCAGCATTTTCTGGTTGGCGTCAGACCAGGGCGCTTCAGTTTTCATCTGGAATTTATATTTGATTACCATTTGAGTACCTCAACTTCCTTATAGCCGCGTTCGGCGCTCTTGATGTTCTTCTGGAGAATATCAGCACCGGAAAGGTATTCCGGTAAACTCTTGAGCACGGAATCCAGTGACAGCCAGCCGGTAGCCGCGGCAAAAGCCCCGAGCAGGCAGGTGTTGGGAATATCCCGGCCTATTTCCTGCACGGCGATACCGGTGGCGTTGACGAGGCCGCCGGTTTTTAAGGCTTCATTGGGCTGCTGGTATTCTTTCTTTGAGGTGTTAAGTATGAAAATGCTGTTCGGCTTCAAGCCGATAAACAGTGTCGGCAGTGTCAGCAGGCCCGGGTCGATGACGATAATCACGTCAGGATTATAAATTTGTGTCTTTTCCCGTATCGGCTGATCGTCAAAACGGGTAAAAGCTACGACAGGTGCGCCACGCCGTTCAAACCCGTACATGGGAAAGCTGGCGACATGTTTGCCTTCGACCAGCAGAGCGCTGGCAAGCATTTTGGCCGCCATGACCGCCCCCTGGCCGCCGCGTCCGTGGAACCTAATTTCTTTCACAGTTACATGATCCCCTCTTTATCTAGATTCAGCGTTCAGTCAGTCCGGTTCCGCTGTTAAACCTCACTTTTAGGGAGTATGGTATAGGGAGAAGGGTGTAGACCCCGCCTTCCCACCCGTTATTAGTGTTGGTTGTTTGCAATTCAAGAATCCTCTGGGCTCCTATTTCAAGATATTTCCAAAGACGGCGGTTGGCGCCGTCCGTTGCCGGTCGACTTTGTAATTTTGGGTAACAATTTTTCGCGGAAATTCCGCATCGTTTCCACCAGGTCCTCCACCCTTTCTTTATCGAGGCAGACGAGGGCTTCCCGGCTCAGTTCCTGCGCGATTGGGCTCAAGCGGTTGGCTTCCTGCCAGCCTTTATCCGTAATGACTACCTTGACGGAGCGGCGGTCAGAGGAGGAAGGCACTCGGCGCACCACGCCCTCTTTTTCAAGGGAGTTGAGCACGGCGGTAATGGAATTTTTCTCCCGGAAGACCGCCTCCGAGATTTCCGAAGGGGTCATTTCCCCGCCGTTCTTATATAAGGCGCTCATGATATTGAAGCGGATGAAGTTGATTTTGTGGTGCCGCAGCTCCACTTCAAGATAGCGTTCCAGCACTTCAAAAGACATGAGAATGGATAAAAGCGTGCCCAGGGGAGTTTTATCGGTACGCTTGCTTACTTTGCTGTTGACAGTCATAGTCCATCGCCGGAAATAAGGAAACGGGGAAGTTAGAGAAGTTCCATCTAGAACTATATTATAACGCATCGTCAGGCGTTGTCAATACGATTTTATATTGTACTTAAGTGCAATATCGTTATATACAGCGGCTCATAACGGGGTGTTTTTGTTCCATATAGAAGAATAAGTAACAAGCAGCAGCCGGTCAAGTAACAATGATAGCTATTAGCAGTTAGCAGTTAGCTCACCCTCCCCCCGCATCAAGTACGGGGCAGGCTCTTTTACAAAGGGACGAAGTTAGCTTTAAACTTATTTTTAAGCTCTTTCCCGGTGGTTCGTTCCCCTTAGCAAAAGGGGAATAGAAGAGGATTTGTAATAACTTACAACTTTTCAACTTGCTACTTCCTTGATACTTGTTACTTGGCATTTGATACTTTTCCTTTACCTCCAATATGAGTTGGGAGGGAGATTATGAGGAAAGGGTCGGTATCTCGGGCTTCCTATTCATCTCCCCTGTCCTTATAAAGACGTTTCTGAATTTTTGAAATCTGCCTCCACCTCATTTTTTCTACCAAAGCGGCTTTGCCGTCCTGGCGGGCAAGCTGGTGTTTTAATTCACGCTGAAGCTGGAGGTAGTTTTTAAAATGATTTGCGTCCAGCGCACCGCTGCGTAACGCCTCCCGGACGGCGCAGCCGGGCTCGGCATCATGGCGGCAATCGGAGAAACGGCAGGCGGCGGCCAATTCTGAAATGTCCGCGAAAGCACCGTCTAGGCTTTGTTCATCCCCCCAGACCTGGATTTCCCGCATGCCGGGGGTATCGATAACCATCCCCCCGCCCAGCAAAAGAAAAAGCTCCCGGTTGGTGGTGGTATGTCGGCCGTGGCGGTCACTCCCTCTTACCTCACCGGTGGCGAGACGTTCTTCCCCGAGGAGGGCATTGATTAGAGCGGATTTACCCACCCCGGAAGTGCCCAACAAAGCAACCGTGCGACCTTTGCCGACATATTGCTGTAAAGCGTCCAGCCCTTCTCCTGTCATTGCACTAACGGCGTGGACAGGAAGACTGAAAGATGCCGTTTCAACGGCGTTGATAGCTGCTTCAACATCGGGACAAAGGTCGGCTTTGTTGAGAACGATGACCGGTTTTGCGCCGCTGGCATAGGCAATCGCCAGGTAGCGTTCGATTCTCCTAACGTTCAGGTTACGCCCGCCGTCCAGCCCGCTGACGAGGAAGACCGTATCCACATTGGCGGCTACTACCTGTTCTTCCGTGAGACCGCCATCGAGACGCTGCCGCCCACCGGAAATCTGGCGGGAGAATTTGCTCCTACGGGGTAATATGGTATGGATGACGGCTTTAGACTCGACGGGGAGAGGCTGCACGACCAGCCAGTCGCCTACAGCCGGGAACTCTTCGCCGCTCCCCACTCGGTAACGCATGCGGCCGGACATCTGCGCGGTTAGCTCACCGGAAGCCGTGATGACATGGCATATCTCTTTGGCGATGGAAACTACCTTGCCCGGCACGGTACCGGGTATCTTTAGCAGGTCAAAATCATCTTTAAAAAAGGCGTCCCAGCCGAAATCTTCAAGGGCATTATTTTTGTTTTCGCTCAAACTTTTATTCCTTTCTTTTGCCCGTGACCCTCAATAAAGCCAAATAACGTCCGCCGTCCGCCGCCAGTACTTCGGCATCGGAGGGGAACATCAGGATTTCGGCCTCCTCGCAGGCTTTTTCCCATTGCAGCCAGTATTTAGCACCGTCCGGAAGATAGTCCGACACAACGTTCTCGATAACGCTCAATTTACTCCAATGCCGCTGCCACCAGGCAGCAGTGTGGATGCACCAGAATTCATCCGTCCAGAATTTACTGCCGTTTTTCTGGACTTTAGTAAGATGTTCCGGGACTTTTTCTTTTATTTCCAGCGCCAGCCCCGGTACAACGATGCCGATTTGCCCGCCCGGCTTGAGGAATTTATGGAAATAGTTGAGATACAAATCATCGGTGCCGTAATATTGATACGAGTACATGCTGACAACGGCGTCGAAGAAGTTTTCCGCGTAGGGCAGGGCGTGGGCTTCCGCGTGGATGGGAAAAACCCGGCTTTCCACGCCCGCCTCTTTGATGCGCTGCCAGTTTTTCGTCGCTGGAATCCACAGGTCGTCGGCCCAGACCTGTACGCCGAACTCTTTGGCGAGAAAGATGGAACTCAAAGCCTTGCCGCAGCCCATGTCCAGCACCCGCATACCCGGCTTAAGGTCCATTTTTTCGCAGAGCCATTCCGTCAGCCAGAGGACGTTTGGCCCCATCCACCCCTTTAAAACCCACTCCGGGTCGTATTTGGCCGACTGCGGGAAACGGCCGTTCTTTAAAAGCTCTTTCATTCTCTTTTGAGATAGTTTTATCATTCACATGTTCCTTTCAATCGGTCCTATCTGAATTGATTATTTAGCAGAACAAAAACCCCCTATATCCCCCTTTATTAAGGGGGATCGATAGTGCCAGTCTGTTAATATATTTTCCCCCAAACGTATACAATAATACCTTTCAGTCTACCTCCGTTATTTGTCTAACAATCTATCCAGGGGAAAAGGCGGCTGGGCAACCGGGCGTACGGCGAGAGACAAGAGCGCCAGGGCGTTATCGTCCCCGGCGATGCGGTTTTCTTTCAAAACGCCGCATTCCGTGCAGCGGTGGATGATGACCCACTCTTTGCCCTGCCGCACCGATATCGCCACCGGCTCCATGATACCGCCGCAGCCGGAGGCGCGGTCGCCGGGGAAATCATCCAGGTGGACGCTGCGCAGGCAAGCGGGGCAATGATTGCGGTACTCCGTGCCGGAAGGGTCCGGCGTGACGGGACGGCCGCAGTAACGGCAGATAAAGCCGCTTTCCACAAAGTTGATTGTTTGTTTATTTGACCGGGGGCCTTTAAGGCGTTTATCGCGCATATAAAAAATCCTCAATAAAAAGCATTGGGAAAACAAAAAACCGCGGATATCACACCCGCGGCCCGCCGGATTGCTCTTCGATTGAAGATTCCACGCCTAAAAAAGGCAATAGGCCGCTCCCGGAGGAACGGCCGGTTTATTTTTGCTGATAAACCTGGCTAATGGCCGTCAGCCAGCCGGGGTGTGACAGCGCTATAGTTAACAACGACTTGAGCCACCATCTACCCCTTTCTTAACGTGTCCAAAGACATTGCCCGTACAGGCTTGAACACGGAGTAATAGTAACATGGAGGAATTAGGGTGTCAAGAGGAAAACTCTAAACTCTAATGTCTAAATCCTAAACAAATTCCAATAACCAAATACCAGAAATTCAAACTTGCCATTCCCGGTCTAATCTGGAATCCATCAATGAGTTTCATCTTTCTTTGCCCTCTTTACTGGATCCCCGCTTTCGCGAAGATGACGAGAAGGGGGAAGGGTTGTGAGAGGTATTTGTCATGGGTAGTATTAGTCCGCCGGATGAGGATCGGTTTTTAGGAAAAACAATTCCTGAATTATCGCCATTGAATCAGGATTGATTCTCGCTTAAAGAGCTGAACCGCCGCCCGCATGCGGATGGTCGTGGTCTTGCCGGCGCCGTTCGGGCCGAGCAGTCCCAGCACCTCCCCGCCTTCCACCGTCAGCGTCAGTTCTTTGACGGCGGCCCTCTCCGCGAAATCTTTTGACAGGTATTCCGTTTCTATGATAGGCATAACTGTTATATAAATATTAGAACAGTATAATGGAAAATGCAAGAGGGGATTTCGTAAAGCAATTAGCGGTTAGCTTTTAGCTGTTAGCTTTACCGATACGACTTTTTCCTCTCGTATCTCCCTCTCCGTTTACAGAAGGATTAAGTAGCAAATGCAAAGTAGCAAGTATCAAGGAAGTAGCAATTGACAAGTTTTAAATTCACCCTCACCCCGTATCGCGGTACGGGGCAGGCTCTTAATCCTCTCCCATTAAGGGCGAGGAAACGAGGAAGGGATTTTATTACTTACTTTTTGTAACTTAATCATTCCTTGTTACTTGACCGGTTGCTACTTGTTACTTCCACTTTTATTCCCCACTTGGCGGTTTGGTGTTGGGAGGCGGCGTGACAAATCTTTTTCGGCTCTCCCTTTTACAAAGGGAGACGAAGTATCCTGCGCGAAAAAAGGATTACGCCATAAACCTATTTATTTGTTATTATACCCCTGATGGAGGCTTAGTATTTGGCGGCGGCGGGTTCTTCATGCCGAGGCGGAAAAGCTCGCCGGTATCCTTGCGCTTCCAGTTGACGGAAATCCGCTGCTGGGTGGGGTGAAGCATTTTAATCGCGCCGGGGCGGGGACATTCTTCCACGCAGGCGCCGCAGTACCAGCATTCTTCCGGGTAAACGACGATGGGCTGTTTTTTCTTTTCCGGGTTAGGCATCATCACGTCACAGGGGCAGACGTTGACGCAGCTGTTGCAGCCGGTGCAAATATTCGAATCAAACTCCACCGCTTTGTTGGGTGTGGGAGGGTTGGGAACTATATATGCTTTGTCAGTCATCGCCATATCTCCTCTGAAAAATCACCCCGTTATTTGACGGCGTGTTTCTTATAGTTTTCCTGTAACGTGCCGGCATTGGCACCTTCGAGATAGAAGTCCAACGGCACTTCACGGGTCTTTGCTTGGCCGTTTTCCTGGTGAATGGGCAGAAGCTTGTTCCATTCCGGCGGGTCCATCTGCGGGTAGTCCAGCCGGATAAAGTCCAGGCCGGCGTTGGAGGCTTTACGCGCCAGGGATGCTTTAAATACGATTTCACCCACGGTAATTAAGGAATGGCATTCCAGCAAGCGCCCCAGCTCGTGGGGGTTGGAGGCATAAGCCGCGTCCAACTCGGTGGTCTTAAGCTCATTCAGCAGTCTCAAACCCAGGTTTAACGTTAATTCATTCTTATAGCGCCCGCAGTAGTCCCGCATGATACGGGCGATGGCGCCGTTGATTTCTTTCCAGCCATTGCCTTCTTTGGACTGGCGGGTACCGTGATAAACGGTTTCCCGTTCTTTATCGACCTGGTTTTTGTCCGCGACGGGCTCCGGGGCGGTCTTAGCATATGCGGCGGCGTGTTTACCGGCATAGCGGCCGGTAGTATGCGATTCACCGTGGCATCCACCGCCGTAAAGATTGCCGCCCGCGCCGATATAAAGGCCTTCGAGGTTGGAGCGCAGGTCCCAGTCCGTCAGGAAGGAACCGCCGCCCATGGAGCGCATATTGACGGGCGCGTTGATGCCGGCGCCCCAGAAGTTGGAATGGGAATAGCCTTCCACCGGCATGACCGGGCACTGGAAAAGGTCTTTATCCGGGTCGAAGCCGCCTTTGGTCATCATATCGTACACCGCGACGCGGGTCTTGCCTTCATTGGCGACCATCATCCCGAAGATGGCTCGGCGTTCCGGCTCCGAAAGGCGGCTTAAATCGGCATAAAGCGGCAATTTGAACTCGCCCTTACGTAGCCTTTCCGGGAGGTCGGTCGCCAGCTCATTGGAGCGGTACTGTTTTAAATAAAGACCGATGCCGATGCCCTCGCCGAGGATAAATTCATGCCCCGGCTGCGGCAAGAAGCGGTCTTCATAAGTTTTAAGCTCATTCCCGAACGGGTCGAACCAGGGCACTTCTTTACCGTCCGCATCCACAATCGGCGTGCCGTGATAGGTGTTATGTGCGCCGCCCATGCTGTAAGGCGCATAGCCCAGGCCGCTCAAGCGGTTGTGGCCGGACGCTTCCGCATTCACCAGTTCAGCGCCGGCATTCCACCCCAGAGCTTGCCCCACCCCGGCGCCGTTTATATCACCCATCGAGCCGGAAGCGGTAAGTTCCGGGGCAAAATATGATAGCCTTCCCGCCATGCCGCCGGTGGCGATGACAGTGGCTTTGGAACGGAAAACATAGAATTCTCCGGTGCGGGTGTTAACGGAAGTCGCCCCGACCACCCTCGCGCCCTGTTTCCCACCGGCGGTCAAAAGCGCCGTGGGCATCAGGTAATTCTGGATATTGACACCCAGTCTTTTGGCCTCTTCGTAGAGCCTGGGTTTAATGTTCCAGCCCCAGACGCGTATCACGTGCCGGTTTTCATAATCATAGGCGAACATCAGCTTGGTCTTTTCATCGCGGAAGTTCGCGCCGACAAATTCATCGCGGACGTCCCTTATCTGGATGCCCATTTTTTCACATTCCAGCAGGGTGTCCCAGCTTTCACTGGTAATAATGTAGCGGACATGGCCGCCCGTCCAGCCTTTCATGCTGTCGACACAGGCCTTGGTATACATTTCCGGCGTTACTTTGGAGCATGGGTTGGTCACCGCGCCGTGCCAGTGGTCGACACCGGCCCCGCCGCAGCCGCTCCGCTTGGCATGGCCCCGCTCGAGCACGGCAACTTTCACGCCCATGCGGGCCGCGTTGATGGCCGCCTGAAGGCCCGCCACTCCTCCGCCGATAACCAGGACATCGGAGACAATTTCATTCATCTTCCCGTAATTTACCGGGTAAGGCCATTCCGGGATTTTCCCCGTTTTTTGAACGTATTCGTGCCAGGTGGACATAATATTATCCTCCTTAGACTTTCTTTTCCCGTGCGTTAAGTTCTACCCAGGCCGTTTTATAACCTAGTGAGGCAGCCAGTGCTCTTGAAGCGGTGTCAGATTCAAGTGCGGAACAATAAGGAATGTTTCTTAATTTAAGGATATATTCTGTGAGAGTGCTTACCAGTGCTTTCCCGATGCCCCGCCGGCGGTACGGTTCCAGCGTGTCCGCGCTGATTTGCCACAGGGTATTGGTATCGGCGGTGGCGCCCGCCTTGCCCGCCAGTTCTCCTTGATATTTAGCCATTGCAATGACACGTACCAGGTTGTCCGGGCGACTGATGGAGTCAGGAAAGCGTTCATCATTATATTTTTCTATTTGACCGGGGTCATCGACGACCGTTATTTCAATATCTTTTTCCGGGGCATAAGGTTTGAAAATATCTTTTGTACAAACATGTTTAAGGTCCGGCCCGGTGATATACTGGCCGTCTTTTTTCACGAATTTATCCATCAACTTTATCGCCGGCGGCGCGAACATATCGTCACGGGAAAACTGGCTCAAATTCGCATCGCACCAACCCAGTCTCTCCACATCACAACTGACCACAACCCCCCTGCCCATCGTGGCAACCGTAAACGGCTTGGCGGGGCAGGGGAAGCGCCGCCGGCCCGGCAGCTCTTTGGCCTGGTGGATAAAAACGCCCTCGTTATCGAAGTCACTTTCTTTACAGGCAAAGTCCGCCGCCAGGATTTTTTTCACGGCGTTGAGAGCGGACAGGAAGTAAAGCGATATCGGCATCGGTCGGTCCCCTCCGGGTTGAACAGGAGTGCATTTTACCAGAATATTCTGGGTTCGGGTTTTTTGTCGCCGAATATTTCGACGATGTTTTTTGAAATTCTAATGGAACTGGCTTTCAGTTCCATGACGACTTCCCTGATTCTCGATTGAAGACGCATGTCCGGCCCCACCACGCTCAACCCCACCGGCAGCACATAATGACAGACCGGCACGGCAATGCAAATCGTATCCGGGATGCGCTCGCTGCGGCTGATGGTATAGCCGAGTCTGCGGGTTTCCAGAATCTGTGTCATCAGGACCTTTTTATCGGTCACCGTGTTCCTGGTGGCCGGGAAAAGCTGGATGATGGACATCAGCATTTGAAGCCTTCTATCGTCAAGCTGCGCCATAAGGGCTTTAATGGAGGCGCCAGTATATAACTTATCATAAATCGCGCCGGACTTTTTAATTTCCTGGCTGACTTTTAGATTATGGCGGCTCGTTATTTCATGCAGGGAGATGAATTTTAGCCCCATCATGATGTCCAGGACGACGGTTTCCTCCGAGATATCGCCCAGGCGCTTCATCTCGGTATCGGCACAGGTAATCAAACGCTTGTGGGTGGTGATGGCATTGGAGGCCAGGCGCGTAATGAGCGGCCCGAGGTAATAGCTGCGGTTAATGGTGTCCTGGACCGCCAGATGGGACTGCTCCATTAATTTTAATACCCGATGTACGGTGGATTTGCTGAAACCGGTCCGCCGCGCAATATCGCTGACCTTGTGAATATCATCGGCGAGGCACTTGAGGATTTGGGTGGCGTGGGCGATGGAGCCGGTAACTTTATCTTCCTTATTTAAGTTTAAGAATGCCGGTTTCTGCTGAACGATTACCATGGAAGAATACTCCTTCAAATCACTGAAACAGGAGAAAATACAGATAATGTTCAGGATATTTGAACTATTGTTCCTTTTAGCACCAAAATATTATAGCACAATATGTCAAGAGTTCTATAAGGTAGACAATATAACCGGATAACAAATCAGGCAAGTTCGAAGCTTATGAGGCGGTTGCGGGGCTGGCGGGTTGAGTTCCGAAAATGCGTGTAATTTTGACGGTCATACGGGCGGCGCTTTCTTTAAGCTCTTTGATGACTTCCTTTTCCCGCGCCTGTAGGCGGCTTTGCGGCCCGACAACGTTAAGTGAAAGCGGTAGCGTATAACCGGGAACGGGCACGGAAATACACATTACACCATCCAGCCATTCGCCGCGGCTGACGGCATATCCCTGCTGGCGGATTTCCTTTATCTGAGAAAGCAAAACTTCTTTATCCGTGACGGTATGTTTGGTCGGGCTGGAGAACGTCATAGTGGCGAGGGCCGTTTTAAGCTGCTTGTCATTCAGCATGGAAAGCAGGGTTTTCATGGATGCCCCGGCCAGCAAGGGCCCGATAGCTTTATTTTCCTGGGTCACCTTAAGGTCATGCCGGCTGGTTATTTCATGTATCGAGAAGGCGTGAACACCTATCATGATATCCAGGTTTACCGTCTCTTCGGAGACCCCTGAAAGTTGTTTCATTTCACTATCGGCATACATAATAAGGTATTCATGGGTGGTGACGGGATTCGAGGTCAGCCGGGTGAGCAGCGGGCCCAGGTAATAGCGGCGGTTGATGGTGTCCTGGACGACTAATTTTGACTGCTCGAGCAGTTTAAGGACGCGGTGAACGGTAGATTTACCCAGGTTGCACTCCCTCGCGATGTCGGTCAGCGCATGGATATCATTGCCGATGCAGACCAGAACGCTGGTGGCATGCGCGATAGAGCCGGTAAGTTTGTCATTAATGTCTTCGTTCACGAGCCTATTATAGCATAGTACGTGAAAAAATTTGCCAACAGGAAAAACTTAATAAATAGGAAAGGGCTTTGGAGCGGGAGACGGGATTCGAACCCGCGACTTTTTGCTTGGGAAGCAAACATTCTACCACTGAATTACTCCCGCGAGACGCTCTAATTTTATCTCAAAAAAAGGTAAGTAGCAACTATCAAGTAACAAGTATCAGGGAAGCGGCAAGTAAGAAAGGAAGGAAATATCGAAGCACTAAATACGAAGCACGAAACAAATGGCCTCACCTGCCCCGTCATTCCTGCGTAGGCAAGAATCCAACATGAATATACAGTTATCATGGGTTTTCCTCAATAGATTGTCACTTTTTCAGGAATAACAAAATTCTTGTTCTCGGATTTCGATATTCGTGTTTCGTGCTTACTTACCTGTCACTCCTCCTCCCTCATTCCTCATAATCAGTATTTCGGCGGATGTCAAAAGTATGTTGATAAAATAAACTGTATACAAATTCCAACATTTGACTTTTTTTATACACATTGATACAATCGCCATGAGCGATTTGCCCCTGAAATGCAGGGGCATAAAAAATTTTAGAGGTGTACAAAAAAATCTAAGGAGGAGTAAGGTATGGCTCAGGATTTTGTAAATTTGTTGGCAGATCTTAAAGAGGAAGAGGTCATCGCAGCTGACGAAGAAGAGACTTGCGTCAAAAGAAGACCCCCTTAAGATCATGGAAGACGCCCGCAAGGGTATGGAAATCGTCGGCAAGCGCTTTGCCGGCGGCGAATATTTCCTGCCCGAACTCGTCTTCTCCGGCGAGCTGCTCACCCAGGTCACCAATATCGTGAAACCCCACCTCACCGGTTCAGGCGCCAAAGTAAAGAAAATCGGCAAGGTTGTCATCGGCACGGTCGCCGGCGATATCCATGATATCGGCCTGAATATCGTCGAGTTCATGCTTGATGTCAACGGCTATGAGGTAACCAACCTCGGCGTCGATGTCCCCGTCGAGAAATTCGTCAAGGCAGTGAAAGACACCAAGGCGCCCGTTCTCGGTCTTAGCGGCTTCCTTACCCCCGCCTTCGATGCCATGAAAGAGACCGTCGAAGCGCTGGAAAAAGCCGGTCTGCGCAAGAATATTAAAAATCATGATCGGCGGCGGCCAGATGGACGATGAGGTCCGCAAGTATGCCAAAGCTGATGCCTTCGGCAAAGATGCCATGGCGGCAGTTACCCTGACCGAACGGCTGGTATGGTGTAAAGTAACATGGACAAGGCATGGGCGGAGTTAACTCCCGAGCAAAAGCGGGAAAAACGCTTCCAAGCGCTGGCTTTCTCCGCCGGGTGTCAAATTCACCAGCCCTCAGGCAGAGAAAGCCTATAAAGAAAGGGTAACCAGGTTTTATAAAGCATTCACGGCGCAGGTGCCCGACAGGGTGCCGTGTACGCTGCCCACCGGTTTTTATGCGGCGGCTTACGCCGGCACGAATCTCGGTACGGTCATGTATGACTATGACGAGATGAAGCGCGCCTGGCGCAAGCTGCTTCATGATTTTGAAGCGGATACTTATGTGCCGCCCGCCCTGGTGCCCCCGGGACGGTCGCTGGAAGCCGTAGACTACAAACTCTATAAATGGCCGGGACACGGCCTGTCCAAGACTACCCTTTCCTACCAGGCGGTAGAGGGCGAATGGATGAAACCGAATGAGTACGACGACCTCATCCGGGATCCCTCAGATTTTTGGCTGCGTACTTACCTTCCCCGCGTTTTTGGGGCATTCAAAGCTTTTACCATGCTGCCCCCCTGGACGCAGTTTGAAGAAATTGCCACCCAGTCTTTCCTGCCCTTCGGTAATCCGGAAATTCAGGCAGGTTTCAATGCCATCATGCAAGCCGGCAACGAGGCCATGAAATGGATTATGGCCGTCGGTGAAGTAGCAGCGGAAGGACTGGCCATGGGCTTCCCCGGAATTATGAGCGGCCTGGCCAAGGCACCGTTCGATACCCTCGGCGATACGCTGCGCGGCACCCAGGGCGTGATGATGGATATGTTCCAGCGTCCGCAGAAGGTCCACGAAGCGATGGAGCGGATTGCTCCTATTGCCATTAAAGGCGCGGTTGATTCGGTAGCTAACGCCGCAGCGCCGGTCATCGTCATGCCGCTGCATAAAGGCGCCGATTCCTTCATGTCCCTCAAGCAATACGAGACTTTCTACTGGCCTACCTTTAAGAAAGTCGTCATGGCCCTGGTCAATGAAGGCATTATCCCGGTGCTTTTCGCCGAAGGCAGCTATAACAAGCGCCTGGATATTATCGGGGATTTTCCGAAAGGCTCCGTGGTCTGGTATTTCGACCAGACGGATATCTTTGAAGCAAAGAAGAAAATCGGCAGCAAGCTATGCATCATGGGTAACGTACCCACCTCAATGATTATGACAGGCACCCCGCAGGCGGTGAAAGAACACTGCCGGAAGCTCATCGAAGGCTGCGGCAAAGGCGGCGGCTATGTCCTCGCCGGCGGCGCCAACGTCGATGAAGGTAATCCGGATAACCTGCGCGCCATGATGGCGGCGGTCAAAGAATACGGCGTCTATAAATAATAATTCAGTAACTAACGATTGGCAGCGTTGTCACTGCTTTTGACCTTTCCTGCAAGCAGCGGCGCTGCCAATCGTAATCAAATGTCTCTGAAAGGATTTACCATGGAAAAGCAAAGGACGGATATGACATGGCAGGAAAGGCGTGAGGCACGCTTTACGAAATGGCTCGATACCACCGGTGTTAAATTTAAGAGCCAGGCCGCGGCCAAAAAATATAGGGTCAGCGCCACCCGTATGATAAAAGCCGTTAAAATGGAAATACCGGACCGGGTTCCGCTGCACCTGGCCGCTAACTCCTTCGTGGCGTATAATGCCGGACATACTTTGAAAGATGTCCTTTATGATTATTCATTAATTTATCCCGCCTGGGCGAAATATATTAAAGAGTTTGACCAGGATTCCAATGACGCCCCCGGTTTTTTCTGCGCGCGGGCCTACGAAATCCTTGACTATAAGGTCAATAAGTGGCCGGGACACGGGCTGCCGGACAGCGCTACCCTTCAGAACTTTGTCGAACAGGAATATATGAAAGCCGATGAGTACGACCTGTTCATGAAAAACCAGTTCGATTTCGGGGCGCGTTACTTTACCCCCCGCACCTACGGCGCCTTCGAACCCCTGTTTAAAATTGCTCCGCTCAATTCCTATCAGGGCCTGCCTAACCAGTTAATGGCGATGGCCCTCGACCCTTCTTTTAAAGACCTTATAAAAAAAATCCAGGCAGCCGCTAAGGAGCAGGCCAAATATAATGAAGTTATCGGAAAGTGCGCCAGGCTTTCTCTGGAATCCGGGTTCCCGCCCCTTATGGGCGGCGCCATGCTGGCCCCTTTCGATACCGTGGCTGACATGCTGCGCGGCACGCGCGGTTCGGTCATGGACATGTACCGCCAGCCGGAAAAACTGCTGGAATGCCTGGAAATTATAACGGAACAAAGCATTAAAAATACCATTGCGATGTCGGCGATGTTCAAAAGCCCCGTCATCTTCGTGCCTACCCATAAAGGCGCTGACAGCTTTATGTCCGTGCCGCAGTTCGAAAAATTTTACTGGCCTACCTTCCGAAAGTTAATACTCGGTGTCGTTAATGAAGGTCTGGTGCCGATGATGATTATCGACGGAAGCTATAACGAAGCCCGGTTGAAAATAATCAGCGAACTGCCGCGCACATCCGTTATCTGGACGATGGAAAAGACGGATATGGCCCTGGCTAAGAAAATCCTGGGTAATTCCGCCTGTATCGCCGGTAACATTCTAGCCTCCGAGCTTTATACCCAGACCCCCAAGGCCATTAAAGAACGCGCCCGCAAGCTCATCGAGACCTGCGCCCCGGGCGGCGGTTATATCCTCGGGCTCGGCTCCGGTATCGATAAATGCGACCCGGCGAACCTGCATGCCATCATTGAAGCGGCTGAAGAATACGGCTGGTACAAATAATATTTAAAGTAACCGGCAATTGGCAGCATTTGCCCTGTTTTTCCCATTCACCATTAAAAGCGCTACTCATCATTATCAATCGCCTTTTGAAAGGACTGCATTTATCATGCAAAAACAATGGGGGAATATGACATGGCAGGAAAGGCGCGAAGAACGCTTTAAGCGGTGGCTGGATACAGAAGGTATAAAATTCGCCGGTAAAAAAATGGCGGATAAATACCGGGCTCGCGCCACCCGCATGATAAAAGCTATAAAAATAGAGATACCCGACCGGGTGCCGCTCCACCTGGGCGGTTCCTTCATGGCGTATAATGCCGGACATACTTTAAAAGATGTCCTTTATGATTATTCTTTAATATATCCCGCCTGGAAAAAGTTCATCGAGGAGTTCGAGCAGGACTGCAATGACGCTCCGGGGCTTTTTCCTGCCCGTGTTTATGAAATCCTCGGTAATAAGACCATCAGGTGGCCGGGCGGCGGCCTGCCGGATAATACCACGATGCAAAACTTCGTGGAAAAAGAGTACATGCAGCCTGATGAATATGACCTGTTCATGAATAACCAGTTCGATTTCGGCGTCCGCTTCTTTACCCCCCGCACCTGGGCCGCTTTCGAGCCCTTGGCTAAGCTGGCTCCGCTCAATTCTTACCAGGGCCTGCCCCAGCAGTTAATGACTCTTGCCCTTAATTCGGGTTTCCAGACACTCGCCAAAAAACTCCGGGAAGCAGCTACAGAGCAGGCTAAATGGAGTAAGGTCATGGGCAAATGCGCCCGGCTTTCCCTTGCCCAGGGTTTCCCGCCTTTGATGGGAGGCGCCATGTTGGCCCCGTTTGATACTGTGGCGGACATGCTGCGCGGCACCCATGGCTCTGTTATGGATATGTACCGCCAGCCGGAGAAGTTGCTTGAGGCCCTTGAGGTAACCGCCGAGAACACCATCAAATCCACCGTGGCTATGGCAGTCAATTCTAAAAGCCCTATCATCATGGTTCCCATGCATAAGGGCGATGACAGTTTCATGTCCGTAAAACAGTTTGAAAAGTTCTACTGGCCCACTTTCCGCAAGCTGTTAATGGGTGTGATCATTGAGGGACTGGTGCCGATGATGTGTATTGACGGCAGCTACAACGAACAGCGTTTGAAGATTATAAGTGAATTGCCGAAAAGCTGCTGCGTTTGGACGATGGAAAAGACGGATATGGCGCTGGCTAAGAAAATCCTGGGCAATTCCGCCTGTATTTCCGGGAATATTTTAGCGTCTGAGCTTTATACCCAGACCCCCAAAGCCATCAAGGAACGCGCCCGCAAGCTCATCGAGACGTGCGCCCCGGGCGGCGGTTATATCCTCGGGCTCGGCTCCGGCATCGATAAATGCGACCCGGCGAACCTGCATGCTATCATTGAAGCGGCTGAAGAATACGGCTGGTATAAATAAAGGGAGAAAACTCTGAACCTGGGAAAAATACAAATATAAATCAAAAATCCAATCTCAAGTGTTTGTCATTAAGAGCTCGCTGGATACCCCCCAGCTAGGCTGGGGGGAGGAAAGCGAGTTCGCCGAAGGCGAAGCGGTTGATAGGATAGGAAAATCGTGGTATAAAGGTGGGGTGGCAATAAGAAGGACGAAACACGCGGTTTATGAGCTGAAGTATCACCTAGTCTGGGTACCGAAATACCGAGCGCATATATTGGGTGGGGAGGTAACCCAGTACTTAAAAGGAATCTTCAGGCAGATAGCCGAGGAGTATGATTTTCAAATAGAGGCGATGGAGGTAATGGCGGATCATGTACATGTATTTATCGAAGCGCCGCCATCGTACTCGCCATCAGAAATAGTGCAGGTGTTAAAGAGTATATCGGCAAAAGAAGTATTTAAGAAATACCCAAGGATGAGGAAAATAATGTGGAGTGGGAAGATGTGGAACGAGGGTTATTATGTTAGGAGTGTGGGGGATAAAGTAACGAGTGAAGTGATCAAGAAATATATCAAATATCAGAAATATGAAGATAAAGACAGTCAGTTAAGGATGTTCGAAAAGGGGTAGGGAAGGGAGAAGCCCCCCAGCTCTGCTGGGGGGTACGTCACTCCCGTGTAAACGGGAATCCATTTATAAAGGCATAGGCTCTAGGGTATTAATGATGGATTCCAGATCAAGTCGGGAATGACAAGTTGGGGTTGTTTAATTTTTTTGTTTGGATTTGTTTAGAGTTTTCCCTGCTCCCTGCGCCCTATCCCCCGAAAAAGGTACGGCAATGGATAAACAATGGTTGGAATTGACACCGGCGAAAAAACGGGAAAAACGCTTTAAGGATTGGCTAAAGCCTCCAAATTCTTTTAACAATCCCGCCGCGGAAAAAGCCTATGACACCCGCATTAAAAGGCTGGCAGATACACTGTTACGGAAGAAAACCGACCGGGTGCCGGTCACTCTCCCGGTTGATAATTTCCCCGCCCTGTATGCCGGCATGGCTTTCCACCAGGTGATGTATGACTATGACGCGCTTTACCTCGCCTGGGAAAAGTTTCTTGATGATTTTGAAATGGACTCGGTATCCGGTCCCGGTGTTGTTTACCCCGCCCGGGTCTTCGATATCGTCGATTATAAACTGTATGCCTGGCCGGGTCATGGACTGCCCTTGACTGCCACCGGCCACCAGTTTGTGGAAGGCGAGTACATGACGGCCGATGAATATGACGCTTTCCTCGCCGACCCCTCCGATTACGCCATGAGGACCTTCCTGCCCCGCGCTTTAGGCGCCGCCGCCCCTTTCAAAAAACTCCCCCCGCTGAATTCTTTGCTGGGAAGGCCGCAGGGGCTTTTATTCACGCTCGGCCAGCCGGACGTGCAGCAGGCTTTCCAGGCAATGGCGGATGCCGGGCGGGAAATGAGCAAATACCAGCAGGTAATTATGAAATTCGGCAAAGAGGCACAGGCCGCCGGCTATCCCTCGATTCCTGGCGGTGTGGCCATGGCCCCGTTCGATACCCTGGGGGATGCTTTACGTGGCACCAAAGGCGTTCTCCTGGACATGTACAGGCGGCCGGATAAGGTCCTTCAAGCCGTCGATCTGATAACCGATTTTGCCATAAAAAATACCATCGCGCAAGTGAATGCCATGGGTGGCGTGATGGTCACCTTCCCCCTCCATAAAGGCGATGATACCTTCATGTCCGCCGCCCAGTTTGACAAGTTCTACTGGCCTTCCCTGAAAAAGTTTATCCTCGCCCTGGTTAACGAAGGCATTATGGTCTCCCTTTTCGCGGAAGGGAAATATAACAAGCGGCTGGAAACCGTGAAAGACCTGCCTTCCGGTTGGATTCTCTGGCACTTCGACCAGACAGACATGGCCCTGGTTAAAAAGGTTATAGGCAATACCCAGTGTATCGCCGGGAACGTGCCGACTTCCCTGGTTTGCACCGGCACGCCGCAAGCCGTCAAGGAAAACTGCCGCAAGCTCCTCGACCTCTTCGCTAAAGACGGCGGCTACATTTTAACGGGTGGCGCCAGCTGCGCGGAAGCTAAAGCGGAAAACCTCCGCGCCATGATGGAGGCGGCGAAAGAATACAGGGTATAAATCGATTTATTTCTTCTCCCCGCCGGGGGAGAAGATTAAGATGAGGGGAATTATTTGAAGTAGCAAGTATCAAGTAACAAGCAGCAAGGAAGTGATAAAGTGACAACTGATAAGGGTTTAAGTCCCCGCCTCCTCTAATTACTTATTACTTAAATATTCCTTGTTACTTGGCCGGTTGTTACTTGTTACTTATCTTTCACCCTCACCTGACCTCTCCCCTCGATGGAGAGGAATAATATATGGAGGCCCATAATGGAAGGCGTAGCTAATTGGTTAAAACTTACCTGGCAGGAAAAACGCGAGGAGCGTTTTAAGCGCTGGCTCAACCCGGATGTCAAATTCCACAGCAAAGAAGCGGAAAAGCTTTATAAAGAACGTACCACCCGTTTTATCAAAGCGATTAAGCTGGAAGAACCGGACCGCGTGCCGGTGATGCTGCCGGCGCAATATTACCCCGCTGTTTATGCCGGGAGCAATCTGAAAAAAGCCATGTATGATTATGATGCCTTGCAAAACTTCTGGCTGAAATTCATGCGGGAATTCGATATGGACGCCTTAATCCCGCCTTCACTGGTCTTTCCGGCTAAAGTCCTGGAAATCCTCGGCTATCAGATACAAAAGTGGCCCGGCCACGGCCTGCCGGATGATGCCCGCTCGCACCAGTTCGTTGAGGGCGAATATATGAAACCGGAGGAATATGATGACTTTATCCGCGACCCGGCCGATTACCTGCAAAGGGTCTTTTTACCGCGCTCCAATGCGGCGCTAAAGGGCTTGAGCAAACTTGCCCCGCTGACACCGATGGTGGGCATACCGGTCGGATGGGTCGGGGGTTTCGGCGACCCGGAAGTCCGGGCTTCATACCAGAAGCTACTCGAAGCCGGCATGGAGACCATGAAATGGCTGGATGCGGTGGGAAAAGTCAGCCGCGAAGCGCTGGCCAGCGGTTTACCCAACATCTGGGGAGGCATGTCCGGAGCGCCTTATGATATGCTGGGGGATTGGCTACGCGGCACCCAGGGCATGATGACGGATATGTTCCGGCGCCCGGATAAATTACATGAAGCATTGGAAAGAATCGTGCCGATTTCTATTAACGAGGCGGTCAGCGCGTCTGCCGCCGATGTGTGCCCGGTCGTGTTCATGCCGCTCCATAAAGGCACCGGCGGCTTCATGTCCAACAAGCAATTCGAAGAGTTTTACTGGCCGACTTTCAAAAAAGTCATGATGGGCCTGATTAACGAGGGGCTGGTGCCGCTGCCTTTCGCCGAAGGCGATTACGAGCCGCGCCTTGATATTATCAAAGATATGCCGGAGAGTTCGGTTGTCTGGTTCTTTGAGCGCATGGACATGGTGAAGGCCAAGAAAATCCTCGGCAAGACGGCCTGTATTGCCGGGAACGTTCCGGTTACGGCCATGATTACCGCATCGCCGGAAGAGATAAAGAAACGCTGCCGGGAACTGATAAAGATATGCGCCCCGGGCGGCGGTTATATCCTGACCGCCAGCGCCTTCATGGACTTCGGCAATCCCGAGAATCTCCGAGTGATGATGGATGCGGCGAAGGAGTACGGAAAGTATAAATAAAACTGTCATTGCGAGCCATTGAGGCGAAGCCGAAAGGCGTGGCAATCTCCTGGCTCAGGCTAAATTAATGATAGAGATTCCCACGTCAGCGCTTCGGGCTTCCTCGAAATGATAATTTTCGTTTAAAATAACAGAACCGATTTGAATCTTGATACATATTATTGTATCTTGGATTCTGAAATTAAAGAAGGAGGCAAACTTTCATGGTCAGAATCGAACCCGGAACCCCGGAATGGTCAAAGTTGACCTGCCAGGAAAAACGCGAGCAGCGCTTCGACCGCTGGATGAACCCGCCCGACGTCAAATTCGTGAACAAGGAAGCCGAACAGCTTTTCAAAGCCCGCGTCCAGAGATTTATCAAAGCTATCAAACTGGAGGAGCCTGACCGTGTGCCCGTCATGCTCCCCACCGGCAACTACCCCGCCTACTGGGCCGGGTCGTCCTTCCATGAGCTGATGTACGATTACCAGAAGGGCAACGAAATCTGGAAGAAATATATGAAGGAATTCGGGGATATGGATACCTTCAGCGGTCCCTCCTTCATACCCTCCGGGCCCTTGGCGGAAGCTTTCCCCAGCAAACAAACGAGACTGCCCGGCCTCGGCCTGCCGGTGGCCGCCCGGATGAACGAGTTCGTCGAGGGCGAGTATATGATGGCTGACGAATATGATCTGTATATGCGGGACCCGACCGATTATAACCTCCGGGTCATGCTGCCCCGCACCTCGGACTTCTTTGCCCCCTTTAAAAACCTCCCGCCGCTGCGGGGTATGCTCGGTTCCACCACTTTTCTTATCGATGCTGGCCAACCCGGAAATAGCCGCCATCGTCAAGAAACTGCAATCAATGGTAAGTGAACAGAATAAATATATGGCAGCTACGATGAAAATCACCGATTACATCAGGTCTTACGGCTATCCACCGCTGGGCGGCTTCGGCATGATGGCGGGCGCCCCGTTCGACCATTTTGCCGATGCTTTACGCGGCACGCACGGCATCGTCCGGGATATGTTCCGCCAGCCCAAGAAGCTGCATGAAGCGATGGAATGGTACCTGAACCTCTCTATCGAAGGTACGATAAAGAACTTCCCCATGACTAACAGCCCCGTCTGCATCATGCCCCTGCACAAGGGTGATGACATGTTCATGTCCGATAAGGCGTTTGCGGAATTTTACTGGCCGACCTACCGCCGTATGCTGCTGGCTATGATTAATGAAGGCCTGGTGCCGATGCCTTTTGCGGAAGGCAAATATACCCACCGGCTAAAGCAGATTACGGATACGCCGCCTAGCGGTGTCGTCTGGTGGTTCGACCAGACCGATATGAAGGAAGCCAAACGCATACTCGGCGGCGTCTGCTGCATCGTCGGTAACGTCCCCACCTCGGTCATGATTACCGGAACTGCCCAGCAGGTAACCGACTGCTGCAAACAGCTTATCAAAGACTGCGCTCCGGGCGGCGGTTATATCCTGGGCGGCGGCGCCAGCTGCGATCACGGCAAGTTTGAGAATTTCAAAGCCATGATGAACGCGGCTAAAGAATTCGGCGTTTATAAGAAGAAATAAGAGACACCCAATGAGAGGTGTAAAAGAGGGGGCGAATGACCCCTTTGCCTTTGCTCACACGTTATTCATGTACGTGCGGGGATCCAACAATGGTTTAAATTAACATAAGTCTTATAGCACTCTTATTAATATGGAAAGGGAATAGCTTGACCGCAAAGCGGTCAGGAGAGGCAAGCTTCCTCCTATTGATTAAAAAGAAAAAATCTCAATTCCTGACCTTTGACCTTAAAATTTTGACTTCATTTGGCTATTCGCTGTTTAATAAATTAGAGCTAATACCCATTTTCACCGAATCACTGGAGGTAAATCATGTTCGTCAGGCCGGATAACTGGAATGAGCTGGACTGGAAACAGAAACGTGAACTGCGTTTAAAGCAATGGATGAGCGCCACGGGTATTAAATTCGTCAGCAAGGAGGCGGAAAAGACCTTTAAGGCCCGCGCCACCCGTCTCGCCCTGGCGGCTAAAATGGAAATACCGGACCGCGTCCCCTGCATGTTGCCCGCCGGCTGGTTCCCGGCCTATAACGCCGGCGTTCCCCTGAAAAAAGTCATGTACGACCCGGAATTGATGAAAAAGGTCTGGCTCAAATATTGTGACGAATATGATTCCGATACTTTCGACGGCACGCTTTTCTTCCAGGGGCAGGTCAGCGATTTGCTGGAAAGCAAGACCCAGAAATGGCCCGGCCACGGCCTGCCGGATGACGCCCATTCCTACCAGTACATCGAGGGCGTTTATATGAAGGCGGATGAATACGACCTTTTTATGAAAGACCCCTTTGATTTTCAAGTACGCAAACTCTTTCCCCGGCAGTACGGCGTTTTCGAGCCTTTGGCGGATGTGCCGTCATTTTCTTCTTACCAGGGGCTGCCCAACCGGCTGATGGCGATGGCCCTCGACCCCAAATTCCAGAAACTTTTTAAAGCTATCAACGAAGCCGCCAAGTACGTCCCGGCTTTCAATAAAGCCTCCGATGGAAACCACCAGTATGGCGGCCGCCAAGGGCTTTCCCATGTTCCGCGGCGGCCTGGCGGTGGTGCCGTTCGATGTTTTTGCGGACAGCCTGCGCGGTACCCAGGGCATCGTCATGGACATGTTCCGACAGCCGGAGAAAATACACCAGGCGATGGATTTCGTCCTGCCGCAGCTCGTCAAAGGCGCCATTGCCATGTGCGATATGACGGACTGCCCGGTGGTGATGATGCCGCTCCATAAAGGCGATGACGCTTTTATGTCCGATAAACAGTTTGAAGTATTTTACTGGCCGACCTTCAAACGCCAGCTTTTAGGCATGGTGGATGACGGCCTGGTTCCTTTCCCGGTGGCGGAGGGCGCCTATAACCGCCGCCTGGAATATATCTCCGACATGCCGAAGTCGGCCTGCGTCTGGATGTTCGACCAGACGAATATGGCTAACGCCAAGAAAACCGTCGGCAAGGTTGCCTGCATCGCCGGCAATGTGCCGGTGTCCGTCGCTTATACCCAAACGGAAAAAGAAATGAAGGAGTGGTGCCGTAAGCTCATCGAGACCTGCGCCCCGGGCGGCGGCTATATCCTTACCGGCGGCGCGACATTCGATAAAGCCAAACCGGAAAACATGCGCGCCATGATGGCGGCGGCCAAAGAGTACGGGAAATATTAGGAGTACACTGTCATTGCGAGCCATTCCGCCGGAGGCGGAAGGCGTGGCAATCTTATGGTTCCCTTCGCTTCGCTCGAGGGCAGGCTATCAGCTCACCATGAGCGGTCGGTTAAACCAATGATTGAGATCTCACGTCGCCCTTCGGGCTCCTCAGAATGACAAAGAAGTAGGAGGTTAAACGTGGAAGGTATCGCTAATTGGAAAGAACTGACCCCGGACCAGAAAAGACAGGCCCGTTTCAAACGCTGGCTGGATGCCCCCGGCGTTAAGTTCAACAGCAAAGAAGCGGAAAAGCTTTATAAGACCCGTGTAAAGCGCTTTATCAGCGCTATCAATCTGGAAGAGGGCGACCGCGTTCCCTGCAGCCTGCCGGCCGGTTATTTCCCCGCTTATTATTCCGGCTATACGTTAAAAGATGTCATGTATGACTATGAAAAGCAGCGTAAAGCCTGGCTGAAGTTCATGCATGACTTCGGGGATATGGATAGTTACGGAGGGCCCGGCCTGGTGTTGCCAGCCCCGGCTCTGGAAATCATGGACCATAAGCTCCATAAGTGGCCCGGCCACGGCATCGGCGATAACGTCCCTTCATACCAGTTCGTTGAGGGCGAATACATGAAACCGAATGAGTACGACCACCTTATCCAGGACCCGGCGGATTTCTGGCTCCGCGTTTTCCTTCCCCGCCAGGCCGGCGTCTTTAAGCCCTGGGCGAACTTTATGCACCTTAATCCGATGATTGGTTTGCCGATGGGTACGATTACCGCTTTCTCCACACCGGAGATGCAGGAAATGTTTAAAAAAATCTGGGCGGCCGGTGCAGAAATGAATAAGTGGATGAAGATGGTAGGGGAAGTTTCGAGAACGGCGCTGGAATCGGGATATCCCGGTTTCGGCGGCGGTTTCTCCGGCGCTCCTTACGATATGCTGACGGATATGGCCCGCGGCACCACCGGTATTATGATGGATATGTACCGCCAGCCGGACAAAATACATGAGGCCATGGAAAGGCTCGTCCCCATCGTCATCGAGACGGCTGTCAGCACTGGGGAAAACGCCCTGTGCCCGATCATCAGCATGCCGCTGCACAAAGGGCGAAAGAGGCTTTATGTCCCCCAAGCAGTTCGAGACTTTCTACTGGCCTACTTTTAAGAAGGTATTGCTGGGTATTATCAATGAAGGCCTCGTCCCTCTACCCTTCGCCGAGGGAAACTATATCCCCCGCCTCGTAGTCATTCAGGACATGCCGAAGGGCTCGCTGGTCTGGTACTTCGAGTACATGGACATGGCACAGGCCAAGAAGACCGTCGGTAAAAAGAACTGTATCATGGGCAACCTGCCCGTTTCCATCATGGTCACCGGTACGGCCAAACAGGTCGAAGAGGGCTGCCGCAAGTTGATCGATGACTGCGCGGCCGGCGGCGGCTATATCCTCACGTCTTCCGCCTCCGTCGACCAGGGCAAGATTGAAAACCTCCATGCCATGATGGATACGGCTAAGGAATATGGAGTATATAAAAAATAGCCAATAACCATGAAACAATCGCTAAAGCCCCAACCCCGTCATTCCCGATCCAGTCGGGAATCCAACAGGGTTAGGCAGAGAATGATTGAGCTCATTGTTGGATTCCTGCCGCAGTTTACCCCGTACTCCGATACGGGGCAGGAATGACGTTTTTATACGTTTGGTAATTGTAAATTGAAATTTGTTTGATGTTTGTATCTTGGTCATTGGAAATTATCACCGGAGGTGATTCATGGACGGCATCGCGAATTGGGAAAAACTAACCTGGCAGGAAAAGCGCGAGGAGCGCTTTAAAAAATGGCTCGAAGCCCCCGGCGTTAAGTTCAACAGCCTGGAAGCTAAAAAAATCTACCGTGAAAGGGTGGCCCGCTTTATCAAAGCTATCAAGCTGGAGGAGCCGGACCGCGTTCCGGTCATGCTCCCCGCCGGCTATTACCCGCCGGTTTATGCCGGTTACGACCTTAAAACGGTGATGTACGATTATAAAAAGCTGGCGGAAGCCTGGAAGAAATTCAACCGGGACTTTCAGCCGGACAACTTTGCCGGACCGGGAACGGTCTATCCTGGAAGCGTCATCGACATCATCGGCCACAAGCTGCATAAGTGGCCGGGCCACGGCCTGCCGGATAATGCTCCGATGTACCAGTTCATCGAGGGCGTTTACATGAAGCCGGAAGAGTATGACGATTACCTGGAAAACCCCACCGAGTTCTGGTGGCGGGTCTTTTTACCCCGCACCGCCTCCAACCTGGAAGCTTTAAAAGACCTGGCGTCATATAACCCGGTCTTAACGAACCCGATGGGCTTTATCATGTCCCTTGCCAACCCGGATGTGCAGAAGGCATTTGAAACTTTATTAGCCGCCGGCAGAGAAATTACCGGCTGGCTGAAAGCCGTCGGGGAAGTGAGCGCGGATGCTTTGGCGCAGGGCTTCCCATCTTTCGGCGGCGGCATGGCCGGCGCGCCGTTCGATAATCTTTCCGATGTTTTACGCGGTACGACCGGCATCGTTATGGATATGTACCGGCAGCCGGATAAGATAAAGGAAGCAATGGAGCGGCTTGTCCCCATTATCGTCAAAGGGGCGGTGCGCGGGGTAAATGCTTCTTTAAGCCCGGTTGTTTCCATGCCCCTGCATAAAGGTGATAAATCCTTCATGTCCGGCAAGCAGTTCGAGGAGTTTTACTGGCCTACCTTCAAGAAGGTGCTGCTCGGCCTGGTCAATGAAGGCTGCGTTCCCATGCCCTTCGCCGAAGGCAATTACGAACCCCGCCTCGATATTATCAGTGGTATGCCGAAGTCATCTATCGTCTGGTACTTCGAGGTCATGGACATGGCCAAAGCCAAGGAAAAGCTCGGCGGCGTGGCCTGCCTCGCCGGTAACGTGCCGGCCTCCCTGCTGGTCACCAGCTCGCCCACAATCGTCAAGGAAGCCTGCCTCAAGCTCATTGAGACATGTTATAGGGGCGGAGGCTATATTTTGAGCGGAGCGGCCGGGATAAACAAATGCAACCCGGATAACCTGCATGCCATGATGCAGGCCGCCAAAGAGTTTAAAAAACGCTAGTAATAATATTTGTCGATAACTTTTTCTCCTGACCTCCTGTCCGCTGGCAGAGAGATATGTAAGGACAAGTAACAACCGGTCAAGTAACAAGGAACGATGAACGAGAAAGGGATGAAATCCTAAGCACTAAATCCTGAACTCTAAACAATATCAAAGCACCAATAATATAAGTCTCAAAGGTTTTGTCATCCCCGCGAAAGCGGGGATCCACTTAAAAAGACATAGGCTCTTGGGTATTAGCGATGGATTTCCGATCGAGTCGGGAATGACAAGTTGGGTGTTTTGTTAATTTGGATTTGTTTAGGATTTAGATATCAGTATTTAGATTTTTTCTTCTTTACCACTTAATACATCCTTGATACTTGATACTTGTCTGTTGATACTTCCTCTTTATTCCCCCCTAATTATTAGCATTTTAGCGGATGCACAAAGTATAATATTAAATCATAATTAGGGGAGTGGTGTTTTATGGCAGAAGAGAAGAAATGGGCGGATATGACCTGGCAGGAAAAACGCGAGGAGCGTTTTAAGCGCTGGCTCAACCCTGAAATCAAGTTCCACAGCCAAGAAGCGGAAAAGCTTTATAAAGACCGGACCACCCGGTTCATCAAAGCCATCAAGCTGGAGGAGCCGGACCGCGTGCCGGTGATGCTCCCATCCGGCATGTACCCCGCCTTTTATGCCGGTTATAACCTCAAGCAGGTCATGTATGACTATGACAAGCTGAAGAAAGCTTATCTGAAATTCATCGCCGAGTTCGATATGGACTCTTATACCGGCCCCAGCCTCGTTTTCCCCGGTAAAGCGCTGGAAATGACCGACCACCGCCTGCATAAATGGCCCGGCCACGGCCTGCCGGATAACATCTCTATTTATCAGTATGTTGAAAAAGACTACATGAAAGCGGACGAATACGGCGCCCTGCTTGGCAACCCGGCGGATTTCTGGTGGCGGACGCTTTTGCCGCGCACTGTCGGAAAACTGGAGCCGCTAAAGAAACTACCTTACATGAGCGGCACCATGGGCGTTCCCTTAATGTTTTATGCCGCCATGGCCGAACCGGACGTTGAGGCCGCTTTTAAAGTGATGATAGAAGCGGGTAAAGAAGTCCGCAAATGGCAGCAGGTAATTGCGGAAATAAATGACGCTTCCCTGGCCGCCGGTCTCCCCAACCTGCGGGGCGGCGGCGGAGGCGGCGCGCCTTTCGATACCGTCGCCGATATGCTGCGCGGCACGCAGGGCATGGTCATGGATATGTACCGCCAGCCGGAAAAACTCCAGGAGGCGATGGAAAAAATCCTCCCGCAAACGATAAAAGCCTCGGTCGCAGCAGCGGATGCCACCGGTAACCCGGTCTGCTATATGCCCCTGCACAAAGGGGATGAAAGCTTTATGTCCCCCAAGCAGTTCGAGACCTTCTACTGGCCGACCTTTAAAAAGCTTTTACTGGGCCAGATTAATGAAGGGCTGGTGCCTATCCCCTTCGCGGAAGGCCGTTACGGCGCCCGTCTGGAAGTCATTGCCGACATGCCCAAAAGCGGCGTGGTCTGGTCGTTTGAAGACATCGATATGGCGCGGGCGAAAAAGGTCCTCGGCAAAACGGCCTGCATCGCCGGCAATATTCCGTCTTCGACTTTATATACCAAAACGCCCAAAGATGTTAAAGAAGCTTGCCGGAAACTCATCGAGACCTGCGCCCCGGGCGGCGGTTATATCATTACCGGCGCGGCAGGCATGAATGAAGGCAACCCGGAAAACCTGCGGGCTATCATGGAAGCCACCAAAGAATACGGTGTCTATAAATAGATTAGGAGAGAAGAATGGAAACAAAAGTATCCACCCCGACCAAGGAGGTTATCATTTCCTACGACCGGCCCACGGTCATCATCGGCGAGCGCATTAACCCGACCGGTAAAAAGAAGCTGCAGGAAGCGCTCAAAGCCGGCGACCTTTCCATCATCAAAAAGGAAGCGCTCGACCAGGTTGCCGCCGGTGCCCAGATTCTCGACTGCAACGTCAATTGTCCCGGTGTCGATGATACGAAACTGCTCCCCGAGGCGATTAAAATGATCCAGGACACAGTAGATGTGCCGCTCTGTATCGATAGCCCCAACGCCGCCGCCCTGGAAGCCGGCCTGAAGGTCTATAAAGGCAAGCCGCTCGTGAACTCCATCAGCGGCGAGAAAGCCCGCCAGGAACGTGTCCTGCCATTAATAAAACACTACGGCGCCGCCGTCGTCGGCCTGGCCCAGGACGATGCCGGAATTCCCAAGAGCACCGAGCGCCGTGTAGATATTACCAAAAGAATCGTTGAAGCCTGCGAAAAAGCGGGCGTCCCCAGGGAAGACCTGGTCATTGACGTCATGACCTACTCCATCGGCGCTGAACCCAAAGCCGCCCGCGACGTGCTTAACGCCCTGCGCCAGATACGCCTGGAAATCGGCCTGAATATGACGATGGGTGCCAGCAACATTTCCTTCGGTATGCCGGACCGGCCGGTATTAAATGCCGCCTGGATGGCGATGGTCATCGAAGCCGGCGGCACCGCCCTTATTGCCGATGCGGCCAAAGTGATGCCCGCCGTTCTTTCCGCCGACCTTATCCTCGGCCGCGACCGGTTCGCCCGCCGCTACCTGGAAGGCTACCGCAAACGCGAGGCGGAAAAAGCCGCAAAATAATCAGCGAATAGTGTATAGGAAATAGAGGATAGGGTATAGAACCTGTCCCCTCTCCTTTTCCCCCCGGCAGAGTGGGGAGATACTGCATACCGTTTACTGTGTACTGTGAACTCAATTACCCTTGACACCCGAAGCAAAACAACCTATACTTTAAATTGCGCTCTAAGAGAGCGTTACGGCGCGGGGTAGAGCAGTGGTAGCTCGTCGGGCTCATAACCCGGAGGTCGTTGGTTCAAATCCAACCCCCGCTACTTCCATCTTCTTAATAGATTCTTCATCTTTGACTAGCCAAGTTACTTTACCGGCAAAAATCTTGCCTCCCAACACTACCCTGGATTTGTTCACTTTAACGAGTGTTCAAATCCAACCCCCGCTACCAATTTCTGAAGCTAAAATCCCTCGAAATCATAAAAAGGTTTCGGGGGATTTTTCATTTTTGCTAACCGATATCTAACCTGCTTTCGGATTGAAGAAAAAATTAAGAGGGACTATAATCTCAATAAGAAAAGCGACTCGACAATTCGCAAATAATTTGGATCTCGTAAGGCCATCTTTTTTGGAGGTGCTAAAAATGAATAAGCTCGATAAACAGTTCAATCCGTTTATACAAACGCACGATAAAGATAACTGGTACGGTTATACCCATCCGCGCATGCATTTCTTTAATTCCGACAAAGTAGTTCCGGGTGTCAAGTTTGGAACGGGCTTCCTCGTCGCTGATAAAGTTGGGATTATGGACCTTCCGCATATCCACGACGGGGCGCATAATTTCTTCGTTTTCACCGGCGCGGAGCTCGATAGGATCTTTGACGCTGAATTTGAAATCGGCTTTTGTATCGGGGATTCCGCCAAATCCATGGAAGTTTATTCTATAACGAAACCGTCTATAGTGTGGGCCCCCGCGGGCGTGTTTCACAGCCCGGTATATTTCAAAAAGGTGGTCCGGGGCCTGAATACGATGCTCACCTATGTCGGCACTACCAGCGGCAGGGTCTATAGCCGTATGGATAAAAACGGGAAAGAGGAATGGCTCTACGAGAGAGAAAACTCGAGGCCCTGCGTAAAAGACAAGACTAAAATGTGCACCTTCTGCGGGCTTTGCTTCACCAATTCGAAGAAGACGGATGCGGATTTCCAGAAGGAAATGGAGCCTTTTTACAAGAACGCCTCGACGGTGGGCAAGTACAAATACTGTATCAAGGAACTGCGAAAAGATTACCACAAGCTCGGGGATGCGGTGATGAGCCCCAGGTGCGTTTTCAAAGGCAAGGAAGATATGCCCGAAACCGGGCTGCAGTTCAGCTATAACATCATTACGGCGCCGTGCCAGCTAGGAGATGACGAACCGGTGAGCAACGGGCAGATAGCGGAATTTCTCTGGTTTTCCGGAACGGACGTCGTCAAACCGTGGGATAGCTTTGACGCTGAGATAGAAGTCATGCTTGGAGAAGACCCCGACTATATGGAAGCGGTGACTTTCGATAAGCCCGGGGTCATAGCTGTTCCTGCCGGAATGTGGCGCGGCGCGGTAACCGTTAAAAGACTCGGAAAACCGGTCTGTTTCATTCCATATTATACGCAGGACAAAAAGCGGTATAAAATCATGCGGAAGGTAGTAGACGGAGAATCTCTGCTTGTCTACAACGACGAGTCCACCATCAAAAAACCCACCCCCGGTGACGAGCTGTATCTGCAAATCAAACGATAAGACGCATTTAAGTCAAAGCGGACTGAATAAACCCGGAACTGATTTAATTACGGTTTCGGGCTTTAATCTGGCAATACGCAGCGTGGTAAAATATCTAAAGTCTGAAAACCTTTGAAACCACAAGCAAAACAACAATTCCCGCCTCGTTAAGAGACGGGTTTTTTTATTTATCCGCGTTTTTGCTCTCCACTCATAACAGGGCTATAATATGTCCGTTAATAAATAATCCCGGCCGTGCGAGGAGGTAAATTATGTGGAACCAATTTAAAACTGATGAGTACCAGGGCATGCTGGCTGAAACCGTAACCTTTAAAGGTTATAAGGGCGATTTAACCAATGCCTATTTTTCCCGGCCGCTGGGGCCCGGGCCGTTCCCCGGCATTGTGCTGATTCATCATATGCCCGGGTGGGATGAGCTCTACCGGGAGTTTGCCCGCCGGTTCACCCAGCACGGCTATTTGGCCTTTTGTCCCAATCTTTACTCCCGGCTCGGGCACGGCACGCCGGAAGAGATGTCCGTCAAAGCCAGGCAGCAGGGCGGTGTTCCTGATGATGGTGTTGTCGGCGATTGTGAGGCAGCGATGCAATTTCTGAAAGCGCTTCCTTACTGTAACGGTAAAATTGGAGTCATCGGGGGCTGTTCCGGCGGCCGGTATGCTTTCCTGGTAGCGTGCCGTGTCAAAGGTTTCGATGCCCTCGTGGATTGCTGGGGCGGTCGCGTTAGTATGTCAAAAGAGGAACTGACTCCTAACACCCCGGTGGCGCCGATTGATTATACTAAAGACCTATCGTGCGCGGTGTTAGGCCTTTTCGGAAACGATGACCAGAACCCTTCACCGGAAAAAGTTAACGAACTGGAAAGGGAACTGAAGAAATATAAAAAAGACTACGTATTTTACCGTTATGATGGAGCCGGCCATGGTTTCTGGGGATACGATAGGCCTTCATACCGCCAGGAACAGACTATGGATTCCTGGCAAAAAACCTTTGCCTTCTTTAACAAACACTTAAAGGGATAGGGTACAATGGCATCTTTACAATATGTCATCGATACTATATGCTCCAGTTTAACTGTAAAATCCGTGTATGAAATATTTGAGACACGGTTGAAACAGGGCTCATTTACCGTGAGCGAAATCCTGTCCCTGATTCAGAGTAAAGACCACTCTCTTGATGTTGGCAGTGCTATGTTAATTGCCGGGGCGGCTTTAGGAGAATTGGAACGCAGCGGGCGGTTAAGAATGGAAAGTGATACAGTTTATCCGGTAGGTAAACTATAACAGGATTACTTACCGGATGTAGGTCTTTGATACAAATCCAACCCCCGCTATCAAAGTAAATTAGTAAGCCCGCCTGAAAAACGGCGGGCTTTATTAAGAAAGTATTTTGTTGCATTATAATTAGTTGATGCCGTTAATCACTTTGATTGCCGCTGGTGCGTTCATCATTATACTTGTCCTGCTTCATTTCCTTAAACCTGAGCTCGACCCATCGTGGCGCATGATCAGCGAATACGAAATCGGCCGGTTTGGCTGGTTGATGAGAATCGCGTTCGTTTGCCTTTCCGCCGCCGTTTTTTCTTTAGTCGCGGTTTTAGGGCAGCATGCATCTCTCGCAGCGGAAATATTATTGGGAATAGCTGCCCTCGGGCCGCTTGGAGCGGCAATTTTCGAAACCGACCCGATTACAACGTCCCAAGAAACGAAGACAACCGCGAGCCATATCCATGATTTCTTCGGGGTACTTTTTATTTTAGGGTTCCCTATCGCGGTTACGGTTACCGGAGGCCAGGCAAAAGACCCTTTATTCTCCGCGATAAAGTCCTGGTTGCCTTGGCTGTCCGTGATGGTTTGGGTGGGCTTCACCGTATTTATCGGGGCTATCGTATTTTACGCGAGGAGTCGGGGGAAAAGCGGGGAACAGGTAAAAATAGGGTGGCCTAACCGGATTATGATGCTTACCTACCTGGCGTGGCTTGTTATAATAGCCCGGGCGGTTTGGTAACCGGGAAAGTTACAGGGTCCGCCGGTGCAAATCCAACCGCCGCGCTATTCGTGTAAGAATTGCAACAGGTCCATCGGATGCTGAATAAGCGCTTTTGCCCCTCCGGCGAGTAGTTCTTCCGCTGTACGGAAACCCCATAATGCCCCGATGGGAAACATTTTCGCGGCAACCGCTGTCTGCATATCGGTAGCTGAATCACCCAGGTAAAGAAATTCGCCGGGCTTTATTTTCATCTGCCGCGATATTTGCAGCGCGGCTGAAGGGTCCGGTTTTAACGGAATGCCGGGCTGTTCCCCCTGCACGCTCTCAAAATGCCAGCGCGGTAAAAGTCTGGAGACCATTATTTCCGCCGGTTTCTGCGGCTTGTTGGAAAGGATGGCCATGCGGATGCCCGAGGTAGTCAGGGCGTCCAGTAATTCCGGTATACCCGGATAAGGCAGAGTGTGTTCCGACCATTTTCTTGAATACGTTTCATCTATTTGAACGGCTGTTTTTTCCACCGTCGCCGGGTCGCGCCGGTCTTCCGGGAGCGCTCTGGATGCCAGGACCCTGATGCCGTTACCGACAAAATAGCGGTAGGCTTCGACTTCGTGCTGCGGAAAGCCTGACCCGGCCAGGACATCGTTTGCTGCATCAGCCAGGTCGCGGAGGGTATTTAAAAGAGTTCCATCGAGGTCAAACAGTACTGCCCGGTATACCACATTTAATATCTTAACATATCCTTTGACTTTGTCCGATAATCTTATAGCGGACTTTAATGTTTTTATCGAATTAGCCTGCCTGAAACACGGCGGGCTTTTTTCCCCCATCAATTAGCACCCTTATCGTTTTTTAATGAAACCCCCAATTAGAGCTATGAAGATAACAGGTTTTCCCTAAGTGAGATTTACTATTGTCATCGGGCAAATATGTTCGGAAACTATAATCAGTGAACAAATTGCGCCAATCCATCCGGAAATATTTCCATCAGCCTAAAGCCATTATCCTGCTGGCTTCCACCGGCATAGGCATCCTTTTCTTTTGGCCGGTAACTTATATTTCAGAAATTCTGCACCAGCATTATGACCCGGTAAATAATACCGTCAGTCAGCTTCTCATAGGTCCGGGCAGTAATATCGAGCAGGCGGCTTTTCTCATCGTCGGATTTTTTGTCATCGTTTTCACCATCGGTCTGAACGCCTATATCAGACCGCCTAAAAAGAATACGTTTTACGCCGGCCTGATACTCATGATAATCGCGGGGCTGGCGGTATGTGCCATGGCATTTTCACCGCCGGAAAGCCCGGTTCACTCCGGAACAAAGCATGTTTTACTTGCGGTTACCACGCTCATGTTTTTCCCGGCTGCCTGCCTGCTCCTGGCCCGGCAGTTCCGGCATGAAGGCTGGCACGGGATAGCAATTTATACCCTGGTTGCAGGGCTGGCTGGCGCCGGTTTATGCGCCGCTGAAGCTTTTACGCCTGACAGGTGGCTGGGATTGGTGGAAAGGCTTGTAATAGCCAATGGGATGCTATGGTTCGGTATTATGGGCCTGTTTATGATTTACCGTGTTTTAAAGATGGGGCTGAAAACCGCTTGAGCCCGGGTTGGTTTGCCCGATCCAGTATCAGCAAATGCAACAACAATGTAACTAATTCCGCGCGTGTTTTATAACTTCTTCATAAATCCGACTCTAGAATCGAAAGATGGGGATAGCCCCAAAAAAAACAATGGAGGGTAAATTATGGGTTTCATTAATGTCGGCAAGGAGAATTCAACAAGCATCGATCTTTATTATGAGGACCACGGCATGGGAAAGCCGATCGTGCTGATACACGGCTGGCCGCTTAGCTCGGCGTCCTGGGAGAAGCAGCTTCATCCTTTGCTCGAGGCGGGTTACCGGGTAATAGCTTACGACCGCCGCGGGTTCGGGTATTCCAGCAGACCTTCGATGGGCTACAATTATGATGTCATGGCGGAAGACCTGCACAAAATCATGACCAAACTCAACCTGCACGATGTAACGCTGGTAGGATTTTCCATGGGCGGCGGCGAGGTGGCGCGTTTTCTCGGTAAATACGGGTCCGACCGTGTAAGCAAGGCGGTTTTTATTTCGGCGATTACGCCTTTCCTGCTGAAGAAACCGGATAACCAGGAAGGCGTTGAAGGCAGCATGTTCGAAAGCATGCAGCAGGACCTTATGATGGACCGTCCGGCCTTCCTCACGAAATTCTTAAACGATTTCTACGATGTCGATATGTACAAAGACAAACGGGTCACCGATGAAGTCCTGTGGCTTAGCTGGTACACCGGCGCTATGGCTTCCCCACTGGGGACGATAGAATGCGTCACCGCCTGGGGCAACGATTTCCGGGACGACCTGCGGAAAATTGATATCCCCGCGCTTGTCATTCATGGCGATGCAGACCGGATTTGCCCTCTGGCGGCTTGCGGAAAGCGAATGCCGGAGTTTGTTAAGGACTGCAAACTGTCCGTCATCAATGGCGCGCCGCACGGCATGAACTGGACGCATGCGGAAGAGATGCATAAAGAGCTAATGGCTTTCCTTAAGGAAGAAAGGCCGGTGAGAAAAGATAAGGTAAGAGTCGGCGCGAACTTGAACATGAATATGAATAAATAAAAAGCCCTGACAATTGGATATAAGACGAAGCCCCCGGTAAAATCCGGGGGCTTTTTTGTTAACAAATAATCCATAATTCACGCCCATTTAACCTTTCATGTCTAGGGAACAGCATTACCTGAAAACCCCTTTTCAACCCTGGAAAAACCGGTGACCCAGCGATTCTCCATCGAGTTAAAAGCAGGGCGATTCGGCGGGTTTAAAATATATGAATAACGATGAAGTATCTTAGGTAAATACCTGATTTCCCCCGTATACATTGACACAGGAAAGCACCATCGGTAGAATCAAAAGTGACGTAAGTATACCGGCCCAAAGAAAGCGTACCGGCGGCGAGGGGCGGATAGTTATAATAATACGAAACCGGGGGTCTTAGGTCCCCGGTTTTTTTATTGCTTTCCGGGACCGGTAAATCCAAAAACAGGTGAGAAAAAATGGTCCAGAATCTTACTCAAACCAAATTTTCGCCGGAAGAAATTACCGGCCAACTGGAGCAGGAAGTCCGGTCATTATGGCGGATGATGCCGCGAGGAATATTACGCGGCGCCGAGTTACTGGTTTCCGCAATTCCGGTCCTCTGTATCATCGCGACGGTCATCGCCCAGGTATTATATACGGGCTACAATCCCTGGCAGGATGCTATCAGCTCGCTGGTATGGAGCCCTCACGGGGCCATTCAAACGGCCGTCTTTTACCTCCTCGGGTTCTCGGTGTTAATCCTGGCGGTAAAATTATTCTTCAAGGCTAAACAGACGGTTTTGAAGACCGGTATTATCGCGCTGGCCTTAACCGGGGTAGGAATGGTGATGGTGGGGATATTCCCCGCGGCGCGTAACGGGTTCCCGCAAACGGTTATCAGCGATATCCATTTAAACACTTCTTCGGCGCTTATCTTCCTTTTCCCCATCGCCTGCTTTATTATGGCCCCGAAGCTGAAAGAGTGCTTTTCCCGCCGCTGGCTATCCACATACACGCTGATTTCCGGCATACTGGGTATTGTATTCATCGGGGTAGAGGCATGGCTGCACTTTGCCGGCCGAGGCTGGATGGGCACTCTGGAACGGCTGGAGATATTGAACGGGATTGCCTGGGTGCAAACGGTGACGATACTGACGCTTAACAACAGCAGCCAAAAGCGGCCTGAGACTGCCGGCGAGCTTAAAAACGCCGCAAAGAGTGAAGCAAAACCGCGGAGAACTTCAAGAATTATCCGGGCCGCGGCACTAACGGCTTTGTGCGCTTTGATTCTGGTTCCGGCTATTCAGTTTGCCGGGCGGTCACGTAAAAAACAGGTGAAGGGTGGGTGTTAATTCACTAAATTGACGCCGGAGAGAGGGCAGGGGGAAAATATTTTTCAATCGTGGGGCAGCTTCAATTTGTGACAAAATACTATTGACATGATTAGAACACCAGTGCTAATATAGGCTGTCAAGAGAAACGAAGATGGATAGGTGTGAACGTGAGACAACTATGAGAAATTCGATTCCAACATTATGTTATTTCAGGCTTGACCCAGGCGTGATTCGTTTTTCAGGGGTATTATGGAAAGCTAATCTCGCATCAGGCGTGAATCGTTTTTTAAGGGTATTATGTTAAATCAGGCTCGGTCCAGGCATAAATCGTTTTTTTGACATATTATGGTAAGCCTAGATACGATTCAGGCTCAAGGGCCTTTTTCAGGGTAGTTATGGTAAGTGATAGTGGATAGTGAATAGTGAATAGGGTTGAGGGTTAAGGGTTGAGGGGTGAGAAAAACTTCAAACTCTAAATCCTAAAACTCTAAACAAGCACGAAATACGAAGCTCGAAGCACGAAAGCCCCACCACAAACCATTCCGTCCCCCGTATCGCAGTACGGGTTCAACCTGGTTCCACCGAGGTCACCACGAGGTGAACGGTTCACCGTGAACGGGGCAGGCTTGCAACGGTATGGTTACGGGTGGGTGATAACCCATCTTACTACATTATTTCAGGACAGCGCGGACAAGGCGGATAACGCACTCTTCATCCAAAGAGGGCAGGCCCAAGTGAGCGCCGGCCAGGCCGATGGGCGAGACTCTTTCTCCGGTGCTACCGAGCGTGCGGTAAGTCATGGAATTTTCAGGATATTTAAACCGGAGGGTTTTAAGATTAGGGGAGAATACTTATAAAGGTTAGACTGAACGAGAAAGGAAGGTAGGTATTTGCGGTAAATAATTTTAGTGGATTATGTATCTTAAGGAATTTTATTTTCATATACGTAATCGTATAAATTCCTAGCTTCTAGGTTGTTATTTTCAGCAAGTATTTGTGCTAAATATGAAGTCGATAAGGTAAGATTAGCATTGTCTTTTGCAAACTGACGTATTTTTGCAAGTAATTGTTTTCCTTCAGATAAAGTATGCCTTTTTGAGGCATCATTCCATATTAGATCAAATTTTGGCTTTATTTCTTCATAAACGGTATAAAATTCTTTACCTTTTGCAATAGGCGAAAATTTTATAGTTGCTTGTACATATTTTATTAGAGTTGGTTCATGTAACTCGTTATAAGTTGAATTTAAGAAATCTAAAAAGAGATTACGCAATTGTTGTGGAAATATCGATAATAATAAATCTTGTTGAAGAAAAATATTTTCAAATTCATGTCCAGGTGTGAACGTTGTCCTAATCCCATTTCTTAAAAGCTCAATTGAAATTTTCTCAAGATAATCACCTGGATAAAAATCTTTGTCTAATAATAAAGAAAAAGAAGGTTCTTTTGCAAAGAACATTTTGTAAGCATTTTTATACGAAGAACAATCTTGCCACTTATTCAAGCCGAAAATTGGAATGTTATGAGTACGAACAGATGAACCAAAGGCCTTAGCAATTTGTGTCAATAATGCATAGTCTTGAACATTCTCAGTAAAAATTATTCTCTCTACATCCTCAAATTGCGAGGCCACAAGATTAAATGAACTACCTATATCTTGGCGAATTTCCTCTAGACGATCTCTATTTTGAGTTGGTGTTGGTTTTGAAATATTGATTCCGCGTTTTATATGTAAAATATGACTGAAATCAACCTCATTCATTAATTCAGAGGAATGTGTTGCAATTATCATTGAACCGGTAAAATATTCACGGAAGGTCTGTATCATAATATGTTGCATTTCAGGATGTAAGAATATTTCAGGTTCATCTAATACTATTGTAGAACAATAAGAAAGTCTGACGAGATGGGTCATGAGTTGTAGCCAAATTTGGAAACCTTGACCAGCGTAAGAAATTTCTCCCGTAATATTTCTTTCGGTAAAGGGACAATAAAGAATGTTTGTAGAACGATCATGTCCGACATCTCCGAGTATAGTTCTATTCCATGTTTCATAAATAATATTTTTTACTAATTCTCGTTGCTCGGGAGTTAGAAGTTGATATATATGATTTCTAATATGTAAAGGAGCTAATGAAGTATTTAAATGACTAAGAATATGGTCCCTACTTAAAAGTGCTTCCTCTTCGCGGATTTGACCTAATGGAGGCATAAACCCTAAAAGTGATTTAAGTGATGAAGGAGAATAAGCAGGTAAATTACATATAACCTGTTCCTTCTCACTATCAATATGAACTATTATTTCACGGCCGTTATCAAGTTCTGCCTGAATTTCTGCAATACCATCTTGAAAACCATGGATTAGTCTGCGTAAATTTAAATCCTTAAGGTCACTAGCGTACAGTTGATGTTCAACCTCTCGGGTAGTTCCTTTTGCAAATCTAAAAGAATTTTCAAGCAATCTAAGCGCACGAAGAAGAGAACTCTTTCCAACATTATTCTTCCCTGTTATTAGAACGAATGCTTGATTGTCAGTAGGAAATTCAAATTCGTGACTAGAGTATGGACCAAAATTTTGCAAAATTATCCGTTGGATTTTCATAATATTTGACAAAGTATAAAACAAATAAATAGGACAGTCAAGAAATAAAAATCGTTCATAACGCTTAAGATATACAAAAATCTCGTTTATTCTAAAAGCTAAATCATTATTTGTCAGTCCCCTCCTAGCCATATACGTAACCGAACCAGAGGTTCCGTCAATAGGTGTGTAAATGTCAGGCGACGGCAAGTACCTCCTCCTGTTTGATTTCTCCCGGGCCCAGGCTTTCGATACCCAGGTAAACTTCCTGTAATATCTCCGGTGCATCCAGCTTTCTGAATCGCTGCTCGGCAATCAAAAGCATCTTCCAGGTTACTGCCGTAGCGTTGGCCACTTTCTTAAAGCGCTTGGCCGCATCGGTCCGCAGTCTCAGAGCGGCGAAGGGCGATTCGACCGGGTTGGTGGTTCGAAGATGCTTCCAGTGCTCCTTCGGGAACCGATAAAAGGTCACCATCCGCTCCCAGTCATGCTCTAGTGCCGCGGCGGCCCGGTCATAGCCTTCTTTCCGGCACCAGCGGACGAAGTGGTCGCGCTTAACTTCGGCTTCCTCGCGGTCTGCCGAGTACACAATTCCCTGTAATTCATTCTTAGCATTGCCTTGTGCCTTCTTCGGTAACTTATCCAGCACGTTTCGCACTTTGTGATTCCAGCAACGCTGCTCCAGCGCATCGGGAAAGACAGCATTCAAGGCTCCCCAGATGCCCAGGTGACCATCGCCCACTACCAGCCGGGGACAGTTCAGACCGCGTCCTTTGAGGGAACGCAACAGGTCGGACCAGCTTTCGGTAGATTCGCGATACCCGGGCTCCACCGCCAGGATCACCTTCCGCCCATCGCTTAATGCGCCGATCACCACCAGCAGCGCCGCCTTAGTTTTCTCCAGACCAGCCTTGATGTATACTCCGTCAACCCACATGTAGACCAGTCTCAGACCTTTGAGACTGCGCCGCCGCCACTCTTCCCATTCAGCTTGCCAGCTCTCCTTGAGTCGGGCTATCGTACTGGCGGAGATGGGCGCCTCTTCTCCCAACAGACCCCGTAGCGCCAGGTCAAAATCACCTTGCGCCAGACCGTGCAGGTAAAGCTGTGGTAAAAGCTGATTTACCTCTTTCGTCCTTCTGGCGAACAACGGCAATACCCGGCTCTTGAAACGCTCCGCCAGACCTCTGACCCTGGGCCGGCGCACGGTAATGGTCCCACAGCCCAGCGTTAGCCTTCGCCGCTTGCCGTAGCCATTCCGGTACGCCCGCGAAGCATCCAGTCCCTCGCGCCGCTCGGACTTGCCGCGCCCCAACAGCTCTGTTATTTCATCTTCCAGTAGAGCCTGGATGAATTCCCTCACCTTCACCCGCACCATCTCTTCGAGATAATCCCAGACTTTACTTGACGACTCCGGCTTCCCTGTGGTTTGCTTTCCCATGGTGGTGGGTACCCTCCTTCTGTTTGTTTCATCACTAACAGAAAGGGTACTCGCTGCCGCTAACTATTTCCACACTTTTTGATGATACCTCCCGAACCAGGAAACCATACGCGTGTACTATAAGTGAGGTCACTTATTCTCGTGGAATATATACAGGTGGAATAATCGTAACGGCAATACGATTAAGGTGGTAACCGCTATGTCTATCACAGAAAAGTCAGAAAAAAAGATGCTCTCCCGGCTAAAGGGAGACAGCCGCTCCGGCCTGAAAATAGAAGTGGGGCCGGACAAACGCATTCGCCTGGTCCTGGATAAGAGTGGAGGCTCCCGGCAAAACTATATCAGCCCGGCCTATCTTGCCCAGGGAGAACTGGATTCTCTCCCCAATGAGACTTTTTTCGACGGGCAGGATGATGACTTCGATTTCTAAAGGCGGGTCGATGGCGGCGCCAAACCTGAATGACGGTACTGATGAATGCGCATAGGTATGATAGCTCCCCTGGAAATGCGTGTCCCCCCGGTGGCTTACGGCGGCACGGAACTGCTGGTAAGCCTGCTCACGGAAGAGCTGGTGAGGCTGGGGCATAACGTCACCCTTTACGCCAGCGGGGATTCAGTGACCAATGCCAGGCTGGTATCCTGCTGCTCCACATTTTTAAGAGGGTCGCCCAAAGATAAGTGGGTCTATAACCTGCGCAACGTGGCGGCCTGCCTGGAAAACGCCGGGAGCTTCGATATTATCCACAACCATACGTTTACCGAGGGGCTTTCCATGGCGGGGTTGAGCAAGACGCCCGTCCTCACCACGCTGCACGGCATCCTCGAGACGGAATGGAAAGAGCTTTTCCTGGCTTATAAAGGCTGGTACAACACCATCAGTTTTTCCGCCAAGGAATTACTGCCGGCGAAAGACCGTTTTGCCGGGGTCATCTATAACGCCATCGACGTGGACTCCTATCCTTTTAAAGCGGCCGCCGGAGAGGACTACATGCTGTTTTTAAGCCGCATCAGCCATGAAAAAGGGCCGGACATCGCCATCGAGGTGGCAAAAAGGATGGGGAGGAAGCTCATCATCGCCGGGAACATAGATACCAGAGATGTGCCTTTCTGGGAAGAAGAAATCAAGCCTGAAATCGATAACGACCTGATTACATACATCGGGGAAGCCGATTATAAGACGAAAAGAAAGCTGATGTCCGGGGCTTACTGCCTGCTGGCGCCCATCACCTGGAACGAGCCTTTCGGCCTTTTTATGGTAGAGGCGATGGCCTGCGGCACGCCGGTAATCGTTTTCAACCGGGGTTCGGCGCCGGAAATCGTCATCGACGGCCAGACGGGCTTTGTCGTGGACACGATAGACGATATGGTAAAAGCGGTGAAAAACGCCGGCAAAATAGATAGGGCGCGCTGCCGCCGGCACGTCAAATTCAACTTCGATGTACGGCGACTGGGGCAGGCCTATCTGGACGCCTACCGCCTGATACTGGAAGAAACTCACGGCAACGGCCGAAAAGGCTCCATGGAAACAAGGGAACAGTACTCTAATTACTAACATCAATTGGCAGGGGGTAAGTATCAATTGCCAAGTATCAAGTATCAAGGAAGTGATAAGTGATAATCGTTAAATGATTAACCCCCTCCCCGAACCGATATCCTTCGCCAGGCTCAGGATGACAAAGGAGGGGAAGATTGATTATAAACAGAGATACATGAGTTTGGCCAGTCATCCTCTCCCTTTGGTAAAGGGAGAGTAAGAGAAGGATTTTGAGTAAAAAATAAATGGACCATCACCCTCAAGAAGAAAAGTCAGCCGCCAGCTTTGCATTTATACCCGCCATAGTTTCCATGGGGTCCGCCCGGGTTTCCTGCGGCACCCGCTTTATCGTCTCCGCCGATAACGGGGACATCGTTCCCCGGGAGCGCCACCAGGGTTTTTACGCGCATGATACGCGATTTCTTTCCCAGTTCACCGTTACCGTTAACGGAAAAAGGCTGAACAACGTCGGCCGTGCCACCTTCGAAGACCGGCTGGCGAGCTTTTACTGCACGGTCGGGCAGATGAGCATCGTGCGGGACCGGAACGTCTCCCAGGTTTTCCATGAGGACATCAGCATTACCAATAACGGGATTCACCCGGTAAACGTAAACCTGGAGATTGCGCTGGGGGCGGACTTCGCCGATGTGTTCGAGGTGCGGCGTGGCACGGTACATAAAGCCGGTAATATTACGCTGGAACAGTCCGGGCCGGAAGGGCTGACCCTTGCTTACCGGAGGGGAAATTATTTAAGGGAGACCAGAATCCGGTTCAACACGCCGGTAGAGATGAAGGGCAACGTGGCCCATTTTGAATTTCAATTAATGCCGAAAGACATCTGGCGGACGTGCATCGATATCAGCCCGGTGATGAACAGTCACGAACACCAGGCATCAGCGTGTGTCAGCGAGATACTGGGCAAGCCCTTCGGCAACTACCAGGACAAGACCTATCTGGGTTTCTTCCAGGAGGTCGAGACGGGGATGCCGCTGGAAAAAGTGCCTTCCATCAAGACCGATAACCCGGACCTGGCGCAGGCTTATCACCGGGCCGTGGGCGACCTGCGGGCGCTGCGCCTGCCGCAGCGAAACGGGTATTATGTGCTGGCGGCCGGTCTCCCCTGGTTCATGGCATTATTCGGGCGGGACTCCATCATCAGCGCCATGCAGACCAAGATACTCGGGCCGGAACTGATGGTCGGCACGCTGCATACACTTGCGAGTTTGCAAGCCACCGGGTTCGATAAATTCCGCGAGGCGGAGCCGGGCAAAATCATCCATGAAATAAGGCGGGGGGAGCTTTCGCTCTTCGGGAATGTGCCGCATACCCGGTATTACGGCAGCGTGGACGCCACGCCGCTCTTTATCATGCTCTTATGGGAAGCCTACCGCTGGACCGGCGACGTTAAAATACTGGAAGACATGCTGCCTTACGCCGAACTGGCGATGGGCTGGATCGAAAAATACGGGGACGTGGATGAAGACGGCTTTACGGAGTACCGGCGGCGCATCAGCAAGGGGCTGATCAACCAGGGGTGGAAGGACTCTTACGACTCAATATCCTTTAACGACGGCACCCTGGCGCGCGGGCCGATAGCTTTATGCGAGGAGCAGGGGTATGTTTATGCCGCCAGGAAAAGCCTGGCATCCGCCAATGAAGTCCTCGGCAACTTTAAACGCGCCGATGAGCTATTAAGCGGCGCCGAAAAATTAAAAAAACAGTTCAACCAGGCTTTCTGGATGCCGGAACATGATTATTACGCCATCGCGCTGGACGGGAAAAAGCAACTGGTCGATGCCATTTCTTCCAACCCGGGGCACTGCCTCTGGACGGGCATCGCGGACGATGACAAGGTGGCAAAAGTGGCGCAGCGGCTGACAGCCCCGGACATGTTCGCGGGGTGGGGCGTGCGGACGCTTTCTTCCGAGGCGAAGCGGTACAATCCTCTTTCCTATCATAACGGCAGCATCTGGCCCCATGATAATTCCATCATCGCGGCGGGCTTAAGGCGATACGGGTTTTACCAGGAAGCGGCCAAAATAGCCATGGCTGTCATCGAGGCAACGGCCGTTTTACCGTCCCACCGCCTCCCGGAACTGTATGCCGGCTATACGCGGCGCGCCTATTCTTTTCCCGTCCCTTATCCCGCCGCCAACTCCCCGCAGGCATGGGCATCCGGCTCGGTCATTTATTTCATGGAGACGCTGCTGGAGATAACGCCGGAAAACGAGCAGCTTGTTTCCGGCCCGCTGGTAAAAGCCAACCCGATGTTTATTTTAAACGGGGTGCGCTACAAGGATAAAAAGCAGGCACTGCCGTGATAGGGGATAGAGAATAGGGAATAGTGAATAGGGAATAGGGAATAGGGAAAAGTTAAAACTCTAAATCTTAAACCCTAAATCCTAAACAAATTCTAATAACCAAATACCAAAACACCAAACTCGTCTTCTTAACCATTCCGTACTTGATACGGAATCCAGTGATTCCAAAAGTGCTGGATTTACCCAGTAAATGGTACCACCTTGGAAATATCTGGATTCCGATTTGCATCGGTATGGGATTGATGGGTAAAAGAAGGGGGTAAGAGGTTTTACCCGCCCAACATGACTGTTGGATTCCTACCTGCGCAAGAATGACGATTGGGGACAGTTTGGTTATTGGCGCTTGTTTCTTGGTTATTGATTATTCCTCCCTTGTTTTGATATTCGTGCTTACTTACCCTTTATTCTATATCCCCGGACGCCGGAGACTTTCCCGGATTGTTTGAGACGCTTTATAAGCCCTTTCCGGACGCTTCAGCCGTAGATTCCGAACAAATATGAGTTTACGTAGTACTTTCGGTTATTGTAAAGGTGATAACCAAAGCATTATAATGCACAAGATGGAAAATAAACCGATGGTGCTGCTGGTGGATGACGAGCCCGGTATTTTAAGGATATTGGCTATCCAGCTAAAACACAGCGGCTTTGAAACAATCGGCACGACGAGCGGGGCCGAGGCGGTGGAACTGGTGCGGTCAAAAAACCCGGACGCCGTTTTGCTGGACGTCTTAATGCCGGGCATGAGCGGGCTGGAAGTGCTGCAGTGCATCAGGGAATTTTCCACGGTGCCGGTGGCCATCTTTACCGCCAACCCGAAGATTATCGAAATCGCTAACCAGATGGGAGTCAGCGATTGCATTCCCAAGCCGTATGACCCGGACAGGCTGGTGGAAAAATTACGGGCGGTTATCGAGAACTACAAAAAGGAAACCGCAGGGGGAAATAACAACTAAAGTTTAAACCTTAAATAACAGGAATTTAGTCCGATTGCAGGTGTTTTTCCGTGATTTTGGGGCTTAAATAAATATTTCCCGACCCTACCTGCCGGATGGCCTCGACCAGGTCATCGATGCCGGAACCTTTCAGGACATAGCCCATGGCGCCTTCCTGCATGGACCGGGCGATATATCCGGCGTCATTATACATGGTCAGGATAATGGTTTTAGTCTCCGGGGAGACTTTTTTTACTTCCCGCGTGACATCAATGCCGGTGAGGCCGTTCATCATCAGGTCGGAAACCACGATATCCGGTTTAAACTTTCCGGCGGCGGCTATTCCCTCCACCCCGTTGGCCCCTTCCCCGACGACTTTTAAATCAGGTTCATCCTCCAGCAGGCGGGCGATGCCGCTGCGGACGATTTTATGGTCGTCCACCAGAACGATGGTAATCATGATTGCTTCCTTTCAGATAAGGGAATCAGGGCGTTGATATGCGTACCTTTCCCGGGGATTGATTCGATGTTGAATTCACCGCCAAGCGCCAGCGCCCGCTCCCGCATGCCGGTAAGGCCGGTGGTCTTTTTCATCCGTTCCGGTTCGAAGCCGACTCCGTTATCCTCCACATCGATGCGGATGGCATTCTGCAGCCGGGAAAGGTGCACTTTTACTTCCATAGCTTTAGCATGGCGGATGATATTGGTCAGCGATTCCTGCACAATACGGTAACAGGCCAAAGCCGCTTCTTCAGGAATATCACTGCTGATTTCACCGCTGAAACGGACATCCACCTTGACCCTGGTGCGGCGGGTAAAATCATCCACCAGGGAGCCCACGGCGTGACCCAGCCCGGCACTGCGTAAAAGGTTGGGCGAAAGCATCGAAGAAAGGTCGCGTATCCTGGATATAGCTTCCTGTACCGTCGTTTTGGCTTCCTCAAGAATTTTCGCATCGGGTTTGCGGGTTGCCTTATCGATGAGCAGGGTAGCATAGGTCAATAACTGGCCTATCTCATCGTGGAGGGAGATGCCAATGACGGCCCGTTCCTGTTCCTGGGCATCCACCAAACGGTGGGCAAGGTCACGCAGCTCCCGGGTCCGTTCAGCGACGAGTTGTTCAAGGTGGTCGCGATGGCGTGTTAATTCCTCTTCAGCCCTTTTGCGCATCAATACTTCTATAATTGCGGGCGCCAGGGCCTCGGCGATGCGGACTTCTTCAGACCGGTAGCCGCCTTCCCGGTTGGCCAGGGCCAGTATGCCGATGGTTTTACCCTGATAGTTAAGCGGTACTCCTAAAAAATTATTTAGTCTGGGATGCCCGGGCGGGGTACCGTCACTATGGGGGTGATGTTCCGGGTCGTTAGCTACAAGGCTTTTACCTTCTTCAAGAACACGTCCGTAAAGTCCCTTGACGGGCAGATTATTCGGAAGTTTTCCATGGCCGGAAAGGACAGATAATAAACAATCATCATATGAAATATGATTTAAAGCAAGGTCATCCAGCCTGCCTTCAGGTTTTATCTCCCCGATAAAACCGAACTTGCTCCCGGTTAATTCTTCGGTGACCGATAAACAAACCGCCCCGAGCTGCTCCATGGTATCGGTGACCATATATTCATGGAAAATACGGTTAATACCCTGTACAAGCTTACTCGTCGGCATGGCTGGCTCGCTGTGTTTTTACCATTATCTTTTTCTCCAGCTTACCAAGATGTTCCATGTTCCGCATGCTTATCAAAGTAGCGACGCCGGGGCCCTTACGGTCTGCCTTTCTTCCAGTGGTCTGCCCATATCCTCCATTAAACTAAACCCCGATGATCTCCCCCAAACGGTTTTTTTTAATCAGGCGACGTAATTTTTAATGCATGCATTTAAAATGTTTACTTCTTTGATATATTGCACACACAAACCATTTTAGTGATATCTAAAAATAGCGTCAAAAACTCCCACGAATAAGGAAGTTACGTTTCTATGACAAATCATGAGTAAAATATTACATTTTTATAACATGAGCATGATTATCCTAGCTGAAACTTCATGCCACGGGTGTGCAGGCCCGGCCGGCGGCGTAATTTTCAATGCTTTTAACGGTGGTATCCAGGATTCTTTCCAACGCCTCCCGGCTGTCAAAACCGATATGCGGCGTATAAACCACGTTCTGGCGCCGCAGCAGAATTTCATTTTTGGCTAATGTTTTTCCGCGGCACCGGGCATTTTCTCGAACTGGTCTTTGCGCACGCCGCAGAGCGGACAAACCCAGTCATCCGGTATATCTTCAAAAGCCGTCCCCGGCGCGATACCGCCCTCCGGGTCGCCTTTATCCGGGTCGTAAATCCAGCCGCAAACGATACAAACCCATTTATCCATCGTCATGTTCCTTTCAGGCAAGGTCTTTCTTCATCCGGCCGTATCGTTCTTTGGTAATTTCACCGCGGGCGTAGCGTTCTTTAGCGATATCGAAGGCCGGCCGGCCGTTATAGGCGAAGCATGATGGCGTTTACCGGAAGACGCGATAATCCAGACAATCGGAATTACCAGCAGTATCGGCAATAAAAACATATTTATCACCTCCGGAGGAATTCTTATATGATTCTTATTTGGCGTAAATGAAGAAACCATAAGTAATCATACTTATATTAGAATCATTATTTTCTTAAAGAGAAAGACATATGTCACAATTATTGTTTTTCAATCATTGTTGGTCACTAATAACTCAATCACTTGATTTATTTGATATAATAGAAGCATTGGCTTAGAGTAACTTCACCTATAAAAAGAAAAGAATTGATTAAGGAACCTCTGAAAAAGTTCCAGTCAGCCCCCTAAATCCCCCAATCTTGGGGGACTTTTGAGTCTGGGGGACACCCCCAGACCCCCGCCAGAGGGTTCTCTGGACTCCTTTTTCAGAGCATTCTTAAATATTTAGGCCAAAAGTGCGTGTATTTGATAAGAGAAGGCAGCAGACATAGCATTTTCGCAAAAGGGAAATTGAGGACGGAAATTCCAAGACACAATGAAATAATCGATGAATTAGCGAAAAAGATTTGCCGGGACCTTGAAATTCCGTGTAAATAATAAGGAGCGTGTAAATGGAATACAGGGCAGTAATAAAAAAAAGTGGAGACTGGTGGATAGGTTGGCTTGTTGATTTACCGGGTGTTAATGCTCAAGAAAAAAGCCGGGCAAAGTTAATAGAATCACTCAAAATTGGGGCTGAAGATATGTTGAGTTTACCGGTAGAACCTAAAGATGAGGAAGAACTGGTCAAGATAGAAGTTTAATATCAACAATCCTGATTAAATTCACATAATCCCCCGAACTTCGGGGGATTTTTCTTTTGGTAAAGAATTATTCGAAATAAACCGGGGATGGAGGCCCTATAGGAAGAGTACTGTCTTTCCCACGAGACGATAAGGAAGATTGTATATAAGTAAGAAAAAAGAACCTCTCGGCTTTATACAAAGGGATTCTTATGTTTTGCTTTGTCTGCAATTATTAGTCAGCCGGTTGAATTTCAATAATTCTATTATGTTCGACGGTCAGGAAGTAATGCCGAGATTTACAGTTAAGGTCGAACGTTTCCGTTTTGAACATAAACCTTCTTTCTCTTGATGGATCTTCAGCAGTCACAAAGGTGAGTTCATACATTTTTTTAACTGCACCTATCACGGTGCTAGATATCAATAATCCGGTGACAATAGCCATAGTTATCTCCCTCCCCACTTATTATTTAGTTTCTTTGCCCCTGTATCATATTCGAAGGATAAAAAATCGGTTAGCTGAGATTGGCTTATACGCCATATCTTTTTCCCAAGGTGGTAACCTTGTAGTCTTCCAGAGTTTAACCAACGACGTACCGTAACTATGTTGACCTGCAATAGAGAAGAAATCTGTTCAGGAGTAAAAAATTTTTCCGGCTGACTAATCATAACAATAAATTACTATACCATACAATAAAGCATAAAACAATACTATTTCATAAATAAATCAGGTGATTCTAAATGGCGTGTACCAGGAAACCAAAGCCGACCGCCAGTATCAAATAAGCTGCACTGCCGCTCAGGCTGGTCAGGACAAAAGCGCTTAAAGCTTTGCCGCGGGCCACGCCCAGCCGTTTGCTGTGTATCAGCATAAAAAAGCCGATGGAAATGCCCACGCCCACGAGGAACTGGATAATGAGCGCCGGAGCAACCCAGCCGGAGACGAAGAACAGCCAGAACAAAGCGCCGGGGAAAACGGCAAAGACAAAGTTGATGCCGGGATAAATCAGCGATTCCCACCACCCCATTTTCCGGTTATTGGCTTTACCCAGGAAAACCGGCATTAAATAGTGTCAGGCAAACATCCAAATCAATATCCCGATAATTAAAGCAAAGAGGACCGAGTAGCCGAAACCGTGCTCCTCCATGTAAGCCAGGAAGCGGCTGAAACCGGAACTCGTTTTGACCGTGATGACAACATCGCTGGTGGCGTTGCTCTGCGTATAGGTCGCGCGCCAGACATGCCCGTAGCTGCCCCTCGCCTCATCCACCGCGTAAGCGGGCGCTGGAACATCGACAAACGGCTGGATGTTGGAACCGGAAATAAAATCGTAGCCGGAATGTTCGGCGCCAAGTTTGGGATACCGGACGCTGAAGTCCATCTCTGAAGGAGCGTTAATATAGACGCGCGTCAGCTTTATCGGCTTCGCCCAGGCATCACCGGTGCCGAGCGGATAGGTGATGGTCTTGCCGCCGTCCGCCGTAATCGCTTCGGTAGTCCAGGCAAGGTGCAAGCCGGGCTCGGTGGCGGCCGGCTGCCCGGGGGCGGTGCTTTCCTGCGTTAAAGTGGAGGCCGGCCTGGTATTCAGCTTCACAATAGCTATTTGCTGCCCTTTCAGGCGGGAAAGCGTTCCGATGACGTTATCCGGCAGGCCGTTAGTCTGTATCAGGTCGTTGAGGTCGGTATTATCATCAATGCCGTAGATGCTTATTTGGGAGCTGGCCGTCGTTAAAGTTTGTTCCGGCTTTTGCGAGGCGGCCCCGCAGCCGGTAAGCAGCACCGGCGCCCAGGCGGGGATGAGTATCGCGCCGTTATTCAAAAGCGCCCCGGCAAATAATGCCTGGAGAGCCCCTTGTCTATTATTCGCTCCGTCCCGGAGGTCGTTATCTATCCACTTAGTGACGTGTTCATCGAAGGTGAAAAGGTCCTGTTCAACCGCTTGAAAACCGGCGGTATTCTTGCCGATGGGCACGAAAAAGGTAATTTGATGGGAGACGGGGGTGGCATCCAGGATGGAAATAAAGAGGTCTATTTGCGCCTTGTCCTGCCCGAGGATGGTTACGACGCCTATCTGGTGCCCCTCTTCCAGGTCCGCCCAGAGGTCATGGGGAACAATAGGCCCGCCGTCGGCAAAAGCGGGGGAGGGAACATTGATAGCTAAAAGGACAACCAACAAAAGGAAAACAACTGCAGGTAAAATTTTTCCGGCGGAAATGTTACCTCCCGGGGATTTATTGATACCAGTTTAGGGAATGGGAGGTATTTAGTCAATATTTCAACTATTTAGAGCGTAACAAAAAACAAAAATCCCCCGGAACTCTTGAAAGGAAACGGGGGATAAATCATTACTCGCTTATTTCTACATTTGTCTCGTATACCAGTCAGGTCTACCGGTTAAATAATTTAAATTCTTTCCGCCCATTTTTTATCTATGAATTGTGTTTTTAAGATTTGCCCCCGTATCGCAGTACGGGGCATGCTTTTGACTTCTGATTTATTCTTATCAACCCCCTGAATGAGGGTGAGTGTGAGTAGTTGGTAGTTAGGGATGACCGGGGGACGCCCCCGGAGCCCCCGCCAGAGAGAACTCTCTCCGGGCTCTCTTTATTTCGTATATTTCTTGCTCATGCCTATTAAATTACCAAATCTCTTTACCCACCGCAGGCCCCGTATCAACCTCTTTATGCAGATTATCTTTAGTAATTTTGGCTAATAGTTGATTAAGGGTAACAGGTTTTCTATTAACCAGTTTTTTATTTTTGAGTTGTGGTTTTGAGATGTGAGATTTGATTTTTGATTTCTCCTTCCCACCCCTATTTCGTGTATTTCTGGCTCATGCCGGCCGTAAAGTGGAACATCGGCTTATCTATTTTCCGGATGTTTATTGGGCCGTGTTTGGTGCCGGCCGGGACGAAACAGAGGAAGCTCCGGTCAATAAAGTTCTGCTTGCCGTCAATCCAGATTTCAATCAGGCCGTTGAGATTATAACGGTCATCGGGGTCGGTGCCGACCCAGGCGATGACCTCGTCGTAATCATGGACGTGCTCACCGATGGTGCGGTCTTTCCGCGTGCCGGTCTTATCCGGCCAGTCGTCGGGCAGGAACCAGGCTGTTTCCATGTAGAAAGCGCCCTTCATGACGTTGTTATCGAGTGAGATAACGCGCCGCGCCTCATTATCCGTAAACACCGGCGACCACGGCGCAGCTCCCACCACGTCCTGCAGCTCGGTCACAAAATATTTTTTGTCCCATTTAGCTTTAGCCATTATTTTTTCCTCCCCTTTTGCTGCTCATGGATTTGTTTTTGATGCCCGCCGGGGTCGGCTTCGGCGAGGGACCCGGCGCCGATCATGATGGTAAATTCAAGGTGCGGATGCCAGAATTTTTTCCAGGTCAGCGGCCCGTGCTTAACGCCCTTCGGGACGAAGACACAGGATGTTTTATTGAGAATGAGCAGCTGCCCGTCCACCATGAACTCGATTTCCCCGCCCAGGTCCTCCTGGTCTTTGGGGTCGGTGCCGAGGTGGATAACGATTTCATCGTAATCATGCGTGTGCTCGAGGATGTGGGGATTGGGGTCCGGCATGCCCAGCACCCAGCCGGTCTCGATATAGAAGTTGGAGCCGGGCACCAGGGCGTTGCTCAATAACGTCATCGCATTGGTGCGGCCCTTCACAACCATCGGCGGGACGACTTCATAGCCGGGTTGGCTGACGAAGTATTTTTTGGCATCGAACTTTTTCGGCATCTTTACCTCCTTACGAGATATTACTTCATTATATAGGCGGAATTGTTACCGGACTCGAACATGAAAACGGGTGTATCCAACCGCTTGATAATCAACGGGCAGTGCTTCAGTCCCTTAGGTATGAAAATATAGCTGCTTTTGGTTATCGGGTAAGGCTCACCGTCCATCCAAAGCTCTATTTCTCCTCCAAGCTCACGCGGGCTATTCCGGTTAGACCCCACAAACGCGATGATCTCATCGAAGTCATGCTTGTGCTCCGTCTCTATCTGGACGGGTTTGCCGCCGGGAAGCTCCCAGAGCCATTCGCAACCCGCGAAAAAAGCCCCTTTCACGAAGGAGTCCTGGATGGCCATCATCATCGTCCGGTCGAGTGTTTTCCCGGCTTTAGCCTGGTCGTCCATCATTTTTACGTATTGAGCAGGACGCGGCGGCATCAGGTCTTCCGTGAGGATATTTTTAGCGTATTTTTGAGACTTTTTTTTTACGGGCATCGCCGCCCCTCCTTATATACCGCGTGCCGCCTGCATGCCGGCGCTGATAGCGTCCGCGATCAAGAGCGGGTCTTTGCAGTCGCCCACGGCATAAACCTCCGGCGCTTTTCCTTTCAGACTTTCATACAATGACAAGTCCGGCGCTAAAGGCAAAGCTGTTACGACGGTATCCGCCGGCAGGGCTTTGCGTTCCCCGGCGTCGGTCATAATCATGACCCCCCGGGGCGTTATTTCGATATCTTTCAAGCCGCTGATGAGCTCGACATTCTTGCGGCGGAACCAGCCGAAGAGGTACGCCTGGATAACGTCCACCATGTTCTGCCCCAACCGTTCGGCTTTATCGATGATGATGACCTGGCGGCCGCGCAGGGTGAAAAACTCGCCAAGCTCACAGCCCTGAAGCGCGCCCCCGATGATGACCACCCGTTTCCCGATAGGGAGATAGAAATTGGTCAGCCACCGCAACATCAGCGGCGGTATAAAACGCAGATAAGACTTAAGCTGTTTGTGCAAGGCGGCATTGCTGACCACATTAGCGTTCTGAATGCCTTTAATATCCGGGGTGACCTGCTTGCCGCCCACGGCGACGATAACGGCGTCCGGCTTTATTTTGTCGACCGTTTCCAGCGTTACTTCTTTCCCGAGCTTAATTTCTACACCCAGGTTTTTCAGTTGCCGCCGGTAATAATTTACCAGTTCCGGCAGGGGTTCCAGTTCCGTGCCTTTGACCAGCGCGGCAATCCCTAATAATCCGCCTAATTTTGTCTGTTTATCGTACAGGGTAACGTCATGCCCGCGCAGGGCGGCGACCCTGGCGGCTTCCAGCCCGGCCGGTCCGGCCCCGATGACGAGCACCTTTTTCTTTTTGTCCGCTTGCCCGGCAGTATTATATTCCTTGCCCATAAAAGCATTAACACGGCAGCGCTGGCTGCCCAGGCAGTTTTCACAGGCCATGCAAGGCACGATATCTTTCATTTGGCCGGCAATAACTTTGTTGGGGTAGTCCGGGTCCGCCTGGAGACGCCGCGTCATGGCGATGAAGTCGGCCTTGCCTTCGCGTAAAGTTTTTTCTCCCAGCCCGGCATCCAGCTTGGCGACCACCATCACCGGGATTTTGACCGCCTCTTTAATCTGCCCGGCCAGGTTGACGTTCCAGGCTTTGCCTTTTTCCTTGATGTTATAGACATCCGGGAACGATTTATCGGGGATGGGCGGTTCCGGGTAGAAAAGCAGGTCCGGCAGGTAGGCGCCGACGTGGTAGCCGAGCCAGTGGCTGCGGATGTGCAACATATTGACGCCGGCGGCTTCCAGCAGTTTTGCGGTGGCTTTAGCGTCATCGATGGTAATGCATTTTTCGTTGGGAATACCGGCCATCAAGCCGAATTCCGAAGCGTTGATGCAAACGGAGACCGGGAAATCGTTCCCCAGCCGCCGTTTAATTTCTTTAACGATAGAGATAACGAAACGGGCGCGGTTTTCGGCCGAACCGCCGTAGATATCCTGCCGCCGGTTCCAGAACGGCGATAGGAAGTTATGCAGTAAATGGCTGCTGGCGGCGTTGATATCCACGCCGTCGAACCCGGCTTTTTGCGCCCGCACCGCCGCACTGACAAACTTTTCGATGATAACCTCGATTTCCGGTATCGTCAGCGCGTGGGGCACCTGGTTATGGAAGTCATTTTCCGCCTTCAGGCTAACGGGGGAGGCGGCGATAGGGGGGCCTAGAAAAGCGGGGTCGGGGTCTTCGAAGAGGGGGGCCTGCCAGGGGCCGTCATGGTTCATCTGCATGAAAGTGGGGCAGCCGTAGCTGTGAATCATCTTCGGGAGGGCGCTTAAACCCGGCACGAACTTATCGTCATCGATGCGGTAGCGGGCGCGCCACCTGGCGCCGGAAGGGTAGTCTATCGTCGGGGACTCTACGATGAGCAGGCCGATGCCGCCCCGCGCCAGCGACTCATAATACGCCATGACTTTGCCGTTCATGGTCGTTTCGCTTTCGTGCCACATCATTACCCCCGCCCCGGTCTTGACCATGCGGTTGCGCGTTTTGACTGGCCCGATATAGCCCGGCTCGAGGAGTTTTTCGAATTGCTTGTTGGCCATAGAGATTCCCCCGTTGGTAAAACTTGCTGATATTATACAACTTTAACTATTCAAATTCATGTTATAACCGCTGCGTGTAAACATCAAAGACCGATGGTACGAAGAGAATGAATGACCGGAATTAGTGAAGGGCTAACCCGGGAACAGGGAGTGAAAAATTAGTGCGCCGTAATAATAAGGTTCATGCCAGTAAATAATATTGACCACTTTCGGGAACAGCGTCTCAAAGACGGGGCCGATGTATCGCCAGGCAAAAAAGAGGAAGACAAAACCGATAAAACTGAAGGCGCGGCTGGTGACCAACGCCCCGTATTTACGGGCGGCATTTTCCGTCAGGAACAGGGAGATGATGCCGCTCCCATCCAGCGGCGGTATGGGTATGATGTTGAAGATAAACAATATCAGGTTCTGGGTAAACAGCATGCTGAAGAACGTAGCGAGGCCGGTCAAAACACCGCCGGAAACCGGGGCGACGATGGTATAAAAGTTAATTGATTTAGGCCCGGTGAAGAAACCGGTAAGCACGCCAGTCTCCAGGACGATGAATGAAACGATGAGCAGCAACAGGTTGGCCGCCGGTCCCGCGGCAGACATTAAAGCGGCTTGGCGCGGGTTTTTATGTGCCCAGAAAACATCGTACGGCGTGGATGCCCATCCGATAGGCCAATGGATTAAGATGATAGAGATGATGGGTATGACCACCATGCCTATCGGCGACCGTCTAATATGCGGCCACGGGTTCAATGATACCTGCCCGCCTTCATAAGCCGTAGGATCGCCGCCTTTTAAGGCCGCCCAGGCATGAGCCGCTTCATGGAACGTCGCGGAAATAATAAAAATGAAGAACCAGGCAAAACCATAGGCTATTTCCGATTTATTCATAGACCGGCGTTATTATAGGCAATGGTATAAATGTATGTCAACTAAAAAGGAAAATATCAAGTAACAACTGGTTAAGTAACAAGGAATGATTAAGGGGTAAGTGATCAGGGGTTAGGGGTAAGTTCACCCTCACCCCGTATCGAGTACGGGGCAAGCTCTTAATCCTCTCCCGTCAAGGGAGAGGAAACTTGGGGGATTTTATCACTTATTATTCCTCACTTGCTACCTGGCAGTTGCTACTTCCCCCTCAGCATCTTCTTCATCGGCGTCCAGTAGTAGTCTTTCCACCCCTGGGAAACGTCTTCAAACTGGTCTTCCGGGACGCCGGTCTGGGTAAAAGTCATTTTGGTGCCGCCGTCAGCTTTAGCGAAGGCGAAGGTGACTTCAGAATAGTGCCCCTCCGGCCAGTCATCTGCCCGCCAGGTCTGCACGATTTTTTTATCTGGGTCCAGCTCTTTGTTTACGCCGGTAGCATAGCCATCGAAAACATTGAACTTTCCGCCGACTTTCCGGCTGATGGTCGCCTTGCCGCCGGTGAATTCCGCGTGCTTTTTAGCGTCTATCAAGGCCTCATAGACATCATGCGGGCTAGCTTTGAAAGTTACCGATTGTTTAATTGTTTTAGTCTCCATTTTTCCCTCCCCATAATTTAAAAATACCAGTTACTTGACTGATATTCAACCCCTTGAATGAGGGTGAGTGCGAGTGCGAGTAGTTAATAGTTTGGGTTATCGGGGGTGTCCGGACTCCTTATTCTCCATCCCGTCCAAACATTCTTTTTTATCCAGCCCCGCCTGCCATATGGCGCAGCATTCCGGTTTTACCGTGTGAATAGCGCAGGCGCTTAAGCCCCCCTCCCACTTCAGGAAGGCGCAGGCCCCGTTGACATGGCGTATCAGGCGCCACTCGGAGAATTTCCAGCGCGGGTCGTCGTAAAGCTCGTCCCACTCTTTGAGCGTAATTCCCAGGTACTTAACGATACGTGGGATATCTTCAGGCGTCACGAAGGCCTGGTGCCTCGTGCAGCAGGTGCCGCAGCGACGGCACGCGATAGGTTGTTTAGATTCCGCAGTGGCCATTTTACTCACATCCCCTTTAATCCCCCTTCGAAGGGGGAAAGGAAAGGGCAAACCAGCGGTTCTTTGTTTTAGCAAATTATCCTCGCCCTTCTAAGGGAGAGTTAGAGAGGGATTTTTCAATTTTACTTGATAATCGCGCTTATCTGCTTGAACTTATCGCCTTTGGCAACTTTCAGCAGCTCAAAGAGCGCCATCTCGGTTGAGGTTATGCCTACGCCGCCGGTACCCAGTTTAAAAAGCGCTGCCAGGCGGTTTTCCGGTTCGCGTGAAGCTATGCAGTCCCCGACCACTTCCACCTGGTAAAACGACCGCGCCAGCGCGGCGGCGGTCTGGTAAACGCAGATATGGGCTTCGATGCCGGCCATCAGCACCTGCTTGCGCTTTACGGCATCCAGCGCCGCGGTAAAAGCCGGTTCATCGCAACAGCTAAAGCAGGTCTTTTCCACCGGCTTTATATCGGGGAGGAGTTTTTTAATCTCCGGGATGGTCGGCCCGAGGCCGTTGGGGTACTGCTCGGTGATAATGACCGGAATTTCCAACGTTATAGCGCCCTTAATCAGCTTCAGGACATTATTCAACAGCTTTTCTTTGTCGTGCATGGCGGGGAAAAGTCTTTCCTGGAAATCGATAAGCACCAGCACCGTCTTTTCAACTGTCAAAGCATCCGGAAGCATATATTTTACCTCAACTCAAATATAACGTTATGGCTAACTTATTAAGTATAAATACCGGTTGTTGAAGTGTCAAAAAGATACCCTTTTCGATATCAAGGAATAATACCCGGAGCTTATCCCGGAACTGGCGGCGCAGGGGTTTGCCGGGGTCGCCAATGAAAAAATGCGCACCACCCACGCTAAAGAAATGACGATCATCAAGGGCTGCGAACATTTAGGAATCGATATCCAGAAGGTAGTCAAGGCGCTGAAAGCCAAAGGCTTTACCGTTAAAAACTGCCCCCGCTTAAGCCGGTTACTTTATCCGGCCAGATTATGAATATTTCCCCGGCTGTCAGCAGGTAAACATTTATAATCTACTTCAATACCAGCACATTGGCAAAAACCTGCCACGCGAGCAGCGACTTGGCGGTGAGACTAAGAATAATATAGGCCTTTTCGCCGTAGAGATAATCGCGCCAGCGCCCAACCTGTTTGTATTGCAGCACCATATTAATAGCAAAGCAGTTAAAGAAAACAAACAGGGAAACGATGATGCCGTAAACGAACCCGGGCGGCGATACGCTGATTCCGGGTGCCGCCACATAAACGGCGATGGCAATCCACGGAATGATGCCGGCAAAGCTCCCCATCCAGAACGGCAGCCAGCCCGCTTTGCCCGGTTTTTCATATTTTTCCTGCAGCGCGCCGAAAAGAATCATGCAGGCGTTGACGCCGAAGATGGCCATCAACGCGGCTACATCGCTGATGCCGGTAATCTGGGCTATCAGCACAATCATTATCGAAGAGCTGAAGAAATACTCTATCCAGCGCCCGTAATTTTTGTTCTCCAGCAGGTTGCGCCTGTACCAGGGAAAAACCCAGGGAGACGCGATGGTCAGCAGTGAAAGCGCGGAGATGGCCATGAAGGCGAAAACACCCCAGCCGGTCTGGATGTCCCAGATTTGATGGAGCGTGACGGCGCTGCCGGGCGGGCCCTGCATGAAGGTAGCGGATACCGGCAAAGAGAAATTATTCGTGAATACCGCCATGGCGACGGCCTGGGCGGCGAGAACCAGCCCGACCACGATATTCCAGACTCTTAGATTATTGAGTTTGCGTTCCATAGACTGGTCAACAGCCATACTGAACTCCTTTCTCCCCTGTTGAGTAGTCCCGCTTTTTTGTTAAATTTGTTTTACCGCTCACGAGAAAGGGTAACTCGATAAGTGTTTCAGGTAACCACCCCGGCTCCGATTCTCTATTTTACCTGGGTCGTAAGGAACATCTGCAGGCCCATCTGTGTCATCTGGTCTTGCGCCTCTTCAATATCGTTGACATGGCCGTCTTCGTCATTCAATATGTGCTCAAGGATTTCACGGGTAGCGAAGTCCTTGGCATCCCCGCACAGTTTGATAGCCGCATTATACCGCTTCACGGCATCCAGCTCGGCTTCGTGGTCGCTGGCAAACATCTTGGGAACGTCGGCGCCGATATTCATTTTCTCGAGTTCGCTTACTACCGGGATACCGTCAAGAAATAATATCCGCCCGATGAGTGTTTCCGAGTGTTTCATCTCGGTCACGGCGCGCTTCTGGATGGTGTCATGAAGTTTGGTATAACCCCAGTTATCGCACATTTCGGCATGGACCATGTACTGGCTGACGACGGTCAGCTCGCGGGCCAACAAAGAATTAAGTGCCTCCAGGACTCCAGTATCCCCTTTCATTTTTGCCTCCTATTTGTTTTAATTTCACTTAGTTTTATACCGAGAGCATCAGCGACACCTTTTCCATAAGCTTTACCGGCTTTTCAGACAGTTGCCGATGTGCCTGATTTTAACTTCTTTCGGCGCATCTCCCGTTTGGAAACGATGTTCAATACCGTGTGTCAATGATCAGATGAGGTCGAAGCGGTCAAGGTTCATCACCTTATTCCATGCCGCGATAAAATCCTGCACGAATTTTTCTCGCGCGTCTTCGCTGGCGTAGACTTCCGCCAGCGCGCGGAGCTGGGAGTTCGAACCGAATACGAGGTCGACCCGGGTGCCGGTCCATTTTAATTGGCCGGTCCGGCGGTCTCTCCCTTCGAAAATATCTTTGGCGTCGGATATCGCTTTCCATTCTGTTCCCATATCCAGCAGGTTTACGAAAAAGTCATTCGTTAGTGTCCCGGGGCGACTGGTGAAAACGCCATATTGGGTTTGGCCGTAATTGGTATTCAGGGCCCGCATCCCGCCGATGAGAACCGTCATTTCCGGCGCCGTCAGCGTCAGTAATTGCGCCCGGTTCACCAGCAATTCCTCGGCGGATACCGGGAACCTGGTTTTCAGATAGTTGCGGAATCCATCCGCCAGCGGCTCGAGTACGGTGAAAGAAGCCGCGTCCGTTTGCTCCTGTAAAGCATCCATGCGTCCCGGTGTGAAGGGAACCGTCACTTTATAGCCGGCGTTCCTGGCGGCCTGTTCGACGCCCGCGCAGCCGGCCAGCACGATCAGGTCTGCCAGCGAGACCTTCTTACTACCGGATTGCGTACTGTTGAACGCGCTCTGGACGTTCCCGAGAACCTTAAGCACCTTTGCCAGTTGGGCAGGTTGATTGACTTCCCAGTCTTTCTGTGGCGCCAGGCGAATACGGGCGCCGTTGGCGCCGCCGCGCTTATCCGAGCCGCGGAAAGTGGACGCCGATGCCCAGGCAGTCGTCACCAGCTCCGGTATCGATAAGCCGGAAGCCAGGATCTTACTTTTGAGTGCGGCGATGTCCCTGGTATCGATTAGTTTGTGATTGACGGCAGGGATGGGGTCTTGCCAGACGAGTTCTTCCGCCGGGACCTCCGGCCCCAGATAGCGTGTGCGGGGACCCATGTCGCGGTGGGTTAGCTTGAACCACGCCCGGGCAAACGCGTCCGCCAGTTGCTCCGGGTGTTCATAGAAGCGCCTGGCAATTTTTTCATAAATGGGGTCGAACCTTAAGGAAAGGTCGGTGGTCAACATGCCCGGCGCGCGGCGTTTGGACGGGTCGTGCGGGTCGGGCACGGTGCCGGTCCCGGCATCGCCTTTAGGTTTCCATTGAAACGCACCGGCCGGGCTCTTTGTCAGTTCCCATTCGTAGCTGAACAGGTTTTTTAAGAAGTTATTGCTCCACTTCGTTGGTGTCTGGGTCCAGATGACCTCAGGGCCGCCGCTAATCGCATCGTTGCCTTTACCCGTACCAAATCGGCTCTTCCATCCCAAGCCCTGCTCCTCGATAGAAGCTCCTTCCGGCTCAGGCCCCACCAGTGTCTTGTCGCCGGCACCGTGGGTTTTCCCAAAGGCGTGGCCGCCGGTGATAAGGGCCACCGTTTCCTCATCGTTCATGGCCATGCGGGCAAAGACCTCGCGGATATCCCTGGCTGCGGCAACCGGGTCCGGGTTGCCGTTCGGCCCCTCCGGGTTCACATAGATTAAGCCCATTTGAACCGCCCCAAGTGGTTTTTCGAGTTCACGTTCACCCGTGTAACGTTTGTCGCCAAGCCACTCTTTTTCGGAGCCCCAGTAGACGTCTTTTTCCGGTTCCCAGATGTCCTCACGCCCGCCGCCGAAACCGAAGGTCTTGAAACCCATGGATTCCAGGGCGACGTTACCGGCGAGGACCATCAGATCGGCCCAGGAAATTTTCCGGCCGTATTTCTGTTTAACCGGCCACAATAGCCTCCGTGCCTTATCGAGGTTGGCGTTATCAGGCCAGCTGTTCAGGGGCGCGAAACGTTGGCTGCCGTTACCGGCGCCGCCGCGGCCGTCGCCCATACGGTAGGTGCCGGCGCTGTGCCATGCCATACGGATAAACAAAGGTCCGTAATGGCCGAAGTCTGCGGGCCACCAGTCCTGCGATTTTGTCATCAGTTCACGGAGGTCCTTCTTTACCGCCGCCAGGTCGAGGCGCTTGAATTCTTTGGCATAATTGAAGCCCTTGTCCATAGGATTGGACCTGGAAGACCGCTGGTGCAGGATATCGAGATTCAACTGGTTCGGCCACCAATCCCGGTTTGTCGTGCCTATACCGGCAACAGTCGCCAATCTATTTAATGTATCATCATCAGGCATATTCCCCTCCTTTTTACAGTTCATGAACAGGCATTTACTTAATATATTAAATATTTTATGAAAAATCAATGCCTTCAGATATAACTTATGTCACAAATTAAAGGAGGCAAGGAAGAAATAAATTGACGGGACTGTTTTTACAGACTATTATCTGAATAAACACAAAGAATGGCGCAATGAAAGAAAAACCTGTTTTTGACGAATATTACAGACTCTGGATGCTTTTAGCCGAGACCAGGTCGGCGGTATTTAAGGTGAGGCATAAAGTAGTCGGGAAATATCTGCCTCCCAATCATACGGCTGCCCTTATCGCAATCTGGAATTGGGAAGGACGGATAAGCCCGGCAATTCTGTCACAGCGGCTTTTCCTCGAGCCGCATACCGTCTCCGAGCTTATCAAGCGGATGCAAAAAAAAGGCCTGGTGACGAAGAAAAAGGACCCGGAGCGCGGCAATATCGTCAGGATTTCCATTACGGCAAAGGGACAGGAAGTCTGCAACCAGACCATGGGGCAGGAACTAATTCGTGGTTACATGTCCGCCCTTACCGCCGAACAGCGGGAGAAGCTGCGGGAAATATTGACGGTCCTGCACAGTAAAGCGCTGAAGGAACTGGGGATAGAAGAAGATGAATATCCCTAATCTTTTTCCACCCAGGCATCAAATCCCCAGGCCATGCGCAGGATATCTTGGCCGGCCATTCTGTCCATGCGTATGTGAGCATCCAGGATTTTCACACCCGACCTCCTTGTGAAACAAATATGTAAAAATCCCGTTGTCTTATCAATTTGCCGTGTTCCGGTGTTAAACACGATGAAAGTTTCAAACCTGACGAAATATCGCGACGTTCCTTATTTATTCTTTTAAAATCAGATTGTCAAACAGGGCAGTTTGGCCCTTTACGGCCAGCGCCTGCGTAACAGCTATAATAAAATAGGTTAAAGCACTATTGCAAAAACAAATATGCCAGTATATAATATGCAACGGTGGTTTTCAGTCTAGGTTATCGCAAATGCTAAGAAATTACTTATACCCGACCCAGTTACGGATGACCTTAGCTCTAACCAACTAATATAGGAAAGGAGGTCATCCGTGGCTTTTCAGGACAAAACATTAACTTGCTCCGATTGCGGCACGCAGTTCACCTTCTCCGCAGCCGAACAGGAGTTTTTCCAGTCCAAGGGTTACACTAATGAACCCAAACGCTGCCCCACCTGCCGTCAGGCGAGAAAGACCGAACGCATGGGTTCCAGCGGCATGAAACAACGCCAGATGTACCCCGCTACCTGTGCCGAATGCGGCAAGGATACGGAAGTACCTTTTGAGCCCAGGGAAGGCAGACCCGTGTATTGCTCCGACTGCTTTAGCAAAATGCGGACTAACCGCTAATTAAGTCCTCTATAATTGCTGGCACAAAGATAGGCCGGTGAAATTACTTTCACCGGCCTATCTTTTTATATCAGGGAATAGGGTAAAGGGAATAGGGTGTTGGAAGGATTATACAAACCGATTATTTAGTGTTTAGGAGTCAGAATTTTAACAGGGTGGAGGAGTGCCCGTGGATTGAAAGCTGAAAGCAGATAACTGACAGCTAATAACTAACCCCTGTTCTTTATACAAACAAATTGAAATGAGAATGCCGCAAGCAATATCCTTAGAGGGACGTCTTAAATTTTTATTCTTTGATATATGAACAGCAATAATCGGAAACCTCATCGGCGGCAACCTTGAATTTGCTGTTCGCAGGGATTTCAAAAGCCTGTCCGGGGCCGAATGATTCCCATTTTTTGCCGCCGGGTAAGAGAGCTTTAAGTATCCCGGCTAAAACTTCCATGCGCTCCCTGTCCGCGGTACCAAATTCATATTCGCCGGGCAGGATAATACCCAGCGTTTTCCTGGTCCCGTCCTCAAACAAGACCGTCCGGGATGTAACATTTCCTTTGAAATAAATGTTGGCTTTTTTTACGACGGTCACATTGGTAAAATTATCCACAACAATCTCCTGTTATATTATGTATCACAAAAAAGGGGTGGGGACTAAAAGCTGACAGCTAATAACTAACAGCTATTCTTTATACAAATACAGCGGCTTTTTGTCCGTAATCACCCTGGTCTGCGCCGCCAGCGCATCCCGGATATATTTGGGAATCGCAAACATGCCGCGATGGGTGACGCCGTCGTAAAACTTGAGGCCGGTAATGCCCCTGGCCTTAATACGGTTGTCCACTTCATAGGAAGTTATCATCGAAGGGTCGTGCTTTCTCGAAGCGATGCAGAACCCCCACGGCCCGCCAAAACAGGGTACGTAAACCACGCACTGGGTAACCACCGGGAAAGCGGTCTTTAGCGTTTTGTTTACCGCCGTAAAATTCAGCAGTTCGGTAGGATTGGCGGAACCGGCCTGGACGGAAACCAGCCCGTCTTCATTAAGCCGGTCACGGCACAGCCAGTAAAATTCAGAAGTAAATAACTTCGCTGCCGGGCCTTCTTCTATCGGGTCCGGCAAATCGATGATGATAATATCATATTTTTCTTTGGACTTTTTTAAATATTCCCGCGCATCCACATGGTGAACTTCAGCGCGGCGGTCTTCCAATGCGCCGGCAGCATGGTTCGGTAAATATTTCCTGCTTAATACAGTCACTTCCTCATCGATGTCCACCATCACCGCTTTTTGCACGCTTTTATGACGCAGGACTTCCCTTAAAGTGGCGCCCTCCCCGCCGCCGGCAATAAACACCGTCTTTGGTTCCGGGTGCGTCACCATTACCGGCTGCACCAGCCCCTCGTGATAGATAAACTCATCCCTTTCGCTGGACTGTATCTTGTTGTCCAGTATCAGGCAAATGCCCAAATTTCTGCTGCGCACGATTCTGGCGGCCTGAAATTTCGTCTGCCCCTCATAGAGCACTTCATCCAGCCGGTGCCGCTGCAGGAAATTTTCGTTTATCTTGTCTTCAAACCATTGATTGTTTAAATTATCTGGGTCTTTATCCATAAAAATCCGTTTATTGTACGGTTACAAGGACTCCTCTCGGTACTTCTATCAGGGAATGATTTTTGGCCTCGAGCTTTTCGATGAGTACATCGGCGGCAATTTGCGGGTTGACGGAGGTGCCGCAGGTAAAAACATCCACCGCTGCATAGCCGAATTCCGGCCAGGTATGAATGGAAATGTGAGATTCAGCAATGACCACCACCCCGCTCACCCCCTGCGGATTGAAATGATGAAATTGGCTGCCGAGGACTACTGCGCCGCAATCTATGGCGGCTTTCAGCATGACATCGCGGATAAGGTCCGTGTTGTCTAGAGCCTCCCGGTTACAGTCGTGAAGCTCTACAAGCAAGTGCCTACCTAAAGCATTCAATCACCTGCCCCCCTTTGAAGAGTTTATTCCCTTTCTTGTTAAATGGCCGGGTCGCCATGGTAATTATCCTCATTTATATTACCTTACCAAATAAAAATTCCCAGAGCAATAATGCCACCCCAGGAACCCGCCCCGCTTTCCCCTTTTATTGAAGCGCAGGGCTTTCACTTAATTATAACGGTTAAACCGCTATGTTGATAAGTCCCCTTTCCTGTTACCCAAAAATTTTCATATCCAGGTTTTGTTTGACAATTTCTCCCAGCTTGGCCAGTTTCTTTTCCTGGTTCAGCCGTGATTTTGCCAATGCATTCTCGATACCGGTAACGATGTCATTCGTGTCTGAATCGGTTACGATTACCGGCACGCCCCTGCGGTTGGCTTTGTTAACGACATTATAAATAGGCGGCTGGGTGCTGCCCGCCAGCACCAGGGCGGCAGTTGGGGTTTCCAGGGCGGCAAGCTGCATGTCCGCGCGTTCCTGCCGGATGACGGCGGCTTTTTTGCTCTTGCGGATGAAATAATCCACACCGGAGTCCGGCGTCATCGCCCCGAGCATGTAATTTTCTACCAGCTCGTCGTTGTTCTTTGTTTGGTTGATGATTTTGCCTTTGATGCCTTCCGCCAGTTCGGCGACCGTTATCGCCAGCAGTATCCGGTTTTCCGGAATGACCCCCAGTACTTTAACTGCCCCGGCAGCGGCTTCCTTGACCTTCTTCAGCAGGCTTTGCGGTACTTTATTGATGATGACGCCGAGGAAACTATCCCCGAAACCCTTGTATAATTCGGCATATTTAACGCCGGAAAAATCGGGAGTGTAAGCTTCAACGGCGATAACTTTGGCTTTCATTTCTTTGGAAGCGCCGTAAGCGTCTTTGCTGGCAGCGTCGGAAGCTTTTTCCCCGAGCCTGGCTTCAACCAGCACGACATCCCGTCCCTGGATAATGTCAGGAGCATTAACGATGTCCGCCAGGCCCAGCGTTTTTCTCATGAAAGAGATATCGCCGTCCGCCACGCCTTTATCGGAGGCCTGGGGTTTAAGATATCCTACTTTTTTCCCTGCGTTGACCAGGTTGATAGCGATACCGGCGCAAATAGCTGTCTTTCCTGCCGCTTCTTCTGCCGATACGATGTATAAAACGCCCAATTTTTACTCCGGGTTTATTACTTATAATTAACCAATATATTATAATGCATTACGCACATGACGTAAAGGGTTTTTAAATATTTTTAGGGGATAGAGAATAGGGTATAGGGAAATAGGACACAATGGATAGAGTTTGTCACTCCCGCGCAGCCTGCCCCGCACGACAATCGGGGGCCGGAATCTAACATTACCCAAATATATTTTAAGGGCTGTAACATAACGCATTGAATCAGCATAATACATTGTCACCCCTTGTTAAAGGGAGAGACGAAGAGGATTTGGGGGGAAGAGATTAACAGCTTATAAAAGGTAAATCCAGCCATCGCCACATATCAGGCGAAACAGGCTTCCAGTCTATCGGCACAGGCGGGGACGCCTGTGCCGCCGGGGAAAAAGGGTTGGGCTTTAGAATTTTCCCCTACTTATCTTCCCTTCGCCCTTCTCCCTGAAATCAGTATTTATCTATGTAACTGACTTGACAAGCCTGCGCGCAAGTGATAGGTTATACATTGGTTTTCCAAGAGAGGCTGGGAATTCCTTTTTTACATTTAGTTCGATTCTATTACCGGCAGCCCTGTGAGTTACGAGAGGTGGAAAGATGACTATTGAGCTCATTCACATTGGATTCGGGAACATACTGGCTATGAACAGGGCTATCGCCATCGCTTCTCCCAACTCCGCCCCCACCAAGCGCATCATCCATGACGGCCGGGAAGCCGGCAAAGTAATCGATATGACGAGCGGCAGAAGGACCAAGGCAGTAATCTTTACCGATAGCGGGCACATCGTTTTAGCCGCCCTCGCCCCGGAAACTATTGCCTCGCGCCTGCAGGCAACCAAAACCGGGGTTCTTTCTAAACAGGACAGTGACAATCCAGATGAGCCCTAAAAGCTTTTCTTTACCCAATAATCCGGTCAAGCCTTTATTAATCGTCCTTTCCGGCCTTTCCGGCGTCGGCAAAGATACCGTTTTAGCCGGTCTCCGAAAATCGGGACTTCCGGCTGCTATCAGCATCTCCGCTACTACCCGCGCCCGCCGCCCGGCGGAAAAAGACGGTGTGGACTATTATTTTGTCTCTGACGCAAAATTCCAGGAAATGATTGACGGCAACGAACTGCTGGAATGGGCGGTTGTTTACGGCAACCGATACGGTATTCCCAAAGCGCCGGTGCGGCAATGGCTCAAAGAGGGTAAAGACGTCATCGTAAAAATAGATGTGCAGGGCGCAGCCACCATAAAGAAAAATGTCCCGGAGGCCGTTCTCATATTCCTCTGCACGTTAAGCATGGAGGAACTGGAAAGGCGTTTGAAGAAACGCCGCACGGAATCCCCGAAAGAGCTTGCTCTGCGCCTGAAGACGGCGGAAAATGAAATGGCTAAAATGGATATGTTCGATTACGTCATTATCAACCGGGAAAATGAAGTGGAACGTACTATCGAAGATGTTAAATCGATAATCGCAGCGGAAAAATGCCGCGTAAAACGGCGGGAAGTAAACCTCTAATCTTTAAAGGAACCTGGTTAGAATCAGCGAAAAAATATATCCCATCAGTCCACATATCGGGAACGTTATTATCCACGTCAGAACGATGTTCCTGGCAACACCCCACCGCACCGCCGTAAAGCGCCGGCTGGCACCTACGCCCAATATCGATGTCGTTATGCAGTGTGTCGTGCTTAGCGGTACCCCGAACCTGGATGCTATCAATATCGCCGCGCTGGCGGAAGTTTCTGCCGCAAAACCGTTTATCGGTTCCAGTTTGGTCAGCTTATTCCCCAGCGTGTGAATAATGCGCCACCCCCCGATGATGGTACCCAGCCCCATAATGGTCCCGCAGGCAACCATGACATACCACGGCACGCTGAATTTCGCCAGCTTTCCGCCCAGCACCAGCGCTAAAGCAAAGACCCCCATGAATTTCTGGCCGTCATTGCTGCCGTGGCTGAATGCCATGAAGGCTGAAGACAGGATTTGGAGACGGCTGAACACTTTACGGATGCTGCCGAGTTTGAAACCTTGTAACGCCCAGTAAAGAATACTCATGATAATGGCGCCGAAAAGGAAACCGACAATCGTTGAAAATCCAAGGCCGATAAGCACTTTCTCCCAACCCGACCACAGCAGCGCATTTTTGCCTGCCGCCGCCAGCCCGGCCCCGGTCATCCCGGCGATAAGCTCGTGGCTTTTGCTGGTAGGAATCGCAAAATACCAGGTGAAGCCGCTCCATATCAGTATCGTTATCATGGCCGCGGCTACCACCTCCAGGGAAATAGAGCCCGGTTTAACAATGCCGGACCCGATGGTGGAAGCGACAGCCGTGCCCGTCGTCAAAGCGCCGGTGAGGTTGAGGACGGCTGCCATGAGGACGGCCTGCAACGGTGAAAGTACTCGGGTGGCAACGACCGTAGCGATAGCATTGGGTGCGTCCGTCCAGCCGTTAACGAATTCAGCGCCCAGCACCAGAACCAGCGTCACCGCCAGCAGGGCAGTGGAGTTAGGCATTCTTTAGAGCGACCCCTTCCAGGACATCGGCGACATCTTCGCACCGATCCGTCGTGGTTTCCATGTGTTCGTAAATTTCCCGCCATTTAATAATTTTGGCGATATCTCCCGTATCGTCAAAAAGCTCACCGATGGCGGCGCGGTAAACGCGGTCGGCAGCGTTTTCCAGCCGGTTTATCTCCACACATTCTTCAAGAATGTTTTTAAATTCTGACTTGCGCCGTAAGCCGCGGACGGCTTTTTCCGTGACGGTTGTTGCCTGCACGATGATATCCGCCAGCTCTTTGGCGCGCTGGGTAGGGGCGGTTATTTTATAGATGAACATCGAGTCGGCCGCGGCGTGGATAAAGTCCATGATATCATCCATCGTATGCGCCAGCAGGGCGATGTCCTCACGGTCGAAAGGCGTCACGAAGGTGCGGTGCAGCAGTGAGATTACCTGGTGGGTAATAGAATCCCCTTCATGCTCCATCTCCGTGATTTCCGCCACGTGGCTATCGATGAACTGCCAGGTATCGACCATTTCCTTCAGGCTTTGCGCCGCCTTGATGGTATTTTTTGCGCTCGCCTCGAAAAGGTCGAAGAATTTTTGCTCTTTAGGCATGAAAGATAATTTAGCCATACCGATACCTCTTTTGTACCTTTAGTTTATCCCCGTAAAAATAAAAATCCGGCGGTTAATGATAAATCCGCCGGAATAATTGTTGTTGAAAAAAAGAAATAGACGGCTTGAAAAACAGTTTGATAAATGATGGTTTGCGGCGCCACAAGCACCCAAAGTTATCTGGCAAGCTAAATCTCCTTACGGGGGGGGAATAACATGGGCTTCTGACCTAGAAAAGTTTAATTTAGAGACCAACCGGTTGTCAAGAAAATATAACCTTCAGCGATGGATTTTTTGTACATTTTTTCATTGTAATTACCGACCCCGTATCAAGTATGTGGCAGGCTCTGACCGGGAATCCAGCATTGGTTTGACTTAATCAACGCCTTATCAGTATTCTTTCAAAAAGTGAAAACTAATAAATTTAGGAGTTTCGCTATTCAATGTTTGTTACAGTGGAAAGGCAGAACACTTCACTAAACCATGAGGTGAGATTACCACGCCTCCTTCCGATGGTGCCCTTCGCTTCCCGATTTACTTCGTTCATATGGGACAGGTCGCTCGAGGGCAGGCTATTAGCTCACCATGACCCTTCGACAAGCACAGGGTGAGCGGGGAAGGATGGCCCGCAATTACATATCTTCCAAACGCGAAAGTACTAAACTTGTAACTAAAGTAAGGTGGGGCGGTGCATTGAAATATTTGTCGTTGGTCCTTCCGATACCGGAAGGATTAGTATTTACCGGTAATATTTTTACTTTCCAGGATTCCCGGGCTCAGTCGGTCTGTCTTTCCGGTCTTGCCATTCCTTATAACGTTCCCAGATCTGGTTCTCATAACCCTGCAGGCCCGGGTTATAAAATTTTTTGTCTTTCATAGCATCCGGCAGGTGCTGCTGTTCTACTCTGTGGTCGGGGTAATCATGGGCGTATTTATAGTCTTTTCCGTAGCCCATGTCTTTCATCAATTGAGTAGGGGCATTACGCAGGTGCATCGGGACGCTTTCGCTGGCGCCGCGCTTGATATATTCCTGTACTTTGCTGAAAGCAGTATAAAGTGAATTGCTTTTGGGCGCGGTGGCGAGGTAAACGGCCGCTTCGGCCAGGGCCAGGTTGCCCTCCGGTAGCCCGATAAAGTGCACTGCCTGCTGCGCCGCCATGGCAATGACCAGCGCCTGCGGGTCCGCCATGCCGATATCTTCCGAGGCAAAACGCACCATCCGCCGGGCGATGTAAAGCGGGTCTTCGCCGCCTTCCAGCATCATCGCCACCCAGTAGATGGCGGCGTCAGGGTCGGAATCTCTCATGGACTTATGGAGAGCGGAAATCAGGTCATAATGCTGGTCGCCGGCCCGGTCGTACTGTATCGCCCGTTTTCCCATCGCATCTTCAATGACGGGCAGGGTAATAATTCTTTTCCCGAACTCGTCCGGGTTGGTGCTCAAAGCTGCGATTTCCAGCGTGTTCAGGGAAATGCGCGCGTCATTATTGGAGGCGTTTATCAAGTGCAGCATGGCTTCCGGCGTAAGCTCGGCGTTAAGTTCCCCGATGCCGAGGAATTTATCTTTTAATGCCCGCTGTATCAGTACCTGTATTTCTTCCGCTTTCAACGGCTTAAGCGGGACGACGCGCGAGCGTGAAAGCAACGGTGATGTGACTTCAAAAGAGGGATTTTCCGTCGTTGCGCCGATGAGGGTTACCGTCCCATCTTCCACATAAGGGAGAACGGCATCCTGCTGCGTTTTATTGAAGCGGTGAATTTCATCGATGAAGAGGATGGTGCGCTGGCCGTGAACCTTGCGGCGTTCCTGCGCCTGGGAAACGATACGCCGGAGGTCGGCGACGCTGGCGCTCACGGCGCTGACCGGGGCAAAGACCGCCCCCGTGCCGTTGGCGATAACGTTGGCCAGTGTTGTTTTGCCGCAGCCGGGCGGCCCCCAGAATATCATGGAGGGGATGCGGTCTGCCTCGATAGCGCGCCGCAGCACCCGTCCCTTGCCTATCAAATGCTCCTGGCCCACAAAGCCGTTGAGATTAGTCGGCCGCATACGGGTAGCCAGCGGTGCTCCCTGCATCGCCTGGCGCTCGGCCTCTTTATCAAACATGTCCATGCTCATGGTATGCCTGCTTATGTTTAATCTAAGATAAATTTACTCCAAACAGAATCAATATACAAGACGTGCAATCTCAAAAATCAAAAATGAAATCTCATAACCACATCTTAAAGGTAAAATCTGTAGCGGTTTTTAGATACGAATCGTTTTGTAAAATATTGGATTTTAAAGTAATCTTTTTTATCGAATATTTTTTGAGCGCGGCTGAAGCTAAATATTCGATATTCGATTTATGGTAAATAGCTTAATTTTCCCGGTTATTCGTTCCTTCGATTTACCAGCAGTCGGCTATTAGCTGTGAGCGATTAGCGATTGGCTTTCCAAATCCTCCTCGGCTCCTCCTTTTACAAAGGAGTGACGATGTACCCTGCAAAACGAGCAACATACAATATAACCCCAAAATATATGCTAAGACAATGGTGGATTCCCGATTAGATCGGGAATGACAAGTGTAAAAAGGTGGGGCAGGCCTCCGTGCCTGCCCTGCACAGGCGTGACGCCTGTAATACCGGCTTTATTCAGTTGTTAAGTTGCTTTAAAAGTACTTCTCTATTTTGTCATTCTGAGGAGTCCCGGAAGGACGACGTGAGAATCTCGAACATCGGGTTTGCACATACATTTAGATTCTCACGCCTTTCGGCCTTCGGCCTCAATGGCTCGCAATGACGGAGAAAAAAGAGCGAAGGTAATAGTGCAAGGCAATAATAGTACAAATGTTCCGATAATGTCAAGAGGATTTTGTCAGAAATTGAAGCCGTAAAGAGAATGAAAATCCCTCTCTAACCCTCCCCTTACAAAGGGGAGAGGATGATTAGCTAAATCAATATATCTTTGGTTATATTCAATCTTTCCCTCTTTCGTAAGGAGGGATTAAGGGAGATTTAAAGAGACCATTCCGTACCAGATACGGAATCCAGTGGTTCTAAAGGCGCTGGATTTGCCTTTAAATGGCACTTACCCGGGGAGATTTGGATAACGTTTTATAGCGTTATGGTTATCATGAGGTTTTGAGTTTTATATTTCGCGCTTTTTATTGCTCTCTTCTCACTTGTAGCGTTTCACTTCGAATCTATAAAGCTTCACCGGCTCTTCCGGGGAGATGCCGCCTTTTTGCCGGCAAATATCTATCTGGTACTGCGCCGTGTCCACGCCCTCAAGGTCCGGCAGCAATAAGCCCCGTCGCCACCCGCAAGAAACGATGACGCCGTATTTTTTCGGGTCGAGCTGGCTCATGTTGTCGATTGGCTCCGGGGTGGTCAAAACATCCACAGAATATTCCAGGTCTTTGAGTTCGTCGGGGGCAATAGCATCGAAACGCGGGTCCTGGGTGGCCGCACTCACCGCGTTGGTAATTATCTCGCCGGCGACGTTTTTTTGCTGCGGCTCGAAAGTGCCGATGCAGCCGCGCAAATCGCCGTTCTTCTTGTGTATGGAGACGAAGACCCCGGCTTTGGCTTTCATTTCCGTGGTAAGTTCCTTGGGCGGGGAGGGTCTTCGGCCGGTCCGTACGTAGGTTTCCACCGTCTCTTTGGCCAGAGCAACAATAGTGTCCATTTAGGCGCCTCCTTTTTTAAAGATTACCCCCGCATAGCCCACCACCTGCCGGTAATCGCCGGTGGCATCGCCGCTGTTCTGGTATTTCACCAGTTCGGCGCTTACCGCACCCAGCTCTTTCACCGCCGCCATGAGCGTCGTTACCGGGGCGTGGGCGCACATCGTGATATGCAAACGGTTATAGCGCCGTGTCAGTTCATCTTCATCCAGCGCCAGCATCGCCTCGACCGCTTTCATATCTTTTTCTTTAGCCTGGTCCGCCGATTCATAGTGTGTCATATCGCCGCTGGCGAGGATAACTGTTCCGTGTCCGGTTTTTTGGATTGCCTGTGCTATCGCGTGCCCGATTTCTTTAAAAACTTCCTGCGGAGCCTCGGTTAGTATCATCGGCACGATACGTACATCCGGTTTGATGTATTGCAGGAAAGGAAGCTGTACTTCTACCGCGTGCTCTTCTTTATGGGCCAAATAGTCCTCTTTGGCATACCCGGACTTGCCTATGATTTCCCAGGCGAGTTCGGAATCTATTTCTACCTTGCCGAGCGGTGTTTCCCATGTCCCTTCCGGCATGACGCTGAAAGGCTCCCCGAGGCCGGAATGGGTCGGCCCGATGATAATAAAGGTGTCTTTGAAAACGATGCGGGAAACGGTCGCCCCGGTCACGGCGCCGGAATACTGGTAGCCGGCATGAGGTACCAGCAGACCGAGAGCCTCCTCTTTAGGGGCTTTTTTATCGATATATTTAGCCAGGGCGGCTTTTAGCTGGGCGGCCGTACCCGGGTAGAAATATCCGGCGACCGATGGGCTTCTCGTTATCATTTTACGCCTCCTACAACCTCGGCCAGCCGGAAATTCAAATCCGCGCCGCAGAACTTGCAGTGCGTACCTGCCAGCCCGATAATTTCCGTATCGTAACCCGTCCGCTTTACCACCAGGTTTTTGCAGTTATAACAGTAGGTGCTTTCAGCCTCGTGGCCGGGCACGTTGCCGGAATAAACGAATTTCAGCCCGGCCTTTTTCCCTATCTCAAAGGCTTTATCGATGGTTTCGACGGGGGTGGGCGGGAGTTCCCTTAAATGGTGCTGCGGATAAAAGCGGGTAACGTGCCAGGGGGTCAATTCTCCCAGCTCGTCCTTGACCCATTGCGCCAACCCCGTAAGCTGCTCATCATCGTCATTCATCGTCGGCACGATATTCGTCACTACCTCGATGTGCATGTGCCACTTATTTTTGGCGCGTTTGGTAACCTCCAGGATTTCCCGCCAGTTCGGCACCCCGGTAAGTTCTTTATACAGCTTATCGGAAAAGCCCTTGATGTCCACCCGCCAGGCGTCCAGGTAAGGCCCGATGGTATCCAGCGTTTCCGGGGTGGCGTAGCCGTTGGTCACGTAAACGGTGTAAAGGCCGGCTTTTTTCGCTAGCTGGGCGGACTCCAGCGTATATTCGAACCAGACAGTCGGCTCGTTGTAGGTCCAGGCGATGCCGCGGCAGCCGTTATGTTTGGCCATTTTGACGGCATCTTCCGGCTTTACTTCGCGGCACATCCCGGCAATCGAGTTATGGTCGGGCGTGGAAATTTCCCAGTTCTGGCAGTGTTTGCAATGGAAATTACAGCCTAATGTGCCGAGGGAAAAGCATAAAGTTCCGGGATAGAAGTGAAAGAGGGGTTTTTTTTCAATGGGGTCGACGGCCATGGAAGAGGCGAAAGGATAATTGACATTGTACTCGACGCCTTCGATATTGGTGTACATACCGCAGACGCCGTAACGGCCCGGGTTAATCCGGCAGCGCCACTGGCAGGTGCCGCACTTTACTTTGAAATCCGGGAGTCTTTCGTATATGACGGCCTCACGCATATCCGCACCACCCTAAAACAATTATAACACAACAAAGAACGGTAAAAAGTGGTGGATTTATTACAATATGCTGTCATCCTGGCGAAGATTGAAGTCCCGTGCGGATTTGACGTAAAATTATCTTTTTAAATGCTTTAAAATAAAGTAAATCAGGTAATATTTATCCCTATCATTTTTAGAATGCTGGCCGGCACCAGCGGTGAAAGAATCAGGAAAGAAACGATATGAGCAACGATTACCAGTATCACTATCGAAAGCGCCAACCACTTCAGCTTACCGTTTCGACGATTCTTGAAAATATCGATTAGCTGTGAAAGCCCCATGCCTATCGCCAGACAGACCGCTCCCACCGCCGGGTAAAAGTAATAAATATAAGTTACCCTCCTTGTCACGAGCGTAATCGGTATCCATATCAGGTAGGTAGCGACGAACCAGCAAAGCCCGAAAATCCCCGCTTCGTCACGTTTTATGGCCCGGTAAATCAGATACGCGAAGGCGGGAATAATCAAAACCCAGATGCTGAAACTGACGGCCGCTGTGTAATGCGGCGTGATATAAAACGGCATCGTCTTGAAACGATAGAGCCATTCCCAGGGCGGGCTTTTGGAGGGGTGGGTCGAGTAGCTAAAGGTCAGACCGCCGGTCAGCCCCAGCATTTCGATTATGCGGGCGATGGGATTCAGGAAACTGTTAAATTTCTGGACGATAGCAAAATTCAGCAATACCATCAGAATGATAAATACCGCGATGGCGGCGACAACCGTCCAAACAAACCGCCGGTGTCGCCGGTGCCGGTAGGAATAAATCCAGTCCAGGACCACCGTCAGCCCCCCGAAGAATCCGGACAATTTGGAAAGAGTGCTTAACCCTATAGCGACCCCGGCCCGGACGTACTTCTGCCCGGCGAAAAGCAGGAAACCGGCCATCATAAAAGTGACGTAATAAACGTCCAGCATGGCGACGCTGCCCATCAAAAAGGTCAGGTTTTCAAAAGCCAGCAAAAAAGCCGCGATAGATGAACCGGTCCGCGATATATTGAGGCGGCGGCAGAGCAGGTAAAACAGCAAGATAGTCGCGGTGCCGAAGAGAATTGGCAAAACTCTCCAGCCCCACGGGTTGTTCCCAAACGCATCGATGCCGCCGGTAATGAGCAGCTTGGCCAGCGGCGGGTGCTCGAGACGACCAGTCTCGTGATTCTGGGTGATATTTTGCGCGTCGGTAATATAATACTGCTCATCCAGGATAGGGGTTTTGGCGCTGTTGATTAAACTGAAATGCAGCACCAGCGTGGCGATGACGATTAAAGTCAGCCAGAAATACTCCCACCGGTAAATCCGGCCGGCGTATTCTTTAACGCTATTGCCGGGACTATCATCGTAAGATGTTGCCATGAATAATTTTCTGACTAAAAGACGATAATTGATTTTATTATAGCTTACCCGCTGAAATACTACGAGGAAGGGGGGACTAAAGCAAGAAACTCTAAGCACGAAACCCTAAAAGAGAGTCCAGAGAGAAATCTCGCTGGCGGTCCGCCTGAGGCGGACGGGGGTGTCCCCCGGCCACTTCTCTCTTCGGGAAGGGAAAAGGGGAGAAATATGAAAACTTATTTAGAATTTTTTCTTTCCTATTGCTGGCGCTTGCGATTAGTAAGTCGTATTGACCCCCACCCACTTGAAAAAGTCCACCGGGATGAACGGAGACAATATCAGGAAAGAAATGACGTGCGCCAGCCAAATAACTATCACCACGGAAAGCGCCAGCCCCAGGGATTGTCCCCGAACATCTGTATGCCGGCCACGATTATCAGCTTGGCCAGCGGCGCGTGCTCCAAACGCTGTGTGCCGTTATCGGCGATAAGGCTCCGGGCGTCCGTGACGTAATGGACTTCATCCGGGATGATTTGCCTGGGGTAAAGGATGTTGGAAAAATGCAGTATCAAATATACAATGACGATGAGCGAAAGCCAGAAATACTCCCACCGGTAATAGCGGCGCGCGCTTTCCTTTATCGCCAGGCCCAGACGGTGCTTAGAAAATAGTTCCATATGAAGGCTATCACTATCCCCACAAAGTTAGAAAGATAGGCGTTCACTCCCGCATGTGCCATTCCGGTATATATCCCCCAGTTGATAGCCGCTCCGGCCAGAGCAATAGTGTTGTATTTGCCTAAACGTCCGAACAGGGAAAGGGTGTTACCCGTGCGGCGGTCGGCAAATGTAAAAACGTCATTGAGAATAAAATTAGTAATGATAGAAACTTCTATGCCCGGTAGGTTTTGGACAAAAACATTCCAGCTTGTAAAGTGCCTCACGAGGTATAAAATGCCCTCGTTGACCACCACCCCGCTAAGCCCCACCCCGATGAATTTCAGGAACCGCCATACCTCGCCGGTACGCGCCATCAGGCTGAAAATATGCTTTAAGTAATCTATCTGCGTCTTCATGCGCAGCTTGCTTTGCCCGGCCGCGCGGTTCTCGAAAACGTAGGGGACTTCGGTGACATTCTTGAAATTGCCCATCAGCAATACTTCCAGCGCAATCTTGTAGCCGATAGGTTTAAGCCTGTCCGAGTCTACTCCGCTGCGCCGGAAGATAAAGAAGCCGGTCATGGTGTCATGGACCTTGCGGCTTTGCGGCAGCAGGACATGGCATATCTGTGTCGCCCCTTTGGAGATTATCCGCCGCGTCAGCCCCCAGCCCGCCGACCCTCCGCCCGGCACGTAACGGCTGGCGAAAGCTATGTCCGCCCCGTTCTCGATGGCTTTGACCAGTTCCGGGAGTTTTTCCGGCGGGTGCTGTAAGTCCGCGTCCATCACGCAGACGATGGGATTCGTAGTATTTTTGATGCCGTGTATTATGGCGGTCGCCAGGCCTTTTTCATTTTTACGCACCATCAGCTTTACCGGGTACTTCGATGACAGGCCGTTGACGATATCGATAGTGCCGTCCTGGCTGTTATCGTCGACGATAACAATCTCGTAATCGTAGCCCTCGAGCGCCTTGTGGATTCTCTCGATGAGAGGCGTAATATTATCCTTTTCGTTATAGGTAGGTATGATAAGCGAGATAGTCTCTTTCATCTTTTTCCTATCTTATCCGTTCTTTAGCGTAATAAATATATGAGATATCTCTTATATTTATCCGGTTCTTTAACGATTATATTATATTCGACATACATAATGTAAATATTAATTTTGATGCTTAACATAAAGCAGTCCCCTCATGGCCTCGGTCATGTCTTTGGCCGAGATACCCCTGCCGGTAAAACTTTGAGCTTTATTAAAAGGCATTTGCCCAACCCGGACGCAAAAGGTTACATTGGAATTTTTGTTCTGGTGCTGGGTTTTAGGGCTTATGCCCGGTTCTGGGCCGCCCCGCTTTCTTCCGGCGTGGATGTCCCGCAGTTCTGGGGTTTTGCCAAAGTTTTCGAGCAGTACGACCTGGATTTTTACCGTTACGCCGGTGACACGTTGAAAATCTTCCCGGAAAAGGGCTGGGGCATACGTCTACCCTCCCATATGGCTTCTAATTTTGAGGCTGGCGCTCCTGGCGGCCACCACCCGGTACAAGTTTGAAAAGCTGGCGGCCATGATTATAGCCGTCGTTCCCGCCATCTGGGTATGGATGTTCAATGATGCTTTCTGGTTTTATTACGCGCTGCCGCATCATCTTGAAGCGGTGAGCGCGCTTAAACGGCTCGGGATGTACAGCGTGAACGCCCCGGACTGGGCGTATGTTACCCTGACGATGGTGTTGTGGGGCCTTTTCCTGGCCTATATCGTCCTGACTTTCACGATATGGCATAAAAGGAAAGAAGATACGCTTCCGGGAGATGGAGTAGTAAGTACCGGAGCTGTCATTGCGTGCCATCAGGATAAATAACCAAATCACAAGATACAATGACCAAATCAAATAAAAAAACATTTGTCATTCCCGTACATTCGCTTTGCTCAGTATAAACTCCGGCGGGAATCCAACACGTTATCCTTTTATCATCGGTTTTTCAAAGTGGATTCCCGATTGGATCGGGAATGACAAATAAGGAAAGAGAAAAAGAAGAGCCCCCCGACTTGTCGGGGGGCTCTTTGATTTAGCTGATGTTTCGCCCGGTTATTCTTTAGCGGCGCTGACCGGGAGGTTGGGGAGAGACAAGCCATCTTTGGAATCGATGGTGATTTCACCGTCTTTCGCATCGATGATAACTTCGGAAACGAAAGCGTTTTCCGTCATCTTGAGTTCAGCCGGCGGCTGGGGCCGCTTGTTGACTGCTTCTTTCTTCGTTTCTTCCAGGTAATCCCTGATAATCTTTTCCATATCGAACTTCAGGCTTTCCGTGGAGTACACGGTGATGGAGTCATCCGTATGGTCGATGGTCAGGATTTCCGGAACGATGCGCATCTTATCGGTTTCTTTGTCCGCGGCTCGCTTCTCCGGGATGGCCTTGATGGACTTGATTAAGGTCTCGGTCACCTGGAGCTTCCGGGATGATGCCCTGGTTTCGTAGACCCGCTTGAAGGTCTTCAGGTTGCCCCGCAGCACTTCCTCGGAAAGCCGGTCTTCAACCCGGTTCTGAATGACGCGGCGTAACTGGCGCGCGCCGTATTCCTCTTTATAGCCTTCCTTGCCGAGGAAATCCTTGGCGGCATCGGTCATGGCAAGCTTGATTTCCTTTTCCGCCAACTGCTTGCCCACATTCGTCATCATCATATCCACGATGGCGCGTATCTGGGCTTCGGTCAGGGTGTGGAAAACCACGATGTCATCGATACGGTTGAGGAACTCCGGCCGGAAGTTGCTTTCCCGGGTATCCTTCAATTTATTCAGCAGGGAGTCCTTCATCTTTTCATAAGAGCGTTCCCGGACTTTGACTTCATCAGACGTCTGGGCGAAGCCGAGCGAACCTCGCTTTATCTCCGTGGCGCCGAAGTTGCTGGTCATGATGATGATGCTGTTGCGGAAATCCACTCTCCGCCCCTTGGCGTCCGTAAGGTGGCCGTCATCGAAAATCTGCAATAACAGGTTGAATACATCCGGATGGGCTTTTTCGATTTCGTCCAGCAGGATGCAACTGTAAGACTTGCGCCTGACTGCCTCGGTGAGCTGTCCGCCTTCTTCATAGCCGACATATCCGGGGGGCGCCCCGACGAGACGGGACACCGCAAATTTTTCCATGAACTCGGACATATCGATGCGGATGAGCGTATCTTCGCTGCCGAACATGAATTCCGCCAGCGTCTTGGCCATTTCCGTTTTGCCGACGCCGGTCGGGCCGAGGAAGAGGAACACGCCCATCGGGCGTTTGAGGTCCTTCAAGCCGGAACGGGAACGGCGCACGGCCCGGGAAATAGCCGCGATGGCTTCATCCTGGCCGGCGATTCGTTTGTGCAGGGCTTCTTCCATGTTAAGGAGGCGGCTCGCTTCGTTATCGGCAAGCTGGACCATTGGCACGCCGGTCCACATGCTGACCACTTCCGCGATGTCGTCTTTCTTAACGATGATTTCTTCGGTTTCCTGGACGCTGTGCCATTCGGCTTCCAGTTGTTTTATCTTTTCTTCGTTCTGGAGCTCGCGCTCCCGCAGTTCCGCCGCATAGTCGTACTGCTGGGTGGCAAGGGCGGAATCCTTATCCTTGCGGATAATCTCCTGTTGTTCCTTGCTCTGTTTCAGGGAAACCGGCATCGTGCTGTGGCGGATGCGTACTCTGGACGAAGCCTCATCGATAAGGTCGATGGCTTTGTCCGGCAGGAAGCGGTCCGGGATATAACGCGCGGCCAGTGTTGCCGCGGCGCTTAAAGCTTCTTCGCTTATCTTCAATTTATGGTGTTCTTCATACCGGTCTTTGATGCCGCGCAGGATTAACAGCGTTTCATCGATGGACGGTTCTTCAACGAGCACCGGCTGGAAGCGGCGTTCGAGGCCGGCGTCCCGTTCGATGTGCTTGCGGTAATCGTCCAGCGTGGTCGCGCCGATGCACTGCAGTTCGCCTCTCGCCAGTGAAGGCTTGAGGATGTTGGCGGCATCTACCGCGCCTTCTGCGGCGCCGGCGCCCACCATGGTATGGAACTCATCGATAAAGATGATGCAGTTCCCGGAAGACTTAATTTCATCGATAATTTTCTTCAACCGCTCTTCGAATTCGCCGCGGTACTTGGTGCCCGCCACCAGCGAGCCCATGTCCAGGGCGATGAGGCGCCTGTCCATCAGGGTTTCCGGCACGTTGCCGGCCACGATTTGCTGGGCCAGCCCTTCGACGATGGCGGTCTTGCCGACGCCCGGTTCGCCGATGAGGGCGGGATTGTTCTTCGTGCGGCGGCTTAAAATCTGGATAACGCGCTCGATTTCCTTGTGGCGCCCGATGATGGGGTCGAGCTTCTTCTTGCGGGCGGCTTCCGTAAGGTCGGTGCCGAGCTGGTCGAGCGCCGGGGTCTTTGAAGCGGCTGCGCCGCCGCGTGCAAGCCGGGTCGCTTTAGGAGCGCCCTGGGTAAGAATGTGGACGACTTCAGAACGCGCCCTTTCCAGCGTAATGCCGAAAGAATCCAGCACGCTGGAGGCAACGCCTTCTCCTTCACGCAGCAGGCCGAGCAGCAAATGTTCGGTACCGATATAATTATGGCCCATCTGGCGGGCCTCGTCGATAGCTAATTCAATTACTTTCTTGGCCCTGGGCGTCAGGCCGGTTTCGCCGCTGCCGGGTTTTTCGCCCCGGCCGATGATAAATTCGACGGCGGAACGTACCTTGCTTAAACCGATGCCAAGATTGGTAAGGACTTTTGCGGCCACGCCTTCTTCTTCACGTACGAGCCCAAGCAGGATGTGCTCGGTGCCGATATAGCTGTGGTTGAGGTTGCGGGCCTCTTCCTGAGCTATAGTGAGAACGCGGCGGGCTCTTTCTGAAAATTTTTCGAATCTACTGGCCATAAAAATCTCCTTGAGGGCAGAGAGGAGCCTGGGGTATCACTCTAATTCTAATCTTATAATACAGAAAGTGTTAAAGCAATAGTTAGGAGGATACGGAGGAAAAAATTGAGTAATCAACTATACGTAAGTATTAAAAAATAAAAGTCCCCTGGCAATGGCATATTTTCCGCAAAGGGTTGCCCCCTCAGTATCGTCTGCGCTGAGGCGTTTCACTTCCGTGTTCGGGATGGGAACGGGTGGGTCCACCTCGCTCTAATCACCAAGAGACTTCTATTTCAAACCTTATATAGTTGTTAAAGGACTTTCACAATTACAGAATACATTATAGCACGGATTTTTGCCTTTGAAAAGACCTTTTGCGGTATTTTTAGCCCCGGTGCGTAAATTCTTATTAAGGGATTAGGGGTGAAGGCTTGGGGGAGTCCAGAGAACTCTCTGGCGGTCCGCCTGAGGTGGACGGGGGTGTCCCCCGGCATCCTCTCTCCTTGGGGAGGGAAAAAGGCGGGGCGCAAGGATTTAGATATTAAAGTTTAGAATTTTATTTAATTGTACTTATTTGTAGTATTCTTTACCCCTCCTGTATAATAGGGCGTAACGCTTTAATACTTAACGCAAAACTTCAGTTTTAGGGGAGCGGAAAGGAGCCCGTCTTGGCCAGGGAAACGATAGGGGTACCGATTACGGGTAAAATCATCGCCGTCAACGTCAAACCCGGCGATAAGGTAAAAGAGGGGGACGTCCTCTGCACGCTGGAGTCCATGAAAATGGAAAACCCCATTCTCTCGTCAGTGGACGGCACGGTGCTTGAAGTTGGCGTTAAGCCGGAACAAGTTGTAAAGCCCGGCGAGGTCATTGCGGTGATAGAGTATTAGGGGTTAGTGGGTAGTGGATAGTGAATAGTGGATAGGAAAATCCGAAGCACGAAGCAAGAAATAAGAAACAAATTCAAAACTTTAGATAATAAGTTCAAAAGGGGGCCGAAAGGCCCCTTACTTTTTTTACAAGCGGCTAAGAATACTGAGTGTCGTCCAAAGATTGAACGTCTGGCTTTTCAGACCCTGATTTTAAACGCTCCCAGCGTTCTGCTGTTGGATAATTAATAATAAGAATAACTGCAACTACTAATATTAAAGGCAAAGCCACAAAAAATAGACCATCAGCGATGCCTATTATCAAAGCCATTATTGATGCGATTAGTAAAAATGAAAATTGTCCACCTAAAATTACATAAACTGAAAAGTCATCAAATTCTTTTTTCCAGATTCTTTTAATAACCCTTGGTGCAAAGATTCCAATTAATAAAAAGGGTACTGCCGCAATAGCGAATATTAATTCCAAAGTAGTTTTTTTACCGGTTAAGTCGGTCTTTCCAAGGATTGTTAAAACGATTAATGCTATTATTATTGCCACAACCGCTAACATTGTTATCCAATAAATTATTTTCGCTGGTGTGGTAAAGGGTTTTGTTAAAAATTCTGTTTGCTGGGGGTCTTGGGGGATCGGCTCTTTTTTGATAATGTATCTATAGAAATAAATTGAGTTAATCATTAGCAAAAAAACAAGCCATATACTTCCTATTGGTTTTAAAAAATTGATTGTCATCGAAAGCACAATCGGAACGAAAGTACCTATTAGAGTAATAGTACGTATTAAATACCCGTATCGTTTCCGGCCTGATAGATAACGTTTATGGCAATAGTAAATTATAAATGTGAGTATTACTGCCACGATAAAAGCGGCCCAAAAGACTGGTTTATTCGGAAAACCAAAACTTAAATAACCATAAACAAGTATCCCAGCGATAAAAATTTCGGTGGGGATTATTATGGCTTTTTGGTTTTTCAGCAACCAATTTAGCATGGTGTTTATTGTTGTAGTTTTCTCCCTCAATAGTTTCCCAATTATATAACGGGGGAGGGGTGGTAGCAAGCGTTTTAGACCTTTTCTTCATATTCTCCCTCTCCGTCGACAGAGAGGGAGACACAAGAATCATTAGAATTATACATAAACTATTGCCTCCTCTCTGCCAGCGGAGAGGAGGTCAGGAGAAAAGGTCGGTATCCTCCTTTTCCCTCCTCCGCCATTCTGACGAAGGTCAGAATCCAGCAAAAACTTCAGAGTTTCTTTGCCTTTTTAAATGGATTCCAGCCGGAGTTTATACTGAGCAAAGCGAATGTACGGGAATGACATTTGTTTTTTATCTTTGATTTGTGTTTTTGAGATTTGAGATTTGATTTTTGAGATTACACCCTCCCCCCTCCCCGCCCTTGCCTTTCCCAGCTAAACATAATATCCTGATAATGTATGGCAAAATCATCACAAAAAACCGTTTTTATGTGCCGCGAATGCGGCTATGAAAGCGCCAAGTGGTTCGGCCGCTGCCCGGAGTGCCAGGCCTGGAACAGCTTTAGCGAAATGAACGTTAAAGCGACCAAAGCGCCCACCCGGCGCCCCACCGCCCCGCTTTCTGCCCCGCAGGAGCTTTCGGAAGTCGAAATCCAGGCCCACGACCGCCGTCCTGTTCCTCTCAGCGAGTTCAACCGGGTCCTTGGCGGCGGGCTCGTCTCCGGCTCTTTAGTGCTCATCAGCGGCGACCCCGGCATCGGCAAATCGACGCTTCTATTGCAGGCAGCCGCCTCCATGGCTAACGATAACCGGCGCGTCGTCTATGTCACCGGCGAGGAAACAGCCGGTCAGATAAAAATAAGGGCCAACCGGCTGGGTCTCGAAGGCGGCGGGCTTTTCGTTCTGGCGGAAACTGCCCTTGATGCCGTTCTTGAAGAAGCCGAGCGCATCAAACCCGCTTTGCTGGTGGTGGACTCCATCCAGACGGTCTACATCCCGGAACTGGAATCCGCCGCCGGCAGCGTGACCCAGGTAAGGGACGGCACCATGCGCCTGATGAATTGGGCCAAGTCCACCGGCGTCCCCGTCTTTATCACCGGCCACGTTACCAAGGAGGGCGCCATCGCCGGGCCGCGCATTTTAGAGCATATCGTCGATGTTGTTTTATACCTGGAGGGCGAACCCTTCAGCGCTTACAGGTTATTACGCTCCGTGAAAAACCGCTTCGGCTCTACTAATGAAGTCGGTGTTTTCGAGATGAAAGAGGAAGGCATGATCGAGGTGGAAAACCCCTCGCTGGCTTTCCTTTCCCAGCGGGGCACGGAAACAATCGGCAGCGCCGTCGTACCGGTCATCGAGGGTTCACGGCCTCTGCTGGTGGAAATCCAGGCCTTAACGACCTTTAACAGTTTCGGCCAGGTGCGGCGTACCGCTAACGGCGTTGACTTTAACCGGCTCTTGCTCGTGGCGGCGGTGCTTTCCAGGAGGGTGGGACTGAAATTAAGCAACCAGGACATCATCGTTAACGTCACCGGCGGCCTCAAAGTCGGCGAGCCGGCGGCGGACCTCGCCATGGCCTTGGCGATTACCTCATCCTACCGCGATGTGGAGGTTAAACCGGAGCTGGCAGCCATCGGGGAGGTGGGCTTAAGCGGCGAGCTGCGCCCCGCCGCCCAGATGGATAGAAGGCTGGCGGAAGTCGCCCGCCTCGGCTTTACCAAATGCATCATCCCCCGCACCGGCGCCCAACTCAAACCCCCTGAAAAATTAGAACTCGTGGTTGCCGGCACTTTAAGGGAAGCCGTTTTCAAAGGCCTTAAAGAAGGCGGCCCGAAGACCAAGGAAAAGGAAGAGGAAGATGGCGGAGGCTAAAAAGACTTACGCCGTTGCCCTGGTACTTTCAGATAAAACAGCGGAAAAATTAAGCCAGTTACGCACGGACTATCAGCAGGTAATGGATTATAATATCATCCCCCATATAACGCTGGTATACCGTTTCTCACCGGTGTTCAGCCTGTTCCAGATAAATGAGCAGCTGGAAAAAGTGGCCAAAAGATACGAGCAATTCAACATAACTCTAAATGGCATCGGATTCTTTGAAAACGGCAACAATGTAGTTTACGCCTCGCTGGAGAATATCCGGCCGGTAAAAAAACTGCATACGGATATTATCGGGTCCCTGGAAAGCTTTATAAAAGAGTGGCATACCGATGGAGAATATAACCTGGAGAGATATGTCCCGCATGTGACGATCGGCTCAAAAATCCCGGATAGTATTTTCCCGGAAATAAAAAAGAAGTATGCCAGGTACAGACTAAATTATGAAGATACCATAACGCATTTCAGCCTTTTCTCGGAGAAAAGAGGCACCTGGGAAAGAAAAAGGGTATACAAGCTGGGGAATCAGGGAAAAGAGCGGAAGTTCCCCAAAAATATCGGGCCGGCTTTTATTATTTGACCGCCCTAAGGCCAAATCCTCCTTATATGCTCCCTCAAAGGGAGGACAATTACCGGGTCAACAAATAAAGCTCTACATATAAAAGGCTAACATCGTCTCCCCTTTTAAGAGCCTGCCCCGTACCGCGATACGGGAGGAGATGAGAAAAGGATTCGAGAGCAGGAGCGGAGGCGGATTCGTGATTTCAAATACTAACCTTTACGCCGTCGCCCTGACTTTTCCCGGGGAGCCGGAAATACTTTTAAGCAAGCTCCGCGAGCCGTTCCGTCCCCACATGCATTACGCTTTCCTTCCCCATATCACGCTGGTATATCCCTTCGCGCCTGCCCGCGATATTGAAGATGTCATTGCCCGGCTGGAAAAAGTGGCCGCTGGAACCCGTCCGTTCCGGCTGACGCTGGAAGGCATCAACTATTTTCAAACGGTTAATAATGTAGCTTACATCGCGATAAAAGACAGAGAACCGGTCAATATCTTGGCTTTGAATATCGTGCAATCAATTAAAGACGTTATCACCGGTTACTACGCCGAGATGGAATATGACTACACCCATTACATTCCTCACATGACCATCGGGGAAAAGATACCGGCGCATATCTTCCCGGAGGTAAAAAAGCACTTTACTGATTACCAAATCCACCAAGAAGTGGATGTCACTTATTTTTCCCTCGCCGGTGAGAATAACGGACTGTGGGAACAGTTGAGGACGTTTAAGTTTAAAGGATAAAGACATCACATTCTTCTCCCTTGCGGGGAGAAAAAACATCGGGTTAATCCAACGGCTATCCCTTATTTTTATTCTCCCCCAAGAGGCGAGAATAAATTGGTAGTTTAACTTTGGGTACTGTAAACTAGTAACAAGAAATTAGTAACTTTCATCCAGAAAGCTCTTCATGCACAAACTCCTTTTAATTGACGGCAAAATCCTCTTTATATCCTCCCTTGAAAGGGAGGACAACTAATCGGCTGTTAAATGACGATTAATGCGCGAGAGGCTAACTTCGTCTCCCCTTTTAAGAGCCTGCCCCGTACCGCGATACGGGGGGAGATGAGAGAAGGATTCGTGATACCTTATAATAAAAACCTCGTAGAATTAGCCAAAGATTTAAGAAACAACATGACGAAGGCGGAGAAGTGCCTTTGGACAAGAATCAAATCAAAATCTTTGGGGTATGCTTTTTTCAGACAAAGGCCGATAGGAGAATATATCGCGGATTTCTATTGCCCGAAAGCATTTCTCGTGGTTGAGGTTGATGGCGAACGGCACCTTATGAAAGACGTAATAGAAAACGATAGTGTAAGAGACGAATATATGCATAGCCTTGGTTTAACTGTATTCAGGTTCTCAAACATAGAAGTGCTGGAGAATACCGATAAAACCGTAGAAAAAATCTACAAGTTCTTAGATAATAAATCCAAACCGGGAAGTATTGCGTGAACCGGTTGCTGCTTATCGACGGCCATAACTTGCTCTTTAAAGCCTTTTTCGGCGTACCGGAGCAGCTTCTTTCCAGCGGTTTTCCCGTCCAGGGTATCACCGGCTTTATCGGGATGACGGTAAAAATTATCCGGAATGTTAACCCCACCCACGTTCTGGTCGTCTTTGACCCTGAGGAGACCCCCTCCCGTACCGAGTTTTACCCGGAATACAAGTCCAACCGTAAGGATTACGGCGGTCTGCCGGATAAAGAAAATCCCTTCAGCCAGCTCGCCGGGATTAAAAATGCGCTGGAAAAAATCGGGATAAAATTCTGCGAGCAGCCCGGCTTTGAGGCGGATGACTTGATTGCCAGCTATGCTTCCGACCCTGAATACCAGACCGTCATCGTCTCCACGGATACGGATTTCTTCCAGCTCGTTAATAAGACTACCGCCGTCTATCATTATCACGGCAAAAATTCTATCTGGTATAACATCGGCGAGGTCGTTAAAAAATACGGCATTCAACCTTCCAGCTACCTCGACTATAAAGCGCTGGTGGGGGACAAATCGGACACGATAAGCGGCGTCAGAGGCATCGGCCCCAAGACCGCCCTCAAAGTCCTGCAGAACGAAAGGCCCCTCACCCCGGAAGAACAGGTCATCTTTGAAAGAAATAAAGAACTCATCCGACTCAACTGCCGCGTCAACCTGCCCTATCAAATGGATGAACTGACTTATAACAACCGCCTCGAAATGTTCGGCATCGGGGCTATCTTAAGAAATGCCGGGGTTTTGGAATAGCTGCCAGCCTTTAGCTATCGGCTTTCAGTCCCCCCTGCCCCTTTTCCCCTTTTCCCCGCTCATCCTGAGCTTGTCGAAGGATATCATGCTGTAGGAGTCCTTCCGCTTTTAGTGAGCTATAGTTTACCTTGAGCGAAGTCGAAGGGAACTATCGGAAGAACGGCGAAGCATCTCAGGGCGGCGGGGTAATTATTCCTTAATTCTAAAATGTCCTCCCCACCCTGATATCCTTCGTCCGCCTGCGGCGTCCTCCAGGATGACAAGAAATATTATTTTACTCGTAACCTGGCTTCAATTTTTGACAAAATCCCCTTTACAACCTCCTCTCAACACTACTATACTGAAAGCTGAAAACTGACTACTGATAAATCACTTGCACCTTTACAAATCAACAAAAATCGAATTATTTAGCAAGACAAAATATTAGTAAAACACAGCTAAATTAACATAATATATGGGAACGAATAACCGGACGAATCAGCTTCGGCCCAAAGTTAACTGGGTAAAAAATTGCTGAAAAAACGAATCGAATAAAAAGAGGTGGTCGGGTGGTGTAACTGTATACCGTAAACTGTTAACTCCACCAGGAGCAGCATATGGCAGATGTAAAAATCAAAGTAGCGGCGGTTATCGTCGCGGCGGGGGATAGCCAGCGCATGGACGGCATGGATAAAATCCTGGCCTGCATCGGCGGCCGGCCCGTCCTGGCGCGCGTCCTGGATACTTTCCAGAATTGCGATAAGGTAGAGCAAATCATTGTCGTTATGAATTCCAAAAATCTCGATGAAGCCAAACAGCTTATTGCCAAAGAGAAGAAATGGAACAAGGTCACCGATGTCGTCGTCGGGGGAAAACGGCGGCAGGACTCGGTTATCGAAGGCCTGAAAAAACTCAAGACCTGTGAATGGATTGTTATTCACGATGGCGCCCGTCCCCTCATGCGCGCCGAGCTTATCGAAAAAGGCCTTGAAGCCGCCAAAGAGACCGGCGCCGCCGCCCCGGCCGTCCCGGTAACGGACACCATCAAATTTATTAAAGACAGCGATCTCGTGGTGCAGACCCTTCCTCGCCAGAATCTAAGAGCCACCCAGACCCCGCAGGTCTTCCGCTTCGATGTTGTGCAGAACACCTATAAATTTACCCCCGGTGAGTATACCGATGATGCCTCGCTCGTGGAAAAAGCCGGTTTTAAGGTTAAGCTTTTCCCGGGTGCTCATGATAACATTAAGATAACCACCCCGGATGACCTCGCCATCGCCGAAATTTTACTGAAATATTAAAAAAGAGAGTCCAGAGAGACTAGTCTCTTTGGCGGGGGCTCCGGGGGTGTCCCCCGGCTTCTTCTCTTCCCGGGGAGGGGAAAAGGAGTGGGGCATCAGGATTTAGAGTTTTCTTCACTTGTTATTTATTTAAAGAGGCATAAACAGGAATTGTTATGAGAATTGGAAATGGATATGATGTCCACCCGCTCGTCCCGGGGCGGAAACTGGTGCTGGGCGGCGTGGAAATCCCTTTCGATAAAGGCCTTGAGGGCTGGAGCGATGCCGATGTCCTTACTCATGCCGTCATGGATGCCCTCCTCGGCGCCGCGGCTTTAGCGGATATCGGTCACCATTTCCCGCCCGGCCACGCCGATTATAAGGATATCTCCAGCCTCAACCTGCTTAAAGAGGTTGTCAAGAAGCTGGGGGAAAAGGGCTACCGGGTGGGAAATATAGACGTTACCGTGGTGGCGGAACGCCCCAGGCTCCGTGAATATATCGATGATATACGCGCTCTTTTAAGCAAAACGATGGGAATTGACATGGATAAAGTTAGCGTTAAAGCCAGCACCAGCAATGGCCTCGGCTTTATCGGTAACGGGCAGGGCATTGCCGCCTATGCAGTGGCGCTGATAGAAGAGAAGTAAACACTACACAGTAGACAGTAAACGGTTGGTGGGATGGGGAGGAGGTACCGTTGATAAAAACTGTTAACTGTAGACTATAAACTATTGAAAAAGGAACAATTATGAAAATCAGTGATACCCTGACAGGTCAAAAAACCGAATTTAAACCTTTAAGCTCCCCGGTCACGATGTACGTCTGCGGCATCAATCCGTATGCGGACTCTCACATCGGCCACGCTATGAGCTATATTATTTTCGATGTCGTCCGGCGTTACCTGGAATTCCGCGGCTATAAAGTCAGGCACGTGGAAAACGTTACGGATGTCGAGGACAACATCATCAACCATGCCAACCGCCTCGGTATCACCGTAAAAGAACTAACGACAAAGTACACCCAGCGCTATTTCGAGGACATGGCCGCGCTTAACATCCTTAAGCCCCATTTCGCTCCCCTCGCCACGGAGACTATCCCGGAAATCATCAAGACGACCCAAGGTCTTATCGATAAAGGCTTCGCTTATGCCGTCGGCGGCAATGTTTTTTTCCGTGTCCGTAAAGTATCGGACTACGGCAAGCTGTCCAAACGCACCCCGGAGCAAATGATGGCCGGGGCGCGTGTCGAAGCCGCCGAGCAGAAAGAAGACCCCATGGACTTCGCCCTCTGGAAAGAAGCCAAGCCCGGCGAGCCGTCCTGGGACAGCCCCTGGGGCAAAGGAAGGCCCGGCTGGCACATCGAGTGCTCCGCTATGTCCATGAAATTCCTCGGCGAGCAGATAGATATCCACGGCGGCGGCCAGGACGTCGTCTTCCCCCACCATGAAAATGAAATCGCCCAGTCGGAAAGCTACACCGGGAAAAAGCCCTTCGTCCAGCACTGGCTGCACAACGGCCTGCTGCAGTTAGGCGCGGAAAAGATGAGCAAGAGCCTCGGCAACCTTATCACCATCCGCGATGCCCTTAAAAAATATACTTCCGATGGATTGCGTATTTTTGTATTAAGTTCGTACTATCGCAGCCCGCTTACCTATACCCAGGAGGCGATGGATGCCGCCCAGACCGGCGCCGACCGGCTGCAGCGCGTGGCTGATAAGCAGACTACTGGCAAAGGAATGTTCGTTGACCCCAAGCCCTATTATGATAAATTCATCGAAGCGATGGATGATGATTTTAATACCCCGCAGGCCATCGCCGTTCTCTTCGACCTTGCCCGGGACATCAACCGGGCGGAGGAAGACGGTAAAATCGCCGGCCAGGCCCGCCGCACGTTAAGGGAGTTGGGCGGTGTCCTGGGGCTGACCTTTAAATCCCGGGAAGAGACCCCTTTGGATGTCGAACCGCTCAAAAAACTGGCCGAGAACATTTCGGAAAAAGCTAAAGCCGCCGGTATTTCTACCGCTGCTGTTCCACCAGATGTGGATGGTATTATGGCACTTTTGATCGATACCAGAAAAGAGCTGCGTCAAGTCAAGCAGTTCCAGCTCGCCGATGAAATCCGTAACGGTTTGAACGGAATCGGGATTATCCTGGAAGATACGCCCCAGGGCACCACCTGGAAGCGGAAGCATTAACCCCGGGCTTTTTCCGGCGATATCGCTCTGGAGCTCACCAGTCCCAGTCCCTCCAGGCTGAACACAATCACAAAAGCCGCCGCCAGTACCAAAAGCTGGCTGATGTTTGGTTTGGTGATTCTTAACCCTTCCAGTATAAAACTCACGGTATAAATAATTGTTATCAGGTGATCGTAGAGCATTGTCCTGATGCTTAATGATTCCTGGACCTTTTTATCCCTTATCCCCTGCTTCTGAATCGTGCGGATGTTCCAAACTATCAAAGGCAGCAGCAGAATCGAGAAGTAAGCGCTGGCGGCTGGTACCTTGAAAAATACCATCGCAATAATGCTCGTGTAGCTGATAAACAGCACGGCAATATACAGGACGATTGCTTTATCTATTCCCAGCCTGACCGCCAGGTTCCTTTTTCCGTATTGCGTATCTGATGTGATATCCGGTATTTCGTTAATCAGGATAACGAGAAAAACACTGAAAGCCCCCGGTAATGAAGCCAGCGTAGTGATGGCATTAAAACGCCCTGTTTGAAGATAATAGCCTATCGTCGTGGCCAGCCACCCGCAGGAAAACCAGATACTTATTTCCCCCCACCCCCGGTAAGAAAGCCGGAAAGGACTGGACGTATACATGTACCCGATGGCGATAGCCAGTGCCCCCAGCGGAATGGTAAGAGGGCCGGTCTTGAAACCAAAAAACAGCCAGAGACCTATGCCCATAGCAATGACTGCGAAGATATAAGCCGCCAACAAGGCATGGCGGCGCGGGATAATACCTGTCGGCAGGACACGGCTGCCGCCGGAAAGCTTATGGTAATTTTGGTTGGCAATATCGGTACCGTAATCGTAATACTCGTTCACCAGGAAAGTCATCAGCATGACGCAAATTACCGCCGCGGACGACAGGACTAATACTGTCCAATTTATCGGATTGCCCTGGCTCCAGGCAATGACTGCCCCGAGCAGGAAAGGTAGCACGCCGCGTGCCGTAGCCCCGAGCCGCAGTAGTGTCAGCCATGAAAATAATAAATTCAAAGAAGGCGAAAAATACCCCAACCGGTTTCTCCCTCCCGAATCTTAATTAATGTAGTAATATCATATCGCTTATTACGAATAAAATAAAACAAGGCACCGAGCTTTCTCGATGCCTTGTCTTTCTAGACAGCACACAATATTTCCAGGGCGGAATTATTTACGGAGAGCTTGTTGACTCACCGCAAGTCACCGCCGGTTTTTTTACCGTTCCGTTGGGATGGCGCTTTACCATTAACGTAACAACGCTTTATCCCGGCTGTGCTAAGAGGAAAATTACTTAATGTTATCCTTTGCCGATACGGAATACTTTCGTGCCGCAAGAGGGGCAGGAGCCCTGGGTGGCCGGTCTCTTGTTTTTAAGAGTGATGGCCTTAGGGTTCTTCATTTCAACTTTCTTCCTGCATTTCATGCAATAAGCCTGCATCTCGCACCTCCTTATGCTTTCCTTGCCTAGCAGAGTAACAAAATTGAAGCTATTTGTCAATAGCTGCAGGCTCAAAAATAGTCACTAATTTTAGCCAAAAAGTATAAAAAATGGGGGAAAAGCCTGGTTAAAATGGGCTTAAAGCAGGTAAAAAATACGTGTTTTACTATTAGTGCTGAGCCTTAGTGAAACTATTGAAGGACGATGAAAATAACGACCAGGACGATGGTAAGCTGGAAGAGGGTTTTTTCCACGCCCCGCTTGGTGCGGTAGACCGTATCCGCCTGCCCGAAGATGCCGCCCAGCCCGCCGCCCTTTACCTGGAGCAAGGATACGACGATCAGGGCTACCGCCACGACAATCTGCGCAATATATAAATAATTTATCATTAATGTTTCTCCACCCGTTGTTAATCGCTTCCGCCAGCTTCCGCTTCAGCACCTCGTTGACCAGCTGCGGATTAGCGCGGCCCTTGCTTGCTTTCATCACCTGGCCGACCAGGAACTTGAGGGCCGTTTCTTTCCCGGCTTTATAGTCGGCCACAGGCTGCACATTAGATTTTATCACTTCAGCCACTATTTTCTCAAGCTCCCCGGTATCGCTTATCTGGCTGAGGCCGCGTTTTTTGATGATTTCATCGGCGCTTTGGCCGGTAATGAACATCTCTTCGAGCACGGATTTGGCGGTAGCGGTATTGATCGTGCCGTGCGAGCTCTGATATCAAGCCCGATGAGCGTTTCCGGGCTGACTTTTTTCTCTGAAACTCTCGATATCGATGTTGTTGGCATTGATGATGCGGCTTACTTCACCGAGAAGCCAGTTAGCTACCTCTTTAGGCGGTAACATCTTTGCTGACCTTTACGCCTTCTTCGAAATAGTCGGCCATCGCTTTGGAGCCGGTGAGCAAGTCTGGCATCGTAAAGCGGCAGGCCGTACTCAGCCATAAATCTATCGCGCCTGGCTTCCGGCAGCTCCGGCAGTTTTGCCCTGACTGCTTCCACCCACTCCCGGCTGATGATGAGCGGCGGCAGGTCCGGCTCCGGGAAGTAGCGGTAGTCGTGGGCGTATTCCTTGCTGCGCTGGGAGACGGTCTTGCCTTCTTCCTCCACCCAGCCCCGCGTTTCCTGGACGAGCTTTTTCCCCTCGTCCGCGGCTTTGCGCTGGCGCTTCGCTTCATATTCCATCGCCCGGTAGACCGCTTTGAAGCTGTTCATGTTCTTGACTTCCACCTTGGGCCGAGCTCTTTGCTGCCTTCCGGCCGGATGCTGATATTGGCATCGCAGCGGAAGCTGCCTTCTTCCATGTTGCCGGTAGAAACGCCCAGGTACTGGAGGATGCTGCGCAGCTTGATCAGGTACTGGCGCGCTTCTTCCGGCGAGCGCAGGTCCGGCTCGCCGACAATTTCCATCAGCGGGCACGCCGGAGCGGTTGACATCCACCAGGCTGTAGTCTTCGCCGCCGGCGTGGCGGTGCACCAGCTTGGCGACATCTTCCTCGAGGTGGACGCGGGTGATGCCGATTTTCTTCGTCTGCGCCGTCGACCTCGATGTTGAGCCAGCCCTTCGTTGCCGATGGGCGCGTCGTACTGGGAAATCTGGTAGCCCTTCATCAGGTCGGGGTAGGGATAGTTCTTGCGGTCGAACTTGGTGAATTCGGAGATGGTGCAGTTCAGGGCCAGGGCGGTCATCATGGTAAATTCAATGGCCTGCTGGTTGATGACGGGCAGGACGCCGGGCATGCCCAGGCAGACCGGGCAGACATGGGTATTGGGCGGCGCACTGGCATAGTCCGCGCTGCAGCCGCAGTACATCTTGCTTTTGGTTAGCAACTGGGCGTGGACTTCCAGCCCGATGATAGTTTCGTAGTCCATATGTATTTCAGTTCAAAGACAACATTTCCAGTATAGCAACAATAGCGTTGGAGCGTGACAAGATATATGGAGACAGCCTGTAATTTATGCTATAATTTTTACGTTACTGCGGGGCCGTAGTTCACTCGGGAGAACGTCGCGTTTGCATCGCGCAGTCAAGACCTAATGTACATTCCGGGCTATATGTCAACCAATCTCAAATTTCCAATTGTACAAAACTAAAATCCGAAAAAGTCTCAATAACAAAGACCATCAAAAAATGCACTCGTCTTATTTAAAAGCATTCATGATCTCGACAATGCTCTTTTATATGTAATACCACTATATATATGAAATACCATATATTGGTACCTTTATATGAAATTTCCTGTAATCATTAATCAAGTGAGTGTATTTACCTTATCCCCTATGGCCCCCTTTTCCCTTCTTTTACAAAACAAATGGGCGAAGAAGACTCAGGACAAACTACAATCCAAATTTACAAGTATATCTATCATTCTATTTAAACGCTTGCTACCCCTTATAAAATCCTTCTACAGGGCTTCTCGTAATCATTTAAAACACCAACTACATTCTAAACATTTAAATTTTTTCCAATACTTCAAAACTTCCCAAGAAATTTATCCAAAAAAACATGACTTTATTGACCTTTTTACCCCCTTCTTTTATCCTTTTTTTATACCCTCTGTGACATTTTTGATACTATTAATCAAGGGGCACTCCGGTGCGGCTGGGGCCGCTGCCGGAGTGGCGCCGACCATCCGAAACCGTCACCGCCTTTTTATTCTTTTTATATAAACTTTTTTTTACCTGCCAATCATTGCAAGACTTAATCAAGACGGCTATCAAAATCAACATACTATTTTCAAACCTGAGAGAATTAATATACGTAGTCAAGTAATATAGTCGGCAGGCTTTCGGCCTCGGCGCCGACCGAGTCATCAAAGCCTTTCTCCAATCTTTTCTCAAACCGTCACTACACAACATATAATCAAAAAAAAGAGGGACTTATACACTAAACGTATAAATCCCTCTGAAATGCCAACCTTTAACTAAAAGGCCATGTGTGTTAAGGTTCTCGCACACATTAAATGGCGTGATACTTCAAAACTGATGCGCATTAGTTTTATACCAGTACCGCAACCCTTACATATTAACTTTTTATGATACCCTCCATGATGTCAACTAAATCATACTTTTTATGTAAAAGTTTATCGATATCATTACATTCTAACTGCTAAAAAATTTTCACTTTTCTTCCATTATCTTCTCTATCCTCACAATCAATATAGACAATACAATTGTGTAAATACCGATCAACATTAATAATATTGGTCTGTCTATATAAGGAAACACATAATTTTTTATCAAAATCCAATTCTTAATAAAGTCAAATACACCTGAAAGAGTAATAATAGCTCCTAATGCAATTCCAACTTTAGCATTATTCTCTAACACCTGACCCAAACTTTTTCCAATAAGCATACCAATTCCATAAGCTGCAAAACCTGCACCTATTAATGCAAATATATTATTTACCCATGTAATATGACTTATCTGACTACTCGATGTCAGTAATCCTAAACCAAATGATAAGTGAGCAATATCCAGTTTAGACCAGCTAACGATCACCAACCATCGCTTCTTAATACATAATTTTTCAAAAAGCAATATTATCGAGAACACCGTAAGCAATCCAGCTAATACATAATCTGCAATTTTTTCTGAGCTTGTTGCAGGGCTTGCCATTACGGCTAGTGCAACGGAGAAACCGAATTTGTCCATAAACTCGGTAACGTTTAACTTTTTAAAATTATTATTTTTGTCCGACTCTGCACTCATGCTAAATACCTTTTTCTCCCGCCCTTCGGCTTCGCTAACAAAAGCTTGCTTACGGTTGGCCTAAATAATGTTCATTTCTTTTTTCCATAAAAAATATAATCATTTATTTCCACCAATAATCAATATAAACTTTAAACCGATATCCATGTTTTTAACATATCTTCTTATTATATTTCCAAATGTTACAATACTTTTTCATCTATAGCTTTTCTGCTAATTCTTCCAAACATATTACTTTATAACGTTTAACTTTATTCTTTGCCTCTTTTACTCGTGCCTCCGCATATTCTGATTTTATTCCTTTTTCCTCTACAGCCCAAAAATATGATGCAATAGCACCGGTGTACGGATTCCTCAATTTTTCAAATCCATTTACTGCTTTTGAATATAATTGTCTGCCTTCGTCCGGGTTTCCTTTCCTGAAGGCAATTAGTCCCTTTGTAGCATAATCAACTAATTTTTCTACATCTGAAAGTTCATATTTTTCTAGTTTCTTCAGTTCTTCTTCAGCTTCCTTAACTTTACCCATTTTAACCAAAGAAAAAGCATAATTATTTATGATGCTTGGGTCATTCCTTTGTGCTTGTAATAAATCTTTGATAATGTTTATAGATTGTTCGTTATCATCTAAACATACAGATGAAATAAATGTAGATACTATCACAGGCCTAGTACTTAATTGCTGAAAATTACTCCATTTTTTCGCCGCCAATAAACTTTCTTTAAAGTGTTTCTTTTGATATTGATACCTTGTCTGCATTTCATAGGAAGCTGGAACTTTATTGCCTAGTTGTACTATTTTAGGTATTACAATTCCTATTTCATTTGTTACCCATTCTGCCTGAGCTAATGCATTTTCAGTTGGATCAACGATTGCTTTACGCATAAAATCCTTAGCACGTTTTACTGATCCTTGTTTTAATTCCAACGTACCTATACCAGCAGCAAGTTCACTTCTTGAAAAATTTGTGAAATTGTCATCCTGAAGCATTTCTCTTGCTTTTGATATGATTTTACTTTTTATTCCTGAACTTTCTGAAATAGCAATTTCCGCCGATGCAATCCATGGGTCAAATTTATCAAGCTCTGACTTGTGCAATATATATATTGCTCTTTCAGGATCTTTCAAATGCATATAACATCTTGATGCTGATCTAAGAATAAAACGATTATTTTTCCCCAAATCCAATGCAACTCTCATAGCATATTTTGCTTTTTCTTGTTGTCCATTAGTTGCGTAACATAATGCTAAATCAACCCATGCTATTGCATTTAGTTGGTAGTCTCTTACCGATTTCTTTAAATTACTGATATTTTCATGACTTACATCGATAGTTTTTATTTGATTATGCACATTCTTATCTGCTAATTTTGGTTCTAAAAAATGATTTGCCAATTCCCTTATTAGTGTGTAATTTATTGGTGCTTTTTCTAGAATAAAATTTGCAGCTTTTATTGCTTCTGGTGATTCAAAATTCTTTATTATTAGTGCTTCAGCTAATATATCAACAGCATTATCTATGTCTGGACTTTCTTTCCATTCCTTAATTGATTCTGCACTAATTTTTTTTTGCCATGGCTCTTTATTGCTTCTTCTTATCGCTCTCTGAAGCCCTAAAGAGCATGCAGTTAAGTAATCTAGACAACGTGGTACTACTTGTCTATTTGAATCATCTATTATTCCTTTCATGATATTTCTAACTCTGCTTTCTTAGCCAATCTATCAAAACGTGATATATATGGCTGTAAATCATATTGAGGTCTAAATGCCTCAGCACGTGCTCTGGGGTCTCCTCGATACCTTGGATCTGGTTCGCACAGTTCTTTCACTATGGTTATTATTTCTTCTGTTAATTCTCCTGCCTCATTTTGTACTAATATACGCAATTCTTTTATTACTTCATTAAATGCATGATGAAAATAACTTAAATCACTTTCAAAATCGGATTGTATAAATTCTTTTCCATACGTTTTAGAAAGCTTTAGTTGAATTGCATCAGTTGCCGAACATCTTGCGAAAAAGAAAAATACTAAACTTCCCAGTCTATACAAATCAACTAGATACCTTGCTGTAAAATCTCCTGTTTGTCCCCAACTATACCATTGTTCTGGTGCAACGTATTTAACATCTCCTGCTACTAATTTTTTATCTGATTTGGAAGGTTTTCCAGCTTGCGATGCACTTCCTAAGTCCGTTATTTTTGACACATCTTCCGATAAATCGTCTTGAAATACTAAAACATTAGATGGTTTTACATCCTGGTGAGCAATTTTTTGTCCATGTAATTCTTGTAATCCAACAGCGCTATGATGTAAAGATCTCAAAGCCCAAGCTAAATGGAATTTTTCCCAAGTTTTTACTATTTTTCTAATATCACCTTTCGCTTCTTCAAAAATGAGGTATGGTACATTACTTAATGGTCCAAAACCTCCTAGTACCTTCGCTGTTCCCCACGCGATTGGTACAACTACATGTTTCAAATTTTTTTCTTTACATTGTTGCAATAAATTTCTTTCAAAATTATAAGCACTAGTTAATTCCTCGAGACGACCTGTCATATCTGCATCCTGCATTGCTTCTGAAAAATCCAATGCTTTTAAAAATGCTCCTTTTCCTTGTTTATTACTTACCAAATAACTGATAGAAGAATATCCGCCTGTACCGCCTTCATTTTTAAAAATTTTATCAACATGCCAACCACCTTCAAGATCTAATCCTGCCATGTTTTCAGCCGGTTTCATCTTTTACCTCCAAATTTTCTTACTAAGGCAAAGTATTTACATAAGATTTTACTTAACTAAATTTTACATCCAAACTATGAAACGTACAATCTTATTTCTTTCCATTTTATTTTTTAATTTGGTTTTTTCGTTAATATCTTTCTAATCAATATTTACATTATCCTATATTAACGCTATTCCCGATATCTTATACTCCCGCCCTTCGGTTTCGCTTACTAGAGCTCACCTACGGTTGGGCTAAACAATAACACCTAAATTCAAATACCACACCCAAAAAAGAAGCCCCTAGCATTATCGCCAGAGGCTTAAAATTCGTGGAGCGTACGAGATTCGAACTCGTGACCTCTTGGATGCAAACCAAGTGCTCTCCCGATTGAGCTAACGCCCCGTACTTAAACTTTCCTCAATATTCTACGTAATAATCTTACTTCTTTGCAACCGGAGAAATGTTCACCACGCATGACTAATGTTTTTATAAAGCTATTTCTTATTAATTCCAAATCTTCTTTATTCAAGGAAGGTCTTATCTTAATATCTTTCGGTATATCAGGCAACATCTGATTAATTAATACCTCATCACCCATTCCGGCATTTTCTGGAAGAGCTAATACTTCGTTTTGTTTTACTTCTAACTTGCCTTGCTTTAACATCATAACGCCGGCCAGCTCCATTGGTGATATTTCACGCTGTATATCTTCTTCAGCATCATGTATATATCTCATAGAAGTATTGATATTATCATGTTGAAGCAGAGCCTTAACCGCCAGGGCAGACCTTGTATTCTTTGCTACAATTGACGCGCCTGTATGCCTTAGAGTGTGAGGACCGAGCTTTTCTCCGGTTAAACCAGCCCGCTTAAATACTCTTCTAACTTTACTAGCTAGGTCATTAGGTGTAATACATGCAACCGGATAAACTACATTCCTACTATCATCTTTTCTTGGAAAGACTACTCCATCCACTGCCATTTTCCGCATCATATCTATTAGCCTGGTATCGCACCTATACCAGCGTTCACCAGTCTTTTCTCTTGCTTTAAAGCCATCTCTACCCAAATCTTCAACTTTTAAACCCGCTATACCCTTAATTCTGCATGTTGAATCTAGAAGAGAAGCTATTAAAACTCTCTCTTCCATGCTTTTACATGCGCCTATTATCGCTTTTAACTCATCTTCTTTAAAGTATCTTCTGGTTTTATGTTTAACTTCAGGTCTATCGGCATTTTCCGTAGGATCATCCCAACTATACACTCTTTTTGTATACCTACCGATAGCACGAATATACCCGAAAATTGCTCTTACAGATTCATCATTAATATTGCCAAGTCCGGCAATAAACTCATTAACTTCCGAAGCTTCATTAAACCAATATTCTCTTTTTTCGAGTAACCTATCAAAAGTCCAATTATAATTGCGAATAGTAGCAGGACTTAAACGCCCGCGTTCTTTTAAATATTTTTCTTTTAAGTCAACCAGCTTAACCTTAACTTTTTTCTTGCCTTTTCCTTTCAAAAGATTTAAAATCTCTTTAGCCTGTTTTTCATTGATTTCCATCGTAAATCACCTCGCTATGTACATACAATAACACATTTACATCGCGAAGGTAAGGGGTTCGAATCCCCTCGGCTCCATTTGTTCATATTTTGAAAAAACGGACTGATATAATATGAAACATTACTTATTAAGAGTCGGGGCGGATAAAGACAAGGGCGGCGGTTTTATAAGTCCCATATTTGACGATAGGTCATATAAGTTTATCCCCATCCCTGATGATAAAAAAGACTTGATTTTGGATAGAGCTATTACTTATAAAGATTTCAAATGGCAAAACAACTCTATTGTGTCATTTCTGCCTACAAGGCTTTCACCCCGAAAAGTGTGGCCTAGCAGACCACTTGAGCAAACCATCCATAACGACCCCGAGTTTGTGACATTCACGTACGGTTCTCCTAAGTATAATCAGGCCGGTAGTAAAGAAAAGAATTATGATACTCTACTGAATATGGAGAGGGGTGACATTCTAACATTCTATGCGGCATTTTCGAGCAAAGATGGCAAATTAGACGGGCTATATTTCTTTGCTTATTTTATTATTGATACCTCGATATGTTGGGGCAATCTTAACGAGCTTAGCCAGTATGATCAAGTTCTGGTGAAAAACAATCACCACTTCATCCATAAGCGATCAAACCAAGTTGTGGTAGTCGGTGGACCCGAGAGCAGAGTCTTGAATAAGGCAGTTCTGTTGAGCTTGAGAACAACAGATTTAAAGGGGACAAACTACTACCCGTGCGTGTCAATAAGGGAGAACGCTAAATACTCTGAATCTATGAATATGTCTTCATTAAGATGTCTACCCGGTGAAGTGTCTAATTCGTTCAGAGAGTATCTGGATCTCCATAGTGCATGAGAATTATGCTTAAGGTGACCAAAGCACTTAGACTAAAGACCAAATCGAAGTCCTTATTAGTCCTACCTGTTGATACCCCAACTCCACTTTACTCAAGCCGACCGCTATTGCCCCTATTCCGTAAATTGTACGGTTACCTTTTTAACATCCCAGAGGCTCCCGAGCTTTTCCAAAACCTCTTCTTTAATAGCTGGCGCGAACTGGTTGCCCTCCGGCAGATCAATCACCACCCGGACCTCGCCGTCCTTCAGTTCGATATTTTTCACCAGATTGGTGCGTTCCAGGTCCAACCCGCTAAGGGGATTCATGACCTTTCTCAGACGCCGGTGCAGTTCATCGATGGTCGTCGGCACCTGGTTTTTTATAAGGCCGTGGCGTTCTTCGTAGTTTTGGATCGCAGAGCGTAGCCCTTCTACTGCCAGCACCGAGCAATGGGCTTTGATTTTGGGCAATCCGCCAAGTGCTTCGGCAGCCTGCTGCCAGCTGATTTTCTTAGCCTCTTCCAGGGTTTTGCCCTTAGCCAGTTCCGTGATGATTGAGCCGGTGGCTATATTGGAAGCGCAGCCGTAAGACTCAAATTTGATGTCCGAAAGCGTCTTCTTCTCCGGGTCTACTTTGATGTAGACGGAGACCATGTCGCCGCAGGCCGGACTACCTTCAGTGGCCTTGCCGTCGGCATTCTCGATTTTCCCTACATTACGGGGGTGACGGAAATGTTCCAATACTGTATCGCTATAAGGGAATTTCATCTTATGCCTCCTTCTTACCGAGTGGGCTAATCACCCGCAGTTCGTTTACTACTTCGGCCAGCGTTTGTACCACGGCGTCGACTTCCCCCATAGTGTTCTCGCGGCTCAAGGAGATGCGTATCGAGCCGTGGGCTCGTTCATGGTCGCCGCCGATGCCATAGATGACATGACTTCCCTGGAGCGAGCGGCTGAAACAGGCCGAGCCGGTATTTACCGCGAAGCCGTGCATGTCCAGGTGCAAAGTAATTGACTCCCCTTCTACGAAATGGAAAGAGATGTTAACGTTCTGCGGTAAGCGCGGCTTCCGCGGTCCGTTGAGAACAACATCCGGTATCTCTGATAGTAATCGTTCGATGGCGTGGTCTCGCATTACCTCGAGGCGCCGGTTCTCTTCCTCGGTTACAAGCGTTGCTGCCCTGGCAAAGCCCACGGCACCGGCGATGTTTTCCAGACCGCCGCGCAGGTCGAACTCCTGAAAGCCGCCGTCCATCCACTTTGTAATAGGCGTACCTTTTCGTATGTATAGACCGCCGATACCTTTAGGCCCGTGGATGGTGTGAGCCCCAATGCTGATAAGATCTACTGGTATTTTACTGACATCGATGGGCAGCCGCCGGAAGGTATGTGTGGCATCGGTATGGAAAAGAACGCCTTTTTCCCGGCAGATTTTGCCGATAGCAACGATGTCCTCGACGGCGCCGATTTCCTGGTTGGCATGTTGTATGGAGACCAGAATTGTCTCCGCTGTTATCGCTTTTTCTAATTGGTCAAGATTAACTAATCCTTCGCCATCTACATCAAGATATGTTACGGTGAAGCCCTGTTTCTCCAGAGATTGGGCGCTGTGCAATACCGGGAAATCTTCTATTTTAGAAATGATAATATGTCTGCCCTTCTTTTTGCCTAGAGCTATGGCTACCCCTTTGAGGGCCATATTTGATGATTCGGCGCTTCCGGAGGTAAATATGAGTTCCTCGGGGCCAGCCGACAACAGCCCTGTAAGGGTTGCGCGCGCTTCTTCCAGAGCTTCCCGCGCCTCGATACCCTGGGTGTAAGCAAACTCGGAGGTAGCAACCGCATATTTTTCGAAGAAGTAGGGCGTCATCGCCTCCAGCACCCTCTCATCAAGGCGGGTAGCGGCGGAATTATCAAAATATATCCTTTTTTCCATCTTTGGTCACCTCATTAAATAAACAGGGTTATTTTTGATTCCATGGCTTCTTTGACGTATGTCCCGACCGCGCAGTATTCAGAAATCACGTCATTGCGCAGGTCTTCTTTTTTGATACCCATGATGTCCATGGTCATATCACAGGCCAGTATTTTACCGCCGAGCTCTTTAAAGTCCTGCAAGAGCCTCTCCAATGAGGCTACGTTGGCCTGCTTCATCTTACGTTTCACCATCCATTTACCCAGGCCAAGCATGTTCATCTTGGAAAGAGGGCCCTTTTCCAGCCCTCCCTTCTTGAGCCGCTGTAATCCCCAGAAAGTAAAATACATAGATACATCCATGCCCATAGCCAGGGCGCCGTTACCGATAATCATGGCGCTGTAAACCTTATCCATATCACCGCTGTGCACAATAATTGTTGCTTTATCTGTCATATTCTTTTTCTCCCGCTACTTACGTATTCTTATTTTCCAGGTCCCGCCTTCTCCCTCTTCGATACCTAGCAGCTCAAGTCCCAACGCTTTGACCGCTAAAGGTATCTCCTTTTTGGAAGAAGGGTGTGTACCGATGACCTCGACAATGTCACCTTTCTCCGCCTTCCTTAAGGCTTTCCGCGTTTCAACTAAAGGCACCGGGCAGGTCTCGCCGGTGCAGTCAACTTTAAACTCTGTCATACTTTCCTCCTGCTTACCTTAGCGTTCAGGCTACCTTTGGAGTCTCTGTACTCATATACCATTATGTTATTACTTACCGGTGCCATGTATGTGATATAAATCCCATTCCGGAAAGGTGGGTTTTTATTACAAAGCATGTATGGAGATTGTCCAAATTGTTTCACTCCCCTTGTCTTTCATAACAATGTTTTAACAATTGTGATTCTGGCGCGTCAGAATTTTGACCCGGCTCCAGCTTGGTTGTACACTGGATATTGGTGATATCCTGATATGATGCGCGGCCGCTATAGTTTTTTACACCCTAATAATGCCCCCGATGCAAAACCTAGAATAACTTGGCGTTTAATGAAACGCGTCTGGGGTTATGCCCGTCCATACCGCTGGTGGATAATCGGTATGCTGGCGATGACGCTGGTTACTACCGGGCTGGGTTTGATATCTCCGCTTATCCTGCGCCAACTGATAGACCAAACGCTTCCGGCCCGCGATTTACACCAGTTATTATTACTGACGATTGCCCTGCTTTTTATCCCGCTTCTGACCGGGTCGCTGAACGTGTTCCAGCGGCAGATTAACGCCCGGGTGGGGGAGGGTGTTACCTATGATTTAAGGGTGGATTTATTTTCCTACCTGCAGCGCATGTCGCTGGGTTTTTTCACACACACTAAAATCGGCGAGCTCATGAGCCGGCTCAACAATGACGTCCAGGGCGCCCAGAGCGCTATCAGCAATACGTTTGTCAGTATCGTCAGCAGTCTCATCCAGGCGGTTGTGGTAGCTACCGTTATGTTCGTTCTGGAATGGCGGTTGACGCTTATCAGCATCGCGATTCTTCCTTTACTTCTCCTCGCGGCGCGGGGCCTGGGGAACCGTTTACGTGATATTACACGCAGGCAGCTCGACGTTTTAGCCAAGATGAATGCCGTCATGCAGGAGCTGCTGAATATCAGCGGCGCACTGCTCGTAAAACTGTTCGGGCGGACCCGGGAAGAAGATGAGCATTTTAAACAGCGCGCCAAAGATGTCCGCAATATTAACGTAAGGCGGGCAGTGACCGGTGCGCTCTTCTTCGTCAGCATCGGCTTGTTAAGTTCCATCGGCGTCGCCATTGTCTATGGTTTTGGCGGGTACCTGGTCATAAAACAGACGCTCACTATCGGTACCATCGTGGCTTTAACGGTTTACCTGGGAACATTGTATAACGCGCTGCAGGTCCTGACGAATGCGCCGGTGGATTTCGCCACTTCCATCGTAAGTTTCGAGCGCGTCTTTGAAGTGCTCGATTTGCCCCATGAAATCACCGAGAAGCCGGATGCTTTCGTCCTTAAGGACGTGCGCGGCGTGATTGAATTTGAAGACGTCAGTTTCCACTACATGAAAGAAGGGAAGGGACTACTAAAAGATATTCGCCGCTTCGGGTTATTGCAGGATACCGTGATGGAATCAGCCGCTGACAGGTCAATTCCGGTTGATAACAATAAAGATAATCAAAGCGAAGAAGAAGCCGTCTCCGTCCAGGCCCGTGAAGAAGTGCTGGACCATGTCTCCTTCCGGGCGGAACCCGGCCAGCTGGTAGCGCTGGTAGGCCCCAGCGGCGCCGGGAAAACGACGTTGACTTATCTGATACCGCGCCTTTATGAACCCACCGCCGGACGGATATTAATTGACGGGCATGACCTGCGGGATGTGACGCTGACCTCCCTCACCCTTCAGATAGGTATGGTAACGCAGGAGACTTATCTTTTTAATGACACGATACGGGCCAACCTTCTCTACGGCAAACTGGATGCGACCCAGTCTGAAATCGAAGAGGCGGCGCGGGCGGCCAATATCCATGATTTTATTAAGGGACTGCCCCTGCAGTATCAAACAATCGTCGGTGAGCGCGGTTACCGGCTAAGCGGCGGTGAGAAACAGCGCCTGGCGCTGGCGCGTGTTATTCTAAAAGACCCGCGTATCCTCGTGCTGGATGAAGCAACCAGTTCGCTGGACAGCCAGTCGGAAGCTCTGATCCAGGAAGCTCTTAGCCATGTGATGGTCGGCCGGACCAGTATCGTAATCGCACACCGTTTGAGCACGATTCTGGCGGCGGATTTAATACTGGTTATGGACTTCGGCCGTATTGTCGAACGTGGAACGCACAACGAGCTCCTGGCACTGGGCGGGCTATATGCTAATTTGTATGAAACGCAGTTCCGCCATAAGACAAAGTAGCAACGCGCCATAAATAAGACCTGATAAGAAATACCAGGTTAAAAAAAGGAAGGCCCGGATGGTTAATATTAATCAATATGATTGTCTTTTAGACCTGGTGAAAAAGCGACGTACCGTCCGCCAGTTTAAATCTGACCCGGTGCCGGATGAATATATTACCAAAATTATTGAAGTAGCGCGCTGGGCCCCTTCCGGTTTCCATACCCAGCCGTGGGAATTTATAGTCATAAAAGACCCGGAGATAAAAAGCAAGGTCGTAGCTGCGCTGGAGCGGCATAGCCCTCCTATCAAAGACCCGGCTAAGAAATCCTCGCGGCGCAATAGCTACAAGGACGCGCCAGTCTTTATCCTGGCGTTGTGTGATTGGCGGGCAAAGGTCGGCTTGCCCGGTTCACCCAGGACCAACGAACAGGCGGCAGGGCTTTATACTTCCAGTATGGCTAATGCCTTTTTGTTGATGCACCTCGCCGCAACCGCTCTGGGCCTGGCGTCACAGTGGTACACCGCTACTTCCCGCCCGGAGACAGAGCAAGCTTTAAGAGAAATTATTGGCATCCCGAAGGACCTGACTATTTATGATATGATGGTTCTCGGCTATGCCGCTGCTTCACCAGGTCCTAAGTTTGTAAGAGACGTCGGCGAAATAATGCACTTTGATAATTGCGGCGCTAATGATTTCCGGACGGACGAAGAAGTAAACGCCTATGCTGAAAAGACCAAAGCCTGGTGTCTGGCGGAGCACTGATAACGAATTTTTAAACCTTTAGACATCTTGGTTGCGGCAGTCCGCGCTTTATCAGTTCCTTTTTGAAGTCGGCGAATGACGGGGTGGTTAAAAATCGGGTAAGATGTGTCCGGCAATGACAATCCGAACTCCCAAAACCCGGGATGCAGGGAGTTGCCCCGGGGAGCCCTGCCACAATAGTATTCCAGGTGCATTCGAGCCGCTCATTGCTTAATACGTACCATACTTGAATTATGCTGGTATGCGAAAGCAAATAATCGATGTGCCAGTGCAATGACTTCTCTTGACTGAAGTGACGCTTTACCCGGTTTTTTAGTCCTCGTAAGGCGCTGCCGGCATAGACGTAGAAGCCGGACGGAATTTCAAACGTCCCTAAACTGCCGACCTGCAGACGGAGCCGCTCCGGAGAAAAAATAACTAAGGCATATGTCCCGGCATCGTTCATAAACTCATTCTACTTGTAAGTTTTATCCCTTACAACGTCGGATGTATCAAAATTAGCATTTTTCCATCTTTTAGTGTTACAATCTGTGCAATCCGCTTGCCTGAATAGCTAAATAATGGTGGAGGAATATATATGGACAGGTTTGAAGGTACGCGCCCGCTTTCTATGGATAAGACAAAGCTGAAAAAGGGCACTCTGGCCGGTGAAGTGGCGGTGGTTACCGGCGGCGCCGGGAACGTGGGATTGGGCGTGGCCCGGAGCCTGGCATGGCTGGGGGCGAAAGTAGTGATTCCTGATGTTACGGTAGAAGCCGGAAAAGCCGCTGAAAAACTCATCGATAACGAGAACAAGCCCGGGACCGCCCTCTTTGTAGAGACCGATGTTTCCAGCGAATCTTCCATGAAAGATATGGCTAAAAAGGCCTTCGATGCGTTCGGGAAGGTGGACATCCTGGTCAATAATGCCATGATCATGTCCCTAGCGGCGCCGGTTCTCAAGTCCACTATCTACCAGATGGACCGGCAGTATGAAATCGCGGCGCGAGGCACGCTTATCGGGATACAGGTTTTCGTACCCGGCATGCAGGAAAGGCGCCACGGGATAGTTACTTACATGTCCACTTCTTTTAAATTCCCGGTCGGGCCGAGCAATTATAGCGCGGCTAAAGCGGCCGCCACCTCTTTAATGATGTCCTTGGCGGCGGAACTCGGGCCGTATAAGGACACCGGAATTTCCGTCTTTACCTTTATCCCGGCCGGGGTGGGTTTCCCGCGGAGCGCCGGGCCGCTGCCTAAGGAGCTGCCGAAGAATTTCAAAATGCCCTCGATGCCGGGTTATGAAGGAAATATCCCGCCGGAGGATTGCGGCGCGGCTTTCGCTTATTGTGTTACCCGGGCCGCCGAATTGCACGGTTCGGGCTTGATTATTAATCAGGCTTTCCGCCAGATGGACTGGCCATTCCCCAGGCCGGAGACAGTGCCGCAGACGGATTTCCAGCGTATCGATGATATGGCGCTGGGTCTGATGTTTGCCTGCATGGGTCCCGGCTTCCCCGACCCTAAAGTGCCCTTGAAGCCGATTGCACGGGAATAAAACGACAATTTATCATAGAAATATAAAAGCGTCCTGGCATGATTGCCGCACTGGCGGTTAATGCAGCCCCGGCAAATGTCTCTTTTCCAGCGGATGTAAACTGCTTCTATGTGTTTGCTTAGTTCATTCTATCACTTAATACGAATACACAACTTGCCGCCTGATTGATTATGCTGTAATTTCAAGGGGTTGCTGTCAACCGGTGGGAGTTGGTGTGAACGGATTGGTACTGGTCATATTTTACGGCAGTATTTTGTTCTGTATTTTCGCCTGCCTGTACAAGGTTTTGGTTTATGCCAGTTTCCCTATGCATCTCCGTTGGGAGATATATAAGAACAGTTCTGTTTATGAAACCGGAAATTTGTGGCGGAAAAAGGGTACCGGCTACGGTCAAAAGCTGGATAATATTTTTACGAACGTCGTCACCTTAAAGGAATATTATAAAAATAACAGGGCATTCTGGCTGCCGCTTTACCCTTTCCATCTGGGCGTTTATCTACTGATAACCTGGCACGCATGGCTGTTTGTCTATTCGCTGGTCTTTCGTAAAAACTGGCCGGTCGGCTACTCTTTGATATGGGGCCATGCCGCCACCGGTCTGATATTCGCCGGGGCGCTTGGTGTCTTAATTTCCCGCCTTGTCAGCCGCTCTTTAAGGGCTACTTATCCCCGCTGGCATTATTTAAAGTGGCTTATGGTCATGGCGGCCGCCGCCACCGGCTTTATCGCCGTGCAGTTTTATTTTAACGGTGTCATGGCGGAAGTGCTCGGTTACGTTAGAGGTCAGCTCCAGTTTCACTGGGCGGAAAAAATGAACCCTCCCCTGTTGACTTCCCTGCACGTTTTGACCGTGTCGATGGTGCTGGTGTATTTGCCTTTAAGCCATGCCGTCAGGCTTTTCTTCCGGTATTATCATGAATGGCGCTGGAATTTTATTCCTATCCTGCATATTACCCGGGTGAGCAAAAAAACTAAGAATATGCTTGAATATCCCGTTACCTGGGCAGCCAAACACGCTGCGGCGGGGACGTTATGGAAGGACCTTGCATAAACAGGAATAAAAAATGGCTAATGCTAAAACAACGATTTATGCAAAAACTCATAGCCGTCCGGTAGAACGCATCGAGCCGGACAAACTTCTGGCATTGCCTTTCCTGGACGACGGATGCCGGGCTATCCGTGAAGGCGAGTGTAACATCAGCCGGAGCCTGGATGGCGTTTCCGCCCTGTGTTTGTCCGAACTCGGTTCCCGCATGGATGAGCGGATCATGGCTGCCAAATTCATTTCCGGGTTAAGGAAACTGTTTTCGCCGGCCGATAACTGGACCTTCGCCCAGCAGTTGCATCTTTCGCTGGAAAACTGTGTCCATTGCCATACTTGTGATGCCGCCTGCCCGGTCTATATTTCGAGCGGGAAAAAGGAAATATACCGTCCCACCTTCAGGCTGGAACTGCTGCAAAAATTAAAAAAACAGTATGCGGATGACAACCTTTTCAGATGGTCATATTCCCTGCCGGACTGGCACCTGATAGCGAGGCTGGCGGAACTGTCCTACCGGTGTACGCTCTGCCGCCGCTGCGCTATGGTGTGCCCGATGGGTGTAGATAACGGCCTGATTACCAGGGAAATCCGTAAACTTTTCAGCCAGGAAATGGGGATTGCGCCGGAGGGGCTGCACGCCAATGGCACCGTTAAGCAGCTGGAGCCGCTCACCGCCCCGATAACGCCGATGGATATTACGCTGCTGGAACAAAAGATAAAGCAGATAACGGGGCGGAGAATCAAAGTCCCGATGGATAAGATGGATGCTGATGCAGTGGTTATGTACACGCCGTATGACCATCCTGCCCATATGGAAAATGCGGCGGCCATGGCGATAGTGATGAACGCTTCCGGCATGGACTGGACATTTTCTAACCAGATCGACCGCCAGACGAATAATTACGGTGCTTGGTATGATGATATCCAGCTTACGAGGATAGCCGGCGCCCAGGCGAAAATAGCCAGGAATCTCCGGGCGAAAAGAATCATGCTTGGGGAAGGGTGTGCGCATACCTATAATGCCTCGATAATCATGTCGGACAGGCTGTTAGCTAAAGAAGTCAATGTTCCCCGTGAAACATACCTCCCGATACTGGAAGATATTGTTTGTAACCACAAAATTAAGACTAATCCCCGGAAGTTGAATTTCCCCGTAACCCTCCATGACCCGTGTAATATCGTCCGCCAGATGGGCATCGTCAACCCGCAGCGGAATGTCCTTAAAGAAATTTGCCCGAATTTCCGTGAGATGGAGCCTCACGGGGTGGATAATTTCTGCTGCGGCGGCGGCAGCGGCTTCGTGCTTATCCAGGGGCCGGATTTCATGGACTGGAAGGCGCTGGTCTCCGGCCGGATGAAAGTCAAGCAAATACTGGAAGCATTTAAAGACGAGTTATATAACCCGACTTATAAATATATTTGCAGCCCCTGCTTGAGCTGCCGCGTGCAGATTAATTGGCTCCTGGACTTTTACGGATTGCGGGAAAAGTATTTTATTTATTGCGGCGGGCTGCTTAACCTGGTCTTGAATGCCATGGAAGATGTAAAATCGCCGCCGCCGCTATTCACCGTCAATTATGCCTGACGACCGGTAGACGACAAAATAGTATAATGCTACTATGGCCACAGGAAAATTCGGTACCGCCATAAATTGCATGGACGGGCGGGCGCAGTTGCCGGTTATCAACTGGATGAAGAAACAGTTCCGCCTGGACTGTATCGATATGATAACCGAGCCTGGGTAGATAAAGTGCTTGCTTCCGGCACCTTTAATCAGCTTGAAGCTTTAAAATCGAAGGCGCAGGTTTCCGTCAACACTCACGGTTCCCGGATTATCGTCATCGCCGGGCACGATGATTGCGCCGGCAACCCGGCGACGCCGGAAGAACATAAGTCGCAGATTTTGAAAGCGGCGGAAAAAGTCCGTGCCTGGAAGCTGCCGGCTGAAAAAATAATCCCGGTCTTGATAAACAAGGACTGGGAAATCGAAGTTGTCGCGGCAAAGTGACCGCGCAAAATTACCGTTCTTCTCAAAACCACCGGGCTATCACTGCCATGATTTCAGATTTCCCTTTACAATTATAATTCTTTGTTTCTTGACAAAACCGCGATAACTGTTATAATAATACTATAACAGTAAAGCGTGAACATGATGTGGATTTCGATTAATGAAAAAGATGACCGGCCCATTTACCTGCAAATCATTAACCAGTTGAAAGAACAGGTAAGTAACGGCACTCTCAAACCGGGGGATGAGCTGCCTTCCGTCAGGGAGCTGGCTGACAGCCTGGGGATTAATCTCCACACCGTACGCAGCGCCTATTTAAAGCTGCGCGACCAGGGCGTTATCGTCCTGCATTTGGGCCGCCGGGCAAAAATCGCCAAAATTCAGCATTCTTTATCCGCCAAAGTTGTTGAAGCCCAACTGGAACAAAAAATCAAAGAGTTGATTACGGATGCCAGCCTGTTGGGCCTTTCCCCGGATGAAATCCGCAGCCTCGTTAACCGGCAACTTAACCGGAACAAGGAAAGTTAAGCCATGACTTTTAACAAGGGAACGCAACAACGAAGACTTATTCACCCGCTTTGGGTACATTTACCGGCGGCAGCCGCGCTGATTGCTTTGATTGTTTATTTGATACGCAGCCTGCCGCTGCCGTCTAATGCGCCCGTTCACTTCGGGTTAAACGGCCGGCCGGATAGTTACGGTTCGCCGTGGGGAGTTGTGGTTGCGTCGCTGGGTTTATCGGTGTTTTTTTATTATCGTTTCCGGTCTTATCGATGAACTCTGGGCCCGGCAGGAAAAGAAAAAAGCCTTTAACTGGCTGTGCTGGCTGGACGGCTTTGTTGTAGGCTGGATGGCCGGCACCGCTATTGATTATCTGCGATTTTTACAAAGCAGCGCGTCCGCATATACTTTACACCGGTTTTTGATAGGCGGCATAGCCGGCGGTGCGTTATTGCTTTCGCTGTCACTCGAGATTATTCGTCCTTACCGTCCTTATGCCTGGAAGCCGGTCACTCACGATACGCCTTTTTCGGAAGGGGAACTGGCCCGGCAAATAAAAGAAAATGCCGCTTTTCTATACTGGGACAGCCAGAGCCCGTTTTGGGTTACGCTGCTGGCCGTATTATTGCCGCTCGTGTTTATTGGCGTTGCGGCAGGAGTCTGGGCAAGCGCCGGATGGGGTGCTTTTACACTCGTATTTTTTGGCTTGAGCGCGTTAATCACCATAGGAATGGTCGCTTTTGCTTATGGCGGTCAGCGTATCCTGGTGACGCGGCAGGAACTTGACGTGCGGTGGGGTTCGGCGGGCATAAAAGTCCTGCATTTAAATACAGCAAATATTACGGATACAGCACTAATGGAATTTGCCCCTTTCCGGGACTTTGGAGGGTATGGTATACGTTACGGCAAGGGCATGAAGGCTTACTTTTTCCGCGGCAATCGTGGTATCGTGTTAACAACGATGAACGGCAAGAAATATCTCGTGGGTTCGGACCACCCGGAACGTTTGCTGAATATCCTGCAGATGGTAAGGGGAAGGAAATAAATCAATCTCTAGACTGACGATTCTTTCTTCAGGGTCTGTTTTATCAACTCTTGAATTTGTGACGGCGTAAAAGGTTTCATCAGGTACGGCCGGTTAATCCGCTGCAGGAATTGTGCGGTGGCTGTGTTAAGACTGTCCCCGGTCATAAAAAGCACTCTCTCCGTCCGTTCGCGGTGCTCTTTTTCGAAGTGTTCAAACAGCTGGATACCGCTCATTACCGGGGTCTGGATATCGAATATAAACAAATCGTATTGTTTCCCGGCGTTTATTTTCGCTTTGGCAATACTTCCGTTTTCGGCGGTATCTATTTCAAATCCATCGGCTTTAAGCGTCCGGGACAGGACGGTGGAGATTACCGGTTCATCTTCCAGGATTAATACTCTTTTTTGTGTATCAGGCATTCGGCTTTGCCTACTTGGCGGGCGGAATGTTAAGCGGTAATTCCACGACAAAGGTGGCTCCGTTCCCGAATTTACTTGTGGCATATATGTTCCCGCTATGCGCGGTCACGATACCGTAACTGATGCTTAGTCCCAGCCCGGTGCCTTTTCCCGCCTCTTTCGTGGTAAAGAACGGGTCGAAGATATGCCGCAGGTTCCCGGGCTCTATACCCGGGCCGTCATCGGTAAATGTTATCCGCAGCATGTTGCCCGCGGCTTCCGTCTTAATTTTTAATATTCCTTTGCCGTGTGCATTTACCATGGCATATTCGGCGTTCAGTATGATATTGATGAACACCTGCTGTATCTGCGAGTAGTCGACCATGATATCCGGCAGGCTTTCATCCAGTTCTTTTACGGTTTTGATATTATTCACCCCGTGCTCGTAAGAACGCAGCCTTAATACATCATTGATTAGTTTATTGATGTTGGCGGACTGCTTGACCGTGGCATTTTTCCTCGCGAAACTTAAGAGGTTCCTGACGATGCCGGCCGCCCGGTGGGATTCGCTTTTAATTAAGCTCATATCTTCCTTCACGTTTTCTGGTATCTCGTCGCGCATGACTATTTCAGAAAGGCCGATGATGCTGGTTAGCGGATTATTCAACTCATGCGCAATACCCGAGGCCATTTCACCGACCGATGCCAGCCGGTCCGTCAGGTACAGGCTCTCCTGTTTGGCCCGCTCTTCGCTGATATCCGTGAGATAAAGAATATAAAGCTCTTCTTCCTTCAGACGTGCAAAGTTGGCGATATAAATCTTGTTTACCCCGTTGCGTACACGGTGGATTTCTTTTTTGAAGCTGTTCATCCGGCTTAACCTGAAATTATTGATTTCTATGGCGATATCGCTCATATCCGGCAGGTCTTCCAGCTTTAAGCCCAGCATGTTGCGGTTTTTCAGGTCGAACATGACCCGGAATGTATCGTTAAGCAGCATGATATCACCGTTCTCGTTTACCGCCACGATTCCGTTGGGGATGATGGACATGATATTCCCGATGACTTCTTTCTGGGATTGCCGTCTCATCTCAGATTTCTCCAGGGACTCCAGCATGCCGTTGATATTATCCGCCAGCCGGGATAATTCATCGTTGCCTTTAATTTGAACACGGTTTGAAATTTCCCCCCTTGAGCCGATGGCATTAACGGCGCTGGTCAATGTTGTAAGCCTGGAGAGAATCATACGGCGGAAGAAGAAAATAAGGACGGCGCCAAACGCAATAGCGATAACTAACAGCGAAGCAGGCAGATATGTTACTGCACTTTGCCCCCGGGCAAATATATCTCTGGGCACCGATACTTTGTATACAAAAGCCGGATTTCCGTTAAGGTCTTTAATTTCTCCGTAACCGTCGATGGTATTATTGTTTTCTGTTTTCACGTAAGCAGCGCCGGGAACGGTTAATGAATTCAAAGCAGTATCCAGTTCGGGGGTCTTGCCGGGGCTTTTCATGGGGAGAATCGAGACCGGGAATTGCACATCTGCAGATAATGTCTTTATAACGGCATCATCGATAAAGCGGCCTACCAGCAAATAGCCGGCAACGGGGCCCTGGTCCAGGCCGGTAAGTATAGGTCTCAAAGCGGTCATTAAAGGTTGACCGGATAAAATCGTTACCCCCTTGAATTCTTTTTGTAGATTCACCGTGTTTTTCATAAATGAAGAAGACAGGAATGCAGGCAGGCTTTCGGGGAGGTCGGTGTCCCGCTCGTTGATAACGTCATAGGCTTTACCGTACAACATTTCACCTTTGGTATTTAATACCAGAAAAAGGTTTATATCCTGGCTTTTAAAGGTTTCGTCCGTCAGGTTCTTCGTAGCATATTCCGGGTTATGACCGGAAGCAAAGTTATAGGTATCGTCCCAGCTGGCCCGGTCCTGGCAGAGAGCATCGAGTGTATTAAGCTTGTCGCTGATAACATCTGCTACCCCTGTTACATTCCGCTCGACCTGCTGGTTTTCCAGCGTTTCAAAACCTTTAAGATAAATGAAGTTGGAAATCAAAAATACCACCAGGAAAAGGACAACGGTGACGCCGATGACCATTAAAATCGTTTTTCTGACTATTGGCATTTTTCTTAACGGACCGTCTAAGATGCTCCCGTATTATTACCAGAGTGGTGGCAAGATTATAAACAATCTGATGCGATTTGTAAAATTATCACGAATGGCAGGGCCTTTTTCGCCCGCAATCAGGTTCTTTAAGCGGGCTTTTGTTAAGGGACTTGACAGCGTGGTATAATAGGGTTAAGTTCAAGTTTAGGTTGTTACAAGCTCTGTGGAAACTAATAAAGTAATTCCTCTCGAGTGCTGGATGACCAAAACTCTAACTAATACGTAAGAGAGGAGGTCATCCAATGGCTTTTCAAGACAAAACCCTTACATGTTCCGATTGCGGGAAGACCTTTACGTTCAGTGCCGAAGACCAGGAGTTTTTCCAGTCTAAAGGGTACACCAACGAACCGAAGCGTTGCCCCGAGTGCCGTCAGGCAAGGAAATCGGAACGGTTTGGCAGCAGCGGCGGCGGCGGCATGAGGCGTCAGATGTTCCCTGCCACCTGTGCCCAGTGCGGCAAGACGACCGAGGTCCCGTTCCAGCCCCGCGGCGATAAACCCGTTTATTGCTCCGATTGTTACCGCAAGATTAGACCCGCCCGGTAATTAAAAGGCTGACAGACAAGAAAGCCGGTAGTTTTACGACTGCCGGCTTTTTTATATTCCCGTGTCATTGCGAGCCATCGAGACGAAGTCGAGAGGCGTGGCAATCTCACTTCAGGGTATTGATTGAAAGTTCATTCTTCAGCAACCAATATTGATATCCAAATTCTAAAACTTTATTGCCAAATTATTTAGCCTCTCGGCGAGTTCGGCGCGGAAACCTCGAAAATCTGCCCGGAAAGCTTGCTGGAAACATCGGATACCAGGAAAGCTACGGCATTAGCGATATCTTCCGGCGTGGTAGTTTTCCCGGCTTTAGCCAGCGCTTCGACGATGCCGGCCATGTGCGGGTCGTTCCCGCTGACTTTATGGAAGTTAGTGTTCCCAGGCCCGGGCGCAATAACGTTGACATTAATCCCTTTATACCCCACCTCCCCGGCCAGCGTTTTGCTAAACATCACCGTACCGGCTTTGGCGGCAACATAGCTCGACGCGCCGGCGAGACCAGTGGGCTGGTGGGCGGCGTGGGTGGAGAAGTTAACGATTTTTCCGTAACCCCGTTCCAGCATATGGGGCAAGACCGCCTGCGTAAAGTTCATCGTCCCTTTAAGGTTGATGTTGATATCGATGTCCCACTGCTCCTCGGTGCTTTCTACAAAAGGCCGTAAGCCGCTGGCGCGCCCGGCGCAGTTGACCAGTATGTCTAGCCCGCCGAATTCCGCCAGGACTTTCTTGAACGCGGCATCTATTTCCGGTCTTTTGGCGATATCGACTTTTAAAGCCATCGTCTTATGACCTGATTTCTTTGCTTCCACCGCTGTCTTTTTAGCGCCTTCCAGGTCAACATCGATACAGGCGACGTCACAGCCCTCCTGCGCCAGCATCAAAGCGATGCCCCGCCCGAAGCCTATCTGGCTGCCCGTTCCCGTTACGATAGCTGTTTTACCCTTAAGTTTCAGGTCCATAATGGTCTCCTTCTTGTTCCCGTAAACCGATTTTAGCATTATAGTGTATATTGCTTCAAATACAGGGGAGGGAAGGAAAGTAGCAAGTAGCAATCGGTCAAGTAATAAGGAAATTTTAAGGAGTATAAGAGGAAATCATAAAAGAGAGTCCAGAGAGAAATCTCTCTGGCGGTCCGCCTGAGGCGGACGGGTGTGTCCCCCGGCCTCTTTTCTCACGTGTGGGGGGAATAGGGGGGTGACTAAAAATTATTTAGAATTTTCTTGAGAATTGAAAATTGTTTGATTTAGATATTAGGGTTAAGAGTTTTACTTCTTCCTTTGTCACTTGTAACTTGATAGTTCCTTGATACTTGTTACTTGGCGGTTGTTACTTTATTAAATTTGGATTATCTTGATAACTAGAGTCACCAAGCGACTATATTATATACTGGAGTAACATGAAAATAATCGGCATTTGCGGCTCTCCGCGGCGGGGCAATACCGAATGGTTGCTCACCAAAATTTGTGAAGACCTGGAGAAGGGCGGAGCGGATGTGGAAATGATGCTGCTGCGTAAAATGGATATAAAAATGTGCCGCGGCTGCCTCTCCTGTGAAAAAGGCGGTAAAGAACGCAACGGCGATTGTGTTATCAAGGATGACATGGTCTCTGTCTATCCGAAACTTCTGGCGGCTGATGCTATCGTCCTGGCATCACCGGGCTATATGGGTATGCTTTCCGGCCTGCTTAAAAACTTCCTCGATAGGACCTGCGCCGTCTGGCCGCGCCTGGAAGGCAAACGTATCGCCGGGCTGGCGGTAGCGGAAGAAACGACCGGACAGGTAATACAGAATTTAAGATATTACGCCAAACTACTCAAGATGCCGTGGGCGGGTAGTGTTTTTGTGTTTGCCAAGCTCCCCGGGGATGCGGTAAAAATACCGGGAATCGAAGGGCGCCTTAACCGGCTGGCAAAGAAGATTATTAGCTAAAGCAGCCCTCATTATTTGATACATATTTTTCAGAATTTGAACTCCGCGTGTCATCAATGTTATATTCAAAATAAAAAAAGCGAGTGTGAATCAACATGGAAAAAACGGGTAAACAGCTGCGTAAAGAGCGCGAACAGCGTATCATGGACACCATCGCGTTAAAACCTGCGGACAGGGTACCGGTCATCAGCGGCATCGGGTATTTCCCGGCCAAATATGCGGGCATTCCCTGTTCCGCCGCTTATTATGATTATGATGCATGGTATGACGCTTATAAAAGGGCGCTTACCGATATCCAGCCGGATATGGTCTTCCCGCAGGCGTTCACCCCGGGGAAAGCGCTGGAAATCCTTAACCTTAAAGCGCAAAAGTGGCCCGGCCACGGCGTGGACCCGTACCAGGGGCACCAGGCCATCGAAATCGATAATCTTAAAGCGGATGAATATGAAGCTTTTATGCATGACCCGTCGGATTTCCTCGTCCGTACCTTCCTCCCCCGCACCAGCCCGGAACTGGAAGGCCTGGCGGGTCTGCCCCGGCTTTCCGACCTTAGCGGTGGGCTGGGGGCCATCGGTCTGGCTGTCAGTATGGAAGACCCGAAGGTTGCCAAAGCTTTCACTACTCTTTTAAAAGCCGGTAAAGAATTCCGGAAATGGCAGCCGAAAATGAAGCGGTTCAATAAGCTGATTTCCGATATGGGCTATCCGACCTATTTCCAGGGCGCCTGGATGCCGCCTTTCGATGTGCTTTCCCATTCCATGAGAGGTATGAGCGGCACGATGATGGACATGTTCCGCCAGCCGGAGAAAATCGAGAAAATCACTGAATTTATCCTTAAAAAATCGCTCGAAAGGCCGGATCCGGTACCCAGTGAAAACGGCTACTCCCGCATCTTTATGACCAATACCCGCGGCGACGATGCTTTCATGTCCATGGCGAAATTCAAACGGTTTTACTGGCCCTCTTTCTATAAGCTGGTGACGGCGCTTATCAAGAGAGGCCTGACCCCCTGCATCTTCTTCGAAGGCAATTTTACCTCACGCCTCGAATTCCTGCTTGAATTCCCCAAAGGAAAGATACTCGCCCGCCTCGATACGACCGATATCTTCAAGGCCAAAGATGTGTTAAGGGACCATGTCTGCCTCGAGGGGAATGTCCCGTCATCGCTGCTGCAGGTTGGCTCTAAGGATGACGTTACCGCCTATTGCAAGAAACTCATCGATTACGTTGGCAACGGCGGCGGCTTAATTGTTTCCCCCCGCTCCTCCACCGATGAAGCCAAGCCGGAAAACATGAAAACGATGATCGAGTTCACCAAAGAGTACGGCCGATACTAACAATAGGGAGTCCAGAGACCTCTCTGGCGGGGGTTCCGGGGGCGTCCCACGGCCACTCCATGCCCACTCCATGCCCCCCAAGAATGGAGGATTTAGGGGGTTGACTAAATACCGAATAAAGGGTCTTTTTAGGAAATAAATTACAGATTTTAATGAGGTCGGGTGAGCTTTAAATCGGGGCGGGTCTTAGGCCTGCCCTTTTTGTTTGGCTTTTTTCCTGATTATCTGGCGCAAAAAATGATAACTCCCTGTTGTTCAATAAGCGTTTCCTGCCTCATTTGAATCCAGAATCAAATTGATGTTATATTCAAAAGAAAAAAAACGAGTGTGAAAAACCATGGAGAAAACCGGGAAACAACTGCGTAAAGAACGCGAAAAGCTTATCATGGACGCCATCGCCCTGAAACCGACGGAAAGGGTCCCGGTCTCGAGCTCTATCGGATACTTCCCCGCCAAATACTGCGGCATTCCCTGCTCCGCCGCCTATTATGACTATGACGCCTGGTATAACGCTTACAAAAAGACTTTAACGGATTTCCAGCCGGATATGATATTTGTCCAGGGATTCCAGCCCGGCAAAGCCCTGGAAATCCTTGACCCTAAAAACTTACGCTGGCCCGGTCACGGTGTCGAGCCCAACCAGGGTCACCAGTCCATCGAGCTTAATAACCTGATGAAAGCGGACGAGTATGCTGATTACATGGAAGACCCATCCGACTTCATGCTGCGCGTCCATGAACCGAGGATTTCGGAAAACCTGGAGGGGCTTGCCGGACTTCCGCCCCTTTCCATGATGGGCGGGGGAACGATGGGCATAATCGCTTTAGCCAGGTCTCTGGGTAATACCGATGTCTGGAATACGTTTACTACCCTGCGCGCCGCCGGCCGTGAATTCAAGAAATACGATGCTAAGGTCAAAAGATTTAATAAAATGGTCCGGGACATGGGTTTTCCGGACTTTTTGCAGGGAGCCGCCATGCCTCCTTACGATATTGCCGCCAATACCCTGCGCGGCATGACCGGCATGATGCTGGACATTTTCCGCCAGCCGGAGAAAATAGAAAAAATATGCGAATTTATCCTCCAGAGAGAGCTTGCCCAGCCCAAGCCGCAGCCCAGCGAGAATGGCTACTACCGCATTTTCATGACCAACACCCGCGGCGATGACTCTTTTATGTCCATGGCGCAATTCAAGCGGTTCTACTGGCCGACCTTCTCCAAACTGGTCAAGGGGCTGGTGAAAAAAGGCCTGACCCCCTGCATCTTCTTCGAAGGCAATTTTACCTCACGCCTCGAATACCTGCTTGAGTTCCCGAAGGGCTCTATCCTGGCGCGTTTCGATAGGACCGATATCTTCCGGGCCAAGGACGTCCTTAAAGGCCATCTTTGCATCGAGGGAGATGTCCCGTCTTCTTTACTGCAGATAGGTACGAAAGACGATGTCATCGCTCACTGCAAGAAACTCATCGATTACTGCGGTAAGGGCGGCGGATTTATTCTCGGCCCCCGCTCCTCTACCGATGAAGCCAACCCGGAAAACCTTTTGGCGATGATCGAGTTCACCAAGGAATACGGGAAATACTAAACAATTGTTAAAGAGAGTCCAGAGAGAATTCTCTCTGGCGGTCCGCCTGAGGCGGACGGGGGTGTCCCCCAGCCTGTACAAGTCCCCCATGAATGGGAGATTTAGGGGGTTGATTAAAGCTAATTATAGGTTTATTAAATAAAAAGAACACCCGTTCAATGAGGCCGGGCCGGTATATCGACCCGGCTTTTTATTAATTACGATTAAAGAACATCCATTCACCAGCTCTAATTTTACATTTTTTCATCTTTATTCTGTGTTTTTGATTTTCTTAATTACATATCCTGTTTCTTGATTATTGCGTGTCTGTGTTAACATAGAATTGTATCCGTATGAAAATATTCTGGAGAATCGCCGCGTTATTTTGGAAGCAGCGCCGCATGGCGGTCCTCACTTACCTTTGCCTTTTTGGCGGCGCGGCGCTGTCCATCTATATTCCCAACCTTACCGGCCAGGCCATCGACCAGGCTTTAGGCTCTGCTAAAGCAAGCATTATCGTATACATCGCGCTGGGTATCGCTATTGCCGGCATCCTGCGCGGAGTTATTAACTACTACCAGAGCTACCTGGCGGAAGCATTGTCCCAGCATGTATCATTCGACCTGCGCAACCAGCTTTATAACCACCTCCAAAAGCTTTCTTATGCCTTCCACGACCGCTCCCAGACCGGCCAGCTTATGAGCCGCGCCACCTCGGATGTGGAAGGGGTGCGGATGTTCGTGGGGTTTGCCCTGCTGCGCGGCGTCTATTTCATCGTCCTCGGCGTGGCCATCATCGTCCTGCTGATGGTGATTAACTGGAAGTTGGCGCTCATCAGCATCGTCACGATACCATTTATTTCCTACCGCACTTTGGCCATCGGCCAGCGGTTCCGCTCCCTTTACACTAAGATACAGCAGGGTGTGGGCGTGATGGGCACTTATATCCAGGAAAGCATCGTCGGGGCCAAGGTGGTCCGCGCTTTTGCCCGCGAAAAGTACGAGACGGATAAGTTCATGAAACAGGCGAAAGAGAACTTTACCTGGGACATTACGATATCCAAACTCTGGGCGGTGAACAGCCCGCTGATGGGCTTTGCCTTATATCTGGCGATGGCGGGTATTCTCTGGTACGGCGGCCGGCTCGTTATCGGCGGGACGATGACCACCGGCACGATGACGGAGTTCCTGCTTTACGTGGTCATGCTCAATGCCCCGGTCAGGATGCTCGGCTGGCTGGCACAGTTATATTCCCGCGCCTTGTCCTCCGGGAAACGCGTTTTTGAAGTGCTGGACGCGGAAACCGAGGTCAAAGAAAAACCCGGCGCGGCGGAAATCAACGACTGCAAAGGTGAGATACGTTTTGAAAATGTCTGTTTCAGCTACGGCGCGGAACAGCCGGTCTTGCAGGACATTAATTTTGAGGCGAAACCCGGCCAGGTCATTGCCCTGGTTGGCGCGAGCGGCAGCGGCAAGTCCACCGTCGCTAACCTTATCCCGCGCTTTTATGATGTCACGGAAGGCCGCATCACCATCGAAGGCAAAGACATTCGCGACCTTACTCTGGAGTCTTTAAGGCGGAACGTCGGCATTGTGCACCAGGATACTTTCCTCTTTTCCGCCAGTATTCGGGAAAATATCAGCTACGGCAAACCGGGCGCGACGCTGGAGGAAATTACTAAAGCCTCCAAAATCGCGCGCTTGCATGATTTTGTCATGAGCCTGCCGGAAGGTTACGAGACCTGGGTGGGGGAGCGGGGCATTACGCTTTCCGGCGGCCAGAAGCAGCGGCTGGCCATCGCCCGTACGCTTTTATTGAATCCCTGCATTATCATCATGGACGATGCCACTTCCAGCGTGGACATGGAAACCGAGGGTGAAATCAGGCAGGCGTTGAATTCGCTTTTGCAGGGCCGGACGACCTTTATCATCGCCCAGCGGCTGCGTTCCGTCCAGATGGCCGACTTAATTTTAGTGCTGGAAGACGGGCGTATCGTTGAGCGGGGCACTCACGCCGAGCTTATCGCCAGAAATGGCTATTATAGCAAGCTTTACAACCTGCAGTTCCAGTACCAGGAAGGCTGGCAGGCCGCCGAAGGCGGAACGGAAACGGAAGAAGTGGCAACTGAAGAGCCGGTTGAAGAAAAGCCTGTTTCCGCCAAAGAAACGCCGGTATTACCGGCCGCTGGGAAACTCCGCGCTAAGAGCAGCCTTTCCGATTCCGATGATATTGTTTTTGGGAAACCGTATGATTCGCGGGTGGTCGGGCGCATGGCTAAATACTTCGGGGAGCACCGGACGGCCGTCATCCTGACCATTATTACGACACTGTTGTATAACGGCACGCTGGTCGCTACTCCTTACCTGGTGGCGCTGGCCATCAATAATTACATTACCGTCCACAACGCGAGCGGCCTGAACTTTGCTATTTTCCTTTTCCTGGGCAACGGCGTCCTCAATTTTGCCTCTTTCTGGGGCCAGATACGCGCCGAGATGACTATCGGGCTAAGCATTCTTTTAAGACTGCGCCGGCAGGCCTTTACGCAGCTGCAGCGCCTCTCCATCAGCTTTTTCGACCATAATGAGGCGGGGCGGATTATGTCCCGCGCCCAGGACGATGTCCAGGAGGTCGGGGATTTCTTTGATTCGGGGGTGTTCTGGGTCGTCGGCGAGGTCGTCAGCCTGATAGCCATCGTCGTGGTCATGCTGGTTTTGAGTTACAAGCTGGCGCTCACCGGCCTGGTGGTCGTGCCGTTCCTCCTCTGGTTCATCATCACCTGGCAGAAACGTGCCCGGCATGATTTTATCCAGGCGCGCCAGAAGCTTTCCGCCGTCAACGGGCTTTTGCAGGAGAATATCACCGGCATCCGCATCATCCAGAGCCTTTCCCGGGAAAAGATAAACTCGGAGAATTTTGAGAAGGTAAATAAAGAAAATCTGGATTCGAATATCCAGGCAGCCAAATCATCCAACGTCATGATGCCGGTGGTGGAAACGCTTGTGTCCATCGCCACGGCGCTGGTCCTGATATTCGGCGGCATGGACGTGCTTCATAGCGTCCTCCTCGTCGGCACGCTGGTGGCGTTCAACCTTTACATCCAGCAGTTCTTCGACCCCATCCGGGCGCTGACGATGGAGTATACCCAGCTTCAGCGGGCGATGGCTTCCGCCGCCCGTATCTTCGAGCTTATCGATATCAAGCAGGAAATTACGGACAAACCGCAGCCGGTGGTGCTGCCGCGGATTAAAGGCCGGATCGACTTTGAAAATGTTTCCTTTAAATATGAGACCGGGCCGGAAGTGCTGCACGATGTTAATTTCCACGTCAGCCCGGGCGAAACGGCGGCTTTAGTGGGGCCGACCGGCGCCGGCAAGAGCACCATGATTAGCCTGATTGCCCGCTTTTATGATGTTGCCGGCGGCCGGGTGCTGGTGGACGGACATGACCTCCGCGATGTCGAGCAAATCAGCTACCGCAGCCAGCTCGGGCTGGTCTTGCAGGACCCCTTCCTTTTCTCCGGCACCATCGCGGAAAACATCCGCTACGGCAACCCGCAGGCGACTTTCGAAGAGGTTGAAGCCGCCGCCAAGACCGTCGGCGCTCATGACTTTATCATGAAGACGGACAAGGGCTACGATACCGTGCTCCAGGAGCGGGGCCAGAACCTTAGCATGGGGCAGCGCCAGCTTATCAGCTTTACAAGAGCGCTGCTGGCTAACCCGGCCATTCTGCTGCTGGATGAGGCGACCGCCAATATGGACTCCTACAGCGAGCAGGTCCTGCAGGAAGCTTTGAAAGAGCTTTTGAAAGGCCGGACGGCCATCGTCATTGCGCACCGCCTCTCCACCATCCGCCACGCCGACCATATTGCCGTGATGGATAACGGGCGTATTGTTGAAGAGGGCAAGCATGAAGATTTACTGGAGCTCGGTGGTTTGTACGCCCGTCTCTATGAAATGACCTATGCCGGCATGGCGATGAGGTAGTGGAGAAAATACTACCAATACTAACCGTAAGTACCAATAGTCAAATACCCCACCCCTTTTCCCTTGGTCTGTCATCCTGGAGCGACCTGTCCCGTATGAGCGACTTGTCCCGCATGAGCGAAGCGAATCGGGAAGCGAAGGAGAAGCATCTGGTGGGGAGGTATTTACGCCCCTTTACCCCCACCTTGTTATTCTGAGTGTAGCGAAGAATCCGTTCCTTCTACTATTTTTCGCTCTTCATCCGTGAGTCCGTATAGCTGATAGACGATTTCGTCAATCTTGTGTTCCAATTTTGAAACATCAACTTTGGGGTTCTGGGCCTTCGCGATAAGTATCTTATCAACAATAGATTCTAAGTCTTTGGTCTTTGTTGTTACCGGGATAGGAAAGTTTTTCATAAAAATAGCGCTAGGTTCATAATAGCCATTTTGAAGTTTAGCCAAATACTTATCGAATAAAAATGTGACGGTGTTAGAATTTAAAATACCTAATAAGTATTTAGTGGTATTAGGTATTATGAAAGCTTTTTGGTTTGTTAAATACCCATTGTCGTCCCAGGCAAATTCGTTCCGCTTGCAGATATTTGGATAAATGATTTTTGGTTGATCAAATTCATCCCAATATTTACATGACCTTAATTCCCAGAAATATTTTCCCTGGTCTTCACGCTCAATCAGCTTTTTTCTGAAGTCATTGAATCTGGTATAAATAGCTGGATACGTTTCCGCAAAGATCGCTTCAGCGTCAGTGGCAGATTTTCCCGACCAAGGATGCGTCTTGTTTTCAGATGACTCAATTTTAATCAAGTATTGGTCGGCAAAATTGATAGCCCACCTTTTTACGTCCTTACCCCTAAGAAATGGCTTTATAACTTGAGCGGATGAAGGATGTTCTGAAATTAAAAGGTCTTTTGTAGTCCCATCAATGACAAAGGCTTCGTTGAGACCAGTTAAAACACCACGGTAGAATCGTCCGTTAACATATTCGGATAGCGGTTTTCCAACTTTGCGTAGTTTTTCCAGTAATCTAAGTGTCGTCTTGGATTCCAACCTCCAACCTGAACCGGTCAAATCTTTTTGGTTAATCGTGGAGCTGTTGGTGGCAACAACGGCAGAGAATTTTTCTAGCTGTTCATTGGGATTCCAGGTAAAAATGCGGGTATTGTGTTTCCCTGGTACCGTTTTGCGTAGGACAATAATACTGGGATAGGTTATTGCCTCGAAAATAGGCGCGTCACCAAAATCGATAATCTGCTCTATCGTGGTCTTGGTGCTAAGAAATTCCCGCAATTTCTGACCATAGCCTGAACGGAAATATTTGTTGGAGGAAATGTACGTAAGGAAACCGCCTTCTTTGAGTAGTTGGATGCCTCTTTCAAAGAAATAGACATAGATATCGGCAACGCCGTCATAACATTCAAATTCTTTTTGCCATATTGGCTTGAATTCGGATAATTGCTCTTGCCGTATATACGGCGGGTTGCCAATAACAATATCGAATCCCCCTTTAGCCATAACATCATGAGAATTCGTCTTGCCAATCAAATGGGTGTTGGTTTTTCCAATCGGGGCCAAAATATTTTTCGAGTTCTTCATCGGTGCCTGAAACTAATGAGTTGCCCTGTTTGATGTTATTGCCCAGAAATGGCAAAGGCTCACGGTGGGCAAGACTGCGAAGTAATAAATTTAAACGGGTTATCTCAATAGCCTTTTTATCAAGGTCAACACCGAATATGCTGTTTGTTAGTAAAGGCAGGCGTTCCCACTGGTCTAGCTTATTTAATGGTTTGTTCAATTCTTTGGCATGGTATCTAAGTAATTCATCGTAAGCGCGGATAAGAAACGAACCGGAACCACACGCCGGGTCCAGGATTTTGATGTTATGCAATTTATCAGGATACCCCTGATTTTCCTTTAAGAAACGTCCTACTGTTTCGCGTACAATGTAGTCGGTAACAATTTTCGGGGTATAATAAATGCCCTGTTCTTTTCGGTGCTGTTTTTTATCGGTAAGCGTATAGGTCTGCGTGTTAATTCCCAGGTCCATTTTCATCTGGGCTTCTTTCGCCCGTTGTTTCATCACTTCGGCCACATGGCCTAGATATTGCTCGTAAACTGCTCCGAGGACATCGGCGTCTATATCGTTAAAATTATAGCTGGCATGGCTTCCCGGAATTTCATATAAACCTGTAAGAATGGATTCGATCACATCATAATCAATATGTAATTCTGGATTATCCAAAGGATGCTGCAGTGTCTGGTCGAACAACTCGCTGTCATAATAGCCGTTATATTCTTTAAACAATTGCCTTAATGAAGCTAGTAAATTGCCTTTTGAACCTGTTGTTTTATCCTGATGCAGTAAAGCTAAAAGTCCCCTTTCCTCAATGCCTCGGTCTTCTGCCGTACGAATAAAAATAAGGCGATTGAAAAGTTTTTGGATAATATCATCAATCTGTTCCGGCTTCAGATTAAATTTATTGTTATAACGAAAAATCTGATTAAAGAGTTGCTCGCGCCAGGAACGCATCTGGGCAAAAAGGCGCTTTTCTACCGGCGTAGGTGTAGGTAAAGCTCCCCATTTTACCGCTTCTTGATTGAGTGACCCTGAAATCAAAGATTCTTTTGATAATAACCAGAGCCTGTCGAAGTCAGTTTCGTAAAGATTGAAATCGAGAGAAATGAACGGTTCGGTCTTTTGCGAATTAAAAACGCGTAAAAATTGGAAGTTAGTAAGAATAGCCCAGGTTACGCCTTTGTTATAGGCATAAGAAACGGCCTGTTTTATGTGCTTTGGGTCGTTGATATCCTCTTTGAATGCTTTAGCTTCAACGAAGAATTGAGAAATACCGTGCAGCTTGAAAGCATAATCGACACGGCCGTTTGAAGTATTATCTTCCGGCGATACTTCGTCTATATTGCTAAAATCCCAGCCAAGCGCTTCAAAAAGAGGCTGTATGAATCCTTGTTTAGTTGCTGCCTCATTGTAAAGCTTAAGCTTATGCTGGTCGGTGGATGTGTATTTTTGAACCAGGGCGGATACTTTTTGTTTTGCTTCCTCTTTGCCCATCCCCTGTCTCCATTGTTATATTGTTGTCATTATACACTACCCCGCCCCAACTGAAAACTGATAACTGTGAACAAAAAACTGCGCTCGCCCCATCGCTCGTCCTGAGCTTGTCGAAGGATCAATATGTGACAAAATCCTCTTGACAATATCAGAACAATTGTACTATTATTGCCTTGCACTATCAAGCGTCTCTTTCTCTGTAAACGGGGAAAGAGACAGGAGAGATAGGGGTCGGTAGGCACCTTAACAACCAAATATCCCGGTGTCACAGGCATCTTGCCTGTGATGGGCAGGCTGGGAAGCCTACCCTACCGTCTCTTGATAACAAACGACCCCAAAATCACAAAACGAACGAAGCTAAATCACGAAAAAGGGCTGAAAAATTACAAAACCAATGAGGCTAATAAGGGTAAAACCAGTGAAAATATGACAAATCGAATTGAAGCTAAAATTATGAAAAATCGACAAAATGGCAAAAATCTTACAAAACCAATCGAGACTGTAACGAAATTATCGTTAGCAAAATCACAAAACGAAGTGAATCTGAAAAACCCATCTTACAAAACGAATAGCCTGAATTACCCCCTTCTCCCAAAAAGCCCTTTTTACAAAACGAATCGAGGCTAAACAAAAAGGGCGGTTCTTACGCCGCCCCTTCTAAAGCTTACAGCTTATAGCTATCTACGCCGTCGTGTAGCCCTTCTTAAAGAACCTTAGCGCCGCGAACTGGTTGACCGCCTGCTCCAGCAGCTTCTTATCCAGCGTGGCGTCCGCGCTCAAGCTGCGGGCCAGGAATACCTGCGCCATGCGCTGCCGGTCCTTCATGATGGAACGCGTGCCCAGGCCGCGGTAGGTCTCGATGTCCTGGTAGTAGCGGAACTCGAACATTTCATGGGCATTCAGCGGGTCGGCGACGCCCTTGGGCGCTTCGGGGGGTGTAAGGTGTACCTGGAGACGCCCGTCATGAGACTGCAGCAGCCCGGCGACAAAGCTCCAGGCTGTCAGCACGGAAGGCACCATCGCCTTCATGCGGAAATTCTTGAAGTTGATATCGCTCTTTTTAACGGCGTCATATTGCGCCTTGTGTAATTTCGCGAAAGCTTTACCGGCTTCGGTAAGTCCCTTGTCCGTCCAGAGCTTCTCCCCCATCTTTTCCGTCAGCTCGCGGTATTCTTCATCGAGCGAGATGCCGGTCTGGCAGAGATAGGGTTCATAGACATTGCGGTCGAGCTCGGGGTCCGGTATCTGCTTGCCGGTCTCCAGGCCTTTGAAATAGTTGACCATAAAGCTGCGGGCGCCCTGGGTCGTGATTTTTTCCGCGTGCGCGCCGACGTCCGGGAAGTCCTCGCCTTCTTTCAGCAGCCCGACTTTGGTGCACCATTTCCTCAAATTCGGGCCCATATAGGTCTCTTCCAACTGCCGGTCGAAAAGGTCGTTGGAGACGGCCATGCTGGTATTGGAAATCAGGGCGAGCTCCGTCCTCTGTTCCTTGGTCAGGTTGACGTAGATACGGAAGCCGTGGTAGCGGGAGACTTTTTTAGCTTCGTAAGCGTCTATGATAGCGCGGGAGCGGTGCTGGCCGCCCCATATCTTTAACGGTTTGGCGGGTATATAGGAAGTAATATATTCCGCGATGATATCATTAAATTCCCGTTCTTTTTCCGCGTCGGCTTTCATACGGATGAAGGTATTGTGCGTCTCGAGGATTTCACGGTTGTCGCGGAAGGTCTCGCCGCTTTCCGGGTTGAGCCGGGCGTCCAGGCTGACGGAACTGCTCATGGTTTTACCGGAGACGGCGCAGCGGATGTAGTAGCTCTTTTTAACGCCGTCCTGGAATACCGTGACCGGCAACTCTTCGGCTTTTTCCAGGGTATCTATTTTATCAAGGAACTCTTTAACGGTCTTTTCCACCGCGGCGTTTAACTCCGCGTTCTTCTCGAAAATAATTTTCATATTTCAATTCACCTCCATGGTGAGCGTAAAAGCATAATTTGCTTCAATTCTACACCTAACATAAAACACGTAGCAATAGCCACAAATAGAAATAGGGGCATACTTATGATGAAATAGGTGGGATTACTTACGATGGGGTAAGGGAGAACTTAAAAGTCAAAAGTTAAAACAAATTTACTTCACGCGAGGGTGGTAAACAGACTTAGCCTTACCCGGCCGCATTGCGGCCGCTCTCTCTATTAGCGGTAAGCTATCAGCATTCAGCTTTCAGGAATGAAGGCTGCGGCCCTCTCCGCCAGGCTATTCCCCTTTTTGAGCGGTAAGTTTTTCGAGGAGTTTAACCTGGCCGTTACGGTTAACGTATTTAAAGACATCCCCGCCGATGGCTTCAACTTGACCGTCCGGCATGACTTTGACGCCGGAACCGGAAGCCAGCCCGTAACCGGCGGCTCCGTCGCCTTTAAGTTTGACAGCCGCCTGGAGCTCTTCCCAGCCGCCTTCTTCATCATGGGTATCGCAAATAATTGGCGCGTACCCCAGGCAATCGAAAAGCTCGGCGGAGTTATCATCGTCCGGGTCCGGCCAACGTACCCATTCTTTAGCCAACATGATAGCGCCGGCGGAAATCCCGAAGAAAGGTTTGCCCTGCTGATAAAGCTCATTGAAAAACCCGAGCATGTTTTTATCCCGGAGCACCTGCATCCCGTATTCCACGTCCCCGCCGGAGACGAAGATAATATCCGCTTCTTCAAGGATTTTCCTGGCCTTTTTCAGGTCGGCGCCTTTTGGCGCGATGACCGCGTGGGTAACGCTGCCCGCCCCCGCGCTCACAAAAGAAGAAGAAATAAACCCGAAAAAGTTTTTGTCGTCATCGCTGGCGGTGCCGGTATATGCGACGGCCGGGTCTTTAATGCCGAACCCCTTGAAAACCGCTTCCAGTAAAGGGTCGCCCCCTTTGCGGCGGCTGCGCGGGCCTCCGGCTAATAAATAGACAGGTTTATCATAACTTGCCATACAACTCTCTCTTTTTATTCTACCCTTCAAAATGTGTTTTTTCCAGATGTATAAGCACGAAATACGAATATCGAAGCTCGAAATAAATTACCAAGATACAAAATACAATAGCTAAACATATTTAAAAATTCAATGACCAATTTTTGAAAATTCAATGATTAAGAAATCTCCGATTAAGGTTCAATCAACCCCCTAAATCCCCCAATCTTGGGGGACTTGGGGTGGACGGGGGACACCCCCGTCCGCCTCAGGCGGACCGCCAGAGGAATTTCCTCTGGACTCTTGTTTCGGATTTAATATTTATCTACATCCTCTTCGATATTTTCCCTGGGGAAAAGCGTCTTGGCCAAGGAGTATTTACCGGAATCTTCCGGCGCCAGCTGCTCCTCGTAAATAACAGCTACTCCGGCCTTTTTACCGTAGACCTTGCGCAACTTTTCTTCGGCCTCTTTAGTCAATTTATCTTTGTCTTTCCGCTTGCTGACCAGGAACAGTTTATATTCTCCCGGCGCGGGCTGCTCCAGGCGGTACTCATCGATGTTTTTCAGCGCGCTGACTTCTTTATCGAGCTGGTTAAGGGTGACGAGGCGCCCCTGCGTATCGAGGGTAGTATTCGTCCAGCGGCCTTCGACTTCGGCAATAATCCAGCCGTCATTCCTGCCGCAGGCGCATTTTTGCTCTTTATCAAGCCGGGCAAAATCACCGACATCGAAGTGGAGCATGTAATACCACGGGTTATCGAAGGTGGTAACCAGCATCCGCCCGATGTGAGGGTCGCCGTGCTCCGGCTTTAAGGGCTGGAAATCGAGCCGGCAGGACTTGATGTTCTGGTGTAATTTCCCTTTTTCACACTGCATCAAAACATAGCCGGTCTCGGTGCTGCCGTAAGAGCTGATGGCCGGGCACTTAAAGACTTTTCCAACCTGCTTGTAAGCGAGCCGGGAAGGGAACTCATAAGTAAAGACGATGGCGCCCGGCTGAAAAACTTTTTTCCGGTTATGCGCGATATAGCGGCTGAACTTAGCGAGGAGAGATGGATTGCCCTCCAGTATTACCGGTCTAAAGGCCTCCAATTCCTCGATCATACGGTCCAATAGCTGCGGGGTCCAGGCGGTGGGGTCGGTTTTTTCATTGAGGTAAAGGAAGCGGGCAAGCCGCCGTTTTTCCATGGGCAGGTCTTCTTCATCGGAGATAATGCCGACGTTACGCGCATTCACCAGGATGGCTTCCGGGTGTTCCCCGGTAGCCATCCTGGCGGCGTGGGCATTCAACTGCCAGGAGGCTCTTTCCGAGTTGTCCCACCACTCCTGGTTCCAGATATTGGTCACGCGGAAGGCATCGCTGGAGCCGCTGGTTTTAACAAAATTGATTTCGCCGCCAGCGATGCCTTTTTCAATGTCTTTATCCGGCGGCACGAATCCATTGGGGAAATTTTCCCGTATTTCTTTCTTGGTTATTACCGGCATGGCGGAAAACCGTTCGTCGATGCTGTGTCCGGGGCCGGGATCGAAAGCCTGCCATGACTTATAAGTACCGAGGTTTTTTATGGCATAATCCAGGATATCGCGCGACTTCTTAAGATATTCTTCACTAAAATAGGGGTGGTTCATGGGATGCCTTTCTTTGTGAGTTTACAGTCTACAGTTTAAAGTTGTCGGTTGAGACTTACTTCTTTAATGTGGTCGCGGAGGGCTAAATATCTCACACCGGCATCGTCCGGTTCAGGCAGCCAGTCAAGAGCTTTAACAGCGGACTTTCCCTCTTTGGCCATCGTAAACATCTCCCGTTCACGCTGTTATTCAGAAAAGCACTGATTATTAGAACAGGTTATCTAATATTACACCGTTGGCGCACCCGTGTCCAATTGAGGCTGCGGCATGGCGATAGCTTTTCTGAACTGACGGTATAAAGGTATGAGTAAACCAAGTATCAATATCAATGTAAATATATCCGCGCCCGGGAAAGCCGCCCAAACGCCGTTCAACCCGTAATAAGTTGGTAAAATTACCGTCAGCGGTATGACAAAGACCAGGGGCCGTGCGATGGCTATAATGAAGGATTCCAGTGCTTTACCGATGGAAGGAAAGACCATCTGACCTACATTATAAAAACCAAAAAACGGCATGGTGATAAAGATGATTCTTGAAGCATTGGCGGCCGTGCTAATCAACGTTCCATCCCCGGTGAAAACCTTAAGCACAAGCTCCGGGAAGAAAAAGAGAAGGACAAATGCGGCAACACTTATTATCAGGGAATACAGGAAAGTAATATTTAATACCTTCAGCGCTTGGTTGAACCGTTTTGCGCCGTAGTTGAAACCAAGTATCGGCTGCATCCCCTGTCCCAATACCTGGCCCGGCATCATGCCGATCCACATGATACGCTGGAGAATACCGAAAGCCGCCAGTGACGCATCGCTTCCGTAAGCAGACATGCGGTTAACGAGGAGCAACGCCGCCCCGGTAGTTGCCACGGTTTGGGCAAACTGGGATATACCTATCGCGAAAATGGATTTTAGTATTTTTAAATCCGGCAAAAAATTAGCCGCGTGTACCTGCAGGTAACCCCTTTTGGCAACGTAAAAATTTAAGGCATAAAACATGGCGGCTGCCTGCGCAACCAGCGTTGCCAGGGCCGCACCTTTGATACCCATGTGCAGCTCGACAATGAAGACCCAGTCCAGCAGGATATTAAGACCAGACTGGATTAACATTGAAATCATGGCAATGCGGGTATTGCCTTCGGAACGTATCAGTGTAAGGAGGACAGACCATGTGATATTGAAAATAACTCCGAAATAGGTCACCGACAAATAGTCCCTGGCGTAAGGGAGCAAGTCCGGCGTGGCGCCGATGAGAGTTACCCAGAAGTGCATAAAAGGTAAAACCACCGCCATGAGGACCGCGGAAAAGAGGATACTTAATGCAAGGCTGTTTCCCAGGGCGCGTTCGGCGCGTTGTTTGTCCCCGGCGCCGAGAAGACGTGAAATCAGGGAACCGCCGCCTATGCCCACCATCATACCGACACCCTGCGCAAACATCTGGAGGGGGAAGGCTATGGATAGCGCGCCCATGCCCAGCGAGCCTACGTAGCGCCCGATGAAAATGGTGTCTATGATGGCGTAAATAACCTGGGCTATCGACCCTGCGAACATCGGGACGGAAAGCACCATCAGCAGGCGTCCGATTTTATCGGTATCCAGGATGGTGCGGCCGCGAGCTTGGTTTTGCATCTGTTTATTCAACGTTCTCATTGTTTACCGGGGCATTAAATTGTTCTTTAAGTGGAACCGGGACGGGAATAACAGGCTTCCGGTCCGCCGCGGCTTTACGGAATTTAATTATCAGCGGTATCAGGAACCCGAGCGTCAGGAGGAAACTTAAAGTATCGGAGCCGGGGAAGGATGTCCAAACCCCGTTAATACCGATGAAGCGGGGGAGGATAAGGGCTATCGGTATAATGAAGAGCAGGGGCCTGACCGTGGTAATAACTAAAGTCGGCCAGACTTTACCGATGGAAGGAAACACCATCTGTCCGATGTTGAAGACGCTGTATAGCGGTAACCCCAGGAACATAATCCTGGAAGCATTGGTAGAGACTTCGATGAGTCTGGGGTCGGAAGTGAAGATTCGGATAATCGGTCCCGGTATGGCGACAAGTATCGCCAGAATCGCCAGACCCACGCCGAAGGAAATAAAAACCGTAAGATTGATGGATTTTAACGCCTGCCGGAACTTCTTTGCGCCGTAGTTGAAACCGAGTATCGGCTGCATTGCCTGGCTTAACACATTGGACGGCATTGAGGCGAACGTCAGGATACGCTGCCCGATACCGAAAGCGGACAAAGCGTCGTCGCCGCCATAATTATTGACAATCCGGACCAGCGTCAGCGCTGAAATGCAGGTCGCGATGGTCATCAGCAACTGGGACATGCCGATGGCAAAGATTCCGCGGACGATTTCTTTTTCCGGTATAAAGTTGCGCCAACTCAGCTTTAAATAGCTTTCGTTCGAGAGGTAATAACTTAAGACATAAATTAGGGACACGGCTTGAGATATAACCATGGCCAGCGCCGCTCCGGATACCCCCATCTTCAGCGGTATCATAAACACCGCATCCAGAATTGTATTCAGCACCGATTGAATTATCAGGGAAATCATGCTGACGCGGGCATTGCCTTCAGCGCGCACCAGGGACAGGAGCACCATCCCGGTGATATTGAATACGGTGCCGGCCATTGTGATAACGAGGTAACGCCTGGCGTAAGGGAAGAGGTTCTCCGAAGTACCGATAAGCTTTAGCCAGAAGCCGGCAAAAAGAAGCATCACAAGGGTTAAAAACACGGAAAAAATGAACGCAAAGAAAATGCTGTTGCCCAGGGCGCGCTCCGCTCTCTCTTGTTGACGCTGGCCGATAAGCCGGGAAATCAGGGATGCGCCGCCCACGCTGACCATGTTGCTGGCGCCGAAGATAATCATCTGCAAAGGCATGATAATCGAGAGCGCGGCAAGACCTTCGGTCCCGACATACCGCCCGATGAATATCGTATCTATAATCTGGTAGATATTCTGGAGAAACATGCCGAAAAAGGTCGGCGCCGTAAGCTTCATCAGCAGGCTGCCGATGCGGTTGGTATCCAGCGCATTATTAATGTTGCTTTGATTTTGCATGTTAATAAATTTCTACCATAATGTTTCTAATCGACCGGAGTGCCTCCCGGCGGCAGAACGATGCTTTGATTTGGCGATACGGCCTGGGCGATAACCGGCGCAAGCTTTCCCGGCTTTGGCAATTGCGCCGCTTTCGCGAATTCTCTGAAGACCGGAATAAGGAGCAGGATGGTCAAAGCGAGGGTTAACGTATCGGAAGCCGGGAAGGAGAGGAAGACGCCGTTAATTCCTAAAAAGCCGGATAACGTAAAAACCGAGGGAATCATGAACAGAACGGGCCGCGCCAGGGCGGTGGTAAAAGCCCGGGCGGCCTTACCGAGAGAGATAAAGGAGTTGGTGCCCAGCATGACGAAGCCCATAATCGGCATGCTCCAGAAAGCCAGCCTTGAGGCGTGGGCCCCGGCCGCTATAAGGTCCGGGTCTGAAGTAAAGATTTTAACGATAGAGCCCGGGATTAGGAGCAGCAGGAGAAATGCCGCCGTGCTTAAAAGAGTCGACCAGATGGCGGCGATTTTAAAGGCTTTGATAGCCAGCCCGTGGCGTTTGGCGCCGTAGTTAAAGCCCAGTATCGGCTGGACGCCCTGCCCGATGACCATCGCCGGCATGGTAGCAAACATCATGACACGCTGGATAATCCCGAAGGCCGAAAGATAAATATCGCCGCCGTAAAATTCAACCCGGTCGATAATAATCAGGGCGGAAATACTACCGGCAGCCGTCTGGACGAAAGAAGAGACCCCGATGGTGAACATAGGTTTCAATACTTTCATATCCGGGCGCAGGTTTCTCCAGCTGAATTTTAAATAGCTGTTTTTCGATAAATAGAAATAGCTTAAAAAGATAAAAACGACGGTCTGGGCGATGACCGTGCCCATCGCCGCCCCGGTAACGCTTAAATTAAAATGGATGATAAATGTCCAGTCGAAAATAATGTTGAGACCGGCGCCCATGATATTGGCAATCATTGGCACGCGGGCATTGCCTTCGGCCCTGATATAGTTCAGAAATACCAGGCCGATAAGGTTGACAATCGTGCCGCTAACGATTATGGTCAGGTACTTCCTCGCATAAGGCAATACATCCTCGGAAGCGCCGATAAGGCGCAGGAAACCGTTAATGTTCGGCAGGATGATGGCCGTGACGATGAGAGCGAGTATGATGACACAGGTTATTCCGTTACCTAAAACGTGTTCGGCTTTTTCATTTTCCCTTGCCCCGATAAAGCGTGAAATAAGGGAAGTCCCGCCCATGCCCACCATCATCCCGACACCCATCAACAGCATTTGAACCGGGAAGCAGATGGACAGGCCGGCGATGGCATTGGCGCCATCCGAGGTATGTCCGATGAAAATCGTATTAACGACGCTATAAAGCGTCTGGACGAACATACCGAAGAATGCTGGCGTTGTTAAGGTAAAAAGTAAAGACCCGATACGCTCGGTATCGAGTATATTGCGCGTGTGTTCCTGGTTTTCCATGTCGAGTTTCTTTCAGTAATTTTATTTCGCGGACCTGGTAACTTTCTGGTTAAGAGACGGCAGGTAATTATTTCTCCAGTCTGAACAAAATATCGCTAAGATTTCTTAGCGCACCGGATAAAGTCTCCACTTCCTTTTCGGAGAGCGAAGCCATGTTTTCACTGATAGCATCGATAACGAGTTTGTCCCGGTCGTCCAGGATTTTATGTCCCTTTTCCGTCAGGGTGATGTTAAAGGTGCGGCGGTCAACGGAATCCGCCTCCCTTTTCGCGAATCCCAGCTCAACCAGCTTATCGATAAGATGCGTCATCTGCGCCTTGGCAATAAGCAATCTATCGCCAATTTTTGCCGGGTGCATCGTTCCTTCTTCTTCCAGCACCCTCATAATTTCATAATGCAAAGGCCGCAAATCTACCGCTTCATCGGCCTGGATAAACACGTTTAACCTGCGGCGGATAAGGCGGTTGATAAGGGGCGGTATGGAAAGCAAATCGATAGCTATCTTCCCCAGGTATTGTTCCCGCGTCCCGGCAATCTTATTCATCTTAATCACCCCCGGACATTATGGTAAATATGGTTAACAAACTAAACAGTTTAAATACTATATAGTATATATTATATACTATATAACTGTGAAAATCAAGAGGGCGCAGGGTGCTTAAGTAATAGTTATTAATCTCCAAGACCTCAAAGGCTTGAGGCGACTGGGGTACGCCCCCAGACCCCCGCCAGAGAGACCTCTGGACTCCGTGAAAATCAAGAGGGCGCAGGGTACTTAAGTAATAGTTATTAATCTCCAAGACCTCAAAGGCTTGAAGCGACTGGGGTACGCCCCCAGACCCCCGCCAGAGAGACCTCCGGACTCCGTGAAAATCAAGAGGGCGCAGGGTACTTAAGTAATAACCCCGTGTGCAAGTTTTTGCATATTTTACCCGACCCCACTCTCTTGATCGTCCCTCCCCGCTGGCAAGGAGGGAGACAATCTATAATGCTGATTCAGCACTTTCTATTGCCCTCTGTAAACGGAGGGTCGGGAAGAGAGGTCGCTACTAATAAATACTTGCACATCACGTTAATAGTTATTAATCTCCAAGACCTCAAAGGCTTGAAGCGACTGGGGTACGCCCCCAGACCCCTGCCAGAGCGACCTCCGGACTCCGTGAAAATCAAGATATTTACGTGAGACTTAAGTCCTATATAAAACCTCGTTTTATGTTAAAATAAACACGTTGGCGCCGGTGATGAAAGGGGTTTGAAAATATGGCAGTGAATATGGCGGTAACTCATGTCCCGGGTAAAAATAAAGGTAAAGTGATGGTTTTTGCCTTAAGCACCTGCGGGTGGTGTAAAAAGACCAAGGCTCTTTTAAACGAATTGGGAGTGGCGTACGATTTTACGGATGTGGACCAGTTGAAGGGGGCCGAGCAGGAAGCGGTCGTTGATGAAATGGGAAAGTACAATCCCGCCACCAATTTCCCCACTATAGTTCTGGGTTCCGGTAAAGTAATCATCGGTTTTAAAGAAGACGATATCCGGAGAACGCTGGGATAATGGAAGTCCAGGCTGAAGTAAGCCCGAAGGAAATAGAAGAGCTCTATAAAAAACTGGAGAAAGATACGGAAGCCTCTGGCTACCATCTCAACCCCGATACAGCAATGACGCGGGAGCTGCTGAACGGCTACCTGGTCAATCAAAAACGTTTCGGCTATCCTTCTTGCCCGTGCCGCCTGGCTTCCGGAAAAAAAGAAGAAGACCTGGACATTATCTGCCCCTGTGATTACCGCGACCCCGACCTGGAAGATTACGGGGGATGTTATTGCAGCTTATACGTTTCAAAAGACGTTAAAGAAGGCAAAGCAAAAATAGAATCCATCCCGGAGCGGCGCCCGCCAAGGGCAAAGAGACTTGAATTGAAGCAGGAAGAGCAGGCGAAACTGGAAAGACCTGCCTCTGTAATTTCATCGCTGCCGCTGCCGGTCTGGCGGTGCAAGGTCTGCGGCTATCTCTGCGCGCGGGACGGCCCGCCTTCCGTTTGCCCCATCTGTAAAGCCGGTAAAGAGCGCTTCGAGCGGTTTATTTAACCTGAGGCGTAAAATTTTTTTATCCGACTCTTTCCTCATAATCTCCCTCCTCGTTTACAAGGAGGGAGACAATAGATTAACGTATAATTCTCATTTAGCTCCTGGTATCGTCCTCCCCTTTGCCAGCGGAGAGGAGGATAAGAGGAGAAAAAGTCGGGTTTTAAAAAACTTGCTCAGGCGGTTTATTTAGCGGCAACCATTTTCTTTGGAGCCCTGGTATTTAACAGGACAAAGATAAGCCCGATTTCAAGCATTATCTGGGCGATTTTCGTTATCAAGCCCGGAGCGCTGAACATGACATCCGACCGGCTGCGCCACATCACATAAAATATCAATATGGGGAAAACATTGATAATTACCAGCGCGACCGGTATCCAGTGTTTTTTCACGAATAAAAGCAGGCCGGCGGCAAGGTAAAATGCGCCCGCTATCCAGGCAAAAGGCGGGGGCGCATCTTTCTGCGTCAGGTCCGCCGCATGAATCACGCCCGCCCCCATGAGGAAATACCCGATTGAAGCGATAAACGCCAGGACAGTACAAACCCAAAGTAAATTTTTTGTCATCGTTCTCCCCGAATTTCCTCTGATATTTTGTAAAAGCATATCATTTTCACTATCATATGTCTAAATTATCATACCACGGTTAAAATTGTGATAAATTTGTGATTTTATTTGACACTGTTGTTCCTACAGAATAAGATAATTAAGGTAGGCAGGATTCCACTTATCTTTCAATATTCCATAAATACCGCTCGGTTCTACCACTATGGTTAAAACACCCCATTTTCACCGGGGTTACATATAGTAAAGAAAGGAAACGGTTACATGGTAGGTATTATTTCTGCAGGCGCTTATATTCCTATTTACAGGCTTAACCGTGAAGAAATCGGTAAAATCTGGGGTGGACGGGGGGGCGGTGGAGCTAAAGCCGTGGCCGGCTATGACGAAGATACGGTAACGATGGCGGCAGCTGCCGCGCTGGACTGCATCAGGCGGGGAGGCGCGGGATTGAACGGGCTTTCCCTGGCGACCACCACCGCACCCTACCGGGAAAAGGCGTCTTCATCGCTCGTTGCGGCCGTTGCCGATGTCGGTGAAGAATGCAGCACCGCCGATTACGCGGACTCTTTAAGGGCGGCTACCGCTGCTTTAAAAGCCGCCGCCGACGCCGTCAACGCCGGTTCGGCGAAAAAAGTGATGGTCGTGGCATCGGACAGCCGCATCGGGGCAGCCAAAGGCAATTTCGAGCAAAATCTTGGCGACGGCGCCGCCGCTTTTATTATCGGCACGGAAAAACCCATCGCCGAGATCGAAGCAGTCTATTCGGTATTCAGCGATTTTACCGATATCTGGCGGGCCGATGACGATAAATTCCCCCGCTCCGCCGAGGGCCGTTTTATCGATGATGTCGGATACAATCCCACCATGCAGGCGGTCATCACCGGCGTTTTGAAAAAGGCCAGGCTCACCCCGGCGGATATTAAAAAATATGTTTATACTGCTTCCGATGCCCGCCAGCATGCCGGCCTGGCGAGGAGAATGAAGCTGGACAAAGCGCAGGTACAGGACCCGCTTTATAACGAAATCGGCAATACGGGGACGGCGGCGGGACTTTTAATGCTGGCAGCGGCCCTGGAAACGGCCAAACCCGGCGACCGCATCCTCTTTATCGGCTACGGTGACGGCGCGGATGCTTTTATCCTGCGCGTCACGGATGAAATTAAAAAATATCAGCAAGAGCCCGGTGGTTACCCCGCAATTAAAAGGTAAAATCAATATTACCTACGGGCAATACCTGACCTGGCGCAATCTGGTGCCGGTCGAGGCTTCCACTCTTCCTGACCGGCCGCTGATTTCCCTGCAAAGCCGCTGGCGCGAACGCAAAGTCGTTACCACGCTTACCGGCGTTAAATGCAAGAAATGCGGCACCCCGCAGATAGTCAGATCGGCCAGACGCCGCGCGTTTGCGTCAAATGCCAGACAAAAGATGAGTTCGAACTTTACAAGTTCTCCGATAAAAAAGGCGTACTCTTCACTTACGCCATCGACCAGCTGATGCCCACCCTCAATCCCCCGGGCGTTAACGGCGTCATCGACTTCGAGGGCGGCGGCAGGTTCGTGTGGAGAGTTGACGGATTGCGATATCAGCAAACTCAAAGTAGGCATGCCGGTCGAGATGACCTACCGGAAGATGTTCACCAGCAAGGGCATCCACAACTATTTCTGGAAAGCCAAGCCGGTAGAATATTAATTAGAAAGGGACTGTCATTCCGAGGGAACGAAGCGACCGAAGAGTATCAGAGCAGAGTGGGGATTACCCCTTCTACCCCGGTATCCTTCGCAATGCTCAGGATGACAAAACAGGAGGATAAACCATGGACGGTATTAAAGATAAAGTCGCCATCGTCGGGATGGGCTGCACGCAAATTCGGGGAGCGGTGGGATAAAGGGGTGGAAGACCTAATCGTCGAAGCGGCCTATGAAGCTTTCGAGGACGCCGGCATCGGGCCCAAAGATATTCAGGCGGCCTGGGTCGGCACGGTCTTTTCCGGCCTCTCCGCCATCACCCTTTCCCCTCTCCAGTTCCAGTACATCCCCATGACCCGCGTGGAAAATATGTGCGCCACCGGCTCGGAGGCATTACGCGCCGCCAGTTATGCGGTAGCCGCCGGCGTTGTGCGATGTCGCCCTGGCGGTAGGGGTGGAAAAGCTTAAGGACTCCGGCGCGACGGGCGTCAAAGGCCCCAGCGTCGTCGGCGATAACCAGGACGGCAGCTCGGCCATCGGCCCCGGCTACAGCGCCCCGGCCTCTTTTGCCTACCTCGCCACCCGCTATTTCCATGACTACAATATCAAACCGGAAGAGGGCAAGAGGATTCTCGCGCAGATCGCGGTGAAGAACCATCATAACGGCAGCTTGAATCCCAAGGCGCACTTCCAGAACGAACTGACTATCGACCAGGTGGTCAACGCGCCGATTATCGCCTGGCCGCTAGGGCTTTATCGATTGCTGCGGCGTCAGCGACGGCGCGGCGGTGGCGATGGTCACCCGCGCCGATATGGCCAAGAAATTCCGCCCCGACCCCATTTACATCAAAGCTTTGCAGGTCACCGTGGGCGCGCGGCAGGGCGCCATGATGCAGGACTATGATTTCGTCCACATGGAAGAAAACGTCCGCGGCTCCAGGCTGGCTTACGCCGAAGCCGGCATCAAAAATCCCGCGCAAAGAAATCATCCTGCGCCGAAGTGCACGACTGCTTCAGCATCCATGAGATGATTGTTTATGAAGACCTGCGGTTCAGCCACGCGCGGCCATGCCCCGGAAGATATTCGAGGCCGGTACGTTCACGCTCAAGGGCGAGCTGCCGGTCAACACCGACGGCGGTTTAAAGTGCTTCGGGCACCCGCTCGGCGCTAGCGGCCTGCGCATGATGTACGAAATGTACAAGCAGCTCCAGGGCAAGGCGGGCCCGCGGCAGGTAAAGAACCCGCACCTGCGCCCTCACCCATAACCTCGGCGGCAACGCCGGCACGGGCGTTTGCTCCTGCTTTATCGTGGGGAATGAGAAAGGTAGTAAAGACGTAAATTGAAATCAAATCTCGAAGGCACGTCTCAAAGATAAAGATGAATCGGGCAATCGTAAATCAATCACTGAGTATACAATAGATTTAATTTATGAGATTGCTTCGATCCCGTATCGCGTACGGGACAAGCTCTCGAATTAGATTGAGATTGATTTATTAGGAGGTACTCTCATGAAAATGGCTCTTGAAGGAATCCGAGTACTCGATGTTTCCGAGGCCGGGCTGGCACCGGTCTGCTGCCGTATCCTGGCCGATATGGGCGCGGAGGTCATTAAAGTGGAGCGGACCGGCGGCGGCGACCAGACCCGCGGCATCCTTAAAATTTGCGGCAACGTCCCGATTTACGATATCAACTACGTCCTCGAGTTCTATAACATGAATAAAAAGGGCATCACTCTCGACCTCAAGAAGAAAGAGGGCCGGGATATTTTATACAAACTGGTGGAAAAATCGGACGTATTCGTCTGCAACTTCCGCCCCCATGCCCTGGTCAGACCTGAAACTGGAATACAAGGATATCTCCGAAAATAAATCCGAAAATTATTTACACCCATCTTTCCGGTTACGGCCTGCACGGGCCGGAAAAAGACACCGGCGCTTATGACTTCGTCGGTTACTGGGCGCGCAGCGGCGTCATGGCTTCCCTCGGCGAGCCGGGCACGTCGTTGGCTTTCCAGGTGCCGGGCTTCGGCGACAATACCACCGGCATGTATGCCGCCTGTGCCATCATGATGGCGCTCTTCCACCGCGAGCGCACCGGCGAAGGTCAGGAGGTCTGCGTCTCTCTGCTCGGCGGGGGCATATGGTCGATGGGTATCGTGCTTTCATCGGTGCTGGCCACCGGCCTGGAATACGGGCGTATTTCCCGCTTTAACCAGAGCAACCCAATCTTTAACAACTACGAATGTTCCGACGGCCGCTGGATACAGCTTGCCTGCATCCAGGGAGACCGGTACTGGGACGGCATCTGCAAGGCCCTGGAACTGGGCAAACTGCATGACGACCCGAAATATAAGACGCATGAACTCCGCATGAAGAATAACGTGGAGTTAATCGCTATTCTCGATAAGATTTTCAAGAAAAAAACCCAGAAAGAATGGGCGGAGCGGCTCGCTAAAGAAAACGTTATCTGGACGACCGTCCGCACGCCGGGCGAAGTCGCTCAAGACCCCACCGCCTGGGCAGACACTTATTTCCGGGAAATCGACCATCCGTCAGGAAAGAAACTGAAGGTCATCATGCCGCCGTGGCAGTTCAGCAAGACCCCCACCACTATCCGCCGCTCCGCCCCGGAATACGGCCAGCATACCGAGGAAATCCTCACGGAAACGCTCGGCATGAGCTGGGATGATGTTTCCAGGCTGAAAGATAAGAAAGTAATAGAGTAATAGAGCAATAGAGTAATTGCATTACTATCATTCTGGAGCGAAGCGAAGAATCCGGTCGAGGGGTGGTGTAAAAAATAACTTGAGATGAGAGAGTACTTTGTGTATATCCTCTCGAATAAACGCGATACTTTATACGTTGGGGTGAATAACGATTTAGAGCGCCGCGTTTTTGAACATAAGAACAAGCTAATCGAAGGTTTCACAAAGAAGTATAATGTTACCGGGCTCGTTTACTTTGAATCTACTGATGATGTGACAATAGCCATTGCGAGAGAAAAACAAATAAAAGGAATGCTGAGAAGCAAAAAGATTGAACTGATAAAGACCATGAATCCGCAATTGGAAGACTTGAGCGAAGATTGGTTTGAAAAATAGTTAAAATAGCCCCCCGCTACCGGATTCTTCGTCCCCTGATAGGGGAAAAAGAAATATCGGGGGACTCCAGAATGATAGTTAAGGAGGTAATTATGGGCGATTTATTAAAAGGCAAAGTTGCGGTAGTAACCGGTTCCGGCAACGGCCTGGGACGCGCTGAAGCTATCGCGATAGCGGCACAGGGCGCGAAAGTTGTTATTAATGACCTCGGTACCACTTCTGATGGCAAAGGCCAGGACAAAGGCCCGGCGGAACGGGTCGTTAATGAGATTAAAGCGGCCGGCGGTACGGCCGTTCCCAGCTATGCCAGCGTCGGCACGGTGGAAGGCGCCGAAAGCATTATTAAAACTGCCGTCGATAATTTTGGCCGGCTGGATATTTTAGTAAATAACGCCGGTTTTAACCGCGACCGTATGATATACAATATCCCGGATGAAGACTGGAACGCCGTTCTTTCCGTAAATTTGAGCGGGACTTTTTACTGCACCCGCGCGGCCTGCCGCATTATGAAAGACCAGAAATACGGGCGTATTATCAGCACTTCCTCTCACGCCGGGCTGGGTAACATGGGGCAGTCCATATACAGCGCCGCAAAAGAGGGTATCGTAGGCCTGATGCGCACGGTAGCGCGTGACATGCAGCGGTACGGCGTCACCTGCAATGTTATAAGGCCGGTATCCGGTACACGCGGTTTTAAAGAAATGCTGGAAACAAGGGACTTGCGGATGCCTGGGCCAAGATGTGGGGCAAAGAAATTGCCGAACGCCGCCTCCACCAGATGGTAGATTTAAATCAGCCGGAAGATGTCGCTAACCTCGTAGCTTATCTGGCGACCGATAAAGCGGACAACATTAACGGCTGTGTCTTCGAGGTCTGGCACGGGCACATCGGAGTTTTCAACGACCCGCCGCCGCTGGAAGGCGTGCTCTGGAAAGACGGGCGCTTTACGCCGGAAGAGCTTGCCGAGACGATGCCGGCGACGATTACGAGAAATAAAGTACACGACCTGCCGGCGATATTCCCGTTCTAATAAGGCTGTCATTGCGAGCCATTGATCCACCTCCGGCGGAGAAAGGCGTGGCAATCTCCTGGACCGAACTAATCCGATGATAGAGATTCTCACGGTCGCTTCGCTCCCTCAGAATGACAAATAATAATAGGGAGAAAAAAATGTTAAAGAAAATGGACCACATCGGCGTCGTCGTTAAGGACCTGGATAGCGCTATCAAGAATTACACGGATATGTTCGGTTTTAAAGTAGTAGAAAAAATGGAAGGCCCGGGCGGCGAATTTAAAAACGCCATGCTGCAGCAGGGCGATGTCCGCGTGGAGTTGTTCCAGCCTTTAAAGGAGGGGAGCTTCTCCCGCTTCCTCGAGGAAAAGGGCGGCGGCATCCATCATATTTCTTTTGTCACGGATAACATTGAAAAAGAAGCTAAAGCACTAAAAGCCAAAGGCAAGAAACTGCAGAATGAAAAACCAATAGAAATGCCCACGGCAAAAATTATCTTCATCCACCCCTCCGCCGCGGAAAACGTTCTCATCGAGCTGGTTGAAAAGAAATAAGCATTTCGAACGGAATTAACGACAACCAAAATACCCCCTCACCTTAATCCTCTCCCGCAAAGGGCGAGGAAACGGGATGAGGGGTATTTTTTTGGTTATTTCCCTTACGCCACCAGCAAGGGAATCAGTTTCCTTACGCTGTCCACTTTTTCCAGGTTAAGCAGCTTATCCAGCAGTTCCGTGGCTTTCTTTTTGCCGATTTTTTGCGTGAAATCAACGTTTACCCAGTATTTGGCGATAATTTCGTCATGGCTCATGGGGTTATCTTTGGGGTCGCCTTTAACTTTAGTAACGTTTTCCGTCAGCTTGCGGCCGTCTTTGGTAGTAACGATGATGCGGGCTTTTTCAAACTCGACGTCTTTCACAGCGGTAAGATTTATTTTCTTGATGAATTCAGCCACGGCCGGATTGCGGATAGCTTTTTCCGTCATATGCTCCGGTTTGACGCTGCCGAATAAAAATGCAGTAGCGATGACATATTGATAGTTGAATGCGGCGTTCCCGTGCGGGAAAGGCCCGATTTTAAAGGGGTGCCCCACCACGTGGTCGATACCGCCCTGGGCGGTTTCCAGCAGGACCGCATCAATGTCATCACCTTTAAGATTGTATTTTTGTACCAGCGTTAAACATGCCTGGATGGCGGAATGGACGATTCGGCAGCAGGGATAAGGTTTTATCGTGCCATCATAACAATAGTCTTTACCCACGCCTTCGGAAAGCACCTGCGGTTTTTTGCAGCCCTCGGTGAACATCTTGTAATAGCCGAACTTGCCCATCAAAGTATCTTCCGGCCCGGTCCACCCGGCTTTAGCCAGCTGCGCCGAAGTGATGCCGCCCCTGGCGGCCAGCCCCTGCGGCAGCTTGAAGGCCGTCGCCCCGTCCCAGAAGGACTGGAAGGTCGTCCCTATCTGGTTTAAAGCAATGCCGAAAGCGTTTCTTAACTGCAGTTTGTCCAGCCCCATCAGCCGGGCAGCGGTAGCCGTGACGCCGAAAGTATTGACGGTGCCCACGCCGTCCCACCCTAAGGAAAACCCGAAGCCCGAGCCGGCGAGAATCCTGGAAGCAATGTCATCGCCGACCAGCAGGGCGGCGATAAATTCCTTGCCGCTGGCATTAGCGGCTTCGGCGAGGGAAAAGGCCGCCGGTACCGTGGTTTCGCTGATATGCCCCGGGCAGCTGACGCCGTCTACCAGCGGGCTGACCGAGCCGAAATCGAACGAGCGTGCCATAATGCAGTTCATGAAAGCGGCTTCCGCTACCGGTAATTTGTCCCCGTGGATGAGCACGGTAGCTTCTTTTTTGCCGCCCTTATCTTTAAAGAGCTTTAGCAGTTCAGGATTTCCTGCATCCAGAGAACCGCCGATGAGACAGCCAAGCGTATCGATAATCCGGTACTTGGTGGTTTCCAGCAATTCCGGTGTAAAATTTTCAAAACGCGTGTCCAGCGCATGGGCCGCCAGGCGTTCGATAGCGGTAGGTTCGGCTGAATTATTCATTTCTGCCTCCAATGTTTTTGTCATTGCGAGCCATTGGAGGCGAAGCCGACAAGGCGTGGCAATCTCTTAGATTGAATTAAGATAATGATTGAGATTGACGCTTCGCTTCGCCCATCGCAATGCCAGTTAATATTTATTTTCCCAAAACAACCGGCTTTTTCCCGGCGGTAACAAGCTTTTTCGCGTTTTCTTCGTTTAATTCCACGCCGAGGCCGGGCCCGTCCGGCGGATAAAGGTAGCCGCCTTCATAGCGGACCGGTTTGACGGCCAGGTCGTTCTTTATCGGGCCGCTAACAGTATCGTAAAGTTTATTAAGGTTCAGCGGGCCGATGGATTCCTGTTCGATCTTGCCCATCCAGCCGGTGCCGGCCAGGAAAGCCGCTTCTACCGCTGCCCCGAGCCCGGTATTGATCATGCAGCCGCACATTACCGGCAGATTGGCGGCCATCGCCACCGCTACCCACCGGCGTGACTTTAAGATGCCGCCGGCCTTGGGCACCTTGAGGAAAAGGCCGTCGGCGGCGTCTTTTTCAATAATCTGGAGCACATGGCCGAGCTCGGCGGCGGACTCATCCGGGAAAATCGGTACGTCTACCTTGCGGCGCAGCCTCGCCAGGCCGTCGATGTCCCACCAAGGCACCGGTTGTTCGGCTAAGACGATGTCATATTTAGCCGCTTTCTGGAGGAAATAAAGTGCCTGGTTATACATCCAGCCGCCGTTGGCATCTGTCATGATTCTGATTTTGTTTCCCACCGCTGCCCTTAAAGCGCCTAACATCTCAAGGTCTTCATCCGGCGTGTGGGCGCCCACCTTTAATTTCAGCGCCTGATATCCGGCTTTGACCAGCGCTTTGCCTTCCGCTCCCACTGCTTCCGCCGAGCCAGAAGACATAACGAAACAAAGCTGGATTTTAGGATTGCACAGGCCGCCGATAAGCTTGTAGACAGGCACTCCCAGCGCTTTTCCCATCAGGTCATGCAGGGCGTAATCCACCACCGCTTTGGAGTGATTGTTGGCGCGCGTGGCTTTGTCCATCTTCGCCACGATTGTCTCGATGTTAAACGGGTCTTCTCCAAGTAAAATCTGCGGCCCGAAGACCTGTGTCAGGTTAAACATAATGGAGTCCTGGCTCTCACCCATATACCAGAGCGATGTATCGCCGGTTTCCGCGATGCCCGTAATACCTTCATCCGTATGAATTTTGAGTAAAACGGCATCCGACTTGGTGACCGCACCACCGGACATTATCATCGGTTTTGCGAAGGGTATTGATAGCGGGATACATTCAACTTTGGTGATTTTCATGGGGTTTCCTCCTGATATAAGCAGTACAACTATAAAATGTCATTTCTATTTAGCACCAAAAAGAGGAGATAAGTCAAACGAACTGGAGGTATCGGGAAGTCAAATAACCAAAATACAAGATACAAATTCCAAACAAATCTCAAATTTCAATAACCAAAATTAAATATTATCATTCCTGACCCCGTATCAAGTACGGGGCAGGCTCTGATCGGGAATCCAGCGTTGAGCTCAATTACTCTTTACCTTCATTTAGTGGATCCCCGCTTTCGCGGGGATGACAACTTCTGGCGTTTAGTTATGGTTTCTTGGTTGGTAGTTTTTCGTCTACGCCCTTTTTAACGCTTTCGGCCTTGTCCTGAACCAGGTGGTAATGCCGACCAGCGCCGGCAGGGCCATCCCGTAAACGATGAGAATCGCGGGAATTTTCAAGACCCAGTCTACGAACGGAAGGACGATAAAAAGGAAAGCCATCGATGGGGTGACGTTGCGTCTCCAGATAAGAATTAACACTGTCGGCAGCGCGAGTATCAGCATAGGGATGGTCACCAGCACCATCAGTATTCCTAAAGTGGTCGCGACGCCCCGCCCGCCCCGGAAACCCAGGAAAACCGGCCAGTTATGACCGACGACCGCCGCCAGCCCGGCGAATAAAACGACCGTTTGCGACATCGAAGCTGCCATCGCAATGAGGATTACCACGCAGCCTTTGACTGCATCGATAGAGCCGACAATAATTCCGGCTGTAGGATCGAGTTCGCGGTAGGCATTGGCGGCGCCAGCGTTGAGGTCGCCCATTTTGCGGATATCGTGCCCCGTGCCAAGACGGCCGGCGATGTAGGCGGTAGGAATCGAGCCGACGAAATAACTCAAGATAACCACAAACCACGGCATAACACGCACCCCATTTTGGTGGCGGGAGAGGGGATCGAACCCACACGGTTTTTAAGCCGGCGGATTTTAAGTCCGCTGCGTCTGCCAATTCCGCCATCCCGCCACGTACAGAAATATTGTAGGGTGTAATACATAGAGTGTCAAGGGAGGGAGAGAAGGGGAAGGAAATCCTAAGCACTAAGCACGAAATCCGAAACAAGCACAAATAAACAAAATACTAATGTTTTAAGTTTTATAATTTGGAATTGGAATTTCTTTAGGATTTAGAGAAGCTCTGAATAAGTCCGAATCAGCCCTCCCGTGTCAAGTACGGGACAGGCTTTAAATCCCCCCATTCTTGGGGGACTGGGGACTCCTTTTTCAGAGGTTTCTTAGATATTAGAGTTTCCCTTTTTACCCGTGGGCTTTGCGGAAAGTTTCCATTTTCCGGGTATGGGTATTAAAAACCGGGTCTACCGGTTTTTTGGGTTTTTTCTCGGCCGGTGTTTTCTTTTCCACGGCGATAATCAGATGTTCTTCCTCCTTCAGGGTAAGAAGGGGTGAATGAGGTGAGGAATCTACGGGAGGGGTAGCGGGCGGGGTTTTCGTAGTAGTGTCTGAAAGCGGGGTTATTTTATCCGGCTGTAACATGACCACTTCCGGCAGTTTGCCGCGGCGGTTAAAGCTGCCGGACATGTGTGCTTTGCTTAAAGCGTTGGCGATGAGCCCGGCAATTACCATGATAAGGTCGGCGGTATCTTTTTCCAGTATTTTCCTGTTTTTTGAAGCGGTACCCAGCAGGCCCCAGGCCCGGTAAGTCATCAGCGGGACCGCTACCAGCCATTTATAGCCGGCCGCACGGAAAGAAGGCAGGCCGTATGTGCCGTCGTTATTAAGGTCGGGGATGACGATTTTGTTCCCCATCCCGATAATCTGCCCGCTGAATTCATGGGTCAGGTCCATCGAGGCCACTTCCGCCCGCATTTTGTCGGTAAAACCGCGGTCGCCGGCCAGGGAAAGGAGCTGTTTTTTACGGTCGCGGATAGTCTGTATCCAGCAGCATTCGATGTTTAAAATTTGGGAAAGTGTATCCAGGGCCGTACTGACCAGTTTTTCCGGCTCATTGGTAAGGGATAATGTCTCGTTAATTTCTCTGATTGCAGAGAAAACAGTTTCAGTTTTAATGGCTGAAAACCCTCAAGAAAATGAGACCCGCTGCTATTATAAAACAAATAAAAACGGATGAAAAGTTTCAGGCGTAACAGTTTCGCGGGTATTCACCGATGGATTCTGCATAAAAACCCGCAAATTTATAAAAAATTTGTAAAAAGTATTGACAAATTCAAAAATTCGTATTATTATGCGCAACATGACGATACAACACCAGCCGACCAAGCCGAGGTTCGCCAAAGGCCAGAAGGTCATCATCAAGCCGGTGAATGAAAACGGCCTTACGCAGCGCGAAAGCAGCGTTAATGAATACGCCGGGCAGACGGGGGAAGTGTCTAACTTTTACTGGATAAGCCCGCGCAGCGAGCAAATTTTCTATATCTATAAAATCAAAGTCGGCAAGGACAAAGAGGCGAAAAAGGAGATCGTGGTTTACGAGGACGAGCTGGAGCCGGTGCTCTGGTAGATTAATTCAAGGCCGGATTGAAGAGGCTGCCGCGAGGCAGCCTTTTTTATTGGAGAAAAGAGGGGTGCGCAATTCAGGCACCCCCCAAATTCTTTAAAAAAACTGGGATAACTATCGCATAGAGTGGAAGTTCCGGCTGAAGCCCTGGTGACTGTGGCTGAAATTCCTGAAGTCTTTGAAGATGCCGAATTGATTACCGGTTGTTATCATCGAGCTTAACGCCATCAGACACTCCGAGTTATCTTCGCCGTATTCGTTTCCATCCGGTTCGACCCAGCCGCCGTTATCAGCCTGTCCGCTTACCAGAAAAGTCCCGGCGGATTTGATGGCGTTCTGGACATTCTTCCCGTTCACGGTCTCCAACCCGAGAATTTCATATGCCGTGGTTTGGAACGTACCGGCATCCCAGGAACCGTCGCTCCCCTGTGCCGCCAGGATGGCCTGGGTATATCCGGGGATAACTTTATCGAATCCTTTTACCTGGTCGAAGGCCCAGAGCAGGCTGCCGTAGCTTAGAATCGTATAATCGACTCCGCCCAGGGGAACATGCTCCCAATCGCCCGACCGCCGTATCAATTCCGTGGCAATGGCTTTAGCATACACCCAGTTGCCCACATCCATTGCCGCACGGATTTGCGATGCCAGGTCCCAACCGGCCAGGGAAGCCCGGTTACCTTGAGTAATACTGATATATCTGTCTACGAGCTGTACCGGGGATTTATTATCAGTGATAATTTTGTACCAGTCAACGGCGGTCTTTAGATAGACGAAATTATGGGTATCTCTGCCGAGCTGGCATAAGAATTCAATATCGGTACTGTACGGTCGGTCGTCCCAGGTAGCGCCGTCTGCGACCATGGCCTGATATCTGGCGACCATAGTGTTGCCGCTGGCGATGGCCGCTTTAAGATAGGCGTTGTTTTTGGTTGCTTCCCAGGCATAGACCATGCCCAGCGCAGAAATACCCTGGACGTTTTCATAACTGTTTCCGGAGCCGATAATCCATTCCCACGAATTTTCGTATCCGGAATATGTTGCCTGAAGCGTGAGCATATGGTCGGCACCCTGGATAAGGGCGTCTTTGACCCCGCTGTCTTTATCGGGGCCTTTCGCCAGGACCGGTGATGGCAGGATGATGGCGAGAATTAGTACCGCCGTGAGTAGTAGTACCACATATTTTTTCATCGCTCCTCCTTGCTTTTTGCACGCTAAAAGCGTGTAAGTATTTACCTGGTTATCCGGGCTGGCATATCCTAGCACAATGTAAAAACCGTGTCAAATGATAATTACGGAACATGATAACGATTGGAATTTTAGCCGATGAATTCAGGGCCGCCGGTTATTTCCGGCTCACGAATTGGTTGCCATCTATCAGGAAGCGCCAGGGATATTCAATCGCTTCACCGGCATAATCGATATTGATGCGGGGCGTGGTGATGATATTAAAGGAGGCGGGTTTTTCGGGGGCGGTGATATAAAGCTCGTCGCCGCACAAATCGGCGCCGTTAAGGGACTTATCGATGCCCATCGCTTCGCAGAGCTTGGCCGGGCCGTTAGTCAGGTTAACCATGGCTTTATTATTGATTTGCGGAATCTGTCTCCGGCGGGCCATTAGGTCGATGCCCTCAACAGGTTCCAGCGCCCGCACCAGCACGGCGGCCGGAAAGCCGGCTTTCTGCGTGACAATATTAAAGCAATAGTGCATCCCGTAGATGAAATAGACGTAGGCATAGCCGCCTGGCCCGAACATTACATCGTTACGGCCGGTCCTGCCCCGGTAGGCATGGGACGCGGCGTCATGCGGGCCGATGTAGGCTTCCGCTTCTACGATAATGCCCGCGGACGTTCCTTCTTTAGAGTTGCGGACGAAACGCATGCCTAAAAGCTCGTGCGCAATTATAATGGTGTCCCGTTCGTAAAAAGCACGCTTGAGTTTTTTGGATTTCATAGGCGCGTTAAAAGAGGGAGGGGTTGGGGAGGAGTGAAACTGGAGGCGACGGGCGGATTCGGACCGCCGAATAGGGGTTTTGCAGTCCTTTGCAGGCGGTCCCACCCTATGTTTTCGGGTGTATTATAGCACCATCTTGTAGCTAAAAACAAGCATAATCATGGGGTTTCATATTGTCTGGTGATACCCCATGCTATCAAGTTGGTTAGCAAATCCGTTAGCAAAAATCTGGTATTCTAGCTAATAATAAAACGACTTTTCAAAGGGGATAGAATTCTTGGAAAAGAAAATGATTCTAAAACAAAATGGACGAATGTGATTTCGAGAAACGTGAATTTGCAGCTATTGGGAGAACTCGCCGACTACTGCAATTCGAAGAGAAGGCTCGTACTTCTTGAGGGTACCAAAGGCAATTTCGGCTGGAAACCCATGACTCTTCCGCCAGTTTCGGTGCGGTGAATCGCCTGAATATGCAACGTGCTTGACCATCTCGCCCCATTTCTTGCTTGTTCGGCACACAGGGCAGGTAAAAAGATTGCTGAGATTCTTCGCTGGCATCAGACTCTCCTCCACGCCGTGTTTCTAATGCCCGAATTATAACATCGCCCTGCGGAATTAGCCAATCCGCCCTCTGGTTAATTCTTTATGATAAATTTGATTTTATTAATAAGATTGGAGAAGAACTTGTGTCTTTTAGATAAACTAATAGGGAGCAAATATTGAGGAATTTCGTAGGCTTTTATCTCACGAATTAAAAGATTATTCAGGAATTCATTTGGATTATTCGCAACTCCAACATTTTCAAGAATAAACCATTTTGAAAAGTGGGAAGAATTGTTACTTCCAATATCAACCCTAAAATAATGTTTACCAGGTTTTATCTGACCGCGCCACGGCAAAATAAAACAATTTGGGTCTCCTGTCATCTTTTCAATAATTGCAATATCTGCTGCCTCTCCACTGGCTATATCTATGAATTGGCCCGCATTCAGATTCGAGGACATCCAGAATTTGTTACTGTTAGAGAATCCTGTAGGAGGTTGGAACAAGCGCTCCCAGTAGGCTCTGTCAAAGGTTGATGTTGTAGATCCTTGGGTCGTATTCTCATCGCCAGGAAGAGTAATCCATGCAAAGCATGAATGAGCATCTTGGCTGGGAAGGAGACTCCCGAATAACCAAGGCAGAGGTCGGTTTATAACACGAATATGATTAGTTGCTTTATAAGAAGAATTTGGGCCAGCCGAAAGGCTCATCTCAGGAAGCAGGCTCATACTCAATCTTGGTTTTCTTATCCATTCATAAATTCCGGTTGCAAACAAACCCGCAAATATACCACCCAATATATTTAAAATAATACTCATTAATAAACTAAACCTCGTTTTTTGATGTTTAGTTGTACACAATCATGACGTTGATATTCTAACATACAATTCCAAGAGGGTAACATTCCGCTATCTTGTTACCACCAGACAAACATTGGGATTATTGTCCAGCCATGCGTACGATTATCTAATACCTTTTAACTTTTCTATTAAATGAAAATCACTGGTGCACAAACACAATGAGTTTGCCCTTTCATACGTGCATTTCTATTTAAGTCATCACATCAGGTATGATATATTAAATCCGTAATTTGCGCTTCATCATTGCTAGTAACCATAATACTGCTTACCTAAGCCTCAAATTGGAGATAGAAGAATGAAACTTGTTCAAAACAATTTAGAAATCGAGATTCGTGCTGGTACCGTCCAAGATACACCTTTGATAATGTCGTTTATTAAGTCTATGGCGGAATTTGAGAAACTGCAAGTTCGTGCAACAGAGGAGATTTTAAGAGAATCTCTTTTTTCTGATCATCCTACAGCATATACTCTATTAGCTTTTGTTAATGAACAGCCAATTGCCTATGCAGTTTATTTCTTTACATTTTCGACAATGGTCGGAAAGCGCGGTTTCTGGTTGGATGACTTGTTTGTAAGCCCTGAATTTCGTGGGAAGGGAATTGGCAAGGCCGTAATGTCTTATTTGGCAGAGATTGCTATTCAAAATGATTGTGAACGTTTTGAATGGATGGTTCTTAACTGGAATAAACCTGCAATCGATTTTTATAAAGCATTGGATGTAACAATTCTCAGTGAATGGCAGCTTTGCCGTCTCGATAACAAAAGAATAATAAATTTATATGCATCTAGAAACTATATCATAAATTAGAACTGCATATTCATTGCGGAGCAATAATAGCAAGACTTCAATCCTAATCAAACATGGGGATGTATATCCAGCCATGCGTACGATTACTTAATACCTTTTAGCTTTTCTGCTAGGTGAAGTTACGGGACATCTAACCTTCTATGCAAACGTCTCATTTATTTAACAAATTGAGTTGTTGTTCAATACGAAGACATTTAACAAAAATACAATTCATTACTTACCGTTTTGGTATACGGAATTTAGTTACGTTGGTGAGTGCAAGAGCATTTTGGGTGAGATGGGTGATGTGGTTATTTTTTATCGACTACTTCAAGTGTCTGTTTGAAATATTGATTAGTTCTTTGCATGAACATCTCGAGTGGCATGAGTGAACGGCTGATAATGCTCAGCGTTTCCTTGGATATTTTCCCGTCCTTTACCAGTAGGTGTCCGGCCTCTTCCGCTGCTTCCAGAACATCTTTTATCGGTGCGCCCATGTCCAGCATTGTCTTTAAAGCGCTACTGTGGGGCCGGAGGAGTGCACCAGCAAATTCACAGTCCAAGTTCCGGCACATTGCTTTCACATGCGCTATCAGCAACGCGAAATTATCTATTTCATAGAAGGCACAACTGGATACCAGCACTACCTTGCGTTTCTTATTGCCTGTAATCTCCTGCCTGGGATGTCGACAATGACCATTACGCAACTCGATAAATGGCTGCAACGTGGGTATCATTCTATCAATCAGGTTCTTCATTGGCCCACTAATCCCATCCACGTACAAAGGGCTGGCAAATACCGTCACGTCCGCACCCGATTTGGGATACAGCATCTGCATATCATCCTTCTGGAAACACTGACCAGGCGTCTTCAGCCAACAATTAAACTCGCCCTGGCAGGGATTGATTTTCAGATCCATGGTATAGAATAACTCCACCTCCGCTCCGGCTTCTCTCATCCCCTTGAGGAAGGGATTGAGGATAAGAGCCGTGTTGCCCTTATCCTTATTGGGACTGCTATTGAATACTAATATTTTCATTCCTGATATTCTCCTTTTACTTTAGTTAAGCTCATTGTTTATGATTTTTCCCTATTATCGTGTCGATACGCAAATATCGTGAATTAATAATTAATAATGGTCGCATAATTAAATGGATGCACTCTTTAGCCTCGAATTAAGGCATTTCGAGCATGGGAGAGGGTTGTAACGAGAGTAATTTGTGGGTTCAAATTATTATGAGACCATTAGTAAGTGCGAACATCACCAATTTATCCTCCTTTTTACGATATATCTGGTGTCTTTTTTGGGAATTAGGTCAATTAGTCATCTTGCTTCGGAGGATGTACCCGCACCGGTAAAATAACAAGAGTAATTACCGCGGCCACCGCCATAACAACTGCCGCTACCACCAATGCATGTGCTACGCCAGATGTAAATGCCGTTCTGGCTTCATCATTAATCATCGCTGACAACTGAATGTCGTGAACATTTTGGGCGGCAATTTGGGCCCCCTGGACGCTGTTGTGAATTAGCTGGATAACCTGTGCCGGCAATTGAACAGGCCAATTAACTTTATTAATGTTGGCTAAATAGGTGGAATTCATCAGGGTGCCAAGTGCCGCCACTCCAAGGGCGCCGCCGACCTGGCGGGTCGTGTCGTTCATGGCTGAGCCAACGCCGGCTTGACTAACGGGGATTGATCCCATGACAGAGTTCGTTGCCGGGCTCATCACCAGACCGATACCAAGGGACGAGATACAAAGGCCGAGTGCAATCTGACCGTAATCGGTGGTCACTGTAAGAATCCGGGAGAAATAGAAAAAGCCTATAGCTGCAATAATGGTGCCAAGGGCGACGGTATACTTGGTGCCAATCCGCTGGGCAACCATGGCCGACATCGCGGCGGCGACAAAGGCCGTCCCTGCCATAGGTAGCAGGCGTACTCCTGCTTGAAGCGGAGCATAACCTTGTACAGACTGCAGATATTGGCCCAGAAAGAAAAAAGACCCCACCAAAGAGAATGCAACAAATGTCAAGGCCATGTTGGCTCCGGTGAACGACATGTTCTTGAAAAAGTTTAGTGGGAGCATGGCATTCCTGGCGCGGGCCTCCCATAAGGCGAAAAGGGTCAACAGAACGGCCGCTGGTCCGAAGGCGAACAACACGTTGTGGGCCGTCCAGCCATCCATCCCTGCCTCGATAATGGCATACACTAGGGAGAAAAGCCCAGCAATCGAGAAAATGACGCCAGGGACATCGGTTTTCCTCGGGTTCTCGGCCTTGGAGTTTTCGATGAAAAACTGCCCACCGATGAGTCCGATGACCACGATAGGTATATTGATGTAGAAAATTGAACTCCAGCTGAAATGGTCCAGAAGGCCCCCTGCAATGAGCGGCCCGATACCCATTCCAAGCGCATAAACCGCTGTCCATATGGCAATGGCTTGAGCACGCTCTTTCGGGTTTAGGAACGTGGCAGTCAGAATCGAAAGGGTAGACGGCATAATAGTAGCACCACCCACACCCATCAATGCCCGCATGGCAATAAGGTTATCCGTGAACCTGGCAAGTGCAGCACCCAGCGAGAAGCAGCCAAATATCACCAAACCAACCTGCAGTACTCTTTTTCGACCTAAACGGTCACCAATCGAACCGGTGGTCAACAATAACCCTGCAAAAACCAGGATGTAGGCATCCACAATCCATTGAAGCCCGCTGGCACTGGCTCCAAGATCTTTAGCAATCGCCGGCATGGCCATGTTCACCACAGTGTTATCCACTGAGATAATCAATAGTGAAAGCGTTAAAAAGCCGAGTGCGATCCATCTTCTCCGGTATCCCTTACTTTGTTCCATCAACTAATCTCCTTTCAATTACTGAAGTTAGATTATTACTAATTTGTTAGTAAGATATTTATGAAAATAATAAGCTTTATAATACAATCCTTGTGTAATTCGGTCTTATCTTTTGAGAAAGCCAGACAAATATATCGAGACAAGGGTCTCAACCACTTCGTTATCAGAAAAAGGCATTGGTGAGCCGCTTATAGATGCTGCTTGATCAGTTATATACATGTAAACTGTTTCTACAAACAGTCGTGCCGCTATTTCGGTATTGGTTTTGACAAAGGTCCCTTCATCGATCCTTTTACGGATGTGTTCGACTATCAAACCAAGCATTGGTGTTTCATCGACGTGAGTAAGCTCTCCGAAATTGATGCCTTCAAGCGAGCTGTGAATCGCCAACTTCAGGATTCTGGGGTCTTCTTGGTTGTGTTTGATGAGATGTAGCGCAATAGCCCGGAAAAAGCCGGCATCATCGCTAGCTTCCTCCAGGCTTGTTTTCAGTTCGTTGTTAATCGGGTGCCGGTGAAATAACACCGCTAACGCCGCTCTAATAAGTTCCTTTTTTGTCTTGAAATGCTGAAAGATAAGAGTACCGCTGATACCGGCCGCCTCGGCTATTTCATGAGTCCGGGTGGCGGCAAATCCTTTTTCGGCAAAAAGTGTCAACGCGGTATCTATAATCTTCGCTTTCCGCTCTTCGCCGCTGATTCGTTCTCTTTGTTGGTCCTTTTTCGGCATGTTGCCTCTTTATTATTAACTAGTTAATTAGTATTATTTTAATGTTGAGATAATCGTTTGTCAATAGCTTTTCGAGGATACATAACGGGAGGTCGCACCAGCGGAAGTCAGAGATGAAGCTGGATTGTCAGTTTTGTGCAACTACAGGAAATGTTAGCAATCTCATTGCACAGTGAAATAGGTGGTTTGTGAGACGTTTTTCCCTTCAAAGCTTGCAGTAACGACTATTAGCCAGGACCCGGAGGTCGTCCTAGTGCCTACCATCCAAGTCCATGAAACAGAGCCACTGCTATCTGCTGCCTTGGTCGAAAGTCCTTGAGCTTTGCTCGGGCCGCTTTTGTAATTCACAGTAATGCTACAATTCGCTCTAGGTACGGTTTTTGCCACCAAAGTGGCATTATGTCCAGGCAGTACTGGGGAAGTCACGGAGACAATTTCAAGTGTTAGCTCAGTCGTGGGTGTCGGATTTGTAGTCTGTGCAGGGGTTGGAGCAAGACTAACTGGTAAAGTACTTGAGGCCGTCAACGTTGGTGACGATTTTTCTATGGCCTGTGTAGGTACGGATGGAGCACAAGCCCCAAGCGAAAGTGTACCTATGACCAGGATTGCTAATATTGATCTTCGTATTCTCTCCATCCCAAACAGAGTATAGCACTCACTTCGGAACTGGGAAAGCTTTTTGTATATTAGAAATTGCGCGTTATTTCAATAGAGTGCCGTCGCAGTATAATATAACCAATATGGCTAAGTTGTTGAAACGGGATTACCGGGATCAGCTTGACATCGATATTTTTAAGTCCGTATTGGACGAACTTATGGAATGTTACCGCCAGGCGTTACATGCAGTTGAGTTGCTTCCCGGACATGGTGCTGTGCCAATAAATGAGTTACATTCTGAAATTTCTAAAACAATTAAAGTGAAGGGCAAGAAGGTTCTGAGAATCTCAAAGCGGAAAATAATAAAGCCAGACTGGGCCAGTTCTAGGTTTGCGGTTCGCTCCATCGCGAGAATGTATCTAAGGTCCCACATCCGTTCAAAGTTAGGCACGATTGCTAATCGGCTGGAAATAGAATATCTTGGATATCGGCATAACGAAACAAATGCCTCTGAACGGCTCGATACAATAATAAAAAAACTACGTGACTACAACGAGCGGTTCGCAACTAAAAAATCGGTGTTACCAAAGTTAGCGGGATGGTTATGGGCTATATTTGCTCCGTTATTCACTACATATTTAAGTAGATTTGTATTACCACATCTAGAAGTATCCATGAATGGAATTCTAGTACAAATCGCAACGTATATGATCTTGTTAGGACTAATGGTTGGGCTTCCATTGTATTTTTTAGTGGTGTTAGGTGGATTTCGCTGGAAACGTCTAATCCTGTTGGGGCAGACCGGTGATGTTGATGTCAAGCTGGCGGCTTTCTTACGTTGGACACGAGCCCCCTTAGCAAACGCATATCAATCTGAAAATAGAGTATTCGAGATATTAAGTTTTCCAAAACCACGTGAATTTCCGTGGGACCAAGTTCTGTCTCCCGACAAAGTCTGGGCGGCTTTCCTTTCATTTTCTATGTTATTGATACTCTTAGCTACACTTATTACGGTTAATCAATCTAATTGGGTAGCATTACTAATAATTATGGCTCTGACTTTTTTCTCAGTCTGGGTTTTAAGCCATTTTTTCTGGAACCCTATTTCAAAAACCATGAAACAAAGAATCCAAAGTAGTACTTGTTGACAGCTTGGTATTCATTAGAGCATAAGTGCGATTATATGCTTTATCATCCGAATATCTTATCGCCACACCCTGCACAATTGTGCGTGGCATACTAATAGGGAACCAATAATGAGATAAACGGTGTTGATGTTATACGATCTTGTCAGTAGCTAACTGTTAAGGGAAAATGTCAGTCATGAAGAAGGAACTGACATTGAAACAGATAGAACTACCAAGGATAACCATTCTGAATCGAGTTCTGGAAAAACAGATGACGGTCGATGAAGCAACTCGCATACTGGAGCTGAGTGAGCGCCAAATTTGGCGGTTGCTGGGAGCATACCGGAAAGAAGGTGTGTCGGCGATCGCCCATGGTAACAGAGGCTTGAAACCAGCCAATGCTACTTCCTGTGAAATCAGGAACAAAGTCTTAGACCTAGCCCGTACTACCTATGCCGGTCTCAACCACACCCACCTCACGGAGATCCTATCGGAAAAAGAAGGCATCTCGCTATCCAGGTCCACAGTTCGCAATATCCTGGTAAGTGAAGGACTGTACAGCCATCATCGCCGCCGACCAACCAGGTATCGTAGCCGTCGGCCTCGCATGTCGCACGACGGTATGTTGATTCAGATGGACGGCAGCTACCACGACTGGTTGGAGGGCCGAGGACCGTGGCTCACCTTATTGTTGGCGGTAGACGATGCCACCGGAACAGTGCCATATGCGCTCTTTCGCGAGCAAGAAGATACCGGTGGCTACTTCATGTTGATAGAAGGCATTATCAAACGCCGGGGTATTCCAATGGCGATTTACACCGACCGACATGCTGTGTTCGACCGTAACCACATGACGTTCCAATCAAAGACAAAGAAAAGCGTTAAAGTACAGACCCAATTTCCCAGATCGATGAAGGAGCTTGGCATATCAATGTTAGTTGCTAGAAGTCCCCAAGCTAAGGGCCGGATAGAAAGGATGGCTGGCACCTTTCAGGACCGGCTAGTATCTGAACTACGACTAGCCCGTGCCGAGAACATGCATGACGCTAACCGTGTCCTAGCCGATTACCTTCCTCGATTCAATAAGCGTTTTGGAGTGCCGCCGCGGCAAACGGAACCCGCGTACCGTCCTGTTGGTTCGGAACTTAACATGAAGGCAATAGTTTGCTGCCGGTATTCCCGTAAAGTGGCCAAAGACAATACGGTCAGATATCGTTGGCGCACACTGCAACTGCTGCCGGAACCGGTTCGACGTAGCTACGCCGGGATGAGAGTTGAACTGAGAGAGTATCCCGATGGCAACCTAGAGGTGAGCAGGCAAGGGAGAGTAATCAATACACGTGAGGCACCGCCAAGACCACACTATTTCAGTGCCAACAACCCGGAGTCTGCTTATGAACCAGGCTCTATTCCTGAATGGCTGGATAGAATATTGAGGCAGGAAGGCCCAACACAAAGAATAACAGCCAATTCACCTTTTAGTCGAAAACCCACTTCCCGCCAAAAGACTCGATGGGAAGCCGTTAGAGAAGCCGAGAGTCGCGGACTCTCAATCCGAGCTATATCTAAGGTGCTCAGTATGAGTCGTAAAACCGTGAGAAAGTACAGGTCGACGGTGAGCCCCGTAACTTATGGAACCGGGCGTTTGGCAAGCATGGCATCAATCTGATTGGAGCGAAAATGATAACTTGTTACTGACAGAATCGCTTAACAGCTAATCCTGACATTTTCCCTTGACAGCGACACCGAAAGTGGGACCCATTGTACTTGCCAAAAACACACAATCCGTCATTTTGTTGTTTAAAAGGAGCTTAAAGATCAAATTGTATTTCTTGTTCAGGAAAACTGAACAAGCTGAACTAAATATGGAGTTCTTTTCGATGAACCCACTTGATAACCTTGCCAGGTTGAATAACTGCGATATCGATATCACCACCAACTCCTGCCACTGCGCCTAATTGTGAGGCAATACCAGCAGTAAATTTCTGAATTATTATAGTAATCTGAATCATTCCAACTGCAAAATCTATGGCATCTTGAACGGTCATTGTATTGTAGTAAATGATATAAGAGAGTCCACTGAGTTGCGCCGTTGCAATTCCAGTTTGATTAGCTGCTTGTATGAACGGAAGGTTTAATCCTCTAAAATCGTAACCATTTATGATTCTAGCTACAACATCAACTTGACCAATCCACCATGGTCCCGGACTATGAGAAGATCTCACAGCTGCCATTGGTGCCGCTGGAGAAGGCACTTCAACAGAAAAAAGCATTCCTATTTGGGATCCAGGATCGTACCCTGCAACAATAAAATTTATGGCAATTTGCCCAGAGGGGACTGCCGTGGATGGCTGTTGAGCGATATGTTGTTGATAAAGAGTATTAAAATAGGTCCAAATCAGTTTAACAATCGTCTGTATATTTGATCCAACGGGAATAGTAGGTTTAAAGTCTTCAATTAAGCTCGAGATATTTCTTTGTACTGTAGATCCTTGTGGTTGCAGAAAAGCCCATCCGGCAGTGGCAGCGAGCACAGTATCTGTTAGTTCGAATACTTTGATGGCGCTGTCAGATCCAACACGATTTACAGTTGCTACGAATTGTGTTTGTCTACTGTCCCCGGCTACAATAATTCCTTCAGGGGTAACGACTCCAATGCAAAGACTCATGACCTAATATTAAACCATTTTTGATATCGTAACAAGGGGTTCTAACCTAAGCCAATTACATATGACATGAAGAGAATAAGCGACCTCGACAATTAACTTTGATCCCAACAAGTATTGATACGTCTATCTTTTTGTAGAAGCTACCTATATCACGTATGTTTTCAAAGCAATAATTATTCAAACCGTTTTCGGGTTTTTCTAAAGCTAGTGTTACTTACATAATAGAAATAGAAAATGCGAGTTTGCACAACATCGTTTTGTGCAAACTCGGAGCCGCTGCTTCATCACCCACGACTATTTTGCATTTCTCGGACTAAAACGGCCACCTTTTCGGAGCAAATCAGCCGGCCTTTCGGAGTAAAGTAGGCCACCCTTTCGGAGCAAATCGGCCACCCCCCATTGGAGCGGCGTCGGACAATACGATGGCATAGAATCACCGTTGGAGGTGATTCATGGCCAACAGGAGATTGTCCGTGCGCAAGATCAAAGAGATTCTACGTTTAAAATTAGACTGCGGCATCAGCGAGCGGGAGATATCACGGAGCTGCCAGGTCTCCCGGAGCACGGTAGCCGATTATCTCAGAAGAGCAGCGGCCGCCAGGCTGAGTTGGCCGGAAGCGTCAGCCATGGCCGAGGCCCAGCTCGAAGAGCGCCTGTTTCCCACCGAGCACATACCAAGCTCGGTAAAACGTCCACCGCCGGACTGCGAGCACATTTACAATGAGTTACGTACCTACCGTAAATTCAACCTGACGCTCTCCCAGTTATGGCTGGAGTATAAAGAAAAACACCCGGACGGCTACCAGTACACCCAGTTCTGCGAGCATTACTGGCGGTGGCGGAAAAAGCTCGATTACTGCATGCGCCAGGAGCATCGCGGCGGCGAGAAATTATTCATCGACTACTCCGATGGACTGTCTATCGTCGATCGGCTTACCGGCGAGCTGATGCTCACCCAGCTATTTGTCGCCGTCTGGGGAGCTTCCAACTACACCTATGCCGAAGCCACCCTGTCGCAAACGTTACCGAATTGGATCGGCTCTCACGGGCGGGCTTTCGAGTACTTTGGTTGTGTACCCCGGGTGCTGGTACCGGATAATCTCAAGAGCGGCGTCAGCAAAGCCTGTAAGTACGAGCCTGAGTTAAATCCGACCTACGCAGACATGGCCGAGCACTACGGCTGCGCCGTGCTGCCGGCGCGTCCGCGGAAACCCAGGGACAAGGCGAAAGTCGAAAGCGGCGTGCTCATCGCCCAGAGGTGGATACTGGCGGTGTTACGCCACCGCACTTTCTACAGCCTCGTCGAGCTTAATGCCGCTATCCGCGAGTGCCTGGAGCGTCTTAATAGCCGTCCCCTGAAAAAGCTCAAGAAGTCACGCCGGGAGCTGTTTGAAACTACTGACCGGCCCAATACTTTACCGCTACCACAGAGACCCTACGAATATGCCGAATGGTATAAGGCCAGGGTACAGCTCAATTACCACATCGAAGTAGATCATCATTATTACAGCGTGCCTTACCAGCTTTTACATGAGAGACTGGACATCCGGTTAACCGCGGCGATTATCGAAGCTTTCCACAAGGGTGAGCGCGTCGCCGCCCATACCCGGTCCTATGCCAAAGGCGGCTACACCACGCTCCCGGAGCACATGCCGCTGTCACACCGCTACTACGCCGAGTGGAACCCGGCCCGGTTTATCCAGTGGGCGGGCAAGACCGGAGAGGCTACCGCCCGGCTGGTGGAAGCAGTCCTTGCCGGCCGCCCTTACCCGGAGCAGGGCTACAAGGCATGCCTGGGTATCATTAACCTGACCCGTGATTACGAACCGGTGCGTGTCGAAGCGGCGGCGCGCCGGGCGCTCAAGTTTAAGACCTGCTCTTACCGGTCGCTGAAGGCCATCCTGTCCGCCGGGCTCGACCGCCAGCCGGATAACGGCGAGCAGCACAGCCTGTCGGGACTGCCGCCGCACCAGAATATCCGGGGACAGGAATATTACCAATGAAAGGAGTAACAAGCTGTGCTTAATCAACAGACTATGTCTATCCTGCACTCATTAAAGCTATACGGTATGGCGCGGAGCCTTGAGGAAAGGCTGGCTGACGCTAAACAGGCGGCACTGTCCCATGACGAATTCGTGGGGCTGCTGGTGCAGGATGAAAAACTGTACCGTGACAATTTAAGGCTCCACCGGCTGCTCAAGAAGGCCAAGCTCCGCCAGGAAGCCGCCCTGGAGGATATCGACTACGGCGCACCCCGCGGAATTTCCCGGCAGGTAATGCTGGAACTGGCTAATCCCCAGTGGATAACCGCCCATCGTAACGTACTGGTCAGCGGTCCGACCGGCGTCGGTAAGTCATTTATCGCCTGCGCCCTGGGCAACGCCGCCGCCCGTGCCGGCTATACCGTGCTCTATGTACGCGCTCCCCGGCTGTTTGAATCCCTGCAGCAGTCACGCGGAGATGGCTCTCATCTCAAAGCCCTCGCCAGGCTAAGTCGGGTACAGCTTTTAATTATCGATGACTTCTTGCTTACCCCGCTGGTAGACGGCGAGCGGAGAGATTTGCTGGAGGTAATCGAGGACCGCTACCAGACAGGAGCGACCATTATCGCCAGCCAGTGCCCGGTTAAAGACTGGCACCCCAACATCGGCGACCCCACGCTGGCCGATGCCGTCTGCGACCGGCTGCTGCACAACGCCTACAAGATCGAGATGAGAGGCGATTCCATGCGTACCAGGAGACCGGTTACTAAATCTGAGAAGAAGGAGGACTTGTCCTGAGCGAAGTCGAAGGAGATTGAAAGCGATGAGAAAGTGAGCTAAACTGTACCTTAGTCCGGCGCTGCCAGGGGGTGGCCGGTTTGCTCCGAACACCCGGCCGATTTCATCCCGAACACGCGGCCGATTTTACCGAGATACGCAAAAAGTAAGGGATAAGTCAGACTCTCGCCGAGGGTTTGTTGCACCATTTAGAAATTCTAAAACTGCTCCGACAATATAAACAAACCGCAAGCGTGGCAAACCGACAAAACGGGCGCAGTTACGTTGATCTATGACCGACATTGGCCCCAGTGCTGTTCGTAAATTTTTGTCGGTTGGTTGACTAATGTTTTAGCAGGGGACACACGTTTGCTGGCTTACTGTTATTAAAGTTCATCTTGAAAAAGCAACCCTAAGACTCTGTATAATCACAATAGGCGCTTTCTACGATAAACTGTTAGCCAAGGTTACTTGCCCGGAGTTTACTTCTGCCTTGGCTTCTTTAGTTTGTTTGTTTATGCTTTTCCTTATTGATATCTTGGTTTGATGCCAAAGATGATGAGCGAGTGATTCTCTTAATATATTTAAATGGAGGTTTTATACCTCCAAAAATCTCCGCAACCTGTTCAGTACTCAATTCCTCCGCTATCACCAAGAGAAATACCTTGATTCTTGAGGGGCACTCCTGCTCAACATCGTTGAGTTTTTGCAGGGCATACTTGAACTCCGAGAGAGTGATGGCATCAAAAGAAGCTACTATTTGAGCTTTCATTTTATCTCCATAAAAAGGGAAATACGGTACAAGGAGTATTCACATGTTCTATCGGATTGTCCCTTATATGCCACAACACATGAATCAACGCGTGATGTCGTCAAGTGATTAACGGGTTCAGATACGACCATGTCACTAAGCCTGATATCAACCAGTTATTCAATGTCGCTAATTTGTTACCCTCACTGTTACCTTAATATCCCGCCGACATGAAAAGCGACCATTTGTGCCTTGCTCTCTATCCTTTCTTACGGGTAGAGTATTTACAGACATCTGATAATGCCCTTGCTAAATCATCAAAAGACAGTGTCTTTAAGTTCATTGGTATGCTCAGATTCAATTCTTTATATTTAGATTCAGCAATCGATACTAATGGTTCATCCTTATGGCTATCTTTGATATGTTGATATAGCTGATTCCTAACGGAACTCAAGTCGATCATGCTTTTGCAAATCGGGCATTCAACTTGTTTAATCGGGGAAAATATTTTTGGAGACATGTCTGTCCAACTAATTAGAGTTTTATTACCTTTGAATTTTTCCTTTTTCTATAGATCCAATTAATCTAATCCGGAGATAACTTTTTAACCGGTATTCTCACCATTTTCAAGGTAAATGCTATATAGTGTCATCATTTTGCTATAATTCTTTCTAGACGTCAAATTTTATTTAATTCTTCTAAACAATAACCGGGGCTTAGTTTCGTAGCTGTTTGCTATATAGTGTCTGTAGACTCATCGTATGCACTCAACTAAGATTTTTACGTATGAGGAAGAATAAGAATATCCAGGAAGAGTTTGGCAATAGACTTAGGAAGCTCAGGAAATTAAAAGGATGGTCTCAAGAAGAATTCGCCGATCAATGCGGTTTACATCGGACTTATATCGGATCGATAGAACGGGGCGAACGTAACGTTTCATTGAATAATATACATGCCATAGCTAAGGCCCTTGGCATTCCAGTAAAAGAACTTTTCGATTACTAATATTATCTTAAATACAAATGGATTCCTCTTTTTGTTTAACAATTTATATTTATTGTTAACTCTTTCAATACAAGTAGACCCATGAAGGAAGTATTCTTGTGTCTATGAAGTCAATCGTACCCAGCGAAAGAGTGTCTTTTTATATTTCACATACGTTTTAAAGCTAGCGTGTCGTTAGCTCTAAGCTACCACTTTTTGAAATGTCGGTTTGTTTACCTGTAATAAATTTGGGGTAATGAGGGTCTCATATCACCCACTCTCCCAACCATCATCCGACAATTAAAGACGCCTATTGTTTTTATGTTGCGGGTCATTAAGATGAAAAAACTAAGCTCATCGGCCACTGATTAGCTATTCTTTCTTAGACCCTCATTCCAGGGTCTCGTCAGGGTCTGAAATTTTAGCTTCCGAGGGTCTGGTCGGACTCTCGTCAGGGTCTAGTCAGAGTCCGGTCAGGGTCTGAATATTTAGCTTCCCAGGGTCTCACCAGACTCTCGTCAGAGTCTGAAATTTTAGCTTCAGCCAGAGTCTCAGGGTACCCCTCAAATGAGGCTAATTCAGACTCTCAACCTGAGTCTGGGACTAACTGGTTTACCCCATATAACAAAGGCTTTGACCGGTTCAGTTCCACTTAATGATAGCCCCCCAGTCGAGACCTCCCAGTTCAGATGCTAAACTCCGCAGACAATACACAGCTTCACCAAGTGAAGTAGCCCGGCTGGGCATACCTACTGAGAAGTGGTACTGAATGAAGATGGATCGCCGGGTATGCTAAAAAGAGGATTACATACCTGGGAGTAACTGCCTTAACTAAAATATTGCCAGAGTATTCAGCACTCCAAAGTGACTATGATGGCATTTCCCTCCGCTCCTTGTTTCCACCAAAAATATCACTCGATTACGACAAACGGTAACTGGCTTGTATTTGGAGGAAGCGACAAAGTCGTAGCTAAACGCGTTGATCCAGGAGCGACATTTCTCCTATTTCATATGGAGATCGTGAAAAGGTAACGAGACGATGTTTTGGTTAATCCTTTGCACAAAAAGATAAATTGTATTGAATTGTATTGAAAGGAAAAGCTACAATTTATCAACAACCTAGTATATTGGGATTTTTGAAGAAATAACACGCGTTTCAGTATTATCCGTTTTATATGCTCTTCGATATCTTGAACACCACTTTATCCCTTAATTCATTCCATGCCTGACATAAGTTATCCCGACTCTATTTAACTACGAACTAGCAAATCCCTCTTTAAAGCGAACCCTTCCATAGCTTCCAGGTAGAGTTTCGCTGCGCTGACTCTGAGGTGCTTGCCACTAAATTCAGGCTCCTCCTTAAACTTAGCATACATACAATTTAAATGGTGTTCTACTGTCTTAACATCGATGTAAAGAACTTGCGCTATTGCTGCGTTCGTGTTCCCTTGGGCAAGCAAGTTCAGAATTTCTAATTCCCTAGGAGTGAATTTTTTTAGGATTTGAGACTCCTGTTTTTCGGCGAATGTAAACATGGCAAGCGGAAGGTCAAGGATAACCTGTCCCTGACTAACCGCCGGGATAGCTTTACATAAACGGTCTAATTGGGCTAATGATTGTTTCACGAAAAGTGCCATGCCCCCGTTCCCTATTAGCGCCAGCTTACGTAATAACTGGATATCTTGAGAACTACAGACTTCTAACAAAAGAATTATCCCAATTTTAGGATAGTCCATACGAATACGTTCAAGTTCCCTGATGATATCTAATTCAAGCTTCTTGATGCCTAGCAGAACAACATCAGGAGAAAACTTTGATACTCCTTGCCTCAGAGTAGTAATATTGCAACTACTTGAAACCTCTAATAACTCGATAGGTACTCTTGATGGAAGGATGGCCCTGTAAAACTCCCGATATATCTCCTCCTCTTCCATCTCATAGAGCCTAACTAAGTTTGATTTTATTTGTTCCATCCTCGCGAAACTCGCTATCTACACTCTCTTGATGAACTCACAGTTTACTTATTGAGACACCTGAGTTGCTTGACTAATATAGCCTTGATGATATTTCTATTAAAACATTTAAATCGGAGACAACCCTTGTAAAACTCGTAAATGAATGAAGAACTGGATTCAGCTAATAGCATGCTTAAAGATAAGCGTGATGCCATTGACCTTGAACTGGATGATGTCGGAGTCCGGTTGTCCAAGCTGTATGATGCGCTTGAAACAGGAAAACTTAGTATAGACGATCTGTCACCACGAATAAAAGAACTAAAATCAAGACAGAACGACTTGAGTAAAACCAAAGTACAGATGGAAGCTGATGAAGTGTTACAGGGCGTGCAGCACCTGGAAATCGAGAAGGTTAAGGCATATTCTCAAGATTTGTACAATCTTTTGGAAGAAGCGGATTTTACTCAGAGTAAAACCTTTCTCCGGTCGTTCGTGAAAAGAATAACGATAGACGGCGATAAAGCCAAAATAGAGTACAATATACCAATGCCGACTTATGGGAAGAAGATGGAATCTGTGGGAGTTCTGCCTATTAATACCCTTGGTGGAGATAGGGTGACATTAGGCAGAACTTTTGAACTTGAATTTAAACTAATTGTGTAGACCAGTGATACCAGAGGTATCATCAAAAAGTGTGGAAATGGTTAGCGGCAGCGAGTACCCTTTCTGTTAGTGATGAAACAAACAGAAGGAGGGTACCCACCACCATGGGAAAGCAAACCACAGGGAAGCCGGAGTCGTCAAGTAAAGTCTGGGATTATCTCGAAGAGATGGTGCGGGTGAAGGTGAGGGAATTCATCCAGGCTCTACTGGAAGATGAAATAACAGAGCTGTTGGGGCGCGGCAAGTCCGAGCGGCGCGAGGGACTGGATGCTTCGCGGGCGTACCGGAATGGCTACGGCAAGCGGCGAAGGCTAACGCTGGGCTGTGGGACCATTACCGTGCGCCGGCCCAGGGTCAGAGGTCTGGCGGAGCGTTTCAAGAGCCGGGTATTGCCGTTGTTCGCCAGAAGGACGAAAGAGGTAAATCAGCTTTTACCACAGCTTTACCTGCACGGTCTGGCGCAAGGTGATTTTGACCTGGCGCTACGGGGTCTGTTGGGAGAAGAGGCGCCCATCTCCGCCAGTACGATAGCCCGACTCAAGGAGAGCTGGCAAGCTGAATGGGAAGAGTGGCGGCGGCGCAGTCTCAAAGGTCTGAGACTGGTCTACATGTGGGTTGACGGAGTATACATCAAGGCTGGTCTGGAGAAAACTAAGGCGGCGCTGCTGGTGGTGATCGGCGCATTAAGCGATGGGCGGAAGGTGATCCTGGCGGTGGAGCCCGGGTATCGCGAATCTACCGAAAGCTGGTCCGACCTGTTGCGTTCCCTCAAAGGACGCGGTCTGAACTGTCCCCGGCTGGTAGTGGGCGATGGTCACCTGGGCATCTGGGGAGCCTTGAATGCTGTCTTTCCCGATGCGCTGGAGCAGCGTTGCTGGAATCACAAAGTGCGAAACGTGCTGGATAAGTTACCGAAGAAGGCACAAGGCAATGCTAAGAATGAATTACAGGGAATTGTGTACTCGGCAGACCGCGAGGAAGCCGAAGTTAAGCGCGACCACTTCGTCCGCTGGTGCCGGAAAGAAGGCTATGACCGGGCCGCCGCGGCACTAGAGCATGACTGGGAGCGGATGGTGACCTTTTATCGGTTCCCGAAGGAGCACTGGAAGCATCTTCGAACCACCAACCCGGTCGAATCGCCCTTCGCCGCTCTGAGACTGCGGACCGATGCGGCCAAGCGCTTTAAGAAAGTGGCCAACGCTACGGCAGTAACCTGGAAGATGCTTTTGATTGCCGAGCAGCGATTCAGAAAGCTGGATGCACCGGAGATATTACAGGAAGTTTACCTGGGTATCGAAAGCCTGGGCCCGGGAGAAATCAAACAGGAGGAGGTACTTGCCGTCGCCTGACATTTACACACCTATTGACGGAACCTCATACCATTACATTAATTCAGATTATTTAATAAAACTACATTATGCCTATTACACAAAATCGAGGTTTACTATCAAATGAAGTTAGGCAATAAAAATAATAGTCAATAACTTTATAGTATTATAATTTAAGCTCGATTAATGAAATATTTGCTATATGACAAGCAAAATAGAAAAAGATTTATTGCAGATTTATTCATTTTTGCGCACTTTTGAACTAACATATCTGGCCTGATATTCGTAGTTAATTTCCTTTTTTAAACAATTGTAAATTATTTCAGCCAATTTCCCTGCTGTCGCAATAACTGCAGAGCGTTTTGATTTCATTCTACTAACATGACTTTGATAATAATCACGAAAATCATTTTCTGGTGAATATTTTGAAATACACCGCATAATTATTAAGTATAATTCCGAGCGAGTATTTCGATTTCCTTGTCTTCCCATCCTGCTTTTTAGTTGTGCATTTCCAGATTGTTTTGACTCTACATATACCCCAAGCATTTTTCGGAAAGTTTTTTTATTCGGAAACCGATTTACATCACGAATCGTTCCAATAATTCTAGCTGCCGCAATGCTCCCAAAAGAAGGAAATGTAAGTAAAATCTTTCCATAGGGGTGAGTTTTTACCTCAGTCGCAATTAGTTGATTTATTTTTTTCAGTTTAGCCATTGTTTCAAAATACTGAAAAGCGAGGTCTTTTATCAAATCCCGATATATTTCGGGTGGTACCCCGATAGTTTTTTTAGCAGTTACTATTATATCCTGCCACTCTTCTGTTTTCAGATAACTAGCCTTTGGTAATTTCTTGCTAGCTATAATATCTTGTGGAGTAGGTAAGTCTTTAACAATTCTAAACAGTTTTTTCCCATATTTGTTTTCTGCTTCAGGGAAGATTGCGACCAATAATTGCCGAAGTCTATTAGACGATTGGACAATGTGCTTAGTATACTGCTTCCGCTGTAATATTAAACTCATGAACAATGAAGCACGACTATTTAACTCTGGACGAATTGTTTGCTCTCTATTGAGAAACCCATGATATTCTTGAAAGTAAAGCATATAGGCAGCACACGCTGCATCAGTCTTATCATCTTTATTACCCTTAAAAATAAGTTTTTCGCGAGCTAATTTTAATAATTTGGGATCTAAATAGTAGATGTCGTAGCCATTTTTTTGAAGAAAGTAAGTCAAAGGCTCAGAGTAATGCCCCCCAGCGAAGTTGACCCAAATTGCAACTTTCTTTGGGTTTATAACTTGGTTCGATATTATCGTTTTTATGTAATTAAAATCATCAATATTATTAGCAAATGAAATTTGTTTTAGGTTCTTCCACCAGCAATCTTCTTTCATTATGTCCTTAGCTTTTACTATTACTGCTGTATGTTGAACACTATGTGTATCTATGCCGATATATAGTAAATGTTTTTCACTCATATGAACCTTGAAATAAACGGTGGGGGTGAATGAAACGCACTTAAAATTTTGCCCAGAGGTCTGTTTGACCAATGAAATCAACTTATTCAGTGCGTCTTAAGCAACATTTTTTCCCACGTCATGTTATGACAAGACCTGCGAGTCGCTTGTATTCACCCCACCGTTTATTTTTACATATTATATATTTAATATATATGATACTTATAGTCTGTAGACTTATAGTATACATAACCATATGATTTAGTCAAGTATTTTCAGAAGAAATCATATGAAAAAAATCGAATCACAATTCGGCGAAAGAGTTAGGGAGTTACGACTTGCAAAAGGTTTAACGCAGGAAGAATTAGCCTTCAAAGCCGGGATACATAGAACTTATCTTGGTGGCATTGAACGAGATGAAAGAAATCCTGCTTTAAAAAATATTGCATCAATAGCAAAAGCATTGGATATAATGATATCAGGATTATTTGAGTTTAATACAAAATTGGGAAATTCAGAAAAATGATTTTTATTACATAATAAGTCTTCTTAGTTGAAAATGGTTGTAGCTATAGCCATTTTCAACAATTATATTGCGTTACATTAAATTTATAAATGTTTGATCGCAAAGTGATTCGGATTTAATTCTTTTCCCTAGTTCTTAAAAAGGGTAATCAACTCTATAATCAAATGCAGAAAACAAATAAGCTATAGATGAATTCCATAGCTATACGGACATATTTACCAAAGCCCGGCCGATTTTACCATTTTCCAGGTCATCAAGGGCTTGGTTAATGTTAGTCAGGCAATACGTATGCGTGAGTAGCTTACCTAGGTTTAATTTCCCATTCAAATAATATTTTATGTAGATGGGTGTGTCATGATCAGGTTGCGATTCACCGCCCCAACTTCCTACAATCCTTTTTCCCTTTATTAAATCGTATGGATCGATGGTGATTTTTTCTCCGTATGGCAGGTTGCCTGCTAGCACGCATAGACCGCCGTTACGTATGGATTGGAAAGCTTTTTGCATTGTTTCGATAACTCCGGCAGATTCGATGGTGTAATCGGCACCCTTGCCGTTTGTCATTTCTGAAATAGCGACTACGGGGTCCTTCTGGCGGGCATTAATGAGGTGTGTTGCCCCTAAAGTCTTTGCATATTCTAACTTGGAATCGAGTATATCGACAGCAATAATATTACCGGCGCCCAACATGTTCGCCGCCATTACGGCGCTCAAGCCGATGCCACCAACCCCAAAAATAGCAATACTTTCGCCTTTTTTCAATTTTAATGTATTTAAGACCATGCCGGCCCCCGTGGGAATGGCGCACCCGAGCGGCGCAGCTTCGCGCAGCGGCATATTATCCGGGATGGGCACCAGGCGGTTCTCGCAGGTAATCGTCTGGCGCATGAAGCAGCCGACGGCGCCGGAGTTCACTGGGCCTTCCGGCCCCTGGTAGGTTGTGCCGGACACTTCCGCGCCGGTGCCTTTAATCCAGGTAAGCACTACGCGGTCGCCGGGCTTTACTTTGGTGACACCCTGGCCGACTTCCAACACATTCCCGGAGCCTTCATGCCCCAAGGCATGGGGCAAAAACTTGTCCTGTCCGCGCAGGCCGCGCGCTTCCAGCAGTTGCGTGTGGCAGACGCCGACGTAGGCCATTTCCACGAGCACCTGCCCCGGCTTGAGCTCCGGCAGGGTCAAATTAACGATGCGCAGCGGCTTCTTTAATTCGTATAGGACGGCGGCCTCGGTTGTTTTCGGCATTAGAGTTTTCCTCCTGATTTTTCGTGTTCGTAGGTAAAATACGCCATCATAGTCATGGTGTCTATAATTTTATGGCTGAATATTTTCTCACTAAAGCTTTTCAGCGGCTTCCAAGCGCGTCGGTCGGCGTTTTCTTTGGTTTCCTCGGCGTTTTCCGAATAAAAAATATAGGTGTGGTTCTTAAATATGTCCAGCCCCGGCTGGTAGTCGAAGAACGGCTTTAGATTCGTGCAGCGCACTCCCGTCTCCTCAAAGCATTCCCGTCCCGCCGCAGCCTCCGGCGTTTCCTTTGCCTCGATGCGTCCGCCCGGAATCTCGTAAGAGATCCCGTTGACGAGCAGCCGGTACTGCTTTACCAGCAGGACCTTTCCGTTCTTCACCAACATTAAACCGGCACGCTGCCCGTGGTTGGAGACGAAGAATTCTTTATCAAAGCCGGAAAACCGGGCGACCACGCGCTGTATCGTCTGGTTCCTATCCCGGTAGACTATTTTCCCGGGCTCGATGCTTAATGGCAACTGGGTAGTTTCACTCATTTTACGGTCGGCCTTCAGGCTGATTCCGCGATGAACCAGTAATAATCCCCTGTATAACCTACCTCGGCGAAAAGCTTTTTCCAATCGCCTACGTGGAAATAAGTGAGCGCGGTCAGGTTCCACTTGAGCATGCTCTCGCGTTCCTTGTCATTGCGGTAGGCGTCCATGGTGATGAAGGCGTGCTTGCCCACCCGTTGGATTTCCCAGATAGCCTGTTTACAGTCTTCCAGCGGCAGGTTGTGCACGGTGTTGATGCAAATCACCAGGTCGAACGACTTATCTTTGAACGGCAGATTGGTAGCGGTGCCAACTTTAAGGAACGGTTTGACGTCCTCGATGGCGTGGCTAATGCCGTACTCGGAAATATCGATGCCGGCAATCTTGAGTTTGGGCATTAACAGTTTAAAATCATGCAGCATAAAGCCCTTGGCGCAGCCTACGTCCAGCACGCTTGCGTTTTCCTTGAGCTTATAGTGGTCGCGGAAGCGTTTGACGGTATCCGTCCAGAAGCGAGGATTGTAGCTGTAGCCGCCGTAGCCGTAAAGCCTGTCCCCGTCGAAGTAGTCTTTGCCGAACTGTTTCGCGATACGGCGGTGTTCCTCGGTGACCAGCTTGCCGCGCTCGTCGATAGGACGCTTGGAGCGTGGGTATAAGTCCAACAGATTTATTTCGCCCATATTCGTAACTCCTGATAGGGTTATTTAGCTTGCGACCCGTCCAGCGGTTTCACAATCATATTCTCGAAGAACTCTTTTCTTTCCAGTAAAGGATCGGAATCTTCAATGGCCCGGCCGAATTTCACCTGGGGGATGACGCGGTGCTCCGGGTCGATTTTAACGTCGCAAAAGATCGGGCCGGAACTTTGCAATGCCTCCCGGATTTTCCCCGCCGCCTCGCGGTTATGCTTAATGGAGACGACTTTATAGCCGTAGGCCTTGGCGACTTTTTCCAGGTCGGGGAAGGCCAGGCCGCTCTCTACCGACGATGCAATATACCGGGATTCGAACCACTGGTCCTGCGTTTGCCGTATCATCGAGTAGCCTTCGTTGTCCAGCGTGAAAATCTTGACCGGCAGTTTATGCCGGATAATCGTAGCCAGCTCCTGGATATTGATTTGCAGGCCGCCGTCCCCGGTGACACAAACGACGGGCTTTTTCCCCAGTGCAAAGCTGGCGCCAATGCTGGCCGGCAGGGCGTAACCCATCGGCGTATTGTTGAAAGCACTGAAAAGCCGCTGGTTGGCTTTAAACTCGAATCCCTGCCCCGTCCAGGCCACCCCGCAGCCGGAATCTACCATGATAACGGCCCCCTCCGGCGTTTCCTGCGAGAGGGCTTTAACGAAAACGTAAGGGTTTATTTTGTCTTCTTTTTCATATTCTGGTGGGCATATGGTATACTTGGCCTTCCAACCGGAGATGAGTTTTTGCCACACTGATATATCCGGTTTCTTTAACCCGCCAAGACGGCTGTTGATAGCCTTTAGGAAATCCCCGGCATCGGCATTGATGGACAAATCCACGTCCATGCCGGCGTTTTTAAACTTGTTAAGCTCGGCGGCATCGATATCGACGATTATCTTTTTAGCTTCCCGGGCGAAAGTGTTCACGGGCGTCCCGGTAAGGTGGGTATCCAGGCGGCTGCCGATGGCCAAAACCAGGTCGGCATTCTGTACCGCGAAGTTCCCGTACCGCGTGCCATGCAGCCCGAAAGGCCCAATCAGCAAGGGGTCGGAAGCTAGCATCATGTCCCGCGTCGCCCAGGTGGGCAGGACGGGGAAACCGAGTTTATCGATAAATTCCCGCGCTTCTTTTTCCGCTTTAGCCAGCCGGATACCCCACCCCAGAATCACCACCGGCCTCTGGGCTTTTTCTAGGAGCGGAATACATTGCTCTACCTGTTCCTTAAGGCGGCCGGCATCTTTTTTCTCCGGTGGGGGGATAAATGATTCGAGTTTGTCCGGATCCATCTGCTCGCGCTGGATGTTGTCCGGAATATCTACAAGTACCGGGCCGGGTCAACCGCTTTTTGCCAGGTAAACGGCTTTTTCCAGCTCGTACCGTATTTTCTTCGGGTCTTCCACGATTACGGCGTACTTGGTAAAACGCTGGAAGATATCCACCGTGTCCGTTTCCTGGAATCCCATTTGCCGTACGCCGGTGTTTTTTTTCAAGCGGAATGTGGCTACCTGCCCGGTGATGTAAATGACGGGCACGGAATCGTAATAGGCACAGCAGACTCCTGTTATCAGGTTAGTGGCGCCGGGCCCGCTGGTGGCTATCGCGGCCCCCAGGTTCCCCGTTACCCGGGCATAAGCATCGGCGGCCATGGCCCCGGCCTGCTCATGCTGGGTGCAAACATAATCTATATCCGGGTTCCCGGCGATGGAGTCGATCAGGTGGGCGGACGCCCCGCCGGTAAAGACGAAGGCGTGTTTAATTCCTTGGGCGGCCAGGAAAGCGGCGACATAATCAGATAATTTCATATGTTCTTTGCTTTTAGTTGATGCCGTATTATTGCTAGTTCGTACGGTTTCCATCGCACGTTAATTAAACAGGCATAACTGGCTAAACGATGATATTTAGAGGTAACAGTATCCTCCTCGGCATGAGAGATACAGCCTTGGGAATTATGTACGCTACGTTGTCTATAGCGGTTAATAGTATCGTCGAATCACTGAAAATGTCGGTGTCACTTGGAGCCTGTATCCTAACCGGCAGATTAATATAATACAGACCTTCTTTTGATTTATCATCATCCAATATGTACTCAAGGCAGGATAAATCATTTTCAAGATGATAGCTTAAAACCGGGAGCCCGTGAGCTGCCCCGTATCCTATTATCCTTTCGTTTCTCAACGATAATAGTTGTTCGTTGACTGATTTCATTTGCATCTTGAATAGTTCGTATCTTGCCTTCACGATCCAGGGCGTGATTTTTGTCATTTTGCCGGCGAGCTTGGATTTCCATTCTTTGCCGGCAGTATTTTTTTTAAAGGCAATTACATAAGCTCCCCAGTGATGATAATTGATATCGTAATCGATTAGTTCTCCGCCAAGTTGCTCTAGTAAGTAAGTGATAGACTCCAATGAGAAATAATGAATATGCTGATGGCACACTTGATCGAATCTAAGATTATCCAGCAATGGCTCCAGCCCCGGAAATTTCATCACGAATACACTTTTTTCATCGGCCGAATCTAGTAACTGCTTGAAAAGGTTTCTCGGTTCGACGATGTGTTCTAGTGTAAAAACGCTAACCACCAAGCTGTTTTTCCCTTTTAGGTACTTCGCCAGATTAATGTTTTCCACGAAATCCTGAATGAATTCTATTCCGTCCTTGGACCCAACTTCCGGCGGAGCAATGGGGTCAATTCCTATAAGGTGTTCGGAGCGGTTTTTTAACTGACGCAATAAATAGAGATCATTGCATCCGATTTCAATAACATTAGAAAAAGTCTTGTTTTTAAGTACTCGATCTAAAAATGAAACGAAAAAATTAATAGAAAGCTTGGCGGTGTTACTATGCGAGGTCTGATGGAAATATACCGCCCTGTCATATAATGCCTTGGGATCAATAATATAGGAAAGCTGTCCGTGGCCGCACTTTGGACAAATATAAAATTTCTGGTCTAAAAACCCCACCTTTTCCTTAAGCGGCTTTCTAACATAAACTTCAGTGAATGGGAGTGCAGGTAAATCAATAGACGGTGCACCATATTCATTACCGCATACAGCGCATTTTCCCCTTACTTTATAGGGGATATTCAATAACTGTTTCATGTTTTCGCTCATACTACTTATCGTCTTCCTGCCAGGGCATCTCAGGTTTGCTGGAAATAAAAAGTGTGCCCTCGTGGTAGCTGGTAGGCATATCATCCATGGAAGCCACCCTCTGCCAGTTGGTTTTTTGCGTAAATAAATTGACCCCCAGCTTTTTGAAGTGTTTATACGCAGCGGCGGCATTATCCGCGTTTTCAATCTCCACGAGTGCATCGGTTTTTTGCCAGTCCGCCTGCTTCGTCACGGTCAGGACGACCTTTTCATGCCCTTCGATGTCCATTTTAATCAAATCTGCCCAGGCGATGATTGGGCCAAAAGCTTCAACCTTGACCCAGAATTTATCCAATTTGCCGTAAGGGTTCGCTTTGGAACCCGCCAGGTGGCTGGCGGTAGTGTTGCCCAGCACCCGGATAAATTCCATCTCGCCGGCTTTAGAGGATACGGCGGCGTTAAACGGCTGGACCTTAGTGCATTCATTCAATTTCAGATTTTTTAACAATACTTCAAAGTGGTGCGGGTCCGGTTCAAAAGCGCGGACGGCAAAGCCGCATTTGCTCAGGATAACGGAGTGCAGGCCGATGTTAGCGCCGATGTCCGCCACGCGACGATACCGCTTGCGGTTGGCATAGTAAAAACTGAAAATTATCAACTCATCCAGGTCGAAGAGGTTCAATGAATTAATGTTGCCCATCTCGAAATAGGGGAATATGAGGTTCCCGAAAGGACCGAAATCATGGGGCACTGCTTTTTTCCCGCTGAACAAGCTTTCCGCTTCCTTGCGGGCAAATTGTTTCAACAGCAAATGTATTTTGGACCTGGGGTCATGGTGGTTGCCGGGAACGGGCAGGGCGAGAAAAAGGTTATCCAAAATTGACAGATTTTTATTGTTTTTGTTATTACTCATTATCCCCCATTTTTACTGTCCGAAATAACCGCGCCCCTGTCCGCCATCGACCGGAACGATGGAACCGACGCAGAAAGACGCCTGCTCCGAGCAAAGGAAAGCCACGACATCGCCGATTTCTTCCGCCCGCCCGAAGCGGTGGATGGCCATACGGTCTTCGAGGTACTTTTTTACATGGTCGGGCCGTTCTTTCGATGTTATATCCCAATAGCCGCCCTCTGTCATAACGGCACCTGGCAATACGGCGGTCATAATGATGCCGTCCGGAGAAAGGAAGCGGCCCATGCTCCGCGAATATGCCGTAAGCGCGGCTTTGACCGCGCAATAGGTGACGGGGCCGTGATTTTCCATGGCGGAAATGGAAGAAATGTGGACGATCCTGCCCCACTTTCTTTTTTGCATGCTCGGAACGAGCAGATTATTGAGTTCGATGGCGGTTTCAAGGTTAAAACGCCAGACTTTGCGCCAGTCTTTCACGGAACACAGTGGTTCCCGGATTTCCAATGTTCCCCCCAGGTTATGCACCACGATATCGATGGGCTCAAAACCGACTACTTTAAGTTTACTGATTAGTTTCCCGGGGGCCCCATCCGGCATTAAGTCCATGGTAACACCGTAATGGCCTTTGGCGGTGCCGCCCATTTCTTTTATCAGTGAATTGATATCTGCAGCGGTGCGGGAAACGATGGCTACTTTGGTGCCTTCTTTGGCCAGGGACAGAGCGATGCCGCGGCCGATTCCCTTGCCTGCGCCAGTAACTAAAGCCCTCTTGCCTTTTAGACCGAGGTCCATACCTTGCTCCTTGCGCTATCCGAACATGAAGCCGCCGGATTGTCTATAATTCTAACACACTCCGTAAAAGTTATAAAAGGCGGCGGTATTTTTGCAGGAACGCCTGCCCGATACGGTCGTAGCTCATGCCCAACTGGTTACTGAAAGGCGGCTTAAGACTCTTAAACTGTTTTTGCAGCTCCTCGTCTTCGGCAGAATGGTCTAGCTTGCCGTCCAGCCGGTTCAGCATTTCAATAACGACATCATTGATTTCTTCCGGTGTATTATCTATCAATTTCACGCCCACAGAATTGATATAGCGGCGCGATTCCGCCAGGCCTACTTTTGAAGCGCAGGCTTCCGCAAAAGTCATCAGCCGGCGCTCTTTTTCCGACCAGTAAAGTTTATAGATATTGATGTTCTGATAGGGCAGCGGTAGCGCCATAGGAAATGAATTTGTCAACACACAGGGAACCCCGAAAGTAGATGGCACCATGTATGGCCCCGATTGTGTCCCGATGAAAAAGCGGCAGGCTGCCCAGAGGAAAGTATCCATCCAATCGCTGTGTACCTCATGATGGGCGTAATCGATGACATGCGGCATTGGAGGAAGCGCCGGCATGGATGGGTTACCCATGCGGATGACCCAGCCGCCGCGGTCGGTGATAGTCTTCATCGCCATCGAGTAAGTGGAAATATCGCAATCGCGGGTATTTCGAGCCTGGGTGTCCCGTACATGCAGCCCTACAAACCAGATATTTTCATGTAACCCGAGACGTTTCAGGGTAGCATAACCCCGTTCACGGTCTGAATCCTTTAGCTTAAGCAGTACGTCCCTCTTTTCTTCCTCCCATTTTTGTTGTACTTCCAAAATGGCGGCCAGATAGTTCACCTTCCTGCCATCCTTGAAGTTAAAGACCCTCAAATGGTCTTCCAGGCGGGTAGCCAGGGGTGTGAGCAGTTTGACTCCTTCGGGGTAAGTAATGATATCCGGGATGTATTCCTGCCAGTAGCCAAGGTAAGCCCGGTTAGCGGGGTTGGCATCCAGGATAATGGGGCGGTAAGGATCCCGTAGACCCAGGATGCCCATTTTTATATAAAAATCCAATAATGCCATGTGCCCAATGGCATAAGTCCATTCCCGTAAAAAGTGGACGCCCAGCTTATCGAGTTGGTGAGCTTTGACAAATTCTTCCTGGGCTTCCGCGCCAAGACGTAATACGCTGATCGTAGGATCCCATTGACCGCGGTGCAGTAGCTTCAGCGATCGCTGGTACAATTCCGGGTATTTGTCTTCTTTTTGCAGAGAAACAGCTTCCTTCCAATACGCCAGGCCTTCTTCAAAGTGGTCGAGGTCCAATAGTGCGCTGCCGAGCTTTTCAAAGGCTTTATCCCAATGTGGTCTTAGTCCGAGCGCTGTTTTGTAATAATAAACCGACATGCGGTCAATATAGAGGGCCAAGGTTGTACCGAGACGGCTGATATAGAACTGGGTCCAGAGCCAAGACGGTAAATCAAGGAATTTGGACCATAGGGAAGCCAGTCCCCCGGAGCGGATTTGCTTAATCTGACGTTGAACGAATTGGTTCATACTGTAATTACTTGCCAAAGCCTATAATAAATGCGACCATTTCCGCAGGAAATCCCGCCCGATGCGTGAATTGGCGCCGTTTCCGTTGGTGATACACACCCGGTTGAATTGCTCTTGGAGGCAGTCGTCTTCGGTGGTATACTTGAGTTTGCCATCCAACCGGTCAAGCATCTCCGCCACCGCGTCTTTGATTTCTTCCGGAGTATTGTCCACGAGTTTGATTCTTTTTGCGTGCAGGTATTGGTTGGATTCTACGGACGCTAATGCCGATGAGCATACTTCAGCGATATTTAAGTAACGTGATTCAGCCTCAGACCAATGGAGTTTGAATATATATAAGTCTTCTTTAAACCATAAGCGTGTTGCTAAAGAAGACCAGTTGGCTATCACACTGGGAACACCAAATGTATGGGGTACCATCAACGGGCCGGAGAGGCATCCGATAAAAAAGCGGCAGCGCGCCCAGAGGAACACATCCATCCAATCCCGTCGGAGGGGACTGTGAGCATAATCGATGACGTGTGGCATCGGAGGTAGAGGAATCATCGAGGTATCGCCCATGCGGATAACCCAACCGCCCCGCGTCACTATATCCTCCATGGCTAATCGGTATGTGGCAAGGTCGGCATCGCGGGCGCTCCGATCTTTCTCTCTACCTCCACGAACATGTAACGTCACGAACCATGCACCTTTTGGAATGCCAAGACTTTCCAGACATTCTTGGCCGCGTTTTTGATCTTCATCTTTTAGAGTGAGCAAAGGCCCGCGACACTCGGCGTCCCATTGAGCCTGGACGGCTGCCTCTTTGGAGTATGGGTCGTAAATTTGTTTTCCGGAAACGTCCTTCACTGCGCAAATATGGTCTTCGATATATGGACCTACTTTTGAAAGGAGTTCAAATGCCACCGGGTCGGTGATGACATCGGGAATGTAAGGGCGAAAGTACTCGATATATGCTGGATTGGCGGCACTCGCGCGGACGAGTAAAATGGGTTTAGCCGGGGAACGCTGTCCGAGTATAGTCATCTTGGCATATGAATCTAGTAATGCAGTGTGCCCGATAGCAGTAGGGAATTCGGATAGTAATCTTATGCTCAGGACATCCAGCTGGTGTTCTTTAGCGAATTTGTTTCTCGCGTCAATGACCATTTGTAAGATAGCTTTTTCTGCCCATGCTTGTCCATTAAAATAAAACGTGCTCTGAATCCGACCACGTCCCTCTTCCCAATCAGGCCTCAACTGAAATATTTTTTCCCAAATCTCAAATGCCTCTTCGTAACGGCCTAGGAGGATAAGCGTCTCTGCAAAAAGTAGAAGTCCTTCGGCAAAATCCGGTTTGATGGCGATTGCCAGTTTATAAATATAGTAAGCGGTCTTTAAACATTGTCTATGGACGAGGAGCCATCTTGGAAAGTTATAGATCTTTCTTCGCAATACGGCTGGGCCGCCTTTTAAAATGTCCTCAATTTGTTGCCAGATAAAATTCATCAAACTTGTTCTGCCAGGTTTTTTGCTATATACCCTAAATCTAAAACGGTCCGGTAAAGAACTTGTCGGGAACATCATGCGGAACGTTGTCCTGTGTTTCGAACTCTTCATCGGCTTGAGTCAGCTTGATATTCAATATGTCCTCGATCGTCGTTATGATGAGGCTGGCGCGGGGATAGAAAAATTGCGTCAGGCCTGGGCTGGTAGGGCCGGGGCAGTCCGGCAGACCGATGCGCTTAATGGGGCTTTTAAGGTACTGGAAAGCTTTTTCCGCTACCCGCGCGGCAATCTCCGCACTAACGCCGACCGTAGCATAACTGGAATCAACCGCTACGAGCCGCCCGGTTTTCTTGACGGACGCCAGCACCGCTGCTTCATCCAGTGGCCTTACGGTGCGCATATCGATTACCTCAACGCTCACACCTTTTTTAGCTAGGAAATCCGCCGCCCGAATAGATTCCAGAGTCATGTAGGATGCGGTGGCTATTGTAATATCCGTGCCGGTTTTAGCCACCCTCGCTTTACCGATGGGTACGCGGTAAACGCCCTCCGGGACTTCTCCCGTTATGTTATAGAGCCAGCGGTGTTCCAGGAAAATGACCGGGTTGTTATCCTCCACACTGGAAATCAGTAGGCCTTTAACATCATAAGGCGTGGTGGGCATCACGACTTTCAATCCGGGGATATGCGCGAACCACGTTTCTAGGCTTTGAGAATGCTGTGCGCCCTGGCCCCATCCCCGCCCGATTATCATGCGTATTACCAGCGGCACGCACTTTTGCCCGCCAAACATGTAATGCCATTTCGCGGCCTGGTTAACGATTTGCTCCATGGCCAACAGCGCGAAATCAATACGCTGGTGCGTCATAATAGGGCGCATACCCACCAGAGCCGACCCGATGGCGATGCCAGTCATAGCGTTTTCTGAACATGGCATGTCCATCACGCGTTTGGCGCCGTGCTTTTGCTGGAGCCCCAGCGTCGTCCCGAAAATGCCTTTGGGGTCGGGCACACCCAGCCCCATAATGTAGACCGATGGGTCTTTCCCGAGGCAAAGATCGGTAGCTTCATTGATCGCCTGGAAGTATTTAAGCTCTCTCCTCATCTTGTTTATGTCTCGCAAATCAATCGCAGTATACGTCTTCCATCAAGTTGGCCTGGACGGGGAAGGGGCTGGCCTTGGCGAAAGCGACCGCTTCATCCATCTCCGCGCTGATTTTTTGCGCAATGCGGTCATATTCCTCTTGCGTAATCAGCCCTTCTTTTAATATTTTTTCCCGGTATGTTTCCAGCGGGCATCGTTTACGCCATTCCAGAAACTCTTTTTCCGTGCGGTAGCCCAGGTCATTATCATAATAAGGGCCGACATGTTCGCGCCAGCGGTAGGTTTTGAACTCTAAAAATGTGGGGCCTTTTCCTTCTCTGGCATGTTTGACGGCTTCACGTGCCATCTCGTACACTTCCACGATGTTGTTGCCGTCCCCTTGGTAACTCGGGATATTGTGCCCTTCAGCCAGGCGAAAAATTTCTCTTCCAGGCGGCTGGCGCACGGAAAGCGGTGAATAGACCGAATAGAGGTTATTTTCACAAACAAACACAACCGGTAGTTTTTTCAGGGAGGCGAAATTGAGGCTTTCATAAAGTACGCCCTCTTCCGAAGCTGCATCGCCGAAGAAGGTGACTGAGACGTGTGATTCGCCGCGCATCATGGTGCCGAAGGCGGTGCCGACGGTAATCGGTATGGTGCTACCGATGATGGGTGCGGCGCCGAGAAAACCGGCTTCGAGGTCAATAAGGTGCATCGAGCCGCCTTTGCCCTTGGAACAGCCAGTAGCCTTACCGTAAACCTCTGCCATCATCATCTTGAGGTTGCCGCCTTTAGCGAGGTAATGGGCATGCGAACGATGGTTGCTTAAAACATAATCATCTTTATTTAAGTTGGCGCAAACCCCGGCGGCAACCGCTTCCTCGCCGATACTAAGGTGGACTGGGCAGCGCATTTGCTGTTCCGGGTAAAGCTCGACGATTTTTTCTTCGACAGTGCGGATACGCATTAAGGAAGCCAGCAACGAATGATAGGTCCTTTTCGTGAGTTCCTGTGTTTTCATCGAGATACCTCATTCATTTGAGCTTTTTCGCCAGCATGGTTTTGATATTGTAATAACGGATATCATTCATCGGGTCCGGGATTTTACCGGATACAAAAGCATCTTTAAGGTCTTTTACAGCTTCTTCTACACTGTGTTTCGGTTTTATTCCCAGTTCACGTTCGATTTTTGCGGAAGATATATGGTAAGAACGGTTATCATCCGTCGGGGTGGTGACAATCTCTACATCGTCTTTTCCTACCACCTCGCGAACCAAGGTTGCCAGTTCGGCGATTTTATGATTTTCAAACCCGAAATTAAAGGTTTTTCCGGCGATCTTTTTGTCAGGCAGTTCGAGGAGCTTTACGTAAAGATCGGTAATATCATCGATGTGAACATTGGGTCGCTTTTGCTCACCTCCGAATACCGATATCTTACCGGTGTTAATTGCCAGGTTAGTAAGGATATTTACCGCCAGGTCGAGTCTTAAGCGGGGTGAGTAGCCGCAGACAGTTGCTGGTCTTACGATGACCCAGGTGAAACCTTTAGTCGGCTCTTTCTTTAAGACATCTTCGCAGAGTGCCTTGTATTTTGAATAATCGGTCAGTGGCTCCAGCGGAAGGTCTTCTGTAACATTCTCTACTTCTTTAATGCCGTAAACACTAGAAGAAGATGCGTAAATGAACCGTTTGACTTTGCTTTTTCGGGAAATGGCCAGCAGGTCGAAAAAGGCATCGTAGTTGATTGATTTCCCAAGCGTCGTGTTGAGTTCAAAACTCGGGTCGTTTGAAATACAAGCAAGGTGAATGACTGCATCTACGCCGGGAAGAATTTTTTTCAGTAAAGCCTTGTCCCGGATATCACCCTTTACCTGCTCGAGGTTGAGGTTATCTTTTACGGCATCAAGGACATGCTCCCCGTACAAATAAAGGTCAAGTACTTTAACTTTATAACCTTTTACTAGGAGCTTGGGCACCAATACCGAACCTACATATCCAGCTCCGCCGGTAACGAGAACGCTTTTAATTGAAGTCAAATCGTGCTCCTTTATCCGATTATAAAACAAAGAGTTTAATAAATCTATTTCATTAGAGAAACGATATGCTTATAAAGCGAAGTACGCTCTATCGGTGTTTTATTGCCAATAGTCATGACCGCCTCTGCTCCGACTACATCCCCGATGAAGCCGATGGCTTCCATGGGTACTTTATTTGCCACAAGCAGTGATGTGAGTGAAAGCACCGCATCTCCAGCTCCGATACGATCGACGACCTGTTGAACGAATGCTGGGATCTGGAAGAATCCCGTTGCCTTACTGTAGCCGATACAGCCGTTTTTCCCGCGTGTCACAATTACTTTATGACATTTCAGTGCTTTCACTAGCTGCAGCATGATATCTTTCACATCGTCTGTCTGATTTCGGAACTCCAATCGGATTTCGTGTTCCGCCATACTGATAAAATCGGCGCGGGGATATTTTAGAACTGTATTAAAGCCCCGATTGCCGGCATTGGCCTGGGTATTCACCGCTAGGAAACGTGCCTTTTCACAAATGACGTTTATGGCTTCTTTTGTCATCATGCCATGTCCATAGTCAGCGATGATCACGACATCATATTGCGGCAGGATTTGGTGAAGTTTACGGCAGAACGCTGTGTTTTCTTTGGTGTTGATATCTTTTGCGTTCATCACATATATTTCGAAGAGCTTGGTTAAGGAATAATTTTCAATAAAGCGCCTCTTGACGATGGTCGGCGAGTTTTCCTTATACATAAAGATGTTTTTCAAGTTTGGTCTCATATGCTGCCTGACGAATTCTTCATCGGTGTCCTGTGTGCCTAAAAAGGTGAGTATAGCAGCATTATCACAGAAATTGGCGACATTATTTGCGATGGCTAGACTGCCACCGGCAAATTTTTCGGCGGAAACCAGTTGCGCGGCTAGTACCGGCTCTTTGGATGATTTGCCTATGACATCGACATATACGTAGTTATCCAGGATAGTTTCGCCGATGACGAGTGTTTTCAACTTATGGATGCTATCCAGGTAACCCAGGATTTTTTCAGAAGAATAGCGCTTGGAAAAATCTGCCAGGAAATCACTGACTTCTTTAGGGAATGGAGACATATAACGGTTTATCAGGTTAGAAGAACTGTAGGTGATATCATCGGTAAAAGCGATTTCTCCGCCGATGGCTTTAACCGCGTCTTCTTCTTCGCAGATTTTACCGGTAAGATCTTTTCCTGCGTCCTTGTAATCCGACCCTTTAACATAGAAATTAGGTTTTAATAGTTTAATCGTTTCTATCGAAGTTGGCCAGTGGTTCACCGCGACGTAATCCACACAATCCAGCGCCGCGATAGATTCTGCCCGTAGGTCTTCGGGGAATGCTGGGCGGTGCGGCCCCTTGTTGACATACCGGTCCGGCGTCAGCGTCACTATCAGGACGTCACCCATCTTTTTTGCCTGTTTGAAATGCCGTATGTGCCCCACGTGCAAAAGGTCGAACACGCCGTGGCACAACACGATTTTCTTGTTTTTAGCCCGCAGTCCATTCAGGGTTTTGGCCAGTTCTTCCAGTTTTTGTACCTTGGGACTTTTTTCCATGGTTTACCTCTGAATTATATCTTTTCGCTTTTCCCGGCCCGCACTAGGTAAAGTTTATCAAGCAGGTTTTCTAACGCGGCGCCGTAGCGTTTTTTGAATGCTGCGCCGGCATTTTTCTTTAAATATTGCGCCAGGTATAACGCTTCCTTGGGTATAACCGGCATTTCCCCGGCACAACGCTGGAGCAAATCCCAGATCATTTCCTCATCCGGGCAGGAATGGATGATATCCAAGGCTTCCAGCAGTACATGCCCGTCCAGGATTTTTTCCTGCGTCATAGAGTATTGTGCCAGGGCAGCCTGGCGGTCAGTTTTTATCGAGGTGGATGGTTTTTCTGCCAGGATTTCCGCTAAGTTCCGGTTAAAGATGCCGTGGATTTTCATAAAAGCCGGGTTAAACCGCTGTAACTTTATTCTCCAGTCTGGTGTCAGCCTCGGGCTCCATGTGCTTCGTGTTTCCTGCATCTGAAATAGCGGCGAGGCAAAATAGTTGGCAGAGTAAAACCATCGGCAATCGTGCTCCTTAAGCCATTGAATCCAGAAATCAACCCAATCATCGGTCATTTCCTGCATCGAGCCGGTATTGATGACCAGGTCCATGGCAATATCGGTAACCGCTTCAACGTAATTAAGAGGGCAGAAGATTACCTGGTATTTTGATATTACATTCCGGTCGAGTTTTTCGGGACCGATAACATACAAAATTTTTAAGTTACTAAAATTGATGCGTAAAAACACCTCGGCAAAAAATAACGATTCTGGGAAATCTATATCTATATAACATACAGGGCGATAGATAGGATTTTTCAACCATAATCGCGCTAGACCGCCATAACCCCCACCGATTTCCCCTACCACTTTTGGTTCTTTAATATAAGCAAGGCACTGCAGCAGGTACATCATATGCCAGTAATACATGTTGCTTACTAGGCGTCCCCGGTATTTTAACAGGGTTTCCTGCCGGGAATAAGGCGAATCCCCTAGGTCTCCGAGCCGGGCGGATAACTCAGGGAATTCGCTTTTCATTATGCCGTCATATCTCGTTATCATGTCCCGCCAGGTAGAAGCCAGTGCCCGATGATCGAAGCCGGAAAGTCTTAGGGTCTGGGCGTAGGTAATGACATCTGCAACTGTCTTCATCCCGTTTATAGTCTTTTGGACTTTTTCATTGAGCACTGTCCAGTGATAACCTATGGATTTTTCCTGCTCGTTAAAGATGAGGTGCTCTTTTGCTTCTTTAATGATGGCGTCTCCCCGCTCCTGAGGAAAAGTTTTACCGCGGTAACTCCGGGGCATCTCCATTTTGGGGGTTGGTTCTGTTCTTTTTGGCATAAATATATTTACCTGACGTCTTTTTATTGCCCTAGGTACTTAAACCAATCCTCCGTAGCTTTAGCTATGGATTTTTCATCCCAGACCGGCGCCTGGCGCCAGTAGTCGATGTTTTCCAGAAGAATTTTAACGCCCTCTTCCAGGCTTACTTTAGGTTTCCAGCCTAACTCCGTTTTGATTTTGGTAATATCTGCCAGAGTACAGTCGGGTTCCCCGGGGCGCTTGGGAATATGGATGGTGCCGGCTTTCTTATCTAGCAATTCTACGAGGTGGTTTACACTGTAGGTGTGATCGCTACCCACATTAAATATTTTCCCCGTTAAGTGTGACCTGGCTGCAGTGATAAAAGCCTCAACTACGTCCGTTACGAAGGTAAAATCTCTTGTCTGTGTTCCTTCGCCTACGATGGTAAACGGTTTACCCGCAAATTTTTGCGCCAGGAACACGCCGAAAACCGCTCCGTAAGTGCCGGAAGTCCGGGAACGTGGCCCGTAAACATTGAAGAGGCGCAGTGAAACATAAGGTATTTGGTAAAGCTGTCCCCAGTGACGTACGTACCATTCGCCGATGAATTTTGTCAGCGCATAAGGATACATCGGGCGGATTTCTGCTGTCTCGGGCGTTGGATACTTATCAGGGATGCCGTAACACGAGGAAGAGGCGGAATAAACAAAACGTTTAATGCCTGCCGTACGGGCGGCTTCCAGTACGGACATCGTGCCATCCACATTGGCATGATGGTAGGCCTGCGGTTGCTGAATGGATGGTACAATATCAGCCAGTGCCGCAAGATGAAATACCCAATCGACGCCTTTAAATAATGGCGCTATTGCCTTGAAATCGGCAATATCTACTTCCTGTATTTGTAGCTTGGGATTATTCTTAAGGTGAGCTAAGTTGGCCGGGCGCCCGGTGGAAAAATTATCCAGCACCACTACCTCGTGGCTTTCATTTAATAATCTTTCTACGATGTGGCTGCCGATGAAACCTGCGCCTCCTGTAACCAGGTCCCGCTGTTTTGCCGTTTGTTTCATGCTAATTCTCTAACGTCCTTAATCGCCATTGTAATTCCGGATGTACTGAGCCGGGGAAGGATAGCCAGACTTTACCTTCCTGTCCGGCATTGAAAAAAGTGAAAGAAAGCACGCTGCGTTCAATGACATCGCCCGGTTGCGCCTGTCCTAATTTTAACTGGATTGATAAATCTAGTGTATACGTTAAGGTATTAAAAAATCTGGCGGGGAAAACGCATTCCGCTTCGCAAAGCCCGGTAGCTCCGTTGGTATTGTCTTCGATGATGTTTTCCTCCTGAATGCTGCTGGAAAAGCACACTATTTCATCCATTGGGCCTCTGATGGCGAATGATACGATAGGTTTTTGGTCCTGTTTTAAAGACCAGAACCTGACCTGTAAACGCATTTCGCTAAGTACGTCAAGTTCTCCGCTTGCCTGGCCGCTCGCATTAATCGTACATACGGATTGCAATCTTATATTATCGCCGCCCGGAGCTGTTTTAAGGTCGTTCCAGACAATTTTCCCCGGGCTGTGCCTTGTTGTCGCTATATAGTGCTCTATCACGTTGCTTGTTTCCCCGTTCATAATTATCTGGCCTTTATCCATCAGTATGGTACGTGAACACAAGCTGGAAATATTATTGAGTTGATGTGATACCACGAGAACTGTTCTGCCCTGTTTACCAACCTCCCGCATTTTGCCGAAACATTTTTGCTGGAATTCGTAATCACCCACTGCCAGGACTTCATCAATCAGCAAAATATCAGGTTCGAGATGGGCTGCAACAGCAAAAGCGAGCCTTACCTGCATACCGCTTGAGTATCTCTTAAGAGGAGTATTTAAGAATTTTTCAACACCAGAGAAATCGGTAATCTCATCGAATTTGCGGTCGATTTCTTTTTTCTTCATTCCCAGGATGGCGCCGTTTAGGTAAATATTTTCTTTCCCTGTAAGCTCGGGATGGAAACCGGTACCGATTTCCAGCAAAGAACCAACTCTTCCGCTGACCTCGGCATATCCTTCCGTTGGATTAGTAACACGCGTCAGGATTTTCATAAGAGTCGATTTTCCCGCCCCGTTACGACCGATAATACCTAATACTTCACCATCATCAACTTTTAGCGAAACGTTTTTTAGTGCCCAAAGGAATTCTTTTTCGAATTTTATTTCGGTTTCGTGACGATGGCGGAAAGGTGCCGTGAAGAGGTTAGTGATACTTTCTCGTAATGTGCCGTATGAAGCAGAAGCCCCTAATCTGTAACGTTTCCCTAGATTTTCAACGAGTATTGCCTTATTGCTCAATCGGTTATCCTCTTAGCTTACTGTTCTAAATTACATTACGTCTGCGAAGCTTTTTTCCATGCGGCGGAAATAAAATACCCCGGAAACAAGTACTATTATGACGACACAAACCGATAACGCCATTAATGGCCCCGGCGGGTTTGTCCCTAAAATTGCCCAGCGGAATCCTTCGATGACTCCGAACAGGGGATTTATCCCTAAAAATGCCCGGAAACGTTCCGGCACAAAACTGCTTGAGTAGGCAATCGGCGAAGCAAGCAGCCAAAGCTGTATTAAAAAAGGAACGATAAATTGCACGTCACGGTAGCGCACGTTTGTCGCGGAAAGCCATAGCCCCACCGCCATTGAAGTAATCATGGCAAACAGTACAAAAACCGGCAGCAACAATAACCTGATGGTCGGCATGTAATGGTAATAAATCATTAAAGCAACAAGGACCACCAACGAAATTGCAAAATCTACCACAGGAGATACTATACCGGCGATTGGTAAAATTAATCGCGGGCAATACACTTTTTGAACGAGGGCGGAGCCGGAGATAAGGCTGGCAGTAGACCGGGAAAGCCCCTCTGAAAATAATGTCCAGGGAAGTAACGCCGCGTAAGTGAAGAGCGGATAGGGGATGCCGTTCGACGGTATTTGCGCCAGCGTCCCGAAGAAAAGAGTAAAAACTACCATCATCATGACAGGCTGGATGATTGCCCATGCAAATCCCAGTATCGTTTGTTTATAGCGCAACTTGATATCACGCCAGATTAAAAAATAGAGCAACTCGCGGTATTCCCAGAGCTCACGGAAATTTATGGGGACCCAGCCTGACAGGGGGCGTATTACCGTTACCGTCGGTGCTGCATTATTTGCTGCCGGTTTTTCAGTGCTGACGCTTATCTGGTTTTTCATAAGATATGCTACGGGGTTGGAGAATAGAAATGCGATAACTCTGGTTTTTGAAGTTTTAGCCGTAATTCATTCGTATTTTATTATCGTTATTATAATTCAGCCAGATTCATAATGTAAAGTCAAGCACAATAGCCCTAGGATATTAAAAGACCCAATTTTCTATTCTTGCCACGCTCGTGCTTTGTTGCTATACTTGTTCTATATCCGGCCTGTCACAATTTACAATAAAACGGTTTTGATACGAGGTAAAAATGACATTTACGGAAGAATATCTGGCAGACTTAAAAAAATGCCTTTCCGAGCTTTCGGCCCGAGAAATTGAAGAGGTCGCCGGTATCATGCTGGATGCTTATAGGAAAAACAAGCGAATTTTTATCATGGGCAACGGCGGTAGCGCAACAACAGCTATGCATTTTGCGCGGGACCTTCAGATAGGCACCGCCGTTGAGGGCAAACCGCGTATCAGGACTGCCTGTCTGGCTGATAACGTAGCTTTTATTACCGCCATCGGCAATGATATTAATTATGAAAGCATTTTTAAAGAACAGCTCATTGGGCAGATAGAAAAAGGCGATGTCATTATCGGCATCAGCGCCTCTGGTAATTCTCCAAACGTTCTCCAGGCCATAGATTATGCCAATAAAAATGGGGCGATAACCATCGGCTTTATCGGTTTCGGCGGGGGGAAATTGAAGGACATGGCCCGTAAATCGCTTGTCCTGTCCATGAAAAAATACCAGCAGGTCGAAGATATCCATATGGTGCTCGCCCACATCATTTCTTGCTGGCTCAAGAATGAAATAAGCAGGCTTTAAGATACCATGCCCGATATGAACAAAGCGGTATTCTTCGACCGGGACGGGACCATCGCTATAGATGTCAGGTATTGCCGCCGCCCGGAAGATTTCAAATTGTTTCCCGGTACACCCAAAGCAATTAAATCACTTAATCAACATGGCTACAAAGTAGTTGTCATTACCAATCAATCAGGTATCGGCCGCGGTTTTTTCGATGTGGCAGCCCTGGAAAAGATACACCAAAAAATGAAATCCGACCTTGCTCTCGAAGGTGCTCATATCGATGGAATTTATTACTGTCCACACCACCCGGACGAAGAATGTGAATGCCGCAAGCCGAAAACGACGCTTATTATGCGCGCCGTCAGGGATTTGAATATCGATTTGAAAAATTCCTTTGTCGTTGGAGACCTGCCCAAAGATGTCGAAATGGGCAAAAATGCCGGCTGCTATACCATATTAATACGCCATCCGGGTGAAGAAACAAGCCTGCCATCACCGCTGGATGCAATTGTTTCAGATATTTCAGAAGTCCCGGATGTAATTTTTAAAGTGTCAAAAGAAAAGCGGCACCGGGCAAAAAATTAGCAATGCCGGTTCCCGGACGATAGGAGACGCACTAATGAATACTAATTCCGTACCGACTAAGATAAAAGCGGGCGCTTTCGTCCTGAGCAGCCTGGTGCGCCGTCCCTTGAATGGAACCAGGATTAATGCGACACAGCGCCGTCTTGGGCTTTTGAAAACGCCGGGGCAGGAATTACTTTCCCTGGTCGGAAAAGCGGAACAGTCCTGTCGCAGCATTAAGAACGATACCGTCCTCGGGGAGTATTTTGTCAGCAATAATCCTTGGTCGGGCCGGCACTGGAGGAGTTTCAATTACTGGAACGGCTGGTACTCTTTAGCGGCGGAACTAAAACCCACAAAAGTGATGGAGATAGGCACCGCCTTCGGCTTTTCAACCATTTCGCTGGCGCGAGGGACCGGTAAGGCTTTGCGCCTCCTCGTTTCCCTCGACCTCGGTAATTTCGGCGCGTTGTTTTCGCATGATAAGACCCCGGCAGAAGATAACCTGCTGTTCGTAAGAAAAGGTATCGACCTTTACATGAAGGAAAACAACCTGGATTTTGAATATCTTCAATTTGCCGTCAATACGCAGCCGCCGCCTTACAGCGATAATGAAGGTCATCCGGTTGCCTGTCTTTATTGGAAGGATGATGAAAAGCTGAAAACTTTACTCACATCTACCGCCTTCGATTTCGTGCTTATTGATGGGAAACATACCGATAACGGGCTTTATAATGACCTCCAATCGTTCTTTCCATATGTTAAAAACGGCGGTTTGGTTATCTGCGACGATATCCAGCACCGGGATGCTGCGGCTTCTTTGCACCGTTTCATAGCGGAAAATAAAGATATCGCTGATCATTATGTCTGGCGTTTTCTTCACAGCGATTCCGAATATGAAGGCACTCTTCGCCGCGACCAGGGCCTCATTTTAAAAAAATAACGTGTCCCGTAGGTTCATAACCTTGCAATTTTGTGCCCGATAAGCGAAAATAGTGTCAAATACGGAGATAGGGTTTATTCCTAAAATCTATCTTTCGAGCGAAATAACAGCATAATGAATTTAACAAACATGGCGGTACAACTGGCGAATTGGGTCCCTCCAGTCATTGCTAGAAGATTGGTAAAAGCCAGTGTCCCTAACCTGGCCGGCGACCGTGACGTCGAATGGTCCTGGGTGGCTGCCCACATTCCGGATGGCCCGGGAGAAGCCCTTGATTTCGGCGCCGGTACCGGTTTTTTGAGTTTTATCGCCGCCCAGAGACAGTTTAAAGTTACGGCCGTAGACCTCGGACAGGCGGAATGGCTTTACAGCCCTCCCGGCCTTAAGTTTATGCAGGGCGATATTTTAAAATTGTCTTTACCGGAAAAGAACTTTGACCTGGTAATAAATTGTTCTACCGTAGAGCATGTCGGGCTGGCAGGGCGTTACGGTGTAAAGCAAAACGCTAATGACGGAGATATCGAGGCAATGGCCCGCCTGCGTAAATTAATGAAATCCGGCGGAAAGATGCTGCTTACTATACCGGTAGGGCGGGATGCGGTTTTTCCGCCCATAAGCCGCATTTACGGCGCTCAAAGGCTTCCGCAACTATTGGAAGGTTTTAAGATTGAAAAAGAAGAGTTCTGGTTCAAGGATAACAGGAACCGTTGGATTGCGGCGGATAAAAGTACTGCTTTGAATTTTAAAGGTTTGGCCGGGTCATGGAACCCGCTGAAAAATGTTTATGCGCTAGGGTGTTTCGTTCTAATCAATTCATAACAACGCCCGTCAGGAGAAGGTAGCCATGCAAAAAGCCCTCGTTGCGGGTGCGGGTGGGTTCATCGGGGGTCACCTGGTGAAAAGATTAAAAGCGGAGGGGTACTGGGTCAGGGGGGTAGACTTTAAAAATCATGAATATGCTAAAACCAAAGCCAACGATTTTGTTATCGGCGATTTAAGAGACCCGGTTATTTGCCGTAAAGTAGTCGACCAGCCTTTCGATGAGGTCTACCAGCTTGCCGCGGACATGGGCGGCGCCGGGTTTGTCTTTTCCGGCAACCACGATGCTGATATCATGCATAATTCCGCCTTAATCAATTTAAATATGATTGAAGCCTGCTACCGCGCCAAAGTAAAAAAGATGTTTTACTCTTCTTCCGCCTGCATTTACCCCGAATACAACCAACGTGACCCGGACAACCCCAAATGCTCTGAAGATTCCGCTTACCCCGCCGCCCCAGACAGTGAATACGGCTGGGAGAAGCTTTTCAGTGAACGCCTTTACCTGGCTTTCGCAAGAAATTATGGTATGAATATTCGCATCGCCCGCTTTCATAATATCTTCGGACCGGAAGGCTCATGGAAAGACGGGCGGGAAAAAGCCCCGGCCGCTTTCTGTCGTAAGATTGCGGAAACGCCTGACGGCGGCGAAATAGATATGTGGGGAGATGGCAAACAGACCCGTTCTTTCCTCTACATCGACGAATGCCTTGAAGGTGTCCGCCGCTTAATGAAGTCCGATTTCACCGGTCCCGTCAATATCGGCTCGGAAGAGATGGTGTCCATCAATCAACTGGCGCAAATGATTATGGATATCGCCGGTAAAAAATTGACCGTGAAACATGTGCCGGGGCCGCTGGGTGTGCGGGGCAGAAATTCAGACAACCGTATGATGGAAGAAAAACTCGGCTGGAAACCTTCGGAGCCTTTGAAAAACGGGCTAAAAGAATCCTATCGCTGGATAGAAAAGATGGTCGCCGCAGATAAAAAATCCGGGGTAAAGCGTAAATGAAAAGCAGCGTTTCAGTTTTCGGTATCGGTAAGCTCGGCCTACCGCTGGCGGCCGTTTTAGCCAGCAAAGGCTACCGCGTCATCGGCGTCGATATGAATGAAGCGGTCGTGAAAATAGTCAACGAAGGAAAAAGCCCGTATTTTGAGCCGGGCCTCGGAGAGTTGATTGCTTCCGCCCATCATAATCTTACGGCCACCACCGATTATGAAAAAGCGGTAAAAGATACCTCGGTCAGCTTTATTGTCGTCCTTACCCCCAGCGAGCCGGACGGTTCCTTTTCCACCAAATATGTAGAAGGCGTTGTTCAATCGCTGGCTAAAGAGCTTAAAAATAAACCGAATTTTCATATTATTACATTGAACAGCACCGTCCTTCCCGGAGAGACAGAGAGAGTCGTCAAACAGGCGCTGGAAAAAGACACCGGGAAAAAATGCGGTAAGGACTTCGGCGTTTGCTACAGCCCGGAGTTTATCGCCCTGGGCAGCGTTATCCGGGATTTTACCAATCCGGATGTTGTTCTCATCGGCGAGTCTGACCCCAAAACAGGGAGCATGCTGGAAGCGATTTACAAGGATGTCTGCGCTAACAATCCGCCGGTAGTCAGGATGACGATACAGAACGCCGAGCTGGCAAAAATTTCACTTAACGCCTATGTCACGATGAAAATTTCTTTTGCGAATACCCTGGCGGAGATGGCGGAAAAACTGCCCGGCGGTGATGCCGATGCAATCAGCAAGATGCTTGGCTTTGATTCCCGGATAGGCCGGAAATACCTGAGCGGCAGCCTCGCTTTCGGCGGCCCGTGTTTCCCAAGAGATAACCGCGCCTTTGCCGCGCTGGCTAAACGCCTGGGCTGCCAGGCTAATCTTGCCGTGACTACCGATGACGTTAACCGCCGCCAGATTGAGCGGGCGGTAGCGCTGGTGGAAAAGGCTCTGGGTTCGGTTAAAAATAAAGATATCGCCATCCTCGGTTTGACTTATAAAGCCAATACCGATGTTGTTGAAGAAGCCGCCCCGGTAAAAATCGCCCGTGCCTTTATGGAAAAAGGCGCCCGGATTGCCGTATACGACCCCGCCGGTTTGGATAATGCCCGGAAAGTATTGGGGGATAAAGGCATCCGGTATGCCGGTTCAGTACCGGATTGCCTTAAAAATACTGATTTTTGCCTGGTCGCCACACCGTGGGATGAGTTTAAGAAGCTTACCCCCACCGATTTTACCGGCACCATGAAAAAGGCGCGTTTGCTCGATTGCTGGCGGCTGTATAACCGCGCCGAGTTTAAAGAAAAAATGGAATATTTCGCCATCGGCCTGGCGCAATAATTTGAATATTTCCGGCGTGAGACTTTCATGAAAGAAATCAGCAAAGAAAAGATAAAAGAATACTGGGAAACAGCCACCCCCATGAGCTTTGGGCCGGAACAATGGGACTACGAGAAAAAACGGAAGTTCCGGTATGACCTGCAGGACTACATGCATGAATCATTCCGCTTTCAGGACTGGGCGGGTAAGAAGGTGCTGGAAGTAGGGTGCGGCTCTGGCATCGACTCGATAGAATTTGCCCGGCACGGCGCCATCGTTACCGCAACCGATATTACAGATAATGCCGTCGCTCTCACCAGAAATCTGGATAAAGAAGCCGGCTATAAAGTAAATGTAGTCCAGACTTCGGCTTTCGATTTACCCTTCCCGGATGCCAGTTTCGATTGCGTCTATAGCTACGGCGTCTTACACCATATTCCCGACGTGGAAAAGAAGATAGACGAAATCAGCCGCGTGCTCCGCAAAGACGGTACGCTTTTAGCCATGCTTTATAACAAAAACAGCCTGCTTTATGCCTATAGCGTAATTTTCCGCCACGGCATTCAGGACAAAATGCTCACCGAGCAACATTATACGGAGTCCGACCTCGTTTCACGCTATTCCGAGCGTAATGAAGGCTGCCCCTATACCAAAGCTTATACTAAAGAAGAAGCGAAAGAATTCTTCTCGAAATGGTTTAAAAACGTCGATGTAACCGTGCGTTTTAACGTTATCGATACCGAAAAGCAAAGAAAAGTGAAGCTGGGCCTCGATGATAACTGGGAACTTGGCTGGCACCTGGTAGTCCGTGCCGCCGGCAAGAAAGCAAAATGAAAGAAAGCCTAACGAGACCCGGCATCACGATTTTTACCATACCGAAACCTTTCAAGGGGCATAACCAGGTTATTCAGCTTAATGCTATCAAGAGCTGGCTTGCGCTCCGCCCGCAGCCGGAAATTATTCTTCTTGGCAAAGACGAAGGCACCGCCGAGACGGCACAGGAACTAGGTATTTTGCATATCCCCGACATCGAATGCAACGAATACGGCACTCCACTGATAAATTCCATGTTCCGGAAAGCCCAGGAAAAAGCGCAATACGGAGCAGTCTGCTATGTGAACGCCGATATTATCTTCTTAAGCGATTTTCTAACGTCAATACAAAAAGTTAAAAAACGTTCTTTTTTAGTCGTCGGAAGACGTTGGGACCTGGACTTGAATGAACCGCTTGATTTTGAAAAGCCCGATTGGGAAAAATCGTTGCGTGCCCGTATCGCCTCGGAGGGAAAGTTACACGGAATATCCGGGATTGACTACTTTACCTTCCCGAAGGGGTTTTACCAAAATATTCCGCCCTTCGCGGTCGGGCGGACGTCATGGGACAACTGGTTCATATACCAGGCGCGCGTGTTAAAAGCTCCGGTCATTGATGCGACTCGGGCAATTACGATCGTTCATCAGAACCATGATTATTCCCACAGCGCCGGAGGCGCGGCCGGAGTTTGGAAAGGCCCGGAAAGTGAACGGAACAAAGGGCTATTAGGCGGCGCCGAACATGCTTTTTCCCTGGAATACGCCACCCATTTACTTACACCTGACGGCGTAAAAACGGCATTAACGCCTAGGAGCCTCTATTTCCGAATAGAGGCTTTGCCGGTAATTTCCCCGCAACTGCATTTTCTGTCTAAACCGATGAAAACCTTAACGAAGTTATTAGGCTACATCCGGTCTAGGCTAGGAATTACCAATTAAGCGATCCACGCAAATGGATTAATTTAATTCTGGATCATCTCTTCTTACTATATTTTTTAAAGACGGAAAAAGTAACAATACGTCTAGATATTCTGTATCGAATCATTTTTACATTAATTATCGGATTGGTGAAGTACAATCGGTCATTTCCTAATAATTGCTCTTACGTTATTTTATACCTAATGATTTTTTAAATCGTTTAAATTCTTCAAGGAGTACTTTATGATGCCCTGAAGGCAATCTAATAGCATTTAATTTACATTTCTTTATCCACGTTCCAACGGTTTGTATAGATACATAGCAAAGTAATCCAAGAACTAATCTATTAATCCGATTAACGATCTATTTTATTATTTAAGCCAGTGCATTTTTCTTTTAAATCATATATGTTAGAATGAATACATAATAATCAGTTTTGCTGGTTATGCAGAGAAAAAAGAAAGATAATGCCTTTTAAACTAAAAGATCCATCAAAACTGGTTATCGGAATCTTGATCGCCGTATTTTTTGGCCTCGCGATATTTGTCAGGACTTATTACACCTATCACGCGGTATTCGTAGGAAACTGGATAAAATTCACCACCAATGATGCCTATTATCAAATGCGTATCGTTGACCTCATCGTCCACAACTTCCCGCATCTGCCGAAATTTGATCCTTATATAATTTACCCTGCAGGCGACGGTTACCCTCCGTTCGTCTTTTTTAACTGGCTGCTTTCGTTGGTCATCTGGATTTTTACTTTAGGTTCACCCACCGAGCATGCCGTAAATGTTTTAGGAGTGTATTATCCGGTGATACTGGCAGCCCTGTGCGTTATCCCGGTCTATTTTATCGGAAAAGCTCTATTCAATAAGTGGGCCGGGGTGATAGCCGCCGGGATGGCCGCGATTTTGCCTGGCGAGTTTTTAGGCCGTTCCATCCTGGGAGGAACAGATTATGCCGTTGCCGAAACACTTTATACCACCACGGCCATCATGTTCCTGATTTTAGCCCTAAAGTCAGCCTGGCAAAACCAGGTGTCATGGAGCCATATTGTTACACATAATTGGAAGGTGTTGTTTAAACCGCTTCTTTTCAGCCTTTTAGCCGGTCTGTTCCTGGGAATTTACTTTATTACGTGGCAAGGTGCCGCACTTTTCGTTTTTATCATCACGGCCTATTTTGTTCTCCAGTTTGTCATCGACCATTTTAAGGGCCAGTCAAGTTTTTACCTTGGCTTTGTCGGATTTCTCACTTTCCTGCCAACATTATTTATCTCCCTGCCAATACATGGAAATTTGTCTTATAAAATGCCCTTCTTCGTTGCGTTATTGATTCCATTAGTTCTGGCAGGTCTTTCACGGCTGATGATGAAGCCGACCGTTAAACCATTTTATTATCCGTTGACTTTAGCCGTTTTAGCCGTGATATTTGTAATTGCTTTCAAATTGATTGCTCCGGGATTGTTTGGAACCTTACTTGCCGGATTTCCCGCCATCTTTCATCCAGGTGGTCCGACGGGAACCACGACTATCGAGATGCAACCATTCCTATCTCCTAACGGCTCATTCAATATCGCGGTGGCGTGGGGCAATTTTACCACGGCCATGTTCCTGATTCCATGGGCGCCGATACCCGGTATCGCCATCATCTCCCTGATTGTATTATTAGTGCTCTATTTCAAACGGCACAGTGATAATAAACCGATGATGTTACTGGTTATCTGGACGATAATTATGACCATCGCAACACTATCCCAGCGCCGTTTTGCTTACTACCTTGTCATCAATATGGCAGTGCTCACCAGTTACTTAGCCTGGCAAGGAATATGGTGGTTCGCTAAACGACAAAACCATACAGACATTCCGGAAACGCTTAACGAACAATACCGCCGGGCGAGGACGGTAGGAATACTTAGCGGTATTATCTTATTCGCTACAAGTTTCCTGCTCTTGCGCCTGTTGACCGGACACGATATGTATTTCTTTGTACCGGTGTTTATCGCAAGTCTCCTATCAATTTTCTACGGTTTCTGGGCCTGGGTGAAACAAAAGGGTTTGAACGATTATATGATATTATGGGCGTTCATCTTCCCGCTCGGTGTGCTGGTCCTTGCTTTTAGTGAAAGCAAAGCCTCACCGGGCAAATTTGCTGCGGCAAAAAATAAAACCAAAAAGAAGATTCAATTCAATAAGGCTGAAACAATTAAAACCGAAGCAAAAACCAAAAGTAAAGAGGTACTTAATCCATGGTTTTATAGATTCAACATTGCCGTTCTTGTGGTGGTCGTATTTATAACCGTGTTCTGGCCAAACTGGGATAATGCTAAAAGCGTCGCCGCTGCCGCGAGCTATGCACCATCGGACGCGTGGGTAGAATCACTGGACTGGTTAAGAAATAATACCCCCCAGCCGATGGACACTAGTAATTATTATAAAAGTTTTCCAAACCCGGCTTCCGGTTCATTCGACTTCCCGAGTTCCGCCTATGCCGTAACGACTTGGTGGGACTACGGCTACTGGATAACGCGCATCGCCCAGCGCCTGCCCAGCGATAATCCTAATCAGGCCCCTGCGCCGATAACCAAAGTGGCTAACCTTTTATTATCTGAAGATGACCAGAATGCCGCGGCAATATTGAAGGAACTAAACACCAGGTATGTTATGTTGGATGACACCTTGACGACCTCTAAAATCTGGGCGATAATGGTCTGGGCGAATATAGATAGCAGCAAATACATTCAAATTTACTATTACCAGCAAGGGAAGCAGCTTATACCGATACAGGTTTACACCCCGGAATATTACAAATTGCTGTCTGTCCGTCTTTATAACTTTAACGGTAAAGCTTCTACCAGTGAAAAACCAATGGTCCTGACCTACCAGGATAAGACCGATGCTCATGGAAGTTCTTACCGCCTGGTTTCCAATGCCCAGGAATTTAACAGTTATCAAGAGGCGCAGAATTATATTTCTTCGCATCCTGACGAAACTGATATTATCGTCGGCAGCAGTCCGTTTACCAACCCGGTACCGATCGAAGCAGTCCCTAATTTTAACCTGGTTTTCAGTTCAACCAAGAATGACGCGACTTCCGTCAATAGCGGCCAGGCGGAAGTAAAGATATTCCAGTACTCGGGGAATTAAAAATATCATCCATAATTTTAATAATGCACTCTAAAAGAGCCCGAAAGGCAGAGTTCCACGCACTTGTGCGTGGGTGAATGTAAAATCGAGGCTATCGAGAAATAAATGAATCAAGAATTTAAAAATACAAGACAGCCTCGTCAAGCGAAGCTTGAGTTATGAAGTACCACGGGCTTGCCCGTGGGTATCTACGGACCGTTTTAATACTCGTTAATTTCTAAACTTGAGTTAAAAAAACCGACATTTTCTCTACCGGAATAGTGACAAGCTCCAAAAATAATTCCAAATCAAACTTCGTAAAAAAGAAGTCCTTTTAGTTATAGCTATTACACACAACCAATGACAGAAATAAACAAGACATAGCTATTTTAGAATTTGCATCAGAATAACAACATAGCAACTTGTGCAATTGGACTGAATTTGTCATAATTCGGATATCTCGCGATAATAGGTACTGCTTCCTTACTTAAAAGCGTTTCATAACCGCCGATTTGGCTGATGTATAATGCGATGTAGAACGGAGTATTAGGTGCAGATGATGAAAACCGTGGTAGCTTGTTGGCATCATGCAGTTGAAAAATGCCTACACGAGAACCTTCAACATGGCCGAATTGATTTGCACGGACGACGTGAAGTCACCCGCAAGGGTACAAACAGGCTTGATCACTGGTGGAGCAAGATGCGTCTCAAAAAGGGAGACAGAATCCGCATAGTTGTCAAAGGCCATGTCCGTGTGTTTGCGACTATTAATGGTGAGCCATACGATTTGCCCGTGAACAAAGTACCTGATGAATGGGGAAGCGCTGTTGACCTAATTGAAATCGGCGAGAAAGCCTACCCATTTCCTGTCGCATCGTGCGCTTTCAGGGCAGTCACAGGTTCGATGGCCCGAGGACATCACTTCTCGCTAACTGACCAACAGCAAGTCGCAAGCAAAATACACACGACACAATCGGGCGGTTTGTGACTGGTCAGTCTTCCAAAACCTCGCGGTTTCATTCGGAGTTCAGTCTCGGGAGTTCGCAAACGTGCTTGGTTTGCGACAGTTAAAGCAGACCTCCCGACTTTCGCCGTCATCAGGAAGGTCGTTATAACCACTTGATACGCGGACTGTAAAGCCAGCATTTTTGAGTGAAGCAACATACTCTTCGATGGTAATCACCGGTGAAGGTTTGGAGAATTCAATGATTTCCTGGCTTCCATCGGAATGGCTTATTTTGTAGGTCCGAATATGTTACAATGCTTTTTGCCTTCAGTTCCAAAGTCGATACGAACTTTGATCTAACTGATATCCCATTACTCTCGTCCAATACAGGTTTGTCCAGCCAGTCGATGATACGTTTACCCTGTGGATAATCGCTGAGACAAAATCGACGGACGGTGAAAAGGAAGAAGCCGCCGTCAATTAGAAGGTTCACCAGCCGGTGAAAGAGGACCTCAATACGCTCAGGCGTCTCTAGTTCCTGAATAGAATTGTAAGGGATAAGAATAACAGCATAGTGGCGGTTGGGTGAGAAAGTAAGCATATCCGTACAATAAGTAAGGATTTTATCGCGAACCGTGTCGTCGAGCCCATTCAATCGTCCAGCGAGCCGGCGTAGCATCGCCTGGGAAGAATCTACCCCATCGACTTCAAATCCAGCCTGAGCCATGGGACAAGTTAGTCTTCCAGATCCACAAGCCAATTCGAGAATTGGGCCGCCCGCTTCCCTGGCGTATTTAAGGTACCATTCCAACTCTCCTGGAAATGGAGCTGGTTGCCTCTGGTCATACTCCCATGCCAGAATTTCGTTTGTATATCTCACCAACGGCTGCTGATTGTTCATACTTACTACGCTCAAATTCTTTAAAGCGTAGATGGATTATACACCATTCGCTCATGGGGGTGTATCTCTAGGCCAAGACGCTATGCGGAGAGGAATCTAGCGGGTCACATCTGTCCATTATGTGATAGATTTGACTCTACCATAGGCGTGTCAATTTTAAACGGTAAACGAGTCAACTTTAAAAGATAATCTACGCCAGGGGCTCCAAAGCGTCTTCTGGAATTACCCTAATAATTGTGCGGTCTCTATCAAGACGTACGTCGTAAATATAATAGCCCACCACATGAGGACGTTCGCTACTAGGACGATAAGGTTCGCTGACACCATACCAGTGAGATTCGACGATCACTCCAGTCTGAGATACATATTCTTCAGTGTGTGGGTGTTTCGCCTTCAAGTGCTCATCCTTTAAAGAAATGATTCTTACTTTTCGCCATTTAGCGTATTTTGCACCCATCTAATTGGACCACTTTCTACTTTTCGCAAATAATACACATTCTTACGGTGTTTGTCAATTGAGTATACGATTGGCTAGAGCACCATGAGGTAACTAAAGCTTGTTTAGTGCAACAGGTAAAAAGAGGCTTTCCCCAAGGGCCAAACCCATCGGGAGAGCCTTTGTTATACAGCGAGAGACGCTCTGTAGTGAAAATCTGGGCGTTATTTGAGGGCGGTGGATGGTTTTCTAGGAATACCAACTTAAGGCGTAGTGCGGAGAATAAAAAAGGGGATAGCGGAACCGCTATCCCCTAAAAATGGACACAAAAAAAGGCAAAGGAACCCCTATTGCATAAGAAGTTCTTTTGCCTGTATTTTTCTACTCTTTGGACTTAACAGGCTACCCTGAAAGAGAAAACACTTGCCCTGTATCGAAAGAGGGATTATTAACACCGATTAATCGCTCCCTCTCTCTTTGAAGATAAGGCTTTTCTCCATCTTTGAGCAACTGTTGCTTTGTTTATCGCCCCGCCCTGTTTCTTTCTCAAACCTCTTATCAATAGCCCGCGACTCGCTGGCACTATCGCCCCGATATTATCGGGGACGGCTTGATACGGAAAAGGGCAAAGGCCGAAGCTAATGCTTGCTCTGCCTGAAGTCCTGATATTCAATTGTCCAGAGCCTTGCCCCAGCCTGCGACACGCTAGCGCTGGTCAAGTTCTGCAAGAGGTTTTACCCTCTCACTATATATATCGCTGTAAATCGGAAAAACGTTAGATAAGTGATAATCTTTTTTGTAAGGCTCTCCGCCGATGCTGGTAAAGGTAGTTTCTTTCACTGGTAGTAAGCGGATAGCCCGCATACTTTTTATAGGCAATCCTGACAAACCTGTGAGGATAACTTTGCAAGATAAACCTGGCTTCAAGCCTTGCGGTAATGTCAACGGCGTTATCATCGGCAATCATCTGATACAGTTCAATCTGATTGCCCTCTCCATCCTGTATCATCGTATCCAGGCTTTCAATCTTGATAGCTCTAGGGCACTCACGATACAGGTCTTTTTCTTTGCATTTACGGCGTTGCTCGTTACTGCATCGCCCGCAATCAATCCCGTTTATGCCTCTGTATTTATCTCTCCAGTATTGGGCAATGTTGTAACCGGCTACCCTGATTAATCCCCCTTCGGTCAATTCCTTACCGATTGCATCATACTTAACTTTAACCTTGTACATCGTGAGCAACAGGTCATGCAGGAAGTCCTGTCTATCTTCCGGTCTTACCCTGTGGGTGAAGCCCTTAGCTACCTTATAGAATAATGCCCAATCACCTTGTAAATGGCTGTAGCTATTGCCGTTGCCATTACCGTGGCCGTTGCCTTGATAGCCGTTACCGTCTGTGGTATATTCCTGAATGTCTAGCATTGTGGACACGCTCCCTTTGTTAGATTTGCCCTGTCTAGTTAACGCTAGGCAGGGCATCCTTTTTGCCAACTACAAGGCAAGGCTCTGGACACGTCTTATATTCAGTTTTTAAGGTACATTCGCTTTTTGTTTTTTACTTTATTTTTGAAACAAAAAACGCATTGAACAACTATCTCATTGTTGAACAAAAGGAAGCAAAGTGATATTTCAAAATGAACCTATATTTACATGATGGCAAAGGGGTCTGTAGACAGGTCTCGAAAAATGAGGGATTTTAGAGATTTATAGTTTGTGGTTTGTGGAACAAGCCGGCTCCGGCTTTAACGCCGTCCGTAGAGTGCACGCTGCGGATTCGCCCAGTCATCGTCACTCGCATTTAGGCCAGCTTGGGTTAGCTTGAAATACTTGCGTGGCTGGCCGGCGGGGTAATGCTCCTGGAAGGCCGATGGCTCTTCCCTTCCCGTAGCTTCCACCCAGCTTAGCTTCTTGATGGTGGAAAAGTAACTATTGAAACTGTGGGAGCGGCAGCCATGTGCTTTGTAGGGCATACCGGCCAAAAATATCTCGGTAAGATTTTCTATGTTGTCGGGGTTGATGGGGCGATTATCCCGCCTGGCTAGCTTCTCTTCGGCTCTCGTTGCTCTATCGAGCGCCGTGGTTCGCATTAGAGCCATTTTATATTGGTGGAACATCTCGGCTTGAGGCGCACCGTTATCCGGGTCTATCTTCGGTGACTCTTGAGGGCTCCTCCCCCAAAGAAAATCGCGGATAAATATACCGCAGCCGAAAGCGCGTAGAAAACCGCCTCGCTTAGGTCTTAGCGGTTCCAGCACCATCGGAATTATCCCATAACCTGTTATACCAGGTCTTCAGTTCTTCACCGGCGACTTTTCGGTATCTTGCAGTCGTATTGAAGCTAGCGTGACCCAGGTGCTCCTGTAGCATACGCAATCCATCGCCAGTATCATTCGTTTTCACGGCATGGACCGCTAGGGCATCGCGTAAACGGTGGGGAGAGATGCCCCGCATCTTACCTGTTTCAGGGTTCACTAATTTGGGTAAACCGGCTCTTTCGGCACATTCCCGAATAATTTGCCAAGCTCGATGCCGATTGATGCCAAATATAAGAGTCTTGCCATTACGTTTCACCGGACCACCGCGTTTAATATAATCCTTCAGCATTACTAAAGTGCTTTGCTCTAACGGCAGAGTTCTAACTTTGCGATGCTCAAGTTCTTTGGCAACAACGTCTTCTACTTTAATCCCGCATTTGGGGCAAAATGTATGGCTCTTACCTAGTCGGGTGCTACATTTAGGACAAGAAAGCTTAATTCGAGATTTCAGATGCTGGATGGTTACCGTGCCTTGAGTGAAATCTATATCCTTTACCTCAAGACCAAGGGCCTCCGAGATTCGGCAGCCAAGATGGAAAAGTAACCTGATAAGTAATCGGTCTCTGAGGTTAGTAGCTGACTTCTCCAGGTGTACTATCTCATCGGGTTCCAAGTAGGCTCGGCTCGCTCTAATATTTCTTTCAACTTTTGGTAATGGTTTTACAGATTCCCTTCGTCGCATACTATTTCTCCCAGTTATGATACTGGCCTGTCGGTTTTGTTAGGTCTCGGGCATTCCTTTTGGGGGAAATTTAACCAAAGGAGTTTCACCAGCCAAGAGCTTGTCCAGTTGCGCTTTCGGCACTAGCAGACGTTTGCCAACTCTGATCACCGGAATTTCGCCCCTAGCTACAGCCTCATACGCGGAATTACGCCCGATCCCGAGCCGTTTTGCACACTCTTCAACAGATAAAGTTAATTTATCGTCTATCATTGCCGTGCCTCCTTATTGACTTTAACCCTTCTTTGTATTATGCTATCATACACGTTCATTAAATATTGGCTGATGAACGTTTAGAATGAATCTAGTTATATTGATATGCGCATTTTATATACCGAACTTAAATGATAAGATAGTGCGCATTATTTAGTATTGAGAGGTGCGAATATGCCAAGGGGTCATTCAAGCAATATAGAGGGTTACGTTAAAGACGCAATCGTGAAGGTGAAGAAAGATAACCACAACTTTTCCGCAAATCAAATCCGTAACCATCTACTCAGAGAGCACAACAAATATGGTTTGAAGCAAGAAGAAGTACCTCAAAAAAGATCGATTCAAAAAATAGTTGCCGATAACATTTCAAACCTACGGGACTTGTGGTCTAGCCCTCAAGAAAAACCCTGGACTCTAGGAAGCTTAGAGCATTTTCCTCTTTTCCCGAGCTCTTTGGCAATGCTGTTAAAAATGCAGATTTACTGGATGGAGCAAAAATTTACACCTATGAGCAGACGCGAGGCAACCTGGGTATCCAGGTTATACCCCACAATATTGAATTTGAACGAAGGCAAAGAGCCTTCCAATATTACTGAGTGGATTTTTGGGTGGGTTAACGAATATAGTACGTTGGAGCAAATACACCAAATTAAACAGGGTAATTTAAAAGATTTTGAGACGTTCGAATTGGACTTGGATTTATATCAATCAAAAGGCGAACCCGAGAAATCGAAGATTTGGGTTCTTCCGCCTATTTACTTAAAGAAGCCTGAGGAAACACAGAAGGACCATGCCAAATATATTAATGCGTGTATTAAATACCTTCCTTCTTTTAAATTGCCAGTCTATAAAATAAGAACTCCGGAAGAAAAAAAGAGAACACTTGAGGCAATCGACATAGTTGCGGATCGGCTTAAGGAAGCTAAATCCAAGGAGGCACAAAAATGAGAGGACTTATTGGGAAAAGGGGTAAGTCATCATAGCGAATTCAGATATGCACGGGCAAGGAACCAGTCGGTAAGCCTCGCCGCCACTATAACTTGTATCCCGCATAAAAATAACGTCATTCAGGTTTAGAAGAAAGGAGATAGCAGATGAAAGGACATATACGGCAACGATCAAAAGGCTCATGGACTATTTGGATAGACCTCGGACATGACCCAAAGACAGGAAAACGTCAGCAACAAACTATGACAATTCATGGTGGCAAGAAAGACGCAGAGCGCGAACTACGAACGATTCTGACACGAAAAGAGGGTGGTACCCTGATAAAGCCAACTAAACTGACTGTTGGGGAACACCTAGAGCAGTGGTTACGAGACTATGTAATCACAAACACGGCACCTACCACTGCTGATGGTTACTCGGATATCGTGAGGTCTCACCTTATCCCGGAATTAGGGCGTATTCCACTGAATGCTTTGCAGCCGTCACACATCCAAGCTTATTATGCTCGTATGTTAGAGCGCGGCAGACGGAATGGCAAGGGTGGTTTATCGGCTCAAACGGTAAAACATCACCATCGGGTCTTACACGAAGCCCTGAAATATGCCGTGAAACATGGCATCCTCATACGGAACATTGCTGAGGCAGTGGATCCACCACGGCCGGATAGCAAGGAAATGGTCACACTTGATCCTGAGAATGTGCATATTTTCTTGGACGCAGCTCATGACACTCCTTATTACGTTCCGTTTTATACGGCCCTTTACACCGGACTCCGACGTAGTGAATTACTCGGGCTTAGGTGGCGAGATATCGACTTGGATTTGTCGACGCTCTCGGTAGTGCAGGCATTGCATTATATACCCAAGAAAGGATACATATTTAGGGAGACTAAAACGAAACGTAGTCGCCGGCTAATAGATTTATCGCCTTCACTAGCGCTTTTGCTACGGGGACACCGGGCTAATCAAGAATTAGAAAGGAAACTACTCGGACGGCTGTTCATGATTGATGATTTGGTATTCAGTTATCCAGATGGGACTCCTTTACCGCCGAATAGTGTTACTAAGGCTTTCGGCAAATTGGCTAAATCATTGGGAATATCTGGAATACGTCTACATGACCTCCGCCACACCCATGCTTCACTCATGCTAAAGCAAGGTGTGCATCCCAAGGTCGTCAGTGAGCGACTTGGGCATAGTTCAATAGCAATAACGCTGGATACATATTCTCATGTCCTGCCTGGGATTCAGGCAGCAGCGGCACAGCGCTTTGATGAAGGATTACAACGATACGCAGAGAGGGCGTCACAAGAGAGGGTTGGTTAGCAATTGGTTAGCAATTTTGGTAACTGTTTGGTTCTGATCTATCAATTTCGTATCTAAAATTGGAGGCGACGGGCGGATTCGGACCGCCGAATAGGGGTTTTGCAGACCCCCGCCTTAACCACTTGGCCACGTCGCCGTGCAACGTATATAATTCTAAGCTAAATCAGGAAATCGTGCAACGTTATAAGAGATTAAGGCTGAAGCCGCCAGGTCAAAAACCATTTCCTGAATTCCGGGTGTTTTAGATTGGTACCGCGGTCGTAATACATTTCATAAATTTCATCGCCGGTAGTTTTAACGCGGTAATAATTACGGTGGCGGCGCGTGCGCCAGGTCTTGCTTGTCTCGCCAGCGCTGAAGCCGTAGTCCGGCCAGAAGTCTACGACCTCTTTTACCGTATACTCGCGGCCGTCCAGCGTAAAAGATAAAGGCTCTTTAACGCCTGCCCAGGTAGTCACCTTGATTTCTTTCCCGAAAAAACGCTCCGGCATGCTTCCTCTCTGTAATTTCTCAGTTTATGCTACCTTCCGCCCGCTGGACTGTCAACCATGTTATGATGAGATGTCCTCCCAGTTCGATTCTCGGCAGGCCCCAGGGAAGTTAAAAGCAGTCAGTGAATAACAGTCGGCTGGGAAAAAAGGGGCGGAGTCTATGAGCTAAAAGCCAATCGCTAATTGCTAATTGCAAACGGTTAGTCCTGAAATGTTAAATATGTTAAGATGGAGTATCGAAAAACGCAGGAGGTACCGGGATGAAAGAGACCTATGCCGGAGCCGGAGTCGATATCGACCTGAAGTCCAAAGTCATCTCTAAAATCGGGCAGTATGCGCGTTCCACCACCCGCCCGGAGGTCTTGAGCGGCGTGGGCTTTTTCGGCGGCCTCTTTGAGATGAAGGGTTATAAAAAACCCGTTATCGTTTCCAGCGTTGACGGGGTCGGTACCAAGCTGAAAATCGCCTCCGTCTTAAAAAAGTTCGATACGGTCGGCAAAGATATCGTCGCCCATTGCGTTAATGATATTATCACTTCCGGCGCCGAACCGGTCTTTTTCCTGGACTATATCGCCACCGCCAAAATCGTACCGGAATACCTGGAGGCTATCGGCAAGGGCCTGGCGGAAGCCTGCAAAGATGTGGGGATGGCGCTTATCGGCGGGGAAACGGCGGAGACGCCCGGCATTTATCACGGCGATGATTTCGACCTCGTCGGTTTTATTATCGGGGTAGTGGAAAAAGATAAAATTAACATGGGCACCTCGGTCGTTGAGGGGGATGCCATCATCGCCCTGCCTTCCAATGGCCTGCATACCAACGGCTATTCGCTGGCGCGGAAAATTTTCGGAGAAACGCCGGAAGCTTTAAAGAAAAAATATCCCGAGCTAGGCCGCACTGCCGGCGAAGCGCTGATGGAGACACATATTTGTTATTACAACCAGCTCAAACCGCTGATGAATGATATCAAAGGGCTGGCGCACGTTACCGGCGGCGGGCCGGTCGGTAATATTCCCCGCTCCCTCCCCAAGGGCCTGGCGGCCAGGCTTGACAGCTCCAAATGGTCCGTCCCGCCCATCTTCACCCTGATGCAAAAGAAAGGCAACATCGATACTAAAGAGATGTACCGGGTTTTCAATATGGGCATCGGCATGGCCGTTATCTGCGCGCGGGAAAAAGTAAAGAAGCTGGTTAAAGCTTTGCCCGGCGCCAGCGTCATCGGTGAGGTGGTGAAACAAAAAGGGGAGGCGCGTGTTATCATTGATGGTGAAGGGTACCGGCAGGATAAGGTGGCCTGAAAGGAAATCCCAAACACCAAGATACAATGACCAAATCCCCCAGCCCGTCATTCCCGATCCGGTCGGGAATCCAACAGGGTTTGGCAAAGAATAATTGAGCTTATCGTTGGTTTCCTGCCGCAGTTCACCCCGTGCTCCGATACGGGGCAGGAATGATGTTTTTGTTGGTTTTTGGTGTTTGGTTATTCCGTCAGGGAGTGTAATATGAATAACGTAGTATTAGTGACGGACATGCTCCGGGGGTTCCTTGAAGAAGGGCATCCCCTCTTTTGCGGCGCTGATGCCCGCCGGATAATTCCATGTATTCAACATGTCCTGGAAAAAGAAACGGCGGCGGGGTCGAAAATATTCTACATCTGCGACCATCATGACCCCGACGACTTAGAGTTTAAAATGTTCCCTCCCCACTGTATCGAGGGGACGGCGGAAACAGAAGTCATCCCGGAACTCGCAACCAGGTTCCCCGGTGAAATCATTAAGAAGAAGCGCTACAGCGGGTTTTCCGGTACGGACCTGGCGCAAAAGCTGAAGAAGCTAAAGCCGGAAAAAATCACCGTCGTCGGCGTGTGTACGGATATCTGCGTCTGCCATACCACTGCCGATGCCCGCGCCCTCGATTATAACGTGGAAGTACCGGCGGACTGTGTGGCGTCTTTCAACTCACGCTCGCACGTTTATGCCCTGGAACACATGGAAAAAGTCCTCGGCGCGAAGATTATTTACCCCGCCGGTGAAGATTTGCCCAAACCGAAATTCAAACCATCACCCGACGTTATTTCCGGAGAAACGGCGGACATTTATTTCCCCCGCACCATCGAAATCCTCAAAAAAGAAAGACTCAATCCTGTTTCGACGATGGAAATCTTCGGCAGTCGGGCTGGCGTTCTTTGCGGCATCGAGGAAGCAAAGGCGCTGCTGAAAGAAGTCCTGCCGGAAAACAACCGTGAAGTCTGGGCGATGGATGAAGGAGCGCCGATTTCACCTAAAGAAGTGGTGCTGCGCATCAAAGCTCCCTATCAGAGCTACGGACTTTATGAAACGGCCATTATCGGAATGCTGGCGCACGGCACCGGCTGGGCCACCGCGGCGCGTGAATGCATTCAGTCGGCCGGAAGTATCCCGGTCATCAGCTTCGGGGCGCGGCATGTGCATCCATCGGTAGCCGGCGTCATGGACTACGCGGCGATGGTGGGAGGCTGTAAAGGCTGTTCCAGCGTTGAGGGCGCGAAGCTTGCCGGCATCACGGCTTCCGGCACGATGCCCCATGCCCTGATTCTCATCGTCGGCGATACAGCCAAAGCCACCATGCTTTTCGATAAATACATGCCCGCAGATATTCCCCGTGTTTCCCTTGTGGATACTTTCCACGATGAAGCGGAAGAAAGCCTGCGGGTGGCGGCCGCCATGGGGAAAAAGCTTAACAGCGTGCGGCTGGACACCCCGAGCGAACGCGGCCGGGTGACGGCTGAACTCGTTACAGAAGTGCGCGCCCGCCTCGACCAGGCCGGTTATGGCCACGTGGGGATATTCGTCAGCGGCGGGCTCGACCCGGAGCGCATCCGGCATTTCATTGACAACGGCGCGCCGGTCAACGGGTTCGGGGTGGGGAGCTATATCAGCGGCGCCAGGCCGATAGATTTTACCGCGGACCTTCATGAAGTGGCCGGCAAGCCGATTGCCAAACGCGGGCGCATACCCGGCATCACGCCCAACCCGAAATTAAAACGGGTAATGTAAAAGGAGATTTTTCATGCTCTGGCAGCAAATGTATTCCTTTCTGCAGTCATTTTTTAATTTTAAAGGGGCCGGCTGGTACCTGATACTCATCGCCATCGGACTGAGTATTGCTTTCGGCGCGGTATGGCTTTTGGCTCACTGGATACCCCTTTTAAAGCGGCCGTGGCTCTGGCCGGTGATGGTAACCAGTGTTTTTCTTACTTTGCTGGCGATAACTTTTGTGCAAATACCTTTACAATATTATACAAACGTCGCGTTAACACACTTCTGGAATTTAAAGACTTTGAATGACTGGATGCTGCTGGGTGCGATACCGCTGGTGCTTCTTTCCGGGCTGGTGCAGGAAGGGGCCAAGATGGTACCGATGGCGGCCTGGTGGTGGCGGAGCGGAAAGGCGATTTCCCCCAAACTCGGGCAGGCGATCGGCGCGGCTGCCGGCGCCGGGTTCGGTATTTTCGAGTCTATCTGGGCACTGGGCGACAACTTCGCCAGCGGCTGGACCGTTCATTATATATCACAATACGGTTTTCTCGGCATTGCGCCGTTCTGGGAAAGGTTTTTTGCCGTTGGTTTTCATATCGCGGTTTCAGCGCTGGTCGGCTATGGCCTGGCAAAAGGTAAAGGCTGGCAGTACTACCTTATCGGGTCGGTTTTACACGCGCTATTGAACTATATCATCGTAATCTACCAATATTTTTCCATAGTACGAGTTTCCAATATCATCACCCCGGCAAGGGTTGAGATATTTGTTGCCGTATTCGCCGTAATAGTCACGGCGGTCGTTATGATACTGCGCTGGCGTAAAGGCCCGGATGAATTGCTCGTGGGACCTGTACAGCCGCTGGAACCGGACATGGCCGTTCAGGCAGTTCCGCAGGAAAATCCCCCGAAGACGGGCGTTTAGCTTCGTTTGAATTCCAGCTTAAGGACTTTTTGCGTATCCCGCCGGACGCGGTAGCGCTCATCGATACGCCACCCCGCTACCCATAAAATATCTTTGCCGGAACAAACGATGGGAACGCGGCGACGCCATGCCTTCGGTATCCGGGCATCCATCATAAATCGGTTCAGTTTCTTTTCCTGCGCCATCCCCAGCGGCTGAAAACGGTCGCCGGGAAGACATTGGCGTACGGAAAGCTTTTTCCCCGCCTCCGCCGCATCGAAACAGGCGGTAAAACCGGCATCGCTTATTTTTGCGACGGGCGATACGATAGATGCTTTGACTTCCCAGCCGGGAAGGCTTGTCTGCCCCGGGACGTTCAGGGCGTATTCACCTTCCAGCACCGGCAGCGGGCAGAGCGAAGCGTTAGCTTTGGTCAGGATATATTTATCGTAATCGGTAAGGAAATTCAGCCCGAAAGGCAGCCCGATGGTCTTTCCCGCCGGTTTTTCAAGCGATTCCATGATGCCCTCTATATGCGAAGATTCTATATCCTTGAGGCTTCCAAGCATAGATTCAACGGATAGCCTTAGAATCTGGCGCTGCAGGGCCGGATGCAACGCAAGGAAACTTTTTCTATTGATAGTTAAGGTGTCATTTTCAATCTTAACGATTCCGGTCGAAATGCGCCGGGCTTCTCCCTCGATAAAGTCGGTATCGGCGGCGGCAGTGCGGGCCGTCCTTAAAAGCGCTTCCGCAATCTGCGGATTATAAATTTTTAAATCCGGGAATAATTTAGAGCGTATTTTGTTCCGGAACGGTTCCGTTGACAGATTGGATGAATCGGTACGCGGTTGTAAATTATGTCCCGCGCAGTATTTTTCCGTTTCTCCCCGGGTGATTTCCAATATTGGCCGGATAATCCTCAATTTACCGCCGTTAGTCTGCAGCCGTGTATCAGGCAGCAGACCGCGCAGTCCTTTTGTGCCGGTACCGCGAATAATGTGCATTAATATCGTTTCAATGTGGTCGCTGGCGGTGTGCCCCACCGCCGCCTTTTCCGCCCCGGTCTTCTGCGCGGTAGCAGCGAGGAATTTATACCTTACTTCCCGGGCGGCTTCTTCCAGCGTCAGGTGGTGCTTTTTCCGGTACGATTTCACATCGGCGGAATCTATGGTGGCGGGAATTTTAAGCTGTTTCGCCAGTCCGGCCACGTATTCGGCATCCGCTTCGGACTCCGGGCCGCGTAATTGATGGTTTAAATGGGCAATATGCAGTTTTATGCCCAGCTCTTTACGAAGATTATAAAGAACCTGCAGCAGGCAAACGGAATCCGGCCCGCCGGAAACCGCGACCACCACCTTTTCACCGCCGGAAATAAGATTGTTTTGCCGGATAAAAGCGAGCACTTTTTGTTCTAAAGAGGTCTGTAATTTAGCTGATGACAACCCTGTACCCTCGACCCTTAGCCCTGATTTGTCTGCAGTATGAGCTTGCTGCGGCGTATCGATTCCGGATAATTGGTGAAACCTAAAGCGGCGGCAACCTGCTCCGGCCTTCCCGAACCGTTACTGTCACAGAGGAGCCTCATCCCGATGGTGCCATAGCCCGGACGCCATTCCATGAGCCACAGGTCGTCAATGAGGGCGCGGAGGTCGTATTTCTTCGGGCCGGTGTCCCGCTGGTGCTGCCAGGGGAGGGTCTCTTTATCCAGCAGGCCGTTCAGGGCGGCTTCTATTTCTTCTTTGCCTTTTTCCGTGGCAATGGTAACGGTATATTCCGCCTGTCTCACCTGCGATTGTAAGGAGGGCATTGTGAGGGGGGTATTATAGACCCCGCTGATGGCGATGCCGTGCGGGAGTTGACTGGACATCGCGCTGGTAAAAGCGTGCGGCGAGGAAAATCTATCGACATAGATATCCATCAATTCCGCCTCGCTGGTAACGCCCATCGCCAGGGCCAGCGCCATGGAAATCTGCGGGTGGGGATTAAAACCCTTTGAATAGGTGAGCGGAATACCGGCGCGGTTGAGCGCCCGCTGCCATAAGCGGATTAAATCCAGGTGGGAGATATATTTTACCTCTTCCCCCCGGCTGAAACGGATGCGTAAACGCTGCATAATGACCTCATAAGAATAATAGCACAATTATATTTGAGGCGCTCTTAAAAAATTACCGCCCCGCTTAATCTTAGATACCCAGTTCTTCTCCCACGAGAACCACATTAATGCGGCCATGGTGCTGCGGCATGGCGCCGTCAATGATAACGGTGTAGTTGCATATTTTCCATTCATGCCGGCATTCGGCACAGGTACCGGTCTTCACGCAGGGCAAGCTGGCCAGGCCCTCGGCGTGGTGTTTCAAGTAGTGTCTCCTGGCGTTTACCGGTGCCGCCAGTTCGTGGATTCTTTGCAGAGCTTCATCCACATCTTTGACAATTTTATTCACACCTGCCACCAGAATTACTTTGCTTGGGCCAAAAATCATGGCGGCTACCCTGTTTCCGGCGCCGTCAATGTTGACTATCTTCCCGTCCAGAGTAATGGCATTGCTGCCGGTTATAAAGATATCCGCAGAAAAGGTTTCCCGGAACATTCTCAATCTTTCTGGCTCCGGAGCCCAGTGGCCCTGGTCATCGCATTTGAAGGGATCGATCAGTACGTTCCGGTTGCGCTGCATAATCGCGTTCAGCAGGTCGATCTGGTCGAGGCTGATGGAATCGCCACGCGCCACCACGGCTCCCGGAGGAATTAAATTCATCACCATTTCCAGTGCTGCTTTTTTATCGGGAGCGTATTGGGCGTTCATTTTTCTTTTTTGCAGATTTTCCACTGCTTTTAGGGCGCGGACCTGATTATAAGTGGTTATTTCCTGGCTGATATCGGTCTCATCAAACATTTTTACCTCTCCTTAATCAGTGATAGCCGACAGGTAGCAGTTCGAAGTTAATATTTAAGAATCTTTTTATTATCAAAGTCCGTGGAGTACATTTTTAGTATTAAGTGACGTTTCTTATAACTCCATTTTTTAGTGTTTGTCCCGATTCGTTAACCTCTTGCGGGATGCCGATTGCTATCGGCATATCCTGGTTATTGGTTATTCTTCAGGTATCTTTGTGTCCAGGGGCAGGCAGCAATGCACAGTCCGCAGATAGAGATAGCTTCCCCGATAAGTTTCCTGGCAAGGTTGTGTTCCATAACCTGGCAGTCAGAAGCGTTAAATAGTGCCTCCCGGGGCAGGCCGGGTTCCCATTTTTCCCCGGTAAGCGCATGGGCGGGACAGGCGTTTACACAATGGGTGCAGTGCGAACAGAGCGATTCGTTAACGGGTTTTCCCGGCTTAACAGGCGCATCGGTCAATACCGTTACCAGCCTTACCGCCGGGCCGTATTGCCGCGTGACCAATAAAGCGTTTTTACCGACCCACCCCAGCCCCGCCCGCGTGGCTACCGTCTTGTGCGGCAGTTTTGCCGTCAGGTGGGCTTTATCTTCTTCAAAGGTGGCAGGACGTAATCTGGCTTTATAACCTTTCTTGATGAGAAAAAGCGCGGCTTTTTGTCCCAGGTCGTCAAGTAATTCGTTTACCCGCTTATATTCCGCGTAATATTCAGGCGTCGGCCCGATTTTTATTTCTGAAACAACTCCAGGGTCCAGCGCCACCGCGATGCAGATGCCGTAAGGGAAATTGTCCCTGGCTTCAGCGTCTATCTCTTTAAGGTCGGCAAAGCCGATAAGGTTGGAGCCCTGCGACTTTAAAAATACGGTGATTTCTTTGTTGAGGTCCGGCATGTTATTTCTTTACAGCGATGCTAACTCCACTTTTTTGCCCGTCTTGAATGATTTATAAAATCCAAAGATTGTTTTTATCGTGCCGAGGTTGTCCCGGCCGCTCGTAAGGGGTTCTTTACCGTTGCGGCAGCAATCCGCAAAGTGGAGAATTTCATTGATAAAGGGGTCGTCGGACGGCAATTGTTCCTTGACCGGTTCGATGGGCTTGAACGTATTAAACGTTTCTCCCTCGTTGCCCCGCTTTTTGGACGCTATCGTCCCCGGGCCGAACTGGTAAGTGCGGTTTTCGGCTTGCGTGGAAATTATCGTGCCTTCGTCCCCGAAAAGCGTATATTCGCAGCCTAGCGGCGACCGTACCGATGAGCCGATAACCAGCACATTCCCGACGGCCCCGTTTTCGAATTCCAGCATGGCGCAGGCATATTCCTCGGCGCCGCTCTGGTTATGGACGGAGCGGTTAACGGCGTTGACGGCTTTAATATCTCCGACAAAATAGCGCATCAGGTCTATCTGGTGAATCATGCCGGAAATCATCATCCCACCCCCCGCCCGCCTGGGGTCGTTCAGCCAGGCTCCCAGCTGGTAGCCGCCGCCCGCGGCAAAAGCCATGTTGGCAATGAGAACACAGCGGGTCATTCTTACCTGCCCGAGTTCGCCGCTCTCGATAATGCGTTTGATGGTCAGTGTATGCGGCATAAAGCGTAAATCGTGGCCGACCATGAAAGTAACGCCGGCCTTTTTAGTTGCGTTGACCATGTTCTTGCACTGGTCTATGTTAATCCCCATGGGCTTTTCCATGAAGACCTGTTTCCCGGCTTTGGCGGCCGCCAGCACCTGCGCTTCATGCTGGTCATGGATGGTGCAAATATCCACGGCGTCGATGTCCGCTTTCGCCAGCATCTCTGAAAAATCAGTATAACGGTCTTTTACGTCCGCTTTTTCCGCAAATTTCTCCATCGCCTCCGGGCGGATATCGCAGACTGCCGTCAGCTTGACGGTTTCCGGGTACTGCAGATAGGCGGGTAGATGGTACCAGGAAATGCTCCCTGTTCCCACCAGCCCCACTTTTAAAGGTCCGGCCATAATTACCCCCCTAATATTACTACCTTGACGCCCGGTTATAACTTATATTCGAGATACTCGTTTTCGCAGGGGTTTCCGTAAGCAATAAAGGCCTTTTGTTCTTCAGGTGAAGTGATGATGCTGAAGAGGGTTTTTGCCATTTTCGCTATCGGCAGGAGAGCTCGCGGGTTCTGGTGCCGGCAAATCGAGCCCGGAAAGTTTTGATGGTCTTTTAAAAGCTTCTTCATCACCTCGACGGAAAGCCGGCCGCGGCACTGTTCCATGAGCTCATATAGACGGTGGGAGCGAATGTAAGAGTCCGGGGAAAATAATGGCGCCATGTCCGCGCTCTTGAACCGGTCGGCTTTAAAGGAGTTAGCATGGGAGTAAATCCCCCTTTCGGGGTACTGGACATCCATATCGCTCGTGGTGGTTTCCATATCTACCACGTCACCCTGGGCGCTCGTTATGAGGTAATTTTTCGCCGCCCTTCCTTCTGCCGCGCCGACGGCTATAATGGCTTCCGCGATATTTTCGCTCGTAAAGATTTTCCAGAGAATAACATGCGTCGGTACGCCGCCCGCCGGCGTCATCGATTCCTTGTTCTTAAGAAGGTTAAGATTTACCGAGAGACCTGCAGAGTTAAACCCGATCAGTCCCAGGCAGCCCGCGGCAGTGACGGCGAAGATGCGCGGGCCGAAGGAAGGCTCCATTTTCAGGAGTACCATGAACTCTTCCCAGGGATGAATAAAGTCGAAATTTTGCCCGGCGATTACTTCCCCGTTAGCCGTGGCTTCACCTGTTGCCGCGAATGTCGTGCATCCACCCATCACGGAAGGGACGGAGATTTCATAGGTGATATTGAGGAAGAAGATGTCCTCAAAATTTACCTGCGCGCCCTCCGCCATCCCCCTCATCTCCTCGACGATTTCCGGGGCGTATTTTTCGGCGGCGAGAAGGTACAGCGGTATGAATCTCTTCAGTAAACTATCGACTTTATCACGGCCGCCGAAAAGCTCGCAGGTGATATCCAGCAGGCGGGCGATTTCCGGGCAGGCGGCGCCGTACTGGCACCCCATCTCGTAATGGTTCCCGCTCACCTCGACAATTTTGAGCTTTCTTTTTCCTTTGTTTTCAGCCATGTGTTTTCTCCGCGGGTAAATACGATGGAATAATGATAACAGCAGGGGGAAGGAGTGTCAAAACTTTCCGGGATTTATGCCTGCAGCAGCGGCAGGACCATCGGCCCCTGCGGGATGACGGCGATGCTGGCGTTTTTACCGAGCCTCTGAAGAGCTTTTTTCAATCCTTCTTCGATACTCGTAACCGGCGTCATCATCGCCTTTTTGACCGTGCTTTCATCGAGGCCGGACACCACGTAGATATCATTGCATTGTTGCACCTGGGCGAGGCGCTGGTTCTGCCACGGCAAGTGATGGAGGCCTTCATTTTTGGCTTTTAACAGGACTTCCTCCGGGGTTTTACAGGAGAAATGCATGTACGTAAAAGCATCCGGCCCTGCCCCCCGGTTGCAGGCTGAAGCGATGATAATCGCCCCGCCTTTCCGCGTAATCAGGGAGGCGTTGTCAATGCCTTTGACGGTCTGGTACAAATCGAGGTCGAGCGGGGCGCCGCTGTTGGTGGTGATGACGATATCGACTTTTCGGTCTACTTTGGCCCCGGCAAATTCGCATTCCAGCCGGCAGCCCTCCTCGTGGGCTTTGACCGGGTCGCCGGCGAGGACGTGGGTAATCTGATGTTTGTCATTAAGCAAAACATTGACGATAAAGTTGAGCCCGGCCATTCTGCCCTGTTCAACCATGTCTTCATGTATCAGGTTTCCGTTGATAATTCCGGCGCGTGACAGGGGATGGTCCAGCATTTCATAGCCGTGATTTTGAAAAATCGCTTTCTCGCTGGAAACCCCCGGCATAATGCTCTTGCAGCCCCCGGAAAACCCTGCAAAAAAGTGCGGCTCGATGAAGCCGGTGGCGAGGCGGAAGTCCGCTTCCAGCACGAGTTTATTGACCTCGACCGGGATGCCCCGGGAAGTGACGCCGATTTTTTTCGTGTTATCGGGGTCGTGGTTGAGCACGCAGTAATTGGCGACGATGTCTTTACCCAGCTTTTGCGCCATTTCTTCTTTGCTTAAGGGCGCATGGAGCCCCAGCGCGATGATGATGGTGATGTTTTGCCGCGGGACTTTTGTTTCTATTTCTGCCAGCAGCGGCGGCAGAATGCGGTCATCCGGGCAGGGGCGGGTGTTGTCCGTCACGATGACAACGACTTTATGGCTCTTTTTCAGGCAGTGGGCCAGGGGAGGGGAGGAAATGGGGTTTTTGAGGGCTTTTCTTATGGCGGCGGCTTCGTCCTTTAAACCTTTGGCCGGTTTTTGCTCCAGCACAAAAGCGATATTTCCCGCCGGTATGCGAGCGGTTAAAAACTTTTCGCCGTAAGGGAATTGGAATGCTTTGAACTTCTCCATTCTTCTATCATGCCTGAAATTGAAGTTAATATCCAGCGATAAGATAGAAATCGTCCAGGCTGTCCTTATCTGATTACGGCCTGGTTGCTGATGAATATAATAGAAAATTTAAAAATTTCCCTCAATCGTATTGACAGCGCATCACTAGGGAATGTACAATAAGATGCAAATGAATAGCATTAGCAATAGTGTAATGCTTCAAAATACAGACGGACAATTAATGTATTTTTTTACTATTATAGTTGCAAATGAGAAGCAATTGTAATTACCAGGCATGGAGGTTGTGATAAAAATTATTTATAAAGGAGGAGCGATGTCACATTCGGCGGCGATCCTGGCCGAAGGATTACATAAATATTACGGTAAAATCCATGCGCTGGACGGGCTTGACTTGATGGCTGAAAAGGGGAGTATCCTGGCCGTTCTCGGTCCCAATGGCTCGGGGAAAACGACGACCATACGAATCCTGACCACTTTGCTAAAGCCGGACAGCGGGCATGCCGAAGTTGCGGGACTGGATGTTGTTAAGAATGCGGGCAAGGTACGGACGCTCATCGGACTGGCGGGCCAAAATGCCGCCATCGATGAAAATCTGACCGGTTATGAAAACCTGGAGATGTTCGGGGAGCTTTACCACTTATCGGGTATAGATGCCAAACATCGGGCTGATGAATTGATTGAACAATTTGATCTTGGTGATGCCGGTAAACGGCTGGTTAAAACTTATTCCGGCGGTATGCGGCGGCGGCTTGACCTGGCAGCCAGCCTGATTATGTCTCCTCCCATTCTCTTCCTGGATGAACCGACCACCGGACTGGACCCACGCGGTCGCCTGGCCGTGTGGGGGATAATACGAGATATGGTTGCTAACGGGACTACCGTCTTGCTCACGACACAGTATATGGATGAAGCCGATGAACTGGCCAGCAAAATTATCGTCATGGACCATGGGCATGTCATCGCAGGGGGAACCGCTAACGAGTTGAAAACGCAGATCGGCGGGGCGAGGCTGGATATGACACTGGCTCCCGGCGGTGACCTGCCGGCTGCCCTCCAGGTTATCCGCCCATATGGTTCGGGCGAGATTCAGGTAGATGGCGAACGCCGTCATCTGGTCATGCCGCTAACAGATGGCGGGTACCACCTCACCGCCATCGTCCACGATTTAGATATCGCCCGGATTTCACTCGAAGATTTTGCTCTGCGCCATCCAACGCTGGACGATGTATTTCTATCGCTGACCGGGCGCACTACCGCCGAAGAAAATCAGCCAGAAAAAACCGTAAAAGCGAGGCATAAATAATGAACAATAGCGCGATTCCGACAGCAGGGAAACTCTCACCGCAGGCCCATTCCAGTTTATACTGGATAATGGCTGATATGTTCATCATCGCCAAACGCCAGATGAAGCATGTGCCGCGCAGTCCTGAAGAAGCGATAAATGTAACGCTGGCGCCGGTTATCATGATTGTATTTTTCTATTATATTTTCGGGGGAGCGATTACGGTGCCCGGCAGCAGCTATATCAATTACTTGATGGGCGGCATGCTGGTGATGTCAGCCATCCTGGCTTCGGCCTATACCGGCTCCGGAGTTGCGGGTGACCTGAAACACGGCCTGGTGGATAGATTTCGTTCTTTGCCGATGGTCGAATCGGCGGTGCTAACCGGCCGGATTATTGCTGACCTGGCGATCAACAGCTTTGTCATTCTAATCGTCATAGCGGTAAGCCTGTTAATAGGATTCCGGCCAAACGGCACGGTCCCGGAATGGCTGGCGGTGCTTGGCATCCTCTTGCTCACCAGTTTTACTTTCTCATGGATATCGGCCTTCCTCGGATTGATGATAAATAACGTGGAGGCAGTGGCACCGGCGGCCAACCTCTATGTAACGCTTTTAGTCTTCGTCAGCAACGCCTTCGTGCCGACCAATACCATGCCAACCTGGCTGCGAGGATTTGCGGAACACCAGCCTTTTTCACTGATTATAAACGCCGTCCGCGGGCTGGTGGTGAACAAGCCGGACGTTACGTCTACGTGGCAGGCAATCGCCTGGTGCGTGGGCCTGGTTATTATCTTTATACCTCTGTGCATCTGGGTCTACGGACGCCGGACGGCCCTATAAATGTATATTTGGAAGAAGTGCTATCGCTTTTTTATCGATAAAAACTCGGTACAATGTCAAAACTCTTAATCCATAACGATGAGAATTGGGAATCAATGCCAATATTAAGGTTTTTTTAAGGGTCATAATGTGGTGCATCATAAGAGCAATTTACATCGTCCTCCCTGTCAAGGGAGGAGCAGAGGCGGATTTCAGTTGTCATTCCAGCACATTCGCTTCGCTCAGTGTAAACTCCGGCTGGAATCCAGCATGAATACCCGATAATCACCAGTTTTTCTAAATGGATTCCCGATTGAATCGGGAATGACAATCAGTTTTAATTTTTGAGTTGTGGCTTTGACCTTTGAACTATGAGTTTTAAGCTATTCTTACACACACTTGGTATACCCGCAGGCCGGGCAATGGTGGCAGCCCTCGGAATAGACCAGCATGTTGGAGCATTCCGGGCACTGGCCGGCCAGGTTCTTGGCCAGCCCGTAATCATCCAGCTTCGGCGTGTCGTCTTCTTCCCGCTTGACATGCTTTTCCAGCACGCTGGCAATCGCGTCCGCGCAGGAAAGGATGGACTTGCCGCCTTCCCAGGCGATGGACGGGCAGCGGATGCCGCGCAGCTGCTTTACAATCTGGGCCACGTCCACTCCCGAACGTAAAGCGGTGGATATCAGGCGGCAGATGGCTTCCAGCTGGGCGGCGGCGCAGGCGCCGGACTTGCCGAGCGTGGAAAATACTTCGCAGACGCCTTTATCATCATAGGCGACGGTAATATATAATGTGCCGCAGCCGGTGCTGACCTTGGTAATTGTCCCTCTTGTCTCTACGGGGCGCTGGCGCGGTCCCCGCTGTACCGCTGTCTCGGCGGCTTTTTCCTGTTTCTTGCCGGTCGTCAACACCTGCGTGTCCCGGGAGCGGTCGCGGTATATCGTAATGCCCTTGAGGCCTTCCTCGTAGGCCAGCATGTAAGCCTGGGAGACATCTTCCCGCGTCGCTTCATGCGGGAAGTTGATGGTCTTGGAAACGGCGTTATCGGTGGATTTCTGGAAGGCCGCCTGCATTTTCACGTGCCATTCCGGCGTAATCTCGTGCGCGGTGACGAAGACCCGCTTTATCCGGTCCGGCACGCCCTTGATTTCGCTTAAATGGCTGCCTTCCGCCAGTTTTTTCATCATCTCATCGGAATAAAAGCCGCCTTTTTTAGCGGCTTCTTCAAAATATGGATTTACCTCGATGAACGGCGTGCCGTCGAGGACGGTCTTGGTATAGCTTAAAGCGAAGAGCGGTTCGATGCCGCTGGAACAGCTTGCAATCATGCTTAAAGTGCCGGTAGGGGCGATGGTGGTGCGGGTGGCGTTACGTACGCGCTGCATGTCCGGCTTATCGTAAATGCTGCCGTTAAAGGCCGGAAAAACGCCGCGTTCATTAGCCAGTTCCACCGAAGCTTCGGTGGCTTTTTTGCCGATAAAGACCATCAGGTCCTCGGCGACTTCCAGCGCGTCATGGGAGTTATACGGCACGCCGAGCATCACCAGCATGTCCGCGAAACCCATAATGCCCAGGCCGACTTTCCGCGTCTTTTTCGTCTGCTCTTCTATCTGGGGGAGCGGGAACTTATTGACATCGATGACGTTATCCAGGAAGCGGACGGCGGTCTTGACAGTATGCGCCAGCTTGGGGAAATCGATTTCATGGCCGCTGCCCTTTTTCTTCATCATTTTTGAGAGGTTGATGGAAGCCAGGTTGCAGCTTTCGTAGGGGAGGAGCGGCTGCTCGCCGCAGGGGTTGGTGCTCTCGATTTGCCCGAGGTTGGGGGTGGGGTTCGCCTCGTTAATGCGGTCGATGAAGACGATGCCGGGGTCGCCGGTGCGCCATGCCATGTCCACGATTTTATCGAAGACCTCTTTGGCGTTGAGCTTGCCGGCTGCTTCCTTGGTATGCGGGTTGATGAGGTCATAGTCCGCCCCCGCCTTGACCGCCTCCATAAATTTGGCCGTCAGCGCGACAGAAATATTGAAATTGGTGAGGGCCTTCTGGTCCTCTTTGGCCGTAATGAACTTTAAAATGTCCGGATGGTCGATGTTGAGGATGCCCATGTTGGCGCCCCGCCGCGTCCCGCCCTGCTTGGTCACGTCCGTGACCGTATCGAAGGCGCGCATGAAGGAGACCGGGCCGCTGGCCACGCCGCCGGTGGAACCGACCACGTCATTCTCCGGGCGTAAACGGGAAAAAGAAAAGCCGGTACCGCCGCCGCTCTTGTGAATCAGCGCGGTATATTTTACGGCATCGAAAATGGATTCCATGCTGTCCCCCACGGGCAGCACGAAGCAGGCGGAAAGCTGCCCCAGCTTTTTCCCCGCGTTCATCAGGGTAGGGGAGTTGGGCAGGAATTCCAGGCTGAACATCTGCTTGAAGAACTCGTCCTCAATGGTTTTCACATCAGCCTTGGGATTATAATAAAGCTCCGCGGCGGCAATCGCCCTCGCCACGCGGCGGAACATTTCTTCCGGTGTTTCGATCACCTTGCCTTTGTTATCTCTTAACAAGTAGCGCTTTTCAAGCACCTGCAAAGCCGTATCGGTCAGACCGCCGGTTGATTTTGTTTCCTGCGGGACTTTTACTTCGGTTTCCATTTCGGCTTTGACCTCCTCATTTCGTTCGGGTTCTTCGTGATTTTCAGGTTTATTCGCGTTGAGGACTTCCATAACCATGGCTTCTATTTCCGCCTCGGTGGGCATTCTCCCCCTTGGCGACATTCTTGCTTTACGGTCTACCAGTTCTTCCATGCCAGGCAGGGTCGGCAGCGCCTGCTGCTGCGCTTTTTCCAGCCGCTCGATGACCTGGCTGGTCAGCTTTTCCACCAGGTTGCGGTCGCGGATGCCCATCGCCGCCGCATTATCGAAGACTATCTTGGCAATCAGGCTGCGGTTAACGGGCGCCCCGCTCTTTTTCCCCGCGTGATTGCCGGTGCTCATCGCTTTACTCTCCGCGGGTGTTTACGCTGGAGCGTTACCGGCAGTTCTTCCATCGGCAGCAGCGGCAGCTGGTCGGTGGGGGGCATTAACGTGTGCCCGGCCAGGCTGTCCACCTCTTCCTTAAGGTCCGTAATATCTTCGAATTCACGGTAAACGCTGGCAAACCGGATATAGGCTATATGGTCGAGTTGCTTTAGCTTCCCCATGACAATGTCCCCGATACTACGGCTGGGGATTTCCGTTTTGCCAAGCTGGTAAAGCTCGTTCTCGATTTCGTCCGTCAGCGTGTCCGGCGTGCCTTCGGGCAGCGGGCGCTTCTGGAAGGCTATCTGGATGCTGCGCAGCAGTTTTTCACGTTTGAACTCCTCGCGGCGGCCGTCCTTCTTGATAACAAAAAGAGACGCGCGCTCTAACCGCTCGTAAGTGGTGAAACGCAAATCGCATTGTAAACACTGGCGCCGGCGGCGTATGCCGTCGTTAACATCCCGCGAATCAATGACCTTCGAATCGCTATACCCGCAAAATGGACAGTTCACCGGTTGACCCCACAAACTGTAGTATCAAGGACTATATATTGCCACAATATGTAGTGGTTTGTCAATAGTGTTCCAAAGCTAAGGATGCAAGAAAAATCACAATTTCTTAACAAAATCAGTATTTATTTAGACGCTCATTTCCCTTTCTTTAATTGGCTTGAGATGATGGAGTATGATTATACATAGGAGAAAATTATGAATTACAAAGAGTCGCTGGACTACCTTTTAAAATACGCTGATTATGAACGCCTGCCGCGCTCCGGCATCGTCTGGGACTTAAAGCGTGTCGAAAGCCTGCTGCACCGCCTGGGCGAACCGCACAAGTCCGCCCTCACCGTCCATGTCGCCGGGACGAAAGGCAAAGGTTCCACCTCCGCCATGATAGCCTCCATTCTCAAGACCGCCGGCTATAAGACGGGCTTATACACTTCACCCCACCTCCTCTCCTATACGGAACGCATCCAGGTCAACGGCAAACCGATTTCCGAAGAAGGCTGGGCCAAACTCGTCGAGATAATCCAGCCCTATGTCGAGGCGGAGAATAAGGAAGCCAAATACGGACAGCTTACCACCTTCGAGCTTTATACCGCCATGGCTTTCCTCCATTTCCAGCGCGAAAAGTGCGAGTACCAGGTGATGGAGGTCGGGCTGGGCGGCCGCCTTGATGCCACCAATGTTGTCGACCCGTCCGTCTGCGTCATTACCTCCATCAGCTTCGACCATATGGACGTACTCGGAGATACTTTAGCGAAAATTGCCGGGGAAAAGGCCGGCATTATCAAACCGGGTGTGCCGGTGGTCAGCGCGCCGCAGGTCCCGCACGCAATGGACGTCATCGAGGAAAGATGCCGGGAAAAGCACTGCCGCCTCGTTAAAGTAGGGCAGGACGTTACCTGGCAGCGTTTGGACTTTACGACGGAGGGCCAGCACTTCAAGCTTAAGGGGCTGAAAGGCGAGTACGATTTACACCTCCCGCTTATCGGTGAGTTCCAGATGGAGAACGCGGCCAACGCCGTCGCCGCGGTAGAGCTGCTTAAAGGCGCGGCTGTTTCCAAAGAATCGGTCGCGGACGGGCTGGCCAAAGTAAACTGGCCGGGGCGCCTGCAGGTGCTTGGGAAAGAGCCCTGGGTCATCGTGGACGGCGCGCACAACGCCTATTCCATACAGCAGCTCGGGAAAGCTTTAAAGGACTATTTCCGCCCCACTGCCATCAAGCTGATTCTCGGTTTCGGGAATGATAAAGACATCGCCGGCATGGTGCGGGAAGCGGTCAAGTTCGCCGATGATGTTTTCCTCGTCCAATCCCGCCACCCTAAAGCGGTCAAGGGTGAAGTTTTAGCGGCGGAGTTCGAAAAGAACGGCATCACGCCGCGGGTGGCTTTAAGCGTTAAGGACGCCATTACGATGGCGGAAGCAGAAGCCGGGCCGACCGACGTTATCTGCGCCGCCGGCAGCATTTTTGTGATTGCGGAAGTGATGGAGTGGGCGGGCTTAGGTTCTTAAAATCCCTCTCACTCTCCCGCGTATCAAGTACGGGGCAGGCTCTTTTTCAAAGGGAGAGGATGATTGACTGAGTTATTGAATCGCTGGTACGGCTATATCTTCATCCCTCTTTTGTAAAGAGGGACAGGAGGGAGATTTAAAGTGAAAATCGATTACGCTTTCATCTGCGACTACGCGGAAGCCCGGGAGAAGGTCAACGCTTTAGGGATTGGCTTCGAGAGGGTCATTGCCGCCAAAGTACCGGCCAAGCACCCGCACTTTTCGGTGGTCGTTCAGATGAAGTTTACGCGGACGGAAGCCGGGCAAAAAGATGTCCAGGTCCACCTCACCGATGCTGACGGCACGGACGTTATCCCGGTGATTAACGGGAAGATTGCCGTCGGCCCCACCCCTCCCGGCGTCCTGGAAAGCACTACCAGGCTGGTGATGGAGTTCAATAATGTCGAATTTAAGAACTACGGCGACTATACTGTCAGGGTCAATGTCGGCGGGCAGGAAGTGGTGAGCATTCCTTTAAACATTTCCCCGCTGCCCCAGAAACCCGCCCCGCCGGCAAATTAATTAAGGGTGGGTGAAGCGCAGCCTAACCCACCACGCCACTCCGATATCCTTCGTTGTACTCAGGATGACAGAAGGAGAGACGATATCCTTCGAGATGCCCAAGATGACAGGTGAAATAATATTTTGAAGCTGGCCTAGCTTCAATTTATGACAAAACCCTATTGACAAAATTAGAACGTTAGTGCTAAGATGTTCCAGCAGGAGTAACGAAAATGGGTATTTTGAGCGTGAGTTAGCTATGAATAATTCGATTGCAACATTATGTTATATTAGCCTCGGCCCAGGCGTGAGTCGTTTTTTAAGGGTTTTATGTTAAATCAGGCTCGGTCCAGGCATAAATCGTTTTTTTGACATATTATGGTAAGCCTGGATACGATTCAGGCTCAAGGCGTGTTTTCAGGGTAGTTATGTTAAATAAGGGGTAAGTTATTAGGGGTAAGGGGTAAGTGTCATTGCGAGCCATTGATCCACCTCCGGCGGAGAAAGGCGTGGCAATCTCTAAGATTTTACAAGTCCGATGATTGAGATTCTCACGCCTTGTCGGCCCTTAGTTCACCCTCACCTTTTCATTCCTCTCCCGTCAAGGGAGAGGACAATAGGAAAAAGGGGTAAGGATAATATCGTATGGTCGGCAATGGCCCAAAATGACAAGAAAAAAACGAATCAGGGGATTTGAGGCTGAATTACCATAAATTCAGGGACGAGTGACTGAAGCTAATCACGCGTGGGAAAATAATAAATATTGTTGGGACGAATAGTCGAATAAAGGTAGGGCGAGGCAGGGGTCTTTAAGAGAGGGTGCGTTGCACCCTCTACGTCAGGCTATTCCCTGTTTACATTTCTGAATGGTTCAGAAAAGGCCTCGATTTGAAAAAACGTTGATGGATTCCTGCCGGAGTTTACATTAAGTTAAGCGAATGTGCAGGAATGACGAGTAGGAGCAAAGGTAGGGCAGGCGTCTCGCCTGCCCATCACAGGCAAGATGCCTGTGTTACCGGGTTGGTGGGCAAAAGAAGGGTGTAAAGGGTTTTGCCCACCCTACATTACTAATTGCCTGTCTCTTTTATCGGCAGCGTGAAATAAAAAGTCGAGCCCTTGCCCAATACTGATTCCACCCATATTTTCCCGCCGTGCGCTTCCACCAGACGTTTACAGACCAGCAACCCCAACCCCAGCCCCGGTCTGGTTACCGATGTTTCCTGCAGCCGCTCAAAAGAGCTGAACAGTTTTGACTGGTCTTCGGCGGAAATGCCCTTTCCCTGGTCGCTGACGCTTAATAAAATATAACCGTTCCACCGCTCGCCGCATATCATAATTTCGGTGTTATCGGGAGAATATTTTACGGCGTTATCCACCAGGTTCCTGACGATTCGTTCCAGCCTTACCCTGTCGACATCGATATACGGCAGTTTTGGATTGATTTTGATTGATATCTTATGGCTTGCCTTGAATTTTTCACTCTGATTTACGATGTTTTCCACCGCTTGTTCAACATTCAGTATATTTTTTGAAAGCTGCAGCCGTTTGGCCTGGTATCTCGATAGTTCCAGCAGGTTGTCCAGGATATGGGCGAGGTCTTCGGAGCCTTCCTCCGCCGAGATTAATAGTGTTTTCAAATCTTCCTGGCTGATGCCTTCGCTCAAAGCTACTTTCACGGCGCCCATGATGATTGTCAGCGGCGTGCGCAGTTCGTGGGAGACCATCCCGATAAAATCGTCTTTTATTTGTTCCGCTTTCCGGCGTTCCGTAACGTCATGGTAGGTGACAATCAGGTATTTCAGGCTCCCATCCGGTTTTAAAAGCGGTTCAGCGCTTATCAGCATCCAGGTGATTTCTCCGCCGGAAGGCAGCCTCACCGCGACCAGTTTTTCTCTCACCGGTTTGCCGGTCATCACGGCTTTTCTCACCGGGTGTTCGTCCACGAGGAGCAGCGTTTTTCCATCCTCTTCATATACTTTCCACGCGCTCCAGTCCCGGCTGTTTACATTCAGGATACCGGTATCTTCAGCCAGGCCGAACAACTTCAGGAAAGCAGGATTGTAAGCGGCGATTTTACCGTTTTCATCTATCAGCGCTACCCCGGATTCCAGGTTTTGTAACAGGATGTTGAATCTTTCTTCACGCTCCAGCAGTGCCTCTTCCGCCTTCTTGCGCCCGGTGATGTCACGAGAAAGAACAGCAAAGCGGCCTTTTTGGGGCGAATAGACATAAACTTCAACCCAACTTCCGATAATTGAGCCGTATTTCTCAAAAAGAACCGGCTGACCATCGAGCGCAACTTTACCGAGTTCTTGAATCCAAGAGGGGTCAAGAGCGGGTGCAATTTCGCTGACTTTTTTGCCGATTATCTTTTCATGAGGCAAATTAACAGTCTCTTCGAAAACACTGTTTACTTCAAGAAATAAATAATCTGCCGGGCTTCCTTTGGCATCAAGTATAATCTCACAAAGGGCAAAACTATCTGTCATGCTATTAAAAAGACGACGGTATTTTTCCTCGCTTTCTTTTAAAGCCTCTTGTGCTTTCTTGCGCTCGGTAATGTCGCGGAACACCAGTACTACACCCTGTTTCCGCCCGCCGGCATCATGAATTGGCGCGCCGCTATCATCGATAGGCACCTGGGTTCCGTCTTTCCGCACCAGGACGGTGTGATTAGCCAGGCTGACAATCGTCCCTTCCCGGAGCACCCGGGTGACAGGGTTCTCATCTGGCTGCCGGGTATTTTCATTTACAATATTGAACACCTCAGCTATCGGACGGTTGGAAGCTTTGCCTATCGTCCATCCGGTCAAATTTTCCGCGATGCGATTCATGAACGTAATCTTACCGGCCTCATCAGTGGCGATAACCGCATCGCCGATGCTGTCCAGTGTCGTCAGCCATCTCTCCTCACTTGCTCTTAACGCTTCCTCCGCTTGCTTGCGCTCTTCAATCTCTTTTTCCAGGTCCGCTTTGAAAGCAGTCACATTTTTCAGGTCGGCTGTCATCCGGTTGAAGGCCCGTGATAAATTAGTGATTTCATCGTTCCCTTTTTCTTCGATCTTGTAATCCAAGTTGCCGGACCCGATGGCGGCGGCGCCGGCGGTTAGATTGGAAAGCGATGAAGTGATGCCCCGCCTCGTTCTGACCAGCACAAAAGTGAGCGGGATAACGGCCAGCGCCAAAGCCAAAAAGCTGATAACGATAGTCCTGGTTTCGATGGTTTTAATGCCGTTATCTACCAAACTGCGCAATGCCGCGGCATTGGTATCTGCTTCGTAAGACGTTTGCAGGAGCAGACCCACCAGCCGGTCTTCCGTCGACTGGAATTCCGGCGTGCCGGCGGCACCGGCACTCTCATAGTAGGAAACCAGTTGAAGAAAGTAGTTGTTCATGGTCACGCTGTCGTCCCGGACATTGTTAAGAAGTTGCTGCTGGTCCGGGTTATTGACCTGCGCCCCGGCAAGCTGCTGCGTAAGTACGTTATACTCCGCCAGGAACTGCTGCTTCGGTCGTTCCTCGTGGTAGAGAATATAGGAAAAGACAAAGTTGTTCAGGTCCGTAATGCTGCTCCGTATTTGCCTGACGGTATCTCCCGTGTTCTGTATTCCTGCCATTTCACGAGAAGAAAATAACAGCGCGCCAACGACGATAAGCGCCATGACGGCAGAGACATACACGGCCAGCAGTAATCTTGTACTGATTTTCATGTATTACCCCTATTTACCCGCAATTGTGGCATCGGGCTTGATTAATTTCAAGGCATCCGCATTGATATAGTCCAGGGAATCGGGTACATTTTTCCCGGCGGTCATATTGTTGCTTATCATCCAGCGCGCCTCGTCTTCCATGTCCAGTATCAACGGCTGATCAAGTGAAAGCGAAAATTTGTATTGAGGCCAGACGGCGTCCAGATAGGCTTCATCGAAATTTAACTGCTTTTCAATAATTTTCCTGGCTTCAGCAGGGTGGTTAACGAGAAATTCTTCCGCCTGTGACAAAGACTTAAGCAATTTGACAACTATTACCGGTTGATTTTTAAGCCACTCATTCGTGGAAACTGCCAGCGCATATAGAGGCTGTCCGCTTTGCGCCGACTCGAAAAAGGCATTCGCCCCCAGCTGGTCCCTGACGGAACTGGCGTAAGGTTGCCCGATCACTACCGCGTCAACATCTCCATTTATAATGGCAGCTACCGAACCTGCCGGCGTCTTAACGTTAACAAGTGTAACATCCTTGATATTCATGCCATTCAATTCCAGTAGCCGGCCGATACAGAAGTCCGTTATGGCCCCGAAAATACTCCCGACTTTCTTGCCTTTAATGTCGGAAAGCTGTTTAATTCCATGGTCTTTCCGCCCGATAAGATAAATGGTGTCACTCTGTGCCACCGAAGCAAACGTGCTGATATCGGCTTTTTGCAGCGCCCGGGATGCCAGCGGGAATTCGGTTATGTTCCCCACTATATCGCAATCGCCTTTAAACATCGCATTTACCTCTGTCACCAAAGAATCATACTTGACGAAGGTTACTTCAAGACCGTTCCGGTTGAAAAAGCCCTAGTCTTGAGCAATCCAGTAAAAAGCCGTTTCCAGGTAAGGCGAATATCCCACGGTAATCGAATCTACCGGGCCGGAATAGCTGCGGGAGCACGATGGAGAAATAAAAGCCGCTGCGAGGGTAGTGAAAATAATCAGGAGAACTAATAACAGAATAAATGGTATTTTCCCCAGCCGTTTAAGGTTGAACTGGCGTGTTTGATTTTGCGGTTGGGAAGTTTTTTTTTCCATGCAAACGGGTGTTTTTTCGCAATTATTTTCAGGATAAAGATTCCTGAACTTCGCTATTATATCTTATTTTATCTGCTTGAAACAGGTATAATTAAGCTTAACCACTGTAAAAATATTACACTTTTATAACATTTTGCTAAATGGCAAATACCTTTTGCATATTTATTCTACGCTCACCCACCGCTCATCCTGAGCTTGTCGAAGGATCAATTGTGACAAATACGCCTTGACATAATCAGAACAATTGTACTATTATTACCTTGCACTATCACTAATGCTTATAAGTCTCTCCCTTTGTAAAAGAGCCTGCCCCGTACTGCGATACGGGGGAGATTAGGAGGGATTTTGCTCCCTTTTCGATGAACGATACAGCACTTTAACAACTGAAGAATGCGGAGCATGGTGGGTAGAACAGGCGTCCCCGCCTGTTCAGGCAGGCAAGATGCCTGCCCTACCGGGAAAACCAATCGCTAATTGCTAATGGCTAACGGCTATCAAATCGAATGAACGAAAAACTGGGAAAATGAAGCTATTTACCACAAAACGAAAAACGGATATTTAGCTTCAACCACGCTCGAAAAAGATTCGTTAAAAAAGATTACTTAAAAATCGAAGATTTTACAAAATAAATCGTATCTGAAATCCCATCCCCGCCCTGATATCCTTCGCTTCCGCCTACGCCAAGGCTTCGGCGGACAAGACGCTCCAGGATGACAAACCACCGGCAGGGACGCGGGTGCTACCGGGGTTACTTGGTGGGTAAAATAAAGGGAAAAGGGGATTTACCCACATCACTAACAGCAATGGGCCAGCTGGGTTGGGTATTTGTCATTGGTACTTATTTGACATGGAACTTATTGGTGGATTCCCCCACCCCGATATCCTTCGCTTCCCGATTCACTTCGTTCATGCGGGACGGGTCGCTCCAGGATGACAAACATTCAACCCTGCTCCCTGTTCCCTATATTAGCCAGCTCCATCATCATGGCCATGCAGGCTTCTTCCCCCAGGCGGGCGGGCAGCTTGATGTCATTAATCGTCTTCACCCCTCTGGCGATGTCTATCAGGTCCTCGTTCCTCAAGATGTGGTAGCTCGGCATGTTGGCGGCTTTGGCGTACTTTTCCCGCACGTCGTAAAGCTCTTTGAAAAGCTTTCTGGCCTCCGCCGGCAGCGCGTGATAGCCCTTCGTCCGCTTGTAGCGCTCTCTCGGGTCGAGCAGGTAGTCCTTGTTCTGCACCTGCAGGTTCTTGAGGATAAAGATTTCCATCAGGTTCCCATCGCAAAGCTTCTTCAGCAGGACGTCCTTCAGCTTGAAGAGGTAGGACACATCGTTCACGGCGTACTCCAGCGCCTCCCGGTCGAAAGGCCGGCGCGTCCAGTTATGCCGCTGGAACTTTATCTTGTGGTTGAGCGTTACGCCCAGCTCCTGCGCGATGACGGAATGCAGGTCCTGTTTCTCATATTTGAGCAGCTCGACGGCCGGGCGCAGGTCCAGCAGCGATTTCATCTCGATGTCGTAGACGTTCTTCAGCAGGGAAGAATCGCTCCCCGCGTCGTAAACGATTTTCAGGATGTTCCGGTCCTCGAAAAAGCTCTTCAGGATAGCCGTATCGATTTCGAACGGGTCGATGAGGACTTTGTTGATGCCGTCGTAAATCTGCACCAGGCAGAGCCGCTGCCCGTAATGATGGAGGTTTAGCTCCGCCTCGATATCCAGCGCGACCACGCAGTTCTTTATCAGGCTAAAGCTTTCAAAGTACGGGATGAGTTCTTTTCTTCTGGTTATCAATTGGTATTCCATGTTTTATCTCTTCGGTTTTGCTTCGATAACGATATCTTCCCCGCTCCGGTAGACCTTTTCAAAAATGAACGGGATAGCTTTATTGATATCGGTTATATTCAAATCGCGCACCGTGTCCCGGCCCCGGCCGAGGATTTTAGGCGCGATAATCGCGACGATTTTATCCGCCAGCCCGAGCTTTAAGAACCCGGTATAGACTTCTCCGCCGCCTTCCACCAGCAATGAGGATATTTCCATGGCGCCCAAGGTTTTCAGCAGCTCTTTCAGGCCGACTTTGCCTTCTTTGTCCGCCGGGATTACGAGAATTTCTATCCCCTTTTCTTTGATTTTTTTGGCTTTCTCTTCCGGGGCAGCGGAGGTGGTGGCGATAAAGGTACGGGCGTTTTCCTGTCCGGCCAGCACCCTGGCTTCCAGCGGGATTCTAAGTTTGGAATCAAGGATGATACGGGTGGGGCTTCTGCCCTTCACCAGCCGCAGCGTCAGTTCCGGGTCATCGAGGAGGACATTGTTGATGCCGGCCAGGATGGCATCGTTTTCGGCGCGGAGTTTATGGGCGATTTTCAACGTTTCCTGCGATGCGACCACCCATCTCGAGGAGCCGTTAGCGGCAGCGATACGGCCGTCCAACGTTTCCGCGAACTTAAGCGTGACGTACGGCAGGCCGGTGGTGCGGTGCTTGATGTACTTCTCGTTCAGCGCCTTGCATCCGTCCTCCAGCACGCCTACTTCCGTCAAGATGCCTTGCTCATTCAGGAGTTTGATACTGCCGCCGCGCATTTTCTCATCCGGGTCCAACATTCCGACGACCACTTTCCGGATTTTGTGCCCGATAATGGCATCGGTGCAGGGCGTCGTCTTGCCGAAGTGCCGGCAGGGCTCTAAAGTGACGTAAAGCGTGGCGCCGGTCACGTCTTCTTGAGCGTGTTTGAAAGCGTCAACCTCGGCGTGGTCCTTGCCGAAGGCGTGATGATATCCTCCGGCGATAATGCGCCCGTCTTTTACGATTACCGCGCCGACCATCGGGTTGGGGGACACTTTGCCGAGGCCTTTTTTAGCCAGCCGCAGGGCTTCCCGCATGAACCGTTCATCCCTGGTATTTTTTATGTCCACTTTGTTTGATTATAGATTAAAGCGGAGAAATTGACAAAGGATAGGGAATAGGGAGTAGGGAATAGGGGGTAGTGAATAGTGAATAGTAAGTGGAAAGAAGGATACGGATTCTTCGTTGCGCTCAGAATGACATGAGGGTTTTGAGATTTGAGTTCTTCCGGCTATAATTACCCTATGGATACCGATGTTTATTATCATAAACTGGTTACTTACCGGGCGTTGAAGCACGAGCTAAAATTCAAGACCTCGCAGGAGCTTTTCAGCGCTTATGATATCGACGCGGGCACGAAATTCCTGCTGCGTACTATCGTGGAAGCCGGTTATCCATCTCCCAAACATATCCTCGATTTGGGGTGCGGGTACGGGCCGCTGGGACTGACGCTGAAGAGCCTCTACCCGGAAAGCCCCGTACACCTGACGGACCGGGACGCTTTGGCGGTCGATTATGCGCGCCAGAACGCCTCCCTTAACAACCTCGAAGCTGAAATCTACGGTTCCCTCGGCTATGATGAAATAAAGCATCACGACTTCGACCTGATAGTCTCTAACATTCCCGGCAAGGCGGGTGAGCAGGTCATTGCCTATCTGCTGCAGGAAGCGCGGTTTTATTTAAAGCCCGGCGGAATTACCGCTATCGTCGTGGTATCACCGCTGGAAAATCCGGTGACTAAAATCCTGGTTGATATTCCGGATGCAGAAATAGTATTGAAGAGTGAGCGTACCGGACATACCGTTTTTCACTATCGCTTTAGCAAAAGCCTACCCCGGCCTGAAAATCCGGGATGGGAACGGGAAGTCTATCGACGCAAAGATATCACGATAAAGTTCGATAGCCTCGAATATGATATGCAGACGGCTTACGGCCTGCCGGAATTCGATTCTTTAAGTTACGAAACACAATTGTTGTTCAAGACTATAAAGGGATATAAAAATAAAGAAATAAACCATGCGCTGGTTCTTAACCCCGGTCAGGGGCATGTCCCGGTAGCGGTATGGCAGTATCTTAACCCCGAAACCATCTCCCTGGTCGACAGGGATTTACTGGCCTTGAGGTATTCAAATCTAAACCTGGTTGAGAACGGGTGTCCAAGCGAAAGCCTGAAGCTTTACCACAGCGCCAGGCTGGAGATTAATGAAAAGAAATTCGACCTGATAACCGGGGTATTGAGGGATGAAGGCAATGGGGCCGCGCAATCGTTCATAGACAGGGCGGCAGAGCTAATGTCCAATAAAGGTATGATGATAATTTCCAGCGGTTCAACGGCTATTACACGCATCATATCTTATATGGAAGCAAAGAAAAGTTTTAACCTTAAGATGCGGGAGCGGTGGCGGGGTTATAGCTCACTGGCGCTGGAAAAAACTTGACACCGTCCATGAAAAGCGATAATTCTTATTACAGTAACTGTTCAATTCTTCGGAGGTAACAAATGAAAGTCCTTATTTTATCCGGAAGCCGTAACCGCGAAGGGCAGACCGCCCGCTGTATCAAAGCTATACAAAAAGGCGTGGCTGCCGGCAAAGGGGAATCGGAAGCAATCTTTCTCGTGGAAAAGAATATCGAACGCTGCCGCATGTGCGATCCCGACGGCTGGGGCCAGTGCCGCCGGACCAGCGTATGCATTATCAAGGACGATTGCCCGGAGATTATCGAGAAAGTAAAAGAGGCGGACGTAGTCGTCTTTGCTAACCCGGTCTATTTCAGCGACCTTTCGGAAAGTATGCGCTCCTTCCTCGACCGCTTCCGCCGGACGCTTTTCAAGCCCGGTAAAGCCCCGCCGCCCGGTTTCGGGATGTCCGGGGGAACGCCGGCCATCGGGATATGTTTCGCCGGAGGCAGCGGCAACGGCACGGCCAGCTGCTCTTTTAACCTGGAACGCATTTTGCAGACATGCGGTCTCGATGTCGTGGATATGATAAACGTCCGCCGCCAGAATATCGATGTGAAAATTCCGATGCTGGAAATGGTAGGGAAATGGCTAACGACTAAACCGACGTCCGGCCCTTGGCCGCCGCCGCAGGATAGGAAAAAATAAATCCGAAGCACTAAGCACGAAATCCAAAACAAGCACAAATGAATAAAACTCAAATGTCTTAAATATATTGGTATTGGTGCTTTGGATTTTTTTTCGTGCTTCGATATTAGAATTTAGTGCTTAACTTTAGTTCTCCTTCATCTATCCTCTCCCTTGTAAGGGTGAGGAAACGGGCAGGGGTGGAGAGGACTAAAAGCCGAAAGCTGAATGCAAACAGCCCGTTAAAGCACTCCTCTTAAGCGCGGGTCGAGGGCGTCTCTCAAACCGTCCCCGATCATATTGAACGCAAAGACGACAAACATAATCGCGATACCGGGAGCAAAAGACAATATCGGGTGGTCAAGCAGGTACCCGTAACCGCTATTAACCATCGCACCCCAGTCCGCTCCCGGCGGTTTGATGCCGATACCCAGGAAACTTAAAGCAGCTCCGGCCATGATGATACCGCCAAGTTGAAGAGTCACCAGAACAATCATGGGCGGGAGAGAATTCGGCAGGATGTGACCCAGCATGAGACGCAAATTACTGGTGCCCATAGAGCGGCCGGCCAGGATATAGTCGTTTTGCTTGGTGGTCAGGACCAGCCCGTTCATGACACGGGCGTTTCCGGGTATCGAAGCAATAGTAAGAGCGATAATGACATTTTGAAGACCGGCGCCGAGGACAGCAGCCAGGAGCGAAGCAAGTATCAACATCGGGAAAGACATCAAGGCATCCATGACCCTTAAAATAAATACACCGACCGGACCTTCAAAATAACCGGCAATCATACCGAGGGCAAAACCGAGTACCGCTGAAATGATAACCGTAATAAATCCTTCTTCAAAAACCGTTCTGGCGCCGAAGATAATACGGCTTAAAGTATCCCGACCCTCGATATCCGTGCCCAATAAATGCTTGGCGTTGGGCTGTTGTAAAGAATCAGCCATAATTCCCACATACGGATTAAAAGGGGCAATTACATTAGCGAAAACGGCCGAAATTGTCAACAAAGCAAAAACCACCAGGCCGAAGATGACTATGCGGCGTCTTAGAAATACTCTCCAGAAACGCCGCCATTCACTGACTCGCCGCGGAGCTTCAGAGAATTCTTTTTCGGTTATAACATTTTCCGCCATGGCCAGATGTCTCCTAACTGTACCGTATCCTGGGGTCTAACCAGACGTAAGAAATTTCAACCAGCAGGTTCGATAACACGATAATCGTGGCAATTACCAGCGTGCCGGACTGAATAACCGGATAGTCCTGGGCATAAAGGGCGGTAACCAGCAACCGTCCGATACCGGGAATAGCAAAGATAGTTTCGACGATGACCGAGCCGGCAAAGACGCCGCCGATACCCATGCCCAGCACAGTGACGATGGGTATAAGTCCGTTTTTCAAGGCATGCCGCCAGATGACGACGCGTTCCCGCAGACCCTTTGACCAGGCGGTGCGGATATAGTCCTGCCGGGTGACTTCAAGCATGGCCGAACGCGTCAGACGCGCAGTAGTGGAAAGGCCGCCGATGGCCATACAGAAAACCGGCATGATTATCTGCCTGGTGTTTAGCCAGAAATCCTCAAATGGTGAAGTGTAGCCGTGAATGGGCAGCCAGTGAAGTTTGAGGCCGAAAAGATAGATTAGTATTATCGCCAGCCAGAAGACAGGAATACATACGCCGATATTGGCCAGGAAAGTTGAAGCGGTATCTATCCAGGTACCGCGCCTGATGGCGGCCGCCAGGCCCATGACAACACCTAAAACAATCGTAAGAATCAACGCCAGAATGCCTAAATGCAAAGTTATCGGGAAACGCTGTTCCATGAGCTTGGCTACGCTGTCATGATAGTTTATCGACTCGCCCAGGTTGCCTTTGAAAAGGCCGCCGGCCCAATCGAAGTATTGCACGATAATGGGTTTGTCCAGACCGAATTTGACACGGAGGGCCTGCATGCCTTCTTCAGTGATTTGCTGGCTCTGGGCTTGCTTACCCATGTAAATAATCAGCGGGTCGCCGGGAAGCAAGCGCATGGCGAAAAAAACGACCAGTGTAATAATGAAGAGCGTTATTAGTGACAGAAATAAGCGGCGTATGATGTAGGTTGTCATTTTTAAAAAGACCCTCTTTGCGGTTCTTTCCGGACCGGCCGGGACCTTAACATGACCCAGAGCTAATATTACAAGGTCTATCTGATTTTGTTAGCCGGGCGGCCCGGCCGTGTTTGATTACGGGCCACCCGGCAAATGATATCACTTTATTTAGTGTTTATCCATCCAGTAGTGGCTGAAGTAGAAGGTAAAGCCACCTTGCTGCAGGTAATCACAATGGAGCCAGGTCTGGCCTACAAAGGAGCCCGGAGCCAACCAGAGCGGGATGATAAAGTCGTTATTCGCCATCCATTCGGTGATCTTCACCATGGCGGCATCCTGGCCCGCCTGGTCAGGATAAGTACGCGCATCCTGGGACATCTGTAAAAGAGCCGGCGGCAAAGCATAGCTGGAGGCAGCCATGTGGGTCAAAGGCTCGTCGCCCAGGTTGTTCTGGAAGTTGCCCAGCATATCACCTTCACCGTAGCCGTATAGCAGCAGGTCATCCCAGCCGCTACCATACATCCCACCATAGTAACGGCCGGGGTCGGCAATATCGATATCAGTCGTGATGCCAGCCGCATCCCAGTATTGTTTGAGAGCGGTGCAGATATCCTCCGAACCGACAAGGGCGGTCAGTTTAACTTTTATGCCGTTGGGGAAGCCGGCATCGGCCAGCAGCTGTTTAGCCTTGGCAACATCATAAGGATGCCCCTGATAGTTCGGATCGTAACCCGCTCGGCCTGCAGGGGAAAGCATCGTTAAAGCAGTGTACTGGCCCTGCCCCAGCGCTTTGGCAATGGCGGGTTTATCCAGGGCATATTCCATGGCATTAAGTATTCTGGGATCTTTATATTTATCGATTACGTTGTTGGGTAAAACGCACATGATAGTGCCCAAGCCCATTTGCCTGACAAGACCTTGATCGACAAGATGTATCTGGTCATTGACCGGGCCGCCAATCCACATATCAGCTTCTCCGGCCTGCATCATAGCAGATGCGGTAGTATTATCAGGGATGAAAATCCAATCAACTTCATCGAGGTAGGGTTTGGGACCCCAATAGTTCGGGTTCCTCACGAGGACCAATTTGACATCGCGCTGGTATTCCTTGAGCATGAAAGGGCCGGTAGCGGAGAAATTATTACGCGCCCAATCCGAAGCGTCACCGTTGGTGACAGCCTGGTCCCAGGCAGCTTTGGAATACATCGGCGGTGACCAAAGCCAGGACGCGATGAGCTGGTTGTTGTAAGCGCCTTTGTAGGTAATGACGACGGTCGTCTTGTCAACCGCTTGGATGCCTACCCACTGGTCGATATAGCCGATACGTTTGAAAGAAATCTGGTTCTGATAGTTCCAGACGACGGTATCGGCATCAAAATCGGAACCGTCATGGCATTTAATACCGGGGTGAAGTTTAATCGTTATCGTTTTCGCGTTATCATCCTGGACAACGGACTCGGCCAGCCAGGGTGCGAGCACCTGCTGATCGTTGTATTCCATTAATTTTTCAACACCGCCCAGCAGCACAAAGAGGTCGAAAGGCCCCTGGTCAACGGAGCCGCCGAGAACGGCCGGCGCGGCGTTATAAATGATTCTTAAAGTGCCGCCGGAAACGGGGAGGGGTGTGGTTGATGTTATAATCGAGGTTAAAGTTGAGGCAGGTACGGTAGTAGTCGGGACTGATGAAGTGGTTGCTTGTGATGTCGTGGTTGCTTGTGATGTTGTGGTTGCTTGTGATGTCGTGATTGCCGGTGCCGAGGTTGTGGTTGAGCTGGAACTGCCGCAGCCAGCAAACGCAATAGAGCCAACCATGAGGACCGTTAATAAAATGAAGAGTATTTTTTTCATCGACGCTATTTGACCTCCACTTTTAATCCATGACAAATGATACTTTCTTTGTCTCATCTTACATAGACTCACCTCCCTGCATACTGGTGCGATAAAAAAGGAGCTAATTTAATCAGCTCTACCTTAGGTAAACACTAATCATAACGCCGTTAAAAACAGCGCTCAAAATTTTGTATATAATATACAAAAGATTCGGTGATGTCAAACGTGTTCCGTTATTGATAACTTTATAGGGAAAAGGGTATCAGGAATATGCAGGAAGTGAACAATAGGGGATTGTAAAAAAGGATGGTTGAAAAGAGGTTATCTTAATGGCAAATGCAGCAGCAAAGACAGGTGTAAACCCGATAGCGTTAATCGCGATAGAGCAATATTACCCGGAAAACCGGCGTGTCGTGAAGGACAACCTGGCATATCAGATGCTCCCGGGGACTTCCAGGATTTTCGTGCGCCTATTACGGCTGGCTTGGGTAAGAAACTGGATAATCCGGGCCTCGGAAAAAGTTTATCCCGGCATCTGGGGAGGTCTATTGTGCCGGAAGAAGTATATCGATGAAAAAATCATAGAATCCGCCGGACAAATCGATGTTGCAATTAACCTGGGCGCAGGATTCGATACCCGCGCTTACCGGTTAAGCGTTTTATCCAACCTGCCGGTATGGGAAATCGACCAGCCGGAAAACATCAATTCCAAATTAGCCTGTCTAAATAAAGTGTACGGGGAAGTCCCTTCGCATGTTAAGCTCGTGGCAATTGATTTAGAACATGAAGACCTGGAAACGGCGCTGTTATCACACGGCTATTCACATCAAAAGAAGGCATTTTTTATCTGGGAAGCCGTGACACAATATCTGACAGAGTCCGGAGTCCGGGCAACTTTTAATTTCCTGGCGAAGGCAGCGCCCGGCAGTTTCATCGTTTTCACGTACGTACGGAAAGACTTCCTTGATGGGCGGAATAAATTTAATAATCAAAGGTTCTACAATAATTTCGTAGCGAAAAAGATTTTTATTTTCGGTAAAGAGCCGGAAGAATGGCCGGGTTTCCTTAAAGAATATGGATGGGAAGTCATAGAAGACAAGGGTTTCGATGAGCTGGCTGAAAAATACATCAGACCAACGGGAAGGAAATTGACGGCAACACCAATCGAGCGGATAGTTTTTGCAAAGAAGCTATAGTGACATATCTACCAAAGCCCGTCCGATTTTACCGTTTTCCAGGTCGTCCAGGGCGGTATTAATGTCTTTTAGACTATATGTGTGTGTCAGCAGTTTATCCAGTTTTAACTCTCCGGAGAGATAATATTTAATATAGACAGGAATATCCCGGTCCGGCTGGGATTCGCCGCCCCACGACCCCGCGATGCATTTGCCGCGGATAAGGTCCATCGGGTCGATGAATATCTTCTCACCAAAAGGCAGGTTCCCGGCCAGGACGCAATAACCTCCGCCGTCTCTTACCGATTTGAAAGCCTGTTCCATCGTTTCTTTTCTGCCGGCGGACTCAATGGCAAAATCCACGCCTTTTTTTCCGGTCAGTGCGGCTATTGCCGCCAGCGGGTCCTGCTTGCGGGCATTGATGACATGGGTCGCGCCCAGGTTTTTAGCCTGCTCCAATTTACTATCGACGACATCAACGGCAATAATCATCCGGGCTTTTTTCAAAGCAGACGCCAGGATAGCGCTTAAGCCAATGCCCCCCGCCCCGAATATGGCAATGCTGCTGCCTTGGGGAGGATTTAAGGTGTTTAAAACAATGCCGGCACCGGTAGGAACGGCACATCCCAGCAGGGCGGCTTCGCGGAGGGGCATATTTTCCGGTATTTTAACGAGGCGGTTTTCAGAGATTACGGTACGGCGCATAAAAGCGCTGATAGCGCCGGAGTTCACCGGGCCTTCAGGGCTGCGATAGACCGTCCCCGGAACATCCATACCGGCGCTCTTAATCCATGTCAGGACGACCCGGTCGCCGGGCTTGACCTTTTTTACGCCCTCGCTTACTGTGACAACCGTGCCGGAGCCTTCATGCCCCAGCGTGTGCGGCAGGAATTTATCTTCACCCTTAAGACCGCGGGCTTCATTGAGCTGGCTGTGGCAAACCCCGCTGAAAGCTACATCCACGATTACCTGTCCCGGTTTAAGCTCCGGTATTTCCAGTCCGGTAATGCGCAACGGTTTACCCAATGCATAAAGTACGGCAGCCCCGGTCTTGTCTGTCACTTTTTTCTCCGTTTGCCGAGCATTATTTGATAGGACATGATACCAATAATCGAGAGGCTATCCGAAATTTTATTTTCAAAAATCATATCAATGCAGCGTTCCAGCGGTACCCAGACACGCCGGTCGGCCAAATGTTTTTCCATTTCCTGCGTCTTTTCCGCATAAAATATGTTGGTCGGGTTATTCCAGATATCCAGGCTTGGCAAAGACCTGCGCGCCCGTATCGCGGCGGAAGGCAAGCTACACGGAATATCCGGGATTGACTATTTTACCTTCCCGAACGGTCTGTATCAAAATATTCCGCCGTTCGCGGTCGGGCGTACGTCATGGGATAACTGGTTTATATACCAGGCACGCGTGTTAAAAGCTCCGGTCATCGATGCGACCCGGGCAATTACGATTGTCCACCAGAACCATGATTATTCCCACAGCGCCGGAGGCGCGGCCGGAGTTTGGAAAGGCCCGGAAAGTGAACGGAACAAAGGGCTTTTAGGCGGCGCCGAACATGCTTTTTCCCTGGAATACGCCACCCATCTGCTTACTCCCGGCGGCGTAAAAATGGCACTAACACCAAGAAGTCTCTATTTCCGGATAGAATCTCTTCCGATAATTTCCCCGCCCCTGCATTTTCTGTCTAAACCGATGAAAAGCCTCACCAAATTCCTGGTGAAAATCCGTCAGAAAAATTAAACACCCCACAAGATTAATCGCAAACTAACTTTTTACGCTGGAAAAGAAAAATGGTGGTGGGGTGGTGTTGGGCCTAACTACTAACTACTCATTACTGGTGGGGTTGTGCGGTGTGGGGCATTGGTAGGCCGTACAGGATTCGATTACTCCCAGAGGGAGGAAAAAGGCCTGAGGGGTACCAGGGGTTCAATGGAGGGGAAGGCCTTAACCCGTGATGTGCACGATAATCTTTAAATAACCTGGGAAACTACGCCAGCAGTTTCGCATAATACTTTTTCAGCGTTTCAGACATCTGCTGCTCGATGTACCGGTATATTTCAGCGTGAGCTTCAACGTTGTTAGCGCTTGCCTGAGGGATACGCGAGAAAAGAAGATTTACCATTTTGTCAGTACCTAAAAGCGCATCAAGTTCTGATTTGAAACCGGCTTTCTTCCCATCGTAAAGCAGCGCGCAGCTTTCAGAGGATGGTTGTAAAGCGAAAGATGCCATTAGGAGAATAACTAATGCAGGTATAAGATTTCTGCGTGTGAAGCTTAGTCGAATATGTCTCCAGTCCAAAGGTTCATCATAGTATGATATTCGGTATTCCTTCGAACCAGATAAGGATTCATCCATTTCAGTTTAAGAGAGGTTTCTGATGTTTGCTTCGCATGTTTTCTGATATCTTCTTTTAGTAATACTGGAAAAGGAGGATAAAAAAAGCAGTTATAAGGAGGGGTTGGTCATGCTTCGGAATGGGAAAAAGATATCCCAGGACGAAGGGAAAAATAAATCAGGAATGGAGAATCCAATGTTTTATAAGGGTAAAGAACTAAACAATTTCAAGCTGAACGCAAAAGATGGTGAAATTGGAAGGGTAAAAGACGGCTACTTCGATGATAGGTTCTGGACGATACGTTACCTTGTAGCCGATACGGGGACCTGGTTGAAAAACAGGAAGGTTTTGATATCACCTCTGGCGTTGCTCGATATAGACACAACGTCGCGGAGAATCAACGTAGATTTGACCAAGAAACAAATCGAGAATAGTCCTTCCATAGATACCGATATGCCCGTTTCACGTCAGTATGAAACGGCCTACTATGAATACTATGGCTGGCCGGGATACTGGTATGGCGATTATCCGTGGGGTGATTATTACTTCCTGCCTTCCAAATCAGAAAGACAATATATCGCCAGGGCGCGGGGGTGGGATCCTAACCTGCGCAGCACTCAAGAGGTTACAGGTTATTTCGTCGGTGCTATTGACGGGGAGATCGGGCATGTAAATGAATTTCTTATTGAAGACAAGACCTGGGCAATACGATATGCCGTAATTGATACCGGAGAGTGGCTGCCCGGGGAAAAAGTAATCATCTCAACGGATTGGATTAAAAGCATAAACTGGCCGAGCCACGAAATCTTCGTGGATATCCGCCGTGAAACCATCAAAAAAGCGCCCCCGTTTACCGGTGATACCGTCATCACGCGTTCATATGAAAATGATGTCTATAAACACTACGGCCTCGAGGGTTACTGGGTGAAAATGGACAAGGTAAAGATGAAGGTATAAAGGTATAAAAGTCTATTCGGGAGTTTACGGAGTTTTTCAAGCCCGGGGGTAATACCTTCCGGGCTTGATATTTTATCCAGGTCGACGGGAAACTAGTGGAATGTGCAAAGGGTGAAACAAGAGATGTTTTAAATGGGCAGGGTTTATTGGTAGGCCGTACAGGATTCGAACCTGTGACCAATGGATTATGAGTGTTGGGATTCTTACTCATTATCTAGCCTCAACCAACCGTTTAGCATTTTTAATAATCTTAGCATTCTTAATTATGATGTTGGTATGGGCTTTAGCTTTTGGAATAGTAAGCCCCTGTTCTTTAAGTAGGGCGATATGTTCTTCCATGCCCCACTTTGCCTTGTAAAGACAATCCTCTATTGAATGTCCTACTCCGGTAAAGCCTTCAAGATCCGGTGAATAGAAGGTAAAAAACGTGGGATCTTCTGTTGCTTCTATTATTAAAGAATATTTTAAATCTATCATCGTTATTTCTCCTTGAGTTTTAGGCCAGCCGCTTTTAATATGGCATTACAAGTTCCTGTGGGGATCTCCCTAGAACCATGATAATCAAGCCGGATCAATTTGTCTAGCCCTGATTTGCCGTAATAGCGGATTGATCCCTTTTCTCTTACGATTTTGAATCCATTTCTTTCCAGGAGTCTTACTAATTCACTGAATTTCATAACAAAAATCTAATCCATAAAATATATTATGTCTCGCCATACTTTATTTTTCTATTAAATATTAGCTTAAAATTCATATTTTATCGATATTTTATTAATTAAAGATGGAAAGTAAAATAAAGCTAATTGAACCTCATATCAAAGCTATTTAGCTTCAATTTCGTATTTTAAATATGTTATCCATAAAATATCAGATTTAAAATAAATAATCAAATCCAAAGATATATATAGAAACATCAGATATAGCTTTTCCGATTGGCGAGAAATAGAAGGGAGATGATAATTCTTTTATTCTTTACCGAGTTGATTTTTATTTAACTTCCTCGTAAAAACCATCTACATTCTGATAAGGATTCATGGTCTCTGTGTCGGTGCTCTCCACAAAAGTTTTAAACGTTCCAGTATCTACGAATACGGAAACGTGATTTATCGTATTATCACTTGTGGGGTTGTTTGAATCCATGTAAACAAATTCTATTTTCCATGTTGGAGACATTTCTCTAAGAATACTAGCCGTCAGGATGGCTAAATCCTTACAATCTCCTCCACCGAATAATAAAGTCTCAAAAGGTAGACGGGGAGTGAATGCTGTCGTTTCACTTGTATAAGGGCAAAGTTGAGTTACCATGTTCCAGACTTCTTTTATTCTACTAGCATCATCTGGGTAATTTGAATTAATATCATCAGCTATAGGTTTAAAATTCTCCGGTTCAACATAAGGGATACAGTCAAGACAAGTGAATTGTCCATTTATATTTACATGTTTACTCCCGTTGGTAAATCTTTGCGATATCGTGGTTAATCCCTCTTGATTCATTTCAGGAATGGTCATACCACGCATAATATTGCCTACCACTACAAACGATTCCAAGGTATCTTCATCAAGAGAAAAACCTTTGATTTGATTATCTAAATCGTTAAAAAACCATTGTGCTTGCCTGTTTTTCATTATTATATATGGCGCGGTAATAGCGGAGGACAATTGGTTTTGCAAAGACTGCATTTGAGTACAACTTACACTTAAAACTGAAAGAATTAGAATAGCTAGAATTGCGACAGCGCACTTAATAAACTTTTTCATTGCATATCACCTTTCAACTGTAAACTGGCGATATATTTAATTATGTTTTTTTAGATATTGAACTCGAAATAAAATATCAGCTTCAATTAATATTTTATTAGTCCTTATAGTCTATTATTAGTTAATATTGGTTACTATAGGTATTTTGTGCCTATTTTTTAACCTATTGGTACTATATTATCAATGATAAAAGGGGGAGATAGGCATTAATGGGCAGAGAGAAACCGGAGGGCAATATTGAACGGATATTTTATAACTTCCGTGAAGCCCAGGAATTTCTTGGAGTTAGTCACCAAACAATATACAAGCTGATGAAAGATGGATTACCCTCGCATAAGATAAGAAAGAAAAGAGTATTTTTAAAGGAAGATTTAGTAAAATGGATTAAAGAGCATTAGAAGCTAGGCTTGATAGTCATAAACGTAAATCTTTCCTAGCACAGGTAGTTAATTTATTGAGGCATTTTTTTGCTTTTTCATAATTTCCTTCGAAAATAGCATACCAATCTTGTGGATCAGGTTTTTTTTCAGGTTCTTTCCAATATTCTTGGAGTACATCTGATGCTTCTTGCATTTCTCGGACTAAAACGGCCACCTTTTCGGAGCAAATCAGCCGGCCTTTCGGAGTAAAGTAGGCCACCCTTTCGGAGCAAATCGGCCACCCCCCATTGGAGCGGCGTCGGACAATACGATGGCATAGAATCACCGTTGGAGGTGATTCATGGCCAACAGGAGATTGTCCGTGCGCAAGATCAAAGAGATTCTACGTTTAAAATTAGACTGCGGCATCAGCGAGCGGGAGATATCACGGAGCTGCCAGGTCTCCCGGAGCACGGTAGCCGATTATCTCAGAAGAGCAGCGGCCGCCAGGCTGAGTTGGCCGGAAGCGTCAGCCATGGCCGAGGCCCAGCTCGAAGAGCGCCTGTTTCCCACCGAGCACATACCAAGCTCGGTAAAACGTCCACCGCCGGACTGCGAGCACATTTACAATGAGTTACGTACCTACCGTAAATTCAACCTGACGCTCTCCCAGTTATGGCTGGAGTACAAAGAAAAACACCCGGACGGCTACCAGTACACCCAGTTCTGCGAGCATTACTGGCGGTGGCGGAAAAAGCTCGATTACTGCATGCGCCAGGAGCATCGCGGCGGCGAAAAGCTCTTCATCGACTACTCCGATGGACTGTCTATCGTCGACACGGTCACCGGCGAGTTTATTCTCACCCAGCTATTTGTCGCCGTCTGGGGAGCTTCCAACTACACCTATGCCGAAGCCACCCTGTCGCAAACGTTACCGAATTGGATCGGCTCTCACGGGCGGGCTTTCGAGTACTTTGGTTGTGTACCCCGGGTGCTGGTGCCGGATAATCTCAAGAGCGGCGTCAGCAAAGCCTGTAAGTACGAGCCTGAGTTAAATCCGACCTACGCAGACATGGCCGAGCACTACGGCTGCGCCGTGCTGCCGGCGCGTCCGCGGAAACCCAGGGACAAGGCGAAAGTCGAAAGCGGCGTGCTCATCGCCCAGAGGTGGATACTGGCGGTGTTACGCCACCGCACTTTCTACAGCCTCGTCGAGCTTAATGCCGCTATCCGCGAGTGCCTGGAGCGTCTTAATAGCCGTCCCCTGAAAAAGCTCAAGAAGTCACGCCGGGAGCTGTTTGAAACTATTGACCGGCCCAATACTTTACCGCTACCACAGAGACCCTACGAATATGCCGAATGGTATAAGGCCAGGGTACAGCTCAATTACCACATCGAAGTAGACCATCATTATTACAGCGTGCCTTACCAGCTTTTACATGAGAGACTGGACATCCGGTTAACCGCGGCGATTATCGAAGCTTTCCACAAGGGTGAGCGCGTCGCCGCCCATACCCGGTCCTATGCCAAAGGCGGCTACACCACGCTCCCGGAGCACATGCCGCCGTCACACCGCTACTACGCCGAGTGGAACCCGGCCCGGTTTATCCAGTGGGCGGGCAAGACCGGAGAGGCTACCGCCCGGCTGGTGGAAGCAGTCCTTGCCGGCCGCCCTTACCCGGAGCAGGGCTACAAGGCATGCCTGGGTATCATTAACCTGACCCGTGATTACGAACCGGTGCGTGTCGAAGCGGCGGCGCGCCGGGCGCTCAAGTTTAAGACCTGCTCCTACCGGTCGCTGAAGGCCATCCTGTCCGCCGGGCTCGACCGCCAGCCGGATAACGGCGAGCAGCACAGCCTGCCGGGACTGCCGCCGCACCAGAATATCCGGGGACAGGAATATTACCAATGAAAGGAGTAACAAGCTGTGCTTAATCAACAGACTATGTCTATCCTGCACTCATTAAAGCTATACGGTATGGCGAGGAGCCTTGAGGAAAGGCTGGCTGACGCTAAACAGGCGGCGCTGTCCCATGACGAATTCGTGGGGCTGCTGGTGCAGGATGAAAAACTGTACCGTGACAATTTGAGGCTCCACCGGCTGCTCAAGAAGGCCAAGCTCCGCCAGGAAGCCGCCCTGGAGGATATCGACTACGGCGCACCCCGCGGAATTTCCCGGCAGGTAATGCTGGAACTGGCTAATCCCCAGTGGATAACCGCCCATCGTAACGTACTGGTCAGCGGTCCGACCGGCGTCGGCAAGTCATTTATCGCCTGCGCCCTGGGCAACGCCGCCGCCCGTGCCGGCTATACCGTGCTCTATGTACGCGCTCCCCGGCTGTTTGAATCCCTGCAGCAGTCACGCGGAGATGGCTCTCATCTCAAAGCCCTCGCCAGGCTAAGCCGGGTGCAGCTTTTAATTATCGATGACTTCCTGCTTACCCCGCTGGTAGACGGCGAGCGGAGAGATTTGCTGGAGGTAATCGAGGACCGCTACCAGGCAGGAGCGACCATTATCGCCAGCCAGTGCCCGGTTAAAGACTGGCACCCCAACATCGGCGACCCCACCCTGGCCGATGCCGTCTGCGACCGGCTGCTGCACAACGCCTACAAGATCGAGATGAGAGGCGATTCCATGCGTACCAGGAGACCGGTTACTAAATCTGAGAAGAAGGAGGACTTGTCCTGAGCGAAGTCGAAGGAGATTGAAAGCGATGAGAAAGTGAGCTAAACTGTACCTTAGTCCGGCGCTGCCAGGGGGTGGCCGATTTGCTCCGAACACCCGGCCGATTTCATCCCGAACACGCGGCCGATTTTACCGAGATACGCAGCTTCTGGCGAAATTATGAATGCTCCCATATCAGTAGCTCTTCTGATTATATTAAATCCTTCATCAACATGTTTATTAATTTCTTTCATTTCTTCTTTAGATTTAGATCTCTTTATTTGTAGTTCTTCATCAAGCAAAGTCCGGTAATAATGAACTAGATCCGAAAGAGCTACTACGATATCTTCATAAGCTTTGGCTTTTCTTTCCCACCATCGTTCCGAAGTAAAACGTTTGAAGTTGGTATTGTAGATTGCGATGAGAGATGCTATGAATGCTAAGATAGCAGCTATTAGTGTTACAACATTTTCTGCGGACATATACTCCTCCAAATTAATTACAAGAAAACAGATTCATTTCGGGAGTCGAGTTACACTAAGTATAAACATGATGTACTTCGCTTTTGATAAAACGAGGTTGCGAAGATTAGGATGTGGTGAAAACAAACGAGCCTACACGAGGTTACTACACTTTATATTTTATGGCTAAGTTGATTGCTGGAGAATACGATGTGCCTCAATGCAAGCCTTTGCGACGGAAGAGGCTATAGCTAAAATCATTGACTTAGTTTCTAACTCCTGCCGTGTGTGACTTTCTAAGAAGTGGACGCCGGAAGATGGGAGCCTTTTTGAAATGGCTGCTCTACGTTCCGTTTCATCAAGGACATTCAGATATTTCTTTGCTTCTTGGCTTTCTACAAGGTATTGCTTAAGGAAAGCGTCCATTATTTGATAATAGGGAATATCCCTCTCATCAAAGTTCTGCATCTCACACCTCTAACTAACAATTTTAGCTTCATTCCATAAGCTATGCAACTCGGAACGAGCAGAAATAATTAATGTTAATTGTTGACTTATATTTTAGAAAAGAAGTAAGAAATACAATCGGGACAGATAAACCTTCTCTCGTAAGTACTACCGTCTTTTGTTTCCCTTATGCCGTGTTTATTCTTTCGCTCCGCTAACTCTCTGTTCCAAAACATTAATCCTTTCTCATCATTCACTGCTTTTTTAAAATTTTCTCTAGCCAAATTTGTAAATTTATTTCCTTCAATGTCACCTATTGCGAAAAAACAACCGCATAACTGGCATTTACCTAAAGCAAGATTCTCAAGAAGCTTTAGATTTAACTTTTTTATGGGTTTGTAATAAGGGCTTGAGAGGACTTCTTTGCAATCGTGACCAATAATTTGTATTAAACCAATCCCAAGATGGTTTGCTATGTAAATTTCGTCAGAACTGAATTGACTATTTCTGAGGTCAGCTAAATAAATCCTATTGGCATATACTTTATTTGCTAATGCTTGCCCACTAGCTTTTGCAAACGGCTCCGTTCCCCGTTTTACTTCAACTACTATGGTTTCGATTTCACCAGACAAATCTCCACCAACATCAGTCACACCTATAACATCGATAATACTATATTTAAGCCCTTTATTTATGTCAGTTTTAAAACAGTGGTGTTTTTCGCTTAACCATTTCTCAACATCTGGATAAAGGTCTCTTTCTTTTACCTTATTCATATGCTCCTCCAATTATTTTAAAATTGATTGAATAATGATAAGTCATATTTACTCGTATAAACGTTCTATTAGTTTCCTCGTAAAGCTAAGAAATTCGCGTGATTGAATTTCTATTATGCCACCTAAGTTGCTTAAATATAAACCTGGGTAAGTATTAAAAAGGGTTTCTGCTGAATCTTCATTATTTACTTTTTTCATCTCACTAAGCTTACCTGCATTAGCATGAGCTATAGTGTTCCTTTTTAACCTAATTTTATCGATACCCTTACTTTCTCCTGAAGTGATTATACCGAATTTCCGGCAGAGCCTAGTTTTTTCTAATAAGCCAAGAAGCATGATTACTTCCTTCGTTCCTTTGCCGTTTGCGATTAATTTATCTTCAAGGGATAGCTCTATAATGCTAGCACACCAAATGATAACGCTAGGAAAATGACCATATATATATAATTGAATAGCCTCAGCAGAATATTCGCTCAATAATTCCGGCAATTTTGCGTGGTTATATATCACAGGATTTATTTCACTCCATCTTGTTACCCGGTCTTCACAAGTTTCGGCATCCCTATTCACAATGTATTTGCGAAATTCATTTTTATTCATAGATAGTCCTTGTTAAATACACATATATAGGTTTCTAGCAAAAGACGCATTATATATAATTTAAAAGAAATGAATATAGAAGTTATAATGCGTATAGCAATTATATAACTCTGCTAGGGGTAAAACAAGATACATCATTTTAGGGCTTATTCAATTATGACCTTGCGTCAAAATCTATTTCATAACTTCTTATAATTTATGTTCATGGTCCGCTAACATTTTGATAACGCATGAAAATAAACGATAAAATAAATCAAAGTATTTTACGAACAAAATGATTAGCTGGTCTTTTATTGAAAAACACAGGTTTGAACGTAAAAATACTTTGAACTATATCTAACGGCAAGTCCCATATTCGGTGTCTTTTAATATGGATGCTAGAGTAAATAAGGCGTTCATTTGGTCACTTTTAAAAGAATATTTCCACTTTCCCTTTATTATCTTGATTTGACAGTAAATAGTGTTATTTTTGCTTCGTTTGGTACTTCACCTCTAAACTCCAATTCTCCTGGTAAAACAAACACTTCATCTTCTTGATTCGCTCTATCGATCGTGAATGGTAACTAACTCTGATTCACATTGCCATACCTAGATTCAGAATTGATCCCCCTGTATTGGCAAACCAAATAGTACGCTCCGCCCGAGAGTATATTCATTAGTTTAAAAATTAGTTCTTCCTTCACCCCTAATCCCATTTTTTTGAGCTTCTTTTTTCTTTTGTGAGTTTATCCACTACCTTTTTATCAAAGCTAATTGTTTCCGGCTTTACTTTCAAAGCTTTGGCTAACTTCCTGATGGTGTTCAACCTCGGCTTTTGTTTTCCTTTTTCAAGTCTATTGATTGTGCTGACAGTCATTTCAGACTTTTTTGCTAAATCCTCTTGACTAAGGAACTGTTTTTCTCTTAATTGTTTTATTGTTGTCATACGCGTAATCATATGTTAATCATAATGTAATGTCAATGTATTTGCATAATAGTTATTTTACAACTTTCGGGAATATTTGAATCTGTTCTTTTTCAGACAAATTGAATTCGAATTGGAGTTCTCTTGGCGCAATGTATACTTCATCTGCCATACTTGCCTTACCTAATTCGAAAGGCAAATAGGTCTGATTTATGGATTTCAAACTCGCATCTTTATATTTACAAATAATCAAGTATTTTCCTTCTGATAAATGCCTTAAATTAGGACAGAATTCCATTTCTTCCTTTACTCTTAATACAGTATTCCTATTAGCTTCAAATAGCTTCAATTCTTTATCAAATAAAGCTATTTCAACTTCGATTGCAGGCGAATTTCCATCATTATAGGCAATAAAGTGAGAATGAAAATCGCTTGTAATAGCATTGGGGACTTTTACAGAAGGTTTACACATCGCTTTTATAACCACAATCGGTTGTTGTTCGGATTTTGCTAACACTATATTCTGTTTATCAGTAGGTATTTCGCTTTTCTCTTGATCTATCAAATCAATTGCATCTTTTAAATGCTTGTCAGTATGTAATGTATATCTTTCTGTATGTACTAAATTGGCATGTCCTAGCAATGACTGAATTTCTCTGATAGTTGCCCCTTTTTCAGAAAGGGAAGTCGCAAAATAGTCTCTAAGGCTATGTGTATGAATATCAACCCCAGCTTTTGTTGCAAAGAAACGGATTTTACCACTTATCGAGGCTGGGACTAAACCAAATAAACTTCCTGTTTTGTCTCTGCCTTTTATATAAGTGTTTAGTTTTCCCATCGTATTTGTTGATAACGGGATAACCCTGTCTTTAGCACCTTTGCCTTGCCGGACAATCAAAACCTGTCTTTCGGGATCAATATCCCCTACTTTAAGGTTCGCAAGCTCACTACGCCTTAATCCGGTATGAATTGCCAGGTCAACGAGTAGAATATCCCTCTCAATGGTTTTCTTGTGGCTCTTTTTCGATTTTAGAGCGTCCAGAAGCTTTTCAACATCAGTTTTCTCAACATAAGAGGGCAATATTTTAGGAACACGGATATTAATATCCAAATCTTCTCCATACCATTTGAAAAAGACTTTAAGGATTGCAGCATAACGTCCTAGTGTTGTGGGCTTACACTTCATGAATTGGGAAAGAAATGATTTAGCCAATTCGGGAGTAGGGGGATATTCACCCAAATACGAATGAAAGTGATTAACTACCCGCTTTGCCTCATGGATTCCTTTTTCAGATCGATGATGAAAAGCTAATTCACCGTCATACAATGCGAATAGTTCGTTATTAGTCTTTTGACGCAATTCCAAATGTTTCCGTCCTTTGTTACCCAGAAGTATAAACAGTAACTCTCGGAATTGCAATAGTTCTTTAACTTCAGGGAGAACCTGCGACTTTTTGAGGAAATCTAGAGGAATTTCTTGAGATTTGAATTCATTGGTAGGCCGTACAGGATTCGAACCTGTGACCAATGGATTAAAAGTCCACTGCTCTACCAGCTGAGCTAACGGCCCGTAAAAAACGTTGGGAGACCCTTAACGTGGTCTTCCAGCTTTTAATTCTAGCAAATTAGCTTCTATTGCGCAACCATTAGAATCATTAAGCAGGGAAAAGAGTAACTTGGGGATTTGAAATGCGCGAATTCAGGCTAATACGAAGCGCGTGATGAGATACCCGATTAAAGAAAGTACTGTTATTGGGGGTAACGCCGGCATAGGCTTTCCTTTTAGCCAGTATTGTTGTATCAAAAACGCGCCCATGATGCCGATTAACGCGCAGGCTCCTACCAGCATTGCTCCATTTAAACCGTATTTAAAGTAAACAGCCACTGACAGCATTAAAGGAAAACCGATGTCTCCGCCCCCGAGTATCGTATGCTCTCTTTTGGCTGACTCTTCTTTCTTAAGCTCGCCGAACTGCACATCTTTAATATTTAATCCGACATCGTTTATCTTTTTGGGGAAAATGAAAGCCGGCAGTGAGGAGGAATCGGAAAGTTTGTCCGCCATCCAGACCATAAAGCCGAACCTTACTGCCAGGAAGTCATAAACGGAAATGATTATCATGAAAATCATAAAAACGAGCGGGGAGACCAGGTATCCGAAAACGGAAGCGGCCGCCGCCAGGGCGACGAGCAGTAGAATATCATGCAGCCAGATGAAGGAGAAGATTATCCAGGCAAGACCGGCGGCGATAGCAACGATGTAGGCGGTAGGGCCGGGGGTATTGATGAGGACGATAAGCATGCCCCAGGCAAACATTAAAGCAAAGACGGCACGGAAAACATATTTTAAAAAGCGCAGCGGTATGAAAAAAAGCACGACGGCTACTATGATTACCGCCCCGAAAAAGTAACTCAATATCCACCAGAGGGGGGTAGACTGGTCCGGGAGTCCGCCGCTTGCATAGACCGGCTGATTGGAAGGTGCGATATAAAGGGCCAGCGCCAGCGCGGCGATAAAGAACAGAGCGCTCCAGAGGTAAGGTCCGATTCTTGTTTTCATGTATTTATTAAGGAATACTGCTTTCAATATAGCTTATTGGCAGCGATTTCACAATAAGGTTGGATAGGCTTAAGCCTCTTGACAAAACTTAAGCCTTGTGCTATAAAATATGTACGGATATATTCCGTACAAACTATTGGGGGTTTCAAAATGGCTACTGCTCGGATGGATTTTAGACTAGATAAAAAGATAAAAGAAAAAGTGGAAAGAGCTTCTGCGTTGCTGGGAAAGAAAAGTACTACAGAATATGTAATAAGCATTATAGATGAGAATGCGACCAAGGTTATTACTGAACATGAGAGCATTGTCGTTAAAGATGATATTTTTGACCTTTTTTGGGATGCATGTCAAAAAGTTCGTGAACCCAATAAAGCTCTTCGAGATGCCGTATCCTTCACTAAAAATCAAGGTATCAAGTGAATTGGTCTAAGGAATTTGTAGAACTTAATAAAGCGATTCATGACCGGGATTCCTTTGATTGCGGTGAAGCCGAATTAAACGAATTCATTCAACAAAGGGCTACTAAACATATGGCGGCTGGCATAAGCACAACTATGATATTGCCGGCAACTGATCCATTACCTAATGGTAAGTACCCTATTTGCGCATTCTACACAGTTACGCCTAGTTCTATTGCCAGGGATACTTTACCAGAATCACTAAAAAAGAAAATGTCATATTACCCCATACCTGTGTTTTTGATTGCACAATTAGCTGTTCATAATGAGTGTAAAGGAAAACGTATTGGGGAAATTACATTAGTGAAAGCACTTGAGTACTTATGGAACATTAGTAAACATATGAGGGCATACGCGGTTATTGTTGATTGTTTAAACCCAAATGTCGAGCAATTTTATGCCAAATTTGGCTTCCAGGTATTGTGATTAAATGAGGGAAGAACAAGAATGTTCTTACCGATGGGGACAGTAGGAAAGTTATTTGATAATATCAAATAGGTCTTGTAACTTAAAACTGATTTCTTATCCGGTTTTAAGCGGCTTTCTTTACAGTCTTAATATTTTGTCCAATTAAAATTGGTCTTTTGCCGGATATTCACGCACCATTGTTAAAGATCTGCGACCTCTGGGTTCCTTATTTATCCTATCGCAAACGTCACATAATTTCATATTTTGATAGTATCACCGTTACACTTATCTAAATTCAGCTCAATATAGTATAATGACTTTGTACATCTTTTTCCTGTAAATTTTAAGGAGGTCGCCATGTCCAGAGGGTACATGGGAAAAGTACTCAAGGTGGACTTGTCCCAAAAAACATTCAAGGATTACGTTTTAGATGAAAAAATGTGCCGTGATTACATCGGCGGGTACGGTCTCGCTGCCAAGCTGCTCTGGGACTGGCAAAAGGGCGGCATCGACCCGCTGGGCGCGGAAGCCAACCTCGGTTTCATTACCGGGCCGCTGACCGGTACGCCCGCGATATCCGGAACGCGCTTTACGGTCTGCGGGAAATCGCCGTTGACCGGTGGGTGGGGGGATGCCAACGGCGGCGGTCATTTTGCGGCATTCTTAAAGTTTGCCGGGTATGACGGCGTCTTTTTATCCGGGATTTCACCAAAACCGGTCTATCTCTATATCGAAAACGGTAAGGCGGAACTAAGAGACGCCTCCCATCTCTGGGGCAAAGACTGCTATGAAACGGATGATTTGCTGAAAGCGGAGCTGGGCAAAGATGCGGAAATCGCCTGCATCGGCCCGGCCGGGGAAAAGCTTTCCCTTATATCCGGCATCGTGCATATGAAAGGCAGTGTCGCCGCGCGCTCCGGACTGGGCGCCGTTATGGGCTCGAAAAAGCTCAAGGCGGTTGTCGTTAAAGGTAATATGAAAGTACCCGTCGCCGATGAGCCGGGCTTGAAAGAACTGCGCAAGAAAATGATGGCGATGATGGGCGGTCATATATCCGTCCTGCGGCAGTTCGGCACCACCTTTACCACCGTCCCCAGCATTGAAGGCGGCGACTCACCAGTAAGAAACTACGGCGGGGTGGCACAGACGGATTTCCCGGATGCCGGCGGCTTGAGCGCCGAAGAAGTAGCCAACCGCAGCTTAAAACGTATCGCCTGCTACCAGTGCCCTATCGGGTGCGAAGCCGCAATGAAAGCAGGCACTGGCCGGTACAAATGGCCGGAAGGCTCCTACCGCCCGGAATATGAGACTATCGTGATGTTCGGCAGTAACTGCCTGAACAATAATATAGACTCGGTCATCAAAGCCAACGACCTTTGCAACCAGTTTGGTATTGATACCATATCAGGCGGTTCGGTAGTGGCTTTCGCTATGGAGTGCTACGAGCACGGCATCATCACGAAAAAAGATACCGGCGGGCTGGACCTGTCCTGGGGCAACCACGAGGCCGTGGTCGCGCTGACGGAAATGATTTGCAAGCGTGAAGGCATCGGCAATATCCTCGCGGACGGCGTGGCCGTAGCCGCGAAAAAACTCGGCAGAGGCGCGGAACAGTATGCCATGCATGTGCACGGCCAGGAAGTGCCCGGCCACAGCCCCATCGCTACCCCGGCCATGGCTACCACCTATGCCGCCAGCGCCACACCGGGACGCCATACCCAGGGCTCATCGGAACACCATAATAAAGGCCTGTTGCCGGACTTCAACCGGACCCTTTACACTGGCCGAGGCGGGGTTCAAAAGCGGGGCGCCTGCTTCCAGAACTCGCTGATGTGCTCCGGATACTGCTTGTTCGTTAACTCGGCTTTCCCGGATGCGGACAATATCGCCTCATTCATGGTGCCGGTAACCGGCTGGCCGGTAACGACCGATGAACTGGTGGAGACCGGGGAACGCATCGAGAACATGCGCCAGGCCTTTAACCTGCGCGAGGGCGTCAAGCTAATCGACTTCAAGATTGCCGGGCGGCTGGTGGGCAAACCTCCTAAGAAGAGCGGCCCGATGGCGGGCGTGACCACGGATAATGATGTCATGCTGAAGGACTACTTTGCCGCGATGGGCTGGGACCCGGCAACCGGCATGTTGAGTAAGAAGCGGATGGAGGAGCTGGGGATGGGGGATATAGCAAAAGCGCTGAAGCTGAAGTAGTACACCGCAAGTAAAGTTACACTGTGAGGTAAAAAAATAAACGAAAGTGTTAACGTAATAAGCGAAATACAGGCAAATCTAGAAAAATGCCTCATTTTTCCCTCCCTTTACAAATGTTTAATCCAGTGAAAATATTCTATAAGAAGCGAGAGGGGGAAAAGATTCGTAGAAGGTATTATACAGTTTATATAGTTGTATATAAAACAGTAAGCGTTTCCGTACCCGGATAGCCGAATTATTATGGTTCAACCCCCTAACTCCCCCAATCTTGGGGGACTTGTAGGAGACGGGGGGCACCCGCGTCCGCCTCAGGCGGACCGCCAGAGGAAATTTCCTCTGGACTTCTTTCAACACATTCCGAATAAAGCCTGAATTTGGTTATATCAATTATCATCCGTATGTGTTAAAATGAACATTCTTTGCATGTCGAACGCGGCAAGAGTATAATGTATCACGTTATATCGGTATAATTTTCAAGTTTCAGGCAACCATCCATGAACGTTATTAGAAGAATACTGTCGTTTGTGCGGCAGTACTGGTATATGTTCATCCTCGCCTTCATCTGCCTGGCTATCGGAACGGGGCTGGGGATACTTATCCCTTATCTGCTCGGAGACGGCATCGATGCGGCGGTGGATAAGGGCAACCTGACCTTTTTCTTTTTTCACTTTTCAGATTCCCGCAGCATGATATTCTGGCTGGCGGGGATTCTCATCGGTACCAGCATCATCCGGGGTTTTTCCGGCTACGGGCAGCGTTACTACAACGAGGCGCTGGCCCAGCAGACTACTTATTTTATGAGGAATGCCCTTTACGAGCGCATCCAACGGTTGAGCTTCTCCTTCCATGATAAGTCCCAGACGGGGCAGCTGATGTCCCGGGCGACCGTAGATATAGAAGCTGTCCGCATGTTCATCGCCACGGGGATTCTTGGTATGCTGCAGATTATCATAATGCTCATCGTCGTGTCGTATTTGCTGCTGGAGATAAACAGGCCGCTGGCGCTTTTGATGATAGCTTTCGTTGTTCCGGTCTGCTATCTTGCCATCATGTTCCACCGGAAAATACGGCCTATCTGGCTGAAAGTGCAGGCGGTATTCGGTTATTTAGGCACTACGCTGGAAGAAAGTTTGGCCGGCATCAGCGTGGTCAAAGCTTTTTCACACGAGAAGGAAGACAGCCGGATATTTGCCGCCCAGGCCCAGGAACTTTCCGATGAGCAAATACACGCCGCCAAGCTGATGGGCGTCAACGCACCCACCATGACGCTGCTGTTCACTATTCCTTCCGCGATTATCTTATGGTATGGCGGGCGGCAGGTGGTGGCCGGAAATATGACCATCGGGCAGGTGACCGAGTTCATCCTCTATATCGGTATGCTGGTGATGCCGGTACGACGCCTGGGAATCCTGGTCAATCTTTACTCCCGCACCATTTCCGCCGGGCAGCGTATCATTGAAATCCTTGATACCAAATCCGATGTCCAGGAAAAGCCCAAAGCCATCGAACTGGGCCGGGCTAAAGGGGCGGTTTCTTTCAATAACGTCAGCTTCAGTTATGATAGCGTCGGCCCGGCGCTGAAAGAAGTCAGTTTTGACGTTAAACCGGGCCAGCTGGTGGCTTTACTGGGACGTTCCGGGAGCGGAAAAAGCACCATTGCCAATCTGCTGGGGCGCTTTTACGATATCACCGAAGGAAGCATCACGGTTGATGGCGTGGATATCCGCGATGTCACCCTGTCATCCCTGCGTAAGAATGTCGTCGCCGCACAGCAGGACGTTTTCCTTTTCTCCGCCACCATTAAAGAGAATATTGCATATGGCGCTGTAAACGCCTCCATGGACCGGATAATTGAGGTATCCAAAGCGGCCAACCTGCATAAGTTTATAGAGACGCTGCCGGAGGGTTATAACACCTGGGTAGGGGAACGCGGCGATACACTATCCGGCGGGGAAAAGCAGCGCCTCTCTATCGCCCGGACATTGCTGGTCAACCCCAGCATTTTAATATTGGATGACTCCACCGCCAGTGTGGACGCGGAAACGGAAAGGCTCATCCGGCAGGCGCTGGACACGCTAATCAAGAACCGCACGACTTTTATCATCACCCACCGTATACCGATAATCCAGAATGCGGACATCATCCTGATGCTGGAGGACGGCCGGCTGGCGGCAAAAGGCCGACATGAAGAGTTGCTGGCAGGCAATAGTATTTATAAAGAAATCTACGAAGACCAGTTGATGATGCATAAGAACGAAGATGGAGTGTTAGACTAGTATGTTTCACGGCGGAGGGGGCGGAGCTCCCGGGCGCGGTTTTGATGACGATGAAGTGCTGGGCAAAGTCTATGACAGTAAGGTCATCGGGCGGCTGCCGAAGTATCTGACGCCGGTAAAAGGCTGGATAAGCCTGGGGACTTTCGGCATGCTGGTCCGCACCCTGACTACGCTGGCTACACCCTATCTGGTGGGCCTGGGGACCGATTATATCATCGCCGCAAATATGAAAGGCCTGGGCATCGTCGCTATTATATATATTGTAATCTCCATCGTGATGTGGGGCGGCGGGTACCTGGAAAACGTTTACCTGGCCTACGCCGGGCAGGCGATTATTTATCATCTGCGGACGGATATGTTCGACCATTTGCACCGGCTCTCGCTCGGCTTCTTCGATACTCATAAAGTCGGCAAGCTGATGTCCCGCGTCCAGAATGATGTTTATCAGATACAGGAACTGGTCACACAGGGTATTTTAACGCTGATTACGAGCTTTTTAACGCTGGCGGGCATTGCGATCATTATGCTTATCATGGACGTGAAACTGGCTTTGATAACGCTCACCGTTATTCCCGTCATGGTTGTCTTAACATGGTTATGGCAGAAATACGCGCGGAAGGCATTTCTCCAGGTGCGGCGCGCCATCGCGGTGGTCAACGCCCAGCTCCAGGAAGATATGGCCGGCGTCAGGGTGGTGCAGAGCCTTTCCCGTGAAGAAGAAAATATGGAGCAGTTCGATGGGGTAAACCGTGCCCATTACGATGCCAATATTACCGCCGTCAAATGGGAAGCGTTAATCATGCCGATGATACAAATATCCACGGGCGTTTCCTATGCCATCGTCATTATCTTCGGAGGCTTCCAGGTGCTGAACGGTACGATGATGGTGGGCTTGCTGTTGAGCTTTTTGCTTTATGTCCAGCGCTTCTTCGACCCAGTGCTGGAGCTTTCCATGCAATATACGGAACTGCAGCGGGCGATGGCTTCCGGGACGCGTATTTTCGAGTTGCTGGATGTGAAACCGGAAATCGAGGACCGAAAAGATGCGGTGCCGTTGCCGCCGGTCAAAGGTGAGATAGTATTCAAGGACATGAGTTTTGCTTACGAGCCCGGTAAAGATGTCCTGCATGACATCAACCTGACTGTTAAGCCGGGAGAAAATGTCGCCATCGTGGGGCAGACGGGGTCCGGCAAGAGCTCGCTGGTCAGCCTGGCGGCGCGTTTTTACGAGGTGACCAAGGGAGCGGTAACGGTGGACGGCCATGATGTCCGCTCGGTCACCCAGCAATCGCTGCGGAAACAGATAGGCATCGTGCCGCAGGACCCGATTCTTTTCTCCGGCACCATCGAGGAAAATATTAAATTCGGCCGGCTGGAAGCCACCCACGAACAGGTGGAGGAGGTGGCTAAAACGGTGGGGGCGCATAGTTTTATCAGCCGGCTGGATAAAGGCTATGAAACGCTAGTAGGGCAGCGCGGCGTGAATTTAAGCGCCGGACAGCGCCAGCTTATCTGCATGGCGCGCGCCGTCCTCGCCGACCCGCGCATTTTAATACTTGACGAAGCGACATCCAACATCGATACCAACACCGAGCGCATTATGCAGCGGGCACTGAAAAAACTGACCAGGGGACGTACCTGCCTGACTATCGCCCACCGGCTTTCCACCGTGACCGGTGCGGACCGCATTATCGTGCTGGAAAAAGGCAAAATCATCGAGGAAGGGACGCATAAAGCGCTGCTGGCCAAAGGCGGGCTCTACCAGAAGATGTATAAGACCTTAAGCGCGCCGGACATGGCGGGATAATCCGGGAAAGTATCAAATGTCAAGTAACAAGTATCAAAGAAGTGGCAAGTGGTAAAAGGAAGAAGATACAATCACCAAGAAACAATAACCAAACAATATTCAATCAATTAATTCCCAAGTCGTCATCCTCGCGTACGCGGGGATCCACCACGGAAAAGCGATTGATAGCTGAAGTCATTGCTGGATTCCTGCCGGAGTTTATACTGAGTGAAACGAACGTGCAGGAATGACGTATAAAGGATTGAATATTGTAATTTGGAATTTGTTTGTAATTTGCATCTTGTATCTTGGTTATTTTTCTTTACCCCTTGTTATTTGATCCGCCTTCGGCGGACTACTTGTTACTTAATAGCTACGGCTGTTTCGCGGCTACCATTATAATGTGGCTGCCGGTATCCACTAAACCGGGTTCGTGATTTAGCTTCTTTTCCATTTCCACGACAGTTTTCAAGACCGCCGGGTCGGCGGCTAATTGCTCATTAACCGGGGCAAATTCACGTATGACTGCGTTGGATGCCGCGATTTCCAGTATCATACAATCCTTGAATAATGAGGCCAATTCTTCAGCGGTAAAAAGGCGCATCGGTGCATTATCCATGCCAACGCGTCTATTGTGGATGCCGGACAAAATATTCTTTTCCAGAACCGGCCAGATGCCCGGAAGACCCGGTTTATCTCCATCGGGATTTTGCAGGTTAGGGATGTCCGGCAACTGCACTTCATTAATGACCGGCCCCAGCAGGCTCATCACGCTGACCAGGATAACCCCACCCGGCTCGGCCACCCTTATCAGTTCATTTGCCGCTTTTTGGCTGTTTTCACAAATGTAAGATAGTGCTCCGCCGAAGCACACCACCACGTCAAACTGACCGTCAGCAAACATGGAAAGATTGCAGATATCCGCCCGGATATATCGGTCTATTTTATCAATTTGGCCGGCTTCGGTTATCTTCTCTTCGGCTATCTCAAGCTGCTTATCGGAAATATCGAGGACGGTAACTTTTGCCCCGGCTTTCGCGGCGATAATACTAAAGCGCCCCGGCCCTGCCCCAGCGTCCAGTACTCGGTCGCCGGATTTTACATAGTTTTTAAGAATATCTTCATGGATAATGGCTTGCAGGCGCCCGTACGGCGCGGCTTCCAGCCGCTGCCATTCGATGTCGCCGTAGGCGTTATAGAATTTCCGGGTGTATTCCGCATCGTACATAATGGGGTATTATACCATACTGATCATTCCTCATATTTTCTGAATATTTCAAAATATTGGGAAAATAATCCGGTTTATTCCAATTCGTGATAATATAACGTTGACCTTCCAGTTAACCGATGGTACAATGTTGACGCTAAGTTTCTGAAGAAAGGAAATACTGGTACCCGATATGACGAAGTGGAAGATACCGATGTATGGCCTGCCGCGGGAAATTACCGAGCTGCGGGAAGTGGAAGTTGAATTAAATGATAACGCTGATATGGCGGAAGTCATCGCCGCCATGAAAGAAAAAATTCCCTCCCTGGAAGGTCCTGTTATCCGTACCGGAGAGAACCGGCTTGTCGAGCAGTTTAAATTCAACGTTAACGGGCGTTTTTATTTTGACGGCCAGAATTTTACCCTGCAAAAAGGCGACCGCATTGCTTTGCTGGTACCGATGACCGGCGGCTAATGCCTTGAATAATCAAAAAATGATTAAAACTGACTTGACAATGGCAGATTATAGATGTATCATTCTGCCAAATTCCTGTTTTTAAGGGGCGAGGAAGTCGCCGCTAAAGCTGTGCGCGTGAGGAGTGACGCGAACAGCGTTTACGCAAAAAATATATAAAAGTTAATAATCAGGAGGAGGTGATGGATGTCCTGAAGTTTTGAGAACTATTTGCTCTAAAAATAATAGGAGTGAAAGGAAAGCATGAAAAGATTCGTATTTTTAACTCTGGCAATCATCATCGTATTGAGTATGACGCTCGTCGGTTGCGGCAGCTCAACCAGCACAACCTCAACCAGTACAGCCTCCACCAGTACAACCTCCACTACTTCCACTCCCACGGGGCCTATGACGACAGTCATTAACACTCAAACTGAGACTATTACTACTGTACCTACTTCAGCGGCGCCTACAGCCAGTTCCACGACGGGCATTGGCGCTCTAGCCAAACCGGAAGGCGGTAAATCAGGCGGACGCCTCCAGTTACAGGCAGGCCTCAACATTAATAATATCGGTGACCCCTCCGGCACCGCCGGCCCGAGCGATGCGGCATACTCCTTCCCGGTTGTCGAGCCGCTGTTCATCCTGGACAAGAACGGTGACCTCGTACCCTGGCTGGCTTCAGGATATACTCCGGCTCCGGATGGCTCCTCATTGACAATTACACTCCGTCAGGGCATCAATTACACCGACGGCACTCCGTTCAATGCCCAAGTCGCGGCGTGGAACATTACTACTAACGGCATCAACAGCGCTATGTGGCCCAACATGAAGAATGTCGAGGATTGCGTCGTCGTTGATGATTATACCATCAGACTCGACTTTGTAGGCGGCAAATGGAACTGGACCGCCATATCGAGTCTCGCCGGGTTCTGGAGCTGCTGCATGTTCGACCCGACGTCCCTGCAGTCTAATGATGCCACGTGGAAGCATACCCACGTTGTCGGCACTGGCCCCTTCATCCTCACCAACTACGTCCAGGACCAGAAACTGTCTTACGACGCTAACCCCAATTACTGGAGAGGCAAGCCTTACCTGGACGGTATCGATTATAATATCATCGCCGATACGACGGTCGCCCTCCTGGCCTATGATGCCGGGACCATCGATGTACTCGGCGTTCAGCCGAAAGACGCCCAGAACCTGATTAACGGCGGTTTCACTATCACCACAACCAGCGATATGGTAATGAATCTGTGCATGATACCTTCCAGCGGTAATCCGAACTCCACGCTGAAAGATATCAGAATCCGCCAAGCGGTTGAATATGCGATCGATAAACAGGCGCTGGTAAACGCCCTCACTTACGGCTACGGCGTAGCCACGAACCAGGAGTTCTGCCTGCCGCCTTATCAGGACCCGACGACCGTTGGCTATACATTCGATACGACCAAGTCCAAAGCACTTCTGACGCAGGCCGGCTATCCTAACGGGTTCACGACGACACTATACTACGTACAGGGTATGCCTACAGACCTGCCGTTAGCGTTACAGGGCCAGTTAGCTGACGCCGGTATCACGCTTAACCTCGTGGCCGTCGGCTATATCCAGTTCGTAAATATGATCCAGGGCGGCCAGGGCTGGGATGGGTACGTATTCTCCTACGGTTTCCCGGGTACTACGGTTGACCCGTCCAGCACCCTCAGCAACGGCCCGCTCAATGCCATCAGCGTTAACGGCACCTGGAAGATTACTACCTGGGATAGCTGTGCCGAGCCTGACGAAATCTGCAACCTGTTCGCGCAGTCTAACCAAGAACAGGATCCCGCCAAGAGGACGGCTGATATCCAGGAAATCTCCAGGTTGATGACCGATAAATATTGTATGTGGACCTTCTTCTACTATACTCCTGGCCTCATGTCGGTAGCTCCTTACGTTAAGGGCTGTACAATAGGTCAAGATACCGAGTGGTTCCCTTATGACTACTGCTGGTTGAACAAGTAGAGGGAAAAGAATAAGAGCCGTAAAAACGGCAGAGAAATAAAGTACGGGCCTCGAGAAATCGAGGCCCGTACTATTTTTAGTTCAGGGAGTAAGGAGTATTGGTGAGTATCAACTGTCAATCGGCTGGTGATAAAGGAGAGAGATACTAAATTCTGATATCTAAATTCTAATGCTCGCCTTATTCCCTATTACCCAATGAGAGGAGAGGCCAGGAGCCACACCCCCGGAGCCCCCGCCAGAGGGAGTTATCTCTGGACTCTCTTTGGGATTTAGTACTTAGAATATTTTTCCTTTTCTCTTTTAAACTCTGATGCAGGCCACAAAATGCCCGTTACCGACATCGCGTAAAGGGGGTCTGGCTTGAGCACATTCCGGTATCGCCATACTGCAGCGCGGGTGGAAATGACAGCCGGGAGGGGGCATGACCGGACTTGGTACTTCACCTTTAAGGACAATACGCTGACGGGTCTTTTCCGCTATGGGGTCGGGGATGGGAATAGCGGAAAGCAAAGCTTTAGTATAAGGGTGCAGCGGATTTTCATAAAGGTCCATGGAGTCGGATAATTCCATAATGCGCCCCAGGTACATCACGGCGACACGGTCGCTGATATGCTGCACTACTGCCAGGTCATGGGCGATAAAAAGATAAGTCAGCCCCAGTTTTGTCTGGAGTTCTTCCAGCAGGTTAATAATCTGGGCCTGGATGGAGACATCGAGGGCGGAAATAGGCTCATCGCAAACTACCAATGAAGGGCTGCAGGCCAGGGCGCGCGCCACGCCGATACGCTGGCGCTGACCGCCGCTGAACTCATGCGGGACGCGGTCCATCATGCTGGGGTCCAGACCGACCAGCTTGAATAAATCGGCCACCTTATTACGGAGGTCCTTCCCAGTGGCCATATTGTGTATTTTCAAGGGGTCTCCCACGATATTCCCGGCGGTCTGCCGCGGATTGAGCGACCCGAAAGGGTCCTGGAAAATGACACCCATATTGCGGCGTAAATCTTTTAACTTATGTTCAGGCATCATGGAGATATCATTTCCATTAAAAAAAATACTGCCAGACGTGGGATTATAAAGACGCAAAATACAACGGCCGGTAGTAGTCTTGCCGCAGCCGCTTTCGCCCACCAGCCCGAGCGTCTCATTTTTTTTAATGATAAAGCTAATTTCATCTACGGCCTTCACATCTCCGACTTTTTTCCGGAATAGTCCCCGTGTAATGGGGAAATACATCTTAAGGTCTTTAACATCAACCATCACGTTATTATCTGATGTTGTCATTACTTCCCCTTTTTGTCTGCAAAGCAGGCTACGTAATGCTGCTCGCCCACGGCGCGTAATGCCGGCCAGGGTTCTTTGAGGCATCTTTCGACCTTGCGGGTACACCTGGGCAGGAAAGCGCAGGTTGGCGGCATATCGATAAGGTTTGGCGGCAGACCCTCGATAGGTACCAGTTTTCTCGTGCCGTGCCTTTCACCCAGCTTGGGTACGCTGTTTAACAGGCCGATGGTATAAGGGTGCTGCGGGCGTTCAAAAATATCTTCAGAAAGGCCGGACTCGATAATACGGCCGGAATACATGACGTAAATTCTCTGGGCATAGCGGGCTACTACCCCCAGGTTATGGGTGACGATAACCAGCGATGCATGGTGCTGTGTGACCAGGTCTTTCATCAGCTCCAGAAGCTGTGCCTGGGTGGTCACATCCACGGCGGTGGTAGGTTCATCGGCAAAGATTATCTCCGGGTTGCAGGAAAGCGCCATGGCAATCATGACGCTCTGGCGCATGCCGCCGCTAAACTGGTGCGGGTAATCATCGATGCGGCTGGGCGCATCCGGCACGCCGACCATCCGTAAAAGCTCGATGGCCCTTTCTCTGGAAGCATGTTTATCCATCTTGAGATGGAGTTCCAGCGTTTCCGTCACCTGGCGGGCAATGGTCAATACCGGGTTCAGCGAGGTCATTGGCTCCTGGAATATCATCGTCATTTTGCCGCCGCGGATGGAGCGCATTTCCGGGCCGTTGGCTTCGAGCTTACGCAGGTCCTGCCCATCGAAGATGATGGTGCCGTCCACGATTTCACCCGGCGATTGTATCAATTGCATCACGGAAAGAATACTGACGGATTTACCGCAGCCGCTTTCGCCTACCAGCCCGATAATTTCACCCTGGTTGACATGGAAAGAGACGCCATCCGCCGCTTTGACCAGGCCGTATTCCGTTTTAAAATAGGTCTTGAGGTTTGTTACTTCCAATATACCTGCCATAATACCATCCTCATATTAATGGTGTAACATTCTTATAAAACACCCCTTAGTTTCGGGTCAATAGCGTCTCTGATGCCGTCGCCGACCATATTAAATCCGTATACCAGGATCATAATAGCCACTCCGGGGGCTATGGCAAGCAAAGGATTGGTTAAGAGTTGAGACTGGCCATCCATGACCATATTGCCCCAGGAGGGAGTGGGAGCCTGGATACCGATGCCCAGGTAGCTTAGGCCGGCTTCCCCCAGCACGATACCGCCGATGGCCATCGTTAAACCGACGATTAAAGGAGGGAAGGCATTAGGAAAGATTTGTGTCAGCATGATACGCCAGTTACTCATACCGACAGCCTTGCCTGCCAGGACGTAATCATTCTGTTTCACGCTTAATGCCTGGCCGCACATCATACGTGCCATACCAGGGATGTTGCCGAAGCCGAGGGCAAAGATGACGACCCAGATACTCCTGGCGGTGGACAGACCGGCGATCAGCATCATCAGGATGATGCTGGGTAAGGCCATCAATACATCAACAATTCTCATGATGACCGTGAAAACCCAGCCGCCGAAGTGCGCTGCCGCAAGGCCAAGCAAAATCCCGATGATGGAGGAACCGAAGACCGCAATGAAGCTAACCTCAAGAGAAATCCGGGCGCCATAAACAATGCGGCTAAAGACATCTCTTCCGAGCTGGTCGGTGCCCAGCAAATGATGCACGGAAGGCCCCTTTAGCACAGCGTTTAAGTTGGTTTTTATAGGGTTATAAGGTGCTATCAAAGGCGCAAAAATTGCTAAGATTAAGATGAAGACGCACATGACAAAACCTATTAAGTAGAGTTTGCGCCCGAAGAACACTCTCGTGAAACGGCGCCACTCGCTGTGGTGAGGTGGGGCTGCCGTCAGGTCAATAGTTTCAACGTTCGTGGTCGATACGGTTTTGTCTGCCATGTCAGCCTCCTAAGAATATCTGATCCTGGGGTCCAGCCAGCCCCAGGCTATGTCTACTGCTAAATTGGAAAAAATAACGATAGCGCCGAAAATGAGAGCGGTTGCCTGCACTATCTGGTAATCGTAATTGAAAATGGCCTGCGTCATCAATAAGCCCATACCGGGAATATCGAAGACCGTTTCGATAAAGACCGAGCCTCCCAGAATCATGGCGATCGAACCGCCGAGAGCGGTAATGACCGGAATCATGGCATTTTTAATCTGGTGACGGACGACAATGATACGCTCGCGCAAGCCCTTGGCCCAGGCGGTGCGGACATAGTCTGTCCGCATGACTTCGAGCATGCAGGAGCGCACCAGACGGGCCATACCGGCAATACCACCCAGTGCTACCGATGCTACTGGCAATATCACGTGGCGGCAACTCCCCCAGAAATCTTGAAACGGATTGACCCATCCGAAGAGCGGAAGCCAGTGGAGTTTGTACCCGAAAATAAATATCAGCATGATACCGGCCCAGAATGTCGGTACTGTCATCCCGATGTTGGAGATTGAGGTAATGGTATTATCCAGCCATGAGCCCCTCCTCAGAGCGCAATAAATGCCGGCGAGGATACCTCCGAAGGTAGATATGATGAAAATGAGCAAGCCGATATATACTGTCCTCGGGATGCGGCTCACCAAAAGTGATGAGACACTCTGCCCGACACTAATTGACTGGCCCAGATTGCCATGAAGAACTTGACCGATCCAGGTAACATACTGGGCGTAAATCGGCCTGTCCAATCCGTACTTGTGCATCAAAACTGTATGCTCCTGGGGAGTCATCACGCTCATCTGTCCGCCACTCATCCTGTAGTTGCCCATATAAACCATGAGAGGGTCTCCGGGCAACAGGCGAACGAGCAAAAACACCAGCATGGTGACGAAGAGAAGGATGAGTAAACCGATTAACACACGACGAACGATATAGGTTGTCATGTCTGCTCTCCCTTAATTTAAGTCGATGGGCATCTGGTTGACGCAAAAGCACCGTTTAGCCGTTTTTTTTGTAATATACAGCAGCCTTTTCACAGTCGCTCTTAACTAATTTATCAATTAATTATCAGAACAAAAAAGGCAACGAGGGAGATATGTCAAATATTTCCTTCCGGCCACTCCTCCGGGCGGAAAATTTAATTTTGCCAGAGTTTAGCACGAAACGTTAAGTATGTCAATTTTGCATCAAAGCTAAACCTGGCTATTGCGACTATATTATATTCATCATTTGAAAAATAATCCAGTTGTGTTGCAAAAAATGAAAATTGGAATGTAAAATCAGGTATTTACTTAGGTCTGAAAAAAATGTCGCCGTTTGAGCTATACTAATTAGGAATGTAATTCAGGAAGGAAAAGATGCGGTTATGGAAAACAATTTCCTCTCTTATGAAGTTCTTAGCCCCTGGGCGGAAGCCGACCCTGTTCCGTTTAAAGGCATTAACCCCCGGGTAGATAAGCTTGACGGCAAAAAAATCGGTTTATTTTGCAATACCAAGCGGGTGGCTGAGCCTGCTTTAAAGGTGGTTGAAAGCCGTTTAAAGAAAGCTTATCCTGCCGCAGGGACCAGCTGGTTTTTCAATATGGTGCCTAACGAAGCGATTATTGAACAGCCGCGGAAAGGTGAATTCGAAAGCTGGCTAAAGGGGGTGGACGCGGTCATTGCCGCTTACGGGGATTGAGGGTCCTGCACCAAGTACCTTGTGTACGACGCAGTTTCCATTGAAGACCGGCAGAAACCGGTTGTCGCGCTGGTGAATTACGGATTTATGAATGATGCCGAATCCGCTTCCCGCGCCAAGGGGATGCCAAATGTAAGAGTGGTATCTACCAAAGTCCCGTGTGAAAGCACGGTCATCGCCGATATTGAGGCCGGAATAGATGGAGCCTGGAACGATATTATTTCCGCTTTAACGCGCTCCCTCACCGCCGAAGAAAAGAATCCCCGCGTAGAAAAAAAGGAAAAGCCGGAACGTATTATCTTTAAAGGCAGCCTGGAAGAGGTCAATCTCTTTTTCTACCGGCGCGGCTGGACGGACGGCCTGCCTGTCATCCCTCCCACTGAAGCAGCGGTCAAAGAAATGCTTACCGGCACGGACCTGCCCCCGGACCGCTTATTGGGTAAATTGCAGTCCCGCAATGGCAAGGCCACGGTAGAAAAAATCGCAATCAACGCCGTCATGGCCGGCTGCCTGCCCACCTATCTGCCGGTAATTATCGCCGGTACGTTAGACCTGATGAGAATCGGAACCCGGTTTTGCCGGCTATACCACCTTTGGTTTCAGCACCGGCTCCTGGTCGCCCTTCTGGATTATCAACGGCCCGGTACGCAACGAGATTAACGTCAATAACGGTTCCGGGGCCTTCAGCCCGGGCAATATCGCCAATGCCGCCATCGGCCGCGCCATGGGGTTGATAATTAAGAACATCGGCGGCGTGCGCAAGGGCATCGAGGACATGGGAGTGATGGGCAACCCCATGAAATATACGATGGTGATTGCGGAAAACGAGGAAGAAAGCCCGTGGGAGCCCCTGCACGTGGAGCTTGGTTATAAAAAAGAGGACAGCACTATCACCCTCTCTTTCCCGCAATCATACTTGCAGCATTACCCTGCGGGTACGGACCCGGCAAGCGTTTTGCAATCAATTTTGGAAAACATGCCGCGCGGTATGCGTTATACGATCGTCATGAATCCGGCTTATGCCAGGAACTTTGCCCGTGAAGGTTTTACCAAGGAGACCATTAAAAAATATATTGCGGAAAATAGACTTGTCCCGGCGACCCAGCTAAGACCGCAGGCTGTTATCTCCGGTCAGGGCGGGCCTGAAACGCGGCCTTCATCGCGGGAAGAAAATAAAATGGTACCGCTGATAAGAGACCCGCGTTTTATCAGGATCATCGTAGGTGGTGGACCGGGCGCGTTCGTGGCCCATCTCATCGGCGGCGGCGCTACTCCGGGCCAGAAGGAAATCCAGAAAATCGAGCTGCCGAAGAACTGGGCCAAACTGGTTGCCAAGTATAAGAATGTGGTGCCAAACTACACAAAATACTGAACAATTTTTGCAACTAATAATTATTGGGCATAACATATAAATAATTACATGAAAGGGTATGGAAGTAACAAGTAGCAACCGTTCAAGTAACAGGGAATGATTAAGGAGAGAGGGAGAAATAACCAAACATCTATTCACAATAACCAAATTCTCAGGCCCCGTCATTAAGAGCTCGCTGGATACCCCCCAGCTAGGCTGGGGGGAGGAAAGCGAGTTCGCCGAAGGCGAAGCGGTTGATAGGATAGGAAAATCGTGGTATAAAGGTGGGGTGGCAATAAGAAGGACGAAACACGCGGTTTATGAGCTGAAGTATCACCTAGTCTGGGTACCGAAATACCGAGCGCATATATTGGGTGGGGAGGTAACCCAGTACTTAAAAGGAATCTTCAGGCAGATAGCCGAGGAGTATGATTTTCAAATAGAGGCGATGGAGGTAATGGCGGATCATGTACATGTATTTATCGAAGCGCCGCCATCGTACTCGCCATCAGAAATAGTGCAGGTGTTAAAGAGTATATCGGCAAAAGAAGTATTTAAGAAATACCCAAGGATGAGGAAAATAATGTGGAGTGGGAAGATGTGGAACGAGGGTTATTATGTTAGGAGTGTGGGGGATAAAGTAACGAGTGAAGTGATCAAGAAATATATCAAATATCAGAAATATGAAGATAAAGACAGTCAGTTAAGGATGTTCGAAAAGGGGTAGGGAAGGGAGAAGCCCCCCAGCTCTGCTGGGGGGTACGTCACTCCCGATCTAGTCGGGAATCCAACAGGGTTAGGCAGAAAATGATTGGACTCATTGTTGGATTCCTGCCGGAGTTTATACTGAGCGAAGCGAATGTGCAGTAATGATGTTTCGATTGGTTATTATTTTATTAACCCATTTCTCACTTCCTTGATACTTGCTACTTGGTAATTGATACTTTTACTAATCATAAGGAGGTTATGTTTTATGGACCAGAAAAACACGGCTTATGAAGTATTAAGCCCCTGGGCGGAAGCGGATCCCATTCCCTTGCACGGTCTTTCACCGCGGCTGGATAAACTGGACGGCAAGAAAATAGGCTTGTTGGCCAATAACAAGCGCGCCGCTCCCCTTATCCTGGATGTCACGGAAAAACTGCTCAAGCAAAAGTTCTCCGGCGTGCAGACCAGCCGGTTCCGGGCCCGCTCTTTTTCCGTATCATCACTGGAAAAGGACCGCGAGGCGGAGTTTAATGAATGGATTAATGGGGTGGATGCGGTTATCGCCGCCGTCGGGGACTGAGGGGCATGCACCAAGTACCTTGTGTACGATGCAATTTATATCGAGGGCAAAGGCAAGCCCGCTTCAACCTATATTTTTGAGCATTTCTACAATGACGCCATGTCCGCTGCTTCCAGCAAGGGCATGCCGGTCATCCGGGTCGTCAAGGAAAAAGTAGTTTCCGAATGTACGGTGATGGCCGAGCTTGAACCGGCTATTACCGCGGTCTTCACTGAAGTTATCGATGTTTTAACGAAACCTCTCACCGCCGAGGAAAAAGCCCCGAAGCGGAAAGAGCCGGAAAACCCGCCTCGGCTGATTTTCAAGGGTAACCTTGCAGAAGTCAACGAGTTTTTCTATCGTCGGGGCTGGACGGACGGCTTGCCTATCATCCCGCCCACCGAGGAAGCGGTTAAAGAAATGATGGCCAGCACGGATTTCCCGGCCGACTACCTGGTGACAAAGCTTGAGCCGCGTATGGGCAAAGCTACTGTCGAACGTATCGCTATCAATGCGGTGATGGCCGGATGTTTGCCGACTTATATGCCGCTGTTAATTGCCGGCGTGCAGGCGCTTGGGGCTAATGCCGGCCCCGGTATGATGGCGGCGAGCACCGGCTCCTGGGCGCCCTTCTGGCTGATTAACGGCCCGGCTTCCCGAGATCTTAAATTTCCGTTCTACCTACGGCGCATCCAGCCCCGGCGACATCGCCAATGCTGCCTTCGGGCGTGCCATGGGGCTGATAACCAAAAACATCCGCGGCATCCGCAAGCAAATCGAGGACATGGGCGTCCTCGGTAACCCGGGGAAATTCTCCTTTGTCGCGGCGGAAAACGAGGAAAACAGCCCGTGGGAGCCTAACCACGTGGACCACGGCTTTAAGAAGGAAGACAGTACCGTCACCCTGATGTTCCCTAATACCTACCAGCAGATGATGCCCTTCGGGACGGATGATAAAGGTATCCTCGGCACCATCATCGGCAGCATTTTCCCCGCCCGCATCGGCGGTTTTGTCGCGATATTAACGCCCAACAACGCCCAGGCATTAGCCAGGCGCGGCTGGAGTAAGCGAAAGGTCAAAGATTATATTGTGGAAAATGCCATCGTCCCGGACGATTATTACAGCCGACTGGGACTGGATGCCAGGGAGATTGTCGGTAAAGGGGTCATGACGCCGGAGGATTTCAAACGTATCTTTATCCCCTCCAAAAACGACCCCGACCCGGTGCAGGTCTTTGTTTACGGCGGGTTCGGCTCCTGGGTAGGACTGGCGCAGGGCGGCGGGGCGCCGATTGTTAAAAAAGCGGAGCTGCCGAAAAACTGGGTTAAACTGGTAGCCAAATACAAGAACGTTGTCCCGAATTACGTGCGGTATTAGGACGTAGGGCACAGTCTATAGTACACAGTTTACAGCAGGGGCGGGTCATAGACCCGCCCTTTTTTTATCATCCCCGGGAAAGCAGGGAACCATCAAACGGGCAAATAATAGTTGATTCCATGGATGGATTCTCGATTGGATCGGGAATGACAAATTTAGAGTTGGTTATTATATTTTAGTATTCTGTATTTTCCTCTTCTCTTCTCTTACCCCTCCTCCTTCATCCCTCATCCTCAACCGTTCAGTATTGACAAAACGTATTGAAAATATTATAATAATAGATAAAGGCGGATGGTGATGGAATGGTGAGTATTTCTGATAAGGAACGCAGCTTTATCGAGGATGTAGGGGTAGTATTCGAGCAGACAGGCCTTCCCCGTATGGCCGGTCGGCTTTTTGGTTGGCTTCTTATCTCCGACCCTCCCTACCAGTCCCGCTCGGAACTCGCCGAAGTGCTGCAGGCCAGCAAGGGTTCGATAAGCACGACCGTCAGATTACTTACGCAGTCCGGCTTTATCGAAAGATATGTTATTCCCGGCTCCCGCCACGACCATTTCCACCTGGCGCCGGATGCCATTAGAAAAATTATCAGACACGGTCTGGACCAGGAAATCAAGCATTTTAAGACCCTCTCCGAGCGCGGCCTGGAAATGATGAAGTCCCTGCCCCCAAAACGCAAGACCTGGCTGAATGAGATGCACAGCCGCTACAGCTACCTGGAAAAGACTTTCCCGACCCTCATGGAAAAGTACGAGAAAGAAAAAGGCCAGTAGCTCTTACTTTTTGCGGCTTTCTGATCATTTTAAAGCCGGTCGGCCTCCTGTATTTTTGTTTGAGCACCCCCGTAAGCTATCCCTGCATGCAGCGTACCCTCTTTTAAATTATGCGTTCAATGCGTTTATTCCCCGGATACAATCCAAATATTTAGTTAGTATAGTATTGACAGAACATATTAAAAGTACTATAATAATTAAAAAGATAGGTATAGGAGGGCAAAACAAATGATCGCACTTTGGATTATTCTGGGTATTCTGGTAATTCTACTTATCATGTCCCTGCGCACGGTCCGGCCGACCGACCGCGGCTTGGTGGAAAGGTTCGGTAAGTACAACCGCTTCGCCAATCCCGGCCTGCATTTCATCATCCCTTTCGGCATTGAAAGGCTGGTTAGAGTGAACATCACGGAAATGATGGTCAGTTCGGAAAAACGGGAAATCATTACCGCGGACTCACTTAACGCTTCGGTGGATTCCAACGTCTATTTCAAGGTGAAAACTGAAGAGGAAAATGTAAAGAAGTCGGTATACGGAGTATTCAATTACCGGGAGCAGATTGTCGCCCTGGCCAAGACAACCTTGCGTAACATCATCGGTACGATGACTTTAAAGGAAGCCAACTCCGACCGCAACAAGATTAACAAGGAGCTTTACGAACAGCTCGCCCGGGAGACGGCCAACTGGGGTATCGAAATCGTCCGTACCGAGCTCAAGGAAATCGAACCGCCGGCCGCTGTGCAGGAAGTCATGAACAGCGTCGTCGTCGCCAACAACCAGAAAATCGCGGCGCAGGACTTCGCTACTGCTACCGAGACCAAGGCCGACGGCGAAAGAAGGGCGGCCATCAAAATGGCAGAAGGCCAGAAGCAGGCGCAGATTCTTCGCGCCGAGGGTGAAGCGCTGGCTATCAAGCTGGTCAACGAAGCCGCCAACCAGTACTTTGTGGGTAATGCGCAAATGCTGCGTCGGCTTGAGACGGTGGAAAGGTCTTTATCAGCCAACGCCAAGATTGTCCTGCCTACCGGGGAAAGCCTCGTCAACGTAATCGGGGACTTAGCCGGCGTGACCACTAAACAAAAAGCAGACATGAAATAGCTTGAGGGAATTAACGAAAAAGGGGGGCGAAACGCCCCCCTTGGGCCGTTACTAATCTATAAGAAAGAAGGAATAATATGAATTTCTGGGTCTCATTATGGATAGGGGTGGTCATCGCCGTGGTAGCGCTGCTGAACCGGAAGTGGGCTATCATAATTACTTTAGCGGGGTTTATTCCTTTCTGGCTTATGGCATATACCGGGATAATAGGGCCATCCGCGGACCTGGCGACCCAGCGCAGTAAAATGATGTTCGATGAAATCGTGGGTACTTACATTGCCGGCATCGCGTTCGGATGGATACCGGTATTATTATTCGGTAGAAACAACTTAATAAGTAAAAACTAGAGTGCCGTTTGTTATACGAAGAGTGGTCGTGTCTGAAAAAGAAATCAAGTGGTCTGAATTAATTTGAAAAAATTTATTTTAGGAATCAGCATCTTCTTAGTCATCATCTCATCATTGCCATACTCGTCATGTAATTCAGAATTGACAATGCATATATATGTGTCATTAAATGTGCCTAATTTTTATTTTGTTGACCTAGACAATTATCCTTGGTCTGATATTGAAATTTCATTAAATCCTAAAGGTGATGATTTCTCATCTGGATATTTGTATCAACTAGATTTGATAGAATCTGCACAAGTCAACGGATTAAGATTTATAAATTCTGATGGAAAGAGTTTTAATCCCTGGTTGGAAAAGCCACAAAAAATGATTATCCATGGTAAGAGTTTAGATGGTAAAAAAGCTACAGAAATAAAATCATGGTAAAGTAAATTAAAGCAATACCGTGAAAAACCCCCATTTTCTTTGGGGCCTCTTTTTAAGTCATTTCTTCTTCCCCGCCTGTTTCTTTACTTCTTCGCGCGGCAGAGGCGCCAGTGGTAAAAGCGGCAGTCCGCCCGCCACATAAAGCGCCTGCCCGGTAATCCACGAGGACATATCTGAAGCTAGGAACAAAGCTGCATTAGCAATATCCTCCGGCAGGCCGATACGCTGTAAAGGCGTTTTCTTCCCCATAAACACCCAGGCTGTTTCCTGCTGCTCTTTGGGCATCGCGCCGATGGTGGAATCGTAAAAACTGGTCTTGACCGGGCCGGGCAGGATGCAGTTAACGTTAATATTGAACGGCGCCAGGGCGTTGGCAAGGTCGGTGGTAAAGCTGATGACGGCGCCTTTGGCGGTATTATAGTTGATTTCATGCGCCGGCGGCTGGACGGCCCCAATGGAAGAGAGCCCGATAATTTTCCCGTAATGCGCCTTCTTCATAAAAGGCACAACATATTTGCAGAAAAGGAAATGGCTCTTTAAATTCAGCGCCATCACATTGTCCCAGGTTTCCTCGCTCATATCTTCGATGGGGATGTGCCTGGCGATAGCGCCGGCGTTATTAATCAAAATATCTATTTTCTTAAATTGTTTGATGACTCTATCAATGGTATCGGCCACCTGCTTGCCGCTGGTTACATCGCACTTAACGGCGAGCGCTTTACCGCCCTTCTTTTTATTGATGGCGGACGCTACCTTTTCCGCTTCATCGATAGCGATATCGATGACGGCTATATTACAGCCCTCTTCCGCAAACTTTTCCGCCATGCCCCGCCCCATGCCTTTGGCCCCGCCGGTAATAATCGCAACTCTATCATCCAATAACATGCGATGCCTCCTGTTTTAATTACTAATAAACAATTTCCAAACATCGACTAAATTAATTGTCATTGCGAGCCATCGAGATGAAGTCGAGAGGCGTGGCAATCTCACTAATCGGTTTGTGCTATTGATAAATTTTGCGCAGGGCTTTTAAATACAGATACCATTATTTCATCTTTGAGATGTGTTTTTGAGATTTGTTTTTTGATTTTTGATTTATTAATCCGGTGTATTCCCCACCCTGGAATAGTGTTCGCCGATAGCGAGGTCAATAAAGAGCAAAGGTTTATTTATCTTTTTAAAGACGACCGGGCCGTGATGGGTCCCGGCCGGGATATACACTGAAGAAGGCTCTTTGATTACGTGTTTTTCCCCTTCGATGGTTATTTCTACTTCCGCATCAAAGTCGTGGGCGTCTTTGGGGTTGGCCGAATAAAAATTCAGGTACTGGGGAAATTCATGCACGTGCGGCTGGGAAATCATGACATGGGCCTGGGTGACGTAATCCGTATCCATGCTCATGAACCCGCCGCCCCATTTATCCCCGAGATGCCGCGTGCCGGAGACGCTAAGGTTCGGGTTTTCCTCGCTTTTGTAAAATAAGTCCGTCGTGATTAATTTATCGTATTTGCCTTTAGCCATGTTTCTCCTCTTAAAGATAATTGTCATTCCGAGGAATCCTTCCGCCTTCTTTACCTTTGGAAGGATGACGTGGGAATCTCTATTATTGACTTAAGTTCATCAATGAGATTGCCACGCCTTGTCGGCTCCGCCTCCAATGGCTCGCAATGACAGGGTTGTTAATCCGGTGTATTCCCGACCCTGGAATATTTGGCCGTCACTGCTATATCGATAAAGAGCACCGGCTTATTAATTACTTTAAAGTTCAGCGGCCCGTGGTAAAGCCCGGCGGCGACATAGATGGAAGTGGGCTTGGTAATGATGTATTTTTCGCCGTCTTTTTCGTTGTCTCCCACCGTCATTTCTATTACCGCATCAAAGTCCCGAGAATCATTGGCGTTAACGGAAAAGAAGTTCAGGTACTGGGGAAATTCGTGCTTGTGGGGCTGGGAAATCATCAGGTGGGGGCGGGTAAGAATCATGCAGTCCACCGAAAGGTGCCCGCCGCCGAATTTGTCCTGCAAATGCCGCGTGCTGGTCAGGAAATGCCCGGTCTTTTTGCCGTCTTTATCGATGGCTTCAAAGACCACTTCATCCGTGAAATATTTATCGAACTTTCTCTTAGGCATGCTGCTCCTTTACTGTATGGCGTAGTGGAAGCGCCTGGCGGATTGATAATCGAAGAAATTAATGGATGATTTGTTCACCGTGCCGCTGAAATAGGCCGACGTTTCTAAATCATAGCCGTAAAAATCATTACCGCTTATTTTCAGGTTGATATGCTGCCGCGTGTAGTAATCGAAAATCGAAAGCCCCGCCGGTGTTGCTCCGCCAATGATGTAGCTGTAACGGTCATCGTCAAAGACCTGGATAAAGTCCGGTGACACATCGCCGTATATCCGGTAGCGGGAGGAAGTAGCATAATCATAGACTGAGCTGGCAGACTTGCCGGAAATTAATCTCCCGGCAATGTAAGCAACCGCCCGTCTTTTTTGTGCGTTCATGAGTTCCTCCTCTCATTTCTGAACTGGCTGGAAAAAGAGGGTGGAAAACAGGGCTTATTTTACTGCCACATTTCTTTCATCTTCGGCGGCAGGACGATTCTTCTTTCCGGGTCGCCGTAACCCTGGTAGATATACATCATTTTATTATCGTTCTCTTCTTTTGTGCAGAGTTCCGGATGCGGCTTTTCCGTATGGATTTCTTCCTGCATGACGGTTACGATAACGAAAGGCCGCGTAACCTTGTGGATTTCCCACGGGCTGTGGATGAAGCCGGCCGGCAGGTAGACGAGGCAGGATTGGGTAATCTTGTGGAGTTCTCTTTCTTTGCCAAGGTACATCCAGACTTCCCCGCCGAGGTCCATCGGGTTGTCCGGGTCGGTCCCGAGGTGAACCATTATCTCTGGTTGCATATGCTCATGAGGTCCGTGGCTCATATTCTTCCAACTCGCATTGCCCTTAGCATTGGTAACATTGCGGGGTTTTTCGTAGACCCAGTGGACATGGTACTGGTGGGAGCCCGGGAACTTTTCATTGTTTACCCAGGCAATTTTTACCCCGCTGGCCGGCGGGTCCCCGGGCTGCTGTCCTGAAATAATGTACTTGTCATAGAGTAAGGGTTTTTTTGCTTTGGTTGGCATGTTTTTCTCCTTTTAATCTATAAGCCTATTTTTTAAGATTTTACTCTTAATACGACTATTCGGCAAACTTGGTTATACAAACGGAACAATCGTTAACCGCATCGCGGGACTTGCCCGGTACTTTAGTCCCCGGGCCTGTCCGCCAGGCTTATTTATTAATATATGAGTCTAAAGTTTCGAGAAGCGTGCGCCTTGGCGGGTAAATAGAGATAAAGTAAAAAAATCTTAGTCTTGTTTCAGCTTCAAATTGTGACAAAATGCTATTGACAACTTTCTCTTACGCTGTTGTATACTTTAATCCTCTCCCTCTGTCATCATGGAGAATACTTTACCCATCTCTCCCAACCCAGTTAGGAATCCATTTGTAAATGTCATTGCGAGCTATTGATCCACCTCCGGCGAAGAAAGGCGTGTCAATCTCTGGGGCTGTTATTGGTAATTCCGTGCCTTACCGCACTCTTTTGAAAGGTAAAAGGGTAGGGGTTGACCCATCCACTCCATACCGGCGAAAGCCGGTATCCAGGTATTACCAAGGTAGTGCCAATTAACGGGTAAATCAAGCACATTTTGAATATCTGGATCCCGTTTTGCAGCGGGATGGTTAAAGGTACATGGAATGAGATAAGCACCTTAATAACAAAATATTTTGTAGATGGTATCAAAGGCGTGCCTGCCTGTGCGGGCAGGCACGTTTATCCGCCGTAGCCTTGGCGTAGGTGGGGAGACCTGCCCCACTGGTTCTAGATGATGAAACTTACAAAACAAATCGTATCTAAAACGAAAAACTCGTTAATAAAATTACAAAACGATTCGCATCTATTTACCATAATACAAGGTGAAAAATTATCGTTTATTTAAGGTTGAATCGAAGCTGACATTTTTCTTTTAGCTTCAAGAAATTAAGAAAAAATCCAAAAAGCCTTTTTTACAAAACAAATCGAAGCGAAAAAGTCGTACCCTTTCTGTTAACGTAAAGAACGATAATAGAAAAAGTCAGGGGAAAAACTGGTGGGGGCTGAAAGCTGACGGCTGATAGCTGAAAGCTGACTGCATATCGCCTACGTAAACACCATCTCAATAAGGTGCGGCCCCTTTTCATCCAGCGAGCGTTTGATTTCAAAAGCCAGGCTTTCGGTCGTCTCCACGGAAACGGCCGGTACTCCCATCCCCTCCGATAACTTGACCCAGCCGATATCCGGGTCGGTGATATTGGTCAAAGAGTTTCCCCGCCAGCCTGATTTCATGACCGCCCGTTAGAGGCGTTCCGGCGCGGCGGGCATTATGCAAAATGGAGGTCGCGTTAGCGAGCCCCGGGCCGAGGTGGAGCAGCGTCATGGCCGGCTTTCCTTTTATTCTTCCACACCCATCCGCCGCCCCGGCGCAAACTCCCTCGTAAAGACACATTACCGGCCGGATACCGTTGGCGGTATCGAAAGCCGCTGTCAGAGGTATCTCCGTCGTCCCGTAGTTAGTAAAACAGACATCAATACCGGCATTGTGAACGGTCTTCAGAAGGAGTTCTGCATTATTCATGCGCCACCCCGCCTACAGCCCGCGGCTGCTGATTACAGCCTAAAATGGCGCGGCATAAGGCGAATATCAGTATGCTCACCTGTTTTAAGAGTGGCTATACCTAAGGGGATACGGGGAAGGTTAAATCAAAAATCAAATCTCAAATATCAAAGACACAATTCAAAGATAAAAGATGGTTTTTTTTGCTCCTTGAAGCGTTTTAAACTCTCATAATTTATCTTACGCTCAAATTATAGCTGACGCCATCACTTGATAAGTCTCTTGTTAGAGTATTATGCCCAGAATGACAGGAGAAAGAGGGGTCAGGGGAGATTTACTAGTCAAAGTCTTTCATATCGATAGGCCAGCCGGCACCCTCATCGGCTTGCAGGGCGAGCTTGGCATAAATGCACAGCATGCCTTTCACGTGGGCCTGGGAAGGCGCTTTCCATTGTGCTTTTCTCTTCGCCAGTTCGGCATCGGAGACCTGCAGTTCCAGCTTACGGGCCGGGATATCCAGGTTAATCTTGTCGCCGTCTTTGACTAAAGCGAGCGGGCCGCCCACCTGCGCCTCCGGGCAAACATGCCCGATGGAAAGGTAGCCCTGGGTAAAGCCGGAGAAACGCCCGTCTGTGATGATGATCACGTCCTGTATCTTATATTGCTTGAGCGGGGATAGAGCGCTGAGACATTCCGCAAAAGCCGGACCGCCCCGCGGGCCCTGGTACTGGAGGACGACGGCATCGCCGGGTTTGATTTTACCGGCAGCCGCGCCTTCATTAATTCCCTGCACGGAAGTAAATACCCTGGCGGTATAGACTCTTTTCAAGAGGTCTTTATTTTCCACCACCGTATGGCGGACGACGGCGCCGCGCGGAGCGAGATTCCCGGTTAGAACGCCGTCGCGCCTTCCGGCCAGAGGGACGTATTGAGCGGCCGGATGATTTCATTGTCTAATACCTCGGCATCTTTCAGGTTTTCGCCGACGGTCTTGCCGGTAACGGTAATGCAGGACTTGTCCAGCCATTTCTCGATGCGTTTCATGACAGCTGGTGTGCCGCCGGCCTTGTGAAAATCGAACATGGACCAGGGCCCGGTAGGCATAGCGTTAACCAGGGCGGGCACCTTGCGGGAGACATCGTCCCAGTCTTTCATCGTCAGCGGTATACCGGCCTCGTGGGCAAAAGCCTGCATATGGCCGACGGCATTCGTGCCGCCGCAGGTGGCCATGTCAACCGCGATGGCGTTTTTCATCGATTTCAGAGTTACGATATCGCGCGGGCGGATATTACGCTTGACCATTTCCATGATTTTTTCGCCGGTCTCTTTGGCCTGCCAGATTTTTTCCGCGGAAACGCCGGCGGAGGTGCTGGAGCCGGGCAGGGCCAGGCCCATCGCCTCGGTGAGGACGGCCATGGTGTTGCCGGTAGTGAATTCATTGCAGGCGCCGCCGCATACGGCACAGGCATCGGTGATTTCCTGCATCAGGTCATTGCATTCTTTGTCGGTAAGGGGTTTTTTGGCGTCCCGGATTTTTTCCTGGAGGATGGCCTGGCCGCGGACATAGCCGATACGCTCACCTTTATAATCCGAGGGGAACTGCTGGCCACCGCCGATGAAGGCAAAGGGCCGGTTCAATCTTAAAGCGGCTAGCACCAGGCCAGGGATAATTTTATCGCAGGTGCCGAGACCTACCCAGCCATCGCACCAGCTGATGTAAAGGGATGACTCCGCTCCCGCGAGCACCGCCTCTCGCTGCGGCTGGTCGTAAAGCATATCGGACTCGAGTTTATGGGGGACGGAGCAAAGGCCGGGGACATTGATTTCAAAGGGCATGCCGCCGGCCATGCGCACGCCGGCTTTCACGCCGTCCGCAATCGCTCTTAAGACGGAGTGCCCGGGCGATTGCTCGCTCCAGGAGTTGATGACGGCGATACGCGGCATGGCCAGCTCTTTAGCCGTAAAGCCTATCGCTTTATAGATAGCATGATGGCCGTAACTTCTTATATTGAACGCGGGTGTAGTCATTAGTGCCTCCGAAAAATAAAGATGTCTTGAAATAATTGTATCAGCTTGATTTGAGGGGGCGCAAGAAAGTTCTATTTTTTAGGGGTAAGTGGTTAGGGGTGAGGGGTAAGAGAACAGGGATGAGGGATGAGAGAGGAGGGAGGAGGAAATCCTAAGCACAAAATCCTAAACTCTAAATAATATCAAAGCACCAATAATATAAGTCCCAAAGGGTTTGCCATCCCCGCTTTCACGGGGATCCACTTAAAAAGGCATAGACTCCTGGGTATTAGTGATGGATTCCCAATCGAGTCGGGAATGACAACATTTTTGCGATTTGGTAATTAGAATTTGTTTAGGATTTGGATATTAGAATTTAGGATTTTTCCTGTTCCTTCCAATGCCGTTTGCTACTTCCTTGAAACTTGATACTTGGCAGTTGTTACTTTTTTGAACCCTATTGGAACACTCCCTTTTTCCGCAGGGCGTCTATCTCTTCCTGTTTCATGTGCAGGATTTCCCGGCAGATAAGGTCGGTATGCTCGCCTAAAAGCACCGCCCGCGCCACATCGGTAGGCTGGTCGGAGAGGACGATAGGGGCGGGGTGATAAAAGCGTAATTTGCCGACGAACGAGTGGTCGATTTCCCGGTAGAAGTCGTAATAGTTCATCTGCGGGTCCTCGTCCATGTCCTGTGAGTTGGCAACCACTCCGGCGCCTACCCCCGCTTTCTGCAGAAGCTCTTCCACGGCCTCGGGCGGGTAATTGATAGTCCAGGCTTCCACCAACTTATCCAGCTCATCGCTATTCTGGAGCCGTTCGGCGGCGGTGGCGTATTTTTTGGCCTGCGTCCACTTGGGGCTGCCGATGGCCTGCACAAAGTTTTCCCACTCTTTATCGGTCTCCACCGCGATGGCGACCCATCTTTCCTCGCCCTTGCAGCGGTAGATGCCGTGAGGCGCCGCGTAATCGCTTTTGTTGCCCTTTGCCTTGAATTCCCGTCCGTTGGCCTGGTAATCGAGAATTATGGGCGTCATGCAGTTCAGGCCGGTTTCTATCTGGGAATGGTCGATGTACTGCCCCTTGCCGGTGCGCCGCTTGTAGTCCAGCGCTGCCATGATAGACATCGAGGCAAAGGAAGGGACTAACTGGTCGGTGTAATAGGTAGCCGGGGAAACCGGCGGCCGGTCCGGCCAACCGACGATATTGTCCATCATCGTGACAGCGGTCAAAATGCTCCCGAACCCCGGCTGGTCGGACATCGGGCCGGTATGGCCGTAGCCGCAGGTACGGAACATGATAATTTCCGGGTTTATTTTTTTCAGGCCTTCGTAATCGAGCCCCATTTTATCCATCACGCCGGCCGGGAACCCTTCGACGACCACGTCCGCCCAGGCCACCAGCTTTTTGAATAATTCGATGCCTTCCGGCGTCTTAAAGTTGAGGGCAATATCGAGTTCCGGGGCGGTATGGGTGATGGGGAAGAAAACACTGCGTTCTAATCCTATCGGTTCGCCGGGTTTATTGGTAGGAGCATAAGGCGCGAAAAGGCGTACCGGATCGGGCCGGGTGGCGGTCTCGACGCGGACGGTGGTACAGCCGTAATGGGAAAGATAGTTGCAGGTGTAAACGCCGACGCCGGCCCAGCATAGTTGGACGAGTTTAACGCCGGCAAAAGGCTTTTTATTGTCCGGTTTATCGGTCAGTTTCGGCTTTTTAGCCAGGAAATCGTCAACGGAATTTAAAATTTCATCGTTATGCTCGCCCATGCGGGGGGCGCGCGTGCGGGGGCCGATATATCCCCCGGTAGAGATGACAGCGCCGCCCGGGTATTTAAAGCTCGTTCCCAGTTCCGGATATTCGATATCTTTCCAGAAATTCCTCGCTTCGAGCTGCGGGTGCTTGAGGATGTCTTTGACATTATTGCAAGGGCCGAGCTGGAAACGGTTTTCCACCGCCAGGTCGAGCAGTTCCTGCTTGGTATGATTCATAAAGAATTTGCCGAGTGTATCCATCAATTTGTCCGCCTGCTCGCGGGTCATATTTCCCCAGCTTTTCTTTTCCCAGCCCCACCCTTCCAGGAAGCCGATATCGATGCCGTCTTTCTTGATATACTCCATCATCGAGACATTGTTCTTGGCGGCGGTGGGGTTGAGGAGGAGGTTCAGGGCGATATTGCCGTCTTTGCAGGGCCAGAGCAGCCGGTTGTAAAAAATCGAGCCGTCTTTAAGCGCGTTAGAAGCACGCGCTGGGCCGTGCCGGCCTAATATCTGGCGGAACAAAGCATACGGGCCTTCGATTTCCGCGGAACACGCGATATCCAGCGCCTGCTGGGTGATGGCATCCACCTGTTGGCCTTTGCCGGTATGGCTACGCTGCGCCAGGGCGATGAGCGTACCGGCCGCGCCGTTCAGCGCCCCAAAGAAATGCGTGTGGACATAACTGGTGGTAAGCGGCGGCCGGTCCTCATAACCGGCGGAAAAGACCAGCCCACCCAGCGCCCGCACCACGATGTCCGGGTCTTTATAATTTTTGTACGGGCCTTTTTGCCCGAAGCCGCTGATTGAAGTGAGCACGATGCCGGGATTAACGGCGCTTAGCTCTTTATACCCCAGCCTGATTGAATTCAGGTACCCGCAGGGGAAAGATTCAAGTATTGCGTCCGCCGTTTTCACCAGCTTCTTAAAGGTCTCTTTCCCTTCCGGAGATGTAATATCGATGGTGACGCTTTTCTTGTTGGCGTTGAAAGCAAACCAGTTTAAGTTCTTTTCCGGGTCTACCCTGTCCTTAAAAAACGCTCCCCTGAAGCGGGCAGGGTCGCCGCCGGGCGGTTCTATTTTAATGACTTCCGCCCCCCAATCGGATAGCGCCCGCCCCGCAATAAAAGCTTTTTCCGTCGTCAGGTCAAGAATACGGTAACAGCTAAGCATGGTGACCTCCGGTAAACTCAAAAATCAAATCTTAAAATCCTGCCCCGTACTGCGATAGGGGGTCAAAACTGTCCCCTCTGTTAATTTCCCCCTTTGAAAAGAGGGATTTAGGGGGATTTTGTTCCCGCAAAATGAAAAATAAATCTGGATAATTATAGCGTGAAAGCTAAAAGGGGGGCAAATCAGATACATTCTCTAAATTTGCCCACATTATCGAAAGATTCATTAAGAACTGATTAAGTTCTGTATAAGTCTAAATCGACCCTCCCGTATCAAGTACGGGACAGGCTCTAAATCCCCCAATCTTGGGGGACTTGGGAGGTTGGGGGACACCCCCAGACCCACGCCAGAGAGGTCTCTGGACTCCTTTTTTGGCTAATCGGGCGTTACACCGGGGGCTTCCGGTATTTGCGGGGGATAAATCGGTAAAGGCGAGCCCACCATACCGCCGTCAATTAAAAGCTCCGCCCCGGTGACATAGCTGGCTTCATCGGAAGCCAGGAAAAGAATGCCGTAAGCAACTTCTTCCGGCCGGCCCATACGACCGGCTGGCATGTTTGCCGACATAATTCTTTCGGAGTCTTCCGGGATGCCGCCAAGTTTTTTCTCGATTGCCTCGAAAAGCGGCGTCCAGATATTTCCCGGATGCACTGAATTTACCCGGATGTGGTGTTTGCGCAAGACCACGGCATCAGATTTGGACATGGAGCGGAGTGCACCCTTGGAGGCATCATAAGCCGGGGTATCACCGCCAATGATGCCATAGACCGATGCGACATTAACAATGCTGCCGCCGCCCGATTTGCTCATATAGGGAACGGCGTATTTCGTGCAGAAGAACGGCCCCTTCATGTTGATTGCCATGACCCTGTCCAGCTCGGCCTCGGGCGTTTTATGCGGCGCGCTCCGGCCCCCGCCTACTCCGGCGTTATTCACCAGGATATTTAACTGGCCGTATTTTTTGTAGATTTCCCCGAAGACCTTTTCTACTTCATCGGCATGGGTTACATCCATGTGCCAGAAATCCGCAACGCCGCCGGCGGCTTTTATCTCTTTAGCTGCTTTTTTACCGTTTTCATCATCGATATCGACGATAGCTACTTTAGCGCCTTCTCTAGCCATTAACCTGGCGGTGGCTTCGCCGATACCTTTAGCGGCTCCGGTGATAATGGCAACTTTTCCTTTAACTCTATCCACGGGACATCTCCTTTTTACGATTGTTTTCAGATATTATTTTGGGTAATAACCGTACTCGTTGGCGGCTTCCACCATCGCCATGAGGTTTTCCAGCTTGGGATTGTCCGGGTGGGCGCCGGTCGCCAGGATATAGCCGCCGCCGGGCGCGCAGGTCTCGATGAGCTTCTTGCAGTAGTCTTTTACCGCCGCCGGCGTGCTGGTCACGATAAGTGAAGACGGCACATTGCCTTGGATGCAGCAGTCCTTCCCCAGCGCCTTCTTGGCCCGCGCCATGTCCGTCTGGTCGAAATACCAGACCACGGAACCCCTGGGGAATTGGTTAACGTAATCGAGACGGGTATTGAAGCTGCCTTCCGCGAACAGGCTCTGGATAAGGCCTTCTTTGATGAAAGCATCCATAACTTTTTTAAGCGACGGCCAGTAGAATTTATCGAACTGCTGGTGGGACATCCAGCCGTCAGCGCCTTTATGGAGAGGATAACCTACGAGGTAAGCCCGGTCGATGCCGGGGCTCTGGAGGACGTTCTGAATCATGATTTCCGTGACGACATCCAGCGCTTTAAGCAGCTTTTCCGGGCGGCGGAACATGTCCTTCATGATGTTGGTCGTGCCGCGCAGTGTATCGCCGATGACATCGAACGGCGCCAGGCAGTATTCCCCGAACCCGATGCCGGCAAAACCGCGGGACTGGCCGACGCCCATGTAGGGCGCCACCGCCGCGGCGGCCTGGTTGAATGCATCGCCGGCTTTCATAAACGTGGTGAACATATTTTTTACCTGGGGCGTGCCGAACGGGGAAAGTATCATCAAGCCGTTGTTTTCGATGATGTTGGTCAGCGGCTGGAACATCTTGAAAGGCTGCCAGGAGCCCATCACGCGCGGCAGGTACTTGCGCAGCCAGAAATCGGAAGGGTCGCGGATGAGGTCGTCATATTCATCGGCCGTCATGTACTCCCCCTCGACGAACTGCCAGCCGCCGGAGCTGTTCGGGAGGCCATGGCCCGGCCAGTGATAAAGCTTATAGTCCAGGATTTCCATCACCTGGCCGTATCCGCCGAACGGCAGGGAGAAAGATTCCAACTTATCGGCATATTTATCGTTGAATTTCATGGCCGCTTCACAGGCTTTAGCCGGATTGTAGAAGGCATCGCGCCCTTCCAGCCCGTTCATGGTCAGCGGGAGGTTGCCGGGCATTAAGCTAACGGGGACACGGTCCGGTTCCCTGATGTTATAAACATCTATCATCCGCTGGACGCGGGTGTTGTATTTTTTCTCTGCCTCTTTGCTGATGAACTTGATGTCTTTGCCCGAATTTTTGAAATTGTTTAAACGCCAGGCGCGCTTTTCTTCCGGGGTCATCGTTGACCAGTTTTCGGGTATGGTGCTCATATTTTACGTATTCTCCTTATTTAAGAATTAAGCCTTCTATAGCTAAACGGGTATAAAAGTTAATGAGAAATATTTGTGCAGAGAATCTGGATAATTATAACGTGAAAGCTGAAAAGGGGGCAAATTGGGGAGCGTATCTAAAGCTGTACGTTTGACAATCATACTCACGTAACTTAAAATTAAAAGGTTGTCAAAGCTTTAAACTTCAAGTTGTAGTTTTGATTTTTGAGCTTTAAGCTTTGACTTATCATCGGGGCGTAGCGCAGCCTGGTTTAGCGCGCAGCGTTCGGGACGCTGAGGTCGGTGGTTCAAATCCACTCGCCCCGACCATTGCATTAAAATTTTTCCTGGTTTACTTTAAAGGTAATTATTTTTTTAAAAGATAACAGAGTTATTCTTCGCCTAATACGTATTTATGAATATTTCCCCGGCCAAGTTCTTTTAATAAATCTATTTCCTCAACTTTAAATCCGCTTGATTGTAATCTAGTCAAAAAATCCATGCCATATACCCTGACATGATCGGGGTTGAGGATATCTGGCCTGGTATGTTCCACGGTCGTAGCAAGTTTTTATTTTGAGAGACCATGATATATCATGGTCTCTCATTTTTTAATACCCTGGCTATTTCTTTGATTGCCTGGAAGTCTTCCTTGATATGCTCCAGTACGTGGAAACAGATGATTGTATCAAATGTATTGTCTGCAAACTCTATTTTGGTGGCATCCATTTTCATCATGGCTAGGTTATAGAGATCAATAGAAAGATAATCCTAACCTTTGGATTCCAGATAAGCCTTACAACTTGATACAGGTGCTATGTCCAGGCATTTTATACCGCATTTGGAGATAAGAGATTTTTTTCAAGGTAATCAATAAATGCTCTTCCTCTTTCCACGCTTTGACAGTGTTTATAGATCGCATTGAATCTGACGTAATTGGTATCCACGAGTGCGGAAAATCTATGACGCTGCCATCCGTAAATAATACAGGTTACCTGTTTCATACGGAATATTTGTGTTGTCTGGTAATTGAATGAATTATAGAAAAATCCGCTCAACACATAAACGGCACTGAAAGGGCTAAGTATAAAAATATGGATTCTATTCAGAGCCCATTGGAATAATGTTTTCATTTTTACTCACCTTAAAAGCATCTCCGGGAATAGAAAATTTCTTGATTTACCCTCTCTTTCCGTACTTCTTTTCCATCTCCCCATTTATTTCATCTACAGCTTTTAATAGCTTCACGTCATGGTATTTCGAGGCAAAATTGATAAAAGCTTTGAGGTCTTTAGGCAAGCATGCCCCTCCAAAAGCTTTACCGTGAATACTCCCGTACTTGCCAATGCGGGTATCCATTGAGACAATGCTGGCTACAGTATCTGAATTAAGATTCAGTGCCCGGCAGACAAGAAAAATTTCATTCCAGTAGGATATTTTTGTTGCAAGCATGCAATTGGACGCATATTTTATCATCTCCGAGGTTGTTAAGTCTGTCCTGAATACCGGTTTATTTAGTGGTTTATAGAGCTCTTCCAGAATATCTCCCGATTTTTTATCATTTTCTCCGATTATTATTCTATCTTCGCTGAAAAAGGTCTTAATGTACTGAGCGTCATTGGTCCAGGTACATGAGCTTTGAGTTAAAAATTCTGGATTATTACAGATACCTAAATCCGCCCCGATTTTCCGGTATTTTTTCAAAATAGGCAAGATGATATTTTGGGTAGTTGTGGGTACTACCGTGCTTTTCACTACTAACAGGTGATAACCACGGCTTACGGATAAAACTTTTCCTATTTTTTCCGTCACTTCTTTGATGATACAAAGATCGATAACGTTATTTTTTGTGGGAGTAGGAACGCAAATAAAAGAAACATCACTATCTTTAAGTGCCAGTGCGATATCTTTGGTGAAATTCGGGAGGCCTCTATCAACGATATCATAAAAAGTCACATTATGTTTGACGCTGAGGAAACCTTTGCCGACTATTTCACCGATATAACCGCTGCCGATAATGCTTATATTGGCCATCGTTATTTTATAAACCTCCGGATATTTGATTAAGGACTTCAGAGTACTTACGTGCCATTTCCCTATGGCTATATTTGTTGATTTTTTGCATGTTGCCCTGATAAGTTACCCTCCCGGTCCGTTTGTATTCGAGATACCATTGGTGTAAATTCTCTTTTACCTCGTCAGGTTTCACACAATAGACTCCGGCGCCGGTCTCTTTAAGTAAAATCTCTGTAACGTCTCCTCCGAATCCTCCTACCGCAAGTATCGGCCTGGCGGCGGCAAGGTATTCGAAACCTTTAAGAGGATGCCAGCCTATCACTTTCGGGTCTTCCCAGTTCAACAAAAGCAAGACCTGGGACTCTTTTTGGCGTTCTATGGCTTCTTTCTGCGGTATCGTGTCATAGACTTTAGTTATATTTGAAAAACTGTATTCCTGAATCATTTCAGATAGCCATGTAACACCAGTGCCGTAAAATCTTACTTCGACATCTGAAGATCCTACAACCTTTTCAGAAATTAGCTCTTTTAAAGCGTTGAAAAGTAGGGCAAGATTTTGTTTACCCGAATAAATTAAACCTGTGTAGGTGATAGTAAACTGCCCGGTTAAAGGCATCGGAGGCTCGTTAATTGAATCAGGATCAAAGCCGTTGGTTATAGCATATACTTTCTTTCCTTTATGCAGAGTACCGAGTTCATGCGCCCAAGGTTGAGAAACGGTCACGATGGCATCGGCGGAACCCAGGGTCTTTAGTTCCAGCCTGCGGTCAACCACTTTGCGTAATTGCCCGTAATAGTAATTATGGTTCTGCGTCCAGAGGTCGCGCAGGTCGGCGACCCAGGGTATCTTAAAATGGGACTTAAGTTTGTGCGCGATAACATGAGCAGTAATGGGGGCGGAACTGCTGATAATAGCATCGAAATTGTCCTCGCCGAGGACCTTTTCGCCGGTTTTAACGGCCGGTTTCATCCAGCCTTTTTCCGAATCCGGGTAATTAATGATTTCTCCGGCTAATGTCATCATGGAATCGAGAAATGACTTTTTGGATTTTACTCCCAGCCGGTTCCGGATTTGTTTCCTTGGGTCTTCATTAGGCTTGATTTTAAATAGCTTACCCGGGAACCCGAGCGCGTCCCGGTAGCCGGTTTCTATAATGGTGAACTGATTCGGAGATTTTTCGTCGAGCGGGGCAGAGAGTATAACAGGCTGCCAGCCGAATTCCGGGAGGTATTTAGCGATGCCGAGCAATCGGGGGCTGCCTCCCCGGCGCAGGGGAAAAGGATAACCTATGAGCAGGACTTTTTTCACTTGTCCTTTGCCAGGTAGTCGGCGATGCAGCCGACTACATCATCGATATCTTTGCGGCTGATTTCGGGGTGGAGGGGCAGCGTAATCGTTTGCGATGAAATTTTTTCGGTCACCGGCAGATGGACTTTATATTTAAGCTCTTTAGTATAAAATTGTGTTTTATGAATGGCATAAAAATTTACTTTGGTGGCGATGCCGTTATTTTCAAGGTGCTTTCTTAAGCCGTCCCTCAATTCTGCCGGCACCATGATGTTATACATCTGGTAAACGTGATAATAGCCCGCGGGCTGCTGCGGGATAACGACTTTCTCCAACTTCGATAAAGCCTTATCGTAAAGCGCGGCGCAGTCCCTGCGCATCTCCAAAATTTTATCCAGTTTTTTTAGCTGCGCTATACCAAGGGCGCACAGAATGTTGGACAGCCGGAAATTATAGCCGAGCGTAACATAGTCCATGTAATCCGGGGAGGTGAAATAGTTCTCGCCCCGTTTTTCTTCACGCCCGTGCGAACGGACAAGCTTTAATTTCTCGAAGATTTTTTCTGAATCGGTGACGACGGCGCCACCTTCACCGGTGGTCATCGTCTTGTTCTGGCAGAAGCTTAAAATGGACGCGTCCCCGAAAGAGCCGACCTTTTTCCCGCCGATATTTGCCCCGACCGCCTCGGCGGCGTCTTCGATGAGCAGGAGGTTATGCCGCCGGGCAACGTTCTTAATTTCTTTTATGTGGCAGGGGCTTCCGGCGACATGCACCGGGATAATCGCTTTGGTCTTAGGGGTGATTTTTCTCTCTACGTCGGCGGGGTCAAGGCCGCAGGTGGTTTCCTCGATGTCCGCGAAGACTGGCCGTGCGCCGACAAAAAGCGGTGCATTGGCGGAGGCGATAAACGTGAATGAGGGGACGATTACCTCGTCACCCGGCCCGATGCCGTAAGCCGCCATGGCGGCGTGCAGGGCGGAGGTGCCGGAGTTAAAGGTGAGGCAATATTTTACTTTCAAGTAGTCCGCCAGTCCCTGTTCGAACTGCGCGACTTCCGGCCCGATGGCCCATTCCATGCCGCGCTCGAGGGCCTTCGTGACGGCGGCAACATCGTCTTTGTCCCAGTATATTTTGAACAGCGGAATCCGCCAGTCCATTCAACGCTCCCGATTTATTTTTTGTTCTTTCTTTGCCGGAAGACGGCATTATCGCTGTATTTGGCTACCAATCTCTGCTGGATGTCCTTCAGCTCTTGATTTGAAATGGTTGCGGTGCGCACCCAGTTATTGCTGTATTCATCGAAAGTTGACCAGTCCCAGTCCTTCATCATGACAGGGTCATAATATTCATTGCAGGGGAAGGGGGAAAGTAAAGTGAAGCCGACGGCGTCCGGCTGCAATTCGTCGCAAAGTTTTTCCGTCATCTTGATATCTTCTAGCGTTTCTTCCGGCATACCGAGCAGGAAATAAGCCCTGGTATGGATACCGTAGTCCTTCGTCAGCTTAAAAATGCGCTTTATCCGGTCGATATCGGTGGCTTTATGCATCAGCTTTAATATCCGCGGCGAGCCACTTTCCACGCCGTACCAGAGCTCGCGGCAGCCGCTATTGGCCAGACTTTTCAGCAGTTCATCGTCGATAGTATTGACATGGGCATTCGCCCCGAATTGCAGGCTAATGCCTTTTTCCGTTTTTAAGCGGCAGAAGTCTAGGACATTCTTTTTACTGGCGGTAAAAGTATCATCGGAGAATTTGAGGAACTGGATGTTCCAATCGCGGACCAGCTCCTCCACCTCTTTGATGATATTGGCGGCGGAACGGAAACGAGTGTTATGTCCCCAGAGGGTATGGCTGCTGCAAAACGTACACTGGAAAGGGCAGCCGCGGCTGCTAAGGACGGATGTAATTCTTTCACCGCCGTCCCGGAAAGCCTGGTCGATGTTGCGTTCGTTTTTAATCGTCTTCCTTTCGGGGAAAGGCATTTCATCGAGGTCGGCGATGTATTCCGAAGTGTAGGTTGCTTTTTTTATGACCTTGCCGGCGGAGAAGTCCTGCACCAGTTTCAACATCGCCTCTTCGCCTTCGCCGATGACCACGGCGTCCACTGGTCCTTCTTTCAGCACAAGGTCCGGTAGGGCGGAAGGATGTATGCCTCCGAAAATAATACAATTATTTTTATTTTTTATCTGTTTTGCCAGCTCCACCCCGTGTTTGAACTGGGGGCTGGTGCAGCTGAAACCGATGATATCGGCATCTTTGCAGCCTTCCAGAATTTGCTTATCGGTATCGTAAAAACCGGAATAAAAGGAGATATCCAGCTTTCCGGCATAATGTTTCTTGAGATAAGCGCTGATATAACCCAATCCCAGGGCTTCCCAGGTGTGCCCTTTGAACCCCACGTTAGGTTGTATGAAGACTATCTTCATCTTACCCCGGCTTGGACCATTCTTCGGATTTGTAATTCTTGTACCAGTCTATCAGTTGATTAAGACCTTCTTTAAAGGAATATTTTGGCGACCATCCGAGCAGTTTTTTGGCTTTCGAGCTGTCTGCAATCAGTCGCTGGACCTCGCCCGGGCGGGGCTCCACAAAGACCGGCTTAAGATGCCCGGTCTGCCCGAAAAGATCGATAATCAAGTTGGCAAGGTCGATAATTTTTATCTCCTTGCCTGTTCCTATATTTACCGGCTCGGAGATGGGCTGCTTTTGCTTGATAATCAACCCCAGCGCCTCCACCAGGTCCGCTACATAGTTATAATCGCGGGTCTGCTGGCCGTCGCCGTAAATAATGGGCGGCTGCCCGTTCATAACACGCTTACAGTAAATGGAAATCACGCCGCCGTAGCCGGTGTCTTTCTGCCGGGGCCCGAAGGCGTTGAACGGCCGGGCGATGGTGATATTCATTTTGTAGGTCTGGTTATAGGCGTGGCACATGCGGTCGGCGGCGATTTTACTGGCGCCGTAGGGGTGGGGGGCGTTGAGGGGATGGTTTTCATCCATCGGCACTTTTTCCGCCGAGCCGTAGACTTCACTGGTGGACATATGGACGACTTTTTCCACGTCATACATGCGGGCAGCTTCCAGCACGTTCTGGGTGCCCAATACGTTAACGTCATAAGTCATTTTGGGTTCGATGATGGAGCGGTCGACATGGATTTGCGCCGCTAGGTGATAAATAACATCGACACCGGGCACGAATTTCTCCAGCGTATCGAAGGAGCGGACATCGCCGTTTATCAGCTTGAAAGTCTTATGATTAAGCAGGTGGCGGATGTTGACAAGGCTGCCGTTAAAAAAATTATCAAAGCACAGCACGGTATGGCCTTCGTTGATAAATTTATCGCAAAGATGGCTGCCGATGAATCCTGCGCCGCCGGTAATAAGGATTCTCATTTGTCCCTCCTTAAAGTACCTAGCTTCCTCGATACACTGCCGGTAAAGGTCTTTGTACTCCTCGACCTTTTTATCTAAAGAAAGGTTGGTGCGGATGTATTGTTGCGCCCGGCGCACCATTTCCTTACTTTCCGCCGGGTTTTCCAGCACTCTCTCGATTGTCCGGACTAGCTGTTTCCTGTCACCATAGTTTACCAGATAACCAGCCTGTATTCTACTGATATCCTCTCCGGAGCCGCTGTTTTCCGAGACGATGACCGGCGTACCGCAAAGCACCGCTTCAATAGGCGCCCAGGCCGCCTGTTCATACCGTGATGGCTGGACCAGGATATCGGCATCCACCAGCGCCGCCAGCTTTTCCCTCCCCCCTAAAAACCCGGTGAATAATACACGCCGGTCAATACCCAGGTGCTGCCACCAGCTTTACAATCTCGCTTTTATACCCATCATCGTTGCCGACGATGACGAGCATCACATCGTCCCGGGAACGCGCCAGTTCGGCGAACGATGAAACCATGAAATCAAGCCCTTTAATGCGGTTGATCCTCCCTAAAGACATAACGATTTTTTTGTTTCCGAGGTTATAACGCGCGCGGAACTCGCCCCTGGGCGGCAAATCGTTAAAGTCATTGACCGGGTAGAAAAGGGGAATAACGGCGGTCTTTTTATTTTTCGCCCGGAAATTCTCGTATTCCTTTAAGCCGAACTTGTTTTCCGTAACAATCCTGGCGGCGTCTTCCAGGATGCGGTTGCCGATAGCAGCGTCAAAAAACCACCTTAACGTCCATTTAAGGCCGGACTCACCGGCGGCAACCCGCGGCAGCGAGCCGTGGCTGTCCATGATGTAAGGAATGCCGTATTTGTAGTGTAATGGTGAAGAACGATATTCTGGTAGCTGCGGAAACAGTGCAGATGAACGATATCGAAATTTTTAAGGTTATCTCTGACGGTGCCATTCATGGCGGGCATGAAATAAAAAGCGCCGGCCCCGGAAATACAATGGAAGGTAACGATTTTTACCTCCGGCAAAGAGGCGATGTATTTTTTGTCCAGTTTGAAATCGCTGGTGTATATCGTGACATCATCGCCCTGCCGCGCCTGAGCCCGTGAAAGTTTGTAAAGGACATCGACAGTACCGCCGCCTGAAGGAGAAAAGAAATCGAACGTGTGCAAAATTTTCACTTATAGATATACCCCAGGACGATTTTCACCACGCGGGAAGAAACGTCCGTTGCCAGGTATTCCGCCGGGGGTTCCCAGTCCGGCTTTCTCTCCAGCACCACGTCCACGCTGTTCATAATCATTTCCGGAACCATGCCCGTCAGGATATTGCTGCCGCATTCCAGGGTCTCCGGTCTTTCGGTAGTATCTCTGATAGTGATGTTAGGCACCTTTAAAATACAGGCTTCTTCCTGGACGGTGCCGCTGTCCGTGATGATACAACGGGCCTGTTTTTCCAGCCGGAGAAAGTCGAAAAAGCCGAAGGGTTCCAGCAGGCGGATATTTTTGTTGCTTACTTTCAACCCGAATTGTGCCATTTTATTTTTTGTCCGCGGGTGCAGGCTGCAGATAACCGGCAGGCTGTACTTTTTGTTGATGTTATTCAAAGCCGTCAGCAGGTTATTCAGCCTGTCTTTAATGTCAACGTTTTCCGCCCGGTGGGCGGTGACCAGGAAATATCCCTGTGGTTTTAAGTTGAGCTCGGAAAGTATTTTGCTGCCATTGATTTTTTTGGCGTAATGCCGGATGACTTCGTAAATCGGGTTGCCGATGACGCGTATATTCTCGCCTTTTATCCCCTCGGCGAGCAGGTTTTCCTTGCTGTTATGCGTGTAAGGCATATGGACGGTGCTGGAATGGTCGATGATTCTGCGGTTGACCTCTTCCGGCACGCGGTCGTCATAGCAGCGGTTGCCGGCTTCCATGTGAAAAACGGGGATGCCCATGCGCTTGGCAATGACGGCGGAAAGGTCGGTATTGGTATCCCCTAGGATGAGCACCCGGTCCGGTTTTTCTTTCAGGAAGACCTTTTCAATCTCGATAAATATCTTGCCGATTTGCTCGGCGAAGGAGCCGGCTTTAACGCCAAGGAAATAGTCCGGCTGGCGTACTTTTAAATCCTTAAAAAAAATATCGTTCAGTTTTTCTTCGTAATTCTGCCCGGTATGCACCAGGATATGATTGCAGTGTTTGTCCAGCGCAGGAATGACCAGGCTAAGGCGTATAATTTCCGGTCTCGTGCCCAGGATGGTCATTACTTTCATCGATGCACCTCTTCCGGCAATTTTTTTATAATCCGTTAAGCCGGTAATCAAAACCGGCCAGTTCCGCTATCATTTCCGGTACGGTCGGGGGACTGTCATGACCGGCGGCTTTCCAGAGATTGAGATTGACTGCTTCATTTACCGTGGCCAGCGTGCGGTCAATTATGACCGGTGCCGCAACAGGCGTGATGGTGACGTCATCGCGATGATACCTTTTAGCGAACTCCTGCAGCATCTGGCACTTGGTGATTTCTCCGGTAGGGATGATGTGCTGGGGTTTGAATAAGGTAATTCCCTGCTTTATGATTCCCCGGCAGATTTTGGCGAACTGCAGCGTGGTGACCCCGTTCCAGTTGTGGTTTATATAGCCGCTGACTTTGGCGTTCTTCGGCTGCCCGAGGAACCAGTCGAGGAGCATTTTGTGCTCTTTGGGTTCCGGCCCGATGATGGAACTCCGCAGCAAATAGTTAGCTGGTAGCGCCGCTTCGCCGAGGCTCTTGGATTTGCCGTAAACATCAAGCGGGTCGTATTCATCGCTCTCGGTGTATTTGCCTTTGCGGCCGGAATAAACGCAGTCGGTGCCGATTTGCAGGACTTTCGCTTTGTTAGCTTCGGCTTTCCGCACCAGGTGATAGGGAAGCACGGAGTTTATCCAAACGGCGTGCTCAACCTCAAAAGCGTTATTATCATGGACGAGCGGCTTGGTGATGCCGATAGCGTTAATTATCCATTCGTATCCGTCGATAACTCCCAGTGCTTTATCGAGCTCGGATGTGCTCGCATCGAAAAGGAGCCAATCAATGTTGCTGATTTTTTGACGGCATTTGGCGGCCAGTTCTTTCGTGCGTACGGTAACGGCAACTTTGATATCGGTGTCCCTTGAAAGATAATCGGCGACCATCGAACCCAGCATTCCGGAACCGCCGAGGACAATTACTTTACTGGTCATTTTTTAATCTTTATCTAACGTTCGGTTACCTGCCAGATATCCCAGTACCGGGCATCATAGCGGACATCATCGCCTTGTGATTCCTGTAATGATGCGGTCGAATAGAAGACTACTGTGGCGTCTTCGGTAAGGGACATAAAACCGTTGGCGTACCCTGCCGGTACATAAAGCACGGAAGGTTTTTCGGCGGAAAGGACGTACCGGTCTACCTGGCTGTCTTTAGAGGGATTTTCCCATTTATCTATCTTTACCGCACCGATAACGGCGGCCCCGCGTGCGACGGTAATGTACTTGGATTCATGCCGGTGCGCGTGCCAGGCGCGTACGAATCCGGCCCGGTGGTTGGTTACCATGTAAAAGCGTTTCACGCCGCTGAAGTTAAAGTCATTTACAAAGCTGACGGTACCGCGGTCATCAACAGCAATATTGCCTTCGATGAGCCTGACTTTATCCATTTTTTCCGTCTCCGCCATATTATTTCACCTGTAAATGGGTATTGGACATCGAAAGGAACTTCTGGTTCGTATACCGCGGGTTATCTACATCTCTTAATCTTCCCTGTTCCAAAAGGGTTTTGATTTCCTCTATCCCGGTATCGATGGAGCAGGTGGGGTTGAATCCCAGGATTTTTTTGGCCTTATCGCTGCTGACGCGGTAGTTGCGCGTGTCCTCGAATTTCCGCTCGACATGCTCGATGATGAGGTCCGGGTAGTGGTTGCGCACCTGGTACGCCAGGTCAATGATGCGGACATTCTGCTTATGGAGGTTATAGATTCCGGTATGTGAAGTAGCCAGGTTATCGACAACCATTTGGGCGGCATCGCGTACATGCAACAGCGGCCGGAACTGGTCGCCGCCGAAAACGGAAATTTTGCCCACCATAAACGCCCTTACCGCCAGCGTGTTTACTACCAGGTCGAGGCGGATGCGGGAAAAAACATCGCCGACGCCGAACAGCGTGCCCAATCTAAAGATAATCGAGTTTTTATTTGCCAGGTAGCGTTCCGCCTCCAGTTTGGTGGTGGCATAGACGGAAAGAGGGCCGGTCGGTGATGTTTCATCGAGGACACCATCCCTGGCGCCATAGACAGAACAGGTGGACAGAAAGATAATCCGTTTGTTGCAGTGCTCGGTAAGCCATTTGACCGATTCCTGGTTTATCTCGATGCTGACGTCCGGATTCAGGGCGCAGGCCGGGTCGCCTACCAGGGCTGCCAGCCAGACGACCACATCGGCCCAGTCCAGTTGCGGCTGTAATTTTTCACGGTTGCGCACGTCCCCGTAAACAAAATCCACGGCTTTACGGTAGCATTCCTCATAAAGCAGGGCATCATACACGCGGACTTCATGTTTTGAGTTCTCGAGAATATCGGTAACCGCCCCCCCGACATATCCCGCCCCGCCGACGACTAATACTTTCATTTTGCAGGTCTCCGTTTTGTGTTAAAAACTTATGATTTTTTCGAGCCTATTGCCGAATGGTAGTTTGGCTACATCTTACAACATTAACCGGCACTTCGCAATCTATCCGGGCGTAGCCAATGGTTTGGGAGGGACCTTAACGCCACCTGGCATAGGGTGCAGCGTCATCAGCGAGCTCTTTGACCATCTGCTCCCACGGCAGGGGTACAAATCCGGTGGCTTGTTTGAATTTTGAAGAATCGAGGCTCCTGTCCTGCCTGGGTTCCGGCACCGGTTTGATGGTTATATACAGCCCGAAAGCTTTATTTATCAGGTTGAGCAGGTCGAATTTACTGATAGGTGAGGATGAAACATGGTAGAGACCGGAGAGGTTCTCGTGGTTTTGAATAATATCTAAAATAATGCGGGAAAGGTGAAGCGTCGGAAAACCGCTGAAGACAGCGTTGGTCCATCCCTGTACCTCGCCGCCCCGGTTGGCAATAAACCATTCCAGCAAGCCGTTGCTGGCGGTAAGTTCCCTCCCGATAAACGAAGTCCGAAGCGTCAAAGCCCCCTCGCCTTTCACCTCGCCGCGGGATTTCGTCTTCCCGTACTCATCCGCCGCGTCGGGCGTTTCATCTTCTTTATAATTTCCCTTTTTCCCTGAAAAAACACCATCGGTACTGATATGGATGAGGCGTATCTTTTTCGGCTGGCAAATACGGTAGATTTCTTGCGGAAATTCCGCGTTGAGAAATGTTGCGGTCTGGAGTCCCGCTTTTTCCATGAGTTTGGGAGTTACGCCGATGCAATTGACCACGATATCCGGCTGGATGCTTTCGATTACCTGTCTGGCGGCATTAGGCGCCGTGGCATCGAACCGGGGGACCAGGATAGTAGGCTCAAGGAAGCTGAACCGGCTGATGATTTTATAGCCGCTCCTGATAGTGCCGACAACATCGCACCAAGGTTTTAACACCTGGTAAAGCTTGTGCCCCAGCATACCGGTGGCGCCGAAAATAAGTACCTTTTTCAAAACTCTTTCCCTGTTCTGTTGGTAGTTTAATTAGTTTCCCTTTTCAATTTTACTATTGATTGCAGTTCTACTTCCAGTTGTTCCCCGATTTTTTGCTGGTCGTGGACGTTTTTTACATATTCCAGGCCGGCCCGCTCGAGTTTAAACCGTTTTTCATCGGACTTCAAGAGTTCGGTTACTTTATCTGCCATCTCCCCGATGGTCTCCGCGTAAATAATGCCCTTCGTCTCATCCGGGACAAGGCTTTTAATGCCGACCAGGGGCGTGACTACCGCTGCTTTACCGCAAGCGATATACTGGATGATTTTAGCGGGAAAGATGTCCCGGGTCTCATCGGTATTCAAGAAAGGATTAATGCAAACGGTCGCCAGGCTGATATATTGCGGCATCGTCTGGTAAGGCTGGAAGCCGGTCAGCGTAACGTGATTTTCCAGTTTGAGTTCCCGGATAATGCGCTCAAGTTTTTTCCGTTGCGGTCCGTCCCCGACGATTAGCAGTTTTGCCTCTGGTACTGCCTTGACAACGCCGGGGAGCTGGCGGAGAAATTCATCCAACCCGCTGAACTCAAAGAGTGTCCCGATAAAAACGATAACCTTGTCACTCTTCATGATTTTCCATTTGTGCAGGATTTCCGCATGTTCGACGCCGGGGTGGAATACGGTGGTATCGAGAGGGAACGGTAATAGCTTAACTTTTGATGGGTCGGCGCCGAGGCTGATAACGTAACGGGAGTGGTTGGGCGTAATGGCCAATATCTCATCGGCGCGGGGATATACGATTTTCTCTATAAACCGGGTAAAAAAACGTAAAACAGGGTTATGTACCAGGCCTGGCAGCATATCTATCGAACGGAAAACTACCGGAATTCCCAGTTTTTTGGCGATGTAAATGGTCTGCAGCCCGTTGGTAGGGACGGAATAAAGCATAATAACGTCGATATTCTTTTCCTTGGCCGTCTTTTTAATTTCAAAATAATGGGTGATACCGGCAGAAAAACGGCTGATGCCCGGAATTTTGATAAAACCGGGGCGTCTTAAAGAAACGGAGGAGGTGAGGATGGCGCGGGAAATACTATTGACCTCTTCGGTCTTGAAAGAACCCAGGTTCCAGGATGTGTCTTTTTCCCAGGTATTTTGATAATCGATGGCATAAACGGTATGACCGCGTACGGAAAGAATCTCGGCAAGGTTATGAATCTCGAACACGACTTTTTTGAGCCAGTCTACTTCGTGTATAAAGAGAATATTCATACCCGTCCTTAAGCTCTATTTAAATAATTATCTAATTATACCTTAATAATCAGGTAAAATGAATCAAAAAAGAAGGCCGGTTGAAAGCCGGCCCCCTCGAACTCTTTGATTTGGATTAGAGCACTTACTTTTTCCTGGTGAACTTTTGTATCATCCTGGTTTTCCGCGTGGCGAAGAACGGCGTATCCTTCTGGACTCCCATAACTTCAGCAATATAAATACTGCCTTGAGAGTCAACTACAATTGAGTGAAGCGCTATAAAGAGCGGGTCTTCCTTGGTCCGCCCTTCGTTGCCCCAGCGGGTTATTAGTTTGCCGTCAGAGCTGAAAATAGCAATACCGGGTGGCATCAGTTCGGAAACATACACCGTCTGGTCTTTATCGATGAAGACGCCGGTCGGAAAGTTCAAACCGGGCCACTCGGAAAGGAATTTCCCCTTGTCGTCGAAGACCTGGACGCGGTTATTGTGCCGGTCGGCGACGTACACACGGCCTTTTTTATCCAGGGCGGCGGAGTGGGGCACAAAGAACTGGCCGGGGCCCTTTCCCGGCTCGCCCCAGGAAAAGAGCAGTTTGCCGTCGGCCGAGAATTTGTGCACCCTCGCATTATAATAACCGTCAGCAATATAGATTTCATCTTTCGGTGTGACAGCAACGCCGGTCGGGCCGTTGAAAGGCGGGCCGCCCCGCTTTACCGTAGCTAAAGCCTCGAAAAAACCCAGTCTTTTACCGCTGGGGTCCGTCCAGGTAAAACCGGTATCCGAAGGCTGGTCTTTTTTCCCCAGCGTCATCAGGAGCTTGCCTTCAGGGGAGAATTTGTTTACTGTGTGGTTACCGTCATCAGTATAAAAAATGGAACCGTCCGGCCCAACTGCGACACCGTGACTATGTTTGAAAATATCATTCTTCCATGTACTTAATAAATTTCCATCACGGTCAAAGACTGTTACCGGGTATTCGCCGGTATTAAAAGCGTATATCCTGTCCTGCTTATCGATAGCCAGGCCATTTACTTCTACTGGTTGTGAGCCGGGATATTTTGCCTGCCAGTTTGCCAGTTCGTAAACATATTTACCGGTGCCGTATGTCATAATATATATTCCTCCTTTATTAGATAATAACAGAATTTTGAAACGTGACGAAATGTTTTTATCTGGGATTTGATTCGGGCGCAGGGATTTTGGTATTTTCCTTTTTGTTCTTGTAAATAAAAGCTCTGAGAATAATCGGCAACAGGATGGTCGTGAGTAAACTCATCAATATTACCGCGGAATAAGCGCTTTGGGTGATAATGTTTTGATCAAGGCCTATCAATCCAATTATCATTGCCACCTCGCCCCGCGGCGCCATGCCCAGTCCGATAATTACCGTATCTTTCCATCCGTATCCGGTGAGTTTGGAAGTTACACCGCATCCTATCAGTTTTGTTATCATCGCAACTATTGTCAGTACAATGATAAAGATAAGCAGGCTCGGAGAAATGGCGTGCAGGTCCATAATGACGCCCAGGGAAATAAAAAAGATTGCCGCAAATATTATTTGCAAATGGTGTGCACCGTCTTTAAATATCCTGCCGGATTTTAGTTCTACTTTAGCGAATGCCGCACCGGCTAAAAATGCCCCTACGATGGCGGATAGACCTACCAATTTGGCGGCAAGCGCATACAGGAAAGCGACCATCATCGCGGAAATAAAGAGCGATTCCGGGTAGGCATGAGCGATTTTAGTCTTGTCGAAAAGTATCAGCAGCCTTCGAAGCAGCAATTGCCCGATGACTGCCCCGATAACGATGAATCCTATCGCTTTGCCGGCAACTATCAGTATGCTTATCGCCGAAACATTATTCGAGACGATGCCCTGTGAAACAGACAAAACCATAAGACTTAGCACATCGTCGATAACGGCGGCGCCGATAATTGCTTTGGCGGCTTCCGTCTGCAGTTTGCCCATCTCCTTCAGGACATTCGCCGTGATGGCGATGCTCGTGGCCGTTAAAGCCGTCCCGATGAAAATGGAAGCTTTAAAATCAAAACCAAACAATACGGCGATAAAATAGCCGACCACTGCCGGTACCAGCACGCCGAAAAGTGCAATGAGGAAGAATTTTACCTTCCAGATTTCTTTTATCTCAAATTCCAGCCCGATCGTAAACAGCAGGACAACCGCGCCTAATTGGGCCAGCGTGGCAACGAAATCGGTGTAGTTAATCCAGTTCAGCAGGCTCGGTCCCACTACAATACCCACCAGGATAATCCCCGCGACGGCGGATTGATTAATTCTATAAGAAACCAAATAGCCTGCCAGGGCTACAAATAGCAGCAGGCTCATCTGGAATTCGGTGTTGGAAAGGACATCTTTAATGATCAAGGTTTTCTCCCCGTGCTGCAAAATAACGCGGTTGCTCTATTATAGCATTTACCCTGCGTAAATGGAGAATAAGTATTTACATAAGCAATCGTCTTTCCTGGATATCGGCGGGGCGTTTTATGCTGAAACACGCAATTTAGCTGATTTATGGACAGATAAACATCAATATTTTCTATAGCGTAATCCAAATGAGTACCCCTTAGCATGAGATATGTACCTTAACAGAAGGGATAGGTAGCTTTACAAATGGATTCAAAAAATGCTGAACCGGATAATGCAAATAGTTTCTTGCGGCATAAAAGAGTAGAGGGTATTCGTATTTATGGTCATGCTGGACAGTCCTAAAAAAGAATCGATACAGAGATTTTATGACATCGGTTCCATCTATTATTCCGAGATATACGGTGAGCATCTTCATGACGGATACTATATAACCGGGCGTGAGTCCAGAGCCGAAGCGCAGGAAAACCTTATCCGTCACCTGGTGGAAAAAGCCGGTATCCCCTGGGGCGCTAAAATCCTTGATGTCGGATGCGGAATCGGCGGCAGCTCGGTGTGGCTGGGGAAAAATCTAGGGGCGTCAACCGTCGGTATTACCATCAGCTCGAAACAGGTAGAGATGTCTGAAGCGGCCGCTGAAAAAAACCGGACGAAATCCGTATTCTACTTAATGGATGCGGAAAAAATGGAATTTGAATGTATGTTCGATGTTATCTGGGCGGTCGCATTCTGCACCCACCTGGAAAAGCAGCGGGAATTTATTCAAAGAGCGACACGGTTTTTAAAATCTAAAGGGACATTCATCATTTTCGATTGGATGCTGCCTTCCGCTCCCGGCAATTCCAATGACGGAAGGGATATTTCATCGATTAAACGCGGCATGTTGCTGCAAAGCCTGCACACGCTTTCCGAATATCAGTCCTGGTTTACTGATGCCGGCTATAATCTTGTTTACCGGGAAAATGTTACTCCGTTTACGGTCAAAACCTGGGATGATGCCATATATTTCGTACGGCAGCCGGCAGTCTGGAAATTAATTTATGAGCTTGTGCGGAAGGAGGGTAAAGAGGTTTTTACCTTTGTTAAGAGCTTGAATGCCATGAAAACAGCGATGGAGAAAAATAAACTCATCGCCGGTGTTATCATCGCCCGGAAAAACTGATATTGGATAAGACGGAAAACATGGATGGCAAAATAATCGGCATCGGCGCCCAGTGCCTGATTGCCAGGGGGATTGTCAGTACAAGAGAAGTAGCGGTTAACGCATTCATATGCTACCTTTTGGGTTTAATACCAACCGTATACCTGGCAATAAATGTCGGCTGGCCGATACTTGTTCCGGTGTTCATGGGCATACTGATTACTTTCTGGTATTCCTGGGGTAAACTGGACGCATGAGCTTTCCTTGGCGGTCGGGACGGTCCCCTTGCCCGTCCGTATTGGCATGTTTGCCACCAGCGCCTCGCCGCCCTGGGTGACCGGACTGGTAGCCTGCGCGCCGTTTGCTATCATCCATTCTTTTGCCGGGCTGGCGTTGGATGAATGGCAGGACGCCGAAGCAAACCTCAAAAAAGGCGTTAAGAGTATCGCGTATAAAGTCTGGGAGAACGGCATATCGCTGGAATGGTACCTGACGACCTGGTTTCTTTTTATGTATCTTTACCAGGTATTGCTCATCAGTATCAGGATATTGGCCCCGCTTTCCGCGCTTTCTTTCGCTTCTTTCCCGGTCCTCACGGCCTGCGTGGTATTATTAAAGAAGAATTTCCGGAAGGTAGCGGGTATCACCGTGCTGATAGCGCTTTCTTACCCCGTTATGCTGGTTGTAGGACAGGCTTTCGGCTAGTATCCGATCGGCTTGCGAGTCTTTTCAATGGTACAGATATTTGGTGTTCTTTTATTGCTGGTCGCTGTATCTATCGCATTGATTCAACGTATGCGTTTGAAGCGCGCGCCGGAGAAAGAAGGCGAGCAGGATACCGGCGCCGTCCGAGCTTACAATCAGACCTGCAGCTGGCTGCCGTTTAAAGTATTGCGTTTTTTTATCATGCGGGAACTAAAAAATCTCCGCCCGCAGGGCAAGCTCGTGGATATTGGCTGCGGCTCCGGCCAACTGGCAATTTTGATCAGTCAAAAATATCCGGGCCTGGAAGTTAAAGGCCTCGATGTTAACCTGGATATGATTGAGACCGCCGTGAAAAACCGGGAACGCGCGTCCGCCGGGAATATAACCTTTGTTTTGGGAGACGTGCAAAACTTACCCTTTGAAAATGAATATTTTGACGTTGTTGTGAGCTCTTTGTCTTTGCACCACTGGGAAAACGCCGGTAAAGCTTTTGATGAAATTCAGCGTGTTCTGAAGCCGGGCGGCAGTCTTCTGCTGGTTGATGTCCGGCGTGACTGCTACTGGTGGTTTTTCTGCGGCCTGGCGCTGATGCAGATATTTTTTACGCCTGAAGATATCCGGCGGACGAACGGCGCGATAGGCTCGGTTTATGCGGGTTACACACCGGATGAAATTACCGGCCTGCTTAAAGCGGTCCCATTTAGGAATGTTAAAGTAAAATCAAATCCGGGCTGGATGACTGCCCGGGCGCAAAAATAGATACTTAAAAGTTGTCCAGAAAATGCTGAAATGAGTTTAGGGTAACATCCTTGGTCCCCCTTCGAAGGTGGAAAGATTAGCCGAAAACCTTCGCCATTCGGTTTAGGCTGTCATCCTCTCCCTTTTAAGGGAGAGTTAGAGAGGATTTAAAATAGTAAATAAAACTTTTTGGGTTATTCCCGAAAAACCTCCTCAAAACAGGAAAGCCCCCCGTTGCCGGGAGGCTCTCTTTTTTAATAAAACCCTATTGTTCTTTATTCCCAGCGGAACGTTTTCACCGAGATGAAGAAGAATAACACGCTCCAGCTGGCCAGGACCAACAGCTTCTGCCAGATGTCTCCGATTCCGGCGTTCTGATAAAGTACCATGCGCATAGCGTCGTTCATCTGGGTTGAGGGCAGGATGCCGGCAACATTACCCAGGAACTTGGGTAACATGCTGGTCGGGAAGAACACGCCGCCCAAGAACATCAGCAGGAAATACGCAATCTGGTTAATCGGCATGGCGCTTTTGTAGTTCTTCGCCAGGCCGGTAAGAGAAAACCCGATGCTCATAAAGCTCACCGAACCCACCGTTAAAACCAGCCAGAAGAGGAACATGTTGCCCGTGAATTTAGCGTGGAAGTAAACCACCCCGATAACCACCAGCGCCAGTGTCTGGATAAGGATGATGGAGTAGTTATGCAGCATCTGGCCGCCGATGATGGTCTGTCTTTTTAACGGTGTGAGCGCCAATCTGCGATAGACCCCTTTTTCACGTTCGGACACAAAACTCATGACTGTATGCATAATGCCGGTAACCATCACGCCCATAACGATGATGCCGGGCAGCAGGTAATCCACCGAACGTATATCCATGCCTTGCCACTTTGTATCGCCGTAAATCAGCCCGAAAAGCACCATGAAAAATATCGGGAAAACAAAGGTCCAGATTAATGTGGACTTGTTTCTAAAAAATAGTTTGGTTTCCAGCACCGCCTGATTGACTAAAGTGTTCATTTCCGCTTCTCCTTTTCTTACTTTCTTAATGCTTACTCTCTCAATTTGCGGCCGGTCATGGAGAGGAAGACATCTTCCAGCGTTACCTTCCGCACCGAGATATTTTCCAGCTCGATGTTGTTCTCAAAACAGAGGTTGGTGAGGTCGTTGAGTATCCGGGAAACTCTGTTCGATTTCACCTCATACTTAGGCACGGTGCCGTTAGGAATTCTATGCAGGCCGGGTATCCGGCTGCCGATGCCGTTCAACTCTCTCGAAGTGTTGAATTCTATCGAGGTATCCAGGCCGGCGTGGTTGATTAAGCTTTCCGGCGTGCCCATAGCCATGATTTTTCCGTTATCGATGATGGCGAGCCGCCCGCACAGGTGTTCCGCTTCTTCCATATAATGGGTCGTCATCACGACCGTTTTTCCCTGGTCGCGGAGCTTTTCGACGATGCTCCAGATGTTATGGCGTGCCTGCGGGTCCAGGCCGGTCGTAGGCTCATCGAGGAAAAGTAACTCTGGGTCGTTTACCAGCGCCAGCCCAAGGCTAAGACGCTGTTTCTGGCCCCCGGAAAGGGTGCTTACCCGGCTGGAGCTTTTATCCATCAGGGAAGTCTCTTCCAGGATTTTATTGGTCGGCACGGCTTTATGGTAATACCCGCCAAAGAGGTCTACCGCTTCTTTAACGCGGATACTATCGTAAATGCTGGTGGCTTGAAGCTGCACCCCGATAATCTGCTTGATGCGGTCGCTATCCTTCACAGCGTCGTAGCCGCATACTTTAATGCTGCCGCCGTCCGGTTTGCGCAGGCCTTCGATTATTTCTACCGTGGTAGTTTTTCCCGCCCCGTTAGGCCCCAGTATCCCGAACACCTCTCCCTTCTCCACGGTAAAGCTCACCCCGTTGACGGCGGTGACGCTGCCGTACTTTTTTGTCAGGTTTTCTACTTCGATGACATTCTCCATATCGTCCTCCTCGCATTACTGATATATCCAGTATAAAAAGAAATCCCCCCGAATATACCATGCACTCGGGGGGATTTGGGACTGTATGGGTCACCGATTAAAAACTGGTCACCTGACTAGGTTATGTTTAACGGCTAGCGCCACCGCTTCCGTACGGCCAGCGACGCCCAGCTTGGAAAGGATGTTGCTGACATGGAACTTTATCGTAGATTGGCTGACGATCAGCTTTTCTGCGATTTCATTATTGGAAAGCCCTTGCACCATTAAAGCGAGGATTTCTTTTTCACGGTCGGTCATGTCCTGGCCGGGCGGCGGGGGTTCGTTAACTTTTTGAATCAGCACCTGCGCCGCCTCCGGCGAGAGGCTTGGCTGCCCAGCCGCTGCTTTGCGAATCGCATTCACTAATTCATCCGCGGAAATGTTCTTCAGCAGATAGCCGCTGGCGCCCGCTTTTAAGGCGCCTTCCACGTATTCCTTCTCTTTAAAGCTGGTCAGCGCGATGACCTGTATTTGCGGCCAGCGTTGCTTTATTGCTTTTGTCGCTGCTACGCCGTCCATTTTCGGCATTACCAGGTCCATCAGGACGACATCCGGCTGCCGGCGTTCGCAAAGCCGTACGGCTTCCTCCCCGTCGTTGGCTTCCCCCACCATCTGCATGTCGTCATAGATTGCCAGCACCGTACTCAAGCCGCTGCGCACCACCATGTGGTCATCTACCAGTAAGACTTTTATCGGTTTGGAATTTGTCATTTTGACACCTCCTCGGCATCATGCCAGTCAACGGTAATTTCCGTACCTTCATTAATATTGCTGTCTATTTTTAATGAAGCGCCTATCTGCTCGGCGCGTTCTTTGATATTGCTTAGTCCGAAACTTCCCTGCGGCGCCTGCGAGACATCGAAGCCGTGCCCGTTGTCAGCTATTTGCAGGACCACCCGGTGGGGTTCGCAGCGCAGGCTGACCCGTGCCTTCGTGGCGCCGGAATGTTTCGCTATATTGTTCAAGGCTTCCTGGGCGATGCGGTAAAGCGCGATTTTGACATCGGGAGATACGTCACAGGTCCCGTTTACCTCAAGTGTTACCGGCACTCGCGCCCGCCCGGTGACGGATTCCGCCAGTTGGCGCAGTAATTCGTTCATCTCCGCATCCGCCAGGGCAGCCGGCCGGAGTTCGAAGAGCAGCGTCCGCATTTCAGCCAGGGCGCCGCGCGTTAACTGCCGCACTTCCTCGAGCTTTTTTACCCCATCTTCTTTGTTCCTCTCCCAAACTTTGGGCAGCACTTCCGCTATCAGGCTGGTGGAAAAGAGCGTCTGGCTGACGGCGTCATGAAGGTCGCGGGCAAGACGGGTACGTTCCTCCACCGCCGTTTTTTCCTTAATTTCCTGGGCGGCCAGGTCCTCGGCTTTCTTTTGTTGTGTCCTGTCGATGCCGGCGCATAATATTTCTTTTAAATTGTTGGATTCGTCCATAATCGGTTTATAGGTCCAGGCCATCCAGACTTTTTCGCCGCCTTTGCGCTGGTTTTCCATTTCATTATGTCGGCCGCTGTCCGGTGAAGTAACGATTTTGTTGACCATTTCGTTCCAGTTGGTCGCGGCGGCGGTATCCGGGGCAATAATTGTCCCGACCATGTTGTGCCCCAGTATTTCCCCCTCATTGAACCCGAAAAAGTTAAGCGCGAATTTATTCATAAAAGATATTTTCCCGCCGGGGTCCATTTCTACAATCGCGCTGTTGGCGTTATCTATAATATGCTGATATTTAACTTCGCTTTCGCGCAGCGTCTCCTGGGTGACGCGGCGTCTTTGAATTTCTCGCTGCAGGAACCAGGCGATAAAAATGATGGCGACGCCGGCAACTACCAGCGTCACCGGCCACCAGGCATTGAGACCGACAAGAAAACTTAGACCGATTAACAGGAGAATGATTCCGGGCGTGACCCGCCCGACCGCATGAGAACGGTATTCCGGCGTCAGGTAGTAAATCAGCGCTTGAATCAGGAAGATACTGCCGAGACCGGTGATAAAGACTTTCCATATGTCGTCGAGGGAGATTATATTTTGTCTCAAAAGAGCAACGATAATGCCCCATAAGATGAACATCAATGCCCAGAATAAATACCGCATCGGCGGGCGCTGGTCTTTTCTTTGCCTTCGCAACTCTCTACGCACCCGCCGTAATTCACGGTACCTTAACTTTGAGAATCTGTCTTCAGAATCGTTTTTAAAATTATTCGTATTTTTTTCGTTAGACATGGGGCCTGCTTCTCTTCGAGACTAAGTTATTATAGCATTAACGATTTATGGTAGCACATTAACCCGGCGCCAGAAGAAACGGAGCAGGAAGGCGGCTCCGGCAACTATCAGCACGATCGGCCACCACTCGCTGAAGCCGAGCAGGAAAATTACGCCGACAGATATCATGACGATTCCGCCGACGATTTTACCGAAGCTGCCCCAGCGGTATCCAGGATAAAAGTTCCTGGCTACGCCGTTAGCGATGAATATCACGCCCAGGCCGATAAGAAATGCCTGCCACCAGGTATCTCCATTGAGGGTTCCCGTCTGGTTCAGCAGGAAAAGCACGCCGAGCAAAACAAGGATCATGCCGGTAAAGAAGCCGTGGAACGGCCAGCTATGCCTGGCTTCTCTCCTCTCCTCGCGCTCCTGCCGGCGTATTTCCCGCCAATCGCGGGGGGCGGTATTCTGGGATGCGGTGTTATTTCCCTGAACGTTGTTTTCCATTTTTGTTCCTCCTTTTTCTTTGGATGATTGTGCGTTATTTATATTCGTCATTATCAGTTTAAGATGAATCAGATGTGATTACGCCGTGCACCCGGGTGATTAATCGTTGCCCGGTAGGGCGAATTTTAACTGGTCAGGTGGGCAGGTAACGTATTTAGCTCCAGTAAAAGGAGTCTGGAGGAAAATTCCTATGTCGGTCCTTCCGGTGCCGGAAGGACGGGGTCGGTCTCCGGTTTTGAGTTATCCCCCACTTTTGTAAAAGGGGATACAAGGGGGTTTTTATTGATCCCTAAATACCAACTACTCACACTCACCCTCATTTAGGGGTTGATATAGGTTTATTCAAAGGTTTCCAAATACGACAGTAGTTTATCAAAGAACACAGTTTATAACTTTGTAACTTATTTGCAGTTTGAATTCGTTGACATTCTCTACACCCGCTTCTATACTTAAAATATAGGGTCGCTTTTTATGCCTGCTCCGGGCGGGCTTTATCAATAATTCTTATAAATTAGTTGTTCCTCTAAATCATCCGTCATAAAAATAATCATTCGATACAGAATAAGGTGGTGACAGATAAAATGGGTTTCTTATTTGGTGGAAAGAAAAAAGTCTCCGAAGCGCCTCAGTTGGAAACAAAACAGATTCCCGCTATGACGTCTCCGGTTGCGGTAAAAGCTGAAGAGAAGGCCGCTGTCAGAGGAGACGGCCGTCCAAGAACAATCGGGGAGCTTAAAGCATCAGGTTATAAACCCGTGACAATACGAGAAGAAATGAGGCGTAACCTCATCGCCTTGATTAAGGCAAAAAAGCCTATCTTTAACGGCATCATTGGTTACGATAACACAGTCATCCCGCAGGTGGAAAACGCCGTCTTGTCCGGCCAGAATATCATCTTCCTCGGTGAAAGAGGGCAGGCCAAGTCCCGCGTCATGCGTCTTCTCGTCGGCTTGCTGGATGAGGCTATCCCGGTTATCCGCGGCTGTGAAATCAACGATAATCCCTTACGCGCCGATATGCAAAGTCCTGCCGGGAAAAAGTAGCCAAAGACGGAGACAACACGGAAATTGTCTGGCTTTCCCGCCAGGACCGGTACGGGGAAAAACTCGCCACGCCGGATACTACCATTGCCGACCTCATCGGCGATGTTGACCCCATTAAAGTTGCGGAAGGCCGCTATCTTTCCGATGAGCTGACCATGCACTACGGCATTATCCCGCGGACCAACCGCGGGATATTCTGCATCAACGAGCTCCCGGATCTGGCGGAAAGGCTGCAGGTCGGTCTTTTCAACCTGCTGGAAGAAGCGGATATCCAGATAAAAGGCTACCGCGTCAGACTGCCGCTGGATATGGTGCTGGTCGCCAGCGCCAACCCGGAAGACTATACCAGCCGCGGCACGGATTATTACCCCGCTCAAAGACCGCTTCGGCGCGCAGATCCGCACCCATTACCCCGTCACGATTAAAGATGAAATCGCCATCGTCGAGCAGGAATGGCAGCGTTTCGGTGACGGCGATATTGAATTTTATGTTCCCGATTACATCAAGGAAATTATTGCCGAGATTACGCACCTGGCGCGGAAAAGCCCGGATATCGGCCAGCGTTCCGGTGTCAGCGTCAGGGTCTCCATCGCCAATATGGAAACCGTCGTCGCCAATGCTATCCGGCGGGCTACGATGCTGGGTGAAAAAATGGCGGTGCCGCGCATCAGCGACCTTCCTTATATCATCGCCTCTACCACCGGCAAAGTGGAGATGGAAGGTTTTGAGGATAAAAACGAACAGAAGATTATTGACGACCTCACCAAGAAGGCGGTGCTCATCGGTCTTTAACCGGTATTTCCAGTTCGATGAACTGGAACCCATCATTAAGCAGTTTACCGGCGGCTTTAATGTCGAGACCTCGGAGAATATGCCCGCCAAAGCTTATATGCGTTATTTGAAGGAGATTCCCGGCATGGCCAAAGCGGTAAAAAAGCTGACCGATGCCGAAACGCCGGAAGATAATCGCTTCCGCCATCGAATTCGTTCTTGAAGGCGCTCACCTGAACAAAAGATTGAACAAGACCAAGGTCGAAGGTAAGACGATATACAGGAAGTAAGGTGGAAAATTCTAAATTCCAATATTAAATGCTTTAAACTTTGGTGTTTTGAGTTTGTTTAGGATTTAGGATTTCGTACTTAGGATTTCGTACTTAGGATTTTACTTTATGGACAGTAATATTTATTCCGAATGGGACGGCTCCCAGAATATCTTCGAGCCGGATGCCGACGCACATGATGCAGGAGCTCCAGCGCAACTTAATGCGTGACGGCGACCTGGCGGAAGCCCTGCGCATGATGCAGCGCAACGGGCTGCACGGATAGGATGGGGCGGCGGTTGCCCAGCCTCCAGGAGCTTATCCAGCGGCTGCGCCAGCGGCGGCAGGAACACCTGGGAAAATACAAGCTCGGCTCGATGATGGAAGACATCCGCAAGCGGCTCAATGATATTATCAATACCGAGACGAAAGGGTATCAGCAGCGGCTGGATGAGGCCCGGAAAACAGTCCGGCTGAAGGCAAGCCGGATATCGACCCGGAAATGCAGGAAAGATTGCTCAAAAACCTGGAAGACCGCGCCTCGCAGAACCGGGAAAAGCTGGAAGCCCTGCCCAACGACGTCGGCGGCAAGATAAAAGACTTAAATAACTACGATTTCATGGACGAGGAAGCCCGGCGGCAATTCCAGGAGCTTATGGATATGCTCAAGAGAAACGCCATGTCTTCCTTCGCCAAGGAAATGACGCAGCGGCTGAAGAATATGGACGCAAATTCCCTCGCGGCCATGCGCCACTTTATGGAAGCCATCAACCAGATGCTGGAGGCGCGGAAACGCGGCGAAGAGCCGGACTTTGAAGGTTTCATGAAGCAGTTCGGGGATTTCTTCGGCGATAATCCCCCCAAAGACCTCGACGAGCTTATCGAACGCCTGCAGCAGCAGATGGCCCAGGCGCAGGCCTTGATGGATAGCCTTTCCCCCGCCGACCGCCAGGAGCTGCAAGACCTTATAGATTCGATGCTTGACGAATCCACCAAGTATGAAGCCGCCAAGATGATGGCCAATATGGAATCTCTCTTTCCCGGCTTTCTGGATACCGAAGGTTATGATTTTTCCGGTAAAGAATCGATTTCTTATACCGAAGCGCTGAAACTGATGGAACAGCTCCAGAAAATGGACAGGCTGGAAGAGCAGTTTCAGGAGTCCCGCTATGATGATTCCCTGGATGAGATAGATGATAAGCTGGTCAAAGAGCTTTTGGGTAATGACGCCGCGGAAGAGATGAAAAGGATGCGTGAAATCACCAAGATGCTCGAAGACGCCGGCTATATCCGCAAGAACCGCGGCCAGTACGAGCTGACCCCGCGCGGCATGAGGAAAATCGGGGAAAAAGCCCTGAACACTGTCTTTGCCAGCTTGAAGAAAGACCGCACCGGCTCGCATTATATCAAACAGCGCGGCGCCGGGGGTGAAAGGATCGATGAAACGAAGCTCTATGAGTTCGGTGACGATTTTGATTTACATCTCCAGAAGACCCTGACCAACGCTATCCTGCGCAAGCCGCAGGTGCCGGTGAAGCTGGATGTCAAAGACTTCGAGGTCTTTCAGCAGGAGCAGGCCACCCGTTCCGCCACTGTTATCATGCTGGATATGAGCCTTTCCATGCGCATGGGCGGTAACTTCGAGTCGGCCAAAATCGTTTCCATCGCCCTTAATTCCCTGATTACCGGCAAGTTCCCCAAAGACAGTCTGTACATCCTGGGGTTCTCCGCCCTCGCCCGGCGCTTGACCCCGGAACAATTAACGTACATCAGGTGGGATGACTTTACTCCTTATACCAATATGCAGCACGGTTTTATGACCGCCCGGAAAATCCTTTCCAAGGAGCGCGCCGCCAACAAACAGGTCATCATGATTTCCGACGGCCAGCCTACGGCGCATATCGAAGGTGGGCAGATTGTCTTTAACCTTCCTACCACCCAGCGCTGCATCGATGTAACTTTAAGGGAAGTGAATAACTGCACCCGCGCCGGCATCATCATCAACGTTTTTATGCTCCCAAGCCACGATATTTTTAACATGTTCGTGGACCGGATGGCGCGGCTGAACCACGGCCGGGTCTTTTTTACCGAGCCCGGCGACCTCGGCAAATATATTATCGTCGATTACATCAACAATAAAAGAACGAAGATTTAGATTTAGGATTTATGTATTTGGTTGGAAGGGGAATGGGGATACTATCCACTAACCACTAAAAAAGTTCGATAGGGGGAGGAATGGCAAGATACCAGGGGTGGGCGGGTTGGCCTTTTCGCAGAGAAGATGAAAACCTTTCGATTCTCGATGTCGTGAAGTTCGGCACCATCGATTATAAACTTGCCGGCCTGTTCTGGCTTTTAATGGAACAACGGGTCTCCGTGATGGTAGCTGCCGGGCCCGCCTGGGCTGGAAAAACGACCCTGCTGCATGCCCTGCTGGACTTTCTCCGCCCGGAGATTGAACAATATGAGTTGCAGGGCTATTATGAGGACTTTAAATCCCTCGGCAGTGAAAAACCGGAAAATACCTATCTTATCGCGGAAGAAATAAGCAACCACATGTATGAATACCTCTGGGGCATTCAAGTTGTTAAGGCGTTTAATTGCCTGGACAAGGGCTATGCCCTGGGGACTACTACTCATGCGCGAAATATCAAAGAAGTGGCCTATATTCTTAACGCCCTCGGTGTTTCACCGGAAATCATCTCTAAACTGGGCGTGGTAATTACGCTGCAGGTCGTCCGCGGTAAATATTTAGATGATGAACCCATCCGCTACGTGGATACGGTCAGCACTATGAACTACACAAAAGACGGCCTGGTCGCTCATGTCCTGGCATCGCGTCATTTGCCGGAGGAACAATTTACCTACCCCTCGGACAAGTTCCTCCAGGAAGTCCTTTCCACCAAGTTCGCTTTTAAATATGATTCGATATCTTCTGAAATAGAGTCCCGCGGTAAGTTTTTGCGGGACCTCGACGGAAAAAAGTCTTCTCGCCAAGAATTAAAAAAAGCTGTTTCAGATTATTATAAGTCGCAGATCCGGTAGTATTTCGGGTTATCTTTTAGGCGCTTGCACGAATTCGACAATCAGTCCTGCCGCATCCAGGTCCAGGTATGCAACTCCGCCTCCCCCCTTGAAATGAGACCGCAGCAGCTCCGTCGAATCTTTGGCTTTCAGGTCTTCCAGTACTTCTTCAACATCATCGACCAAGACCCCGATATGCTGGATGCCTTCGCCTTTTTGCTCCAGGAATTCCTGGTGTGGCGATTTCCCGTTAATCGGCTGGATAAGCTCAAGCTCCATATTACCGATTTTGGTGATATAAATTTTTACCCTTTTACTCGGGATGAAAGGTTTGCCGCGGTAGGTTTCTTTGGCGTCCGGCGGCAGAATCCGGGGTGTAAAGGGGCCGATGCCAAGTGCCGTCATCCGCTCGATGGTCTTATCCATGTCCCTGACTACCATACCGATGTGCATAATATTTGTGAAAGCTGTTTTTTTAGTTGCCTTTTTCACCATAATTCTTCACCTCACTTTTTGTATTATTTGAAAATACCGGCAGGAATGCCAGTAGCGCTACGAACAAGACCAATATAGCTGCTAAATAGAAAACACTTGAAAGGCTAAGGTTATTGCCCAAAAATCCGGAAACCAGCGGGCCAGCCAGCATACCGATGGCATAAATTGCCTGGAAAACTCCCATCGTGGTCGCCTGCCGGTCACGGGGCACATTATCGATACTTAAAACGAAGAAAATCGTCATCATTACACCGCTTCCGAGCCCGCTGGCTGCCTGGACCGCCATGAGTGCGCCTGTAGAGTGGGTAAATGGAATGATAAAAAACGCAGCGCCTATCAACAGTGCGCTCCAGAAAATAGTAAATCGGTAACCCAGCTTCTGGCGAATCCGCGCGGCGGTGAGCGAGCCGAGCGCGGAAAAACCCAGGTTGACCATCGTTATCAGGCCGAGTTGTCCTTTTGTCGCGCCGAATCCCGCCGCGTATATCGGGATGAACCCGAACACTCCCGCAAACATGGCAAAATTCAGCAATATCCCCATGAGAGATATTATCAATAGCTGCGGTCGGGTCGCTGTCGCAAATATTTTGGGCCCGTTTGAAAGCGGTTCACGCACTATTGGCGGTTCTCTGGTGAAAAACAGGCACGCGATGGCGGCGATTCCCAGCGCCGCTGCGATGAAAAATAGCCACTTGTTGCCGGCTCTTTCCGCGATAAAACCGCCGCTGGCGGTGGCGGCAATAATCGCAAAACTTTGCACGAAATTTATCAGCCCCATGGTTTTCCCGCTGTCTTTTACAGGGTAATAGGCATTAAAGTAGAGGGGAAAAACTACCCACGCCGCCGCCCCGATTCCGGTTACCATCCTGAATAAGAACAAAAGCCAGGGCGTATCTACCAGTCCGAGCCCCAGTGCCCCCAGCGAGGAGAAAATAATGCCGGCAGCTACCAGCCCCTTCCGCTTACCGAGTTTGTCTGACCATAAGCCCAGCGGAATGCGTAAAATGACCTGCGGAATGGCATAAGCAGCCAGCACTATGCCTACCAGGCTAAGGGAAGCTCCGGATTTTTCTACGTATACTGGGAAAACAGGAACGTAAAGGTACAATCCTACCCACCACAGGAGATTCACGCCGATAAATAAATATATTGAAGTCCTCGTAGCGGCAGGTACTGGGCCGGTGCGCAATGTGTCGGTATTTGACGGCTCTTTAGGGTTGGAGACTGATTTTGTCATACTAATAACCATAATATAATCTGATTAAGACTTTCACGTTTGGAGGGTAATGTTATTGCGAGCCATCCTTCCGCTCATGGTGAGCCCCATCGGACCATCGGAAGGAGGCGTGGCAATCTCACTGCTTGGCATGGTGAAGTGTTCCGCCTTTCTTATGTAACCAGCATTGAATCACAAAGATATACTGATATTTATTTTTCGAACAATATCGTGCCGATGCTCTGGCTCCGGTCAACTTCAACTTCAACGGTCTTTTTCCCGTAGTCTTCATAGACTGCTTCAACCGTATATTTGCCGCTTTTTTCATCGAGTTTATCGAATTTAAAGTCGCCGTAGTTGTCGGTTATAATTTCCCCAATCTTTTGTCCATCTTTGATTAAAGTTACCTTGGCACCTTCCGCGCAATCGATAATGCCGTCATGTTTGTATGCTGCGTCCCCGGCGATAAAGCACCTAAAGTAACGGTAGAGGTTTTTGTAATATACACGGGGCGATGTCTTGTATTCCGGGTGCAGAACTTCGAGCTTTTCGCGCTCTACTATTTCTTTCATTTTTGCATCTTCTATTTTTATCATGCGCATCGCACCGGTAGGGCAGGCCTGCACGCAGCGCGGCTCTTTCCATCCATCCGCCAGCAGGTGGACGCAAAGCGTGCATTTTTGCGCCGTGTTCTTTTCCTCATTCCACCATATAGCACCGTAAGGGCAGGTGTTTACTAATTCTTTTTTGCCTCTGGCTTTTTCCGGGTCAATGATTACAATGCCGTCTCTCGTTTTGTAGATGGCGTCACCGGCTTGTTTCATGCAGGATGCTTCATCGCAGTGCATACACATTACCGGCAGATTGGCGACATCGATGTCCGGGTGCTGGCCTCTTTCTTTCGTCAGGATGTCTATCCAGCGGTGCCCGTGCCTCGGTTGGGAAACGGAAAACGGCGGGAAATCATTGTCCACGTGTTCGTCTTTGCAGGCCAAAAAGCAGTTATTGCAGTCCTCGCATTTGGCAACATCAATAATCAGGTTCCATTTTTCCATCTTATTTCCCCTCCTCCCATTTTTCTATCTGTACCAGGCAGGAGTTGGAGGCCGTGCTGTGCGATTTTTTGATGATGGGGCGCGATGATGTCAGCAGGTTGATGGTTCCCGCGCGGTCGACGGAATTTCCCGGCTCGCCGATGGGGTCATATATCGCAGACGAGCAGGGAGATGACGCAGTCCCCTCCGGCAGGCGTTCCGTGATATGGGATGCGCAGATAACCGCCCCGCGGTCGTTAAAGACCTTGACCAGGTCGTTTTGCCTGATGCCGCGTTTTTCTGCGTCCTTAGTGTTTATTCTGACAATCCAGTAATAATAGCCGTCTATCGGGACGCGGTGTTCTTTAACGTCATTGATAGTGCTGTCCTTCCCGTCGTGGTGGGTGTGGAAAGTGTAGCGCGGGTGGGGCGAAAGTAATTGCAGCGGGTATTTTTTATAAAGCTCCGTTGTGTGCGGCCCTTCCCAGGAAGGAATATATTTGCTGATGGTCGGCCTCTCCGGGTCATTCGGGTCGAACCGCTTTAAGCTGGAGCAGTCGAATTCTATTTTCCCTGATTGCGTTTGCAGCCCTTCCAGGTAGACCTTATAGTCTGCCGGCAGCGGGAAAGGCTCCGGTATGTCTTTCTTCCTCCCCTCCGCAAACCACCGGTAGGCGCACGGGGCTTTCAATTCTTCTTTAGGTGGAGGAACAACGTAGTAGCCTTTCTTCAAGAGCTTTTTCCATGAAATCGCCTTCGGCAGGTCCGACCCGTAATACATCCGTTTGCACCAGTCCAGTTCGGTGCTGCCCTCGGAGAAATATGAGCTAAGCCCCAGCCGCTTGGAAAGCTCGAGGAAAATTTGGTAGTCGGACTTTGATTCTCCGAGCGGCTCGATGCACTTATGCTGCAGGGTGATGATGCGGTGGTTGAGCTTGTTGAAGTTATGGATGATATACCCGCCGGCGTTGCATGTCTCCCCGATGTCCCAGCGCTCGAAGTTGGTGCAGGCGGGCAAAATGATGTCTGCGAATTTCGTCTCACCTTCCATCCATATCGACTGGTTCACCACGAATTCCAGTTTCGGCGTCCGGTAAGACTTTACATAACGGTTGGTATTGTTCTGTGTAGCGATGTAGGAGCCGCCGTATTTGTAATACATTTTTACCGGCGAGTTGCCGGGCGCCGGATAAGTAAACTTAAAAAATTGCCTTTCGATTATTTTAGTGTTGTTGGGATACCCTTCAGCGTACCCGTCAAGGATAGCTTCCGGGATATTTAACCGTGGAACTCTTTGTTGCACCGTATTCACGGATGGCAAATGCGGCATGCGCTGGTAAAGATAGATGGCTGAAGCTGTTCCGTCTATATCCCCGGAGATGCCACCCTCCGCATATCCGGGAAAGTAAAAACGGGTATCCATCGGCGTTCCCACCGCCATATTGCCCATATTTATTCCCGGCTTCCCGATGCCCTGCATCGCCATCAGGCAGACCATGGAACGCGCCCATTCCAGGCCGGTAGCGCAGCGGCAGGCGCCTCCCAGTTGATTACCGCCTCCCCCCGCCCCCAGGTAGGTCTTTTTCGTGCCCCATTCCCGGGCTAAAGCTCGTACGTCTTTGGTCGGCACGCCGGTTTCGCCTTCCTGCCATTCCGGTGTCTTTGGGATACCGTCATCCTTGCCCAGGATGTAGTCTTTCCATGTATCGAACCCGGTTGTGCGTTCCGCGATGTATTTTTTATCGTAAAGGTTTTCCGTAATCCAGACGTAAGCTATCCCCAGTGCCATGGCGTTGCCGGTATCCGGTCGTGGAGCTATCCATTTCCCGCCCGTCAGCGCCGCGGTAGGGTCGTAAAAGGGATTGATGTGCACCATTTTCACGTCCAGTTCCTGCAGCCATTGGCGGCGTATGGTGCTTTCGAAAGAAGCATAGGAGCCCGGGTTGGATTCCGGGTCGCTGCTCCAGAAGACCATCATTTCGCATTCTTTTAACGCGTCTTCGACCGTTCCGTAGCCCTCCGCGCCTCCCTGCCGCATGCTGTCTCCCCAGTGATGGGTCGCCCCCCAGAACCACCCCTCCCAGCTGTCCGGGTTGGCCGCCACCTGCGTTGTCCCGATGGCGTTGGCAAACCGGCGGTGCGTGCTCAAATAATATCCGATATTGCCCCAGGTATGGTGGGACGGCGCGCTGGTCATAATGGCGCCCGGGCCGTAATCTCTTTTTACCCGTTTGATTTCATTGGCGGTGATGTCCAGAGCTTCGTCCCAGCTTATTCTTTCATATCGGGAAACACCCCGGTTCTCGCAGTGCCGTTCCCCGTTGGGGTCGAAATCCACCCGTTTCATCGGGTATAAAATCCTGTCCGGCGAATAGACAGTGGACTTTAATGCGTATCCGAACGGCGAGAGAGTATTTTTCCGCGGCGGGGTGAACTTTTTGCCGCGTGCTTCGATGGTGAACGAAGGCGCGTCCTTATCATCGAATTCTATTGGCGTCATGCGGATTATTTTACTGTCTTTTACATAGACGAAAGTCGCCCCGGCGTTGGAGTTATTAACGTATCTTTTTACGCCCTTCCCCATGTCCGTGCCCCATTTGATGCCGGCATTCAGCATCTCGCTCAAAGTTTCCATGAACCAGTAAGAAAGCTCATCCGGGCCGTCCAATGTCAGGCGGAATTGCTTCATCACATCGGTCTGCTCATGTTGGTCCCGCCACGGCAGCAGCAGCCTGGCCCCTAAAGCCGCATCGCTGAAACCCATCGTTACCTCCGGTTTGGGATGGATGCCGCTTTTAGAGGTCACCTTTCCTTTTTGGAAAGTAAAATACCGGCCGGCGGAATTGTCCAGTACCTTTATCTGGACGGTCAGGTCTTTTTCCTTAAGGCGGGCTTTAAACGCCGGGTGTCTCCAGTCCGTCAGCTTTATATACAGATAAAACGCAAATAGCTGGAATTTTAACCTTAAATTTGCCGGTCTCATATTTACCTCATAGTTAAAAAGTATCGGTGATTATCAATTGCCCGGGCTGCTTATACACTGGAGTAGAAGAAAATTATACTACGAATTTGGCAATTATAAAAACATTGATGGCTTTATTTAAAAAATAAAAGAACTTTTCCACTCGGGTGCGTATGGATTCGAAATTGTCAAGTATAAGAAATAACGGCACTATTTTTCTTTGGGATAAGAAGTTTTATAAAGCAGGCAAGCCACAAAATGCCCGTTCCCGTTGTCCGCCAGTAGCGGGACTATCTTGGGGCAGTCCTCGAATGCTTGGTAACAGCGCGGATGGAAGACGCAACCTTTTGGCGGGTTAATCGGGCTGGGTACTTCTCCCTGGAGAAGGATGACTTTGCGCTCTTTTTCGATGTCCGGGTCGGGGATGGGCACGGCCGAAAGCAGTGCCTTGGTGTAGGGATGCAGCGGGGTTTCATAAAGACTGTCACGGTCGGAAAGCTCCATTAGTTTACCCAGGTACATCACGCCCACGCGGTCGCTAATATGTCTTACTACTGCCAGGTCGTGGGAAATGAACAGGAAGGCGATGCCGAATTCCTCGCCGAGGTCGTCGAGCAAATTGATTATCTGGGCTTGGATCGAGACATCCAGGGCGGATATCGGCTCATCGCAGACGATGAAGCTCGGGTTTAAAGCCAGCGCCCGCGCAATGCCGAGGCGCTGCCGCTGCCCGCCGCTGAACTCATGGGGATAACGGTCCGCCATATACGATGAAAGCCCAACGGTGTTGATAAGTTCATCAACTCTTTTCCGGTATTCCGGGCCGCGGTCCATATTAAAGATGCGCATCGGTTCGCCGATGATCTCGGAAGCCGTAAAACGCGGGTCCAGCGAATCGTACGGGTCCTGGAAAATCAATTGGAGGTTCTTCCGGAGCGGGCGCAGTTCTTTGGGAGAAAGTTTGCACAGGTCTTTCCCGGCATACATGACTTCACCGCTGGTAGGCCGGTAAAGCTGGAGCAAGCATTTCCCCAGTGTGGTTTTGCCGCAGCCGCTTTCACCTACCAGTCCCAGCGTTTCACCACGGTGGATATCGATAGAAACGCCGTCAACCGCTTTCAGCACCCCTACCTGTTTGCGTCTTATCAGGCCGGCGGTAACCGGAAAATGCTTGGTTAAATTTTTTATGCTGACGATTACTTCACTGTTCATTTTATTATTCTGTCAAGCACAGGCCGCAAAATGTCCCGGCGCGATTTCTGCCAGGAACTGTTCCGCATTACGGCAGGCTTCGGTTGCCTCTTTGCAGCGTGGCCCGAAGGGGCATCCCTTCGGCGCATGTATCAGGTCGGGCGGTTGTCCTTCTATCGGCTGTAAACGGGTCTTCCTCGGTTCATTGAGGCGCGGCACTGAAGCCAGCAGCCCTTTAGTATATGGATGGTAAGGACGGTGATAGATATCTGAAGCCAGTCCGTGTTCCACGATGTGGCCGGCATACATTACATAAACACGATGCGCATAACGTGCAACGATGCCGAGGTTATGGGTGATGAGTATGAGCGCCGTGTTCAATTCTTTGGTGATATTTCGTATAAGCTCGAGCAATTGTGCCTGGATGGTGACATCGACGACGGTTGTAGGCTCATCTGCCAGAATAAGTTGGGGGTCGCAGGAAATTGCCAGCGCAATCATGGCGCGCTGGCGCATGCCGCCGCTGAACTGGTGCGGGTAGTCCTTTACGCGCCTGTCCGGCTGGGGTATGCCCACCATGGTCAACAACTTGATAGCTTCATCCATCGCTTCTCGTCCGTGAAGTCCCTTATGACGTTCGAGGGCTTCGGTAATTTGCCGCCCGATTGGCAGCACCGGGTCGAGCGAAGTCAGCGGTTCCTGGAAAATCATGGCAATTTTATCGCCGCGTATATCCGTTAAAGCTTCTTTATGCAGTTTCAGCAAATCGGTCCCGTCGAAAAGGATTTCCCCTGACATGATTTTGCCCGGCGGGTCGGCAATGAGGCGTAAAATTGAAAGAGCGCTTACCGTCTTACCGCAGCCGCTTTCGCCTACCAGCGCGATGGTCTCGCCGCGATTGACGTTATAAGACACCCCGTCAACGGCTTTAACGATGCCTTCCTGGGTAAAGAATTGTGTAACCAGGTTCTTAACTTCCAGTAGAGGTTTTTCGGTCATCTTCTTAACCTCGGGTCGAGTGCATCGCGGAGGCCGTCGCCGAGGAAGGTGAAGGAAAGCATCAGGACGGCGATGGCAATGGCCGGGAAAAGGACCAGGTGCGGCGCCGCGAAAATCACCTCGCTGCCGTCTCTTATCATCGCGCCCCAGCTTGGGGTAGGGGGCTGGACGCCGATGCCGATATAGGCCAGCGCCGCTTCCGTGAAAATGGCGCGCGGGATATTAAAAGTAACGGAAACAATAACCGGACCAAGTGAGTTGGGGATAAGATGCCGCGTGGTAATATAGCCGCCCATCCCGCCGAAGGTCTTTGCCGCGGTCACGAAGTCACGCTGTTTTAGCGCCAGCGTCTGCCCGCGGACAAGGCGTGCAATGCCTACCCAGTTCACCAGCCCGATAGCCATGAATAACATGTAGATGCTGCCTCCCAGGATGGAGCGGAGCAAAATTATCAGGAGCAGGTCCGGAAAAGCGTAAACGACATCCACAATACGCATCAGGACATTATCCACTTTACCGCCGGTGGCCCCGGCAATCGCTCCTATCGGCAGTCCTATACCGAGCACAATAATCTGCGTAAAAATACCTACCGCCAGGGAAGTCCTGGCGCCGAAAATTAAACGTGTTAATACATCTCTGCCGAGTTCATCGGTACCCAGCCAGTGTGCTTTACTCGGGCTGGTTAGTATCGCATTCATGTCCTGGCTGGCAAAATCATACCTGCTGAAAAATGGGTAAATAATAGCCGTCAAAGCAATAAGAACGATAATAATACCTCCTGCCATGGCTAGCTTGTTCCGCCGCAGGCGGATCGTGGCATCGCCCCACAGGCTGTGATGGTATCTTATCTCTTCGATTGGTCCGGCAACCGCCGCAATTTTTTCAGCCATTAATCGTATCTTATCCTCGGGTCGATAACCCCGTATAAAATATCTACCACCAGATTAATACCGGCAACGGCAAAGGCATAGAAAAGCACGCTGCCCATTATCAAGCCGTAATCTCTGGCAAATACGCCGTTAACAAACATCCGCCCGATGCCAGGTATGGAGAAAAGGTTCTCGATAATAAATGAACCGGAGATAAGACCGGCAAGCTCCGGACCGGCAACAGTAATCACCGGTATCAGAGCATTATGCAGGATGTGGCGGACAAGCACGACGCGTTCCTTGATACCCATGGCACGTACCGTGCGCACATAGTCCTGCCGCATCACCTCGAGTGTACTGGCGCGGGTAATCCGGGCGATGAAGGCGGCCGGCAGCGTAGCTAAAGCAAAAGCGGGCATAATAGCCTGTTTCACGCTTCCCCATCCGCTGGTAGGCAGCCAGTGTAATGTAACGGAAAATACAATAATCAGAAGTATCCCCAGAACAAACCCGGGAACACTCGCAAAAATGGTGGAAAATAATACGGATAAATAGTCAATCCAGGAATTTTGTCTAAGTGCTGCCGCCATTCCAAAAGGGATGCCTATGAGCAGGGCAAGCAGAAAAGCTAGGCCACCCAGCGTAGCGGTCTTGGGTAATCCTTGCAGAATGATCTGGGAGACACTCCGGTCCTGGAAAGAAAAAGAAACACCCAGGTCGCCGTGGATAATGCCGTTGAGATAGTTGCCGAATTGCACGATAAATGGTTTATCCAGCCCGTATCTTTTGTTCAGGGCTTCGATTACCTGCGGCGCCAGTGCCTTATCGCGGCTCCACGGCCCGCCGGGCACAAGGTGCATCAGGGCGAAGGTAATAAAACTGATAACGAGCAGTACGATGATAAGCCAGAATAAACGGAAGACAATATATCTTGTCATTTCATTTTTAAGGAGAGCCGGGGGACTCTAATGACCAGCCCCCGGCTCTCCTTTTGCTGCCTTACTGGTTTATATCTTACTGTATGTAAACGTTCGCGTAGAACATGTCGCCCGGGATGTTGTCCATACCGTTATATAACAGGCCCTGGACATTTGGTTTAACAAGTGCAAAAGTCTCACGGTTCATCATGAACAGGATGGGAGCGTCATCCTCGATTATCTTCTGAGCTTCAGCCCACAGTTGCATGCGCTTGGTGTTGTCCAGTTCGGAGCGGGCTTGCTGGCAAATGGCATCGAACTGCGGATTGCTGTAGCCGGTATGGTTGTTGCCGGCGCCGGTGCCGAATAGTTCGGGCAGCCAGTCATCCGGGTCGGGGTAGTCGGCGCCCCAGCCGTACCACGCCCAGGTATACTGTTCGGAATTTACAGCGTCGCTGAAAGCTTTCCCTTCCATCGGCTCGATCGTAACTTTGATTCCCAGGTTGACTTTAATCTGGTTCTGGACGAACTGGGCAATCGTCGGGTTGATACCGGTATCGGCATACTGGAGTTTCAGCTCCGGTACGTCGCTGCCGTCTTCTTTGTAGCCGGCGGCTGTCAGGAATTGCTTGGCTTTATCAACGTTGAAGTGATAATCGGCGCCAAGGCTGGCATCGTAACCAGGCATACCCGGTGGTATCCAGCTGTAGGCAGCCTTACCGACGCCGCCGCGGACGTTATTGATAAAGGCATCGCGGTCAACCGCGGTATTCAGCGCCCGGCGCAGGTTCACATTATCGAAAGGCGCCTTTGTAACGTTGAACTGGAAGGCGAAAGTGACCAACTGCGGGTAGCGCAGGATTTGCTTGCTGAGTACCGGGTCAGCCATAACGGTCTTCTCAGTGCCGGCGGGAACGCCGGAAATATCGAGCTCATTGTTCTGGTAAGCCGCATAAGCGGCATTGGCATCGGTGATCATTTTGATGTCAATTTCATCCAATTTGGCCGGGGTGCCCCAGTAATTCGGATTCTTTACCAGGGTGATATGGTCGGAATGAACCCATTCCTTCATCATGAAAGGTCCGTTACCGATGTAGGTTCCCGCCTCGGTCCATTTATCTCCGTACTTCTCGATGATATCCTGGCGCACAGGATAAGCTGGCCATAGGGCCATCAGTTGCAGGAAAGTCGGCAGAGGTGACGTAAGCTTAATCTGAAGTGTATAGTCGTCAAGCGCTTTGACACCCACGGCGTCCCGTAACTGGTTTTTTTGCTCGGTAGTAGCATTTGTTGCGGAATAATAGTCCTCACCGCCGACTATGTTGAAGTAGAAAGATGTGTAATCGGCTGCCAGGTCCGGGTCGAAAAGGCGTTTAAGGCTGTATTCGTAGTCTTTGGCGGTGACTTTTTGCCCATCAGACCAGGTGACCTTCGGGTTGAGTTTGAAGGTATAGGTCAGACCATCGGAGGAGATGCCTCCGTTGTCGACAGTAGGTATTTCCGTGGCGCCTACGGTTTTAAGCGACAGATCCGAGTTGTTATAATAGAGCAATCCCTCGAAGCACGAGTGAACTATGGTTACCTCATTGGCCCATGAAGCTCGGTTGGGGTCGATTTGGGAAGGTTCTCCACCTAGGTTTATGCGGAGGACTTGCGGAAGGGTAGGCGTACTTGATGGTGTTGATGGATTTGAAGAGGTTGAGGTTGTTGAGGTTGTACTTGATGCATTTCCACAGGATGGAAGCGCTATCATGGTGGTGATTACAACAAGGGCGAAAAGTAGAGTCAAGACTTTCTTTATCATTATCCCTCCTTTTTTCATTTTTGGTCGTACCTTGGCTCATGCTGTATTTTTTAAAAAAGGGAAGATATGTAAAAAGGCAGTAAGCCTGCCTTCGTTACAAAGAATTGCCCCGCCCCACATTTACGTTTGTAACGGTATTGCCCGGAACGCAATGTAACAAACGTAATATTCAGGAAATGAAATTAAAAATAAATCAATTCCAATATATTGTTTTTGAAATATATTGTCAAGTAAAGAACAAGCCGGCTCCCGATATTTTCGTTTTTTTAAGCTAACCGCATGGGCCGGCCGCCAAAAAGACAGGTATTTACCGGGTGCATTGTCGTGTTTCGTTATTCAGCCTTCGGAGATGATATCTGTTTTGTTTGTTTTATGGTTTATTCAGATATTTTACAAACCAGTCCCGCGCCAGCTGTGATACCTGCTCAAGCGCGCCCGGCTCCTCGAAGAGATGGGTGGCGCCGGGAATGACTTCCATTTTCTTTTCGGTTTTCAGTTTACGCAAAGCCGAGAGGTTCATGTCTATTACCGGCGTGTCGTCCCCTCCGGCGATGAGCAGGGTAGGGGCTTTTACTTTAGTTAATGCGTCCGGGGCAAGGTCCGGCCGGCCGCCCCGGGAAACAATAGCCCTCACCCAATCCGGCTTTTCCGCCGCCGCCATAAGCGCCGCCGCGGCTCCGGTGCTTGCGCCGAAATATCCTATTTTAAAATCTTCCGCCCCGGCGAAATCTTTAATCCATTCCGTGGCCCCGACCAGCCGGTCGGCCAGCAGTCTGATGTTAAATCTTAGTTCGGCGCTGTACTCATCGATGTCTTCTTCCTGTTGCGTCAGCAGGTCGAAAAGCAAAGTCCCCAACCCGCCCAGCCGTAATTCCCTGGCAACAAAATGATTGTGAGGGCTTAACCGGCTGCTCCCGCTTCCGTGGGCGAATATTACTATCGCCTGGGCGCGCGTGGGCACGCAAAGGCTGCCTTCCAATGCCAGGTCGCCAATCTTAATTTGTACCGGACATTCTTCAACCGCTGACCTTATCGTTACCATGCTCCGCCCCCCTGTAAAGCTATTTCCTTGTCGCTATCCAGTTTTTCCTTCTTAAAGCTTCCTCTTCCATGATATGAAGGACATCTTCATCTTCTACCTGGTAAAAGCGCATGTAAAATTGCCCTACCGCGTAAAAGTTCGGCGGCTGGCGCAGGCAGACCGTTTCATCGGCGTCGGCGGATATTCGCTCCAGCGCTTCACCGGAAGCTACGGGCACCGCTACCACCAGGGTGCACGATTTTTCCTGGTGCACCGCCCACAGGGCCGCCTGCATCGTGGCGCCGGTTGCCAGGCCGTCATCCGTTACGACTACCACCCGTCCCTGCAGCGGTGTTTTGGGCAAAGCTTTGCGGAACAGCTGGTTGCGTCGGCTGATTTCCGCCATTTGCCGGGCTTTTTCCTGTTCGATTTGCCGGCTGGTTATCCCCAGCGGCTTTACCACGTCATCGTTAAGGAAAATGTTGCCGTCTTCGGAAAGCGAGCCCATCGCCAACTCTTCCTGGCCGGGTGTACCCAGTTTCCGCGAAAGCACGACATCCAGGTCGGCATCCAGTATATGGGCAATTTCTCTCGCGATAATGACGCCTCCCCGCGGTATCCCAAGCACTACCGCTTTTTGCCCCCGTAAATCTTTCAAAGCATCCCCCAGGAGCCGCCCCGCCTGTATCCGGTCTTTAAAAAGTTCTCCGCTTTGGGAGTAAATCGTAAGTTGTCCCTTCGGCCGGCTGTTTGTCCCGCGTATTGACATTTTCCACCTCATTCTGGTTTAACTTTAATACGAGAGAATAAAGGCTATCTTAAGATTAGATAGCTTTATGATTATCTTTTTACATATCTACAGTCATCATGAAGCCGCTGAAGGCGCCGCGATATGGGCGCCGGCGGAAATTTTCTGTAATGTTTCGGCAATGAGGTAATCATCATCCAGGTTTAGGGCGATATCGCCCAGCGAAAGCATCCCCACCAGGTTCCCGTTCTCCACCACTGCCAGCCTCCGCAATTGTTCTTTCCCCATGATTTTGGCCACTTCTTCGAGGTCGATGTCCGGCGTGACGGTTACCGGTTTTGCCGTCATATATTCTCGGGCAGTGCATTCCTTGGGGTCCATATCGGATGCCATGCAGCTGACTACCAGGTCGCGGTCTGTCAGCATCCCCAGCAGCTTTCCCCCTTCGCACACGGGGACCGCGCCGACATTGTGCCGCTTCATGATGGTAGCCACCTGGCTTAGGTCCATGGCCGGGTCGGCGCAATTTACGTCCATCTTCCCGATTTCTCGTACTTTCATGGTTTACCTCCTTCCCGTTTCACAACCTAAGATTATAATAATCATTCTGAACTCAAGCATACGTGATGATACTTAATTTAAACTCCGTAAAAGCGGAGGAAGTCGAAACATAGGGAGAAGAAAAAGCCGCCCACCGGGGCGCTTTTAAAAATCTTGTAATTGCGTAACTCGACTAGAATTCTTTGCCGGATGTCCGGCCGTATTGTTTGCTGTCGCTGGCCGTCCAGAAAAATATCGGCTTGTCTATCCGCTTGAAAATGAGAGGCAGGTGCTTCATGTTTGCCGGTACGAAAACCAGGCAGCTTTTGATGATGATATATTTTTCATCTTCCAGCCAGAGCTCGATTTCCCCGTTCAGTTCCTCCGGATGTTTTGTATCTGACCCGACGAAGCCCAGCGTCTCCGCGAAATCATGAGTATGTGCTATCTCGGTCTGCACCCCGCCGTTGCCTTTAATGCCCGTCATCCAGTGGCAATCCGTGTAAAAACCGCCCGGCAGGATTGTATCGTCAAGGTGGAACATGTACTTGGATTCAAAATAGTTGCCCTTGGCCCGCTGTTCGGCCAAGCTTTTGGGGACCATATTCTTAATCTTGTCCAGATAAGCTTTATCCGGTTCGTACATGATATATTTAACATATTTTTTATTAGCCATGTTTTTCTCCTGCAGTTTGCGTACTTGTCCTATTTTATCAGAAATTTATCTGTAAAGGTAAAGGAAGAGGCGGCAGTTTTGCCTGCCGCCTCGCTTGTTTGGTCTTTATTCTTTTGTCAGGATTTCCGCAGGTTTAGTGAGGAGAAACCCAGGCATTCCAGTAGTCAAAACTGACTGGGCCGGCGGATATGGGCAGCGCATAATTATGAACCCATGACTGCTCGGCTAAGATTCCGCTCTCCTGGTAAAGAGGAATGAAGGTGCAATTGTTGAAAAGCCATTGGACAATCTGTCTGCCCATGGCTACTTCCTGATCGCCGAGCGGTAATGCGAAGTATTGCTGGCAGAGCGAGTTCAATTCCTGGGTGCGGTACGCGCTGGTCCAGTAGATGCCGTTGGACCAGTTGGGTTGGGTCGGAACGGTGAAGTACCGGTTGACATCAATGCCGAAAAGCTCGGTGAATGCCTGCGGAGATTCCAGAAGGCCATTCCAGCCGTTGGTTTCATCAGCGATCCACTGGTTGACGCTGACTGTCTGGATATCGCATTTGATATTGATTTGCGCCAGCATATTCTGGATGATAGGCAGTTCGTCGCCGGCGAGGTTCGTACCGCAGATAAGCGGAATCTCGAAGCCGTTTGGATACCCGGCGTCCTGCATCAGCTGCTTGGCTTTATCTAGGTCGAAGGTACGCCCCTGGAAGTTGGGGTCATAGACTTTCTGTGTCAAGCCGGCTTCCTGGTATATCGGGGTGTAGTACCCTTTGCCTACGGCTTGGGCAAGAGAGACCTTGTCCAGCGCGTATTCGATTGCTTCTCTAACCTTGAGGTTAGCTAAAGGAGAACTGTTGTCGCTCACGGAAGGAACGAGAGACATGGTAAGACCGGCCGGGTTAGTGACGATATTATAGCCTTTAGCTTTAAGCTGGTCGGCCGTGGAGCCGCCGCCGACGATGTTACCGAGGACATCATCTTCCTTGTTTTCAAAAGCCAGTTCGGCGGTGGTGTCATCGACGATGATGTTGATGTCGACTTCATCAAGATAGGGTTTCTGGCCGTAGTAGTTGGGGTTGCGGACAAAATCGAGATGGTCGTTTTCAACATAATCTTTGAAGCTGAAGGGGCCGCAGCCGATTGGATGGGTGTCTACATAATCGGCGCCATATTGATTCCACTCTTGCTCGGAAATCATCATGCCAAGGGTGCCGCGCAGGTTGCTGAACCATGTATTATCGAAATGATTGGTGACGATCTGGATGGTATAATCATCAACTTTAGAGACGGATACCATGTTGGAGACTCCCAGTCCCTGGTCTTTTATCCGCATCTGGAGGTTCCATACGGCGACGTCGGCATTAAAGTCGCTGCCGTCCTGGAATTTGACACCCTGTTGGAGTTGCATGGTTAAGGTCAAGTTATCGGGAGACCAGGACCATGATTTGGCCAAGCGTGGCTGGGCTGTACCCTGGCCGTCTACGAAAACCAGGGGTTCAATGCAAAGTTCCATATATAGCTGGGAACCGCCCATTTTGTCAGGATTGCCCAGCGAGCCCGTGGGGCCCTGGTCGGTGGTTATTTTCAGGACGCCGCCGGAAACCGGTGTTTCTGTTCCGGTCGTAGTGGATGATGTGGTGGCTTGGGTAGATGTGGTTGTAGCCTGTGTCGTGGTGACTTGAGAAGTTGTGGTTTGAGTAGTTGAAGCTGGAGAAGTAGTGGTGCTACTGCTACTGCAACCTGCTAATAGCAGTATACCTATCAGCGCTATTGTAATGAATAATAGCCCGTATTTTCGCATGTTGTTCCTTTCTCTAAAATTTATTGTTTCCATATTTCGGTTTGTTTTCAATGTTCCCCGGTATTCCGATATCCCACCTCCTTTTTATATTTTTCTCGTATCAGAAAACTATGAGCGTTCGTATAGTTTTCTGTACCGCTGTTATTCTTTATAATGTGCCCCTTAACCTCGGGTCCAGCACGTCCCGCAGGCCGTCGCCGACCATATTAAAACCAAAAACCAGCAGCATGATGGCGACGCCCGGAACGAGCGATAGAATCGGGTCTGTAAGAACATACTTGTATCCGCCGCTGACCATTCCGCCCCAGGTGGCGGTTGGCGGGCTAATGCCCATGCCCAGGTAGCTCAAACCGGCTTCCGCCAGGATAGCGGAACCCAGCATCATCGTCATCATAACTATCAATGGAGCCATGCAGTTCGGCAGGATGTGGCGGAACATAATCCGGCCGCTGCTGCCGCCTATCAGGCGTGCCGCCATGACGTAATCGTTTTGCTTGGCGGAGACCACCTGTCCGTATGTTATACGGGCGTAGGAAGCCATCATGCTGATGCCGAGAGCAAAAACGATATTAATGATGCCATGACCGAGGACCGCCGAAATAATCAGCATCAGCATGATCATCGGGAAAGCCATGAAGGCATCTACAAACCTCATGATAATAGTACTGACGATGCCTCCGACATATCCTGCAATCAATCCCAGGGTGATTCCTATACCGGCCGCGATTATCACGGCTGAGATACCGATTATCATCGAGGTGCGGGCGCCGTAAATCATCCGGCTCATGTAGTCCCGTCCGATGGTATCCGTACCGAGCAGATGGTGTATCGATGGCGGCGCCATCTGGTTGTTCAGGTCCTGCGCATACGGGTTGTATGGTGCTATCCAGGGAGCGAAGATGGCGGCCACCGCAAAGAGAAGAATGATGACCAACCCGACCACCACTATTTTCCGGCCTAAAAATATCTTGAAAAAGTACCGTACCGGATTGATCCGCAGCGGGGCTTCGGAAAAAGTTATATTATCAACAACTGTATCCGGCATCTTATTCCCTTTACGAATAACTCACCCTGGGGTCCAGCCAGCCGTATGATATGTCGACCAGCAGGTTGCATACCACGATCAGCACCGCGCTAATAAGGACGATAGCCTCTACGACGGCATAGTCCAGGCTGAATATCGAATCGACCATCAACCTGCCCATCCCGGAGATGTTAAACACCTGCTCGGTAATGACCGCGCCCCCGAGTATGGCGGGAATACCCATCCCTATCATGGTTGAAAGAGGGATAAACCCGTTCTTCAACACATGTTTCGTAATGACTTTACGCTCGGCCAGACCCTTGGACCAGGCTGTCCGGACATAGTCCTGGCGGACAACTTCCAGCATCACGGAACGGGTCTGGCGGGCCATGCCACCGAGGGAGAAAATACCCAGGCAGATGACCGGCATGATTGTCTGTTTGAGACTCTGCCCAAGGTTAACCGATGGCCAGACGAAACCGTGGGTCGGGAACCAGCCCAGTTTCAAAGAGAAAAGATATATCATAAGGATGCCCAGCCAGAACGTAGGCACGGTGATACCGAGGTTGGCCAGGAAAGTAACGATGAGGTCTGTTAATTTCCCCCGCCGGATGGCGCATATCATGCCGGATGCTATGCCGAAAAAATTACCCAGCACGAAGGCAATACCGCCCAGATAAAGCGTAACGGGCAGTCTTGATGCTATAAGTTGATCAACGGGTTGTCTATCGGTCAAAGAATAACCCAGGTCTCCCTTCAGACTGTTACCTACCCAATCTACGTATTGTACGAATATCGGCTTGTCCAGGCCGAATTCATGGCGCACGTTTTTTATCTGCTCCTGGGTCATGGAAAACAACTGATCCTGGCTCAGGTAAAACAGAATAGGATCGCCCGGCATCATCCTCATGACGAAAAATACCAGCGCCGTTACGATGATGACGATAATGACTGCCTGTATCAGTCTCCGTATGATATAAGCGCCCACTTTTTCTCCACAAACCCTGATACGAGTGCGTTACTTACTTTTCTTCTTTCGGAGGTCTAAATACTACCTCTTCCTTTTCACCGGACAGTATCATATGGGACGGTTCGCCGGATGCCCAGTAATGTCCGAACAGGAAGGGGCGGTCTAATTTCTTAATGTAAAAAGGCCCATGCACCAGGCCGATTGGAAAACGCACAAAACATGACGTGGAGAAAGTGTGTTTTTCCCAGTTCGGTCCCAGGCCCAGTTCCACCACCGCCCCCAGGTTTTTCATGTCGTGCGGGTCGGAGGACATGAACATCAGCATTTCCTCTGCCCGGTGCCAGTGGGGCGGCTCCCCGAACATCCCCGCCCGCATAATGTAATAAAGCGCGAAATTACCTCTTGCGCCGGTTATTTTTTTATAGAAATCCGGTGAAGTCACCAGGTAGGGGCTGTTCTGCGGCTCCATGCGTATGGCGGGGTTAATGGGTTTTGTCAGCACGAGATGGTCGTATTTATTAGCCATGGGTTACTTACCCCCCTTCTTTTTTCCCGGCGTCGCGTATTTGGGAGTAAGGGTGAAACTTAAAAGGAAGGCCGTCTCTTTCGGCTCCGTGATGACGCGGTGCTGCACCGGTGTGCCTTTGGGGATGTAGACAATCGACGCATCCTTAATGCGGTGGGGCTCTTCTTCTTTCCCCAGGGTCATCTCGACCTCTCCGGAAATTTTGTCTATTTCCTTCGGTTTGCCGCCGGCATATACCTCGATACGGTCCGCGTTTACCGTCTCCGGTATGTCCCCGGGAACGGTCTTTTTGCTGATAGGCGCCAGCCTGACTTTCCAATCATAACCGCGGGTATCTTTACCTTTCATCGTAAGTACCTGGAATTCGCCTGCCTGCGTTATTTCCGGCTGAAGGAAAATATCGCTGTACTTTTTTTTGGCCATGTTTCCCTCGCTTCTACCCTTGGGTGGGCTTACATCGTAGTACGATATTAGTAGCGTGCGGTGCCGCACCGGGGTTTGGTTTATGTGGGGTTGTGCCCGAACTTTCGGGAATTATTTCGTTACATGATAGGTTATCTAAAAAAAATGGTAACATAGCAATGGCACTAAGTCAATTAAGTTATCTATAAGGTGACCGCCATTATTAAATACCGTGGCTACGTATTCGGCATACGCGATTACTCATATCCTAATAGTAGATTGTCACTTATTTATTAAGGTCCTCAAATAATTAGCGTATTTGCCGGTATTTATCAAAAAGAAAAACCTCACTTTTAGGAATTTTCCTGCTGATGATTCAAAGACCGGTTGATTTTTACCAGTCCGGCGGGCCCACCTGTTCCTGTTTTTCGTAAATGGGATTGTACATTAATGTTCCGAACAGTTTGAGCGTATCTTTACGTTTCTGATTTAACGGTTCATCCGGGCAGGCGCGCATGATGGCCTCGTTGCGGATGTTAAAGCCGTCTTTAAATTCCGGGTGGGTCACGATAAACAGGTCGTTATTGATGATGCCCCGCACCACCCGCTCCCCCATCTCTACCGGGTCCATGAATATCTTGCTGAAATCCGCCATCGGCGGGCGCGGCGGTGCCTGGCCTCCCTTCGGCGGTTCCGGCATTTTCGGCGGCCAGGTTTGCCCTTCATTGCGGTACTTTTCGGGCCGGTTAGCCCAGGAAGATACCCCGAGGTTCGTTGTGGTTGGGCCGGCCACCAGCACTGACGCCCCGATGTTCTTGTCCTGCAAATCGGTCGCGATGCATTCCATCATACCCGCCAGGGCATACTTCGCGGTGCAATAAATTACGTTTGCGCCCACTGCCATCAGGCCTGCGGTGGAAGACGTTGCCACAATGTGTCCTCCTTCGCCGTGCTTTAGAATACGGGGTAAAATCGTCATCACTCCGTTGATGACGCCGCCGATGTTAACACTATTGCTGAAGTCCCAGTCTTTAAAGGTGCAGTTCTGTATGACGCTCCCGGCAGCCACGCCGGCATTATTAACCAGCACGTGTATTTTCTCGAAGACCTTCTCCGCTTCATCGGCCGCTCTGGCATAGGCCTCTCTATCGGTCACATCCAGCTTGATGGGGTGTACCGGCAGCTTCTTTTCTTTGAAATATTTCATGGCTTCATCGAGTGCGTCCTGTCTTGCATCCGCGATGACCACTTTCATGCCGTGCCCGGCGCAGGCTTTGGCGATGCCCAGCCCGATGCCGCTTGCCCCTCCCGTAATAAAAGCTGTTTTGCTCTTGATGTCTTTCACTTTAAATGCTTCTCCTTTTAGTCTTATTGTCATTGCGAGCCATTCCGATGAAATAGGGAGACGTGGCAATCTCTATTTCTGTTTTCGATGGCTCTATATGCTTGCCTCACCCAGCCCTCTCCGAACTCATCATCGGTGCACCGGTTATTCTTTGTTTGGGGAGGGGTTTTAAGGAGGGGGCGGGTGCCCCCTCGCTATCGCACCCTCAACTAATTGTCATTCTGAGCGTAGCGAAGAATATCGGGGCGGGGCAGGGAATTGTAATATTGGTATTTATTGGTAGTATTTTCTATTTCCAGTCCGGCGGGCCGACTTCTTTCTGCTTATCGTAAATGTCGTTGTAAAATACCGTCCCGAATTTGCTGATGATGTCATAGCGCTTCTGGTTTTTCGGCTCTTTGGGAATCGCGCGGATGATGGCATTATGCCGGGCCATATACCCTTCCTTGAACTCGCCGTGAGTATGTATGAAAAGGTCGTTGTTCTTTATGCCCCGCACGACGCGCTCCCCTGTTTCCGTCGGGTCGATGAAGGCGGTCAAAAATTCCTCCGGCGAGCGCTGCGGGCGGGGTTTAGCGCCGGGCGGCGGCTTGGGCGGCCAGGTCTCGCCTTCGTTTCTCAGGTCCGCCGGGCGGTTTTCAAAAGAGGTTTTCCCGAGGTTGGTATTATTAGGCCCGGCTATCAGCACCGAGCATCCGACGCCTTTGTCCTGGAGCTCGGTGGCTATGGCTTCCATCATTCCCGCCACCGCAAACTTGGTGGCGCAGTAAGGCGCCCCCAGCCCCGTCGCGGCAATGCCGTTAGTAGAGGAGGTGCTCACGATATGCCCGCCCTCCCCGTGTTTCAGGATGCGCGGCAGGATGGTCGTTACCCCGTTAATCACCCCGCCCAGGTTAACGCTGACGGAATAGTCCCAGTCTTTATAGGTCAGCTTTTCTATCGGGCCTCCGGCGCCTACACCGGCGTTATTAACAAGTACGTGTATCTTCTCGAAGACTTTCTCCGCTTCATCGGCGGCGCGGGCGTAAGCTTCTCTATCGGTCACATTCAATTGAATGAAGTGGACGGGGAGCTTTTTATCTTTGAAGTAGGCTTTGGCTCCATCGAGGGAAGCTTGGTTCATATCGGCGATGACGACGTTCATCCCGTACTTGGCGCAGGCTTTAGCGATGCCCAGCCCGATGCCGCTTGCCCCGCCGGTGATAAAAGCCGTTTTGCCCTTTAAATCCTTCATAAGTCCAATTCCCCTTAACTTGTCATTCTGAAGGAGTACATTCGCTTCGCTCAGTATAAACTCCGCGACTGAAGAATATCGGAGATGGGAATTACCAACCCCACCCTAGGCCGATATCCTTCGCTACGCTCAGGATGACAATATCTTTGATTAATGTATCTTGGTGTTTGGTTATTGCCACGTCAGTGTCCGATTCCGCAGCTCCCGTCTTTGCACACTACCGCTTCCGGCATGCGCAGCGGTTTGGCGTCTTTCTTGACGCCTTTTGCCGGTATCCACGGGTCGATGGAGACGGTCTGGAAATAAGAGAAATCCGTGATGACCCACATCGGGTTCATTTCTCCGCCGGCGACGAGGAAGTTGATGGCATCCGGCCGCTTGAACCTGGGATTCAATTCATTCACCAGCCATTCGCTCAATTTGGCCGGGTCTTTATAGCCCTCTTCCTTAGCCAGGCTCTTGGCCACCAGCGGGTCGCAGACAAAAGTGAAAGCGCCGCCGAAAGGCCCGCCCATATTTTTCATCACTTCCAGCATCCGCTTTGAAGGGCCGAGGTTCATCGTCAGGACGTTCCAGCCGCGGAAAAGGCTGACGGTGCTTTCGCCCTCTTTAAAGCCCTTGCGCACACTGAAAGGTTTCCACGGGTTGTTCTCTTCGTTTTCCGCGAAGCACATGTTGTTGTAGTTAATCGTGGTGCCGGTGCTGGCGGTAAAGGTGGCGCCGGGGCGCATATCCCCGAGGTAGATGCTCATCAGCGTCCAGGCGCGGCCGATAACGGAGTTGGCATAGTTGACCGGGCTTAACGCGCCGAGCCCGGAGTTCATCCCGATTTCATTGCGGATGGGGCCGTTGACCGCCATCATGCTGGCGAAGGAAGTGGTGGAGCTGAGGCATGGAAGGCCGTCCGGAAGCGCCCAGGGCCAGGATAACCGGGAAATGTTCCGGCCTGGCCCCCGCCATCACCGCCATCGACCGCCACTTTTTCGACGTTGTATTGCAGTCTTTCTTCATGGGTGGTGACGGACATCATGCCGACGATTTCATCCGGTTTGCGGTCGGTGCCGGTGAGCATCTCCGCCACGCGTTCTTCGGTCGGGAGGATTATCGGCAGGCCGTCCGTCCAGCCGTTTTCCATGAACAGCCGCTGCAGGTTTTCTTCGGTATCCGGTTTAAGTAGGCGCGGCTCTTTCCGGCCGCTTGTAAATCTTTGGGTTTTTCTCCGCATCCGTCAGTGGCTGGGTCAGCGCGAAGAAGATTTCATCCATGATGGGCGCGCCGGAAATCGGGTCGTTGCCCCGGATGTATTCTTTTAAAGTCTCCCGGGGCATGAAGCCGACCGGGTAGGGCGGGAAGGTCCAGCGCAGGTTCATGCCGTGGCTGCGGCCGTCCCGCTGCACATAGTCCGCGAAACGCGCGGTGACGATGGGGGCGGTGGGGATGCCGAAGTCATTCTCCAGCGTCCGGGAAAATTCGGCGACACTCGCCGAGCATCCGTCTCAACCCCCTACGCCGAGGATGGCCGCGTCCCCGCTGGCTTTGATTTCCGCCCAGAGCTCCGGCTCGTCCGTGAACATGCTGGATTTCTTATGCTTGACCACGGTCTTGATGCCGGGTTTGTTCTGCTTGAACCACTCGTCGAGCTCCTCGATAAATTCCCTGGCGCCGGCAAAGCCGGTATCGACGAGGAAAACGGTCTTGCCTTCGAGAGAATCGAGGCGCTCCGCCATTTTCAGCGTGCCCAGCCTGGTCTGCGTGTCGCGGGGCTGGTTGGCGGGGTCGTGAATGGCCCAGGGGACGGAGGCGGCATCGAGCATGCGCCCGTAAATGCCGCTCGGCTGGCCGATAGGGTCCAGGACGGTGAGTTTCTTTGCCATCTTACTCCTTTACCGACTTGATTCAAGTTATGCCAATATATCGGGAGGTAACGATGTTAGGTAATATCATAGACGAATTATCCAATTATTTCAAATGATACAAAATTTGGGTAAAGAAATGGCAAATTTTGTTAATTATATAATTAGGTTTTTAGCTTTGGGAGGTCCTCCTTATTAGTCCAATCAGCTTGATTCGTTGTGGAAAAACTTGTTTTTTCAGAAATATTTTCGATTTTGAAGCTGAAAGAATGATTTGGGGGCATTTGTTTTATGTTAAATAGGATCGGTTCGTTCCGGCAGGGATTTTGGCATTTAGCCTCATTCGTTACGGCAGGTTTTTGATGTTTTTTCATGATTTAGCCTCGATTTGTTCCGGCAAAGTAAACTGTTTATTCCTGATAGCATTAATTATCTCACGAGTAGTTTCCCGGATATCCTCCCCATCCTGGCCATGAGAACCAAATTTAGCGTAACCCCATCTATTGATGACGCGAGCAAGCTCTCGTAAGAGGCGTTTATTTTCCGGGCCGTGGAGAAGGACAAAAGCCATTTTTTTAGCCAGGATAGCATCACTGGGGTCAGTGCCATTTTCGTTACAATGACGCCAGAGTTCCGCGAGCTCTGCCTGTGTTAAATTACCGGCATAAAAGCCGTGTTTACGGGCGTTTTGATTGCCCGGCTGACCGCCGCGATGACGCTTTTTCCGCCCCATAGTACACCTCCCAGATGAGTTACTAGTGGCTAGTTTCTAGTTATTAGTTTTTCATGATAACTTTTACCGATTCGTTAAGATTCGTTTGGCATTCGTTTAAGCCTTTACGAATAGGTATAAAATCCCCCTTGTCTTCCCCCTTTGTTAAAGTGGGAAATGAGGTATAAAGGAGAAAAGGCAGTATTTAAAGGGAGAGAACTAATACTAGCACAAGTGTTCTAATAATGTCAAGGGGATTTTGGTAAAAAATGAAGATGGAAAAAGGGTAAATAATCTCCCTTTAGGACATAGAAAGAATTTATTATAGACTATAGTTCCTTGATGCCTGTATAATAATTATTATATTTGTGAGCGAAAAGCATGTGAATGCTATGTCATCTGTGATAGCTATCACAGATGACATAGCATTCACATAATCATTTTCTTCTGGTTTCATAATGAAAATATAACCAGGAATATGCGCAGCTATAAAACTAGGCGTATATGGGTTTGCTGCACTATCAATAATAACCTCTCCAAACATTTTGCGATCTTGTCTATTAACTTGATTAAAAAGCTGTTTGTTGCTTAATTCTGATATCCAAATATATTTGGACATTGGCCTTCCTCGATAGAAGCTTTTTAGCCAATCCGCCATGTCTAGACGATTTATTAATGAAGCTTTGTATTCATTGGAAGATTCGAGATATGTTCGTAATATTAGTTCTGAGGTGATTGGAACACCTAACAGTCTACTAGTTATCAAAACTAGTTGACGTACCTTACGAGTCGCCTCTTCTGGTAACAAGGACACACCAGGTGGTAATGGCAATATTATCGCAAACAGATTACCTAACTCTTTTTTGATTTGTGTTGTTCCGTTCACTAAATATGGAAACTCAATTTCAATGGGACAATGAATATCGCTAGTTCTAAGGTCCGTCCCAGTTGGAAGTGGCAATTTATTGGTATCAATAGTATCTGGGCTTGCTGGATCGGTGACAAAATCAAGTAAGTTAAGCACTCGTAGCTTCCCATACATCCCAGACTGATCATCATGGATAAAAAATTCCGGGATCCATGCGGTATTGTCGTAGTATGAAAATTGCCCTCCTCCCTGGATATTTTCTGTTGTTAAGCGCGGAGACGTTGGTAAACTGAAAGTGTGTCCAATTGCTACTTCAGCGTGATGGCCTTCTTTGAAAGTAATAGCTAAAATAGCTGGTATTTTTGATTCTACACAACTATAAATTATTTGTTTAGCTTGTTCTGCCCAAGGATGATCGTATAATTGAGGTGAGAAACCTGTTGCGTATAATGCATTCATCATCTGAGGTACAGTTAGTCCCTTCCCCGGGGTTGACCTATATCGTGTAAAGTCATAATCGGTAGCTGCTTCAGTAATTTCAATCGTAGATTTTGGTAATAAGTTGAACTTTGGAGCCAAATAACTGATAGCCATCCAAAGGGACGCAGAAGCGCAAGCGGCTACACGACCATCCTGTTGAATAAAAGGAACTCCTACAGCTTTAAGATTCGAACCTGATAAATTTGCTTTAAATTGGGATTGGGTCAAGATAAATTCATCCATATTAGAATTGATGTTAGGAGATAATACCGTACGACCAATTGGCGTAATAGATATAGGACGTATTATTGAATATCCAAGATAAGTTTTGTTTTCCACATTATAAATATCATTTGCAGTTATTGTTTCTTTGAAAAAATGAAGTCTTAGACACCTTCTTGGAACATTCATATACAACCGACTATAGAAACGACTATAACAATTAGCAAACTCGGTATCAATATATTCCTTTTCTACGATAACGGTTTTACATATTGGTTCTCCATTCGGTAATCTTTTTAATACATGATATAAAATATTTTGGGGTGCTAATTTTGCACCATAATTGGGAACGAGAAGTTTTTCCAATATTTGTTTATCAGAAGGGTCTTCAACGTTTAGTATTTCTAAATTCTCATAAAGTCTAGCTTGAGTAGGCATATTCTTGCCCCCTAATCCTAAATTGATTAATTATAACAAATGGAGGGTATCGTACGATACCCTCCATTTGTGTTTCATCAGTTAATTATTAAAGCTTACCTATTCACTATTCAAGTATACGAATACGTGTTTTGTCTGAAGGAAAAGAAAATAATTGTGCCTCTTTTATTCTTTCTAACTCAATCCTCTCCTTAAATAGACCCAAACATTCTTCAACTTTTTTTGATGGTACTGATGTTACTTTTACATCCCCTTTTCTTTTAATGTGATCTGAGACAATGATGGGCATTACCTATACCTCCTTTTTTAGGAATGCCATTTTCACTACGACAATAAACACTCCAAAAACTTTTATTTTAGCACAACTAATTTAATAATGTCAATAATGATATATTCCAACTTTTTATTAGCATCATACACCATAAATTCTTGAAATGGAAGGTTCAATTTAGGGAATCCCCTTAGTACTTAAGTATGATTAGTAAGTATTTAGACTAGTACTATAGTACTATAGGACTTTAGTACTATTGTAATAATTACCCCCTTTTTATCAAGTTTTCATGATTATAGATTCTCTATAGTCAAATAGTTATAACGTCTTGAAAAATACTATAACGTTTTTCAAAAATTTTAATTAAGATATTTGTGGTTACTATTTTGATCTAATTCAGCAAATAACCATTTAATTCTAGGTGTTTTTTTAAATTTCTCAATTTCTTGCTTAAGGATTCTCTTGTGCCCGGAAGGTAGTTTCATGAATCTTAAATATCTCTCGCCGTAAAATACCCCGTCCGTGAGGCCTGCCGTATCGTGCCGGGCTTGAGGCAATCGCCCACGGCTATCACTTCCGGGGCGCAGTCGTACATGGTCTGGAAGACCTCCGCGTTGGAGCGCATTCCCACCGCCAGGATGACCGAGTCCGCCGGGATGGTTTCAGTCTGGCCGTCCCGCAACACCTGTACTCCCTCTTTGGTAATCCCGGTACAGCGCGCGCCGGTGATGCCGCGTACGCCGCTCTCCTTCAGCCGTTCTTCCATCGATGGCCCGACCGCGAAATTGGCATCGGCATGGAGCCGGTCGATCATCTCGATGACGGTCGCTTCCTTACCCAGGTCGCGGACGAATAATGCCGTCTCGCAGCCGGCCAGGTTTCCGCCGACGATGACGACTTTCTTGCCCAGTTTAACCCCGGGCTGATGGGCCTGGATGGCGGTGAAAACGTTGGGCAGGCCGATGCCGGGGATGTCCGGGATGATGTGATACGAGCCGGCAGCGACGATGACGACATCCGGGTGCTGGGACTCGACGATTTCCGGCGTGGCTTCGGTGTTGAGTTTAACGGTCACTACGGCCGCTTTGACCTGACGCACGAGATAGTCCTTATACCGGCGGACCAGGATTTTCAGCGGGTCGTTATCCGTTATGGTCAGGATGCCGCCCAGCTTACCGCTCTTTTCATAAAGCGTTACCTGGTGGCCCCTTTCGGAGGCAGTAATGGCGGCCTGCATGCCGGCCGGCCCTCCGCCTACGACGATAACTTTACGGGGCTTTTTGGCGGGCGTAATTTCCCCAAAGCGGTGTTCCTGCCCCGAGCGGGGGTTGACATCGCAGCCGATGTAATGGGTGTGGTGCATGACTTCCAGGCAGTTGTAGCACTCGAGGCAGGGGCGGATTTCAGCTTCCTGTCCGCGGCGTACTTTATTCGGCCATTCGGGGTCGGCGACAAGGGCGCGGCACATCGCCACGAAATCGGCTTTTCCGTCCGCGATGATCTCTTCCGCCATAGCCAGCATGACTTTGCGGCGGCTGATGGATTCGGAAGGCCCGAAGTAACCGCTGTAGTTCAACTGCATCGAGGCCAGCGCGCCGTGCTGCTTGATGGCGGCGGCCAGTTCGGCCAAGGCCGCAATTCCTTCCCGCTGGCGCAGATTATGATAAAGCCCGAAGCCGTCGGTGTCCGGTTCTTCGGCGTTCACTTCCGTATGCCCGAAGGTCACTTCCGCCGCGCCGCCGGCCGCTTTGGCCTCAAAAAAGCTGATGGCGTAATCGACAATAAAATTGTGGGGAGAAAACCGCCAGTCGCCGAGCGGAGAGGCAATAATCCGGTTTTTAAACGTGGTATTTCTGATGGTAAAGGGGGAAAACAGGCGCGGGTATTTTCTTTCCATGTTTCAACTCCTGCTTAATAAGCGGAGGTCTAAACCTCCTTTATCCATTTTTGAACAAAAAGAGAATTACTATTTAGTAATTCTCCCAGGCTGCCGGATTTATCAATACATTTTGAAAATGGTCAATTGTTTCTTGCAGATGAAATCCTTCTGTATTATATTTTTTCATTAATTCAATCAAAGCTTTTTTAGCTTGAATGTGATTAATTGTCTCGGCATTGGTAATTTTATTTACAGCTTCTTCCCAATCACCCCAACCAGCCGGGTCACCAGTGATTAAAATATCTTTTCCTTTACGGTCTACCGGAGACACTTCACTACCTAACCTGCTAACTTCGCTATCACGAGTTAGAAACCAGCGTTCTTCCAAGATACCCCAAATATAAATCAACGCTTCTGATTTTGACATCAACATATTTAGCTCCTAACCAAACCCCCTTGCGCCTCTATTACAAAAGAGGGGAGGAGGGGCCGGGGGACACCCCCGGAGCCCCCGCCAGAGGATTTTTCCTCTGGACTCCTTTTTTAAAAGATACCTAACTGTACATCTTTTCAAAACTATTATAATGGACGAAATTTCCGATGTCCCGGCGGACGCGGAGGTATTTAACGGGGCCGGCGGCATAACCCAGCCTTACGGAAAAGGCAATCATCAGGTTTTTGGGTATTTTTAGAAGTTTTTTAATCTCGGTTTCCACCGGCGCGGCGCTGATGGAGCTAACGATGTGAAAACCTATCCCCAGCGAGCTAGCAATAAGCCACATGTTTTCCATCATGCAGCCCAGGCTGATAATGCCGAGAAAATCCCCCTCCGAAGCGGGGGCGCGGCGGGCGGGGTCGTAAAGCACGATGAGCAGGGCCGAGCTGGCCGGTATCATCCGGTCCTGGAAATTGGCCGATTCTCCGGCATCTTTCCTGTCCGGTCTGGCGTCCGGGTTTCGCATTGACGCGGGAAACATCGTACCTAAAAGCCCGACCTTTTTGCGGCGCAGTTCCTCTTCAGAGAACGAAAGCTGCTGATAGTTTTCCCGGATGAACTCTTCCGAAGTCGGCGATTTGATACCGGCGATGGATTTGAGCAGTTTTTTATCATCGACGACGATGATTTCAAAGTTCTGCATGTTGTGGGCGGTCGGCGTCCACCGCGCCGCCTCTAAAATCTGTTCCAGGTCCGGTTTGGGTATTGGCCTTTCGGCATCGAAAGGCCTTCTGGCCGATTGTCTTTCTTGAATCAGCTTTAATAAATCTGTCATTTTGACCTCCCCTGCGGTAATTATTGGGCCCCGGTTTCACTTAATCGCTTATTTTCAGGACGGAGCGGAAATACACCTTGGCCGTCATCATTTTCTCGAAAGCGGTGGCGGCCTCCTCCAGCGGAAATACCTCGATGACCGGCAGCACTCCCGTTAGCTGGCTGAAATACAGGGCGTCGTCGGCTGGGCTGTCGGAACCGCCGGCCACCCATCCCCTGATTGATTTCCGGCCGCCGAATAGCTGCCCGGCGTATATTTGCAGCGGTTCGCTTGGCGCAGAAACAATGAGCAGTTGCCCGTCATATCCCAGCCCGCCGACCAGGCCGGAAATCGCTTTGCCGTTTGGCGCGGTAGCCAGGATGACCTTCGCCCCGCCTAATTTTTGCAGCTCTTTTACCGGGTCGGCCGTTTCCGTATCGATGTAAACATGCGCGCCGAGCTTTAAAGCCAGTTTCTTTTTCTCTTCCCCGCGTGATAGCGCCGCCGTCTTGAAGCCGAGTTTCCGGGAAAATTGTATTGCCAAATGCCCCAGCCCTCCGATGCCCTGGATGGCAACCACATCGCCGCCCTTGGCCCCGCTGTTGCGCAGGGCGGTATATGTCGTCCTTCCGGCGCAAAACAAAGGCGCTGCTTCCAACGACTTAAATTCATCGGGGATAAGTGTAAGCGCCTGCCGGGCGGCCGCCATATATTCCGCGTAGCCTCCGTCAAAAGATATTCCGGTCGTTAAAGAGCTGCGGCAGTTATCAAGGTCGCCTCTCTTGCAGGCCTCGCATTTCAGGCACGGCCCGCCGTACCAGCCGACTCCCACCCGCTGCCCGGTTTCCCAGCCGTAAACATCTTTGCCCATTTTTTCGATTATCCCAACGACTTCATGTCCCGGCACCCGCGGATATTTAAGGCCGGGGTAATGCCCTTCTTTCACGACGGCATCACCGTGGCAAATCCCGCAGGCCTGCACCTTAAGGCGCACCTCGTTTTTACCCGGTTCCGGGATTTCTTTCTGTACCAGTTCGAAGTCGCCGCCCGGTTGGCTTATCTGCATCGCTTTCATCAAAGGCATAAGGTTTTCCTCTCCCGCTTTACATGTTTCGTTAAAGCAAATTTAGTTAGCACTTTTTTGAATGAGTTGGATAATTATATTTACTTAAAAACTTCGTTTAGAGCCCGGGCGGCGGTATAAACGCAGCCCACGCCGCAAATATACTGGGCCACCCTTAACGCCTCGGCGATTTCTTCCTTGGTCGCGCCGGCTTTCAGTGCCTGCCCGGCAAGAGACTGGACGCCTTCCGCCGCCCCGTTAACGGCATCCAGCACCATGGCGATTAACAGCTTGAATTTCCTGGGTAGGGCGCCGTCCGCCAGGGCAAGCTCCTGGTTGCTGGTGATTAATTTCAGGAGTTTCGGGTCCAGGTTTTCATAGATTTTCAAAGGATGTTCCGGCATGGTCCACCTCCATATGATTGTTTATACTCTTCAGCTTTATTCTATTACGAAAAATATGGCGGTTCAATGTTGAGCAGGAAGAATAGGCGATATTTCATTGCCGGGAAATAGTGACACGGCAATATCTTTTAGTGGTTTACGTTAATCCAGGAATTGCCACGCCTCCCGGTTTTCAGATTTATTTTTGAGTGTAGTTCTTGAAAAAGAGCCTGTCAATTGTTAGTAACGGCGCTATGCCGCTAAAAAACGGCATTAGTGTAGAACGTATGTAGATGCTTTTAGAAATACCTGCAACCAGGATGGCGTATCACTTAATTATTTGTAAGTGTGTACCCCTGTTATGGCATAATGCGAAAACTACGGAAAGGAGACAACGAATGAGCAAAATCTCCACAAAACTAGCTGCGTATGTATTAGCAGCCCTCCTGGTAATTTCCGGTTTTCTTACCTTCGGTATAGCTAAGCCGGAACAAGTAAATGCCGATGCCGGGATCGCGGATGTGGGATGGGTTACTATATGGGGAGTCGCCAATAATGTCCTGAACACGATGGACTGGGACTATTTCAGCATGGTCATCTGGCAGAATTACATCGTGTCCGGCGCTACCGACCCCACGCTTAAGGTGCAGAATGGCTTTGACGAAGCGAGCCAGGTGGATGCCTTTGTGGCCGCCGCCCACGCCCATGGTAAGCCAGCGATTGCCTGTATTTACGGCGGTTCGGACCCCTCGATGCCCAACCTCTCCGCCATTATGGCCGACGCCGGATTGAGAAACACCCTTGTCGCGAATCTGGCGGCCAAAGTTGCCGCGAAAAACCTCGACGGTATCGCCATCGATTGGGAAACGTACCCCTTCAGCCAGGCGGAGATTGCCGACTACGGGAGTTTTCTTTCAGAGCTAAGGGCGCAACTGGGGCCTTCGAAAATCATTACCCCGGTAGGCAGCTGGCCCGATGAAGACGGTGTAGCGGTGCCCCATACCTCCCCAACATTCCTCCTGCCGCTCAAGCGGACATCAATTTTGTAAGCCTGATGACTTACGACTACTGGACCGTGCCGGCCTACGGGAGCATGGACATGATAGCCCAGACGGTGAACGGCTGGATCAGTGCCGGGTTCTCCCCCTCCAGGCTCTACCTGGGGATGAATTTAGCGGTCTATAATGGGTTTAGCTGGTGGGGTTCCCACAGCAGTTGGCTGCAGCAAAACCCGTCTCTATCGCCGGATGCTAATCAGATGGGAAACATCTGCTGGAACGGCCCGTCCCTGGTCGCTCAAAAAGTGGCCTGGGCGATAAGTATCGGGCTGGGCGGGGTGTGGGGATACGAAACAAACCTTGATGATTTCTCCAGTCCTTACTCACTGGAAAAGGCAATCTAGGGCGCTGCTAATGCAGGTGTGGCCGCTGCATCGCCGGCTAATACAGATACAAATACACCGGCGCCGTCTGCCGCAGATACGAATGGTCCGGTGGGACCTCCTCCTGTTCAGCAGTATGTTCCGCCGGTGCCGCAATGGGCTTTAAAAAATTTGCCCATAAATAAATAAGCCCCTGAATAGGTAAGCCCCCGGTGTAACGCTCCGGGGGCTTTGTTTTTTCAACGATAAACTTGTGCAGTTGAGATAGTCTTACTTTACCGGGGCGCCGCACTTATCGCAGAACTTAATGCCGGGTTTTACCGGGCTGCCGCACTTGCCGCAAAACTTGGAACCTGGTTGTGCGGCGGTTGCTGCCGCCAGGGTTGCGCCGCATTTACTGCAGAATTTAGCCTTGGCGTCATTCCTGGTGCCGCATTTACTGCAAAAAACCGTGTTGACGGCGGCCGGCGGCGCGGCAGGCTGGGCGGCGGGTTGTGCCGGCGGGACCTCGAACGGACGGGTGGAAAGGTTAAACAAAAGCTCCGGCAACTGGGAAGTGGAAATGGAACTGACCAGGGCGCGGTCCTTGCCGTTATCCGATGTCAATTGCACGAGGAGCAGTGTGGAAATGCCCCGGAACAAAGCAAATTGTGTCTTTTCGGCTGAATTGGCGCTCACCGTGAGGACTTTAATCCCGAAAAATCCGGCAATGGGGAAAGCCCGGCTGGCAAAGGTGTTCAGGGTGCTGCTTAATTCGCCGCCGGAGCCGATAAGTCCTTCATTTTTCAATGTCTTTAGCCCATCGTTAACGGCTGATTCGGTTATGGCCGTACCGACCGGGATGATGTTATAAGCCACCGGCGCATACCAGCTGAAGTTGGTCTCCGTCTTGGCTTCCTGCACGATCCTGTTTAGCTCTTCCACCTCGATGGTTACAGCGATTTCCTGGCGGCGTTCCAGCGCCGCGCGCAGCTGGGACTCGCGGTAAATGTCAAGCGCGCCGAACAGGGCCGGCAGGGCCGCGGGGGTAATCTCGGCATTAAGCGGCGCGATATTTTTAATCTCCGCAAATACCAGTCGTTGCGTCAGCAGGTCGGTGATGTCCTGCGGCGAAAGGAAAAACGAAATATTATTCGAGCTGTCCGAACTCGTGAAGGCCACCATTTTGTCCTGTCCGGCGGCGGCATAGACTGTGCTAAGGCTGATGCCGTCCGGGCTGCCCCAGATAAGGTCTATTTCCGTTGCGGGGTTGGCGAGAATCGTTAATGCCTCCTGGAAAGCCGCGGTAGGGCGTCCGGAATTATCAGTCAACCCAGCGGACTGCAATTTGCGGGCGTCCGCCGGCGCCGGCTGGCCTTTTATCTGAGCCAGCGGTGATATTTTAGCGGTCTTCAGCCCGGCGGTGTTGAGAATCGCCAGCATTTCACCGTTGGAGACGGTACCCCGGGTTACGTTTGCGGAAGCGTTATTATTTACCATGTTACTTTACCCCCAAAATATTTTTAAAGTCGTTAAAAAGCTGCTGCGTGCTGCCATTGTAACCGACATTTTTCATGGCTTGCTGCGGTGTCTCACCGAGGTTTTTAATGCGGTCGGCCACTTGAGCGGCGGGCGGCGGCTGGTAATTTACTTTACCGGTTTGCAGGTAGTTATTGACAGACTGTATGCCGTTTTTCCCGGCATCGCGGGAAATGGTCTTGGCGCCGTTGACGACCTGGCTGTTAAGGTCGCCGGCTTTGGAAATATCTTTCTGGAAAAAGTTCTGGTAGTTAGTGTGGGCGGAAGCCACATCACCCTGGTTCATTTTACCGAGCAATGAGGACGATGTCTGCGGCGTTTCGTAGGTAATGTGAGTTGTACCGTTAACGTTGCGCACCATAATATCGCTGCCGGTGGTCTGGTTATAATGCTCGACGAATTTCATGGCGCCGCCCTTATAAGCGCCCTGCGAGGAAGTGCCTTCGCCGTAAACGTTGACATCCAGGGCTTTGGCGGAAGTGCCCTGGGCTTTGAGGTGGGTGTTTAATTGCTGTTCGTAAAGCTTGTTATACCTGGCATCGCTGAAATCAACCGTATGGTCGAAGTCGCTTTTCATCGAGTTCCAGCCGGGGTTGCCGGGCTGGGCATGAGTACCGGTCTGCTTGAGAATAAAAGTCTTATCAGAGGTGTTAATACCGTCTTTCTCCATCTGTTTCATCACATCATCGATAGCGTTATTGCGGGCGTTCTGGTAGACCTTTTGCTTGGCGGTGCCCATGATTTCCTTAACATCGGATGAAACGGAACTGGAGTTTTTAGCCATCGCAGAGCGGAAATCGGCACTGTTATTAAGCTCTAAGGCTTTCTGTTCCGCAGCAGTAAGCTTATAAGCGGATGTTTCGCCTGCTTTCGCCACTTCAGAGCTTTTCATAAAGGCATTACGGGTCACCTGGGCTTCCTGCCTGGCAAGCTGGTTAACCGTGGAAAGCTCATTTTTAAGGCCGGAACTTATCGCCTCTCCGGCTTCTTCAGCCGCGCCGGCAGCGCCTCCGCCGCCTTTTAAATAACTGCCGAGGCGGTTAACCTCGCCAAGTCCCAGCTCAAAAGTGGATTGCCCGAAACCTTTCGCCACCGCCCAGCCGGTAGAATCGCCCTGCATGATGGAATTACGCATGGTCCCCAGGGCGGATATAGGATTCAGTGCCATTTCGGAATAGCCGCCGGTAAGATAAGCGGCGCCTATTCTGAAAACGGGGTTGCCGGCGGTATCGAAAACGGCATCCTGGTAGGTGTAGTCCGGGTCACCCTGGATGATTTTATCGCGGACAATCCAGTGTTTAAGGTCGCCTTCAAGTCGGGCGAGTTCGTTGGGATCGACTTTGCCGTCTTTCAACATGCTTTGGCCGGCATTGTTCACGAACTCGGATAACGTTTTATCACCTGCAACGATGTCTTTAAGCTTGTTCAGCCGCACAAAGCGGGCATAATCATCACCGGCTTCAGCAATGCCTGGATCGCGGACGTTTTTATTTCTTTCGAACCAGTCATCCCCCTGCTGGGAAATGCTCTGGTTGCCGGACTGCCGCCTGGCCCAGTCCTCGAAAGATTCACCGGTCCCGGCGGCTTCTTTTTTCCATGAGTTGTAAGCCGATGACCATGAAGGATTGCCGTATTCATTAACATAACCCTTCAGCGGCGTGCCCATCTTTGAATTGAGGTAATCATCAAAGCTGTTCCAGTTGCCGCGCTGGGTCGGGGTAGCGCTGTCCCACCATTGCTGGTAAAGGTCCTTAGTGACCGGCGGCGTTTGGACCGCGGTGCCCTTCATCCGCCCCCTTAACAATGCAATACCGCCGCCAACCACCGCTATGGCCGCCGCACCTCCAACCACACCGCCGACAGGGAAACCACCGCCGCTGGAAGACTGCGGCAGTTCCGCGTTGACCGTGGTCGTCTGACCGGCGGTAACGGTAATCATATCGGTCCAGTCTTCATAGCCGGATTTTTTCAGCGTTATTTCATAGGTGCCGGGTGTGACGCCGGTAAAAAGCTTAGGTGATACACCCATATTCTGGCCCAGCATATAAATATCAACTCCGGCGGGGTCGCTGTTGACCTGTATCCAGCCGGTCGATGTTACACCCTCCTTCATCTCTGCTTTGATGGTATGTATTTCATTGGGTTGAAGATTGACAACCTCGGTGTAGTCCTGGTAGCCGTCTTTCTTTAAAGTAATGGTATATTGCCCCGGCGTAAGGTCGGTGAAACCGAAGGGGTTATCGATACTGGACTGGGTATCCGTCTGGTATTTGCCGTTAATATATATTTGAGCGTTACCGGGGTCAGAGCTGACGTAAATAGACCCGGGGCTGGAAGTTGGGGCGGCTGAGGGAAGGAAATGAATGATGATTTCATTACGCGCGGCTTCCACGGGAACCCCAACCGGGTCATTTGGATGTATCTTAGTATAATAATAAAGTACGACTGTTATGGTTAAATCTTCGGGGTTTCCATTTCCGGACGCAAAGCTCTCATCAAAAGAAACCGTACCGCTGCTTTCATTGATGCCTTTAGTTTCACCCAGGCCCAGCAAAGATATGACATCGGTTGAGGTATTTTCCTGAGCTAATAAAGCCGGGTCGTAAATTAGTTCAACGACTCCCCAGCTATCACTCACAGTAATATCATTGATGGAGTAAGAGGCGGTTACCTGGAAACTCCCGGAGCCCAGCGTGTCCCCGGCTGAAGGCGATGTAATTTTAATCTGGCCCAGGCTATCGGCTTGTGCAGGGTTTACTGACAAAAGCGGGATTGCCAATAGGACTGGAATAAAGGCAATAATAAATAATGATGTTAAATAGCGGAAACTCGATTTCCGCCGGGCGATGTTAAAGTATTTTTTTACCATATTATAACCCTACTATTTTTTTATAATCGGCCAGCAGCTGCTCTTTACTGCCGCCATAGCCGGCTTTTTGCATCGCGGTGTCGACCGACATCCCCTTTTCTTTGATGAGAGAAGCCACTCTGGCGGCCGGGTGCGGCTGGGAATTACTTATCTTACCGGTCTCCTGGAAGTTTTGCACTACATCCAGTTTGCCCGTACGTGAGACCTCTTTCGAGGTGTTTTTTATCATATTATCCAGGCCGCCGCCTTTATCGAGGCTCTTTTGGAAGAATTGCTGGTAATTGCCTCTGGCGCTGGCGACATCCTCTTTACTCATGGTGGAAAGAAGTGAATCTATTTGCTGCGGCTCTTCCCGGCTGATGGTAGTCACGCCATCCTTGACGCGTATCATTACCTGGCTGCCGGAACCCTGGTTATAATTCTCCACGAATTTCATCGCCCCGCCGCTATACGCGCCGTGCGAGCTCGTTCCTGCCCCGTAGACGTTGGCATCCATGGCCGCACCGGAAGTGCCCTGGGACCGAGGTGGGTGTTGAGCCTTTGCTCATAAAGTTCATTAAGCCGGGAGTCCCCGAAGTCCACCGTATGGTCGAAGTCGCTTTTTAAAGAATTCCAGGCGGGATTGCCCGGCCGGGCGTGTGTTCCGGTCTGCTGCAGGAAAATGGGCTCCTTGGGCATTATCCCTTCTTGACCCATCTGGTCTATCACGTCTTTAATGGCAGCGTTGCGGGCATTTTCATAGGCCTTCTGCTTGGCCACGCCCATGGCTTCCTTGACCGCATCAGGCATAATATCGGAATTTTCCGCCAATATCTTCCTGGCAACCGGATTATTATTAAGCTCCAGCACCAGCTTTTCCGCATGGGTGAGTTCCGCCGCAGCATCTTCCCCTACCGTGACCACTTCCGTGCTTTTCATAAAAGCGTCACGGGTTGTCCCTCCCGGCCGGGCAAGCTGGTCGATGGTAGAAATATCGTGGGCGATATCGGGATTCACTTCAGCGAAATTAGCTATAGCCCGGCTTTTTTGCCAGGCGTCATAATAGGGTTTGGCATACTTGACCAGGCGTCCGCTTTCACCTAACAGCAGGGAGAAACCGGATTCGCCAAGACCGCCGGCGACAGACCTTAAAGTGGACATGTCTTCATTGATGTCTGCCCGCATGGTGGAGACGGCCGCGATGGGGTTCATGGCGATTTCCGAGTAGCCGCCGGTAAGGTATGCCATACCGCTCCGGATGATAATATTATGCGATGCCTGGTTGACCGTATCCAGGTAAGCGTCCGAGGAGGTGTAGTCCGGTACCTGGGGCGTATTAACATCCCGGTTCACCCAATATTTTAACGCGCCCTCCATTTTAGCGAGATTTGCTTCATTTATCTGCCCGTCTTTTCCGATGACTTTATCCTTCATGCCATCGACGTAGTCGAGCATTTTGTCATCTTTCCAGATCAGGTCTCTGTCTTTATAATACTTTTTCAGGAGTTCGCCGTTACGCTTTGAGGCGGCCAGGCGCGCGGCAGCTTCCTCGACCGTCTCGGCTTCCCGGTATTGAATTTTCGGTCCTGGTTTCGGCGCCGGTGCTTTGGGTTTGACCGGCGTCATCATTCTCCTGATTAAAAGCCCGCCAGCCGATAACAAAATCGCGCCCCCGGCGATGATACCGGCAATCAGACCGCCGTTTGATGATGAACTATCGGTGGCCGGGATGCCGGAGGTAATCGGCCCCGGGCTACCAGCACCGGTATCGATAAAAAAATCAGCCTGGGTTGAAGCTAGAATCGGCGCGGCCGGAATATAATCGGCGTTAACGATATGCGCCGTCACCCTGTAACGCCCGGAACCATATCCTGACGCGTTAGCGTTGAAAGACACGCTCCCCGACTTTCCCGCAACCGGCTGTTGAAAAGATTCTCCGCCAGCGCCGAGGCTGACGTCAGACCAGCCGGCGTAAACCATATAATTAGCGGAATCGTCCGTGGAGAAACTCACACTTATGGTGAACGGTCCGGGCCCGATGGCGCTGCCAGCTGACGGAGCATTAATTGAAATTGTACTGTCTGCCAGCGCGGCCCCGGCAAGCCCAATCAAAGAACAAAATAAGGCTATCAAAAAGGCCGCTGCCAGCTTTATCCGGACCGCCCGCTTACTTTTCATAATTTCACCCCCAACAACTGTGCAAAGTCCAGTAAAAGCTGCTGTTTGCTGCCGCCGTAACCCACCTTTTTTATAGCATCATCCACGGAATACCCCTGTTTTTTTATAAGGTCGGCAACTTTGGCCGCAGAAGGGGGGTTATAACTTGCCGTGCCGGTCTTCTGGAAATTTTCTACATAGCTCGCACTGTATTGCCCGGAACTGCGGGAAACCGTCTTGGAGGCGTTCATAATCTGGTTATCGATATTACCGCCGGCTTTGGCAAGGTCTTTCTTGAAAAAGTTCTGGTAATTTTGCTGCGCTGTCTTGACATCATCAGCGTCCATGCGGGAAAGCAGGGACGTGGATGACTGGGGTGTTTCCCGGGTGATGGTTGTAACGCCTTTATCGTTACGTACCATAATATCGGAACCGCTGGTCTCGTTATAATGTGTGACGAATTTTTGGGCGCCGCCGGTATATTCCCCGCGGGAACTCGTTCCTTTGCCGTAAACATTGGCGTCAATGGCCTTGGAGGTGGTGCCCTGCGCTTCAAGGCTCGCGTCGAACCTTTGCTCGTAGAGCTGGTTATATTTTGCATCATCGAAATTGACGGAATGGTCGAAATCACTCTTCAAAGAGTTCCAGCCGTGGTTGCCGGGCTGGGCATGAGTACCGGTCTGTTTAATGAAATAAGATTTATCGGCAGTATTGATACCGTCTTGCTCCATCTGCTTCATCACATCAGCAACGGCCTGGTTACGGGCATTCTGGTAGGCTTTTTGTTTAGCCGTGCCCATGATTTCGTTCAGCCTGTCCGGTATAAGTTCGGAATTTTCGGATAAAGCCTGACGGAATTCCGGGTTGTTATTTAGTTTAAGGAGCCTCTTTTCCATGTCGTTGAGTTCATAGGAACCGGTTTTACCGACTTTTGCTACTTCGGAACTTTTCATGAAGGCATCACGGGTTATTTGCTCTTCGCCCTGTTGCGCCATTTCATTAAAGGTAGATAACTCGGAGGCAAGGTTTTTATTTACCCGGGAAAGTTTTACCAGGTTCTCCGCTTCACTGGCGCCCTCGACGGCCAGGCCCGGGTTTTTAAACAATCTTCCTGTCTCGCCAAGCGCCATTTCGAAGCCGGACTGCAGGAAACCTTTGGTGACCGCCCAGGCGTTGGAATCGCCCTGCATAATGGAATTACGCATGGTCCCCAGGGCGGATATGGGATTCAGTACCATTTCAGAATAGCCGCCGGTAAGGTAAGCGGCGCCCAGCCTGAAGATGATGCTATTGGAGGTATCAAAAACGGCATCCTGGTAGGTGTAGTCCGGCCCGTCCTGGATAATCTTGTCCCGGACAATCCACGATTTTACATCGTGCTCCAGCTGGCTGAATTTATTTGCATCGACAATGCCGTCTTTGGTAATGGCATCTCCGGCGCGTTCCACAAAATCGGAGAGATTTTTGTCCCCGGCGACGGCCTGTTTCATCCGGGTCAGCTGCACGAAGCGTGCATAATTATCCGTGGCCTCAACAATCTCTTGAGGGCGGGACTTATTGGCTACCGCCCGCGCCATCATGTCATCGGTCATTTGCTGGTTGGCGTATTGCCGTTTTACCCAGTCCTCGAAAGATTCTTTAGAACCGCACGTAACTTCCTTTTGCCAGGAAGTATAAGCGGAACCCCAGGAAGGCCGGCTGTACGTGTCCTGGTAGGTAGTCAGATAAGGTGCGCCCATGCGGTTATTAAGGAAATTATCAAAGCTCTGCCAGTCTTTCTGCTGGGCTGGCGTAGCGCTGTTCCACCATTCTTTATAGAGGTCTTGTGTGGCCACCGCCGCCCCTCTTCCCCGCATTCTTAAAAGGCCGATGCCGCCGCCTATCACTAAAACTCCGGCGGCGCCTCCAACGATCGGCACAACAGGAACCCCGCCTTTGAGCGGCAGTTCGGCATTCACCTCGGTAATCTGCCCGCCGGTAACAGTAATGGTATCGGTCCAGTCTTCATAGCCGTCTTTTTTTTGACTTATATCGTACTTACCGGGCGGGATGTTCATTAAAGGTATGCCGGATATATATGTAATCTGTTTATCGTTAATCAAAGCATTTGCATCGGCGGGTATGCTGTTTATGACGACCCAGCCGGTAGGGGTGATGCCCTGCTGGAGAATGCCCCTGACATCATAAATCTGCTTGGCATTAAGGTTGACCGTTTCCGCATAGTCTACATAACCCTGTTTACGCAGCGTGACATAATAAGTGCCCGGTGTGAGGTCGGTGAAGCCGAAGGGGCTATTCGAATCGAAATTGGTGTTGACCTTGTGAATGCCGTTAATCCAAATCTCGGCATCGCCGGGGCTGGAATAAACGTAAATCGAGCTAACATCAGGTTTCGGGGCTTGTGTAGTTTCGATAGTTGTGGGTAGGGCTGTGGTTGGCGGGATAGTGGTAATATCCCCGGCAATGGTGATAGATATTTCATCGACTGCCAACACTTTATCGGGTACATATTCGTTTGCAGTGCCGGGCACGAGTTTATGGCTCCAGTATTCCGCCCGGATTTTATAGATACCCGGCGGGGGGTCCGGTACCCAGACGTTTGATTCATACGTGAATGTACATGGATATATGCCTGAAGAGTTATATGCAGCCCTCGAGACTTCTTCAAGGTGTCTTGTGCCGAAAGTACTGTTGTAAAAATCTACCGAGATTGTCCCGGCGTTTTTTTCAACATCTACGTGATAAGTTATTTTAACATTGAAAGAGTTATAATCGAGATTCACCGTTTCGCCGGCGATCGGTGCTAAGATTTTAACAGAAGGCCCGTCCGCATAAACAGGAAGTATGGGGAGGAAAAGCAGGATGAAAAGAACCAGCCCGGCAAAAAGCCCGGGCCATTTGAAGTTTTTGACTAAAACAATACGTTTAACGTTAATTTAAGTCTCTTTAAGATGAAATATTTTCGTCAACGGCGTTGAGTATATGTAAATGGTAATAAGTGCTTGTAAACGGTTGCCGCTGTAAACTAAAGCTTATCCCACTTTAGCGCCGCAGTTGCCGCAAAAAGCGGAATCGCCATCCAGCTTGGTACCGCAGTCGGGACAAAAAGCAGAGCGATCCGCCGGCGGCGGGGCTGCGTTATTTTGCCCGATGTTGATCTGCGGTTTGATGGTGACGTTCCCGCCGCCAGATGCTTTCTTCGTCGATTTCTTAATGAGATATCGTATCCCCATGCCGATGGCAAATACGACGATAAAAGCTATAATAAAACTAAGGAAACCCATAGATAATGTCCTTTCTTATGTTTTTTGCTTAGCCGGAAGTTATGATTGGCCCCTGGCCCGGTTAATCGCCTCTTCCCATTCCTTGGTCTTCGTCATCGCGCCGAACTTGTATTTCTGGCCGTCGGACGTAACGGTGATATGTACCGCGCCTCTTTCAACGGCGGTAATGGTGTTGAGTGCGATAGAAAAATGGTCCTTTGATTTAGCGGCGTCTTTAGGATTGGGAATAAAAAGGCTGCCGCTGGAAACGCCGCCCACGCCCTGGAGAGCGCTGGCTTTAAAGACCAGGTAATTGTTGGTGAGGAAAAGTTTCCCGTTAATCGAGCTCATGAGGCTTTTAACGTAGGATATCGGGAAAGTGCCGGTATCCATGATTACCGATTCACCGGCCGGGACGTTTTTATTCGTTGGGCCTGCCGCCGGAGGTGCATATTGGGGCTGTGGTGCCGGGGCTCCCCGGAGGCTTTTACCGCAGTTAGGGCAGAAACCGGCGCCCGCCGTTACCTGGCTGCCGCAGCTTGGGCAATATGGGGAACTGACCGGCGCACCGCAGCTGGCGCAGAACTTATCGCCGGCCTGGACGATTGAACCGCATTTGGAGCAATTCATAAGCCACCTCACTATTGTTGGAAAGTATTCAGTTATTGAAATCGGGTTTCTTTCGAAATGTTATAAACCATGATACCATTTTTCATGAACACAATAAACAATTTATTAACAATTTATTGTTTTGTTTTCGTGGAAAGCCAATTACAATTTGCTCACATTTTTGCCATATAATATAATTGTGTAACAATTTATTTCTGTAATTATTTGTGGTTCACTGGTTTTTCAGGCATGGTTTACCCGGGCTGCAAACACGGAGCGTTTTCTGGAAATGATAAAACTTAATATCGATGGACGTGAAGTAGAAACTGAAGAAGGAAAAAGCGTCCTGGAAGCTTCCCTCGATGCCGGCATATATATCCCGTTTTTATGCTATCACCCGGACCTGTCCCCTACCGGAGAATGCGGCTTGTGCCTGGTGGAAATTGCGGGCAGGGATGAGCTGGTAATTTCCTGCAACACCCCTGCCGCTGCAGGAATGGTGGTTAAGACAAAATCGGACCGGCTTAAGGCGGCGCGCCGGGAGGCGATGGAAAAGATTTTAACCGGCCACCCCGTCGAATGCGGCACCTGTATCAAATACCTCAATTGTGAACTGCAATCGCTCAAGCAATATATCAGCGAAGAAGAATATAAACCCAGGGGTCATGGGCGGATTTTCCCGGTGGATTCTTCCAACCCCCTTTTCGTCATCGACCCAAATAAATGCGTCCTGTGCAAGCGCTGTGTGCGCGCCTGTAAAGAACTGCGCGGTGTGGGTATTCTGGAAGAAAAGACCGCCCCGAACGGTGATAAATATATCGGCCGGGCTGATGATAAATCGCTGGCGGATGCCGGTTGCCGGTTTTGCGGCGCCTGCGCCGAAGTCTGTCCCTCCGGCGCCATTATGGATAAACCGGAACTGACCAAAGGCAAGAGCAGAAAAGCTGCTCTGCTTCCCTGCCGGTATACCTGCCCGGCGGAAATCGACGTGCCGCGCTATCTCCGCTTTATCCGGGAGAAAAATTATGCGGCGGCGGCCGCCGTGGTCCGGGAAAAAGCGCCTTTCCCGCTGGTGCTCGGCTATGTCTGCGACCATCCCTGTGAAGGCGTTTGCAGAAGAGGGGAAATCAATCAGTCCGTTTCCATCAGGGAACTGAAACGTTTTGCCGCCGGGTTTGATACCATTGTTAATCAGGAAAAAGATGAAAACCGGCAAACGACCGGTAAAAAAGCGGCCGTCATTGGCTCCGGCCCGGCAGGACTGACCGCGGCCTATTGCCTTTTCCGGCTGGGGCATGACGTGACCGTCTTCGAAAGCTCCCCGGAGCCCGGCGGTATGCTGGGTTACGGCATACCGGAATACCGGCTGCCAAAAAATGTGCTCGATAAAGAAATCAAGTACCTGGAAAATTTGGGTATCATTATTAAAACGAATTCACCCATAGATTCGGTGGAAAAGATTTTCTCACAGGGGTTCGATGGCGTTATCGTGGCTTTGGGGATGCAAAAAGGCTCGAAGCTGCGGATTCCCGGCGCGGATAATTCTGGGGCATTAGTCGGCCTGGATTTTTTGAGAGACATTAATACCGGCAAAAAGCCTGAAATCGGCAAAAGCGTGCTGGTGCTGGGTGGCGGCAAGGTCGCTTTCGATTGCGCCCGGGCGGCGCGCCGGCTGGGGGCGGAAGTTAAAATGTCCTGCCTGGAAACGAGAGAAACGATGCCGGCCACGGCCGATGAAATTAAACAGGGCGAGGACGAAGGGATAGAGATTTTCCCCGCTAGCACCTTTACCCGGATTATAGTTGAGAACGGTAAAATCACCGGCGTGGAATGTCAGGAAGTAACTTCGCTTTCTTTTGACGAGGACCGGAACCCGCAGATAGAAATTAAAGAAAATTCCCAGCATATCATTCCGGCAGACATGGTTATTTTTGCTATCGGCCAGCGGCCGGACGTCCCGGTGAACTTTGGAGTGAACATTCTGCCGAACAACCTTATTGAGATAGACCCTTATACGTTCACTACTAGCCGTGAGGGAGTTTACGCCGCCGGAGATTCCGTAACCGGGCCGTCTTCCGTCATCAAGTCCATCGCTTCCGGCCGTAAAGCGGCGGCAGCTTTAGACTGGTACCTCGGCGGCAGCGGCATGCTCGATGAAAAACTTGCCCCACAAAAAGAACCGGAGAAACAAATCGGGCTCAAGGAAGATTTTGCCGAACTTAAGCGTATGGACGATATGCTTCTTGCGGCGGATGAAAGGGTGAAAAGTTTCTGCCCGGTGGCGCGGGATATTGATGAAGCGACGGCGGCATGTGAAGCGGAACGGTGCCTGCAATGCGATTTGCGGCTAAAAATAAAACCCATCAAATTCTGGAGCCAATATTAACTTGTCATTGCGAGCCATTGAGTCCTTCCGCGGGAGGACGAAAGGCGCGGCAATCTCATAAAAATGGATAAGCAATATTCCGTGTATGCACTGACGAATAAATGGAACAAAGTCCTTTATGTTGGAGTAACAAATGACCTTCAGCGAAGAGTTCTTGAACATAAAGAAAAGGCAATAAAAGGATTTACTAAACGTTACAATGTTGGTAAATTGGTATATTATGAAGTCGCAGAAAGTATTGAAAGTGCTATTTTAAGAGAAAAACAAATAAAAGGCGGATCGAGAAAACACAAAATAGAATTGATTAATTCAATGAATCCACAATGGCGTGACCTGTACGGTGAGTTGTTTAATGAGCAGTGAGATTGCTTCGCCTCTTTCTGCGGAAGGATGGCTCGCAATGACAAAGAGTTCGGCAGGAGGCCAACATGAACCAGATGCCCACACAAACTGATGTTATCGTTATCGGGTCCGGGGCGGCAGGGCTGGCGGCGGCATTAACGGCCGCCGAAGGCGGCGCCAAAGTAATTATCTTTGAAAAAGAACGTTCTCCCGGCGGCACCTCCAACTTTTTTGAGGGCACCTTTGCCGTGGAAAGCGCCATGCAGCGGGAAAGGTATATCGATTATACCTGCGACCAGGCGTTTAAAGGCATCATGGAATACAGCCACTGGCGCGCCAACCCGCGGCTCGTCCGGGCGGTGGTGAATCAATCCGGCTCTACGATTACCTGGCTGCAGCGGCAGGGCATCGTCTTTATCGACGCCACCATCAATATGCCGGATGCGCCGCGCACCTATCATGTTATCAAAGGCAAGGGCGAGGCAGTCGTGAAAGCTTTAACGACTAAAGCCAAAGAAAAGGGTGTTATTTTACAACTGGCCATGCCGGTAAAAAGGCTTGTCAAGCAGGGCAACCGCGTTACCGGTGTTATCGCGGACGTAGAAGGGGAGGATGTCCCCGTCAGCGCCAAAGCGGTCATCATTGCTACCGGAGGTTACGCCAATAACAAGGAGTGGATAAAGAAATACACCGGGTTCGACCTGGATGTCAACCTCATCACCATCGGCAATGTGGATAAAACGGGTGACGGCATCCGCATGGCCTGGGAAGCCGGGGCGGCGGAAGAGAATATCAGTTTACTTGAGCTTTACCGCGCCGGGCCGATTGCGCCGGAGTTCAATATCGGCAACCAGATAGAGTTTGTAGTCGTTCAACCGGACCTGTGGGTCAACGCTAAAGGCGAACGTTTCTGCGATGAAGCGGTGGGTTTTTACGATGCCTCGGTCGGCAACGTGGCCGGGAAGAACAAAGAAGGCTATACCTTTACCGTCTTCAACGATGTTGTTGTCCAGCGTATCCTGGCTAAAGGTATCGACAAAGGTGTTAATATCAACTGCCCGGCCGGCGCTAAACCGTCTGATTTTTACCGCGATTTGAATGCCGCGCTGGGAAGAGGCAGCACCGAGATTTTTGCCGGGGATACCGTGGAAGAGCTGGCGGGGAAAATGGGCGTCAACCCGGCCACTTTGAAGGCCACGCTGGATGAGTATAACTCATTTTGCGATAAGCACCATGACGACCTTTTCGCCAAAGACCCCAGGTATCTCTTCGCGATAAAAACTCCCAAGTTTTACGCCGTTAAAGCCCGTACGGTTTTCCTGGGGACGATGGGCGGCATCAAGATAAATGAGAAGACGGAAGTAATCGATAAAAAAGATGCCGTTATCCCCGGCCTTTACGCGACCGGGTTCGATGCGGGAGGCATGTACGGCGACAGCTACCCGATTAAGACCTCCTCCGGGCTTGCCTCCGCTTTTGCGATGAATACCGGCCGTATCGCCGGGAGGAACGCGCTGAAATATATAGGTAAATAGTTAACAGTCTACGGTTAACAGTTGGGGCGGGCGAAGCGAAAGCGTAACCCACCTTCCCTTTTCCCCTGCGAATCCTCTTCGGCTTCCTCCCGTATCAAGTACGGGACAGGCGCTTTGACAAGGGGAACGTTGTTTGCCTCTTTTACAATAAATCTCGCATCATGACCCGATGGATTGTCACTCCCTGTCTAGGGAGGAGACAAGGAGGCTTTTCCCGGGGCGGGCGAAAAGCCCGCCCTTTTTTGTTAAATTTTCATCGGGCTTCTGGCCTCGAGCCAGGCGGTAATATCCGATATGACTTTGGCTTTTTCCGGTTCGTGGACCAGGTCGTGCACCAGGCCGGGGTATAGAATGAGCGTCTTGTCTTTTGAGCCGGATAAATCCGCCAATTATTTGCTGCCGGCGGGGTTGGTAAGCTGGTCGGCGGCGCCGTGGAGAATCAGGACCGGGGCATTAAATAGCCCGATATTGGATTGTATTTGCTCCATGGCATCAAGCAATTGGGCGGCGGTACGTAGCGGCGCGTTTTTCTGGTAGATATAAGGGTCGGCGGACATGGCCGTTACTACAGCTGGGTCTCTTGAAAAATTCTTGTCGGGCAGGTCCATCAACGGCAGGTGCGGCGCGACATTGCTTAAAAGCCCGGTCACGCGGGCAAGCGCCGGCGAGATGCTCTCGCCCGGTATCAAGGCTGCGGCGGAAAGCACGACGCCCTGAAATTCGATGACGTGCCTGACGACCGATAAAGTAACCGTGGTGCCGCCCATGCTGTGCCCGAAAATAAATAACGGAAGGCCGGGATACTTCCGGCGCAGGTTTCCCGCGAATATTTGCAGGTCTTTAATCAGGTCGTCAAAGTGTTCCACATAAGCCTTTAATCCTTCGGAGCGGCCGTGCCCCCGCATGTCATAAGCATGAACGGTAAACCCGTGCTGCGCCAGCATTTCCGCCAGTTCCGTATAGCGCCCGGAATGGTCTTTAAGGCCGTGTAAAATAATAACAACACTCCGGTACGGGGCATCTTTCATCTGCCAGTATTGAGTAAAAAGTTTTGTGCTGTCATAGCCGTTAGATTTACCTTCCTCGTGTTCAATTTTAAGCAGTATCGTAGCCATGTTAATTCCCCCCTTTGGCTACATTCTGGTGGCTTCGATATGGAAAAGTCACAACATCCGGATAGGAAAAGTTACAAAATCAGGACATTTTAAGATAAAGAGGACAGATAACGGCTTCACCTTTTAGCTTCGATTCGTTTTGTAAAAACTTCGATTTTTAAGTAATCTTTTTTTAACGAATATTTTTTGAGCGCGGTTGAAGCTAAAGATTCGTTATTCGATTTATGGTAAATTAGCTTCATTTCCCCGGCTATTCGAATATTCGATTTTATTAGCAGTTAGCTATTGGCGATTAGCGGTTAGCAATTGGTTTCACCGCCCAAATCCTCTTCGTCTCCTCCCTTAAAAGGGAGGACGATGTATCCTTTATCAACTGACGCCACTCAGTACGACCGAATAATCTCTTAAAGCGGCATAAATGGATTCCCGATTAGATCGGGAATGACAACTCACAGGCGGGGACGTCTGTGCTACCGGATTTATTAAGTTGTTAAGGTGCTTTTCCCGACCCCTATCCCTCTAACTCCCTTTCCCCGCTAGCAAGGAAAGGGAGGACAGATAGTGCGGAATAATAATAGTACAAATGTTCTATTATTGTCAACGGGATTTTGTCACAATTTAGCTTTGAGTTGAGATTGATGAAATATAGTAATGTTTTTAATTTTTTAATGGGCAAAACTATCTGCATGGTGCCGGCTGGCCTACTTTCCGGGGAAATAACGATAATACCGGGTATAGGAAATAATCTAGATGGAATTCATTTAACAATATTCACTATTTCTACAATAACAAAGCAGATAAGAAGAAGAATGGAAAAAAATCTCTCAAATGAAACAAAATCATCCGGGTCTTTTGATGCAGGCCAGATGAAAAAATTAGGCATATTTTTAAGCTTGGGTGTAATGTAATCTTTATAATTTTTTGACCATGTTTTTCTTATTGCCCATATGGAAAAAATAATTCCACCAATAAATACAATATGTCCGATTATCGTCATTATTCACCAATAACGAACACCCGTTTTAGATTTAGCTTACGGCTACTTTTTATCCCACCCCAAACCGAGATTCTTCGCTGCACTCAGAATGACAGAGGGTATTTACTCCATCGGGCTTAAGGGCAACCCGCCGCCCACGTTAATGGCCTCCCCGGTAACGTAAGAGGACATATCGGAGGCCAGGAATAAAGCCACCCCGGCGATTTCGTCCGGCATGCCCATCCGGTTCATCGGCACCTTTTTATCCAGCATCTTGAAAAAGGCGTTAGCTTCCTCATCGGACTTGCCCTTGAACATCTCGGTGAAAAACTCGGACTTGATCGGCCCGGGTAGAATGGCGTTGACGGTAATGTTCTCTTTCGCCAGTTCCAGGGCAAGGTTGGTCGTTAGCCCCAGCACCCCGCCCTTCGCCGCATGGTAATGGACGATTGGGGCGGGCGGATGAATGGCGCCCATGGAAGAAACGTTGATGATTTTGCCATATTTGTTCTTCCTCATCCAGGGGATAACCGCCCGGCACATTAAAAATTGCCCGGTTAAATTTACCGCGATGACCCGGTTCCAGGCTTCATCGCTGGTTTCTTCTATTTTCGCATCGCCGGCCACACCGCCGGCATTATTTACCAGAATATCGATTTTCTTGAATTCTTTTATCGTCCGCGCCACCATGTCGTTTACCTGTTTGACATCGGAAACGTCCGCCGCAATCGCGATTGCTTTCCGGCCCAAAGCTTTAACTTCCTTGGCGACTTTTTCTGCGCCTTCGATGTGCATGGCGTTGATGACGACATCGCAGCCTTCCTTCGCAAAGCCAAGCGATATCGCCCGCCCGATTCCTTTCGCACCTCCGGTGACGATGGCGACCCTGTTTTTCAATAACATGAAAGTCTCCTTTAATGTAAAAACGGGATAAGATGTTAATCCAATATACATGATTATAAGGGAAAGTAACAAGTGGGATATTATCTCAAATCTCAAAAATCAAAAATCAAAAACACAGATAAAAAATCAAATCTTTTAGCTTGTCATTCCCGATCCAATCGGGAATCCATCAATGAAACCAGACTGTCATTACCGCCTTTAAGTGGATCCCCGCTTTCGCGGGGATGACAAATAGTTTTTATCTTTAAGATATGGTTTTGCGTTTTGACCCCGTATCGTTGTACGGGTTCACCCTGAACGGTTCACCGTGAACGGGGCAGGCTTTTTGAGTTAACAAATTAATGTTATAATAATTGTTTTGAATATTGTATAATAATGACACGGTTTATTATTGCAGTAAGGAGTCTAAATATCATGAGCAGCCTGAAGGGAAAAGTCGCCATGGTTACCGGGGCCGCTAGCAAACGGGGCATGGGGCACGCCATCGCCTTGAGGATGGCTAAAGAAGGGGCGGATGTCATCGTTACGGATAAATTTGCCGCGCCGAAGAGCATGTTCCCCGGGGATGAAAACTGGGGCGGCCTCGATGAAATCGTTAAGGAAATCGAGGAGCTCGGTAAAAGAGGCCTGGCGCTGACGATGGATATCAACGATAGCAAAAGTATCGATGAAGGCATGACAAAAGCCCTGAAGAAATTCAAGAAAGTAGACATCCTCGTTCATGCCGCCGCTATCCGCGGCCCGGTCGGCGTCAACCTTATCGACCTTCCGGAAAAAGATATCCGCTCGGTCATCGATATCGACCTGACAGGCTCGTTCTTAATCTGTAAAGCTGCCGCCAGAGACATGGTGGCGCGGGGCAAGGGCGGCCGAATCGTTATCTTTTGCTCGCTGGCCGGCACCCATGGCGTAAAGGGCAGTTCGGCCTATTCCGCCGCCAAATGGGGCACCATCGGCCTGACCAAGAGCCTGGCGCTGGAGCTGGCGAAATACCAGATTAACGTTAACGGCATCAACCCCGGCATGATTGTCACCAACCTGCGCGATGAGTCTTTCCAGAAAATGGCGGAAGCGCAGGGCATTAGCTGGGAAGAGGCCCGCAAGAAGGACCAGGGCGCTTTAGCGCAGATTATCCCGTGGGGCCGCCTCGGCACGCCGGAAGAAGCTGCCGACTTGGCTTATTTTCTCGTCTCCGACCTCTCCACCTATGTCACCGGTGAGGTTATTGCGCTGGGCGGCGGGGTGACTTAATAAGGGGTTAGTGAATAGTGAATAGGGGTTAGGGATAAAAAACCGACCTCACCCCTTCCATTTCCCCCTTTCCATTAACAGACAGGGGAAACAAAAGATAACTTTGAATTGAAACCTTGACTATTGCCTCCTCACTGCTGGTGGAGAGGAGGTCAGGAGAAAAGGTCGGGGTGGCGAATGAAAACTGATAAAACAAAAAATCCTACAGACAAAAACTATTATGTCTCCCGCAAAGCAGAACTTGTAAAGAAGTTCGAGGAAGAGCTGCGGCAGTGGAGCCCGTTTATCTTTGGACCGTACGGCGAGATTAACGCCTACCGGATTATCCAGGAGACCCGCAGCACTTTTGAAGAATTGATACCCCGGATATCTGACACAGGTCTGGATGAAAACAGCGCGGTCGAAATACTGGCGCCGTCTTTGGGGCAAAAGGCCTTTTATTTAGCGATGCAAAAGCACGGTAAAACGGAAGAGGAAGCCGGTAAAATTCTTGATAATGCGATGGCCGCGCGAACCGGTAAAAAGGGAAAATATATGGAAGACAAGAAGAAAACTGCGCCCCGCCCCGTGAAAAAGGCGCCGCCAAAGAACGCTATAACCGCTTTTGCTAAATATCTCACCGCGACGAAATATGAAGACCTGCCGCCGGCGGCGGTGGCCGCGGCCAAACAGGAAGTCCTGGACAGCCTCGCGACCGCTTTAGGCGGTTCGGCGAAGGCCGGGGTAGGGGAACTGGTGGACATGGTGAAGGAGTGGGGAGGCGCGGAGCAGAGCACGATTATCGGCTACGGCTTGAAAGTTCCTGCCCCCAGCGCCGCCCAGGTCAACGGCACGATGATACACGCCCTTGATTATGATGACGGCCACCAGGTAGCGCTGGTGCACATCGGCTGCGTGGCCGTTTCCACCGCTTTTGCCGCGGCCGAACGCATCGCGGCGCTTAAAGGTAAAGTCAGCGGCAAAGATTTTCTCACCGCGCTTGTGCTGGGTGAAGATTTTGTCTCCAGGTTAAGTCTGTCCAGTAAACCGGGGCAGAGCCTTATTACCACCGGCTGGCACCCAACGACTTTGTTCGGATATTTAAATGCCGCCGCGATTGCCGGGCGTATTTTCGGACTGAATGAAGATAAGATGATTAACGCTATCGGGTTGGCCTACCACCAGACGGGCGGTGCCGGCGCCGGCGTGGCCGACGGCGCTTTAGCCAAGCGGATGGGGCCGGGGCTGGCGGCGAGAGTCGGTATTATTTCGGCGGAGATGGCGGAACGCGGCATTACCGGTGAACGCGACCCGCTGGAAGGCGCTCACGGGGTTTTCAAGATGTACATGGGCGGCGATTATGACCCGGTCAGGCTGACCAAAGACCTGGGGAAAGTGTTTGAAGGCGTCAATATCGGCGATAAACCCTATCCCTGCTGCGGGTTTACCCATGCCGCCGTCGATGCGGTGCTGGCGCTGCGGGCTAGGTCTAGTACTGACCCGGCCAAAATCAAAGAAGTCACCGTTGTTGGCGGGCATTCTACTTATGAGCTTTCCCAGCCGCCGGAAGTAAAGCGCAAGCCTCGTTCGACTATCGATGCCCAGTTCAGCGTGCCATATGTTGTTGCGGTGGCTTTATTGTACGGCAGGATAACCGTGGATGATTTTACGGAAGCGGCCATAAAACGTCCGGAAGTATTAAAGATGGCGCAAAAAATTACTACCAATCTCGATGAGTCTTTTGACCGCCACGGCGTCGGTCCCTCGAGCTTAACCATTAAAATGGCGGATGGGACTACTTATAAGGAGCATGTGGAATATTGCCTCGGCAGCGTTGAACGTCCCATGAACCTTGACGATATTGCCCGGAAATTCCGCGAATGCGCTCCCGGCGCCGTCAAACCCCTGAAAAAAGCGGCGATAGAGAAAGTAATCAAACTGGTGGGGCGGATGGAAAAGCTTGATGACGCTACGGAGATTATCCGGCTGGTGGGATAAAGCACTTAAGGCAAAAACGGCGGTCTATAATCCATCCCCAGCAGGTCGCGTGTGGTATCCCGTACCTTTTTCAACGAGGATTCCAGTTGCTTTTTCTCCGCGGAGGACAATTTATCGAATATTAGGTGGATTGAGCGTTCGGTGACCTGATTATGATATAGCTCGCTGCCTTTTTCCGTTAAAGTAATATATGTCTTCAGGTCTCCCGGTTGTTTGGCCTTCTTGACCAGCCCCTTTTTTTCCATCCGGTTAATTAACGTCGAGACAGAGTTAAATTCCTTTAAGGTCCAGTTTGCCAGTTCATCGATGGTGACCGGCTTATCCTCTCTTGAAAGCATGGCTAAAACCCTGGCCTGCGGCTGGGTCATGCGGAGGTGCTTTAATTCGAGTTCTACGGCGTTGGTTACGATACTGTCAACCTGGTCAAGCAGGATATACAGGTTAATGTCCGGGTCATTCTTTTTTGATACCCTGATATTTTCTATATCGTTCCGGGCTTTTTTCATTGATTGGACCTGCTGTTTTAGACCGGTACCGGTCGTTTACCTTAGCTTAGAATAAATATATAGCAGTGTCAATTAAACCGGCTTGATTTTATACGTATCAACGGGTACCGGCTGGGTCTGGAGTTTCATCTTTCCTTGTTCCTGCCTGATGACGACCCACTTGAGCCATTTCTTATCATCACGGACGGGGAAATCTTCTCGGAAATGGGAACCGCGGCTTTCTTCTCTCAACAGGGCTGCCCGGTAGGTCAGTTCAGCGCACGAGACCATGCTCTGTACTTCATGACATTTGCTGAGGTAATGGAGGTCTTTTGCCTGTAAATCAGGCAGTTTTTCTTTAATTTTTTCTATTACATCCAGTGCTTCATTCAGCCGCGCCTTACTGCGGCGGAGGTTGTACTTAATTGGTGCGGTTACTTCCTGCAGACTGTTAATTACATCGCCCGGTACCAGGCCTTTCTTGATCTGCATCGGGGCAAATATTTTTTCTTTGGTATCTTTTATTTCAGCGTAATTGAAATTATTTGAAGCGGCTTTTTCCGCCGCATATTGTGCCGCTGAAGGCCCCGCCCAGGCGGCGCTGATTACCGCGAACATTATCCCCGAGCCGGGAGCTATACCGGGCGGTGAACATACCGCGCCCGCTACCGCCGAACCGGCATAGCTCGTATCCCCAATAGCCCATAATCCCTGCAGGCTGGTTCTCATTTCATGGTCCACTTTAACGCATGAGGTTTCGCCGTGTAACGGCACGCCTATTTCCCGTTTTACATCCGAAGGCAGCCCGTATTTCTTTTCTTTTTCCGCCATGCGCTGCGTCCATTCGGTAATTTTAGGGAGACCTTCCGTTCCATTTCCGGGTTCTCCCGGCGGCGGCGCATAATATATGGGACCTCTTCCTTCAGCTATCTCTTTTTCTAAACCAACAGCCAGCGGCACCGGTAAAAACACGCCGGTAGGCCCCGCGCCCGGTAAGTATTTTTGGGCTAAATTTTCTCCTCTGGCATTAACCAGGAATTGATAGCCTACCATACCGCTGTCGGTATCCTGCCATACAGTATGCCCGTAAAGGTTGCCGTATTCGGCGTTGCGCATCTCCGCCCCGGCCCGGTAAGCCGCCGCGATGCCATCGCCGGTACCGGCTACCCAGAACCTCCTCACTTTATAGCCGCAACTGCCGTTGGCGAGCACGGTTGCCTTGGCCTTGAAAACGTAAAATTTACCCGAGACAATATCAAAACCTGTCGCGCCAACCACTTTGTTCCCCTGTTTTATTAGATCGACCACATGGATTTTATCAACGAATTTTGTGCCCAGTTTGCGGGCTCTGGCACGGATGGGAAGCATCAGGTCGATATCGATAAATGTCATGGATAGTTCCGGAGCGTAGAAAGTCGGGATGGCAACGAGTTTACCGTCCGGAGTCCGGGCAAGCTTAGCTCCCCACTCTTCAAAATCCTTGATTGCTTGAAAAGAGCTCCGTATGTATTTGAATAATAAATACTGGTCATTCAGGTAGAGACCAGAAGCACGGACCTGGAAGTCAAGAAATTTGTCCTCGCTACCGTTCGGCCCGAGGAAGGCTAAAATTCCCCCGATTTTCGTAGCTTTGCCCGCCCAGCCGGACGTCTGTTTTTCTACGATTAAAACGTCGATATCCGGGTTTTCCTCTTTCGCTTTGACGGCCGCTGCCAGGCCGCCGATTCCCCCGCCGATAATCAATACATCGGTGGAAATGACTTCACCCAAATCTTCGATATTAGCCATTACTGATCTCCTTTTCCCGGGTTAATCTGGATTTTTGTCAATAAGATGAACGTAACGGTGCCGGGATATTGGGGATAACTTCGATACACCGGGCCGGGCAGGCCGCTTCGCAGGCCAAGCACCAGACACAATCCTCCGGATATGCCACGACCGGTTTTTTATCAGTATAGTTCCAGCGGATGACGTCGACGAAACAGGCATTCAAGCACATTTTGCAGCCTTTACAGGCATCAAGATTAATCTGTATTTTATTTACCCAGTTTTTAGGCGTGCTCATAAATCACCTTCATTTAACGTAAATAATTTTGGAACCCTGTTTTTTTATTTTCAGCGAAGCCTGCCGGTTGATGGCCGGGTCCGGGACAGCCTGCCAGATTCCCCAGAGCGCCGGCAGGAAGGCTTTAAAAGTGCTGATTTCAGCGATGTTGTGAGTGCGCCAGCCGCCGCCGGTTGGCTTCTTGCCGCTGGGATGCGGCGGCATCAGACCGGCCGGTATACCGCCGGGAAGCCCGCCAGGAATGCCGTGCATGCAGGAGCGCATTTTACATCCGCCGGGAATTGCTTCCCATTGGTGAGAAAGCACCACGGAGATTTTCCCCGACCGGGGGTCGGTCGGTCCCGCGGCGGTAAGAAGGTGTTCATAGGTCCAGAACTTTTTTTGTTCTTCGGTCCCGAGATTAGGGTCGACCCATTCAATGCGGATATCCATGACCGGGCCGTAATCCAGGCTCTCGGTGGCAATCTGTACCGCGCCGATGTGCCCGCCGAGGGGCGGTTTTACCTCCCACCGGAAACCCTTATGCTCATCCGGGCACCATAGCTCGTAGCCTTTTTCCATGTTGACCCACCACCAGTCGAGCATTTCGGCGGTCACCCCGGGAACTATATGGTCGACAACTATCCATTCCTTGGGAAACTTTTCTTCCGGCATGTTCTCTCTCCCCCTTTAATATTTGGTTACGGATAATAATAATCTAATCATCATAGGATGTCAATATGCATATGCAATATGAAATTACATAACGTTGACTAATTATTGGGAATAATGGAACAAAAAAATAAGGAGCTTTTTGCTCCCCTTCAAACTTACAATATAAAGTTTCAGTTCTAATAACGTGAGGTCAGATGTCATTGCGGGCCCCGCGTGCACAAGGACCCGCAATGACACTATCTAAAATGCTTTATTGGCTGTCTCTCAAGACCTTGCCGGTAGCCTTGTCTTTCCAGTAAGCCCGCTGCTGGACCGGCCAGTTGAAGGTTAAAGCGCCGGTGTTGGGGCAATCATTGACGCAGCAGCCGCAGTACCAGCACTCGTCGGGATGCAGGATGACCGGCGGCTTGCCTTTTTCCGGGTTGGGGATAAAGACATCCACCTGGCAGACCTCGACGCAGTGGTTGCAGCCTTTGCATTTATCCGGGTTCTGAATCACCGGCGTATTGGGTGACACGATATTGGGCAGAGCGTATATCTTTTTAGCCATGAGAGCCTCCTTATTTTCCTCTGTAGACACCGGTGTAGTCTTTGTTGTGGGATTCGTATTTAGCTTTCATATTGCCGAAATAACGCATCGGCAGTTCACCGGCTGCGACCTTTCCGTTTACCATTTTAACAGTGACGAATTTGTTCCATTCCGCCGGGTCGACTTCAGGAAAATCGAGCCGGAAAAAGTTGAGCATCTGACTGCTGGCTTTGCGCGCCAGTGAAGCATTGAGGATATCTGGCCGTGACTCAACAGGTTGAGGTCTTCGATGCTGCGCATCAGTTTATGCGGGTCGAGCGCATAAAGCCGGGGGACGAAGACTTCCTCGATTTCTTTCAATGCATCGAGGCCCATTTTCAGCAGTCTATCCGTCTTGTATTCCGAGCAGAAATACTGCATGGCGCGGGCGATACCGGCGTGCAGTTCTTTCCAATCGATGCCGCCGGTGCGTTTTATCGGGGCATAGATGCGGATTTTTTCCTGGGCTATCTGGTCCTTGGAGGGCGCAACGGGCGCCACCTGTTTGGCATAAGCCGCAGCTTTCCGGCCGGCATATCGGCCGGTAGCCGCGGCAAAGGAATGGTCCTCGGCAGAGAAGACGTTTTCCCCGGCTACATAGAGACCGTCCAACGAGGTCTTCATGTCCCAGTCCACGATTGGACCGCCGCTCCCTGTCCGCCACTGCCGCGGAGTATCGCCTTCGATGAAGTTGTAGTTCATGCAGCAGGTGTTTAGCCGGGTTGAAGCCGGCTTTCTCATAAGAGTCTACGATGTTCCGGGTGGTGGACTCCTCGCGGAGCATCATGTGCCAGGTAGTTCTTCTTTCTACTTCCGGCATAGCCGGGAAATCGCCGAAGAAGGGCAGCTCATACTCGCCGTTCTGTATGCCTTTGATGATTTTCTGCATCTCTTCCTCGGTGGGGCGCATGGCGCCGGCATCCGGCCAGCCCTGGGTCGGCCAGGGAAGACGCTTGCCGTTGGCATCCACTAGCGGGACGTTCTCATAGCTTGCGTCGGCGGCGCCGCCGTACCAGGTATGTTTGAAGCCGGTACCCAGCATCAGGATGCCGGTCCGTTCCGCCATCGTCAGTTCCGCGCCGGCCCTCCAGGCCATGGCATTGCCGTCTCCGGTCATGGTGCGTGAACGGAAAGTATTGTAGCCGGCCAGTTCGGTGTTCAACAGGTAAAGCGACCAGTCACCGGCGGTCGCCATTACCGCGGCTTTAGACTTGAATATCATAAATTCACCGGTGCGGCCGTTCAGACCTGTCGCGCCGATGATCCGTCCGCCCTGGACGCCTTTTTCCGTCAGGAGATTGGTTATCATCACCCGGTCGAAGACCTGTACGCCCAGGCGTTTGCATTCTTTCTTTAAAGCCGGTTTGAAAGTGCTGCCCCAGACCCTGATAACGACGTTATTGAGTTTTCGTTCCGGATTGCTCTTCAGCGTAATTTCTTTTTGTGAACCCGGTACATAGCTGTGTACTTTGGTGTAGCGGGGGGAAATCATTATCTTGGATTTTTCATCGCGCCCGATTACACCCACATATTCATCTTTTTCATCGCGGATTTTACCGCCCATCATCTCCATTTCCTGGAGCGTATCCCAGTCCTCGCGGTTCTGGATTTGCAGGCCGACGCCGTTGCAGTACGGCCGGTCCGCCATGTGCTCCGCCCACTCATCCGGGTCAACATTGGAAAGGGGATTGGCCGGAGCGTTGCACCAGTGGTCGCAGCCCGGGCCGCCGGCGCCGCTTCTGATAACATCGCCTTTTTCTGCCAGAGCTACCTTCAGGCCGGTACGCGCCGCGCTGATGGCCGCCCAGCACCCCGCAATCCCTCCCCCGATGACAAGGACATCGACATCTATCTCGTTTTCCTTTTCATAGTTCACCGGGTAGGGCCAGACCGGGGCTTTGCCGTCTTTTTCGATAAAATCATGCCATCGTGCCATAATTCCTCCTTATTATTCGGGATTGTTTTTTGCCCGGAAAAATGAAGATTCGGTTTGATATTGTACTCCATAAAAAACGATTATTCAAATAAAAATGGGAAAAATTTCCCGCTAGACGGTATTTTTTATTTCTCTTTGAAAAAAAGATAAGGGCGGGTCGTAGTGAAGTGACCCCGCCCCTGCTGTTTTCTATAAACTGTAAATGATTTAATGTTAACTATCCACTATCCCTTATTCACTGCCCGCTATTTTTCTTCATCCGGCGGTTTTACCTTGTTGGGCAGGATTATCAGCGTTACGACGACGCTCACCGCCATGATAATAGCTGACACGATAAGCGCGCGCTCGGAGCCGGAAGTAAAAGCCTGATGTGAGACATCCGTGACCATCCCGGAAAGCTGGGCCGGTAACTGCGGGTTTTTTGCCACGACATCCGCTCCCTGGATACTGCTTCGGATGGCTGCCAGCGCCTGGGCGGGTAACTGCGGCGGCCAGACCGTAGCGTTTATATGGTTGATATAGGTGGAGTTAAGGATAGTGCCCAGTACCGCCACCCCTAAAGCCCCGCCTACCTGGCGCATCGTACTGTTCATGGCGGAACCGATACCGGATTGGTCAACCGGCACCGAGCCCATGACCGAGTTGGTAGCCGGGGCCATTGTAAAGCCGACGCCCAGCGATGCGATACACATGGGGATGACGAAAGTGGAATAGGCAACATTCACGGCAGCGATGGTGGCGAAATAATAGAAACCTGCTGCTGCGATGGCGATGCCGAGCGCCACCGTGAATTTGGTGCCGATGAAGCGCGCTATTTGCGCGGAAACGGCCGCCGCGACAAACGATACCCCCGCCATCGGCAGCAGGCGTATTCCGGCCTGGAGGGGTGTGTAACCCTGTACGGATATCAGGAACTGCCCCAGGAAGAAGAAGGCGCCCATTAATCCGAAGAACACCAGCGTCAGGGTGATGTTGGCGCCGGTGAAGGACATGTTCTTAAAGAAACGCATCGGCAGCATGGCATCTTTATAGCGCAATTCCCAGATGATGAACACTGCCAGTTGCACGGCCGCCGCGCCAAAAGCCCAGAGTACTCCCGTGTCCGTCCAGCCGTTTGTCCCGGCCTGGATGATGGCATAGACCAGTGTGAACAGGCTCGTGATGGAAAGCACTGTGCCCAGGATATCCAGCTTGCGCGGGTGCTCCGTCTTTGAATTTTCGATGAAGAAATAGCACCCTATTAGTCCGATGACAATAATAGGCAGGTTGATAAAGAACACCGAGTTCCAGTTAAAATGGTCTAATAATTCGCCGCCGATGAGAGGGCCAATGCCCGTCCCCAGCGAGAAAATGGCCGCCCAGAAGGCGATGGCCTGAGCGCGTTCCCTGGGCTTCCGGAAAGTAGCCGTGAGGATGGAAAGGGTAGCGGGCAGAATTGTCGCTGCGCCGATGCCCATCAACGTACGCATGGCAATAAGCACGTTATTGGAGTTGGAAAGCGCCGCGCCGAGCGAGAAAAGCCCGAAGATAATCAGTCCGGCCATCAGCGCTGGTTTGCGGCCCAGCCGGTCGCCGAGGTAGCCTACCGTCAGCAGCAGCCCGGCGATGGACAGGACATAAGCATCCACGATCCATTGCAGCTGGCTGGTGCTGGAGCCCAGGGCGTCGGAAATTTTCGGTAATGCCAGGTTTAAAACCGTGTTATCCAGAGAAATAACGAGCAACGCTATGCCCATAAAAATCAGCGCAATCCACCGCTGGCGGTAGGCCCTTGTCTGTTCGAAAGTTAATTCTTTGGTTTCTTTATTGTTTAAATCCCGGGTATTACTATCCATTCTCTCCTTTATTAATACTTCATTCCGCGATTTTTTCGCCGATGTGGGCTTTCATTATCCGTGAAGGGTCGAATTTCCAGAGCGGTTGGCTAGCGATATGGTGCAATTTTGCTCCGATAAAAAACGTATCGAATTCTTTTGAATTATAGAATTTTACATGTTCTGACTCTTTCTTTTGTGCGCGTCTATTTATCGACCTTGCAATCAATCCGTCCGAGGTCACATCCAGGATATAAATCCTGCCTCCGGGTTTAAGGACGCGGCGCACTTCGCTCAATACTTTTTTCGGATTGAAATAATGATGAAATGAATTGGAGCAGATAATGGTATCAAAGAAATTATCCTCAAAAGGCAGCGCTTCCGTGTTGGCCTGGACGAAATGGATGTTCTTTAAGCCGGCCGCGTTGGTGGTTGCCTTTTCAATCATCTTCGGGGATAAATCGACTCCGTAAAACTCGCCATTTCCGTTTACCAGGCCGGCCGCATACTTTATTGCCCATCCCGTCCCGCACCCCATGTCCAGGAGGCGCTGGCCTTCTTTCAAATCTATCAGGGAGACCAGCCTCTTTTGCATCCAGCGGAAATAATCGAAACGCTTCTCATCATACGTTCCGGCCCGGGCGTCCCATTTCTTCTTATTCAATTCGGCATGCTGTAACTTTTCCACTTTAAGTCCTTTCAACTTAAAGCACCGTAGGTAATTTCAACTGTCTTTGCGAGCCACCGAGTTAAAAAACCGGGACACAAGATACGATAACCAGATGTTTGGAATTTGTTTCTTGTTTCTTGGTTATTCGTTAGTGGCGTGCCTGCACGCTGAAGCGTTACGGCGGGCAAGCGTGGCAATCTCATTTTCCGGTATGGTATTTTATTCAATTTTTTAAATAATCAGAATTGAAATAATTATCTTAAAAGCTTTTAATCGTGGCGGTGCCACCAGCGTCCGCGTCCTGCGGCTGCCAGCGGCGCTACCGCCAGCCAGAGTGTAATCGTCACGAGCATGGACCTAACGTAGCTGATGGTAGGGATGCTCAGGTCCGGGGCGATAACGCCCCAGAGCAGCATGACGAAAAACGCGCTTAAGAAAAACCCGGGAATAGCTGATAAAATTCTAAAATACCCCATGATATCCTCCTCTTTTCTATTCTTCGATTATCGTTTCTATTTCACGGTAAGTGCGGGAAAGCACTTGCCCTATCCGTTCGGTTTTATCGGCGTCGAGACGGCGGAAACAGCGCCCGAGCAGGTGTTCCAGGTTATGATATTCGGCCATAATCCTGGCTATCCGGCCGATATGCTTGAATTTCCAGTTATGCTTGATATGGCTTTTCAAATCATCGGCCATGCCTTTTTTAGAGTCCAGGAACTTACGACCTTCTTCAGTAATCTGATATACTTTTTTGCCGTCCGCTTCGCTAGACGTGGCGTATCCCATTTCCTCCAGCATCTGGAGAGTAGGGTAGATAACGCCGGGGCTGGGCTTGTAAAAACCGTAAGACTGCTCCTCAAGCTCGCGGATGATTTCATAGCCGTGCTGCGGTTTATCTTTTATCATGTAAAGGAGGAGATATTTGAGGTCGCCCTTGTGAAAAGAGCTTGCCCGGCGCTCTCTCCGCCAGGTCCTGTCTTCCCTGAATATCCTTTCTCCAAACATTTTGGTCTCCTTATTACCGCTTGGCTTTATTCAACATATCTAATAACATCTAGATATATCTAGATATATATGATAAATTTTCGTTTCCAAGCTGTCAATGGGGTAAACTTTTATTTTCATGGCTTTGATATATTAACTTTACGCCCGTTTTTCTCTCCTCTCAACAGGCACGAGGGCAGGAAAATACCTGCCCTACCGGCCAGTTTTTGGGCATCAGGTGCATCCCCCGATAATTCTAAATACTAAATACTCATCACTCACCCCTGTTAAGTTACTCCTGACTTGACAGCCCCGTTTTGGTGATGTAGATTTACACGGATTGACCGCCGGGTCTCTTGGTTGAGGAGGGAAAATGCCGAAAGCTGCTGCCGGAAAATACGATAATAATGCTAAAGCCGTGCCCATCAAGGAAATCAACGAAAGGGGCTTCCGACAGGGGGCCGTCCTCGATAAAGCATGGCTGGGTTTCGATGTGCAGGTTAAATACGGCGCTTACTCGGTCGCCGGCAGAATGGGCAAGCCGCCCTATGCCCCGCACGTGCATGATTTCGACCAGGTGCTGCTTTTTGCCGGGTCGGATATGAACGACATAGGCGACCTTAATGCCGAGGTGGAGTTCTGCCTCGGTGATGACCTGGAAACGCATATAATTACCACCACCACCGCCGTCGCTATCCCCAGGGGTATGCCCCATTTCCCCGCCACCGTTAATTTCCTCAATAAACCCTTCTTTTATTACGAAATCTCGTTAACGGATAAATATAGTGAAAAACCGGATCTGGTCGATAAAAAGCCCGGCCCTATCGTCGCCATGCGTTCCGCGACGCGTAAATACGTCATGCCGCTGGCATTCATCCGCAAAGGCGCCTGGCATTACGGCCCCACCAACCGCGATGACGGCGGCGGCCATCTGGCTTTTATCAACACGAAAGAAGCCGGGTTCGATTGCGTGATACTTTATGAAAGCATGAAGCGCGGCCCTTACCGTATCTGCCCGGAGCCTGAAAAGCCCCACGCCCATCCTACCACCCAGATTATGATGTTCATGGGCACCGACCCCTACAACATGGAAGAGCTCGGCGCGGAGTTTGAAATTTGCCTGGGCAAAGAGTTGGAAAAACACACCTTCACCAAATCGACGGCAATTTTAACGCCTCCGTTCCTCCCGCACTGGCCCGGCGGCGTCGTTAAGCTGGATAAGCCCATGATTATGTGCGATATTCACCCGTTCGGAAACGACCACTAATTTAGGGGTAAGTGATTAGGGGTTAGGGGTAAGAAGGAGTCCTGAGGAAATTCCTCTGGCGGTCCGCCTGAGGCGGACGGGGGTATCCCCCGGCCACTCCTCTCCTTATGGAGGGGGAAATAAGGGGGTAATTAATATTTTCAGAGGTTTCTTAGATATTGTAATTTGTTTAGGATTTAGATATTAGAATTTAGAGTTTTTCCCTTTACGGTTGACGGGAAACTGGTTTGAGGTGAGTGTTAAAATAAAAAGAGGAATAAGGTTACAAGGAGCCTGATACTATGGCTGATTTGAAACCGAAAGAATGCCTGGCCTGCTCCCTCGGGCCGCCGGATTGGCATTACGTTTGCCGCCGTTGTAAAAAAGAATTTACCATGCCGGCGCCCAAAGGTCCGACGGAAGAAAAAAGCAGGGTTTGCCCGTCATGTAAAAGCCCTGAAATTGAAAGAATAAAAACCGTTAAGTCAGAATCATGCCCGCCCGGCGGCTGATGAGTCTTTAACCGGTCGTGCGCCGGCAGGAAGAAAGGCGGAGAATATGGCAAAAGTACTGGTCACTTACGGTTCTAAGTACGGTTCGACGGCGGAAATCGCGGAAAAAATCGGGCACGTTCTCGCGGAAGAAGGGCTGCAGACGGACGTTATCTCCGCCGATAAGGTAAAAAACGTCAGCGATTATCAGGGCGTGGTCATCGGCAGCGCCGCCTATATCGGCGGTTGGCGTAAAACGGTAGTTAAATTCGTCCAGAAGAATGAACAGGCACTTTCCGGGCGCCCGGTATGGATTTTCTCTTCCGGCCCCGCCGGTAAAGGCGACCCCCTCGAGCAGGTGAAGGGATGGAAATATCCCAAAAAGCTCCAGCCGGACATCGATAAAATCAAGCCCAGGGATATTACCGTTTTTCACGGCGATATCAGGCCAGAAAAAATGAACGCGCTGGAAAGATGGATGATAAAACAGGTCAAATCCGAATATGGCGATTTCCGGGATTGGGAAATGATAACCCGCTGGGCTAAAGGCATTGCTGCGGCGCTGAAAGGATAAAGAAGATTAATTATGCCCGCTGAAAATATTGCGACGGAAACTTTATATTCCGATAAGCTTATAAAAATTACTCGCGATGGGTTGACGCTCTCTAACTATTATTTCCCGGGGGTGAGCAAAAAAGTCCTCGCGGAAAAATCGAAGAAGTCGCAGTTAAAAATATATCGCTTTTCACCGGGCAATAGCGGATATGGGGCTCCACTAATTTTAATACGTGGTTCCCCTTAGATATAAATCGCCCGCAGCGGGATAAAATCTTTATTATCCGGTTTAAAAATAATTTATTCCAGATTGGCTTTACAGTGGAAAATTCCGCTCTGGCCGAAAATGTATTGAGGCAGATAGGGTTGATAAAATTCTAGAGACGCTGAAGGAAAAAACTTTAGACAGCAGGGGGGTGGCCTATGCCGGCTTTAAAAAAAGTGGAAGAACGGTACTCCGATGCATTAATCACGGTTACGGAAAACACCATCGTCTTTCATGACTATTATTTTTTAGGTGTGTCTAAAACCGTGCCTTTTAGCGAGATAGATGCCATCACGGAATATGAACCGGATATCTATAACGGCAAATGGCCGGTCTGGGGTTCCGGCAGCCCCGGCGTCTGGTTCCCACTGGATTGGGAACGCCCTAAAAGAGACCGGATTTTTGTCGCCAAACTGAAAAATAAAGATTCCCAGATTGGCTTTACCGTCCAGGACTCCGCCGGAGTCGACGGGATATTACGGGAGGCGGGGCTCGTTAAAGGGTAGGATGATGGAACAATAGGATGATGCAACAATTGGAAGAACATTCATCTGATAGATGGATGGCGGTTTACATGCCGAGGGGCAGCGCCGATGCGTACCTTTTGAAAAAAAGATTGGAATCAGAAGGTATCAAAGCGGTAATTATCAATGAGAATGCCCCCGTAACTCGTAATGCTTTAATCGAATTGCAGGTTAGAGCCAAAGACGTTCAGCAAGCAAATGAAATTCTTAAAGAAGCGCCGGGAAATTCAGTCAAACCAATTGCAAATAAGGATTTGATATTTGGGTTGGTCATGAGCGCTTTTTTTATTAGTTTGGGAATTTTGTTGATTACGATTTCTCAAGAACCCAAGTGGTATGGTATATTCGTAATTGTTTTAGGCTCTATGCAGCTAATTATGAGTCTTTATATTTTAAATCGCCGGATATCAATAAAGCAACGGATATCAAAATCCCGTATAATTCAAAAGGGTTAACTTAATGCCTGAAGAATTTATACCGGTTCACACTTTCAACAATTTAGAAGAAGCCAACCTCTGGCAGGAGCGGCTGAAAGCTGAAGGTGTGGAATCGAGGATTAGGAACGTCTCGGCGGACACGCCTTCCGGTGAGAGGATTGAAATACTGGTCAAAGAAGCCGATGCGGAAAAAGCCCGCCAGGTTCTTCAGCAGGTCAGTGTCCACGAGCTCCTCGCCCGCCCCATGAATATCCTGGTTTACCTCATTGGCGGGGCTATCGTTATCGTCGTCGGGCTGCTGCTGATTTTCCAGAGTTCGCAGCTTGGCGTGGGCATCGGGGCGATTGTCTTTGGAGTTTTGCTCGTGATACTTTACTTATACCACCGGATTAAGAAGCAGCCCCACAACAACCCGTTGAAATAACCGGGTATTCTCATTAATACGCATAGACCAGGCTGATGATGCCGGTGCCCACGATGACCGCCAGGAATCCCCAGTAAATAATCCGGTTGACTCCGCCCAGCGCGTATTCCCCCATCAGCTTTTTATTGGATGATATGAGACCCAGGATAACGGCCGGACCTATCAGCACGATGATTTGCAGCACCATCAAGTTGAGCGCCAGGTTAATCAGGTTCAGTGATAGCAACGGTAAAATTACACCGGGGATAGATTCTAAAAGATATACTTTAAACCAGTTTTTCCGGCCCCACCCCAGCGCTTCAACGACCCCCCAGCAGCTCCCGAGCGAAATTACTATCAATGCGATGAAGGAAGCGGCAATCAGCCCGATGCCGAAAATGTAAGGGGCAAATCCCCCGGCGATGGAAGATAATCCCTGCGCCAGGATTTTCGGCTCGGCAAAATTCAGCAAACCGGAGCTGACGCCCACGGTCGCGATCATGATAGCCACCATAATCAGCTCGGAAACGATTGCTCCGATGCCTGTTTCGAGCCTTACCGCCCAGAGGCTTTTTACACCTGTGCGTTTTTCCGCCGTGGCCGATGTCTGGTAGAAAAGCATAAACGGCATAATCACGGCGCCCACGTTAGCGGCCAGCAGGAAAATGAAGTCCCGTGAAGTGTTGAAATAGAAAGGATGGAATGTCACACCATGGCGCGCATTCAATACCGCCGCACCCACCCACGCCAGCGCAAAGAAAATCGAGATAACAACCAGCGGTTTTTCCGCCTGAGCGTATTGTCTTTTATAGACCAGGATGATATGTGCCAGGAAGACAATGGGAACGGAAAAATAAGGGGGAATACCGAACATTTCAAAACCTATCGCAATACCGGTATATTCCACGATATAGCTGATAACATCAACGAGCGCCATGGGCACGGACGCAAAGACGGCCGTGCGCCGGCTGTAGTTTTCTCTGATTAGCTCGCCCAGCCCTTTGCCGGTCACTGCCCCTATCCGCCCCGCCACCTCCTGGATAACAAAGAGGGGAATGGTAAGGAGCATCAGGAACCAGACCAGTTTCGTGCCGTATTTGGCGCCGCTTTCAGCCGCCGTCACCGTGCTGGCGGCATCCACGTCGGCAATCATAACCAGCCAGGCCGGTCCCCAGGTCTTTAGTAATTCTTTTACTTTAAACCCGTGCCGTGCTCGGTGCCGCTTTCCGCCGCCGTTAAGGCGCCAGCCGTATCTGGAACGGCGACCTTGACCCGCGACGCCGGGCGCCACATCTTCTGTAATACTTTCAGCTGAAACCTGTTTTTTAATATTACTAATGCTTTTCATTTGCATCTAGGCGAATAAAAAAATAAAACGGCTATTTCTTAGCTTTGCAGTCCGCACAGAGACCGGTCATACGCACTTCCATCCCGTCGATTTCAAAACCCGCCAGTTCCGGCGAATGTTTCCGCACGTAGTCCAGCAGGGGAGAATGGAATTCCGTGATTTTGCCGCATCTGGTGCAGACAAAATGATGGTGCGTGCCGCCGGACTTCGCTTCATAGTGGTGATGCTCTTCATCGGTGTGGATTTCATTGATGAGGCCATGCTTTTTGAAGGACCGCAGCGCCCGGTAAACGGTGGAAAGGCTGATGAGCGGCTCTTTCTTGCGCGCCAGCCGGTACACCTCGTCCGCGTCCAGGTGTCCCTTGCCCTGGAGGATAATATCCAGGATGATTGCCCGCTGGTTGGTGGCCCTTAACCCCGATGCTTTAAGCTTTTTGCGGTCGCTCTTTAAAGCTTCCCGCCCTTTTATCCCGCTATTATTGCTCATGCTAATCATTTTCATCTAAAGAATAACACCGGCTTATCTTTTCGTCAAGTACAAAATAAGAATACCCGGCTTTCTATTGTAATTTATTTTTTGCTTTACGTTAGCTTCGAATCGTGACAAAATCCTGTTGACAGCTTTCTCATAGCACGTTGTATACTATAATCCCACTGTCATCCTGGAGGATAGTTTACCCTGATGAGCCGAAGCCCTTGAGCGAAGCGAAGGGTTGCCGAAGGGAAGGATATCAGGGCGGGGTAGGAAATTCCCTTTACCCATCTCTCCCTTTTTAAAGGGAGATTGAGAGGGATTTTGCTCCCTTATCAATGACCGGTCGAAGCACTTTAATAATTTAATACTCCCCTGGCCCAGTCCTCCGCGCCTGACCGCACCGGCAGGGACGCCTGAGCCACTGGTGCTAAATGAATAAAATGACAAAACAAATCGAGGCTAAAACGAATTTCCCGTTAATAAAATTACAAAACAAATGAAGCCATTTGCCATAATGTCATGGACGAGTCGCTGAAGCTAATCACTCGTGGGGGGGGAAAAAAAATCTCTTGGAACGAATAGCCGAATCACTCATCCCTTATTGCTTAAAATAAAAAAGGGTGGGTTTTTCACCCGCCCCTGCATTTTCCACGTCATTCTGAGGCCGAAGGCCGTGAGAATCTCAATCATCGGCTTATCTGACCACTAATGGTGAGCTGATAGCTTGCTCTCGAGCAAAGTAAAGGGAACCCCGAGATTACCACGCCTTGTCGGCTTCGCCTCCAATGGCTTGCAATGAAAAAGGGAAACAAAAAGGGCGGGTTGGTAACCCGCCCCTACGATAAACTGTTAACTGTGGACTGTGAACTTCTAAAGTCCCGCCAGCGCCATGATTTCCGGCACTTTCTTTTCCCAGGCCACCGCCATAATGTGCACGCCCTGGCACATTCCCTTCATCTGCTTGATAAGGGTAGCGGCCATCTCGATGCCGACTTTTTTTCTGTCCTCTTTAGAGGCTTTCGCCATAATGTCTATCAGTTCATCCGGCACGCGTACACCGGCTACATGGGCGTTCATATACCGGGCGGAGCCGGCGTTCTTCAGCGGGATAACGCCTACCATCACCGGCACCTTGAATTTCTCGACACACTTTATTAATTTCTCGAAGGATTTAGGGTCGTAGCAGGCCTGCGTCTGGAAGAATTTTGCCCCGGCGGCGATTTTCTTGTCCTTTATTTCAATCCAGTGGCCGAGCGCGCCCCGTGTGCTTTCGACAATGCCGAAGCCGTGGGTCTTGACGGCGCTATCCCGGACCCGGGAGACCCACCAAAATATGGTCATCTCATAAGGACGAAGGAGGATGGCAACTGTGAAATTCTCACCCGCTAGGAACAGGTCGACGCATATCGGCACTCGACTGGCCCTGCTGAAGAAGTCACGAACTTTATCCGGAACATGATAAAGGTGAAAAAACTAAAAATAGGTTGCTTGTTAACGTCACGCCACCCCGTTGAGGATGCTATTGCTCGCATAAATGATGGATGGGATTTTTGCTTCTTCTTAAGACTTGACGAGGAATCTTTTCCGAAGTCAAAAGAAATATCTACCGAATGCAGGCGTTTGGGCAAACCCATCTATCCTTATTTTATCGTGGAGACATCTAAGAATAAGAAAGCTTTAGAAAGAATTGGATGGCCCGCCAGCGCAACCATGGAGCGGGTTGAACAATTCGCGTCAAATCTTGAAGGTGTCGTTGACGGCATTATACCGTCCTGCCTTGGAGAGGCCGCTGGAGATAGACAGCTACTGGAGACGCTTCAGAAATTCAGAAATTAAATGGAATTTGAACAAATAAAATAATAGTAATAATAAAGCCGGAGAGACAATATACTCCGGTTTTTTCTTTTTCCAAAATCTAGATATCGTTCAAAAACGTCCGCTGTTAATCCGCTAAGGCTTTGGCCACGATTTCCGCCAGGTCCAGAACCTGCACTTTGTCCGCGGTTTCTTTGGTCTTCAGCCCGTCATCGAACATCGTCATGCAGTAGGGGCAGGCTACGCAGACAGTATCCGGTTTCTTTTCCAGCGCCTGCTCGACACGCGCTACGTTGATGGGTTTTCCTTCGGCTTCTTCCATCCACATGCGGCCGCCGCCGGCGCCGCAGCAGAACCCTTTGTCCTTGTGCCGGTCCATTTCCGTCGGCGCTTTGCCGGTTGCGGACTTTAATACCTGGCGTGGAGCATCATAAACTTCGTTATATCTCCCCAGGTAGCATGAATCGTGGAAGACGATATTGCCGAGTCCTTCAGGAGATTTAAGCTTAAGTTTGCCGTCTTTAATCAAATCATTGATGAATTGCGTGTGGTGGATTACTTCAAAATCGGCGCCGTACTGTTTATAGTCGTTCTTAAAGACGTTAAAGCAATGCGGGCACGTGGTGATTATCTTTTTCACGCCCTTGGCTTTGAAAAGGTTGATGTTGCCCTGGGCCATGCGGTCGAAGATAAATTCGTTGCCGAGTCGTCTCATGCTTTCGCCGCAGCACATTTCATCCCGGCCCAGCGTGCCCCAGGTAATCCCGCTTTTATCGAGGATTTTTGCCACGGATAACGTCGTCTGCCGGTTCCTCGGGTCCAGTGCCCCGGCGCAGCCTACATAAAAGAGATATTCGGTCTTGCCGGTTTCGAAAGGTTTGACCTCGATGTCCTGGGCCCACTTGGTGCGCTCGGAGGGCGCGATGCCCCAGGGGTTGCTGCGCTGTTCCATGTTCTCGAAGAAAGTCAGCAGCTCTTCCGGGAATTTCGCTTTCATTTCCACCAGGTTGCGGCGCATTTTGACAATATGCGGCACGTGCTCAATGAAGACCGGGCAGACCTCCATGCAGGCGCCGCAGGTGGTGCATTCCCAGAGCGCGGCATTGCTGACACTTTCATCGCATTTTTCCGCGCCGGCATCGCCGATGAGCGGAACTTCCGGATGGCCGTTTTTACCGGCATTTTTCAGCATGTTCATCTTGATGTTATGGATAACGATGCGCGGCTGCAGGGTTTTGTCGGTTCGGGAAGCCGGGCAGTTGTCCGAGCAGCGGCCGCATTCCGTGCAGGCGTAAGAGTCGAACAGGTCTTTCCAGGTAAATTCCTCGAATTTCCCCACCCCGAAAGTATTCCCCTTTTTGAATTCTTCACGGGGCTGGGTAGTGACCTTTCCCGGGCTCCGCAGGAAGCAATTCTCGATGGAGGTTAAAATATGGATATGCTTGCTGTACGGCAGGTAGTTCAGGAAGGAAAGCAGGACGATGGCGTGTATCCACCAGAACGTATTCGCCGCAGTGCTCAATCCGCCTGCCCCGGCCGGTATTAAAGAAGCCCCGAAGTTGGCGATGAACATATATTTGGCGGCCCTTTCCGTGCCGGCTGCGATATTGCTGGCATGCAGCCCGAAATAGGCAATCATCAGTATGCCGATCATGGAAAGGATGGTAAAAGCGTCACGGCTGCGGCCATCGGTGTAGGGAGGCGGGGCGACGAGTCGCCGGATGATGGCGATAATGACGCAGAGCAAAGCAATCCCGGAAATAATATCGAAGATGGCAGCCAGCGTAAAATAGGCCGGGTCCGGCAGATTGGAAAAGCTTAAGGACGGCGCCAGGCCGTTAAGTAAAAACTCGGTATTGGAAATAAGCAGTATTATGAATGCCCAGAACAGGAAGAAGTGGTTGACGCCGAAAGGCTTTTCAACGACTCTCTTTTGCCCAAAGGCATATTTAAGCATATACCATGTGCGCTGGAACGGGTTATTAAGGCGGTTTTCCGGTTTGCCTCTTAACACCAGCCCGAACCGCCGGTAGCAGCTGTAGACGAAGAAAGCTATCGCGATGATGAAGATGATGATAAATGCAATTACCGTCGCTGTCATTTCTTTATTTTTCCCATCTCACTCAATGTCATTGCGAGCCATCGAGACGAAGTCGAGAGGCGTGGCAATCTCTATTTCCGGTTTTCACCCTACCTTGCCTTTTCCTTTAGCGGTCTGTCATTCTGAGCCATTGAGTCCTTCCGCAGACGGGCGAAAGGCGTGAGAATCTCGTGTCTCCCTTATCTTTATTTTGCTTTACCGGTTAATTTTTCCAGTTTCCGTTTCTTGGCTTCACGCACAAAAGCGGTTATGGCCGGGACTACTTTAAATAAATCCCCGACGATGCCGTAAGTAGCTGCCTCGAAAATCGGGGCATTTTTATCGCGGTTGATGGCGATTATCGTATCGGAGTCCTGCATGCCCACCAGGTGCTGTATGGCCCCGCTGATGCCCACCGCGATATATATCTTGGGGCGTACCGTCTTGCCGGTCTGCCCGACCTGTCTTTCCAGCGGCATCCAGCCGGCCTCAACCGCCGCGCGGGAGCAGGAGACCGCCCCGCCCAGCTCATTCGCCAACTCCTGGAGGATTTTGTAATTTTCCGTGTTGCACATGCCCCGCCCACCGGACACCAGGATGTCCGCCGCGGAAATGTCCACGCTCTCCAGTTTTTCATCGCCGATGATTTCCAGTACCTTGGCGGCAATGTCCTGTTCTTTCACCGGTACTGTTTCGCGGATGATTGTCCCGGTGCGGGCGGCGTCCTTTTGCGGCATCGGCATCACGTGCGGGCGTACGGTGGACATTTGCGGGCGCGTCCATTCCGTTAAAATGGTGGCCATGATGTTCCCGCCGAAAGCCGGACGGGTCTGCAATAAAAATCCTTTATCGTCGATGGATAAGCCGGTGCAGTCGGCCGTAAGCCCGGTCCCCAACTGGGTGGCTACTGCCCCCGCCAGGTCCCTGCCCAACCCGGTGGCGCCCACCAGCACGATTTCCGGTTTATATTTTTCGATTAAATATACCAACGCTTTATAATATGATTCCGTGCGGTAATAGTGGAAGACAGGGTCGTCAACCAGGTAGACTTTTGAAGCGCCGAAGGTGAAAGCTTCCCTGGCGAGATGCTCTACTTTCTCCCCGATGACCAGCGAGCAAAGTTCCGTGTTCCGCGTTTTAGCCAGGTTCGCCCCTACGCCTAAAAGTTCCCAGGAAACTTCCGCCGGCCGGCCTTCGGTATGTTCGGTAAAGACCCAGACGCCTTTATATTCGCGGAGCTTGGCCAGCCTCGGGTCTTCCGGCTCTTTCTTTTCGGCGGCAGGCTGGGCGGTTTTCTGTTTTGCCAGCTCATCGAGGATTTTCTGCTCTTCCGGCGTGTAATAAATCTCGATGGCCTGGGCGGGACAGATTTTGACGCAGCGCTGGCAGGAGGTGCATTTGGTCAGGTCGATGACCGGCTCGCCCTTTTCATTCATTTCTACGGCGTCGAACGGGCATTCCGCTTGGCAGCGGGCGCCGCAGGCGATGCACTTTCCGGGCATCAGCCTGGCTTTGCCTCTCGGCCTCTTTAATTTTTTTCGGCTCTTCGGTAGTCATATTTTTCTATAAGGACAACAGGTCCTTGGATACCATTTTTTCGATTAATACTTTGGCGGCGTCTTCCGGTTTTTCATTTTCACCGGCGAGGATTTCCCCTTTGGCCCTTTCCGGTGAGAAGATTTTGCGTACCTGTGTCGCCGAGCCTTTAAGGCCGATAGTGGTCTCGTCCATTTTCATGGTTTTATTGTCCCAGGTAGTGATAGGGGCTGTTTCCGCCTCCATGCGCATCGGGATGGTGGGGTAACGCGGCGTGTTGATTTCCCGCAGGACGGCAATCATGACGGGGAGGGGAGCGGTAACGACTTCGTGCCGGCCTTCCAGCTTCCGCCGCACTTTAATGGTTTTGGTTTTTAAGTCCACCTCTTCAACCCGGTCGACGAGCGTTAGCTGCGTGCAACCGAGCCGGGTAGCGATGCCGGGGCCTACCTGCGCCGTATCGCCGTCGATGGTCTGGCGCCCGCACATGACAATTGCCAGTTCATCTGTTTCCGCCAGCTTTTTAATGGCGCCGGTCAGTACCATGCTGGTTGCCAGGGTATCGGCGCCGCCGAAGGCGCGGTCGCTCAAAAGAATGGCTTCATCCGCTCCCTGGGCGATGGTCTTCCTTAGTGTGACTTCCGTATTCGGTGGTCCCATGGAAATGACCGCGACCTTAAAGCCGTATTTGTCTTTCAGGCGCAGGCTTTCTTCGAGGGCGTGGGTATCGTAGGGGTTCATAATGAAAGGTACGCCTTCACGTATCAACGTACCGGTTACGGGGTCTACCTTGACCTGGGTGGTATCTGGGACTTGTTTAACGCAGGTGACTATCAGCATCAATAATCCGTACTATAAAGCTTCCTCGAATATAACAGAATCATAGCATAATGCGCAATAGCTGGCAAATACGTGTTTTTAGCCTCATTTTGCTCCCGTTCTTTATGCCGTGATACGCTAAAAATGATGAAAGTCCCGCTACCAATGATGATGTTATAAACGCGGAAGGTCTCCTGTCTTTTTCGGCTGTAAAATATAACACACAATTCTGTATTCAGGCAAATAGCCTGAGACAATACCGCCCGGGCTGCTGGTAAAAACCTTGTCGTGCACAGGATTAGAGATGTATAATCGGCATAAATATCGGTTCACTGGGCAAAATTACCGGTTTCACTGGTAACAAGGAGATTTAAATGACGATATCCGCCACCCAAAAACAGTATGAAGCCGAGCAGAAGCAAATAAAGAAAGAAATAGAAGACCGTACCGGCAAGTCCGCTGCCCGGCTTTACGAGGAAAGGGAGCAGCGGGTCAGGGACGTTATTAACTTGAAAGTACCGGACAGAATTCCTATAGCGGTCAACCCGGATACCCAGGCCTATACCGGAATTGCGAACTCGTCAGGATATTATGACCCCATTGCCTTTAAAAAGGCGAGGCGTATGATAGCCCTGGATTTTGAACCGGATATGGCTGACGCCGGCATCCCGATGTCCGGTGATGCACTTACGGCGCTGGATGTGAAAAACAGGTTATGGCCCGGCGGCCCGCTGCCGCCGAGTTATGATTTCCAGGCTGTCGAGGGTGAATGGATGAAAGCGAACGAGTACGACATTTTCTTAAATGACCCGGCCGATTTCGTGATACGTTATGTTTGGCCGCGGCTGTATGGCACGCTGGCGCCGCTGGCCAAGCTGCCGCCCATCGGCGACCTTTTTTCCGGGTTCGAGGGTATCACCCCAATGCTGGCTTCCCCGGAATTTATCAAGATGGCAAAATTAATCGCTAAGGCCGGGCGGGAGACGGAGAAATTCCGGAAAACTATAGGAGATACTGTGGAAGACCTGGCCGAACTCGGGTTTCCGCCTGTCTGGGGATTGGGCGGCGTCGGGGGCGCGCCTTTCGATGTCGTCTCCAGTGCCTTGCGCGGTATGCAGGGAACGATGATAGACATGTTCCGGCGGCCGGACAAGCTGCTGGCGGCGTGCGATATGATAATGGAAAGACGCATCGCCCGCGCCGTCCCCGCCGACCCTAAAAAGAGGGGTAACCCCAAGCGGGCCGGCATGCCGCTCTGGAGAGGCGATAAGTCCTTTATGTCGGAAAAACAGTTCGAGAAGTTTTACTGGCCCGGGCTAAAGAAAGCGTTGCAGGCTACCATCGACCTCGGTTATGTGGCGTTCCCGTTCTTTGAAGCGGAATACGGTAACCGTTTAGAACGTCTGCTGGAACTGCCAAAAGGGAAGTTCATAGCCTCGATTGAAGCGGTAGACGCGGTAAGGGCCAAGGAAATTCTGAAAGGGCACGCCTGCCTTTACGTCCGCATCCCCCTGGCTGCCAAGGTATGGTCTTTCAATGATGTGGAATCATTTACCAAAGACCTGATAGACAAATGCGGTAAAGGCGGCGGACTGATGCTCCACATGAGGCTGCCCGTGAAAGGACCTAAAGAACAATATAAGACATTGATGAAGCACCTGCGCGAATACGGAAGATATTAATAGGCGGAAACAATTGTTTTAGCGATGTAGGTTGTCAAGTATGTGATTTGGGAAACTCTGCCAAATTTCGGCTGCCTTATAAACCTATTTTAGATGTTGCTAAATCCTGTAAACGTCTCCTCGGGCTCTCACACGGAAAACCATCACCATTTTGGAGGCATCATCGATTTGATAAAGGATGCGGTAATCGCCAACGCGAATACGGTAACCCTCTCTGCCGGTCAATTTTTTACTGCCGGGATGCCGGGGGTTTTCCGATAAAAGAGAAATAACGCGGTTTATTCTTTCCTGCGTTGAGGGAGGAAGAGCGATAATCTGGCGGTGTGCGGTACGGCTAATTTCGAGCTGGTACACGAGTTTTCTGCTCTTTTGATTTTTTCAGATGCTCTTCAAAAGATATAGACGGTTCTTGTTCAGTTTCAGCCTGGAGGATTTCAGCGGCATCGGAAAGGTCCTCAAGCCGCTCAATAATATCGTTATATTCGTCAATTCCTATAAGGACAGCCTTTATTTTACTTCCAGACACGATTAAGTACGGAGAACTACCGGCGGCTACTTCATCAACAAGCTGGGTTAGCTTTGGCCTGGCTTCTGCCATACCAATAGATTTTATTTTACTCATAACATTCTCCTTAACGCTAATGTTAATATAGATGTTAATGTTTGTCAAGGGATGAAACAGCAATATTTTGCCGCCCCTGTCCCCTCCATGTTACACTAAATATGTGAAAATCCTCGTTACCAATGATGACGGCATCAACGCGGAAAGCCTCTGGGTCTTAGTCGCGGAACTAAAAAAAGTCGCCGATGTTATTGTAATCGCTCCGGATATTGAAAGGAGCGCCATCGGCACCGCCGTATCGCTTTTCCGGCCTCTCCACGTTAAAGAGTTTGCCCCGCCGGTCGAGGGAGTAACCGCTCATGCGACCGATGGAACTCCCAGCGATTGCGTTATTCTCTGCCACGGTAAACTGGTGCCGGACATCGATATGGTCGTCGCCGGCATCAATCCCGGTCCCAACTACGGGGAAGATGTGTTTATTTCCGGGACGGTCGGCGCCGCCATGCAGGGCTATACCCGCGGCCTGCCGGCTTTATCTATTTCCTGCTCTGCTTTTAAATTCAGTAAGGAGGGAATGGATACCGGTGCGCGGGTGGCGGCGGTCCTTGTCCGGAGGTTTGCTAAGGAGGACTTTCCCCGGCTTTTTCTCAATATGAACGTCCCTGATTTATCTCTGGAGAAAATCAAAAACGTTAAACTTACACGCCTTGCCCGTTCGAGCCATATCAATACGGTTACTGAAGAGATGCAGGATTCTGTCAAGCAATACCGGTTGGTACGGGAAAGAATCGCCGGTTCCGATGCTGAAGGCACCGACATCGAGGCGGTCATCGAGGGCAATATCTCTCTTACCCCTCTTTATACCTCCCTCTTCGATAAGCCGCCGCCGCACCTTTTGAAAAGACTTACCGCCGGACTTCTAATTGAGGCTAAAAAAGTATAGTATAGAATAAGATATTATTATCATCCGATTGGAGTAAACTGGGATGAAAATTTCTCGTATTATAACAATCGCGGTTGTTTCTGCAGCGCTAATACTGATGCCGCTCCTGGCTTCGTGCGGACCGACCTATGTCGGCCGTGTCGGCTCTAATGTCGGCAACCGTATGCAGGCCTCTTATCAGCTTTTTAACGGTACGGAGGAAAAAAAGATTTGGGTCCCCATCACTTATGGTCTCACCTTCGACTTTAAATCGGCGGTGGAAGCGGGCAGCCTTAAGATGCAGCTATTGAGCCCGGAAAAAAATCTCTTGTTGGACATAGAACCCAACACCTCCGGCAGCCATATGTTTTTGGCAGACAAGACCGGGAATTTTTATCTGATAGTAACGGGCAATAATACCAAAGGCAGCTATGATTTCACCTGGGAAATAAAATATTCCGGCAGCTAATATGCAGCACCATATCGGCACCGATATAATCGAAATCAGCCGCGTCCGCCGTTCCATCGAGCGTTACGGGGAACGGTTCTTAAACCGCGTTTTTACCAAAGATGAGCTCAAGATATACGGGCGTCATGCCCATTCTCTGGCGGCCAGTTTTGCCAGTAAAGAAGCGGTAATGAAAGTGCTGGGGACCGGCAACCGGGGTGTGGCCTGGCGGGAAATCGAGACGCTTTATCATCCCTCCGGCAAGCCTTTAATCCGTCTCAACGGCCGGGCAAAAAAAGTTGCGGAAAAACTGGGGATAACAGAAATCGATGTGAGCCTTTCACACTCTAAAGAATACGCTACGGCTGTGGCTATCGGGGCAGTGTAATACTACAAATAAATACCAATAAGTACCAATAAGCACCCATATCCAGTATCCAATACCCCACCGCTCCATCTAGAAAATCCAATTATTGAGTGACATTCATGCTGGATTCCCGATCGAGTCGGGAATGACAAGTAGAGAAAATGTGGTCGGGCTTTGTACATTTGAAATTGGTATTTATTTGATATTGGTAATTATTTTCTCACCCCTCCCACACCACTACCCCGCCGATTATTGTTTTCTCAACCTTAATCTCTTTCAATTTTTCCGGCGGTACTGTTAACGGGTCAACGCTCAAAATGGCCATGTCCGCCAGCTTCCCCGGCGCTAAAGAGCCTTTTATGCTCTCTTCAAAAGAAGCGTAAGCGCTGTTAAGAGTGTAAAGCTCCAGCGCTTTTGCCGCGGTAATACGCTCATCCGGCTGCAGGACCTGCCCGCTTTCCGCCTGCCGGGTAACTGCCCCGTAAATTCCCGTCATCGGATTTATGGGTATGACTGGCGCATCGGAAGCCGCGGCGACTTTTATCCCGGTATCGATGGGTGATTTTATCCGGTAGAGCCACGGCATCTGGCTTTGGGCCACCGTCGCCAGGTAACGCTCGCCGCTGTAATAAAGATGGGCGGGATGTGAAACGATGACCGCTCCCAGATTTTTTATCCGTTCCAGCAGATAAGGCGGACATTCCCCGCCATGCTCGATGCGGTGCCTCCTCCCAATGGTCGGCGAATGTTTGGCTGCATTTTCTAAAGCCGTCACCGCGGCCGTCACCGTGCTTTCCGCCACAGCGTGGATGGCTATCTGCCAGCCTGCCTGGTGGCATTCCAAGACCTGCAGGTTCAACGTATCCTGGTCGGGATTGATTTCCGGGACGAATTTCACGGCCCCGAGCCGCATTAAATTGTCTCCGGTGCCGGTCTTTATATTTACTTCCTGAAATTCTTTCCAGTGCGGCGCCCCAGCCATCATCGTCACCCGGCTTTGCAATTGCCGGTTTAATACAAAGCCGCAGACCGTTTCCCAGCGCCCTGTCCCGTTGCTGACTGTCGCTTCCTGGATGGACGTTATACCGTTTGAAAGGAATAATTCATTAGCGGCGGCGAGCCCTTCTGTCAATTCTTTTTCGGTCATGGGCGGCATGACATTGTTTCTTATCTGGCCTACCATGTCGATGAGAATGCCGTTCGGCTCTCCGGTTTCAAGGTAGCGTTCGATGCGCGCGCCCGGCGGTTCCAGCGTTACGGCGGTGATGCCTGCCAGTTCCAGGGCTTTGCTGTTCAGTACGCAGGCGTGCAGCGAACGGTGGCTTATAATAACGGGGTTATCAGGGGCCGCTTCATCGAGGTCGCAGCGGGTAGGACAACGGCCTTCATCGAGGTAAAATTCATTATAATCGGTGCCGCTTATCCAGGTTCCGGGCGGAGTGGCGGCTGCCTTTTTACGGATAGCTTCTTTAATGTCCCCGATGGAACGTGCCCGGCTTAAATCGATGCTCAGCAGTTTTTTTATTAGAGAAAATAGGTGGAGGTGGGCATCGTTAAAGCCGGGGATAACAGTCTTGCCTTCGCAATCGATGACCTTGGTGCCGCGTCCGGTAAGCCTTTCCGTCTCCTCATGTTTGCCAACGAAAAAGACAGTATCGCCGTCTACCGCTACCACTTCCGCGAACGGCTGGGCGGCATTCATCGTAATTACTCTGGCGTTTTTCAGCACTAAATCGGAGGGCATTGGTTAAAGACCTCGTAATCAGTATACTATGGAAAACGCCGCAGATACAGGAGAGCTCTGGTGATTGTTGATGTGAATGCCGGTATCCCCGCAAACGCACCCCCGCCCCGATACCGGATTTTTTAACTCTAAATTCTAATATCTAAACAAATTCCAATTACCAAATACCAAACTAAATATATTGTCATTCCCGGTCCAATCGGGAATCCATCAAGAAAATCAGTAACATCTTAGCTTCCTTGTTGGATCTCTGCCGCAGATTATCCGCCTAAGGCGGACAGGAATGATGCTTGATATTTGATTATTTGTGGTTTGATGTTGATTTAGAATTTAGTGCTTGGGATTTTTCTCTTCCCTGTACTCACTACAGCCTGTCCTTCAAATTCCTCCGGTAGACCACGTGTTTCCAGCTGCCCCCGGCCTGTCTCATTTCTAAAAGCCGCGGGATGTACCGGAGCAGCGGCAGCATGACAAGTCCTATCGAATAGACGACGAATTCCCAGCTGTGGTTGATGTACCAGCCGATAAACGGGAAAGCGACAAATGCGATGCTGTAGCTTATCGTCGGGGTGCGGATAATGGCCATAATTATCAGGAAAAGCCCGAGGTAAATCGGGACGCCCCATGGCATGAAAAACATCAGGATGCCGATGCAGGCGGCGCCGCCTTTCCCGCCGTGGAACTTGAGGAATACCGGGAAATTATGCCCGATGACTACCATGACACCGGCAATCATCTGCCAGGCAATATTGACCCCCAGCCACTTCGCCAAAGCCACCCCGGCCGCCCCTTTGCCGATGTCCGCCAGCAGCACTATCATGCCTTCGACAAAACCGACCTTGTAAAAGACATTCATCGCACCAGAGTTATGGCTGCCTACTTCGCGGATATCTACGCCTTTCCCGAAACGGGCTACCAGATAGGCGGTAGGGAAAGAGCCGATTAAGTAGGCGGCAATTAAGGCGCCGATGATTCTTAGTATGTCCAAAGCTTACCTCATAGGTGGTCCTCAGATGTTTTCCCAAAATATAGCATATCTTTTGCCAAATAGCCAGACTTTGTTTGACACCCGCCGTCAAAAAACGTTAATCTGAAATTAGTTCCATTCTTTTAAGGAGGTTCCCATGAAAAAAGTTGCGGTGATTGGCGTGGGCGAAACGAAGTTCTCCGGCCCGCAGACCAAGACCGAAGTAGAATTATTCGCGGAAGCCGCCACGGAAGCGATAACCGAATCCAACCTAAAACCGTCGGACATCAAGGCATTATTCATCGGCAATGCTCTGGGCGATTTTGATGAAGGACAGGGAATGGCGGCGGCCTATTGCGCGGAAAATATCGGCTGCCTGTATGTCCCCGCCAACCGTTATGAGGGCGCCTGCGCCTCTGCCAGCATGGCCGTCCGTGACGCCTTTATGTGGGTGGCGTCCGGGTATTACGATATCGTTATCGCCGGCGGCATCGAACGCGCGGCGACGATGGGGACCGGCCTGGCAACGCGGACCTTCGCCATGTTCTCCGATGCCCGCTACGAATACCCTGCCGGCGTCACTTTCCCGGCGGTCTTTGCCATGCTGACTCACCTTTATGCGGATACTTACAAAATCCCGCTCCAGAAGCTCCGCGAATATATGGCGCGGGTGACCATCCAGTCGTACAAGCACGGCGCCATCAACCCCAAGGCGCAGTTTTTCGGGAAAAATGCGGACATCACCATCGATAAAATTTTAAGCAGCTTTGTCGTTGCTTCTCCGCTCACCCTCCATGATTGCTGCCCGTTTTCGGACGGCGCGGCGGCCGTTGTCCTGGCATCGGAAAGAGTAGCGAAAAAACTAACGAAAAAACCGGTCTTTATTACCGGCGTGGGGCAGGCCTCCTGCGGCCCACTTATCAACCAGAAAGAATACTTGCCGAGAATACGGGCGCGTGAGCTATCCTCCCAGCAGGCCTATAAAATGGCCGGGCGTAAACCGGAAGATATCGACCTCTGCGAGCTGCATGACTGTTTCACCATCGCCAGCCTGATTGCGGCGGAGAGCCTCGGTTTCTTCGATTACGGTAAAGCCGGTGAAGCCTGGGAAAAAGGTCAGGCTGACATCGGCGGGCATGTCGCCATCAATCCCTCCGGCGGTCTTAAAGTCCAAGGGACATCCCATCGGGGCGACTGGCGCCGGGCAGGTCTATGAAATTACCAAACAGCTTCGCGGCGAAGTTGAGCCGGGCCGCCAGGTGCCGGATGCAAAAATCGGCATGACGGATACCCTCGGCGGTGACGGCGGCACGCTGGTCAATATGATTTTCGAAAGGGGCTGGTAGAAATGGAACAGAAACTTTATTTCAAAGACTACAATGAAGCCTTGAAACAGAATAAATTACTCGGTCTTAAATGCAAGGCCTGCGGCGCGCTTACCGTACCGCCCAAGATGGCCTGCCGCCAGTGCGCCAGCCCGGATATGGATATCGTCGAGGTAAAGGGGAGCGGCAAAATCCGCACTTTTACCACCGTGTTCGTGGGGGCGGAGGGGCGGGAAAGCGAAGTGCCCTACGTCATCGTTTTAGTAGAGCTGGAAGAAGGCCCCTGGATTATGGGCAACCTTGAAGGCATCGACCCCAAAACCGCTTCGATGGAGCTTATCGGGAAAAAAGTTAAGATGGGAAATAAGATTTTCCCCGGCGATAAATACTCCGCCGGTGAAGCGGCCAGGCCGGTATTCACGATTGTTGGATAGCAATGCATTTCCTCTCCCTTGAGGGGAGAGGTCAGAGCCTGCACTGAGCGAAGCGAATGTGTGAGGGTGAAGCGTCCTGTCATCCTGAACGTAGTGAAGGATATCAGGGTGGAGAAGGGTTTTCACCGCCCTTCCCCGATATTCTTCGTTTCACTCAGAATGACAATGTTCAAGTTCCCCCTCACTTTAATTCTCTCCTCCGGAGGGGAAGGAAATTGAGGTACAGATAAGGTTAGTTAGAAATATGTCAGACACTAAAGTAGAACAGTACGCGGTTGACCTCCCGGTTAATATCAATAGGGCGGAACTGGTAAAACAGTTCAAAGTAGAGCGCACCCGCCCGATGATGGAAAAATACCTGGACGATATGATAAAGCTCGCGCAGCCCGCCGCCCGGCCGAAGGGGCTTTACCGGCTTGCTTGCATTACCGGGAGGGGCGAAGGTTGGGTGGAGATAGAAGGCGTCAGGTTTGACAGTAAAGTCCTGAGTAAAAGCCTGGAGGCTATCGATTCCGTTGTCCTGTATGTATTCACCTGTGGAAAAGAACTGGAAGATCTGCCTGTGCCGTCCAGCGACCGTATGCATTTATTGTGCCTGGATATGATCAAAATGCAGGTCTCCATGAATGCAGGTTTTTACTTCATGGATTATCTCAAGAACAAATTCCAGTACCCGGAAGCAACGCACCTGCATCCCGGAGAATTTGCCGACCTGCCCATCGAGGCGCAGGTACCGCTTTTCTCTCTTTTCGAGGATATGGAAAAAGCTATCGGGGTAAAGCTGACTTCCAACAAGACAATTTATCCCGTTAAATCCGGTTCCGGGCTGCTTTTCTACAATGGGACCAGTTTTGTAAGCTGCGAATTGTGTTTGCAGGCCAACTGTACCGGCCGGCGGGCGGCTTATAACCCCCGGTTGGCGGGAAAATTCGGGCTGAAGATGAAAAAGTAATATGGCCGAAACGTATGACAGGCATTTGAGATTTAACTCCGTCGTGAATTTCCGCGATATCGGCGGATACGGAGGCTACCGGGGCAAGACGGTGGTCTGGCGGCGCGTTTTCCGCAGCGGCGAGTACCGCAACATCACGCCGGAAGATATGCAGCGCCTTACCAAAGAGCTCGGTATAATTTCCGTCATCGATCTAAGAAGCGAATTCGAGCTTAAAAACCAGGGCAAAGGACTGCTTGAAGGCTGCGATATAAAGTACAGCAATATCGCTTTCATGGCGGACGGCGGCGACCCGGAAGCCAACGCAAAACGTTATAAAGAGCTTACAAACATGGGCGATTTTTACCTGGAATTGATGCGGCAGAAAGAGTTCGGGGCGAAGGTTGTCCAGGCGCTGGAAATGATCGCCGACCCTTCCAACTATCCCCTCGTTTTCCATTGCGCCGTCGGCAAAGACCGTACCGGCATGCTGGCCGCCATGCTTTTTAAACTGCTCGGTGTTAAAGAGGCCGATATCATCGATGACTATACCCTTTCCGAACCTTACATGGATGAGCTGCTGGAAAAAATAAAAAATACCCCGCCCAAAGAGGGCGAACGCCCGCTGGATATCCCCGAATATTTCTGGAAAGCTTCGGCATCATCCATGGAAAAGCTGCTGGCCACTTTGAAAAAGGATTACGGCTCGGTAGAAAAATATCTCAAAGAAATGGGTATGGCGGAAAAACTGCCGAAGCAGCTTAGAAAAGCGTTGTTGGTTTAAGGACTCCTCAGAATGACAGGTTCAAGTTAATCGTAAATCAGCTGCATGATATAGACATCCAGCAATTTCCCGAACTTCTTCCCCACCTCTTTCATCACCCCGACATGCTTAAACCCCAGCGATTCCGCCAGTTTCAGGCTGGCTTGATTGCCCTCCGCGATTCTCAAGATTACCGTGTGCAGCCCGGCGGTTTTTCCCCCTTTGATGTTGGCTTCCGCAAGCATTTTGCCAACCCCCTTGCCCTGATGCCCTTCCTTGATGTAGATGGAAGCTTCGGCGGTAGTGGCATACGCGCACCTATCCGAATACTGGCTCATGGATGCCCACCCGATAACGTTTTTATCCTCCTCGGCCACAATGATGGGATATTTATCGCTGTGCTTATCGTACCAGACCCTCTGTTCCTCGACGGTCTTGGTGGCCGTATCGAAAGTCGCGGTGGTATGTAAAACCGCCTCGTTATAAATCTCGGTAATGGCGCGCAGGTCCTGGATGGTCGCTTTCCGTATCGTTATCATGCTTACCCCTCTTTATTCACCAGTCTATCCATAATTTCATTGGCGGCTTCCCGGGGGGTGATTTTACCTTTTTGCAGGCTGTCAATCATCACTTTCAACAGGTGACCGTTATCGAGATTGAATATCATATTTTTAACGTCGGCTTCGATGGTTTCCATTAGCTCCAGTTTGGCCCGCTCATAGCGTTTTTCCCCCAGGCCCCCGCTCGTTTTCAGATAGTCCCGGTGTTTTAACAAAGCTCCGGCCAGAACGGCTGTTCCTTTATCATTTACCGCTTCGGTCAGGACGATTGGCGGCAGCCAGTCACCGGATTTACGGGCTTTCATTTCCAGCATCATTTCAAGTTCGGTTTTTAGATTTTCGGCGCCTTCTTTGTCCGCTTTGTTAACGGCGAAAACGTCTGCCGATTCGATAATGCCGGCTTTCATCGTTTGGATTTCATCGCCGGCGCCCGGCGCCATAACTAACAGCGTTGTATCCGCCGCTTTGATGATATCTATTTCCACCTGGCCGGAACCCACGGTTTCAACCAGGATAATGTCCTTGCCCATGGCATCCATGACATGCGCCGCGCCAATGGCAGCTTTAGCCAGTCCGCCGGTCCACCCCCGTGTTGCCAGGCTGCGGATAAAAACATACGGGTCGTCGGCGTGGCGCTGCATCCTGATTCTATCGCCGAGCAAAGCCCCGCCGGTCAGGGCGCTGGTGGGGTCGATGGCGATAACGCCCACGCTCATGTTTTGTTTCCTGAAATAGCCGATGAGGTCATCCGTGAGGGTGCTTTTGCCCACCCCCGGCGCACCAGTTACCCCGATGATGTAAGCCTTGCCTGTGTGCGGATAGATACCCTCCATTTCTTTCAGGGTTTCCGGGTTCTCGTCCTCGATAAGGGTTATCAGGCGGGCGGCCGCCTGGACATCTCCTTTTAAGACTTTTTCAGCAAGACTCATGAATACTCCTATGGATTAGTTATACCAAAGTATAACAGATAGCGGATAAACAGGAAAAACGATTGCATCAGGTTTAATTGAGCGGTTTGATGGGAAATTAGCCCGAAAAATTTCTTATTTATTGTATAAATTCATAATTTGGTAATAATTTATTTCTAAAATATTGGTGTAAATAGTAAGACACTGACTTCCGTCGGGGTTACTCCACAGGCCCGGACGGTTAATATATTCCCCCCATTCACCTCCTTAAAGGTCCTCTCCCCAACTGCAGGGAGAGGACCCGGGGGTAAACCAACTACTGATTTCCGGTTGACTCACTCTTATGTTCGGGATAAACTGGTACACGTATGAGCCGCTTTTTTATTGATAAAGTTACCAATGGCAAAGCCGTTATTACCGATGCCGAGCAGCTCCATCATTTGAAAGACGTACTGCGCCTGAAAGTTGATGACGAAGTAAGCCTTTCCGATGCGGACGGAAACGATTATATCGGTATCATCACATCCATCGACCGGAAGCAGTCGGCATTGAAAGCGACTTTAAAAAAGAACGTCCGGAAAAGCTCGTTAAAGCTGACGGTAGCCTGCGCCATCCCCAAAACCACCCGCTTCGATGATGTTATCGATTTTCTAACCCAACTTGGCGTCGAGCGGATAATTCCAATGATGACGGAGAGAGTCATCGTCAAGCTGGATGAAAAGAAAGCGGAAGAAAGACATCTTCGCTGGGAAAAAATCGCGGAAAATGCCGCCCGGCAAAGCCAGCGCAGCCGCATTCCCATCATCGAGCGCCTGACCGATTTTAAGGATGTTATTTCTAAAGCCGGAGAATATGAGCTTAAGCTTATTCCCCACCTTTCCGGCGAACGAAAGCTTATCAAGGATATTATCGGGGGGAATAAGCCGCGCAATGTTATCGTGCTGATAGGGCCGGAGGGGGACTTTACGCCGGATGAGGTAACGCTGGCCATGAACAGCGGTTTCCTGCCGGTATCTTTAGGGGACACGGTGCTAAGGGTGGCAACAGCGGCGATTGCGGTGGCAAGCTACATTCAATTGGCCGATGGGGAATAGATAAGGCATGAAACCTTAGAACCAGTCTCACTCAACTCACTAAATCCCCCAATCTTGGGTGACACCCCCAAACCCCCGCCAGAGTGGCCTCTTGACTCTTCTATATTTTCCCTTCGTCCTTTAATCTCTGGAGACCGCGGTAACGGCCTTCACGCAATTCGATTGCATAAGGCTCGATGTCCGGCATGCTTTCTTCCCGTGCCTGGCGTATAGCCATTTCTACATCATAAGGCAGGCGTATTATCTGCAAAGAAAAATACCCTTTCTTTTTATCGCTGTAATTGCCTTCCATGATGACGTAGGCCGCCGAAGGCTCGTCCACGGCGTTGCCAACGCTGCCGGTGTTGAATAATATTTTATTAAACCGGCAAAAATAAAACACGTGATGAATATCGGCAAATCCGATGGTGTCCGGTTCAAAAAAATCGCCGGTAAACCCGGTGTTGGCAAAAATCGGCCCCAGCGCATCTCCCGGGTTGCCGTTATAAACGCGCTCCATAACTCCCCGGTTGGAGGTGTGAAAAAGCCGGACTTTTTTCCCGCTAAAATAGAAATCGATTGAGCCCGGCAGGCTGTCCAGGTAATTGATTCGTTCCTCACCCAGCCGCTCCCGGTGCCAGCCCAAACGTAAAAACTCCGGGCCTTCGCCCCCAGCCACCAGTAAGTCCCAGTTGCCCTGCAGCACCACCTCGCATTTTTCCCGGCAGATATCTATTGCTTTATCGCCGTACGGGCCTTTACCGGTGAGGTCGCCCAGGCAGAAAATGCGCTTGATACCGCGTTCGCGGATGTCTTTGAGCACGGCTTCCAGGGCGGGGATATTACCGTGGATATCGGAAATAACGGCGATTTTTTCCATAGCTTTAGCTATGTTTTATTGTAACGTATTCGTGGTATTGATGTAAAACTTAGTGCTGTTTGTGACCTTCCTCACGGTAACTGCAAAAATGTCTCTCTATAATCAGAGTAATAAGATGCGGTTTATACGGAGTATTTCAAGTTGGGGGGTTACATGAAAGTTAGATTTACGGTCATAACGTTGATATTCGCGATGATTGTCCCGCTTCTTCTCACCGCCTGCAGCGGCAGCACCACCGCGACGACGAATGCTTCGGGAGAAAAAGAAGCCACCGAGTTCCAGGGACATAAGTTAACACCGATTAGCCAGCAGAGAAACAATGCCCTGGCGGGCACGCAGCACATCGATCAAGCCACCTACAAATTAACGGTTGACGGGCTGGTGAATAAACCGCTCACTCTAACCTATGCCGATTTGCAGGCGTATCCACAGGAAGACCGCCTGATGGACCTTAATTGCGTCGAGGGGTGGAGCTTTACCGCTAAATGGACGGGGCCTTCCCTGAACGCGATTTTCGCCGATGCCGGGGTCAAACCGGAAGCTAAAATCGTTATTTTTTACACGACGGACGACTCGGCGGGGTACTCTTCGCTGGACTTAAGTTATATTCAGCAAAACGACATCATCATCGCCCTTAAAGACAATGATATCACGCTGCCGGCGGAAAGAGGGTTTCCTTTCCAGGTCGTCGCGATGAGCAAGTACGGCTATAAATGGGCGAAGTGGATAACCCGCATCGAGCTTTCCGATAACACGAGTTTCAGAGGTTACTGGGAGATGCAGGGTTATAACAATAACGCGGACATTAACGGCCCGGCGTTCAGCCAGTAATAACGGTTTTACACCTCTTCTTACGCACTAACCGGAACAGATTGTCTTTTTTTCGGCAATTGTTTTACAATGTAGCCGCTCTAATACTTTCCTTTACGCATAGGAGTAAAAGACCGTGGCTACATTACCGCAGGATAAAAGAAAATTCGTGGTGCCCCAATCACCCATTCCCCCATCGGAAATTAAAGAGACTTTCAATGCTGACGTAGTGGTGGTGGGGGCGGGGTGTTCCGGAAAGTCCGCGGCGCTCTCCGCCGCGCAGGCAGGGGCCAAAGTCATCCAGATAGATAAGCATGTTACTTACCGGTGGGGCGGCGGCATGATTGCGGCAATTGACAGCCGGCTCCAGAAAAAACTCGGTGTAGTTGTAGATAAAGATGAAGTCTGCCTGGAATTGATGAAATGGTGCGGCAATAAACCGGACCAGCGCCTTTACCGCGTCTGGGCGGACAACTCCGCCGCCATCATGGACTGGCTGATGGATATGACGGACCCTTACGGCATTAAAACCGTCCCCGCCCAGTGGCCCCGCCGCGCCGACTACCGCCCGGAAATTGAATATTACAAAGACTTCCCGGTAGCTCATATCCATTCCGACGGCAAGGTCAAAGGGCTCTGCCACAAACTGGCGCTGGATATCGCGCAGAATGAGGCTTTAAAACTCGGCGTCGACCTCCGTTATGAAACCCCGGCGGTACAGATTATCAGGCAGGAAAACGGCCGGGTGACCGGCGTCGTCGCGAAAAACAAAGCCGGGAAATATGTCCGGTTCAATGCCCATAAAGCCGTAATCCTCTGCACCGGCGATTACGGCAACAACCCCTGGATGATGGAAAAGTGGTGCGAGCCGGCCGCGGAAATCGCACGGACGCACAATATCTACATGACCCGTAACGAAGACCTTCTCAAAGCCAAAGAACCGATAAATGTCGGGGACGGGCACCAGATGGGGATGCTTATCGGCGGAGTGATGGAGCCCGGCCCGCACGCCCCGATGTCCCACGCCACGGTCGGGCCGACCGGCGCCAATGCCTTCCTGCGGGTAAATATCCTGGGCGAGCGTTTTGAAAATGAGGACGTGCCGGCCCAGAGCAGCGCCAACTCGCTCGTCCGCCAGCCCGGCAAGCGGGTCTGGCAAGTCTTTGACAGCCAGTGGGAAAGAGAACTGCCGTTTATGGGCTACGGCCTGGGAACTTTCAGTGAAGCCAATGACAACGTACGCCAGCAGGTCGAGGATATGTGCGTAAAAGCGGATACTATCGAAGGACTGGCGAAAAAAATGGACGTACCGGAAAAAGTCTTTAAAGCGACCATCGAAAGATATAATCAACTGGCGAAAACGGGCAAGGACCTTGATTACGGCAAGCGCGCCGACCGCCTGTTTACAGTCGATAAACCGCCTTTCTACGCCGGCATCATCGAGCAGCATATCCTGGTTGTCCTCGGCGGCCTGATAACGAATCCCCAGTTCCAGTTGCTCGATGCGGACAGAAAAGTAATTCCCGGAATTTATTTGGCCGGAAATACCGTCGGCAACCGTTTCGCGGTAGATTATCCTACCATGTGCGCCGGTCTTTCCCACGGTTTTGCCTGGCTGTCAGGACGTTTTGCCGGCCTGGCCGCCGCGGCGGAAAGGGTGTAAGTGAAAGTAACGAATGACAAGTAACAAGCATCAAGGAAGTGGTAATTGATAAAGGTAGGAAATATCGAAGCACTAAAAGGAGACAACTTAAAACTCAAAGGGTAAAGCTTAAAGCCATAGCTTAAAAGTAAAAGCTGCTGAAACAAAGATTAGTGTTTAGTTTTGCGTTATAGTTTTGATTTTTAAGTTTTAAGTTTTGAGTTAACATTATTCGTGCTTCGTGCTTTTTTCTCCCTAATTATTCCTTGTTACTTGTCCGGTTGATACTTGTTACTTACAAGCGATAGGAGGGCAATTATGGACATGAAAGAAATGGAAAAACGACTACGGACGCTGGAAGACCTCGAAGAGATTAAAAAGATGCATCAGGAATATATGCTGTGCCTGGACAATATCCAGTTTTCTAAAGCGCTGGAATTCTTTACCGACGATGCGGAGGTGGAAGTCCGCAATTCCGGCGTCATGAAAGGCCGCGAGAACTACTCCAAAATATACATGGGCACGCTGGCCATGCGTAAAGAGCGTCATGACGGCCACCTCGTCGCCCAGCCGAACATTACCGTGAACGGGAATACCGCCAAAGGTCACTGGATTGTCTATATGTTTTTTTCCGTTCCGGCCATCGAGTGGATACAGGGCCGCCATGATGTCGAATACCGGAAAGAAAACGGCCAGTGGAAATTCAGCAAGCTGAAGTTCGCGCGGACGCTGGCATCAAAGCCGGAGCTATATCCCTAATTTCTTTTTAAGCTCCCCCAGCATTTCCGCGGTCTTCCGCTGCGCGATTTTTTCGCAGGGGCATTCCGGGCAATGGGCGCAGGTAATATAACCTTTACCAATGGCGCAGGTGCGTATATTGCAGGAAGCGCTGTAGGCCACCAGGCGTCCCCCCGCCCGGCAGCCGTCGCACAAAATATTCTCCGGCGTCATCTTTTGACCGGTAGCTTTGGCCCATTTTTCCGCCACGCGTTTTTTCTCTTCGATATCATTGCTCTGCGTGGCCTTGTAAGCCGGGCAGTTGGAGCAATCGAAGCCGCAGACGGCGATTAAATTGGATAGCTTTTTGGGCATGTTACTCCGCCGCCGGCGCGGTCGGCATTTTACCGTTAACTAACGGCACAAGGCAGATAATGCGCAGGATTTCTTTGTTAGGGTTCATAACGGAGTGCATTTCATTGGGGAGAACCAGCTCCGCATCGCCGACCTTAACCGGCAATTCCCCATTACTGGTCCTGATGATACCCTTGCCCTCGAGCACGAAAAATTCGTGTTCCCAGGGGTGTTTATGGAAGGGCATCGCGGCGCCCTGCTCGAACTCGAAATGGCGCATGACAAAATTAGGCACCTTCTCCGCCTCCCCGCAGACGATGCGCATCATCACGCCGGGCGCGGCTTTAGTCTCTTTCACCTGTTTGTAGTTCTGTATTTTCATTATTTCCTCCGGTTTACAAACTGATTATTTATGAGATACCTTTGATTGTCAAGGCATTGACCGTCAAATATGCCTCTGGTATCCTTTAGCTAAGAGTTCCCCCCCAAAGATGTCCGCGTCATTACCGATGAACCCCTTGGAACGAGCGTGGATTTTAAGAAATAGGGAATAGTGAAAAGTGAATAGTGAATAGTGAATAGGGAGTAACGAGGAGGAAAATAATGTTCGATTGGGATGCGATAATCGTCGGCGGCGGGCCGGCAGGACTGACAGCCGGTATTTACCTGAGTCAGGCGAAGTTTCGTACGCTGCTGCTGGATAAAGAAGCCGGCGGCGGTTACATCCAGAATGTAAATTTAATCGAGAATTACCCGGGCTTCGCCGATGGGGTCTCCGGAGCGAAACTGGCGTCCCAGATGATTCTCCAGGCCAGGAAGTACGGACTGACGATCGATACCCTGGAAGTGACCGGTATCGAGGCATTCTCCAGTACGCGTTACGTTAATTGCACCAACGGCCGGGGCTTTACGACCAACGTGATTATCATCACCGGCGGCTCGAAAAATAAAAAGCTCGGCGTGCCCGGGGAGGATGAACTGACCGGAAAAGGGGTCTTCGAATGCGCTTTTTGCGATGGCGGCCAATTTGAAAACCAGGAGGTAGCCGTCTGCGGCGGCGGCAACTCCGGTCTTACCGAGGCGCTTTATATGGCGAATATCGCATCCAAAGTTATCGTGATTGAATTTATGCCTAAACTTACCGCCACGGCCCTTTTACTGGACAGGGTTACGGCTAATCCCAGGATGTCCATCCGGACCGGCACGAAAGTGGAAGCCATCGAGGGGAAGGAAAAGGTGGAAGGGATAACGGTCTCTAAAGACGGTAAGAAAGAAACTATCAAGGTTGACGGGGTCCTGGTACATATCGGCCTGATACCGAATACAAGCTACCTGGAGGGCATTGTACCGCTGGACAATCAGGGCCAGATAATCGTTAACGAAAAGATGCAGACGGAAAACCCGTATATTTTTGCCGCCGGGGATATCCGCAGCGGTTCGCCGCGCCAGGTGGCAACATCGGTAGGGGACGGGGCTACCGCGGCGATTAATGCGATACATAAATTGCAGGAAGAAGGATAATCAGAATAGCGAAATAGTGAGAATAATTGTATGAAAGAATGTTAGCAACTACTTCGGCGGCCATTCATATTCCAGTTTAAATAGGTTTTTAGAACGTTCTTTGCCGCATTTGGGGCATTTCATATCATACCAGGACAACGGTGTTTTACATTCGGGGCAGAGCCAGCGTTTTTCTTCCTGCCCCGCGTGTTTTTTCAGCCCGACTTTGTGCAGGCGGCACAAATTATTCACTACTTCATGATGGTGCGTCATGTTATCTTGGGAAAAGTTGGCTAACTGCTCGCAGGGGAAATCGCCGCAATCGGGAGAACATATTTTTTCTCCGTCTTTGTGTTTAGCGCAATTCCTCATGCCGCATTCCCGGCACCACGGGGTCAGCTTTCCCCCGCACAGGCAGCCGTCGCACTCGATATCATCGAGCATAAAGTTTCCGCCCCTGGAATTGAAAGCTTTCAGCATCGATTCGCATTTTTCAATGTTATTGTCTTGAACAGCGCGGTACATTTCACAGGCGCCGCAATACAGGCCGCAAGATGCAATGAGATTTTCTTTATTCATTGTTCCACCTCTCTTGCTTTATCCTTAAGTAAAAACGAAGCGCGAAAATCGAATTCCGAAATAAAAAGTGGTCATTCCCGTGAAAACGGGAATCCATGTTTGCAGTTAAAGATTGATTGAGCTCTTTGTTGGATTCCTGCCTGCGCAGGAATGACGTTCCTATATTTGGTTATTTTTTGCTTCGGAATTAGTACTTAGAATTTACCTCTTTCCTCCCTAAATGAGTGCCTGGTATACCAGTCTTTCAAACTCTTCCTGGTAATTGTTACCCGGTATCATCATCGCGTTGAACATCTGGGTAAAGCAGACGGACATCAACCTCTCTTTGGGGTCGGCAAAGAAAGATGTCCCCGCCGCGCCGCCCCACCCGAACGTCCCCGGCGACCTTAACACCGGGTTATGGCTGTTTCCGCTATATACTCCCAGCCCCATCCCAAACCCGAACCCGTCGCCGAGCATCGGGATATTCAGTTTTTTCGTATGGCTGGAAGTCATTATTTCCACGGACTTGCGGCTGATTATTCTTACCCCGTCGAGCTCGCCGCCGTTCAGCAGCATCTGCCCGAAGCGCGCATAGTCCGCTGCGGTGGAAAGTAGACCGCCCATATCGCCGCCCGCTCCGCAGTGTTTGCCGCTGCCCTTGACCTTTTCGCTGGTTTCCGCCCGGTCGTAAATTTTTCTTCCCCAGGCCCCCTTTTCCATTGCCGGCTGATAGCAACAGGAAAACCTCCCAAGATTCTTTTTGTCCAGATAAAACCCCGTATCATCCATGCCGAGCGGCTTGAAAATGCGCTCCCGGTAAAACTCCTCAAGTGATTTTCCGGTAATTATTTCAATGACCGCCCCGATGATGGGATAGCCGACGTGATAAAGAAATTCGGTGCCGGGGTTGGTAATTAGCGGTAATTTCGCAAACATTTCCGCACGGTGCAGGTAGCCCTTTTCCGGCGGGCTGTCCAGCGTGCCCAGCAGGTCCCAGCCCGTTTGCGGCAGGATATCTTTGTATTGCATCAGGAACCAGTAAGGAGCGCGGTCCGGCGTGGCCAGCCCGGCCGTGTTTCTTAAGCAGTCGCGCAGGGTTATTTCCCGCCGGGCAGGCAGGGTGGCAAACATCGGGCCCATGCCGCGGCCGTCGGTGGGGATTTGCCCCGGTTGCGCGACGACCGCCGGATTTTTAAAGGCGGGGATATATTTGGAGAGCGGGTCGTCCAGGGTCAGCCTGCCGTCCTCGTAGAGTATCATCGTTGCCAGGCCGGTGACGGCTTTGCTGTTCGAATACAGGCGGAAAATAGAGTCCGTTTTGACCGGCGTTTTTTTCTCACAGTCCTGCCAGCCGATGGCTTCGTGATAGACAATTTTCCCTTCGCGTGCGATGAGCATCACGGCGTTGGGCAGCCACTTGCGCTCGATGAACTTTTGCATGGCGGGCTTGATACGCGCCAGTCTTTCCGAAGATATACCGACCTCTTCCGGTTTAGCCTTTGGCAAAGCTGATTTTTTAGCTGACATGAGGGTCTCCTTAGTAGTAAATAATAAACAGTTTACAGTATACAGCAAAAAATGGGTGAGGGTTAAGGGTTGAGGGATTAGTTTTCCCCTGGTCCCTCCTCATTAAGGAGGGGATATTGAATGTAACCAGAGAAACACGGTATTGGCGGATTATCCTTTCCCTTTCGCAAAGAGCCTGCCCCGTACTTGATACGGGGGAGAGTTAGAGAGGGATTCTGTAACTTACTTCACCGGCACCGATTCTTTGGGTATGTCAATCTTTTCCCCGGATACCTTGACGATGGCGCTGAAGCGTTCCGGGCAAATGTTCAGGCAATTGCCGCATTTGATGCACTTTTCCTGGTCGATGATGTGTACCATGCGCTTGGCGCCGGAAACCGCGTTGGCGGGGCATTCCCGGAGACAGATGCCGCAGCCCTGGCACTTTTCCGGCAGGATATAGTAGGAGAGAAGGTCAGGGCAAACGAGCGCCGGGCATTTTTTCTCTTCGATGTGCGCTTTGTACTCATCCATGAAATAGCGCAGGGTGGTGAGCACGGGGTTAGGAGCGGTCTGCCCGAGCTGACACAACGACCCGACTTTTATCTGTCCGGCCAGTTTCTGAAGGGCCGGGATGTCTTCCGGCTTGCCTTCACCGCGGCAGATGCGCCGTAAAATCTCCAGCATCTGCATCGTGCCGACGCGGCAGGGGACGCATTTACCGCAGGACTCCGCCTGGGTGAAAGATAAAAAATAGCGCGCCACATCCACCATGCAGGTCTCTTCATCCATAATGACCATGCCGCCGGAACCCATGATGGCGCCGGCCTGCTGCAAATCATCGAAGTCCACCGGTAAGTCCAGCGCTGATTCCGGCAAGCAGCCGCCGGAAGGCCCACCAATCTGCACGGCTTTGAATTTTTTGCCGTTGGGGATGCCGCCGCCGATGTTAAAGATAATATCGCGGAGCTTGATGCCCATCGGCACTTCTATGAGGCCGCTGTTGGCTATTTTGCCGGTCAGCGCAAAAACGGCGGTGCCTTTGCTTTTTGGCGTGCCGATGGAAGCATACCAGTCAGCCCCTTTGTTGATAATCACCGGCACTGATGCCAGCGATTTAACGTTGTTGATAGTGGTCGGTTTGCCCCAGAGTCCGGATTCGGCGGGGTAGGGCGGGCGGGAGTGCGGCATGCCGCGTTTTCCCTCGATAGATGCCATTAACGCGGTCTCTTCACCGCAGACAAATGCCCCGGCGCCTTCATTGACATGCAATTTAAAGCTGAAATTAGAATTGAGGATATTTTTCCCCAGGTACCCTTCTTCTTCCGCCTGGATAATCGCCAGGCGTACGCGTTTGACCGCCAGAGGGTATTCCTCGCGAATATAGATATAACCTTCGGATGCCCCGATAGCGTACGCGGCAATTGTCAGTCCTTCAATAACGGAATACGGGTCGCCTTCCATGATGGAGCGGTCCATGAAAGCCCCGGGGTCGCCTTCATCGGCGTTGCAAATCATATACTTCCGGTCGCTCTGAACTTTGCGGCAAAGCTCCCATTTCGTCCCGGTAGAAAAACCGGCGCCGCCCCGACCCCGCAGTCCCGATTTCTTTACTTCCGCGATGACCTGTTCGGGCGTCATATTCGCCAGTACTTTTTTCAAGGCCTCATAGCCGCCGGCGGCGATATAGTCTTCAATTCTTTCGGGATTGATGCGGCCGCAATGGCGCAGGATGAGGCGCTGCTGCATATTATAAAACTTGATGTCTTTATAATGAGGCACAGGCTGGCCGGAAACCGGGTCCCGGTAAAAAAGCCTTTCCACCGGCCGGCCGCTTTGCAGCGAGTCGATTATTTCCGGCGCGTCATCGACAGACACATGGGTATAAAAGATATCGTCCGGCTGGATATTGACTATCGGGCCCTGCTCGCAGAAGCCGTGACAGCCGGTAAAATCGATACCGATATTGCTCAAGCCCTGCTCTTCGACGGCTTTTTTCAGCGCTTCCGTAAGCTCGATGGACTTGCCGGAAACACAACCGGTCCCCTGGCAGACAAATATCGTATGTTCTTTATTGTTATGCGACTTTGACTCTATCACCGAATAACTCCGTGACTTTACGGGGGGTCATCTTGGCAAAAACTTCATCGTCTATCATCATGGTCGGGGCAAGCGCACAGGCGCCGATGCAGGCGACGGTTTCCAAGGTGTATTCACCGTCCGGCGTCGTATCGCCGGCCCTGATTCCGAGCACTTTTTCCAATTCCGCCAGGACTTTTTGGGTACCTCGTACATGACAGGCCGTTCCCCGGCAAATGCGGATGATTTTGTGGCCTTCAGGCTTTAACTTAAAGCGGGCATAAAAAGTGCTGACGCCGTAAACCGAACTTTCCGGCATATTTAAAAATCCGGCCATTTCTTTTATGGCGGTTTCCGGCAAATAGCGGAATGTTTTTTGCGTTTCCTGGAGAATCGGGATAAGTTCCTGCCGTTCCTTCGTGTGGCGGGAAAGAATTCCCTTTATTTTCTCCTGAATTTCAAGCTCATTGTGGTTCTCTTCAGGCAGGAGAATCACCTCCATTCCCAAAAGACTCCCTACTATCTATGATATCATCATGCGAAAAGGACTGAAATATGTAAATAAGTAATTCATACCCGTATTTACGGGTATCCCTGTATTTGGGCAGGGAAGTCGGCAAAGAAGGCTTAAGACGCATAGATCCATGGTATTTTAACGCATTTCCGGCTAAATATCCAGCCAGGAATGCGAATAAAGCGCGTCACCGTTCAGCCCCCGGAAGGTACGGGCGTAATTCTGCATCTCTTTGGGTAGGGAAGGTACATCCGGTTTTTCCCCGTCCATCATCTTGTTGATAAACGCAACGATGTCCGGCCGCCGGCCGCGCGCAATAGCCACCAGGTCTTTATCAAAAGCGTCCACGATGGCGGGATAGCCCAGGGCGCGGAACTTTTTATTCAAAGCGGCGCTGCGGATAATAATCTGGTCTTCCAGCGCTTTCCGTACCCCCCGCGACCCCGGGTCGATGACGATTTCTTTTATACCCAGGCTGTTCAGTTTCTGTGTTAAAGCCGCCAGCTCTTCTAGACCGTTAGCTTTGGCGGCGACCGGGCAATTTGTTTCTTTAGCCAGCGCGGCTACGGCTTCCGCGTTATCTTTGGTGTCGGCATAAAGCAAAGGACGGCGGTCGGCACAGACTTTAGCGCCGGCAGCGAGAACATCCGCCTTATCGCTTATCAGGATGATATTGGCATCGGCCGCGGTCTTGACTTTAGTAACGAGTGCGGTAAATTTGGCGGCGTCTCCCGTCTCCGACTTGAGCGCTACCAGGTTGGCGCGGAGCGTGACGCCGACCCTTTCATAAATGAGGTATTTGACCTTTTTCAGCCGGGCATCAACCTCGCCGGCGGTCATTTTATCGGTAATCGTAATCGCCAGGCCGGGCGGATTTTCGAATCTTTTTTCATGGCGGAACATGACCGTTTCCCCGCCGATTTTTAAAGCATTTTCACCCGCGCCGATGGTGACCGGTAAGATAGGCGGGGCGGAGGCTTCTAAAAGCTTTGCCTGGACATCTTCCGGAATAACCGGGCATTTGCTTAAATCCGTTTTCCCGGCTGCCAGCGCCATGGCAAAAGCCAGGCAAGTAGGTACGCCGCATCGGCCGCAGTTGGTCTTGGGCAGCAGTTTAAATATTTCTATTCCGGTTAAGGGCACTTCAAAATCCCTCTCTAACTCTCTCTTTTTCAAAGGGAGAGGATGATTAGCTAAACCATTCTATCTTTGTTTATGTTCAATCTTCCCCTCTTTGGAAAAGCATGTCCTCGAGCGAAGCGAAGGAAGGGGTAAGGGGAGATTTTTACCTCCCCAACTCTTCTATCAATTCCTTTACCTGTCGCACCGCCTCCGGGTGCCTCATGATTAAAATATCCGCCCCGGCCATTAACAGCAGGGTAGCCGTCATTGCTTCAAGCAGGACGCCCCGGCTACCGGCGTCTCCCATCCTGGGGTCTTCTTTTTCCGTTATTTTGACTTCCTTGGTCTTCCAGACTTCCCTGGTCAGGTTGGCGATAAGCGGGTATTGCAGCTTGTTATCCTGCTGCGTTAAAGCCGCTATGCGCGTTCTTTCGATGACGGAATAGCAGTATTCGATGCCGTAGCCAATGCCGCTGACGGAAGTGTGCATTAAAAGTTTGTTATCCGGCACGCCGAGATTTCCCAGCAGGATATTGAGCTGCTTGGCGAGGTTGATATCCACCGGCGTGGAAGCCGCCACCGTATGCTTAAAGCCGATGGCCGCCGCCCCGATTTTCTTGTGGTCGGCTTCTTCCACCGGCCCTAATATCAGGTTTTTATCTTTACATATTTCCGCCGCCGCCTTCAAGACCTCCGTATCTTTATCGTGGTTGGATGTCCCCCAGACGATTAACGGCACATCGATGGCATCCGCCACTTTTTTACCGTTTTCGCGGCTTCATCCGCCGGGCGGTCCAGGCCGTTGGGGTCGGTGCTGATCATCTGCAGGCAAATCATTTCCGCCCCGTATTCCTTGACGCATTTTCTGGCCCAGGCGACCGGGTCGTTAATAACGTCTTTGAAGGGTTCCAGGACGGCTTCCAGCCAGTCTTCCGGAGGCGTATCGTAGACTTCCATCGCGATACGCGGGAGGTTCGGCATCCGCCCCCTCAAAAAAATAAAAGGGGTAAGCGGTTTCGCCGCCTACGGTGACGGCTTTATCGCCCTCGCCGAGCGTTATTTCGTTGATTCTTCCATTATAAGGGGTCTTCGGGACCTCGAAATCCATTCATCTCCTCAAATCGGAAAAATTAAGGGGGTCTTAAGGAAATTGTTCCTCTTGACCCCCTTTATTATAGCGTATATTCGTAAAGATTTTCAGTATGGATTATGTTATTTTATTACCTCTCCCCTATGGAAGAGTTTTAAAATGAGGGGTTATTTTACGTTTGAATTACGTTGTCTCTTAACAAGAGAATAAAATAAAAAGCACTGGACTAAATCCAGCGCCATTATCAAAATTTTGTAATAAGTACGAAACTTAATTACAATGTGCTAAAAAGCGTTGTGACGAAATAGTAAACGAACACACAACTCACAATAAATAGTATGAGCTTCAACTCACTCCTTTCTCCTAAAATTATAGCATATCCAGATAAGCTAGTATCCAATTAGCTTTAATATATTGTTATTTAAAAGATAAATCAAGCTACTTGTGAATAACTGGATCCCGTTTTTCAACGGGATGGTACAGATATTGAAATCTGAAAAATGTATCGTCCCTTTCTCTGCCAGCGGGGAAAGGGATACAAGAGGGATAGAGGTCGGTGCGACTGCATAAAAAGCTCCCGGAGTTCCATCCCTTAATGGAATCGCTCTGGGAGTTTTTTTTTAGCTTTGTTATTTGTATCTTGTTTCTTATATCTTGCTATTTTATATTGTGGGCTTTCTTGGCTGCTTTGACGGTGTTCATCATCAGCATGGTGATGGTCATGGGACCGACGCCGCCCGGGACGGGTGTGATGGCGCGGGCCTTTTCTTTAACGCCTTCGAAGTCCACATCGCCGACGAGTATTCGCTTGCCTTCGGCGGTCTTGCCGATTTCATTGACGCCAACATCGATGATGGTGACGCCGGGTTTGACCATATCGCCCGTGACCGTCTTGGGTTTGCCGGCGGCGGCGATGATGATATCCGCATGTTTGGTATAAAATGCCAGGTCCTTCGTCTTGGTATGGCAGAGCGTAACGGTAGCGTTGGCGCCGGGGGCTTTCTGCATCAGGATGTTGGTGATGGGTTTGCCGACCAGGTTGCTGCGGCCGATAACGACAACATCCGCGCCTTCGATCGTGGTGTTGGAGCGGATGAGAAGTTGCTGGATGCCTCTCGGCGTGCAGGGAATAAAGTCCGCTTCGCCGATCATCAGTTTGCCCTGGTTGACCGGATGGAGGCCGTCGACATCTTTATTCGGGTCGATGTGATAGATTAAATCTTCCTCGTTGAGGTGCTTGGGAAGAGGCAGCTGGCACAGGATGCCGTTGATTTTGGGGTCCTTATTCAGCTTTTCCACCAGGGCAACGACTTCCGCCTGGGTTGATTTTTCCGGGACATCGTACCTTTCCGAATACATCCCCAGTTCTTTACAGGTCTTTTCCTTTTGACCGACATAAACCTGTGATGCCGGGTCGGCGCCGACCAGGACGGTAGCCAGGCCGGGCACGATGTTATACTTGGCTTTAAGTTCAGCGATTTCTTTCTTCAGCTCTTCGCGGATTTGCGCCGCTACTTCAGCGCCTTTAATTAATGATGCGGTCATTTTCCCCCCCTTTAATTATTCTTCCCTTTTTATTTACTGCCCTGACAGCGCCGAAGGGTCTATTGGGCTGGCGTTTTTCGCGGCGTCCGGCAGGACAATAACTACAGCAATATTATAATCATAAAGTATCAGCGTACCGGTGACATTGACGTCTAACGATTTAAAATTACCATTGGACATGGTAGCAAAATCACTGGTGAATTGCATAATTCCGTCAGTGGTTATTTGCATAATATAATTGGTATCTCTGGCAATCCAGACCTGGAAGGACATTTCCTTGTAAATATCCGAGATATTTTTAACTTTATCCCAATCTATCTGGAAATTGCCGTTGGCCATTTGTTCCTTAGCATATTCCTCTAAATAGTCCTGGTTCGGGGTGATTTTCAAAACGATGCAATCAGTATTTCCCACGGTATCATATTTAACAAATTCGATGGACTGGGGTTTTTCCAGGGCTTTCATTTCATCCTGCATGACATTAATATCGAATTTATCGAGTATTTCCGGGGTAACGGCCGTCTTCATCCATTGTTCTCCCAGTTGCGGTGTAGTGACGTCAAAATATAAGTTGTCCGGGAGCATATAAACAACGAAATTCAGTGTCTGGTTATCGCCGGAGGAAGGGACAGCGACCATCGAAATAGACGTCTTCAACTGTTTGCCGGTCACATCAACCTGGCTGCTTGATTTCATCGTAGTCAGCGCGGTTTGCTCTTTGTTATTCAGTGACATATCCATAGTCACGCCCATATCCATTTTGTAAGAAGTTGTTTCCAGTGTGGCGTTCTCGGCCTGGATGACAAGCTGCTGTAATTGTTCTTCCGTAAAAGGTGATGGCGTTGAAGGCGCGGCCGAGGTGGAGGCTGGTGCCGGTGTTGTGGTTGATGCGGTTGAAGTTAACGAGGCGCAGCCGGGAATTACGAGAAAAAGCAATGTCAGGAATATCAATAGCTTTGCCGTTGTTTTATTTAGTTTCATCAGGGGTTCCCTCTCTGCGGTTTCCCGGGTCTCTCTTAACAGGTTTCAGACTGGATTCTGAAGCGAAGAATCCCGGGGTGGGGTAGGGCTTTTTCCATTCCGCCCCGGGACTCTTCAATGTCCGGTTTGTAGGGACTCCTTCAAATTAATCAGTATTCTTTATTAGGAAACGTCATGCAGACCGTGAATCTTACCGGTCTTGACATCGACATCGACCTTCTTGAAAGCCGGGTCGGAACCGGTAGCGGGCATCAGGCTGATATCGCCGGCCATCGGGCAGAGGAATTTGGCGCCGGAGTAGATAAGGACATCGCGGATGGGCAGCGTCCAGTTCTTCGGTACGCCCTTGAGGTTCGGGTCATGGGAGAGGGAAAGGTGGGTCTTGACCATCATCGTGGCGTATTCGTCATACTTAGGGTCGGATTCAAATGCCTTGGCTTTATCGGCGGCGGCGGCGGACCAGGATACGCCGCTGGCGCCGTAAACGACCTTGGCAATCTTGTCGACGCGGTCGCGCAGTTTCATCTCGTTGGGATACAGGAAATGGAAATCGTTCTTTTCTTTGCAGGCTTCTTTTACGGCATCGGCCAGTTCCTGGGCGCCGGCGCCGCCGTTGGCATAATGGTACGATATGGCGCAGCGGGCTCCCGGCCTTTTCGGCGGCCTTGCGGATGACTGCGATTTCTTCCTTGGTATCGGTCGGGAAGCTGTTAATGCAGACTACCGGGTTAATGCCGGCGGCGCGGATGATATTGATGTGATGCATCAGGTTCTCGCAGCCCTTTTCCACCAGTTCCGGCGCGGGTTTCTTGTAAGCATCGGGGAGCGGGTACGCCGGGGGTGACTTTCGGGCCGCCGCCGTGCATCTTCAGGGAGCGGACGGTGGCAACGAGTACGGAAACGTTGGGCTTGAGTCCGCTGTAGCGGCACTTGACGTTCCAGAATTTCTCGAAGCCGATATCGGAAGCGAAACCGGATTCCGTTACATGATAATCGAACATCTTGAGGCCGATTCTGTCGGCGATGATGGACGACTGGCCGATGGCGATGTTGGCGAAAGGCCCGGCATGGACGAAGCAGGGCTGATATTCGGCGGTGGAGCAGAGGGTGGGGTTGATGGTATTCTTCATCCAGGCGGTCATGGCGCCGGCTACTTTAAGGTCTTCGGTGGTGACGGGCTTGCCTTTCTTATCATAGGCGACGGTGATTTCGCCGAGTCTCTTGCGCAGGTCGGCCAGGTCGGTGACGATGGAGAGGATGGCCATGAGCTCGGAGCTGACGGCGATGCCGAATTTGCGATTGCATCATATAGCCGTCGGTCTTCTGCGTGCCCATGCCGATGATGATATTGCGCAGGGCCTGGGCGCAGTAGTCCATAATCCAGCCCATTTCCACGCGCAGCGGGTCGATATCCAGGCGGCGCATGTGGCTCAAGCGTGCGAGCTGGTCGTCATCATAGTTGCGCTCATGCTGCATTCTGGAGGTCAGGGCGACCATCGCCAGGTTATGGGCGTTCATGATGTCGTTGATATCGCCGGTCAGGCCGAGGGAAAACTCGGTGTGGGGAATCAGCAGGGCGTTGCCGCCGCCGGCCGCTGTGCCTTTAACGTTCATCGTCGGGCCGCCGGAAGGCTGGCGGATGGCGCCGCCGGCGTTTTCCTTCTGATAGCCGAGGCCTTCGATAAGGCCCATGGTGGTGGTGGTTTTACCCTCTCCCAGCGGGGTGGGGGTAACGGCGGTAACTTCGATATACTTGCCGTCCGGTTTATTCTTTAGCCGTTCCATTACTTTCAGGAAGTCAACTTTGCCGACTTTCCCGTAGGCAAGCATTTCATCTTTTTTAAGTCCCAGTTTTTCCTGCCACTCATAGGGAGTGGGCATCTTTTCGCAGGCAGCTTCAGCTATTTGCCAGTCTGCCATCTTGGATACATCGTAAGCCACTTAAGACCCTCCTTGAAATTTTCTGTTGACTGCTTAAATTATTTTATCTTATTTAAAAGCCGGCGGCGCCGACGTAATTCATGATTTTGAAAAAATATAAGATAAAACCGGTATCAATACTTCTCTGGTATTGTATCCTATTTCCAACCTTAAGGGCAACAAGAGAAAAGCTTAAGCAATTTATCAAGGAGTTTAGGGAGAGTCCTGTATCTTTAGGACAATCCCTAATTACCTTGCTATCTCACCCTGTACGGCGCATGTTTTTCCGGTGTCCCGAGGATGATTCCCAACTGCCGGAATATCATCAGTCGGTCGTAATATTCTCCGGTGTTTATAACCTTGCCGTCAACGATGCGGTCAAGAATGTCCTTCGAGGTTAGCTGATGTTCTCTGCTCTTGTTTCTCTGCATAGCCATATTTGTTTCTCCTTTCTACTGGCAGTTCTATTATGATTATAGTTAAAGACGGGCCAAAATTAATCGGTTATTACGCTATAACCGGTCAGCTGATATACTGCATTTGTATCCGCCATAATACTTAATTACGTTTGTCTTTTAGCCGGTGAGAAACTAGAATAGTATCGAAACGGGGAAAAGGAGGCGGCATATGGTAAAAAACGTCTACCCCAAGTGCGCCGGTTGCCCCACACGGGCCTGTGAAAACCGGGGCGTCAAGGCGGGTGAAGAAAATCACGCCCTGGACAAAGCGCCGGCTTTTTGCCCGATGAAGTTAATGCCGGAAATATACCCGGCGGCGATGGAAGAATACCACCGGCCGGAAATAAATGAGTTTGCCCGTAAAGCATCGATACAGGAATTCCAATGCTACGAACGTTCCGCCGACGGCCTGCGCACCAAATTACCGCGCATCGAGGAGACGATACAATTTGCCCGTAAATGCGGTTACAAAAGGCTCGGGCTGGCCTATTGCCTCGGGCTGGCTCATGAAGCCGGTATCCTCGCGGAAATATTTGAGAAAAACGGGTTTGAAGTCGTATCCGTCGGCTGCAAGACCGGCGCCGTACCCAAAGAGACCATCGGCATAAAGCCGGAGGAAAAGATAGCCGGGCCGGAGATGTGGGAATCGATGTGCAACCCCATTGCCCAGGCCATGATTATCAACAAGACCAAAGTGGACATGGTCATCATGCTGGGGTTATGCGTGGGGCATGATACACTTTTTATAAAATACTGTGAAGCCCCGCTCACGGTGCTGGCGGTCAAAGACCGGGTACTGGGGCACAACCCGCTGGCGGCGCTTTACGCCGGAGAAACGTATTATAAGCGTTTAAGAAATAAGATAGATTAGGCCTGGAGGAGATGAGTTTTATGGCGATGATAGATATCAGCGTCGTACCGGTAGGGACGGGCAAGGCTTCAGTCAGTGAATTTGTGGCGGGGGCGGTAAAAATCCTGCAAAAGGAACCCGGCATCAAATATGAGCTTACCGCCATGAACACGATTATCGAGGGAGACCTGGATAAACTGCTGGCGCTGGCGCAGAAAATGCACCGCTCGGCTTTCGACGCCGGGGCGAAAAGAGTTGTCACGACCATCCGCATTGATGAGCGAAGGGACAAGCCGCTGACCATCGAGGGCAAAGTTAAAGCGGTAAAAGATAAGCTGTAATTACCCATTAACCGCCGCCGTGATTGACAGCCGGATTCTTTGATGTCTAGGAACCCAAATTGGGAATGACTCTAGCAAATATTTTTATACTTATCGGCGCGGGCATCATCGCCGGATTTGCCGGAGGAATGCTGGGGCTGGGCGGCGCCTTCATCATGACGCCCCTGCAGGTCATTGTTTATACCAACATGGGGCTTAGTCCGGACATCGCTGTGAAGACGGCTTTTGGCACCAGCCTGCTGGTGGTATTGACGACCGCTTTAAGCGGTTCCTGGCGGCATAACCGTGAAGGTGCGGTGAGATGGCGGATAGCCCTGGTGATGGGCAGCTGCGGGCTGGTTTTCGGGCTTATTGGAGCAACATTGGCTTCCTATCTTCCTGGCAGCGCCTTGAAAACAGCCTTCGGGGCCATCGCCATCGCCAGCGCCGGCCGCATGCTCTGGAATACCGGGGAGAAAGAAAATGGAGAGTTCGTAAACAAGCCCTGGGTCTGGGCGCTGTGGGCTGTTCCCATTGGGCTGCTTTCCGGGATACTGGGTGTGGGCGGCGGCGTTCTGATGGTCCCAGTAATGGTGCTGGTCCTTAAATTAAAAATGCAGGAAGCGACTGCCAATTCGCTGGCGGTCATGATTATCACCAGTATTGGGGGCATCATCGGCTATATCGTTAACGGCATGGGAGTGGCCGGCCGGCTGCCTCATTCACTCGGCTATATTGACGGAACTTCCTGGCTGATGCTGGCAATTCCTGCCGCTATCATGGCGCAATTGGGCGCTTTAGCTGCCCACCGCCTTCCCCGCAAATGGCTGACTCTCGTTTTTGTTATTGTGGTATTATTTAACGGTCTGGATATGATAGGATTGTTCCGCCGGCTGGGCTGGAATTTCTAGGGGAAAAATCTCCCCTTACCCCTTCCTTCGCTTCGCTCGAGGACATGCTTTTTCAAAGAGGGGAAGATTGAATATAGACATTCATACTTTGGTTGGGCTGATCATTCTCTACCTTTCGTAAAGAGCCTGCCCCGTACTTGATACGGGGGAGAGTAAGAGAGGGATTTAATGATGGAGATAAAAATTACCACCCTGAATGAAAATTCAGCGACCATGGGGCATCTCGCAGAATGGGGCTTAAGCATGCTTATCGAAGCCGATGATACGAAAATACTTTTCGATACCGGCGCCGGCCTGGCGGCCATCCATAATGCGCAGATAATGGACATTGATTTTGCCTCCGTGGATAAAATCGTCATAAGCCACGGCCACCACGACCATACCGGCGGGCTGGAAGAAGTCCTTATCCGCATGGACAAAGAAGTGGAAGTAGTTGCCCATCCTGATATCTGGGCGGCTAAATATTCCAAATACCGGGACCGACCGGAGCATTACATCGGTTTGCCGTTCCGCCGTGAGCTTTTAGAGAATTTCGGCGCTAAATTTAATTTAACATCGAAGCCGGTGCGTATATCGGAGCATATCAGCACTATCGGCGAAGTACCGATGATTACATCCTATGAAAAAATCGAAAACAGTTTCTTTATTAAAGACGGCGGCAAGCTTAAGCCCGATACCCTCGCCGATGATTTGGGAATGGTGATAGATACGGACTTCGGACTGGTGGTTATCCTCGGCTGCGCCCACCGCGGTATGGTTAACACGTTAAAGCAGGCAAAAAAGATAACCGGGAAAGAAAATATTTATGCCGCCATCGGCGGGACGCACCTTATTAACTCTGAAATGGAACGGTGGGTCCGGACCGCGGCAGACCTGAAGGAAATGGGAGTACAGTACCTGGGAGTTTCCCACTGTACCGGTTTTGAAGCTTCCGCCTACCTCGCACAGGAATTTGGAGACCGGTTTTTCCTCAATAACTCCGGCTCAAAGTGGACGCTGCCGTTTAAGGAATAGCATTTGTCATTCTGGACAGACACCCTGATTTGGTTATTGTATCTTGGTGTTTGGTTATTCTTCCCCTTTTTCCTCAAAGCCACTTGGCCGGTCGCTGCTTGTCACTTCTATTGTCTCATGCAGGGAAGTTTCTTTAGCCGACCGGGGCATGGCGAAAATAAACGGTATGGTTACCACCAGTATCGCCGCCAGCCCGAAGAACACTACCCGGAACCCCGTGGTATATTTAAAGTTCTCCAGTACCATGGCCGTTAAGGCAATGCTGATGGCCGAGCCGCTCTGGCGGAACATCCCCCTTACGCCGGTGATTGTTGCGGCCCGGTTCGGCATCAGCTCGATACAGGCGTTATTGGCCGCCGGCGCCGTCACCCCGGAACCGAACCCGGCGATGAACAGGATAATGCCCAGCAGCGCCGTGCCGCTGATGCTCAACGCCCCTATATGAAGGCCGGATAGCTCCAGACCGAGCAAAACAAGCGAAACAATCGCCAGGATGGTGCCGACGAGCATCGGCCAGCGGTATCCCCACTTTGGCAATTTCATACTGGTGACTACGGATGAGACCACCTGTCCTATTGACCTCGGCGTCATTATCAGGCCGCTGGCCAGTGTGGACATTCCGAAAACGGACGTAGCCAATAAAGGCACAAAGCCCATCACCCCCAGCACCGCCGCCCCGTACATGACGTTGAAATAATTGGACGCCTGGAATGGTTTTCCCTTCAATACTTCGAGGTCGATTATCGGGTCGCTTGTCCGCCGCTCATGCCGGAGGAAAAAGTACAGGAAAATACCGGAAATTACCAGCGTTGCAATGAAGATTATCCATGATACCCTGTCGCGGCTGGTGCCGATGACGCTTAGTCCCACCATCAGGGTGGAAAGCGTCCCCGCCAGTAGCCCCGCCCCGGTCATGTCCAGTTTGCCTCCCCGGTTTTTGGTAGTTTTCAGCATGATCAGGCCGAAAATAAAGACCGACGCCCCGATGGGAATATTCAGCCAGAAAACGCTCCTCCACCCGAAGGATGAAACCAGCCAGCCCCCGATGTTCGGCCCGATTATCATACCGAGGGGGAAGATGCTGCTGAACAGCCCTATCGCCTGCTGACGGTGGTCCGGGAAATAATCGATGATGATGGAGGTTGCCACCGGCAGAAGCGCCCCTGCCCCTACTTCCTGGATAAAACGCACGGCGATTAGCAGCTCGATGTTTGGCGCGATGGAAGAAAGCAGCGAGCCCGTCGTGAAAACGGTAATGGCGATTAAAAACATGCGCTTTCCGCCGAGGACATCCCCCGCTTTTCCGGCCAGCGGCATAATGATGGTCGCCGCCAGTTGGGAGACGTCCAGCACCCAGCCTGCCAGAATGAGAGAAGTATTGAAGTAAGAGGTAATGTTCGGGAAAGCTACCGATATGGAGGTAGCGCTGATGGCCACCATCATCAAAGCCAGGGCGATAACGATAAAGATGATGTAACGCCGCATGAACTTAGTCTAGCATTTTTTGTTAAAGGTGTGTAATTTCAAACATAAATTACGTTTTTTCTTAGCGTTATTCGGACTACTGAAATAATCCTGATCAACCCCCTAAATCCCCCAAGATTGGGGGATTTTTGAAGCTGGGGGACACCCCCGTCCGCCTCAGGCGGACCGCCAGAGAGGTCTCTGGACTCTTTTTTCGGCAAAGCCGTTATTGCTTAATACCTGGTTCTAATTTATAATTAAAGGACAATTTCCGCTGGGGGCGCATTGCGCTGAGAGATTCCCCGACAAATAGGGGAACGACCCCTGGAACCTGAACCCGGTAATGCGGGCGTAGGGAAGCGGCCTTACTTAAGGACCAGGAGTTATATGCTTTCAGCATGACGCCTGGTTTTACTTTTTTATGGGGGTGACGCCATGACACAACTGGAAATCGCAAAAAAGGGCAAAATTTCTCCGCAGATGAAACAGGTGGCGGAAGCGGAAGGGGTGGATGCTGAAATCATCCGCGAGCGCATTGCTAAAGGGACCATCGTCATCCCCGCCAACGTAAATCATAAGAATCTTATTCCCTGCGGCGTCGGTGAAGGCTTATCGACAAAAACCAATGCCAACATCGGCACCTCGCCAGACTTTGGTGATGTTAAAACGGAACTTGCGAAACTGGAAGTAGCCGTTAAAGCCGGCGTAGATGCCGTGATGGATTTAAGTACCGGCGGAGACATGTCAGCCATCCGGCGCGCTATTATTGCTGCCTGTGAAAAACCTGTCGGCACCGTGCCGCTTTACCAGGCGGGCGTTGAGGCCATTCGCCGGCACGGCGCCATCGTTAAAATGACCGCCGACGATATCTTTAAAGCTATCGAAGACCATGCCCGTGACGGTGCTGATTTCATCGTCGCTCACTGCGGGGTTACCCGGCAATCTATTGCCCGCTTGAAAAATCAGGGGAGGGTCACGGATATCGTTTCCCGCGGCGGCGCTTTTCTAACTGGATGGGTGCTGCATAATGAACGAGAGAACCCCCTTTATGAACAGTACGACCGCCTTCTGGATATCGCGCGGGAATATGATATGACGCTAAGTCTCGGCGACGGCATGCGTCCCGGCAGTCTTGCCGACGCTACGGACAGAGCGCAAATCGAGGAACTGCTGACTATCGGCGAACTGGTGCAGCGGGCCTGGGATTCCGGCGTACAGGTGATGGTGGAAGGGCCGGGGCACATTCCTTTAAATCAGATCGAGACCAACATCAAGCTGCAAAAAGCCGTCTGCAAAGGCGCGCCGTTTTATGTGCTGGGGCCGCTGGTCACGGACATCGCGGCGGGTTACGACCATATCACCAGCGCCATCGGCGGGGCGATTGCCGCCATGGCCGGGGCGGACTTTCTTTGCTATGTTACACCTTCGGAACACCTCGCCATCCCGGATGTGGATGACGTTCGCGAGGGTGTGATGGCTTGCCGTATTGCCGCCCATGCCGCCGATATCGTTAAAGGAGTGAAAGGCGCGGCGGAAAGGGACTACCGCATGGCGGTGGCGCGGAAAAAGCTCGATTGGGAAGAGCAGGCCCGGCAGGCCCTCGACCCGGAAAAAGTCCGGCGCGTCCATCAACAGCGTTCTACCACCGGCGCGGCCTGCAGCATGTGCGGGCAGTATTGCGCCATGGAACTGGTGGGGAAATACCTGGGCATTAAAGCGACAAAGTGCTAAGGTAAATTCTTATAATGACCTATCTTGATGACCCTCCCGTTTACAGAGAGGGCAATAGATAATGCTGAATCAGTAAGGTGTATTGTCTCCTTCCTTGCCAGCGGGGAGGGAGATAAAGTGGGTGGGGTTGGGTAAGGTAAAAAACCAGGACCCCGATTATTAGTCGGGGCCTTTTTGTTAATCAAGATGCTCTGGTTTAAAGTTAGCGTTTAGCGGCCGATGATTTACGGAGATAAATAATCCAGTAGACCAGCGCGACAAAGAACACGCCGCCGATAATGTTGCCGATAGTTACCGGAATCAGGTTCTTGACGAAGAAGTTGGCCCACGTAAGCTTGCTGTAGGCATCCGCCGTCGTCCCGATATTTGTCCAGAAACTGGCCCCGGCGCCTACGCGTATGAGGATTGAGAAGGGGATGAAATACATATTGGCCACGCAGTGCTCGAAACCGGCGGCCACAAAACCGGCGATGGGGAAGATGATGGCCAAAATCCGGCCCATGACCGTGCGGGCGCTGTAAGTCAGCCAGACGGCCAGGCAGACCAGGGCGTTGCACAGGATGCCGAGGATCATCGCCTGCACGAAACTATAGTTAACTTTAGTCAGGCCGATATTAAGGGCCGTAAGGCCGACCGCTCCTTTATCGAACGTATAGTGTTGTCCCCAGAAGACGAACAGCGCCGTGGCCACCGCGCCGCAGAGGTTGCCGACATAAACGATGCCCCAATTGCGTACTACGCGCCAGGTTGAAAGCTGGCGGCTGGCCCAGGCCATGATAATCAGGTTATTGCCGGTGAAAAGTTCGGCGCCGCCGACGATTACCAGGATAAGGCCGAGACTGAAGGTTATGCCGCCCACTACCCGTAACAGCCCCCAAGGGACGCTGACGCCGCCGGTGGTCTGGGAAATGGTGAAGAATATACAGCCGAGGGCGATAAAGGCCCCGGCCAAGACGGCCAGCGCGAACGTGCTAAGGAAATCCATATTGGCTTTTTTAATGCCGAGCGACTGTGCTTTGGCGGCCATTTCTGCCGGCAGAAGTTCGTCGAACGTGCTCGGAGCGGAAGTGCCGTTTTCAGCTGGTTCTACCATAGACTCCCCCTTTTTAATTATTTAGATTCGATTACCTGTTTAATTATATCGTTTTTGTGAATTATGTCACAATTAGCAGGAGGTCTTAGTACTTTGTGCGGTAACACCCGGTGAGTGTATAGGCTTTCCCTTCATCCACGTTTTAAACGTTTCCCTGCTGCTTTTCCCTTGTCATCCTGAGTGTAGCGAAGGATATCGGGGTGGAGATAGGGGTACCGTTTTAATTGTCATGGGTATTTATTAGTATTTATTGGTAGTATTTCCTCCCGCCTATTCCATCCACACTCGAAATACGATACCATTGAGATAGAGGTGATGAAAATGTTCATTAAAGACTTTCCGGAATATTCTTACAACTTTATTGATAATCCAGCTTCGGCAGGCGTGGATGACCCGCATGGTGAAAGATCCGGCGATGATGTTGAGTTGTTGGATGCTTACTCAAAAGCGGTGACGGGCGTGGTGGCTAAAGTAGGGCCCACCGTCGCCCATATCCGCGTTAAAAAGAAGGTGGCCGGCCGCCGCCCCGGAACCCAACATGAAACGGAAGGCAGCGGCTCCGGTTTTGTCATCACGCCTGACGGTTATATCGTGACCAACTGCCACGTCGTGGAGGATTCTAATACCGTTGAAGTTAGCCTTGCCGACGGTATGACCTGTAATGCGGAAGTCATCGGGCAGGATGCGGCGACGGATATCGCCCTGCTGCGTATTACCGGCTCTTCTTTGCCGATGGCGGACCTCGGAAACTCGGATAAATTGAGAGTCGGCCAGGTGGCTATCGCGGTCGGCAACCCGATGGGTTTCCAGAACACGGTAACCGCCGGTGTCATCAGCGCGCTGGGGCGCTCTTTACGGAGCAATACCGGCCGCCTTATCGAGAACGTTATTCAGACCGATGCCGCCCTTAACCCGGGCAACAGCGGCGGGCCGCTGGTGGATTCCCGGGGGTGTGTCATCGGCATCAATACCGCCATTATCCAGGGCGCCCAGGGCATCTGCTTTGCTATACCGGTCAATACCATGCGCTGGGTCGTCACTCAGCTTATCCGGGAAGGCCGGATTGTCCGCGGCTTCCTTGGTATTTCCGGACAGACGGTGCCTTTGCCCGTCCGCGTCGTACGCTATTTCCAGCTCGACCACGATTCCGGAGTGCAGGTCATCGACGTTTCCCATAATAGTCCCGCCCACCAGGCCGGCTTTAAAGAGGGTGATGTCATCATTTCCCTCGATGGTAAGCCCGTAAATAGCATCGACGATATCCACCGCCGCCTGACGCGTGATTCAATCGGCCAGCGGATGGAAGTGGTCCTGCTTCGCAACTGGACCAAGAGATGTGAAACGGCCGTCGTGCCGGCGGTGAACCCGGGGTAATGAGAAAGAAAAGTACTAAATTCCAATATCTAAATCCTGAACAAATTCCAATTACCAAATACCAAACCACCCGCCCCTGTCATCCTCGTGTGGGCGGGGACCCACCATGAAAGAGCAATGATTCCTGGGTATTAAAAATGGATTCCCGTTTTCACGGGAATGACAAAATAGCTTTAGCTTTTACGTTGTGGTTTTGAGTTTTGACCCCGTATCGCAGTTCGGGGCATGCTTTTGAGTTTTGAGTTAATTATTCTCCTTTCCCCCAAACCATCCAACGTCAAAACCATACTGCTTGGAATTACCCTGTTCATCGACTAATTGGTCCTTGTCACTAGTGTTTAATACAGTTGCTTTTAAAAGAGTACGAATGAAGTTTAGATAGAACAAGGCCGTCTTAGATTCCCGATTGAATAAGGAATGAAGTTGGGGAAAAAGAGAGGAATGGACGGATTCTTCGCTATGCCCAGAATGACGGATAAGGGAGGAAAAAATCTTTTTTAAGATGGTGAAGATTATTCCCGTCTGTAAAATAATGTTAGTACGATATTTGTAGGAAACGCCCAAAAAGCCATATAATCAGATACGCCTATAAGTCAGGAGCTGTGAGATGGCAACAAAAAAGAAAACGGCAATCGTTACCGGGGCCGGGAGTGGCATCGGGGCGGCCGTAGCGAAGCGGCTGGCGGCCGACGGGATTAAGGTCGTTCTAAACGATGTTAACGAAACTAACCTGAAAAGCGTCGCCGCCGTTTTACCGAAAGGCGCAGGGAAAATCTGCCCCGGAGATGTAACGAAAATCGAAGACGTACAGAAAATGGTGGATACGGCACTTAATTTCGGGGAGAGGCTGGATATCCTGGTCAACAGCGCCGGGATAGACCCGCCGGACCGGGAAAAGGATGTTAAAAAAGCGCTCAAAATATGGCATGACATTATTAATGTTGACCTGATGGGGCCGTATCTGACAATGAAATTAGCTATACCGGAGATGATAAAAGGCGGGGGCGGTTCGGTAATCAACATTTCATCGCTGACCGGGCTGCGCTACATGGCGGGGAAGCCGGCTTATACGGCCGCCAAAGCGGGGCTTATCGGGCTGACACAGGAAGCGGCCGTGGAATTCGGGCCGGTGAAAGTGCGCTGCAACGTCATCTGCCCCGGCGCGATAAGGACGCCATTATTTGAGAATAATACACGCCCGGCGACAAAAATGATGGGGATAACGAGCGAAGAGCTTTTCAAACAATTCACTTCTTTTTCACCGATGCGGCGTATCGGAGAACCGGAAGAAATTGCCGGCATCTGCAGCTTTTTAGCGGGTGATGATTCATCGCTGGTAACCGGCAATATTATCATCGCCGACGGAGGCACGGCTCTGCTCGACGCCAACGGCTGTGCTATGTCAGGTCTTTTCAAAAAACCGGCTGCCGAATAAGCGTGTTATATTAACAAGGCGATGAAGTAAATATCCAAAAACTCCGGCATAATTTGTTTCGTATTAATAACAAGTTATATAATATGCCTGACCGTACAAACCCGTTACGTATCATGAAAGAAAACTCGACGAACGCTCCACCTACTCAAAACAGGGTTCACTACAAATGGATTGCCTTATCCAACACGACAATATCCGTCTTGCTGGCTTCCATTAACGTCTCCAGCGTTATCCTGGCGCTGCCCGTCATCTTCAGAGGGCTAAAAATTAATCCGCTGGACCAGGGAAGCTTTACCTACCTGCTCTGGCTGCTGCTGGGCTATATGCTGGTGTCAGCGGTCCTCGTTGTTACCCTCGGCCGACTGGGAGATATGTTCGGGCGGACCAGAATGTATAACCTCGGATTTGCCATTTTTACCGCCGGCTCGCTTTTATGTTCGTTAACGTGGCTGACGGGCTCGGCGGGGGCCCTGGAGTTAATCCTTTTCCGCGTGGTGCAAGCGGTCGGCGGCGCGTTTCTATTCGCCAACTCTACGGCCATCCTTACTGATGCTTTCCCGGCGAATGAACGCGGCATGGCGCTCGGCCTGAACCAGGTAGCTTTTATCTCCGGGTCATTTATAGGAATCCTGGTGGGAGGGCTTTTGGCCGAAGTGGGCTGGCGGTGGGTATTTCTTATAAACGTCCCCATCGGACTGGCGGGCACAATATGGTCATACCGGACACTCCGTAATATCGGAGTACAAAATATCGAACCTATAGACTGGCTGGGAAATATCACATTTGCCGCGGGGCTAATCATGCTGCTGACAGGCATTGTTTACGGCATCAATCCGAGCGCTCATTCCGAAATGAGCTGGACGACGCCTTTCGTACTTGGAATGCTAATCGGCGGTCTGGCATTGCTGATCGCGTTTGCTTTCATCGAACGGAAAGTACCGGCGCCGATGTTCCGGCTCGGACTATTCCGTGTCCGGTCGTTTATTACCGGAACTTCGGCAGCTTTTCTTTCATCCATCGCCCGGGGCGGGTTAATGTTTATGCTTACAATCTGGCTGCAGGGCATCTGGCTGCCGCTGCACGGCTATAATTTTGAAGTTACGCCGCTCTGGGCCGGCATCTACATGATACCCTCAAGCTTAGGTTTTCTCATAGCCGGGCCGCTCTCCGGGAGACTATCCGACCGGTTCGGGGCACGTTATTTTGCGAGCATCGGACTGGTCCTGGCAGGCATTACTTTCCTGCTGCTCCTGGCGCTGCCGGTAGATTTTTCTTACCCGGTATTCGCATTAATACTCCTGCTTAACGGCCTGGCGATGGGCATGTTCGCCGCTCCGAATACCGCAGCGATAATGAATGCCGTGCCGCCGCAGCACCGCGGAGCGAGTTCCGGCATGCTGGCAACGCTGAATAACGTGGGAACTCCCCTGTCAATGGGGATATTTTTCTCCCTGATGATCGTAGGGATGAATGCTTCCGTACCTGCGACGATGTACAACGGCCTGATACAGCAAGGTATTCCGACGCAACTTGCCCATCAGCTATCCAGCCAGCCGCCGGTGGGTTACCTCTTCGCCGCTTTCATGGGATATAATCCGCTGGGTACGCTTATCCCGGCAAGCGTACTACATTCATTATCATCAGCCCAATCAGCCACGATTACTTCAAGAGCTTTCTTCCCGCAACTTATCGATAGCGCATTCCACCGCGGGCTCTTTCAAGTAATGCTGTTTTCCATGGCGATGTGCCTGATAGGCGCCGTATTTTCATGGCTGCGCGGGGAAAAATACATTTATTCAGAAGACAAACCTGAACGGTCTACAGGCAAAGGCAATATCTAACCGGATCAGCAAAGTTTGTAAGGGGGGCGGGGTCTATCTCCCCGCCCCAATTCTATTTTGCGCCTGGCAAAATTTTAACTAAGCATACTTTTCCCAGAAAATTACTTTACTAACATCTTTCCTGGGACGCGGCTTGGGGTCTTCATCGGCATAACCCACCGGCAGCAGCGAATGGACAAATATATTATCCGGCAGATTCAGGACTTTCTGGACTTCTTTCGGGGTTATTGCTCCCACCCAGCAGGTGCCCAGGCCCTGTTCCACCGCCTCAAGCGTCATATAAGCCACGGCAATCATTAGCTGCTCGCCGGCCCGGACGGTCATAACCTGTTCCCCGCGGAGATAAGGCGCAAAGACATCACTCTGTAAAACAATGTCCTTTAGTTGTTCGGTCATTGCCCCGACCGGGATAAGGCTCGAAAGGGCTTCGCCATGCCCTTTTTTCGTGAAATCATCGATGGTGGCGCAACAGACAATTATCGTGCCGGCGGCGGCAATGCCCGGCTGGCCTCCGGCTTTGGCGACTTCTTCCTTTCCCGCTTTATCCTGAATGACAATGAAACGCCACGGCTGGGTGTTGCCCCAGGACGGCGCGCGCCGGCCCGCTTCAAGTATCTTTTCAATCTTGGCTTTTTCCACCGGAGTTGACTTGAATTTCCTGATGCTTACCCTCTTTTGAATAGCTTTTGAGACATCCATGGCAGTTCTTCCTCCTCAATCTTTTTTAGTTAATAGTTTATAGTTTACAGCGCCCCCTAATCCCGACCTTTTCTCCTGGCCTCCTCTCCGCCGGCAGAGATGAGGCCATAGTTTTAACTCCAACCTAAAATTGTCTATTGTCTCCCTCCTTGCCAGCGGGAAGGGAGATTATGAGGAAAGGGTCATTCTCTGGATTCCTTTTTGTAAGTCTAAAGAGCTATTTCTTTAATATTCGCCGCCGGGACAAGTTTAGCATCTGTCAGTTCCTGAATTTCTCGGAAAGTCCAGCCGGGCGCGGTTTCTTTAAGGACCAGTCCTTCAGCAGTCACTTCAATAACCGCCAGGTCAGTGATAATCAGACTAACGCACTGTTTGGCCGTGAGAGGGTAAGAGCATTTTTTTACGATACGCGGCGCGCCTTCTTTAGTCGTGTGCAGCATGGTGATAATCACTTTTTTGGCGCCGACGGCGAGGTCCATGCCGCCGCCCATCCCCGTTGCCGGACGGCCGGGACGTCCCCAGTTAGCAAGGTCGCCTTTTTCCGAGACCTGGTATGCCCCCAGCACCACAATATCGATACGCCCGCCGCGTATCATATCGAACGATGCCGCGCTGTCAAAAAAGCTCATACCGGGCAAGCGGGTGACCGGCTGATCAGAGGCGTTAATCAAATCAAAGTCTTTTTCCGCATCGGTGGATAGGTTTCCATACCCCAGCACGCCGTTTTCACTTTGAAAGAAAACCGCCCTCCCCTCCGGGATAAAATTGGCGCAGAGGCCGGGCATGCCATAGCCGAGATTAACCACCGCGCCATTGAAGAATTCCCGGGCGGCCCTTAAAACGATAGTCTGTTCATCCAGGCGGGTCTTCACCGCGGCACCTCCACGATACGGGTGACATAGACATGAGGAGTAACAATAGACTCGGGGTCAAGTTTGCCGACCGGGACGAGTTTTTCCACTTCGACGATAGTTATTTTGGCCGCCATCGCCATAACCGGATTAAAGCACCTGGCCGTGCCGTGATAAACAAGGTTTCCAAGAGTATCCGCTTTATAAGCTTTGATAATAGCGAAATCAGCTTTAAGGGGCATTTCTAAAATATATTCACGGCCATCAAGGGTTTTCTTTTCTTTACCGTTCTCGACGACGGTCCCGACGCCGACCGGCGTATAGAACCCGCCGAGCCCGCCGGCGGCGCACCGTATTCTTTCCGCCAGCGTACCCTGCGGCACGATTTCGATTTCCACCTTGCCTTCCTTGTGCAGTTTTTCCAGCGGCGATTCCGGCGGCATACCGCCGAGCGCCGGCACTGAACCGATGAATTTCCTCACCAGGCCTTTTTCGAATAAGATACCGATATCCTGGTAGCCGTCCGGTTTGATACGCTTGCTCAACTCAAAGCCAACGCCGCCCATATTGGCGATAATCGTGAGGTTTTTTATTTTCCGCCGGGAAAGGGCGGTAATCAGATTTACCGGCAGACCGGCAAAAGAGCCAAAGCCGCCGACCATAAGCGAAGCGCCGTCAAAGATGTCTTTTACCGCTTCGTCGCAATCTTTTACGACCTTATTCATGGGCATGATAACTCCTCCGCGCCGTTACAGGTTACCGAACAAGGGGATGAATGGAGTGTAGCTTTTTTAGAAAAATCTGTCAATAAAATCGCCGAAAAGTTTATCCGGCCTGAAACACAAGGTAAAACATAATTCATTTAGTTTGAAGTTAATTGACAAGCCTGTTCAGGTAGCTTTAGGATGAAAGAAATATGGAACAGGAGATGAAACGCCATGTCCAGTAAAAGATATTTTACGGAAAAAGAACTCAAGGAGATAGGGAGGCGGACGCTGGATGTCCTCAAAGATACGATAGACGCCGGGGACAAGAACAAAGCAAAAGAGCTGGCGGAAAGAATGTACACTGAATTCAGCCACCTTCATGATGGGTATATGTGCTGGGTGACAGGCCTCCAATCTTTTATCTATAAAAACAATGGCATCGAAGCGCTGGAAAAGGCAGAACGGGAAGCCCATACCATCGAAGCTAATACCGCCTGGAAAGCACCGGCCGGAGCGCCGCCGCCGAAGACCGATTTCCGCTCACGCGTTGAGAGCATGGCGGGCGGCCTGCGGGGGCACCTGCAGCCCATTACCATTAAAGAAGATGATGAGAAAGTCACCATTACGATGGAGCCGTGCGGTTCCGGGGAAAGGATAATCCAAAAAGGCTGGTATGATGCGGGACTGCGCCGGGTCGAAGAATCCAGTCCCATTACCTGGAGTTTAAAAAATTTCCCGATATACTGTGTTCACTGCCCGATCATGGAAGCGCTGGATATCGAAAACACCGGCGATTTCGCGACGGCACATTTTATATCCGACCCGATAGGTAAAGAACACTGCCAGTTCGTTATTTACAAAGACAAAAAAGACATTCCGGAAGAGTTTTACAAACGTATCGGCAAGAAAAAGCCGGTAAACGCGAAAAAGAAATAACACCGGGCAGCCTTATAATTTTAGTAACTTCGCTTCTTCACGAGCGAACTTTTCCAGGTAACCGCCCGGCCGGTGAAAAGCTTTAACATCTTCCGGCGCGGGAAAAAGCGGCGATGTTCTTTTCAAGAGACCAGAGGCATAATCTTCTATTTTTACAGTGCGCCTGGATTTCTTGAATAATGCCCCGGCGGCAGCGACCGCCGCCCCCAGAGCGGCGCCGCCTTCTTCTGTAGCGATTACGGGCCGCTGCCAGGTGGCGGCTACTCTGCGAAGTATCTCCGGACTATTTTGCGCGCCTCCGGTGGCGTACAGAGGCTCCTGCGAGGCCACACTGAACCCTTTGGAATGCCAGTACACCGCGGCGAGAGTCGATTCGACAAGGCCGGAATAATCAGCGTTAAAGCCGGGCGTTACCCCGCCGACCCGGGTCAGGTCGAGGGCGGGTGAAACGGGGAATGACTCACTGCGCGGCTGCCAGAAAATAAGATTTTGTCCGACCGGCGTTTGCCGCAAAGCTTCTTCCGCCATTCTGAAATCGTCTTTTTTCAAACCGTATCTTGCTCTCAAAGCATCCCAGACCAGTGCGCCGTTAGTGCGGCAGCCGAACATAAACGGGCGGCCGATGCCATCATACATAGCATTGGCATAACCATCCAAATCGAAGGTCCGGCCGTCGGTGGAGACCATGTTGACAATGCTGGAACCCAGGCTTAAAAGGTCGCCGGAGACGCAAACTTTGGCTTGAGGGTTATCCCCCGAACCGGCGATGACCAGGCATCGGGGTGAAAAACCGTATTTCTTCACAAAATATGCCCCAGCCTTACCAGCGATAGCATCAGGAGCAACAATGTCCGGTAATTTACTTTGAAAAGCTTTTTCACCGCCCGGCAAGCCCTGTGAGGCGGCTTTAATCAAAATATCCGACCATTGCTTCTGCCGGTAGTCCATAAGGGACGTCCCGCAGCAGTTGCCGAAATCCAGCGGCGAATTCGAGTTGCCGGTCATCACAGCGGCGGTCAGGCTGCTGATAAGCTGGATATTTTCTGTCCGGCGGTAGACTTCCGGGTGGCGCTCCCCTATTTTGCGCAGGACAACGCCGGTAAAGCGCAATGGCACATCGGAACCGGAAAGCTCTATAACCTGTTTTTTACCGCCCGCCGCGCGGCGGATGTATGCCGCCTGCTCGACAGTGTCAGCGGTCATCCAGATAGGAGCGCGTTCATAAGCCAGAGTGTCTTGAAGAAGAGTTACAAGATTTGATTTGGCAGATGATTCGTCTAGAAGTAGTCGAAAAGCGGCCTGTGCATTAGAGTTAAGATAAATATGCCCGTGCTGCTGGCCGGAGCTGTTAACGGCGACAATTTCACCCATAGAAATAGCTTTTTTAAGGTCGTTGAAGACGGCGTCCAGAGCCGCGAAAAACATCAAGGCAGGCTGGGAAGCTTCGCCTTCATTTTCCGGGGGAAGAAGATAATCTTCTTTTCTGATGCCAAAAATATTCAACCGGGGGTCTTGGCAATAGTTTATCGAATGTTCGTGGATAACTGCAGCGGGCGTCAACATCCAGAACCGCAGCGGAAATGCTCTGGGTACTTATGTCAAGCCCGATGGTTAATCTTTTCTTTTTCATGTTTCAGAAACCTTTCAAGAGGTTTCACTTAAGACTTTGGCCCCCACTCCTTTTCCCCTCCCCGGGAGAAAAGGGGCCGAGGGACACCACCGGGTTCCGCCTCAGGCGGACCGCCAGAGGAGATTCTCTCTCTGGACTCTCTTTATCATTTTCTTTACCCGGTTACCTCAAACTCGCCTTCAAGTAGGATGTTTTCCGAGGAGTTGCCAATCATGAGTTTGAACGTGCCGGGTTCCACCTTACGTTCCATGTTCCGGTTATAAAAGGCAAGGTCGTCCGCCGGAACATTAAAGACCACGGTTTTTTTCTCGCCGGGTTGAAGGGAAATGCGCTTGAATGCCTTAAGCTCTTTAACCGGGCGGGTGACACTGGCGACAACATCGTTGATATAAAGCTGGACGACTTCATCACCTTCACGTTTGCCAGTGTTCCGGACATCGCATTTAACATTAAGCGTATCTTTAGCGGAAATTTTACTCCCGGCAACAGCAAGATTACTGAATTTAAAGGTTGTGAAACTTAAGCCATAACCGAATTCATAAAGCGGTTGAGCCGGGCCTTCAACGTAGTCTGTCCAGACATCTTTTTTGCGGCCGGAGGGTTTGTGAGCATAATAAATGGGTATCTGGCCCTCGTAAAGCGGGAAAGTATTGGGAAGCTTGCCGCCGGGGTTATAATCGCCGAAGAGGACGTCTGCGACCGCCGTCCCGCCTTCTTCGCCCGGTTCCCAGGCGTTAACGATGGCGGAGATATTTTCCGCCAGCCATTTCATGGTATAAGGCCGGCCGTTTACCAATACCACAACTACGGGGGTGCCGGTCTCAAAGACGGCTTTGACCAGGTCTTCCTGCACGCCGGGCAGGCAAAGCGTTTCCCGGTCGCGCATTTCACCGGAGGTATTATCCGGCATCAGGCCGGACTTGTCCCCTACAACGACAACCGCAACATCAGCCGACTTCGCAGCTTTGATGGCTGCGGGGAAGCCGCTTTTATCGAAACCTTTAATTTCGCAGCCCTTAGCATAAATAACTTTGACAGTTTTTTTGACCGATGCTCTAATACCTTCGAGAATGGATACGACCCGCTGCGATGTAACCTTCCGCTCTTCAAAGCCTTTATTTTTCCAGTTAAAAGCTTCCTGGCCGGTCTTATCGTCTTTGCTGACCTCGAAAGCATCATGGGAAGCAAAGGTATAATCACCCAGAAGATCGCGCTGGCTGTCCGCGCTGGGGCCGATGACCGCGATGGTCTTAATATTCTTTTTCAGCGGGAGCAAATTGCCTTCGTTTTTCAGCAGGATGATGGACTTATGGGCAGCCTCAAGCGATAAGGCCCGGTCTTCCGGCGTATCAAAAACACCGGCGGCGGCTTTGGCATTCACGTAAGGATTATCGAAGATGCCGAGCCGGTATTTAAATGCCAGCACACGGCCAATAGAAAGGTCTAACAACTCCGAAGGAATTTCTCCTTTTCTCACGGCTTCCAGCAGAGGCCCGCCATAGCAATTGGTGAAGGGCAGCTCAATATCGAGCCCGGCTTCCAGGGCCATGGCGGCTGCATCGCCGGCAGTGGCGGCAACGTGGTGATAGGTCATGAGCTGGGCAATAGCAAAATAATCGGAAACAACAATCCCGTCAAAGCCCCATTCGCGGCGTAAAATATTCGTCAGCAGCTCTTTTGAAGCGGCGCAGGGGATACCGTCGATTTCATGGTAGGCATTCATCACGGAAAGAGCGCCGCCTTCTTTGACCGCTTTTTCGAACGGGTATAAAAATACTTCCCGGAAATAACGCGAGCCGGCATGCACCGGCGCGCAGTTTAGACCGGCCTCCGGCAGGCCGTGCCCGGCAAAATGCTTTAAAGTGGCGACAATGCCTTTTTTAATATCCTCGCCCTGCAGGCCGCGGACATAGGCGACCGCAAAACGGCTTGCCAGATAAGGGTCCTCCCCGAAAGATTCCTCCACCCTGCCCCAGCGGGGGTCGCGGGTAACGTCAATCATCGGCGCCAGTCCCTGGTGCAAACCGACCGCCTTCATCTGGCGCCGGATAACGGCGGTAATCTTTTGCATGAGTTCCGGTTCCCAGGTGGACGCCATACCGATATTCTGCGGAAAGACGGTCGCGCCCCTGGCGCGAAAGCCGCTAAGGCACTCTTCGTGCATGATAGCCGGGATGCCGAGGCGGGTATTTTCTACCAGGAATTTTTGAATATTATTGGTAAGGGTCGCAATACCCGTTTCAGTCAGTTTGTCATTGAGGGCGGGGGCGCTGATTTCACCGATGCCGTTTTTGAGCAGTTTTTCCGCTTTGTTTTTATTGAAGACGCCGTTATCGGAGAGGGGGGAAGCAAAAGTACTGCCAAGCTGGGCGACTTTTTCTTCAATAGTCATCCGGGAGATAAGGTCTTTTACCCGGTCTTCCACCCCTGCCGCGCTATCGCGGTACTTTTCCGCCTTTGCCATCTTATTTCTGCCTCCACCGTCAGCGTTATTCCAGTATAAAACACCGGCCTGAAAAAAGCATTTCCCCGTCACAGGGGCGGGGAAATGAACTTTAACGATGAACAGGGTTATTTCTTTTTCTTTTGCTGCGTCCACTTCGGCGCGGTGCCGATAGTAAAACACAGCACCGGCTTTTTTATGTCCTTAAAGAAAATCGGGGCGTGGGGGACATTCTTGGGCACATAGACCAGCGAACTTTTCTTCATCTCGTACACGTCATCGCCCATTTTAAGGGAAACACCCTTATCGATTTCCCGCGGGTTTTCCCGGCTTTCCGGTAAAGCCATAAAGCCTATCATCTCATCCCAATCGTGGGCATGGGTTTCCGGCGCCATGACCATGTTGCCGCTCCATATCCAGACAAAGTCCACGTAGAAAGCGCCCTTGTGAATAGTGCTGTCCAGTGAAACCAGATGACTGGATTTTACATCGCGCGGCGGCTTAGGTTGTTCTTTGTCCGCGGCGTTCTTGGGTATGTGAGAAATAGGCTCGGTGATAATGTAGCGGGCGTAACGGTGACCGTTTTTATCCTTAGACGGGGCTTTAAAATCAGGTATCTTTACATTTTTCGTAGCTTCCGGATTCATCTGCTCGGAGCGGCGGCCGTAACGGCTGACCGGCGCCAGGGTAAAGAAAAAGGTGGGACGGTTAACCTCACGGAAGGTCAACGGGCCGTGACGGAGTCCCGGCGGGATAAACACCAGGCAACTCTTTTTAAGGTCGTGCACTTCATCGCCGAGGTGGATTTCCATCCGCCCGTCCAGGTCCGCCGGGTTATCCGGGTCGGTACTGATGAAGCCGATAACTTCCGGAAAGGGGTGGGCGTGGGGTTCTTCCGTCGTACCGGAAGGTGTCTTACCCGGCCACAGCCAGAGACATTCCATATAAAATTCCGCGCCTTCGACCATAGTGCCATCCATCCATAACAGGCGCGTCATACCCACGGTAGAGGTGAAGGGATGTTTCTCCTTGAATTCCTCGATTTTTGCCAGTTCCTGCGGTGTGTACTCTTTAGTTACCGTAATGATGTTCTTTTCATAGGGCAATTTTGCCATAGTGTCGCTCCTTAAAACGAGCAAAAGAATCTACTAAAAAGCTACTTCTTTTGGGAGGGTGGTGTCAAGGAGAAAGGCAGCGTATTAACGAAAGCGTCCCGGGATTTACCCTTGGTCAACGTCTGCGGCATAATCCGGGCAAGCTCTTCCGGGGTGAATTGGCCTTCTTTGGAAAGTACCTGCTTGACCGGCGGCGGCTCCTCGAAGATACCGATGTGGCCGTCATAAACTTCAAAAACACAACCGTTGATATGGTCGGCCTGTTCACTGGCGAGGTAAGTGACCAGCACGGCAACGCCGGCCGGGGTCTTGTCCTCAAACTCCTTGATTTTTACCGGGGCGCCGCGCCAGGCAGCGATGGGACGAATCACGTTGCACGTCACGCCGAATTCCGCCATGTCCCGGGCAACGGAGCGGGAGAACCCGGTAATGCCCTCTTTAGCGGCAGAATAAGCCACGCCGCCCTTCTGCCCCAACCCGTTATGGGAGGAGGTGTTAATGATACGGCCGTACTTTTGCTCTTTCATAATCGGCACGGCCATACGCGTGCAGTAAAAAGTACCGTACAGGTGGACTTTCAACATCTGGTCCCAGTCTGCCGTTTTAATCTCGTAGATAAAACCGCCGCGGATAATGCCGGCATTATTTACCAGGATATCCAGGTGACCGAATTTATCGATCGCAGTCTTGATGATTTTTTTCGCGCCTTCTTCCGTGGCCACGCTATCATAACTGGCAACGGCATCACCGCCGCTTTCTTTAATCGTTTTTACGACTGCGTCAGCCGCGTTGCCGGAAGCCCCCTCGCCGAAAGCCGAGGTGCCGATATCATTAACGACAACCTTTGCTCCCTGGGCAGCCATACTCAAAGCGTGAGCCCGGCCGAGACCGCTGCCGGCGCCGGTAATAATTGCCACCTTCCCTTTTAGCATATCACCCATGATGTCCCTCCTTGATCATAAGTCCCGGACTTCAAGACGCAAATAAAAATTAACCTATGATGCCGGTCAAAAGCAAGATGATTTCAGGTACAAAAACACCCTACCAAAAAGTTCCCATAGTATTTTTACAAGGGCCTACGGCCGGTTAAACCGTGCCTCTCAACCGCGGGTCAAGCGCGTCACGCAGACCATCGCCGACCATGCTGAAGGCAAACACCACCAGCATGATGGCTAACCCGGGGACAAAGGAAAGAAGCGGGTTGGTCAAAAGGAACTTAAATCCGTCATTGACCATGGCGCCCCATGATGGAGCGGGCGGGGTGATGCCGATACCCAGAAAACTCAAACCAGCTTCCGCCAGGATGGCCGAGCCTATCTGCATGGTCACCAGCACAATCAGGGGAGGGAAGGAATTAGGTAAAATATGACGGAACATAATACGCCAGCTGTTGGCTCCCATGGAACGGTTGGCCATGACATAGTCATTTTCACGGATAGACAGGACCTGCCCGCACATCACGCGCGCGTAGACAGGAATCATCGCGATGCCAAGGGCGATCATGACATTTTTCAGGCCGCTTCCCAATAGCCCCGCAATGAGCAAAGCCAGGAGAATCATGGGGAAGGACATGAGAGCATCCATGATTCTCATGATAACCGCATTCACCCATCCCCCAAAATAACCCGCCGACATACCGGCGACAATGCCGATGACAGCGGCAATAGCCACGGCCACGACGCCAACCATTAACGAATTCCGGGACCCGATAATGAGGCGGCTTAAGGTGTCCCGCCCAAAATTATCCGTGCCGAGCCAGTGATGGGCTGAAGGAAGCGCTAATCTATCGCCAATATTTATCGCGGTAGGACTGTAAGGCGCAAATAAAAACCCGAAAATAGCGGTAATAAGAAACAGAACCACAACTACCAAGCCGAAAATCACAACGCCGCGGCTTAAAAATACCCTGAGAAATCTTTTAGTTTCGTTAACTCTGACCGGCGATTCTGATATTTCTTCCGGTGTCAATACCTGCTCAGCCATATGATTCATCCGATCCCTAATAAAATAAATTCACTAATTATATCTGACCCTCGGGTCGAGCCAGCCATAAGACAGGTCGACAAGGAGGTTGCATAACACAACGATACCCGTCATGACAAGGGTAATACCCTGCACGTAAGGATAATCCTGCTGGAAAAGAGAATTTACCGCCAGAAGGCCCATCCCGGGTATCCTGAATACCGTTTCAACCAGGACCGAGCCACCAAAAATGCCGGCAACACCCATGCCCAACAGCGTGACGATAGGAATAAGGCCATTTTTCAAGGCATGGCCTAAGATTACCGCACGTTCCTTCAAACCTTTGGACCAGGCGGTGCGTATATAATCCTGCCGCAGCACTTCCAGCATACTGGAGCGGGCCTGCCGGCAATTGGCGCCGATGGCAAAAACGGATTCACAGATTACCGGCATAATCAACTGCTTGGTACTCAAACTAAAATTAGTGAACGGCGAAGTGAAGCCGCTGGTCGGCAGCCAGCGCAAATGTACCGCCAACAACCACATCATCATGATGCCCAGCCAGAATACCGGAATCGTAATACCGATATTAGCTAAAGTAGTAACAACGTTATCCAGCCAGGTGCCGCGGCGGATAGCCGTAAAAATACCTGCCGGAATACCCAGGATAAGGGCCAGGAGAAAGGCCAGGCCGCCGATATAAGCCGTGACAGGTATACGTAATTTAAGATCGTTCATAATAGGGGCTTTTGATATAATGGAATCCCCCAGGTCTCCTTTAAATACGCCACCCAGCCAGGAGAAGTATTGCTCTGCCAGAGGTCTGTCAAGACCGGCTTCATGTTTTATCTGGTCAAGCTGGACTTGGGTCATGTTCTGTATTTGCTGGGGATTAAATAACATATAAAGGGGGTTACCCGGTAACAAACGCATCCCGACAAAGACCAAAACGGTAACGATAAGAACAACAATTAACGATTGTACGATTCTACGTATGATATAGTTAAGCATGATTTTCTCCGGCTATTTAGCTGTGCGTTTGGTTACCCTTAATAGTATAAAATAAAACAAATCAAAACCGTTAATTTTAAAGCACAAATCAGTATTTTCTAATATATACGCCCGGGTACGGATGTTTTTTATACACGGGAAAACCGGGCTTTGTTTTTACGATTTTTAGTCGTGTTTAACCGATTGCAAAGGGGTTGGAATTTCCTTTTCAGCCAGCAAAACAATTAAGCCAGGTTTGATAACAGGGCAAAGAAGTCGTTAAACCAGGTATTACCGGGAGCCCGGCGTTTACCGGGCTCCCGGAGTTCCAATTCAGTATTTATCTATCCAACCAGGTGTTTTCAGGACTCCACATAGAGAAGTCAAAGTACTTCAACAAGAAATCTGCGTCTTTGACAGATTTATCCTGGATATAGCCCATGGCGACGCCAACAGTGGGAACGAAGAAATCATTATCCCAGATCCATTGGCTAATATTATCGCTATCAGCCTTGAATTTAGTGGGGTCTGTTTCTACCATCGCAGCCGCACAGCTATCAAGAACATCTTGCGGTATCTTGACACTGACATCGAATACACCAATAGGCGGGAAGTAGTTCCGAACGAACATCGGTAGATTGATGCCCATATTATAACTGGCACTCATAATGCCGTGCCAGCCGGTGAAGAGGTAGTTCCACAACTTGGCGTTATCTACCATTTCCAGTTTCAGGTTGATACCAACGAGCTGCAGGTATTGCTGCACCATGACGGCGAAGTCCTGACCGTCGGTTTCAGAAATCAAAGTCAAAGTCAGGCCCTTGGCATAACCGGCATCCGCCAGCAATTGTCTGGCCTTATCAGGATCGTATTGACGAGTCGCAAGGTTAGAATCGTAGGCCGGGTTAGTTGATGTAGGAATCTGGTTATTGGTGAACATGAAGCCGTAGCCCAGAGCATCCGCGATTGCCTGTTTATCCAAAGCGTAGTCAATAGCCTCGCGTACTCTCGGGTCATTGGTCGGTTCGCCATCATTGGCGGTATCGAACATGAGGAAGTTGGAATTTCCGGCCTGGGTGATAACATCGAGACCTTCATTGGTCATATCTTGGAGGATTTTACCGGTCTGCAGAACCAGCACATCACCTTCATGTGCTTCCAGCATCGATTCCTGGGTAAGCTGGTCCGTAACGGTGATGAAATCAATTTCATCAAGGTAGGGTTTGCCGGCCTGCCAGTAGTTGGGGTTCTTGGTGACGGTCATCTTAACATCTTTTTCAAAGCTCTGGAAAATGAAAGGACCGGTGCCAACAGGGTGCGCTTTAACGTAATCCAGACCCTGTTTCAAGGCGGTATCAGAAACAAAGAACATACTCCATCCACCGAGGTTACTCCAAAAATCCTGCGAGTATGTGCTAATGTGGAGGCGTACAGAATAATCGCCGGTTTTTTCGATGCTGCTCCATTCCGTGGTAGCAGCGTCTTTATTCTGGAACAGCAGGTTCACATTATCGACAACATCGTCAGCATTGAAATCACTGCCATCAGAGAATTTAACGTTTTGCCTCAGGGTGAAGTCGATGTAACTGTAATCGGGAGCAAATTGCCAGCTCGTGGCTAACCAGGGTGTAGGATTGCCGTTAATATCCAGTTTTACCAGAGGCTCAAATACGACCCAGCAAAGCCATAATTTCTGGGGGTTGGTGGTATCACCCGGGTAGCCGGGAATAGTGTTGGGTGAATACGGATACAGGACCCTGAGGGTGCCGCCCATCTTTATGTTTTCCGCGGGGGTAGTCGGGGCGGCGGTAGTGGTAGTAACTGTAGTAGTAGGCGCAACGCTGGTGGTGGCAACTGGTTGAGAAGTAGTGGTAACAGGTGTTGTGGCAGTGCTCGTGGTCGCTGAACCGCAGCCGGTAAAGAGAAGAATAGCGGCCATGATTAATGCCAGGGCAATTGATGCCTTTTTCATGTAAACTCCTTTCGTTTGTTATCGTGGTTTATGGGTACTTTTAAAATGATAGATTTATTAGAGGTAATAAGTCAATTCGGGCATTGTATTCTGACAAAGATTATCTTCTATAAGCGTACCTCCTCACTTTACCCAAACTTCTATTATCAAATGTATTTCAGAAACAAACAAATACTCTTAATGCCGCAAGAAACGAATAAACCGAAATTAGTTACGTTTTTAACGGTTGTTTCATTATTAGATGTTGAAGTTTCATTAAATATACATATATTTTTTTTAGATTGTCAAGTCTAATCTGGAAAATAGAATAATTTTTTAAAAATTTGAAGACGATAATACAACTTTCATCTGTATTTACATAGCAGAAACAAAATGGCACTTTACAAGGGGGACTTTTAATGATAGACTGTATCATATTTGCAAATTCTGCAAGTTTAATTCCATTATTTAGCAGGTATAACAATGAAGTTACTTAGAAAATCCATTAACGTCATGGATTTATTCCTGGCTAACAACGGCGAACTCTCCCTCGAGGACATCACCCGACTCTCCGGTATGAACAAGTCTACCGTCCGACGCATTGCCCTTTCCCTCATCGACTGCGGTTTCCTCCGCCAGCAGCGCAAGCGCGGCAAATATACCCTCGGCCTCCGGCTCCTCGATTACGCCCAGGCCGTCAAGAAATATAACCCCCTCATGGACATCGCCGAACCTTACCTCGTCGAGCTGTCCCAGATTATCGATGAAACCGTCTCGCTGGCCATCTGGGACGGCCGCCTCTGTGTCATCTGCCAGTCCATCCACCCCAACCATCCCCTCAAAGTCACCTCCTATGAGGGCTCCCTGGCCGGCCTCCACTATAACAGCATCGGCAAAGCCATCCTGGCCGAAATACCGGAACATGATCTGGAACACCGTATCCCTAAAGATCTGACGCGCTATACCCACAACACCATCACCGATATCAACGAGCTGAAAAAACACCTGGTCACCATCCGCCAGGAGGGGGTGGCCATCGATGATGAAGAAGGCTTTGTGGGCATCAGGGGCATCGGGGCGGCCTTAAAGAACATGGATGGCACGGTTGTCGGCGCCATCACCATCCTCGGACCGTCTATCCGCTTGACCCGTGAAAGGCTCGGCGAGTGCATGCCCATCGTCAAGGAGACTGCCTGGAAAATCTCCAAAGCCCTCGGCTACAGCCAAAGAAGCTGATAGCCGGGCAAAATAAATAATCAGAGATAAAAACAATAAAGCCGGAGCGATATCGCTCCGGCTCTCTTTTTAACGGTTAAATCGTGCCCCTTAGCCTCGGGTCGAGCGCGTCACGCAGACCATCCCCTACCATGTTGAATGCGAACACCACCAGCATGATTGCCACACCCGGAACAAATGAAAGCAGAGGATTGGTCAAGATATATTGAAACCCGTCATTTACCATCGAGCCCCATGAAGCTGTCGGCGCCTGGATACCGATACCTAAATAGCTTAAACCAGCCTCAGCAAGAATGGCCGACCCAATCTGCATGGTTACCAGGACGATAAGAGGAGGGAATGCATTCGGTAAAATATGGCGGAACATCATACGCCAATTGTTGCTGCCCATAGACCTGCCCGCCATGATATAATCGTTTTCCCGGATGCTTAGAACCTGCCCGCACATCAAGCGTGCGTATCCGGGAAGTAAAGCTACGCCAAGGGCGATCATAACATTGGTCAGACCACCTCCGAGCAGCCCGGCTAGAAGAAGGGCCAGCAGTATCATGGGAAAAGACATTAACGCATCTACGATTCTCATGATAACGGCATTAACCCAGCCGCCGTAAAACCCGGCCGCCATGCCGGCAGTGATCCCGAGGATAGCGGCGATGCCAAGCGCCACCACACCGACCATGAGTGACATTCTGGACCCGTAAATCAAGCGGCTTAGCGTATCTCTTCCAAGATAATCCGTACCCAGCCAATGGGCAGAATTAGGTGTAAGCAGGGTGTTCGACAGGTCCTGGGCATTAGGCGGGTAAGGGGCAAATAACGGCCCGAATATAGAAGTGATGATGAAAATCAATAATATTACCATGCCAAAAATAACCAGCCCGCGCTTAAAGAAGACCCTTAAAAAGCGCTGTGTTTCACTAATATGTTTTACTTCAAATGATATCCCCGTTGTAGCCGCTTGTTCGGTCATAGTTTCTCACCTAACTAATATCTATAATATGCGATGATAAGCGATTCATTAATTATACCTGACCCTGGGGTCCAGCCAGCCATAAGACAGGTCTACTAGGAGATTGGAGAATACGACGATAGCCGTCATAACAAGGGTAATGCCTTGGACATATGGGTAATCATGCTGAAAGAGAGAATCTACCGCCATGCGGCCCATCCCCGGTATATTGAAAACCTGTTCTACCAGCACCGAACCGCCAACGATACCGGCAATGCCCATGCCCGCTAAGGTGACGATGGGAATCAGGCTGTTTTTCAGCGCATGCCGGACGATGACTTTACGCTCGGTTAAACCTTTGGACCACGCCGTGCGGATATAATCCTGCCGGAGAATTTCCAGCACACTGGAACGCGCCTGCCGTGCGTTAGCCGAGATGGCAAATAGCGATTCGCAGAACACGGGCATTATCAACTGCTTGGTGCTTTGCCAGAAGTCAGTAAAAGGAGAGGTGTAACCCATGACGGGGAGCCAACGTAAATGAACGGCAAATAACCATATCATCATAATACCCAGCCAGAAAATGGGCACAGTTATCCCGAGATTCGCGACCGTGGTAACAATGGTATCAATCCAGGAACCCCGCCTGATAGCACTAATGATTCCGGCAGGGATACCGATAATGAGGCTGATAAGAAAAGCGATAAATCCTATGTATGCCGTCACGGGGATACGTTTGTTTAATTCGATAGATATCGGCTGCTTACTTAATATGGAATTCCCCAGGTTTCCTTTAAAGACGTTCCCCATCCAATCAAAATATTGGACCATCAAAGGTTTGTCCAGACCGGCATCGTGGCGCAACTGGTCAATTTGCGCATGTGTAAAATTCTGTAACTGGTTGGGATTAAATATCATGTAAATCGGGTCGCCGGGCAGCAAACGCATACCTACAAAGACCAAAACAGTTACGATTAAAATAACGATTAGAGATTGTATAACCCGGCGTATAATATATGCTCCCATAGTTCTCCCCGATTATTATAAGCTAGTTTTAATTATCATAACACAGGACATTGATATAACTGCAAGTCAGGTCCCGTGTTACTTTCTCTCCGATGCTTTAGGCAGCGGCCGGACTGAAGGCCCGGTATGTAGCGTAATATCAATAAACATTAACGGTTTAGTAACTCGTTTAATGTTCAGCGGTCCGTGCATCGTTCCTTTAGGTATGTAAACACAAGCAGGGTAAGTAATGGAGTTCAATTTGCCATCCAGGCCAAATACCATTTCACCATCAAAATCGGTGACGTTAGCGGGGTCTCCGCCTAAAAGGAAGATAACCTGGTCAAAATCATGTTTATGGGCCTCTTCCACCATGACGAAAGGCTCGGTAAGGTAAGAATAGCCGAGCGAGAAATTGGCCCCGTTGAGGTCTTTAGCGCCGAACGCCCCAATCTGGGGGGCAGTAATCTGCTTGTACAAAGAAAAACCGGGCTTTAGTTCAACGATAAATTTACCATGTTTTATGTTATCTATAGGCATAAGTATCTCCTTCTTGAGATGCAAAGGGCCATTCCCGTTTTTTAAGAATGTCTGCCGGATAAAAACCAGGCGGGAGCCCGGCGGGTACCGGGCTCCCTTCCTGTTTTATTCAATTTAGATTATTGTTGCAGCCAGCAATTTTCCGGAGACCATACAGACCAATCGGAGAAATTTTCGATACCGGAGTCCTGTACTCTAGGAGCTACGACAGCTCCCATAGCATTAGAATCTATGGGCACCAGGTAGCACCAATCATACAACTCTTGGATGATCGCATCATTATCTGCTTTGGCTTTGACAGGGTCCTGTTCCAGTAAAGCCGCATCACATTCGGACATAACGTCAGCAGGCAGGGTTTCGCTGACATCGATGACGCTCTTGGGCGGGAAGTAACCCTTAAGGGCAGAGGCAAAGTTGCTGCCGATAGCATAGCCAACAAACATGACACCGTTCCACCCCGTCATGCAGTAGTTCCAGAATGCAGCGTTAGAAACCGATTCCAGCGTGACTTTAAAGCCGACCGCCTGAAGATATTGCTGTATCGAGAGGATTTCACCTTGAGCGCCGATGCAGATGATATTGATAGGACAACCATTGGGATAACCGGCTTGACTCAGCAATTGAATGGCCTTAGCCGGGTTGTAATCCCGGGAGGGAAGGTTGGCGTTGAAGGTAGGATTGCTTGGCGGTGACCATTGATTGTTCGGAATCAGGTAGCCATAACCCAGCGAATCGCAAATCGCCTGTTTGTTGATAGCGTACTCCATAGCTTCGCGGACCAGAACGTTACTGGTTATGGAATTAGGGTGTATGGTATCGAACAGGAGGAAGTCCGAGCCGCCGTAATCATAAAGGATGTTGAACCCGGCATTCTTCATATCATAGAGAGTTTTGCCCTGCTGGAGGGCCCAGACATCACCCTGCCCGGCTTGCATGGTTGACTGTGCCGTCAGCGTTGTTACAACGGTGATAAAGTCCAATTCATTGAGGTAAGGCTTGCCGGGCTGCCAGTAGTTGGGGTTCTTCGTCAAGATTACGTGAACGTCTTTTTGAAAGTCCTTAAAAATGAAAGGCCCGGTGCCGATGGGATTTTCCTTCATCCAGTCCACACCATGTGCTCTATACGCGGTCGGGGAGAAGAAGCACATATCGATGCCATAAAAACCTGTCCAGAAATCATTTTGATACTGTTTCAGATTAAGAGTGATGGTGTAATCATCGACGATTTGCCAACTGGCCCAGGTGAGGGAAAACGCTTCATTGGCAGCGATGGCTAAATCACCAGCGGTTTTTACCGCATCGGACGTAAAATCAGTGCCGTCACTAAATTTAACATTCTGGCGGAGGTGGAAAGTGATATATTGATTTTGGGGGCCCCAATCCCATGACGTAGCCAGCCAGGGGATAGGCTGGAATTTCTTGTCCGGTTTTACCAATGGTTCAAAAACCGTCCATTCCATCCACATTCTCTGTACATTGCTATCGTCAAGCGGCCAGCCAGGTGTCGAAGTAGGAGAATAAGGGTAGAGAAACCTTAAGGTTCCCCCGGTTTGAATTGCTGTTCCACTTGTGGTAGTGGTGGGTGTAGTAGTTGCCGGGACGGGAGTGTACTTAGGCGTGGTGGAGGTAGTGGAGGTGGTGGAAGCAGCAGCGGCAGTAGAGGTGGTGGAAGTAGCGGAGGCAGTAGAGGTAGTAGAAATTGTAGAAGTGGTAGAAGTACTAGCTGCTGAACCGCAGCCGGTAATGAGAAGAATAGCGACCATGATGATTGCGAGGGCGACGAATGCCTTTTTCATGTAGACTCCTTTCATTAATTATCCTGACATCATTTTAGGTTTTTATATGAGGGGACGTTTTAAAGAACAGGTCCCATCCAGGCTAACTTACTGACAGGAATTTTATTCTATAGAAGCACCTCCTCATTTCAACCAACTTTCGTAATACGGTATATTCAAATATCAAGTACCAAACTCACTATATTCTGAAGTACAGTTTTTGGGGACAAGTGTTACGTTTTTAACGGTTGTTTCATTATTAGATGTTGAAGTTTCATTAAATATACATATATTTTTTTTAGATTGTCAAGTCTAATCTGGAAAATAGAATAATTTTTTAAAAATTTGAAGACGATAATACAACTTTCATCTGTATTTACATAGCAGAAACAAAATGGCACTTTACAAGGGGGACTTTTAATGATAGACTGTATCATATTTGCAAATTCTGCAAGTTTAATTCCATTATTTAGCAGGTATAACAATGAAGTTACTTAGAAAATCCATTAACGTCATGGATTTATTCCTGGCTAACAACGGCGAACTCTCCCTCGAGGACATCACCCGACTCTCCGGTATGAACAAGTCTACCGTCCGACGCATTGCCCTTTCCCTCATCGACTGCGGTTTCCTCCGCCAGCAGCGCAAGCGCGGCAAATATACCCTCGGCCTCCGGCTCCTCGATTACGCCCAGGCCGTCAAGAAATATAACCCCCTCATGGACATCGCCGAACCTTACCTCGTCGAGCTGTCCCAGATTATCGATGAAACCGTCTCGCTGGCCATCTGGGACGGCCGCCTCTGTGTCATCTGCCAGTCCATCCACCCCAACCATCCCCTCAAAGTCACCTCCTATGAGGGCTCCCTGGCCGGCCTCCACTATAACAGCATCGGCAAAGCCATCCTGGCCGAAATACCGGAACATGATCTGGAACACCGTATCCCTAAAGATCTGACGCGCTATACCCACAACACCATCACCGATATCAACGAGCTGAAAAAACACCTGGTCACCATCCGCCAGGAGGGGGTGGCCATCGATGATGAAGAAGGCTTTGTGGGCATCAGGGGCATCGGGGCGGCCTTAAAGAACATGGATGGCACGGTTGTCGGCGCCATCACCATCCTCGGACCGTCTATCCGCTTGACCCGTGAAAGGCTCGGCGAGTGCATGCCCATCGTCAAGGAGACTGCCTGGAAAATCTCCAAAGCCCTCGGCTACAGCCAAAGAAGCCTGGAAATGACCTTAAGCCACAGAAGCGTTTAACTTCAAGCTCGATAACGGGAGAAAAATGGGACAGAACAAATACGATAAACTATTTTTAAGTTACGACGGTTCAGAACCAAAGGCAAACGACCGTGTTTCTTTAAGCAGCTTGCCGCCATTCCCGGAAATTGCCGGGCCCCAGACTTATTTTCGCGGCGCTTCCGCCCTGCCGGGCGCTACCGCCACCATCGGCTGGCAGATGTTCACGGCGCCGGTCTGCTGGGAAACCATTCCGCACGTCCATAAATACGATGAATTCCTCATTTTTCTCGGCGCCACATTACCGGACCTGTGCACTACCTACGATGGTGAAGTAGACCTCTGGGTAGGCAAGGAACTGGAAAAGCATACCATCACTTCGGCAACCGTGGTCTACATTCCTAAAGGTGTGCTCCACTGCCCGTTAAATTTCAGAGTAATCCGAAAGCCGATGCTATTCCATGCCCTTTACCTGGGACCGACGCTGGACGCCAAACGTATTAAGAATTTTGATGAAGCGGGTTTCGAATGGGGAGGGCCGGTAAATCTAAAGCGATTTCCTGCTCCGCCCAAAAAACAGGAACCATAAAAATAAAAGACCAAATTAAAAGGCCCGGGGTCTTGCCCGGGCCTTATTTTTTACCTGAGTTCAATTAAACCCTGATACAGGCAACCTGATGCCCCGGAGATACCTCTCTTAACGGCGGCACCGCCTGGCTGCATTCCGGTATAGCCATAAAGCAGCGCGGATGGAAAGTGCAGCCGGCCGGAGGATTCAACGGCGTGGGGACTTCACCCTTAAGGATGATACGTTCACGGCTCTCTTCTACGAACGGGTCCGCAATAGGTACGGCGGAAAGCAGCGCTCTGGTATAAGGATGGAGCGGATTTTCATACAGCTCTCTGGACCTGCAAATTTCCATGATACGGCCGAGGTACATAACAGCGACACGGTCGCTGATATGGCGCACCACCGAGAGGTCATGAGCGATAAAGAGATAGCTTAGCTCCGAGTTTTTATCCTGGAGTTCTTCCAGCAGGTTAATAATCTGGGCTTGAATGGAGACGTCGAGAGCGGAAATAGGCTCATCGCAAACAATCAAAGAAGGAGCACAGGCCAGCGCCCGGGCCACGCCGATACGCTGCCGCTGGCCGCCGGAAAACTCATGGGGGAAGCGGTTACTCATAGCGGGGTCGAGACCGACGATGCGGAAAAGCTCTTCGAGGCGGTCTTTAAAGGCGCCTTTTTCGGGATACAGGTTATGGATTTTTAAAGGTTCGCCAATAATACTGCCGGCGCTTTGCCGCGGGTCCAGCGAAGAATAAGGGTCCTGGAAGATGAGCGCCATGTTGCTGCGTACTTCCCTTAGTTTCTTTTCCGTCATCTTGGCGATATCATGTTCCTGGAAAGACATTTTACCAGAGGTAGGTTTATAAAGCCCCAGGATACAACGCCCGATGGTCGTTTTACCGCAACCGGACTCGCCTACCAGGCCGAGCGTTTCGTGTTTTTTCAACTGGAACGTGACATTATCTACGGCTTTCACATCCGCCACATGGCGGCGGAAAAGCCCGCGCGTGACCGGGAAATACATTTTCAGTTCGGAAACATCCAGTAAGACGTTGTTATCGTTTTGTTGGTTCATGTACTTTCTCCTTGACATCAACATAGCAACGGATAAAGTGGTTTTCCCCGACCGCCCTAAGCTCCGGCCACACTTCCTTACGGCATTGCTCTATACTGTGGGAACAACGAGGTAAGAAAGCACATTGTGGCGGCATATTCATCAAGTTGGGCGGCAGACCATGGATAGGCACCAGTTTATGGCCTTCTTCTTCATCCAGGCGCGGGATGCAGTTCAGCAGGCCGATAGTATAAGGGTGGCGGGGGTTGGCAAAAATGTCCTTGGTGGTGCCGGACTCTACAATTTTTCCAGCGTACATTATATATATACGCTGGGCATAACGGGCAACCACGCCTAGGTTATGGGTAACGATAACCAGGGAGGTACGGAAACGCTGCACCATATCCTTCATCATTTCCAGCAGCTGCGCTTGTGTCGTGACGTCAAGAGCAGTGGTCGGCTCATCGGCAATAAGGATTTTAGGGTTACAGGAAAGCCCCATGGCAATCATGACGCGCTGGCGCATGCCGCCGCTGAAGGTATGAGGATAATCGTCGATACGTTTTTCCGCGCTCGGAATACCCACCATGGTCATCAATTCGATGGCGCGTTTTTCAGCTGCTTCATCATTCAGCTTCAGGTGAAGAACCAGCATTTCTTTAAGCTGCTGCCCGATGGTCAGGACCGGGTTAAGCGAAGTCATCGGTTCCTGGAATATCATGGCGATTTTAGCTCCGCGCACGGACCGCATAATCTGGCTGTTTTGCCCATAGTCCAGAAGATTCTGGCCCTCGAAGTCAATTTTCCCGCCAATGATTTTACCCGGGGGATTGATGAGCTGCATGACGGACAACTGGCTGACAGACTTGCCGCAGCCGGATTCGCCTACCAGCCCGACAATTTCCTGTTCATTAATATAATAGGAAACGCCGTTGACCGCTTTGACGATGCCGCTCTCGGTTTTAAACTGGGTTTGCAGGTTTTCTACGTTTAATAGTTCTTTCATTTCACATCCCTCTTCCAAAGGGTTATTTTATTTTCCTGGCCGCGTAATAGGAGTTAAATTAAGCCCAACGGGCAATATATAATAATTCAAAAAGCCCGTGGACGCAAAAAATGACTACAACCCAAATCGACCTTCCCCGAACGTTCTGTATATTATAGTACCCCAACCGCCGGGAGGCAAGTATTTTGAAAACAATTTCCTGTCAGATGAATTTTCCGCTCTTATTGTAAACCACCCGCAGAAAAAAATAAAAGAGGGTTCAATCTTTCGGAACACGATATCGGCTAATACTTAAGGAACATCTTAAAAAGGAGTCCAGAGAACCCTCTGGCGGGAGTCTGGGGGTGTCCCCCAGACTCACAAGTCCCCCAAGAATGGGGGATTTAGAGCCTGTCCCGTACTTGATACGGGAGGGTTGATTCGGACTTATTCAGAGCTTCCTTAAGTGTTTCTTTAAAAACCGGGTAAATCACCGCCGCGAAAGAAGAATCCGGCGTCTTTTCATTTCGCCGATAAGGATGGCAAATCAACCGGCTATCCTTCCTTTTACCTTACGAGCTCACCGATTTTTTTAGCCATCTCATCCGGGTCGAAAGGTTTATTAATAAAAAAGTTAGCGCCGGCGCGGATGGCCGGTCCCTGGTTTTCCGGGCTGGCGCTGAAAGCTATTACCGGGACCTTTGAAGAAGGTCTAACGGCCTCTAAAACATCTAAACCGCTCATCCCGGGCATGAGAATATCGAGGAGGATAATATCCGGTTTTTCCGTTTTTATCTTTTTTAACGCTTCTTCCCCTGATGATGCCGTAATGACATTATAACCGCGGAGCTTTAAATCCATCTGTATAAACGCCAGGACTTTGGGGTGGTCATCGACGATAAGAACGCGTTTTTTCTTTTCATCTTTGTTCATGTTTGTAAATAACCTGAAAAATATATATCAAGCCAATTGGCGAAAAAATCGATACAATTTATTATACGCCATCAATTATTAAAATATCATCTCTAAATATGACGGCACATAACAATATTCTCACAAATTTGCCAATGATATAAAAATTCATATTTGGCATATTTTTGCAATTATTAACCGGCGGAATTTATAACAATTAAACGATAATGGTTCTAGAATGATACTTGTCCTGGAAAAAACCCATGGCGTAAAGGGAGGAAATCGAAAAAAGCCCGAAGTCCGGCGAGTTATTTATTAACATCAAGATTTCTACAGCTGTTTCACGTTAAAAGACCCATAAATAAGTGTCCCCTATAAGTACGGCGAAGGGGAATAACATTTGACATTCCACCATCTCTATCGCTATCATTTGGGTGCAATTCATATTTAAGGATAGAATGGTGAAACAGTTCCGTGTGCTTATAGTAGATGATGAACCGCGTATTCTTAAATTCCTCAACATCAAGCTTCGGGCATCGGGATATGATGTGATAACCGCCAACAGCGGAACGGAAGCCCTGGCGCAGGTACAGGCCCAGGACCCGGACCTGCTTGTCCTCGATGTGCTCATGCCTGGCATGGACGGATTCGAAACGCTCAAGCAAGTTAGGGCTTTTTCTTCCGTGCCGATCATTATTTTGAGCGCCAAAGAGGCCAATGTGGATAAAATTAAAGGCCTGAAACTCGGCGCCGATGATTATCTGGCCAAACCCTTTAACCCCGATGAACTGGTTGCACGGATTGAAGCCGTCAGGCGGCGGCTTTCACCATCGGAAAACCGCAAAGTCGTGGATATGATTACAATAGGTAATCTCTCCATTAATCTTAAAAATCACCTCGTCAGTGTTGACAGCCGAGAAATCCAGCTTACCCGCATCGAATGGCTCCTCTTGAGCGAACTGGCGCGCAACCGCGGCAAGCTTTTAATGTACGGGGAACTGCTGACCAGGGTGTGGGGACCCGAATACCGCGACGATGTGCAGATTTTACGCACATGGGTGAGCCGGTTAAGACATAAAATCGAGCCGGAGCAGGACTGTCCCCCCATCATTCATACCATCCCCAAGACTGGTTACATGATCGACCAGTCTTAAGCCGCGCACGGCCGCTATATAAAAATTCCACAAAAGCGTAAACTGCCACCCGAACAAATGTCATAGTTTTGTAACATATTTCCCCGCTTTTTTATGATTATTCTACCGCTGCTGATATACAATGGCGCATTGGTTTTGCTAAACGGAGCGCCTATGGCATTGAAAAAGCGGGATAACTCACTGGTTCAAATTAAAGGGCAGGTCGCCCAGGTTCTGCTCGACCACGCCGGAGATAACGCCGGCGGGCAGAAGCGGCTAACGCACCGCGATATGGCCGCCATGTTGAATACGGATTGGGATAAAATCCATACATCTTTGAAATCATTGAATGATGAGGGCGCCATCAAAATCGACGGCCACCGTATCATTGTTGAAAAAGAACTGCTGCAGAAAGTAGCCAGGAGCGCGGCCTAGCGGAGGGCGGGAGGTTAAGATGGCTTACTCTACAAAATACGGGAAGGTCAATATCCCGAATGTCGGAGATGACGAGCCGGTATTTATCCTGCGGACGCAGGACAAGCTCGCGGCACAATCAATAGAAAATTATAAATCGCTGGCGGCTAAAAACCACAGCAAAATCGTAGAAACAATCGATAAAGAAATCGATGCCTTTAAAAAGTGGAAAGGCAATAAAAAGCTGCCGGACTAGGCGAAAAACTTCCACCAAACACGCTAATTTATCGCTTGCTGAAAGAACGGCTGCACCGTAAAAACCCCGAAGAAACAGGAAACAGCATTGTCCCGCCGGGTCATCAATAAATGTAAATCTTCCGTAATATGGTCTAATGATTGGAGAACGGGCATCATCAACTCAACCAGCTTTTGCCGGTCCGGCGCCTCGATAATCGCCAGGATGTCTGGATTACCTTCAAGTGTATCGGCAGCAATAACCCCTTCGGCGTTGCGCAGAGTCTGGATAGCATAACCGGTTTTGCCTTTAAGGATATCCAGCAATAAATATACTCTGGCGCTCACCCGGTGTACCTGCCTTAAAAAAGAAAAATAATCAGCGGGTAAAATAGAGACGGCACGGTTGCCGCGCGCCGCAATTATGGTAGATGTAATTTTTTTGCTGTATGAATTTGGTCGTGGGCATAAGTTGGCTGCCATTGAGCCAGACGGTCTGGAGAGCTTTACACTGAGGGCAAAACGCTATCACCTCTTCGGACTGACTGTTATTTATTCCCTCCCCAACCACGGAACCCCTTTTTTCTTTGACCGAAATTAGCGTCATTGTTACACTCCCCAGACAGTCTGACGTAAAGATAATATATGCTTACTAATGTAATTGTTATAAAAAAGAATTGGGAAAAGTAACAAAAATGTGTCATTATCCCGGCGCTTTTTCCTTTCAATAATTTTAACTTCAGCTTTAAAAATATGCCGTTCCAATAGTATTATTTCTGACTTTCAGTTTCAGCCTATATTCCGCCCGCAAATTTCAAAATTTATCCTCAATTCAAATGTCATAGTTTTGTTACGTTTTTTGCATTCGTGTTGTAACAATTCCATCCGGGGCTTCCTAAAATTTAGTAAGTGCCGATTGCAGCACTCATCGTAAAGTCGGTCCGGAAGCCGGCATGTTTTAAAAATCTGAGGAGGCGCTTAAATATGGCAGAAAGACAAGGGAGACAAGGGTCAGAAAGAAGTTTGGCAGTCAGGCGGCCGAGAGAGATGGAGGACTGGGCGCAGCGGTGGGAAGACTTTTTTAACCGGCCGTTCCTGCCCACGATGCGGCAGTTCTTTCCTTCCACCGGCCAGGAATGGTCACCCTCCGTTGAAGTGATGGAAAAAGAAAACGCCTACGTCATTAAAGCGGAACTGCCCGGGGTCAATGAGGAGGATGTGGAAGTTTCCCTCACCGGAGACGTTCTTACCATTTCCGGGGAAAAAGAAGAGGAATCCGAAGAGGAAAGAAAGGGCTATTACTATTCCGAAAGCTCTTACGGCAGTTTTTCCCGCTCGCTCACAATTCCATCCAACATTGACGCAGACAATATCGAAGCTTACTATAACAACGGAGTACTTGAAATAAATCTTCCTAAAACATCGGAAGCCAAGCCCAAGAGAGTGAGAGTTACTGCCAGGAAGAAGGAAGCTGTGGTGAAATCCAGAAGTACTTTAAAAGCTAGTACGAGAGAAACCAGGGGCAAGGCAGAGATGAAGGAAGAGAAAAAATAAAAGGCGAAGAATTCACTCTCGCTATTTGCTTTACCGGCCGGCTTCCGGGCCGCGGCAAAATCAAGAAATACCAGAGGTAAGAAATGGCCGATATTCAAATGGATGTCCGGGCGCCTGATTTTAACGCAAAAGATTCCGAAGGCAGAGATATACGCCTTTCCGATTATAAAGATAAAAAGACTGTCGTGCTGGTCTTCAACCGCGGTTTTCAGTGACCGTACTGCCGGGCGCATTTGGCGCAGTTGCGCCAGGACTATCAGAAATTCATCGACCGGGGGGCAGATGTAATCGCGGTCGGGCCGGAAAACGCGGAAAACTTTGCCGATTTCTGGCGCAGTCGGGAGATGCCTTTTACCGGGATACCCGATCCTGGACACAACATCGAAAAACTGTACGGGCAGCATGTGGATATATTCAAATTCGGAAGGATGCCCGCCATGTTCGTCATCGATAAAGAAGGGAAAATACGTTTCCAGCATTACGGGAATTCCATGAGCGATATACCGAAAGATGAAGATATCCTGTCTTTGCTGGAGGATATAAATAAGGAAAATAAGCCGGGGGTGGAGTTACAGGGAGGAGGAAACAATCCGTAAACGATTATTTGTTATCATCGGGCTAATGTTGGCGGTTATTTTATCAGTGGGCATGTTTGTCCTGGTATCTCAAACCGGCAATGCAGCCGCGAATACCGGTGTTATTACCGCGCCGGCCGCCGGCAGTGCCGTTTAACCGCAGGCAATTTAATGACCTACATCAACTCACTGGAAGTCGGGCAGCAAATTACCATCACTTACCAGAGAGGGAACAGTAAAAATACGACTACCGCGACCCTCGGGCAAAGCCCGTCTTAAAAAATGAGATAAATGTCACAGCACTAATAAATGCCGCTACGTATTATATATACGTAAACACGTGTTATAATGCTAACGGGAAATCTCTAAAAAAGTGAGGAGCATGTTAGTGTTTAGCAAAATTCTTGTCCCGCTCGACGGCTCAAAACTGGCGGAAAAGGCTCTGCCCTACGCTGATGAAATGGCAATCCACCTCGGTTCGAATGTAACGCTGTTACATTCAAGAGATACCGGTGAAGCCACCAGGCATAAAGAGATGCAAACATACCTGGATAAAACAGCCGCCGATATGGAAAAAAGAATTGCCGGCGCTTTTACAAACAAAGCAAAACCAAAAGCGAAAGTAACAACCGCCATCACCGGCACCGCGGGGCTGGTAAACAATGCAGCGGCGGAAATCCTTAAATACGCCGATACCGAAAACATAGACATGATTATCATGGCCACTCACGGGCGGACGGGGATTACGCGCTGGATGCTGGGAGATACCGCCAATAAAGTGACAAGGGCTTCAACCTGCCCGATTCTGCTTATCCGGGCCGCGACGAAAGTACCTGAAGATATTCACCTCGAGAGGATACTGGTACCGATGGACGGTTCAAAAGAGAGCGAGGCGGTCCTCCCCTATGTGGAGAACCTGGTCAATAAAGTAAAATCGGATATTAAGCTCCTCAACGTAGTGGAACTGCTCTACCATGTCTACGCTTATCCGGCCGCGACAGGATACGGCGGCGATGGAATCGTGCGGGTGCCGTTTAATCCGGAAGAAATGAAATCATACAAAGAAGCCGGTGAAAAATATATTAAGGGCATCAGCGGGAAGCTAAAGGAAAAAGGTTATAACAACAGTGCGGAGGTCAGGGTTGGCGTGCCCGGGGAGGAGATAATCCAAGCGGAGAAGGAAATAAAACCGGAACTTGTTGTTATGTCTACTTACGGGCATTCCGGGTTCGGTAGATGGGAACACGGCAGCATTACAGATAAAGTCCTTCATGCCGGCGCCACTCCCCTGCTGCTGGTCAGGCCGCAGAAATCAGAGGCTAAAGAACCCGATAAATAAGTGCAGATGCCTGGTTGTAAGAAATAGAAAGTTAAATATCGTATTTTGTAATATATTTGCCGGTTAATTTGTTACTTCGTCATAAGGAGATCGCTAATATCGGACAGACCGGTGGTTTTGTAACGGGCAGCCAGGTTTACAGCGCTGCATAAAGGAGTTGAGAAATGGCTGAATTTGTAAATCCGTTTACCGGTAAAGTACCGGACCGGAAATTAAGCCTCCGCGAGCTGGTAAGGGCAATACGGCTTAATGTTGCGGCGGAAGAGGAGGCTGCTCATCTATATACCGCCCTGGCTGACGCCGCCGATGACCCGGTAGCGAAGGCGGTGCTTGAAGATATCGCCAATGAAGAGCGGGTGCACATTGGGGAGTTTCAGCATTTAATACAATTGCTGACCGGGGATGAGGACAAGTGGCTTGCCGATGGCGCCGGCGAGGTGGATACGATGGCAGCGAAGGTTGGAAAACCGGCGCCGTCCCAGGTAAAGACGCCATCAACCAGCAGTGAAGAGCCGACCATCGGCCCGATGAAGTAATCAGGAAAGAGGAGAAAAACATGGTGAATAAATATCTCACCCGGGAAGACGCACCGATTGAAAAAGCAACCTGGGATGTACTCGACCGGACGATGATTGAAGCGGCGAAAAACGTGCTTGTCGGCCGGCGTATTCTTACGCTGGAAGGGCCCTTCGGCCTGGGTTTGAAGGCGGTACCGCTTAACGACCCGGAAGTGGAAAACGACCCGGTCATCAGCCCCGTACTGCCGCTATCGTTAATCGTCAGAGATTTTACCATCAGCAAACGGGACGTTGCGGCCTTTGAAAGAGACGGCATTTTACTCGATACCCAGGCGGTAGCGACCGCCGCTACAGAAGCCGCCAACCTGGAAGACGATCGAATTTTCCGGGGCATTAAAGAAGCCGCCGGGCTGCTCACCGTAAAAAACACCAACCAGGTAAAACTTTCCTCATGGGAGAACGCCGGAAGCGCCGCGGAAGATATCATCAAGGGGCTGACCAGCCTGGATTACGCGGGTTTCCACGGGCCTTACGCCCTGGCCCTGGCGCCGGACTTGTATAATTTGCTGTTCCGCGTTTATCCCAATACCGGCACCACCGAACTGCAGCACATCCAGACCATGGCGACGGCGGGAGTATTTAAAGCGCCCGCCCTGGAGAGCGGCGGCATACTGCTGGCTACCGGCCGGCAATACGCAACCATCGTCCTGGGGCAGGACATGTCTATCGGCTTTGTCGGACCGCAAAGTGAAAGACTTGAATTTTCCATTACCGAAACCATAACGCCGTATATCAAAGTTCCCAAAACAATCTGTGTGCTAAAAAAATAGTCTTAAAACCTTATATTTTTTAAGGCCGGGGTTTCCCTCCCCGGCCTTTTTTATTCCCCCGAATTAAAACACACAATTTTCCCCATGTGTAAAACTCTATTTTCCCCTTTATGTATCTCCGCCCTTCTTTTGACTGTTTAGAAGTTTGTTATAGAAATATGTTACACTATTGGCAAATATTGGTTTTCCGTCTCAATTAAGCGTATAAAAAATAATAACAGGAGACCCGCCGAATAAATGTACTTTTACTTCTACCAGGTTTTCATGATACTCTCGATGGCAATCTCCTTATATTTAATTACCCTGATATGGCGCCGCCGCCACTTGCCCGCGGCGAACGCCATGATAGCCCTTTTTTGTGCCACCTTCGTCTGGACGCTCGGGTTTTTCCTGGAAGCCAACAGCGGCACGCTGGACCGGCAGCTCCTTTTTAATAACATCGGTTACTTGGGGTCGATGGCGGTACCGCCGGCCTGGTTTGTGTTCGCCAGCAACTATACGAACAGCATAAAATTCATGCGCGGACGGCGCCTGGCCTACATCTGCGTTATCCCCCTGGTCATTACCATCCTCATCTGGACGAACAACTGGCACCATCTTATGTGGTCGAATGCCCACTTGGCTGCATCCGGCGCATTCACCGTAACGGTAAAAACCTACGGGCCGGTGTTCTGGGTAGCGCTTGCTTATAACTATTTACTGATTCTTGCCGGCAGCATTATCCTTTTAAGAAGGCTTTTCGTGGGGACGCCGCTGTATACGAAACAGGCGGTATCTTTGCTTATCGGGGTCTGCTTGCCCTGGGTCTGGAACATTATTTATGTATTCAACCTCATCCCGATGCCGCGTAAAGACCTCACACCCGTCATGTTCACGATTTCCGGGCTTGCCGTGGCCTTGGGGCTGGTACGCTATCATTTATTCACTACCGTGCCTTTTGCCCGTGAATTCATCGTCCGGCAATTGAACGACGGCATCTTTATCTTAGATGTCCGCAACAACCTGGTTGAAGCAAACCCGGCGGCGCTGAAAATAGCCGGGGCGGATGAGCAGATAATCGGGAAAAAACTGGAAGACCTTTTGCCATTATCCGCGCTTTTCAAACATTTCGGTGACAGCAGCATCCGCCGTCAAGAGCTGGCGCTGGAAATAGGCGGAGAAAAACGTTACTTCGAACTTGAAATCACCCCGATGACCATCCAGAAAGACCACCCGGCCGGCCGGCTGGTAATCCTCCATGATATGACCGAAAGGAAAAAATCTGAAGAGCAATACCGGCTGATTGCGGAAAACTCGGCCGATATCATTTATAAGGTAAATCTGAAAACCGGGGCGTTTACTTTTACCAGTCTTTCGGTCAGTAAAGTCCTGGGATATACGGAAAAAGAAGCCCTTTCATTAACGATTAAAGACGTCATTACGCCGGATTCATTCGAGAAACAGCAAAATCAAATGGCAAAAGACCTGCAAGCCGGCAATTTACAGAGCACCCTCGAGTTAAACGCAATACACAAAGACGGGCGCATTATACCGGTAGAAGTCCATGCCAGCCTTATCTGTGATGAGAAGGGTACACCCGTTGAATTTGTCGGCGTTGCCCGTGACATTACGGAACGCAAGAAAATGGAAAACCAGCTGGTCATGCAGGACCGGCTGGCGGCCATCGGGCAACTGGCCTCCGGCGTCGCCCATGAACTGAATAATCCCCTGACCGCCATTATTAACTATTCCACCCTGTTACTCAAAAGAGAGCTGCCGGAAGATATACAGCAGGATGTCAAAGAAATCAACGAGGAAGCCCTGCGCACGGCCATCATCGTGAAAAACCTGCTCACTTTCGCCGGTAAACAGCGGCTGGATAAGGAATTGATAAATATTATCCAGAGCATACAGAAAGTCCTGGAGCTGCGCGCTTACGAGCAAAGGGTAAACAACATCCGTACCACCGTCCGCGCCAATACGGAGCTGCCGATGGTCCTCGGCAACAGTTCCCGGATTCAGCAGGTATTTTTCAATATCATTATCAACGCCGAGTTTTTCATGACCCAGGCCCATAAAAAAGGAAACCTGGTAATTACCGCCGAAAAAACCGGCGACATGGTAAGAATAGCCTTTGCCGATGACGGTCCGGGGATTCCCAAAGACGATATAAATAATATCTTTACGCCTTTCTTTACGACCAAGGACATCGGCAAAGGGACCGGTCTTAGCTTGAGCATCTGCTTGAGTATCATTAACGAACACGGCGGCAAGATATGGGTGGAGAGCGAGCCGGGCCGGGGCACTACTTTTTTCATCGAGCTGCCGGTATATCGCCAGGATGAGCGGGATGAGAACAGCTAAAAAACATGCCCGTTCGCTTTTAAAAACACCGCCATTTTAACTTCAAGCCCATATCGCCTATAATAATTACGGACATATGAACATTTTAAATTCCCCAATATCTAAAAACAGCAGTTTCTGGCAGGCTCTATTCGCCGCTGATTCCATTGCCGTCATCGGGGCAAAAAATGCGGTGGGGACATGGGGGCAGGACGCGATGAAAGCTGCGCTGGACTCCGCCAGGGCAAAGCCCGGCCGGCAGGTCTATGCCGTCAACCCCAACGAGCCGGACATCATGGGGCTAAAATCCTACCGGAGCATTACACATATACCCGGGCCGGTTGAGCTGGCTTTTATCGTGGTGCCGGCCGCCGCCGCGCCGCAGGTCTTCCGGGAATGCGCCGCAAAAAGGGTCAAAGCCGCCGTCGTAATTTCCGCCGGCTTTTCCGAGGTTGACGGAGAAGGCAAAAAGCTGGAAGAGGAGATAAAATCCATCGCTAAATTGGCGGGAATGCCTTTCACCGGCCCGAATTGCAATGGCCACGCGGACCTGTATACGCGCGTAACGAGCATCGGGTTTGCCAGCACGATTATATCCGGTCCGCTGGCATTGTTAAGCCAGAGCGGGACGCTGGGCGCCAGCATCATGCAGTCCGCTTCCGGGCGCGGCATCGGGCTAAGCAAATATATCGCCACCGGCAATGAAGCCGACCTGCACATGGAAGATTTCCTGGAATACCTGGCTAATGATAATGATACGCGTATCATCGCGGCATATATCGAAGGACTGCGCGAAGGCCGGCGTTTTTACGAGTTGGCAAAAGAGATTACAAAGCAAAAACCCATTATCGCGATGAAATCCGGCACCACCGGAGCTGCGGCCAAAGCGGTGAAATCTCATACCGGGGCTTTAGCCGGCGCCGATAATATCTACACGGCGGCTTTCAAACAGGCCGGGGTCATTAGAGTTGAAGACGAAGAGGAGCTTTGCGATGTCGCCATTGCTTTACGGGACCTGCCGCTGCCGCGGGGCAATCGAGTGGCAATCCTTACCATCGGGGGCGGGTTCGGCGTCGTAACAGCGGAAGACTGCGAAAAACAGGGGCTGGAAATAGCCGCGCTGGAGCGGCAAACCATGAACAAACTGGCCGCCATTCTGCCGGCGCGCTGGACGCCGGGAAACCCCGTCAACCTGGTGGGGACGCGGCCTTCGGGCGGCGATAATATCGGCGACCGGTGCCTGCGGCTGCTTTTAGAGGACAACAATGTCGATGCCGTTATTTCCCTCTTGCCGCCCATGATTCTGCCGCCTTCGATGATGGTGGGATATATGAGCCAGGAGCAAATCCGCGCGATGGTGGCGCAGGTGGAAAAAGCCCAGGAAGCGCTTTACCAGTTTGTTAAAGAAAGCGGAAAACCGCTGGTCTATATCCGGAGAATGAACATCACCGCGGCTTTAACCTACCAGAAAGATAGCAAAGATGCGCCGCCGAAATTGGTGATACCGGAATATAATCACCCCCGCCGCGCCGCCCGGGTTTTGAAATACCTGGCGGACTATAAAAAATACCTGGAAAGTAAATAGTTTCTGGTTTCTGGCTTCCCCACCCCTCCCTGATTAGTGATTTGACCATTCGACCCAAGAAAATATTTTATTTTTCTACGAGTGCTTATCTTCAACGACTCGTCCCTGACTTTATGGCAAACCAGCTTCAATTCCCTTGATTCGTGTTTCTCTTTTTTGTCACGTAGGGTGGGCAAAATCTTTACTCCCATTTTTGCCCACCACCCCGGTACCTTTTCTCCCCACGTCATTCCTGCCCTGTATCGGAGTAAGGGGTAAACTGCGGCAGGAATCCAGCATTTATTTAAACCAATCATTGAGATTGCCACGCCTTATTGGCTTCACCTCCAATGGCCCGCAATCTGAACTCATTCGCGAAGTTCGTACTGAGCGAAGTGAATGTTCTCAACGTAAACTCCGTAAAGAATCTTTCCCCATTGTCATCCTGGAGCGTCTTGTCCGCCGTAGCCTTGGCGTAGGCGGAAGCGAAGGATATCAGGGTCGGGGTGGCGTAGTCCCTTATTTCCTACGTTATTCCCGAACGAGTCGGGAATCCATCATTGCTTTAATCCGATAATGGAGATTGCCACGCTTTTCTCCGCCGGAGACGAATCAATTTCTCACGATGCCTCTTACCCCTTACCCCTAATAACTTACCCCTTATTTAACATAACTACCCTGAAAAAGGCCCTTGAGCCTGAATCGTATCCAGACTTACCATAATATGTCAAAAAAACGATTTATGCCTGGAATGAGCCTGAATTAACATAAAACCCTTAAAAAATGATTCACGCGTAAGTCGAGATTGGTTTAACATAATATCCTTAAAAAACGAATCACGCCTGGGTCGAGCCTGAAATAACATAATGTTCGAATCGAATTATTCATAATTACATCACGCTCAAAAATACCCATCTTCGTTTCTCTTGCCGGAATATCTTAGCACTAATGTTCTAACTCTGTCAACAGGATTTTGTCACATTTTAGCTTCCCGCCACGAGTGAAAAAATTATCTCCCGTACCAGCCTTTACCCTTGCCCTCACCCTTGAGCAGACCACGTATATAACCCGCCGCGCCGATGTGGTTTGCGCCGTGCCAGAACTGCGCAGTAATCCTTTCGCCGACCGGAAGGGATTTCTTAAAAGTCGGGCTGTAATTCATGCGGTCGAGTTCCTTTTCATCCAGCCTGGTGCTGATATAATTCTCAATCTTGTTCATAATGGCGCGGCTGTATTCAATAATTACTTTCGCCGGCGGCGATTTGAATGCTCTTACCTGTTCCATGGTATGCCCGAAGCCGGTTTCGACCGGGTCGGCAGGCCGGCCGAATTTAGCGTGCCACTTATCCTTTATCCAGAGCTGTTCCTCCCCCATGACCTCGGACATGTTGCGGTCGTAGCTGCGGATAACATGCCAGACCATCCAGCCAATCGGGTTATTATCCGGCGCCGGCTGCCAGTTCAACTCTTCCACGGTTAAGCCTTCAACTACTTTTTCCAGCTCTTCCTCCTGTCTTTTAAATGCTTCCCAGACCATATCCTGCCACTTCATATTAAATCTCTTTCACCTTTAGATTCTTAGCTATCTTTAGCTTAGGGTCGGCAAGTTCCTGCACTTCCGCCGCCGTCCAGCCGGGGGCAGTCTCTTTCAAAAGCAGGCCGTCCGGCGTAACATCAATAACCGCAATATCCGTGACTATCATATTAACACATCGGGGAGCGGTGAGGGGATAAGTGCATTGCTTGAGTAGCTTGGGCTTATTATCTTTGGTGGTATGTGTCATCACGGTAATAAGATAATGCGCACCGAAAGCTAAATCCATCGCCCCGCCGATATTGCCCGGCCGCCCGAGCTGTATCGTCCAGTTGGCAAGGTCGCCTTTTTCGGAGACCTGCATGGCTCCCAGCACACAGAGGTCGATATGGCGGCCGCGCATCATCGTAAAGCTTTCGGTATGGTCGAAAAAGCACATGCCGGGCCTGGGCGTGGCGAACTGGCCCGTAGCGTTAACGAGGTGAAAATCTTCATCTTCAGGACGGGCGGGCGAGGAGCCATAGCCTAGGCAACCGTTTTCCGCGTGAAAAATGACTTCAATGCCTTCCGGTATAAAGTTGGCCGCCTGGGGACATTCTTCGTGGGGTTTTTAGCCCTCGGAGTAGGCGTGCCGTGGGCTATCGGCGGGTTTGCGGCGGCGCTGGCATTATTAAGCGCTTCATTCCTGATTTTTGCGCCTAAGGTAAGAAGGGTATAGTTTGACACCAGAGTTATTTAGCGATATATTTGCTTTAAGCTATAATGCAGGAGGTACGAGATGAACATTTTGGTCATGGGCGGCAGCGGGCTTTTCGGGCGGAAAACGGTGGCATATCTGATGAACGACCCGGATGTAAAAACGGTGGTCAACCTGGACATGGTGCCTCCGCCGGAATGGTTCATGAAACAAACAGAAAAGAACGCTAAGAAGTTCCACTTCGTGCGCGGGAACGTGACCGAACTGGAAGATATCTTGAATGCGATGAAGCAGTATAAAATCGACCGTCTCATCAACTGGGCTTTCATCATGGTGACGGAGCTCCAGGGCGAGCCGCGCTTGGTGACCAAGGTCAACGTCATGGGGATGAACAATGCCTTCGAGTCGGCCAGGCTCATGGGCGTTAAAAGAGTCGTTTATGCCTCCTCCGAGACGGTCTACGGGCCGCAGGCGCAATACGGGATGAGGGACGTGACCGAGGAGGACATCACCAATCCTACACATTCTTATGCAATTAGCAAGCTTTACGCCGAGATATGCGCCGGGCAGTACCAGAAGCTTTACGGTATGAGCTTTACGGGGCTCCGCCCTACCATCGGATACGGGCATGGGGGAAGGTCGCCGGCGCACCACTGGTCGGATATTCCTTCCTATGCGGCGGTGGGGAAACCTTACGCGATGGAGGGGGACGGGACCGACCTTTCTTCACTGGTCTCGGCAGACGACCTGGCGGAGATAACCAAAAGACTGATAAAAGCGGACGCCACGCCGCACCCGGTCTATAACGTGGGCGGGCCGGTGGTTTCTCCGAAGGACTTGGTAAAAGCGGTAAAGAAATATATTCCGGACGCCAAAATTACCTTCGGGAAAAAGAAACAGTGGGACCCGGCAGGAAAAACCGGGCTGCCCTGGCTGGTGAGCGAAAAACTGGCGAAAAAAGACCTGGGTTTTTCCTGCATGCCGATGGAAAAAGCAGTGCTCATACACATTAACGATGCGAGGCTGGAAGCGGGATTGAAACCGATTAAAGCCAATTAGTCATTGCGAGCACATTCGCTCCGCCCAGCGTAAACTCCGCGAAGCAATCCGTATTATTGGTTAACGTTAGCGATGAAACATAGCAGGGGCAATGGCCCCATTTGCAATGACAATAAACTCGCACTGACTAAAAAGAGGGGGACTGGTACGACCCCCTCTTTTTAGTTGACTTGGAGACGACTACTTCTTCTCAGTAGCAGCCTTTTTAGGAGCGGACTTCTTGGCCGAGGGGCCTTTGAAAGTCTCCCTTGTACCATCGGCTTTTTTGTGCGAGCCAGTGTAGGTGTGGGAAGGCCCGGCCGTGAAGACCAGCGTAGGTCTCTGGATATCATGGAAAAGCCAGGGGCAGTGCTTGGTATGTGCCGGTATGCAAATCAGCGTACTCTTATTTGTACGATGTGTTTCATCGCCGCCGAGGACGAGGCTCATCTCGCCGCCGATATAGCCGGGATTTTCAGGGTCGGCGCCGGCGAAAGCGATAAGTTCCGGCCAATCATGTTCATGCTCCTTGGCCGGCGCGCCACCGTTGCCTTTGAATATCCAGACAAAATCCACATAGAAAGCGCCGGGCACCCGGTCTTCCTCGATGTGCATGATGCGGGCGCCTTTGAGATTGGGGTTCGGGGGAGGCGGCGGGGGCGCATCTTTATCTGCGGCCACGCTGAATTCCTTGTAAAGCGCATCCACGATGGCGTATTTCTTTTTCGCGGCGGGTTTGGCTACCTGTTCCACGACGGTACGGGAGTATTTGCCGGTGATAGCCACCGTGAGGAAATAAATGGGGTGGGGTATCCTATTAAATTGTATCGGTCCGTGGACGACGCCGGCCGGAACAAAAATGATGCTGTTGCGCTTAATAACCTCTTTACGGCCGTCCAGCCAGACGGTTATTTCCCCGCCAAAGTCCTGGGGGTCGTCAATATGGCCGCCGGCAAAGCAGAGAACATGGTCGAAATCATGTTTATGCGGAACGCCGACCGGTTCGGCGGAGGCGCCGCTCCAGAGCCAGGTCCCGTCAACGAAGAAAAACCCATCTTGAACGCTTTCATCTGCGGTCAGGATATGAGCGGCTTTAACGCCGGGGATGATTTCCTTGCGGGGTTTGCCGTCTTTACCGAGTAATTCCATGGGGAAAGCGCCTGGCTTCTGTACGAAGCAATCTGCATACTTAAGTTTAGCCATAGAAACTCCTTTAAAAAACGAACTTTATCGGCGGAATTATAGCACAGGGAATACTACTAATACTACAAATTTCAAATAAATGACAATACTGCAAATAAAACTCAAAGCTTAAAAGTCAAAAAACCTGCCCCGTACTAGACACGGAGTTAAAACCATAACGTAAAACTTAACGTTGGTTTGTCATTCCCGTGTAAACGGGAATCCATGATAGGTAGACAATCTGGTGATTGAGTTCTCTGTTGGATTCCTGCCGGCGCAGGAATGACGGAATAAAGTTACTCTCACACGTAGAGATGTGGTAATTAGGAGGAGGCATAAAGTGTTTGTGAATCAGTCTAACGACTGTTCGTTATTCTACCGTAACGCTCTTGGCAAGGTTGCGGGGGAAGTCTATCGGGCAACCGCGCTCTTTAGCCGTGAAGTAGGCCAGCAGTTGTAAAGCCACCGAGTTCGTTACCGGTGAGAACAGCGGGTCGATTTCCGGCATCTTAATAACATAATCGGCCAGCCCGGCAATGCCGTCATCGTCTTCACCGGTCACAGCAATTACCGGCGAATGTCTGGCCTTGATTTCTTTAATGCTGGTCACGATGGGGTCGTAAGTTCCGTCCCGTCCCACGACAGCTACCACCGGCGTCTTTTCCCCCAGCAGCGCGAAAGGCCCGTGTTTGAGCTCCCCGGCGGCATAGCCTTCGGCATGGATGTAAGCAATCTCTTTCAGTTTAAGCGCCCCTTCCAGGGCAACAGGATAATTAATACCTTTACCGATGTAAAACACGTTCTCGTAGTCTTTAAGCGTGGCGGCAAGCCCGGCTATTTTATCTTCATTGTCCAGTACCTGCTGCACCTTTACCGGAAGCTGTCGCAGTTCCAGCATCAGGTTGTCCAGTTTGCCGATATCCACCCGGGCATAAGGCAGCGCCAGCCAGTAAAGCGCAATCAGCTGGGCGATATAGGTCTTGGTGGCGGCGACGCTTATTTCCGGGCCGGCCAGCGTAAAAATGGTCCGGTCCGCCAGGCGGCTGACGGTGCTGCCGACAGCGTTGGTAATGGCGATAATCCGGCTGCCTTTTTCCTTGAGCCGCCGGACGGCTTTAAGCACATCGCTGGTTTCACCGCTCTGGGTAATAGCTATCGCTTTATTTTTAGCAGAGGCCTGGCCGCCGTAATTAAACTCGTCGGCGATTTCCACTCTTACCGGCACATTCAACAGGTTTTCGATAATGTACTTGCCCACCAGGCTGGCATGATAGGATGTCCCGCAGGCAAGGATGAGAATATCTTCGAGGCTGCCTCCCGCATCGCCCAGCCCGGCCGCCGGTTCCGATGATGTTAAATATTCCGCCAGGGTGTCACGGATGACTTTGGGCTGCTCGTGGATTTCCTTGAGCATAAAGTGTTCGTAGCCGCCCTTACGCGCATCCTCGATGTTCCAGGTTATGCGGGGCTCTTCACGTTTGGCTTCCTTGCCGTTCTGCCGGATGACGACTTTTTTGGCGCTGACAACCGCGACATCGCCGTCTTCCAGGTAAATTACCCGGCTGGTATAGTCGAGCAGCGCCGGAACATCGGAGGCAATGAAGTTTTCCCGGTCGCCGATGCCGACAATGAGCGGGCTGTCTTTCCGAGCGGCGACCAGTTTGTCCTCGCCGGTCATCATGGCAATCATGGTGTAGGCGCCCTGGACTTCATGGAGGGCCTTTTCCACCGCCGCGACAAGGTCGCCTTTATAATATTTTTCAATCAGGTGCGGCAGCACCTCGGTATCGGTCTCGGAGGTAAGGATATGGCCTTCATCGGCCAGTTGCTTGCGGAGTTTCTGGAAGTTGTTTATTGTCCCATTATGCACGACAGCGATTTTACCGGCGCAATCGCAATGCGGGTGGGCGTTTTTCATGGAGGGTTCGCCGTGGGTGGCCCAGCGCGTGTGGCCGATGCCGGTCTTGCCGTCATGCGGCGACAGCTTTTTCGCCAGGACGGCTACCCTGACGGCATCTTTGAAAACCTCGATGCCATGATTATCGATAGCGATGCCGCAGGAATCGTAACCGCGGTATTCCAGCTTACCCAGGGCGTTCAGAAGAATCGCCTGCGCTTTTTTATCTCCAATGTATCCGACGATGCCGCACATTTTTTAGTTTTATTTCCTAGTTATTATTTCCTGATTTTTCTCCTCCCCCTTTTCACCCTCACCTAACCTCTCCCCTCAAGGGAGAGGAATATTTTATAAAAACCCTCTTTATCTCCCTTTACAAAAGGGAGAGGATGTGTCTAATATACTAAACTCTGATCCGGTAAACGGCCGTTTATCAGCTTGGAAATCTGTATCTGGCAGGAATTCCCGATAATTGCACCGGCCTGGGCGACGACGTTGGCCTCAACGTTACAGTCCTCTCCCATGATGACACCGACATTAATCGACGGGACTTCATCAGCTACCCTGACTTCGCTCGGGCCGCCCAGAGCGGTAAACCGGCCTTTTATGGTGCATCCTTTATCGATGGCCGAATCGCTGATAAAGCAGCCGGGCCCGAGGGTAACATCGTTGCCGATAAGGCTGTTTTTTATCTGGGTAAACGAAGCTATCGCCACGTTATCCCCGATGCTGGTAGCCGGCAGAATGCTGACGTTGGGTCCGATTTCGCACCCGCTGCCGATGACCGCCGGCCCGTAAATGCAGGTACCCGACTTGATGACTGTGTCCGTGCCTATCATGACCTTTCCTTTAAGTGTAACACCTGCCTCGATGGTTCCGCCAACCCCGGACCCGATATTCTGGAGGATGGCATTATTCAGGCTTATAACATCCCAGGGGTAAATAACGTCGAGCCAGGTGCCGCCGGTCTCCACCGCTCTAATGGTATGGCCGGCGCCGATGAGTTGGTTGATAACATCCGGTATATCCAGTACGTCCTGAATATGCTCGAAGATATGGCGGTCAAAGGCATAAATACCCGTATTGACCAGGTTATTATCCGCATCGACGGGCTTTTCAACTATCATCTGGACTTCGCCGTCATCGGTATCGATAACGCCGTATCTTTGCGGGTTGCTGACCCTTTTTACCAGGACGGACTCCGGCCCCACTTCCACAAAATCGGCAATCGTTGCGGCTTCGATGAGGTTGTCCCCGGGCAGAACGAGAAATTCATCCTGCACCATTTCTTTCACCTTGTTTAAGGCATGCGCCGTGCCGAGCTGTTTTTCCTGGGTGGCATAAGAGATTTTGACGCCGAATTTTTCGCCGGAGCCCATGAAATCATAGACCTGCTCCTTGCGGTACCCGACGACAAGTATGACGTCCCGTATGCCGTTGCGGGCCAGCGCTTCGACAATATACTGGAGAATGGGTTTATCGGCGATGGAAATCATCGCCTTGGGACGGTTAACGGTAAACGGCCGTAATCTTTGCCCCTCACCCGCCGCCAGTATAACTGCCTGTTTCATAGTCCACCCCTTATTCTAACTTAGAATTAGGTAAGATAATTCCTTTGACTACCGCGCCGGGTCCTATAAAAGTGTGGCTGCCGATAATCGTGCCGACGTTAATAGAGGTATTAATGCCGGTCTCGACATTATCGCCGATGATGGCGCCGAGCTTGCGCCGGCCGGTATCGATGCCGTTGACCCGGATATTTTTCTGGTCCAGCCTCAAGTTGGCGATTTTGGTGCCGGCGCCGAAGTTGCAACCCTCGCCGATAACACTGTCCCCGACATAATTAAGATGGGGGACGTCCGTATGGCTCATCACGATGGAATTTTTCAGCTCAACCGCCGCGCCGATATGGCAATCGTTGCCGATGGTAGTCGAGGGGCGGATAAAGCAATTGGGGCCGATGCGGCAGTCCTCTCCGATGATGACCGGTCCTTCGATATAGCTGCCGGATTTGACCACCGTGCCCTTCCCAACGGACACGGCACCTTTAAGCATGACATTCAGCTCTACTTGCCCAAGGTTTTCCCCTTTGAGGGAAGTCATCATCGTTTCATTGGCGCGGAGGAGGTCCCAGGGATAGCTTAAGTCCACCCAGGATTTAATTTCCATGTAGCGGAGGCCGGGTCCTGTTTTCATTAATATCTTTAACGAGTCGGTAATTTCAAATTCGCCGCGCGGAGATTTTTCCGTTTTGGCAATGGCATCGAAAATATCCGGGGTAAAGAAATAAAGACCGGGGTTGGCCATCATCGTCGGCGGGTTTTTAACTTTTTCATAAACGCCGACCACTTTGCCGTCGGCCAGTTCCAGAATACCAAGACCTTCGGGGTTTTTAACCTCGATGACGCCCATTGTGCTGGTCTTGCTTTTAATCAGCTTTTTAATGTCCACACGGTTAACGAGGTGGTCGCCATTCATCGCCAGGAAATTGCCTTTGACGACGTCCGAAACTATCCTGACGGCGTCCGCCGTGCCAAGCTGTTTGCGCTGGCCGGCATATTCTATCTTTACGCCCCATTTTTCCCCGCTCCCAAAATAGCTGCGCACCTGCTGCTCGCAATATCCCACCACGAAAATAAATTCGTCTATCCCGGACTCTTTTACTTCTATCAGGAGATGCTCGAGAATGGGTTTGCTGGCCACGGGAAGCATAACTTTAGGCCGGTTGGCGGTAAGCGGGCGCATGCGCTGCCCCTCGCCCGCCGCCAGAATCACTGCTTTCAATTCGCTTTCCTCCCCACCTCTATCGAATTTTTCACGGCTTCAATTCCCCGGTCATAAAGCTCGCGGGCATTGCGTTCCGTTTTGGCTTCCGCCGTTAACCTGATTTTCGGCTCGGTGCCGGAATGCCGGACAAGCAACCAGCCGTCTTTAAAATACAGTTTGATGCCGTCAATCCGGGTAACGGCGTACGGTTTCATGGCCTCTAATAGAATGTCCAGCTTGGCCATATCCAGCCCGTCACTATTAACGTTGCCGCGGAATAAAGGATATACGGGGATGGCGTCAGCCAGTTTTGAAAGCCTGTTTTTCGCGGCGATAGAGGCTATTTGAGCGGCGGCGTAAATTCCGTCCGGGCAGAGCGATATCTGGGGGAAAATCCAGGCGCCGGATGTCTCCCCGCCGAATTCCCCGCCCTTCCGCAACTCCTCGGAGACCCAGGTATCCCCGATTTTCGTGCGCCGTATTTTAACGCCCATTTCATCTATGGCCATGGTGGCATCGAGCGTCGTCACGGCATCTCTGGCCCCGGCGGCTTTTATCAAAATCGCCAGCATTTTATCTCCGGAGATGTATCTTCCCTTTTCGTCAACGGCCATCATACGGTCGGAATCGCCATCGTGGGCGATGCCCACCGCCGCGCCGGACTCTTTAACTACCTGCGATAAGCCTCTAAGATTTTCCTCGCTCGGTTCGCTGCCGCGCGGGAAATGCCCGTCCGGTTTACAATTAAGCGGAATGACTTCACACCCCATTTTCCCCATTAAATGCGGTGTTACTTCCGAGGCCGCGCCGCCTCCGGCATCCACAACCACTTTGATATTCAGTTTTTGCGGGAAATCCGCGAGGATGCAGTTAATATGCCGCTCGATGGCGCCTTTGTATATTTCACATTGGGTAATTTGTTTCCAATCGGCATATTCGTAGGCGCTTTCCAGCAGCATTTCCTCAATTTCCGCCTGCTGCTGGGCATCGAAAGACGAGCCGTCCGGATTGAGCAGCTTGACCCCGTTATATTCTGGGGGATTGTGGGAGGCGGTAATCATGATACCGGCATCGAATTCGCGTGTAATATAGGCGATGGTCGGCGTGGGTGCGATACCGGCATCGGCGCAGCCAGCGCCGGACGCTAAAAGCCCGGAAATAACCGCGTGGCTCATCGCGTCACCGGAAGTCCGTGTGTCTCTTCCGATGACGGCGCGGCGGTATTTTTTGCCTACCGCCAGACCCACCCGGAAAGCTGTTTCCAGGAGGTTTTTGTTATAAACAGCGCGTATCCCGGATGAGCCGAAAAGCTTCATATATACATTTATTCTACTACTATGAGATTAAATGTCAAACAAGTGTAAACACGTATATTAAACCCTCTTTATTTCAATCGATAGGCTCACGTAGTCACCGGCAAGAAATTTAACTGGTGCATAGCTTCGGATTTGAATAAGAAAACATGCCAGCAATATGTCACGCTTATACAGGCAAAACAATAGTAGATAATATTTTGATATAACTCATTAATCTTTGATTCTAAAGTAGGGCCAACATTTCTATAGAATGTTTTGACTCTAAAAAAGACTTCATTAAAACATGGGCGGACAGATAGTCTATCCTTGTTGAGCTATTATATGAAGTGATAGGTATAGACAAAAATGAGAGGGAAGCTTTTCTGGAGCCAAATAAATAGCCACCCGGATTTGGAACTTCATGGCCGTCCCATGAAAATGTCCCGTTCCGGGTGGCTTCTTAGTCCCTTGCGGTAACTGTTTTATTACTGGAGGTCCCGGAGGACCTTCCCCGTGGCCTTATCTTTCCAGTAACCGCGCTGCTGGAGCGGCCAGTTAAAAGTGATGGCCTTTTCGGGGCAATCGTTGACACAGCAGCCGCAGTACCAGCACTCATCGGGGTGCAGGATGACCGGTGATTTGCCTTTTTCCGGGTTGGGGATGAGAACGTCTACCTGGCAGACCTGCACGCAGGTATTGCAGCCTTTGCATTTAGCGGCATCGAAAAATATCGGATTGCCCGGGGTGGTTACATTTGGTAAAGCGTAAACTTCTTTCTTAGGCATTTTCGTGCTCCTTATTTTCTTTTATCGATTCTAACAGTCTCTGTTATTTCCCCTTATAGACCCCTTTGTAGTCTTTGTTGTGAGCTTCATAATTGGCTTTCATGTTGCCGAAGTAGTTCAGGGGAAGTTCACCGGCTGCGACCTTGCCGTTTAACAGCTTGACGGTAACGTGCTTGTTCCATGCCGGCGGGTCTATTTGCGGGTAATCGATTCTGTAGAAATTCAGCACCCGGCTGCTGGCTTGGCGCGCCAGGCCGGCCTGGCAGACGATCTGGGCATGCGTCAATAAGCTCAGGTCCTCGAGACTGCGCAGCAGTTTATGGGGGTCGATAGCATACAATCTGGGTACGAACACTTCTTCGATTTCTTTCAACCCCTGCAGCGCGATGTTATACATCGATTCATTTTTAAACTCGCTGATGAATAATTGCAGAACCCGTGCGATGCCGGCATGCAATTCTTTCCAATCGATGCCGTTGTCGCGGCCAATCGGGGCGTAAATACTGGCTTTTTCCAGGGCAACCTGGTCTTTGGAGAACGCGCCGCGGTCGATGCCGGCGGCATAAGCGGCGGCTTTTCGGCCGGCATAGCGTCCGGTGGAAGCGGCGTAGCTGTGGTCCCCGGCCGCGAACTGGGATTCCCCGGCAACATATAAACCGTCGAGGCTGGATTTGCAGTCCCAGTCGATGATGGGGCCGCCCATACCGCCGTTGAGCCAGTGGGAAGGACTGGTGCCCTCGATGTAGTTAAAATTCATCAATAAGTGCTTGGCCGGGTTAAAACCGCCCATTTCATAGGAACGGGTGATATTCTTGGTGGTTGACTCTTCGCCGAGCATCAGGTTCCAGGTAACGCGGCGTTCGACATCGGACATGGCCGGGAAATCGCCGAAGAAGGGCAGGGCGTACGTCCCGTCCTGGATGCCCTGGGTGATTTTTTGCCGGTCTTGCGGAGACGGCCCCATAGTGCCGCCGTCCGGCCATCCCTGCAGCGGCCAGGGGAGCTTTTTACCGTTAGCGTCTACCTGCTGGATACCCTCGAAACTGGCATCGGAAGAACCGCCGTACCAGGTATGCTTCATCCCTGTGCCCAGCCCATGCGGAGAAGTCATCTCCATCAGGGTAAGCTCGGCGCCGGCCCGCCAGGCCATGGCCACGCCGTCACCGGTCTTGGTGCGGGAGCCGGGGAAGGTGGTGTAACCGGCCAGCTCGGTGCTGAAGAACCCGAGCGAATTGCTGCCGGCGGCAGACAGGACGGCGGCTTTGGATTTGAAGACCATGAATTCGCCGGTGCGGTCGTTAAAACCCATTGCTCCGACGACCCTGGCCCCCTGGACGCCTTTTTCCGTCAGCAGGTTGGTGACCATGACGCGGTCGAATATCTTAACGCCAAGGCGCTGGCATTCTTTCTTTAAAGCGGGCTTAAAGGTCGTGCCCCAGACGCGGACGGTCACTTCGGTGGTATTATTGGGGCTCATGCGGGGAGAAAACATGATTTTATCATCGTAGCGCCCCTGGGCTCCCAGGTACTCGTCGTTGGTGTCGCGGATTTTACCTCCCATTTGCTCCATTTCGAGCAGCGTGTCCCAGTCCTCGCGGCACTGGATCTGGTTGCCGATGCCGTTGGCGTAAGAAATCGGGTTTGCGAATTCCGGCGGCTGGGGGGAAAGCATTGGATGCTCCACAAGGCGCTTGGCCCAGTCATCCGGGTCAACCTTGGAATGGGGGTTGGCCGGCGTGACACACCAGTGGTCGCAGCCGGGGCCTCCCGAACCGCTCCTGACGGTGTCCGCCTTATCTACCAGCGCCACTTTAGCGCCGGTCCTGGCGGCGCTGATGGCTGCCCAGCACCCGGCGATGCCACCGCCGATAATCAGGACATCGGTCTCGATTTCCTGTTCCTTATCGTAACGTATGGGATAAGGCCAGGGCGTCGGCTTGCCGTATTTTTCCAGTAAATCTTGCCACCTAGTCATATAATTAAACTCCTTTCACGAGTGACGAACTTTACTAAAATACGACCTGATATCAGGTCGGTTTCGCCATTAGCTCCCCACCATCCAAGCGACCGGATAAGGATGTCAGTTCACAACTATATGTAATGGTTCATTAAAAACAAAACCAACTTTATATACCATAACGGAACTAATATTACAAGTAGAATATCTAAAAATGGAACAAATATATTTAAAAGGAATAATCGTGTATCCCTATGACCTGCCTCCCGAAACGATACCAAGAATAATATTGTAAAAAGAGAGAAAGCGAAGAAGCTGACCTAGACAAAGCACAGAATTCGTGTTTCAGAGGGAGTTCGACCCTACCCCGTCTCCACCAAAAGGGTACCCTTTTGGTACATTTTCCAAGCCGCAAATATACAGTATAGTTGTGTTGACGTTTTTACTAAAATACATAAGCAACGACATAGAATATTCCGGGAAATTAGCCTATAATTCAAACAAAGCAGAGCGGTGTGTCAGGGATAGCTCGACAAATATACGAAACCTGATGGAATTTATTAAAATACCGGCAAAAAAGCTGTAGTAGAGTCAACCGTTAATTGATTACTCTCTACGCTTATCGCTATTTCAAATAAGTTACGTCAAGCGTTTCTAACATGATTAAAGGAGTTACGACATGCAATCATCAAAAAATAAAAATGTATATGATCGCTCAACTTTAGAAAACTTCATCGACCGGTATCTTGAAGCCCTTGCAAAAAATGATCCTTCCGGATTGCCTTTGTCGAATGAAGTAAGATTTGTTGAAAACAACCAGGAATTGAAGGTCGGTGATGGAACATGGAAAACTGTTACCGGTCTTGGTGTGTACAGGCATTATTTTGACGATATGCAGACCGGTCAATCGGCGGTGATATGCGTGGTTGAGGAAAACAGAAAAAAGGTCATCCTTAACCTTCGGCTTAAGATATCTAATGGGAAAATTTTTGAAATCGAGAGCCTGATTGTCCGTGACCATATGGGTGCTGAGAATTATGAAAAAAGAGGCCAGCCGCCAGCCATATTCCTGGCAACTGTACCTGAGGAGCGCCTAAAACCGCGTGAAAGAGTGATTGCTACCGCCAACAAATATTTTACGGGTATGGTACGCAATGACCCGAAAGGGGACTACTCATTTTTCGCGGACAACTGTAACCGCATGGAAAACGGCCGTATTACTACCAACGCGGAACCACTTGAATACGGGCATTCGACGGATAGAGATTTTGTGACGATGACCTGTCGGGAGCAATTCGAAACAGGATTTCTCGGTTTCGTTACCCGGATCAGGGACAGGCGGTTTTTCGTTATAGATGAGGAACGCCAATCGGTTATCTCCTTCGCTTATTACGACCATGATGGAACGATCCGTAAGATAGAAATGGGGAATGGCAAGACCTTTGCCATACCTCCTTATTTTTCAACACCGCGCACGCTGGAGTGTTGTGAATCGTTTAAAGTGGAGAATGACCAGATACAATTTATCGAGGTCACGCTGACAGAATTTCCCTATGGTACCCGGCCAATCTGGAATACCGAAAAAGACCAATGGCTGCGGATATCCAGTTCAATGAACACAAATAAATATAAAAAAGCAGACGGCTCGATGAGTCGCGAACAATTGATTTCTTTTGTTGACCGGTTTCTGGCGGCTTTAGTATCCCGTGACTTAAAACCGAAGGGGATAGCAGATTCCGTCAAGTATACTGAAAACGGACAACAACTGAATGTTGGTGACGGCCTATGGGGAACCGCGTCCGAAATCGGGGAATACAAAGTTGTGTTAGCGGACCCGGAAACCGGTTCAGTCGGATTTTTCGGGTGTATCAAGGAATATGATATTAACTCCTTTCTAACTGCCAGGTTAAAGACGCGAAACGGTGAAATAACTGAAATAGAAGCCCTGGTCATGCGGGAAGAATATAAAGATGCCAGACTCGGAACTTTGACTTTATTCGCGCCAAGACTGGAGGGAATGTATAAGCCCGAGAACTGTATTGATTTGCCCGGTATATTTGGGCAAGCTCTCCCGCCTGATGAGCGAACAGACGCCAAAGCCATGATGTCAATCGTTCAGGAAAAACGCGGTAATATTCGTGACCAGTATACTTTTATTGCCGATGTGGAATACGGTCTCCTTTTGGAAATGACATTTTCCGACGCCCCTAATCCAAACACCTTACCGGTCGATCCGGCCGGTTCAGGCCCATATTCAATCATGGGCTCACAACTCCACAAAATCAGGGGCCACAGCATAGTTAAAACAAAATCGATGGCCATGCCGGTCCCTTATCAAATGAGGCGTGGATGGGGATCCGCCTAGCGAGTAAGAACGGGATAATACCTGCGAAGGCATGTCAGCAGCGTAAAGTATGTGGTCTTGTTCTTAATCCGAAAATAGCGTGCCATGGCTCGAATCTCGTGAAGCAAAGCGTTGTTTCAGGGGGAGTTCGGCCCTTGCGAAAGAGTAAAACGATTGGGGACAGGCCGGCACTTAACTATAAATTTTTTTAACCGGGTCAACATGTTATGATACAATTTGTCGGGAAGGAAAGAAAAGATGCGTTCTACTAAATTGTCGTCCCTGGTAATTGTCTGCTTTCTTGTGATAGTTTTTATAGTGTTACCCTTGGTTGGGTGTAACATCATTAATACCACTACCCAGCCGGCTACACCGGCAGGACCTCTGGCCTCATACACTCTGACCGTTAAAATCAGCCCGTCTGGCTCCGGTACGGTATCCCCGCCCGGTGGTGAATATGATTCCGGTTTGCAGATAACCCTTACTGCGACGCCTGCCAGCGGATATGAGTTTGACTACTGGGATGGTTCTGTCGCCGGTGCCTCGAACAGGGCCGATCTAACCATAAGCTCTGATAAGAGCGTCACCGCGCACTTTAAACCCGTCCAATCTCTTACTTCCACCACTACTAAAACGACTACGCCGACCACCGTAACTATCCCGGACATGATAGGTTCCTGGCAAGGAACGATGAATGTTACCGATAGACCCTACGGTGCTAATCCAGCTGGGCATTTCACCTGGGCAATTAACAATCAAAACGGCGCAAATTTCAGCGGAACTTTTAACATTACTTTTGGAAGTATGAGTTGGATGACCATGGCTATTAGCGGACAATTTATGGATGACGGCGAACTATATATTTCATATGCTGTGCCTAGAAGCGCGACGAGCTGGAGTTTTAGCGGCAATGTTCAAGGGAATAGCATTACCGGTTCCTGGTCTGGTACTGGTGCCTGTGCTTATTCTGGTACCTGGCAAGCTACACGTTTAGGTACATCTCCAACAAATACTATTCCGAAACTTGGTCAAAAATGAAGGACCGGGAATCTGGCAAGTTACACGTTTAGGATTGCTAAGTGTGACCCCAAAACGCCAAAAGGTATAATCTCTAAACTTCCTAACTTAGTTCGCCGACCGTAAGGCCGGAAAAGTTTACAAGAGGGGGAATAAATGACTATATCAGGGCAGGTAAAGAAACAAACCCGGTAAGTAATTTTTCAATATTTCGTTTTTCAGGGGGAGTTCGACTTTTCCCTCTTTACCATGTAAAATACGATATCAACTAAGGAGGTACTCCGTATGCCAGAAAAAGTACGATTGGGAAATTTAAGGCACGAGTCTAATCTTATTGAATTCAAACCTCGGAAATCCATCCACAAGAGCATCACTATGCCGATGATCGGCTCGGGGGGAGAGAGGGATATCCCGGGCTCTCAAATGTGCCTGGGATTTGCCTATATCGACAAACCGGAAGACGAGATTGGCATGGCTCCCCACATCCACCCGGACCGCGACCAGTGGATATACCTCTTTGGTGCGCAAAATTTTGTAGAGTTCGATGCCGATGTGGAATTCTACCTGGATGATAAATGGCGCAAGATCGATTATCCTTTCTACGCCTATATCCCGGCGGGAATGAGCCACGAGCCGTTGAGGATCCTCCGGGTAGGTAAGCCGCTCATTTTCATCGATGCCAGGTTTGGTCCTGCTGAGTGGCCGCTTAAATTCGTTGGAGATGTACCTGAAAAATACAAAAACTGGGAACATTAGGGTTTTTCCGGGTACGTTTTATTGATATCAGTACTATACAAAGCAAAGGATTGTTTCAGGGGGAGTTCGAGCCTCCCCCGTCTCCACCAAAGCTATTTTCTGACTCCCCTCCCAGATCAGGCGGGGGAGTCAGTGACAAAGATAGGTTGTAGAGCCGGAAAGGCGAGAGCCGCTCCAGGTCGTGGCAGAGCTCATCCATAGGGTAAGAAACGTATGCCTTACCCTGACCTTGCTGACGGTGCCGCAGTAGTCTTTCCACTAGTTCCCATCTCTTACATTTTCGGTAAGCCATGCTGGCGAACGTGTCCCTCAAATTATAAGGAGTAAAATCCTCGGGAATACCGCCTCTTCTGTACAAACCGTAAATCAAGTCATTGTGAGCTTTCTCACCCATGGGTTGTCGCACCCCCCCCCGCGAATACGCAGGCTTTTCATTACCATGTGGTGGTCAGTCATCGATCGAGGCGTCAGCACTGCTAGCAATTTGAGTGCCTCTGGTAGGACGGGTGTTGGTTCGGCATCGCCTCTGCGTAGCTCTTTGCTGTGACAATCGATAATGGGATCTTCTCTATCTAATGCCCTGCGAACGTCTATGGCTTCAATTGCCCTCGTTTCACAAGGTCGCCAGCCGGCGCCCAGATCCTGATATAAAACTGCCAGTTCGTAGTCAGTTTCCACAGCGCGAACTAAGGAGGGTAACCACTTTGAATTCAAGGGGGTTCGGTTTGGGAGTGTAGCCGCTCATGTCCGGTCGGTTAATATCCTGCATAGGATTTGCAAGAAAGCGGTATTTCTTTTTGATGGCCTCATAGAATTCGGTAAGCAGTATGATATGGGCCATGTAATACTTGAGCGATAGATCTTTTAACCGATCGAGGTACCTAGTTCTAATCACGTCGGTATCAAGGGGAAGCCACGGGAACTCGTCCTTAAACTGGTTGAGACGTTTGCGGTATGTTTCTTCGGAAGAGTCCTTCAGTCGCGCCTGCTTTTTCACATCAAAGAAGTAAGCAATGGCCTCGGATGTGCGGATACGGGGAAGCTCCGCGTGCCGCAAGGGTTGGCTGAGTTCGATACCTTTTGTTTCCGCCAGGGTCGCGAGGCAAGCTCCCATCAGTCTTTCATTGTAAGCCCGAGCCTCCGCCGTGATTTCCTCTTCAGTCATGCCCGGCCATAGCACTTCCCTCATCTTTCGCTCGATCTCAGCCTTTTCACTTTTGCCTAGCTTGGGGCCAGCAGTTTGATTTGAGTGCGCTACATTTTCTAGTTCTTTGAATATATGGGGGATAGGCTCCGACAAAACGACTCGGGGATAGTTATTAGCTCCTGATTGATTTGTTGACATTTTCTTCCGCTTCACTACGAGTATTTACAGGTTACGCTAGGGATCGGCCATCTCCTCGACTATTACGCAAAATATTCTATTCCAGACTGGATTAAAAGTCAAACTTAAAAAGGTTGTATATTTCTGGTTGCCAAATACACCGGGGACTGATATGCTTTTGCATGATGGAAACATACAAGTGCTTAAAGTGCTTTCATGAATGGCAGGGGCGAGTTGCTGAATATAGAGACTGGGGACGGAGGAGATGTGGCAACTGCGGCAGCCGACAAACGGTACTTAAAAGCACCTATGACCGGGCGGTAGATGCTATAGCAAACTCGTTGAAGTCATCACCACCACCTTATCCCCCACTACCAGGTAGTGTGCTTTTCAGCTTGGATGTAATAAATGAGACCTTACCTGATGTGGCGGCGGCCGTAAAGGTTGCTTGGCGAATGTACAGAGAGGCGCAAGATAGAGTCAAGCCAAAAGGGCAGCAAACTTAGCCTGTTTCTTTCTTGATTGTTACCCTGGCTAAACCGCCTGTTTCATACGTATGTTTCCTACCTTACCCTTTACCATATCATTTGCCTCATGATGTACCCTATTATTTACCATATATAGTTTACCATACTCCGAATTGTCCTAAAGTCAGGTTAAATTCTATTTAACCTTTCGTAGCTATTTCATGCTTGCTAAATGGGCTAAATATAACCCCAATTTTATAAACAACTATGTGATGATTACGTTGCAAAAAATGGTCCCTTATGACTTAAGGTAACACAAAACTATTTATTACCCCTTGTCAAACATCAGGAGGAACTGAACACCATCAGAAGCTAAATGTACCGATTAGCGCAGAGATCCTTACTCACAAATTGGCTGGTCAAACGCTCTTTTTTGCCTGAGCCTATATCGATACTGATATCGCGGATACTAAAGTTAGCCTAGAAAATCAACAATATGACTCGGGGTTCGAATCCTGTCAAGTGGTCGGTATTGTACGGTAAGTAGAACTCTAACGCATTCATTTAAACTAAATGGTTGGCTTGATAAGTATTTATTGTTTTGAGATAGTATGGGGGAAAAAAATTTGACTGAGCTTCTATCTACAACATTTTCAGACCGGCTTTATCCTGTACGGGCCTAGTCAGTTAGGTGAAATAGTTCTCCGATGTATGAACTCAATAACCATTATCGATGAGTACGAACATGTATTCATCGGGAACAAACTCTGCAATAAATTAACCATTCTTATTATGTCGTGACCTTGTACTCCGTGCGCTTGATAATTTCATCCTGAATGGGTTTCCCCAGCTGTACGAAGTAGGCACTGTAGCCTGCGACCCGGATAATGAGGTCACGATATTTCTCTGGGCTTTTTTGAGCCTCGATTAATGTTTCCCGGCTAATGGTATTAAACTGAATATGTTTACCACCGAGACTAAAATATATCTTTATCAAGTCTGAAAGCTTTTTCATGTCTTCCACGGTTTTCAATGCCGAAGGATGGAATTTCATATTTAGCAAAGTGGATTGAAAAACGCCTTGGTTTATCTTGATGGCACTTTTAATTAAAGCTGTGGGACCTTGTATGTCCCTTCCTTGCGCTGCCGACATCGTACCGTCGGCCAAAGTCTCACCGGCTAACCGGCCATCCGCCGTTGCCCCGGTTATCGTTCCGCCCGGGCCATGCGACGTAATAGAAATGCCTGATGGCTTCGTAGTACCGCCATAGGCAGTTGTAAAAGTAACTATTGTTTTCGCCCAGAAATCATAGAGTTCTCGAGCTATTGAATCCACGTAATCGTCATCGTTCCCATACTTGGGTGCCGCCAAGAACATCCTCCTCAATTCTGTATTACCATTTCCTTGCCAGTTTGCTGCTAAAGCGGCTTTAAGTTCTTTCATCGTGACTTTCTTTTCATCAAAAACCAGCTTCTTTATAGCTGCCATGGAATCGGCAACATTAATCATGCCAACGGGATTGAGGCTCGATCCATTCTCAAAAGGCATGGTGCGATTGAGAACATCTCTGCCTATCTTAATAGCATCCGTCATCAATGAGGAAGCAACCGGGTCCGGTGTAAGTTCAGCCTGTCCTTGCAGGATAATATTCTGCACTTCTGCTACTATACCCATAAAGTATTTAAGCTGTTTTTTATATGCTTCCATCACGTCATCGAATGTTCTAAAATTTTCACACTCGCCTGTTTTAGGCCCAAGCTGCTTGCCAGATCGTGGCTCAAGGCCGTTATTTAGAGTAATTTCAAGGACGATTGGCGTTATGAACATACCAATGGAATTAATACGTGATTTGCCAGGTATGTTTACATCAAGACAGCCGGCTAAAGCATAGTTACGCGCATCGGGCAGTGATACACCTTCCCGGGTTAAGTATTCGATATAAGAATTATCTCCAACGAAAGCCGGCATACCAATCCCCGTTTTTACTACTTCCAGAGCTTTCAACATAAGAGCTTCGGGCGTGTTGTCATGAACCCTGACAGTTATGGTGTGGTGTGGTGTCTGACAATCTTTTGCAGCCTCTAGAATCAGATAAGAGAGTTCATTGGTAGCGTCCTTTCCATCAGGAGTCAGCCCGCCAATAATCCAATTGTTCCATCTGGCAATCCCAGCCCATTTTTCACGTTGAATTTTACCGCCCATAATAAAAACGAGCTGCATTACCTTTATACGAAGACATTCCAGTAATTCAAGGACTTCTTCGTTATTTATCCTTCCCGTTTTTCTGTCTTCCCTGTAGAAGGGATACATAAACTGGTCAAATCTACCCCCGGAAGCCGTACCGCCGCTGGATCCACCTGTCAAAATCAGCCAGATGAACCAGAATGACTGCAAGGCCTCCCTGAAAGTTCTTGCCGGATAAGCGGGGACTCTGTGACATGTCTCGGCTATTTCCTCCAGTTCCATTTTCCGTTGTGGGTTCTTTTCTCTTCCTGACATTTCCTTTGAAAGCGTGCTGAATCTTTGGGAAATACGGACGACGGCCTTGAGCGCAATAACAACCGACTTCAGAAAATCCGCCTTTAAAATCGCGTTACCGCTGGTATATCTTAGAGCCGAAAGTTCCTCTTCAGCTTCACTAATTATCTTGTTGAGACCGTCATTGAGCACACGCTCATATTCCACGACAATCAGGCTTAACCCCATACCTAACCCCCAGCCTCCGCCGGCCATTCCGTGTCCAAAACCCTCGCCACGGGTCTTTAAAGGCGGTAAATAAATTCCTGACTGCATAAACGGCCATAATCTTTCATCGTCATAAAACTGCCCGGCTCTTTCCCAGAATGTTTTCCCCTTTCCGCTCCAGTAATCATCTAACGACCTTAAAAAAGATTCGTCATTATCGGAAATATCAAATTCTCGGTTCCTCAAATCTTCGATATCATCTTTCGGCCATGCCGGGGCATCGGCCTCGATTCCCATCGGCTTACTCGCTACATTACCAACGATGAGTTCGTCATCTTCAATATATATTTTTTTATTATCCAGATAGTGTGCCAGAGCTTTAGCTTTCCTAATAATTAATGGCTCACCTTCAGTTCCTTTGTATGATTCTGTTAATAGCCTAATTTTTTCAGTGCAGAGCGGATATTTCTTGACGAAGATATTGTTTCTCAACTTTTCAACTCTAAGATTCATTAATGCCTCCTTTGGTGCTCGTTACAAATTTACTCGAGCCAACCACCGTTAACTATCTAATAATTCAAACATTTTTATTCAGGAGTAGATTGGTTAAAAGGTGCTAAATAGCAACCTCCATCCGCTTGATAATATCATCTTGAACTCCTTTACCCAGGTCCACGAAATAGGCACTATATCCGGCTACTCTGACAATCAAATCACGATAGTTCTCTGGGTGCTGCTGGGCATCGAGCAATTGCTCGTTCCCAACAACGTTAAATTGAACCCATTTACCTCCTATTTCGGCATACGTCTGGATAAGGCTGCCTAACTTTTTTAAGTCCTCTTTTGTGGTCACGGAAGAGGGGTGCAGCTTTACGTTCAATAACGTAGACGAACATGAAGCCTGGTCTATTTTTGCAGCACTCTTAAGCATCGCTGTAGGCCCATTGATGTCTCTTCCCTGGGCAGGGGATACAGTCCCATCGGAGAGAGTTGTGCCGGCCAACCTGCCATCAGGAGTTGCGCCGATAATGGTCCCGCCGGCAAACATTGAGGAAATCGAAGCTCCGCCAATTCCCCTTATGTTCCCGTTTACCGGGCGGCCGTAAGAGTGATATTTTGATTCTTCATCGAGCAAGAATTTATAAAGGTCTGCGGCTAAGGAGTCAACATAATCATCGTCATTACCGTATTTGGGCGCCTGCTGGCACATTTTTTTGATATCATCATAGCCCTCCCAATTAACGGCTAAAGCCTCTTTTAACTGGCGCAAAGTAATTTTATTTTTATCAAAGACAAGCAGCTTTATAGCTGCCAGGGAATCTGCTACATTGATCGCACCGACAGGCACCATGGCCGCCCTGAAATCATAAGGTGGTACCGCGTCTCTTTTCGATAAAGGTTTTCCCATCTTGATGCCATCTGGCATCAGGACAGTATCAAGCACCTCGATGATGTCATTATAACTATAAACATCTCCGGAACGTCCGGCCAGAAGAAAGCTATGTTCGTGCCATAGGCTAATAAAATATCTCAAGAACTTCTTAAATGCGGCATAGAAATCTTCAAAGGTTTTATATTCTTCAACATTCGGTTTGCCGGGTCCAACTTCTAAACCTGTCCTGGGGTCTACTCCATCATTCAGGAAAATTTCAAGAACCTTGGGTACTACGAAAAATAAACCGGCCAGGAAGCTTTGTTTTCCCGGAATAGCCGGGTCAACACAACCGGCGAGATGAAAATTGCGTGCCTCTTTCAGGGGTATGCCCCCGGAAGTCATATAATCAATAAAGGACTTGTCCATGGCTAGGGCCGGCATCCCGATGCCTGTCTTGACTACTTCCAGGGCTTTAACCAGTAAATCTTCTGGCGTTCCTTCGTGAACTCTCAGGGTAATAGTATGGTGAGGTGTCCTAAGGCGGTTGGCCGCCTCAAGTACCAGGTAGGTGAGTTCATTACTGGCGTCTTTCCCATCAGAGTTAACGCCGCCGATGGTCATATTGCGCCATTTAGCGAACCCGGCGTGCTGTGACCGCTTGGCCCGTGAAAGCTTGATGTTCTCCGGTCTCATGCATTTGATTCGTAATTCGCAAAGCAAAGCCAAAACTTCTTCGTCGTTAATCTGTCCTTTATCCAGGTCACTTTTATAGAACGGGTACATATACTGGTCAAATCTACCGAGATTATGCGTCGAGGTTGGCGTGGATAAGATCTGGTTGAACCATAATGACTGCATGGCCTGGTAAGAAGCTCTTTGGAGAATTAGCCGGTACCAAATGGCAAGTCTCTGCTATTCTTTCCAGCTGTTTCTTACGGTGAGGGTCTTTTTCTGTTTCTGCTAATTTCTCCGCTGCTTCTGCATATCTATCGGCCAGCCGGATGATAGCTTTAAGCGTTATTAACGAAGCCGTTAAAAATAATTTCTTCTCCACGGCATCCAGGGAGAAAAACCTTAAACTTTCCAGCTCTTCTTCAATTTCTTTAATGATGGGGTTAAGACCGTTAAGCCATCGGGCAAAATCGGTATAGCAATCGGTAAAGTTAAAAGACAGGCAAAGCCCGCTGCCGGCATAGGCCCCTCTGAATTCATCTTTGTTTTTCATCGGTGGAAGAGTAATACCGACCTGGAGGTATTTAAAGAACCTATCGTCAAATAGCTTCGATTGAGCATATTCGGAGCACCTTGTTTCCCAGTAACGGCCTATTTCTCTTATCATCGGCCAATCTGTCTCGGCAATAGATACGATTCCATCCTCCGCAGCACTCCTGATCTCCTCTTCCTTCCATACTCCAAGAAACGGGTCAATTTCCGCGCCCCAGGGCTTGCTCGCTCCTTCACCAACAAAAAGTTCATCCTCATTTATTAATACAGGGATATTCTCCAGCATATGGGCATATGCTTTGGCGTAGCGTATTATAGCCGGCTCGCCTTCCGTTTGTTTAAATGATTCCGTTATCAGGCGTGCTTTTTCGATACATAAGGGAAACCCTCCTCTGACTATTTTGGCTGATAAATTATCCATTTTAGCCGCCTTACTTTAAATTATTAACCAAATTTATCCCCCGATGTAAGTGTCTAAGCCGTAAGAAGATACTATTTTTTGTAATTCCAGCATATGCTCATTAGTTGGAGGAGTGATGGGGAAATTTTTACCTTCCTTGCCCAATCTATCATACTTGCTTTCTCCCAATTGGTGGTAGGCCAAAAGGTGGACCGGTACTGAAGTGCTTAATTCATTAGCTACAAATCTAGCCGTGGCGTGGATGTTTTCATTCGAATCGTTATAGCCGGGGATAACGGGAATTCTGGCCCGGACCGGGATTCTTAATTCATGATAGATTTTCCGGGCATTTTCTAAAATCAGGTTATTGGGGGCGCCGGTATATTCCAGATGTTTTTTGGAATTTATATGTTTTAAATCAAATAACACGAGGTCTACATACTGTAATACGTCTTTTAGTATTTCCCAACCCGCATACCCGCAGGTTTCAATGGCGGTATGAATATCGGATTGACGGCAAAGTAAGAGCAGGTTTTTTGAAAAATCGGGTTGAAATAGCGGTTCTCCCCCGGTGAGTGTAACACCCCCTTTAGAGCGTTTGTAGAATAACTCGTCACTTTTTACCTTTTGAAATACTTCTTGAGGGGTCATTTCCTTCCCTACAAGGCTTCTCGCCTCATTAGGGCAAACCTGAACACATTGTCCGCAGCCTTTGCACTTGTTACGGTCGGTATTTGATGTCGCCTCTATGACCTGGATAGCATATTCCGGGCAAACATCAACGCACCGGCCGCAGCCCGTACACTTTTCCTTGAAGTAGAATAATTCAGGTTTTAACGATTGCGATTCGGGATTCTGACACCACACACAACGGAGAAAACAGCCCTTAAGAAAAACGTTAGTACGTATTCCCGGCCCGTCATGGATGGAATAACCCTGGATATTAAAGATTATCCCTTTTCTCATCGTTCCCTCTAGATTGTGCTGGTTAATGAATCTTCCATTTCGAGGTGTCCGGTTTTATCTTCAGGAGGTCAGTATATTTAGATTTTACCTGGAGAGGGTCAGTAATTAGCAGATATTTATCGGTCTTTCGGTCCCAGGCCGGCCAATCGATAAGTCCTTTTACGCTGGGGTTACCCGTTCTGGCAAAGTTAGTCCATATGGTCTGGATGTTTTCGGCTACTTCTCTGTCGGCACTAGATACCTCAGGTACGGAGGATTTTGCTCCAGAATCCGAATAACCGCCTTTGGCCGCGGCCCAGGCTTCGGCATCATCGAGGGCACCGAATACAAAATGTAATTCCATACCGTGGGCAGCTACACAGCCTTCACTCTTCCAGCCTTCAGGCACCTGATCGAAGACCCCTGCATATCCCCGTGAATTAGCGGTACTCTTACCGGTCAGCAATCTTAGGTAGTCTTTGATCATCCTATCAGCAATCAGGCTGCTAGGGCCGGTTAATTCTCCCTTATTAGCTACGATAAGGTAGGGGACCTGGTTCCTTTTGCCGGTCTGGAACATATTGACCAGTGTATCCGGTAAAAACCAGCCGTCATGTACTACCTGCCACGGCCCCATAAAGAGATATTCCGGTCCCATCTCTACGTTTAGCTCCTGGTCGGTGTTGATAATTTCCTCCCAGGGTAATTTACGTACCGCGGCCAGGGGGTTCTTTTCTTTATCGACACCCAGTTTATGGAACAGTTTTTCCCCAAATTTTTCCATATCTTTGAGGGCAACTGTATCAAAGTGACGGCCGCCGCTTTCGATGATAGCCCGTTGGAACAGTCCGTTTGCCAGCGGCGCAGCCATAAGGGCGGCAACTTTTAGCCCGCCTCCGGACTCGCCAAAGATGGTCACGTTATTTGGGTCGCCGCCGAAGGCGGTGATATTGCGTTTTACCCATTGCAGGGCGGCTATCATATCAAGAAACATATAGTTACCGGAAACATGCTGTGGGGATTCCCCGGTGAGAAGGGGATGGGCGATTAGACCCATCACCCCCAGACGATGATTGATATTCACCTGGATAACGCCATGGAGCGGCAGCCCGAGATTAACGCTTAACGGAAAGTTGCCGTTGCCATATCTAAGGCCACCGCCGTGGAGCCAGACCATTACCGGTAATTTATCGGCAGCTTTTTGAGCTGGAGTCAGGACGTTAAGGTAAAGGCAGTCTTCGGTCGATGACATTTTTTTCGCGCCATCGGGTGAATTAGGGTCCGGGTACTGGGCCGCTTGAGTACTGAATTCGGTACATTCACGGACGCCTGACCATGGGACCGGTGGCTCTGGAGGTTCCCAACGTAATTCTCCGGTGGGAGGAGCGGCATAAGGGATACCTTTATATAAATAGATTTCCCGACCAGCTTGACTCACTTTTGTTCCCGTAATATAACCGGTATCCAATTTGACCTTATTCATGGAATCTCTCCTTTATCTATGTTTAAAATACTAAAATCAAATTTTCAGGTGGATTATTCGGGTTCAGGATATATCACCGGGCCATGTTTGCGGGACGGGAGAATAACTGTAGCTTCACCCGGCATGGTGATTTCATGCCTTTGATTTTCGCATCGGCATTGGATATCGACGCAATAGCTGTTGTTTTGGACGTACTTTTTTGTTACTGTAGCTTTACACCAGGTTACGTCACCCTCCTGGTTGAAGCCGCGGACTTCCGCTCTGGATTTCCAGAGAAAGCCGTCATCGCCCATCCAGTTCGTCAGGACCATATTTCGCCAGGCGTTTCTCTGCGCGCCAGCATCGTGGATCCGCGGTACACCCCTATCAGTCATTGTTTTTACATCGAACATTGACGGGCGAATGTAGATATTCAACCCTGGTTCAAAAGTCCCTTTATTTTCATGGTGTCTTGCGGCAATAAGGCGGAACAGGCGGTCCGAAACACATGAAGGAGGATTTCCTTTTCCTACAAACCAGGCGAACTTCTCGCTAAGGGTATAGGGCCCGCGCACAACAGGAGGCAGTGTCTTCACCTGCGTTGACATCCTCCCAATAACGTGGTTCCTTTCCCCTGGGTACCTCATTGTCCTGCGCCCGGTAAATTTCATCGATTTCTTCTTTTGAGTATTTCGGTATTTTATTGAGCGCCTGGGAAGGTTCCCCCTCCTTTGATTTGCCTCCCTCCATAAAAATAACCCAGGACTTATAGGTGGCTGCAATGCTTCCTTCCAATCCTAGCAGGTCACCTTTTTCCGTAATAATAACCAGTTGCCCGGCAAACCGGCTCGGTTTTAGCTGCACATCATACGGATAAATTACTCGTGCTGTATATTCATCTCCTTCAAAAACCGGTCTGAAATATTCCCATTCAAAACCTGATAAAAATCCCTGGATTCCTGGAGGGACGCCTTCCGGGTGCTGGGCATAGATGATTGTTTCCAGAAAAGTTGGGGGAGCGACCAGACGTCCATATTTTGTTTTAATGGCATAATTTTTATCGCGGTATAAAGGATTGATATCACCAATGCCGTCTACAAAATGCTTTATGCTATCGCGTGTAACTTGTGTATTAAAGTATTCCTGACGGTAATCCGGGTCGGCAGCATTGAATTCATGAAAAGCGCGTGTTTGCCCGATTTTTTCTTTCATCTGCCTGGCAAATTGTTCTAGCGTATTAAATTTGCTGGTTTCCATCAATTTACCTTTTCTCTTTATTCAAAAACATTTTTACCCACCAATTCGGCGAACTCCGCATCCGATAAACCTAATATATTGATACATATGTATTCAGTATGTTCGCCCATTGAAGGGGCATGAGAGATTTTGGCTTTGGTTTTCATCAGTTTATAGGCGGGAGTCGGATGTCCGAAAACTCCCAATACAGGATTTTTAATGGGCAGAAGGAACTCTCTTTCCCGCAATTGAGGGTCATTATCCAGGATATCCGCCATCGTTTGCACTACCCCGGCAGGCACGCCTGCCGCCTGCATTTTATGCATTACTTCATAATCTGTATATTGCGATGTCCATTGTGAAACTAAATTCTCCAATTCGTCTTCATTTTGCTTACGGGATTTTATATCGGTGAATTTAGGGTCTTTCGTCCAGGCTGGATTACCGATTACATCACAAAAAGCCTGCCACTCATTTTCGTTAAACACGGCAATCGTACACCACCTGTCTTCGCCCCTGCAGGGGAAAGCCCCATGCGGCGAAGCATAATCGATGCGGTTGCCATTGCGGGTACGGAAGTGATGGTTGGCCTGGTAATCAAGAAGATTGGGCGTATTGGAGTGAACACAGACCTCGACCATGCTGGTATCGATGTATTGTCCCTTACCGGTACGGCGCTTATAATCCAGGGCAGCGACAATCGCCATTGCATTGATATAAGGGAGAACGACATCTCCGAATGGCGCATTGGCCCCGACCGGCGTCCTGTCCGGCCATCCTGTTTGATCGAGATAACCGGACATTGCCAGCCCTGTGCCGTCAACGCCCCATTGATAAGCCATAGGCCCCGTCTGCCCGTAGGCGCTGCTGCTTAGCATGATAATATCCGGTTTGATTGTCTTAGCAAAATTATAATCGATGCCTAATTTATTGAGCGTCCCGGGAGTAAAGTTTTCGTTGATAACATCTGCCCATTTTATTAGCTTTGTCACGATACTTTTAGCCTGGGGGATTTTCAAGTTGAGCGCTAGGCCTAATTTAGAGGTGTTGAGGTGGGTATACCACGGTTTATCATCGGGATTATTCCCGCTGGAAATTTTTACCATCCGATTAGTACGTGAAAGGTCGATGCGCGTGGTGGACTCGACCCGTATCACTTTGGCTCCATTATCCGCCAGGTGTTTGCCGGTCAAACTTCCTACCAGCGCCCAGCCGAAATCCAGCACTTTTATTCCCTGTAGTGCCGGTTGTTCCATATCTTTTGCGCCTGGATTTTTAGATGACACCGGAGTTCTCCAAATCTGAAATTTCCCTGTCGGATAACTTCAATTCATTTCTATAAATCATGTCGTTATATTCACCCACCACCGGGGCAGCCGATTTTACAAAATTTTCCGTCTGATTGCTTAAAAAGAAGTATTTAGGATATTTAAGGGGATTATTAGTTTCAGGGCTATCGATGTTTGCCCAATAATCACGGGCTTTAAGCTGGGGGTTTCCCAGAATATCGGCAGGGTTGTTAATCACGCAGGCATTGAGCCCCCTCTTAACGCCTTCTTCAGTAATTTCCTTTTTCGTATGCCTTAAAAAGAATTGGCGAATAGCTTCCTGCTGGGCGTCGAGCAGGTCTTTCGATACATCTTGTGTGGCCATATCAAATTCTTCCCAGTTCGTAATTTCACGCATCGGGTTTTCCACCCCATCGTCATCTATCCATTTTGATATGGCACGGTTTCCCTGCGACCCGGGTTTGCCGCCCATGAATGACCAAAATATATATCCGTCTTTACATTCCCAGATCCAATGTGTAGAACGTGCCCCGACCGTACGTATCGTCCCGGCGCGTTTGATTAAACGTTTATCAAACTCCCACACCAGCAAGTTAGAGGAAGTTCTCTTGACAGCTACTTCCTGCATGGAAATATCAACCTGTTGCCCTTCTCTAGTTTTTTCTCTGACATAGTGCGCCATTACGGTTCCCAGGGCGGCTGCTGCTCCGGATTCGAAATATATTGTATCGGGGCCCTCCCGTAGCGGCGGACGGTCGGCGTCCCCATTGGTGGCCATGATTCCGCTCATGGCAGATACAACGATTTCGCTGCCTTTAAATCCTGAATAAGGACCTTTTTGCCCGAAGGGGGTGATTGACGTCAAAATAATCCTGGGATTTATTTTCTCCAGCGATGTATAGCCAAGGCCAATTGAATTGAGATATCCTGGTTGGAATGACTCAATAATAAAATCGCACCGGGGAATTAGCTTTTTAAATAATTCGCGTCCCCGTTTAAGTTCAAGGTTAAGCGTCATGCTGCGTTTATCCGTATTATATGCCAGCCAGTAAAGACTGGAGTTTATATCCGATTTGCCATTCAAGTAAGGAGGAATGCTACGCGCGGCATCTCCGCCCGGAGGTTCAACTTTAATAGTTTCGATGCCCAAAGCAGCAAGAATCTTACCGCAGACAAAACCTTTTTCATCCGTAAGGTCTAACGCGCGATAACCGGAGAGCAAACTTTCTAACATATCTGTTCTTTAACCCGGCAAGTCATTTTTTAAGGCCAATAAATCAAGTACGCGCTAATGGTCTTCGCAAATAATTTCGTCACCCCTCCACCTGTAAGTCGTTTTCAATTTAGCGCCCACCGTTATTTTCGACATATAATCAAAAACCCTTTTCCCATTGCTATCGTTTTTGACCTGCTCCGGCTGGCCTGCTTTATTAACGATACAAGGTAAATAACTGATGGCAGTAAGTTTTTTCGATTCTATGGTGCATTTGGCGATGATAGTATAGATGGCCTCAGGGTGGAACGGATAGGTAGGATAATCGGGGTTAGGCTCGAACCCGAATAATTCTTTCCTTCGTACCTGCCATGCTTGTGAATCCTGACCTGCTTTAGCCGTTAAACCGGGAACCCAGGCAACGTAATTGCATAAGCCATGGAAGATGGGTTTTCCCTTGTAGAATTCGATTCCCTTAAGAATATGCGCATGATGACTTAAAACTATATCTGCACCGGCATCGATAGCTGCATAAGATATCTGTTGTTCATAAGCTGCCAGTTTGATAGGCGTATGGCCGAGACCTTTGTGGAATGAAATAACAAGAATATCGCAGAGTGACCGCAATTTATAAATGTCATCCAGCATAGCATTTGTGGTTATGGTTTCCGCCCATGTATAAATCGTCGGAGGTCCCCCCGGGGTTGCGTTGTCCAGTTCATAATGCGTAATGACATTAATATAGGCGCATCCGGCTTTAGTAGACGTAGCCCATGTTTCTTTTGGTCCGACACAATTATAGTCCAGGAAACCAAAGCGCGTACCGTTGCGTTCAAGTATAACGTGATGCCTGGCTTCTTCGAGGTTAAAACCTGCTCCGACGTAAGCTATATTTAATTTTTTCAGCGCGTCAATAGTATCTTCGATGCCGGACAGGCCTGCGTCCGCCAGATGATTACCGGCCAGTGAAACGATATGGAAACCTGAATCAACCAGAGCGCCGAGGACATCCGGAGTTCTCCCTTGCTCTATCGCATCGGCATCTTTATTCGTAAACGGTACTTCGAGCTGTCCTGAGACAACATCACCGCTTTTTATGGTTTGTCTGGTAGGGGAGAAATAAAAATCAGCATTCGGGCCAAAAATAACATCTCCAACGGCTAAGAACGTCAATGGTCTGGAAGACATTTTATCCTCCTATAATTTTTACCTCATTGTCCGTGGGTGTGCTTTTTCAAAAATCGCTTCCCTGTCATCTGTAGAAAGGCCATAACTTTCAGAGATTTTTTCAATCAGTCTATCGCGAAGTTTGCGTATCGTAACAGCCAGGTCTCCCCGTTCATCGTCGCTGAGCCAGTCTTTCAATTCGCGTTCAGCTTCCAACACATTACCTAAACTGGAAATAACGTAATTTAGACCTTCCGTAGTGACTTTTACCTTGATACTTCGCCTGTCTTTTCCGTCCGGGTATCTCTTGACCAGCCGGTCTTTTTCGAGTCCATCAATGAGCTTGGTAATGCTATAATTTGAACGAAGCATAATACGGGCAAGTTGTCCCGGTGTTAATGTCCCTCCACGGGTTATTAAAAAGATTAAAGCGCTGGCGCGCAACCAGCTGACTTTGTTTTTTAAAATTTTTTGGGCATAACGATTAACCACGTCAGCGAAGACAATGATACGGGGAAATTGCATGCTCCGTATTTGGTTATTTACTTTTTTTATTTCATCCGATGACGGCATTTAAACCTCATAATATTAACTATATCAACTAATTATAATTCGTCAGGTTGATATTATAAGGCAATAAAAAAAATATTACAAGAGGTGTAATATATAATTATTGTAATAATATTTAAAAATCAGTGATATTAGAATAAAAAAGAGATACTTAACAACAGGTTATTTTTATTGAAAATACACGTTTTAGGGCTGAATTTAATCACTGTTGCAAAACTGCATTCAGACCGGCAATTCGTCCAAAGTGTATGGCCATTCCATGGCTAAGACCGGGACACATAGTCGGGTAATCGACCGCGAAGCGGTTGCCCATCGTGTTCCCTGCAAGGTAAATTCCAGGAATGACTTTCCAGTCTTTATCCAGTGGCTGCAAATTCTGATTGATATTCAGACCACCCATTATCGCCAATAAAGAATAGCCGCTTTTTCCAGCATAATACGGCGGTTTATCAATTGGAAACATCCGGTCAGATCGCTTACCAAAATCCATGTCCTTCCCCAGACGTGCCAGCTCATTGTATCTCTGTACCGTAGCTATGAATGTTTCAACAGGGAGTTTCATCTTCACAGCCAGCTCTTCGATAGTGTCGGCCATTATGGCTGCTTTGGCTACATCCTGCTGGACTTTTTCGGTAGCGATTATAATTTTTCCGAGACCTATCCCATAATAGGGGAGCTCCTCCGGATATTTGGAGTCGAAAACCTGCCAGATCGTCCGGCCGGGTTGCCGCTCGACAGCATTCACATTACTTTGAATCGGCACGTCTTCATTTTGAAACCGTTCTCCCAAGGAGATTCACTTGCAGAAAAGCGCTACTAAGGAGCGGGCCGGCCGGACCGTGTACCATCGGCGTGTGCGGTCCCGGTTCCATTACCGCACCAATCCACATCGCCATCATGTGTCCATCTCCGGTAGAGGTGGGTATCATTGATGCGAGATATGATGATTGAGGACAGTATTTAGCCATCATCTCGGCGTTGTTTCCGTAATCTCCCGTGCAAAGTATGACAGCTTTAGCGGCATTGAATTGAAGGTATTCTCCAGTCGCATTCTGAGCCATAACGCCGGTGACCCGGTCTTTTCTTTTTTCTCAACAATTGTTTTGCGCGGGTCTTAAAGTAAGTAATAACACCTTTCCTCAAGACATTATCCAGTAAACATTTGGCTATCAGACGTTCATTGTGGCAATGGTGGGTAACCGGATATTGAGGATAATATTCGGTGGAATTATTGAAAGCCGGCGGTGGGGGAAAATGGTTTATAAACACTTCGATGCCGGCGGCATCTGTCATTTCCAATAACCAGTCTGCAGTTTTACCGCTTCCCTCTGCCCACATTCTTATCAATCTTTGATCGGGCTTATTGGCCCCGTATTTTATCAGATTTCGTATAATTTCGTCTTTATCAATTTTTATCCCCAGCTTATCTTGAAGCCGGCTCCCGATGAAGGCGTTATCGTGACCGCGCGCCTGGACGTTCGCCGTCTTTTCCAGTAAAACGGTTTTGGCTCCCGCCTCTGCAGCAGAAAGTGCCGCGCTTAATCCGGCTATTCCCGCACCAACCACCACAACATCCGCATTTATATATTTCTTGATATCACCGGATGGAATCGGGGCAGGCGGTACCTCAAAATTATATTTCGGCTCCGGGACCATATCTTTTCTTTTCCGGATTGGCGGCGCCTTTAAAGGGGGCAGGTATCCGATTTTTGTCAAGATTACTTCACCGGGTTTTGAATTATCCCTCAAAATATTCCTCTCATTCCTTGCTCAAGTTTAGTAATTGGATTGCCCTCTTTCGCTTCATATTAAGCCACATTATTTCGGCCGGTCAGCTATTTCATCGAGCTTTTCTTCAATGAACATTTGAGCTTTCAGCAAATCTTTTTCATTAGGCCTATCCCGGATATCCCCATGGAAAGTCCTGGGCATGGGGTCATCAACGTACTTGCCCGGACAGCAAAATTGACCGATAAATTGAAAACCGATATGCTCAAGTTCCAGCGCCAGCAGTTGTACGGCGGGCAGTGCCTCTTTGGGCCCGAATTCGTATCCGGCATAGGTGATAAAAACCACTGCCCGGGGGGAATCGGGCCCCAGAATTATTTTATGGTGATCGAGTTTGGCTTTTCTATCTGGGGGAATCTCGGGGACCGGTTCGGTAATGTAAGGAATAGTTTCATCCCGGAACCGTAACACGATGCGGGGATCAAAGCCGGTCCTGAATCCTCTTAACATGTTTAGTATTTCATTATAAGGCAGGTGCGCCCTGAGCCCGGACCCGGCGCACACGAAATCATAGGAACGGATATCAATAGGCGGTCTTAGAATATCGTCAGCTTGTTTACGGACTTTGAAAATATCGCATAGCCAGCCATTTTTTTCGAAGGTCTCTTTGAATCTTAAAGCCACTTTTTCGGTATGACCGGTATAAGAAGAATACGTGACCAAACATCGCTTAACCATTTTTACCTCGATTATTGATAAATTATTGCCCTTAAAGTAAAGATTATTGAACAAGCGTACTATTTTAATAATTCTTTATTGTGCTCGATTAATAGCTTTTTCATCTTGTTCTGTTTTTTCTCCATGCCGGGTTTATCGAGAAATTCCATCACCCTTGGTGATTTTAGCGTATATGGCGTCCATTTCGGCATTGGTGTGCCGTCAGCATCAAGTCCATTAGGGTCTCCGTTTTTTGCAAAGTTCGTCCAGTAATTGCACATCTGCCGTGCCAGGTCATAATGTTTACCCGTAAAGGGCCGCCAGCATTTAGCCAGGGTTTCAAATTCAAACCAGAGGTCGGAGGAATGGAAAGCGCCGGCAGCATCCCCCGGTATTTCCGGGCCGAAACGATAACCTAAATGGACTGTTTGCCCGGTGCGGCGATGATATCACAGAAGCAAGCCTGGCAGAAAGCTCAAAAAAATTAACCATAGCCGCCTGTTTCCGGCTTATTCCTTCGGCGGAGGCTTTTTCCCGGGCTAATTTACAGAATTCTTCGGCGATATCCGGAATGTTGGCTTTAGCCCAAGCTTCGATATTATCATCGGGCGGAACAATCAGGGATTCGTTGGCTGTCGAGCCGGTCATTATTGGAATTTCATGTTGATGTCCGGCAAAAATGCTGTTTGAAGAGTCTTCAACAACATATTTGCCGTCGATAGTGAGCATTCCAGAATTTATCGAACTTAATTTGCTTGGGCCATGATTGTTTTGTAATCAATTGCCTTTGCCTCGGCGAGGTTCTTGGCCCCGATAAAACTGAAGAATTCTTTACCCTGCTCCGCCAGCCCTTTAAGGTCGAGGAACGGTACAATATTGAAAGCCGGCCCTTTTACTTCCATCCCTCCCCCGGACTGCACAATCGCCTTTTCAAAGGCGCCCTTGGCCATGGGAGAATTTAGATGGGCCAAAACGCTTCCGCCGCCCGCCGATTGCCCGAAAATGGTAATATTGTCAGGGTCACCGCCGAAGTTGGCGATATTACGGCGCACCCAATCGATACCGGCTTTCTGGTCTAGAAAACCCCAATTGGCCACGAACCCATCAGGTGAGTTCTTGATTATTTCCGGGTGCGTTAAAAACCCGAAAACATTGAGACGGTAGTTAATGGAAACCAGAATAACGCCGCGGCGCGCGATACGCTCCCCATCAAACTCCATTTCCCAGGGATAACCCTCTTGTAGCCCGCCGCCATATATCCAGACCATCACCGGCATTTTTTCCTTGCCGGTTTTGGCGTTTGTCCAGATATTAAGATAGAGGCAATCTTCATCCATCGGTACTTCCGGGTCAACGTGCCATTCCCTGGCATAGAAAGCCCCGGTGTTTGGATTCGCTCCCGGAACCCGCTGCAAAGCTATGGGCATAAATTCCAGGCAAGCGCGCACGTCTTTCCAGTTAGCCGCCGGCTGCGGAGCTCTCCAGCGTAGTGTACCAACCGGGGGCGCAGCAAAGGGAATTCCTTTAAAAACCGTAATTCTTGCGTCAGCTGCGGGAAGTCCTCGGACCATGCCGTTTTCCGTCTTTGTGATACGAAGCATTTAATGCTCCTTCCTGATTTATTCGGGGTTAGGCTAATTCTCGCGCTTACCATCAATATTTTAGAAGTTGAACAAACTAAGTATCGATATTGAGGCCCGGTAACACCGCTCCTTGTTGAACCAGCTTTTGTTGTAGAGTACGATAATTGATTTTACGAGGCGGCACATTTTGTTGTATAGCTATAGCTGCGGCTGTACCTGATGCTTGCCCCATGGCAATGCAATGAGGAATCAGATTCGCCATATTATTCGCCGCGAAATCTGATGAAAAGGAACGTCCCGCCACCAACAGTCCTTCGATCTTCTCCGGTACCAATGCCCGGTAAGGGATATAAACGCGTTTAACTTCTTTCGCGTCAGGAGGTCCTAACCGCGGAAAAACAGCAATAGTATCTTCAAATTTCTTACAGTTCTGAAAATCATCTTTCGTAATCACATACTCGCCTACCAACCTGCGGCTTCCCCTGGTTCCGGTCTGTGATGCGGTATCTAAAATAAAACTGTTTTCAAACGTGGGGAAGTTATTTTTCAGGAAGGCGTGACCTTTAAGCATCTTTTTTCGCATTTCCACTTCTAATTTTGTCAGGTCTTCGACTTTGGTGCATACCAGATCCGGTATCCAGTTATTGAACCACATGACATCATTACGTGGTGAAGGTAGTGGAAGTAAACGAGTTCCAGCGGCCTTGGCAAGCTCGTCTATGAGTTCTTTGTGTTTTTGAGGTTGAGATTCTTGAAAATCACAGTATTTTTGATAATCGCAGTTACCTAACCGGAAAACCAGGGCTAACATTGAGCTTCTGGCCTTGGCCTCAAGGAAGTCATCAAAAGCGGCTCCGGCAGCCGGAAGCAGGTCGCCGTCCCCGGTCCCATCGATAATGATTTTACCCAAAATCGCCTGGCGCCCTGATTTGCTTTCAAATATTACTCCCTTAACCCGGCCTTCCTCCTTTAGTGTCCGAACGCCCCAGGAGTGTAAGAGTAATTTTATCCCTGCTTCTTCTACCATATCGTTTAGTACGCATTTTAAGAGTTCTGGATCTACCCAGGCGGTATGTTCTACTCTACCGTTTATTACGTTGCCGAAGAATCTCCTCCATTTTTTTATCAGAGCAGAGTCATCAGAACCTATATCCCTCATAGCGGGGCGGAGTACTCCCCCAATTTTATCGAGTCTTTCCAGCCATTCAAGAGAAAGACCGGCGATAACCGGTTCTTTTCCTCCATCGCTCATGTGAGGTATCTGAATCACGATACCTCCGGTAGCCATACCACCCAAATGCCCGTATCTTTCGATCAATATCGTCTTAACCCCGCTCCGGGCAGCCGCTATCGCAGCAGAATGTCCTCCCGGGCCGCCTCCAACCACAATCACATCAGCTTCTGAGTAAACGTTGGTTTTAAGATTCTCTCGTACGAATTTTGGTGTTATTGCGTTTTGCATCTTTACCGGCTCCATTTCTTGTTTGATATTAGACGAGAATTTTACATGCGGGTTTTAGAGAGAGTATTATACCTTTTCCGTAAAACGCGGTGCGCCCAGTACGGCATCACATAATGGTGGCTTTACCGGCGTGATTTCAGGTGAGTCGGGAATAATAGGCAGCAGGATATGTGTTGGATGCTGAGCATCATGGTAGATGTAAATCCGGCTGTTTTCCGGTGACATTGGCGTCTCCACATACCTCGACGCGCTATCCAGTGTGGAGTAGAGCGCATCATCGCTGGCGATTTTTAGCCAGATACGGCGCCCCTTTTTAAAAGTCTTAAAGACCGGTTGAAGCTCAATCTGAAATTCATAGGCAGTGCGGGGTTTTAGTTGCTGGGGATTCTGGAAACTGTGCCACGGTGATCCCGGACATGACATTTTCTCGTCAATTTCCCGGAACTTAGCCTTGAGTGAACCCCAGCTCCATATCTGGACATTTTTCGGCGTAAACGGGTCATTGACCTCAGGCTTTATCTCCGGTTGCCCGGTAACGGGGTTAAGGGGGACCCCTTCGGGCACCATCTCTCCCATTTTTATAAAGAAAGACCAGTCACTGGTGACCTCTTCCGTAGTCGAGGCATATAACACGAAGCTGACCGGCCCCCACACCCTCATATCCTCCGCCAAAGGTAACGAAAGGTATGTAACATAATTGGGTTTAGTAGGTGACGGTGTGCCAATACCGTACGAAGCCATCATGGCAGTATTTAGACCGATATTTTCATAGGGATCAGGTAGCTCGTTTGCTGTGGGCTTTATCTTGCTGATTTCTCCGGAGTGCAGGTAGAACTTCTGCCACACAGTACGCTTTAACGGGTACTCGCTCTCGTAACGCCATGTTCCCGTGCCGCTATCAAAGATAGCTATTTCCGGTTCGTCCATGATGCCGGTATCAATGCCCTTCAGCCAGTAGTCCAACCATCTCAAAATATGGTTATTAAACGCAGTCGTTTCGAATATCCAGGGCTGGTAATTCTCGTTAGTCCAGGGGGTGATAATGAGTTTCTTCGGGGATTTGATATCCACATATGACCGCAGGTGATAAATAGCGTGTAGACGGTTAGGAACATTGACGATATTCAAAACCGGAGTTTTTATTTCGCTGACGCGCATCCAGCCGCCGCCATGTTCCCACCAGAAAGGCCCGTCTTCTGTGTGGGAAAGGATTTCCGCAATAACATTCATGGGTATTTCTTTGCCGGGGATAGGGCCCGGCCAGAGCGCCCCTTGTGTGAACCCTGAAACCAGGTTCAGAACAAACGGTTTGCGCAGCACGCCTCCGGGATAACATAACCCACGGTAATTGTCCGTAGTGCCCAGCACAACCAGGGATTTGAGGTGGGGAGGGTTCAGAGGTGCCGTCAGCCACTGCATGACGCCGTAGCCAGAGGCTCCCATCATCCCAACATTCGCGTTACACCATGACTGCCCGGCAATCCATTCCACCAGATCGTAACCATCCTGCGCCGCCTGCGTGCCATGCATGGTGAATTTACCCTGGTTAAAACCGCTCCCACGCTCACTGGCCTGCACGCACACATAGCCGTGGGCGCAATAAAAACCGGGTTTGGCACTTTCGAAAATTCGCTCCTTGGGAAAAGGGGAATAAGCTAGGATTACCGGCCACGGCCCTTTTTCCTGAGCCGGCTTGTAGATATCGAGCGCTATTTTTACGCCATCCCGCATAGAAGCACGAACGTTTTTTTCAAGAATAACTCCGGGGGGCGTAGGGTTGGGATAGACTACATCAAAATCTTCTTCCATTAACATGCCCTTTTTCGGATTACGTATACGTTTTATTATAGTTGTGTGAATATTTAATGTAAAATGCACTTAAATTCTACTTATTTCACAGGTAACTTATAGGAATCCGTTGAATTCGTTGAAATAATCCTTTAAGATAAATTTTAAGAACGGCCCTCTTTCAGGAAATATTTAGTAATAAATTATCGAAGAATGCAGGTGAATTTGCTCTTGGATGCCCAGATATCAGCCTGTAAATCATTCCTGCTGAATAGAAAAAAAGAGGTAAGAAAGATGCTTAAACTACCGGAAACCATGAAAGCTTTAGCGGCATATTCTCCTGACAAATACGTGCTCGAGAGAAACTGGCCGCGTCCCAAGGCAGGCCCGGGCGAAATAGTGATTAAGATTGAAGCCTGCGGAGTTTGTGCCGGTGATGTTAAAGCCAAACATGGAGCAGAACGATTTTGGAAAAACTTTGTCGTCCCGCCTTTTATCCCCGGCCATGAATTCGTCGGCTTCATCGTCGAAATGGGCAAAGGTGTCATCGGTTTCGAGATCGGTGACAGGGTAGTATCGGAACAGATTGTTCCCTGCGGTAAGTGTCTCTTCTGTCAGACTGGCAAGTACTGGATGTGCGAGGTCCATGATATTTACGGTTTCAGGCCCCATGTTAACGGCGGCATGGCGGAATACATGCGTCTGCCGGCCAACGCCCATATTTATAAAGTACCCAAGGAAATCCCCATTGAGAAAGCTGTGCTGGTCGAGCCCTACTCCTGTTCAAAACACGCGGTGGACCGGGCTCAGATAGGATTGGAAGATATAGTTGTTATTTCCGGGTGCGGAACACTTGGTCTAGGCATGGTCGGAATTGCCAGATTGAAAAATCCGAAGCTGCTCATTGCCCTTGACACCAAAGATGAACGATTATTGAAAGCCAGAGAATTTGGCGCTGACCTGGTCTGGAACCCGGGTAAAATAGATGTAGTCAAAGAAATTAAGAAATTTACCGGCGGCTACGGCTGCGATATTTACATTGAAGCCACCGGGTATCATATAAGCGTTAACCAGGGTATGGAAATGATCCGTAAATTGGGTAGATTCGTTGAATTCAGTGTCTTTTCCCAACCCACCACACTGGACTGGTCGGTCATTGGTGACCAGAAAGAATTGGACCTCCTGGGTGCGCACCTCAGTCCATATTGTTTTCCCACCGTCATCGATTGGATTCATCAGGGCAAGATTGGCACCCGAGGTGTCGCAGAGACATTTTTTCCTCTTGAAAACTGGGAGAAAGCATTTGACCTGGCAGGAACTGGTGAGTGCGGTATTCTAAAGGTTGTCATAAAACCTTAATTCAATCCATATGCCCGCTTTTTTATTCTAACTTTGGAAATGAACCGGATTCTCTCGGCCATGGGTTGGTCCAGATAATAGAGCGTATTTTCCACTCTTCATTCTCTCTCACATACTCTGCATCATGTCTACCGTGTGCCCATCTCATAGCCAGTCCGGTCTCGGGATTTGAGACGATTATATACATTAGCCAATGTCCGGTAGCACAGTCTCCGTTTACGGTTATCACCGGTTGGACGGCAAAATGACCATCCCGCCCCTTTCCCTGATTATTTCCGGCGATGTCCTGCTTGAAGAGCTTTTGCAACGATTCTTTACCCCTCCTCAATCCCCACTTCCCAATGTTGACCGTGTAGTCCTCTGTGAAACAATCTATTACTTTATCCCAATTACATTCATTTACCCAGTAAACATACTCGCGATGAAGGTCTTTAATGGCCTGGATGTCTTCAAGTCGTTTTAGTCTTTTTTCATACTCAATGTCTTCCATACACTTTCCCTCTTGCCTTTTCTAAAATGTAAACTATTTTACCGGAATAAACTAACCGCCGCCAATGATTTGCAGCCACTCTACTATGATAAACTCTTTATCCTTATATTTATCCTGGGAGGCGATGCGGACAAGCTCATCAAAGGATTGTACTCCTTGCCCCTCCGCCATAAAAACTCCTACGCTGAAGTCAAGATACTGCCTTGCTTCATCCAATTCGCAAATATATTCACCGGGAGGAAGTTTGATTTTCAATTTAGGCAACCGGGCCAAGTGTTACCTCCTTAAAGGTAACAATATTACTTTCCAAGGTTTTGTAACCTTACCCTTATAATAGCACGGTTACTTGCAGGCGAATATCGCTCTTTTGACCATCGTTTTGGCGATCTGTATTTTATACTTGTTGTAATTCAGTCCTGCTGCATCGGATACCGCTGCGGCACCGGCAGCTTCCGCATTCGCCTCATTTATGGTTTTACCCTTGATAATGTTTTCAGCTTTGATTGCCCGGTACGGTTTATTATAAACTGCATTTAAGCATATCTTAGCCGTCTTGCCGCCAATAGCAGCGGCACAGTTAACTATTGGGAAGTCGATAGATTTCCTTAAGGCGAATTTGATAAAAGCACACTTGATCCCGGCAGTCAGCTTTGGCAATTGAATTTCAATTACTATCTCGTCGTTTTCAAGTACGGTTGATTGTACTCCTTTGCCGGCAGTCCAGAACTCTTCGGCATTTATTGTTCTCTTCGATGTCACAATTATTGCGTCCAGGACTATCAAAGCTGGTGCCAGGTCCGATGGATTTACAGCAAAACAACCGCAATTAAAGCATCTATTTGCTTCTGTTTGGGCAGCTTTCAAGTCCAGGCTACCGACATCTTCAATCTCCAGGTTTTTGAGCCTTTCCGATATCGGGATTTCGGGATTTTTTACCCGGCTTGTTTTTTTAAGGCTAGAAGCGTTGAACTTAAGAGCAAGGCCTGAGGTTTCGGCATCTTTTTCCGCATGTTTTGTTCTTCTACCCTTGAGATACAAATCTAAGGATTCAGCTGCCTTTCTCCCGGCATTAATGGCCTCGATGACTGATGCTGACCCCGTGGTTATGTCCCCGCCGGCGAATACGCCAGATATATTGGTCGCCTCGGTTTCAGGGTCAACTACTATAAAACCTCTATTGGTGTTCAAAGATAGTTTTGGACTAATGAAAGAAAGGTCCGCTCTCTGGCCGATAGCCAGTATTATTTGGTCGGCTTTAACCGTCTTTTTAACACTATTATCGAACGTAGGAGAGAAACGATGGTCTTTATCATAAACCGAGGTGCACCGGACCAGTTCCATCCCCGTGACCTTTCCATTCTCCACAATAACCCGCGAGGGTCCCCATGAAGGCATTAATTGGACACCTTCAGCGACGGCTGTTTCAATTTCAGTTTCAAAAGCCGGCATTTCCCCCCGGCTTTCCAAAGATGCCGCAGTTACTTCTTTTGCCCCCAAACGTAAGGCAACGCTAGCGACATCAATAGCTACGTTACCTCCGCCTATCACCAATACCTTCGCGGAGACTTTCGCCGTACCGAGCCTCGCATTCCTCAAGAATTCCAGGCCGGATACCAGTAATTCCTCATCCTTAATCTTTAAGGTCGATTGGTTTTGAACGCCACAGGCAAGGAATACTCCATTATAACTTTTCTTGAGATCTTCAAGGGATATATCTTTACCTACGTGTACTCCAAGTTTAAATTCAACTCCAATACTTTCCAGGACTTTTATCTGCTTCTGGACGACTTCTCCAGGTAACCGGTAGGGTGGTATAGCATAAGAAAGCATCCCGCCCGGTTTTTTATTCCTGTCAAATACCGTGACATTATGCCCCGACATTCTAAGATAATAGGCGGCCGTAAGGCCAGCCGGGCCGGAACCAACGATGGCGATTTTCTTTCCTGTCTCTTTTTCGGGTGGCCTAATGATTTTAATATAATTTTCGAGAATATAATCACCAAGGGACCGCTCAATAGCCCTGATAGAGACAGCTTCATCAAAATCGCCACGGTTGCAACCCTGTTCACACTTATGGGGACATACTCTTCCTGTGATAGCAGGGATAGGATTAGAATTAATCAGTATCTTTGCCGCATCAAGCAGGTCGTTGTCCCTGATTTTTTCCAGATATGAAGATATTTCCACATTTCCGGGACATCCGGAGGAACAAGCCGGAGCAGTTGTTTTTACGCCTCCGAATATCGAGTGGTACCTGTTTTCCCCGACGATAGCGAAGCAGGTCTGACCGCCTTTTCTCATGCAATCAAACCTGTTTTCCTCTTTCCGGAAGTACCAGCACCTGTTAAGCTGGCAGATGTTGCCGCCAAGCGTACCCATTTCCCTGACATGGGGCGAAGCTGCCTGGTGAGCCGCCTCGGCTAGTGCTGCAAACTTATTCTTGATTATAGCGCTGTTGGCGATGTCCTGAAGCCGTGTCAGGGCACCTACCTTTACTATGCCGTCTTCTTCCTTGATGTAATCCAACCCCTTGATAGTCTTGAGGTTGATCACGGTTTCAGGGTAATTACGTAGTATCTCAAACCTCATAGTACCGAGAAGGTCAGTACCGCCGGCAAGCACGGAAGCCTTACCTGAGCATTCTTTAAGCATCGATACGGCTTCGTCTACCGATAATGCGTTTATATGTTTAAATTTCATTAAACTTTTCATTTTGCGCTCTCTAAACCTTTCCAAGAGCTTTCAGAACAATATCAGGGGTTACCGGGGTCTCCTCGATCCACTTACCTATCGCGTTATATACAGCGGGAACGAGCAGGGCGGCGGCGGTGGCAGCCTTGCCGGCTTCGCTGCAGCCGTAAAGCCCGTAAGCACTGAATCCGAGGTGTGTTTCAACAATAGGACAACTTATTTCACCGACATCCTGTATCGTAAGGATAGGATAACCAAGGAAGTTATCATTTAGCTTGACCCCGGTTTTTGGGTCGTAGAATATCCCTTCGGTAGCAGAAACACTGATGCCTTGATAGGCACCCCCATATAACTGTTGTTCGTTTACATCGGGATTAATCGATTGGCCGAGGTCATAAGAATGTACCAGTTTCGTTACATCAACCTTTCCTGTCTCGGTATCAACTTCCACTTCCACGAAACAGGCCTGCCGGGCCATATCGTACGATGTTTCTACTTTATCAGGTTCAGGTGGCGTAATAGCAACAAAGAAAGGGCCTCCCTCGAGCCAACTGTACTTATAGGCAGAGGTGAGTGTTTTTACTGGCAGTATGTTTCCCGGGTTGGCTTTTTCAAAGATGACGCTGTCTTTAATATCCAGTTCTTCAATCGTCTTACCTTGGAAAGGCGAAGGTTTTGGTGGAGGTGAAAAACCAAGAACCACCTCCCGGGACTGGAATTGGTTTGAGAGCATATTCAAGCAGGAGTTTTTTCATGGCTCTGGCATTCCACACGAGGCCGTAAGAGTTTGTCATGGTGCCCATAGACCCTGCAGGGTAGAAGGCATCGAAATAGAAATATTCTTTAAATTCGATCTTAATGTCTTCATACCGCAGCCCGGCTTCATCAGCTACAATCTGGCAATAAGTGGTAGGAGCAGATTGGCCGCAATCACAGCGCCGGAAGAATATGGTGGCTGTCCCATCTTGTGCTATCGATATGCCAGGATAGGGATTATTGGCTCCACGAACGCCGGTAGCCCAGGAAGCACAAGCATAAAAACCAACCCCGTGCATCTTGCCGTTGGGAAGTTTCCTGACGCCCGGTGCATGCCATTTTTTATCCCAGTCAAAAGCGGCTTTTCCGGCTTCGATAACTTCTTTAAGGCTATCTCTTACTGGCATCCCGTACTTCTTTTTAACATTCTCATCCAGCCAGGCCATATCGTGCCCTCTGACGCCGTCATTCACCAGTTGAACTTTTATAGGGTCCATACCAAGATGAGCGGCTACCTTGTTGATTATCATGTTGATAAGGACACAGTCCAGTGCTCCATCTTTCCAGCAGGATTCGTGCGCTTTACTCCAGTACGCCTGTATCTGGCGGACATATATGTTAGGTGTCTTTAAAGAATTTACAAGCATCTTAAATAAAGGGTGCCCGTCATGCTGGTAGGTAACAATCTGTATAGCTACGATTGTCCCATCATTATTAAAACCTACCTTGTAATGAGCTGTCCCGGTCTCATAGCTTGTGCCTTCCCATGCCAGGCCATAGTCGTCCACGAACTTTACTGGCTTATTTGTCTTCTTGGTTGCTATAACAGCATACCGGCATAACTGGGAATTATACCCCATTTGATTTCCGCCAAACATCGCCCCGTTATGCGGGGTATGTACTTTCAGTTTAATAGCATCGTTTTTAAACTCTGGTAATATCCCGAATTGTATATCCCTCCCAATGGATGCCCCGTGAAACCATAATTCCAGTTCATCTCCTTTGAAATGGGCTACGATACATCCCGGCTCCGGAGTGGCCCATACATCATCATCCGTTTTCTTCTGGAAGAACTCGATGACGTTTTCAGAAGCGGCAAATCCTTTCTCTATATCACCCTGGTTTAAAATCACCGCATCTTTCCAGACATTATTTTTTGAATTCAGTTCCGGATGCAATAAAGGAGCATCAGGTTTAACCGGTTCTTCCGGGTCCAGAATAATAGGGAGTTGTTCCCATTCGATGCCTTCTCCTATCAGTTTTAACGCCTGGTCGCATATCTTCTTCACTATCGGCAACAACAATAGCTCCTAATCTGACACCAAAAAAGTCGGCTGTGTCTGTGAGAATAGCATCTCTCCACCAATACCAGCCGACTCCTCTTGGGAAATAATCATGCAAGTCTAAGCCAGGTTCATCATATCTTATTACAGCCTGAACACCCGGCAGGGCTTCAGCTTTGTGCTTTCCATGTGTTTGATTTTGGCATGGGCGTAAGGCGAACGATAAGCCTTGGCGTACAACATACCGGGAAGATATACATCACTGGCGTAAACTGCTTTACCGGTTACTTTATCCAGGGCTTCTTTTGGGCGCAAGCCGCGTTTGCCGATATAACCACCTTCAGGCGGCCTCCACAACCAGGGTCTGTTTCCTGTTTCCTGTGACATGCTATTTCCTTTCCCTGAGTTTCTGCGCTGCTTCGAGAATAGCTTTGATGTGTACGTGATAATTACCACAGCGGCATATGTTGCCGCTCAGGGCCTCCTTAATGTCGTCCACAGTAGGGTTGGGATTATGGTCTAACAGCGCCTTAGCAGTAACAATGAAACCCGGCGTACAGTATCCGCATTGCGCCGTCCAGTTCATAACGTAAGACTCGACCAGCGGATGATGGGAATCGGCGATGCCTTCGGCGGTTTCAATGACGGCGCCATTACATTCTGCAGCCAGAATCGAACACGATAGTGTCGGTCGTCCATCCATAATAACCGTACATGACCCGCATGCACCGTGACCGCCGCACATATCTTTTATGGAAGTAAGCCCCAGTTTTTTCCGGAGGACATCGCGCAATGGCCAGTTAGGCTCGACTTGTATATTACATTGGCGGCCATTTACCATAAGCATGACCGTACTTTTTTGTGGCACTTCCTGTGGTAAAGCTTGTACTTTTGATTTTGAGGTCTTAGTAGCTCTCTGCAATTAATACCTCCCTGAACTATTTGCCACGTAAGATATTATTGTACGTATACGTATTATATATAGTATACTAAATATATGCAACAATTTCATTTATTGTTATTTTGAATTATTTCTTACCTAATGTTAAAATGCTCTGCAATGCCGTAATGCAGGCGATCAAGAATCTTTGTCTAGAATAATACAACAAAGGAATCAATAATGGAATTTCAGCCGGTCAAACCATCATTTGAGTTATTATTCCAGGCTAAAGTTATGCTTGGAGAGGCTAATTATATTAGCCATGTCCCTTCAGGCGAACGGCGCTTGATTCCCATCACCGGTGGTTCATTTAAGGGTAAAAAATTATCTGGAGACGTTCTTCCCGGCGGTGCCGACTGGCAATTGGTGAGACCGGATGGTTCGGCCATTTTACATGCAAAATATGTTCTTCGAACAAATGATAATGTTCTTATTTATGTGGAAAATAAAGGGATACGATGGGGCAACCCGGATGTATTGGCACAACTATCTCGCGGCGAAGCAGTGGACCCGTCGAAATATTATTTCCGTACGACACCTAAATTCGAGACGGGAGCACCTGATTACAAATGGCTGAATAATATCGTAACGATATGTTCCGGAGTAAGATTATCCGACGCGGTAATCATAGATTTCTATAAAATCCAGTAAATAGGAGATTGATGACGCCAAAGAGAAAAACCAGTTTTACCAAAGGAGAATTACATCTATGAAGGCAAAGAAAGGACAAGTAAAGGTAATCACTGGAAATGCTGCTGCCGCGTATGCTGCTATGCTTTGCCGGCCTGACGTGGTCACCTCATACCCTATAACTCCTATGAGTGAAGTGGCGGAACAACTATCGAGTTTCCATGCTGATGGCCTCTTGGATGCCGAAATGGTTGAAGTCGAGGGAGAAAACTCGGCTATGAACGTGGTAGCCGCCGCCAGCATGACCGGAGCGCGGGCTTTTACCGCTACTTCTTCCTGGGGACTGTCTTTCATGTACGATGCGGTACAGCAGGCAGCTGGTTTTAGAGTACCGGTAGTAATGGCCATTGCCAACCGCGAATCCCCGGGAATTTTGGCGGTCTCTGGTGGGCAGCAGGATATCATCAGCACCAGGGATACTGGATGGATTCAGATAATCGTTGAGGACTGTCAGGAAATATTTGATACCATCATCATGGCTTTTCGCCTTGCTGAAGATTGTCATGTTCAGCTTCCCGTAATGGTGAATTATGATGGGTTCTATCTTTCATACCTGTCGCAGGCAGTGGAAATATATGCGGAGGAGGATGTTGACAGATTCTTGGAACCGTTAAAGCTTCAGCCGAAGCGCCAGACGCTGATGCCGGGGCAACCGATGGGGGCCGGGACACACGGAATTGAGATGGGTTTTGTTGAGCTGCGCTACAAGCATTGTCAGGCTTTGCAAAGAGCGGCTTTAAAGTTGGATGAGATAGATAAAGAGTACGGAGAAGTCTTTGGAAGGAGTTACGGAGGCCAGATAGAAGAATACCGCACCGACGATGCTGAGATAATTATCGTGGCATCCGGGGGCGCTGCCGGAACCGCAAAAACAGCAGTTGATGCTAAAAGAGCCGAAGGTGTAAAAGTGGGTCTGGCTAAAATAAGATTGTTCAGGCCGTTTCCCTGCCAGCGGTTAATTAAAGCATTAAAGGGCAAGAAAGCCATCGGAGTTATCGACCGAAGTGTCAATTTCGGCTGGAACTGCGGGCCTTTTTATTCGGAAATAAGGGCGCTTTCACCGGAAATCGGTATTGTGCCCATCCTCAGCTATATCGATGGGCTGGCTAACCTGGACATCACCAGAGAACATATCGAGAGGATAATTGATGAAACGTCCGCCGCCGGCGCCGGCAAACAATACCAGGAAATAACCTGGATTCCTCTAGAATGGCAGGAAGAAAAATGACACAGGAAGCAAAGAGAAAATCAAAGATTTTTAATTATTTTGTTGAAAAGGAAGAACAATTTTCTGGAGGGGTTGCCTGGTGTGGTGGGTGTACTCTTGAACTCACCGCCAGGCTTATTCCGAAAGTCCTGGGTAAAGACATCATAATAGTTGGTTGTCCCAGTTGTTCGGCAACGGTTTTATACGGCCAGAACAACATGTCATGGCACAAATTAGCCTATTATAGCTGTCTGATGACGGGAGTGGCTTCCAGCGCCACGGGTATTTCCCGTCATTTACGCCGTATCGGTAACGAAAGTCCGGTCGTATGTTTTACAGGTGACGGCTGTGCCGCTGATATAGGTTTCCAGCCATTGAGTGGAGCTGCCGAAAGAAACGAGCATATAATTTATATTTGCTATGATAATGAAGGATATATGAACACCGGGTACCAGAGGAGCAGTACCACTCCTTTTGGCGCTTCAACCAGTACGACCCCGCCCGGCAGCGTCAGCAAAGGTAAGCCCACCCCGGCGAAAAACTTACCACTCCTGATGGCTTTACACGGAGTCCCATATGCAGCCACGGCAACTTTGAGCAATATTGAAGACTTTGCTAAAAAATTACTTAAAGCTAAAGAGAAAGTAAAGGAAGGATTTTCATATATTCATGTTTTTGCCCCGTGTGTCATGGGTTGGCGTTTTGATAGCTCTTTATCCATCGAAGTTTGCAGGACAGCGGTAAGGACTAACTATTTCCCGTTATGGGAAGCCGAAAATGGAAAGTTCCGTTTTACCCAGGAAGTGAGTAACCCTAAACCGATTCAGGAATTAACTAAATTATTACGCAAATTCTCGCACTTAAAAGAGGATGATTTATCAAGCTTGCAGAAGATTGTGAATGAAAGATATGCTTTCCTCAAGAGCCTTTGTGAGATGGGGAATTAAGCTTCTCTATTCAATTCGCGGAAAGCGGATATTGCAATCGTTATTCCATTGGCGGGATTGGCTGTTGCCCCCTTTTGCCAAAAGTTCAGTTTTTCACATTTACTTTTAAACTACTTCAGGTTTATCACTTCACCAGGGGGCTGTCCCATCCGCTATATTTCTTCAAAAGCTTATCCCAGTTCTTCGGTAGTTTTACCGGTTTAGTAACGAAATGGGCCGCACCATAACCAAATGTGCTCGTATAGGTTATGCCATAAGGTCCGGCGCCGCCGGAAACGCAAATTTTAATGTTTTCCGGTCCGGCAAGTATCGGTACCGGTGTTTCAGGCCCGGACTGACATTTTTTAATGAGCCAATCTGGCAGACGGCTAAAAGCGGCTAACTCTTTTGCGTCCCTCCCGCCAAGAAATTCGGAGGCTGGTATTTGAATAGCATCAACCAGCGCCTTTTGAAAATCAATTCTTGAATATCCCTCTCTTCGGATACAATCGAATGTTGAAGCACACATTAGAACAAGATTGTCCATTCCCCAGTTTCCCACTAACCTATCATGTTTCACTTGGCCTTGTTTGCTGATATATTCAATAATCCTTTTTACTGTCGGGGGTTCCGGCTGCACGATATCTGGCTGCCAGGACATGGCCGGCATCACGCTGATGGTTGCCTGGTCTTTAGCGTAACCCTCTGCCACACGCAAAGGCTCCCATGCGCCTTTATAGGCTTTTTCATTTTCCGCCATTAAAGTAACGAATTTAAAAGGACTTCCCAGGGTTTTCATGTCATTTACTCCGGGCCAGGTGTGCCCTAGGTTCATCATTATCAATCTAACCGCCCGGCCAATGGTGGCATTTGATTTCCAGCCGGGACCGATGGTGCTAAAGCTATTGTTGATGTTCAGGTCTTCAATTATCTTTTGACCGCTGACTACCAGGAAAGGAGACATATTGCAGGAAGTACACTGGACTTCACGTAAATCGAACTTCGGGTCGGTGATAGCTTCAACGGCAGCGATTACCAATGGCATGTATTGCGGAAGACAACCGGCCATGACCGCGTTAATGGCAATTTTTTCGATCGTGGCCTCACCGCCACCGGGTTCAACCAGCCCAATAACATGGTCAGCGGGTAAGTCAGTTCCCTCGAGCATTTCATCCACCACCTCCCTGGAGGGAGGGATCAGAGGCAGACCGTCGCTCCAACTATGTTGCAGGAAGTATTTTTCCATGTTATTTGTAGCTTTAGGAAACGTCACGCCGTTAAAAGTAATCGTGTCTCCGGTTGGTTTTTCTGTTTTAATGGATGGGGTTTGCGTGAGGGCTGTGATGACATCGTCGGCGAATTTATCAGGAATATGTTGTTCTTCGATTTCCCCGGGATGCGGTAAAGCTTCTAAAGGGACCACCACAAGTGAAATATCGGGAAGACCTTCCCTTGCGGCAACAAACCTGGCATTGGTTTCAAAAGGTCTGGTAATGGCAAATGCCACCGGTTTGCCGAGCCTTTCTATGGCTACGGCATCAAGAGCCGTCCTCGCGGAACTGGTACCGGTGAGCCCCAGCATAACAATAACCCCATCGGAATATTCCACTATCTCCTTAAGTCTGGCCTCTCTTGAACCAGGCCCTCCCATAGACGCCCATTCGCGAAATTGGACGTTATTTACACGTTTTTTTAACGCTTCTTCACACTTAGGCCATAACTTATCGGTAATTCCCCAAACCCCGAACCTTAAGACGCCGATTTTTTTGCCATTTAAGCTTTTAAGGCGTGGCGACGCAGGGAACCGGGGTATCTTTTCAATTTTACCGCGGGGGTTAAGTATTTTTAACTTGACATCGTTTATAGGCATATTATCCTCATTTTGCGGACACAGCTATTTATATTTAGTATTTATAATTAGAGATTGATTAAATATAGTTTGTCAAGGGCTTTAGCTGATGGTGATACGTTCCAGTTAATAGAAAGTGTGGCTATTATTATTTGGGAGGAGAGGTGGGAGGTTTTTACCCCTCCTCCCAATTAGGCTTGCCTTTATTCCCGAACGTTTACAGTATTAACAAATCAATTTATTTTTTGCTTAACCATACATCTTCAGCCCTGAATACATCACTGGTTGCCATTTCGCCGAACCCAGCGTCATTGATGCCGGGCTGCATCACCCAACCTTCTCCAGCTAGCATGAAAGGAATAACCGAGGCCTCTGTGATTAATTGGTCGGTTGCAGCTTGTATTAGGGCGGGGTCTGCAGTAGGAGCGGTATTTGAGGCATTCATGAGCTTTGTAAATTCATCTGACGGAAGCCAGTTTTGGTTCCACATCGCATTTTTACCAAGGAAGAACATCCATGTAGCGTTGTAGTTCGCAGAACCCATAATAGGTTGAATGACAAGAACATTAGTCAAAGAATTGGAATCAGCGATGAATTTGCCCATGTTGGCAGGGAACGAAAGTGTAGCAGTTATTCCTACTGCGGCGAGATTGCTTTGCAATGCTACCGGGATGTTGTGGTCTATGATTGAAGGATTCACAAGAATCGTTGTCGTAAATCCTTGGCCATATCCTGCTTCGGACAAAAGCTGTTTCGCTTTATCAGGGTCATATTTTCTTGCGAGGGTGAAATTGGGATTGAAAGCGGAACTGGTGGGATAAGGTATCTGATATTGGGCTTGCCAATAACCATTGCTAAAGGCGTTAGCCATTGATTCCCGATCGAGAGCGTATTCAACGGCTTCACGGACTTGCTGATTTGCGTATGGAGAATCGGGATGTGCCGTATCAGGCATTAAGCTGTAAACCGTTACCAATTGGAAGTAGGTTTTAAGCCCCTCATTTTCCAAATCTTTTGACGCTTTGTTGGGTTCTGATTGCAGCATTTGATAATCTCCAGATTCCATAGCGGCTTTTTGCGTCATCGGGTCGGCAATGTAAGAAATTTCTATTGCATCAAGATAGGGCTTGCCCTGCTGCCAATAGTCCGGGTTTCTTACAACTTTATAGCCGACATCTCGTTGGAAGCTCTCGAACTTGAAGGGCCCCGTGCCGACCGGGTTATTTTTCGCCCAGTCTTCGCCATTTTTTTCGTAAGCTGTAGGCGAGATCATCCATGCAGCATTACCTGTGAATGAGTTGAGAATGGTATTCACCCACATGCGGAAGTCGACTTTTATGGTATAGTCATCAATTACTTCGCATGAAGCCCAATACTGATTCATTGGGCTCGCAATATATTTATCTATATTCCATTTCGCGGCCTCGGCGTTGAAATCAGTCCCGTCATGGAATTTTACGCCTTTTTGTAGGGTAAAGGTGACAGACATTTTATCGTCGGCAAGTTTGTAAGAGTCCGCCAGCCAGGGTACTACCCCTCCCTTATTATCCCCGCGAAGGAGAGTATCATAACAGAATTGATCGGACGTGGCATCCGGACCGAAAACTTGCCATGGTAACCCTCCGGGATCTTGAGGACCGGCAATGATGATGATTTTCAAAGTACCGCCATATTTATCAACTGCAGTTGTAGTTGGTGAAGCGGTTGTTTGTGAGGTCACGACTGTCGTTTGGGATGTTATTGAGGTAGTAGAAGTTGTTGTCGGTGGTGCTACCGCAGTTGTCGAGGTTGTGGTGGTGGTCGTCATTGCTGCTTTGCCGCATCCAACCAGCAAGGAAGTACCAATTAATAAGACCAGCAAAACCATATAAACCTTTTTCATGCTAGTTAATTCCTCCTCCTGTTATTTTAGAATTATTGACCTGTAGTAACTTCCGAAAATATGGATATTGTTTCCAGAAGTTTATATTTTTATCCTTAAACCTTTTGCGTAATTTATTTTACCGACAAAAAACTCATCTTCGTCTTCTGGTGGGGTTATACCAGCTTTTTTGACGCCGGCTCTCATGGCATCTTTGTCCCTTTGGAACAAGACACTAGACGGCTTCCTGAAAATGCCGCCGTTGCCGCCGCAAAGCCACTGCATGTATTTCATGCCCAGCATGCCGCTCCGGAACCCTACATCACGGGACCCAATCGTTATCGAGTACAGTTCCCAATACAGGTCCATAGCCTTGAGAAAGTCCCCGTTGCGGAATTCATTGAACATCTTGAGGATGCGGGTCTTTTTTATATCAGCCCCATCGTAAATGACGTAATCGGCCGGGCCGGCGTATTGCTGCTTATATTTCCCAACCGTTATCGGCCACTCGGAAGGCTCGGCCGCCTGGAACAATATTTTATCGCCCACCCGGTGGGAGATTTCTGCCCACTTGCCGATGCCATCTCCCAGATAAGCTTTTATAGCGACCACATTTGGGATATCCGTTATCTTTTCGATAAGGGCGGGGTTAAACTGGCTCGGGTGGAACCGGCCGAAATCGAAGAACTGCTTGGGCCATAGGTCGATAGCCAGATTAGTGGAATCGCAGATCTTCTTGGTGACACGGTAAATTTCATCTTCATTCTTGGGATGGAACATCAACGGCCAGCCGAGAAGTACATGCGTTCCGCCGACTTTTTCAAAGTACTTGAGCAGCTCTATATCTTCGTCAACGGTATTATCGCCGGAAAACATAGAAACAAGCGCCTTACCTTTAGCCTCTTCACAGACAATTTGGACATATCTCTTACGTTCTTCAAATGTCATGTCGCAAATTTCCTGCTGGCAGAAAACGCTGAAAGCGCCCTTCTGGAGGTTATGCCGGACATCATGCCTGATGCCTTCTTCGTCAAGTCCTTTCATATCGGGTGTAAATGAAGGGCTAAGACAACTCATCAATCCGTTATAGTGTTTTTTAGCCCATGCTTTTGCTTCTGATTTAGTGAATTCCATTAATTAGCTCCTTTAAAAGCCCTAAAAATAACATTTTTACCATCTATTTATCCAGCCATGTATCTTCCGGTGTCCAGCCGCCGGCCCGGTCATTCCAGTCAGCTCCTTTTACGTATGACTGGTAGGCATATCCGGAGCCGCCATTAAATACCGGTATAGCCAGGGCGTTCTGCCCTATATAATTAACGACAGCCTGGATAAGGCTGATATCCATATCTTCTGAAGCCAGGGATTTATTGTATAAATCAATAAATTCCGGAGTTCTCTGCCATACGCCATTCTGGAATTGCATATTGGGGTCAAACGCCAGTGCGAGAGCGCCGTTCCAGTTAGCTCCGCCGAACACCGGTTCCAGGATTAAAGCGTTTTGAAGAGTGTTGGAATCTTGCAGCCATTTGGGGATAGCAGCCGGGATATTTATATCTATGGTAATGCCTATTTCGGCGAGGTTTTGCTGGATGGCTACCGCTATATTCCTATCAATGCCGACGGGTATTACCGATAAGGTAGCCGTAAAGCCATTGGCATACCCGGCATCAGCCATAAGTTGTTTAGCTTTCGCCACGTCGTAATTCCTGGCAAATGCGTAGTTAGGATTATAAGCCGTGCTGGATGGAGCAGGTATCTGATTCGGGGCGGACCAGAAACCGTAGCTAAAAGCTTTTGCGATAGAATCACGGTCAAGGGCGTATTCGACTGCCTCACGTACTTCTTGCTTGGCAAAAGGCGAATCCGGGTGGGCGGTATCCGGCAGCAAGCAGAAGGTGGAGGTTACCGTAACAGCTTCCGGGAAGCCCAATGCTTTAAGGTCTGAAGCATTTTTCGCCGGTTCTATCTGTAGGACATCAGCCGCTCCGGATTGGAAATCGGCTGCCTGTGTCATCGTATCGCCGACATAGTCAATTTCAACGGCGTCCAGATAAGGCTTACCTGTTTGCCAGTAATCAGGATTTCTTACTGCCTTGTAGCTGACATCGCGTTCAAAACTAACGAATTTGAAGGGGCCGGTACCGACCGGGTTGTTTCTCGCCCAATCGATCCCGTTCGTATTAAAAGCTGTGGGTGAAATCATCCAGGAAGCGGTGCTGTCAAGCCCTGTTAAAATAAGATTGCTCCACCCGTTCAGGTTAAGTCGGATGGTGTAATCATCAATGATATCGACTGAAGCCCAAAGGGGTTGGGTTTTGCTGGCGATAGTATGGTCAAGGTTCCATTTAGCGGCCTGGGCATTGAAGTCCGTGCCGTCATGGAATTTTACGCCTTTTCTAAGATTAAAAGTAATAGATTTCAAATCATCGGCAACTGTCCAGCTTTCAGCCAGACAGGGTATCAGGTCACCTTTGCTATCAATATGAAGCAAAGGTTCTATAATGTGCTGGGATGAAAGAAAATCATTACCGAATAATTCCCACGGTACTCCGCCCGTCCCTGATGGGCTGGCCCATAAAATCATCTTTAGTGTACCGCCTGTTTTGGGAGTAACGGTCGTAGTTGAAGAAGTTGTTGCGGAAGAAGTTGTAGTAGAAGTCGTAGTAGAAGTTGCACTGGTTGGATTAGTGGTCGAACTCGTTGGAGCAGTGGTTACAATTGCTGAAGTTGCAGCAGGGGACGAGGTGCTGGTACTGGAACTGGAACAGCCTGATAATAACATTGCCACGACAGCGAGAACCGATAACAGGATGAATAACCTCTTCATTTCGCACTCCTTGTTTTTTTAATAGGCGCCTGGTTCCATATAATTAAAGGACTTGTTAAGTCTCGTATTTCTTAAGTCTTGCGCCCTTGGCATAATTTACCCGGCCAACGTAAAATTCCTCTTCAGGTTCGCGTGGAGTAACGCCCATAGATTTAACCATTGCCCTCATGGCTTCTTTCTGATAATCATATAGTCTGCCCGTGGGTTGTCTAACACTACCGCCGTTACCTCCAACTAACCAGTGCCCGTATTTATCGCTAAGGGCGGTGACAATGCCCGTATGGAAATAAGAGCCCTCCAGACCACCACCGCCAACCATCCCTTTTTGTCCTTCCCAGTACATATCCAGCGCTTTATCAACATCACCTTTGACTAAAGTGTTAAAAAGGTTTACCATCCGGGGATTTTCCGGAGTTTGCATATTATAGAAAGGCCCGGCGCCCGACCATTGCTGGCCGTAAACGGGAACGGTGATAAACCATCTATCGGGCATGGGGTCATTCACCAGGATTTTATCGCCGCAAAGCCGGAATGACATTACTGTAATCGCCATGGAGCTGCCGCCTCCGATTTTCATTCCGACCACATTAGGGATATCGGCAATTTTGGGGAGAATCTCTGGGGGGAAAAAACTGGGGTGCATTTTCCGGACATGAAGTCTGCCCGGGTAAAATACGATTCCCAGATTGGTTGCATCACAAATATATTTATACTCTCCGTAAATATCCTCAACCGAGCGGGGGTAATACTGGATAGGGTGACCGACTGTAGCAAACGTGCAGCCGACTTTTTCCGCGTACTTTAACATCTCTATATCTTGCTCGACGGTATCCTGCATTACCGGAGACTGAAACGTGGATCCTGCCCTTGACTTCCTTACAAACTATTTCCACGAATTTTTTCCGTTCTTCGAACGTCAAACCGCAGGCTTCTACTGCCGCGAAAACGGAGGAAAAGCCGTTGGAAATAATATGGTTGACATCCCACCTGATGCCCTCTTCATCCAGCTTTTCCAAATCAGGGGTAAAGGATGGGAAAATAGGAACCTCCAGTCCCTTCATATTTTTTTTAGCCCATTTTTTTGCCTCTGATTTAGTGAACTCTAAAGCCATTCGACCCTCCTGTTTTGTAACCATAACATATTTTCTGAATTAGCTTGTCGAAGATAAATTACATTTAAGATCTGTTAAATATTGTTGGTACCCATATACGTATACGTACTTGATTTTTAGTTTTCCAATCATATAATATACTTGCATGAATGTCAAGTTTTGCTTCTCTTTAAATTAGATTTTCGTAAAAATGTATTCTTATTTTGTTAACTTTTCTAAGTATTAATAAACCTTGATAATTGATGAGGGGTGATTAATAATGGAAAATCAAAAAACCGGGTTGACGAAAGAGCGGAAGCGGGAGCAAAGATTACAAAGATGGCTTTCACCGCCCGGAATTATATTTCGTGATGCGAAAGCGGAGAAACTTTACAAAGAGCGGGTGAATCGTTTTATTAAGGCTTTTTTGTGCACAGAACCGGACCGTGTTCCTGTGATTGTTCCCGCTGGAAATTTTCCCCTTCGGTATTCTGGTCTGACGCTTAAACAGGCGATGTATAATCCGACGATAATTCGTCCTACCTGGAAAAAATTCATCGATGATTTTAAAAATGATATGGATGATTTTCTTGGACCGGCAGGAATTAATTCCGGTCGCGCCATGGAAATTTTAGACTACAAAATGTTTAAATGGCCCGGACATGGACTTGCCGACGATGTAGAATATCAGCAGTATGTCGAAACCATTATGATGCAGGAAAATGAATACGATGCCCTGTTGAAAGACCCGTCTGATTTTGGATTCAGGGAGTTGATGCCTAAAGCAGTCGGGGCGCTTGAACCATTAAAAAGTTTTCCGCCGTTGAATTCTTTGATGGGTATGCCCATGGCATTTGCCTTTCCTTTCACACGGCCAGAAGTCCGTGGTGCATTTCAAAAACTAATTGAAGCGGGTGTTGAACTGGAACAATTCATGCAAGAATTGCGTTTAGTTAATCTGGATGCGATTACCGCGGGCTTTCCAATGGGTATGGGAGCCGTAGCTCTTGCTCCTTTTGATCTGATTGCTGACCACCTTAGAGGCACGCAAGGGACTGCTGTAGATATGTATCGTCAGCCGGAAAAACTTCTAGAGGCGACTGACATGGTTCTGGGACAGACGATACAACGTACCATCGCCAGCGTTAATGCCATGGGTACGTTTGTTGTGAATTTCGCTTTACATAAAGGCGATGATACTTTCATGTCCAATAAACAGTTCGAGAAATTTTACTGGCCGAGTTTAAAAAAATTGATCAATGCTCTTATCGATGAGGGAATTATAGTTTCACTTTTCTGTGAAGGGCGCTACAATAAAAGGCTGGAGTATATCGGTGATTTTCCTAAAGGTTGGGTGGTATGGCAGTTCGACCAGACCGATATGGTTCAGGCTAAACGTATGATTGGGAGTAATTGTTGCATTGTCGGTAATATACCCGGGTCATTGTTGTCTTTTGGTGATGTAAAAGATGTCAAAGATTATTGCCGTAAGCTGATTGAAGATTGCGCTCCCGGTGGTGGCTATGTTTTAACTGGGGGTACCGTTGTCACTGAGGCAAAACCTGAAAATCTCCACGCGTTTATGGAGATATCCAGGAAATATGGTGTATATTAGTGATTGTTGATAATATTGTTAATCGGCTGGATAATCAGGAAGATATATAAGGCGGAAATATGGCGATAAAATATATTGAGGTACTCGACCCAACCGGGGTGAACAAACAGCAAAATATTCAACCTTCTATTGGCGTAGGTAATCTAGACGGGAAATATATAGGATTTATCGATAACGGTAAACCGAATTATGATATTTTCTTAGCCAGGACAATGGAATTACTCAATCAAAGATTCAAATTCGCCGGAATTGTCCATGTGAAAAAAAAGGAAAAAGATACCGGCGTGGCTTTAAATTCGGCAGACATGGAAAAGCTAATTAATAATTGCGATGTTATCCTCAACGGGATATGCGATTGAGGGTCCTGCACCACGTGGAGTATCCACGATACAACCGAACTGGAAAAGAAAGGAAAATCCACCGTTACCATTTGCAGCGATGCATTTAATAATCTGGCTAAAACAATCGCGGCCGCGAGGGGGATGTCTTCCTTACGCCTGGTCGTCGTACCTCATCCCATCGCTGGTATCCCCGCAGCCCAGGTCAGGGTAAAGGCTGAAAATGCGCTTGAAGAGATAATCCGGTGTCTGGTTGGAGGATAAGTAGTTAACCTCCTGAAAGGAGCACCGACATGGATTTCATTAGTTTGGATCATATGTTAAAAGATGCCATAGATATGCATATGCATCCGGGGCCTGGCGGGCTTTGCCGTCTTGATGCCATTGAAGCAGCCAGACAGGCGCAACAGGCCGGCATGAAGGCCATTGTCCTTAAAAGCCATTCATATACGGCTGCTGTTGCAGTACTTGTAAGCCAACTGGTACCGGGGATTACGGTTATCGGCAGTGTTTGCTTGGATAATGAAGTTGGCGGTCTAAATCCAAATGCTGTTATGACCGGAGCTGGTATGGGCGCCAAAGTAGTTTGGATGCCTACATTCTCTTCCAAAAATTCCATCAATATGATGAGGAAGCAGGGATTGCCGTTGCAAGGTGAGGGAATATCCCTCTTGAACAAAGAAGGAAAACTGGTACCGGAAGTAGAGCGGATTCTGGAAATAATTAAAAAGTTTGACATGGTCTTAGCCACAGGACATATTTCCCCTCAGGAAGCCTTCACTCTCTTCGAAAAAGCGAAAGAAATGGGAATAAAAAGGATGGTTGTCACCCATCCTACGGATGCAGAATTTTTAGAGAGATTTTATACCGTTGAAGAATTACAAAAAATGGCGAATATGGGGGCGTACAGCGAATTTACTCTCGTTGGCATGTTGCCCAATGAATTTTGCCACGACCCGGCAAAAATAGTAAAAACGATAAAGGCCGTCGGACCGGAACATTGTATTATTAGTACTGATCTGGGTCAACCTCAGAATCCTCTCCCTGTAGAAGGGATGAGAATACTAATCGCAACGCTTCTTCACCATGGACTCACACAAAAAGAGGTGGAGCAGATGGTAAAAGTGAATCCGGCAGTATTATTAGGCTTGAACTAAGTCCTGTTAGCGAAAGTTAGTGAACTTTTATGTCTGATGATATAAAACTGGTTTCAGAGAAAATAAAAGCCGAAGACTCTATCGAGGCAGTTAATAACCTCTTCTACGAACGCGGCTGGATGGATGGATTACCGATCGTTCCGCCTACTGCCGAGCGGGTCCGCTGGATGCTTTCCGGATGTAAACGTGAAGCCCAGGAAGAAATAGCTGTCTTACCTCCAAAAATGGGCTCTGCGACGATCGAGAAAATAGCCATCAACGCAGTCATGGCCGGGTGCTTGCCCGAATATCTACCGTTAATTATTGCGGCAGTTGAAGCTGTAGCTGATGAAAAATTCAAACTCCTCGGAGTTCAGGCTACAACCCATCCTTGTGGTGTTCTAATCGTAGTAAATGGTCCCATTTCAAAGAAACTTAAGTTAAATAGCGCAGGCAATGCTTTCGGACCTGGGAATAAAGCTAACGCCTCTATCGGGAGAGCGTTGAGTTTAATATTATTAAATATTGGTGGGGGTATTCCGGGGCAAATTGATAAGTCTACCCAGGGTAATCCCTGCAAATATACTTATTGTGTCGCCGAAAACGAAGAAGCGAATCCCTGGCAACCTTTCCACGTGGAGAAAGGATTTAGTCCTGAAGATAGTACGGTGACCGTCTTCGCTGCGGAAGGGCCTCATAACATTAATGATCATGATAGTACTTCCGGCCTTGGGATACTCAAGACCGTCGCAGCCACCATGGCTACGGCCGGAAATAATAATTTTATCTTTTTTAGCGGTGAGACGGTCTTAATGCTCGGTCCGGAGCATGCTGCTGCTATCGCCGGCGATGGATTTTCTAAAGAACAGGTCAAAGAATACATTTTTGAACATGCCCGGCTACCCCTTGATAAAATATCTGAAGGGCATATCCAATACCGGGCCAAGCAACCGGAACGTTACGGCAAATTCGTTAATAGTGAGATGATACCGATAGCTAAGAAAGAAGATATTGTTGTCATGGTGGTGGGCGGTCCGGGTCGGCATTCATGTTTCATTCCTACCTTCGGCTTGAACAACATGGTCATAAAAAACGTTAAACCTTAAAATTCTTCTGTTGTTTTGAAAAGCGCGTTTTATTAGGGTATCACTTTTTTCTCAATGAATGCCGGCTCATGTAAAGGAATGATGATATCCGCGCAGCGTTTTACATGATAGACGCTATTGTAAGTCTGTAATGCATCATGGTGGATCAATGGAATAGTTACTTTCCACCCCCTCCGTTCCATTTCTTTTGTAGGTGAAAAAGTGTTATTGGTAGAACAAAACCCGGTAATGATGGCTTTACCGGCGGATGTATTGATTTCTACTGATTGACCGCCGGGAGAATGTCCAGGGGTCAATACAACAGATATTCCCGAGGTTATCTCTCTATCTCCATCAATTACTTTCAACTTAAGTTTGCTAAAAGAAGACTGGTCATATAAAACGGCATCAATAGGGTGAGGATTTTGGGCGTATTCTAATTCCTTTTTTTGCACGAGAAATTTAGCTTTTTTATAAAGCCGGCCGAGTGCGATATGGTCGCAGTGGAGATGGGTAACAATTACGATATCTATGTCTTCTGGCGACAGTCCCAGTTGGTAGAGTCCATCTTTAACCGAGATGATATCAGTTTCCGGTGCGCCTCTTGCCGTAAAATCGGCGGCATCGGCGCCAGCATCAACAATTATTTTGGCATTAGAGTCTTCGATATACCAGATATAACAGGCTGTATTGCAAATACTGCCGGATTCGGAACGGTACGCGAAGTGCGAGCTGTCTCTAGGCCCCTCGCATAAAGCGATAGGGTAGATTTTATGTTGTTGCATTTACATTCAATAAATTATTCTATACTTATTTGGGGTTTGATGAGAGAAATTGTCTCCAATTATCAGGTAGCTCTATCTTCCTGCTAACCGGCGCTCCTTGTTCGTGGTTCTGGATATATCCTCTACTGCGATTGCGTCCGGCATCACCGCTTACAACTACACCGATCCATTCCGGTTTGATAAACACTGGTACCATACGCTTCGGGTCAGGGGATTCGTAGTAGATTTTTGGAATTTGCTTTTCCTCAACCATCTTCTCCAAGTTGAATGATGTAAAGCCGCCCTGCAGGGCTAATCTTTCCACTGACTCTGCTGATACTTTGGCGTTATCATAGAGATATTGAGCAATATCTTTTTTGGTTAGACCTTCTTTTGCGATTACGTGCGCGATACTCGGGCTGATAGCGAGTAGTGGATAATACTTCCACCAGTTAATAGCCATATGGGTCCAGTGGGAAGCGGTGCTCCCGATTACTTCCACCCAGGTATCCAGATGTTCGCGCGCTTTGTCCCCGCCGCTGGCTATAGGAGGTGAAGCATACACAACGCTTTGTACCGTCACAATATTATCACCACGCTTAAAACCACGGCAAACACTAAGGGGCTCCCATCCGAGTTCGGCAACAACATCTTCATTCTCTGGAAGGACTAAATTAAATGTATCTCCAAATGTGGCTTTATCGGTTGACATGGGTGGTATCCGCAAGCCGGCGATGTTTCTCATGTATAACCTCAAAAAACGGCCGATGCTGGTGTTAGCCTGCCTGCCGACACGCATGACACCTGCTTCATAATTGAAATTCAATTCTTTGATTATCGGCCCGTTAAGTATAATGAGAGGTTCCCATCCCGGCGTGCTCCCGGCATCTTGAATACGGAACTCCGGGTCGGTGATGGCTTCTACGGCCGCTAACAGCACCGGCATATATTCCGGTCTACATCCCGCCATTACTCCGTTAACGGCTATGTTCCAAACAGTTGCATCACGCTTTTCCGGAAGAAGGTTACCGATTATTTGGTCAGCAGGCCGGCTGGTGAATTTAAGGAATTTCTCAATTCTATCTAAAGTTGGAGGGATAATTGGCAGCCCGTCGGACCAAAGGCGTCTGTGGAAAAACTCCTGAATTTCATCGAGCGTTCCTTCAAAAACAATATCAGATGGCTGCGGTTCTTTAGGTTTTGGCACGGGGACAACCGGTTTGGACATCCCTTTGATTATATTGTTAATCAGAATTTCTGTAACTTTCTTTCTTAATTCCTCTTCATTATCCGTTGCTACTACCCCGGGATATTCCGCTACCGAAACATTCTGAATTCCCAGTGATTGTGCTACTGCCTGGGCTTGGCCAAGAAATCCGGTTGAAACAATTGAAACGGAAGGGAATCCGGCTTTTTCTGCCGCTGTGCTTGCCCGCACAACTGCGGGCGTGCAGCTTCCTCAGCCGCCGACACCCGAGATAACTACATCGCAGCCATGTCTTTTCAACTTTTCCGGCAAAGCAGCAATAACTTCATCCTCTTGAGACCCATGGGTATTGCCAAAAGCCGTGTATTCGATGAATTTGATATCAGGATATCGTTGTTTAAGCAACTTCCTGACGAGTGGGAAAATCACCTCTGCTTTAAAACCGTAATCAGATAGTTCACACACGGTTAATCCACTTAAATCAATCGGGCGGGGTTTTAAGTTTATTGGTTGATATGTTAATTTACCTAATGGCCAGACTACTTTGAAATATGGTTCTTGCAAGATTTTTCTCCCTTAAATGTTTTTCTATTTGATGGTTGGGCTTGCCCATCCGCTGTATTTTTTCAGTAGTTTATTCCAGTTCTTTGGCAGTTTCACCGGCTTGGTAATGAAATGACAAGGCCCATATCCCCAGGTGCCGATATACGCTATCATATCAGGCCCGGGACCGCCGGTAACACAAATTTTTAAATCATCCGGTTTGAAAAATATCGGGACCGGTGCGGTCGGGTCGGTCTTATGTTTTTCCTTGACCCATTGCGGCAGCAGTCCGCCCCCTCTTTCACGGCCATCGAAGACTAAGTTCCCGGGGAGTTGAATGGTCTCATAAAGCGTTTTTTGGAGGTCTTTTCTTGAAATTCCTTCCCGGCGGACCGCGTCAAATGCCGTCGGCGAGATAAGTGCCAGGCCATCGTGCGCCACACTATTAGCGTACCGGTCGTATTTTACTTTGGCTTGTAAAGTGATATGGTATATTATTCTTGCAAGCGTCGGTGGGGTGGGTAATACAAGGTCAGGCTGCCAGGACATCGCTGGCATAACGCTTATCGTCGGCTGGTCTTCAACAAAACCTTCGGCAACCCGCAGTGGCTCCCAGGCGCCGTGATAAGCCGCCTCGTTCTCTGCGATCAAAGATACATATCTGAAAGGATTTCCGAAAGCCTTCATGTCATTAACACCCGGCCAGGAAAGGCCTATATTCATTAATATTAGCTTTAACGCCCGGCCGATGGTGGTATTTGCTTTCCACCCCGGCCCCACCGAGCAAAAGCTACCGTTTACGTTTAGCTCTTCTGCAAGTTTTTGTCCGCTTAATATGAAAAGGGGAGCTAGTTGGCCGGATGTGTTTTGCGCTCCAACCAGGTCAAAACCAGGATCGATAATGGTTTCAACAGCTGCCAGGATGATCGGCATATACTGCGGCAAACAGCCGGCCAATACGGCATTGATGGCTATTTTCTCGATCGTCGCTTTTCCCTCACCTGGAGGAAAGACTGCCATTAAATGCTCTCGCGGTAATTCACAACCTTCAAGTATCCTGTTTACGGATTCTTCGGTAGGGGGTATTAGGGGCATTCCATCGCTCCAGCCATGTTGCAGGAAAAACCTCTCCATGTTTTCATAAGCTTCTTGATAATCATTTCCATTGAAGGTCAGTTTTTTATCGGACACTTCTTGTATTTCAGGAGATTGCGGCTTCCATTTTGTTAGACCTTTAATAACCGCGTCGGCTACTTTTTCGGCGACGTTGAATTTTATTATTTCCTCCGCGGGTGGTACATAATCAAAATCCAGAGGCGCCAGGGCCAGGTCTTCCAGCCCCTGACCTCTGGCAATAAATCTCGCCGTTGGTTGGAAGGCTTTGGCTAGTACCAAAACGCAAGGTTTGCCGAATTTCTCTATCTGGATTGCATCAGGAGTTATCCGGGTTGTGCTGCCTCCTGATATGGCTAAAGAAATTACCACTCCATCACTGTTTTCAGCAATTTCTTTAAGTTTTGCTGCTCTGGCTGCAGGCCCTCCGGTAAATGGTACATCCCAGACATGCCATTCGGCACCCGGAACTTTATTTTTTAAAGTACTCTCGAGACGGGGGGAAAATGTTTCTCCGATGGGCATTCTCAGGCCGATTATTCCTATCTTTTTCCCATTTAAGTCTTTAAGACGGGGAGAAACTGGTCTGATAACATTGTTTTCGGCTTCACCACGGGGATTAAACACTTTCAATTCAAAGTTACTTTTTGGCATTTCCCCTCCGGTATTATTCAGAGAATTTCTAAGCTGGAAAAATTAAATGTAATTAACAAAGAAAAGGGGGCAAAGATGGATTGTTAATAATACGTATACGTACAATCTTTTTGCTACACTGTATCTCATTTTATAATTAATGTCAAGGGAAGTTGGAGGTGAAAATTTACCTTGACATGAGCAATGCATTATACTATATTTAAGTTTAAATAGTACGTATACGTACTACCGAAATTTAGGAAAACTCCTTTTCTATAAGAGGAAACCACCATGTACGATTATGATGTGGTAATTATCGGCGGCGGGCCAGCAGGATTAGCCGCCGGCATCTATCTGACCAGAGGTCAATATAAAACTCTCTTAATTGAAAAAGAAAACCTTGGCGGGCAAATTACCAGGGTGGAATGGATCGAGAATTATCCCGGGTTTTCTAAGGGTGTAGGTGGACCACAGCTTGCATCGGAAATGCTGGCTCAAGCTATCTCCTTCGGTTTGCAGATCGACCTGGGAGAAGTCGCAGGTCTTGAATTCTATTCACAATCAAGGTGCCTTCAACTCGCGGATGGCAGAAATATCACGGCAAGGGCGATAATAATAGCCAGTGGCTGCCAGAGAATGAAGCTCGGTGTCCCCGGCGAAATTGAATTTGAAAACAAAGGCGTTTTTAGCTGTGCCCTTTGCGATGGAGGTGAGTTTGCAGGGAAAAAAGTGGCTGTCTGTGGCGGTGGCGATAGCGGCCTTACCGAAGCAATTTATATGACTAAACTGGCCTCCAACGTGGTATTACTTGAAGCGACCAGGTCGCTGACCGCCAGTGCCATTCTACAGGAGAGGGCACGGACCAACCCGAAATTGGAGATAAGGTGTAACGCAAAAGTAACTTCAATTCTGGGTAACATCCATGTTGAAGGTATTGAACTGGAGCGGGCAGCAATCCAAGAAAAGGAAGTTATTAAATTGGATGGTGTATTGGTTGACATCGGCATGAAGCCTAATACCGGTTTTTTGAAAAATGTTGTGCCGCTTGATTCCCGCGGTCAAATAATTGTAAATGAAAAAATGGCGACCGGTGTACCCTATATTTATGCCGCCGGTGATGTTCGAAGCGGTTCGTTAGGGCAGGTTGTAACTGGAGTCAACGACGGTGCAATAGCTGCTGTTTCAATACAGAAACTTCTCCAACAAGAAGCCTAATACAATTTTTAGATAAATTGGTGTATTCTCCGGGATTTCTTCACGTATTATTTCGTATGGTTTCGGAATTATAGCAGGTTTTTCTGGCGGTAGTATCTGGATATTTGCGACGGGCGTAAGATAGTTTTTTGGGTAATTGAAAGCTCATTGATGGCACTATCGCGCAATGTTTCCAGACCAGATTCAAGTTGTTGTTTTTCCTCGTCGGTCATCGATGCCATTACCTTGTGCAGGTATTCTCTATTTTTTGAGCGCGCTAATGCTTTTTCTCCTTTTTCTGTTAGGGTAACGATGACTCGTTTATTACTACCTTTGTTGGTCGTTTTTTTAATCAAGCCTTGCTTTACCATCCGGTTGAGGATATCGGATATAGAGCTTCTTTGTTGATAAACAAATTCTGAGACTTTTGATGGAGTCGTATCGTCTCCAAGCGCTTTTATAATAAATAATATGTATGATTGAGTTGGAAGTATATTAAATTTGGATAACTCTAGCTTTCTAAGCATAGCAATAAGATGGTATACACGGCTTAGCAATATCCAAATATCATATTCTTTATCTTCTATTTTGCTCATTATTCCACCATCCTTTCTTCAATCATAACACAAACCAACGATTGAATATAATGCAAATTGACCTGCCGGGAAAAATCAAGTTTTTACAATTTTCCAAAAGGAATTGACAATTATTTTAAGATAAGATATTATAACGTAAACATGTACGTATACGTATTATCTTTTATTTTTTTAATTCAAGTAAATCAAAAAACACGGGAAATTGAGTAATAATTTATAAGAGAAGCATTTTATGACAGACCGAGAAGTTAAAATGGCTGAAACCCGCATTACTCAGGAAATGATTGATGGAATGCAGGAAAAGTTGGGTACAAAACTCCGTATTGAAGATTCTACGCACAATGAGTATGCCACCAGAATGGCGATACTGAAATTCGCTGATGGTATTGGTGATGCTAATCCCCTTTGGTCTGATGAAACGTATGCTAAAAAATCTTCTTATGGGAATGTTGTTGCGCCTCCTTCATTTATCTGGGCATGTTTCGCCCAGGTACAATTTGGGTGGCGTGGGTTGGGAGGGTTTCATGCTGGTTGCGATATTGAATTCTTAAAACCGGTCTATATGGGTGATAAGGTAACCGCAGAATGTGTATTTACCAGCTTTGAGGGACCTAAAAAAAGCAGCTTTGCAGATGAAACTGTCATTGATCATTTTCAAAATCAATACTGGAATCAAAAAGGCGATTTAATCGCCAGATATCATTGGTGGGTTGTGCATTTTTCTAGAGCGAAGGCCCGTCAGAAATCCATTAAAAATGATATCACATTACCGCACCCGTGGACTGATGAAGAATTGGTCAAGCTTGAAGAAGAAGTACTTTCAGAAGAAATCAGAGGCGATGAAAAAAGATACTGGGAAGACGTCAATATTGGTGATGAACTCAAGCCTGTAATCAAGGGGCCGTTGGGAACTACGGATGAAGTCGCTTACGTTATCGGAGGAGGAGTGCCGATACCGAGGGTCGCTGCACACGGAGTTGCCATGGCTGCTTATCGCAAACACCCTGCTTGGGCATTTAGGGACCCGAACACAAAAGCTCTTGAACCGATATTTGCTGTTCATTATAACAAACAGGCTGCAAAAGCTATGGGATTACCGGAAGCTTATGACGTCGGTTTACAAAGACATTGCTGGGGGATTCATCTTATTACCAATTGGATGGGGAATGATGGCTGGCTAAAAAGAAGTTACGCCGAGTATAGAAAATTCGTTTACCTATCGGATGTGGTCCGCTTAAAAGGTAAGGTTACAAAAAAGTATATCGATGGTGAAGGTGATTATTGCCTAGAAATTGAACGTCATGCGGTCAATCAAAGAGGTGAAGATGTCATGCCTGGTTATGCCATCGTAGCCTTGCCTTCAAAGGATAATAAAACGTCCCCGCTTGATAGACGTTTGAGACATACAAAGAAAAAATAGCCGGCTCAAGGACGGAATCACTTACAATACATTAAATGGTTTTTTCAGATAGATGAACAAATAACATCGGACTTATTTAAGAAAGAGAAACTTGTTATGAAGTCGGGAAAAGGAATACTTGGTTCTTATCGCGTACTGGATTTGACTGATGCCAAGGGTTTCCTTTGCGGAAAAATACTCGCTGACTTAGGTGCTGACGTCATTAAGATAGAGAAACCTGGCGGCGATTCTTCTCGTAATCTCGGGCCATTTTATCATGAAATCCAGGATCCTGAAAAAAACCTGTACTGGTTTGCCTATAATCTTAACAAAAGAGGTATTACATTAAATATCGAGTCCGAAAAAGGACGGAAGATTTTTATCAGACTGGCGCAAACAGCAGATTTTATAATTGAAGCTTTCTCTCCTGGTTATCTGGACAAATTAGGTTTAGGTTATTCGAAGCTAAGTCAGGTTAATCCGCGCATCATCTTGACCTCTATCACACCATACGGGCAAACCGGTCCTTACAAGAACTATGAAGCATCAGATATTGATGTCATGGCAATGGGTGGACTGATGTATATTACGGGAAACCCGGAACACCCACCTTTAAGAATAAGTCTCCCCCAATCCTTTTTACTGGCTTCCGCCCATGGCGCTTCAGCTTCAATGGTTGCCCATTATTACAGAGAGACCTCGGGTGAAGGGCAGCATGTGGATGTTTCAGCTCAAGAATGTGTTCTCTGGGAGATATCCAACGCCATTCCTCTCTGGGAATTAAACGACAATATTTTAAAGCGAGCTGGCTCATACATGTCGGGACGCTGGGCAGGTACTAAGCAACGCTTGTTGTGGAAATGTAAAAATGGATACGTTTTATTTTATATCTTGGGTGGTGCTTTTGGGGTCAAAACTAACCGAGCTGTTGTGAAATGGATGGAAGAAGAAAATATAGCACCGGAACACCTAAAGGATTTTAACTGGGAAGCCTTTGATATGGCGACGCAAACCCAACAAACGCAAGATGAAATAGAAACTCACATAGGTAAATTATTTTCTTTATTCACTAAAGAAGAACTTTATGATGAGGCCTTAAAAAGAGGAATTATGCTATGCCCGGTCAACACCAGCCGGGATATTTTAGAAAATACCCAGCTTAAAGATAGGAATTTCTGGGTAGATGTTGAACACCCCGAACTAAGCACTCATATTAAGTATCCAGGTGCTTTTGCTAGATTATCTGAGACCCCGTTAAACATTGAACGCCGCGCTCCTCTGATTGGCGAGCACAACCTGGAAATATATAACGATGAATTGGGATTTTCCAAGACACAACTAAAAGAATTGCAATGTGACGGGATCATTTAATATAAATAAATTCCTATAAATGTAATAAGAGAGGAAACAAAAAACGTTGTATAAGAAGGTTTTTGAAGGAATCAAGGTAATCGATTTTGGCTGGGCGATTGCCGGTCCTTTAACATTAAAATATTTAGCTGATTATGGAGCTACAGTTATTTGTATTGAATCTTTACAGCGCCCGGATCTGCTGCGAACATCTACACCTTATAAAGATGAAATTCCCGGCGTTGACCGTGCTGGTTACTTTGCATATTTTGCTGCAAATAAATTAAGCATAAGCCTTAACCTCAACAAACCGGAAGGACTTGAGATTGCCAGAAAGCTGATATCCTGGGCTGATGTTGTCGCTGATAGCCACCGGCCTGGTGTCATGGAGCGCTGGCACTTAAATTATGACGATTTAAAAAAAGTAAAACCGGATGTTATCATGATACGAAACTCAAATCAGGGTCTGACAGGGCCGGCGGCTACACACCCAGGACTTGGCAACCATATCAATGGGTTATCCGGGATTGTTAATTACGTTGGTTGGCCGGAACAGGAGCCGGTATCTTTAATGGTTGCATATAGTGACTATCTGGTACCGCATTTTGCCGCTGCCGCCTTGATCGGTGCGCTCGATTATCGGAGGAAGACCGGCAAAGGACAGCTGCTTGATATATCACAATTCGAAGTTGGACTTCAGCTTTTATCAACCGCACTTGTTAATTTCACGTGTAATGGAATGGAAGAAAAAGCTAAAGGAAACTCCTGTGATTTTGCGGCACCCCATGGTGTTTATAGGTGTAAAGGAGATGACCGCTGGTGTACTATCAGCATCTTTGATGATTCAAAATGGCAGGCATTTTGTAAAATCATCGGCAAAACAGAGTGGTTAACAAAGCCTGAATTTGCCAACTTAGCTCGTAGAAAAGCCAACGAAGTAGAGCTTAACAGACTTATAGAGCAGTGGACTGTACAGCACGAAACTGAGCAGGTCATGAATTTGCTTCAACAGGCTGGGATATCTTCAGGTATTGTTCAAAACGCCAAAGACCTTTACTGCGATATTCAGCTTAAAGAAAGAGAATGCTTCTGGGTTTCCAATCATAAAGAACTTGGTAAATTTTCATACCTGGGGCAACCGTCACGTCTATCAAAAACTAAAGCGGAGTTGTATCGTGACGCTCCCTGCATGGGAGAAAATACAGAATATGTATGCTGTGAATTATTAGGTATACCTCAAGAGGAGTATGATAAATACCTTGTTAAGGGTGTTTTTGAATAGAGTTTCGTAGGGTAAAAGAGGCCAAATATGACATCATTTATAATACGTCGATTGATCTTATCAGTGATTGTATTATTTCTGGTCTCTGCATTTGTTTTTTTAGCCATGCATCTTTTACCAGGCGACCCGGTTCTAATGTACGTATCCGCAAGTTCTATTCAACAGGTAACTCAAGCACAACTTGATCAAATAAGGCATGAATATGGACTAGATAAGCCCTTACCGCAACAATATATAGATTGGATAGGGGGTATTTTCCACGGTGACTTGGGAAGATCGATTCTGAATAAATCACCCGTGATTCAGGAAATTGCTAGACGTTTACCGATCACTATCTATATCGGAGCCTTGGCTTTCATAATTGCTACTATCATCGGTATTCCTGCAGGAGTTTTGTGCGCTGTGAGGCGCGGTTCGTGGCTTGATAGCCTTGTGACTACTTTATCAAACATTGGAATAACTATACCAGCTTTTTGGCTGGGTATTTTATTAATATATGCATTTGCCCTTCATTTCAAATGGCTTCCAGTAATGGGATATACATCGCCTTTTGATAACTTTTGGATGAGCACGAAACAGCTAGTAATGCCGGTTTTTTGTCTAGCTTTAGGGCCGATTGCAGGAAATGCCCGGCAAGCCAGATCCAGTATGCTTGAGATTATTCATAAAGACTATATTCGCACTGCGTGGTCTAAGGGGCTGAAGGAAAGAACTGTAATAATGAAGCATGCCTTAAAAAATGGTCTATTGCCGGTAGTAACTCTTTCAGGTATGGGGTTAGGGACCATTTTGGGAGGATCAGTGCTAATTGAGCAGGTTTTCAATATTCCCGGGATGGGTAGACTGGCGGTCACGTCAGTCATGAATCAGGATTACCCCTATGTGCAGGCGATTTGCTTAATCATGGCAATAGGTATAGTATTCTCCAACCTCCTGGTAGATATCTCTTATGGCTGGCTTGATCCGAGGGTGCATTATGACTAATGAAGAGAGAGATATGTCACAAGCAGCCACTACGCAATCGGAGAATATTCGTCATCTGAGTGAAACCGGGCGGTTTTTAAAAGTATTTTTCAACCGAGGCGTAGTGGTTTTTGGCTTAGTCGTTATTATAATTTTTATCATTTTAGCTATTTTTGCACCATGGATTGCCCCTTATAACCCGGCCAAAATTGATATGAATCATGCGCTGCTTCAACCCAGTAGTGCCCATTGGTTCGGTACGGATGCTCTGGGAAGAGATACTCTAAGCCGTACTATTTATGGCACACGTATTTCCCTGTTAATTGGTTTCTTCGTTGTCATCCTCGGCTCTATTGTAGGGATGGCTTTAGGGTTGATTGCTGGATATTACGGGGGCTGGACATACAATATAGTCATGAGATTTGTAGATGCATTGATGGCTTTTCCGATGTTAATATTGGCCTTACTTATCGCTTCGCTTCTCGGGAGTGGAATTAGAAATGTCATCATAGCACTTGCTTTTGCCATGATACCAGCATACGCCAGATTAATGTGTGGCCAGGTTATTAGTGTTAAAGAAAATGATTATATCCTGGCAGGGCGTTCCATGGGAGCCAGCCATATGCGTACTATGCTACGTCACCTGGCGCCTAATTGCTTCCCCCCATTGATTGTCATGATGACAATGATGCTTGGTACGACTATTCTAGCTGAAGCTGGGTTGAGTTTTATCGGGATTGGTGTCCAACCCCCGGTTGCTACCTGGGGGAATATGATAAATGATGGACGTGTGTATTTACTTTCGAATCCACTTCTTTCTTTCGCTCCAGGAGTGGCTATTATGCTGGTGGTATACGCTTTTAACATGGTAGGGGATGGCTTACGCGATGCTCTTGACCCTCAGTTAAGAGGGGTTATTTAAACAAGAATATCACCTGTTTCCTCGTAATAGTGGTAATTCTTTAACTTTTACCGAACTCCAAGTTAATTGCATCGGCCTCTTGTAATTCAATTTAGGGAATAATGAAGGTAACGATGAGTAAATTGCTTGAAGGCAAATGCGCTGTGGTCGCTGGTGGTGGGCGTGGTCTGGGCAGAGCAGTAGCTTTGGCAATGTCTTTTTACGGGGCTAAGGTGGTCGTTAACGATTTTGGAACAGAACTCAACGGCTCAAATCCTGGACCGGGACCGGCTGATGATGTAGTAGCTGAAATAAAAAAAGCCGGAGGTACTGCCGTTGCTAGCTTTACCTCGGTAGCTGATTATAACGATGCGAGGAACATTATCAACACCTGCATCCGGGAGTTTGGCAAAATAGATATCCTGGTAAATTGTGCGACCATCGCTAGGGGAGGTTGGCTTTGGGAAGCCAGCGAAGAGGATTCGGATGCCGTCCTGGCGGTCACCTTAAAGGGGACTCTTAATACCTGTACTCATGCTCTTGTCGCTATGATGAAACAGAAGACAGGGCGGATAATTAACTTTACATCGCCGTCCTGGCTCGGGATTACTGGAGCTGATGCCTATACAGCCGCTAAGGGAGGCGTTGTCAGCCTGACCAGGGGAATCGCCAGCCGGATGAAACTTGAGGGGTATAAGATTACATGCAACGCCATTGCACCCATTGCTCGGACGCGATTGAACCGGCCGGCGCCCCAGATGTGGAACAGTCTATACAAAGCAGGGATAATTGACCGGCAATTGTACGAGGATTCGATCAACCCCGCCAGCCCGGAAGAAATATCTCCTATTGTGTGTTACTTGGCTACCGATCAGGCTGAAAATATCACCGGGCGGATATTCGGGGCGACAAGGGGGCGCATCGCCCTGTACTCGGAACCACAGGAATTAAGAGGTATTTATAAAGAAGGCGTCTGGACATTAGAAGAACTCATAAATATCATCCCGAAGACATTGGCACAAGGATTGTGACAGATACCAAGCGAATTCTTTTTTCATGGATTTAAAGGAGTTAATATGAATAAAACGCCGGAGTACAAACCGGATAAAAAACTGACGAACCTAAAAGACACTGGCCTCAACTCGGATCAATTAAAACGCCTATCCGCTGTTATACACAGCGACATTGAGGATAATCGCTACGATGGCTGCGCTGTTATCGTAGCCCGCCACGGTCAAATCGGTTTACAAGAAGCAATAGGTTTTGCTAATCGCGCTATTAAGCGTCCCTGCCGCCTCGACGATGTATTTAATATCTTGTCTGTCACTAAGGCATTCACAGACGTGATTATCCTATCTTTAATCGAACGTGGCAAGCTGGCGCTAACAACGCGGGTAGCTGATATCATACCGGAATTGAAAGGTAAAGGCAAAGAAACGGTTACGGTTTTTCACCTTATATCCCATACGGCTGGGTCTCCTCAAGTCTTTTTCCCGGTTGAAACTGATTTGATGGGAGACCTTGATGCCGTTATCAAAGCAATTTGTCCTCTTGATTTGATTACTGTTCCGGGCAAATCGGTGAGTTACAGTCCATTGTGGAGCCATGCGCTACTCGGAGAAATTCTCCGCCGTCTTGATGATAAGAAAAGGGTTTTACGGGATATTTTCCAGGATGAACTTTTTGGACCTTTAGGCATGAAGGATACTGCTTTAGGCAAGCGCCGGGACTTGAGTTCACGTATCGTGACGATAGTCGCGCATGATTCGTCTTTCGGTAACATGTCTCCTGAAGATGTAGAAAAACACAACCTGTATATTACCGAAAAAGCCGAAATACCCTGGATGGGCGGCGTTTCCACGGTCTACGACCTGTTCCGCTTTGCCGAGATGCTGCGGTGCGGCGGTGAACTTGATGGCGTACGCATTATGTCCCCCGTATCGGTCAAGCAGGCAACCACGATTCAAACCGGCAACCTGGTTAATGATTATTATGTTCCGGTAATGAAGGAGAAGGGAATAGTCCCGCCACCGGCAAATATCGGTCTGGATTTTCAAATTCGCGGTGAAGGAGTCGGCCCCAACCAGATGGGTAATCTCACATCGCCGCGCACCTTCGGTAAATTCGGGCTGGGTGGGATGGGGTTCTGGGTTGATCCGGAGCGAGATGTCACCTTCATATTCCTGCGCGCGGGACTTTTGGAACATCTTAACGATACCGCCAATTGGCAGCGCCTGTCCGATATGGCAATCGCGGCGGTAATTTAAGCAGTGCTATAGATTTTTTTAATGCGATGAATCATTTTTTAAAGGAGTGGCTGGTAAATGTCATCACCATCTGAAACCCAAAAATACATGGCAGAGAATTTACTCCTAAAGAAACAGATTGAGGAACGGACCGGTAGAACTGTCGAACAAACTTACAATGAAAGAAACCAGCGGGTACGTGATGCCATCGAACTAAAAAAACCGGACCGTGTGCCCTTTTCCTTTATCGTAGAAGCACATACCTATGCCGGGATTCCGAATTCGGCTTCTTACTATGACCCGATCGCTATGAAGCGGGTAATGCGCCAGGCTGCGGTGGACCTGGAACCTGATATGGCCGAAGGAGGTTTTCCGTCCTGCGGCGATGCTATGACCGAGATGGATGTGAAAAATGTTTTATGGCCAGGCGGGCCCCTGCCGCCCGATTACGGTATGCAGGCTGTCGAAGGCGAATACATGAAAGCAGACGAATATGATATGTTTCTCAACGATCCTACGGGTTTTGTAATTCGCCGCTACCTCCCCCGCATCTACGGAGTTTTGCAGCCTTTGGCTAAGTTGCCCCCCATGGATAGCATGTTTATGGGATTTGATGGCCTTACGCCGCTCTTAGCCAGCCCGGAATTTGTGGAAATGGCTAAACACATCACCGCGGCTGCAAAACATATAGAGAAGTTCCGTAAAGTTATGATGGACACCTCCGGAGACCTGGAACAAATGGGGTTCCCTCCATTTACCAGTTTCGGTGGCGGTGGGGTAGGCGGTGCGCCATATGATACAGTTACCAGCTCCCTCCGCGGTATGAAAGGCTCAATGCTGGATATGTATCGCCAACCTGATAATCTTGTCAAGGCTTGTAATGCTATCCTAGAAAGACGCATCGCCCGTGCTAAACCCGCTGATAAAACCGCCAAAGACTACCCCCAGAAAATTGGTATGCCGCTCTGGCGCGGTGACCCGACATTTATGTCTGAAGCGCAGTTCCAAAAATTCTACTGGCCGGGACTAAAAAAATCTTTGCAGACCCACGTTGAGCTGGGTTACGTGCCGGTGCCTTTCTTTGAAGCTCCCTTCGGTGCAAGGTTAAAGTATGTACTGGAGATTCCCAAAGGAAAAATTGTTGCTTCGATAGATGCCAGGGATTTATCCATAGCAAAGAAACTCTTGCAAGGACACACTTGCGTTCTGCTCCGTTGCCCTAATGCATGCAAAGTATGGTCGTTAAATCAGTTGGAATCTTTCCTTAAAGATGTTATTGACACATGGGGTAAACAAAGTGGTCTTATCATCGTTATCTTAATCCCTGATAATGTTCCGGTTAAAGATATGCAGGCTATGCTGAAATCATTTAAAGAGTATAGTCGGTACTGACGTGTAGTTGATTAAAGAATTATTTATTCTCGAAGAAAAGCGTGTCCATACACGAGAGCGTATGAATGAAAATATTTTTAGAAAACAATTGATATTTGGAGAAAACGAACATAATGGAGAGAACAAATGCCGATAAAAAACAAAGTTAGATAGTCTCAAAGGTTCACTCCAGTCACAAAAATCTGATTCTCTAAAATATTTTATTGATATGATGACAACTGGCACCCAAGAGCAGGAATTTTTATACTCCAAGTTTTCCTTTTAAAAAATAAAAATATTTTGCAAAAATTAGTACCGCACAGCAAGTATAAAATACGAGTGGCAGGCCGGGGTTTCAATACAATGTAACTTTGGACTTTCCTTCAAGCTAGAATCATAATTGTACGATGGTTGAACTCAAAATAATCCTTATAAAAATTATATGTCATTAACAAGCGTTAAACAAATTGGACTATTGTGACCCTAGCTGAACAGTCTAATTAAAAGTTACCATTACACTGTCATCGGCATGCCTGTCGTTTGGCAATATAAAACGACTGTTGAGGCTGGAAAGTATAAAGCCTATTTTGAGATATAGAGTAAGCTATGGAAACCTATCAAACTACTAGCGTCTCCGGCAGTCTTCAGACAGATTGTTCAAAAGCTTGCTTAAAAGGTTAAACGGTTAATTACTTTTTAGTAAAAATTCGTGGTGTTGAACTCTAGAGGCCGGAGTTTCTTCTAACAATCCTGTTTCGCCAACGAATAGAGCCGTAACTCCTATGCGATTCTTGGCGAGCTCGGGTAGCCTCTCCCAGAGCCTACGAAATTGTTTCGTATCTGGTAAGGCTATACTGTATTTGCAATTATCATCATCCATGCGCTGAAGAATCTGTCCGAGTACCAAGACGAATGAATTAATAATTTCTTCCGAAGAAGGTTCTGAACCTTTGACTTGAATTCTCCATTTTTCAGCACCGCGTTTTATTTCCAGGTCGATATCGGAATTTTCATATCCATCGCGATCCGGGGTCCACCCTTGAGAAAACAGATAATCTTCTAGGATATATTTAACTTTCTTCGCCGGGAAATAACCTTCGTATTTCATTGTTTATCCTAATTTTTGAGATGTTTTTACGTTGCTGAGTGGGAGCCGGAAGTGCCAACTCCCACCCAACAACAGTAGATAAGTTCAAATATCATAGTAGAGATGGAATTCGTAAGGATGCGGCCGGAGAGCAACGGCTTCGAATTCGTTCTTCTTCTTGTAGTTAATCCAGGTCTCGATTAAGTCGGGGGTGAAGACGCCGCCGTCAAGCAGCCATTTATGGTCTTTCTCCAGCGCTTCCAGTACTTCTAAGAGTGAGCCGGGGGTGGACTTTATCTTGGCTTTTTCCGCCGGTTCGAGCTCGTAGATATCTTTATCGATTGGTTTGCCCGGGTCAATTTTGTTCTTTATCCCGTCGAGGCCGGCCATCAGCATGGCAGAGAAGGCCAGATACGGGTTGCAGGAGGAGTCCGGGCAGCGGTACTCGATTCTCTTGGCCTTGGGGCTCTTGGAATAGAGCGGGATACGGATGGAGGCGGAGCGGTTGCGGGCGGAATAGACGAGGTTGATCGGTGCCTCATAGCCCGGGACCAGTCTGCGGTAGGAGTTGGTGGTAGGAGCGCAGAAGGCCAGGAGGGCCGGGGAGTGCTTTAAAAGCCCGCCGATGTAGTATTTACACGTTTCGGAAATGCCGCCGTAGCCTTTTTCATCGAAGAATTTATTGACGCCGGCTTTCCAGAGGCTCTGGTGGACGTGCATGCCGCTGCCGTTGTCCTGGAAGAGTGGTTTGGGCATGAAGGTGACGGTGTAGTTGTTCTGGTAAGCGACGTTCTTGGCAACGTATTTATAGAGCATCACGTTATCGCCCTGGCGGGTAAGCGTATCGAAGAGCAGACCGTATTCCGTCTGTCCGCCGGTAGCGACTTCATGATGATGTTTTTCTATTTTTAATCCGCCCTCCATCATTTTAAGGGCTATCTTGGTGCGGATGTCGTGGAGCTGGTCGGTCGGCGGCACCGGGAAATAGCCTTCCTTGTGGCGCGGCCGGTAGCCAAGGTTAGGGCCTTCTTCGCCGGAGTTCCAGATGCCTTCCTGTGAATCTATCTCGTAGAAACCCATGTGGCTGTTCTGGTCGAATCTGACGCTGTTGAAAATAAAGAATTCCAGTTCCGGGCCCCAGTAAGATGTATCGGCAATGCCGGTGGATTTCAGGTAGGCCTCGGCTTTTTTGGCGATATTGCGCGGGTCGCGGTCGTAATCTTCGCCGTTGACCGGGTCGCGTACCGTGCAAATCAAGCTTAAGGTGGCGGGCTGGAGAATCGGGTCGACGATAGCCGTGGATGGGTCGGGGATGAGGAGCATATCGCTCTCATGGATCGGCCGGAAGCCTCTGATTGAAGAGCCGTCGAAGCCGTTGCCTTCCTCGAAAAGGTCGTCGGTAAGCTCGGAAATCGGCAGCGTGTAGTGCTGCCAGGTACCGGGCATGTCGATGAATTTCAAATCGACAAACTGGCACCCCTTCTCTTTCGCTAAATCTAAAGCAGTTTGAACCAAAGTTACTGATTTAGTACTCAACTCTTTGCTCCTAAATTACAATTACAAGAAAATGTCTTGTTTATAGTCTATTATTCAGGAGTAAAGCCGTCTACGGATATTATGCAAGAATTTAAGGACGACCGGTTGTGCAAAACATACAAAAAGCCTTAGTGATTTACTTAAAAAAAGCAAATAAAAATAATCCAGGAACAATGGTACCTTTTTGAAAGGTTTTACGTTATAAGGTAGCGTTTCAATTCCCAGGGAGTTATCTGAATACGGTAGTCTTCCCATTCCATCCGTTTCGCATCAAGAAAACGCTGTAATAAATATTGCCCGAGTATATTGCAGAGGATATCGTCCTTTTCAAGCTCGTCCAGTGCTTCTTTAAGGTTTTCCGGGAGCGTGGCGATATGAAATTTCGCATGGTGCGCCGGGTCTATCGCCAGCACCTTTTCCTCGAGAGCATCGGGCAGGGGGAGTTCTCTCTGGATTCCGTCCAAGCCAGCGCCAAGCATGACGGCAAGCGCGATATAAGGGTTACAGCTGGGGTCGGGCACCCTGATTTCGATGCGCGTATCTTCAGGGTCTTCCTGTGTGGTCTCCGGCAGACGTATAAAAGCAGAACGGTTTTCTCTTGCCCAATTGATGAAAACTGGCGCTTCGTAGCCTGCTACCAGGCGCTTGTAAGAATTTACTAGAGGCGCCAGTAAGGCGCACATACCGCGGGCGTGTTCAATCTGGCCTGCGATAAAATGCCGGCCTAGTTTGGATAATTTATAAGAGTCATTGGGATCGTATAACAGGTTTAAGTCATTTTCAGGATCGGCGAGTATCTGATGTAAATGCATTCCGGAACCGAAAGCTCCTAATAGAGGTTTAGGCATAAAGCTAGCATATAAATTATATCTTCTGGCAACATCACCTATAACTAATTTCAGAGTCGCAATACCATCCGCTGCCGTCAGGCCTGGTTTCATACGGCAGTCGATTTCATGCTGGCCGGTAGCCACTTCATGGTGGCTTGCTTCAACCTCGATTCCCATCGCCTCTAATTCCACCACCATCTGCTGTCTGGCATCGTGGCCGACATTTTTTGAAAGATCAAAATAACTCCCTGAATCGGCTGTAGAAGGGCTCCCATCAGGTTTAATAGAGTCAAAGAGGAAGAATTCCATTTCCGGGCTAACCTGATAAACCAGTCCCATGCGCTCCGCGTCGACTAAAACATTTCGCAGTAAAGACCGGGGGTCTCCGCTAAAAGGAGTACCTTCCGGGGTAAATATGTCACAGATTACACGGGCTACCTTCTGTCCATCTCTCTGCCAGGGCAGAACGATGAAAGTATCCGGGTCCGGTTTGAGATACATATCGTTTTCTGAAGTCCGGGCAAAACCCTGTATAGAAGAACCATCGAACCATTGCCGGAGATTTTTCACACGCTGCAACTGTTCTGCTGGAATTGTCACGTTTTTTATAATCCCAACGATATCAACAAACTGTAAGTCAATGAAACGCACACTCTCTTTTTTTGCCCGTTCACTGAGAACATCTCCACTATTTACCATAAATTCTCCTTTAGTGATGCTTGACCAGGAAAACAATAACCACTATCAATACCACGATAGCTAAGAAAGCAGCCGCAATAATTCCACTGATCGTCCATATTTGGCGGTCGGTTAACGGTGCGCCCCGGTTTGGTTTTTCCAAATCTGAAGCAAAATGGGATAAATCAAGTGCATTGTAGTTTTCCAGGTCGTGTTGCATATCTTCCGCAGACTGATAACGTTCCTCGGGGTCACGTCTTATCGCTTTTAATATTATTGCTTCAATGCCGGAAGGGATCTCTGGATTCAACTCGCCGGGAGATTTGGGAGAAGCGGTCATGTGTTGGTTCATAGCGGCCAGAGGATTGTCTCCGCTAAACGGCACCGTGCCGGTCAAAAGCTCATAGAAAATGACGCCCAAGGCATAAATATCCGTGCGGGCATCACCGCGTTTTCCCTGAATTTGTTCCGGGGCCATGTAGTCCGGCGTGCCAAAGGCATTCGAACCGAATCTCCAGGTAACACGCTTCGCCCCTTCCAATAAGGCAGTACCGAAATCAACGATACAAATTTGCTTTTCTGCGTCGATGACAATGTTCTCCGGTTTCAGGTCCCGGTGAAACACTCCCTTCCGGTGAAGATAGCCGACGGTTTCTACAAGTTGAGTCGTAATCTTAATGGCTTCAATAATCGGTAGCGGAGCGTGATTGTAGATATAGTTTCTTAAAGACACTCCTTCGAAATAATTTGAGACTAAAAAAATCCCTTCCGGGCTTTTTCCCATGGATAAAGTTTTCTGGATACCAGGATGCTTAAGTTTTTGCCCGATGGAAAACTCGCGCAAAAAACGTTCATATGTCGCCGGGTCCCCGATCAAAGAAGCAGCCGGGAATTTCAATTTAACGATTTTCCCGTCCGGTGCGGTAGCTTTGAAAAGCTGCCCCAGACCTCCCTCGCCAATCGGTTCGATTATTTTATACCCGCCGACTTCATCGCCTGCCTTGAATACTACCGACATTATGTTCTCCGGTAAATCCTGAATCAGCTCTCTCTTTTGAACCTTTACACTCGAGTTATATTTTGATTTCATCCCGATTATCCCATAAGCGCTATTTGCGCGCAATCATCTCTATTTGCTTGACTTAATATTAAGTTTTTTCGGATTGGCCGTATATTTTTGGTTGGGGAACCGGTAAGAAGAGACTACCCGGAAAGAACGTTTCCTGGCATAATATGCAAAGCTCAATACCGGAATGTGTTCTTGATTCAGCAGGATATTTTTTAGTTTGGTTCCCGTATTACGGTGCAGAAAACGTGTCCACCATTTACCGGTAATTAGTTCCGGGATAATTACTGTTACCAGATTATCCGGTATTTCTTTTAGTTTGTGAATGTATTCCTGCAGCGGCCCCGACACTTCGCGGTATGATGAAGGAAGTATTTGTAACGGCACAAAAGGCAGATATTGCGCCCATTGTTTTTGAATTTCGGTTACTTTGTCTGCCCCTTCACAATCGATATAAATGTTATGTATCTCGGGAGAAATCATGTTAGCGTATTGAATAGCTTGAACAACACCTCTGCGTAAGCCTGAGACCGGCATCACCAGAGTATGTTTTATAGTATCTTTAGTGTGGTTTTTATCCGGTGATTTAGATAACATTGTTTCCATGGTTCTTTCCGAAGCTATGCTTACAACCGGAAAACGCTCTTTTAGCAATTTAGCTTTTAGGTTTGCAGTTTGTTTGTTCTGCCTGATTTTGTGCCACCCACTTCTGGTTTTATCCTCAGGTAATATTATTGTTAAATCGTTGTTGTTACTGCGTAGGCTATGTAAATACGTTAGAACGGACGCCGGAGATTTCTCTTTTACTAAAGGTACTGTTATCAGCGGTACGTCCGGAGCGATGACAGACCAATCTTTTTGTATTTTGTCAGGGTCTTGATGCTTGGCGTCATATAAATATATGCCGTGTACCTGCCCGGCCAGAACACGTGCGTAATCAACCACCTGAGGGACCCCCTTCAGGGAATTCTGGGCCAGTACTACTATTTGATGTTTATTGGAAGTCGAAGGTAATGTCCCGATTTTCTGCCCTTGGAGAGAAAGTTTTGACGCCAGTTCCTCATAATGCCTGTGGATAAATGAAAAGAAGTAAAGGCAAACCGGTATAAGAAGCAGGATAAACCATGCCCCGTGGGAAAACTTGGTGATTATGATTACGATTAATGCCAGCGCGGTGAAAAGCGATCCGGTGCCGTTTATCAATGAAGCACGCAACCATCCGCTATTTTTAGCATGATACCAGTGTCTGACCATTCCTAACTGTGAAAGGGTAAATGAAACAAAAACACCTACCGCATAGAGCGGAATCAGATTAGTAACATTACCTCTAAAAATTACGTACAGCAGTCCGCTTAACACTCCCAACACTACAATACCGTTGGAGTACACCAGACGGCTTCCGACATCAGATAATTGGCTGGGCAGATACCCATCCCGCCCGAGCATGGAAGCTACTCGAGGGAAATCCGCGAAACTCGTGTTTGCTGCTAATATAAGAATAAGCAATGTTGCAAATTGTACGATAAAATAAAGCGGTCCATTACCGAATATTCTGTGCGCTATTTGAGATATTACCGTTTGATCGGACGTCGGTAATATGCCAAAAGACCTGGCTAGAAATGTTATCCCAACAAACAAAATCCCCAGTATTATTCCCATGAATAACATGGTTTTACGCGCATTTTCGACTTCCGGTTTTTTAAATACAAGGACGCCATTAGAAATCGCCTCTGTTCCGGTTAACGCGGTACAACCAGAAGAGAAAGCACGTAAAAGAAGAAACAGACTGACGCTACCTGTCAAATTAGCGGGAAGTACAGGAGTCACGACTGCCGCATGCCCGAAAAAATATTTAGTCAACCCGGCAATTATTAAAGCCAGCAAAGTTATGACGAAAAAGAGGGTAGGAAAGGCAAAGAGTTTCCCGGATTCCCGTACTCCTCTAAGGTTCCCGATAATTAGTATCAAAAGAAACACCAAGCCGATTTCAATTTTTGCCGGCACGAGGACCGCGAAAGCCGATGTTAAAGCATCTATTCCGGCGGCGATACTTACGGAGACCGTTAACACATAATCGATTAATAGGCCTGAAGCTGCAACCAGTCCCACGTTTTTGCCCAGGTTTTCTTTGGCGACCGTGTACGAACCACCGCCGTTGGGATATGCCCGTATTAGCTGGCGGTAGGAAACTACCAGTACCGCTAACAGGCCGATGATAATAAAACATATCGGCAGGGACCAAAAAAGAGAGACTGATCCTCCCAATACGAGGACTGCTAATAATTCGTCGGTGGCGTAGGCGGAGGAAGACAGAACGTCGGAAGACAGGACCGCTAATCCTATCGGTATGGAAAGTTTTTCTCCGGCGGCGGCCGTATTTGGTAATGCCCGGCCTATAAGAATATCACGCAGTTTATTCAAGTATTTTTCCTCATTTGGTCCGGTCATGAGCCCCGGAAAAGCGTCCGCCAAGAGAATGCTGCAGATTGTTTACGAACATTTATCACGCGGAAAACGATGCCGGAAAGATTATCCGGGGCACCGGCTTTTAGCACTGATCCCAACAGGTCGTCACAAGCCTTGTCGATTTTGTCCTGCTGTAAAATATTATTAATATCTTCAAGTGCCACCTCGGACCAAAGTCCATCGCTGCAGATTAAAAACGTGTCTCCGGCCATTATCATGGTATGGAATAGATCAATCCTCAACAGCAGCTCGGCGCCCAGCGAGCGTGTAAGTTGATGACGTCCCGGATGTTGCCCTGCCTGTTCCGGGGTCATCAACCGCAACTGCAACATGTCGTTGGCTATGGTGTGGTCGCGTGTCAGTAACTCGATCCGGCTGTTTCTTACCCGGAAAAGCCGACAATCACCAACATGTCCAACTGTTAACAGGTCTCCTTCTATTGTTGCGGCGGTCAGCGTTGTTTGCATGTTGAATAACTCTGGCTTCGCATGGGCCGTATTATAAACTGCCTGATTTGCCAGGCGCATCGTCCTCGTAATAAAGCCCTCATTCATCCGTCCCTGCCAGTTCCCGAATTCATCACGCAGAGTTTTAAGTGCAAGTTGACTGGCGACGGCTCCGCCGACATGCCCTCCCAGGCCGTCTGCTACTGCTAGAAGGTAAACGTCCTGGCCGTCATGGTCTTTTACTTCTACGCCTAAGGCATCCTCGTTATTGTCCCTGACCAATCCCTGATGGGTAATGGTGTGCCAGATTACAAACGGGTCAGGGGGAGATAGTTCTCCCCCTGACAGTTGCGCCAAAGGACTTCTTTCACGGGGAATTACCATGGTCTGCTCGCGTGCTTACTCTCCATCTTGCAAAGCTAGTTCTTTTGGTGTGAGCTTAGGCATATGCTTGACCAGTATCCGGTGCCCTTGTTTCCGGGTATTTATCACAAACCAGACGATACCGGCTACCAGCCAAACTACTACCATCACCAGGGCGATAATTGCATCTTTGGAAGTGCTACCGCCCGCCTTAAAGCTAAGGAATACCACGCCGATAAGCATTATCAAGTTGGCGAGTAGTCCAAACATCGGGACTAACCGGTGTTTTATGAAATTCGCGCCGGGCCTTCTGAAAAATGCCACCAGAGCGATAAGGTTGGTCATGCCATAAACCAGGAATGTCCCGGTATTGGAAGCCAGTGTAACTTGTGTTAAATTATCGACACTTAATACCCCGTAGGCGCCTATTATCGCTGAAACCAGGACCAACATCCAGATGCCCCAGTAAGGTGTAGCGAATTTTCCGTGCAAAATGCCGAATAGTGAAGGAACTTCTTTGTCCTTTCCCATGGCATAGGTAACCCGAACACCGGTATTGAGACAGGCCAACGTGGTGCCGACGAGGGCGATAACCACGGTTGCCGCCATGATGATGGTGATAACAAGACCGGTGCCGCCAAGCATCTTATCCCCGATTATACGTATCATATCTCCTATGGGAGCTCCGGATGCTGCAGCTGCGGCATAACCGGTGACGGTGCCTCCATTTACACCGGCGGCGGTCAATTGAGGCCCGACGAAGTAGTTGGCCGCGAAATATTCGAAAAGATACGCAAACAGGCCCTGTACGATTAATGAAATTAGTATTGCCTTCCGGATATCTTTCTTGGGGTTGATTGCCTCGGCGCCAAGCGCGGTAACGGATTCAAACCCGACCAGCAATAGAATTGCAATCGTTGATTGATAAATGACATTCATAAAGTTGTGCGGGAGCAGAATACTGGGAATTGATGTCACAAATGCTATTTCCGGGTGACTATGCCGGTACCAGATGGCCAGTATTGAAAATATTATCAAAGATAATAACTGGATAACGTTGATAATGATTGAAGTCAATGTTGAACCATTGATACCGCGGTACGCGATGTAGCCGTTAATTGCCGCGAACAATATCGCAATCAATATCTGTTGCCAGATGACCAGTGAGATACCGAATAAACCGAAGATATAAACGATCAATATCGCGGAAAATGCGACCATGATCCCCGGATATATCCAATAATACAAATGGGATATCCAGCCGACCAGGAATTTGGATATGCGCGCCCATTGCCTGTGACCTGCTTTTTCTTTTTCCAGGAAAGCCGCTTCCGCAAAATAATAGGAAGAACCGGCCCCGGCCTTAGGATAAATATTTGAAAGCTCCGCATAAGAAATAGCAGTTAAAAAGGCCAGTATCAATGCGGCGACCAGTCCCGTCCACATCTCTGCTGCCGTAGAATTACTGCCGTTTGTTTGTGCAGCCTGTAACTGAAAAGTAGTCCAGAGAAACGCGCCGGGAGCGATTAGCGCCATCGCGTTTACCGTAAGCGATGTCAACGTTAGCGTACGCTTCATCCCTGTTTTTTGTCCGGTGGCTGGGGTGCCGCTTTGTGTAGTCATTGTCCCCTCCTTCTGTTTAGTGGAACAAACCAACCGCTCGATATTATTAGTTTACGAAATGGCGGTAAGCTGTCCTAGGTACAAAATGACAGAACTTGGAGGGCTAAATTTTGTGCAGAATATACAAATTAACTACGGCGGATTACATCGCGCATTTTTAGCGCTAGGTGGAAAATGAGGCGATTATCACCGTCATCCAGGTTCATATTGGTTATTTCCTGTATGCGCTGGATGCGGTATAGCAGGGTGTTGCGGTGCACGTGGAGGACCTGGGCGGTTTCCGTAATGGTAGGATATTTAAGCATTTCTTCCAGGGTCTGGACCAGTTCACCGCCGTGTTCCCGGTCATATTCTTCCAGGCCTCCCACTGATTCCTGATAGAAGCTTTTCAGTTCATTAACACCAATGGTAAGTAACAAGCGGTAAATTCCCAGGTCCCCGAAAAAGTTTTTAGAGCCTTCCCCAAACAGACGTTTACCTATCATTAACGCCTGTTCGGCCTCATGGTAAGAGGTCTTGAGACCATCGGCGGCGATACAGGAACGTCCCATGCCCAGAGAAATGCCGTCACCGAACTGACCGGCAAGTTTTTGGGCGGTCTCTTTCTTTAAACGTCTCATGTCTTCCATGGAATGGTTGACAACCTCCAGTAGGATGATTAAGGAACCTCCGCTCCTGAAACACTGCGCTTTCCCACCCAACACAGCCTTGGCTTTTTTTTCATTAATCTCAGTTGTCCCCGAGCTGGCAGGTTGGGCGATCATAACCACATAGCGCTTTAACATATTAAGGCCTAATTTTGCCGCCCTTTCGCCTTCAGCCGAAGAGGAGAGTCCGCCGCTGATGAGCGATTCGAACATTTCTGTCTGGAATCTGCCTTCAGTATCCATTACTGCTCTGTGGCGAGACATTTCTATGGCGAGCGCTAACGCCCCAACTTTGGTGAAAAGCCTATCGGTTTCTTGTAACTCTTCAGAAGGCGCGGCCACCAGCAGGTATCCTTCCGTTCCCTGTTTACCTGAAACGGGACTTAAGAAACCGGAAAGACCGTGTACTAGTTTCAGGCCGGTAATTTCGTTCGGTGGAAACGGAAAGGCGTGGGAGAGGACCTTTTGCACGCCATCCAATTTTGGTTCATGAAAGCCGTTTCCCGGCGTAAAATCCGTGTTTAGCAGTATCATAGTCCGGCCGGAAAGTTTCGTTAACCTGCCAATTATTGCCTCGACACCACGCCCTGCCAGCGCCATTTCCATCAATTCCTGGGTAAGCTCTTGTTCCTGTTGATAGAGACGCACTCTTTCTTCCGTGATAAGCGCAGTAATGCTAGCCTGTAAAGCGCCGAGGTCGCTGCCGGGCGGTAATTGGAAAACCGGTATTTTATATGTCTGGACGAGATCGCTTACCTCGTGGCCAGCTTCTCCGAGGATACTTAAACCGCTCACATTCTGTTCCGCCAGGGAAGTGAACAACGAGGGCATAGTAATTCCGAGGCCGGTCATGGTGGGGATATCGATCAAAGCGAATTCTTTACCGCGTAACCGGTCGAAAGCGGGTGGTGTAGGTTTGAGCGTGACTACCCAACTCACTTCATTATAAATTCCGGATTCTCCCGCAATAAGTCTTGTTCCCTTGGGCAAAACCCGCCAGACTTGTTCAACTATGGCCATTACCAGACTCCCAGGTAATTATCTCGCTCCCAGGAAGAAACATGCCGACAATATTCGTGCCATTCATTCCTTTTTACGTTCAGGAATTTATAAAACAAGGTATCTCCCAGCGCCTCTTTAATAACGGCATCTTTCTGGAGTTCATCGAGAGCTTCGCCGAGGGTCTCCGGCAGGCTGACGATTTGTCTTCTCTTTAGCTCTTCGTCATCAAAAGCGAAAAGGTTTTCCTCAACCGGGGGCGGTAAAGTAAGTTTTTCTTTAATGCCGTGAAATCCGCAAGCCAACATGATGGCATATCCAAGGTAGGGGTTGCATGACGGGTCGGGGTTACGGATTTCCAATCGGGTAGTATTTAGCTTTTGGGGATTAACCTTTGGAACACGGATCAAGGCCGAACGGTTTACTCTGGCCCAACTTATATATACCGGTGCCTCAAAACCTCTAACCAATCTTTTATAGGAGTTGACAAGGGGATTCAGGATGGCACACATGCCTCTAGCGTGATGGAGTAATCCGGCAAGAAAATAACGCGCCGTTTCTGAAAGCCCGTATTCATCCTTGACATCGGAGAAGGCATTTTTCTCTTTGTTGATATCAATTAAACTTAATGGAACATGCATCCCGCTGCCTTCGATTCCTTCGAAGGGCTTAGGCATGAATGTTGCGGAAAGCCCGTGTTTTTGCGCAATGGCTTTAATAGTATAGCGTGCAGTGATCAAACTATCGGCGTTTTTTAGAGCATCTTCAGGGACGAAGTCAATTTCGTGCTGCCCGGCACCCAATTCATGGTGGCTTGTTTCTACCCTTACTGACATTTGACGGAGAACGTGTACCATCTCTTTTCTGATGGAAGCGGAAAGGCCAGTTGAAAGGTCAAAATATCCCCCGCTGTCCTGCTGAATGGGAATTATATTTCCATCATCTTTTTTGGAAAACAAATAAAACTCGAGCTCAGGAGCGACGTAAAACCGATAATTAAGTGCTGCCGCTTCCCCTGAAACTTTTACGAGAACGTTGCGGGAATCACCGGGAAAAAGCCTGCCTTCCGGAGTTAGTACGGAACAAACAACTCGCGCGGCGGGTTCTCCATCCTGTTCCCATGGAAGTAGCGTAATCGTGGACAAATCAGGCTTAAGATACATATCGCTTTCGAGTACACGTACGATACCTTCCATCGAGGAACCATCAAACCATTTCCCGTGTTCGATAGTATCCGGTAGCTCTTCAATAGGGATGGTTACGCTTTTTACCACACCGAGGATATCGCTGAATTGAAGGTAAACAAAACGTATTCCTTTTTCTTCTAGGTCTTTAATAACTTCCTGTTTTTCCATTTTTTTACTCGCCGGCATGTTTATTCCCCTTCATCCATTCCATTTGGGCTTTATTTTATTGTGCTTTATGCACAAAGAAGTAAGAGTAATCTAAAGACTCTGTGAAAATTCGTATCGATAATTGATATTATAAATTAAATAATTAGTGCATATGTTACAAATATGTTAAACTTCTCTCGAATTTCAATGTTTGTTTAGCCAGCGGCCACAATTCTCTTCCCCATTGAAAGAACATCCCGATGTCCGCGACTACGTACCAAATTGGTTAGCCGGTGGTTTGAAGGGTGTCAGTGAATTGACTCAACACTCTAGGACGGCGAATAAAACACGCTACAACTACGGATATACAAAGTAGGGTCGCCATCAAAACGATGATGCTATTATAGCTATGGGAAGAGTCATACACCCAACCGACAATTGAAGGAGCAACCAATCCTATGGGCATTTGCAGGGCTCCAGATAATCCCAAGATAGAACCAAAGGCTTTACGCCCAAAATAACGTGCTAATAATGGCATGGTAACACCTGCAGATATTCCTGAGCCAATGCTGTAAAAAAGAAGCCAGGCGTAAATCGTAGCAGTACTCTGATCAGCTAGGAAGATGATGATGCCAATAGCCTGAATAAAAATACCCGCAGCAATCAAAAAATTTAGATAACCTATTTTTACACGGTCAACAATAAAACCAGCAACCAGTCTCGCCGGAATACCAACTGTTATTAGAAGCCCCATCATGCTAGCAGCTTGAACCGTAGAAATCCCTCTATCAGTAAGAAAAGGGACAAAATGAACGCTCATCATAGCCGTTCCAAAGGCAGAAATAAATTGTATTATTATAATTAGCCAATATGCGGAGGTCTTCAACGTTTGCCTCAGGGTTAAATCAACCACCTCATTCCCTACAGTGTCATTCGTACTTTGGTTAACAGGCTGGTTTTCCTCGGTGACTTTTATGGCGCCGTCCGGCTTTAGCCCGTAAAACTCAGGGCGATTTGACTTTACGAAGAACCAGATTAGGGGCATAGTCACCGTTAATATGACAATACCGGCAATTACGCAGGTACTCCGCCAGCCCTGATTTTTAACCAGCAAGGCAATAACCGGCAGCAGCAACAGTCCGGCTAGTGCTTGTATAGCAAATTTGGTATTAACGGCTATGCCGCTTCTCTGCACAAACCAATTTACGATGGCTCTGGCCATTATAAAGGTGGCACCCAATTGACAGCCCGCACCTACCAGAATTCCCCAGACTAGAAGTAAAGACCAGAGTGAGTTGACGAGGTACATCACTATGCAGCCTAGAACCAGCGTAACAACTCCGAGAAGCATTATCCGTCTTGGACCATATTTGTCGCTTGCCCACCCTCCCACCGGTCCAATAATGCCTCCCATGGCATTTTGCATACCGGATGCAATCGATGTCACAGCACGGTCTAAGCCCAGGTCCGCAGCTATAGGCTTGAACAAAACGGAAAAAGCCATGCTGCCAAAACCGACCCCTAAAAAGCCTACGATGCCGCAGGCTAAAACAGTCCACCAGCCGAAGAATATTTTCGGTGAATTCGGTATCTTATTCAAAGAAATTTCTCTTTAATTCTGACTAGATATAACAAACTAACTACATGTACTCTCATAAATAGTCGCAGGCTTCCGGAAAATCACAAAATCATTCTCCAATAGCTTGATTTTTACTTGGATGTCACAATTATATCATAAGTAAGGACTACGTTAGACCAACCTGTATATAGCCAAAGAGAGTATAAAGCATGGAATTATTATCGATGCTATATATACTACATAAGATTGTCAATTCTGTTCAGAAACCCAATATGGTGGGGTTTCCGTAGTAAAATACTAAAATACTCTTTTTATATCACAGAAAAATAGCGTAGGAGAATCAAACATCCCGATGTATGCTCGCCGGACATTTTCACTTAATAGAAAAGCTAAAACGTATTAGATAATCGTACTCATGGCTGGACAGACATCTCGATGAACACGTGGACAAAACGATCGAGTATAACAATTAGCCATAATGGCCTGAGTAACACAACATCTTTTTACGTGATGTATCAAGGCTGCACAAAACCGAGAAATGTTACCTTCCTGTATGCGCGGGGAATACGGATGGTTAACCGTGTTAGGTTTTGGTTCTGACGGTTCACCCCCACATGCGTGGGAAATACGATTATTGCAATGCGTTATCCTGGCAACCTTCTGATATTGATTCAAACACATTCAGTCTTGATCGACGGTCTAAATCGTCCCTCTTAATCTCGGGTCCAAAGCGTCCCGTAAACCATCGCCAACCATATTGAAGCTAAAAACTACCAGAATAATGGCGATGCCCGGAGCCGCTGAAAGAAGTGGATTTGTCATCAGGTATGATTGACCATCACTAACCATAGTGCCCCAGGCAGCATTCGGCGGTTGAATCCCAACCCCTATGAAACTAAGTCCAGCCTCTGCCAGGATAGCAGCGCCGATTTGCATGGTGATCAAAACTATCAATGGCGGCAAGCAATTTGGAAAAACATGACGAATGATCGTTCGGAAATTACTGGCGCCGGTTGAACGTGCGGCTAAAATATAATCATTTTCTTTGATGCTGAGTACTTGAGCGCACATTAACCTGGCATAGCCTGGCAGCATTGCTACGCCGAGGGCGATCATGACATTCTTTAGGCCGTTCCCTAACAAGATAGCAATAACTAGCGCCAGTAAGATCATGGGAAAGCACATAAGGGCATCAACAAATCGCATTAAAATATTATCTATCCAGCCCCCGAAATAACCGGCTATTAGTCCTATCGTCATACCGATTGAAGCTGCGATGCCGAGTGCTACAATTCCAACCATAAGCGAATTCCGTGAGCCATATATAATACGGCTAAATGTGTCTCTCCCAAGTGAATCCGTACCAAGAAGATGCTGACGGGATGGCTGTAGTAGAGTCTGGTCCAGGTTTTCCTGGTACGGGTCATGAGGCGCTATTAAGGGTGCAAATATAGCCATTATTACTATAATAAGAATAATAACCATACCGAATATGACTAGCCATCTTCCAAAAAATACCCTCCGCATTCGTTGGAATTCACTTATATGGAGCGTTTCTATATTATTAGCTAATGTTTCTGCCTGGACCACGGTCCAAACTCCTATTTTATCTATTCATATCTGATTCTGGGGTCAAACCATCCGTAGGATACGTCTACTATCAAATTGATTAATAAAATTAAGACTGCAACTATAAGTACAAACCCCTGCACTATCTGGTAATCCTTGGCAAAGACAGCTTGTACCAGCAGTCGCCCGAGGCCGGGAATGTTAAATACGGTTTCGATGAGAACCGAGCCGCCGACAACCATGCTGAGAGACAAACCGATCAGTGTAACTACTGGGATCAGCCCATTTTTGATGCTATGCCGGGTAATCACCAAACGTTCTTTTAAACCCTTCGACCAGGCGGTGCGGATATAATCCTGGCGCATAACTTCCAGCATACTTGAGCGCGTTTGCCGGGTGAACGCCGAGATAGAAAAAATAGCATCGCAAAAGACCGGCATTGCCGCTTGAGACATACTTTTTCCAAGGTCAACAAAAGGCGAAGTGTATCCGGAAGTAGGAAGCCAGTGGAGTTTCAAAGAGAATATATAGATCAGAATGACGCCCAGCCAGAAAGACGGTATAGTAATTCCGGCATTCGCGATAATAGTAACGATATTATCTATCCAGGTCCCGCGCCTAATGGCACTTAATATCCCAGCCGGTATTCCCAATATAATGCTGATTAATAATGCCATTAATGACAAATACAGTGTTATGGGCAACTTTTGCTTTAATAGTTCGGTCACAGGCATGTGGCGCGAGATTGAAATCCCGAGGTTTCCGTGGAAAATTCCGCCTATCCAATTGAAATATTGCACCATTAAAGGCTTGTCTAACCCGTATTCATGGTGGAGCTCAGCAATGGCTTCAGGAGTTGACTGTGTAAGTTGCCCGGAGGAGACATAAACTAATATCGGATCACCGGGAAGCAAATGCATTGCCAGGAAGACCAGTAGCGTAACTATTATAAGAACTATGATTGAATAAATCAGGCGGCGAATGATATATGTTCTCAAGTTAATTCATCCTGCTCAAGTTTGGTAAGTGTTCAGGCCTGTAATCTGCGAAGTCTTTTATGCAGTTAAAAGCTCTCCCGGGGAGAGGCTTGCCTTCCTCCCCGGGAGAGTGCAGTAAGATTAAACTATTTACTTATCCATGCATTAGCGGGTTGCCATGATGACGGGCCGTAAGGTACCAGGAATCCGGAGTCATGAACGTTATTCGTCGTAGCCACACCGCGGATGATGCAATATACCGGGCTGAACATGACCTCGCCATAAATTTCATTAAGTATTTTTTGCACCAGCGCAGGATCATAATCTTTCGAGCTCCTGGCTGCTTCAATCAATTGTTCATCCGTATCTGTTTTGAGAACGCTCGGGAAGAACATGGCCTTTTGCGACCATACCATATCAATACCCGAGTTCATATTGGGAGAAAATCCGTTGGCGCAGACGAGCATCCCGTCTTTCCAACCCTGCATAACGTATTGTACAAACCCGGCAAAATCGAGCCAAGCCAGATCTACTTTGATACCAATAGCCTGCAGGTCGCTTTGCATAGCGACAGTCGTGTCTTTATCCGTGGTCGAGCTATCGCCGTAAAGGGTCATTGAAAATCCATTCGGGTATCCTGCTTCTGTCAGCAGTTCCTTGGCTTTATCCGGGTTATAGGTGCGAGGAGGCAGGTCTTGGATATAAGCCGAGGAAGTTGGGTCGGCAAACTGATATGTCGGGACCCACATGCCGTAGCCTTTAGCTTTAACCAATCCATCACGGTTGATAGCATAGTCGATTGCTTCGCGGACTTTTTCATTGGCGAGAGGAGAATCCGCATTTTTACTATCAGGGATAAGAGTTATGGCCCCGGTAAAAGTGCTGATTATATCAAACCCTTTCTGTTTCAGGTCGGAAAAGATTTGGGGTGAGTTGCCGATCATCACGTCTGCCTCACCAGCCTGGAGAGAAGCGGAAGCGGTATTGGGGTCGGAAACCCATGTTACGAGAACGGCATCCAGATAGGGCTTACCCTTTTGCCAGTAATCGGTAAACTTGACACATTTTATAGATTGATCCGGTGTATAAGTGTCCATTTTGAAAGGACCGGTCCCGACCGGGTGCCATCTCAGATAATCTTTACCACCATTATCACCGCCATTAGCATTATAGGCTGCTTCGGAAACCATAGTAATTGAAGACAGATCATATAAAATTGTATTGTGATAAACACTCAAATTAACCTTAATCGTGTAATCATCAACTACATCGACGGAGCTAACATCTTGAGTTGCGGGCATATGAGCGGCGATATACTGGTCGATATTCCATTTAGCCACTGTGGCATTGAAATCCGATTCATCATGGAATTTTACATTTTGCTGCAAATGGAAAGTAATCGAAGTCTGGTCTGGGGCAATATCCCAGCTTGATGCTAGCTGTGGCAGAACCGTTCCGCTATATTGAGGACTGACCAGTGACTCGAACATGAGGAAAGAAAACGAGCCTGCAGGCGGTCCTGGTTCCGCGAACCAGCCTAGCGAACCATTCGGTGGCCTATCATCGATCAATCTTAATGTACCACCGGCTTGCGGCACTGCTGCCGCGGGTTGTGAAGATGTTGTTGATGTGGCAACTGTTGAAGATGGTGTGCTGGTCGCAATTGAAGTTGAACTAGTTAAAGGTGAGGTGCTTGTGGATGTGGATGTAGATGTAGATGCCGTACCGCACCCGGTGAAGATTAAAGCACCCAGTAACAAAATCGCTAGGCAAACATACAGTATTTTCACCGTTACCTCCTTTTATTAGGACCTCTCCAGTCCGCAAAATTTACATTATTGTCCGGTTAAATATTTCAAAAGAAGTAAAAGGAGACTAAAAATATTTCGGCTATCGGCTAAATTTAACGATAGCGGCGATAAATATTTTTATCAGCGGCGTACGGTATATAGTTAAACATCGGGAAAAGGGCTTTACAATGGCTCGTTTAAGCTATTTTTCAAGAGACAAGCGGCGGTATGGTATTGATTGTTTCTCGATGACAAAAAGTAAATAAATAGCTGTTTTAAGCTATTGAATAACTACTCTACGGAACGTAAATTTATAAGTAAAAAAACAGGAGCAACTATATGGCTGAGTCAAAATGGGCAAAATACATTGTCGCCACCAAGCACACGCCACAGGAATTTACTCCGGAGACGATTAAAAAACTGGAAGAATGGAACCACTTGATACTCTGGGTAGATGATAGAATAGCTCCTGGCGCTTTCCAAATGAATTGCTGCTGGTTTGTCAAAGCCCCGGCTGAGCAACAGTATTTCCAGCACAAGCATGATGTTCCTGAAATCATCGGGCTATTCGGCAGTGATTATGATAACCCGCATGACATGGGCGGTGAAGTAGAATTCTGGATGGAAGATGAAAAATTCATTATTAACAAGAGCTGTATGATTTTTGTTCCACCGGATGTAAAGCATTGTCCTCTTTATGTGAGACGTATAGATAAGCCGATTTTTCACTTCAGCGTGGTAACCAGTAACCGGTACACACAACTCTAACTAAAAGAGTCCCTAATCCTTCGGGTGAATACTATCCGAGTATTTCATGAGATTGGCAAGCTGCGTGCGGTTTTTCAGGCCGGTCTTCTCAAAGACCTTCTTCAGCTGATTTTGAATCGTAAACGGGCTGGAATGGACACCGTCGGCTATCTCTTTATTCGTCCAGCCCATGCCGGCATATCTGGCGACAATGGCTTCGCGGGTACTTAACTTGGCCTGGCTGAAAATGATTTCCTCGGTATCCATCCCGTATCTTGTCAAGTCGTTGATAACAATAATGTAACTCGGTCTGGAGTTTTCGTTATCCGGGTTGAACGTGAAATACTGCAGATGATACCGTTTCTGGTTCCCCAGATTCACAATTCTGTTATCGTAACCGGGTGAATTTTTATCCTGGTGTGATCTAGCCAGGCACCTGCAGTCCTGGATAATTACGTCCGGAATGGAAATCATCCTTAAATCGGCGTCTGTCACCGAAGGATTTTTTCGGCCAGTAATTAACAGGCAAAACAAATCGGCACGGGAATTATGGTATAGAGTGCGGAAATCCGCATCTAACAGGATAATTCCCTCGGCCTGGGACTCCAGCCATTGCTCGAAGAGTTTTTGTTCTTCGAAACCCCTGGAAAATATATCCCCTACATCGATCGTGTTAACGATATAAGGAATCAGAAGCTCAGCTTTCCGAATATCTTTTTTATCGTACAAAGGCTTATTTTTCGACCTTAGTAAAGATATCGCACCGAGAAAGAAAGACTTAAAAAAGAGGCGGATGACCAGCTCGCTGAAAAGGTTTTGAGGTTGGAGAAAATCGCTATAGTATTTCAACTTAATAAAATGTTTGTATGGCATGACATCTTGTGTTCGGAAAGCCAGCGTATGCTGTTCGAAACTTAGTTCAGCGCTAAAAACCGGGTCATAACGCCAGAAATAATCGGCATACCGTGAGAGGAATGAATTTTTTTGTTGAAGACTGAAGGAGCGATTTATATCTATTCCATTAGTCTGGTTATTGGGGTAAAGAAAAACCAGTTCATCGGAGTCGAAAGTTTTCTTGGTTTCCTGAAAAAACCGTATAGTGTCATCGCCGGTTTTTACAGGAGTAGGGTAGTGCTGCATCAGGTTGAATATTTCATCAACGTCTTTACCTTTTAGTCTTTCCATAAGTACGTCCAATTACATTTTCAGGATAACGCAGGACGCCAATGATTGTATCAGCGGAGTATTTTTTTGTCAAACCTGAAAGTTGAAAAATAGCTGTTACGAGCTATTTACATCGTATTCCGGCGAAAGTACATTTTATATACCAGGCTAATAACATTTCATTGGAGATATATATGAAGCCGGCAAGAGAATATTTCGGATTGTCATTGGCAGACTTGATCCTTATCAACGGCAACGTGATAACGGTCGATCCTCTGTTTACGATTGCCCGGGCAGTAGCAGTCAGAGATGATAAAATCGTCGCGGTCGGTTCTAACGAAGATATACGGGCCCTAGCAGGCAAACAAACACGCATCCTTGATTTACAGGGCGCCACGGCACTGCCTGGCATTAACGATACCCACTGCCATATGTCCGACTGGGCTCTGACCCGTCCTCCCTTTAAACTCGAGACACGGTACCCGGTGGTTAAATCTATCGCTGACATTGTAAACATGGTACAAAAACAAGTCAAAAATGCCAAGCCGGGAGAATGGATACAGGGCGAAGGCTGGGACCAGGGTTATTTAAAGGAGTGCCAGGCAAACCCCAACCGGAAACCGACTAAAGAAGACCTGGATAAAGTTGCTCCGGACAACCCGGTCTATCTGGTTGAATACTCAGGACACAGATCATGGTGCAATAGCCTGGCATTGAAACTGGTCGGTATTACCAGCGATACACCGGACATGGTAGGCGGTATCATCGAAAAGGACCCTGCTACCGGCGAGCCTACGGGTCTCCTGTATGAAAAAGCCAGCTTTATGGTCGGGATAGCAATTCCTCCCTGGACATATCAGCAGAGAAAAACCGCTATACCATTGGCGATGGCTGAACTTAATTCATTGGGGATAACCAGCTTTACCGATGCCGGTGTCGAACGTAATAAAATCGCTACTTACAATGACGCTTATAATGACTTTTCCAAAGAAAACCGGTGGACCTGCCGAGTAAATATGCTTTTATCTCTGGGAGGTATGGGACCGGACCCGGAAGACCGCAGCAGAAACGCTGTTGACAGCACAAAGCAGGCATTGAAATACGTTGGCACCCGGCATAACTTCGGGAACGAGTGGCTGAGGATCGTCGGAGTTAAATTAGTGGCCGATGGAATTCCACCATTAAAAACAGCCTGGATGTATGACGGCTATTACCTTGATGGGGGCGTGGGAAGTTTAACGATTGACGGAAAAACTACTGAAGAACAGGAACAGAATTTGAGAACTCTAATAATTCTTGCACATCAAAACCGGTACCAGGTTGGGATCCATTGCACTGGCTCCAGGACAGCGGATGTGTGCCATGACCAGTATATGAAATGTATCGAAGAGGACCCATGGGATGCCCGGCACTATACCATTCATAGCGATTATGTCCGACCGGAAACGATAGAGAAGGTTGGAAAGTTCGGTAAACGTACTGGGTATGAACTCGGAATGAACGTCCAATCGTTGATTAAATGGACAATTTCAGGGTTGATGGACTCAGTTGTAGGCCCGGAAAGAGCGGGATACGAATGGCCTGAACGCACCATGCTGGACAACGGCATCCACGTAGCGGATAGTTCTGATGCCCCGGTAACTTACCCCGATTGGAGAAACGGCATCCAGGCGGCGGTTCTGCGAGAATCCAAAGCTACCGGCAAAGTCAGCGGCCCGGAACAATGCATCACCGTACCTGAAGCAATCAGGAACTATACACTCAATGGCGCCTGGCTTGACCATATGGAAACTGTTAAAGGTTCCATCGAGTCGGGGAAATACGCTGACTTCTGCATTATCGACCGGGATATTTTGTCCATGGACCCTCACAAGATCAATCAATCGAAGATATTATTGACGATTACAGGCGGGAAAATCGTCTATGACGCAGGCTTGATTTAGATCAATCGTTTTCTGATTTCAAAAGATAAGATAAAGGAGTATTTTCCTTGATTGTTGGCGTTCCAAAGGAAATAAAAAATAACGAGTACCGGGTCGCTATGGTCCCTGCCGGCGTAAGAGCCCTGACAGAACACGGACACCGGATACTGATTAGAAAGGAGCCGGTGAGGGAGCCGGCATCACTGACGCCGAATATGGAGCGGCAGGCGCAACCATCATTCCTACAGCCGAACTCATTTTCAAAGAGGCTGAAATGATTGTAAAAGTTAAAGAGCCACTACCGCCTGAATACGGCCTCCTCAGGCCGGGTCAGCTTCTATTTACCTACCTGCATCTGGCTCCCGCGCCGGAACTTACCGAAGCATTGTTAAAACAGGGCGTCATCGGTATTGCCTATGAAACAGTGCAATTGGATAACGGTTCTTTACCTCTTCTCACTCCCATGAGTGAAATTGCGGGTAAGTTATCTGTCCAGATTGCGGTGCGTTATTTAGAGAAAGAAAATGGCGGCAGCGGTGTTTTACTGGGCGGTGTTCCGGGCGTCAAACCCGGTAAAGTCGTTATCATTGGCGGAGGAACGGTCGGGCAAAACGCTGCTAAAATCGCGCTGGGCATGGGCGCTCATGTCACATTGCTGGATATAAGCCTGGAGAAACTGCGTTATCTTGATGATGTCCTCGGAGGCAGGATTACACTCCTGTCTTCAAATGCAGATAACATCGAACAAGCTATGATCAAAGCTGATGTCGTAATCGGTGGGCTGCTGGTGCCAGGAGCCAAAGCTAAAAAACTGGTGACCCGTAAAATGATTTCTGAAATGAGAAAAGGCTCGGTCATGGTGGACGTGGCAATTGACCAAGGAGGCTGTTTCGAGACTTCCAAAGCTACCACCTTCGATGCTCCCGTCTTCCAGGTAGACGGCGTGATCCAGTATTGCGTGGCTAACATGCCGGGATGCGTCGCACGGACCTCCACTTTTGCTTTAACGAATGCAACTTTGCCATATATCTTAAAGCTGGCAAATTCAGGATATGAAGCCGCCCTGCGTGAAGATATTCCGTTACGTAAGGGTTTGAATATCTATAAAAACAAACTTACGAACAAACCGGTTGCGGATGCAGTGGGATTTAAATATATTCCGTATGAATCCGTTATCGCAGCCTGAAATATTAATGTAACTCCGGAGGAAAATATGATTTCTGAAACTGAACTGGCCAAGCTATCTTACTCTGATGCGCCCAAAATAGTAACCAGGATACCCGGTCCTAAGTCAATGAAAGTGCTTGCAGATGTACCAAAATATGAATCGTTGACCCGACCTGGCAGTGCCAATCCCCCGGTTTGGGATGATGGCTTGGGAGCCACGGTCAAAGATCCTGATGGCAACCTTTTTATCGATATGACAGCCGGTGTGGCCGTCAGTGTGGTAGGCCGCCGGCACCCTCTGGTTATCAAAGCCATGGAAAAACAGATGGGTAAAATCATGCATGCCATTGAAGCGGTACACAGCCGCCGCACGGAACTAGCAAAAAAAATATCTGGTATTATGCCGAAAGGCCTGGCCGGTGATTGTATAACCTATTTCACGCAGAGTGGCAGCGGTGCCGTAGAAACGGCGATGAAGTACGCGCGTTTCGCGACAGGAAAAGCCCAGATCGTCGCCTTCCACGGGGCCTATCATGGCGTGTGGTACGGTTCCGGGTCACTTACTACCGGCGACGGATACCGAAGCTACGGTCATGCTATATCCGATATCATTCACGTGCCATATGCATACTGCTATCGTTGTTGTTTCGGCCTCAAATACCCAGACTGCGACCTGCAATGCGCTAAATATGTAGATTATGTTCTTAATACACCTTATACCGCTGCCAACGATGTTGCGGCGCTGATTATCGAGCCGCAACAGGGCGAGGGCGGTTACCTTATTCCTCCCCCCGGTTACCTTGAGGCAATCAAAAAAGCCTGCGAGAAAAAGGGCTGTATCTTTATAGCGGATGAAGTGCAAGCGGGCTCCGGACGCAGCGGTAAAATGTGGTCCATCGAACACAGCAATGTTGTGCCGGACATGATTACCTGGGGTAAGGGCATGGGGGGCGATCTCCCGATGGCTGGGCTGACTGTCAGGTCGGATATCGGACTTAAAATGCCGGAACAATCACAACCCGGGACTTTCGCGGCTAACGCACTGTCATGTGTAGTCTGCATCACCAATATCGATATTATCACCAACAAGGAAGATAACCTTATGGGCAGGGCAGGCAAATTGGGCGCCGAAGCAGTTGCCAAGCTTCAGGAAGCTGCAAAAAATATCGATATCATCGGCGACGTACGCGGTCGCGGCTTTTTCATCGGCATCGAACTGGTAGCTGATAAAGCCGCGAAAGGACCACTTTCTTCAGACAAAGTAGGAGCTGTGCTGGGGGATTTACTTAATGCGGGGGTTACCTGCGTACCTGCCGGGCGCTATCACAACGTGATAAGATACATGCCGTCGTTAGTGATAACAAAAGATTACCTTGATAAAGCAACCGATATCCTGATAGATATATGTAAGAAATATTAAAATTGTTCTTTCAAAAAAACGCGACCTTTGGAGAGTTGAATATGATGAAAAAGACGAAGTCTGAGTGGCAGTCGTTAAACCCTGATATGGTTATAATTAACGGTAAAATTGTTACCGTGGACAGCGATTTTTCTGTTGCCGAAGCAGTTGCCACCCAAGACGATAAAATCACCGGCGTCGGCTCGAACGCAGATATAAAAAAGCTTGTGGGTGAAAATACCCAAGTCATGGATTTAAAAGAGGCTACCGTTCTGCCGGGCATCAATGATGCACACTGCCATCTCAATGGCTTCGGGCTGGAGCGGCCACCCATGCAACTCGATCTTGGTTATCCGGTCATTAAATCTATCGCCGATATCAAAGCAGCCGTAGCCGCCAGAATCAAGGAAGCAGTACCGGGTAAATGGATTTCCGGGTGGGGATGGGATCGCGGCTTTTTGGAGGAAACAAAAGGCGATCCGGACCACTGGCCTACCCGCAATGATCTTGACCCTATCAGTCCGGACAACCCCATCGCTTTGACAGAATTTTCTGGCCACGTTTTGCTGGTCAACAGCAAAGCGCTGGAAATAGCCGGAATAAATAGAAATACTCCCCAGCCGCCGCAGGGGTTCATCCAGAAAGGTGCTAACGGAGAACCAACTGGCATCCTGTTTGAAATGACTTTCCCCGTGCGGGCTTTTATTCCACCACCGACCGAGGAAGAACGTAAAACCGGCATCCTTAATGCCATGACAGAGCTTAACTCGCTGGGTATCACCTGCGTCACGGAACCAGGCCTAATCCCGGAGATTATCCGGATTTATACTGATCTTTATAACCAGGGTAAATTTACCCTTCGTGTCAATTGCATGATTTCCGGCGGGCCTTCCCTGACAACGGTTAAAGACGTTGTCGACCATGCAGGTACGGCCACCGGCTTCGGCAATGAATGGCTAAGGATTTCCGGTCTCAAGCTCCTTGCCGATGGCATCCCGCCGTCCAAGACCGCTTATATGTATGAAGATTATATCGGCGGAGGACATGGGCAACTGCTTGTCGAAGGTAATACCGATGAAGAACGTTACGATATGCTGCAAAGCATGATTAAATACGCGAGCACACATGGTTTCCAGATCGGTATCCATGTTACCGGCGATAAGGGTATTGATGCCTGTGTTGACGGCTATATCGCAGCATTAAAAGAACGTCTCTGGGACGCCCGCCATTATATCATCCACACTGATTACGCTACACCCCAATGTATCGAGCGCATGGCGAAAAACAATATTGGTGCTAATGTACAATCCGCCATCAAATGGACCATCGGCAATCTTATGGTCGGTATTACGGGCGAGAAAAGGTCGGCCTATCATTGGCCGTTAAAGACACTGTTCGATAAAGGCGTTAATGTCAGTAACAGTTCGGACGCATCTGTAACTTACCCGGACTGGAGACAGGGCGTAGAATCGGCTGTGTTGCGCAAAGACAAAGCCACGGGTAAAGTAATCGGGCCGGAACAGTGCATCACCGTAGAACAGGCGATCCGTGCTTACACTATTAACGGCGCCTGGCAGGACCACCAGGATCACGTCAGAGGTTCAATTGAAGTGGGAAAGTTGGCTGATTTCACAATTATCAAGGATGACATATTAACCATCGACCCCAATAAGATACATGAAATTCCTATCTTTTATACGATAGTAGGTGGGAAAATAGTTTACAAGAATCCGAAATACTAGTCTTTTTACGAGGAGGTAATATGGCAGCGCTGCAAACCGCAAAATATATCAGGACGAATACGACACGCCCTTCTTTCCACGCTGAAGTAACCGCGCCGATACCAGTCTTATATTGCGATGAAAATTACGGTAATAAAAATTTCTGGATGTACTGGAAATGCATTGAAAAACCTTACGTAGACGAAATGGAAACCCATAAACATGAGTTCGATCAGTATCTTGTTTTCCTCGGCGGCGACCCCAAAAACATGCTTGATCTAGGCGGGAAATAGACTTTACGATTAGTGAAGACGGAGTGCGCAAAGAAACGTATACATTTACTAAATACACCACGGTGTTCATTCCAGCCGGGTTATATCACTGCCCGCTGATATACAAAAAAGTGACTAAACCTATTATCTTTTATGACTTCGTTAATACCATGCAATATAATAGAAAATTTAAAGATGCCGATAAGACCTGGCAGCCGAAATTGCCGGGGAAAAAAGGTTAAACCGATTCACAAGATACCCTTATTTCTGGATTATAGAATTCAAATTTAGCTGCTCATTTTTATTGCCAACTAAAATAAAAGCGCAATTTTGTTCAGAGGTAACAAATCATCGGATTATTACCCCACAAAACTCGGTTTTGTGCAATATTAGTCCAGCTGCACAAAAAGTCACAACGTTAAATTTCAAGAACTAGCACGTTTGTCAACCTTAATTTGAAAAAGAATAGCATATTGAAAAACTTCCTATGGATGAGGTTTTAGTATAAATACTATTCCTTGATAATTTCTTGACGTGCGGATTATTTTTTTTGACACTTTCTTGACCATTATCCCGCTAAGATAGAACCTGTGAATGATTTCGTCTATTTAATTCTGGCTTTTGTCTTCGTTCTGATTACAATCGGGCTGGTGCTTATATGCCAGAGCCTGATGAGGCAATAACATGAACCTTCTTTATTTGTTTTCAGGGATTATTGCTCTTTGCTTGCTGGTTTACCTCATCATTGCCCTGCTTAAGCCGGAGTGGTTCAAATGACATTCTTCGACTGGCTTCAAATTGCGTTATATCTGGTCATTCTTTTATTACTCGTCAAACCGCTTGGTTCTTATATGGCACGTGCCTTTCAGGGAGAACGGGTATTCCTTACACGTGTTATCAGCCCGGCAGAGCGCTTCATCTACCGCCTGTTGGGTATTAAGGCCGATGAAGAAATGAATTGGAAACAATACACTTTAGCCCTGCTGTTCTTCACCCTGGCGGGAATCATTACCCTGTATGCCATCGAACGTCTCCAGGGCGTGCTGCCACTCAATCCCCAGAAGCTAGGAAGCGTGAAGCCTGCTACCGCCTTTAATACTGCCATCAGTTTTAATACCAATACTAACTGGCAAAACTACGGCGGAGAGACCACCATGAGTTATCTGACGCAGATGCTCGGCCTTGCGGTCCATAACTTTGTTTCCGCCGCCGCCGGGATTGCCATTCTGGTCGCGCTGGTGCGCGGTTTCGTGCGACATTCATCCAAAACGTTAGGAAATTTCTGGGTTGACATGACGCGCAGCATTCTTTATGTTCTTCTGCCGCTGTCTATCATCCTGGCGATAGTTTTAGTTTCGCAGGGCGTAGTCCAAACCTTCAGCGGCAGTCATACTGTATCACTTCTGCAGGCGACCCGTGATTCCAATAATCAGACGGTCAATCAGCAGACTCTGGCGGTTGGTCCGGTCGCTTCACAGGAAGCGATTAAAATGCTCGGTACGAACGGCGGTGGTTTCTTTAATGTGAACTCGGCCCATCCCTTCGAAAATCCCACTCCCCTATCTGATTTCCTTGAAATGCTGGCCATCCTGCTTATTCCGGCGGCGTTATGTTATACCTTCGGGAAAATGGTTGGAGATACGCGTAAAGGCTGGGCACTTCTGGCGGCAATGACGATTATTTTCGTCGTCATGATGTCATTATGTGTATGGTCGGAGCAAAGGGGCAACCCAGCGCTGACTTCGATTGGCGTTAACCAGGCAGCCAGCAGCCTACAGTCCGGCGGCAACATGGAAGGCAAGGAAGTGCGCTTCGGTTCAGTTAACTCGGCGCTTTGGGCCGCGGCCACAACCGGTGCTTCCAACGGTTCGGTAAATTCGATGCACGATTCCTTTACACCGCTCGGAGGGTTGGTGCCCATGTGGCTGATGCAGCTTGGCGAGGTGGTCTACGGCGGCATCGGCTCCGGCTTATACGGCATGCTGGCCTTCGTCATCGTCGCCGTCTTTGTCGCCGGTTTGATGATAGGACGCACTCCCGAATATCTTGGAAAGAAAATTGAAGCTTATGAGATGAAAATGGCTTCCCTGATAGTGCTGGTTCCGGTAGTACTCACCCTGTTAGGCACGGCAATTGCTATCGCGACATCCGGAGGTCAAGCAGGAATTTTTAACCCTGGTGCCCACGGCTTTAGCGAGGTGCTGTATGCTTTTTCTTCCACCAGCAACAACAATGGCAGCGCCTTCGCCGGTTTTGGCTCAAATACATTTCTTAACGTTGGCGAAAGTATTGCCATGTTCTTCGGGCGTTATTGGGCCGCCATTCCTGCCCTGGCTATAGCCGGTTCGCTAGTACAGAAGAAAAAAATCCCGGAAACTTCAGGTACCTTACCGACACATACCCCACTTTTTATCTTCTGGCTCATTGCCGTAGTGATAATCGTCGGGGCGTTGAGTTTTCTTCCGGCTTTGTCTCTGGGGCCCATCATAGAACATTTACTTTTAAGGTAGTGGAAAATGACACTGGATGCACAAAAGGAACTGAAAGAAACAGCTAAAAGAAACCCGCAGCTTGGGACACGACTGTACCGCCGGGTGATTCTGGAAGCTTTCAAAAAATTAAACCCGCGCTATACGTTACGGAATCCTGTTATGTTCGTAACTGAAATTGGCAGCGTCTTAACGTCTGTTTTATGGATTGAAGCTCTTACCGGCCACGGCGAAGCATCGGCAGGTTTCATTGGCGGCATCGCTTTATGGCTATGGCTTTGCGTACTTTTTGCCAACTTTTCTGAAGCACTGGCTGAAGGCCGCGGCAAAGCGCAGGCGGATGCCTTAAGGCGCACGAGAAAAGAAACCCAGGCCAAACTTCTCAGCCAACCGAAATACGGGGCAAAGTATGAAATGGTATCTTCCAGCGAGCTCCGGCAAAATAACGTTTACCTGGTTGAGGCCGGCGATATTATTCCCGCTGACGGCGAGGTCATCGAAGGTATCGCCTCGGTCAATGAAAGCGCTGTCACCGGCGAAAGCGCTCCTGTGTTCCGTGAGTCCGGCGGAGACCGCAGCGCCGTGACCGGCGGGACGCGCGTTCTTTCAGACTGGCTGGTAGTTCGGGTAACTGCCAATCCCGGCGAAGGATTCCTCGACCGTATGATTAATATGGTAGAAGGCGCCAAGCGACAGAAGACGCCCAATGAAATTGCTCTGAATATCCTTTTAGCGGCCTTCACCATCGTTTTCATGGTTGTCTGCATGACGCTATTGCCTTTTTCCCTGTTTGCCGTGAATGTAAACCTTCAAGGTACTCCTATTACTATTGCCGTGCTGATAGCCCTGTTAGTATGCCTTATTCCCACAACTATCGGCGGGCTTTTACCGGCCATCGGTATCGCCGGCATGGACCGCCTTATCCGGCGCAATGTAATAGCCTTGTCGGGGCGGGCCGTGGAGGCAGCGGGCGATGTAGATGTTTTGCTTTTGGATAAGACCGGCACTATCACCCTCGGTAACCGTGAAGCAACGGAATTTATTCCCGTCACTGGCATATCCAACCGTGAATTGGCCGAGACTGCCCAGCTTGCTTCACTGGCGGATGAAACTCCGGAAGGCCGCAGTATTGTGATCCTGGCGAAGCAAAAATACGGGCTGCAGGGAAGTGTTCCCGCTGAAAAAGACCACAACATGAAATTTATCCCGTTTACCGCCCAAACACGCATGAGCGGTGTAGACCTTGACGGATTAAGTATCCGCAAAGGCGCGGTGGATGCCATTACAGCTTATGTCCGCCAGCAAGGCGGGAGTGAACCTCATGAACTAAAAATAATTACCGATAATATCGCCCGGAACGGCGGCACACCCCTGGTTGTAGCGCGTAACGGTCAGATTATCGGCGTTATTCTCCTTAAAGACATTGTTAAGGGCGGGATAAAAGAGCGCTTTTCACAGATGCGGAAAATGGGGATTAAGACAATCATGATTACCGGGGACAATCCGCTGACGGCGACTGCTATTGCCGCCGAGGCCGGAGTAGATGACTTTTTGGCGCAGGCGACCCCGGAAACCAAGCTCAAGCTGATACGCGAGCACCAGGCCGGGGGAAAGCTGGTTGCCATGACCGGCGACGGCACTAACGATGCCCCGGCCCTTGCACAGGCAGACGTAGCCGTCGCGATGAATACCGGTACGCAGGCGGCGAGGGAAGCCGCGAATATGATCGATCTCGACAGCAACCCAACAAAGCTCATCGAAATTGTGGAGACGGGCAAGCAATTACTAATGACGCGCGGTTCGCTGACCACTTTCAGCATCGCTAATGATGTTTCCAAGTACTTTGCCATTATCCCGGCGGCATTTGCTACCACTTACCCGGCGCTCGGCGCTTTGAATATTATGCACCTGGCGACGCCTGAAAGCGCCGTACTCTCGGCGGTAATCTTTAACGCGTTGATTATTATGATGCTGGTGCCACTGGCCCTGCGCGGCGTGCCGTACCGGGCGTTAGGCGCGGCCAGGCTTTTGCGTGACAACCTGTTGATCTATGGCGTAGGCGGGTTGATTGCCCCGTTCGCCGGCATTAAATTAATCGATATGATCCTGGTGGCTTTACACCTGGTGTGAAGCGGAGGTAAAAGATAAAACTTATGTGGCGACAGCTTAAAATAGCCCTTATATTTTTAGGAATATTCACGGTTATTACGGGGATAATATATCCTTTATTCGTGACCGGCATCGCGCAGGCGTTTTTTAACCATCAGGCTAACGGCAGCCTTATCACGGAAAATGGAACGGGTGTCGGATCAGATTTAATCGGGCAGCCTTTCAGCGACCCGAAATATTTCTGGGGCAGGCTCTCGGCGACATCACCATATCCCATACAATGCAGCTGCTTCCTCCGGATCTAACTTAGGACCATCCAATCCTGCCCTTCTGAATGAAGTGAAAGCCCGTATTGATGCCCTAAAAGCTGTAGATCCGGATAATGCTTCTCCGATTCCTGTGGATCTGGTTACATCTTCAGGAAGCGGCCTCGATCCAGCTATCAGCATTGCCGCCGCTAATTACCAGGTTGCCCGTGTCGCAAGATACCGCGGCTTAAGCGCAGACAAGGTACAAACACTGGTAAATCAATATACTGAAGGCCGCCAGTTCGGCATTCTTGGGGAACCGCGTGTTAATGTATTAAAGCTGAATCTTGCGTTAGATGCATTACGTTAGACTTCGCACGTCATTAAGTATAGAATTTCTATGGAGACGTGCATCGCATGACTGAAGAGTATACCCGCCCTGACCCCGACGAACTGCTGACTCAGGTTAAAGCCGAGGAAGCGCAAAAAAAGCGCGGCAAGCTAAAAGTTTTTCTCGGTTACGCTCCCGGCGTGGGTAAGACTTATACCATGCTCGAAGCCGCGCGCCTGAAGAAAAAAGATACCGATGTCGTGGTGGCAGTGGTGGAAACCCACGGGCGGGTCGAAATAAAAACTCTCCTTGAGGGTCTTGAAATCGTCCCGCGCCGCAACGTGGAATACCGTGGCATTAAACTGACTGAAATGGATGTCGATGCGGTTTTAAAGCGGCATCCAAAACTGGCACTAGTTGATGAACTTGCCCACGATAATGCCCCCGGTTCCCGCCATCCCAAGCGCTACCAGGATATCCAGGAACTTCTCGAAGCGGGAATCGATATTTATACGACACTTAATATCCAGCACATCGAAAGTGGGCGTGGCGCCGTGGCGCAGATCACAGGCGTCTGGGTGCGCGAAACTGTACCTGATAGTTTTATCGATAGCGCTACAGAAATCGAACTGGTAGACCTTCCTCCTGACGAGTTAATACAAAGACTTAAAGAAGGTAAAATCTATATACCGGAACAGATTGCCGCGGCAATCGAGTCATTTTTCCGTAAAGGTAATCTAATCGCCCTGCGGGAGCTTGCTTTGCGGACGGCCGGAAAGCATGTCGATGGGCAAACGCTGGCTTATATGAAAACCCACGGCATATCCGGCCCGTGGCCATCGGCGGAACGTCTCCTGGTATGTGTCAGCCCCGACCAATCTGGTATGAGGGTAGTGCGTAACGCCCGCCGGCTGGCATATCCTCTAGGGGCGGAATGGTATGCCATCTACGTTGAAACCCCGAGCGCCCACCTGACTGAAGACCAGCAGGAACGCCTGACAACCGCGTTACGGACGGCGGAAAGAATGGGCGCAAAAGTAGCTACTATCCGTGGTGATTCCATCGTTAACGCGGTAATAGAATTCACCGCCAAAAATCATATTACCAGGATAGTTGTCGGCAAATCACAGAAAAAATGGTGGCAGAACCTTTTCGGCGGCTCGATTACAAGCCAACTTATGAACAAAAGCGAGTATTTCGATGTATTTATTGTGGGCGGCCGGGGGGAACCGGCACAGGCTATACGGAATGAAAGCCCGGCAAAAGAACAACGTCTCAATTGGCGGGAGTACCTCTACGGGCTCGGCCTGGTAATTCTGGCGACAATTATCGGCGAACTGATGCATGGTGCCTTTACTCCGACAACCATTGCTACATTATATTTGTTATGCGTCATTATTACCGCTTATTTGTGGGGCCTGGGGCCTTCGATCCTGGTGTCTGTCATCGGTGTGCTGTCATTCGATTTCTTTCATGTTCCGCCTTATTTGACATTCAGAGTAGCAGACACCCAATATTTCTTTACTTTCTTTGCTTTACTTTTAGTCGGTGTCGTCATCAGTTACCTAACCATGCTTGTCCGCCGGCAAACAGAATCCACCCGGCACAGGGAGCGTGAGACGGCGGCGCTCTATGCCCTCGGCCGGGACCTGGCAGTTTCCAGTAATCTGGAATCTTACATTGATGTTATTACAAAAAGGGCGAAAGATACTTTCGGGCACGATTCTATCGTGTATTTACCCGACCCCCAAAACGAGGAAATACTCAGACCGTTTAACAATGTCCCGGGTATTTCTATCGATGAAAATGAACTGGCTGCCGCTACATGGTCTTTTCAACACCGGCGCATCGTCGGGCATGGAACGGATACTCTCCCCAACGCCAAGGCCCGGTACCTGCCGCTAATTACTTCCCGGGGTATAGTAGGCGTGATGGCGATATTAATGACCGATACCAGCGGCGAATTAAATCTTGAGAAAGAGCATATCCTGGAAGCCTACGCTGATTTTGCCGCCGTGGCTATTGAAAGCATACGCCTGGCAAGCGAGGCACAAAGCGCTCAAATCCTGCGGGATACGGAAAAACTGCAGACCGCTCTTCTCAATTCGGTCTCGCATGACCTTCGCACACCGTTAGTATCTATCATCGGTGTCTTAAGCAGTCTGCAGCAGGAAGGGATGCACCTGGATGATGCTGCCAAGATGAATTTAATCCAGGTCGCCCGTGACGAGGCTGACAAACTGAACCACCTAATAGCCAACCTGCTCGATGTTTCAAGAATAGAAGCCGGAGCGATTAAAATACTCAAACAACCCTCCGATATACAGGAATTAATCGGCGCAGCCCTGGACCAGCTCGGCACCCGTGTGGGAACTCATAAAATCGAGACAGAAATACCCGCGGAATTGCCTTTTATATCGGTAGATTTCGGGCTTATCGTGCAAACACTAGTTAATATCCTGGAAAACGCTTTTAAATACTCTCCGGATGGTTCTATTATCGGAATTAAAGCCTGGAAAGATGGCAGCCAGGTAAAGATCGAAATAGCCGACCGGGGCGTCGGTATTCCGGACCAGGACCTGTCACGCATTTTTGACAAATTCTACCGCGTCCAGCGGCCCGACAATGTAACCGGTACCGGCCTGGGATTGTTCATCAGTAAGAGTATTATAGACACTCACGGCGGGTATATGAGCGCTGAAAATCGCCCGGGCGGCGGTACCAGCATCAAAATAACCCTGCCGATAACCGAACCTGATTCTAACCGGGGGAAGAAGCCGAATGCCTGATGAACATTTACTGATAGTGGATGACGAGCCGGCGATCAGGCGGTTTTTACGTGTAACCTTGACGGCTCAGGGTTATAATGTCTCTGAAGCGGCTGCCGGGCAGGAGGCCCTTGAAAAAGCCGCCGCTGATAAGCCTGATATCATTGTTCTCGACTTAGGTTTACCGGATATAGATGGTATCGAAGTTACCCGGCTGCTTCGCGAGTGGACACAGATACCGATTATTATCCTCTCGGTCAGGGGAGCGGAAAACGATAAAATCGCCGCGCTCGATGCCGGAGCTGATGACTATTTAACTAAACCCTTCGGTGTTGGAGAGTTGCTGGCCAGACTCCGCGCCTCTCTGCGGCGCGTGACCCCAACGTCCGGCGAGCCTGTATTTACGAGCGGTGGTTTGAAGGTCGATCTAGCGCGAAGGTTAATAACCGTTTCAGACAATGAGGTGCAATTAACACCTACCGAATATGAATTACTTCGCGTGATGGTAACTCATGCAGGGAATGTACTGACGCATAACCATCTGTTGCGCGAAGTATGGGGGCCGGAATACGGGGACGAACTGCATATGTTACATGTAAATATCAGCAATCTTCGCCGTAAAATTGAACCTGAACCTGCACGCCCACAGTTTATTATCACTGAACCGGGTGTAGGATACCGGCTCAAGACAAGCTAGATAATGGCAGAAATTTTTCGATATAAAAATTATTAAAAAGATCCTATTAGTATAAATCTGATTCCTACGATAACCCAGTTTAACAAAGAAGTAAAAAGTTATCCAACAAAATAGTGAAAAGTGATTTCCACCTTATTCTTGGACATTGCATAATCGCGTATTTTTGAAAATGGATGTCACCGGACATTCAAATTAGGCCGGGAGGGGACTTCCTGGCCGGTTTTCGGTGTCCGCTAACAAAAATGGATGATAATTGTAGTTTAATCATTACCTTTAGAAAGACCGGCCCGCAAAAGGATCGTGTTGCGTCAAATTAAAGTGTTACCGAAGAGGATTAGTCATAAAGGCCCGAATCCTGTAAAATGGTTAATCGGGAGCGCCAAGCGAGGTGGATACTGATTCAAAAAGTCATGGCTATTATAAGATGCACCGCCAAGCTGTTGAAGGAACTTGGAACCAAGCCCACAATCGTACCACCACAGCCTCCTAGATTGTCTGATTGGCACGCCAACCTATTTTGGGTGGATCACAAAAAATGTGTGCTGTTCACCAACGATTTAACTCTTTATTCGTTCTTCATTCATATGGTGAAGAAACCACTCTCGGCAGATTTTAGGGAGTTGTTCAGGTTAGGCTTAATGAAGCGTCTGATTAGCGATGGATTGGATAATCCGCAAGTAAGGCAAATGCTGGGTAGCCAAGGTTCTAATATAATTGCGGACACCAACAGTCGTAGTATTTTGGGATCTATGAACGACTTGGCTTTCCAAATCAAATCTATTGTATACGCAATGGGTGGATTGGTAACCGCTGATTTATCTGAAATCAATCGGCAGCTGAACGACATTCCAATGAGTGCCATAAAGTACAGTGTTAGCATCGAGGAGTTAAGAAATAGACTGGCTGACCCGGAATCTAAAATAGAGAAACCCGGGCCGGAGACATAGTAGATTGGCATTGTCACTATTGTCTAAAAAGTGGCATCTAATACACAAAAAGCTTTTTTCTTACGATTGAATGAATATCGGGACGTTTGCTTTTCCATGTGTACAATAGATGTCATAGGTAGTATCATTTTCGGAGGGAAATTCAAATGAAAGCACGAGCAAGAAAGATTGATTAGTTCCCCCCAATCATTTACGAGAAGAGATTCCACGAACCATGGGCTTGTTTATAAGTTGACATAGGGTTTAAATCAAATTAATTTCAATTTAGCTAATAAATTAATCAGGTTTATTTATCGGTTCGCTTTCGTAGGCATTAATTATTTTAACCAACGATTTCAATGCTTGGTGGAGCGCGACAGCTTCGTCATAGCTTAAGCGGTTAAAGATTTCGGACATACGCTCTCTTCTTCCTTCCCTCAAGTTTGCTACCAACTGATCGCCCTTGCTGGTCGTACGCAGAAGCAGCACGCGCCGGTCATCGGGGCTGGTCTTGCGGGTTATCAATCCGCGCTTCAGCATTCTGTTCACTACCCCAGTTGTGTTCGTCGGTGTAACATGCAGAGCGGCCGCTAACTTCCCCAGGCTAGTACTACCATGATTACTGATGAAGAACAGGCTCTTCAACTGGGCAATAGTAAGTCGCAGGCGCATCCAGGTATTCAGTTCATGTCGTCTCCGGTCGCGGTCAACCATCCGCTGAAGCTCGATGATTTCCTGAATAAGCTCTTCTTTTTCCATATTATATGGTAACCTTCATTGTGAATGTTATATTGACTTTATAACTTACATGTACTAATCTATTATTGGTCTGATAAGATATTACCAGAAATAAAATAATTAGACAACACGAGGAAAACATGGAACAAAAAGCAGTTATTGTTGAAAATCTTGTTAAGCAATATCCCAGGGTAAAAGCCGTAGATAATGTCTCTTTTAACGTGGAGAAGGGAGAAATATTCGGGTTTCTCGGACCGAATGGTGCCGGTAAGACAACGACGATCAGGATTCTCCTCACTCTTATCGATTATACATCCGGCAAAGTATCGCTCTTTGATGTTGATGTTGCTAAAAATAGTGAAAAGGTCAGGAGCATGTGCGGATATGTGCCTCAGGACGTCTCCGCGGATGGAGATTTGACGGCTTATGAAAACGTCCTCATTGATGCAAAATTATACAGTATGCCCGCTAAAGAAAGGAAAACCCGCATACCGGAAGTGCTGGGATTCCTTGAGCTTGGGGATAGGGCTAACGATATGGTGAATACGTTTTCGGGAGGCATGATGCGAAGACTTGAGATTGCTCAAGCCCTCGTAAACCGGCCGAAAATGCTGTTTCTCGATGAACCGAGTATCGGGCTCGACCCTAACGCCAGAAGAATTATCTGGGGATTGATTAAAAAATTACGTGATGAATTCGGTACGACCATAATGCTAACCACTCACGATATGAACGAGGCGGATGTACTGTGCGACCGGATAGGAATCATGAACAAGGGCCATCTGGCAATACTTGGCTCTCCAAGCCAGCTCAAATCCGCCGTAGGCGGGGACGTCATTACCGTTAATTCAAGTAATCCGGCTTGCTTTACAACTGTTAAAAAACTAGGCTATTCCGTCATTTCAGATTCCTCGGACGGACATTGTGACCTCGTGGTTTCCAATGGCGAAAACCTGATTCCTAACCTACTGGATAACCTCAAAGCCGAGGGAGTGCAGGTAGAAGCCGTCTCCCTCAAGAAACCCACGCTGGACGATGTTTTTCTCAAATATACCGGTGCCAGAATTGAGGAAGAGGAGGGATCTTTTACGGAAACCCGCAGGACCCGGAAAGCATTCAGGAGGTTCACAAAATGAGTCTGGGAACAACTATAAAGAAATCTACTTCAAGCGCTTTCATCATTGCCGAGCTTGAGCTAAGAAAGATCAGGCATGACCAATCACAAGTTTGGATAAGGTTGGTCCAGCCGGCGCTCTGGTTAGCGGTATACGGCCTTACGATGAGTAAAATCAGCGCCATGACTCCATTTATACCTAAAGGTCTTACCTATCTCCAGTTCATGACTCCCGGCGTGCTTGCCCAGTCCGCCCTATTTGTTGCCATTTTCTTTGGAATTAACGTCGTTTGGGAGCGCGATCTTGGCTTGCTGGCCAAACTTCTTTCGACACCGGCACCCCGGTCATCGATTGTTTTAGGGAAGGCCTTATCTGCCGGGGTGAGGGGCTTATTACAGGCTGTCGCCGTTATCATCCTCGCCCTCATTATGAGAATCGATGTTATTCTTAATCTTTGGAGTATCCTGGGTGTCTTCGTCATCATTATCTTGCTCAGTATGTGCTTTTCCTGCGTGAGCATGGCTCTCGCCTCTATTTTCAAGACCAGAGAAAGAATGATGGGTATCGGTCAGGTCATCACCATGCCGCTCTTCTTCGCCAGCAGTGCTATCTATCCCATATCGATGATGCCTGCCTGGATTCACCCGCTGGCCGTTATTAACCCGCTTACTTATGTAGTGAATGCGATGAGGGGCCTACTGGTCACCGGTAACCTGTCTTCCCTCCCGGTGGACATGCTGGCAATCCTGCTGGCAACAATCCTTTTCCTCGTTCTCGCGGCCAGAGGCTTTAAAAGGTTGGTGTCTTAACGCTTCGGTAATATATACCCGATGGCTTCCGCTATCCGATTGATATCGTCATGCCATAGCTTTCATAAAATATTTGCAAGCGATCTACGCTTCAATTCATCCGAGATGCCCTGCGTTACATGGCAAAGGAGCGTGTCACTCGTGCCTTCATGATGATGTCAGAAAATCCGGTAATAAGAAAAATAACCCCGGTTATCGTAAATACCAACATATTATCATTTTTGTATTTTTAAAATTTACAGAATAAGCGTATTTAATCATAAATTTACGAAGTTCGTGTTGTCATTGGATCATTAAACCATTCTTTCAAGAAGGAATCTTATACGAAATATAAGGACAAAGATTAAAAGTATAATTGGTCATATAATTACAGGTTTGATACTTTTAGTTGGCGGAGTTATCCTGCTGGTGCTTTTATTGTTTAAAATGATGGGGAATGTAAGTAACAGGATATACGAGAAATGTTGAAGGAAATTACCGGACAAAATGGTATCATAAAAAAACTACTTAAGAAAAAAGTAGTCAACTTTATGGTAGTGGGGGGAATAGGTTACGTCATTAATATGGCTATCTACTACCCGCTCATAAACGTTTTCAAAGATAAGGTGGATATATTACGACAGCAATTTTATATTATTCCGTTTTTGCTATCTTCTCTTATTGCCATCATCTGTAATTATTATCTGAATAAATTGTTCACCTTTAAAGACTCCCGTGAAAACAGTTTAGGCGGAATTAGATATTTGTTCATGGCTCTTGCCACGCTTGTGCTCGACGTATTTGTCTTGTTTTTATTTGTACAGTATTGTCATTTGCCACCGATACTCGGTGCGGCACTGGCGATTCTTCTCGTATTTGTCCTTAGATTTTTCATAGCAAAGAGTTGGGTTTGGCATAATGGAGACTGACACGGAAATCTTATTCGAGAAAGATAACCGTTGGGAGCATTGAATATTTTCCTTTGGTATTAAGACGTATTTCCGGCCCGCCGTTTGAATCAGTATATAGTTTTTTCTCTCAAGCGTTTTTCTTCAGGAGTTTTTCTCCCATAGAACAAATAACATATTTTTACACTAACGAATGAGCAATTTCAATGTATATTAGGGTGAAGCGGGTGGATACCGCACCATAAAGCGTAAACCGAAAACCCAATCAAAGCCATGATTAATAAAACCTTGATGAACGTCAACTTACTTTTAAAATTTTTTTCAAATTTAACGCTCACTCCATGCCCAATGATTCTTTTAGCTTCAAAATATTATTTGGTTTCAAAAGGCCAACCTTTGACCGGCATGTGGTATTTAACCAGAAAATCCTTGAAATCGTTTACATCAATACGATTGTGCCCGCTAGGAAGTTTAAAGACTTTCAGTTTATTACTGTTTATCCATTCCATTACCGTGCTTTTACTTACCTCACAATAATCCGCTATATCACTTGTCATTAACCTAATATTTTCTAGCTGTTTTTTTAACTGGCATTGGCGCCTCCCTAAACTAGATTTTTTGGTTGCTGTTCAAAGGCCATTTATTTCCCTCATCGAGAAACCAAATACTATTCCTACCCGAATTTCTCGTAACAGATTATCTCTTCCAAAGATTTTCGGTCTTTTGGCCTTCCCGTTTCATTGGGATATCCCAGCATTAACAGACTTACTATTTTGTATTTTTCCGGGACCCCAAGAATTTTCTTTACCTTCTCCTGTATGGCACGGTCAACCTTCTTTCCACAAACTGAACAGAAAAGATTTCGCTTTCATAAAATCTCACCACAATTGTGACATTTTAACTTCAATTGATGGTTTAAATGCATGATGGTTAAAGTTCCCCTGTCAAAATCTATATCAGTTACTTTCAGTTGAATGGACTCAGAGATGCTGATGCCGGTCTTTCCTAGCGTAGAAACAAATGCCTTCTCTCTTGGATTTTTGGCAGCTACGATAAGTCTCTCCAAGTCTCTAACATCTGGCTGTGGTTTCAATTGTCGGATAAGTATATCTCGTGCCATGTCATTACCAAATTTGATATAATAAAAAACGCCGACACATTATGGTCAACGCAATAAAACCTTATTTAAGATCCCTTGAAATTCAGTTTCTAAGTGACTTTCGGAGGAAGGTTTACAAGAACTTAGTGATTTCTTTATAAGACCAGCTGTTTCACCAATTTGCTGAAGCTGGTCAAGCAGTTGCAGAATGGGGTTTTTCGCAAGGGAGTTCGACCCTCCCCCGTCTCCACCAGAAACACGGAAGAGCCCTGTAAAGGCTCGTTTAAGATACGGATATTCGATCCCTTACGGGAAGCCGCCACCTGGAGAACAGGTTTAAAAGGCGGCTTCGGTTTTATAGCGATAACTGACTTGGTGTTTTTAATATCTGTACAAATAGCATCTAACATCTGCAACAATAGTTTTCTTTTTCCCCCCTGGTTTGCTTTTGCCCAAAACTGGGGCAGGTCACTTGACGTCGGCTTTAACTTCTTTGAGCACGGCGATGACCTGTTCCTCGGTGTACTTTCTGGCTTTCATGAGTCCCCCTGGTTTTTTTATTATACCGGAAGACTCTAAGTCACTGTATAGCTGTTTTGGGGGTAAGGTCACTAAAGATAATTGCCAAAAATTTGAAAAACTCTGAAAAGACGCAATTTTAAATATGATTATCACTACTTTTTCGCTGATTTCAAATCGAGAGTTGCTTATAAAGATTTTTTATTTCTGCCGGGATTTCCTCTTCCCTTTTCAAAGTATCAAGGTATTGTTTATAAGCACGCATTGCGGATGGCTTATTATTTAACGCTAAGTGCGAACGCATTATTTGGCAGTAAATATCTTCTTGATATGGATCAATGGCAAGATATTTTTCTAATAATTTGATGGCTGTTGTATAGTTGCCCTGTTTAGCGTTTATTTCTGCTGATTGAGAAATTGCTCTTAAATATGTGTTTTCGAGTTCACGCCGGCGGTTTTCTATCCAATCGGTATAAAACCCCGGAAGAAATGAGCCGCCGTATAATTCAAGGGCATATTCAAGCGCGATATCTTTCTTTTCGTCCTCGGTTGTTTTCTCTGCTAAAGAAAGAGACCATTCGAATTCATTAACGTCGAACCATATGCGGATGTCAGGATTTATCTTATAGATGCCATTTTCCATGATGAATATACCCGGGAAAAGTGCCTGGCGGGCTCTAAAAAGATTAATATGAAAGTTGCTGCTTCCCTTGGCAGGAGACAGGTCGGGCCATAAGGCTGTAGATATTTGTTCACTTGTTTCACCTTTGGGGTGTGCCAGTAAATAATACAAGATTTCCTTGGCCCGGTTTGATCTCCAATCGCTGTCATTTATTTGCCGGTTATTTATTATCACTTCGATGTTGCCCAGAGCTTTAACCCTGATATCATATTCATTCTTTATATCAGAGCTCGCAGGTATATCAGTGATAGTTTTTGTTTGTTTCGTTTCTTTTAAACTCTTTATTTTTTCAATGACCCTGATAAAACGGCCGTTTCCTATCTCGAGTGTGACTCCGTGATATAGCAAAGGTAGAGCTTTCCTTCCTTCGGTAACTAAGAAACTCTCATACCCTAATTCATCGGCTAAATTGGATGTTTTTTCGAGCCATTCAATCGAAACATCATATTCACGGGATAAAAATGACACCTGCGCCAGGTGGAAACTGGCCTTTGCTAACGCATCTTTATCGCCAATTACCTGTAGGCGTTTGTAAACATCATCCAGTATTTTCTTTGCCTGTTCCAGTTGCCCGGTCTCATACGCGATTATCCCGAGCTGCATGTCAAAAAGAGCTGCCTCGTACGGCTGTTTTTGGTCCTCTGCCTGGTGGCAGGCTTCTTCCATCAAAATTTTAGCTTTATCATATTGGCCTAAAAGCCGGTAAGTCTCTCCAATGCCGGCGGTTGCATAAGCGATATAAGTAGGTTCCATTGACTGGCGGGCGAGTTCTATCCCTTCATTATAGCTTTCTAAAGCTTCATTGAAACGGCAAAGCTCCCGGAGTACATCGGCGATGGATATCATTATCGTTGCTTCTGCACGCAAATATCCTGTTTCTTTGGCTTTATCGAATCCAGAATAAAAAGTATCCAGAGCTAAATCATATTGTCCAAAACGTTGGTAGATAATTCCAATGTTGTTTAATACGGCGGCAAGTTTTCCTAAATTTTCTGTTTTTATCCAGCCGATTCTCGCTTTTTCAAAATGCATCTTAGCCTTCGTCAGTTGTCCCAATCTCTTGTAAATTACACCTAAGGAATTATGTACTGACGAAAAAGCATCGTTATCGGAAACCGAAGCGTAACATTTTTGTGCCAGGCGAAGGTGCCCAAGAGCTGATGAGAATTGCCCCTGGTCTTTATAGATATCTCCGAGTCTTCTATGACACGCACCTAACAAATCTTTAGGTCCGTCGTGTTCTTTTAGTAGCTGGATGGCTTTTAAGATGTCATCCTTTGCTTCTTGGAAGCAACTATTAAGGCGAAATGCAGCACTGCGCCAATTTAATGCATTTGATTTTAACAGCCATTTCTTTTTATCGTTGCATTCATCGATTAAATGGTTAAGGATTTCCAGGGATTGGTTTGTATCACCCAGGTGAATCAGACATTGCGCATTAAGTAAAACCAGTTCATGGTCCGTAACCTTTAGATTTAACGGCAGCATATTGAGCCATCTTTGCAGCATGGTCCACTTACCTGACTTTAATGTCATCGCCCCGTTTACTTTGATTAACCGTGCTGCATCGGAATTTCTTTTGGCTTTACAGTAATGTTCTATTGCTTCGTTTAAATTGCCGTTCTTTTCGTATAGTGAGGCGGCTTTAAAATGCAACAGTTTATATTCCACCAGGTCGTCCTGCATTAATTTCTCTTGCAGGAAATCCCTGAAGAGCTGGTGATATCTGTACAACTTTTTTTCTTCATTCAAACATTGAAGGAACAGATTCTTTTGTTTAAGGAATTTTATAGATTTATAATAGTTCACATCCGGGACTAATTGCTCTACCAATTCCGGATCAATTGTGGCGACGGTACTGGAAGCAAGGAGGAATTTTTGTATCTCCCCGGGTTGTTTCAAAAACACTTCCGTGGTCATATAGTTAAAGACCTGGTCCTGGTTCAATTCGGATAATTTGGGAATGCTGTTTAGTCCAATGTTATTAAGTCGAAGTAAAATGTTTACTACCCAGCCTCCCGTTTCCTCCGCCAGGCTTTCAGCGTCTTTATCGGTCAGGTCTTTTTCAAAGCAGGTTGTCGCCAGGTTTTTTATTTCTGTTACGTTGAACGATAGATTTAACATTGAAAGAGACGCAACCTGATTTTTCAATATCAATCTGGACATTTCAGGAAGTTCAACCTGGTTCCGGCTGGAAATGATAAAGTGACAATTTTCCGGCATTTTCTCTAACAACAGATTTAATACATTTTTAGCCGGTGGTGAATTTTCTATCACATGGCAGTCTTCAAAAACAAAAATAAGGTAATCCGGTATTGTATCATTAATTTCATTAGCCAGGACTGTGGTTGTATGGCTTATGTCTTTATCTGTATCGTTAGCTGCTGCCAACTGCGATGCTGTGATTTTTCCAAAGGCAGTAAAGCAGGAAGATATTGAGTTAAGAATTCCTTCTAAAAAAACCTTGGGTTCTTCATCTTCGGGACTTATTGAATACCAGCAAACCGGGATATCTACGCTATGAATGAAATCGGTAAGGAGAGTAGTTTTTCCATAACCGGCTGGCGCTGAAATCACCTGGAGTCGCTTTTGGATATTGCTGTGCAATATATCTGTCAACCGCTCGCGAAAAACATGGTTGTCACTTTTTTCCGGAACGTTTGGTTTTGTCTTGGATATCCTGTCGGTAGTGCTCATTTTGGATAGTTGTATCCGTTATTTTGATAATTTTCTTGCATCCGGTTTTCTATACCTGGTCAAATGAAACACATTCACTCATCGCCTATTATAAAGCGTTTTGGAAATAAGAACAAGGATTAAAACATATCATTCTTTTCCTGCATAAAACTTATTTTTTGTCATGATTTGGTTTCTGGTAAGGTTTTGGTAATACCCTTTCTACTATTATTGGGAACAGAGGTAAATTAAAAAACCTCAATGCTCAATGAAAGGGGGATGATTTCGTGAAGCTATTTTTACTGTATAAGAAATATGCTCCATGGATCACACTCGCTCTCGTATTAGGCCTCATAGTCGCCATAGCTATACTTGGCGGAGCGCCCGATATTACTTGTCCTTAATTGATAGGATCTGAATTCAATGCTCCGGATAAATTATTAACGTTTTTTATCCGGGGCGTTGGGCTCCCGGAAGGTAAGACTATGAATATTGATACTGCCCTTTCACAAAAATCTAAAAAAGTATTACCTAAAATGGTAAATATCAAGATAAATTACTGGTGGCTTATCTTGTTTAGCCTGTTATTGCGCATACTGCCGTATATTTTTACGGCGACCTCTTCTCATGTTGATATCAAGAGGATATGCCTTTTCTTATCATACGTAATACTATTATTTACTTTGGTAAAAAATTTACATATCAAAGGAATCTGGATTATAGCGGTTGGCACGCTGCTAAACTTTATCGCGATATTGGCAAATGGTGGTTTTATGCCCGTTTCTCCGGATGCCAGGCTTCTTGCAGGAAAAACTCCGGTTATTTTGCACGCCGGCAGTATATCATTAACTAACGCGGGCGGCGTGATACTTTTCCCCGAACAAACCAGACTTAGAATCCTGACTGACATATTACCGGTTTCTTCTTTACACGCGGTTTTTAGTGCCGGAGATGTCATTATCGCTATCGGTATTTTGGTCGTTTGTATCAGAATAATTTTTCAGGTAGTGAAAAGAGCCCCGGCATCGGCTCTGGACTAATAAACGGGATAAGGGGTTTTATCCATGAAATATTCAAATACACTGAATGCTATCGCCAAAGGTATTGAAACAAGGCTGGTAGACACGATTATTGTTAATATTGTGACGCTTGAAACCATCAAGATAGCCAGGAAATTACATATCCCCGAAGAAGAAATACAGGAATGGCGGTCTACGCGATGTTGCCAATCAAGAGTAGATAAAGTTCCCTCTATCTTAAAAAACCTGAATGTAAACGGTTAAAATCACGACATTGTCTGGATAAACATTTCAGCTCTCTTTCTCAAATAAAAGATATGCCGTTTAAGATAATCACAAGAACTTGGTAACAAAGATATATCAGAAATCGGTTGGGAGCGTTTTCTTACGTTTATTGACTATGTCAAAGTTTGCTCGATATGCAAACATAAGCCAGAAACTTGCGGCCATGCTAAAAACGGTACGACCGCTAACGATTTACGTCAAGCATTAGTCTGGTGCAGTGATTGGAAACCGAGAGTTGAAAAAAGAGGAAAACGGACTAAAAAAAAGATTGACCCTGATTCTTTCTTGCCATAGAGTATGTTTATACGTAGACAGCATCAATTTTGTTTGTAGCAAGTTATTGCGTATTGTTTCGGGGACAGTTCGGCCCTCCCCCCGCTCCACCGGAAACAACAAAGCCCCACCTGAAATAGGAAATGGCCTTTCACATGTCCATTTCATCCGTAATGGCAATAGTCGGGAATTCTCTGAAGCAGGGCAATACTATCACCTTGCATCACAGCCTCAATAAGCAGTACACTTAAGCGGAATACACTAAACACCGTCACGAGGTCTCCTCTTGTCATCCAATGAAACTCCGCAACAAGTTCCGGGAAATTTAACAGCGCCTAAACGCGGTTTGCAGGGTATGTTCGATACCCTGAGTATTCGTAACTTTCGTTTATACTGGCTGGGCTTGATAACCCTGACATTCGCCGGCCAGCTGCAATTACCGGCCCAATCATGGCTCGCTTATTTGCTCACTCATTCTCCGTTAAAGCTGACACTGGTCGCCGCCATGCAGGGTGTTCCGATGATTGTTTTCTCCATCTTTAGCGGCGTCTTCATTGATAGAATACAAAAACGCAATATCCTATTAATCGCCCAGAGTTTTTCGACTGTACTTGCCATTGTTATTGCTGTTCTGATAGGCACCGGCCATATACAGTATTGGCACCTGCTGGTTTCGTCATTCTTGAGCGGCATCAGTGGTTCTTTTAACATGACCGCCCGGTATGCCATTGTGGCGGAGCTGGTTCCGGTGCAAAAGCTGTACAACGCCACGGCTTTGAATAATGCCGGGTCGAATATCGTGGCCACGGCCGGGCCGGCCATTTCCGGAATCTTGATCGGTGTCGTCGGGGTACAGGGAGCCTATTACGTTGGAATCGTATTTTACGTCATCGGCATCATTATTCTCGGTCTGCTGCCGGCTACCAGTAAATTAAGTCAAACCTCCGGAGGCCGCGTGATTAAAAATTATGTTGAAGGCATACAGTATCTTCGTCTTCGAAAGGCCATTATTGTAATACTGGTGATGGAAATGGCGCTGACCTTTTTCGGTACGTCTTATCAGGGCCTGATGCCGGTATTCGCCAACCTGCTCAAACAACAGTCTGAAGGCTATGGCTTTATGCTGGCGGCGGTGGGTATCGGCTCGGCCGTGGGTTCGCTGGCCGTCGCCAGCCTGGGCAATTTCAAAAGAAAAGGTTTGATCTTGCTGGTAACCGGTATAACCTTAGGTATATTCCTGGGGCTGTTCGCCAATATGGGAAACCTGGGTAATATCCTGAAAATAGGGCAAAATGATTACTACCTGGCTCTGGTGTTGCTGGCGGGCGTAGGCTTTTTTATAACCGCTTACACCACCACCAGCAATACCATCATTCAGATGAATACCAGCGATGAATTCCGGGGAAGGATGACCAGCTTCTACTCGATGGTCATCGGGTTCTACCCGTTAACGACGTTTGTGATGGGGACCGCGGCCGAAGGTCTGGGGGCGCCCTTAGCGTTAACCATCGGGGCTTCATGCCTGACGCTATTTATGGTCGTTATGGCCATTGCCAGCCAACGCATACGCCGGCTTGGATAATCCGTCTTGTTTTCAGGTTTAGCTTTTACCGTCGGAATCCACTGCAAATAAACGTTTTCCATCCTGTTTCGGCAGGTAATAAAATGCGGCTGAAGCGCGGATGGTTTTAGAGAATACCGCGTAACCGCGGGTCTAAAGCGTCCCTTGCCCCGTCTCCCAGCATGTTGAAGGCAAAGACGACTAGCATAATGGCCAGGCCGGGAGCAAAGGAGAGGACGGGATGTGGAAGCAGGAAACGGTAGCCGTCATAGACCATCGAACCCCAGGCGGCGCCCGGCGGCCTGATGCCGATGCCAAGGAAGCTTAGACCGGCTTCCGCCAGGATGACCGTACCCAGTTGCAGGGTTACCAGCACTATCATCGGCGGCAGGGTGTTGGGCAAAATGTGGCTTAACATAATACGCCGGCTGCCGGCCCCATTCGCTTTTTCCGCGAGGATATAATCATTTTCTCTGACACTAAGAGTCAGGCCGTGCATGACCCTGGCATATCCAGGGAGGGTGGCGACGGCCAGAGCGATGATAACGTTCTGGATGCCGCTGCCGAGCACTGCGTCTATCAGAAGGGCCAGCAAAAGCATCGGGAATCCCATCAGCGCATCCATGATTCTCATGACGATCGTATCGGTGATACCGCCAAAATAACCGGCCACTAGACCCAGCAAGATTCCCACAATGGCAGCGGATAATGTTGTGACAAACCCCACGATCATGGCTGTTCTTGCGCCATAGATGAGCCGGCTTAATGTATCTCTGCCTTCAATATCCGTACCCAGGAGATGATGCAAGGACGGTTGGGCCAGAGATTCATTCAAATTTCCGACGTATGGGTTATAGGGAGCCAGCAAAGGGGCAAAGATGGCGCAGATAACTAATAGGGATAATATCACAAGCCCGAATATAACCAGCTTGCGTTGAAAGAATACCCGGCTAAAGCGCCGCCACTCATTGACACGCGCCGGTGCTTCTTTAAACTCCTGTATGCATCGTGGCGTTTTGTCACCATCTGGATCTCCTAGTTGAAACGTATCCTGGGGTCAAACCAGCCGTAGGATATATCGACAATTAAGTTGCAGAATATAATTAACGCGGCCAGCGACTAAAGTGCCTGATTGAACAACAACATAGTCCTGGTCAAATACGCTGGTCACCAGAAGTCTGCCGATACCGGGAATAGCAAATACGGTTTCCACGAGAACGGCACCGCCAAAAACCATGCCAAGACCGATACCCATCAAAGTAATCACCGGAATAAGGCTGTTTTTCAGGGCATGTCTTGATGATTATGGTACGTTCGCGCAGGCCCTTGGACCACGCCGTGCGGATATAGTCCTGCCGGATAATTTCAAGCATGGCGGAACGCGTCTGGCGGGCGGTATACGCCATGCCGCTAATGGCAAGGCAGAAAACCGGCATGATAGCCTGCCTGGTGCTCAGCCAGAAATCTGTAAATGGTGAAGTATAGCCGTAGATGGGAAGCCAGTGGAGCTTGAGGCCGAGAGTATATATCATCAATATACCCAGCCAGAAAACGGGGATGGTTATGCCGATATTAGCCAGAGTGGTAGATACCGAATCTATCCAGGTCCCGCGCCTTATGCCGGCCAATCACTCCCAGCAATATGCCAAAAACATTGGAAATAATGAATGCCATAATACCCAGGTATAGCGTAATGGGAAAACGCTGCTGCCAAAAGAGTATTGATGTTCTGGTGGTAATATATCGAATTCCCATGTTCCCCCGAAAGATTCCGCCAACCCAGTCAAAATACTGGACCATGAGGGGCTTATCCAGCCCATACTCATGCCGGAAGCCCTGCATCTGCTTCCTCGGACATGGCGCCGGAAGAGGCCTGCTGCGCCCATGAAAATAACCAGCGGGTCGCCGGGTAAAAGGCGCATCGCGAAAAATACAATCAGAGTCATTAAGATGAGAATAAGAACGCCCTGGATCAACCGACGAATGATATATGTTGTCATCTTATACCTAAACCATTATCCAAAATTCATCCTGCTAAAACTAACTTTCGCTGCTTCGACAGGCTTATCTGTCTTCCATCAAGGGGAATTGATTATCGGTAATCCATGATCTTAACTGTACCGGGTGGCTCGCTTTAAGCGCGGGCCACCCGGTTTCTTAATTTGACATCCAGTTTTATATATGCTATTTAGTGTTTGTCCATCCAGACTATTTCGGTCTGCCAGCGGGTAAAGCCGGTTGTATACTCTGTGCTGTGTACCCAGTTTTGCTGGATGACATATGCCCGGGACAGCCATAAATCGGTATGACCAACGTGTTATCGTTGATGTAATGCATGCACTTAACGGTTTCCGCAGGTTGCTGTGACAGGTCGGTGATGCCCATGGCTTCTACGTCCATCTGGTGCTGCTGGTCCGTGCGGCCCAGGTAGGAGACATAGGTGAAGGGCTCGGTGCTGAACCAGCGGATGTAGGTCTGCAGGTAGTTGGTATCGCAGCCGCCGGCAAAGTAGAACAGTAAATCCTGGTTGGCTGCGGGTACATTGTCTTTGCCGTAGGCGGTGCCGAAGAATCGGCCGGCATCGGCCTGGTCAATCGTGACATCAAAACCGACGGCATCAAGCATCTGTTTTACCATGGTGCAGGCATCAATCGGGTCAGGCCCGAAGGCGTTAGTGGTCAGTATGCTGACTTTGAGCGGATTGGTAGTAGAATAGCCTTCTTTTGCCAGCAGTGCCTTGGCGTTATCCGGGCTGAAGGCTTGGCCGGAATTGGCATCATAACCCCATTCACCGTCCCACGGTACGCTCTTCAGGGTCTTGTAAAGTCCATGCCCGATAGCCTTGGTGATGGCGTCTTTGTCAATGGCGGCTTCTACCGCTTGCCGTATGTCCAGCTTGGACATGACGCAATCAGGGTTGGCAGTATTGGGCCAGAGGCCCCAGGGGAGAATTGGCCAGGCGGCCTGTTCGACATAGCCTTTGGATATCAAATCCACGGCATCTGCCGCCGGGGCGCCCCACATATCGGCTTCGCCAGCTTCGAAAGCGGCGCGGGCAGTTACGGCATCAGGGATAATTTTATAGTCGATTTCATCAAGATAGGGTTTGCCGGGTTGCCAGTAATTGGGGTTCTTCACCCAGGTCATACTGACATCAGGCTGGAAATCTTTCAGGATGAAAGGACCGGTGCCGACCAGATGGGAACGGGCCCACTCGATACCTTTTTGCTGATCGCCGCCGGAGGCAGTATCCCAGGCCTGTTTGGAGTACATGGCGGTCCACCAGCCCCAGGTGGCCATCATCTGGTTATTGAACTGGGTCATATCGATTATCAGCGTATAATCATCCGGAGTTCTCATGTCTTTGTAGAAATCAAGATACGGGATGTTCTTGGCATCGATAACCTGCTGAAGGTTCCACTCCGCGACTTCAGAGGTTAGTTGTGAACCATCATGGAAGAGGACGCCGTGCCTGATGTGGAAAGTAATGGTAAGAGCGTTCTGGTCAACATCTACGCTCTCGGCCAGGACCGGTTCAACACCGGCAGACATTTCGCCTCGTACACTGGTTGTATCTACCAGTGCTTCCGCGCCCTCGAATATTTCAGCGCGGTCGCCTGGGCCCATCAAAGGTACATAGCTTAATACCTGGGGGCCGGAGGACGCGATAATTCTAAGTGTTCCGCCGGTTACGGGTGTCTGTGTAGTGGGTGAAGATGAAGTAGGCGCTGATGATGCGGTTGCTGGAGCTGATGAAGTAGTTGGTGCAGGTGCGGATGTAGAGGTTGTCGAAGAACTGCCGCAGCTGGCAGCCAGCAACCCGCCGACCATAAGTAGCGCAAGTGCTATAAATAATACTTTTTTCACGAATGGATTACCTCCTCTTTTAATTGGTTAACCCAGTGCAAAAATCTCACCGTTTTTCTCTATAACTTTTCTCCTTTCTGAATTACACATTATGACGGGTTAGTTTCGATTTTTCTCCGGGTACCGATTTTCTTCTGCATTCAATTTGTTGTCATAAGCCATATAAATTTAAAGCACCGGCTGATGAATGTTAAGACCGATGCTATTATTTCTGGTAGAATGCTTGGATAAATATAGCACCAACGTAATATTCGTGTCAAATGAGGATAGCATAGAATAATAACCGTTTAATATTTGAGAAAATCATCCTAATCAGGTCGCCGGCCCGATTAGGATAATAATTCTATATATCCATATATCTTTTTAATGAATTAAGATAACGCTATCAAAAAATGTTAATACTTGCGAAAATCACACATATATTGATGAAAATTCCTCTTAATCATTAAAAAGCCTCGTTAGAATAATTTCCTGAAACGGCTTGCTCCGGTGAATCTTTAAATTTGTTTCAATACCTCCCCAATGTCCTCTTAACAGACCGCAGGCGTTAGTCCGGTGAATTCATGTTTTGAAATAGAACAAGCGCCGGCGCCTTGAGGCAAATGCAATTACGAATACCTTAATAGGTATGTTTACGAATACCTAACCGGACCGGACGGTTATATCTTTGATTTACGATTGAGGTTTTTGTGATAATAAATTTTTCTGTGAGACATAATCTTTTACCTTATTTTGTGTTCTGTCCTATCAGGTTTGACCGGTCTTTCCGTACATTTAACCATGCCGTAAAAATGGCTTTACAGGAAGAAATATATGTCTTCCCTGTTGGATAGAATCAATCATAACATCGATGAATTGAATCACCTGCCGGAACCGGCGGTAAACCCGCCGGCAGCTATAAGTTTTCATGATTCCCCCCGGGTTCAGCTCTTTTTCTTGAGTATCCTCCTTAAACTGGCAAGCTCGGGCATTTCCGGGGTTGGCTTTTATATGCTGCCGCCGCCCATAGCCGTGCTCGGGCTCCTGTTAACTATTCTCTGGCTGACAATGTTGTTTTTAGTTGCCCTGCCCGGCTCCGCTGCCGTACTTCAGCGCCAGAGCCGGTGGATGCGGCCGGCGGCCAGAGCGGTTTCATATTTTATCGTTATCGCTGCCGTAGTATGGGCTTCTATCGCTGTCACCATAAATGTAAACCGGAATAACCCGGTATCGGCTTTCTTTTCCGGCCAGCCTTCGACAAATGTTCTTAGCTCCCTCCAAACGATTTTCGGATATAATGACGGGACATCGCTCTGCCAGCAGGCGGCGCAAAATGCCATCAATGGGAAAAATCCCTATGCCAACGCCAATATCGTCACGGCTACCATAACCTACGGCGGTGGGGATTTGAAAGTCACGCCGTTAAGACGCGGGCAACTCGCCGGCGCTTTTCCTTATCCCAACCTGGCCGAGCTTCAGTCCTTATGGGCGCAGGCATTAAAACACCCGGATGTCATCCCTCCGGAAATTGAATCGAAGCTGAATTACCCTTCAGGGAGTTTCCTTATCCTCATACCTTTTATTCTCATCGGCGTTAACCGCGCCTGGGAAATATACGCCATCCTCTTGGCCGCGGCGTTTGCCATTACCACCTTTCAGATTAAGGAAAACAACCGCATCATTTTTCTTCTGGCGCTGCTTGTCAGCGTCGAGTTGCCCAACATGATAGCGGTAGGGGAAACAGGGACGTTGCAGTATCCTTTCTTGCTGCTCGGCTGGGTGCTTATGAAAAAACATTGGCGTACTTCTGCTGTTATGATGGGTATTGCGATAAGCATCAAGCAGATAAGCTGGTTTTATTTCCCGTTCTATCTGATTCTTCTTTTAAGAGAAACCGGCATGAAGCGCTTCCTCGCCGGCGCCGGTATCGCCGCAGGAATTTTCCTGGCGGCCAATCTTCCATTCTTTGTCCTCGCCCCGCGTTTATGGATAAACTCGATTAGCGCGCCGCTGACCGCCCCGATGTTTCCGCTGGGCATCGGGATTATATCGCTTGTAAGCGGGCACATAATCAATATTCACAATCCACTGCCGTTCACCTTGCTGGAATGCCTGGCTTTTATAGGCGCCCTTATCTGGTATTACCGATACTGCCGGCGTTTCCCGTATACCGGGCCGCTGCTTGCCGTCCTGTCGCTTTTCTTCGCCTGGCGGAGCATGTGGTCTTACTTTTTCTTCGCCGATATTATCATGCTGACGATGATTTTGGCGGGCGACTTTGACGCCGGGGAAACTTCTGCCGGTCAGGATATTAATCGCTTTTTGCGTATAAGCCGGTAACCGCCCGTGATACCAATGCCGCGGATATGATTGATACCTTCGATTTTACCAGGAGCCCCCGCCTCCCGGTCATTTTATCGGCAACCCGGAAGGGCTCGCCTTATCCCCAGCCTTTGCAAACCATCGTGCACCCATAAAAAATAAGTTAAGGGTGGGTGTAGCGTAGCGAAACCCACCAATTACTCACCGTCCATCTCAATGATACGCCTGTCTATATTAGTGCCCCAGTTTTGTTCATAAAAACCTTGTTGTACGTATTTTCCAAAACTGCTGTATTCCCATTCCGATGGTGACTTAACAAGGCCATGTTTAACCGGATTATAATGAATATAATCACAATGCCGGTTAAAATCTTCCTGGTCTCTGATCAGGTGCTCCCAGAACCTTCTTTGCCAAACACCCGCCTCACCCTTGTTTATTATTGATTCAGGTAAAAGAGTGTCATCGCATTTTTTATACTGTTTGCTAAATCAGGACTTGATTAACTTCCATCTTGTAGAGTAATCAGTATCTTTTTCCGGGAGCGTCCAAATGGAATGAAGATGGTCTGGTAAGATTACCATAGCGTCAATTTTCCAGGGAAGTTTCTGCATCACATCTTCGATACAATTACGTAACAAATCAATAGCATTCTTTTGCAGTAATATAGGATATCTTCTATAACTTACAACGGTAAAAAAGTAAGTGCCGCCACGCAGATAAAATCTATGGTAATCAGGCATAAACTTTTGGGTGGGTTACGTTTCACTTCACCCACCCCAAAAATCCAGCTTATCTCTCCGGCTTCGGATAATAATTCAGGGTCCGCCAGTTGACCGTGTTCGTCTCGTAAATCGCGAAAGGCATGGAAATATACCCGCCGTCAATCACGAGCTCCGTCCCGTTCACGTAGCTGGACTCATCGGAAGCCAGGTAAAGCACACCGTAGGCGATATCTTCCGGCGTCCCCATGCGGTCGAGCGGGTTGGTGACGGAAAGCATTTCCACCGCGTGCCCGATGCCCTGTTTATCCACCATCTGCGCCAGTTTCCGGAAAAGCGGTGTTTCGATGTTGCCGGGGTGGATGGAGTTGAACCTTATCTTGTCCCGCGAATAAATGATGGCGTCTGACTTGGTCATCGCCCGCAGCGCGCCCTTGGAAGCGTCGTAGAAAGAAACATCCGACGCGACGATGCCGTATATCGAGCAAATATTAATGACGCTGCCGGGTCCGGTCTTTAAAATGTAATGGATAGCGTACTTGGTGCAAAACCAGGCCCCTTTAACGTTGACGTTAAAGACCTTGTCGAAAGCCTCTTCGCTGGCTTTATGGGCCGGGCCGCCCCCCATCCCTATCCCCGCGTTGTTGACCAGGATATGGAGCTTGCCGTATTTTTTATAAAACGCTTCGAAGGCCTTTTTGACTTCTTCCTCTTTGGAGACGTCCGCGTGCTCGTACATCGCCTCGCCTTTGACCGCTTTGATTTCTTTGACGACCCTTTTACCGTTCTCGTCATCGATGTCCACGATGCAAACGGAAGCGCCCTCCTTCGCCAGCAGCTTGGCGGTCCCCTCCCCGATGCCGTTTCCCCCTCCGGTCACGATGGCCACTTTGCCTTTGACTCTATCTGTCATTTCTCTCCTTAAAATAACCGGGTTTTACCGGAATTGTTCCCCAACATCATACCATTTTTATTTTTGTTACTGGAAAATAGTTCCGCGTAACGGAAAAACGTAATTTGTCATCCTGGGGGATAGTTTACCCTGGTGAGCCGAAGCCCTTGAGCGAAGCGAAGGGTTGCCGAAGGGGAGGATATCAGGGCGGGGAGGTGTAATTCCCTTTCTAGTCTCTCCCTTTCCCCCGCTCGTCATGCCCGGTCTAATCGGGAATCCATTTTTAAATGTCATTGCGGGCCATCGCCCGCTCATGGTGAGCTTATAGCCTGCCCTCGAGTGACCTGTCCCGTATGAACGAAGAGAATCGGGAAGCGAAGGGAACCATGAGATTGCCACGCTTGCGCGCCGCAACGCTTCAGCCTGCAGGCGCGCCTTTCTCCGCCGAAGGCGGATCAATGGCTCGCAATGACCTATCTAATCCCTACTCCGTCAACCCTTAACCCTCAACCCTATACACTACCCACTATCCACTATTACCTATTTACCATAACTAATGAAAAAACATGGGTTGAGCCTGAATCGTATCTAAGCTTACCATAATATGTCAAAAAAACGATTCATGCCTGGACCGAGCCTGATTTAACATAATACCCTTAAAAAACGACTCACGCCTGATTCGAGATTAGCTTTCCATAATATATCAAAAAACGAATCACGCCTGGGCCGAAGCTAAAATAACATAATGTTGGAATCGAACTTCTCATAGCTGTCTCACGTTCACACATATCCATCTTCATTTCTTTTGACAGCATATATTAGCACGGGTGTTCTAAACATGTCAATAGCATTTTGTCACAAATTAGCTTCGGCTTAGCTTCAAAATATTTTTCTCCTCCATCAAAACAGTAAGTCCCCGGGGAGGAATTCCGGGGACCTACCAGAGAGTTAAGGCTCGCGCCTCATGAAAGCATATAAATATGGGTACAGGTTACAACGTCCGCTTCCGCCACTGGGTAAAATAAACAACTAAAGCTAATACCAGGCACGCGGCGCACACCCCGGTGATAACGCCCCGGTTATTGGCCAGCGGCGCCGTGTCGGCTTTAGCGGGCAGCTCATTCGTCACCGCCGGCGTTGCAAAAACAGCGGGAGGAGCCGTTGGAGGCGGGGGTGGCGGTGGTTCGTTAACTAAAAGATTATCGGCAATGTCATTGACCGTCACGATGTCTCTCCCGGCTGACTTCGGGGTATAGCTGAAAATAACCATCCGGGCAGTCTGGCCGGCGATTACGACTTGCTGCGTATCTACCGGGGCGCCGTTCACCCTGAAGATCAATTTATAAAGGCCGTACTGTTCGCCGGTATTGGAGATAATTGTTTTTACCTCGACGTTTTGCCCGATATCCACCTGGCTGGCCGACATTGTAATGGATACTATCGTAAAAGCGGGCGGCGTTAAAGTAACCGTAAAGCTTCCCTTCAAACCGCCGACGGTTATCTGGTTAACGCCTTCATATCGCGTTTTCAGCTTAAAGTGCAGCGTGGTTTTTTCGCCGCCGTTAAGGATAATGGTCTGGGGGTTAAGGGCGGCATCTTTAAGGATGACGGCGGCGGTATAATTGCCGCTCAAGTCACCCGCATTGGCAATGTCGACGCTGATATCTACATCGTCGTATAGTTCGACGCTGGCCGGCGTAATCACGAGGTTGGAAAAAACGAAATTGGCCGGCCTGGGCAGGGCAAGCAGAGTATAGCGGGAAAAATGGCTGATGAGTGCGGTTAAAACATGTTTCTTTTTATCGATGGTAAAGGGCACCGGTTGATATGTCTTGCTGGCGCTGTCCCATAAAGCGATACAGAGCATATCCGGCGTAGCGTCCTTGGGAAGTTCGTTTTCATTATACATGATGGTCAAGGGGATGGCTGGACTGAAGGTCGCGCCGGCCGGCTGAAAATCGTAGACGTTTCCAACCAGCGACATTCCGGGTTGCGGCGCATCCGGTTGTTTCACATCGGTAATCGTAATAATGGGTAAAGCGCTGCCGGCTTTGTTTTTCGCTGTCGTGCCCGGCGGTATGTCGATGGTTGCCAGCGCATCGTAGCTGTTGGCCTGGATATCATCGAAAACGCGCCCGTCGTCACTAATGAGGGTGCGCAATCCGGTTATCGTTTTATCGTCGGCGGCTGACCCGCCGCTAATGCTTCCACCACCGCCGCCTCCGCCCCCTACGCCCGGAATCGTGACGCCTATCTGGGCGAAGATCGCGGTAATGTTGTAATCCCCGCTAATCGTCAATGTCGTATTATCGGAATTAATGTTGCTCACGGTACCCGTATCGCCGCTCCATTGCACAAACTGCCAGCCTGGTGCCGGCACGGCGGCGATGTTTACCGTCGCCCCCGCGTCGTAGGTATAAAATCCGGGCGCCGGCGTTACGTCACCGCTGCCGGAGACCGAAGTTATCAGGTTGCCTGCAACTCGCAGGAAATTAGCGGTTACGGTGGTATCGGTATCAATGGTAACGTCAATAATTGTTGAGTTTTGTGATGCGTCCCCGTTCCAGTTAAGGAAGACCCAGTTGACGGCGGGCGTGGCAGCGAGGGTCACATTACTGCCGATATCGTAAGGATGGGGGCCTGCCGGCGGCCAAACATTGCCGCCGCCGTTGGCTACCACCGTCAGAACGGGACGGTCGAAGACGGCGGTGATATTGTAATCGCCGTTGATAGTAATGGTTGCGTTCGCTGAACTGGCGTCGCTAAGAGCGGCGGTATCGCCCGTCCAGTTCTTAAACCTCCAGCCGGGCGCCGGTGCTGCGCTGATATCGAAGGAAGTATGCACGGGATAGGTGTAGTTGCCAGTCGCCATGGAAATGCTGCCGTCACCGTTCGTCATCAGATTTAAAGTGCCGTTAACGCGGTAAAAATAGGCGGTCACGTTTTCACTGCGGTTCAATGTAATGTTAGTGCTCGATATCGTATTGCCTGATACATTGCCGGACCAACTTGCGAAAGCCCAATTAGCGGCAGGCTGGGCGGTAAGGTTAACACTGCTTCCCTGGTTATAGTCATGCTCTCCTGGCTCCGGTGTAATCGTTCCGTTGCCGCTGACCGCCATAGTCAGGGACACCATCGTGGTAAAACTACCGGTCGTATACGACCAGTTATCGCCGGCAGAGTTGATAACGTAACACCGGTAATAATATGTCGTGCCGGCGCTTAGGCCGGTAATATTGGCGGAAAAAAGTCCGGTCTCTAATGCATCGAAGTTAAGGTCGTTGGCCCAATTCCCGGCGACATTCCCACCATCGCTCGGGCCCCAAAAAATATGGACAGCCGGGTTCTCGCCTCCGGTCAAGTTCACCTCTCCGTTAAGCCTGGCGGACTGTGTGGTAATTTCATCGGCGTCTTCGTTGGTAACTACCGGCGGTGCGACCGCTGCGCCGTAAATGCTGTAAATGCCCGCGATATCATCGGCGGTGAGGACACGCTTGGTTGTCCCCGGCACGCCGTAGCCGCACATCACTTTATTGGCGTCATCGACACCGTAAAGGTCGTTCAGCATCAGGGTATGACCAAGCTCATGCGTCGCGATAGTCTGGACGTCGTAGTAACCGGGCGGGCAGATGGCCGATGTGCTCCAGTTATAATTATTATTAAATTCAATATCGGACTCGAAGATTTTTAAAGTTGCCGGATTGTACCAGATACAATTAACCGCCAGCGTGCCGACGGCCATGTTCCCCCAAAAAATCTCGTTTACGCCGTTAGCGTTATATGCAGTAGCTGTGGTTGGCCCGTCATAAGTAAAGGTAAAAGCCGCGCCGGCGGCATTCCAGGTCGCCATGGCGGCCTCTATCGCGGCTGCTTCGCCGGTGCAGCCGGGTGCATTTTCATCAATACGGTAATGAATATTGGGAGCGGGCGGGTGGGGCCAGCATTTACCGGAGTACGAATAAGGAACGGAGGCACCGGATAAAACAACCGGGACAACTCCGTCATCGGCAAGATGGCCCTGGAGAAGCTGCTTAATCATGCCGGTAAAATCGGACAACGCCATGCTGCCAACTTTCCCACCGACGGCGGAGTACTTGCCCTGGTAGCCGTCGTAGATGGAATACTGGTCCGTCGTAAGTTTATCGGTTAAAGCCCCGGCGGCAGGCACCTGGTCCCGAGGTATTTTATTCAAAAACAGGACGGCGCTGTCGCCTTCATTAAAGCCGGGCATATCGGAGAACCATTCTCCCGTACCATCAGCTTCACCGCCGGCAAAGGTGACAGTTATATCGGAGTTGGCGGCCTTGCCTTTAAGGGTCTCATTTACGGATACTACCACGGATGTATGTATGCCGGTCTTTCCGTCATCCCAGTAACTTATTTTGTCCTGTACTGTGCCCAGTGCGATAAGGTCGGAACCGGTAACCGCCGACTGTAGAAATGACCAATCCGCCGTGTCATCAGCGGCGCGGGCCTTTGGAGCGGTGATGGGAAACAGGCCCGTCAGCAGGGTAATTATCACCATAATGACGGCTAATAGGGGAAAAGATTTGCGCACGTATACACTTATCGTTTTGTTTTCCATGGGACTACTGCTAGAGTATATTATTATCTAGGTAATGTTTAAGGGAAGTATAGACTTACTTGCTTTTTATTGTCAAGACTTATCAAGTATGCTCCTATTAGATTTAGAAAATATTTAGAAAAAATTAGGTAATTACTCAAACATTCATAAGCGGCGGCACTAATGCCATAAACCGGGATGCAATAGAAATCCGATAAGGTTTCGTCCCCATCTGTTTGCAACTTTAGGAGTTTCGCGATTCAATGTTTGTTATAGTGAAAAGGCATAAGACTTCACCAAGCCAGGAGGTGAGATTGCCACGCCTCATGCTTCGCATATTGGAGGTTTTCCGGGGCGAAGCACGATGGCTCGCAATGACATATCCTTCCAAACGCGAAAGTCCTGAACTTGTTACTTGTCACTTTACCTCAACCGGGCTTATAATCAGATGCACGATTAAAGAAAGAACAGGAGTCAAACATGCCTGACAAAACATACCGCCTGTCCATCGGCGATATCAAAATCACGATTTTCAGCGATGGTTATCTACAGGACCCGGAGGAACAGTTCGGGTTGAACGTTCTCTATATCGAGGCCGGAACTCACAAGATGCTGCTGGATAACGGCTGCGGCGTCACGTTCCAGGAAGGTACTGCCGGTAATCTTTTAAAGAACCTGAAGTCGGCCGGAATAAAACCGGGGGACGTCGATACCATCATCTTCGACCACGGCCATCTCGACCACGTTTGCGGTACGACCGACGAAAAAGGCAAGCCGATTTTCCCCAACGCCCGATACATCATCACAAAAAAGGAATGGGACTATATCCTGGCCGGGCCGACCGATAACAAAACGCAGAATGATTTTTACACTCCCGCCCGGAAATACCTCGTCCCGATGGAAGACAGTTTCGAGCTGGTCGGGGATAATTACGAGGTATTACCCGGCATTAAGTTCGTCCCTGCCCACGGCCACACCCGCGGCAATTCGATGGTAGACTTTTCTTCCAGTGGCCAGCACCTTCTATCGGTCGGCGATATGGTTCATTCCCAAAAAGAGTTCACCGAACCCGCCCACTGTGCCGCCTTCGATGTTGACTCCGATGAAGCGATAAAAACGCGGTCGAAAATCCTCGCCAAACTGGCTAAAGACGGGACGTTTGTTTTCGCCACCCACTTCGCCTTCCCCGGCCTCGGCCATTTCCGCGAGAAAAAGGGGGTCATAAGCTGGGAAGCGATAAAATAGAACAGTAGAGGTTATTTAAGCAACATCCACTTTAACCCCCCTTCAAAGGGGGAAAGAATGGATAAACGGATAATTCATCGGTTCATCCAGTTATTATTTCTCTTTTTAGGGAGAGTTAGAGGGGAATTTAGTATCGAACAATTATCTTATATTCCAGAAGTCTCTGAATAAAAAAGCCCCGGGATTTCTCTCGGGGCTCTGTGTTGGTTATTGGTTTAATTAGTAATCTGATGGGTGTGGGGCATTTGATATTGGTACTTATCTGTAGTATTTTCTAGTTTTCCCGCCAGTTCCAGTCTCTCCCGCCCTTGAACACGGCGGAGTTCATCTCATTGCTTAAGAATATCAGATTAGCCTGCGGGAAACGCATGCACATGGCATAAAAGAAGTCGCCGGTAGTTTTATGTTTTGGCAGCTCTTCTCTGGTGGCTTTGAGGTAGTCTTTCATGAACTCGAAGGTGGAGTTATCGAAAGGCATGCCCGGTTTCTCATGTCCCGGTATGACCACCTCCGCCCCCAGCTTTTCCAGCCGTCCGATGTCTTTCAGCCAGAGTACGCGTTCTTCCTCGGTGATTTCACAGGTAAAGGGGTGCGACTGGTTAAAGAGGACATCGCTGCCGTAAAGGGTCTTGATGGAAGGTATCCAGACTACCGAGTTCCATTTCAGGTCACCCATGACCTCCGGTATGATTTCGATGCGCTTGCCTTCAAGTTCGAAGTAATTTTTCGTCATCGGTTCGATGTTCACCGCTTTGGTGGGTACGTTCGTCGGCCCGATGATATTCCGCCAGTGGTCCACCTTGCCGAACATCTGTTTGTTAATCGTGCGGGCGACATCCGGCAGGGCGATGACCTTCGCTTCCGGGAAAGCCTCGACAATCGGCCCCAGCCCGAAATAGTGGTCCGGGTGAGCGTGGGTGACATAGATGTATTTAAGGTGTTTGCTTGTCTCCAGGATTTCCGCTGCCACACGGTGTCCGTTGGATAAGCTCCATTGAGCATCGATAAGCGCGGCGTCCGTTTTCCCCGTGACGATAACCGAAGCGACGGAAAAACCGCTCTCGTCGCTGAAAAATACCTTTGTCGCCAGCTCGTTTTCGCCATGCCGGTTGATTCTAATTTCCATCTTTTACCCTCCTAAATAAGTTCGTTCTAGTTTAGCAAAGCATTGTTCCGCGGTGCAACTGGGCGTGAAAGTTTGAAAAAAGTAGTTGTTGCCAAATGGCGAACGGATTCTTTATGCGGTTTTTCTTTTTTCCCCTGCCTTGTTTATGGTTTGTTTATCACGCAATTTAGACAATGTATCTGCAACATAAGGTGCAAAATCATAGAAACAAGAAGATATGCAGTTAGTTAACGATTCCCAGACTTTCCAGAAGAATAAACTCGCGCAGCCGATTGTCGACGAGCCTAAAAAGCTGCCCAAGATTGCCATTCCGGTTATCAAAAAACAGGAAACAATCAGGATACGACTCGACCTTCTTAACAAAATTTGTGGCAACACGCGGTCGGCCAAGCAGCAGGTCGCGGTCTATTCGACGATTATCGAAATGGCGCGGTATGCGCTTAATGCCTGCGCATCTTCTATGATATTGTTCGACGAACATGATAATAAGGTGATGCGCCGGTTTTCCGACGGCCCGCTGGGAAAACAGGTCATACAATTAACTACCCAGCAGCAACTCGGTATTGCCGGACTGGTCGTTCAGACCGGAAAATCGCTGAAAGTCAACGCCGTCGATGAAGACGCCCGGTTCGGCCGGTTCAAAGGCGAAGTCGCCGGCGTCCTGGTGCGGTCGGCGATTTGCGTCCCCCTGATCATCAACAAAAAGGTCATCGGCATCCTGGAAGTATTGAACAAGCTGGACGGCAACGATTTTACTGACCGGGACCTGCAAACGATGGACGGTATGGCCGCCGGCTCTACTTTAACGATAGAAAACGTTAAAAATAATGAAAACCTGCTGTTATCCTACCGCAGCCATCTGCTCAAGCTGGTCAAAGACAACGATGCCCGGGAACTTTCGGAGTGTAAACATGCGCGGCGCGTGGCAGACTATGCGTTAATTGCCGCCAGAGAGCTTAACCTGCCGGCGGAAGGGCAGACGGTCATCGAATACGGCGCCATCCTCCATGATGTCGGCATGCTGGGTGTGCCGCCGGAAATTCTGACGAAAAAAGAAAAGCTGACGAACGAGGACTGGAGCATTATCCGCAAGCACCCGGTGATGGGTTATAATCTTTTAAGGGGCATGCCGAACCTGAACCAGGTAGGGAAAATCATCCTTTATCACCATGAAAGGTTCGACGGCAAAGGCTATCCCGCCGGGCTGAAAGGTGAGACCATCCCTTTGAACGCCCAGATAATTTCCGTCGCGGAAGCTTTTGACAGCATGACGGTAAAACATGCCTACCGCGACGCCATGTCTCCCCAGCAGGCGATGAAAGAGCTTGGCCAGTATTCCGGCACCCAGTTTAACCCAGACGCCGTCAAGGCGATCTGCATGGGGCATATCCGTTCCCGGTCGTTGAACGGCATTAAAGCCAAAGAGGACGTTAAGAAAATCGACTATTTTAAGAACCAGCACGGCGAGTCCAGCACCTGGAAAATCAACTTCAGCCAGAGTTCCCGTTTAGGGAATACACAACAGCCCGCCGCGCCGGCTAACCCGGCATAACCGGACATTTCCGGATAGTTTAAACCGGCCCGCCTTTTTATTCCGCCGACCCGTTCAGCGGGCAAACGCTACATTTGCCTTGCGTGCACAAAGTCTTGTAAATTTGCAACAGACCCTGCCGCTTTGATACATTAGTGACCATGCCCGCCATTAACCCCAGTTGTTTTCGCATGTGCTTTTCCAGGGAGTTTTCCGCCGCGGCCGGGAAATGGCGGAAAATATCGAAGGCTTTTTCTTCCAACCCGGGCGCCGATACCGCCTGCCCGTAAGCCGCATAAAAAGGCAATACAGAATTGGTGATAATGTCTCCCGCCCGCTCTTTGCCGGTTAATGCCGGGGCCGGAACCCTTGCCGGTATGCCAAAATCCAGATATTTTCCCCAATAGCCTTCCGCCCTTACCAGTAAGGAATCTTCCAGCAGGCCTACGGAATTATTCTGGGCTGTCTCAAGGACTGACTTCAACCCGTCTAAAATTCCCGATTTCCGGTACCTCGTCAGCAAAGCGCTTATCGCGGCAATGCGGCGGACGGGCAAATTCCCCGGTCTAACTTTAAAAAATTGCCAGTCATCGGCGGACAATTGGGCGATTTTCCCGCTCTTTTCCCATAACCGCTCCAGTCCGGTTTCAAATTCATCAACGGGCCGGCCGGAGGAACAACCTCGAAGACGTTGTGCAGGCAATAGCCCCGCTGCTCCTATTAGATAGGCCTGGATTTGCGTATGGCACTCATCATCCGGCGCCGTTGCGGACATGATAACTTCCAGTTCTTTTAAAGGCACCGCCCGGGCTAGTTTTGCCATTGCCTCTTTGTTCTTGGTATAGCCCAGCGCTGTCATAATACCCCGGTATAACGCCTGCCCCGCCCCCTCATTTAAAATGTCTTCCTGGAAGTCCTGAATCCTGGCGTAAAACCTTGCCTTCCCGGCTTCCTCCAGCAGGTCCGGTATAATTTCCGGCCTGGCCAGGCAAATAACGGGCGTAACCGGGGAGAAAGCAGAGCTAAGCCGCCGTCCGGCCTGCACTTCGGTGTATGCCTCCAGGGCGATGGTGGGGACTTCCATTCCGTTTTGCAGCATAGTCTCTTTGCCGGCGTCATCCCGGCGGACAATATGCAGGATAACGGAATTATAGGCGGGGTCTTCATGGTGTCCATGCTGCCACCAGCCGCTTGACTTAACGTGAAACTCAATATCGCCTTTAACGAGCCCTTGCGGCGTGGCGATGACAGCTTCTTTAAAATCGGCGCCGCGCCCGTCATTGGGCCGGCCGGGATAGATAATCCGGACCGGTTCGTTTTTGACCGTTTTCAGGTCCGCCCGCTGCCATACCGGCGATTGCCATATTTCCAGCACGCGGCTTTCGGGAACGGTGAAAGACATGACTACCTCTTTCAGTCAAGCACGAAATACGAGTATCGAAGCACGAATAAAGGTAACTCAAAGCTGAAAACTCAAAAAGCCTGCCCCGTACTTGATACGGGGTTAAAACCATAACGCAAAACTAAAAACTGATTCTAGTAACGGTAACTTTTACTTTTTAGCTGTGGCTTTGAGCTTTGCGCTTTCAGTTTTAAGCTTTCATAATACTACACGATATCGTGTAAAATGTCAAGCCTTATTTAGAAGAGGCGTCGTATTTGAATTTTGCTTTTTCGGCAATCATGGAGAGGAGCCTGGCGGAGGCGCCGCGCGGCTTATACATGCCGGTTTCCCACTCGCTGATGGTCTGCTGCCGCGTTCCCAGTTGCTCGGACAATCCGGTCTGTGTCAGGCTGAGGTGCCGGCGCAGGGCCTGGACGCTTTCGCCGTCCCACTGGTTTTTAGTTCCCGGGGCTTTCTTTCCCATGCCTGAATTTTACACGATGCCGGATAAGAAGGTCAATCGGAGGAAGTAACAAGTAACAACCGTTCAAGTGACAAGGAATGACTAAGTAACAAGTGATAAAAAGGACTGTCATGCTGGAGGAACGAAGTGACGAAGCATACCAGGTAAGGGTTTTATCGATTATCTTTTTTTATGTGTCACTTACATGTTATTGCTACTTGGCAATTGTTACTTTTTCTTCTCCCCCTATCCTATCGGCCAGTCAAAAGACTGTCTTTCCCGCCACCGGTAACTTAGTCCTGTGCCGGGTGCCGCCGTTCCGGCTTTCTTTTATAGTGAGTATGACTAAAGGAGCACGGTTATGTTTCAGGTAATTTATTATTCATGCACCGGCAATACCCGTAAAGTTGCGGAAGTCATCGCTACTGTGCTGGGAACGGCGGCCAATGATGTCAGAACGGTAGATATCGTTTCCCAGGGTGATTTCATTTTCCTGGGGACCGGCTGCTACCAGGGTGAACTGCCCATAGAAATCAGGGAATTTCTCGAGAGAAACCGGTTCAACGGGCGCAAGATTGCCCTGTTTACCACCTCCCCCTTCGGTCTGGACGCCGAGCGCCGCCGTGTTGAGAAACAGCTTGAAGCTTGCGGCGCTATCATCGTACGAAATTTCAAATGCTACGGCCGGCTGCTGGATATCAACAAAGAACATCCTACCTGGCTGGAATTGAAAAAAGCCGCCTGGTTTGCCCGTTCGGCGGCGATTACGCTATTCGACCGGCACGCTGATGAAATTGAAATGCTTATCCCGGCAGGGTAATAAAAAAATAAGGAGAAAAATATGGACAAGAAAGAAATGATCGCTTTTATCACCGCCAATCCCATCGGTTATCTGGCTACCATCGAAGGCAACTCCGCGCGGGTACGCGGCATGGATACCCTCCAGGCCGATGATGACGGCCTCGTTTTCTATACCGGCAAGAACAAAGATGTTTTTAAGCAGCTGGCAGCCAACCCCAACGTTGAAGTATGTTACTTTGCCAGGGGGAAACAGGTAAGGGTGCGCGGTGCGCTGGAAATGCTTGAAAATGAAGCCATAAAAAAAGAGGTTGTCAACAAACGGCCCTTCCTTAAGCCGATGGTGGCCAAAGGCTACGACATGCTGGCGGTCTGCCGCCTCAAGGGCCGGGCGAGCTACTGGAGCATGGATAATATGGCTGCCTCGCCTGTTTACATAGAGTTTTAAGTTATTAAGAAAATTACAGATTAAAAAAAACATAGTGGATTAGGCTGACTAATATGAATTGTAACTTTAATGCCAAACAAAATAGCCCCCCGGTTTTTCCCCGAGGGGCTATCTTTTTCCCAGTAGGGTGGGGTATTTTCCCTCCCCCGCGTGTTAACTTTTGAGCTTTGAGTTTTAAGCTCTCAACCTACATTCCGTAATCGCCCATGCCGCCCATGCCGCCCGCGCCGCCGGCGGCCGGAGCTTCCTTCTTTTCCGGAATATCGGCCACCAGGGATTCGGTAATCAGGACCATGACGGCGATGGAAGCCGCATTCTCAAGTCCGGTCCGGACGACTTTGGTCGGGTCGATGATGCCGCGGGAAACCATGTCCACGTACTCATCGTTCTCGGCATCGTAACCGACGCCCTTCTTCGCCTTTTTGACATTCTCGATAACGACCGAGCCGTCTTTGCCGGCATTGGTCGCAATCCAGCGCAAGGGTTCGGAAACGGCCTTGCGGACTACATCTACGCCGGTCGCTTCATCGCCGCTGACATCGAGTTTGTCCAGGACGGGCAGGGTGGCCAGGATGCCAACACCGCCGCCGGGCAGGATGCCCTCTTCAACCGCCGCTCTGACCGCCGAAAGAGCATCTTCGACTCTGTGCTTCTTTTCCTTGAGCTCGGTCTCGGTGGAGGCGCCGACCTTGATGACGGCCACACCGCCGACCAGCTTGGCCTGCCGCTCCTGCAGCTTTTCGCGGTCGAAATCGGAAGTGGTCTCTTCGATCTGGGCTTTAATTTGCTTGATTCTGCCCTTAATCTCGTCCTCGGAGCCCTTGCCTTCCACGATGGTGGTATTATCTTTATCGGAGTTAACGCGGCGGGCACGGCCGAGGTCTTCGACGGTCACGGAATCGAGTTTCCGGCCGACTTCCTCGGAAATAACTTTGCCGCCGGTCAGGATGGCCAGGTCTTCCAGCATCGCCTTGCGGCGGTCGCCGAAGCCGGGCGCTTTTACCGCCAGCACGTTGATAGTGCCGCGTAGTTTATTCAGCACCAGCGTCGCCAGCGCTTCGCCGTCGACATCTTCCGCGACAATCAGGAGGTTCTTGGAGACCTGGAGAATTTTCTCCAGCGCCGGGAGAATATCGGAAACGGCGGAAATTTTCTTATCCGTAATCAGGATATAGGGGTCTTCAATGACGGCTTCCATGCGCTCGGCGTTGGTGACGAAATAAGCGCTGACATAGCCGCGGTCGAACTGCATACCTTCGACGTATTCGATCTCATATTTGGTGCCCTTGGACTCCTCGACGGTAATAACGCCGTCTTTGCCAACCTTTTCCATCACTTCAGCGAGCAGTTCGCCGATTTCCTTGTCCTTCGCCACGATGGTCCCTACCTGGGCGATCTGCGCTTTGTCTTTGATTTCGGTCGAGGATTTCTTGAGCTGTTCAACGATGGCGCTGACGGCTTTCTGGATGCCTCTCTTGAGGCTCTGCGATTCGGCCCCGGCGGCGATGTTCTTGAAACCGCCGTTGATAATGGCGTGGGCCAGCAGTGTCGAGGTGGTGGTGCCGTCGCCGCAGGCATCATTGGTCTTGCTGGCGGCTTCTTTAACGAGCTGCGCGCCCATGTTTTCGAACGGGTCGGGCAGTTCGATGTCCTTGGCGATGGTTACGCCGTCGTCGATGACCGAGGGCGCTCCCCATTTCTTGTCCAGCGCCACGGCATGGCCCTTAGGACCCAGGGTAACTTTCACGGCGTCCGCTAAAGTATCAACGCCTTTCTTCAGGGCACGTCTTGCTTCTTCTCCGAAAATTATTTGTTTTGCCATAATTCTTCCTTGCCTCCCTTGTTATTTGGATGACTTCTTCGCCAGAATATCGCTCTCGCGGAGAATCATCAGTTCTTCATCATCGATCTTGATTTCCGTGCCCCCGTATTTGGCGTAAATAACCTTATCGCCAACCTTGAGGTCCATCGGTATCCGCTTGCCGGTGTCGTCAAATTTGCCCGGACCGATAGCTATTATTTCACCCTCCTGGGGTTTTTCTTTAGCCGTATCCGGCAGGTAAATCCCTGATTTCGTCTTTTCTTCCTTCTCGGTGGGTTTTACCAGGACGCGGTCGCCAAGCGGCTGTAACTTTGATGCCATACCTTCCTCCTTTCAATCCTTGTATGAAAATACCTATTTTAACATTATTTAGCACTCTCATGACGAGAGTGCTAACACAATTATCATACCGCAGTTAGTGTCTATGAGCAAATCATGGTACGGAAATTTACAGCCAGTTATAGTAACTTATCGTTTGATTTCTCTAATTATCTACCGTTATCCACGTTATCTTTACCGTAATACTCTCAAAATCGAAATATTTTAAAATTTTCAGGCACTGCTACCATCAGAAGTTTGAAGTTTGCGCCGGGTTTACGGCGAAAAAGGGGGCCAAAAACCTCTCTGGGAGTTGTTGTGGATATATCCGATAACCGCTCACACTCGCCCTTTAACTGGAGAGTCCGGAGAGAATTCCCTCTGGCGGTCCTTCCGGTACCGGAAGGACGGGGACGTCACCCAACCACCCCGGGTCACCGTTGATTGAGGGATTTAGGGGGTTGACTAAAACTAACGAGAAGAATTTTCTTTTTACTAACTACTAAGGTAATGTGCAAGTATTTATTCGGAGCGGCCTCTCTTACTGACCCTCTCTTCGTTTACCGAAAGAAGGCAACAGAAAGTGTTGTATCAGCAATATCGGTTGTCTCCCTCCTTGCCAGCGGGGAGGGACGATCGTGGGTGGGGTCAGTTAAAAAAAACTTGCGCACGTTGTTTACTAAGGTAAAAAATATTGGCTGCCGACAGGTAAAATCCTATTCCTCGGCTTGGTCTTTAGCGGGGGCTGCCTCATGGTCTTTGGCAGGGACGACCTCGATTTTTTCCTGGTAAACATATTTTCCCCCGCGCATACAGGAGGCGCCGGCCGCTATCAGACACATGGCGATGGAAAACGCGTAGACCACGGTCAGGCCGTGCTTAAAGGATTGGGATATCAGTTCCGGAAAGAATTTTGTTGAGGTAATGATATCCGCCTGCCCGGCCGGCAGGGCCTGCAGCACACTGGCCGGAATGACGGTTTTCAGCGGGTTGCTGCCCAGGTAGGCGGCAAAAAGATAACTCGCCGGCGGAGCGTTGGATACCTGGCTTGCGACGGCCGCGGGTACCGCATGTTGTATCAGGCCGTTATATATTATCGAAGGCATGGTCGCGTTTAGGCCGACGGTCATAAGTGTAAAAATAACCGCGGTGGAAAGCGGGCTTCCCACGTTAAACAGCGTGGAGCGCATACCGGAACCCACACCGCGGTGTTTTTCCGGCAGGCTGTTCATAACCGCGGAGGTATTCGGCGCCATGAACATGCCCATGGAAATACCGTCGAGCATGATAATAAGCGCAAACAGGGGATAAGAGAAATTTACCGGCAGGAGTATGAGAAATAGAAAGCTGATAGATGCCCCAATCATCGCTGCCGTGGCGAAGTAACGCGCCCCGTATTGGTCGGAAAGGCGCCCTGAAAGCGGTCCCGTCAGCAAAACGCCGATACTGGAAGGCAGTGTGAATATACCGGCCCACAGCGGGGTTACCTCGTAGTTATAGCCGTGCAAAGGCAGCCAGATGCCCTGCAGCCAGATGGACATCATCAGCATTAGCCCGCTCCGCGCTATTGATACCATCAGGCCGGCCAGGTTGCCGGCGGCGAAGGCGCGTATCCGGAAAAGTTCCATCCGGAACATCGGTATGTGAACATGCATTTCGATGAAAACAAATGCCACCAGCATGGCGGCGCCGCCGATCAACGTACCGATTACCACCGGGTTTCCCCAGCCCATAGCGGCCGTGCCGTACGGTTGGATTCCCAGGTTGATGCCAACGAGCAATATTGTCAGCCCGGCGGCGAAAGTGGCGTTACCCAGCCAATCGATAGGTTCCTTATGGTGAATGCCGATTTCTTTAAGTTTGAGATAGGCCCAGATGGTTCCGGCGATGCCGATGGGGATGTTAAAGAGGAACACCCAACGCCAGCCGATCTGGGACAGCAATCCGCCCACCACGATGCCCAGGAACTGCCCGGTGACCCCTGATATCTGGTTTAACCCGAGCGCCATGCCGCGCTGGTTGGGCGGGAATGCATCCGTAAGAATGGCGGCTGAGTTGGAAAAGAGAAAAGCTCCGCCGATGCCCTGGACGATACGGAAGGCAATCAGTTCGATGGCCCCGACCGAGGGATGATTATTGAGGATGATGGTACTGGCGGAAAGGATCGAGCCGAGAGTAAATACGGCAAAACCAAGGTTGTACATGCGGGTACGGCCGAACATATCCCCCAGTCGGCCGAAGGTAACCACCATGACCGCCATTGCCAGGGAATACCCCATCATCAGCCAGAGAAGGAAGATGAAGCTGTCCGGTGCCAGCGGGTCGATGCCGATGCCGCGGAAAACAACCGGCATGGCCAGCATCAGGCTGGCGCCGTTGACCATTGCCAGCAACATACCCAGCGTGGTGTTGGAAAGAACTATCCACTTGTAATTCTTCCCGTAAGGGTATTCTTCCTGTGTCACTTGGCGTTCCTCTGGGGTTGTTCGCGAGGCATTTTATCAGGCGTGACCATATTCATGAACGAAAGCCGTACCTGGATATTGCGTTAGCTGATAGTTAATGGGAAGACAATATTTCCTGATTGTCAGCCGGCTTAAATGCTTTGAAACAAAACCTAACAACAAGAGTATAGGACTTTCAGAAAATCTTTTCAATAACACCGTTTATGCTTATATCACAATTACGTGAATACCTTATCTTTTTCTTTCGTAAGATTTTCCATAAAGTCAATCTGTTTTTGACCGGGCATTGCGTTAACTGGTAGGATATAAAACATACTATAATTAATTTAAGAAGTTTTGGTTCAGGGAGTATCTTGGCCTACGAAAAAATTATCCTCGATAATGGGTTGAGACTGGTAACGGAGTGTATGCCGCACACCCGCTCCGTGGCGATAAACTTCTTTGTCGGCACCGGTTCCCGTTATGAAACGGCGGAGCACTGCGGCATATCGCATTTCATCGAGCACATGTGCTTTAAAGGCACGAAAAAATACCCCACCTCCACCGATGTTTCCACCGTTATCGAGGGGGTAGGGGGGATACTCAACGCCGGGACGGACAAGGAACTGACCATCTACTGGTGCAAAGTGGCGGACGTGCATTTCCAGAGCGCCCTCGATGTCCTGACGGACATTCTTCTCCATTCCAAATTCGACCCCGCGGAAATCGAAAAAGAGCGCCAGGTCATTATCGAAGAAATCAACATGTCGCTGGACTCCCCGGCGCAGCGCGTTTCCATGCTTATCGACGAGCTGATGTGGCCGGACCACCCGCTGGGGCGGGATATCGCCGGCAGCAAAGAGTCCGTCACGGGCATTTCCCGCAAGATGATGCTCGATTATATGACATCGCAGTACCGGCCGCAGAATATCGTCCTCTCCGTGGCCGGGGCTATTGACCGGGCGCAACTGGTGGAAGAAGTGACTAAAGCGACAACTGGCTGGCCAAAAATTTCACGTCCGCTCCTTTATGCCCCCTTCCATCGCACCGACGGACGCCGCGTACTTATCGAAAGGCGGGAGACGGAACAGACCCAGCTCTGCCTTTCCATGCCGGGGCTTTCCATCGTCCATCCAGACCGTTTTAAGCTTGATTTGTTGAATGTTATTCTCGGAGAAGGCATGAGCAGCCGCCTTTTCGTTGAGGTGCGTGATAATCTCGGGCTGGCTTACAGCATCCAGAGCTATGCCGAGCATTTCTTGGATACCGGCGCCATGACGGTATCCGCCGGCGTGGATAATAAGAACCTGGCGGTGGCGGTCAAAGCCATCCTCCATGAGCTTGCCTGTCTTAAAGACGGCATTCCGGAAGCGGAACTCACAAAAGCCAAAGAGCTATTTAAGGGCCGTATTTGCCTGCGCATGGAAGACAGCCGCAGCGTTTCCGGCTGGATGGGCAGCCAGGAAATCCTGACCAGCCAGATTCTGACCGTCGATGAGGTAATTAGGGTTATCGAATCGATTACCTGTGAAGACCTGAAAAAAATTGCCAACCAGGTTTTAATTGGTAACGGCCTCCACCTCGCCGCCGTCGGCCCCATTGACCCGGACGGTAACTGGGAAGACCTGCTGAAACTCTAAAACATAATATCTAAACTCTAAACAATATCAAATATCCAAATTAAAAATCACCACCCTGCGTCATCCCCGCATACGTGGGAATTAAATATTGCCTCAATCTTATGAAAGCCTTATCCGCACTTTCTCTTATTTTACAGTAGAGTGCGTTAGCGAGGGGCACATAGTGCCCTTAATTAAAACCCCCTTTCAAACAAAGAATCTATGACTGTGTAAAATATCGAGTTTGAGAGGGGTTAGGGGTGAGTAGACATTCTTACTTTATAAACCATGCACCCCGTTCTCTTGTAATAAAGTAGGCAAAGTGGGGAGCATGTAATTCAAGGTAAATGCTTTTAATTTAAATTAGTCGGTGGTTTTTATCATTTCCTTCAACCATTCCAGGAATAATGCCGCAGATTGTTTATCCCTCATACCGCTAATGGTAATCGTATCCGGTATTACGACCGTTGACATATCCTGGTAACGGAAAGCGAGGGCTCTCGACCCGGGATTGTAGCCGCAATTTTCAATTACCCGGCTTAAATGCGTCATAAAAGGGGAAATGTCTCCGGATAGTTTAATAATGGCACGCGTTATATAATTGCTGGTCTGGATGTTTTCACCTAATAAAAATATCTGGTAATTATCCAGAAATGATGTATCCGGTTCAGGTTTATCCATTTTCAGTTGTCTTTTTTCCCAAAATAAGGGCAGTCCTGCAAAATGCATTCTTTGTTGCGCGCCGTATACTGGCATTTTATGTCCTGGTAAGCATTTAGATTAATGTTCATAATCTTATCTAAATACTCTACCGCCGCTTCCAACCCCCGGCGTAATGACCTTTTGCAGCAGCGGGCCCCTTCATCGACGATTCTATTCAGAACAAAAGCCGTGGCCGCATTAGCCAGCCCCCTTTGCGGCCCGGTCAGCGGCGTTGCTCCCGTTAGCACGCTGACGGCAATGCCGACACCTATTCCTCCCCCGCACGTCCCGTGAGAGCCGCACCAGCCCCCGGGAACTTTCGCGCCTCTTTCGATGGCTTTTTCCACTGCGCCTTCCGGCACCGGATAGCCGGCGTTTTTCACTGCTGTTACAATGACCGCCGGTAATATGGCGTGATGTTCCGGCCCATGCATTGGTACGGAAGGATGCGCCATGACTTTTTCCAGGATTTCAAAGGGGTCGGTGCCTTTGGTTTTACTTAAAACATCTCTCAATACTTCTATCGCCCCGCGGCTGTGGCAGGCATCGCAAACATAATGGCCCGCCGGGCAGTAAATCAGCGCGGGGAATTCCTGGCCGCAGAAATCGCACTTTTTTCTGATTTCCTCCGTGCCGTATACGAGCGGCCGACCACAGACCCCGCAATTTTCTTTTTTATCCATATTTCTGTTTCCTGACTTTTATTAAATATCCGCTTCTATATTTATTTTACTATCACCTTCGGTGACTTTGAAATATAGGACTCATTCAGCTCTATCCCCAGTCCGGGAAGGTCCGGTACTTTAAATTTCCCTTTTTCAGGCTGGTAGTCCGGGCTGCAAATTGCCCGGTTACCCGGCTTGATAGAGTTTACATGGTGTTCGTGTATCTGGAAATTGGGAACTACCGCTTCCAGTTGGAGCGCCGCTGCCGTTGATATGGGGCTGCCGCAAACATGCGCCTGGACAGTGATGTCGTAAATGCGGGCGAAATCACAGATTTTCTTTCCTTCCGTTATGCCGCCGACCAGGCAAAGGTCCGGCTGTATCATGTCCAGTAACTACTTTTCAAAATACTGCCGGTACCCCCAGCGGGTATAAAGGCGTTCGCCGGCCGCCATCGGGATTTTAACATTTTTCGTAAGCTTTTCCTGCAGGCCGGCATTTAAATAGTGGACGCCTTCTTCAAAAAACATGCAATTGAACTCTTCCAGCGCCCGGCCTATCTGAATGGCGCTGCCGGCGCCTGTGTTGGCATGTAATTCTATCAGGATATCGACGTCATCACCGACCGCCTCCCTGACGGCTTTAATCCTTTGATGTACCATCCTGACCGTTCCGGGATTGAGAATTTTATTCGCGTCCGGTAACCTTTCTCCTTTTTCATCGAAGGTTGTCGGGTCTACTTTTATCGCGTCGTACCCTTCCGCTACCGCTTTTTTGGCCGCCCCGGCATATTCCTGTATTTTGCCCAGATGTAAGAACCGGGTTTCATCCCAGCCGAAGTGTATCTGGCTTGCATAGGTCCTCAAGTTGTCGTTGGTCTTGCCGCCCAACAGCTGATAGACCGGCTGTTTCAGTGCTTTCCCTTTAATGTCCCAGCAGGCGATGTCGATGGCGCTCATGCCGCCAAAGACCACCGGACCGCCCCCCTGCGCCCAGAAAGTACTGCGGAACATGGTCTCCCAGAGTTTTTCCGTTTTCATCGGGTCGGCCCCGATGAGGAAGCTTTCCGCCAGGTTTTTTACATAACCCGCCCCGGCGGTGTGCCCGGTTCCGTAAGCCAACCCGACCTCTCCCAGCCCGCTGATTCCCTCATCGGTGTTTATGCGGACGATTACAGGGTGGTGCCACGGCATTGAAGGAATGTCAGTATCCCAGATTTCTACAGAGGTAATTTTCATAATGGCTACTCCCTTCGAAACAATGCAGGTCCCCGGCGGCGTAGGGGAAGAAGTGCGCTTTCAGGATATTATGAGGTCATCATCTTTAAGAACGCAAATCATTTTGTTTTCCTGTCCCTTCGGCCAGTTAAAATACTCTACCCGTAACTAATCATAATTCCCCAGCCCGTATGGTCTCCGCCGGTAAAAACTCCTTTATATTAATATCATCAGGATTTAGTTGAGGAGGTCAAAGATGTTTGAAGTGGTGTATTTTTCACGGACCGGCAATACGAAAAAAGTCGCCGAGGCCATGGCTGCGGAACTCGATGTAGAGGCTAAAGATGCCAAAGTCGCCGGCGTTTTACCTAAAGATGCTTTTATTTTTCTCGGCACCGGCTGTTACGGCGCTACCCTGCCGAAAGAAATTGACGCTTTCATGAAGAAGAACTATTTCCAGGGCAGGATTATCGCTTTGTTCACTACATCCGTTTTCGGCTCGCTGGCCGAACGGAACCTGATAGAAAAGCAACTTACGGAAAGGGGCGCCATCATCACCCATAATTATAAATGTTTCGGCCGTTTCCTGACGGTGAAAAAAGACCACCCGATGCCGCAGGAACTGGAGAAAGCCAGGGATTTTGCCCGCACCGTCGCCTTAACGATGTTTCCCGATAGAGCAGAAAGGAAGAAAACACTCGCTTCAAAGCGCTGATAAAGAATCTGAAATAGGAGTCCAGAGGAAATTTCCTCTGGCGGGGGCTCCGGGGATGTCCCCCGGCCACTCCTAGTCCCCCTTGAGTGGGGGATTCAGAGCCTGTCCCGTACTTGATACGGGAGAGTTGACTAAATTTTATTAAGAGACTAGTTAAATAATATGAACAGTATCGTAATCTCAAACAATAGAAAATCATATAAGGAGGAAACAGGAAGTGAAAAACTCTGTAGCTGGGTTTGCCGGAGCTTTCTGGTTTGCCGGGTGGCTGTTCACGATTGGGTTCGCCCATCTGATTTGGTGGAAGATTATTCTCGGCATCGTCGTCTGGCCGTTTTTCCTTGGGACGCACATAGCGATGTAACGGAAAAAATCAGGGCGGAAAATTATTGTCCCCGGATGTCAGACCTGATAAGATAGTTTCAAAGAGGTCGTATGCCGGTACTTTCGGAACACGATATCCGCCGATTAATTAAGCAGGAACCGCCGCTCATCGAGGGCTGGATAAACCTCGATGAGCAGGTCCAGCCGAATGGCTTTGAACTCACTCTCCGCGATATATCGATGTATCTTACCGTCGGCCAGATAGCCCGGACCAATAAAGAACGGGTGCTCTCCCAGCTTTCTCCCCCGATGCCTTACGATGAGCAGGGGTTTATCAACCTCGCCGCGGGTGCTTATCTCATCACCTATAACGAAATCGTCAACCTCCCTAAAAATATCATGGCGCTCGGGCGGCCGCGTTCCAGCGTCTACCGCTGTGGGGTAGGGATAGGGATGGCGGTCTGGGACGCCGGTTACCGCGGGCGCTCTCAATCCATGTTGGTAGTCCATAATCCCCGAGGGTTCCGCGTGCAGCAAAATGCCCGCATCGCGCAGTTGGTTTTCATGGAAATGACCGGACACTCTAAAGGTTACAACGGCATTTACCAGGGCGAGAATATCTAGACTTTTTCCGCGTAGAAGAAGACCCGGTACGATTTTTCCGTGGCATCTTCAATTTCCCGTTGATCATTAAATGAGTAGGTGCGTATGGGCCTGAATCCGGCATTGCCCAGGGCGGACTTGATATCTTTCATGAGATACCAGGTCTGAAACAGGCTGATATCGGAACGTTTCCATAACTTTCCTTCAGTCCGGAAAAGCGTTATTTTACTCTCCATGAGTCTCTTTTTCGCTTGATATTTGGGATGCTGGATAAAAAAGTAGCCGGGTTTTTCCCGATAACTTAAATAGTCTTTCGCTCGTTCGAAATTCTTTTTAAGCGTCATGTCAAAAATGAAAACTCCGCCTTCAATGAGGCAGTTAAAGACGTTTTTAAATGTCTGCTCCAGTTCCTCCAGGGTCATAATGTGATTGAGGGCATCGAAAGTTGAGAACACAATATCGTATTTGGGAGGCAGCTTAAAAGCACGGGCGTCTTTTAAAATGAATCTGGCGCACGGCGCGTTTTCTTTAGCGTAGCGCAGCATTTCCGCTGAGCCGTCGATGCCGGTAACTTTGTAACCTTTTCCGGCCAGTACTTTCGCCAGTTGCCCGGTGCCGCAGCATAAATCGAGAATATTAGCTCTGTCAAAAAGCTTTTCCCCAGCGATTAAACTCAAAGCCGGGAAAATATTATCGGCGAAAGCGCCCCATTCTTTGTTATATAGCCAGGCAAAAGCGTCGTAATCGTGAAAGCGCTTCATATTAAATAACCTTCCGCGCCGCGTAAAAGATTCTCGTGGTATTTTTATTGGCCGGGCTGATGCCCTCCCATCTGTTATAAGCGTACGTCTTGATATCGTTAAAACCGGCTTTCTTAAGGGCGGAGGTTACGGCTGCTTGAGAATAATACGTTTCATATAACGTTGTATTATAGCGTTCCCATTGTTTTCCCACCTTCCGGAAAAGCACTAGGCGGAACTGCCCGAGGCGGTGCTGCGGGCTGTATTCCATCTCGGCCGTGTAAAAATAGTCCGGCTTGTCAACAATTTCTTTGACGCCGCTCCAGTGGAGGTCGAATTCTCTTTTCGTATTTAAATCGAAGATAAAAATCCCATCTTCAAGAAGGCAATCGCTGACGTTCCGGAAAACCTGCCTTAGTTCCGCCAGCCTTAAGATGTGGTTGAGCGCATCGAAGGTGGAAAATACCGCCTCGTATTTACGGGGAAGCTTGAAAGCCCGCGCGTCTCTTCTTAAAAAACGGGCTTCCGGGGCGTTTTTCCGGGCATAATAAAGCTGGTCGGCCGAAACATCGATGCCGGTAACTTTGTGGCCGTTCTCGGTGAGGATTTTTGCCAGTTGCCCGGTGCCGCAGCAAAGGTCGAGCACTTCTGCGCCGTCCGGCAGGTCTTTACCCGCGATTTGCTTTAACATGGGAAAGATATTGTTGCCGAAGTCCGCCCATTCCCGGTTATAAAGCCAGGCGAAATTATCGTAGTCCGAGCGCGGTTTCATGTATTGAATAGTAGCACAGGAAGGGATTTGTTTAAAGAGGTTAGTGGAACTGTCTGGCTACCCACTGCGGTACATTGACGGTCCCCATGATCACAGGTTTCTGATGGTCATCGCTACCGCCGCTCATAATCAGGCGGTGCTTTTTGCAGAAATCCAGATAATGTTTGGTCGTGGCCGCGTCCGCCCTGGAATGCCAGCACTCTATACCGTCGATGTATTTCATAAAGTGTTCTTCGACGATTTTTGTCTGCTCATTCAGGTCCTTGGTAACGCTGGTAAGCGATGTACCGTTGGAGTCGTTAGGATGGGCCAGGACGAGCCGTCCGCCGGCGTTCCTGATTAAACCGGAAGCTTCTTCAAGCGGCAGGGGATACTTGGGGACATCGCACCGGACGAGGTATTTATCGAAAGCCTCCTGGCGATTGCCCACGATTCCTTTTTTGATGAGGTAGTCCGCGATGTGGGGCCGGCTTAATATCCCATCGATTTCCTCCTGCATTTCCTGCAGGTCGGTATCATCGAAAAGCGGGCGGTTTTCTTTCTTGAATTCGCCGTTAAGGTTATCTATTATTTTATGCGCTCTTTTTTCACGGTAGTCCCGTATTATTTCCAGTTTTTCGTTTAAAGCGGCGTTATCCGGGTTGAAAACATAGCCCAGGAAGTCCAGCGCGTGGGGTTTACTATTCAGCGTTACGGTAACGTTCAACTCCACACCGGTGATGTAGCGGATGGTATGTTCCGCCGCCAGCTTTACCGCCTTGCCCTGATGGGCAATGGCGTCATGGTCGGTAATCGACATAAACCCGATTCCCCGCTCCTTCGCTTCGTTAAAGACTTCTTCCAGGGTCATCGCCCCATCCGAACCGGTTTTAGTATGGATATGAAGATCGATTTTCATCTGTGTTCCTTTACCTGTTTCCTCGACCCTTGCGGGAGAGGATTAAGGTGAGGGGTAACTGTAAACTATAGACTGTGGACTGTGGATTGTTTACTATTTACTATTTACTATTTACTATTTACTATCATCCCTTCACATACTTCGTGATATACCATTCCTCCGGCGGGTCTTTGGCCGTGTCAACGACTAAATGGGCCAATTTTAATCCGGGATAAACCTTCTTTATCGCTTCCAGGTCGACCGCCTCGAACTTCTTTTTATTATTCAGGTATGCTTCTTCCGTCAGGGCGTTGGAAACGTAATTCTCTTTATCCCGCGCCAGGATGCGTTTAATGGAAACCTCCTGCGGGCAGTCAGTTTGCAGGATAATAAAGGCGACTTTATGCTTGGCCGCCACAGCCGCCGCCTGCTTCCGCAGGTCCTGCGTAACAAAAGTGGCGTCCAGGATTACGTTTTTTTCGGTTTTAAGTGCTTCATCTGCCATCTCGAACATGACATCATAAACCGCCGTTCGCTTTTTCATGTCCCCGGCCACTTTCGGGTCGAAAACGTCCTGGCCTTTGAGCACGTCCAGCCTTAGAAGGTCGGAGCGTAAAAGTTTCCCGCCTTTTATCTTGTGGACTTCTTCGGTCGTTTCCGTTTTCCATGTTCCCGGCAGCCCGCATGCGATCAAGACAAATCCCGGTTTAATTTCTTTTTGAATGAACTTGTTGAACGTTTCTCTCATTATTCCTCCAAAAACATTCCCCCTTTATTAAAGGGGGATTAAGGGGGTTTTTACAAATTTATAATATCATCTCCAGCTCTAATTCATCTCTCAGTGGTATGCCGTCACTGCCGGTTAATGGTATCTCCGGCTTTAGACGACGATATTTTTCCATAGCATTAACGTGTAATACTATAAGTGAAAAACCGTATTTTTGCCAGAATTTCAGCGCATGGGTGTTATCGTTGGTGGTTACCAGGAACAGCCGCTTACAACGTTTAGCCAAAGATGTTTTTTTTACTTCATCTACGAGGGCTAGCCCGATGCCTTTACCCTCCACAAGGCTGTTCATCGAGGTTATTTCACATTCTTTCCCGTCGATGTGATAAGTTATCAGCCCCGCCCTTTCTCCCCCCTCCAATGCGATAAATCCCGGGTATTCACCGACGTCGTGGACCTTGCCGCGGGTTATCATTACCGGGCCGGCCCAATCCTTTTTTAGCAGTTCGAGCACCCATGCTTTATCGGTTTCGTTTACGGGCCTGATTTGAAAAGTTGCCATTTTTTAATATCTGCCTAGTCTTCAATATAAGACTCCGCCTGCCGGAAGTAGTTTGCCGCGTTCGCCGCAATTTTATCTTTTTCCGCAACGGAGATATGCGGGTCGTCATACCCGAGGCAGCCCACCTTCCCCCGCACATAGGCCCGGTAGCATTTATAGAAATTGAGCAGTTTCAGCAGTTCTTTGTCCCCACTCTTTTTCACATAGGCATCAACAAAGCTTTTGGAAAGGTCCGCGCGGCCGAAGTGGTCAAGGTCCATCGCCAGGAAAGCGATATCCGCCGCTACATCGGTATATCTTAATCTATCAATAAACTCGATGCAGTCGTAGATGCAGATGCCGTTGAAAAAACAAATATGATTGGCATGTAAATCGCCGTGGCAGTCCCGCACTTTGCCTTCCGCCATGCGCTTAAGGAATAACAAACGGTTGTTTTTAATGAAATTTTCTGTATAGCTTTTAATGTGCTCGTAAGTTTCCGGCGCGATGATAATGCCGAAGTATTTTTCCGTCTGCTCGAAGTTTTCCGAAGTGTTTTTGATGACAGCCTCGATGCCGCCTTCCCGGGTGATTTCCTTGCTGGTGTCGGCTTTTTTATGAAATTCGGCCAGGATGTCCGCCACCAGCCCCACCATTTCCGGGGTGACTTTATTTTGCGGGAGCAGGGCGTCCATCATTTTGTCCTGCGGCAGGCGGCGCATCTTCACCGCGTACTCGATGGCTTTTCCTTTTCCCCCGATGACCGCCCGCCCTTTTTCCAGGAAAATGGGGACGATACCGAGGTAGGTATCTTTGCAGAGGCGGCGGTTAAGCTCGACTTCTTTTCGACAGTAAAAAAGGCGCTTTTCCAGCGTGGTGTAATTCAAAAAACCCATGTCCACCGGCTTCTTGATTTTATAAACGTATTCCCCGGCCAGTAAAACATAGGAAATCTGTGTCTGCGACAGTTCTACCCGCGCTGGAGGATCGGGGTAGACTTTCGGGTCGAGTAATGCCTGGATTAGTTCCGGCAGTTCCGCCATAGATAAAATCCCAAGCACTAAATCCTGATAGAGAGTCCAGAGAGCAAACTCTCTGGCGGGGACTCAGGGGGTGTCCCCCGGCCTCTCCTCTCATCAGGGAGGGGCGAAAGGGGGATTGCTTAATAGTTTAGAAATTAGGATTTAGAGCTTTTTACTTTGTCTTGGCCTGCGCTTTTTGCTTTTCCTTGAGCTTTTTCTTAGCTTTCAGGTGCTTACGCATGGCAACTCTTTTAGTTTTATTCATTAAATATACTATAGCCTAAACTAACGTTTCTTGTCACTATTTTGTACCATGTCCGCAAATCTTTTAAAGGAGCGGTCGTAATTGCCCTCGATTTCCGCCGGGAAAGCGCAGGCGGGTAATTCTTCCATTTCCAGATGGTAGGCGATACATTCGCAGCACTTGCCTTTGCGCGGGCAGGGTTCGTAAGTGCAGTTGCACTTAGATTTGTTGGCTTTTAAGTTACATTCCATATATTACGACCTCAAGCGCATTTTCATTACTTTTTATTTTATTTATTAGTAATGAGGAAATTTTACTCTCCCATTTATTTGTGTGCCCGATTTCATATTCGTTCGAGTCATTTTTTGCAGAATAGAAAATTGCATCAATAGGTATCTTGGCCAGATTGTCTATATCTTTTGAGAAAGGATTCTTTAAATAACAATTCAGAACGATACTAATTTCTGTATATGCTTCTAATATTTGTTCGATAAATTGCTCATCAAATTTTGGGTTCATCTTTTTTATTGCTTTTCTAATGTTGTTTCTTTTTTGGGAATCATTTGAACCCCACGTAACTGACTCAATTCCATCAAGTTTTATATTAAGCAATAAGGTTTTCATTTTTAATTTTCCCCTCCCCCCTACTCCACCTTCGGTCTTTCTGGATTCTTCCCCTTTAAGATATTTTCCGCCCTCTGCCGGAAAAGCTCCTGCACCAGCGGGTCGGTAAAGATGTAAAAAGTGCCTTCGCGTATCGCTTTAAAGACCAAATCTGCGTTTTCTTCCGGCGTCAGGGTCGGGGCCACTTTATTAAACTGGCTCACAAGCTGAGCGGTCGGCCGGGGTTCCTGGGATTCAGTCTTGTTTTTAAAATTGGACGGCCGGTTCCTTTCCGCGTCGAAAAGTTTTGAGCTGACGAAAGCCGGCAGGAGAACGCTGATGCCGATAGGCGAGTTGGCCTGCTTTAGCTGCATGTAATACCCCTCGGAAAAAGCGATAATAGCTGATTTCGTGGCGGCATAAATAACCAGTTGCGGCTCTAAAAGCAGCCCCGCCATGGATGCCGTATTTACTATGTGCCCTTCCGCGTTTTGCTTCATCATTATCGGCAGGAAGACCCTCATGCCGTATATTTCTCCCCAGAGATTGACGCCTATCATCCACTCCCAGTCACGGAGGGAAGTCTCCCATATCGGTTTACGCAGGGAAATATCCGTATTCACCCCGGCGTTATTAAAGAGGAGGTGCACCTCGCCGTATTTCTCGACGGCCTTTTTCGCCAGCGCTTCAATGTCTGATAGCTTCGAGACATCGGTGCGTACCGCCAGGACATCCGCCCCCCGCGCTTTGAGGTCCTTTTCCGCCTGCTTCAGCGCCCCTTCCTCGATATCCGCGATGACCACCTTCATACCTTCGTCAGCGCACCGCTCCGCCAGCCCCCACCCGATGCCGCTGGCCCCGCCGGTTATAACTGCTACTTTACCTTTAAAGTCTTTCATGTTTGGTCTCCTTTATCATGCTGGAGCGTCCTGTCCCACATAGGCGGAGTGAATCGGGAAGCGAAGCGTTTCTTTCCCTTTCCTGTCAAGCTGGAGCGAAGCGAAGCATCTCAGGGCGGGGTTGGGAAATTATTTATACCAGTCTTCGCTCAAGTCCTTAAATTCCGGATTCATCGTTTTTATTAATTCAATCTTTTTGCTCCTAAGCATGCCTTTTATTTGTTTTTCTCTGGCTATGGCAACGGTAATATCGTTCGTAGATTCAAAGTGAACAAGCCTGCTAATGTTGTATTTCTTGGTGAATCCTTCATTAATTTTGTTCTTGTGTTGAAATACTCTTCTTTCCAGGTCATCCGTAACACCGGTATAAAGCATTAGCGATTTATTAGCAAGCATATAGGCAAAATATTCTTTCATTTGCAGGTAATTATATCATGACCGCCCCACCCTGATATCCTTCGTCCGCCTTCGGCGTCCTCCAGGATGACAATTTGTCATTCTCCTTTACCCGTATTTCCTCCTCATCACCTCGGAAAGCTCGGTGAGTAATTGCAGGGCGCGCTCCGCTTCTTCTTCATTGGCTAAAGGATTCAGTCCGCAGCAGGGCAGCAGCAGGCTGTGCTTGACGATATCTTTGATTGACAGCCCGTTACGCGTAAACGGCGCCATGGCCTCTTCTAGCCGGTCTTTCAAACTGGCGACGGTCTCTTTGCTCAACGGCTCGCTGAACTGCGGTACGATGCCCCATGCCACGCATCCGCCCCGGTTAATAAAGTTTTTTACCTCCAGCGGGTAGAGCGCCAGCGATGCCGCGTAAGAATAAGCGTCAAAGTTGAGTATATCCATCCTGGTTTTCATTAATAACGACCAATCGGTGTTGCCGCAGCAGTGAATGCCTTTGAGTCCGCTTATGCCGTCAAAGACCTCATTAAGGATTTCAATGACTTTTTCCGGTTTGGAAAAATCACCCGCCGCAATGGAGGAACCGTAGGACGACATATAAGGCTCATCTACGAATATAATCGTCTTTTTAGATATCTTCATCAGCGCGTGCTCTTCCCACGCCGCCTTGAGCTTTAAGAACTTGGGGACGGCGTCCCCCAGCATCTCGTGGTAAAGTATCGAGCGCTTATTTTCATCGGTCACCGTCAGGCCCCAGGAAAAAGGCCCGGTAATGCACCCTTTGACCGCCTTGGGTGAAAGATTGTCCATTGCCAGAAACTCGTAAAGCCCGGCCGCATATTCACGCCCGATGCTGTAACGGGAGTAATCGTTTTCCATGTAGGCCATATAAAGCGTTTCCAACTCTTTGGAATAGTCCTTCGAGGTATCGATGTAAAAGCGGTTATTTTCTTTGTCCAGCGTTGCGCCGGGAAAACCCTCGCTATATTGGATGTACATGTTCTCCATAAATGACCGCCGTGGGAGTTGCGGCCAGGTAGGGATATCTTTAAGGTAACGCGTAATCAACGCCGTGGCTTTCCCGGGGTCGGTCATCGGCACGCTCCCGATGGTGGTAATCATGCAATAAAATTCTGTGTTAGCCATCTTCTTTCCTCTCCTCTGCTTCCCCTGTTGTCATCCTGACGCAGGTCAGAATCCATCGTGATTACTTCAAGCATCATTAGCCTTTTTTTTGGATTCCTGCTTGCGCGGGAATGACAAACTAATTTTAACTTTGAACTATTGACCTTTGAGTTCTCCCTTTCACCCCTTCACGTACTTCCCTATAATCAGTTCCAGTTCCTTTTTCCTCGCCGCTGGTATCGCCGCGATGTCCGTCGTAATTGCCCCCGCCAGCGCATTGGCACAGGCGCAGGTCCTCTTTACCGCCACTTTTCCCGCCGCCAGCTTGATGGTCTTTTTCGCGAAATCGATGTTGTTACGCATCGTCGTTAAAATCGCTTCCACGCTTACCGCCTCTTTTGCCTCGTGCCAGCTGTCGTAATCGGTTATACAGGCGATAGACGCGTAGCAGATTTCCGCCTCGCGGGCCAGCTTGGCTTCCGGCAGCACCGTCATCCCCAGCACGTCCGCCCCCCAGCTTTTATAAAGACGGCTTTCGGCGCGGGTGGAAAAAGCCGGGCCTTCCATCGCGATAAAAGTGCCGCCCTTATGCACCACCGCCCCGGCGTCCTTCGCCGCTTTATAGACGATATTATTCAAGTCCGGGCAGAACGGGTTGGCGAACTGTATGTGCGCCACGATGCCGTCATTAAAGAAAGTATTCACGCGGTTCCTGGTGCGGTCGATTATCTGGTCGGGGATTAAAAGGTGCCCCGGCTTTAGCTCTTCTTTAAAGCTCCCGCAGGAGTTGGAGGAAATGATGAACTCCACGCCCAGGCTTTTTAACGCGTAAATATTGGCGCGGGACGGCACCTCGGTGGGGGAGATGGTATGCTTCCGCCCGTGACGTGCCAGGAAAGCGATGCCCGCCCCGCCCAGTTTCCCCACGATGATTGTGTCCGACGGCTTCCCGAACGGCGTATCCGGATATATTTCCTGGATATCTATCAACCTCTCGATATTATAAAGCCCCGTTCCGCCGATGACCGCGATTCTAGCTCTGGGTTGGGACATGGGTATTTCCTCCGTTAGTATTCTTTCTTTTTTAACAATCCTAACTCTAGTAATATTGACTGCATTAAAAAATACTTGATGTAATACAAGATTTGGCAGTGTCTTGGATTATTTTTCTATCATGTTGCACTTTTAAACCCAAATCGTATATTGCACTAGCAGAATTGATTATTTCATCGCTGAGCTCAAGTTTTTTAAGCATTTTTTTAACATCATTGCGACCTATACCACTAGTATCCGCATCAAGTTCATTACAAATATCTTGAACTAATTCTATCCAAGCATCTCTAATGAGTAATCCTGTACTTTGGAATTCTTCAATCTTGTCACTCTTTAAAATCTTGTTTTTAGCGAGTCGAAGTTTTTGTCCAACAACAGGATTAAATAGTTCGATATTAGAAATAGATTCAGTTATCCAATCAGTTTTCGGATTTCGCCAATAACATCTTTTCCATAATTGTTCTTTTTGTAGAAGTTCTTCATCTTTATCTAGAATCCACTCTGGCCAAGGCCACGTAAGAAGTTCTGCTTCTAATTTTATTTTTTTGTAAATCGGATGCTCTATCTCAAGTAATTTACCAAGATCAATTAATTTAAATTCTGCTTCTTTTATAGGGTGCCAGTAGATTGGGATATTTTTTTCTCTAAACATACAGAGAGCTAAAGAAAAGCCTTTTGCCCCTTCACCACTATAACCGTCTTGAAATCCGCTAGGAATAATGGTTAATGGAAAATGCCACCAATTCCATAATAGAAAAAGATGTTCTCGTCCATTTTTTGAATATTGAGGAGTTGAAACTAAAGTGGCATTTTCTGGCAATCTACCGCTATTTAGGATTGCATCAATTGCGATTAAACAATCAGACGTGTATCCAGAATGTCCAATATATAAAGCTTTATACTTCTCTTCCTCTTCAATTTCTTGCCAATTAATATCATTTGAATTGAACATGATTATACCTACTGAAGTAGTACCTAAAGTATATCCCCGCTTTACATATCTCGCAAGCGGGAATCCGACCTTTTCTCCTGACCTCTTCTCCGCTGGCAGAGAAGAGGCAACGGTAAATACATGATTCAAGAGAATCTTTTGTCTCCCTCTTTGTCAACGGAGAGGGAGAATATGAGGAAAAGGTCGGTCAAAATCCGTCCTTTTTGAAGGAAAGATAATCCATCGGGTCATTATAGGAAATCTTAAATATAAAAGACAAATATCGTTCCCCTTGTCAAAGGGGAAGCCGAAGAGGATTTTACTACTTCAAAAACTCGTACGCTTTCTGGTTGAACTCCTTCTTGTTTTCCATGAAGAACATATGCGACCCACCCTCGATTTTTACGAGGGTTGAACCCGGTATTGCTTTTGCTATCACTTCAGATGAAACCGGGCTGATAATCCTGTCCCCTGTCCCCACGATAACCAGTGTTGGGGAGGTTATAGAGGGCAGCCTGTCCAAAGTGTTGTGGCTGGCGCAGGCGGCCGCCTGCCCTTCGATGCCTGCATTTGCGGCGCTTCCCATTAAAAAGGACATTATCGCGGCCATATTGCCGAGGATAAACTTATTCATCGGCTTATTACAGGCCAGTCTTGCCATCGCCGCCTGCATTTTCCGCGGCGGTAAATTAATCAATTCTTTTTGTTCGGGCGCGTCGCCGCTTACACCGTCCTTGCAGCAGTAGGTACAGGCCAGCACCAGTTTAGTTATTTTTTCCGGGTAGTTGATGGCCAGTTCCTGCGCAATCATTCCCCCCATGGATGCGCCCAGGACGCGGGCCTGCTTAATGCTAAGATATTCCATCAGTTTAGCCGCGTCATCCGCCATCATCCTTGTTGTATAAGGCCCCGCCGGCTTATCGCTTTTGCCTACCCCGCGGTTATCGAATGTAATTACCCGGAAGAATTTTTTAAAGAAAGGGACCTGTGACGACCATGCGCTCCGGGGAGACGTGAACCCCATAATCATTACCAGCGGTTCGCCCTGTCCTTCTACTTTATAATTAATCTTGATTCCGTTAACGGTTGCGATAGGCATTCGCTTGTCCTCCTCTTACACTGGCGCGTTGCTGCGCTTCAGTTTAGGTCAGGATGGATGGATTGTCAAGTTAAAATCCTCCCCCTTTAGCTTTCCTCCTTTAACAAAGAGTGACAATTCATCGGGTAATAATTGGAAATTTGAGTAAAAGAGGCAAACATCGTTCCCCTTGTTAAAGGGGAAGCAGAAGAGGATTTGTAGATCCAAAACAAAAAGGGCGGGTTCTCACCTTTTCTCAACCGCTCACCCAGAGCTTGTCGAAGGGTCGCCCACCCCTGCTGATAACTGTAAACTGTAAACTGTTAACTGTTAACTAATTACTCTATTTATCATACTCCCCCGGCTCATCCGGCAGGCCGCATTTGCCGTCTTTACACTCCACCCCGGCTGGTTTCGCCCGCCATTTATCTATCGACTCGCTGCCCTGGTAGCTGTATTCGGAATATTGCCACAGCGGGTTCGTTTCCCCGCCCACGACGACGAGGCTGATTTTATTCGGGTCGTGATAGGGCGCAATCAGCTCTTCCGGCCTGGCTTTCTTAAAGGTCGCGAAAGGCTCGATGCCCTGTATCGCCAGCGGGGTTACCATCCAGTCCACATGGTCGAAGCCCCAGTAACGTTCCACCGGCATCTTGATGTTTTCGGAGAGCCAGCGGCTGTATTCCTGTTTCGTTTTAAAGCCGTCTTTGTTCTTTAACATTTTTGCGATGAGCGGGTCCATGACGATGGTCGCCGCGCCGTTGGTCGGAGGGATGAAACTCAAGTTGAGGCACATTTCCTCCCCGATTGACCGCCTGGAAGCGGTGCCCGCGCTGTTCACGAAGACCCAGCCGCGGAAAATACTGACCGTGCTTTCCTCTTTGCGGAACTCGTGCTGCACGTGGAACGGTTCCCAGGGGCTCGCCTCCTCGTTTTCCGCGCAGCAATTATTGTTATAGTTCAGGCTGCTCCCTTGCGACGACCACATATTCTTTTTGGGCCGGATATCCACCCAGCAGGTGGACATCAGCGACCACGCCCGGCCGATGACCGCGTTAGCCATGTTGACCGGCGAAAGCGCGCCGATGCCGGAGTTCATGCCGATTTCATTGCGGATCGGCCCGTTGACCAGCAGCATCGCCGACCAGTTGGATGTTGATGATTGAATGGCATCCAGTTTGTGCGCGGCGGTTGCCAGAATTACCGGCAAATATTCCGGTTTCGCCCCGGCCATCACCGCGAGCACGGCGACATTTCGCACGGTATACTTGACCATGCCGCGGATATCGAACCGCATCATCTCCCCGACGATTTCATTCGGGTCGGCGCCGGTGCCGGCGAGCATTTTCTTGACGCGTTCTTCCGTCGGCAGGATGATGGGGAGTCCGTCCGTCCAGCCTTTATCGTAAAAGAGCTGCTGCAGATTTTCTTCCGTGTCCGGTTTCAGGAAAGACCCGGCGGTTCCTTTGCTCTCAACTTTGGCGGCTTTGAACTTCAGCTTTTTCGGGTCTACCGGCTTGGTCAGGTTATCGATGATGTCCTGGATGACCGGTTTGCCGCTGTCCGGGTTCTTGCCGGAGATATAGCCGTCAAGCGTTTCATCGGACATGCCGATAACCGGGTGCGGCGTGAAGAGGAAAGGCACATACCTGGCCTTGCGGTCATTAGCCACGACTTCGATAAAGGCATCGGTCGTAAAGGGCGCCGTCGGAACACCGTATTTCTGCTCGAGTATTACGCTGGCGCCGGCAACTGCCGACACGCAGCCGATTCAGCCCGCCACACCGATGACGGCGGCATCCCCGTTGGCTTTTATTTCGTTCCACAGCGCCGTATCTTTTTCGGTAAGAAAAGTATTCGGGGTGCGCTTGCGGACGGTCTTGACGGACGGCATGTTTTTTTCAAACCAGCGCTGTACCGCCATCATGAATTTATAGCTGCCGCCATACCCGATATCTATCAGGTAAACGGTCTTGCCGTCCAGCATCTGGAGCCGTTTCGCCAGGGATTCTTTGGCTATTTCCGGCCCCGCAAAGACGCCTTGGTTCATCGTTAGGCCGATAGGTTCGGGGTTTAAAACATTATCCAGTAATTGTATCGTCAAGTCAGGCCTCCTTGTACGATGGGTTATACTTTTATTTTACTTCTTTTTCGGCGAAGACGTTTTGACCGCGTTTTTGACCCATGTCAGGTCGGCGCGGGCCTTGGAAAAACCGGAATCCGTCTCCGAGAACGGGTCGTGGCGCATGGCCCTTTCTTCTGCCGCCTTTTTGTCCAGCGCCTCCTGGCGCCTCATGCCTTCCGGGCTGGAATAATTAAGGATACGCTGGAAATTGTCTTTCAGCATCTGTTCGCTGTTGGCATAAGGGATGACGTAAAGCTGGTCATTCTCGATGCCTCGCTTCAGCCAGCCGGCCAGTTCCACCGGGTCCATGCCCTGGGCATGGATGGAGCGCAGGAAATCTATTGTCTTTTCATTAACGTTATAACCGGTATTCGCCAGGCTCTTGGGGCGTGTATAGACCGCTTCCGCAATATTCGACCGGATATTGGCCGGGCACAGGCAGGTCACGCCGATGCCGTAAGGCTTGAGCGCCATGTAATAGCTTTCCATCAGGTTATTCACCGCGGCTTTGGCGGCGGAGTATGGCGCCGTCCCCGACCCGCCCATGAAACCACCCCACGAGGATGTAGTGGCGATGTGTCCGCCCTTACCGGCTTTAATCATGCGTGGCACGAACGTTACCAGGCCGTTAATGACGCCGCCTAGGCACACCCCGATTACCCAGTCATAATCTTCGTAAGTTGATGCTTCGGCCGGCCCGAAAGTATTTACCCCAGCGGTATTGATTAAAAGTTGCGGCGGACTGCCGAAAACCTTTTCCGTTTCATCCGCCGCGGCGGCGTAGGCTTTACGGTCGGTCAGGTCGAATTTGATGGCATGTACCGGTGCTTTCTTTTCCTTAAAATAGGTCATCGCCTCATCGATATGGTCTTGCCGTATGTCGGCGATAACTACCTTCATGCCGGCCTCGGAAAATACTTTAGCTTGCCCCAGCCCCGCCCCGCTCGCCCCGCCTGTAATAAAAGCCACTTTCCCGGCAAAATCTTTCACAGTTTAGGTTCTCCTTTTCCAATTATGAATGTAAAGTCGTTTTTGCCTAAATTCCCCTCCCTTGATTGGAGAGGGTAGGGGAGGGTGAAATTCCTTTACACATTTTCCCCTTGTATAAAGGGGGATTCAGGGGTTTTTTTATCCCTGATTACCAAATACCAATTACTCACCCTAATTATTTCCAGTCCGGCGGGCCTACCTGTTTCTGTTTATCGTAAATAGGGTTATATATGGCCGACCCAAAATCCTTGATGACCGACCAGCGTTTTTCATTACGCGGCTCATCCGGGCAGGCGCGTATGATGGCGTCATGGCGGGCTTTGAAACCTGCCTTGAATTCCGGATGGGTGATAATAAAAAGGTCGTTGTTCCTGATACCGCGTATTACCCGCTCCCCCATCTCTAACGGGTCCATCGCCACGGAGAAAATATCGATGGGCGGTTTATCACTTTTCCTGGCGCCGGGCGGCGGTTTCGGCGGCCATGTGTCCCCCGGACTTTTGAACTTCGCGGGCTTATTATCGAAAGAAGTCTGCCCCAGGTTGCTCACCGTTGGCCCGGGAATGAGCACGGAAGCTCCAATGTTCCGGTTTTGGTAATCTGAAGCGAGGCATTCCATCAGACCGGCCACGGCATACTTGGTCATACAGTAAATAATAAAGCCGTCGGAGCCCATCAGCCCGCAGGTCGATGATGTGGAAATGACATGCCCGCCCTCGCCGTGCTTTAACATGCGTGGCAGGATGGTCATCACGCCGTTAATCACACCGTTAATATTGACGTCGCTGCTGTAGTCCCAGTCTTTATACGTCAGGTTCTCTATCGTGCCCATCGTGGAACTCACCCCGGCATTATTGACCAACAGGTGTATTTTCCCGAAGACTTTTTCCGCCTCATCGGCGGCTTTAGCATAAGCCTCTCTGTCTGTGACATTCAGTTTGATCGTATGGACGGGCAGTTTTTTCTCTTTGAAGTATTTCGCCGCTTCATCCAGCGCTTCCTGCCGCATATCGGCCAATATCACTTTCATGCCGTATTTAGCGCAAGTCTTGGCAATTCCCAGCCCGATACCGCTGGCCGCGCCGGTAATAAATGCGACTTTTCCTTTCAGGTCCTTCATGTTATTCTCTCTTTCGCGGTTAAGGTTACTCTATCCCGCAGGAACCGTCGGCGCAGCTCTTGCCCACCGGCATTCTCAGCGGTTTGGCGTCTTTCTTTATCCCTTTCTTAGGTATCCATTTGTCCACCGGCCAGGTTTTACTGTAGATAAAGTTGGAGGTGGCATATATGGGGTTAGTCTCTCCGCCAACGACGATGAAATTAATCTTGTCCGGATTCATCGGGAACGGTGAGTTGGCTTTTTTGATGATCCATTCCTTGAGTTTCTTCAGGTCGGTATATCCCTCGTTATAAACGCTCCTGGCTACCAGCGGGTCGAGAATTACCGCGAAGTTGCCCATCATCAGGCCCAGGTTTTTCATGGAATTGTAGATATTCTCTGCGCCGCCGATGCCCAGGTTAACGACATCCCAGCCGCGGAACAGGCTGATGGTGCTTTCTTCCGCCTTAAATCCTTTCTGAACGTGGAAAGGCTGCCAGGGATTTTTCTCTTCATTTTCCGCCACGCACATATTCGTGAAGCTCAAGCCGTTGCCGAGCGTTGCCATATAGGTATCTCCCAGCCTGGCATCGCCAAAGTTGATACTCATCAATGTCCACGCCCGGCCGATGACTGCGTTGGCGTAATTGAAAGGACCGAAGGCGCCGCCGCCGCTGTTCATGCCTATGTCTTTGCGAACCGGCCCGTTGACCACCACCATGCACCCGTAGGAACCGGTGGAACTAGGCAGGGAAGTCTGGTTCGATGATGCGATCGCCAGGATAACCGGTAAGTGTTCCGGCCTGGCGCCGGCCATGACCGCGTTGGCGGCCACTTTCTCGACTGTATATTCAAGCCGTTCTTCGACCGGTGTTATGGACATGATACCCACGATTTCATCGGGGGCGTGGTCGGTGCCGGTTAGCATTTCGGCGACGCGTTCCTCCGTGGGGAGTACTATTGGCAGGCCGTCCGTCCAGCCGTTTTCTAAGAACATACGCTGTAAATTGATCTCTGCATCCGGTTCAAGAAGCCGTTCGTGTTTTGGCTTTTTGAGCATCTTCATGTTTTTCTCGGCATCGGTTAGCGGCTGCGTCAGGGCGAAGATAATTTCGTCCATCAGGGGCGCTCCGGAAATGGGGTCGTTGCCGTTGACGTAGCCGTGCAGTGTCTCGCGGGAGACCCAGCCGACCGGGTAGGGCGGGAAGCTCCAGCGCAGGTTCATGCCGTGGGTACGGCCGTCCCTCTGCATATACTCGGCAAAGCGGGATGTAACGACGGGCGCGGTAGGCAGGTTATAAGCATGTTCCAGTGTCCGGGCAAATTCGGCGAGACTCGCCGAACAACCGTCTCAGCCCCCCACCCCGATGATGACGGCATCGGCGTCTTTTTTAATCACCGGCCAGAATTCCGGCGCATCGGCAAAGGTGTTGCCCGGTTTAACGCGCAATTCCGTCTTCACTAACGGCCTGTGCTGTTTGAACCATGCCTGTGCTTCTTCCATGAATTCATGGCTGCCGGCAAAGCCGGTGTCAACTAATATCACCCTTTTATTGTCCAGGCTTTTCAAACGGGGCGCCATGTGCAGGTGTTTCAGTTCATCCCGTGAAATGGTGGGTTGTACCGCCGGGTCGGTAATGGCCATCATATCGTCTCCGGGGTTTAACCTCCGGCCGAAAATTCCCGATGGCTGCCCTCTGGGGTCGAGAACGGTAATTTTTGTTTCTTTCATGTTGATACTTCCTTATTTTTCCGCCAAATGCCGGAGCAGAAACGTCATGCGGGGATTTTAGCGCGTCGTCCGGTTGGGGCGGTTTGACGCTCTTCTGACATAAGTGTTGGAAATTGTTATGAATAGTTCTTGCGGCTATTTTTTGTTAAGCGGCCGTAAAATCGCTCGAGAGGGGCCGGCATCTCCATTGTACATCAATAGCGGCAGGCAGAGAAGTTCGTATTCACCGGCCGGCACATGCCCCAGGGCGCAGTTTTCCAGGATATAAACGCCGGCGCCGAGCAATTTCTGGTGCGTCTGGATGATGCTGTCCGGGTCCTGGTATTTCCCGATGGTAATGTTGTCCAGCCCGAACATGAGAACGCCTTTTTCCACCAGATAGTCCGCCGCTTTGGTATCCAGGTAGACGTAATTTTCCTGGAATTTGGCGCTTTCATACGTTCGCGGGGAGTTGGCGGTCTTGCAGAGCAGCCGGTCGCCTTTTTTTATTTTGTTCTTTTCCAGCTCCGCTACTTTAATGGACTCTTTGTCTTTAATCTCGATAACGCGGCACGGGCCGATGGTGGCCTCCACGTCCATATCGGATATCGTCGAGCCGTCCGGTATAAAGTGTAGCGGCGCATCGAGGTGTGTACCGGTATGCCCGATAATTTCCAGCATGCATAATGTCGCCATGCTGCCTAATGCCCGGTCGTTGATACGGTAAATCCTTGGCGGTGCCGGGTCGGTGGGGAAATAGACCATGCCCTGTTTGATAGGCACGGAAATATCGTACCATCCCCTGGGTAATTTGACTGTCATGAAAAACCTCCTTACAATTCCATAAGTATCTTGTATTTTACATCAAATGGAAGGGCAGGTAAAAAACATGGGCGATAGTTTAAAAGGTAAAGTTGCCATTGTTACCGGGTCGGGGCAGGGCATCGGCCGGGGAATAGCTTTCGGGCTGGCGGCGGAAGGCGCCAAAGTGGTCACCAATAACCGCAAACCGGGCTCCACCGGCTATGCCATCATGAATGAAAAGCTGGTGAAAGATTTACCGAAAGTTAAGCAGGCCTGGTTTAAGAAACATGTGGCGGAAGATACCGGCGATGCCGAGACTACCGCCGCGAAAATCCGGCAGTTAGGCGGCGAAGCCCTTGCGTTTTTCGGGGATATGTCCGATTTTGAGATGGCCCGTAAAATCGCTAAAACGACCAAAGAGCATTTCGGGAGAATCGATATCCTGGTAAATGTCATCGGGACTTTTGCTTTCAGCCCTATTTGGGAAATGAGCGAAGAGACCTGGGACCATGTCACCCTTGTTAAGCCCAAGTCCCATTTCAATACTATCCGGCACGTCCTGCCTTATATGATGGAGCAAAAATCGGGGCGCATTCTTAATTGCACTTCCGGCGCGGCCACCGGCAGCCCCAATCAGACGAATTACGCCGCCGCCAATGCTGGCGTGCTCGGCCTTACGTGGAGCACGGCGATGGAGGTGTATCCTTACGGCATTACCTGTAACGCTTTTGCACCCGGCGCTTATACCCGTGCCACCTTCGAGCTGGAAGCGATGGTCATGGCGCTGCCGAAGGAAAAACGCCCGTTCCCTGACTCCGAGTTTTTCATGAATATGATGGAGAACACGCCCGGTCCTGAAGAGCTGGCGCCTTTTATCGCCTATCTTTGCTCCGATGAAGCCGCCAACGTCAGCGGTTCGCTTTTCTTTGTCATGGGAAACACGATTTCACTGTATAATGAGCTGAAATTCGAACGGACGCTGACCCGGCAGGGCGGGAGGTGGACTTTCGACGAGTTGAAAGCGCAAGCCCCCCACTCATTATTTATGGGATACCACAGCCCCGCCGCCCCCAATGAAAACCGGTGGGGCGGGAAATAAGTTGTCATGCTGGAGTTCGCAAAGGGCGAACGAAGCATCTGGTAGGGAGGTAAATCTTCCCTTCCAAATGTTTGGGATTTGTATCTTGGTTATTGATTATTCATTATCGGCGTGGCAATCTCACTCTACCGCATGGTAAAGTGTCATGTATTATGTGTGCAACTAACCTTGAATCGTAAACCTTGCCTCGGGAGGTAATTTCCATGACCATGAAAATTGATATGGAAAACCAGGTCTACCGTGATTTGCAAAAACATCTGGATAAAGGGCCGGTCGGGTTTCCCGCCACCAAATCCGGGGTTGAAATCCGCATGCTTAAGTTTTTCTATTCCCCGGAAGAAGCCGGGATTGCCGCGATGCTTTCCCCGCATAAACTGGAACCGGTCGGCCGTATATTGAAACGCGCGCGCAGGCATGGCCTTAATCTTACCCGGGAGGAACTGCAAAAGAAACTGGACACGATGTTCCAGAAAGGCACGCTGCTCGTCTATACGGACGGCTTTAAAGAGAAGCATTATAAGAACGCCGGTTTTACCGCCGGCGGCACGCTGGACTTTGCGGTAGGGCGGATTACCCCGGAAATCGAGGAAGTGCATGAGCAATATGTTAAAGAAGCCTTTGCCAGGGTAGAAGTAGGCGCAAAAAACATCCCGCAGCTCCGCACGGTTCCGGTGGCAAAAAGTATCCCCACCGCCGGAAAAATCCGCCTCGGCAGCTATGATGACGTCCGTCACCTTGTCGAGCAGGCGCCCGGCCCAATGGCGGTCGCTAAATGTGTTTGCCGCCTGGGCGCGGAAAAGCGCGGCAATCCGTGCTCGAAGAGCCCCATCCGTGAGACCTGTTTGCAAATCGGCGCCGACCACGCCCGCCAATACGTGGAGATGGGCATCGGGCGCTATGTGACGAAAGAGGAGGTCTTTAAGATGCTGGATGCTGCCCGGGGGCCGGGTTTATCCTTCAGCCGGAGAATTCGAAGCACCCGGAGGCCATTTGCTGCTGTTGCGGCGATTGCTGCGCCATTTTGAAATCAGTGAAGATGACGCCTAAATGGTCGGACCATTTTGCCACTAATTATTATGCAATTGTCGATACGGGCGTCTGTACCGGCTGCGGGACCTGCGTGAAACGCTGCCAGATGGATGCCAGGGTCATTGTAAACGGAAAAGCCGTCATCACAACCTGGACCACTGCATCGGCTGCGGCAATTGCGTGACAACCTGTCCTTCTCATGCCAGCAGCATGCGGCTTAAAGAGAAGCAATTGGTGCCGCCGGAGACCAAGGACGATACATTCATGAAGATTTATACCCGGCGGGTAGGCTTCCGGAAAGCTTTTACCGCCAGAATCAAGATGATGCTGGGGATGGATTTATAATACTTAAATCCATGGCCATCGGCATGGTAAAATAAAAAGTAGAGCCTTTGCCTAAAACGGATTCCACCCAGATTTTCCCGCCGTGGGCTTCCACCAGGCGTTTACAGACCAGCAGCCCCAGTCCCAGCCCCGGCTGCGTCGTGGAGGTTTCCGCCAGGCGCTCAAAGGACTGGAATAGCTTTGACTGGTCCTCCGCAGAGATTCCCCTCCCCTGGTCGCTGACGCTCACTAATATATTGCCGTTTTCTCTTCTGCCGGATATCATGATTTCAGTTCCATCCGGTGAATACTTAACCGCATTGTCTATCAGGTTATTGATAATATGCTTTATCCTGGTGCTATCGGCTTCAACTTTAGGAAGTCCCGTTTCAATTTTCCAGACGAGTCGATGGTTGCCAATATTCGGCTCCCGTTTCTTGACTACTTCCGCTATGGCGGTCTCGATATCGAGGCTGCTCCGGTTAAGCCGCAGCCGGTCAGCCTGGTACCGGGAAAGCTCGACCAGGTTATCCAGCAGGTGTGACAGTGCTATTGCCCCGGAATCGGCATCTTTTAATAGGTCCTGGACCTCTTCCAGCGTCAGCCCTTTGCTCATGGCTACCTTTATTGCCCCGATGACCACGGTAAGCGGAGTCTTTAGTTCATGAGACACCATGCCGAGGAACTCATCTTTTAACTCATCGGCTTTCTTGCGTTCGGTAACATCTCGGATATTGATGTCCCTGTATAAAGGCTGCCCGGAGCCATCATTAATTATCGACATATGATTGGAGACCCAGACCCAATCCCCGTTCTTTTTGTGCTGCCGGTATTCCGCGTTTGCTGCTCCCGTTTCCAGCGAGCGCTCATGCGCTGTTTGCAGTATCTTTACATCATCCGGGTGTACCATTGCTATGGCGGCTTTAAGGTCCATTTTTACAAATTCATCCGGAGTATAGCCTACCAGCGCTTGGCATGATGGGCTGACATATTCATATGTCCCGGTCTGCAGGTTAAAACGGATTATCACATCTCTTGAATTATCCAGTACGGAACGGAACTGTGTTTCACTTTCACGTAATGCTACTTCGGTCTTTCTGCGCCCCATGGCGGCGGATATCCGGTCGGCGATGGTTTTCATTAAGTCCAGCTCTTCATCTGTAAAATGCGTGCGGGACCGGCTGCCGAAAAACAGCGTACCGGTTGCCTCGTTGCCTATCAGCAGCGGGTGGCAGGCAAAAGCCTGTACCCCATAGCCGCGTACGAGATTGACTAACTCATCGCCGTTATAGTGTACATCTTCCGAGACTATCCGTTTACCGGTTTGAGCAACGGAGCCGCAGATGGTAAACCCGAGGTCCAGCCATTCTATCTTATGGGCTTCATTATCCGGTATACCGGCATATGCATTTAGTTTCAGACGCCCCTTTTTTTCATCAAGGATGTAATTGAAAAAAATCTGGCAATCCAGGTGTTTCATGACCCCGTCGGCGATTGCCTGAATGACGCTTTCCGGTTCCGGTACGGTTAACAATAAGGCATTGGCTTCCGCGAGTATCTGGTATCTTTGACGTCTTATCAATAGAGCTTCTTCTGCTTTCTTGCGTTCCGTGATGTCCCGGGTAATTCCCCGGAAACCGGCGATTTTGCCTCCGCTATTAAAAAACGGTATCGCACTTATCTCAATGTCAACCGGTTCGCCCTTATTATTGAAGGCTGTATCCTCTTTACGGAATGAGTTCGGATTGTTCGTCAAATCCATAAAGAATTTCTTATTTTCCGCTCCTTTTTCCGGCGGCATTAATTCGAAAGCATTTTTCCCTATCACCCCCTCCCGTGAATGCCCCCACAACTTTTCCATCTGCGGGCTGCAATAGGTATACTTACCTGTAGTATCCATCTCCCAGATAAAATCGCTGGTGCTCTCCACAAGTGATTGGTATTTCTGCTGACTTTCTCTTAGGTCTTCCTCTACCTTTTTACTCTCATCGATGTTGCGGAGATTGCTGTTCCTGAATAACGGTTTGCCCGAATCATCATAAGTAATGGTCATGCGGTTCGATACCCAGAAATAGCCTCCGTTTTTCTTCCGCTGGCGGTATTCAACTTCAGCTTTTCCCGTCTTTTCCGCTAAAAGATGCGCCGCATCCAATGAAGCCATATCATCCGGGTGGGTCAAAGAACGCAACGTGGGGACATCCATATTAATAAATTCTTCCGTGGTATATCCTGAAAACTCTTGCCAGGACGGGCTTAAGTATATGACTCGCTTGGTCTGCACGTTGAAACGTATGATTACGTCCACGGAATTTTCCAGCACCGTGCGGAACCTGGCTTCGTTTTCTCTCAAGGCCTGGTCTGCTTTTTTGCTTTTATCGATATTGGTGATATTGCTCTGCCGGTAAAGCGGCCGGCCGTTTTCGTCATTGATGGCGGACATGCGGTTGGAAACCCAGAAATATTCTCCATTTTTCTTCCGCTGGCGGTATTCCGCCTCCGCTTTTCCTTCTTTTTCGGCACGCTTGTGTGCCTCTCTAACTAACGGTAAATCTTCCGGATGGACCAGTGTCCCGGCGGTTGATTCACTCATGTTCATAAATTCATCCAGGGTATAACCGGTTAAGTCTTCAAATGACGGACTAACGTATTCGTGGTGTAATGTTTGCAGGTTATATCTCGTGATGATATCTCTCGAGCTTCCGAGAACGGACCGGAATTTAGATTCGCTTTCCAGCACGGCTGCTTCATACTGTTTGCGTTGGATGGCGCCGGCTATCCGGTCCGCAATTGTCTTTATCAGGTCCAGTTCATCTTCATCAAAACTGACACGTGATTTGCTGCCGAAGCCAAGGGTACCGATGGTTTTATTATCTATTTTCAAAGGATAACAGGCATATGCCTGCTCCCCGAGATTTCGGAGGAAACGGGCGCGGTCATCGCCGTTATGCTGAATATCTTCCGAGATTATCGGTTTACCGTCCCGGGCAACACAACCGCAGATTGCCTGGCCCAGTTTCAGCCATTGAATTTTCCCGGCTTCTTCAGCGGATAATCCCGTATAAGCATTCAATTTTATACGGCCGGTATTTTTTTCCAGGATATAGTTAATGAATGTCTCACATTCAAGGTGTTCCAAGACCCCGGCAGCGATGAGGTGGACCGAGTTTTCCGGCACCCTTTCCGTCAGCAAAACGGCATTCGCATCGGCGAGGATTTTGTTTTTTTCCTGGCTTAACAGTAGAGCTTCTTCGGTTTTTTTTAGCTCCGTAATATCGTGGGCGACCCCTTGGGCGCCCTTCGGCGCACCTTTTTCATCCCTGGTGAATCTGACATCCAGGAGGACCGATAATATCCGGCCGTCTTTAGTACGGATTCTATATTCGGTAACAGCAGCCGGAACCTCTCCTTTTAGCCAGGCTGCCATTCTGCCGCGGAGTTTTTCTTTTCCCGCATCGTCCATGAGTTCCGAAGGAGCCAGCTTTAGAAGCTCTTCACGGGAATAGCCGGTGATACGGGTCATAGCATCATTAACAGAGATAAATTTTTGCGTCCTGAAATCTAACTCATAGATGCCGGAAGGCGCCGTAGGGACCAGTTCCGTATATTTTTCTTCCGTTTCTTTTAGCCTGGCCTGCGTGTCTGACAAAAGAGTTATCATGGAACCGGTAGTAGAGATGCCGTTTTTTTTTGCCTTTATCCCGGCTTCCTGCCGCAACGCCAGGGCGGTAACAGCCAGATATACACCGCTAAGATATTGCAGACTACGTCCTGCCCAACCGAGTACCGAGCCTACCGAGGGCTGCAAAAGGATCCCGACAATTCCGGCAGCAAAGGAGCCGAGCGACAGGCTGTACCAGTATATAAAACTTGAATTGGTTTTGAGTGATGTTCCGTAATAAATAAGCGCCGTGATTAAAAAGAGCGCCGCGCCTGTACCGATAACTATCTGCCTAACGATACTAAAACCATTGACCAGAACAAAAGGGGTTATCCAGCTCTTTACGGCAGATGTGACCAGGATTGCAAATAAAAACAGGATGGTGGCGTAACAGACCAATACCAATATTCTTGCCCGGCTGCTGATTCCGTTAGGGCTGATGATGTTTTGATAAATTTGTGAAATTAGCAAAATTACCCCGGAACCCAGGACACTGATATTGTAAACCGTAACCCCGGCATTTCTATTAATGTTCTCAATTAGCACAGGACTCGTGCATGCGGCAACGCCTATTAAAAGCTGCGCCGTACCTAAAAATAGAAGATACCATCGCCCGGTACGGATAAATGTGTATCCCATCGTCCCGGCAACTACAAATGAAATTAAGCTTATGAACGTAATATTAAGAATAGTGTTAAGACGAGCGTGTTCATAGCTGCCGGCCGGCGCAACGGCATAAATAAAGATGACCGCTGCGATGCAGAGAAACAGCAATACTAATGCCGGGCGTTTAAGGCTTTCCAAAGCCAGTACCTCTTTCCTGACGAGCAACAACCTGCATTATACAAAAATGACCGGTTTCCCGCCATGAGGTATATATCATATTTTAGAGTTAGGACTAAAAAATAATATTACATTTTTATAACATTTTTAAAACATTTTTAAAAAATAGGTAATAACGTAAACAGTGAAAAAAGATAATACAATGTTAATAATGAAAACTCAGTCTATTTAGATTGAGTTATTTATTTTTTCCTAACTTAACACCACGACCGTAAGGTCGTGGGAAGTTTATTCCAAAACAGAAAGAGCGGGTTACAAACCCGCCCTGCAATAACCTCAAATCATCAAAATCAAGAAACAAAGCGCCCGTCATCTTTAGTCCGGTGAAGTTTTGAAACATTTTTTGCCATCCAGCCGATACGGCAATCACGGCGCTGGTCGAACTCCGGCACGTACGGCTTAATATCCAGCAACGGCGTGCCGTCAATAATATCTAAATCCTCGATTTGCAGGATATTATCCTTGATGCCGGCTAGGTGGACGATAGATAGCCCGATACGGTTCGGCCGGCTGGGGGAACGCGCGGCAAAGACGCCGTGGTTGACATGGTCTAAAAACGGTTTCACGGTTAGAGCTGTCGCTTTGATAAGATGAAGCTGATAGATAAGGATAAGATGGGAAAATCCTTTGATATCCACCAGGCCGTCCGCGTATTCCGGAAAGACCTCGACCGTGCCGGCAATACCGGCCCCGGCCGGGGGTTGGATGGGGGTGCCTTCCGGCCTGGTGAAGGGAGAATGTATCACCCCGATGACTTTATGCCGGAATTCTTTCATAAACGGCCGGTCCCTCTATCAGATTGTCTATTTTCCTATTTCCAGTTAAGGAACGGACTCGGCTTAAGCTTGAGTTTGGCATTCCGCTTTGCCTCCGTGCTGGGTTTACCGGTTACCGGATGCGGGAAACTGAAAGGATAAATATAACCGGAGGGGTATTGGGTATTATACGGCGCCCATTCGTCCGGAGAAAGCTTTATCGGCTGGCCGGGGGGCGGGCCCTGCTTTACGGTGCCGCGGTTGTAAGAGTAATGCATCAGCAGGCGGAGCTTTAATATTTTCCAGACGCCGTTTTCTTTGATGTAGTCCATTTCATAGATTACCGCCATCATCGCCGGGTCGAGCGGTTCAGAATACTGCGAGAAAATAGAGCCGTAACCGTACCAGCGGCCCTGCGCCGTTTTGCCGTCTTTAGCGAGGGTGATGACCGGGGATACCTGCATAACCAGGTGCATGAACTCCGGCGGCATTTCCCGCGCTTTCCCAAAGTAACGGCGGACGCCTTCCGGCCCGCTGTACGTGCCCTCGACCAGGGTAGCGGACACTTCCGGGTTGTCCATCGCGAAGCAGTCCATTATCTCGTCGCCCATCCAGTGCTCCAGGTAATAACCGTAGGCGCACTGCAGCCTTTTAATCGCTTCGATATCCTCAAGCCTTTGTATCTGGGTGTCCTTATCTTTGACCTGCTTTTTCAGGCCCTTGATTTCTTTCTCCAGGGATTCCAATCTGGCTTCCAGCGACGTGTTGTTCATGATTTTTCTCCTTTTACCTGTTTAAGATGTTCTTAATACTTTCGGTATAAGGCGGCTTGATGATGCCTTTATCCGTAATGATGCCGGTGAGGTATCGGTGGGGGGTAACATCGAAGGCGGGGTTCAAAGCGCTCACGCCTTCCGGCGCCACGGGCATGCCCTGCAAATGCGTTACTTCCTCCGGTTTTCTTTCCTCGATAGGGACTTCCTCGCCGGTCTTCAGTGAAGGGTCGATGGTGGAAACCGGCGCGGCGATATAAAACGGTATGTTGTTCTCTTTAGCCAGTACCGCGACTGTATAAGTGCCTATTTTGTTGGCGGTATCCCCGTTGGCGGCAATGCGGTCTGCCCCGGTAATAACCATGTTGATTTTACCCGCTTTCATGAAATGCCCCGCCATCGAATCGGTAATGATTTTTGACGGCACGTTCGCTTTCTGCAATTCCCAGGCGGTCAGCCGGGCGCCCTGGAGAAGGGGGCGTGTTTCATCCGCGAGCACGCTTATCTTTTTCCCCTGTTTTTGGGCGGCCAGGATAACGCCTAAAGCCGTGCCGTAACCGCAGGTTGCCAGCGGGCCGGTATTGCAGTGCGTCAGCACCGTCCAGCCGTCTTTTATCAGCTTTGCCCCGTATTCACTGATGCGTTGTGTGGATTCCGCCTCTTCATGGTGAATTTTTACCGCTTCATCTAAAAGCGCTTTTTTCAGATGTTCCATAGACTTGTCCTGGTCGAGGACTTTTTTCATGCGTTCCAGCGCAAAGAAGAGGTTGCGGGCGGTCGGCCGGGTGGCGGCCAGGGTATCGATAGCTTGGTTGACTTTCTGCTTAAAGCTCGCCGTCGTGGCAGGCGGCCGCACCTGGATGGCGCTGAGGACTACCCCGTAAGCCCCCGCCACCCCGATAGCCGGTGCGCCCCTTATCTTAAGCTCTTTAATGTCGGCGGCCATCTTTCGGTAATCGTCTATTTCCAGATAGACTTCCCTGCCGGGGAGTTGCGTCTGGTCGATAATCCTGACCCGGTTGCCGAGCCATTCTATGGGCTGATACGGGGTATTATTGGGCATTGTCATTTTATTCTGTTTTTTCCAGGGTTTATTCCATTACGATGGATGAAAAATAAATTATTTTGTTTTGTTATTGTGCCGTATGATTTTTATGATTGATTGGTCTGTTTCTTTTCCCGCTCATCGCGGTAAAGCTCCATGAGCATAAAGTTATATCCATCTCGCTGCAGCCACCCGCATTGTTTGAAGTCGCATTTGGTGAAGCATTTCTGGGCGCGGATATTCCAGTCCAGCGTTTTTAAATATAACCGGCCCAGGCTGCTGTTGCGGAAAATATAATCCACAAAAGTGGTGATGACATCGACGCCGTAGCCCTGGTTCCAGTACTCTTTATCGCCGATCATAATGCCGACCTGCCCTTCCCCGCGCTTCTCATCGATGTCGTACAGGGTGCAGTTACCGATGTGTTTGCTGTCCAGGGTCTCCACTGCCAGGGGGAAACGGTGCCCGCTGTCTTCATGTATCACGGCGGAATAATCGAGGAGATAAAGCGCAAAGGACATGTGGAGCGAAGGGGCGGCATCCAGTTTGGAAAGCTCCGGGTCGGACTGCCAGCGGTAATCGCTGCGGACATCCGTCAATCTTTTCTCGCGGAGCTTGATTTTCTTCCCCTCGATCACGGCTCCGTGTAAAGGTTTTAATCCGGCCAGTATGCCGTTCTTTTCTGCTTTCATATTCCGGATTGAAGACCGGGCGAGAGGCTAATTCTCTTCTCCCATCGGCGGTCCTTCATCCTCTTCTTCATCGCTTTCACCGCGTTCCCAGATTGGTTCGGTGAAATAATCGATATATTCTTCCATCGCCTGGGCAGCCACCTGCTTGATTCTTTCGCCGGCTTCCACCGCCATTTTGGCCATCTCCGCCAGGTCTACTTTGATTTCCAGCATGCTGGATAGCACTTTAAGCACTGCCAGGGCGGCCATCGGGTTGGGGACGCGGCTGGCATAAGTCGGCACTTCGCCCAGCAAGCAGATGCCGTCGATTTCTCTTTCTTTAGCTACGCCGAGCAGCAGGCCGTTCAACCCGGCGATTTGCAGGTTGCTGGCGTTTTCCAGGTTGTATTGTTTTAGTCCGTAGGTAATGAGGTGGCTGGTAGCGACGCCCCACACCTTGGGCGGCTCGGTATGATGAATGCGGGTCATGGCGGCGGCGCAGGTGTATATGCGTCCCGCGCCGAAACGCTCACCGACATCAAGGATGCAGTGGGCCAGTTCGTAGGCTTTAGCGGCCGGTTGGTCGTCCCCGATGAAAAGGATAAGGTCTTTGCCGTTGGGGTTCTTGAAGTAATAAAAATCGCTCTGGGGAAAGGTGGGTTCCTCCACCACATTATCTTTAACGGTTACGCCGATAGGGTCGAAAAAGTAAGCCGGCTCGAGATAACCGAGCTCTTTAAAGTTTACTTTAGCTTTAAGATAGTTGGCGATAATCAAAGCCACATTGCCGATGCCGGGCCAGGCAGCCAGCAGGTTAGGAGAATTAAGCTTAGGCCGGGCGGTGACTCTAATGATTTCGTTGGGCATTCTTTTTACCTCGGTACCGGAGTCTTTCCGGTCTTTTATACTTTAACATATTCGGGAAAAGATGGAGGTTTGGGTAATGGCAAGCCATCTTCCTTTAGCCCTTGAATGTGAAAGCTTATCGCCTCTTTAATATTTTTTCTGTTTCTTTACGGGTTTTTCCGGTTGCGACGTATCCAGGAATATCCGGTGAGTAAGCCGAATAATTCTCTCTGGCTTTTTCATAAATAACCAGATACTTGCGCATTTCTCTACTTCATAGCTCTCTAAGTTTATTGTACTACTTAATTGATGTTTTATTATACAAGGAAAAGAAGGAGAATTCCATAACGTTCTTTTTTAAGGTGAAATTAGGAAGGATTGATGTCTTAAGGCCGAATCCTTCTCGGCTCTCCCTTTTACAAAGGGAGACGAATCTTAAGTATTAATCAATTGTTTTGTGCTTAACCTGATGGATCGTCCTCCTTTGTAAAAGGAGGATAGAGGCGGATTTTGACTCTTTTTCTACTCACCATCCCGATGAAAATCGGGATCCAGCGATTCTAAAAGTGCTGGATTTACCCTGTAAATAGCATTACCCCGAGAATATTTGGATATCGGCTTTCGATGGTATGGTAAAAAAATAGAGAATATGATTACGAGGGCCAAATAACTTTTTTAGCAGCTTCACTCGCAATATCTACGAGTATGTCTCTCATCGCACCAGCTATCGGTTTTCCGACCTTGCTTATTAGTTTCTTAAAACGAGTGAATGCTACAGTTGTTTGTGGAGTATCTTTGATGATAACATCGAGGTTTTCCTTCAAAATTTCACGTTCTTCGATATTTAATTCTTCAATTTCATCAGTTAATTCTTTAGCAGCTTTAAGTTTGGCTTCTATCCAAGGATATGGTTTCCCGCATTCATCACAAAAACTTGGTAAATCATAATGGAAGCCACCAATAACACCGGGAACATCATAATAACCTTTTATTCTCGCATTACAATTTAAACAATTTGTAATTGTAACTGCACCACATTTTTCACAAAATTTTTTATTGTGTTGTGGAAATCATGTAAAAGATGAATTAACAACATGTCCGTTAATACAGATTGGGCAATATCATAACCACCGCTCATTTCTTTTATCCCTTGCTTGAAACGGATAATCCTTTGCAATAGAAGGGCGGGGACTGGCAGAAGCTGCCGACCCACTTGGTCTCGCTGCCGATGGCGGCAATATCTTTAAGCAACTGGTAAACGTTACCGGAAACCATGGTATCTTTGACTCTCCCGACCAGCTTGCCGTTTTCTATCTTGTATCCGAGCAGAACGTTGCCGGAAAAGTCCCCGCGAGAGCAGGTTGCCCTGCTCGGCGCCCATCAGCTGCTCCACCACCAGCCCCTCTTTGATGTCAGCGACCATGTCATCGAAAGTCGTCAAACCGGGGTTTATAACCAGGGCGCTGGGGGAGGGTAGGGAAGGCTGCCGCGTCCGCGGTTGCCGCTGCCGGTGCTCTTTTTCCCGGCGAGCGCGGCGGTCTGGAGGTCGTAAAGGAAGGCTTTGACGACGCCTTTTTCTATAAGCGGCGTGCGCTGGCTGGGCACGCCTTCATCATCGCAGGGGCGGCTGCCGGGCCGGTAGTCGATGGTAGGGTCGTCATATATGTTCAGTGCGCTATCGAAGGCTTTTTGTCCCAGTTTTTTCCCCAGCGGCGAAGCGCCTTCCAGGACGGTTTTGCCATTGAAAGCGGTCATCAACGGCATTAACAGGGAGCTCGCTACTCCATCGGGGGTAAAAATGACCGGCATCTTTTTGGTCGGCGATTTAGCCTGATTTCTGGCGCGTTCAAGCTGTAAAAGCACCGTATCGATGACCGTTTTGGGGTTCGTAAGCGGGTGGCAGGAGCTGTCGCTTTCCCCCACGAAAAGCATATCCGAGCCGGTAACCAGTGTGCCTTCAATGCCCATGCCGAAGTAACTCTTTTTAAATTCTGCCTGGCCGCCTCTTGAGTTCATGAGGCGGACGGTGATGACGCCGCGGCTGACGCTGCCGTCGCACATAATACCGGGCGTAAAAGCGGTAACCGCCGTTATCATTTCCTCGCCCAGCTCGACCATTTCTTTAATGGAAACATCGCTGACGGCTGGGTCGAAGATGTCAATCTTTGGATACTTTTCTTTGCCGGGAAGTTGAAATTTGGCTTCGGAGCCGAACTCGGCGGTCTCTACGGCGTTATTGACCAGTTGCGCGGCGTCGCCGGCGCCGGTCGTCGTGGCATAACCGATCCGCCCGTTATTGATAACGCGCAGGGCAACGCTGGTGGACTGGTTGGTCTGGAGCTGCTTCAGCCGGTTGGCTTCAAACCTGACACTCGTCTCTTCGGAAGAGACCTGAAAGACTTCGGCTTTCTCGGCGGCTTTTTTCGCCCGGGCCAGGATTTCTTCCATCTTATTTGCCTCCCACCAGGCAATGCCGGATGCGGATATGCGGGCTGCCGTTGGAGACGGGCAGCGGCGATCTGGCCGCCCTTGCCGCAGCCGCCGCCCTGGTTCATATCCAGGTCGTTGCCGATGGCGTCGATGTTTTTCAGGGTGGTGAAGACGTTGCCGGTAAGCATCACCGGCCGCAGCGGCTCGGCGATTTTGCCGTTGCGTATCATATAGGCCTCGCCGGCGGAGAAGGTGAACATTTCCATGCTGGTCGTGCCGCCGTACCAGTTCTTGGCGTAAATGCCTTCTTTGATATCGGCGATCATATCGTTAAAAGATAACGTTCCCGGCTCGATATAGGTATTGGTCATGCGGACGATGGGCGGGAAGCGGTAGTTGATGGCCCGGGCGTTGCCGGTGGGCTTTTCGTTCATCTTGGCGGCGGTCTCCCGGGAATGCAGCCGGCCGACCAGCTTGCCTTCCCGGATGAGATAGGTCTTGACGGCGCGGACGCCCTCATCATCGTATTTAAAGCTGCCGCGCAGGCCCGGCGGGTCCGCCGCTGAATCGACGATGTTAAGCTGCTCGACGCCGAACTGCTTGCCCAGCGTCATAATCTCGCGCAATGCGGTCGTTCTCATAGACGAAATCGGACTCGGAAAGGTGCCCGAAGGCCTCATGGACGAAGACCCCGGCCAGGATCGGGTCGAGCACGACGGTATATTCGCCGCCTTTGGCCTGCGGCGCGTCCAGCAGCTCGACGGCGTTCTGCGCCATCTCCCTGACCTGTTCGTGCAGCCCGGTGATGGCGTCGAAATCGCCCCGGCTGCCCAGGCTCAAGCCTACCTGCTGCACCTCGCTGTCTTTAGCGGCGATGGCGGTCAGGCGGAGAGTAACATCGGCCCTTTCCTGGTTGATAAAAGCTGCCTTCCGAGTTCAGGAAAATTACTTTTTTACGTGCCATCGCCGTAGCCGATGTTGGAGGTCTTGATCTTGGGCGTGCTCCAGATAATTTCGTTATACTCATCGAGTATGCGTTTCTTCTCCGCTAGGGGAATGGTTACCGGGTCGGTCTTGACGCCACTGGGGACGTTGTCCTTGACCGTTTCCACCGGCGCAAGTTGCGATTTGCTGGAGCCTGTTGCTTTAGCCTGTTCGACAGCCAGAGCAACGCGGCCGGGCAAATTATCGAGGTCGTTAAAACTGGTGAAGCCCCACCCCCCTTTAACCAGGGCGCGGGCATTGCCGCCGGAGGCGGAAGAGCGCCCGATGGACTCCAGGATTTTGCCGCGGTAAGAAATCTGGCTGGTTTGATTTTCTTCAAACCTTGCTTCAACGTAGTCCGCTTTGGTTTTTTTAAGTTCTCCGGCTAAATCCCTGGCGGCGGCATCGATATCCGGCACATCAGACCTCCACAAAACCTGCGGGTGCTTCTAATTTGAAGTGTAGCTGACGAAGGGGTGAAAGTCAATGAAATTTTTGACATGTAAGTGAAAGGAAGTTCGTTAAAAAGTTAATAATTTCTTAGCATTATTTTTTCATTATTATAGTATAAGCATTTAATTAAGCATCAAAAACAGGAGGCTAACAAAACAGCAAATAAAATCGAGGAGCGTCCTTAAACAATATATTCGGTAGAAAATAGAAAAACAGGAAAGGGAAAATATGAATTCATTAAAAGGAAAAATAATCGCTATATTGGTAGTAATCATAGTCGCTGCCGGCGCCTACATCGCCGGTGCGCAGATTTCTGGTGCTAAGCAGGCTTCGGCGGCGCCTGTTGTATCTAATAACGCCGGAAAGCTTATTGATGCCACACAAAGCAGTGTAACCTCAATCTATAACGCCGCCAGTCCGGCCGTCGTGGAGATTGATACAACCCAGCAGGCCAGCGGATTTTTTGGAGATTCTCTTGAACAGGGATTGGGTTCCGGTATCGTGGTCGATAACAATGGTGATATCCTGACCAATAATCATGTGGTCAGCGGCAGCACCAGTGTAACGGTTAAATTCATCAACGGCAATACAGTAACCGGGCAGGTCCTCGGGACCGATGCTATTAAAGACCTGGCTGTCGTGAAAGTTGACGCTTCGGCCGTTTCCGGTATTACGCCGCTTACTTTCGGCGATTCAAGTCAATTAACTCCCGGCGAAACGGCTATTGCCATTGGCAATCCTTACGGACTGGATGATTCCATTTCTATCGGCATCATCAGCGGGATAAATCGCAGCCTGGATAATATGACTGGCCTTGTCCAGACCGATGCCTCGCTCAATCCGGGCAACTCTGGCGGGCCTTTACTGGACAGCAATGGAAATGTCATCGGGATAAACGATGCCATTGAAACATCGGCGACCGGCGGCACCACCGGCATCGGTTTTGCAGTTCCTTCCAATGCAGCCGTGAGTGAATTGCCCGGTTTGGAAGCCGGGAAAACAATCTCCCATCCCTGGATAGGTATTTCCGGCGAAACTTTAACGGCGGCATTAGCCAACCAGTTCGGGATAAATGTTAACCAGGGCATTTATGTGGCCAGTGTTGTATCCGGTTCCCCGGCTGATAAAGCCGGTCTCAAGGGCAGTAATTTCGACGCCAATGGTCTTCCCACGGGTGGCGGGGATGTAATTACGGCAGCTGACGGCAATGCCGTGAACACGATTGAAAGCCTGCAAACTTATGTTGCTGGCAAGAACGTTGGAGATACTATCTCTTTAACGGTAATTCGTAACGGTAATACCATGACCGTCCAGGTTACTCTGGCCGCTATGCCGGCCAACCTTAATTCCAGCAATGGGAACCAGACTCCCCAGATACCGACACCGGGGAATGGCGGTCACGGCTATCGCTCTTACCAGACACCGGGGAATAACAATAGTAACTAAAATCCTCCTCAATATCGGGTGAGGCGATTCTGAAGCAGCGCAAGTTAATTTAGTTAACTTCACCCGCTCTGCAAACAATCGGCTTTCGGGAATGCTCCCGGAGGCCGATTGTTTTGTATTTGATAGTCATTGCGCTAAAATTTAATCGACGAGATGACCGGATAAAGGCCGTCATTTACTGAGAAGTAATCGTGATTGTCTGGATGACGGGCGGAACGACCGGGCGGCTGTTTTCCCCCGGGTTGCCGGGACCGACCGGGGACGCCGCAATTTTCTGGACGACGTCCATCCCTTCAACAACCATACCGAATTGGGTGTAGTTCGGCATATTATTAAGGTTTTCAGCGTCAGTGCCGGTGCAGATAAAAAACTGGCTGCCGTTGGTATTCGGCCCCGCATTAGCCATGGCCACGATTCCGGGGTCGTAGGAATGTTTGGGCGGTAATTCGTCGGCAAAAGAGTAACCCGGGCCCCCGCTTCCGGTGCCGGTCGGGTCGCCGGTTTGAATCATGAAGTTCTGAATGATGCGGTGGAAAATGACGCCGTTATAGTAACCCTGCTGGGAGAGGAAGACGAAATTGTTGACCGTCTTCGGGGATTCATTTGCGAAAAGCTGGATTTTAAAAGTACCGAGGGTGGTTTTTACCGTCGCAAAATAAGTCTTGGATACATCGATCTGCATGGCAGGAGGAGAGTTCCACTGCTTTGCCGCGCCCGCAGGTCCGGATGTTGTCGCGGCGGGGCCGGTCCCCCCGCTCGAGTTGCTGCAAGCGGTCAGCACGAGTGTAAATAGAATTAATACCACCAGTAACTTACGCATAATCTTTACGTCCTTTGATGAAGAATGAAATACACGTTTTAGTTTTATGAGTGAACTCCGTTTATTCTTCGCCTTTAATAATATATCAATAAAACCCGGCTAAAGAAAAGTTAGCGTCAAGAAAGCTACATGCAAATCTCCATTTTATCCGCCATGCCGAACTTGTTTGCTAGGGCATTTACCGAAGCCGAAAGTTTATCGGTGTAAGCCGTTTTTGTTTCATCGTCGTAGAATATCTTGCGGTATTCCGGTATTAGGGTGGGGTAGTGCTCTTTTAAGAGTTTTAGCAGGTCCGGCCAGACGCCGTACCGCATGTTCAATTTATCGATGTAAAAGTAGTCTGCGCCTATGTCTTTTACCGCTTTCAGCAGGTCGGTGATATTCCGTTCGGTATCGGAAAGGAAAGGCACCAGCGGCCCCAGGAAGGCGTAAGTTTTCAGCCCTTTGCTTTTCGCGGTTTGTAAAAGTTCCAGGCGGGCATACGGCGGTGAGGCGCCCGGTTCGAACAATTTTGCCAGTTGCGGGTTTAAAGTGGTGATAGTCGAACCGAAGTTCACATCCCCCAGTTTTAGCAGGTCGAGGTCGCGGGCGGCCAGAACGTTCTTAGTCAGCGACCTGATAGGGAAGCGGTATTGTACCAGCAGCTCGATGCATTGCCGGGTTAGCAAGGCTTTGCTTTCAACCGGTTGCCAGGCATCGCAGACGGAGCTTAACATAACGTTACCGACTCGCCGTTTTTTTACTTCTTTGGCCAGCACCTGGACGGCGTTTTCTTTAATATCGACAAAACTGCCCCAGGGTTCATGGGGATGAGTAAAGCGCGTTACGAACCGCGCATAACAATATACACATCCGTGAGAGCAGCCGGAATAACAGTTAACGGCATAATCGTCGATGCCGGATTTATTCAATAGAGATTTGCATTCCACTTTACGGAATGTAACCGGGATTTTATCCATGCGTAACCCCCCCCAATTACATTCTATCAAATGCAGACAGGGGGTCAACCGGAATTTGATTTTTGAAGATAAAGTTTGTTAAGAAGAGTGCTGAAAAAGAAGTCCAGAGGAAATTTCCTCTGGCAGGGGCTCTGGGGGTGGGTACTCACTACTAATTACCTACACTCACACTCAAATCCCCCAAGACCGGGGGGATTCAGGGGGTCCAATAAGTTAATAAATAGTGTAATAGGGTTTGTAAAATAGCTCTGTTGATTTTACCTGTTTAACTGATAGCTGAAAACAGATAGCTTTAAAATGTGGATTTAGAGAGGTCATAAAAACTATTTAGAAGTCCCGTTAAGGCGTGGTGTTGGGTGATTTGCGGTAGGCGAATACCGAATTTGCTGATACATCCCATTCATCGGCTCTTCCTTTGCAGCCTAATACTAACAATACCTCTTTGATTCGTTTAGCCCCCCGGATGTCCGGACACTTGCGGTATATCCACAGGTCTTGTTTTTCAGAAACATGATGCTCAAGGAAAAGGCTGTAACGTATATCTGATGTTGTTCCTGCATACCAGTCCTGGTAACGTCCGCCTTTTCCCTTTATATACTCCTTGATCTCGTTAAATACCTGGTGCGTTGTGGTAACCATTTTTTGCCCCCTCGACAAGTTACCCGCGCCATTGGTTACATTAACAAGAAACGTCAATTACGTTACTCACATGATGTACCAAAAAGTAAGGTATTACAATGGGAATTTAGTAATCGGTACCCCGGATTTTGACGGTATAAACAAAAAAAGTCAAAAAAATATTAAAGATGCAGATTTTACGCCGCCGGGTTTGGATTTCCTTGACACTCACACGTAATTTAGCTTAAAATATTAAAGGTTAATTTTCTTCTCAAGTGGACCCCCCGTTACTTCAGTCTAACTGGAGCGTGTACACAATCCGAAGCATCCATATCGAGTAGAGAGGAGATACGACTGTGACTTACCAGACCTTGCTTTACGATAAAAAAGATGGCATCGGCACTGTTACTCTCAACCGCCCGGATAAACTCAACGCCCTCAACAGCACCGTTTACAAAGAGCTTTACGATATCTTCGTAAAAATTGAGGATGACCCGGACGTAAGAGTAGTCATTCTGACCGGTTCCGGCGATAGGGCTTTTGCTGCCGGCTCCGATGTTACCGAAATGCAGAACATGAATACGCTGGACATCCAGAAATTCATGGCCACTATCCGCAAAGCCTCCGACCAGGTTTATAATCTCACCAAACCCACCATCGCCGCCATACACGGCTACGCCCTTGGCGGTGGCTGTGAGCTTTCCATGTGCTGCGACCTGCGCATCTGCTCGGAAAAAGCGCGCTTCGGCCAGCCGGAAATCAACCTGGGGCTTATTCCCGGGGCCAGCGGCACGCAGCGTCTTCCCCGCCTCATCGGGGCGGCCAAAGCCAAGGAAATGATTTTCATGGGCGACCCCATCGATGCCGCCACTGCCCTTAACCTGGGACTGGTGAACAAAGTCGTTCCGGTAGATAAGCTGATGGAAGAAGCAAATGTCTGGGCCGCCAAGATGGCCTCCAAGAGCGGACCGGTTCTGGCGATGGCTAAATCAGCCATCAATAATGGGCTGGACGCTGATATCGATACCGGCCTGGAAATCGAAGCCAAATGCGATGCCCTCTGCTTTGCCACTTATGACCGCAAGGAAGGCATGGACGCCTTCCTTGAAAAGAGAAAAGCTGTCTTCAAGAATAAATAGTATGTGCTCCTCTCCCGTCAGGGAGGGGAGTTCTTTTTTGTTAATAATTAACGGGTGACAAAAAAGATGAAACAGAAAAGTATAAAAAAGTCCTCCTCCGGCTGATGGGAAAAACTGGGTGGTGCTCACGTAATCTGTAAATAACAGGAAACACAACCTTAAGGAGGTTTTATCATGGCTATAAAAAAGGTATTTGTAATAGGCGCCGGGCAAATGGGCAACGGCATCGCGCAGGTTAGCGCGCAGGCCGGTTATGAAGTAATCATGTCCGATATTAAAGACGAGTTCACCAAAAAGGGCATGGATACCATCAGCAAGAGCCTTGACCGGTCGGTGAAGAAGGGCACCATGACGGAAGCGGATAAGAATGCCGTCATGGCCCGTATCAAGACCACTACGGACAATAATAATGCTAAAGACGCCGACATGGTTATCGAGGCCGCGCCGGAAATTCTCGACCTCAAGAAAAAGATTTTTACCCAGCTTGATTCTATCTGTAAACCGGATGCCATCCTGGCAACCAATACATCTTCTCTCCCCATCGGCGAAATCGCCACCTCCACCAAAAAACCGGAACGGTTCATCGGCATACACTTTATGAACCCGGTGCCGGTCATGAAAGGCGTTGAAATTATCCCCGGCCGGAAGACATCCGCCGCTACTCTCGAAGCCGCCAAAGAATATATCAAGAAAATCGGCAAAGAGTCCTGCGAAGCCAGAGATTACGCCGGTTTCATCGTTTCCCGCCTCGTGGACGCGCTGATGAACGAAGCTTTCTGGTGCGTCATGGACGGCAACAAACCGGAAGAAGTGGACAAAGCGGTCAAATTCTGCCTCAATCACCCGATGGGCCCGCTGGAGCTCTGCGACCTGGCCGGCGCCGATACCGTGCTGCACGGTCTGGAGACCATGTACGGCGAGTTCGGCGAGCGCCTGATGCCCGCCCCGCTTTTGAAGAACATGGTCCGCTCCGGCGACCTCGGCCGCAAGACCGGCAAAGGTTTCTACGATTATACCCAGCAAAAATAAGTAATTTGTCATTCTGAGCGGAGCGAAGAATCCGTCTCCTAACAATAAAGCAAAAGAAAAACAGTAGAGTGGGTGGAGCCAAGCGTAACCCACCGGGAAAATTTTAAAAAGCAAAAGAAAAAGGAAGGATAAAAAGGAAAAAAATGGCAAACGATAAAGATGTTGTAATTGTAGCAGCAGCAAGGACGCCGTTCGGCAGGTTCGGCGGTTCACTCATTAATATAGACTACTATGAACTCGGCGCGATACCGATGCGTGAAGTCATCAAGCGGACCGGGATTAAACCTAATGTGGTCAACGAAGTGTTCTGGGGCGTCGGCGATACATCTGCCTGCCGCGACCCCTTCACCCCTGTTGCCGCCCGCCAGTCCCTTATCCGCGCCGGTTTACCTCATGAGACCGTCTCCATCTCTTTCGACATGGCCTGCGTCTCTGCGATGCATGCCGTAAAACTTGCGGCGATGGAAATGGCTGCCGGAGAAATCGATACGGCTATCGCCGGCGGCGCCACGTCTTTCGGCCAATCCCCGATGGTCGTCCGTGGCCTGCGCTTCAACGGCTTCCGCATGGGCGATGTCAAAATGGAAGACCCGCTCTTTGCTCTCGGCTATAAAGATTTTAACCCGGTTTCCGTAGATACCGATAACGTTGCCGCGGAATACGATTTTACCCGCGTCGACCTTGATACCTTTGCGGCCCGCAGCCACCAGAACTACGGCAAAGCCTGGGAAGCCGGGAAATTCAAGGATGAAATGATTCCGATGACCTTCCCGCAGCCCAAGGGCGATCCCAAAGTGCTTGAGATAGATGAACAGTACCGTCCCGGTACGACATTGGAAGGTCTTTCCAAATTGAAGCCGGTCTACAATACCAAGATGATTACTGCCGGTAATGCCCCCGGCCTGAACGACGGCGCCACCGCTATCCTGCTTATGACCCGTAAGAAGGCGAAAGACCTTGGCTTGAAAGTTCTGGCCCAGGTAATCGCTTCCAGCTCTATCGCCATGAATGCCAGCCGCATGCCGGAAGGCCCCGGCTATGCGATGATGAAGGCGCTCGATAAAGCCAAATTGACCTGGAACGATATGAAAATTATGGAAATCAACGAAGCTTTCGCCGCGGTGCCGCTTGTTTCGATGAAGGTTGCCGCTAAGGGCGATGATAAACTCTATAAATCGCTTTATGAAAAGATGAACCCGCTGGGCAGCGCTGTTGCCATCGGGCATCCCAACACAGCTACCGGCGCCCGCATTATTATGAGCCTTATGTATGAATTGCGGCGCATGGGCGGCGGCTATGCTATCGGCTCTCTCTGCGGCGGTCTCGCCCAGGCAGATGCCTGCATCATTAAGGTTGAATAAAGGTAAAATTTTAAGTACGAAGCACGAAACTCGAAACAAAATCAAAAATATAAAAATAAAAAGTTTTAAACATTTGGTTATTGGAAATTGTTTCGTGCTTCGGTATTAGTGATTCGTGCTTTACATGGGGATATTGAATTAACCCGGGGAAAGGCCATCTAAGAAAGAATAAAAAAGTAATATTAATATAAGGAGTAATGCATGGACGTAAAAAGCTTTTCTCTTAAAGGCAAAGTAGCCCTCGTGCTCGGTGGAGCCGGTGATCTCGGCAGCGCTATCGCAGAAACTTTTTCCCAGGCCGGCGCAGAAGTCGTTATCAGCAGCCGCAAGCAGGAAAACCTGGACAAAGTAGCGGCGGAAATTACCGCCAAAACGGGCAACAAAGTAAAAGGTATGGCAGGGCATCTCGGCAAACTGGAAACCATTAAAGCGCTGGTTGATGCCGTCATGGCTGAATTCAAACGCATCGATATCGTCGTCAATAGCTCGGGTTCCAGCTTCATGGTGCCGCTCACTGATGTTGAAGAATGGCAGTGGGACAACGTGATGAACGTTAACGTCAAAGGCCCCTTCTTCCTCCTTAAGCAAATCGCTCCTATTATGAAAGCCCAGGGCGGCGGCAGCATTATCAACATCTCTTCTTACATGGGCATCCGCACGGAAGAAACGCTTGGCGTCTATTGCATCAGCAAAGCAGCCGTCCTGCACATGACCCGCGTCATGGCTAAGGAATGGGGCAAGTGGAACATCCGCGTCAACTCCATCGCCCCTGCCTGGGTGCACAGCCGCTTATCCGAGCCGTTCCTGAAACTCCCGGGCGTTAATGACCGGATGTTGAGCCAGACAGCCCTCGGACATTTCGGCGAGCCGGATGATGTGGCGGCCTTGGCCCTCTTCCTGGCATCCGATGCCGGCAAGAACCAGACGGCGGCCTGCTTCCCGCTCGATTACGGCATGTTAACCTAAATGTAATTACCGGGATTCAAGATACATTAACCAAACGTTTGGAATTTGAAAATTGTGATTTGAGATTTGTTTGGGTTTTGTTTCTTGGTTATTGGGATTTTAGTGAGGGTTAATAAAGATTGCTCCTGTAACTTGAATAAAAAGTTGTAAAAGGGGTTGAAAAGGAGACTTGATATGGCTAAAGAAACACTTGCTTTAAAGGGTAAGGTTGTTCTGGTTACCGGCGCCCGGCAGGGGTTGGGTAAGTCCATTTCCCTGGGCATGGCCGAAAAAGGCGCCGACCTCGTCATTTGCGACCGCGTTACCGATGACGGTAAACTCGCGGAAACCGCCAAAGAAATCGAAGCCATGGGCCGCCAGACCCTATCCATGGGCGGCGATATCACCATCGAGGATGATGTCAATAAAATCGCTAAAGGCGCCATGGATAAATTCGGCAAAATCGATGTACTGGTCAACAATGCCGGCGTTACCTCCCAGGATTCCTTTACCAATATGACCTATAAGAGGTGGCGCCTGATTCTATCCGTCAACCTGGACGGCACTTTCCTCTGCTCCAAGATTGTCCTCCCTTACATGCAGGAAAAGAAGAGCGGTATGATTATCAACGTGTCTTCCATCCTGGCCCACCAGATACGCATGAACATCGCTTACGGGGTCACCAAGGCTGCGGTAGAGCGTTTCACGATGGGCCTGGCGCGCGAAATGCGGCATGATGAAGGCATTGCTGTTACCTGCATCCGCCCGTACTTTGTCAAGACTGAAGTGGTCATGGGCTTTATGGACGGCCGTGATATCAGCGATTTTGAAGAGCCGATAATCTGGCAAAAATATCCCGCTATGATAGCGGCTGCCAAACCGGCGGACGTTACCGGTAAAATCTGGGACAAAGCAGCTCTGGAAGAAAAATTCGGGAAAATATAACCGGAACTTAACAAGTTATCAGCGATTAGCAATTGGCGGTTGGCTGGAGATGAAGGGTGGGCTAGTGCCTGAAGGGTAACAGCAGATAGCTAATAAAAATATGAACGCCCCGATAGACAATGTCGGGGCGTTTTTTATTCGTTGATTCTGGGATAATTATTTTTGAGACACATGCGTAATAAATGAACTAATCGGTCCCAATAGATAGGTTGAATACTGAAGAGGATGCAGGTGTTATAAAAAAGAACACCCCGGGGTCAGGCCGGGGTGTCTTGCTTCATCAAAATCTTAAAGGAGGCTATTTCTGGGCGATTTCGCAATAGAGCATCGGGGTGCCGGAGCTTGAAGTCCATGAGGGCATTTCCACGTTACAGATATAATAACCGCTGATTAATTTTACGGTATATATATTTGCGCCTGACTGAACAATGGGTAATGTCACGCTGGCATTGTCCAGCGTTAGTAACACGCAGTCCTTGCTGTCTCTAAATCCATCCCCGTTAATATCTACGATATTATTGGAAGAATCAACGACTTCTAATTCTAAATTTAAAGAGCGATAGACTTTAGCCAGGTCGCCGACGTTAGCAATAGATACGGTAGCTACAAGGTCGCCGGTATAACCGGACGTTACGGTATTAATATCGAACAGTGGCCCGGATCCGGTCTGGTTTTCCTGTAGGCCGCGGGCTGTCCATGTAGGCAGGCTGGAAGTATTCGCGGTTACCGTCGCGAAATCGGAGTTAACCGAGGTAGCGGCAATCGTAACGGTCGAATTCATAAAACCGTAGGCAAAAATTCCGCCCGTTATCGCCATGGCCAGCAGCATGGCGCCGACCAGATACGCAACGCGGTGGCCGCTCTGTTTCTTGAATACCAGCGTATCGGCGTCATTAACAATAGTCGAGGATTCTCCGCCGGAGGTCACTTTTTTACCGTTAAGAAAGGCCGCCGCCTTGTCTTCGATACTGAATTCCGCTTTGTACGTCTCTCGGATTTTAGCCACGGTCTGCCCGGCTGCATCCGCAACTTCAAAATTTTGTTTGTGTTTTATTTCTATCATGCTTTTTCCGTTCTGCCATCAGGCAACTGTACGTTATCATGATATCGCCATGACATAAATGTCCCCATAAAATTCATAATGAGCGTCATAAAAGGGCATTATAAATTGATAAACAATTGTAAAGAAATGATAAATGAATACAACGGGAAAATAATGTCATGCGGGTTGAAAATGCCGGACGCATCTACCTGTATATGTGTGAATTCTGCCCGTAACGCGGGGTAAAAGTTTATCTTTTTCTAAGGTTCTTTATTGTCGTATAGAGCATTAAAAGCCCGAGAATCGCGCCCGCAAACAGGAGTACCCACCACCATTTATCCAGCAGCCCGCTGCCCGTTGTTGCGCCGGCATCAATGAGGGGAGTAGTCTTTGGTGTGGCGTCCTGTTTGAAGAAAGTTATAGTACGGGAGCGGGAACTGTTAGTCCTGTCGCTCTCGGTAATCAGTTGCTGCGGGTCCGCGGTAACGATTATTTCATGCTGGCCCTCCGCGACTTTCCAGGTAAAGTCAACGGACGCGGTAGCGTTGCTGTCTATTTCCGGGATATTTACAAAACCGCTGGCGATTCCATCGATAGTTAAGGAAATACCGGGGTTAACGGCTTTGGCGATGCCCTGATTTTCCACTATAGCGGAAATGGTAATGTTGTCACCGATGCTCGCTGTCAGCGGCGACCAGGAAATCGAACGGATGACGAGGTCCGGGTTAGCCGTGTTAAAAGTAAACGATTTAGTATTGTTTGTCTTGTCCGCCTCCGTAACCACGCCGGAGTTATCGAGAACGATATTAAGCGTGTGCTCGCCTTCATCGAGGACCGTCATGAATGTCATATCTTTAGTCCCGTTGCCGGGAATTGAAGGAACATCCAATGAAGTAGCTGCGCCGCCGTCGAAAGAATAGTCCATGGCAAAAGCGCCGGAAGCGCAGCCGCCGGTATTTTTTATCGTCACCGTAATATTTACCTCGTTACTATTCTGGCTGTTGTCCGTAGTCCAGCTGATGTTGCCCACACAGAGGTCCGGCGTATTGGGGGTAAAAGCTGTCGTTCCCTCATTGTTGGTCTCGTCCGTTTCCATAACGGTATTATTAATATCCGCGCGTACTGTAAAGGAATGCGTCCCCGGTTCCGCCGTCCATTCAAAGGAAACATCAGCCGATTCTCCCGCGTCCAGTGCCGGCACCGGTTTTGTCCCGATACTTATTCCGTCTACATAACAACCGGCTATGGATTCCGGCGCTCGGCTTCCCTTGGTATTCATGATGGAAGCGGTGATGGTTACCGTATCGCCGATAGTACCGTTTTGCCTGGAGTACGATATATTTTCCACGATGAGGTCGGGCGGTGGGATATTAACTGTCACGGTATTATTCGTTTCATCGATTTCATCAACCTGGTTTTTAGAATCGGCGACAATTGAAATGCTGTGCTGCCCTGCGGAAGCCGCCCAGGTAAATGATTGCGTAACCTTGGCGCCCGCCGCAATTGAATCGATGTCATTATAACCGGCAATACTGCCGTCAACGTAATAAGCCAGGCGGGAAGCTCCGGCTGTCACGCCTCCGATATTTGAGACATCGAAGGTAAAGACGATTTCCTGGCCCGGCGTTATTTCCGCCGGTGACCAGACAACATTGGTAATCGCCAGGTCCGGCATGTTGGGGGCGATAGATATCGAACGGGTATTATTGCTTTCATCGGACTCAAATATTAGGTTGCCGTCATTAGCATTAACGGTAAGCGTATGATAGCCGTTGGTTATTTTCCAGGTACAGGTGGTGTTGAAAGATGTTCCCCCCGGGAGTGAACTGACCGTCCCGGTGGAAATTAATTCATTATCGAGATAATAACCCACTTTAAAATTTGCTGCCAGGCCTTTTCCCTGGTTGGTTATGGTAGCGTTCAAGGTAACCATGTCCCCGATGGCAGGTTTCTGGGGTGAATAAGTGATATCGCTGACGATTAGGTCGGGAGAAGCAACGGAAACAGGAGTGTAATAGGTGTTATTGTCTTCATTAGACTCTGTAACTTTTTTATCATAATCTGCGTTTACATTGATGGCATGAGTACCGCTTGTCGCTAACCAGTTTATCGTCAAACTTTGATCGCCCCCGGCTTCCAAAGCTGGGAAATTCAGATATCCTGATAATTCGCCATCAATATAAAAAGCCGCGTTTGACGGAGGTGCGCTTCCGCTGCCCTGATTTTTTAAATCAACCGTAAAAGTCACATTATCACCGGTGGCTGGCTCTGCGGGTGACCAGGTTACATCGTTTATTATCAGGTCGGGAAGTAGTGTCGTTAAAGAGACCTCCATCTCATTATTTGTTTCATCGCTTTCAGCCACCATCTGGTGGTAGTTTGCCACAGCACGGATTTTATGATCGCCCAGCGTGGCTTCCCAGCTAAAAGTTACATTGCAGGAAGAACCGGCTTCTATTGCCGGGACCGGAATCGTTGTAATAAAAGTATCATCGATATAATAGCCCAGTTCTGAAGGATCGGCTTTGCCTGTACCGCCGTTAGCTACGGTTACGTTAAAAGATACAAAGTCGTCTTTAGAAGGATTTTCCGGCGTCCATGTTATTTGCTCGATGATGAGGTCCGGGAATAGGGTCCCGAAGGCTACCGTGAGCTCGTTGTTCGTTTCATCGCCTTCTTTAACGTTATTCAATACATCGACAATAGCTTTAAGTGTATGCTGGCCGGCCAGTGCTATCCAGGTTTGCGTTAATACAACCGACTCACCCGGTCCGATAGCGGGAACATCCATAAGTCCCCGGGAATTGCCGTCTACCTGGAAATCGAGACTGTTGTAACCGGATTGGTAATTGCCCTGGTTGGTAACGGTAATGCTGAACGTAACCGTATCGCCTTTTGATGGATTAGCCGGCGACCATGTAATCGATTGTACGATTAAGTCCGGGGCGACGGTAGTGATGGAATATGTGGCGGTATTATTGCTTTCATCGCTTTCGGCTATCTTCCCGCTGGAGTCCGCCGTCGCTTTGATGATATGTGGGCCGGCGGAAGCTGTCCAGGAAAAAGCGGCCGTCGCGGTGATGCCGGAATCGAGCGCATCTACCGGCTTGGTCGCGATGATAGTATCATCTACCCAGCAGGTCACGAAACTGGAATCCGCCGGTGAATCTCCCTGGTTTTTCACCGCCACCGTGATGGTTACGGCATCCCCTAGCGCCGGTTCCGGCGGAGAAAGAGAAATCTCACTGACAATCAGGTCCGGGCCGGTTGCCGCGAAAGCTGTCGGCAGTCCTGGCCCAAAAGCATTAACGCTGAGGAGGATTAGCAGTAATATTACCGGAGTCCTGAGTATTTTTATTTTCATAATTTCAATTCAACCGGGGTTTAAATTCAGATAAAGGCCTTATACCAAATATTGTAAATCCGCATGGGAATACGGTTAATAGCCTGATGGTAGGATGTGAGGACAGAGGTTAGTACTGGTAAGAAGAGAAATCCCAAGCACTAAATCTTAATACTTGTCATTCCCGACCTGATCGGGAATCCACCATTGGTTTAATCGATAATGTGCCTTCTTAAGTGGATCCCCGCGAAAGCGGGGATGAAAATGCTTTCGGTATTCAACCTTTGGTAATTTTAATTTGTTTAGGGTTTAGGTATTAGAATTTAGAGGTTCCCCCGGTTATTCCTCTTTAACAATAGCCCATGCCGGGCAGTGATTTTCCGCCAGGCATTTACCGCAGCCGGAACATCTGGCGGGGTCTATGGCGTACTGGGTCTTTTCTTCAATAATAGCGCCGGCCGGGCACTCATAAAAACAGCCGCCGCACTTGATACAGTATTCCGTAATTATATAAGCCATTTTGGGTTCTTTTCTCAAAATTGTTTTGTTTCCATTATACAATCATGAAGAATACGTAAGAAAGCCGGGCTCTTTTAGTATCTGAATTTGATAGCCGGTGACATTCCATTGGGTCATGATGAGAAATCTCAAGTAAAAAATGATACATCGTCCTCCCTGTCAAGAGCCTGCCCTGGTGAGCCGAAGCCCTAGAGCGAAGCGAAGGGGAAGTCGAAGGGGAGGAGCCGAGGAGGATTTGGGGAGGGGATTAACGGCAAACCGCTGACTGCTGTAAGCTAATTAAAACCCCAGCAGGGAACCGGCGCTTTGTGCCAGTCTCATCAGGAGGCCGGGAACAATGCCCAGCAGCAGCACGCCGAGGCAGCAAATTGCCAGGGCTACGGTCGGGGCGGCCGGGGCGGGAACTTTTTCCATCGTATAAGGCTCGTTGAACCACATCACTTTAACGACGCGCAGATAGTAATAAGCGGATATGACGCTGTTGATAACGGCGATGATAACCAACCAGAGCAGTCCGTCTTTGACCGCCTGCCCGAAGATATAGAACTTGGCCATGAAACCGGCCGCCGGCGGTATGCCGATGAGCGATACCAGGCAGAGGGTCAATGCCAGCGCCAGTAACGGCGCCCGTTTACCTATGCCGGCAAAGTCCTCGATCAGGTCGGTGCCGGTTTTGTTGGTAATCATGATAATCGCGATAAAAGCTCCCAGGTTGGTAAGCGCATAGCTGGTGAGGAAGAAAAGCACGCCGCTTTGCGCCGCGATGCCGTTGGGCAGGCTGGAGGATGCCGCATTAAAGATACCGGAAGCCGCCAGACCGACCATGATATACCCGGCCTGGGCGATGCTGGAGTACCCCAGCAGGCGCTTGATATTGGTTTGCGGGATGGCTGCCACATTACCGGTAATCATGCTGATGACTGCCAGCACCGCAAAGACCATGCCCCAGTCGTGGCCTAACTGGATGGAGGCGTGGAAAGCGGTGAGGAAGACCCGCATAATAACCGCAAAACCCGCTGCTTTGCTCCCCACGGAAAGGAAAGCAGTAATAGTTGTTGGTGCGCCTTCATAGACGTCCGGCACCCAGAACTGGAAGGGCACCGCGGCAATCTTGAAGCCGAAACCGGCCATCATCAGGACGACGCCGAGCAATAATGCCGGGTTGGATGTCAGGCTGCCGATTGACTGTGAAGTTATCGCCTGAACGATGGCATCCAGCTGCGTTTGGCCGGTCGTCCCGAAGACCAGCGCCATGCCGTAAAGCAGCACCGCCGAGGATATCGCGCTTAAGAGGATGTATTTTAAAGCGGACTCCGTCGATTGCTTGTTCTTCAGCAGGCCGACCAGGGCATAAAGGGAAATATTGACCAGCTCCAGCGAAACGAAAACGGTAATTAGGTCGTTGGCGGCCGCCATCAGCATCATGCCGGTGGTGGCGAGCAAAATCAGCGCGTAATATTCCCCCTGGAAATTCCTCAGTTTTTTTACATACTCGGCTGAGCCTAATATCACTAAAATAGCGACGCCCGCGAAGAAAATCCCCAGGAAGACGGAGAATTCGTCCAAACGGAACATGTTATTAAAAGCGGTCTGCGGCGCCTGGTTCCACAAAACGATGTTGAGAGCGCCGGCTGCGATAAGGCCGATAATTCCCACCACCGCCAGTACGCTTTTACGGTTTATAAAAAGGTCAAGCAGGATAACCGCGACGGCGAAGACAAGCATCACTATTTCCGGGCTTGCCGAAAGGTAATCCGATATTACATTGGTTCCAGGTGCCATCGGGTTCAATTCCGTCTCCTTTTTGTACGCTCATGGTGAGCTTGTCGAACCATATTAACCGCCAACTAGTTTTACAATCGGGGCAATCCCCAGTTTAAAAACATCCGTTAGAACCGCCGGATAAATACCGACGAGGAAGATGACTGCTATCAACACGAACATATAGAACTTTTCCAGGTTGTCCGCGTCTTTGACGTTATTGTATTCCGCTTTCACCGGCCCGTAGAACGCCTGCTGCACCATCCAGAGGATGTAACCGGCCGTTAATACCACGCCGGTAATGGCAATAATGGTATAAACGTTTAGATGCGCCACCGCTGTGCTTGTGTAGCTGCCCAGGAAAACGAGGAATTCGGCGGCGAAACCGCTGGTGGTGGGCAGGCCCAGCGAAGCCAGTCCGGCGATGATAAAGACGGCCGCAATAATCGGTACCTGGCGCGCCAGGCCGCCCAGCTTGCGCAGGTCGCGCACTTCAACGTTATGGATGACCAGCCCGGCCGTTGCGAAGAGCAGGCCGGTCACGATGCCGTGGCTGAACATTTGCAGGGCGGCGCCGGTCATGCTTACCTCGCCTAAAGCGAAAATGCCCAGCAGCACATAGCCCATGTGGCTGATGCTGGAGTATGCGATGAGGCGCTTGATGTCCGTCTGCATTAATGTCACGGCCGCGCCGTAAACAATGCCGATGAGCGCCAGTATAATCAAAATCTGCGCGTATTGCTGCGCCTGGTGGGGGAACATGCTCACGCAGAGCCTTATCATGCCGTAACCGCCCATTTTAATGAGCACGCCGGCCAGCATCACGCTGACGGCAGTGGGGGCATCCGTATGCGCGTCGGGCAGCCATGTATGCAGCGGGAACATCGGCAGCTTGACGGCGAATCCGATGAAAAGCAGCCAGAATATCGCCGAGGCCGGCATGATGGTCTGCATTACCCCCAGCCCCTGCCGTGAAATATCTATCATATTCAGGCTGCCGGTCGTGAAATAAATGCTTAAAATACCGGCCAGCATTAAAGCGCTGCCGAACAGTGTGTAAATAACGTACTTGGTAGCCGAATATCCTTTCCTCCCGGAACCCCAGACGGATATCAGGAAGTACATCGGGATGACTTCGATTTCCCACATGATGAAGAACAGCAGTAAATCGAGGGAAACGAAGACGCCTATAATACTCGTTTCAAGTAATAACAGCCAGGCGAAGAACTCTCTCGGCCTTTCATGTACTTTCCATGAAATCAGCACTGCCAGGAAACCGAGGAAAGTGGTGAGGAGCAGGAGCGGCATGCTCAAACCGTCCACGCCCAGGTGGTAATAAGCATTAATCGGGGCTATCCACAGGTACTTTTCCTCGAACTGCATGACGCCGGCCGCTGAAGCCGAGCGGTCGAAAACGATAAAGAGGTAAAGCGCCAGCGCGAACGGAATGGCCGTAAAAATGACCGCCAGCAGCTTGATGGCTTTTTCGCGCTTGCCGAAGACGGCAATGGCGATGGAGCCTGCTGCCGGCAGGAAGAGTATGGTCGATAACCAGTTAAAATTCAATTACTTTATCTCCATTTTACTCTTAATTCCTCATTACAAGGGTGGGGAAGTCTCCCTTTGTAAAGGGAGAGACAGAGGGATTTTGCATTAGTGAATTATTAAATTAAAAACTCCTTTTAATCTCCCTTTATCCCCAGATAAGCATACAAATTATAATTATGGCTAAACCGATGCCGATAAAGAGGCCGTAAAGCTGCAGTTGGCCGGTCTGCGCTCTCCTGACAGCTTTGCCGCCCCTCACGATAACATCCGCCGCGCCGTTGACCGCCCCGTCCACTCCCTTGCTGTCGAACATCTGGAAGCCGTTGAAAAGCCCTTTGAGTAGGCCGAGTTTCACGATAATATTTTCATACAGGTCGTCGAAGAAGTACTTGCGGTATAACAGCGTATAAAGCGCCGGGAAAGTCTTCCCGATGGATTCCGCCGTAATCCATTTCTTGATATAGACCACCCAGGCGAAGAAGATGCCGAGCAGCGCGATTATCAGGGAGATAAGCGGCAGCGGGAACCCGTTGACCGTATGCGTGAAAATGCTGAAGAAAACGTTGCCGCCGGTTTCGGCTTCGTTGCCGAAGAAGGTGCTGAACCCGCTGCTAAGGTTCCACCACCCCGCGATGACCGCCATAATCGCCAGGAAGACCAGCGGCGCTACCATCACGGCCGGTGATTCGTGAGTATGCCGGTAATCGTGGCCTTCTTCCTTTGCCCCGCCCTTATATTCCCCGTGGAAAGTCATGAAAATAGCGCGGAACATGTAGAAGGCGGTCAGGAAAACCGTTATCATCGCCAGCGTGAAAAGCACCGGCTGGGCGCTGTAGGCGCTGCCCAGTATGGCATCCTTGCTCCAGAACCCGGCCAGCGGCCAGATGCCCGCCAGGCTTAAGGAACCGACCAGGAAAGTCGCGTATGTCCAGGGCATTGTTTTGCGCAGGCCGCCCATTAATCTCATGTCGAAAGTGCCAGTGGCGTGATTGACGCTGCCGGAACCCATAAAGAGCAATGCTTTAAAGAAAGCGTGGGTAAAGAGGTGGAACATGCCGATGGCGACCGCCGCTTTCGTGATTATCAGTAATTCCGCGGTAGTGTTGCCTGCATATTGCCCGCCGCTTATCTGGGAAGACAGCAGCATCCCGGCCGCTCCCAGCCCGAGCATCATGTAACCTATCTGGCTGATGGTGGAGTAAGCGAGGACGCGTTTTATATCGTTGGCTACCAGGCCCATCGTCGCTGCAAATATCGCCGTAAACCCGCCGATGACTGCCACCAGCGTAATTGCCTGCTGGGAGAAAACGAAGAGCGGCATCATCCGCGCTACCAGGAAGACGCCGGCGCAGACCATCGTCGCGGAATGGATGAGGGCGCTGACCGGGGTAGGGCCTTCCATCGCATCCGGCAGCCAGACATGCAGAGGGAATTGGGCGCTTTTGCCCACCGCCCCCGCGAAAAGACCGACACACGCCCATGTCAAAGCGGAACCGGCGAAGGCGCCGGTGATGGCCAGGTTTTGAAGCTGGGCGATATCGAGTACACGCGTGTTGAAGAAGATGATTAAAATACCCGCCAGGAAACCGAAGTCGCCGATACGGGTGACGATGAAGGCTTTCTTGGCGGCGTCCGCCGCGGACTTTTTGTGGAACCAGAACCCTATGAGCAGGTAGGAGCAAAGCCCCACCATTTCCCAGAAGACGAAGGTGAAGAGCAGATTGTTGGATAATACCAATCCCAGCATCGCGAAAGTGAAAAGGGACATGTATGTATAATAACGGTAATAGCCGGCTTCGTCGTGGTGCATATAGCCGATAGAGTATATCTGCACCATCAAGCTGACGACGGAGACGACCACTACCATGACGGCGGAGACCTGGTCCATCATCACGCCGATGCTGAAATCGAAATTCCCGATGGTAAGCCAGTGTACGCTGGGGATAACAATCTGGTGGCTGTCCGTGGACAAAACGGATGCCAGCGACCAGATGGCAAATGCCGCCGCCACGCCGATGGCTAAAATCGTGATATAGCCGTAGATTTTAGACTTACGGTTGATAAAAGGCCTTATCAGCAGGCCGTTGATAATAAAAGAAAACAACGGCAGCAGCATAATCAGCCAGATGCACTGATAAGGTATCATAATTTCCTCAAAACATCCTTGATAACGTGCTCTTTGTCCTGGGGAACCAGAATAGAATACTCCGCCAGTTCCTGCCCTATGGGTAAGCCGGAAACCGGCATAATGCGGGCGGGAATACCTTCACCCTCGAAGGCTTCCTTCCACATCTCCGCGATGGTCAGTGTCTTTGCTTTTTTAACTTCTACCCACATATTCTTTTAAGTATCAACTACCAAGTGTCAAGTATCAATTCGCCCCACCCTTTTGTCATCCTGAGCGAAGCGAAGGATCTCGTATTAGCAAACTCTTCATTCCCTCATTTTGACTTTTGTTACTTTCACACTTCCTTGTTACTTGTAACTTGTGACTTGTTACTTCTCCCTTTTACATCCCCAGGTGCGTTCCCAGGAAGAACGGCCATACTACAATGCCCAATATTATTTTCCACCAAATCAGGTGAGCGAAACCGATGGTAAATAACCACCCGGCAAACCAGAAAGCCCCGGCAAACCCTGCGCCGCTGTTTTTCATTTCCCTTTTCCTCCCCTTTTTACTTTCTGTATCCGCTTCTTAAAATATTGATTACCATTTCATGAGGTTGATATTATTCACGTCGATATCCGTAAAGTGACGGAAGATTGCCAGCAGGATGCCGATACCGACGGCTACTTCGGCGGCGGCCACGACCATCACAAAGATGGCGAAGACCTGGCCGGTCAATAGCTGCGGCACGACATAGCTGGAGAACGCCACCAGGCTGATATTTACCGCATTCAGCATAATTTCAATGCACATCAGGATAATCACGGCATTGCGCCGGGTAAGGGCGCCGTAAAGGCCGATGCAGAACAGCACTGCCGATAATACCAGATAGTGTGTTAAACCTATACTCACTTTATTACCCTTCCTCTGTTTTCCTTCTCCTCACCCCTAACCCCTAATCACTTACCCCTAATTCTTACTTCTCCCTCGTAATTACGATTGCCCCGATAATTGCCGCCAGTAATAACACTGCCCCGATTTCAACGGGCAGAATGTAGCCGTTATTGCTGAAAAGATTGGTGGCCAGCGGCATCGTGGTAGGGGCAAGCGGCGCCTGCGTCGATATCTTCCAGGGGGCCGCGGTCACAGCATAAATCAGCAGGCCGAGGATGACCGCCGCTACGATAGCCGCCGGAAGCTGCATTTTATTCGCCGGGTCGCCTTTCTGGAAGTTGCGCGTCATCATAATACCCAGGATAATCAGCACGGCAATCGCGCCGACATACACCAGTATCTGTACCGCCGCCAGGAAGTCCGCGCTAAGCGTAATATATAGTCCTGCTACCGCCAGGAAGCATAAAATCAACATCAGGGCGGCGCGAAAAATGTTGCGCAAAAAGACAACCGCCAGCGCCGCCAAAACCGCGACGATAGCCATTATCCAGAAAGCAGCCGCCAGTCCCATTATTTCTTGTTCCTTTTTTCGACTATCTTATCGATGAGAATTGTTTGTTCCGGCAGGTTTTCCGCAATCTCCGGGTGGAAGTAACCGGAAACCGGCCTTTCCGGCGATTCTAACAACTGGTCGCCGGACTGCACGACATCGTTGCGGCGGTACTTGGCCCGCTGGAAGGAATAACCCATAAATACCGCGTTGTAAGGGCATGCCTCGACGCAGAGACCGCACTGGATGCAGTAACCGGTGTCCACGCGGTAGGTCTCGACTTCGTATTTATTATCTTTCATGTTGGTCGAAGTTACCAGTTCGATAGCGCCCTGCGGGCAGGCTTTGGCGCAGGTGCCGCAGCCGGTACAGGCCGAACGCTTCCATATCAGCTCATGGCCGCGGAAACGCCGTGAGAGGTTAAGCCGCTGCTCCGGGTATTGCACCACCGTCGGGTGCTTCCACAGGCGGCTTATCGTCACCCACATGCCCTTGACTATGCCGGGGCCGACGCTGTTAAACTTCAACTCTGCCACGTCCTAGTTTAAAGAATCTGGACCAGATTAAAATCAGGGCACCGGCAATCACGAAATTGATAGGTATGATGACCGGTGATAAACTGGTCTTCCACGCTAAAACTTCTATTGCGGTGATGAACAGGTTTATTAGGCCGACGGGTAACAGGAATTTCCATGCCAGCGCCATGAGTTGGTCGATACGCACGCGCGGCACCGTTGTTCTTACCCAGACGATGACGAAGAATACCACGAGCGTCTTGCCGATGAACCAGAGCCACGGGGGCAGCCAGGGGCCGCGCCATCCGCCCAAAAAGAGAGTGGAAATGATGGCGGACATCGCGATTGCCTCGGCGTATTCCACCAGGTAGAACATGGCGAACCTCATGCCGGAATATTCGGTCTGGTATCCGGCGACGATTTCCTGGTCCGCCTCGAAAAGGTCGAAGGGGCTGCGGTTTATTTCTGCCAGGGCGGCCATGAAGAACACGAGGAATCCCAGTGGGTTCATGATGATGTAAGGAATAGTTTGTGACACCACGATGCCGTTCATGGAAAGCGTCCCGGCCATTAATACCACGCTGACGATGCCCAGTACCAGTGGTATTTCATAGCTGACGATGGAAGCTACCGCGCGCATGGCGCCCAGCAGTGAGAACTTGTTGCCGGAACCCCACCCCGCCATGAACGTCCCGATGGAGGAAACGGAGCTGACCGCTATGATAAATAATATCCCTATATTTAAATCCGCCAGCGAAGCGCCGTTCTGGAAGGGCAGCACCGTGAAGACCACCATCACCGGCGCGAATGAAACTATCGGCGCCAGGAAATGGATGATTTTATCGGCGGAGAGAGGCACGATATTTTCTTTAAGTAAAATCTTGATGGCATCCGCCACCGGCTGGAACAGGCCGAAAGGCCCAACGCGGTTGGGGCCGAGGCGTGACTGCATTCTGCCCATGCCGCGGCGTTCGATATAGATAGCGCCCATGACCATCGTTAAAATAAAGGCAATCAGGGCGACCGTAAAGAACAGCCAGTGCCACCAGTAGCCGCCCGGCCAATCGGGCGGGACGGTGCTGGTCATGGCAAGCGCCTTTGAGCTAAATACTGAAGGAAGTGCTATCACTTTCTTTCCTTAAATATATCTTTCTTAACAAATCTTTTTCCTGTTCCCTTAACCCTTAACCCTGTCCCCTATCTATCGACCTCGCCCATGGTAATATCGATGCTGCCGAATATGGAAATAAGGTCGGCTACTTTCCAGCCTTTGACCATATCTGTCAATGCGGTAAGGTTAATCAGGCTCGGCGGGCGCACGTGGAAGCGGTAGGGCGCGATTGACCCGTCCGAGACCAGGTAAAACCCCAGTTCGCCCTTGGGAGATTCGATATGCGCATAAGCTTCCCCGACCGGCGGATAAATGACCTGCGGGACATCCGCCCGGAACGCGCCGCCCGGTATCTTTGCTATCGCCTGCTCGAGGATGCGCAGGCTTTGCCGGGTTTCTTCCATCCTGACGCGATAGCGGTCCCAGTTATCGCCGTTCTCACCGGTAGGGATATCGAATTCAAAACGCTCATAGCCGGAATAAGGGTCGGCCTTGCGTATGTCCCACTTTACGCCGGTGGAGCGCAGCACCGGCCCGCTGATGCCGCAGTTAATCACCATATCTTTAGATAAAATACCGACGCCTTTGGAACGCGCCAATAAAATCTCGTTCCCTTTCAGCATCATTTCTATTTCCTCGATATATTTCTTGAATTGTTTAATCAGTTTTTGCACGGCTGGCAGGAATTCCGCCGGAAGGTCCTGGCTGACGCCGCCGATTCTCATATAGTTGTATGTAAGGCGCTGGCCGCAGACCATATCGAACAGGTCGAGCACTTTCTCTCTTTCACGCAGCATGTAGACCATCGGTGTCAGCATCGCGCCGCAGTCGCTTGTATAGGAACCGACGATGATAAAATGAATCGCGATGCGTTGCAGTTCTGCTATGATGACCCGGATATATTCGGCGCGTTCTGGCACCTTGATACCCATCAGCTTTTCTGCCGCCAGGCAGTAAGCGAAGTTGTTGCTCATCGAGGCCAGGTAGTCGAGGCGGTCGGTAAGGGGGATAACACCGGTGAATGTCCGCTCTTCCGCCAGTTTTTCGACGCCGCGGTGCAGGTACCCGTAAATCGGCTCCATATCAAGGATAACTTCACCGTCCAGCGTCGCCCTCATGCGGTAAACGCCGTGGGTGCTCGGATGGACCGGCCCGAAGTTTACGACAAACGGTTCGGTCTTTATCTCAAGTTCGTTGGAGGTCGTCACTGGTTCCAGTCCTTTCGCAGCGGGTAGCCCGGGAAACCTTCCCAGAGGAAGATGCGCTTTAGATTGGGATGGCCTTCGAAACGTATGCCGAAAAGGTCGTAAATCTCCCGCTCTTGCAGGTCCGCCCCCCGCCACACCTTGAAAACGGAGGGAACGGAGGGGTTATCGCGCGTATAAACGCGGGTCTTGAACATCATTGATTTATTAAATTCCAGGGACGTTACCTGGTAAACGACTTCGAAGTAGCTGTAATAATCTACCGCCGTGACGTAATTCAGGTAATCGTATTTCATCCCTTCGCCGTTCTTGAGGTATTCGGCCGCGGCAACGAGGGAATCGCTCTTTACCAGCACCGCATTTTCCCCGGCTTCTTCAACCGCGCCCGGGAATTTGGTGCCGAGCTGCTTAATTATGTCTTTGGCGGAAACGGTAGCCGTCATTTCTGGTCATCCTTTTTGCGATATTGTTCCAGCCGCGGGACATTGAATTTAGGCATCTGGATTTCCGGTAGCTTGGGCAATTTGATGTCCTTGATGTCCGGGATGTTCCGGTTCTTCATTATTTTCTTGTGCAGCATCTGCACGGCATAGATAAGGGCTTCGGGGCGGGGAGGGCAGCCGGGGACATATACATCTACCGGCACGATTTTGTTATAGCCCGGCACCACGGCATAAGAAGAGCGGAAAATGCCGCCGGAAATACCGCAGTTGCCCATGGCGATGACCCATTTGGGCTCGGCCATCTGGTCGTAAATACGGCGGACGTTCGGTGCCATCTTCCAGGAAAGCGTCCCGGCGGTAATCATCAGGTCGCCCTGTCTCGGGGAGGCGCGCACGATATCCATGCCGAAGCGCGTCATATCGAAGCGGGGGCCTTCCGTCGCTACGAATTCAAAAGCGCAGCAGGCGGGGAAACAGAACGCCGGCCATAATGAGGATTTCCGCGCCCAGTTCAGCACCCAGTCCACTGAAGTGACAAGGATGTTTTTTTGTATATCTTTATCCAGCCACTCATCGCGGTCCGGGATGGCGTACTTGTGGCTGGCTTTAAAATCATTGATCTCCTGGCCTTCCTTGCGGTCAACCTCGAGAGCATCATAAACTTTTATCTTTTCGTTTCCTATTTCCATTCAAGGGCCTTCTTTTTCCAGGCGTAAACATAACCGACGACGACGATGGCGACGAGGATGAAAACCGCCCAGAAACTGAAAGTTCCCAGGGCTCTTAAATCCGATGCCCAGGGGTAGAGGAATACGACGATGACATCCAGCGCCAGGAAGACGAGTGCGTAGAAGTAGTAGCGGAAATTGAACTGCACCCATGTCTTCCCGATCGTCTCCAGGCCGCACTCAAAAGTGGCAAGCTTGGACGCATTGGGGTTATTCGGGACGATTTTCAAATATCTGAAGATGATGGGCAGAACGACCATCATCAGGGAAAAACCTATAGCTACGATTACAAATAATCCTATTAATCCGTAACTGGCTAACAAGCGAATCTCTACCTGTCTGGATAATTTTTTCTACTCGTGTATACCCGAAAGTGGCTGTAATTTAAAGGGAGATTTCAAATCCATAGAATTATACCACTTATATTTTTCCCCGCGCAAGGAAAGAATACGGAAACGTTAGAGGTATCAGGGAAAGTAATCCGCCTGAGGCGGACCAGGTAGGAAGTGATAAGTAAGCAGCAAGTAATAAGGGAGAAAACTCGAAGCACTAAATCCGAAGCACGAAAAAATATCAAATGAATAAAGAGTAAAATAGTTTGTCATCCCCGCGAAAGCGGGGATCCACTTGTGAAGGCAATAAATAGAGGAATATAATGGTGGATTCCCAATTGGGTCGGGAATGACAATAACTTAAGTTTGGTGTTTAATAAATTGAATTTGTTTCGGATTTCGGTATTCGTGCTTACTTCCTTAATACTTAATTATTCCTTATCATTTGATCCGCCTTAGGCGGACTACTTGTAACTTTATTATCCGTCCATCTTTGCTTTCAGCAAAACCTCTATTTCATCAAGGTGCATCTTGCGGTGTATGCCCCGGTTAAGCGCATGGCGGTCGCCAAGATGTTCGATAGCTTTAGCTAGTTCGGGAGTAACATTTTCAATCTCTTTATCAACTTTTTCGGCGCAGGTTACGGCCAGTTCTGCCGTTTTACGGGGGAGGTAATGCCAGTAAAACCGGCACCAGCGTATCATTGATAATCCGTGTATCCAGCTCATTGACGCCGGGAGGCGTGATGCCGTTTTGTTTCCATTATTTAATTAATAGTCTGCGCCGTTCGTCCCAGAAAGCTAAATGCCCTAAGGCCACGGCAATCGTCCAGCCATCTTTGTAGATAACCAGCTTCAGTTCTTTATCCGTGATTTTATTGACCAGTTTTATCAGTCTTTCACGTTCAAAGTTGTTATCGTTGATATATTGACGTTCCATCTTCCCCTCCTTATTTCTTTTCCCGCTGGTTCTCCGGGGACCAGGCGTAATAACCGGTCTGGAAATGTTCTTTGAAGCCCATTCTTAGATAGACCGGCTCTCCCATTTTGGACGCTTGCAGTGTTCCGATCAGGTAACCCAGCGTTTTTGCATCTTTTAGAGGTTTTTGGGTCATGGCGAACCCCACCCCTTTATTCCTCGCCTCCGGTAACGTTGCCACCAGATATATTCCCGCTACCCCGGCGGCGAGATAAGACATGGATGTCGCCGCCGGGATGCCGTCCATTAGACCCAGGTAATGTTTTACCGGCAATTTACATTCGAGGTCGGTTTTGAGCCATTCCATCATCGCCGGTTCGGCGGTTACCGGGATGCCGAAACCGGCGCAGGCGATATGACACCATGCTTTTAGCGCGTTATTATCTTTGACCTCGGTGATTTTTAGTCCGGTCGGGAATGGCTCTTCTTTCATCTCATTCAGGTCGATGGCCATGCCGGGGCCCAGTCCCGGCGTCGTAAAGCCGTGAGCGGCTAATCTTTCCGTGAGGTTGGCCGGTTTATCCTTGTGCCCGAGGTACCATCGTAACGGCACATTTCTTTTCCGCCCTTCAGCCATAAACTGTTCGATGGTACGGTCCAGATTTTCAGGATTGATATTAGCGTGAAAGGCCACGTTGCATGGGGGAAGAAAGAGGTCCGTCACGCAATAACAAATATCCGTCCCTTTATATACCTCCGCCCGTTCCCAACCGTGAAACACGGGAAGAAAGGCAAAAAGATTCTCTTCGTTCGCGGTAATTATCGCCTCCGGTGAAAAATCGGTTAAGATGTTTGGCATATAAAGTTCCTCCTCCTAAAATATTAAGAGCCCGGGATTTTAACTCCGGGCTTTTTGTTTTCATCTTTTCTAAAATTCAACTTTTTATTTTGTAAAAAGCAAAACACGCCCGGCCGCGCGCGGCATTTTACCGGTAGCTTTCTGCCACATAATCATCATATTTATTACGGAGCGGGTAATCACGGCGTTATCGGCCTTTCAAGGGAAAAGTAAGCCTATTGTATTACAGCAAAGGAAGTGTGTCAACAGGGTGCATATATAACGCTTGACGTTTAACGTGTTGCGTTATATAATTAGTAACGTGATTGAGACATTTCATGATGAAGAAACTGAAAAGGTATTTCATCGTGAGTTCTCAAGAAAATTACCGGTACAAATTCAGCCGGTAGCTTTACGAAAATTGCGTATGCTCAATAATGCTTACAGTTTAAATGATTTAAATATTACTCCTGCCAATCATCTGGAAAAACTCTCCGGTGATAGGGGCGGGCAGTACAGCATACGTATCAATGACCAGTGGCGGATTTGTTTTGATTGGCGTGGTAATAATGCTTATGATGTTGAAATTACGGATTATTATTAGGAGTTAGTTATGGAAAAGAAATTAGTTATGGAAAAGAAATTAGTACCCGTGCATCCGGGTGAAGTTCTTCTGGAAGAATTCCTGAAGCCGATGGAAATTAGCCAGAATCATCTTGCCTTAAAAATAAGGGTACCCGCACGACGCATCAACGAAATAGTCCTGGGCAAGCGCCGTATTACGGCTGATACAGCCTTACGATTAGCACGCTTTTTTGGCAACTCTGCGAGGTTCTGGCTCGGGCTGCAAACAGATTATGATATTGATATAGCCGAAGACGAAGTAGGGGAAAGGATTAAGCAAGAAGTATCTGTATCTTAGCGTCATCTAAACTTCTTTGGCATCCTTTCCGGGCCGAAGTAATGTAAGGATTGTGGAGCGCTGTGTAACCTGCTACGCTTTTTCACAATTTATTTCACACTCGCCTCACGTTCAAAAATTGACAAAATGCCCTTGACAAAAATAGAACAGTTGTACTATTATTAATTTCTCCCCCTTTACCATTCTCTCCCTTTCGTAAAGGGAGAGTTAGAGAGGGTTTTTACAAATCCTTCCTTACCAGTCCTCCCTTTCTCTGTACACGGGGAAAGAGCCTGCCCCGTTCACAGTGAACCGTTCAGGGTGAACCCGTACTTGATACGGGGGAGTTAGAGGAATAGGGGTCGGTAAAACACCTTAACATACGAATAAATAGTGAATCCTTAGAGGGTTAAATATCACAAGACAAATGAAGCTATTTACCATAATGCTGCTAAACGAATACCCCGACGAATTAGCTACAACCCGAAGCTAAAGTAATAAAAATATATTAAAAATTCGAATAATCCAAAAAAACGAAAAAAGGGCGGGCTCATCACCCGTCCTTACAGACCCCTAACCCCTGATCACTTACCCCTTTTAACAAAGTCCGTACTTCTTGGCTATCTTTTCCAGACCGGGCATGCATTTTTCCAGCAGGGCGTCGTCCACGCAATAGACCAGCCGGAAATATCCGTGCATCCCGAAGGCCACGCCGGGTACTGTCAGTACATGGTGCTCGTTCTGGAGCTCGCGTACAAAGGCCACATCGTCTGCGATGGGGGTCCTGGGGAAAATGTAGAAAGCGCCTTCCGGTTTATTGACGGTGTAGCCGAACTTTTTCAGGTTGCTGTAAATGTAATCGCGGTGGCGCTGGTATTCTCCTACGTTGATGGTCACGTTCTGGCAGTGTTTTACCACATTCTGCATGAAAGCGGGGGCGTTGATGAAACCGAGCACGCGTGTGCAGAAGACCAGCCCCTTCATCATGTCGTCATGTTCGTTGGCGTCCGGGTGCAGCGCTACGTAACCGATACGTTCGCCGGGAATGGACAGGTCTTTCGAGTGAGAGGTGCAGACCATACTGTGCCGGTGGAAACTTAACGGCGAAGTGTGCTTCAATCCGTCGTAAATTATTTTCTTGTACGGTTCGTCGCTGACGATGTAAATATCATGGCCGTATTGTTTTTCCTTTTTCTGTAAAAGTGCGGCCATTTTCTGCATCAGGTCGGCTTTGTAAACCACGCCGGTGGGGTTGTTGGGAGAACAGATAAGGATGGCTTTGGTCCTGGGCCCAATGTTCTTTTCCAGCACGTCTATCTGCGGCAGGAAATCCGGGCCGGTAGGGATGGGTTTGACCACCCCGTCATGATTTTCTATATAGTTAAAGTAGTCCACGAACCACGGAATGAAGACGATAACCTCATCTCCCGGGTCGAGGATGGTCTTGAATGCCACGTTAATGGCGCCGGCCGCGCCAACCGCCATGATGACATCGTTTTGTGTTATATTTACGCCGGTCTCTTTTTTCAGCGATGCTGCTACCGCCGCCCGTGTCTCCGGGTAGCCGGCATTTACCATGTAGCCGTGCATCCCTTTCCAGGGATGGTCGGCTAAATCTTTAATGGCTTTTTTGAACTCCGGTGGCGGCTCCATGACGGGATTTCCCAGCGAAAGGTCATAGATGTTCTCATCGCCGAATTTTTTCTTCATGGCGATGCCTTCTTCGAACATGCGCCTTATCCAGCTCCCCAGCTCCATGCCTTTTTTAGTTTTTTCGGATACGGACACTTTCTATTTCCTTCCTGCCCTGTTCGAACGCCTTGAGGTTGATATCGCGGATATTTTCCGGCATGCGCCTGGCTATGCTGTCTTTCCAGACCTGTATGTCCAGCGGCGCGAAAACGGAGAAGCAGCCGAGCATTAAGATATTAATCGTGCGGACATTTCCGAGTTCTTTCGCTACCCGGTTTGCGTCGATAAAGTATATCTCGTCGGTGCGGCGCTGAAGCGCCGTTTTAATATCGTCATCGTTGGGGTACTTTTCCTGGCCTAGGCTTACCGAGGACGGCGGCTGTTCATAGTTATTGATGATGACGATGGCTCCCGGGTTGATATAATGGCTCCAGCGCGCTGCTTCCATCTTTTCAAAAGCCAACAGCAGGTCAACCGTGCCTTCTTCAATCAGCGGCGACCATACTTTTTCCGCCAGGCGTACATGGCTGACTACTGCTCCGCCGCGCTGCGCCATGCCGAGCGTATCGGTCTTTTTAACATCAAAACCCGCCTGCATCGCGGTCTCGGCGATAATATCGCTTGCCAGAACAACCCCCTGGCCGCCCACGCCGGTCACCAGTACATCCATTTTCTTTAATTTCGTTTTTGTCATTTTCCTGTTTCCCTTTTCCCCGTTTCCTCTTCCTTTTCCCTCTTGTAATTCTGACCCTTGAGCGAAGCGAAGGGGAAGAATCTCGGTTCGGGGTGGGGTTTATTCACTCACTACTTATTCTTTCCTTGTTGCTTGACCGGTTGATACTTGTCACTTTCCTTTATATCCCGATCGACTTCTGTGGGCAAAGCTGTTCGCAAATGCCGCAGGCGTCTCCGGCGCATAAGGGCGGCTCGATGAAAGCCTTGCCGTCTTGGCTCTGGATGGCGCCGCAGCCAATTCTGAAGCAATAGCCGCACTTAACGCATTTTTCTGCGTCCACTTTACGCGGGTGGGCTTTCTTTTTTACCTGCATCGCGCATGCCCCGCGCACTATCACGACCGAAAGAGTCGGGCTGTTGATGGCCTCCCGCATGGCGTCTCTTAAAGCTTTGACATCGAAGGCATTGACCGTTTTCAGGTCTTTCACCCCAATGCCTTTGCACAGGCTCTCGATATCTACCTCGGTTGTCTGTATCCCCTGGGCGGAAATGCCCGTCCCTGGGTGTTCTTGGTGACCGGTCATGGCCGTGGTATGGTTGTCCAGTATCAATATCGTTATATGGCTGTCATTGTAAACGGCGTCCACCAACCCGGTAATGCCGGAGTGCATAAAAGTTGAATCGCCGATAACCGCCACGATTTTACTCTTAATGCCGGCTTTCTCCATCCCTATTGCCTGCCCGATGCCCGCACCCATGCAGGCCGTTGTATCCAGCACGTTAAGAGGAGCGTAAGCGCCCAGCGTGTAGCAGCCGATGTCGCCGGTTATCACCAGTTTCGGTTCCGTCGGCGTTTTGGCTTCCAGTAATTTATTGCGTTGTCCCAGCATATTCAAAGTGAAATAGATCCCCGAATGCGGGCAGCCCGGGCAAAGCAGGGGAGGTCGGCGGGGAAGCCCGGTGGCTGGAGCTATTATCTCCGGTTTTTCCGATTCCGGCACCAGACCGACGCCGATGCTGCTTTCGGTGACGATGCGGGTGTTGAGCTCGCCCACCAGCGGGATAAATTCTTTTCCGCCGACTTTAATGCCCATCGCCTTGATGTTTTCCTGCAAAAACGGGTCCAGCTCTTCGATGACGATGAGCTTTTCCACGCCCTTGGCGAATTCCTTTATCATCTTTTCCGGCAGCGGCCATGTCATGCCGAGCTTAAGGAAAGATGCCTCCGGGAAGACCTCCCTGGCGTACTGGTAAGCCACGCCGCTGGTCACGATGCCGAGTTTCTTTTTATTCCAGAAAATTTTGTTCATCGGGAAGGTCTCGGTAAATTCTGCTAGCTTGACCATGCGCTCTTCCACTTTGGCATGGCGCGGCAAAGCATTGACCGGCAGCATAACAAACTTTTGCGGATTATAATGGAAAGCCGGCTGCGCATTTTTCACTGTGCGCGTACGGTTACCATTCACCACCGATTTTGAGTGCGCGATACGTGTCGTGGTGCGTACCATCACCGGTGTATCGAACTTTTCACTGACGTCGAAGGCGTATCCCATGATGTCGTAAAGGTCCTGGCTGTCGGTCGGTTCGAACATCGCTATTTTAGCCAGCCGGGCGTAATGCCGGTTGTCCTGCTCGCATTGCGAGGAGTGTATTTGCGGGTCATCGGCGCTAATAACCACCAGCCCCCCGATAACCCCGGTTATTGAGGCGGCCATAAAGGGGTCGGAGGCAACATTCAGCCCTACCATCTTCATGGAGACCATTGCCCGCGCCCCGGTGTAAGCCGCCCCCATCGCCACCTCCATGGCTACCTTTTCGTTGGTGGACCATTCGGCGTAGATGTCTTTATAGCGGGAAAGGTTCTCCAGGATTTCGGTGCTGGGGGTGCCGGGGTAAGCTGCCGCTAATTGTACGCCCGGCATGATAAGCACCTATGGCCAGCGCTTCGTTTCCGGATAATAATTGCAAAGTTTTTTCCATAAATTTTACCGCATTACATCAATAATTAAAATAGATTATATCAAAAAGCGTAATATTGATTCAAGATATTATGCATTAACACAAGATAGGCTGGGTTGATATTCCAATTTTACCATACATTCGTACGCAAGGTAAAATTGGTTTTAACATTTGAGTTTTGACTTTTAATTTGTTAGCGTGTATACTCACAACTGAAAATCATTTTCAATTAGGTATTTATATGAGCTTTTCCCAAAAAACCATCGTGAGCGCTTTACGGCATCACGGATACAAAGTGACCCCGCAGCGCCGCACCATTATTGATGAAATTATCAATACCCATGAACACCAGACCCCGGTCGCCATCCATGAGCGGGTGAAAATCGAACACCCCGGCATCGGGCTCGTCACTATTTATCGTACTCTGGAAATCCTGGAAGAATGCGGCCTCATTTGTGAGACACATGCCGGCCATAGCTGCCGCAGTTATTTAATGCGCAAGTCTGCCGCCCATCACCACCACCTGATTTGCTCGGACTGCGGCAAAGTAGTTGATTTTACGGACTGCGGGCTTAACGAGCTGGAAAATAAACTTTCGGAAAAGTCCGGGTTCAAAATAAACGGACATCTGCTGGAATTTATCGGGCAATGCCGGGAGTGCGCCGTAAAAACGCTCGCTTAGTCTTCCATTTTAAAAATACAGGTGTGAAAATATTGTAATTTGTAATTGAAAAAGATTATCAACTACCAATCTAAGATATATGAATCGACAAGTTAAAGGAGAAACCAAAAAAATGAAAGTAAAAAACATTTTAGTCCCTTTGATAGTCACGTTGTTGCTTTTTAGTATGATGGCTTGTCAGCCAACCGCAAACAACAATACCGGCAAGAAATCTATTGTCGTTACCTATTCAATCCTTGGTTCTGTAGTCAAAGACTTGGTTGGCGATAAGGCAACTGTAACCGTCTCCATACCGAACGGGCTGGACCCGCATGAATGGGAGCCGTCGGCCAAAGACATAGAAACAATAAACAAGGCTGACCTCGTTGTCGAAAACGGGCTTGGGCTTGAAGGTGGTATGGAAAAGACGCTGGCAGGCAGCCAAGAATAACGGCGTCAAGTTCTTTACGGCTTCAGATTATATTACTGTCCGTCATGTAGGGGCCGGGGAGGGAATTCCCTCCGGCGACCCGGACCAGGCTATTGGCGCGGCTGACCCGCATCTCTGGATGGACCCTCTGACCATGAAAAGCATTGTTAGTGCGCTTGCCGTTGAGCTTACAAAAGACTTCAATCTGGATGTGGCCAGCCCAGGCAACAGACCTGGAAAACCGGTTGGATACTTTGAACACCGAGGTTGCCAATATAGTGGCGGCTATACCTCAGGAAAACCGCAAGCTGGTTACCGGCCATGAATCGATGGGATATTTTGCCCAGCGTTATGGTTTCAAGCTGGTTGGAGTGATTATTCCCAGTATCATCACACAGGCGGAGGTTTCCGCGGCGGACCTGGCGGCCTTAAAACAGCTGATTGAGGAAAACCATGTAAAAGCGATATTTACCGAGCTTGGCACATCGCCGGCGGTGGCTAAGGCCATCGGTGATGAAACCGGGGTAAAAGTAGTGGAACTCACCACCCATGCTTTACTTGGCTGACGGTTCATATTTTACTTTCATGAGGAATATCGCCAATGTTATTACCAATGCGTTAAAATAGAAAAAGGATGCCATTATGGATTTATTTATAACGCCGTTCTCAACCAATGGCTTTATGCTCCAGGCGCTTATCGCCGGTGTTCTGGTTTCTATCGCCTGCGCGATTGCCGGTACGTTTGTTATATTGCGCGGGATGGCTTTTATCGGCGATGCGCTTGCCCATGGCGTATTACCCGGCATCGCCGTGGCAATTCTTGTCGGTTTTCCCGGAATAATCGGCGCGGCCATCGGCGCCGCGTTCATGATTGGCGGCATAACACTGATTACGCAGCGATCGCGGTTATCCTCGGATACCGCCATCGGCCTTTTATTCATCGGGATGCTGTCCCTGGGCGTGGTGATTGTCTCCCGTTCGAATTCTTTCAGCGGCGACCTTACCCGTATATTATTCGGTGAGATTCTGGGCATCAGCTATCCAGTCTATCATAATTCAACTCGTGGCGACAGTCGTTATTATAGCGATGGCTATCATCTGCGCCCGCCCATTCCTGCTGCTCAGCTTTGACCCGGAGCAGGCGGAAGTGGCCGGTTTCTCGGTCCGGTCTCTACCACAATATCATGCTCTTCATGATTGCCATCACCGTAATTGTGTCTTTCCAGACCGTCGGTACTTTGCTGGTCTTCGGGTTGCTCATCGCTCCGGCCGGCGCCGGCGCACTCCTCGCCCGCCGTGATAGAAGTAATGATGGCGTGGGCAGCGCTTTTCGGCGTGTTATCGATGTATGCAGGTCTATTGATAAGCTATTATTTTAACCTGGCCGCCGGTGCTTCAATTATACTGGTGGCGATTGTAATATTCTTTATCGTGTTTATTATTGCAGAATTTGCGCCAGCGCCGCGCCACTCGCGTTCGGGAGTCGACACATGTATAAACAGAGGAAAGCGTTAATATATCTGCAGGATGGAATGGAATTGTATGACGGATACGAACGTCGCGCTATATATTAAGGCAAACAATTTAAATATCGGTTATGCCAGTGAAGTTGTGGTGGCGGATATCAGCTTTGAACTGAAATCCGGGGAAGCATTCGCTCTTATCGGCACCAATGGTTCCGGCAAATCGACTCTCTTAAAAACAATTGTTGGACTGCTGCCGTCTCATGGGCGGAAACCTGCGGTATTCGGAGAGCCTCCCGGGGAATAACCACCGCCGGATAGCCTATCTCGGCCAATTTCATCACTCCGGATTTATTTTACCCATTCGTGTCATTGATGTTGTCCGTATGGGGCGCTTTCCGTCACACGGGCTCTTGAGACGGATGGGTCGGCAGGATGATGAAATAGTATTGTCCGCTATGCGTACGATGGGCATCGAAAAACTGGCCGGCTCACCGTTAAAGTCTTTGTCAGGCGGCCAGCAGCAGCGGACTTATCTTGCCCAGGTACTGGCCCATCAGGCAGACTTGCTGGTGCTGGATGAGCCCACGTCCGGACTGGATGCCGGCGGCAGAGAGCTGTATTTACATGCTATTAATGATGAACTATGCCGGGGAGCTTCTATTATCATGGCGACTCATGATATCCAGGAAGAAGCTGCCCTCTGTCACCAGGTAATGCTCCTGGCCCGCAAAGTGGTAGCATTTGGCGCGCCGAAAGATGTCATGACGCCGGAAGCTTTGCTGGAAACATTCGGCATCGTTGTGGCTGGGGAACAGAAACTGCATGTGCTTGAATGCGCTCACGGACATGAAGGAAGCGGAATACTTGAGCAAGATGGGTCGGCGCGTAAATAAAGATAAACTTGAAATAAATTTTTGAAGTAGTGTTTATGACAATTCTATCAGCGATAATTATTAATATTAACCCGGTGGCTTTTCATATCGGGCCGTTTTCCGTTCGCTGGTACGGCTTGATGTATGTCGTCGCTATCGTTGTCGGATGGTTCGTCGTATGGACTTATGCTAAATACAAGCGATTTCAGGAGAATCAGTTTCTCACGATTTTTACATGGTCTATTCTAGCCGGATTAATCGGGGCCAGATTGTACTATGTGGTCCAACAGCCTTTAAGCGAGTTTCTTTCCGACCCGTGGTTTATATTCCAGGTCTGGCAGGGTGGTATGGCTTTTTACGGCGCCATATTTGGCGTGATTATCGTGTTCCTTATCGCCTGGTGGCGGATGAAAATTTCTATCCTGGACATTATGGATGTAGGAGCGATATTTGCTGCCGCGGGCCAGTTTTTCGGCCGTATCGGAAACATTATCAATGGAGATGTCATCGGTTATCCTACCAATCTGCCCTGGGGAGTAATCTATGCCAACCCCGCCTCCTTCGCTCCCCGCCACGATATCGCTTACCAGCCCGCTGCCTTTTTATGAAGCTATTATTGATATACTTCTCTTCACGTTGCTCTGGTTTTTACGTAAGAAATTGAAACCTGGCGTCCTTTTCTTTATCTATATCCTTGGTTATTCAATCAGCCAGATTATCGTCTTCTTCTGGCGCGATAATGTGGTTATTTTTCGGGGGTTAAAGCAGGCCCAGCTCACGGCTATCGCCGTCATTATCGTTTCCGTAATTGTATTTTTAATCATTTACTTCAAAAGACGCCGCGTATCACCCGGTCAAGAAAACAGTATAAAAAAGGAATGAGCCTGTCAAGTAAATTCCCGCAAATGGGAGTTCCCACCCATTGTGAAAAATACCACAGTCTTTTATACTCAAAGTAATATGAGATACGGCCGTATTTTCATCGCTTTAATATTCCTGGCGGCTTTATTGCTGCCCGGCCGGCTGCAGCGTTACCACGCAAAATGATACCGGGTATAAAGCGGCCATCGTAGACCAGCTTTATCTCGGCGAGCCTAACCCGGCCTTTATTTCGCAAGCCACCAGCCTTTTAAAATCGCTCGGTTTTGAGGTAGACCTCTGGCAGGGGACACAAATCACCGTTGATTTTTACCGTAAGCTGCCGTCCATGGGCTACCGCTTTATTTTAATGAGGGTACATTCCGGGTCGCTGGTGGAAATAAAAAACGGCCAGGCCACAGAGATGCCGGACACTTACCTTTTTACCGCCGAGAATTACACTACTTCACGTTACGTGACCGACCAGTTAACGAATAAAGTCTCTTATGCAATAATGGAGGCAAATTCTCCGAATGTTTTTGCCGTAGACTCGGAGTTCATCAAAGATGCCGATGGGACTTTTAACAAAACGGTCATCCTGGCGATGGGTTGCGAGAGCTCACGGCATACCGACCTGCAGGATGCTTTCATCGCTAAAGGCGCTTCCGTTTATATCGGCTGGAGCGATGTTGTCACTCTTGACCACGTCGATAAAGTAACGCTGGATTTATTGAAAAATTTATGCACCGGCGGTATGACGATTTCCGAGGGTATTTCACAGACGATGGCTACGCTCGGCCACGACCCTTATTACAACTCGTTTCTCAAGTTTTTCCCCGATATTAACGGCGGGAAAACGATAAAAGAACTGACAAAGTAACAGGGTCCAGAGGAGATATCTTCTAGCAGGGGCTTCGGGGACGCGGTGCCAAACTACTAAATACTCGCACCCACCCTCGATAAGGGGGTTGATAAAGAATTATTCACTGGTTTTTAAAAATTACAATTTTAACATCAAGCGGACTTAAAAAATACATAATGCTAATTTTGCGCTGACATGATATTTTATAATTTTATTTATATTTGGATTGTAATATAATTTAAGAACGGCATTTACTAACATAAAAACGGCATGCCGTAATTTAAGGAGGGCACTTCCCATGGCTGTCAAGAAAGTCGGCGAAAAATACCTCTGCAATATTTGTCATAATGAGGTCACCGTTACCAAGGTCGGCGGCGGCACTCTGGTTTGCCATGATATCGTCATGGTAAAAATTGAGGAAAAGTTTGACCCTTCCAAGTAAAACTTTTTTATACTTCGCTTATGCCAGCAATTTAAGTAAAAAACAGATGCAGGAACGCTGCCCGGAATGTAAACCGAAGTTTACGGCTGTCCTGCCCAACTATAAACTCGTATTTGCCGGTTGGTCACGCACCTGGCATGGCAGTATGGCCAACCTTCAACCTTACCGCGGAGATAAAGTCCACGGCGCTCTTTATGAGGTGACTGAAATCGGCATGAGAAAATTGGAAAAGTACGATGTAGGCTATTCCCGGTTGAATGTCACCGTCTTTGATGAAGATAACCAGGCGCATGAATCGGTTACACTCATCAGGTCTGGCCATGTAGAGGAATCTCTTCCCTCAAAGGAATACGCCGCCGTTATCAAACAGGGGTACCGTGATTGGAGTATTTAAGTATAAATGAAGAGTCCGGAGAGTTCTCTCTGGCGGGGGCTCCGGGGGTGTAGTCCCCAACTACTTACTACCCAAACTCACACTAAAGTCCCCCAGGATTGGGGGACTACATGGGGTTGGCTGGATTTATTCAACCGAATTTTCTTTATATAAAATGTTATAATAGGCTATCAACGGAATAGTTTTAAACGTAAAAATGGCTAAAATCGGTAGACCTTCGAAAGAACAATCTCAAGCACACCCGCTGCATGGGCAGTTAAACGGTGATGTGCCCTGGCTGGACAGCTGTAAACAGTTTAACCGAGCAACCTGCCTGGATTGCCCGGTACCGCTGGAAAGTTGCCCCGCCGAACATCCCCGCCTTCACAAGGGTGGCCGGACGCCCGGCAGTAAAAATAAAAAGGTTTCTTAATGGGGATAGGAGTAATTAATGGCCGCAAAGAAGAATTATGATGTTAAAGACATAAAACTGGCGGAAATGGGCCGGCAGCGTATCGCATGGGCTTACCGTGAAATGCCGGTCGCCCACCTGATTCGGGAAAGATTTACCAAAGAGCAGCCGCTGAAAGGCATAAGAATTTCCGGCTGTCTGCATATCACTACGGAAACGGCAAATCTGGGATTAACTTTAAAGGCCGGCGGCGCCGACCTGGTGCTTTGCGCCTCTAACCCTTTAAGTACCCAGGATGATGTCGCTGCGGCGCTGGTAGAGTATGGGATTCCGACCTATGCCATCAAAGGCGAGGATGGTGACACTTATTACAGGCATATCATGGCGGCGCTGGACCATAAACCGAATATCACCGCCGATGACGGCGCCGACCTTGTTTCTACCCTTCATACTAAAAAGAAAGACCTTATCCAGAATATGATCGGCGGTACGGAAGAGACTACCACCGGGGTTATCCGTCTGCGCGCCATGTCCAAAGACGGGCAACTCAAATACCCGATAATCGCCGTCAATGATGCTGATACCAAGCACCTCTTTGATAACCGCTACGGTACCGGCCAAAGCACTATCGACGGAATTACCCGGGCTACAAACGTGCTATGGGCGGGGAAAAATGTCGTTGTCTGCGGGTATGGATGGGTAGGGAGGGGTTTGGCCCTTCGGCTTAAGGGCATGGGCTCTCAAGTTATCGTTACGGAAATAGAGCCGGTAAAAGCGCTGGAAGCTGTGATGGAAGGCTACCGCGTCATGCCGCTGATTGATGCCGCCAAAATCGGTGATGTTTTTGTTACCGTCACCGGCGATAAAAATGTCATCGATAAACAGCATTTCCAGGTTATGAAAGACGGTGCCATTGTTTGCAACAGCGGGCATTTTAACGTAGAAATTAATATCCCGGTGCTGGAAAAGATATCCGTCAGCAAAAAGACCATCCGTACTTATGTTGATGAATACAAACAAACAGACGGGCGCAGCCTTTTCCTTCTCGGTGAGGGCCGTTTGATTAACCTTGCCGCCGCGGAAGGCCACCCGGCCAGCGTTATGGATATGAGTTTTGCCGACCAGGCGTTGGTTATGGAATTTATCGCCAGGAATAAGGGCAAGCTCGAAGTGAAAGTCCATAACGTTCCGGAAGAAATTGATAAAGAAGTTGCCCGCCTTAAACTCAAGGCCATGGGCGTTAAAATTGATACGCTTACCGCGGAACAGAAGAAATATCTAACAAGCTGGCAAGAAGGGACCTGATAAACACTTCCCCCTTTATAAAGGGGGGTTCAGGGGGATTTTGAATTAATCGGAGGTATAAATCATGTCGACGAATTTTTCGGCGTCACCCAAATTCCTTTTCACCTCGGAATCCGTTACCGAAGGGCATCCGGATAAAATCTGCGACCAGGTGGCCGATTCCATCCTGGACGCGATTATGGAAAAAGACCCTATGGGCCGGGTAGCCTGTGAAGTCGCTACCACCACCGGCCTCGTAATCGTCCTGGGAGAAATAACAACCAGGACCTATATCGATGTTCCTAACATCGTCAAAGGCGTCGTTAAAGATATTGGCTATACTCGGCCGGAATATGGCTTTGATTTTGAATCGGTCGGTATCATGTCCTCTATTAAAGAGCAATCTACGGACATCGATATGGGCGTCAGCAAATCGCTGGAAGCCAGGGAAACTTCCGGTATCAGCCATGTCGAAGAAATCGGCGCCGGCGACCAGGGCATGATGGTCGGCTTTGCCTGTAACGAGACGCCGGAATTAATGCCCCTCACCATTTCCCTTGCCCAGCAGCTTGCTCGCCGCCTGGCGGAAGTCAGGAAGAAAGGCATTTTAAAATACCTCCGGCCCGATGGTAAATCCCAGGTCACCGTTGAATACAGCATGGGCATTCCAAAACGTGTTGACAGCGTCGTTATCGGCGCCCAGCACGACCCGGATGTTACCCACGAGCAGATAGAAAAAGACATTATCAAGCACGTTATTAAAGAGGTCGTACCGGCTAAATATATCGATAAGAACACGAAATACTATATTAACGCCACCGGCCGCTTCGTCATCGGCGGGCCGGTCTCGGATACCGGCTGCACCGGGCGTAAAATCATCGTCGATACCTACGGCGGCGTCGCCCGCCACGGCGGCGGTTCATTCTCCGGCAAAGACCCCACCAAGGTCGACCGTTCCGCCGCCTATATGCTCCGCTACATTGCCAAGAATATCGTCGCCGCCGGCCTCGCCGAGCGTGTCGAAATCCAGGTCTCCTACGTTATCGGCAAGTCCCACCCGCTTTCTGTCTCGGTTGAGACCTTTGATACCAATAAGGTAGATAATCAGGTTATCGTCGACCTTATCAATAAGCACTTCGACCTCCGCCCCGGCGCCATTATCGATTACTTTAAACTCCGCCGTCCCATCTATAAGCAGACTGCCGCTTACGGTCACTTCGGCCGTACGGATATTGACCTCCCCTGGGAAAAGACGGATATGGCGGAAACCCTGAAAACAGAAGGCTTTAAAAAGTAATTTTTATAATTCCGAACGGAGTGCCGTAGGGGCGGGTTTCAAACCCGCCCTTTTTGTTTGTCATACTGAGATTCGTGAAGAATCCGTAATCTCTTCCCATTTCCGGCGGGGAGGGATTTCTTTTTTCCAATACTTACACTATACTCAATTTACAGGATTTACCCGTCATTCCTCTCCCTCGACGGGAGAGGTTAGGTGAGGGTGACAAAAAAGAGGGCACTAAAAAATTTTATTTGTAATAAATAAGATTAATGTTTCTGCAAAAGGGGCGTCGAGTTTGTATGGCGCCTCTTTTTTCTTTTGGGTGCAAACAAGGATATTTCGGTCTATAATATTGTTGGCATTGACGTTTTTCTTGTTTGGCATATAATAAAGGGTACGAAATAGGGGAGAGGAGAAAAGTGGATAAGACAACAAAAATAAACCTCGATGATGTAAAAATCTATCCCAGAACTGACCCGGACGGAATGCTGGCCCGTATCAAAGAGCTCCCGATGCAGTGTAAACAGGCCTGGCAGGCAGCTATGAGCTTTAATCTGCCGGCGGAGTACCGCAACGTCAATAAAGTGGTGGTGCTGGGCATGGGCGGTTCGGCTATCGGCGGGGACCTGGTGCGGAGCCTGATACAGGATGAATGCAAAATACCGGTTATCGTCCACCGGGACTACGGTCTGCCCGCTTTCGTTGATGATAATACGCTTTTAATTGCCTCCAGCTATTCGGGTAACACGGAGGAGACCCTTTCCGGCTTTGAGCCCGCCCTGGCAACCGGCGCTAAAAAGCTGGCCATAACCGGCGGCGGTAAAGTGATGCAGATTGCGGAAAAGCAGCATATTCCGGTCTTTAAGATTGAATATAAAGCCCAGCCCCGCGCCGCCCTCGGCTTTAGTTTTATCCCTACCCTGGGCATCATGCAGCAGCTCGGCCTCATCAAAGACAAGTCCGCCGATGTCGCGGAAACTATCGATGTTCTTGAGAAAATGGCGGTCAGGCTGGACGAAAATACTCCTGTTAAGTCCAATCCCGCCAAGCAAATCGCCCAGCGGCTGTATGGCAACCTGCCGGTAGTTTTCGGCGCCGGCATTGCCGCGGAGGCTGCCCACCGCTGGAAGACACAGCTTAATGAAAATGCCAAGACCTGGGCTTTTTATGAGGTGTTCCCGGAGCTTAATCACAACGCCACCGTCGGGTTCCCGTTGCCTAAAGACCTTATTTCCAGAATACGGGTTATTCTCTTACGTTCACCGACCTATAACGCCCGTGTAAAACTTCGTATGGAGGTAACCACCGGATTGTTAAAGCAAGCCGGCGTCCCTTACGAGATTGTCGACGGTGAAGGCGGCCGCCCGCTCGCCCAGATGACCAGTCTGATTTCCATTGGCGATTACGTGAGCTATTACCTCGCCATTCTTTATCAGGTTGACCCCACCCCCGTCAAAGCCATAAGCTATCTAAAAGAGCAGTTGGGTAAAGCCTAGGAGAAAATATGGACAAGAAATCATCGCTCAAACCGGCTTATATCAAAAAGGTGGATGAGCGGGGGATATCCAGGTCTGGATTGTGGACGGTCCTTATGTCCGCGGGCACGTTGACGAGGAATTTACCAATTACGGGCAGCATTACCGGTATCTCTATATTCCCGTCAATGAATTCTGGATTGACCGGGAAGCGGAGGATGATGAACTACCGTTCTTTATTGACCATTTGCTGGTGGAGCACCGGCTGATGGCACAGGGCATGCCTTATGCTGAAGCTTTGCCCCGCGCTGACCAGGAGGAAAGAAAAGAGCGCCGCCGCGCCGGAGACGTTGATAAGGTAACTCAAAACGGCCGGTCGCTGCCGGATGGGAAAAGCGTCCATGAGCGGCTCTGGAAAAAGCTGGAAAATGGCGTGAGCGTCTGGATAGTCAGCGGGCGGCTGGTACGCAGCGTCTTCGATATCGATTTTACGGAAGGCGGGCATGATTACGTTTATGAATTCGTGCCGGATAATGAGGTCTGGATAGACAGCGATATTTCAGAATCTGAACGCGGCTTTGTCCTCCTCCATGAACTGCATGAGCGTAACCGCATGGCTAAAGGCTGGACATATAATAAAGCCCACGCTGAATCGAGCCGGCTGGAATACCGCTGCCGCCATCACCCGGATGAACTGCATGAGAAGCTCGTGGACGAGGGCTGGGCGTAACGGCATATTTGTTTGCTAATTTAGCTCCCTTCCCTTGACGGAAAACGGAAAAAATATACAAGATAAAATCTCTCTCTAACTCTCCCTTAGAAGGGAGAGGATGATTAGAGAAGGCAAATATCGAGGCTTTAGGCTAATCTTTCCCCCTTCGAAGGGGGACTAAGAGGGATGTTAAACGTATTCCTTTCCCTCGAGCGCAGAGGATTAAGAACCTGCCCTGAACAAAGTCGGATGGTGAGGATGAAAAACTAGTAGACTGACGTGCAAGTATTTATTAGTAGCGACCTCTCTTCCCGACCCTCCGTTTACCGAGGGCAATAGAAAGTGCTGAATCAGCATTATAGATTTGTCTCCCTCCTTGCCAGCGGGGAGGGAGATAAAGTAGGTGGGGTTGGGTAAAATATGCAAAAACTTGCACACGGGGTTAATATGCTGAAATAATTGCACATCAGGTTAATAAATAGCAATTAAAACAAAGTAACAGGGTGGTGTATTGTAATATTTGTCATTGGTCCGCCAGAGGCGGATTGGTACTTATTATCTATTCTCACGGCTTCCAATCCAGTAATTTGATATCAGCTATCGTTATCTGATATTGATAGGCGTCCATATGCCCGTATTTCCCGCCGTGTGACAGCGTTCCGGTCGCCTGGACTTTCCCGTAATAGGCCGGGTAGGCGGTCGGGTTATTCGGCTGCACGTAAAGCTTGGACTTCACAGCATCCGGAAAACTGCCGGTGGCCCAGATTTTGATGCCGTCCGGCATATAATTCCCCGCCCATCCCTCCTCCGGTATCAGGTTTTCGCAGAGAACCGCAATTTCAAAACCGGAGAAATAATATCCTTCAAAAGTGACGGTCTGCCCGTTATATTTCCCGGGGTTGGCGGCCAGTTGCGCAAAGAAAACGGATGATCCGGCAGGGGTTGTGGTTGATTTTACGCCGCAGCCGGATAATGACGCCGTGATAAGCAGAAAACCTGATAATGCCAATGTTATAATTTTATTCCTCATTGGTTCTCCTCTAATTCCGCCACGGATTTTACCGCTGGTTCGTTCTCCGGCGCCGGCGCCGATATTTCTTTAACTTCCTTACCCTTCAAAAAGAAAGCCATCACCAGGCCCGCCAGTATAATAAAAAACCCGGTGAAAAATGCCTGTGTAATGGCGGAAGAAAGTGCCTGGTGCAGGCTTTGCATCACCTGGTCGAATGTGCCGCCGGCTATTCCCGGACGAGTCAACAGGTCTTTCAGGTGGGCCTGCGCCTGCGGATTAACGAGGGCCTGGGGGTTGTGTGCTAGGGTGGCCAGTTCGTCCATGGAGATGTTGCTTTTTACGGATTGCGGAATACTGTTCATGAATGACGAGAAGAAGCGGTTATTCACAATCGAACCCAGAATCGCCATGCCGATAGAACCGCCGAAAGAACGGATAAAGGTATTGGATGACGTGGCCACGCCGAGGATATTGTACGGCACGGAATTCTGGATGGACAGGGTAAAGATGGGCATCGTGATACCCATCCCGAACCCGATAGTTACGTTGGCTATTATTACCTGCCAATAGGCTGCCCCGGGGGTCAACCGGCTTAATAAAAACATGCCCAGGCTGATGAGCCCCATCGCGAAAGCCGCCATGAGGCGGTAGTCCTTTCTGAGACGGGCGATAAATTGGCCGGCGATAAGGCTGGACGTCATGACGGCGATGGACTGCGGTATCTGGATGTTGCCGCTAAGCGTCGCGGATGCGCCGAGCACCCCCTGCAGGTACAACGGGATAAAGGTAATCGCTCCGAACATTCCCATGCCGGTCAGGAACGACATCGCGTTAGCGATGGAAACGATGCGGCTTTTAAACAGCGAAAGCGGGATGATAGCTTCTTTTTCCCTGGACTCGATGATAAGGAATGTTACCAGCATGACGGCCACAAAAATGAGCATCCCGATAATCAAAGGCGAATCCCAGGCATAGTTCACTCCTCCCAGGGAGAGGATGATCATAGCCGGCACAATGACCAGGATCAGAGCAGCCACGCCGGGATAATCGATATTGTGTTTCGCGTTTGCCATCTTGAATATAGGGAAAAACTTCACGAAAATCAGGATGGCCACAAGGCCTATCGGCACATTGATGAAGAAGATCCAGTGCCAGGAAAGTCTGTCCGTTAAAAAGCCGCCCGTCGTCGGGCCGATGACGGAGGCGACGCTCCAGCAAGCGGACAGCAGACCCTGGTACTTGCCGCGCCGGTTCGGCGGGAAGATATCGGCAATCACGGTGAAAGCATTGGTCATCATAATGCCGCCGCCGATGCCCTGGAACGCCCGGAAAATGACAAGCTCGGTCATACTTTGGCTTAGACCGCAGGCCAGGGAAAACGTTAAAAAAATGCTGACGCCGATGATATAAAATATCCGCCGCCCGTATAAATCGGATAGTTTGCCGGCAATAGGCACGGCGATAGCGGATGTAATCATATAGACGGAAGATACCCAGGCATAAAGATTGAACCCGCGGAGGTCCGCCACGATACGCGGCATGGCCGTACTTACGACGGTCTGGTCCAGGGCGCTAAGCAGCATCGCTATCATCACCCCGGCCATCGACCATTTTATCTGTTGCTTGGTAAGTCCGTGCGCGTATACGGGCGCGGTGGTTCGAAGTTCATCCATCAGGCATTACCCGTCCTGTCTGAAATAATATTTGGGTCTTAGTGATTCATTGGTACCGGTATGAATTGAGGTTTCGGTTGTATTTTACAGTATTCCCAGCCCATACTCCACCAGCCTCTTTGCTTTGGCCCTGGCGTTGCCAACGTACTTGTCCAGTTCCGCCCAGAATTTTTTGCTGTGATTATGCACCCGCGTATGGATAAGCTCATGGAAGATAACATAATCGAACAAATCCTGCGGCAGGGCCACCAGCTTGTAATTAAGACTGATGTAGTTATTACCGGAACAGCTGCCCCAGCGCGTCCGCTGGTTTCTTACCGATACCCGCTGGTAAGTAAATCCGTTTTGTTGGGCCAGCTCCGCCAGCCGGCGGATGATTTTTCCCCTGGCCTCTTTCCTATCGATGTCAAGAAAAGCCTCGTTGGCGGCTTTTTCCTTATCTTCAAATTCTTTGATGGCGGCCTGGTGCTTTTTTATCCAGTTCTCTTTCTTGCGGACAAAGTTCAGCGCCTCTTTTACCGACCCGCGTCTCGGGATGGATACCCGGATACCGCGCCGCGGCCGTACGGTAATTACGATACGCCGCGCCCGCGGGCTCTGCACCATCATTACCGGGCCTATGCCTTCTATGTTGATAATTTCCGATTCAGTCATGCTATTTCTATTCTACAGGTTTTAGCAGGGCAGGGGAAAGAAATACTGCCAAATCCCGATGAAGCGAGAATCTCGCTATCTTTTTCCCATATTCCCCATATTGTCATTCCCGATCTAATCGGGAATCCATCTCCCCCCACCTGTCATTCTGAGCCATTGATCCCGATGAGCTTCGCGAATCGGGGGAAAGGCGTGAGAATCTTGTTCCTGTTATTCGACCATTCGAATCAAGAGAATATTTTATTTTCCCACGAGTGCTTAGCTTCAGTGACTCGTCTCCGATATTATGGCAAATCAGCTTCAAATCTCCATACTCGAATTTCTCTTTCCTTTTCCCCTGTCACTCTGTATTCATTCGCGGAGTTCATACTAAGCGAAGTGAATGTACTAAGGTAAACTCCGTAAAGAATCTTTCCCCCTTGTCATCCTGGAGCGTCTTGTCCGCCGAAGCCTTGGCGTAGGCGGAAGCGAAGGATATCAGGGTCGGAGTGGCGTAGTCCCTTATTTCCTACGTTATTCCTGCCCAGGCAGGGTGGGCAAAATCTTTACTCTCCCTTTTGCCCACCAACTTATCCCCATTTTTCAACGTCATTCCTGCGAAGTCTTGTAGGGTGGGCAAAATCTTTACTCCTCATTTTGCCCACCAAATCAAGATGAAGCGAGAATCTCGCTATCTTTTTCCCATAATCCCTATATTGTCATTCCCGATCTAATCGGGAATCCATTATTGCTTTAATCCGATAATGGAGATTGCTACGCTTTTCTCTGCCGGAGACGAATCAATTTCTCACAATGACACTTACCCCTAACCCCTAATCACTTACCCCTTATTTACCATAACTAGTGAAAAAATAGCCCTTGAGCCTGAATCGTATCCAGGCTTACCATAATATGTCAAAAAAACGATTTATGCCTGACACGAGCCTGATTTAACATAACACTCTTAAAAAACGATTCACGCCTGGGTCGAGCCTGAAATAACATAATGTTCGAATCGAATTATTCATAGCTGCATCACGCTCAAAAATAAACATCGTCGTTTCTCTTGACGGGATATCTTAGCACATATGTTCTAATCATGTCAATGGCATTTTGTCACAAACTGAAGCTGTGTTGAAGCTAAAATATTATTCTAAATTTATAAACAAAGAGCGCCCCGATGTACATCGGGGCGCTCAACTTTACTAATAAATCCAGATTAACGCTTGGTATACTGCGGCGCCTTACGGGCCCTCTTAAGACCGGGCTTCTTCCGTTCCTTGGCCCGGGCGTCCCGGGTAAGCAATCCGTTTTGCCGCAGGACGGGCTTAAAGCGCTCGTCGGCCTGCACCAGGGCGCGGGAAATCCCGTGTGAGATAGCGCCGCTCTGCCCGGTAACACCGCCGCCGAGTACTTTAATAACGGCGTTGTATTTACCGACGCTTTCCGTGGCGACGAACGGCTGGTTGATAATCCGCTGGTGCTCCATGGAAGGGAAGCGTTCTTCCAGCGGCTTGCCATCGATGATAATGGCGCCGTTACCGGCCATTAGTTTTACCTGCGCGGTCGCCGTCTTGCGGCGTCCAGTCCCGTGAAAATAGCTCTGTTTATCCATACTTCAATCCCTTTATTTTGATTCTTTCGGTTCTTCAGCCGCCGGCTGTTCTGGTTTCGGCTCTTCGGCTTTAGGTGCTTCTACTTTCGGTTTTTCCGTCCTGGGTTTCGCGGTTTTCGGTTTTGCTTCTTTCGGTTTGGCCGTCTTGACCGGTTTTTCGGCCTTAGGCTTCGGGGCGGCGACGATTTCTGCGCCGGCATACACGCGGAGTTTCCGGTTCATCTGGGCGCCAAGCCGGGTATGCGGAAGCATGCCCTTAACGGCATATTCAATCGCCCGCGTCGGGAACTTCTGCATCATGTCACCGAGGGCAATGCTCTTGAGACCGCCCGGGTAATTGGAATGGCGGTAATAGACCTTGTCCTCGAGTTTTTTGCCGGTCACTTTTACCCTGGCCGCATTGATAACGACAACGAAATCGCCGGTATCCTGGTTCGGCGCGTAGATAGGCTTGTGTTTACCCATCAGCAGCCGCGCAACCTGCACGGAAAGCCTGCCCAGCGTCTGGTCGGTGGCATCGATGACATGCCTATCCCGTTTGATTTTAGAAATTGTATTCACGTAAGTTTTCATTACCTATCTCCCTCGAAAGGTCCAGGATAGTTTATACGTACCAGGCATAAAGCGTTGGCCGGAGCCGTAGGACCAGCCAGTCCCGGCGTCTTTGCCTGTACGATGTCTTCAAATTCCTTCACGGTCATTTTACCCTGTCCCACCTTGATTAAAGAGCCTGCCGTATTGCGTACCTGATGGGGAAGAAAAGCGTTGGCGACGATATCGAAGGTGATTAAATCCCCATCCTGTGTTACTTCCGCTTTAAATACATCCCGCACCGTCCGTTTTTGCCGGGCTGTTTCCTCGCTGCCGACGAAAGAAGCGAAGTCATGCCGTCCGATAAGTGCCCGGCATGCCCGGTCCATGGCCGCGGTATCCAGTTTGCCGGTAATACGGCAGGTAAATCCCTGCCTCATGGGTGAACGCGCCCGGCTGGTGAGTATAAAGTACTTATACTCGCGGCTGACGGCGCGGCGTCTGACATCATAAGGCCCGTCCGTTTTAATTGCTTCCTGTACCGCGATATCCGGCGGCAGGTAAAAGTTCAGGCCATCGATGAATGACTTCAAGGGCAGGGCGGAGGATGTTACAAAGCTGGCCACCTGGCCCCTGGCATGGACGCCGGCATCGGTCCGGCTGGCTATTTTAATTCTTATCCTTTCTCCCGTTAACTTCTTTAGCGCTTTTTCCAGCTCACCCTGGATGGTTTTTAACCCTTTTTGCAGTTGAGAGCCGTGATAGGCTGTTCCGTCGTATTCTATTATTAAGATAATTCCGTGTTTAATGCCTGGGTCTGAAGCCATGCTTCTCCCGGATTTACTTTACCAGCTCGAGTTGGACCATCGGTGCGTTATCGCCAAGGCGGGGTTCCAATTTAGTAATGCGCGTATAACCGCCTGTGCGTTCTTTATAGCGCGGGCCCAGTTCGGAAAATACTTTCTCGGTCACGGTCTTATCCGTAATGAAAGCCATGGCCTGCCGGTAAGAGCTAAGTCCGCTCTTTTTCCCGAGCGTAATCATTTTTTCCGCCATCGGGCGGACTTCCTTGGCTTTAGCTTCGGTGGTAACGATTTTCTCATGCTTCAGCAAGGCGGTTACCAGGTTGCGGTAAAGCGCTTTCCGGTGACCGGAATCCCGGCTCAGACTTCTGCCTAAAATATTATGCCTCATGTTAATGGTACTCCGTGTAAAACGTTATTTATCAGATTCAGTGTCTTCAGCGGCATCTGCCTTTACCGCGGATTTTTTCTTTGCCTTGACCTTGGGTTTTTCCTCTTCGATTTCTTCGGCCACCGGTATCTCTTCCGGCTTGGGATTAAGCGAAAGCCCGATATTGGCCAGGCGGTCTTCTATCTCCTGGAAGGACTTTTGCCCGAAGTTGCGCAACTTGAGCAGTTCTTTCGTGCCTTTGCCGATAAGCTCGCCGACGGTGGTGATATTGCTGCGGCGCAGGCAGTTCATCGTCCGCACGGAAAGATCGAGCTGCTCCACCGGCATATTGTATTTCTCATCGGGGATGGAGAGTCTGATAGCCCGCTCTTCGTCTTTCATCTGGGAAATCTTAACGTATTCAACAAAAGGCGTCAGTTGCTCGATGAGGATGCTGGCGGCGTGGCTGATGGTGTCTACCGGCTGCATCGTGCCGTCCGTCCAGATGTCCAGGCGCAACCGCTCACGGGAGGTTTCACGTCCCAGGTGGGTGGGTTCCACGACATAGTTGACCTTGCGGATGGGGGAGAAAATAGCATCGACCGGAATAGTGCCGACTGGTGTCGTATCGGATGATTCGGCGCCGCGGAAACCGGTACCGATCTCGACATCCATCTCGACATACAGTTTTGACTTAGGATTATTCAGCGTAATCAGGCACAGGTCCGGGTTGGTGATTTCAAAGTCTGCCGAGGGTTTGATATCCGAGGCGCAAACGCGGCCCTCGCCTTCAAAGTCCAGGATAAGCGTGCCGCCGCGATCGGACAAAGGCTTGAGCCTCATTTCCTTGATATTGAGGAGGAATTCCATGACATCTTCTTTAGCGTTAGGGATGACCGTAAATTCGTGCTGAACGCCTTCGATTCTAACTTGAGTAACAGCGGCTCCGGAAAGGTAGCCGATCAACACGCGGCGCAGGGAATTACCGAGGGTAACGCCAAACCCTTTTTCCAGCGGCTCGGCGATGAAACGCCCGTAGTTTTCCGCCTGTTCGGTACATTCAATTTTTGGGACTGCTAGTCCAGCCATTGACCCATCTCCTTTAATCACTACCGCGAGTAGTACTCAGTGATGGCTTTGCCATCAAACTTGGCGTCAGCCTGGTCCGGGGTAGGAAGCGTAACCACCTGTCCCGTCATGTTCTGACGGTCAAGGCTAAGCCAGTTCACGATATTCTTGGATTCGATATTTTCTGCGATGACTTTATAATAATCCGTCTTTTTGCTGCCTTCACGCCAGCTGACCGTATCGCCTTCTTTCACAAAAGCAGAAGGGATATCGGCCTTTTTCCCGTTGAGCATGATATGACCGTGCATCACTACCTGGCGGGCCTGGGAGCGGGAATCCGCGAAACCAAGCCGGTAGACAACATTATCGATACGTCGTTCCAGCAGGACGAGCAAAGTATCGTTGGTGATGCCGGGCATTCTTTCCGCCAGTTCGAATGTCTTGCGGAACTGTCTTTCCAGCGTGCCATAGGTATATTTGGCCTTCTGCTTTTCACGCAGCTGGATGCCGCGGTCAGAAGTGCGGCGCCGCCGCCGGCTGGATGATGCCTGGCCGGGGGCCTTGGGCCGTTTATCGACAGCGCACTTGGGCGTAAAGCACCGTGCGCCTTTCAGTAATAGTTTTTCACCGCTACGCCGGCACAACCGGCATATTGCTCCTGTATATCTCGCCATAACTAACCTCTTTTAAACCCTTCTCCGTTTGGGAGGACGGCATCCGGCATGAGGAATGGGTGTGACGTCCTTAATCCCCGTAATATAAAGGCCGGAGCCCTGTAAAGAACGAATCGCTGCCTCACGGCCGCTGCCGGGCCCTTTGACATACACTTCTACCTGGCGCAGGCCGTGGACCATCGCCTTGCGCGCGGCGTCACGGGCGGCCATCTGCGCGGCATAAGGCGTGCCTTTGCGGGAGCCTTTGAATCCGGCGGTGCCGGAGCTGCCCCACGATAGGGCGTTGCCCTGCGGGTCCGTGAGTGTAACGATGGTATTATTAAAGCTGGACTGTACGAAGGCTTTGCCTGTAGGTACTGCCTTGCGTTCCCGCTTCCTTGTCTTGACCTTTCTTTTCTGTGGCACCCTGTCCTCCTTGTCCCGGAATAATTATTATTTCTTGGTGGCTCCGCGCTTCTGGCCTCTGCCGGCAACTGTCTTCGGGCGACCTTTCTTGGTGCGCGCGTTAGTGCGTGTGCGCTGTCCCCTGGCGGGCAGACCATGACGGTGGCGCAGCCCGCGGTAGCTGCCTATTTCAATCAGCCGCTTGATGTTGGCGCTAACTTCTTTTCTAAGCTCGCCTTCTACGCGGAACTGTTTATCAATAATTTCTCTTAATTTGTTTACTTCAGCTTCTGTCAGGTCTTTTACCCGGGTTTCCGGGGCGATGCCCGCCATCTCGAGAATTTTATAGCTGGTGGCTGGGCCGATGCCGTAAATGTATCCCAGCGAGACCCAGGCTTGTTTGTTGACCGGTATATCAATACCCGCAATACGTGGCATTTATATCCTCCTTGTTATCCCTGCCTCTGTTTATGCTTCGGGTTATCGCAGATAATCCTGACGACGCCGCGGCGTTTGACGACCTTGCACTTTTCACATCTTACTTTTACGGAAGCTTTTACTTTCATCTTTCAAACCTTTAATTTATTTTAGCCGGTAAGTGATTCTACCCCGTTTCAGGTCATAAGGCGAGAGCTCGATTAACACCTTGTCCCCGGGCAGGACTCTGATATAGTGCATCCTTATCTTGCCCGAGATATGGGCCAGCACCTCATGTTTATTGGGGAGTTCCACGCGGAACATGGCGTTGGGTAAAGCCTCAATTACGGTACCTTCTACCTCGATAGCTTCTTTTTTAGCCATAAATTCCCCTGGTTAGCACCTCCGGTTCGTTATCATCTACTGCGATTGTATGCTCAAAATGAGCGGAAAGGCTGCCGTCGGCGGTAAGGACCGTCCACTGGTCGTCCGCCACGCGGGTCTGCCATCCGCCGATATTCAACATCGGTTCCACCGCCAGCGTCATCCCTTTTTTCAGCAGCGGGCCGGTACCGGGCTGCAGCCCGTAGGGAGAATGGGTGGTATTGGGTATCTGCGGGTCCTCATGCATTTTATGACCGATGCCGTGGCCGGTATATTCCCTGACCAGGGAATATCCTCTGGACTCAGCATAATTCTGGATGGCCGCGCAGATATCGCCCAGCCTTGCCCCGGAACGCGCCGCCGCTACCCCTACTTTAAGTGTATCACGAGTTGTGTCAATTAATCTCCTGGCTTCCGGTGAAATTTCACCGACCGGCACGGTTATCGCGGCATCGCCGTGGTATCCCTGGTATATCGCCCCGAAATCGAGGGAAACGATATCTCCCTCTTTCAGGACTCTATCCCCCGGAATTCCATGAACGATTTCATCATTAACGGAGACGCAGACAGTGGCCGGATAGCCGCGGTAGCCTTTGAAAGAAGACTCGGCGCCCATCCGTTTTAATTCTCTTATGGCGATAGCATCCATTTCTTTCGTTTTCATCCCCGGTCCGGTATGTTCCGCTAATATCCTTAACACTTCCGCGACAATTTTACCGGCTTGCCGCATCGTGGCTATCTCTTTTTCAGATTTTATTTCTATGCTCATGGTGCTGCATCATCCTAGCGCAGGGCCGCAATTATCCTTTTGTTAACGGCTTCCGGGCCGCCTTCACTTACTACTTCAACCAGTTTCCCGGCTTTCTTATAATAATCGGTAAGCGGCGCCGTTTCCTTGAGGTAAACCTTGAGCCGATTTTTAATCGTCTCCGGTTTATCATCATCCCGCTGGTAAAGCTCGCCGCCGCAGCGGTCGCAAATGCCCTTGACTTTAGATGGGTTGTCTACCGCGTGATAGGGCGTCTGGCAATTGCGGCAGACCCATCGTCCGCTTAACCTCTTTAATACTTCTTCCTCTGATACTTTAATATAAACCGCTTTATCGATAGCCCTGGATTGCTGTTTTAAAGCTTTATCCAGCGCTTTAGCCTGCTCGATGTTACGGGGAAAGCCGTCAAAAATAACGCCTTCCGCCACATCCGGAACGGACAGCCTTTCCATGACCATCTGGATGGTTATCTCGTTCGGGACAAGCTGTCCTTTATCCATGTAGAGCTTGGCTTTTTTACCAAGCTCTGTCTCCGCCTGGAGCGCTTTACGGAAAAGGTCGCCGGTAGCAACCTGCACCAGCTTCAACTTTTCCGCCATCATGACGGCTTGAGTCCCTTTCCCCGCCCCCGGGGCGCCAAGAAGAACAATATACACCGCTACTCCTACTCAATATCATCGCGCCGCACTTGATAGAAAAGAGCTAATTAAGTGCGGCGTAGCTCCTGCTTTCTACTTAATAAAACCTTCATAGCGCCGCATCACCAGCTGGGCCTCGAGCTGTTTCATCGTGTCCAGTATTACCCCCACTACAATCAACATACCAAGTGAAGAAAGCTGAATTTGCTGCACGTTGGTAATAGAACGCGCCAGGAAGGGCATGATGGCGACAAATCCCAAAAAGAGCGCGCCCGCCCAGGTTATCCGGTTAATGACCCCGCTAAGGTAGCTCTGGGTATTTTTACCGGGCCGGATGCCCGGGATAAAACCGCCCTGTTTTTGCAGTGTGCCGGGAAGGTCCTGCTGCTGATAGGTAATCATCGTATAGAAGAAGGTAAAAGCTACCGATAATACAAAGTATGCGATCCAGTAGAAAGCGCCCACCGGCAGCGCGGTATTGGGATTGAACCACCTCACAATGGTATCGGCGAAACCGGGTTTGTTGGGGTTGGAGAAATAACTGGCGACCATTCCCGGGAACAGCACGATGGACATGGAGAAAATAAGCGGTATCATGCCGGAGGCGTTAACGCGCAGCGGGATATGGGTGCTGCCGGCCTGGCGGTACATGCGGCCGCCCTTAAAGACGCTGCGTGCGTATTGTACCGGCACACGGCGGTGTGCTTCGGTGAAGATGACGATCAATACGATGGTCAGGAGGACAATTACGACATATACGAGAAGGCCCGTGATATTCGATTTTGCCAGAAAACCTTGCTGTATCAATGACGGATAGCCGGCGACGATACCGCCGAAGATGATGATGGAAATACCGTTGCCGATGCCGTATTCGGTGATAAGCTCGCCGAGCCAGACCAGGAACAGCGTACCGGCGATCAGGGAAACGACCATCGTAACGGTCAGCAGCGGGCTGGAGGCGCTTACAACCGGGACGTTAACCCCACCTACCGCCACAGTGGTCCTCTGGAGTAGAACCAGTTGGCCGTAGCCGGAAAGGCCTGCCAGCGGTACGGTCAGCCAGTGCGTGTACATATTAATTTTGTTTTTGCCGGATTCACCTTCCTGCGAGATAGCCTGCAGCCTGGGAATTACCGGCACGAGCAGGATGATAATAATCGATGCTGTAATATACGGATAAACACCCATCGAGGCGACGCTGAATTGTTTCATTGCACCGCCGCTGAAAAGGTCCAGCATGCCCAGCAGGGCATTAGACTGGAAGACACTGTTCAATGCCTGCGGGTTTACGCCCGGCAGCGGCACATGCGCAATAAAACGGAAGATTACCAGTATGATAACGGTAATCAGGATACGGCGCCGCAAATCGGGCAAACTGAAGGCATCATACATTGCCTGCAAGAGTTTAGGTCTACTCTGCTTTTGCCGCATTCTTAACCTCCTCAACTTTGCCGCCGGCCGCTTCGATTTTGGCCCTGGCAGAAGCCGAGAATTTATTCGCTTTGACTGTTAACGGGCGGTCGATTTCTCCGTCCGCGAGAATTTTAATCGGGTTTTCAATATTTTTAATGATGCCGGCGGCTTTAAGCGTTTCCGCGGTAACTTCGCTGCCGGACTCAAGGGTATTCAGGTCGCTGATATTAACCGAGGTATATTCGATACGGAAAATGTTGGTAAAACCGCGCTTGCGCGGCAGGCGCTTGATTAAAGGAAGCTGCCCGCCCTCGAAGCCGGGACGTACTTTATTATTGCCGGTACGGGCTTTCTGGCCTTTACAGCCGCGCCCGGAAAATGTTCCGTGACCGCTGCCGGTGCCGCGGCCGACACGTTTTCTGGCGTGCCTGGAACCAGGGGCCGGAGCTAATTCATGCTGTTTAACCAAGTGCTTCCTCCACTTTCACCAAGTGCCTTACCTTGTTTATCATTCCGCGTAAAGACCTTGAATCTTCACGCACGACGCTTTGATGAAGCCGGTGAAAGCCAAGCGTCTTTAGCGTCGCCCGCTGGCTCTCATCATAGCTGATGCCGCTTTTAATCAGGGTAATACGTAACTTACTCACTGGTGGGTGCCTCCCCGGTAGTCACTCCTGCTTTACGTCTCGCTAATTCCTCTTTGGGGTTCTTTAAACTGGTAAGGGCTACAATCGTAGCTCTGGCAACGTTGATATGGTTCGAGTTGCCGAGCGATTTCGTTAAAATATCTTTGACACCGCAGGCTTCAAGGACGGCGCGGATGCTGCCGCCGGCGATGACGCCGGTGCCCGGTACCGCCGGTTTTAACATGACCGTCGCGGCCCCGTATTCCACCGTTATCTCGTGCGGTATTGTGCTGCCGGCCAGCGGTACTTTAATCAGGTTCTTCCTGGCCTGCGCCCCGCCCTTGCTGATAGCGGTGGGGACTTCATTTGCTTTGCCTATGCCAACGCCGACATGACCCGCTCCGTCACCGGTAACCACCAGAGCGCTGAAGCGCAGACGCTTACCGCCCTTCATAACTTTGGCGACACGGTTGACGTTAATGAGCTTATCGTTAAGGTTCAGCTCGGCTGCATCAATCCTGCTTAATGGTTGCTTCATCGGACCCCATATCCTCTCTTAGAACTTAAGCCCGCCCTTACGGGCTGCTTCTGCCAGGGCTTTTACACGGCCCTGATATTTAAATCCGCCGCGGTCAAAGGCGGCCTGGGAAATGCCCTTGTCCTTGGCGCGTTTCGCGATTAAAGTACCGACCATCGCTGCTTCAGCGGACTTTTTCTTGCCCTTGGTATCCTTTTTGACATCGGCATCAAGAGTCGAGGCGGCGGCCAGCGTCTGCCCCTGGATATCGTCGATAAGCTGGGCATAGATGTGGTTTAAACTGCGGAATACGCAGAGCCTCGGCCGGGAGCTTGTCCCGTCTATCTTTTCCCTGACCCTTACGTGCCTTCTAACGCGCGCTTCTCTGGTATAAGATTTACTCATTTTTACTTCCTGCCAACTACCTTACCGGCCTTACCGGGTTTAAGATGTATTTTTTCTCCAGAATACCTGATGCCCTTGCCCTTATAATGGTCCGGGGCGTGTAGAGCGCGGATTTCAGCGGCCTGTTCCCCTACGTCTTCTTTACTGATGCCGCTGACCTTAATTTTGTTCGTACCTTCAACCCCCAGGGTGATACCGGGCATGGGTTTTACTTCCACCTGGTGTGAATAACCGATACGAAGCATCAGCTTATCGCCAGTCTTTTCAGCACGGAAGCCTACCCCGACGATATCCAGGCTCTTTTCAAAGCCCTTCGAAACGCCCTGCACCATGTTCGCCAGCAGGGTGCGGGTCAAACCGTGGTAAGCCCGGTGCTGTTTGCTGTCCGAAGGCCGGGACACGGTAATGGTGCCGTTTTCCTGTTTGATGACCATTTCCGACGGCAAGGTGCGCTTAAGTTCGCCCTTAGGGCCTTTTACCGTGACGGTCGCTCCCGCAATATTTACCGTAACTCCTGCGGGTACGGTTATGGGCAATTTTCCAATTCTAGACATAAATATCTCTCCAGAACATGTTTACCATACGTAACACAGCAGTTCGCCGCCGGAACCCTGGCGCCACGCCTGCTGACCCGTCTTAAGACCCTGGGAAGTTGAAAGTATCGCGATGCCCAGACCGCCGTACACGCGGGGGATTTCTTTCTTTTGCACATACAGACGTAACCCCGGTTTGCTAATTCTCTTCAACCCGGAGATAGCCGGCTTGTTATCGATATACCTTAATTGTACCTTAATTTCGCGGTGGGGTTTGCCTTTTACTATTTCATAATCGGCAATAAAGCCTTCCTCTTTTAGTATTTTGGCAATACCCAGTTTAAGTTTGGAAGCAGGCACGGTTACAGAATCATGCCTTACCATGATAGCATTGCGTATCCTTGTTAACATATCAGCAATTGGGTCTGTCACTGTCACACCTACCATTTTACAACTTTAGCTTACCAGCTGGACTTTCTTACGCCGGGCAGTTTGGCATCAAGCGCCAGGGTGCGGAAACAAATCCTGCATATGCCGAACTTGCGAATATAAGCGCGAGGTCGACCGCAAATTTTACACCGGTTGTGTTTCCGTGTCGGGAACTTGGGAGTGCGCTGCGATTTTAATATCATTGATTTTTTGGCCATGTTTAGGTCTCTCCATCTTTAGCGAAGGGCATTCCCAGCAGCTCGAGCAGGTGTCTGCCATCCTCGTCGTTTCTGGCTGTCGTTACAATAGAAATTTCCATGCCGCGTATCTTGTCGACTTTATCGTATTCGATTTCCGGAAACAGCGTCTGTTCTTTCAGCCCTAGCGTATAGTTTCCGCGGCCGTCAAAAGCGTCCCGTGGTATTCCCTGGAATTCATGCATACGCGGCAGCACGGCATTGACCAGTTTATCGAAGAAGTCCCACATGCGTTCGCCGCGCAGCGTGACTTTCAGCCCGATGGACATGCCCTGTCTTAATTTGAAGTTGGCGATGGATTTCCGGGAACGGGTCGTGAGGGCATGCTGGCCGGCGATTGCCACCAGGTCGGCCTCCGCCGCTTCGAGTGACTTGGAATTGGCGATTGCCTCGCCCATCCCGATGTTGAGGACGATTTTTTCCATTCGCGGTACCTGCATGATATTGGTATATCCCTGTGTTTCCATCAGGCGCGGTACCACTTCTTTGGTATATTTCTCTTTCAATCTCGCCATTTTACTCTATCACCTCACCACAGGCGCGGCAGTACCTTACTCTCCGCCCATCTTCCAAACTTTTAATGCCGATGCGTGTGGGCTTATTGCACTTGGTGCAAATGAACATCACCTTGGCAATGTCCAGCGGCGCCTCGAGGTCGATGATGCCGGCCTGTTTGGCGGCTCCCTTTGCTTTGGAGTGCTTTTTTATAAAGTTAATGCCTTCAATCAGCACCTTGTTTTCCCGGGGGTAAGCAAAACGGACCTTGCCCTTTTTGCCCTTGTCCTTCCCGGCAATAACCAGTACGTTATCGTCTTTTTTTATATTCATATTTTCTCTGCCTTTATAATACCTCCGGCGCCAGGGAAACAATTTTGGTATATTGCTTCTCTCTTAATTCTCTGGCTACCGGTCCGAAAATACGGGTGCCCTTGGGATTGTTCTTGTCCGAAAGGATGACCGCGGCGTTCTCATCGAACCTGATGTAGGAGCCATCCATCCGGCGGTAGGGGTATGAAGTACGGACGACGACCGCCCGCACCACATCGCCCTTTTTAGTGGCGGCGTTAGGAATAGCTTTCTTTACCGAGGCGACAATCGTATCGCCAAGATAGGCATACTTCCGTCGGGTGCCGCCCAGGACGTTGATGCACGAAATCTCCCGCGCTCCGGAATTATCTGCCACCTTAAGCCTAGTATTCATCTGAATCATCGCTGTTCACCCAAATCCTAGTTTGTTATTTCTTCCGGTTTAATTTCAGCCACTTCGCCTTTAGTGACTACTTCTACCACCCGCCATCTCTTGAGCTTGGAAAGCGGGCGGGTCTCTTCCAGTTTTACCGTATCTCCCACCTTGCTCATCTTGTTCTCATCATGAGCGTAGTATTTCACCACTCTCCGGATGGTCTTCTTATAAATCGGGTGCCGCCGCGGCGTGTCCACGGCAACGACCACGGTTTTATTCATTTTATCGCTGACAACCTTGCCTAACCTGGTTTTGCGCTTCGTTTCCATTTACCAAACCTACCTTATCCCCAGTTCTCTTTCTGTGAGCAGCGTGTTCAGCCGGGCAATCTTGCGTTTGACGCGCCGGATTTCACGGTGGTTAACCAGCTGTTTCGTGGAAAGGCGAAAACGGAGGTTGAACAGTTCCTGGTGTGTATCTTCCAACTGCTTCTTTAATTCCTCGATGCCTAATGCCCTGGTTTCCTTTACTTTTGAAGCCATGATATCCTACTTTGCCGCTTCACTGCTAAGCGAAGCGATGCTTTCTTTTGCTATAAAACGGGTCTCAATAGGAAGCTTGTTAGCGGCCAGGCGGAGGGCGTCTTTAGCGACTTTCTCTCCCACGCCTGACATCTCGAACATAACTCTGCCGGTTTTTACCACGGCTACCCAGTGGTCGACCAGTCCTTTGCCGCTGCCCATACGGGTTTCAGCGGGTTTCTTGGTGGCCGGTTTATCCGGGAAAATGCGTATCCAGACCTGACCGCCGCGGCGGATGTGGCGCGTAATGGCGCGGCGCGCCGCTTCAATCTGGGCGCTGGTCAGCCAGGCGGATTCCATGGCCTGCAGGCCGTATTCCCCGAAGCTTACGGTATTGCCGGTATGGGCTTGGCCGCCCCGGTTGCCCCGTTGCTGTTTGCGATATTTTACACGCTTAGGCTGTTGCATCCTTGCCCTCTTCTTTGCTCTTTGCCGTAGTTTTCTTAGCTGCTTTCGGCGCAGCTTCAGAAGCTACTTCAGCTTTTGTTTCAGTTTTGCGCGCCTTTTTCTTGGGCGCTTCCGCCTCTTCAGCCTTGGGTTCGGCGGCTTTAGGCTCGGCTTTCTTGGTTACCGCCGCCTTGGGTTTGGCCGCTTTAGGTTCGGCTGCCTTAGCTTCCGGTTCTTTTTCTTCCGCCGGTTTGACAGTTTTCCTGGCTTTAGGTTTGGCGGTCTTTTCTTCCGCGACGGGTTTTACGGCAGCAACTGGCTTTTCAGCTTTTTCCGCCTTGGCTTTGGCCGCCTGTGCTTCGGCCAGTTTTTCTCCTACGATAGAGGTGGTCGGGACGGGAGGCGCTTTAGGCGCTCTGGGTGCTTTGTCTTCGACGGCCGGAGCGGCTTTAGGGGCCCGCACCGGTTTTTCTTCGGCGGCCGGGGCAGCTTTAGCGGCTTCTGCCGTAGCGGTTGTTTCCGCGGCGGCTTCCGCCGGTTTTTCTTCTTCAGCAATCTTAATCTCGGGTAAAACCTGTCCCTTGTAAATCCATACTTTTACCCCGATGCGTCCTAGCGTGGTATGCGCCTCGGTAAAACCGTAATCGATATCCGCCCGCAGGGTGTGAAGAGGCACCTGCCCCTCGTGTAATGTCTGGCGGCGGGCGATTTCCGCGTTGGCCAGACGGCCGGCGGCACTCACTTTAATACCTTTGGCGCCGGATTGCAGCGAGCGGAAAATAGCCTGTTTCATGGCGCGGCGGTAAGCTACGCGGCGTTCTATCTGTTCCGCGACGGACCGGGCAACCAGGTAAGCATCCAGTTCCGGCTGGCGGATTTCCTGTATGTTAAGGCGTACTTTCTTTCCGATGAGCGCCTCGATCTGCTGTCTCATTTCATCGACCCGCTGGCCGCCGCGGCCGATGACGATGCCGGGACGGGCGGTATGTAACGTGATCGTCACATCTTTACCCTGGCGGTCGATTTCTACCAACGAGATAGCGGCTTCCGCGTATTTATTCTTGATATGCTCGCGGATTTTGTTATCTTCCTGTATAAACTCGGCATAGTGTGAATCACTATACCATTTAGACTGCCAGTCTTTTATGACCCCGAGTCTATAACCTGTAGGGTGAACTTTATGGCCCAATTAACCCTCCTGCTCCGCGACGATCACGGTTAGGTGACTGGAATTTTTCTTAATGGGACTGGCGCGCCCTCTCGACCGCGCTTTAAAACGGCGCAAACTGCGCGCTTCATCAATATAGATTTTGACTATTTTAAGGGTGGCGGGGTCCATCTGAAAGTTGTTTTCCGCGTTCGCCACGGCGGATTTGACAACTTTGGCGATAAACTTCGCTTTGGGGGTAGGCGTATAGCGAAGCAGATTCAACGCCTCATCTACCCTTTTGCCCCTAACCATGTCCACCAGCGGACGCATCTTGCCGGCGGGCAAACCGGTGTCTTTAGCTACAGCTTTTACTTCCACTTTACTTACACCTTAACCAGATTACTCTTTATCCGCCTTGGTCGAATGCCCTCTGAATGTGCGGGTAGGGGCGAACTCGCCAAGCTTATGGCCGACCATGTTTTCATTGATATAGACCGGGACATGACGGCGGCCGTCATGGACGCCGATGGTGAGTCCCACCATTTGCGGTAATATGGTAGAACGCCTCGCCCAGGTCTTGATAACGGTTTTCTTGCCGGTGCGTATCAGGTCGTCTACTTTTTTTACCAGCTTTTCGTCAACTGCCGGGCCTTTTTTTGTTGATCTAGACATTTTTCCTCTTTACCGCCTATTTGCCTCTGCGTTTTACTATCATCTTATCGGAAGCCTTCGGTTTACGCGTCTTGTAGCCGAGGGCCGGTTTGCCCCAGGGAGTCTTGGGACCGGGCATACCCACCGGTGAACGGCCTTCACCGCCGCCATGGGGGTGGTCGCGGGGGGTCATGGCAGAGCCTCTAACGGTGGGACGCCAGCCCATGTGGCGTTTGCGTCCGGCTTTCCCGAGGCTGATGTTCTGGTGTTCGATATTACCAATTTGGCCGATGGTCGCGATGCATTCGCTTAAGATACGGCGGATTTCACCGGAAGGCAGGCGGATAAGGACGTTTTCGCCTTCCTTGACCATTAACTGGGCGGAACCGCCGGCGGAGCGTACCATCTGGCCTCCCCGGCCTTTCTGTACTTCAATGTTATGTATTTCGATGCCGGTAGGCATCAATTTCATGGGCAGGCAATTGCCTGGTTTAATTTCCGCTTTGGGCCCGGACATCACCGTATCGCCGACATTCAGGCCGACGGGCGCGATGATATAGCGCTTTTCCCCATCGACATAAAATATAAGGGCGATACGCGCCGAGCGGTTTGGGTCGTACTCGATTGAATGGACTTTACCGGGAATATCGATTTTATCCCGTTTGAAATCAATAATGCGCAGCGCCCTCTTTTCGCCGCCGCCGCGATGGCGTACGGTTACTTTGCCGCGGAAGTTGCGCCCGGCTTTGCTTTTCTTGGCCACCAGCAGCGATTTTTCCGGTTTCGCCTTCGTAATCTCATCGAAGGTGTAGCCGCTCATGTTGCGCCGGCCGGCTGATGTAGGTTTATATGCTTTAATAGCCATTTGGCTTCCCCTTTATTTTATACGCCTTCAAAGAACTCTATTTTGTCTCCAGCCTTGAGCGTAACGATAGCTTTTTTCCACGGGAGCGTCTTTACTTCACGCCGTCCCATTCTCTTGGTTTTTCCCTGTACGGTTATGACATTCACGCCGGTAACGGTGACTTTGAATGCCGTTTCCACCGCGTCTTTAATCTGCTTCTTATTGGCTCCGTCGGAGATTTCAAAAGCGTATTTGTTCAAGCCCTGCAGGGCTGTGCTCTTCTCTGTAACCAGCGGACGGCGCAGCACTTCATAAATATGCATTATTTACCCTCCTGCGCTTTGTCGCTGCCCCAGAGTTTTTCCGCTGTCCGCACCGCCGCCTCGGTCATCAACAAGGTCTTGTGCGATAAAATGTCCAGCAGATTGATAACATTGGCCGGAGAGGTGATGATTTGGGGGATGTTCCGGGCCGATTTGATAACGTTTTCTTCAGAGTTTTGTGTCACGATGAGCGCGGAAGATTCGATCTTCAACGCATCTAAAATGGCTACCATATCTTTAGTCTTCGGTTCTTCGAATTTAAATCCTTCAAGGATTTTCAGGTCGCCTTCGCCGGCTTTGGAAGAAAGGACGCAGCGTAAAGCCAGACGGCGCAGTTTCTTGGGTATATCCTGCCGGTAGTCCCTCGGCTTGGGTCCGAAGGCGCTGCCGCCGCCGCGGCGGGTAGGGGATTTCTTGCTGCCGGCGCGGGCATAACCGGTGCCCTTCTGCCGGTAAAGTTTCTTGGTGCTGCCGACGATATCTCCGCGGCTCTTGGCGAAAGCCGTGCCCTGGCGGGCATTGGCCTGCATGCCGACCATGACCTGGTGCACCACCGGCTCATTGAACGGCACGCCGAAAACCGCATCGCTTATTTCAATTTTCCGGACTTCTTCTCCGGTAAGGTTATAAACTGGAACCTTCACCTTACTTTTTCTCCCTCTTGGCCTTTTGTATTATTACCAGGCCATTGGTCATACCCGGCACTGCGCCTTTAACCAATAGCAGGTTGCGGGCGGGGTCGGCTTCCAGTACCTGAAGGTTGCTGACTGTGCTTCTTGCGCTGCCCAGATGGCCGGCCATGCGCAGTCCCTTGAAGACACGCCCGGGGTTGGTGTTGGAACCGACTGAACCGGGAGCGCGCCACCTATCGGACTGGCCGTGGGTCTTCGGGCCGCCGTTGAAATGATAGCGCTTGACGCCGCCGGCAAAACCCTTGCCTTTGGACACGCCGGTGACATCGATTATATCTCCGACTTTAAACAGGCTCACATCTATTTTCTGGCCGACTTCCATCTTGGGAGCCGCTTCCAGCCGGAATTCGCGCATGTATTTAAATTTGACCGGCTCCGTTTCCTTGGCGCTGCCTTTTTTGGCGGTTTTGCTCTTTTTTACCTCGCCAAAGCCTAATTTGGCAGCGATGTAGCCGTCTTTTTCCTTTGTTTTGACCTGCGTAACCGTGCACGGCCCTGCTTCAATCGCGGTGACGGCTTCGGTCTTGCCGCCTTTGCCGTACACCTGGGTCATGCCCAGTTTTTTACCTAAAATTCCTTCAGTCATAATTTCACCAGTCTAAGCCTTTTCTTAATTGGTGGGGAGGGTAGGGTGGCTATTCCCTGTTCCCTTCTCCCTATAATTTAATATCTATTTCAACTCCGGACGGCAGATTGAGTTTCGTCAGCGCGTCGATGGTCTTGGAGGTCGTCTCGATAATGTCGATGAGGCGCTTGTGCGTCCGAATCTCGAACGGCTCCTGGGAATTCTTATCGATGAAAGGGGAGCGGATAACGGTAAATTTTTGAATACGGGTCGGTAATGGTACCGGCCCTACAGCCACGGCTCCGGTGCTTTCAACCGCCTCCAGGATTTGCCGTGCCGATAGGTCGACCACTTTATGGTCGTAGCCCTTGAGTTTGATGCGGATTTTCTGTTTAGCCATTTCTCTTGCCTACAGCCTTTTCTATAATCTCTTCCGTCATATTGGAAGGTAATTGCTCGTAGCTATTGAATTCCAGCGAATGCGTGGCGCGCCCCTGTGTCAGCGAGCGCAGGCTTGTCGCGTAGCCGAAGGATTCCGCCAGCGGTATCAGGCAGTGGATGACGAAGGTATCGCCCCGCGGGTCTATCTTCCCGATGCGCCCGCGCCGGGAGTTAAGGTCGCCGATAATATCGCCCAGGAACTGTTCCGGCGTGACCACTTCCAGCTTCATGATGGGTTCCAGCAAGATCGGCTGGGCTTTCCTGACGCCTTCGCGCAGCGCTAAAGAACCGGCCATTTTGAAGGCCAGTTCGGAGGAGTCCACTTCATGGTAGCTGCCGTCATAAAGCGTGGCCTTGACATCCACCACCGGGTAGCCGGCCAGAACGCCGGTCTCCATGGCCTCGACGATGCCCGATTTAATCGGATTAACGAAGTTGCGGGGTATGGCGGAGCCTTTGAGTGCCTCAACGAACTCGAACCCTTTGCCGCGCGGCATCGGTTCCAGTTGAACGTTAACGACCCCGTACTGCCCGTGGCCGCCGCTCTGGCGCACGAATCTGCCTTCCTGTTTGACCGGCATCGTAATCGTTTCTTTATAGGCCACACGTGGCTGGCCTACTTTCACGCCTACGTTGAATTCTCTAATCAGACGGCTGGTGATAACTTCAAGATGAAGCTCGCCCATGCCGGAAACGATCGTCTGCCCGGTCTCTTCATTGAAAGTCACCTTGAAAGTCGGGTCTTCTTCGGTCAGTTTTTGTAACGCTTCCCCGAGTTTGTCCTGGTCTGCCCTGGTCTTGGGCTCGATAGCGATGGAAATTACGGGGTCCGGGAAGCGGATGGATTCCAGGAGGATGGCTTTGGCGGATTCACAGAGAGTATCACCGGTGAAAGTATTTTTAAGTCCGAGGGTGGCGACGATGGCGCCGGTATCGGCGGAGGTAATGTCCTCACGGTGATTTGCGTGCATTAAGAGAAGGCGGCCAATGCGTTCCGGGCGTTCCCGGGTAGAGTTGTAAATTTGGGCGCCTACCTTAATCTTTCCGGAATATACTCTGAAATATACCAGCCGCCCTACGAACGGGTCGGTGACAACTTTAAATGCCAAAGCGGAAAATGGCGCTTCATCGCTGGCTTCGCGCATGATTTTCTCGTCGGTCTTGGGGTCGGTACCGCCAACGGGCGGTACATCCAGCGGCGAGGGAAGATAATTTACGACGGCATCGAGCAGGAGCGTCACGCCCATGTTCCTCAAGGCGCTGCCGCAAATAACGGGCACGACTTGGTTAGCTAGGGTCACTCTTCTTAATGCCTGTTTTAATTCGGCGGGTTCTACTTTTTTGCCTTCCACGAAAGCGACCATCATTTCATCATCGTGCTCGGCAATTTTAGCGATAAGGTGCTGGCGGGCTTCGGTCAGGTTGGCTTTTTGTTCTTCCGGCACCGGTATTTCTTCCTGGGGGTTATCGGCATCGCCGGTGAAGTGCCATGCCCGGTTATCTATAACGTCGATAACGCCGTCGAATTTATCTTCGGCGCCCAGGGGTACCTGTATCGGCAGGGGAGTCGCCAGCAGTCTTGATTCTATCATGGAAATCGTGCGGGTGAAATTCGCGCCCAGGCGGTCCATTTTATTGACATAGCAAATACGCGGCACCTTGTATCTATCGGCTTGTCGCCAAACAGTCTCGGATTGCGCTTCGACGCCGGAGACGGCATCGAAAACAACGACGCCCCCGTCGAGAACACGGAGGCTCCGTTCGACTTCAGCCGTAAAATCTACGTGTCCGGGGGTATCGATGATGTTGACCCGGTGGTTCAGCCAGTAGCAGGTCGTGGCAGCGGAGGTGATGGTGATACCGCGTTCCCGTTCCTGGTCCATCCAGTCCATGACAGCGGTACCCTCATGTACTTCGCCAAGTTTGTAGGTCTTGCCGGTGTGATATAGTATGCGCTCGGTGACGGTCGTCTTCCCGGCATCGATATGGGCAATAATGCCTATATTGCGGATATCTTCAAGAGGGAATTCCCTTGGCACTTTCTTATCTCCCGCCGCATGTGTCTTAAAATTATCGTTAGTTACCAAATCCTCTACCACCTGTAGTGAGCAAAAGCACGGTTGGCCTCGGCCATTTTGTGCGTATCTTCACGTTTCTTTATCGTATTACCCTGGCCCTGGAAGGCTTCAGCCAGTTCATCGGCCAGTTTTTCATACATCGGTTTGCCTTTTCTTGACCTGGCGGACTGAATCAACCAGGTAAGGGCAAGGAACAGCCCGCGGTCCGGTTCTACTTCCACCGGGACCTGGTAGGTAGCGCCGCCGACACGGCGGGGCTTGACCTGAAGCAGGGGGGTTACATTTTTCACGGCTTGCTCGAGGGCGGCGGCGGGGTCTTTGGAGACCTGCTGTCCGAGTTTTTCGAGCGCGTTGTAGACGATGCCTTCGGCCGTCCGCTTCTTGCCGCGTTCCATTATTTTAATAATAAGCTGCGATACTGTGGCGCTCCGGTATTTCGCATCCGGGACGATTTCTCTTTTTACTGCTCTAGCTCTTCTCGCCATTTTTTATATCCTCGTATTACGTTGTGGCTGCGGTGGTGCCTTCAGCAGCGCCCTTCTTGCCTCTTTTGGCCCCGTATTTGCTGCGGCCCTGTTTGCGGTTTTGTACGCCGGTCGTGTCCATCGCGCCGCGGATGATGTGATACCTTACGCCGGGCAGGTCAGGCACGCGGCCGCCGCGGACCAGGACGACGGAGTGTTCCTGGAGCTCGTGGCCTTCGCCGGGTATGTATGCGGTGACCTCGACGTGATTAGTCAACCGTACTTTAGCGATTTTCCGTAATGCAGAATTAGGTTTCTTGGGGGTAGTGGTCTTGACCTGGATACAGACGCCGCGCTTCTGGGGCGAACTCTTGCCCTGGAAGACCCGGTTCTTTAACGAGTTAAAGGAAAAGCCCAGCGCCGGAGTCTTGTTCTTGCTCACGGTCTTGCGGCGACCCTTGCGGACCAGTTGATTAATCGTTGGCATCGTTTATTTTAATACCCCCTAACAATTAGAATGGATGGGCTTACCCCATCCATTATGAATTCTTGTAATGTGATAGAGAGAGGTTTGTAAAGCTCAATCTATCTACTTTTACTGAATTCTAGTACCAAACATTTAATGTAACACAAATCAATAGCGCGTGTCAACACTTTTTTACGAGTATTTTGAGAATAATTTACAATAGGAAATAAATATGCGGATTATAGTAGCCTGCCCCTGGACGAAGAGAATTGCTTTTAGTTCGTTTTTACTATAACCAGTTTACCATATGTATTATATATTCTATAGAATAATTGAAAATCTGTTGCATTGGGCGGAACGTCAGGGTAAAATTACATAAATGAAAACCATCAAGGTAAAACTGGCTTTAAACAGCTATGAAATCCGGGTCGGTTACGGCATCCTCCCGCGGGCCGGTCGGTGGCTCAAAGAATCGGGCTATTCCGGTAAAGCGGTTATTATCACGGATACGAACGTCAAAACTCTTTATGCCGGACCGCTGAAAAAAAGCCTGGAAGAAGCCGGCTTCAATGTAACGGTACTCGAAATACCGGCCGGTGAACCGCAAAAGACCCTGGAGACGGCGGGGCGGCTTTATGACCGACTCGCGGAATCACAGGCAGAGCGGTCGACGCTTATCCTGGCGCTGGGCGGCGGTGTTATCGGCGACCTGGCGGGATTTGTCGCGGCAACCTATATGCGCGGAATTCCCTTTGTCCAGGTGCCCACCACGCTCCTGGCCATGGCGGATAGCAGCATCGGCGGGAAAACAGCCGTTGACCGCGGTAATTTAAAAAATATTATTGGGGCTTTCTACCAGCCGAAAATGGTAATCGCTGATATCGATACTCTGAAAACCCTCCCGAAAGAAGAGCTTTCCAACGGCATGGCGGAGGTTATCAAGATGGCCGCCATTGGCAGCCGCCGGTTTTTCCGTTTCCTGGAAGATAATATCCAGCGTGCTATGGCTCTTAATGCCGCCGTTATGGAAAAAATCGTGCTGGAAAATGCCCTGCAAAAAGCTGGCGTCGTCGGAAAAGACGAAAGGGAAGCCGGCTTACGGATTATTTTGAATTACGGCCACACCATCGGTCATGCCGTTGAAACCATCTCCAGCTTTTCCATAAAACACGGGCAGGCGGTGGCTATCGGCATGGTCGCGGAGAACAAAATTGCTCTCCGGAAAAATCTGCTTTCTGAAAATGAAGCCGACCGGATAAAGAGGGTATTAGAAAAAGCCGGGCTGCCGGTGAATCTGCCGGACTTTAGTCCTGACAAAAAAGAAGGCTTACTGGAAGTACTAAAACATGATAAAAAGGTCGTTAACGATAAGGTAAGATTTGTATTACTGAAAGCCATCGGCCGCCCGGTTGTCGTTGATGACGTCGGATCGGAGCTGATAAGGGAGGTATTGTATGGTCAATCCGCCTAGAATATGCGTTCCTGTCGTCAGCGAATCGCAGATTATTACCTCCGTCGAACCGCTGGTGGACTTTTTTGAAGTCCGCATCGACCTTATCGGGAAAGACTGGCGCAAGTTGGTCTCCCAACTTAAAAAGCCCTGGATTGCCTGCAACCGGAGGGTGGAGGAGGGCGGTGTCTGGCAGGATAGTGAAGAAAAAAGAATTAAAGAGCTTCTTAGCGCCCTGGACCTCGGCGCCAATCTTATAGACCTTGAATTGGGGACTTCCGCGGTGGATAAAATCGTGAAGGAAGTAAAGGGCAGGGCATCCGTCATCGTTTCGTACCATAATCTTAGGGAAACGCCTCCCGTTGATAGACTGCGGCAGATCGTGGCCAATCAAAAGGCGGTTGGCGCTGATATCTGTAAAGTAGTAACCACCGCCCGCACCATCAAAGATAATGCGGAAATACTGGAGTTTATCGGCCTGTTTCCTGATACGAAGCTTATTTGCTTCGCGATGGGCATGGCCGGGCAAATATCCCGGGTATTGAGCCCGCTGGTAGGCGGTTATCTTACCTGGGCGTCGGCGGAAGAGGGGAGGGAGTCTGCTTCCGGCCAGATTGCCGCCGGGGATTTGAGAAGGATGTACCGGATGCTGGGGAGGGAGTAGACCGTTCATGATTTCCGGAAAAACAAAAGTCTGTGCTATTATCGGTAACCCGGTGGAACACTCGGTTTCCCCGGCCATGCATAACGCTGCCTTTGCAAAGCTGGGGCTGGACTATATCTACGTACCTTTCCTGGTAAAACCGGAACAACTGCAAAAAGCCGTTGAAGGTCTGTGGGCATTAAACGTCGTGGGTTTTAATATTACCATTCCGCATAAAGTTACTGTTCTGCCTTTGATGGATGTAGTAGACCCGCTGGCGCAAAAAATCGGGGCGGTGAATACGGTGGTAAATGATAATGGAAAAATGACCGGTTACAATACCGACGCCGAAGGTTTTTACCGCGCTTTACGGGAGAACGGTATTAAACCAGATAATAAAAAGATTACGATACTCGGCGCCGGCGGCGCTTCCCGGGCTATTTCCTATTTCCTGGCTAAAAACGGCGCCGGTCTGACCATTCTTAACCGTAAAGAACATCTTTTTAATGCCGAAAGTATCGCAGCTTTAATAAAGAAAGACCTGGGGTCGGACGTAAAAGTTATGGAAATAGAAACACTCGCCGCTGGATTAAAGAATACGGATATACTCGTAAATGCCACCAGCATTGGTATGAGCCCTTACGCCGGCAAGAGTATCGTGCCGGCAGATTTATTGCGAAATATTCCGGTTGTAATTGACGTCGTTTATAATCCTCTTGAGACACGGCTGTTGAAAGAGGCTAAAGCCGCGGGAGCCCAAACGATCAGCGGCCTGGACATGCTGGTCTGGCAGGGCGCGCTGGCTTTTGAAAAGTGGACCGGGCAAAAAGCGCCCATCGAAATTATGAAACAGGTAGCGGTAAGGATGCTGGGAAAATATGAAAACTAGCATCGCTCTTATCGGTTTTATGGGGACCGGTAAAACTACCGTCGGTAAATTACTGGCGGGAAAACTCATTAAAGAATTTGTCGAGTTTGATGCTGAAATTGAAAAGAAAGCCGGCAAAACGATTGCCGAAATCTTCCGTGAATCGGGTGAGGAATATTTCCGGCAGCTGGAAATTAAAGAGGTAAAAGAGGTAGCTGGGAAAAAGAATTTAGTCATAGCCTGTGGGGGCGGTATTGTCTTGAAAGCGGAAAACATATTTCGTTTAAAGCAGGAATGTGTTATAGTTTGCCTGTCGGCTGCTCCGGATATCATTTTGCAGCGGATTTCCGGAGATAAAAATACCCGGCCGTTGCTGGATGTGGCCGGGCGCGAAAAACAGATAAAGGAATTGCTGCAATACCGTTGGCCGCTTTACCAGAAGGCGGCGGACATTATGATAGACACCTCCGGGATTGATGCCCCCAGGGTGTTAAAAAAAATTTTAAATGCATTGGGAAAGATATGAAAGTCTCGATTAGCAAATTCTCCCCAAAAGGGAAAATAATCGTCCCCTCCTCCAAAAGCATGACCATCCGGGCGCTGTTTTGCGCATCGCTGGCTAAAGGTGAGAGCCAGATCCGTACCCCCCTTGTCGCCGATGATACCAATTATGCCGTTTCCGTGTTGAGCAAAATCGGGACCAGGATTGAAGACATCAATGGCGTCTGGCACGTTACCGGCGGGCACTTCAAAATACCCACGGAAGAGCTTAATTGCGGGGAATCTGCCACCACTTTAAGGATGATGACGGCCCTGGTTGCCCTCCTTCCCGGCACCATAACGCTTTCCGGCTCTCCGGGCTTGCTCCAGCGTCCCATCAGGGCGCTTATCGATGCTTTGAAAATGCTGGGAGTAAAAGGCACTACTGCTTCTCCCTTATGTCCACCGGTCACCATCCGTGGCGGGACTTTCAGAGGCGGGACGGCGGAAATCGCGGGGAATATCAGCTCCCAGTATATTACCGCTTTGCTGATGATAGGTTCTTTTGCTCCCGCTGAAACGATTATCAAATTGACTACGCCGCTGACATCGCGGCCGTATGTTCTCATGACGCTCTGGTGCATGAGGAAATTCGATATCACCGTCAAACACCAGGGTAATACTTTCATCGTGAAACGGCAGAGGTATGAGCCCTGTACCATCGATATTGAAGGTGACTGGTCGTCGGCATCTTATTTCTTGGCGCTGGGGGCGCTGTCTGAAGAGGGAATTGTATTGGAGAATCTAAGCACTTCCAGCCGTCAGGGCGACCGTGTGATGCTGGACTACCTGCGCGGCATGGGGGCCGATATCAGGATAGTTGGAAATTCTGTAGCCATCAAAAAGGGCGAATGGCCGCTCCGGCCGATACGTGTTGATCTTTCCGATGCCATCGACCTGTTGCCGACGATGGCGGTATTGGCCGCGTTAACTAAAGGCGAGTGCGAATTCAGAGGCATCCAGCGCGCCCGTATCAAGGAATCTAACCGCGTCACGGCCATAAGAGAAGGCCTGACGAAGTTCGGTGTTCCCTTTAACGAGTTTAAAGACTATGTCACGATTAAAGGCCTGAATGCGGCGAAAAAGTCGGATGATGACGACGATACCGGCACCAAGCAGACAATGCTGGGAAAAGCCGAAGACTTTTTTGCCGGCGGGGAAAAGGCCAAGCCGGATATCTTTATCGATTGTTATAACGATCACCGTATCGCCATGGCTTTTGCCGTCATGGGCGCGGCGATGGGCGGGGTAACCATCAACGATGCCGAATGTGTGAGAAAGACCTACCCCGGCTTCTGGGAGGCGTTCAGGGACGTCGGCGCTGAGTTTAGGGCCTATGAGTAACAGTTTCGGCCGGCTGTTTACCATCACCAGTTTCGGTGAAAGCCACGGACGGTACATCGGTGTTATCATTGACGGGTGCCCGACCGGGCTGGCGGTTTCTGAAGAAGATTTTCAGTATGATCTTGACCGCCGCCGGGCCGGTACCGGCGTTGCCTCTACCTCCCGCCGGGAAAATGACAAAGCGGAAATACTTTCCGGCGTTTTTAGCGGCTTTACTACCGGCGCACCGCTTTGCCTGGTCGTGAAAAATGAAGAATTCAATGATGACGATTATATAGAAATACAATCGAAGATGCGCCCCGGCCACGCTGATTTTACCGCGCATGAAAAATACGGCGGCTTTAACGATTGGCGCGGCGGTGGTCGTTTTTCTGGCCGTATTACCGCCGGCTTTGTTATGGCCGGGACTATCGCGAAAAAATTACTTAACAAACTCGGTATCGAAATAACCGCCCACACGGTTGAGATAGGCGGTATCGCCGCTAAGGCCGTGGATTATGAAACCATCAAGAAAAATGCCGGTCTGGATACTCTATTTTGTGCGGATAAAACGGCGGCAAAAAAAATGGTGGAGACCATCGCCGCCGCGAAAGAGGCCGGAGATAGCGTGGGAGGCATTATCGAGGGGATTGCGGCTAATGTACCGGTCGGCCTGGGTGAGCCGGTCTTCGATAACCTTGACGGCGAACTCGCTAAAGCTTTGCTGGCGATACCGGCCGTCAAAGGCGTTGAATTCGGAACGGGTTTTGCTGCGGCGCGTTTGAAGGGTTCGGAAAATAACGACCCGTTCACCGTTAAGGACGGCAAGGTCATAACCACTACCAATAACTCCGGGGGTATTCTCGGCGGTATCAGCAACGGGATGCCGCTGGTGGTCAGAGTGGTGGTTAAACCGACATCCTCTGCCGCTTTGAAGCAACTGACGGTCGATATTGAAAAGATGGAACCGGCTACCATTAAAGTCGGCGGGCGGCATGATGCCTGTATTGTCCCCCGCGCTGTGCCGGTTGTTGAAGCGATGATGGCGGTAACGCTATGTGATTTTGCCATTCAGGCGGGAATGATACTGAAGGTGATAAAGTAATAAATAATGGAATAGTTACTATTGTCATCCCGAGCGAAGCGAAGGATATCGGTTTAGGGTGGGGAGATTTCCTCAACTTGTTTCCTCGCCCTTGACGGGAGAGGATTAAGCCTGCCCCGTACCGTGATACGGGGGTGAGGGTGAATTTGACGTTTACTACTTATTACTTATCATTTACTTGATACTTGTCAGTTGTTACTTCTTGTCAAAGAGGGATTTTGAAGTAGAAAATGGACATTAATGAGCTTAGAAACCAGATAGATGCGCTTGACGCACAGATTGTCCGCCTTATTGCGGAGCGGCAGGAAATATCCCGGGAAATAGGTAAAGGTAAAAATAAAACCAGCCAGCTTATCGAGGACCGGGAACGGGAACTGCGTGTCCTGGAACATGTGCGGAACCTGGCCCGTGATAAAAAAATCAGTCCTTCCGATATTGAAAGCATCTACAAACAGATAATTAGCGCCAGTAAAAAAGTGCAAGGGGTCGCGGTTGCTTACCAGGGTGAGCCGGGCGCTTACTCGGAAGAGGCCGCTATCCGCTACTTCGGCAAATCCACCAAAGGCTTACCATATGAAAGCCTCGATGCCGTTTTTGAAGCGGTTGAACGCGGCGATGCTCCATTTGCCATCGTCCCGGTAGAAAACTCGCTGGAAGGCAGCATCAACCGCGCTTATGACCTTTTACTGGACTCTCCCCTGATGGTCTGCGGTGAGACGGAACTGCGCATCAGTCATTGCCTGATAGCGATGGAAGGCGCCAGTTTAGACACGATTAAATTCATTTATTCCCATCCCCAGGCGCTGGGCCAGTCCCGCAATTATTTAAGGCAGCTTAATGCGGAAATCGTGCCGGCCTCCGATACCGCCGGCAGCGTAAGAATGATAAAAGAAGAAAAACGGCTCGACTACGCTGCCGTGGCCGGCGCCCGCGCCGCCGAACTCTACGGCATGAAAATCCTGGCCAAAGAAATCGAAGATAATCCCCATAATTTCACCCGCTTCTTCGTTCTTTCTAAAGAAGACTCCCCGCCTACCGGCAATGATAAGACCTCCATCGTTTTTTCTTTGAAACATAAGCCCGGCGCGCTTTATGACTGCCTCGGTGAATTTGCCAAGAGAAAAATCAATCTTTCCAAGCTGGAATCACGCCCCACCCGCCGCCAGCCCTGGGAATATAACTTCTATATGGACTTTTCCGGCCATCGTGAGGAGAAAATGGTAGGGGAGGCCCTGAAGGCGCTGGAAGAGCACGCTGTTTTTGTGAAAATACTGGGTTCTTACCCCAAAGCCAGATAAAAATCGGGGAGGCAGACTATTATGCTTACCAGAATTGGCACTATCACTATACAGGTCACCGACCAGGATAAAGCCCTGGATTTCTATACGAAAAAGCTGGGTTTTGAAAAACGCTCTGACCAGCCGATGGGCCCCGGCCAGCGCTGGATTGAAGTCGCCCCTCCCCGCGCCGAGACCAGGATTTTGCTTTACAAGGCGACTAAAGACCAGCCCGGCGGGGACAATCTTGAAGCGGCCAAAGCCAAAATTGGCAAAGATACCGGCCTGGTTTTAGAGACCGATGACATTGTCGCGACTTTTAAAAAGCTCAAGGCCAACGGCGTGTCTATAATTGACGAACCGAAAAAACAGCCGTACGGGTGGTTCGGTGTCTTTGCGGACCAGGATGGTAATACTTACGGAGTACATCAGTAATCATAAGTATTGAGTAATTATTTATCGATGTGGTGGGGTTGGGATGGCGGGGTTTATGAAAAAGATTATCCGTTCTTACGAAGAGCTGATTAAAAGGATTACGAATTGGTCCAGGGCCCGGCAGGATGTCCGGGTGGGTGTTATTCTCGGCTCGCGGGCGCGGGCCATCGCCCCTGCCGATGAATGGTCTGACCTTGATATCGTCTTGATTATTAATTCTCCTTCCTTTTACCGGAATAGCCTGTTTCCGGTATACTATTAACAAAAGTAACAACCGCCAAGTGGCAAGTATCAAGGAATAATTAAGATGCAAGTAAAAAGTGGTAAATCCCATCCCTGTTTCCACCCACTTTTCCCATTGTCATCCTGAGCGGAGCGAAGAATATCGGAGAGGAAGTGGTCTTATTACTTATTGTTTATCACTTGCTACTTCCTTGTTACCTGACCGGTTGCTATTTGTTCCTTCCCTGATGTCAGAGGATGGTTAGAGAAGGTTTTTAAGAGGTAAATTTATATATGAAAAAAGAGCCGCACAATAAGAACGTCAATAAACCTGACCCATCCATCATCTTCCCCAAACCCGGCGAGAAAGATTCCGTCTACTTGCAAAATGTAGTCAAAAACCCGCGCATTATCGTAGGAGAATATACCATCCACCATGATTTTCACGACCCCACCGATTTTGAGACAGAGAATGTCCTTTATCTCAAGCCGGAGAATCATGATAGGCTGATAATCGGCAAATACTGCTCAATTGCCTTCGGGACAAAATTCATCATGAACGGAGCTAACCACAAATTAAGCTCATTCACCACTTTTCCCTTCCCGGTCGTGGCAGATAACTGGGGTCTCGATATGGGAAGGGAGGAAGCATGGGATATCGAAGGTGATACGGTTATCGGTAACGACGTCTGGATTGGTTTTGAGTCGGTTATCATGCCGGGTGTCCGCATCGGTGATGGTTCTATTATCGCCGCGCGTTCTCTCGTTACCAATGATGTCCCTCCGTTTACCGTGGTCGGCGGCATGCCTGCCCGCATCATCAAGAAACGCTTTACCGATGATATAATTAAATTACTGCAGGAGTTGAAGTGGTGGGACTGGGACGTACAAAAGGTAAAAGCCAACGTTAACGCCCTCATGAACGGCGATGTTGCCGCCTTGAAGAAATTGTTAAAATAAACCGGATTTAAATGAAGAATTGTGATTTAAAAATAACCAGTGTGGTTGTGCTGGCAGTTTTATGCTCGGTATTAATCATTTTCACCGGATGTACTTCATCCGCCACAGCAATAACCTCTTCTCCAGCAACAACCACTGTATCAACGACAACATCCGCATCTGCTTCCTCCGTTACGCTTACCGGCTCCCCGGCCACGGAAACCAAACAACCAATTGAGGTCGTATCCATCAAAGAATCAACGAGTCAGCCGGTCAACCCCGGCGGGCCGGTAATCGAGATAGTTGTAAAAGATGTCGGGCCGGCGGTTATTGGTCTGACCGTAACCCTGGAGGAGGGTACTACCGGTAATACCAACCAGTCGCCCTCTCCGCATGTTCCTTTTGTATTTAGCCTGAATCCGGACCACCCTTTATACCCGGGAGAAACCGCCAGCAGTTCCGCGACATTAATCAATGGGGCATGGGGGGAGAATATCAAGTACACCTTAACGATAGGGGGGATGCTGGATAGCGGTGAAACATTCAGTTATGCCTGGCAGCCGCCGTCCGGGGGAGATTATTCTTCTGCTCCCTGAAACGGTACCGGATGTTCACAAAGACGCAAAGTCCCAGCTTTTTAGATTGACGCTTAAAGTGTTGAATAAGCCAGCGGCACTTTGAAGTCCGGCTTCGGCGGGATAAATTCCGGTGGTCTTATCAATTCAAAAGTCAGCGCCTGCTGTTTGCATCCGATAACGCAGACACCGCAGCCGAGGCATTTGTCTTTGTTTACGAAAGCCTTTTGTTTGTCCGCACCGTTGACGTTCACCATTTCTATCGCACTGAACTGGCAGCGTTTGGTACATGCCTTGCAGCCTTTACATAGTTCCTGGTTTACCACCGCCTGGTAGCGGCTCGGCGCGACAATTTCATTTACTCTTCCCGCCTGTAAAGCCGGTTCGAGCGTCGAGCAGCAATCGGAACAGCAGTTGCAAATCACGCCGGAAAGCGCGGAAAAGTTGCCCGGCGTCGTATGGACCAGCGCCGCCTCCTCTGCTTCATGACAGATGGCAATCGCTTCTTTCCTGGTAATTTCTTTCATCCGGCTGCCCCGCCCCACCTCGTAGTCCACCATGTTCCCGAAATGTAAACAGTTGAAAAGCGGCTTATGGCAGCGGTCGTAAATGCGGCGGCAATTGCAGTCCACGCACCCGATTTTGTCCGCTGATTTCATCAGTTCCTCGATGTTTTCGTACCAGAGGATATCTTCCGGTTTTATCTTCGGGTTCATGCGGATAGCTTTAATCGCCGGGATGACTCTCATTAACGGTTTGCCCGTCATCTCGTATAGCTTGAACCAGCCGTGAATTTCAGCAAAAGGGGAGGTTATATAACGCTCATCGCGGCGGCGGTGCTCTGCCATGCCGGAGTGGCTGTATTCCTCCCCGCTCATCATGGTGCGGGCTTTAAGCTGGTGGGCATCGCCCCAGGCCATATATTTCGCTTTACCGCGCACCAGGAGGCCGCGCCGCGTCAGTGTTTCCAGCTTTTTGTTGACGGTTTTTTCATCTTGCTTGAGAATAGCCGCCAGTTCTGCCGGTGTCTTAGGCTTGTCCAGCGCCAGAAGGTAATTTCCTTCTTCCGGCGTCAGCATCATTTTCAGGAACTCCATGAAATGCGCATCGCCGGCGAGCTTGTATTTTTCGGCCAGTTTGTCGTAGGCGATTTGATTATTTTTCAACCTGATTTTCCTTTATAAACGGGGTCGGGTCTTTTACTTCGTAGGCCCCGAAGATGAAATCGAGGTCGGACTGCATAGCCGCCAGTTTTTCCGGCGGAAAGAGTTTTTCATCGATGTCCAACATCAGCTTCGTTTCACCGCGGGACATGCCGACGATGTGGGCGCGGATGGCCTCTTTTGTGGTGCCCTCTTTGGCATGAAAAGTCAGGGTCGCGCGGGTGATGAAAGAAGCGGACTGGTCGGGAAGGGTAAACGTCTCGAGTTTGTTTTCCGTCAGGGTGACGGCCTGTTTTAAAGCAAAGTCTCTTAATTCTGCATAAAGCAATTCCGGGCTGATATCTATATAGGTCTTTTTAATCTGCATCATGTTCTTCCTCCCCCATCCGGCTAAATGATAGGACAGGATGATAGGAAAAGCAAATATAAAAATCCCTCTCTAACTCTCGTCTTACGAAGGGGAGAGAACAGATAAACCAATGAATAGCTGCTTACATTTAATCACCATCTCTCCTTTGTAAGAGCCTGTCCCGTACTTGATACGGGAAGGGATAAGAGGGAGATTTAAACAAAAACCCCCTCTCCCGGCAGGGTGGTGAGAGGGGGCACTTTTAACTCTGAATTGAATTTTTTTGCTATTCCCTGACCATATCGCGCAAGCCGGCCAGAAACTCCGCGTTGGTCTTGGTCTTGCGCATACGTTCCAGCACGCGTTCGGTGGCCTCTACGAAGTTGTTGGCGTCCGAAGCGATGATGCCGACCATACGGCGCAACAGCCATACCTGCTTTAGTGTTTCTTCACCGAGTATCAGTTCTTCGCGGCGGGTGCCGGAGCGCTGGATATCCATCGCCGGGAAGATGCGCTTTTCGGATAACCGGCGGTCTAGGTGCAGTTCCATGTTGCCGGTGCCTTTGAACTCTTCATAAATCAGGTCGTCCATGCGGCTGCCGGTATCTACCAGGCAGGTCGCGATAATCGTCAGACTCCCGCCTTCTGCGGTGTTGCGTGCGGCGCCGAAAAACCTCTTGGCGGGGTGCAGGGCGGCGGGGTCGATACCGCCGGACAGCGTACGACCGCTGGAAGGCATCGCCAGGTTATAGGCGCGGGTCAAACGGGTGATGCCGTCCAGCAGGATGACCACGTCTTTGCCGCTTTCTACCAGGCGTTTGGACCTTTCCAGCGCCAGTTCCGCCACGCGGGTCTGGTTTTCCACCATCTCATCGAAGGTCGCGGCGATAACCTCGCCCCGGACGGAGCGTTTCATGTCCGTGACCTCTTCCGGCCGCTCGCCGATGAGGCAGACCATCAGGTGTATATCTTCATAGGTATTGGATATCGCATTGGCAATGGCTTTAAGCAGCAATGTTTTACCGGCTTTGGGCGGGGAAACGATAAGACCGCGCTGGCCTCTGCCGATAGGCGCAATCATGTTCAACAGTCTTGTCGAAAGGTCGTTGGCGGCATGTTCCAGGTTAATCAGCCGGTCCGGGAACGTCGGCGTCAGCGATCCGAAAGGCTGCCGTCCTTTTGCCGATTCCGGGTTAAGATTATTGATGGCAACGACCTGGAGCAGACTGTAATACTTTTCGTTGCTCTTGGGCGGCCGGCCCTGCCCGGTTACCATATCGCCGTTGCGCAGGCTGAAACGCCGTATCTGTGACGGTGAAATATAAACGTCCGTTTGGCTGGGCAGCAGGGTCTCCTGCCTTAAGAAGCCGTAGCCGTCCGCCATGATTTCCAGGATGCCGCTGCAGAAGATGTTGCCCTGTTCTTCCGTATGCGTTTCCAGCAGCCGCATGATGATATCGTGTTTCTTCAGCGTGGCCGGTACATTGATGCCCTTCTCCTTGGCCATCTCCATTAATTCTTCTTTGGTCCTGGTTTCAAGCTCCGAGATGCTCATATTTACATTCGGGATGGGAGCGGTGCTGGGGGCCGGGCTTGCGTTGCCGTTTAAACTTCCGCCCGCCGCCGGGTTTGGACTCGCATTCGTGCCGGTACCGGCGCTTGGGTTGGGATTTTGGCTGCCGGCACTGTTTCCATTACCGTTCCCGTTTCCGTTCATATTCATTTCCATATCTCCACCTCACTCTGGCCCTTCCCCCGCGGAGAAGAGTGGGCTTCTTCTTTATTTTTTCTGGACGCTTTTCCAGTCTGCCAGGAAGCGTTTTATACCGATGTCCGTCATCGGATGTTGTATCATTTGCATCAGCACGGCGTAAGGGATCGTAGCTACGTCCGCGCCGGCCAAAGCGGCATTGGTGACATGCAGCGGGTTCCGTATGCTGGCGGCGATTACCTGCGCCTCGAGGTTGGGGTAATTGCTTAAAATATCGATGGTATCGTAGACCACCTGCATTCCGTCCTGTCCGGCGTCATCGAGCCGCCCGATAAAAATGCTGACATAGGTTGCCCCCGCCAGCGCCCCTAGCAGCGCTTGGTTGGCGGAGAAAATCAGCGTCATATTGATTTTAATGCCCTCCCGGCTTAAGACCGATGTGGCTTCCAGCCCTGCCGATGAAACAGGTATTTTTATATTAACGTTGGGCGCCCATTTGGCTTTGAGGCGCGCTTCTTTTATCATTTCATCGGCGGTTTCGGAGAGGACTTCCACGGAAACCGGCCCGTTGATAATATTACAAATACCCTTTGAGACAGATTCATAATCGCAGGTTACTTCTTTAGCTAAAAGAGAAGGATTGGTCGTTACGCCGGCAATAATGCCCAGTTTTGCGGCCTGTTTTATCTGCTCGATGTTGGCGGTATCCAGGAATATCTGCATCTGTTTCCTCCTCATTCAGCGGCCGCCAGGGGCAGCGGTGGCTGGGCGCCTTCCCTTAGAACGTCTTTGGCCACCCTGATAAACTCCCTGAAGAGCGGCTGCGGACGCTGCGGCCGGGACAAAAACTCCGGGTGGAACTGGGTGCCGAGCATCCAGGGGTGGTCTTTGTATTCGCATATCTCGATAAGGTTATTATCCGGGTTGATGCCGCTGAAGACCATGCCGGCTTCACCCAGCGCATCGCGGTACTTGTTATTAAACTCTAAACGATGTCGGTGGCGTTCCTGGATGAGCGGCTGCCCGTAGGCCTCGGCGGCCAGTGTCCCGTCGACTAACCTGCAGGGGTAATTACCCAGGCGCATCGTCGCGCCTTTGGTCAGCATCGTTTTTTGCTCTAGCATGTAGTCGATGACCGGGTATCTGGTATCCGGGTTAAACTCGGTGGAATTCGGTTCATCGGAATTAAAGACATGGCGGGCCAATTCTACCACCATGATTTGCAGTCCCAGGCACAGGCCGAAGTAGGGGATTTTATTTTCCCGGGCGTATTTTGCCGTTGCGATCATTCCCTCGATGCCCCGCTCCCCGAAACCGCCGGGTACGATAATGCCCTGGGCGGTGCGGAGCCGGGAATCCACATTTTCGCAGGTGCAGTCTTCGGAATGGACATAGAAAAGTTCCAGCGCCCGGTTATTATAAAGCGCCGCGTGATACAGCGCTTCTCGCACTGAATAATAGGCATCGTTGAGTTCTACATATTTGCCGACAAGCGCGATTTTCACCGGCTGGCGCGGAGATTTGATGTGCTCCACCATGCTGCGCCAGGTATCCAGGTCGGCATGATTTCCCGGCAGCCCGAGTTTCTCGACGATAAATTTCCCCAAACCCCACTCCTCCAGCATCAGCGGTATTTCATATATCGTTTTTACCGTCGGCATCGGTATGACGGCGTCTTTGGCCACATCGCAGAAGAGGGCGATTTTGTCTCTCAAATTATCCGGTATTTCATAATCGGCGCGGCAGCAAATGACATCCGGCTGAATACCGCCGCGTCTTAATTCGTTGACACTGTGCTGGGTGGGTTTGGTCTTGAGTTCCCCGGTGGAATTGAGGTAAGGCAGAAAGGTGACGTGGATATAGAGGACGTTGTTGCGGCCGACATCGTTGCGCATCTGGCGGATTGCTTCGAGGAAGGGCTGCCCTTCGATGTCGCCGACCGTACCGCCCACTTCGATGAGAATCACCTCCGCGCCTGACTTATCGGCCAGCTTTTTAAACCGGCTCTTTATCTCATTCGTCAGGTGCGGCACGATTTGTATCGTACCGCCGAGGAAATCGCCGCGCCGCTCCCGGGTGATAATAGTGCTGTAGATTTGCCCGGAAGTGGTGTTGGAGTCGGCCGTGCATTCGATATCGATAAAACGCTCATAGTTCCCCAGGTCGAGGTCGGTCTCCGCGCCGTCCTTGGTAACGTAGACCTCGCCGTGCTGGTAGGGGGACATGGTGCCGGGGTCGACATTAAGATAGGGGTCTAATTTCATGACGGCTACGCTGATGCCGCGGCTCTTGAGAATCGTGCCGATGGAGGCGACGGTGATGCCTTTACCTACGGAACTTACCACTCCTCCGGTGACGAATATGTATTTTGGCATATTTTTATATATGGTTATAACTATCCCGGAAATACTCCGGTTTTCTCCTCGGAAAATAAATGGGAATTAAACGGGATTTAGTTATACAGTGCCTCTGGAAATCAAGCATTATAACTTAAAAAAATAGGAATACACTGCGCTCGGGTGGGGGTTTCTTTTTATTATAGAAACGGGTATACGAATTTGTCAAGTGCCGCGGTTATCCTGCTGCGACTTTATTATAACGATGGCGATGTGGTCGGCCCCATCTCTGGAAGGATTTATATTTGGATTATCCTTAGCTATGCTCCATGCCCCAGGATTCAAATACCTTCTTATATAGGTCCGGTTGGGGGAAATCCGGCCGCATCATCATCGTTTCATGAGAGAAACCGGACTCGTTTTTGTCCATCCCGCGCAGGTTTTCCACCAGACCGTGCAATCTTGCTTCAGGTACGGAGAACATCATCTCGCCGGCAATGGTTAATGCGCGGGAGAATTCGCCGGGGTCGGGCAGGTTAATCCAATATTCATTATGCAGGATAACCGGAACGACGGAGTTGGAACAGGAAAAGGGGAAGAAATTTGACTTCACGAATTCCCGTTCTTCATTCTTCAGCGATAAAAGCATGATGCGGAGCTGGTTGGTGTCGCACCATATTATTACCGCTTCCGGCTCGAATTTGGCCGTTTTCAGCGGGGCGGTGAGAATTCCTATGTATTTGCCGTATTCGAAATATTCACCGTTGACCTGGCCTTTACTATCAGGGTTATTGGGTTTGGGAACGATGCCGTAAGATAAAAGAGCGCCCGGGCACCAGTTATCTTCTTTAAGCATGGCCATTGCTGTTTTCTCCCGGCGGGACATGGCAAAAGCCTGGCATTGCGCGAGATGATAGCCGCGGTCTTTTTTGGGCCGGATAGCGCCTTTCGGGATATCCGCTTCTTTTTCCAGCATTTTCACAGCTATGGGTGATGTTTGCAAACCGAGGATGCTCTCCAGTTCCTCTCCGTAGCGGTTATATTCTTTTACCGTTGACATGCTGCCCTCCGTATCAACCTTATTTTTTAGAAACTAAAGATTGAATAAGAATAGAGACATTTTTTTCAACTTCAGCCAGGTCTTCAGCGTTTGGACGGCCCCGTATATCTCCCAGCCTTCCTTTTGTGCTGAGGATTTCATCACCGTGATATTCACCTACGATATACCATTTGGCTGCGACCTTGAACCCGATGTGTTCGAAGAACTGCCCCAGGTAATCACCCGCCGGTGTTGCTTCATCAATGCCCGTATGCGGCCCGGAGTAGGTGCAAAAAATTACCGCGGTTTTACCGGGAATCCGGGGAGTGCCGGGTTTAATATCTCCCCGCTGCCTGTGAAGTTTCATTTTGGCATTGACATACTTCAGGACAGGGTCCGGCGGCAAAAATTGATAAGAAGGCGCCCCGAGGAAAATTAAGTCGTAATCATAAAGTTCTTCGCTTGCAGCTTCGGAGATTTTTTTAACAGCCGGTATAATTCCTTCGCTGATTAAAGTATTGCGGATAGTATCGGCAACCTGTTTGGTATTCCCGGTAGCCGACCAGTATAACATTAGTGTTTTAAGATTATTATTTTTCTGCATACAGGTATCACTATATTAAGCGGTTAATGCTGTCCTAGTTTCATCACAGCTTCCTCTGCGGCGTTTACCGTCTGGTAAGCGATTGGTGAAGCGCAAAGCGCCGGGTGAGTGCCCATCTGGAACAATGAGACCTGGTAGGCGGTCATCCTGTGCTGGATGCAGGCGCTGATAACGTTAATCAATTCGCCGACTGAAAGGCCTCCTGAAGCTTCACCTCCCAGTATTGCGCCGTCATTTTTAGAGAAAATGAGCTTCACGGAAGTCGGCACAGCGCCCGGCATACCGCCCGGGTGTTTGCTCGGCGCTTTTGCCTGGCCGATGACAATGTCATAACCTTCTGCCCGCGCTTGTCTTTCGGTAAGCCCGGCGGCGGCGATAGCATGTTCGCCGATTTGAGTAGAAAAAACACCTACCGCGCCCAAACCGGCGTATTGAGTGGCAAACAAATTAGCTGCCGCAATACGGGCTTCATTGGTGGCAACGGAAGCTAACCATGTCTTGACGGGCCTGCCGTTGAAAAACGATATCTTCATTGAGCAATCACCGCAAGCTAGGATATCCGTATCGCCTATAACACGCTGGTATCGGTCAACGACTATTCCGCCTGTCACGCTCTCAGTACGCAGCCCGGCCTTTACCGCCAGTTCCGTATTGGGGGAGACGCCGATGCTTACGATAACTACATCAGCTTTGATTTCAATCCCGCTTGCCAGGCGCACCGATGTCACTTTTTCACCGCCCAATATCGCCGATACGCTATCATTTCCAATTATTTTCACGCTGCGGCTGGTAAGGACCTGTTCCGCTTCAATACAAAATTCATCATCGAACGCCAATTGAAGACAATGGGGAAGTTTTTCAATAATGGTCACGTTAGCCTTGCGGTTTTTCTTACACTCATCAGCAAATTCTGCCCCGATGAATCCGCCTCCGATAACGACGATATCATTAGCACCGTTAACGGCTTTCAGCATATTTTCCAGATGGCTGACCTCTTTCTTTACCAGAAAAACATTCTCTTTCTCGATGCCGGGAATCGGCAGGATAACCGGTGAAGAGCCGGTAGCCAGAATGAGCTTATCATAACCTATTTCGCCATCCGCCGTGAAGACGAGCTTCTTTTTCCGGTTAATCTCTTGTGCCGGGCTGATAACGATTTTTGCTCCGACGTTAGTTAACATCGTATCGGGAATAAGGTTCTTCGCCGGGCTTCCCAGGGTCCCGAAAATATATGGTATCCCGCAGGGGACCGATACCTCTTTTTCCTGGCGTATGACGGTAATTGACTTGCCGGGATTTCTGCGTTTACAGCTGACGGCCGCTGTCGCGCCGGCCGCGCTGCCTCCTATTATTACCACATCAGCACGTTCCATAATCGTTCCTCCTCAATTTTTTAAAACGTAATTGATCCCATTAAAATCTTAAAGCTATATTTCTATGGCATCCATTGCAACTTTTGCGGATTAAGAGAAAATTCATAATAGGTGTTGCTCATACCTGGCCGGTCCCATTTGCCTCTCGGTAAATCCGGATCATTAAATTTATTGGTGGTAGACTTGCCCACATATATTTTACCATTCATCATACCGCTAATATATCTTGGCAGACTATTCGCCGTCATAATTGGTTCGGCTTCCATATTGTATGCTTCCCCCCATGTAACCCGGTGACGGTAGCCTGGTTCGGAATCATTACCGACAGGTTCTTTAACAAAAGAAATCGGCTCTCTTTTTACCTTCAGGACTTCTCCCATGATGGACCAGCATGTTTTGAAAATATTCTCCAAAGCGGCCGCTTGCCCGGCATTTGCCTTTGAATCGATATAAAGAATTGTTTTCCACGGGTCATGTACCGCTGTTCCACCGATAGGAGAATTAAAGCCAAAGCCGGCGTTTAAGCCGTCAAGACTGATGTCATTATAGTGTCCCTCTTTAATATGGAATGTAAACGCTCCTTCGCATTGGTTTTTACCATCATGAAGATCTCTGGGCGTACTGGAACCCCAATAATAAGGACATACCGGCGGTGAGGTGCAAGCTTCGGTACAGTCTCCGCTTATTGCCCATTCTTTTTCCCCGGACATACGGTCGTTACCCCCTCTTAATTAATTTTGCTCATGACCGGGTCAATTCCAGAGGTTAGAAGACTTCTTGCCCGGAAAGAATAACGAGGTTTTTTACCATCGGCAGAAACTTCTTTAACAAGTCCTGGTATTTTCGTGTTTTACCTGCTTTTTGTTATTTCCGGATTTTCTCCTGGATATCTTTAAGAATTCCCTCAAAACGTTTCTTATGTTCCTCTCCGGTCACCCTTTCCGATAGGGGATGCCAGTTCATATTTTGCAGGTTTCTAATTATCATCGGCAGTTTTGTCCACGGTATGGAAATAAGCTCCAGGCCCTGCGGCAGGACTTTAAGCGTCTGCATTCCCATGCTCATGCCGGTAACCATATAGTTTACTTCACCGCTGATATACGGATAAATATACAGCCAGGAACATGCCAGCACCGGCGTTCCTTTTGAGCCCCACGCCTCCCCGGTAGAATAGACCGATGCCCGCATGATAATCCTCGCCTGGTCGACGTTATCGGTCGTGATAATTAACACGTCCGGTTCGTAAGTCATCTGGTCTATGGATGAAAATACCACGGTTTTTACGGAGCCTTTGAGCATTTTAGGTACTATCTGGTAAATTTTCTGGTTGGCGCGTAACTCCTCATAAAGGTCGTCTGTTTCCCCAACCAGCCCGCTAAGCAGTATGGGGTCGGGGTCTTCCATGCCCAGGGTCAACGGCTCGGTGCAGTGGAAATCTTCGCGTTGAACATAGAAAGGTTTACTGGTTTGCGCTTCTTTGAACATCTGGCAAAAATACAGGCTTTTATTTAACCTTTCAACCCCCTCCGGTTTATAAGGCAGGTACTTGACGCCTACGGGTTTTCTTTGAAAATTGAATTTGTCGAATATAGAATAGTCCTGCGTTTTGGGTTTCACTTGCGCCTCCCCGATTATTATTTTACAAGAACACCGGTCAGCTTTTGTGTAAAGGAATTATATGCTTCGGAATCATAACGTTCAATGTTGCCTTCATCGCATAGAGTGGCCAGCCCCGGGTCGATAGGCAATTGCCCGAGTAGAGGAGCGCTCGCTGCCTGCGCCATTTCTGCCGCATGACTTTTCCCGAAAATCTCCATCTTTTTATCGATTTCAGCTATATAGAGATAACTCATATTTTCCACTACGCCGAGAATCGGTTTCTTCATCTGAATCGTCATCTTGACGGCCTTGCGTACTACCATGGCCGTCAGGTCCTGGGGAGTAAAAACGATAATGATACCGGATATAGGCAGTTGTTGCATTACGGTTAGCGGGGCATCGGCGGTACCCGGCGGCAGGTCGACTATCATGTAGTCGAGATTGCCCCACAGCACATCCTCCCAGAATTGCGTAATCGTGTGCCCGATAAGCGGGCCGCGCCAGATGACGGCGTCATCCTCGGTTGGCAGCAGCAAGTTGAGAGACATTACTTCGATGCCCGAATGTGAAGTCAACGGTAAAAAACCGCTTTCTGCAATAGGAGGATGACCGCTGATGCCGAACATTTTGGGAATGCTCGGGCCGGTAATGTCGGCGTCAAGAATACCGACTTCATAACCCTGGCGGCGCATCGCAATAGCCGCGAGGCTGGAAACCAGAGATTTTCCTACACCGCCTTTCCCGCTCATAACCGCAATAATGTTTTTGATGTTATTCAGTTCTTTGGGTTTAGCTTCCGCAAACTCTATTTGAACCACCTTTACGCCATCGATGTCAAGCAGTGCTTGATTAGCCTTATTTTTTAGCCACTCCTGTGTTTCCTGCATCAGGGATGCGTTTGATAAGGTTACTTTTATCATACCGTCAGCCACGCTGACATCCTTAACAAGGTTCATCTTGACCAAACTGCGTTTGACACCGGGTACGAGAATCTTATCAAGCTCGTTTTTTACTTTGTCAGGGGTAGTCATAAGTCTCCTTTAAGTCTTAAGTTGTCTCGGTTTAATGCAGGCGTTCTGTCAGGTTCGGCAGTTTGCCTTCGGTATACCGTTTTACCGCCTCTTCGATATTCCGGACATCGGTGATAACGGGTTCGATGTTGTAGCTTTTAAGGCTGTAATAAGCCCCCATGCCCATGCCTCCCGTAATCAAGACCTGGCAGTCTTTAATAGCTTCGGCCATGCCTGCGTGCCGGTTTTGTGAAGCTGCGTCGAAACCGTGCGGTCCGCCGGGATGTGCGCCTTGCTGTCCGCCAAACTGGTTATGCCCCATCTTGGCGCGTTTCTCTTTACCGGTTATTTCCCCGTTTCCAACGTTCAAGACCATGTATAGCGGGGCCATTCCAAAATGCTGGCTGATTGTCTTTTCATCTTCTGTGACGACTGCTATTTTCATCTGTTTCTCCTTGTCTATTGGTTGACTCACACTTTTTTCTATGGTGAATTCAAAATTACCGCCCTCGATGCGGATTGCTTTCCCGTTGAGTAATGCATCGGCTATTTTCTGGCGGGCGGATGCCAGGACCCTCTGGAAAGTAGGGCGTGAAACATTCATCTTTTCCGCCCCCTGCTCCTGTTCCAGCCTTTCAAGCTCTTTTAAACGCAGGGCTTCCGCTTCTTCAACTGAAATGATTACTTCTTCGAGCTCGCTTAATGGTATCCCCGCCGGTTTGAAATAGGTTACCCCCGGTCTAAAAGCCACCCTGCGGCATTTAAATGGTCTTGGCATATTTATCTTCCCGTTATGAGCATATGCTCATTATTAATGGTAATCTTTTGATATACATAAGTCAAGTCCGGTTTAAGCATGTTTCCGGGCTGTGATAATTTCTGTAACGGCGGCTTGGTAAAATATCCCGGAAGGGTTGTACCTGGTTAGCCTTTTTCTTAGTTCGTTTTCAAAAGGTTCTTTTTTATCGCCCAGCACCGGAATTGAACTGGCTGATGTGGAATATAAAAAACCGATTATCCGGTTTATCGTCCATTTCCGCCGGGTATGCATGTACACTGTCCTGATGTCTGTAAATCTGGATTCCCGGAGATAATCTTCATGCCACTTCAGGGGATTATGGAAAACGCCTTTGGTTCCGGCTTTTCTTTCTTTTCCCAGCCAGTCTATTACCGTATCGTCGATTATCTTTATCCAGGGCACCTCTGCTCGGAACATGGGAATGGTACCCCCCACCAGCGCAATACCGCCTCCTGTTACAGTCATCGGGTACAGGTCGGCGAGTGTTTGAGCCCGGTCCATCCAGTGGAACGCCCCGGCGATTACGGTCAAATCTATTTTCCCAAAAGACCGGGACATTGCTTTTAAATCTTTTGATTCCCCAGGTATCCAGGTGATGTTACGGATTTTTCTGCGCCCAGCCAGCCGCCTGCCTTCTTTGAGCATTTCTTCCTGGGGGTCGATAGCAATTATCTCCTCCACGCTTGGCGCCAGCTTTAAAGCTATTTGCCCGGTTCCGCAGCCGAGGTCCAGCACTCTGGATTTCTTGTTTAGCTTGAATTTGTCTCTTATCAGGTGAAAGATTTTATCCGGATAGTCCGGCCGGTAGCGCGCATAATACCAGGCTGTTCCGCTGAAGACGTTTTTAGGGTCCCATGAAATATGCGCTGCATCACTTTGTATTTCAGACATGTCTCGTCCTATTTAAGGCTGCTCTTGATGTTTCCTTAAAGACTCCAGCCTGATTATCGTTTAAACCTTTTTGCGGCACAACCTGCCAGGCATCATTCTTTGATGATGTGTTCCTCGACAATCCACATTTTCCCCTTGCCCATATCCAGTATTTTCGCGGCATCGATACCCAGGGCTTTGGCTTCAGGGGTCCGGGTGAAAGCTATCGTCTGCTGAAATGATGCCACGTCATCGTACCATGCCTCTATCAGGCCGTCGCAATCGTATTCATAACCGGGTACCGGTATCAGGTGGTTTTGTATATATTTCTTCATCAACGGAAACCCTTTCGCCACCAGCGGGCCGTGCACGTCTTTCCAGTAACGGTAAAATTCTAACGTGCTTAGGCCGGGTTTTTTATGGACGGTTGAAATCGTTTTAATCAATTTGCTTCCTCCCTTTAGAGTCGCTGATTTCTGTTCCGGGCATTTCCCCTTTGCAATTCTTTTAGCTTTGATTTTTTTTAAAAGAGGTTTTAAAAAATATTTCTTATTTTTCTTCACTATTTTAGCTTTGAACTGAAGCTGATTTGTTTATTATTTGTCGGGCTTTGCTTTATGGTAAATAGACACGATTTGTTTTTTCGTTTTTTACTTCTTCCCTTGGCGTTTTAACAACCATCCCGTTGAAAAACGGGATCCAGTTATTCCAAAAGAGCTGGATTTACCCATTAAATGGCACTGCCTTGATAATATCTGGATACCGGCTTTCGCCGGTATGGAGTAAAGGAAGGATTTAAGTATACAACAGTCTATAAGAACCCTGTCAACAGCGTTTTGTCACAAATTGAATCTAAGCCAGCTTTAATTTATAAATTCCGGTTTTAACTTAAAGATAATGTGTTTACCGGTAGTATTTCTACCTCACCTCTTACCCTTCAAATCGTGCTATAATATTGATGCACGTAATTACATATCGAGAGGAGATATCGTCATTATGGATGAGCTAAAGGTATTCAGCGGCAATGCCCACCCCGCCCTTGCTAAAGAAATTGCCGATTATCTTGGCATTCCGGTCGGAGAAGCCGAGGTCATGCAATTCGCCAATGAGAATACCTTCGTCCGTATCTTGGAAAACGTTCGCGAACGGGATACCTTTATCGTCCAGCCCATCTCATCTCCCGTTAACAGCAACCTCGTCGAGCTCCTCATCATGATAGACGCCATGAAGCGGGCTTCCGCCCGGCGCATTACCGCCGTCATTCCGTATTATGCCTACGGCCGCAGCGATAGGAAAGACCAGCCCCGCGTCCCCATTACCGCCCGCCTTTTCGCCGACCTGCTGACCGTGGCCGGCGCCAACCGGGTGCTGACCGTTGATTTACATTCCTCCCAGATACAGGGATTTTTCAATATCCCGGTTGATGAGCTTACCGCCGTCGGCCTCCTCACTGATTATTTCAAGAAGGGCGATTATGACGACCTCGTCGCCGTGGCCACCGATATCGGCGCTACCAAGCGCGCCCGAAGTGTCGCCACGCGACTGGACATACCGCTGGCGATTATGGAAAAACGCCGCCTCGGGAATAATGATAAGACGGAAACACTGAACGTTATCGGAGAAGTTACCGGCAAGACTGCCCTGGTCGTTGATGATGAAGTCGATACCGCCGGCTCCATGACGGGCGTCACCAGTACGTTGCTCGACCGCGGCGCTAAAGAAGTTTATGCCTGCGCCACGCACCCCATCTTCTCCGGCCCGGCGGTAGACAGAATTGCTTCCAGCCAATTAAAGAAACTGGTTGTCACCAATACCGTCCCCCCGAAAGACGGGAAGCTAGCGAATAAGGTTACTTATTTATCCATCGCCCCGCTTCTCGGCGAGGCCATCCGGCGCATTCACACCGGGCAATCCGTGGGAGCCATGTTTGAAAAGTAAGGAAAAGCTGGTAGAGGTTTATAAAGCGCGTACTCCTATGGAAGCGCAGGTCATTAAGGGTCTGCTGGAAAGCTTCGGTATCCCTTCGTTTCTGCAATCAAACGCCGCACCTTCGGTCCATGTTTTAACCGTGGACGGCATGTCTGAAGTCCGTGTCATGGTGCTGGAATCCAAGGTGGAGGAAGCCAGGCAGCTTATTCTCAAAGAACCCCCGCCGGAAACGGAAAAAGACGGCCGGGAATAGGTATTTATCTTAACATAATAGCTAGTGGTTGCGCCTTAAATTTAGTATAATTTATAGAGGGAGAGTTTAAATCTCCCCTGGCCCCTCTTTACGAAAGAGGGGAAGATAGCATAAAAACCTCGATGTCTGGTTTTATACCATCATCCTCTCCCTTTGGCAAAGGGAGAGTTAAAGAGGGATTTAGAAAAAGAGAAAGACCATGTTTAAACTATTTGGCGGCATACTGGATTCAAACGAGAAGGAATTGAAGCGGCTGCAGCCTTATATCGAACGCATCAATGAGCTCGAGCCGGATTTTGAAAAACTTTCCGATGCCGAGCTTAAAGCAAAAACGGATGAGTTAAAAAACATCGTAAAAGAAGCTACCGCGGACATCCAGCCCAGGCTGGAAGAGGCGCAAAAGGCGCTTCAAGAAGCCAGGTTGCAAACGGCCGGCGCTACCTGGGACGCGGAAAAGGATGACGCGGAACGGGATTATCAGCAGGCCCAGGAACGTATCAGGAAATTGGAAGAAGAACGCCGCAAGAAGCAAAACGAAGTCCTGGACGAGATATTGCCGGAGGCTTTCGCGGCGGTGCGTGAGGCGGCGAAAAGGACAATCGGACAGCGCGCCTTTGACGTTCAGCTCATGGGCAGCACCGAGCTGCACCAGGGGAAAATCGCCGAGATGCGCACCGGTGAAGGTAAAACGCTTACCGCTACCTTCCCGCTTTACCTGAATGCTCTGACGGGGCGGGGTGTGCACCTGGTCACGGTTAACGATTACCTGGCGCGGTTCCACGCGATGTGGATGGGCCCGGTCTATCACATGCTGGGTATGAGCGTGGCGGCCATCTATCCTATGCAGGACCCGAGCGAGCACCAGCCTGCCCGGCTTTACGACCCGGAATACGATTCCGGCAAGGAAAACGACCCCTGGCACAAAGGCTTGAAGCCGATATCCCGTAAAGATGCCTACGAGGTGGACATCACTTACGGCACGGCCGCCGAATTCGGCTTTGATTTCCTGCGGGACAATATGGTAGTTGACCTGAAGCAATGCGTCCAGCGGCAGTCGCTTTACTACGCCATCGTCGATGAGGTGGACAACCTGCTCATCGATGAAGCGCGTACCCCATTGATTATCAGCGCGCCGTCTCAAGAAGATTATGAGCCTGTCTATAATACTGTTAGCAGCGTTGTAAGCCGAATGAAGGTTAAGATATTACCTTATGAATCGAGAGATGCGGCGGGTAAAGAAGACATCGATCAACTTAGGAAAGAATACGATTATATAGCTTATGAAAAAGATCATTATGCCGAACCAACAGCCAGTGGCCAAGATAAGTTGGCCAGGGCTTTAAGAATCAAGACGGCAGATCTTTTTGGTGGAGAAAGCGATGAAGAAATAAAACCGGTGAGTTATGAAGAAGAAAAAAAACGTGATACGATTCGATCAATATTCCGTAATTCAATGATAGCACATTCTTTGTATCATGCTGACCGTCAATATGTAGTTGATAGAAGTTCTGGTAAGGCCGAAATAGTTATCATAGATGAATTTACGGGTAGGAAGATGTATGGTCGTCGCTATTCTGAAGGGTTACATCAAGCAATTGAAGCTAAAGAACATATCAAGGTACAAAAAGAATCCATGACATATGCCACAGTAACTATCCAGAACTACTTCAGGATGTACGAAAAGCTCGGCGGTATGACCGGTACGGCTTTGACCGAGGCCGAAGAGTTTTACAAGATATATAAGCTCGATGTCACGGAAATCCCCACCAACAAGCCGATGATACGTGAAGACCTGCCGGACCAGATTTACAAGACGGAAGCCGGAAAGTTCAAGGCGGTGGTGAAAGAGATAAAACGCATCCACGAGACCGGCGCGCCGGTGCTCATCGGTACGGTATCTATCCAAAAATCGGAAATGCTGGCGGATACGCTCAAGCGGCAGGGAATTATTTGCAATGTCCTGAATGCCAAGCTGCATACCAAGGAAGCGGAAATCGTTAAAGACGCCGGTAAAAAGGGCGCCGTCACGGTCGCTACCAACATGGCCGGCCGTGGTGTCGATATCATCCTTGGCGGCGCGCAGGACGGCGAAGCGAACGATGATTGGCAGAAAAAACACGATGAGGTAGTTTCTCTTGGCGGCCTGCACATCATCGGCACGGAGCGCCATGAAGCGCGGCGTATCGATAACCAGCTAAGAGGCCGCGCCGGACGCCAGGGCGACCCCGGCAGCTCACGCTTCTATATCTCGCTGGAAGATGACATCATGAAACAGTTCGGCGGCGACCGGCTCAAGACCGTCATGAACTGGGTGGGCATGGATGAAGATACCCCCATCGAAAACAAAATGATAACCAATGCCATCACGGACGTCCAGAAACGCGTGGAGGGCTACCATTTCGATGTCCGTAAAAATCTCGTCGAATTCGATGACGTCGTCAACAAGCACCGCGAGCTGATTTATGAAGAACGGCGCAAGATACTTGCCGGCGCCGACCTGAAGACGAATATCGTTAAAATGGCGACGGATGAAATCAGGGAAGTCGTTAAAGCGCACCAGCCGGATCGCCTCGGCGAAGGCCGGGATGACGCCGGACTTTTGAACGAGATCAAGCGGGTCATTCCGCTCCCGCTCACCGTTACCGTCAAGACGCTGGAAGATAAGAAAAACGATGAACTCGAGAAGATGTTTATCGACCTGGCCGAATCCATGTACGAGCAGCGGGAAAAGGAGATGGGCCAGGAAAAGATGCGCCTGATCGAAAAGCTCGTGATGCTCCAGATAATCGATAAGCTCTGGGTGGAGCACCTGACCGCCATGGAGGCGATGCGCATGCAGGCAGGTTGGGCCACTTTGCAGCAGGTCAAATCCGTGGACGCTTATAAGAATGCCGGCTATCAGCAGTTCCAGACTTTGCTGGAGACCATCAAGCATGATGTCGCCGGGATGATATTCCATGTCTCTATCTCGGAAAAAGCTCCGGGCAAAGCGCCGCAGTCCCCCATGGAAAAAGCGGGGACGGGCAGCAAAGGGGACGCGCGGCCGCGCGCCAATAATAAAGTAGGGCGTAACGACCCCTGCCCTTGCGGTGCGAAGTGGCCTGACGGAAGACCGAAAAAATACAAACAATGCTGCGGAAGGTAAGGGAGGGCAGATAGCTTTTAGCGGTTAGCAGTTAGCTGGGGGAGGGGACTAAAAGCTAAAAGCCAATAGCTAATAGCCAGGTGGTGAGGTTGCAGGGGGGAACGAGATGACCAACGAAGAAATTGCGGCCATGTTTATGGAAATAGGGGACCTGCTGAACAAGAAGCAGGAAAGTATCTATAAAATCCGGGCCTACGATAAGGTGGCTAAAAGCATCCGGGAACTTAAGGAACCGGTAACTAAACTGGCGGCGGAAAACCGGCTGCGGGAAATCCTGGGCGTCGGGGACGCTATCGAGCTGAAATTAAAAGAAATCGCCGATACCGGCAAGCTGGAATACTATGAAAAACTTAAGGCTGAAGTTTCGGGACAGGTCAAAGCATGACACAGGGTGATGCTGTTCCCCATGAAGAATTCCGGCTCGTACCCGCCGAGACCATCGCTGCCGGAGACGCCGAAGCCATCGATTATTTGAAATGCGCGGCAGCCGGAGGCAAACCCTGGTTTCCCGCCCTGCTCGGTGCCATCGGGCTCTGGACGAGCGCGGAAGAATGGTATAACGGACGCACCTATGTTTACCTCATCGATGGGGAAGCTTTCGACTGGCTCCTGCTGGCGGAGCGGTTGAGCGATACCGTCAGGGGATTTATCCCGGAAAATGAGATGGAAAAGCTTCTTTTCCACGGCATCACGCCCCAGCAACTCGATACCTCGGAAGTAAAAGAGCTTATCGGGGACAAGAAATACGGGATGTACCTCAACTATTTCTACGGCATTACCGTTGAAGAGGCATTGCTCCTGGCGGTACAGGAAGAAGTGGATAAAGAAACACACGTCCAGGGCATCAGCCGCCGCCATGATTCTTCCGGCGAGGCTTTCCGCCGTATTTATGACGGGGAAAGAGAGGCGCTTTTCACGCAATTCCGCGAAGAAAAAAGATTGCCTAATAACGCCTCTACCTCTATTGACGAGATGAAGCAATTTACCTACTGGCTTTTCAAATACCGCCTCAAGCGCTGTGAAAAAGCCAGGATTGCCAGCGATACGAAAAAGGCGCTCAATTATCTCTTGCGCATCTGGCGGCGTAAAGGCGTTTCCCAGGTTCTTGCGGTAGACCTGGCGCCGACGCTGAACTAAGCGAATAACCAAACTTTGACTTGTCATTCCCGACTTGATCGGGAATCCACCAATAAGCTCAATTATTTACAGCCTATTCTACATGGATCTCCGCTTTCGCGGGGATGACAAACTTGAAATTTGTCTATCGAATATTGTTTGATTTTTGGTTATTGGTGTTTTACCTTTACACCTCTAATATTTCTTGGCCGAGAGGTATTCCCATTCGTTCCGGGTGCCTTCAGGGGCACGGACCATTAAAACGGGGATTTTGGTGGCGTGGAGCACTTTATCCGTTACGCTTCCGAAAGCCAGGCGGCGCAAACCGGAACGCCCGTGGGTGGACATCGCTATAAGGTCGGCTTTAGTTTCCTCGGCCGCTTTAAGGATTTCATCCGCCGCGTTGCCGATAGCGACGATGTTTCTTACCTTGATGTTAGGCCGTCTTAAAGCCTCGGCTACCTTTTCATTATTACCAAACACGCGGTCTTTAATGGCTTTCAGTTCTTCGTCCGTATAGGAAACCGGCGCGCTGGTCTCCCCCACCACCACCCAGTGCCGGAGGAGCGTGATGACCCCGATGAGGGTGATTTCTATCTGGCAGCTTGGGGAAAGTTTTTCGATGAGCTGATTGAGAACAGGCAAGGCAGCTTCGCCAACTTTGGAGCCGTCCAGAGGTACCAATATTCTCTCGAGCATGTCACGCCTCCTTTATACGTAATTACCCTGTACCGTACCTCACAGTATAGACGGTCTTTTGGGGCTTTTCAAGCTGTTGGCATAGCTATTTTTACAGCCGTGAGAAAATTGTGAGAGGAGAGGGAGAAGGGAGGGTAAATCATAAATAAATTCCAATTGCCAAATACCAATCCCCACCTCGTCATTCCCGATCTAGTCGGGAATCCAACAATGAATTCAACTAATTTCTGCCTTACCTTGTTGGATTCCTGCCGGAGTTTATACTGAGCGAAGCGAATGTGCAGGAATGACGTATTAGGTATTGGTTATTTGATATCGTTTAGAGTTTAAGGTTTACATTTAGTCCGGAATTAGCCTTTTGCCCATTTCGATGACGTCATCACGTGTATAGCCGAGCTTTTTATAGAATTTTTCGACCCCGGCATTTTCCGTGCGGAACATCAGGTTGAGCTTGGGACAGCCCATGGCGACGAGTTTCTTTTCTAAAGCTTCCATCATCCGGCGGCCGAGGCCCTGTTTCCGGCAGGCGGGGTCAACGGCAAGGTAATTAACGACGCCGCGGTGCCCCTCATAACCGCCCATGGCCGTCGCTACTACTTTCCCGCCTATTAGCCCGATGAGAAAAAGTTCCGGGTTGACCTTCATTTTGCGGGCGATATCTTTTTGGGGGTCATTGACCGGGCGTGTCAGTTGGCACTTTTCCCATAGCGCGATGACTTCTTTTTCATATTTGGGGGAATAGGGCTGGATGTGCATGTTAGGTCTTCTTTTGTATCTCTTTGAAAAATAGGGTTCAGGGAGATTTTGCTTCACTTTCCAACTATTTTAGATATATTTCTTCATTTGGCGGGAATACGAGAACATCATCATAATCAGCCCAGAAAAATACCCACAGATTAATCGCTATTCTGAGGGCTTTGGGTAATTTCTCTCGTAGGAATTTATTATATCCCTCTGGCAAAGCAAGGCCAATACGCAAATTGCCCCGTTGATCATAGTATGAAACTGTACTGGCAACTGCCCTGTCAAAATTATTTTTAATTGTCTCAGACTTACCGCTACTTAAGCCTTTACACTCAATTTTCCAGATATTATTTCCTTGTTCTGCTCTTATATCCTCACCTCTAGTCGTAAACTTTATGTTTGTTACTGAAATACCAATATTAGCAAGTTTCGTTTTCACTTTTTCTTTGTTTTGGCTAATCCCCTGTCCGCGTGCCAGTGAAATATTTTTAATTTCCCAACATTCTTTATGAAGCCATTTCGTTACTCCAATAAGGACATCCACTTCAGATATATCTGGTATATAATTAGCTTGCATTTATTATCTCACTATTGTGAGCAGACTTTTAACCCTGTCCAATATCTTCTCCGCTACCTCGCGTTTGCTCATTAAAGGTAATTCTTCAGTCTTACCGGCTTTATCGATTAAGACCACGCGGTTAGTATCCACGTCAAAGCCGCTGTCCGCTTTGGTAATGTCATTGGCCACCATCAGGTCGAGGTTTTTATTGGCCAGTTTTTTCCGGGCGTTAGCCAGCAGGTTTTCGCTCTCCGCCGCAAAGCCGACGCGGATAAAATTACCCTTAAGCTCACCCAGGATATCCGGCGTTTTTACCAGCTTTATCGTCAGGGCGTCTTTCGCCTCTTTTTTAATCTTGTTTTTCGCCACCGTTTCCGCCTGGTAGTCCGCCGGGGCCGCCGCCATCAGCAGGGCGTCCGCTTTCTTCACCGCCACCTCCACCGCCTTTTTCATCTCCGCCGTCCGCGTTACTTTGACCATCGTGACACCGGCCGGCTCTTCCAGTGAAACGTTAGCGGAAACGAGGGTAACATTAGCGCCCCGGTCCCGCGCCGCTTCGGCTAAAGCGTACCCCATCTTGCCGGATGAGCGGTTGCCGATATGCCGCACCGGGTCGATGGGTTCCCGCGTGCCGCCCGCCGTTACGACGATATTTTTACCGGCCAGGTCTTTCTTCTGCCCTAGGACTTTATCGATTACATCCATGATTTTGGCGGTATCCGGCAGCCTGCCTTTACCGCCGATTTTCCCGGATGCCAGCCGCCCCGGCTCCGGCTCGATGAAGGTAAAGCCGCGCGCTTTTAACGCAGCCACGTTTTTCTGCGTGACGGAATTGGCATACATATTATCGTTCATCGCCGGGGCAACGATGACCGGCGCTTTCGTGGCCAATACAACCGTTCCCAGCATATTGTCCGCGATGCCGGCGGCCAGCCGGGCGATGGTGTTGGCGGTGGCGGGGGCAATAACGACCGCGTCCGCCGCTTCCGCTAAAGCCACATGCTCTTCACTCCACTCGGATGCCAGCTCGAACATATCTGTAACGACCGGCCGGTGGGTGATGTTGCGCAGTGTTAACGGGGTAACGAATTTCGTCGCCGCCTCGGTCATGACGGTTTCGACTTTGGCGCCCGCCTGCGTCAATTTCGAGGCTAAATCGACTGCCTTGTAAGCGGCAATTCCGCCGGTGATGCCCAGCACAATTGTTTTATTGTTTAACATGTTAAACAGGGGTAAGTTATTAGGGGTAAGGGGTGAGTGTTTTTCCCCCTTTTTCCCTATTTGCTTTTCCCCTCTCCTTTATTCGTTTAATTAAAGACACAAGCATTTTTTGAATTTCTTCATTCAAACTAAGCAATTCTATAGCAATTTATGGTTGTAGCATGTCCGCATCTTTTAAAACGTTAATCCAATTATCGACTTCATTTGTTGACCCGAAGGAAATCTGGAGAAAACGGATATATTCTTTTCCTTCGTTCCTGCCGCATCCCTCGGCGATATTGGCGCCAATCGATGATGAAGCACGAATCAACTGTTTTATTATTATATCACTGGCGTAGGACCGCTTAATCGAATCTGCAAATTTGATTGATTTCAATGTTAAAGCGTGGGCTTTCTGCCAGACTATTAATCCTTTGTAATTCATATTTCTTACCCCTAACCCCTAGCCACTTACCCCTAATCCCTATTCAAATCATGTATAATCTTCACGCCCTGCAGCGTCAGCTCAAGGTTAACTTTATCGATGGTCCGGGACTCTTTAGCAATTAAAGTGGCATAACCGCCTGTAGCTACAACCATTGCATTAGCTCCCAGTTCTTCCCGTATCCGTTCCACGATGCCATCGATAAGCCCTGCCCATCCGAAAATCGTGCCGGACTGCATTGCCGCAATTGTGTTAGGGCCGATGGCCTTTTTAGGCGTTACGAGGTTGACGCGGGGCAGGGCGGAGGTGCGGGTATAAAGCGCTTCCAGGGAAATGCCGATGCCCGGGGCGATGACGCCGCCCAGGTACTCCGCATCCTTGGAAACGGTCCCGAAAGCCGTCGCGGTACCCAGCGCCACAATGATTACCGGCAACGTATAAAGTTTTATTGCGGCGGCCGCATTGGCAATCAGGTCGGCGCCGACTTCTTTGGGATTATCCATACGGATTTTTACGCCGGTTTTTACACCCGGCCCGACAATGAGCGGCTTAACATGGAAATATTTCAGCATCATTTCATTAAAGATGGTCAAAAGAGGCGGCACCACACAGCTAATGGCGCATTCAGTTACCTCGTGGGCGGCAATCCGTTCTTTGCGCAGCAGGGTGTAAAGCATGATGCCGTATTCGTCCGGCATGCGGTGGACGCCGGTGGAAATCCGCCAGTTGGCGATGAGCATTTCCTCATCAAAAAGGCCGATTTTGATATTCGTGTTCGCGATATCGAAGACCATCAGCATAATTGTTTCTCCTAAATAGCTCTTTTCAACCCCCTTAATTAAGGTTGAGTGTGAGTAGTTAGTAGTTAGGGATGACTGAGGGACACCCCCAGTGCCCCCGCCAGAGAGAATTTTCTCTCTGGACTCTCTTTTTAAACCCCGGTCCTTAATTCTTTAATGATTTTCGGCAGCATCGGCAGCAGGTCGGAAGCCACCATCCCGGTATCGCCCAACTCCGCTCTTACTTTTTCCCCGGCCTCCCCGTGCAGGTAAACGCCCAGGGAAGCGGCATCGAATAAGTCGAGACCCTGTCCGGCCAGCCCTGCGATAATACCGGCCAGCACATCGCCTGTCCCCGCCGAAGCCAGTCCCGGGTTAGCGTACGGGCTGATACGGCATCGGCCGTCCGGTGCGGCAATCACGGTAAATGCCCCTTTGAGGAGCACCACCCTCCGCCATTTTTTGGCATATGCGATGGCCGTGCCCTCCCGGTCTTTCTGTATCTCCTCGACGGATAAGCCGGTGAGGCGGGACATTTCACCGGGGTGGGGTGTAAGCACGGTATTAAGCGATATTTTCTTATCCCAGCTCCGCATTTTTGCCAGGGTGTTAAGCCCGTCCGCGTCCAGCACAAGGGGCGGTAAATCGGCTTTTTGCAGCAGCGCGGTAATATAATCCGCGGTAGAGGCATTTTGCCCGAGTCCGCATCCCACCAGCAGTGAATGATAGTTTTTACATTCCTGGTAAACGATATCCGCCGCCTCGATTGAGGTAAAGCCGTAATTGGACCCCGGCAACGGCAGGTAGGTTGTTTCCGTAAGTTTGGCGGCGATAACTGGGAGGACACTATTGGCGGTGGCCAGCGTCACCAGCCCCGCTCCCGCGCGCATGGCGCCAGAGCACGCCAGGTAGGCTGCCCCGGTATAGTTGAGAGAGCCGGCGCTTACCAGCACTTTCCCGAAAGTCCCTTTATTGGCATCGCGCGGGCGTTTGGGCAGGTTCGCCGCCGCCCAGTCCATGGTCAGCAATTCTGTATTGATATCTTCTGCCAAAGATACTGGAATCCCGATATCAACGATTTTTAATTGACCGACATTATCCGCGCCGGGGAATTTGAAAAGGCCCGGCTTGGGAAAAGCCAGTGTTACCGTCAGGTCGGCGGAAGGGCAGGCGGGGTCGGTAGCGCCGGTATCGGCGTCCATGCCGGAGGGCAGGTCCACCGCAATAATTTTCAATTTGCGGGATGTTTTAGCGGCGTTAGTTTTTTCCAGGACTTTCTGGAACGTGCCTTCCAGCGGGCGCATTTTGCCGGTGCCCAGCAAAGCATCGATAACGCAGGTAGCAGCTTCCAGCAAACTATCAAGCTTTTTCAGGCTGGCATCAGTTTTCGCTTCGGTCATGCCGACGCCCAACTCTTGCAAAAGCTTTAAGTTTTCATCATCGGCGGGACGGTCGCTGCAGAGATAGGCGACAACTTTAGCCCCCCACTCGTGGAAGTAGCGCGCCGCCACCAGCCCGTCACCGCCGTTGTTCCCCGCCCCGATAAGACAGAGAATGTGCTGGTTTTGGATATTACCGAGGAATTTGCGCGTTTCTTCCGCCACTGCTTTGCCGGCGTTCTCCATCAGCGTACTCACCGGCGTGCCCTGCTTTATGCACTCCTGGTCGATTACCCTCATTTGTGCCGCAGTAACGATTTTCATAGCTAATATATTATACCCGCTCTGTTGCATTGAGTGTAGCAATAAATGGAGGTACGGTCAAGATATAGGAGTAAAGAGTGTCGAAGTAAGGAAGGCTTAAAATTCCTCGTCTTTTTCCGGCATTTCGTCCAGTTCCTCTTCTTTTCCCAACATCTCGGACAATTTTTGCATCTGCACGTATGCCGATATCAGGAATTCCAGCGGTTTAAATCCTTTAAGCGCTTTCGGATTGTCCAGTTCCAGCAATAATGCCCCGATATAGCTTTTGGGTATATGAGATATCACGGTAGTCCAGTCTATATTTCCCTGTCCGGGAACAAGATGATCGTCATTTTTCCCCATGTTATCGGAGATGTGCACGGTTGCCAGCCGCATCCCCCATTTTTCCAGCGCCTGCCTTTTGAAGGCGGTAGCGATATTATCGTGAGATGAGTCGTAACAGAAGCCGAGGTTGGGAGAAGGTATCTGTTGGAATAAATACTCCAGGTGTTCGTTTCCGGCAGGTACATTTTCCAGGGCGATGGTGATGTTCTGGTTTTCTGCCTTCTTGACCAGTTGCCGGAAAAACTCCAGCCCATCCTTGCTAGGTGGCGGCGGCGCCTGGCCTTTGACCGGGTGCATTACCATGATGGGAATATCATGCTTGCTGCAGTAAATTATTCCGTCGCTCAGCTCCCGCCAGATTACTTCCCGCTTGTCGTTTGCTTCAGACCATATATAATTGGTGTTATTATAAGGGACGTGGATATTATCTATTTTTATACCGCGTTCACGGACTAACTTGGGCATAAAGTCTGCCTGGTTGTTCCGTACCATGTCTTCCTCAGCCCCGTACCACAGGCAGGTTGTAGAGAATCCGGCTTTTTTTATCAGGTTGAGCCGGTTTTCCAGCGGTAAATCGAGCCCGAACCATGAAAATATGCCTAATGGTAACATCGTTTTTGGCCTTAGAATTTGTTCTTATGTATTACATCCGCCAGCTTGCGCTTGGGCACGTGCCGCACGTTCTTGTCATCGACATAGATGTTGGTGGAATCGGCCGCGTCATCTGTCACCGGCATCTCATCCGGGTAACCCATCGCGATTACCAGCGCTAAATCGTAATCGTCCGGGATGTTCAGGAACATGCGGATATCTTTTTCGTTGAACATCAGTATTGGGCAGCAGCCAATGCCCTGTTCCCATGCCGTCAGGATGATATTTTCCGCTGCTATCCCAACGTCATATAATGTAATGCGCCGCCGCGCCGGGTCGCCGCCTTCTTTGGCTTTGTTGATGAGGACGATGGTATAAGCTTTAGCGGTTTGGTCCCGCCGTGGGCCTCCCTGCTCCGGCGGCAGCTTGGCGGAACCGCCGATATTATCGAACATCGCCGGCAGCACTTCTGCTTCGTTGATGACGATGAATTCCAGGAACTGGTGGTTGCGCCCGCTCGGCGCCAGGCGCGCTGCATCGATGCATTTCTCTAGGATGGAATATGGGACGGCTTTATTCTTAAATCGCCTGATCGAACGCCGTTTTATGGCTGCTTCATATATTTTCATCATCAGACCTCCTGATAATCATTATTTGTTGGTATAAACAGTCTAATTCTCTTTGATGCCGGTTAATTTTTCAAGTTTGTGCAGCATTGCTAGCCAGTGCGTGCCGCGCCAGTAAACACGATTGCATAAGGGACATTCCATGTACTGTGTTTGGTTTTTAAAGACATATGGTGGGACCCTGTCCTTGACTTGTTCTGGGGTGGTGGGGATAATGGGGGTGTTATCTTCCAGGCAAATGGTAAAGGGCTTTGCCCCTACTCTAATATCCAGCAATTCTGTAAGCCGGCGCATCTGTTCTTCCGGCGCTTCGCTTTGAAAGAGAACAGCCTTAACGCGGCCGGAGGTGACCATGCGCCTTAACATAATGCCGGTATCGCGGGTAAGGAGAATCCTGTTTTCCGCGAGTGCCTGTTTGACTATCAGGGAATCGTCTTCCCCGGTAAAGAAAACGCTATCGAAGCCCATCATACGCAGCCAGCGTGCCAGTTTCCCTACGTTATGGTCTACGATGAATTTCAATGCCCCTCACCTCACTACCCCCTATAGTACACAGTTGACAGTAAACAGTAAACAGCGGGGGAAAAAGGGTACGGACCGATAGCTGAAAACCGAATGCTGATAGCTTTTTATCCCAGCAGCATGTCCCGGATTACTTTGAGGTTGACGACATCCTCTTTATTATAGGCGCAAAGCTTATCAAGGGCTTCCAGGTCGAAGCTGTCAACATATTTCCACCAGAGCTTGACCGCCTCATAGCCGTTCATGTCGGGCAGCTTGCGCGGGACGCCCAGTTGTTTTTCCACGCCCTTCAGGCCGCCCTTCAAACTCTTTCGCCAGCAGTCGAACATCAGGTCACGGTGGCGGAATTTTTTGGTAAGGTCTATGCCGCATTGCGAGTGAATGAAAGGGAGGTCGAACCGGCTGCCGTTATAGGTATAGATAATATCTACGCCGCTTAAGGCTTCCATAATGGCTTCCGCGCAGATGTCCCGGCCGATTAACTGAACGAAATCATCGCCGTCCTCGCGCCACAAATAAATCCCGACGACGGTAATCTCGCTGCCGCCGAAAGAAAGACCGGTGGTTTCGATATCGATATAAGCTTCGGTGTTGGTCATATGCCTAATCGCTCAAGGCGGCGCCCCGGCTTAAGACCCGCGGAAAAGGTGAGTGCTTAGATAGCGGTCGCCGCGGTCCGCCAGGATGGTAATGATAACGCCTTTTTTTATTTTAGCGGCCAGCTTGAGGGCCCCGGCAATGGCCGCGCCGCTGGACATGCCGCAAAAAAGGCCTTCCCTCGCCACCAGCATCCTCGTTTTTTCAAAGGCGTCTTCGTCTTCTACGGTAATTTTTTCATCCAATTGTTTTTCATCATAAACCTTGGGGACGATGCTTTCCTTCATATTTTTAAGGCCCTGGAGTTTATTGCCGATGGTGGGCTCGATGCCTACCACCTTCACGCCCGGTATTTTCTCTCTCAGGTAGCTTCCCGTCCCCAGCAAAGTGCCGGAAGTCCCCATCGCGGCTACAAAAGCGTCTACCTTGCCGCCGGTCTGGCGGTAAATTTCCGGGCCGGTGGTCTCGTAATGTGACAGCGGGTTGTTAGGGTTATCGAACTGGTTCGGCATAAAATACTTGCCCGGTGCGGCATCCACGACCTGGTGCGCCCGTCTTATAGCTCCATCGGTGCCTTCTTTACCCGGAGTAAGCACTAACTCGGCGCCGTAAGCCTTGAGAATCAGTTGCCTTTCGATGCTGACACTGTCCGGCATGAACAGCCTCACTTTGTACCCTTTGACCGCTCCTATCATGGCGATGGCAATACCGGTATTGCCGGAAGTAGGCTCGACGATAGTCTTTCCTGGCGTCAGGTCTCCGGCCTCTTCCGCTTTTTTTATCATGTAATAAGCTGGACGGTCTTTTACGGAGCCGCCGGGGTTGTTCCCTTCCAGCTTCCCGTAGATTTTTACATTGCTGTTATCATTTAAAATTCTAAGCTCTACAAGCGGCGTGTTGCCGATAGCGTCGAAAAGTGTTTTGCTTTTGATCATTAATTCTCCCATCCGTTAACCGGATGCTCACGTCATAAGTTAATCGGTGATGCCGGGGACTTTAAAGCGGTGGCTTATTTCTTTAATCTCTTGTTTAACTTCCTGGCTGACTTTCTCGTCGTCGATATTCTTGATTATTTTAACGATTAATCCGGCGATGGCTTTCATCTCCTCTTTGCCCATGCCGCGCGTCGTGACGCCAGGCGTTCCCAGCCTGATGCCGCTGGCCTTGGCCGGGGGTAGGATATCGAAAGGAATCTCATTTTTGTTGCAGACGATGCCAGCCATATCGAGTGCTTTAGCCGCCTGGCTGCCATTGACTCCGGTACTGGACAGGTTGACGAGCATCAGGTGATTGTCCGTACCGCCGGATACCAGGCGCATGCCGAGCCGCTGCAGTTCGGCTGCCAATGCCTGGGCGTTTTCGATGATTTTTTTAGCGTATTCCACGAATGAAGGCTGCATTGCCTCGTGGAAAGCGACGGCTTTCCCGGCGACCGAGTGCATCAGGGCTTTACCCTGGGTCTGCGGGAAAACAGCGGAATCAATGGCTTGGGCAAGATAACCTTTACATAAAATCAGGCCGCCGCTGGTGCCGCGCAGGGTTTTATGCGTGGTCATGGTTACTACGTCGGCGTAAGGGACAGGGGTGGGATGGACGCCGGCTGCTACCAGCCCGGCGATATGTGCCATGTCCACCATCAACCTGGCCCCCACCGAATCGGCAATGCGGCGGAAGCGTTCGAAGTCGATGATGCGGGGGTACGCAGTATATCCGGCCAGAATCAGTTTCGGTTTATATTGTTTCGCCAGCCGCTCTATTTCCGGAAAATCCAGTCTTTCCGTCTCGCGGTTGACATGGTAGGGAACGAATTTGTAGCTTTTACCGGAAAAAGTGACCGGTGACCCATGAGTCAAGTGGCCTCCGTGAGCGAGGTCCATCGCCATAACGGTGTCCCCGTAGTTAATCAAGGCAAAATACGATGCCATGTTCGCCTGCGAACCGCTGTGAGGCTGGACGTTGGCGTGTTCCGCGTGAAAAAGTTCCTTGGCGCGGTTGATTGCCAGCGTCTCGATGGTGTCCATATTCTCACAGCCGCGGTAATAACGGTGACCGGGGTAACCTTCTGCATATTTATATGTCAAAAACGAGCCCTGAGCTTCCAGGACAGCGCGGCTGGCATAATTTTCTGAGGCTATAAGGTTAACTATCTCTTGCTGGCGTTTGCGTTCGCACTCAATGGCATTGTAGATTTCGGGGTCGGCCTGGCGTAAGAAACTCATAAAAAAATTCTCCTGAAGAGTTAGTGGGATATTTAAAATTTTACTCTGGTGCCAGATTAGTGTCAATTGTCGGAAATAACTAACGAGGGGTTAGGGGTGAGTGGTTAGGGGTGAGGGTGATTAAAGCCCCTTTTTGTTCCCCCTTTAAGAATGTGGGCAGATGATTAGCCAAACCGTAATTTTAGTGGGGTGTATTCGGTCTACCCCTCTTTGAAAAAGAGGGGCTGGGGGAGATTTCTTACACCTTTATCTTCATTCCTTCACGGGAAAACGTAATCTTAATATTCAGGGCTTTTTCCACCGCGATTATTTCCGTTTTTATTACTTTTTCCGTAAAAGGGTCGAGGTGCGTCAGGACTACTTCAGGCAGGTAATTATGAATGCTTTTAAACGATTCCAGTTCTGTCTGGAGAAGGGCGGGAGTAAGGTGTCCGGCTTTGCGAGCTAATTCATCCTCTTTATTCATAAGCGTGAGCTCGGTAAAAAGCACATCCGGCTTTACCTGTCTCCAGGTATCCGCCAGTCCCGGGCCGGTATCCGATGTAAAAAATACGTTTTTACCTCCGGGAGAAGTTATCTGGTAACCGACCGCGGGAACGGCATGGACCACGGAGACCGCAAGCACCTCGTACCCGGCGGCGGTTTCTTTTTTTCCCGGTTCTATCACGTGCATCCGTATCGTAGGGTCTTTTTCGGGTCGCTGGGTGAAATCCGGGTACACGTTGCCGTTAATCAGGTTGGACATTAAAACGTCCCGGACGGGTACGGGCGCAAAAATATCGAAAGTTTTTTTCATCATGTACATGCTCATGCCGATGGCCGGAATGTCCCGGAGGTGGTCGTAGTGCGGGTGGGTCAGTAAGATTGCTTTGATTTTTTGTTGTTCTTCGAAGGCTAAACTGGAGCTTAAATTGCCCGCATCTACCGCTAGAACGCCATCGATGAGATAGCTGGAAAAACCGGCATTAGAGGACTCGATATTATGCGCGCCGAGAACGCGTATCTCCATATTTACTGTCCCTTTTCCACAAGACGGAAGGGATTATACCGGGTCTTGTAATCGTAAGTATCAATACCTTCCTGGCGCTTCAGCCAGGCGACCAGGGCATATGTTACAGGGGTAAAAACGACCTCGATTCCTACTTTAACGACCCACTGGTTAAATATCAATAGCGGCGTAAATACAGGCGTGCCTATGTATGCGAGAGGGATAAAAACGATGGTATCCACGCCTTGCCCGGCAAGGGTCGAACCGATGGTCCGCGTCCAGAGCCATCGGCCTTTGGTAAAGATTTTCATACGGGCAAGGACAAAAGAATTAACGAATTCCCCCACCAGATATCCGGCGACGGAAGCGCCCAGCAGGCGGGGCGTATAGCCGAGGATGGTTTCATAGGCTTGCTGTCCCTGCCAGAACGGGGCAGGGGGCAGGATCTGGCCTATCCAGGCGAAAAAGACGAAAAGGAGGTTGCAGGCAAAACCGAGCCAGATTACACGTCTGGCGACTTTATAGCCGTAGACCTCCGTAAGAATATCGCCGAAGATATAGCTTATAGGAAACACAAAAACGGCGGCCGGCAGGGTGAAAGAGCCCAGGCTGATGACTTTAACGGCAATAATGTTGGCGGTGATAAGGCAGGTTATAAAAACGGCGATAATAAGTACCAGGCGGTATGATATTTTCATGCTCTAGATCCAGTTGCGGCGGCGGAAGAAATACAGTAGGCCGCAGGAAATGACAATCATGACCGCCAGCAAAATGATAAAAGGACCGAAATCGCGGCTGGTTCCCAATCCGCCGGGCAGCGTGACATTCATCCCGTAAAGACTGGAAACGACGACGAAAGGCAGCGCAACGGTCGCCATGATATTTAGAACGCGCAAAATCCGGTTGACACGGCTGGTGCTTAAAACGGAATCCGTGTCTTTATAGATGTCTATCATTTCCCGGCATTCATCCAGCGTATTGCATATCTTGTCCATGTGGTCCATCAGGTCGTTATAATAGGCGGTCAGGTCTATCTTACTGAACCGTTTCAGCTTATTTTCTATTTCCATCAGGATTTCACGGGTGGGGAACATGACAGTGCGCTGGACGATAATGTCCCGCCGCAGCACGGCCAGCTCTTTTGCTGCTTCTATTTCTTCATCGAAAACGGCGTCCTCGACATCTTCCATCAGGTTAAGGATTTTATCAAGCACCGGGAAGTAGGAGTCTATCGAACGGTCGATGATGCGGTAGAGTAGAAAGCCGGAGCCTTTGCTCATGTATTCCTGGCGGGTCTCCTCATTGGCCTGGCAGTCCCGGAAGAGGGCGCCCAGCGTCCTAAGTTCCGCGGCGTTAACGGTAACGATGTAACTATCGCTTATAAAAGTAAACCACTGCCGCTTGGAAGCAATTTGCGTTTCTTTCTGGTAATACGCATGGTGGAAGACGAAGAATAGATAGCCCGGATAGCTGTCTATCTTGGAAATCTGCTTGCGGCTTAGCAGGTCGTCCAGGGCCAGGGGGTGGAAATGGTAATTTTCCGCCAGCCACTGTATCTCTCGCTCGGTGGGATGGGGAACATTTACCCAGGTAAGGTCGCCCCAGGTAATCGTCGCGATGTCCATAGGCTGGTCGGCGGATGCTGTTTGTACGTCTTTTTTCTTATCGGCATCTCTGTGAAAGCCCGGTAATCTTGCCATGTCCGTGACCTCAAGAGTTCAACTGTTTTAATATCTTAACATTTTAACACAATCATAGTTGATAAAAAACATAAATCCCGGATATTTCTTTATAGCGCGACAAAAAAAGAGGGGCATACCGAGTGTATGCCCCCTTGAAAAACCTAACCCGTAGATAAGTACTATTTTCTTTCGATAATCATGGCCATGCCCTGTCCGCCGCCGATACAGAGAGCGGCAAGGCCCAGCTTAAGGTTGCGGCGCTTCATTTCACTTACCAGGGTGACCAGGATTCTGGCGCCGGTGCAGCCGATAGGATGGCCGAGTGAGATGCCGCCGCCGTGCAGGTTGACTTTGCTCGTATCCAGTTTCAGCTCGCGGAGACAGCCGATAGACTGTGAAGCGAAAGCCTCGTTAAGCTCGAAGTAATCGATATCGTTCAGCGTTAATCCGGCCAGTTTTAAGGCTTTGCGGGTCGCCGGGATAACGCCAAGTCCCATATAGGCGGGGTCGACGCCGCCGGAGGCGTAAGCTTTGATGGTAGCGAGTGGTTTAAGCCCCAACTCTTTGGCTTTATTGGCGGACATAACGACGAGAGCGGCTCCGGCATCGGTGATAGCGGAGGCGTTACCAGCGGTTACGGTGGGGTTAGGGGCGGGGAACGCAGTGCCGAGTTTGCCCAGCAGTTCCAAAGAAGTCTCGCGGGGATGCTCGTCAACTTCAAAATTCTTAACTTCTTTCTTGACTCTTATCTCTACAGGGACGATCTCGTCTTTGAAGGTGCCGTTCTTGATGGCCGCCAGGGCGCGGTTATTGCTTTCCAACGCGAATTCGTCCTGCTCTTTGCGGCTGATGCCCATTTTGCTGGCGATATTTTCCGAGGTAACGCCCATGTGATAGTTATTGAAAATTTCCCAGAGGCCGTCATAGACCATGCCGTCTACCAGTTCCGTATTGAACATGCGAGCGCCCCAGCGCGCCTTGGGGAGGTAGTACGGGATATTGCTCATGCTTTCCATGCCGCCGGCGATGATGACATTGGCATCCCCGGCTTTAATGGACTGGGCAGCCAGCGCGACCGCTTTCATGCCGGAAGCGCAGATTTTATTGACGGTAAAGGCGTTAACTTCCTTGGGTATGCCGGCATAGATGGCTGCCTGGCGGGCGGGGTTCTGGCCCTGTCCGGCCTGGACGACGTTGCCCATGATAACTTCATCGACGATGACTTCCTGGCCGCCGTCCCATTTGTAATATTTTTTCTCCAGGTCGATCATGCCTTGGCCCTTGAAGACATCCGGTTCATAGCTGGTATCGCCCTTGGGTTTAAGTCCGGCTTTTTTCATGGCGCCCTGGATAACCGTGCTCCCCAGCTTTACCGCCGTGACATCCTGTAAGGCTCCCCCAAAATTACCGATGGCTGTCCTGACACCGCTGACAATGACTGGTTCGTTCATTCTTTCTCCTTATTGCTTTCTATATTATGATTTAAAATTAAAATACAAATAACCCCGCCCCGCCGCTCACTTCAATGGCTTCACCGGTAATGTAGCTGGATTCGTTGGAAGCCAGGAAAACGACTACGTTGCTGACCTCCTGCGGCGTACCCGCCCGGCGCATCGCCATGCTTTTCGCGATACGGTCCTGGAACTCCGGGGTGACGTTATGGAATGCCCCGCCGTCCACGATGCCCAGGACGATGGCATTACAGGTTACGCCTTTGCGGGCGGATTCCATCGCTACTGTCTTGGTCAGGCCGATTAGGCCGGCTTTGGTAGCGGCGTAGCTGCACTGCCCGGCGCCGCCCATCGTGCCGGCTATCGAAGAGATATTGATAATGCGTCCCCACCCCCGCTCCATCATCCCCGGCAGACAGTGTTTAATGGTCAGGAACGGGCCGGTCAGGTTAACGCTGACATCGTGGGCCCAGTCCTCTATTTTCATCTTCGCGATGGTTACCGCGCGGACAATCCCGTCGGCGGCGTTGTTCACGAGAACATCTACCGGGCCGAGGGACTTTTCCACTTCTTTAATATTGACTTCCACATCTTCCGGGCATGAAACATCCATTTTCAGCGCTATGGCCTGCTTCCCCATGTTTTTTATCTTTTCGGCAACGGCTTTAGCTTTTTCCAGTTGCGTGTGCGCCGCGACGGCGACTTTGTAACCGGCAGCCGCCAGGGAAAGGCAGTGTACGCTGCCGAGACCGCCCGAACCGCCCGTAACCAGGGCAACCTTGCCTTCATTGCTCATTGTGTATCTCCCTAATTATTTTCCGTAGAATGATTTCCGGCTGCATGTCCGTTTGCTATGGGCACGGTCAAATTATTCTGACCTTATATATGTAAAAATGGGGTGAAGAAGTGTGGATTCCAGATTAAATTGTATCATAGCATGGTGAAAGCGTCAAAAATATTTACGGCCGGCATGGCGTGCTTTTACCGCGAGAAGCAGTAAAACCGGAATAAATGTATTATTCGTTATATTGCAAACATTATAACTTGTCTGTTAGAATTTTATTATAAGTAATCATTTAAGGAGGGTATGTCATGAAACAAGCAAAAATTTTGAACATTCTGCTGGCGCTTATCACCCTTATCGGTCTGATAGCTTTAATGACAGGCTGCAGCTCGGCGTCAACGACCACGAGCACAACTGCCGTAACCCCCGTATCAACGACGGCTGCCAGCACCACGGTTGCGACGAACCCGGCAACTACTTCTACCGCGACGGCGACCACTACGACGGTAGCAAAACCGTCCAACCCACAGATAATCATGGCCAGTACGACATCGACCCGTGATTCCGGCCTGATGGATGTCTTAATCCCGGTCTTCGAGAAAGAAACCGGCTATACGGTCAAAGCCGTCTATGTCGGTACCGGGGCGGCCATTCAAATGGGCCAGCAGGGCAATGCTGATGTTGTACTTGTACATGCGCCGAGCCTTGAAATACCGTTCGTTAAAAGCGGGGCTGGCATCAACCGTACGCTCGTTATGCACAACGATTTCATTATCGTTGGTCCCCCTAGTGATCCGGCTGGTATTAACGGTATGACTTCGGCACCTGATGCGTTCCAAAAGATTGCTAATGTCAAAGCCACATTTTACAGCCGTGGCGATAAATCTGGTACGGATACCGCGGAAAAAGCTATCTGGAATAAAATCGGTATAACGGTTGCGGATAATTCCACGTCCAATCCTTCATGGTATATTGAGGGTGGTACGGGGACTGGCATGCTTGATCTTCTCCGCATTGCCGATGAAAAGGGTGGCTATACGTTGACCGACCGCGCGACCTACGTTGCGAATCAGTCTATTCTTGGCTTACAAATCATGGTCCAGGGAGATCCCGCTCTCCTCAACATCTATCATGTCATCCAGGTCAACCCGGCCATGTTCCCCAACATCAATGCCGCTGGCGCCAAGGCTTTCTCCGATTTCATGGTCTCCAAAGAAGCCCAGGATCTCATCGCCAACTATGGTAAAGATAAGTACGGCCAGGCGCTCTTTTTCGCCGATGCCGGGAAGACGGAAGCGTCACTCGGCAGCTATTAATATAAGTTGATTGTATTTCTCCAGAGTCTATAGTAAGATGCAAAAGGCTCCCTGCGGACCCGCGCGGGGAGCCTTAATTTACTCTTATGAACATGATTTTCGATGGTATCAAACAGGCTATCCTCCTGCTCATCCACGGCGACCCGCAGGTCATGCAAATTGCGCTGCTTTCGCTGGGGGTTTCCGCCAGCGCGACGGCCATCAGCCTGGCTTTAGGAATTCCGCTGGGCAGCTTTCTCGGCCTGGCGAGCTTTCCCGGGCGGCGGTTTGTTGCCAGCCTGGTCAATACCGGTATGGGCTTGCCGCCGGTCGTGGTTGGTCTGGTCGTAAGTATTTTCCTCTGGCGCCAGGGGCCGTTTGGCGTGCTGCATTTGATGTACACCCCGGCTGCCATGGTTATCGCCCAGGTCATTATTGCTCTGCCCATCGTCGCCGGCTTTACAATGGCAGCTACCCAGTCGCTCGACCCGAAACTAAGGCTGCAGATAACGTCGCTGGGGGCTTCCCGGGTCCAGCTGGTCTGGCTTCTCCTTAAAGAGGCGCGGCTGCCGCTGCTGGCGGCGGTCATGGCGGGTTTTGGCGCCGTTATTTCCGAGGTAGGTGCTTCCATGATGGTAGGCGGTAATATTATGGGGCAAACACGCGTCTTGACCACGGCTATCGTGGGAGAAAACAGTAAAGGCGATTTTGCTTATGCTATTGCCTTAAGCATTATTCTTTTAGTACTGGTCTATTTGGTAAACCTTATTTTAACGATTATCCAGCAGAGGTCTAAAGCGCGGTGAACCGGACGAACATCGGGCCGATCGTGGAAGCAAAAGACCTTACCGTCAGTTACGGCGGCCAGAAGGCGCTCGATGTTCCCCATATCCAGGTGTTCCCCAATGAGGTGCTTGGTATCGTCGGGCCTAACGGCTCGGGAAAAACGACCCTGCTGCTTTGTTTGTCTCGTTTAATTAAACCGCAGACCGGCACCGTATTTTATCATGGCAGGCCGGTCCTCGATGAAAAGTCCGTGGTGGAGACCCACCGCAGGCTGGCGGCGGTCTTTCAGGAGTCCCTGTTGCTTAATACCAGTGTCAGGGAAAATGTTACCATCGGCCTGAAGTTAAGGAAGGTCAAGCCTTCGGATATCAAAACAAGGGTCGAAAAGTGGCTCGAGCGTTTCGGCATCGCGGCGCTGGCCAAAAGGCAGGCACGGACGCTTTCCAGCGGCGAACAGAAAAGGACGAGCCTGGCGCGCGCTTTTGCTCTGCAGCCGGAAATCCTTTACCTGGATGAGCCTTTTACCGCCCTGGACGGGCCGACCCGCCAGGCATTGCTGGAAGATTTTAAATCGGTCCTTAACGAGACAAAAATGACGACCGTCCTGGTTACCCATGACCGCAACGAAGCCCTGGCCCTGACCGACCGCATCGCGGTACTGATAAAAGGAAATATCGTGCAGCTTGGTGTGCCGGCGGAAATCTTTTCCTCCCCGGCGACCGAGGAAATTGCAAGCTTTGTGGAGGCGGGAAACATCCTGCACGGGGTGGTGGAGGAACAGACTGAAGGATTGTGCTCGGTAAGGGTAGGACAAACGCAAATAGATGCCTGTTCCGACCTTCCAGCCGGCAGCAGCGTGGCATTGCTTTTACCTTATGATGATGTATCGCTCGCCCTAACACCGCCGCAAGCGATGACGACAAGCGTGCGCAATCGCTTCCCCGGCCAGGTGACTAAAATATTCCCCACCGGTTCTCAAGTGCGTGTCACGGTTGATTGCGGTTTTCCTTTAACGGCTTTGATAACCAGAAAATCCGCGGAGGAAATGGGGCTCAAGGAGGGCGTCAAGGTCGTGGCGATGGTCAAGGCCGTAAGCATCCGCGTTATCAAGCAGCATTAGCAATTAATTTATCCGGTGTCACCAAAGGGGGTTGGTGTAGGCCAGAAAGCAAACAACTGATAGCTGGAATCCCTCATTGACTATCAGCTTCAAAATCTGATAATATTTCTACGGTTGGTAGCGTAGCTCAGTGGCAGAGCAGGGGACTCATAAGCCCTTGGTCGGTGGTCCAAATCCACCCGCTACCACCATAAACGTAAGATAAAGCTCTTGACCATGGGCAACCATCACGGAAGTAAAGCTAGATGAGGTTGATCTAGACCAAGGGCAATAAGTAAAAATATTTGGCTGGCCCCCCAAACAGAATATGGGAGACAGGGTTCAGTTAACCCTGCAAACCCTCGTGCAGGGATTTGTCTTTTCTTTACAGGTTGAAGGAAAAGTTCCATCCACGGTCAGTTATTATCAGAATAATTTGCGACGTTTTCTATGGTTTGCTAGCCAGCACCATTGGCCTGATGATCCTCGTGCCATAAATCCGTTAATGCTGCGTGAGTTTCTAGCGTATGCAGGTAATGCAATAAATCGCTGGGGTACTAAAGGCAACGGTTCTGAAAACTGCCGCGAACCTTCTAAAACAGGTGGATGGCGTTATTACCGTACTCTTAGAGCTCTTTTCCGTTGGGCCATTGCGGAAAAACTCTTGGAACAAAACCCGCTGGCTAATATTAAGGTGAATCCACCCAAAGAACAATCTCCAAAGCCTTATTCCTCTGAAGAAATGCGGAAATTAGTCGCCGTTTGTGAAATGGACTCAAATGAGAGTACGCAATTCATCGGATGCAGGAACAAAGCAATTATCTTACTTTATGCGACTACGGGCTTGAGATTATCCGAATTGGGTAATCTAGGATTACACGACTTCAATTTAGAATCTGGTCGTGGTACAGTGACTGGTAAAGGCGGTTGGCAGCGGCAATTCGCTATTCAACCGATAGCTAAAAAAGCCCTTTGGAAATATTTAGCTTTAAGGGAACTTCGAGTAAAACCATCATCCCACGATTGGTTGTGGATCACGGAAGAAGGTAACAGGCTGAAGGTCGGAGGTATACATATAGCTTTTAGGAGGATTAAAAAAAGAGCAGGTGTCAATGGATTTGGAGCCGTACACCGACTCCGGCACACTTTTGCGCTTAATACGCTTAGAGAAATAAAAGACCCTTTCTTACTTCAATTGTTGCTTGGACATCGGACACTTGAAATGACTCGACGATACACTCAAGAGTTAAAAATAGAAGAGGCGCTAAAAGTCATGGATAGCATTAACCTAGCTAACCGTCTTGGTCTGGGATAACTAACGATTGATGAATAAATTAGTTTGATATAAGATAGGCTCATATGGTTATGTTCTCTGGGAATAATAAAAAATACGGGAAACAGGACCGTCCTTTTTTATCACCCCAGACTTTTGAAGTGATGTTGCATCAATGGCCGGAATGGGGACGTTCGATAAAAATGGCACGGGAATTACCTGTGTATGGATATCCGCTACCGGAGTCCTACGAAGAGCGCCAAAAATGGCTAGATAAACAACATGGTTTGGCGCAACAAGCAGCGGTGCGGGTAATGTATAAACTTGAACTACCAGAACACCTGTGGCAATATTGGCTTTGTTGTGTATATTCTAGTTATGAGACAACCGATGGTGAGATAGATTATTCAAAAATTATAAATTACTATGGAAAACAAAAGTTGAAGGTATACCCTCAGCTTCCTTATAAAGTCTCGGTATTAGGTGGTATTTCTAGTTCAGGGATGCCGATGATCAAGTCTGGCCCCATAGTAATAGAAATACTCCCCCAGTTTGCCTATCGGGCAATATTTGAGAAAGCAGTAGCGCACGCGTTACAGACAGCAGAAAGCCTTACAGGAGGTAATCTTCATCCCATTTTAGCTGGCAAACAATTGGCTAAAGGACAGAGCCAACGGAGCAAACGTAAATTAGACGCAGAATTAAGATTCCAATCCGGACAGTGTTCTCTAGAAGATATCTTGAAAGAAGAAGCTTCTAGCCCTGAAACGAAAAAAGCCATAGAGCAAATTATGAAAAAGAGTGGAGTTGAAAGGATAAAAGAACTAAGAAAACTAAAACGTCAAATACTGGCGCGTGTTCATTCTTGGCTTTCTAAATATAAGCCATTACCTCGATTGAAAAGAGGGTGGTGGATTTATGATACTAAAAAATAAAAGATAATACGTTATACCGCAATTCACATTAGCTTTTTCCTGCTTAAGAATAAGCCTGGTGGCATTAGTCACCAGGCTTTTTTTATGGTATTTACGATGAGTATGAGCGTTCAACAAGCGGGGCGAAAAGGTGGACTCATTACAAAAGACAGACATGGACTGTCCTTTTTAAAAGATATTGGTAAAAAAGGCGGTATGACCACCTCGATTCGTTATAAAGACAAATATAGTAGCTGGGGTAAATTAGGTGGTCGGCCTCGAAAAAAAACATTAGTTAGCATGGAGGAGAAGCCGGAACAACAGAAGGGAGGTCGGGGGGCCAGCCTTTTATAAGTTCCGGCTTTCCTCCGCCAAAATGATAAAGAAATTCTAAGAAAAAACAAAATTTGTGGAGGTAAATATGAACGATCCTAAAGAATTACGTACTCAACTCAATCTAACACCGGAACAACTCTTACTCCAACAACCACTTAAAGAGGAATATAGACGTATAATCTTGACCTTGCCCTTAACTGATGAAGAAGAATACTTTATCCGTGAATTTTCGGGTTACCTTAGAATGGAGGGGTATTTCCGCGGATACTCTTTCTCAGCGTTTTTCAACTACGTCACTTCATTAGCATATAACATACACAAAGCTGCGGCCGATCCTGAGGGTGAAACGATAAAGCACTTTTACAAGGACTTTTTTACTAAAAAACCTGTAAAAGAAGAAATACCTGAAGTTTAGATATCCTATATGGTTAAATCTTTGAAATCGTATATCGAACCTGAAGAAATACAGAGACTCGAAGACGCGGCCACCAATCTCCGCGATAAACTTCTAATAAGAACTCTGTTTCATCTAGGTTGCCGTATTAGCGAAGCACTTGAGCTAGTTGACCAAAATATCGATTTTGTTCACAAAACTATCTCCATCCAACATTTAAAAACCCGACTTAATATATCCTGCCAAAATTGCGGCGCGCGCTTAAGCAGAAGTCATAAATTCTGCCCTGCTTGCAGCCTAAGTGTTGAAAAAGTGATCATCCAGGCAAAGGAACACCGCCGGATGCGGGTGCTGCCGGTTGATAACGAGACTCTCCGGATGTATAGAGACTTTATCAAGCGAGGTGGCCCAGTTGTAAGAGACGATAAAGTAGTTATCTTTGGTATCAATCGCCATCGCTCTTGGCAAATCATCAGGGAATGTGCGGAAAAAGCCGGGCTGCCAAAACTGATAAACCCCGAAACGGGAAAAGTACACAACGTCAGCCCTCACAAGTTACGAGATGCCTTCGCAATCAACGCTATAAAGATAGATGACTCGGGAACCGGACTCCGCATGCTTCAAGAGCATTTAGGCCACCAGAGCTTCAACACCACTGCTAAATATCGAAAAGTAGATGGTAAAGAACTGAAGACCTGGTATGACAAGCTTTGGGAGAAACCCAATGGTAACGGAACCGCTCAAACCTAAACGCGGCGGTTTTCTCCGCACGATCGGTCTGGGTTTATTTATACGGGACTACATGCTGGGCAGAGGACCGCAAGGGTCGCTAAAGATCGATCCAGTTGTAGGGTCTTATCAAAGCGATATCTTCTACCAATATAAGACGCTCTTGATCCGTACTACCGCGGTGGACAGAGCCACCAGGATCGAAGAGAAACGGGCTAAAGAAGAAAAGCGGGCCATCGACCCGGGGCGTATCGAGCAAATCACGGATAGGCTTATTTCCAGGATGCCCTATAAAGCCAATGGCTGCCGGTTCCACTCTTTCGTGGTGTATTTTTCCATGCTGCAAAAACTGGGTTGGGTGGAACTCACTGGCCAGATAGAGAAATCCGCCTTCCAATCAAATTATCCTGAAGGCCAACCGCGGAAATACTTCCGTATCACTGGTAAAGGCCGGAAAGCCAAGATTTCTGAATGGGCAAATCCCCATGCCGCTCTATACGGCCGGAGGAAATAATATGATCGTCGAAGAAAAATCTGCGCAGTTTTCGGCTTTCTACAGAGAAAATCTCCTGAAGCCCGGCTGGGGTGGTGAATTGGATAATATTGAACTGGAATATATTATTTCTCAACTCAAGCAATCTCCCTCGCTGAAACGCCGCTGGGGATTTCGCCCCACGGCCAAAAGAATTTCCCGGGCACGCGTTCGCTCTGTTGCCATGGATGGGGTCCAGCCGCGCTAAAGACCTCGTATTAGCTTCACTTGAAAAAGACAAAAATCCAAGTTAATCATCTAGGTACCCCCAGCATAAAACGTCTTTTTGCACTGAGTGTAAATCAACCCTCTAAAATCGTACTAAATAATTACACGGTAATTCTGTCGTCTGTAATATATCTATGCCCTAAATTTTCTCTACCACGCCTTACCGGTTGATCTTTAGACTGCCTGCACATAAACCGCCAGCTAATCTGTTTGTTGCAAAAAATTCCCGCCCGACTCATCCTTTCCCTTGTCGAAAAAATAATGAAAATATAGGTTCATTCTGTTAATGCACAATCGTTCCTTTTGTTCAACAATTAGATAGTTGTTCAATGCGTTTTTTGTTTCAAAAACAACGCAAAAAACAAAAATAATGCACCTTAAAAACTTAATATCAGCAGAGCCATTACTTGAACGCTTGCCCCATGAAAGGGGGTAAGCATGGTTTCAAACGTAGCAGCACCAGCAGCACCAAATGGCGATAACGATGGTCATCAGGGGCACTGTAGTCAGTGTGGTAGGGTCTGGACGTTAAAAGAGAGGCAGGGCATTTGTCAGTGGTGTAGAAAGCCCGCAAGCTGTCAAACCATAAAGGCAAAGCCCCGCCACATCAAGTCTAGGTCAAACACAAGGCGAAAGCAACACACAAGTAACAGTAACGAATATGACCATTTACAGGGGCAGTGGCTAATCTATTATAAGGTAGCCTTACCCTTCGCCAGCAGCGTACCGGATAGAGAGGACTTACTGCATACGATAATCAGTAACCTTGCCGATGCCGGTAAAAGCAACGGCCATAAGCCTGATAATCCTAGCTGGATGTACCGGATTGCCAGCTTCGCCAAAGCCCAATACTGGCGGGAACACTACCGACAGGTTAACGGCTTGGACTGCGGGCGGTGTAGCAATAAACAACGGCAGGCATGTAAAAGGGGCTTGTTGTATGGCAAGTGTCCCAAGCTGGTTAAGATAGAAAGCCTCAATAAATCTATCACAGACGGTGAAGGCAATTTAACCGAGCTTGGTAACCTGATAGCCGATGATAAAACGTTAGACTTAGACGTCTGGCTTGATTGTAAAACATTCCTATTGACCAGCCCCGAACGGTTAATACTCATCGGTGAAAAGATACGGGATGGAATAGCCTTGACTGGTAGTGAACGAAAATACCTTTGTAAAATGCGGAAACGTGAACAAAATTCCCTGTTTCAGGGGGTAACATTTAAGCCCCTTTGCCCAAATACAATAGTGGCAGCACGTTAAGGCTAGCGTCTCGCAGCTTAACGGAAGCCCGCCTGCACCAAAAGGTTACGGCGGACAAGGCTGACTACTAGGTGAAGCTGGCAGAGTTGCCCGTCTGCCGGATAGCCAAAAGGGGTGACTAAACTTGGAAAAACTGAATATTTTGGGCAAGCGTTCAGGTAACGGCTTTGTAGCTCATAAGGCTACGCTGGTAAACGCCCTGTCCAGAGCATTGGCGGAAAGGCTGATGCTGCTGGACTTTTCTGTTGGGCGGAAAGGGTTACTCGGTTACCTTAAGGCGATTGCGGGGTCAAACGTGGTCAAGATTGTCCCCGCCAATGGTGCTGATAGCGAGTCGCATGGCATCGGGAAACGCCTCAAGGTAATTTGCGGTAACAATGCCAGTTACCTTGAGGACATGGCATGGATAGGCGAGAAAACGCCGATGACCATCGCCGAGGTCAGGGTAAGCCCTAACAACACCGTCAAGCCTAACATCGGGAATGTCGAGCTTGCCGAGGCGCTTAACCGGACGCTCCCCTTCACCGCTACCGAGGACAACCGCGCTGTTTTACAGTGTGTGCTGTTCAAGGCGGGTGAGGGGAAGCTAAAGCTGGTAAGTGCCGATGGTTTCAGGCTGGCAGTCCAGAGCATCGACTTTGACGGTGAGGGGCAAGCCCTGATAGTACGTGATGACCTGGCGGGTATCGCCAACGTCCTGCGGAAAGCAAGGCGGGTTAACCTGTCCTTTGAGGCAAGCGGTGAGAAGCTGGACGGAATGAAGCTCGTAATTGATACCGAAGCAATCCGGTATAGCTTCCAAAGTGCTGACGGCACTTTCCCCGATTACGAGAAGCTCATTCCGAGTGAGGTAAAAACCGTTGTCCACTTCGACACCGTTGAAGCTGGCAAGGCGATTAACTCCCTCAAGATACTCGCCGATAGCAAGTCTTACCCGATAGACATCACGCTTGATAACGGCTTGGTGATGCTGTCCAGCCCCGATGATAAGGGGCGGACGGTCATGCCAGCCGACATCGAGGGTGAGGTAAATAAGGTAAGACTTGACGGCAGGTATCTTGCCGATGCCTTAAAAGCCTGTGACGGTATGGTGGACTTGAAGCTCACCGATGGTAAATCGCCCGTCCTGTTTCAGGTTGATGGTTATCAGCTTGTTAACATGCCGATGATAACGGGTGACAGCCAGAAGCCGAAAGCGGAGACAGCACCAGCCGAGGAATCCAAGCCAACCGAGCCGAAGGACGCCGAGACAGCCGAAGCGGTAGCCGAAGCTGAAGCAATCACGAAAGCCGACAAGCCGAAGCGTAAGCATAAGGCAAAAGAGCCGGTAGCCGTATAAACTGAACGCTTGACCGAACACAGCCACGCAAAAGAGGCGAGGGTTTACCTTCGCCTCTTTTTGTCTATTTCAGGGGTAATCGTTCCCCTTCAGGGAGAACCCTATCAGGGTGAACCCCACGTGGGAACGGTTGCCCTTTTTTTGTGGCTTTCAGGGGCAGGGAGCGCCGATGCCCGATTGGCAGAGGCCGAGCAAGGAAAAACGTAAGTCCTCAATGGCAGGGAAAGCATCAGCGGTTACGTACTTTTTATGGAAGTCCGCTCGGGACAGTTGGAAAGACGAGCAAATAACTGAAGAGAGTAAGCGCTCCCAATCTATCCACTAAGATTGCAGGGCTACCCATGCCCTGGGAAGGAGGAGAAATTGTGCCTATCAGGTGGAACGCTTTAAAAGTGATCGAGGCAGCCGATAAGGTGGAGGAACTGATTAACCAGGCAGCCAAAACACTCGAAAGCGTACGCAACGTGCTCCAGGCAGCCAAGCAAATCCCAAACCTGCCGCAGTATGTCGACCAGAGCATCTTCAGTATTCTGACGGAAATCGAAAGGGTCACCGGCGGCGAAAATAGCTGGGACCACAAGCGATACGACGGCAGTATCAAGCGAGCCATCGACAGATTACGCCGGGATATCCCCCAGGATGTGCTGAAATCACAGCAGAAGGCAAAGGAATACGGCAGCACCCCATCTATGCCTGTCTCTCGATAACCAAATTCAAGGATTAAAACTACTTTTACTTAAAAAGGAGGACTTTTTGTGGCAATGGCTAACACCAAGTTTCGTCTCGGGAAATTGATGATGACGGCCGGGGTTAACGATAAGGTGGCTGAGAACCCGGAGTTTGCCGAATTCGTGACCAAAAGCCTGGCCCGCCATGCAACCGGGGACTGGGGAAATATGTCCAAGGAAGATAAAGCGGAGAATAACCTGGCTCTTAAGGAAGGCAACCTGCGCATATTTTCAGCTTATGAAAACCCCGGTCTACCAAAAATCTGGATCATTACCGAGGCTGATCGTTCCGTGACGACCATCCTCTTCCCGGAAGAGTACTAACCCACTCAAATCCCCGGGGCTTTCTTCGCGTTGTTTCAATTCTAGGAATAACGCATAGATCCCGGAGAAGGGGTCTTGGGGAATTTCTCCCCAAGGCCCCTTTTTATTTTGCCCTTGTTTATGATTAAGTTTAACTGAAATAATGCTTGCCGAGGCTGGGCCGGGACTCTCAAAAATCGCGAGTTAAACCGGAGCAAACAATTGTTTCCCCGGTAGCTTCAACGACGCTGGTATTTTTACTAAAAATGGGTAAAATCAAAGCTGGAAGCGTCGGCGAAAATTCCCATGCCATTGGTAATTTGACACCAGTACAGGGAATGCTATACTTGTTCGTAGTAAATATTAAGAAGGAGTATTCAATGCAAGCTTATTGTATGAAATGCCGTACCAAGAAAGAAATGAAAAGCGCGAAAAGTGTAACCATGAAAAATGGTAAGCCGGCAACTCAGGGCGTATGCTCGACCTGTGGAACCAAGATGTTTAAGATAGGCAAAGCCTAGGTCTTCTCTGGCATAACCGACAGAATTCAAAAGGGCTGGAATTTCCCAGTATCGGGATGTCCAGCCCTCTTATTTTACTAAATCACACATAACAAGCTTTTGTGACCCAACAATCTACTTAATGTTAAGTAATCATCTGAGTGTTTGATATTCCATAATAGTCATTTATATGACTTGAGGTGATATTCTAATTTTTTATTATGATCTTAGCTATAGATATACTTTAAAAATTTAAGGGAAAAATACTAGACTTTTATTTCTTGAAGGTCTTCTGCTACAACGACCCCGGGGAACTCTTTTTTTGCCTCATTCAAAATTACTTCAACTTTTCTATATCTATTCGTTATATGGTTCAAATACAGATTTTTTACACCTGCCTCTTTTGCTAAAATACCTGCCTGCGTTGCAGTAAGTTGTTTGAATTCCTTGGCTTTCTCAGAATCTTTTTCTAAGTAAGTTGCTTCTGCAATAAGGCAATCTGCTCCTTCACAAAAACTGATAAGGTCGGTATTAAAAAGCGTATCAGTTAATAAGACTACTTTTTTACCTTTAACAAGGGGTGAAAGCACCATTTCCTGTTTGATAATCCTCCCATCAGGAAGCTTCACTTCTGGCTCATTTTCTAATTGCTTCCAAATCTTGCCTTTTGGAATATTGAGCTTTTCTGCCTCTTTAGGCAAAAATATTCTTTTTCCCTTCTCTTCAAAAATGAATCCAAAAGAACTTTGCGTGTGATGAGTCCGAAAAGCTTTGCAGGTAATCTCATCGTCCCAAAGAACATCTGATTTGACTTTATTTGCATTACCCTGTAGCCATTCTGATGCTATTTTCATCAAATCCGATACCGTTTGCTTCTTTGTCTTACCTTTTTGTATTTTTTCTTCATAGAAAAAGCCTAAAGTATCTTTAACTTTGCGAGGCGAGAAGTCTTTTTGTTTAGTTTGATAATCACTTTGATTTAAATCTGATGTGAGCCTATTGTAGTGAATCCGTAGCCACTGCAAATTTATAAATGTTTGGAGTAAACATGCTATTTTTTCAAGAACCAATACCCCACCCCAAATATTGATATCCATTGGTGCACCTTGGCGTAGATCTAGCGTAAATAATAGACCCGCTAGCCCAGCGATGTGGTCAATGTGTTCATGACTGATCAAAATATTAAAAGGGTCTCCAAGCCGACCTCCTTTTTGAAAGAGGCGATATTGAGCGCCATCTCCACAGTCAATAAGAAATCTTTTATTATGACTTTTTAATAATGTAGCGTTCAGATTGCGATTTTCTGAAGGGATAGAGCCCCCGGTTCCTAAGAAGACTATTTCAAAAGCCATTTCTATCCTCCTAACGTTTAAGTATTTTTTTTACGTAGTTGAAAGCATCTGTTCTAGTTTCTATCTCTCCTGCAACATAACCCTTTTGCACAGATTCTAATAACTCACCTATTGCAGGCCCTGGTGTTAGCCCAAAATGATTAATCAATTCATGACCATTAATAAGTTTTGGAGACGTGACTAATGCCTTTTCTTGGAACCATTTGGTCAGTATATAGTCAATTATTTCCATATATTTTTTGTACCAATTTCCACTTTGAAAACCATGGGTTGCTGCATGGTGAGACAAACCTAGAAATATCGCATCAATATTAGCACATTCGGTATGCCTAAAGTAGCCACTAATATCTGGTGATTTTGGGAACTCCGAAGTATCGATGAGGTGTTCAAATATTAGTTGTTGAAACAGTGCTTTTATAATTATTCTCTTTTCTCTTGAACTAAAGCGAAGCCGTTCCAAAATAGTATTGGTAATTGTTGCGTCATATTGGTCATTTTTTAGAAAAGACTTCTTTGTTTTTTTACCTCTTGTTTTCTTACTTTGGGGTTTAATTGTAGGATGAAGTAATATAGCTAAATTCAATAACGCTTTCCTGGTTCGGCCGACGACGATTTCTTCCTTGAAGTACTTGGTTATTTCTACAGCATATTTTATGGGAATAATATCCTCTTCTTCCGTGGCAGATAGAAGACTCTCTAAAGCTTCAATCGTTTCCAGAGAATGTTCTAAAATATTATATGAATTCTTTTCTGGTCCCTGCGCTGTTCTAAATACAGCTAGTTCTGGGATAAGAATATCCAGAAGGCCGATTCGGTCAAGGTGATGCAGGATATCTACAGCTTTATTTGTATTAAGAATACGAATGAACTCGTCTCTGATTCTTTCACCGCTGATACTGGTAATACCCTTGTAATCACGTTGTATAAGGACTTCGGTTTGGTCATCAATAGAGAAATCCAATTCAGCAGCCAGACGAAACGCCCGTAAAAGGCGGGCCGGATCATCGAGAAACACAGCGTCACTTGTCGCCTTTATCAGCTTCCTTTTAATATCGCCAACGCCATCTAAGGGATCGATGAGATTTATTCGATTCCATTCATTGTCAATTTGTCTTAATTGAAAAGCAATGGCATTAATGGTGAAATCACGCTTACCGAGGTCACTTTCTATTGATCCTCTCATGGTTGTAAAATCCAAATACCATCTTCCCTGCTCTTGCATTAAAACTACTCGTGCAGCCTGATTTATCTCGTCGAGTAATACAAATGTACCTTCAAAGACATTTGCTACCTGTTTGGCTAACTTAAGAGCATTACCAGCGACGGTTATATCAATATCTTCGAGTAGCCCGTCCCAGGAGCCCGTCTCTAACATACCCCCCAACGAGATAATACTCAATGCTTTGCGAGATAAGAAACTCTCTCAAACTGGCTAAAATCGTTGCGGCCTCTACCGTGACAAAGATACTCATAATTTTTCTTATCACAATGTAGATATGAGTTAACCTGAGAAGTTTGATGTCCTCTTACAGATTTAACTTGTGACTTCTAACTCACAAACGTCTTCCAGCATTCTATATAAGCTTCTTTTCAAGTCTTTGGCAACAGTTTCGAAAATCTCACACCCCAATCGTTAAGCTTTTCACTAGGCTTTGTAGTCTGGCCAATGATCCCTTCTGTACTTATCTGCTTCAGACATATTGAGTTGGATAGTTGAGCTTCCCATCCGTACCCAAAATTCCTGTGGTTTTGTCGATATTGATACATCTGTCAAATAAACCGGCCGAGAAACCGGGATAGGACTTCCATCCACGTAGACAATACATACGGATTTATTGTCCCGTTGTTCTATCAAATATGGGGCATATTTTGCGTTATTTTGACCTAGATACTCTCTAATCACGCGAAGTAGATCTGTTTCAAAACCGTCTATATCTCTCCGCCCCAGTGATTTAATGTCAGCTTCAAGTCCGTAAATACTACGATCATCAGCCATACCAATAACTAAGGTACCACCTTCTGTATTCATGAACGCTGCTATCGTTTTAGCAACGTTCTTTTCCATTTGTTTGTTTAGTTGATTGGCGTTGATATCCCAGCGAAGAGTTGATTTGAATTCTATCTCTACCCCTTCCTTTTTTGCCAATATCTCGTCTAACTTCAACTTTTGGGTGGTCTTTGGTGTAAGTGGTACTCCCCTTAAGACTTCAGAGACAGGTATTTGTCTATTTGTTACCGAATACATGACAATGTGGGTAGCAGTTTCCACCTGTATTTCCTTGATACTCTGGCAGTCATCCATGACAAATTGCTTAAGCTGTTGCCAATCATTCACGTATATTTCCACAACGCAATGGTATTTGTCTGCGCATGTACTCCAATACAATCCGACGATACTATTCATCCAATTAGAGAATACTCGAGTCTTAAGAATCATTTTATGTAGTTGAAAATCCGTAGGTGTAGTCACTGGGAGTTTGAAAAAAACGAAAGCTTTTGTTCCTTTACTTTCATGCTGACTATTCTTGTTAATAGGTTTAGGGAATATAGCCCCACTCTCAATAAGTTTGTCTCTGGCTACACTAGATACGGAATTCCAATCACGTTGTATTTCATCCAAACATTTCAGGTTGTCCACTGTAGGTGCTAACTTTACCTCTTTTTGCCAATCCAGCTCAAAATTCTCAAACTTCTCGATACTGTCAACCGCGAATGGCGTAGGGTTTGAAAATAGGGAAATGGGAATATTATAATCTGCAAACAATTTTGGTAATTCGTAGGTTCTTCTTGTATAGTAGTTTTTACATAATAAATCGAAGGGACCAAGTAGAGTATATATATCAAGGTTCGACGTTCTTAATTTGTCTAATAAAGTCGTCCATTCGTGTATTTCAAGACGCGACAGACTAAGTTCTCTCCCGTATTGGTAAAAGAACTTCGGATTAATTACACCTACCTCGTTAGGACCATTCGAAGCCATTTATTGACCCCCCATTTACATAGTTGAAATACAAGATTAAGTTATCATAATATAAAACATCCTATTCCCCTTAGCAAGTTCTGAATTTCAAAATATGCAGTTTCTCCCTCAATATCGTTAATTACTTCTATCACTAGCGTTATCTTTTTCTTTCCAATCATCTTCTCGGAGTCTGAATAATCGTCTATAACTGCGACCTCTGCAATATTTGATCGGTTTGAAACTAAACCCGCAATATAGTTAGCATCTGCTTCCTTAGCTACCATAAATGAAAGTTGCTTCGCCTTCATTCGTAGATTTTGTAGCTTCCACTTGTTTATTTCCTCAGGATTGAGTAAACGTGCCTTTTTCAAACTAACCGTTACAATTTCCCCTTTTTTATTCAGCTTTTCGATAGTAACTATATCTGGAGTAATTTTTCTGATACGGCCATAATGAATTTTGTGGGACTCAACATTCTCTATACAAACTATCTTACCCTCAGTTTCAAGTAAAGTTTTCTTTTGATAGGCACGATCTCTCATTATCGTAGCCGCAACAGAAGAAAATGCTGCGATATTTGTTTCACCAATATCTTCACGTATACCCAAGCGGAGTTTATCATATTGAAGAAAAGAATTTCCTTTTAATGTGTCGGATATTTCATTGGAACACCTAATAAAAAGATCCCTGATTTTTTCTCCATAGGGATTTTTCTGAATCCAGTAATAGGTTTCAGGAGGTTGAGATAAGATACGTGAAATTAGCCCTACCATAATTTCATATAATGGACTTTTAAATTTATTAACTTGGTTTAGATTTACACCGATTTTGGGAAGCGTCGCGCCAAAACATATCAAAACATAGTGCAGTAATACTTGCACAGCCAGCATCATTTGATCGTGCTCTTCAGCGGTAGATATTATATGAAGAGCATGTTCCTGTTCGAGTAAATCTAACCACCATTTTAACCATTGTTCTGAAGGATGGGATTGGCTTGGGATAAGAACACATGTTTGCCCAAGGAAGGAGAGAGCATCCGGACCAAACATGGGGTGTGTTCCTAAAACGCTCACATTAGAGCCCACGGCTTCGTCCATGGCTTTCATTGCAGGACCCTTTATCGAAGTAATATCCATTAGAAGCGAACCTGGCCTGAGTTGAGGACCAACCTGTCGTATAACGTCAGGTGTAACATTAATTGTTACCGCAATTACAGCGACGTCACAATCGAAATAACCACCTTTAACTGGAACAGAGGTGAGATCATCACCTTTGAGAATTACACCTATAAAATTATGCTCTTTAGCAATCTCAAGAGTTTTTTCGTAAATATCTGCGATGATAATATCGTGACCAGAACGAGCAAGAAAATTTGCAATCCACAACCCCATTCCTCTAGCGCCCCCAAATATGATAATTCGGGGTTTTTTATTGTGTATCCCTTTTTTTTGTACTTTTTCCATAACAGTTTCGATTCCAAAATAGAGGAAACATTTCAAGCAACACTTTTACTAATCCCATTCCAAAGGTCTTTGGTATATACTACGCTTACGCCGTGTTAAGTGGTATCGACTTAAGTGCATTGCCATTTGGGTAAATAATATGCTACATTATGTGCATTTCTCGGACTAAAACGGCCACCTTTTCGGACCAAACCGGCCGGCCTTTCGGAGTAAAGTAGGCCACCCTTTCGGAGTAAATCGGCCACCCCCCATCGGAGCGGCGCCGGACAATACAATGGCATAGAATCACCGTTGGAGGTGATTCATGTCCAACAGGAGATTGTCCGTGCGTAAGATCAAAGAGATTCTACGTTTAAAATTAGACTGCGGCATCAGCGAGCGGGAGATATCAAGGAGCTGCCAGATCTCCCGGAGCACGGTAGCCGATTATCTCAGAAGAGCAGCCGCCGCCAGGCTAAGCTGGCCGGAAGCGTCAGCCATGGCCGAGGCCCAGCTCGAAGATCGTCTGTTCTCCACCGAGCATATACCGAGTACGGTCAAACGTCCGCCGCCGGACTGCGAGCACATTTACAATGAGTTACGTACCTACCGTAAATTCAACCTGACGCTCTCCCAGTTATGGCTGGAGTACAAAGAAAAACACCCGGACGGCTACCAGTACACCCAGTTTTGCGAGCATTACTGGCGGTGGCGGAAAAAGCTCGATTACTGCATGCGCCAGGAGCATCGCGGCGGCGAGAAATTATTCATCGACTACTCCGATGGACTGTCTATCGTCGATCGGCTTACCGGCGAGCTGATGCTCACCCAGCTATTTGTCGCCGTCTGGGGAGCTTCCAACTACACCTATGCCGAAGCCACCCTGTCGCAAACGTTACCGAATTGGATCGGCTCTCACGGGCGGGCTTTCGAGTACTTTGGTTGTGTACCCCGGGTGCTGGTACCGGATAATCTCAAGAGCGGCGTCAGCAAAGCCTGTAAGTACGAGCCTGAGTTAAATCCGACCTACGCAGACATGGCCGAGCACTACGGCTGCGCCGTGCTGCCGGCGCGTCCGCGGAAACCCAGGGACAAGGCGAAAGTCGAAAGCGGCGTGCTCATCGCCCAGAGGTGGATACTGGCGGTGTTACGCCACCGCACTTTCTACAGCCTCGTCGAGCTTAATGCCGCTATCCGCGAGTGCCTGGAGCATCTCAATAGCCGTCCCCTGAAAAAGCTCAAGAAGTCACGCCGGGAGCTGTTTGAAACTACTGACCGGCCCAATACTTTACCGCTACCACAGAGACCCTACGAATATGCCGAATGGTATAAGGCCAGGGTACAGCTCAATTACCACATCGAAGTAGACGAGCATTACTACAGCGTGCCCTACCAGCTTTTACATGAGAGACTGGACATCCGGCTGACCGCGGCGATTATCGAAGCTTTCCACAAGGGTGAGCGCGTCGCCGCCCATACCCGGTCCTATGCCAAAGGCGGCTACACCACGCTCCCGGAGCACATGCCGCTGTCACACCGCTACTACGCCGAGTGGAACCCGGCCCGGTTTATCCAGTGGGCGGGCAAGACCGGAGAGGCTACCGCCCGGCTGGTGGAAGCAGTCCTTGCCGGCCGCCCTTACCCGGAGCAGGGCTACAAGGCATGCCTGGGTATCATTAACCTGACCCGTGATTACGAACCGGTGCGTGTCGAAGCGGCGGCGCGCCGGGCGCTCAAGTTTAAGACCTGCTCTTACCGGTCGCTGAAGGCCATCCTGTCCGCCGGGCTCGACCGCCAGCCGGATAACGGCGAGCAGCACAGCCTGTCGGGACTGCCGCCGCACCAGAATATCCGGGGACAGGAATATTACCAATGAAAGGAGTAACAAGCTGTGCTTAATCAACAGACTATGTCTATCCTGCACTCATTAAAGCTATACGGTATGGCGCGGAGCCTTGAGGAAAGGCTGGCTGACGCTAAACAGGCGGCACTGCCCCATGACGAATTCGTGGGGCTGCTGGTGCAGGATGAAAAACTGTACCGCGACAATTTAAGGCTCCACCGGCTGCTTAAAAAGGCCAAGCTCCGCCAGGAGGCTGCCCTGGAGGATATCGACTACGGCGCACCCCGCGGAATTTCTCGGCAGGTAATGCTGGAACTGGCTAATCCCCAGTGGATAACCGCCCATCGTAACGTACTGGTCAGCGGTCCGACCGGCGTCGGTAAGTCATTTATCGCCTGCGCCCTGGGCAACGCCGCCGCCCGTGCCGGCTATACCGTGCTCTATGTACGCGCTCCCCGGCTGTTTGAATCCCTGCAGCAGTCACGCGGAGATGGCTCTCATCTCAAAGCCCTCGCCAGGCTAAGTCGGGTACAGCTTTTAATTATCGATGACTTCTTGCTTACCCCGCTGGTAGACGGCGAGCGGAGAGATTTGCTGGAGGTAATCGAGGACCGCTACCAGACAGGAGCGACCATTATCGCCAGCCAGTGCCCGGTTAAAGACTGGCACCCCAACATCGGCGACCCCACGCTGGCCGATGCCGTCTGCGACCGGCTGCTGCACAACGCCTACAAGATCGAGATGAGAGGCGATTCCATGCGTACCAGGAGACCGGTTACTAAATCTGAGAAGAAGGAGGACTTGTCCTGAGCGAAGTCGAAGGAGATTGAAAGCGATGAGAAAGTGAGCTAAACTGTACCTTAGTCCGGCGCTGCCAGGGGGTGGCCGGTTTGCTCCGAACACCCGGCCGATTTCATCCCGAACACGCGGCCGATTTTACCGAGATACGCAATTATGTCAGTCGTCAAGTCACGTACATGTATTTATCTAGATTATCTTGGGGCCATTCACGCTGGTTGGAAATTCGACTAAATATTTACAAGCGGCGGCTAATGAACCACCTCAAGCAACGGCCTATTTTTCTTACTAAGGATTTCCTTTTTGTTTTCGTTTTCCATCCATAGGGAAGGGCAAAGATAAACGTGCAAGTTCTTGAAATTTAACGTTGTCATTTATTGTTGGATGCTGGGGAATTGAACAATAGTAAGGAATGTTGAGTAACAAAATAAGCAATTGTTACTTGATGATTGTTATTTTCGGCAATTTATTGTCTCTGGAGTTTCTACTTTTTTTTAATCATTTGTTCCTAATCGAAAAATACGAATGAGTAGTCCTTAATGTTAACATAAATTAAACATTCTTCAATGATGCAATTATTCGGTTAATACACGAACTGGTGTCTTTTTTGATTTGATGTTGCCAAATACGAATTACCTTCCAACCCAATCGACGCAATTTTGTAAAATTCCGCTTATCTCTACGGCGTGTATCTCCTATCTTGTTTTGCCAAAAAGACGGTATTTTATCTTTCCAACTTAGGAAACGGTAACCATGCCAAAAATCACCATCAACAAAAACCGCAACTTTTTTATCGATAAAAACTATATCTGGTTTTCCGGGTAAGTTTTTATCATAAATGTCATAAGAAATACCTAACTTATCGAGCTCTCTGCGTATCGTTTTTTCTAGACCGGTATCTCGGGCTTTTACCCGAGACATTGCGTAACTTCTTTGCCGAGGAGTCATAAAGTCCGGCATTTGTTTATTCTTTCTTGGATCTTCGACGTATCCATTCGGATTCGGTCAGTCCAACTCTTGACACTTCTCTGGCAAAATCGTTTGCAATTCGTTGAGCATGTTCGGTCTTTAATTCGGCAATCCATTTTAGCGGTTTTGCTTTGGTAGCCACTGGCTTAAAGAACCAATTTTCTCCGCTTTGCAAAGCGTATATCGACTCTCCTCTTTTCAATGGCATCAGAGAAATTTTTCGCGCGTGATGAAGCTTTAAACTCAACTTTAGTTCTCTAATTTCATCGTTATCCCGAATTACGTGTGTTAGGATACTTGATGAATCCGTTACAGGATCCAAAGGCAGGAAAGTAAATTCCCTGCCTTTGGCAGGTAACCTTAGACAATCGCATCTGGGTTGAATACACACATAATATTGGTTATTCTTACGTTTTTTTTCAGATACTATTGTCCCCATAGTTAGTAACGGAGGTGGAGAACTGTAACGTGATTTTGTGGACATTAGAAGCGCTAGCTCGCGGTCCAATAATTCTCCGGATTTACTATCCTGAGTAAAAACTTCCGTTAATTTACTTGGAGATCGCTTGTCTCTTTCTTTTTTGATAGTCTGCACTAACTTATTCCATTCTTTAAATGGATGCGATGAGTCATCCGCATTTATTCCTTTTTTCAGAAGATTCAGTAATACTCTTTTTGCATCCGCTTCGGAAGCTTTTGACTTAATATGCATTCTACGATAAAGCGGTGGTTTATCGGACAAATGTCTGTCTAGCCAGCTTTCAATTGTTTTTATGGATACTAAATCCGAGACACTGGAATCATCAAGTACCGATTCCAATTCTGATACCATCAAAGGTACTATATGAGTTTCAGCTTCCTCTGGAGGATCATTTAAAATGCGGTGAGACAAATAGGGAGCGTCCAAAGACGCTGGGAATTTTCCTAGTATGCGATGTGTGTTGGAGCGCAAGGCAGCCAGACCTCCCAAAGCGGCATTCGACAATAATCCTATAGTTATTTGGGTAAATTCGTTTATCAACCTTTGAGGTAAATCCCGCTCTTTGATAATTCTGGAACTATCTACTCCAATCGCGCCTGGTTTTGCGAATAAACAGATTCTTGTTGCATTAACGGATAAAGTATTGTCATCTTCTTCAACTTTCATTTGAGACAATGTCTGCACGATTTTTTCCCTGATTGATGGAAGCTTACCGGCTGTGTATATTGCGATTAATCTTACTCTTTCATGCGATTTTTCGGTAGATATTATTTGCGCAACTAACGTTGCAGCATCCATTCCTAGTGTTGTTAACCCCTGTAATCGCCAATCTAAAATAATGATGTCGGCCCTTTCCGCAGCTTTTATTACCCTTGATTCGTATTCTTCCCCATACGCCGGACTGATTACGCTACACACTATACCATTATCGGCAAATTCATCAATTAATGTCTTTGCATCAAGTGTATTATTTGGATCATCAACAGTATCCGAACCTACGATCGGTTCAGATATCATTTGCCCTGACGCAAATTTGGGAACGTTAATATTATCGTGCGGATGGGAGCGGTCAACCTCATGTAAATATGCACGATCATCGACGACAACCGCACTTTGTAAAAACCTTGCGACAATACCTCGAGATATGTCCTCGAATTTTGTTACCTGGTGTATGCCATTACTCGGGTTGCTCATTGAATTCCTCTCCAAGCTTTTCTCGTTGTATTCGGAAGGTCGCGCCTTTCTTGGATTCGCTATCGTCAAGAGTCAATATATAACCTATTTTCTTTAATACTTCACGAGAAATATACAGTCCCATCCCTCGTCCGCCTGGCTTACGAGTAAAACCCATTTCGAATATTGCTTCTCTGTCTCTTTCTGAGACACCCGGTCCATTATCCGATATAATTAGTGATTCCGGATCTGCATCCAACGTAATTACTCTTGGAATTGGTTGGTCTTTCAACCAATACAGAGCATTATCGAGAAGATTGATAAATACCGGAAAAATGGAAGATGGATATTCCACAATGGTCTTTTTAAGAAAAGCTTTGGTAGCTAGAAGTGCAATATAGTCTTTTGTTAATCGCTCCATAAACAACTCATGGAGAAAGTCATAAATTTCTTTCCCGTTAATATCAACTTTATTTCTGTGTAGACGCCTGTCCAAAGGTGTAAGTAATGTTAAATATCCGTCAAGGTGCTCAAAATTCGTTCTCAAACTTAAAAATAATCCTCTGAGATCCGGGTTTAGTTCAGCCCACGTCTCCAATCTCTTTAAACCTTCTCTAATGGACCTCACGTTTTGGTTGAATTCATGATTGATTATTTCAATCGCCATCCCCAGTTGCGAAAGCTGTAAATCGATTTCCGCCTGTTCTTCCAAAGCGATTGTCCTTTGTTCCAAGGCTTCCATTAAGTCCAACCGCTCGGAGTTTTCGCTTAAATCAATATCTTTCAATTGTGCTTGTAGATTTTGGAAAAATTTCTGTTCTTTCTCTTTGGTTTCCGTAATGCGATTCTCTAAATCGCTTCTAATATCAACAATGTGTGAATCGGCCATTTCGGATAAATCCAAACGGGCAAACTCACTCATTATTTCCCTTGTGATTTTTTCCATATTGGTTAGGCTTTCTCTGATTGCTTCAATTATCTGTTTTTCCGTGTTTGTCAGGGCAACGCGCGTTTCGTTACTCTCGGCTCTGATAACTTTTTTTGCTTCAGTGGAAATTTCATCGAGGACTCTTTCTATCCTAATATGCCGGTCAATTAATAACTGCGCTTTCTCAGCTTCGCTGTTAATCAAGGTTTCGATTAATTCTTTCGCCGGGGAAAATACATCGGTCTGTAACTTCATATAAGCATTTTCATAACTGTTCCAATCGCGCTCTTGTGCTCGAGATAAACCTACCCCGCGAGGGCGGACAACTCGATATCGTGCTTGTAAATCCGAAATTTTTTGTCTGGCTAAAGAATCTATTCTTAAAAGTGTTTCCGTAGCCAATGTAGTATTGTTGATTTTTGATAACTGGCCCACTTGGTTGGTGATATCTTGAATGAGTTCGGAAGATTCTTCCCGTGGTTTATCGGCCTCATATTGCTTAAAAAATTCCGAGAGGTCCAACGTTAACGTTTTCTTCCGCGTAGATACTAGTTGTTCTCTCTTTCTTCGTGCCAATTCCAAACGAGATAATTCAGCTTTTTTTTCTGAGTAACGTTCACCTGCCGATGTTCCCTCTTCACGGAAAAAATCTGCTGCAAGTTGAACAAAAAAGTTCTTTAAAATGGATTTAAATTGGCGATATGCTTGATTTTCAAGGAACCCTTCACGCCCGGCCTTTTCTTTTAAACTTGTATTGTCTTTTTGTGTGATTTCGACAACGCCAAAAATTCTACGATATGAAAAGTAGTAATATGAAGCGCTTTTTGTTCGGTTTCTTTCGATATCGAGCCAGTCGAAGTCAGTATCTCCATAAGGGAGGATACGGACACCCTCCCTGTAAATATAAAGACCACCAATTTTGTTCATTTTATTAGCCAGGCGCCCCCACTCCTCGATGGGAATTGTTGACTCTTTTGCTAACCCCTGAACGTTAGCAACGTTTATCTTGAAAGAACCGCATTGTGTAGGTAATCCTCCTCCATCTTTCCACGGAATAATATGATCTTTATATTCTTCTCCATAAACTGAGACGATACCTTTAAACTGACCATATTCATCAAATGCCCCGGAAATATGGTGGTCTGCATTCACAAACTCGGAGGGAGTAAAAAACTCTCTGTCCTCAATAAGGTCAATAGTGATATCATCGGTTTTGTGATCTCTAAATGCCGTCTTAATCACGGGCTCGGAATGTTCGGGGGTCATGGTATTGGTAAATCCAAGCAAAGCTTTTTGTAGGCGAGGCGCTCTTTCGGTATCCGGTTCGTCAATATCGGCCTCTAAAAGCTCGGAAGCAGGGCAGATAATAAAATGAGTACCATACTCATCGCCCGTCAATTTTGGTCCTTTTAACGACTCGTAAATTGGTAGAAGGTCTATTGCGAGCATCTTCGCATCATCAAGAATTTCGTGAGACTTCTTTTCATTGATTGACTTATGAAGCCTGGTAACATTAGCACCGAATTCGATAAGCATACTGTTGATTACTGATTTTGAAGGCAATTCTCCTCCGGGAATTGCCCTCAAAGGAATGTCTACGTCTTCAAGGGTAATCCCGGGACATTCAAATATACCCCAATGTATGTACGCAACTACGAGGTCGTGTAACTTATTGAATCTTTTCGCCCTGGTCAAAACCAATAACTGTGAACCAATGCTTGCTATTGCCAAACGTCCTATACCTTTTTCTCCAAGTATTGGGCGTATTTTTTGGTCAGGATCGCTTGGTGGTGGTATAATGCCGTTTTTAGTACCAAGTTTGCTTTCGGTACCAAGAGTTAGCCAACGCGTTTCAAAATCCTCAAGAGTCATGCCTAAGCCGTCATCTCTAAGGATGAACAACTTATTTGAACGTATGTAGTCCACCTCCACATGCTTGGCATATGCATCATGGGCATTTTTAAACAATTCGCTGATTGCGGTTGGAATGCCGGCAATTTGTTGGCGTCCTAGCATATCCACGGTACGTGCGCTAGTTTTAAATTTTGCCATTTTCAGATTTCTCCGCGTATTTATTCAGGTGTTCAATAATGTGTTTCCCAAAAAGCTCCGCCAAAATAACGGGAACGGCATTCCCTATCTGGCGAGCCATTTCGTTTAAGTTTCCTTCAAAAATAAAGTTCCGGGGAAACGTTTGAAGACAAGCTGCTTCGCGAATACTTATTGCCCTATCCTGCTCTGGATGCCCGAATCTGCCATTGGAAAGACTTATACACCGAGTAGTCAAACCGGTAGCTGGTTTATCCCATTTCATACGTCCATAAACATCCGTATGGCCTCTATATCCGTTTGAATGGCATTTTAGCTTTAAATTGTCTGGCCAATGTCTACGATCCTCACCCTCCTCAAGTGCAGCTATGCGTTTAAGGTTATCTGGAGACAATGAAGCTGCTCGATGATTTGGTATTAATGGGTGAATCTCACCAGCATCTATCGGAGGAAGATCAATTATCCAGTCTCTTACTTTGGAGTATTGTTTTTCTCCATTGGGGCCATGAGTTTCGGAGGGAATATCAATTTCATGATATCGACTAGCTACTAATACTAAACGCCTTCGTATTTGCGGTACGCCATACGATTGCGATGCAACAACTTTATATTTATAGTTGTACCCCATTTTTTTTAATGAACGGATTAACCTGCCAAAAGGACCTCCCTTACTTTTTACTTTTTGAAGGCCAGGTACGTTTTCAATAAACAAATATTCAACCTTAAAGTATTCTAAAAAACGGATGAATTCATCTAACAAATTTACGCGGTTATCATTTTGGCGGTGCTTTGTTTTTTGCTTGGTAAATGGTTGGCATGGGGCACAGGCGGAAAATAATATTGGATGTCCTTCACATTCTTTTATAAGAGGAAGCAAGTCTTCACAAGCCAAACTTCGGATGTCATGTAAAAAAAAATTTACGTCCGGAAAATTCCTCTTGAATGTTTTCCCGGCTATTGGGTCATTGTCAAGCGCAAAAACGATATCCATTCCTGCGTTTGCAAAACCCCGGCAAGTTCCTCCGCAACCGCAAAAAAAATCAAATACTTTAATCGAGGACGATAGATTTATCATCTTTTATTAGCCAATTCAAATAATGCTTTTTCGATTCCATCCATGTCAGTTATGGTATAATACGCTCTTCTTCCATTCCTAGTTGTATCTTCATGTTTTAAGATTCCATAACTAACCAATAACCGAAGATTGGGAAACCAATTGATGCCTCTTTCCTTTGCTCTTTCTAACACCCATTTCCCAGCAAACTCTCCGTTTACATGTTTAGATTCCTCCAAACATGATTCCACGATCGGGAGCCAACCGGGATGCTCCCTAGCTAGTCTTTTTGTTGCAGTATATCCAGTTACCATATATACCACCTAGAGTTATACTCAGTATTGGTTGCATCATAAAGCATCATATTGATGCTTGTCAATAGTTTTAATTTTGACCTGTTCATCAGAGCTGCACCCTTGCTTTCAAGCATCCAGCATATTCATGGGGTGTACCGAAGAATGATATGGCATTGAATCGTTCAACAGCAACAATTCTCTCGCATAATTGACATTAAATGTGAAATTTATTGAGGATTGAACAAAACATCTTTTTGTTTAGGCCTAACTCTCTGATCAAATTACCTCGTATCATCTCGGGGATTGACAAAAGAACACTTGTTCTATATACTTAATGTTTGCCATGAGAATTCTTTGCGTTATCCTGCCCCATTTCCCCTGGCGGTGTGAAGTTCGCAAAAATCCGGACCTCGCCGCCCGGCCGGCCGTCGTCGTTCAAAATAAGGACGAATCCGGCTCGCAGAAAATTGTCGTGGATACGTCCCCCGGCCTGGAAGACCTGGGTTACGGCACCCCCCTCCAGCAGGCGCTCGCCCGGCATGACAGCGCCGCTATCCTCCCCGCCGATATCCCCAATTACCGCGCCGCCTTCAAGCAAATCCTGGATGCCATGGAGCATGTCAGCCCCCTCGTGGAAGGCGCGGATTTAGGCTCCGTTTACATCGGCGCGGACGGCCTCCAGTTGATTTACCCGGATGATAAAGCCCTCGTTAACGCCGTGCGTGCCCCGGTTGCCGGTTTCTCCCCGCAGATGGGCATCGCCGCCAATAAATTCCTCGCCTCCCTAGCCGCGCAGCAGGCCCCGCCGGACGGCTTTAAAGTCCTCGCCGGTGATGCCGCCCGCTTCCTTAAAGATTTGCCGTGTGACGTTCTCCCCGTGACTTTAAAGAGCCGCGGCAAGCTCCGCGAGTTCGGCATCAAGACGCTCGGGCAGCTGGCCGCCATGTCCCCCGGCCCCCTTCAGTCCCAGTTCGGCCCGGAAGGCAAGCGCATCTGGGAGCTCTCTAAAGGCATTGACGACACCCCCCTTTACCCCCGCTTCATGGAGGAGGTCATCGAAGAGAGCGTAGTCTTGCCATCGGTCACCGTCTCCATGGACGCCATTCTCACCGCGGCGGAGTCGGTCCTCCTTAACGTCCTGCCGGGGGTTGTCCGCCGGGGACTCGGACTCCGCAAGCTCACTCTCTGGACGCGTACCTGGAACGCGGAAAACTGGGAGCGCTCTATAAACTTTAAAGAGCCTGCCATGGACATTAAAAGCGTCGTCGCCCGCCTCAAGCGCATTATGGAAGAATACCCCCAGCCCGGCCCCGTCGAGCAGGTCGGCATCCACATCGACCGACTGGGCTTTCCGCGCGGGCGGCAGAAAAGCCTGTTCTCCGATATGCGGGCGCAGGAGCACCTTGCCGACGACATCGAGCAGCTGGAGTTCAAGTTGGGCAATCCCCAGATTTACAGGGTAAAGGAAATCGAACCATGGTCGAGAATACCGGAAAGACGCTACGCGCTGACACCTACAAGGCGGTAAATACCCCGCAGGCTTTAGCCGTGGAAGAAGACGCCGCCGGCTTCCCCACCGCCGTCATAATCAAGCGGCGGATACCCGTCATGAGCATCGAGGATACCTGGCGTTTGGACGACGAGTGGTGGCGCGCGGAACCGGTCTCCCGCGTCTATTATAACGTCCTTCTCGCCAACGGCCAGCGCCTGGTGTTCTATAAGGACATGACGACGGGGGGATGGTACGAGCAGGCATATTAAGGGATTCCGGTTTGTAATTCCAACGAAGGCTGGAATCCAGTGGGGAAAAGGGGTGGAGTAATCTTTTACTTGTTGTTTGGTGCTTGTATCTTGGTTATTGGTTATTTGTTATGTATTCCGAACTTCATTGCCACAGCTATTACTCCTTCCACGACGGCGCTTCGTCGCTGGAAGAGCTCGTCGTGCGCGCCAAAGAGCTCGGCTATCGCGGGCTGGCCCTTACCGAGCATGATAACCTCTGCGGCGCCATGAGCTTCGCCCAGCTCTGTAAATCTTTAGACTTCCACGGCATTATCGGCGCAGAGGTCACGCTGGAAGGCGGCTCTCATTTAACGCTCCTCGCTAAAGACGGGGAGGGGTATAAAAACCTCTGTCGCCTGCTCACCTCCGCCCATAACACCGGCGAGCGCAACGACCCCCAGCTTTTCCCCCGCCTCCTGCCGGAACACTCCAAAGGCCTCATTGCCCTTTCCGGCTGCCAGCGCGGCGAGCTCGCCCAATTGGTCTCTCAATCCAAGCTTGATGACGCTCGTGCTTTAGTTAAGCAGTATATGGACTGGTTCGGGCCGGGCAACTATTATATTGAGCTCCAGCACAACCTCGTCTACGGCGATACCGCCCGCAATGCCGCTTTGCTCAAGCTGGCTAAAGAAACCGGCGCGCCGGTCGCCGCTGCCGGCAACGTCCACTACCACGTTAGAGAAAGGCACCAGTTGCAGGACTGCCTAGTGGCCGTGAAAAACTGTAAAAGCCTGGAAGAGACCCACCGCGAGCGCCGCCCCAACTCGGAGTTTTATCTGCGGCCGGAAGCGGAACTCGCCTTCCTCTTCCGCGCCTGCCCGGAGGCTTTAGCGAATACGGTGAAAATCGCGGAAAGCTGCACTTTAGACCTGACTAAAGACTTGGGCTATATCTTCCCGGACTATCCCGTCCCGGAGGGCTTTACCCCCCACTCCTACCTGGAAAAGCTCTGTTACGAGGCCGCCGTCCGCTGCTACGGTTCGGTCACGCCCGCCGTTAAAGCACGCCTGGAAGAAGAGTTCGCCCTCATCAAGAAATACAACTTGGCCGGCTTCCTCCTTATGTACCACGAGGTCATCGTGCTCGGCCGGGAAGTGATGATAGATTTAGGCTTGAGCGACCCGTCCCTGACTGTCGAAGAGAATCCCCCCGGCCGGGGCCGCGGGTCTTCAGTGGCGTTGCTGGCGGGCTATCTCATCGGCCTTTCCCACATCGACCCCCTCCGGTACAACCTGTCTTTAGAGCGCTTCCTCCCCGCGGACACCATGTCCAGCGCGCCGGATATTGACCTGGATTTCCCCCGCTCCATCCGCGAGGAGCTGATTCTGCGCACGCACGCCAAGTGGGGCTGGCGCCACGCCGCGCTCACCGGCACCATTGCCACCTACCAGATAAAGGGCGCCGTCCGCGACCTCGGCAAAGCTTTAGGGCTGCCGGAAGCGGAAATCGACCACCTGGCCAAACAGTCGGACTGGGGCAGCGCCCGCAAGCTCGGTAAAAAGATGGCTAAAATGCCCGGCTTTACGGATAAAGTGGATGCCCCTGTCTGGCGTGATTTAGTTCGCCTCGCCGCTGAACTGGACGGCTTCCCCAAGTACGCCGGCCAGCACCCCGGCGGGATGATATTTTCCTCGACTCCCCTCACCGATATCGTCCCCGTCCAGCGCGCCGCCATTGAAGGCCGCTACGTCTGCCAGTGGGACAAGGACAGCATCGACGACGCCGGCTTTGTGAAAATCGACTTTTTGTCCCTCGGGGCTTTGTCCCAGCTCCAGGACGCCGTCGAGATGATAAAAGCCCGCACCGGGCAGCGTATCGATATGTCCCGCATCGACTTCGAGGACGCTAAAGTCTACGATATGCTCTGTAGAGGCGATACCATCGGCATCTTCCAGGTGGAGTCCGCCGCACAGATGCAGACCATCACCCGCCTCCGCCCCCGTAATCTCCTGGACATGGCGCACGAGGTGGCGGCAGTGAGACCGGGCGTGGGCGTTAATGACGGCGTCCATGAGTACCTGGCGCGGCGCTCTAAAAGGAAACCCGTCGTTTATGACTGCCCGTTGGAAAAACGCTCACTGGAGCGCACACTGGGCATTATTCTTTTCCAGGACCAGGTCAACCAGCTGGCTATCGACGTCGCCGGTTTTTCCCCCTCGGAGGCCGACCGTCTGCGCCGCGCCTTCGGCCGCCATCACAATGAGGCGCTGCTCGAGCAGTATTACGCCCGGTTCCTCGCCGGGGCCAAAGACCGCGGCGTGACGGAAGAGCAGGCGAGAAAGGTCTTTGATAAATTCAACGGCCAGTACATGTTCCCGGAGTCCCACGCCTTCGCCTTCGGTGTTACCGCCTATCAGGCCTCCTGGCTTAAGTGTTACTACCCGCTGGAGTTCTTCGTGGCTATCTTCAACCAGCAGCCCATGGGCTTCTATAACCTGGAAACATTAAAAGAAGATGCCAGGCGGCACGGTATCAATACACTGAACCCGGATATCAATAAGAGCCAGTCCAAGTGCCTGATAGAAGGTAACTCCCTGCGTATCGGTTTCCTGAACGTTACAGGGCTGGGTGAAGCTTCTGCTAAAGCTATTGAAGCGGGCAGGAAACAGGGAGACTTTAAAACCATCGGCGAGTTTTTAGAGCATACTGGCGTGCTGGAAGAGGTAGCTCTTAATCTGGCCTCCGCCGGCGCCTTCGATGCCCTCGAACCCAACCGCCGCATGGTAAAGTGGGAAATCGGCTTAAGATACCGCCCCATCAATACTCAATTACCTCTTCCCCTTCCCGTAGAGCAGGACATTGTCGAGTTAGCTAGCCCTAGTGACTGGGAACGAATGCAGGGCGAGTACAACGTCCTCAACCTTTACCCGGACGGGCACGTCATGTCCAAGCTGCGCCCGCGCTTTAGCAAGAGCTTCCGCACTAGCAAGGATATCGATTCCCTCCGCGACGGTGCTCCCATCCTGGCCGCCGGCCTCGTTATCCGCCGCCAGCGCCCCCGCGGCAAGGTGGTCTTCATCACGTTGGAAGATGAATTCGGGCACATCCCTTGCATGGTATTCGGCAAAACCTACGAACGCTACGAATATACTTTCCGGTCACCATTTATAATAATCAAGGGAAGAGTCACTCGCCGCGAGGGTACTTGTAACGTGGTTATCAATCACGTAAAGCCATTTAATGCCTTGGATAAAGTTCCGGCTTCTAAGGATTTTAGATAGCACCTATTATCTTGAGGCAATATAATTCAAAATGTTAGATACCGGATTATTTAATTACCGAAGAATACCAGTGGTATAATAAGAAAAAATATCAATCTGTAATGTCTATCTGAACAAAGTCGTGTGGTATGCCAACAAAGAATAAAAACAAGAAACAACCTAATCTCCAATCACGCATCGTGAAACTTGTGTTTGAAGACGGCCCTCGGCCTCAGAACGGCATGACCAAGATACTTGGTATCCCTTATCAGAGCCTAAATACAGAAATCCTTGAGCTGGTGAGGATTGGAGTCCTTCAAAAAGGTGAATTGGGGATATTGTCGTTAATTGAAGATGTAGATCTGTCCCAATTTGGTGTTGATGTTCCCAAGTCTGACAAGAATCAACAGGATGCTAAAACCGATTCTGAAGACGATCCTAATCAGTCCTGGAGAGATGGTGACTTCACACATCAGGAGAAGTTTGTAAGGCTCTTAAAAAGCGTAGGAGTAAAACAGGAAATCTCTGAGACCATATGCGCCATATACTTTAATGGAAATGTTAATAGTATATATTGGCTTCATAAAGTCCTTTTAGATATCTCAAGAGGATTTGTTACAGAAGATCAGGCGAAAATGATAATGCCGTCATGGGCTTACTATTGGGGGATGCACTACGATTTTGATAAATTCTTCGGCGACTAAAATATGTAAAATGTTTTAGTATTCCTATTTTGACTCGTCCCCTACCTCCCCCCTCTTTAGCGCTACCCGTCTCTGTGGGGTTTTCAAGAATCTAAATCCATATCGTTAAAGTACAATCCATGGTCAGCTATTTTAGGTTGAGTCAAATCATTCTCCCGAACCACTGAAGTGAAGAGTGTTCTTATATCTATTTCGACTTGATTTCGGCCTCCCCACTGGGAAATCTGTTGTAGCTGCTCCCCGGACCTTTTGTTGTATCTGGTCACTGGAACTCTGTTGTATCTAACCCCGGAATTCCCCCATCTAACCCCCGGGGGAAGGTCAAAAATCCAGGGAAAAGTCACCGAAATATCTTTTTCAGAATATCATTAAGGGACTTTTTTACCCCCGGTAGTGGGAGAAACTATTGAATTGATCACTGCCCAGTAAGATTTTATGCCGGTTTGAGGATACCGGGTTTTACTCAAATTTGAAGTTTTGAGCGTGATATAGTTTCAAGTAAAATTTAATGAGTGTTGGGTGGGAAATTCACGTTCATCGGCTACTAAATCTGGGTAAAACCCGGTAAAACCATATTTAACAGGAGATGTATTATGCAAGGTTTGGGCATAACTCGGTGCGCCCTGAACATTTTCCTCTTTAGTGCAATTACTCTCATTTTTTATTGGCTGAGTAATATCAAGAGGATTTCGGAATATCTAGGAGTCAACTTGGAGCTTTATTTCCTCACCGCTGACTTTCAATTTCCGAAGTTGTTGTATGGTTCGACATCTAATATTTCGAGCCCGTGTATCTAATAGTTCGGCTTTTTTAAATAATTTATAAATAATACCCTGGGCAGTACGATAAGCGATATGAGTATTTTGCTTATTACCAGGGAAAAGATACTGTTCTTGACTATTGCGATATCGAATATAATCTTTTATGGCTGTAAGCGTATTACTTCCGGTTGGTACCCGGTCAAAATCTCCCTCTACATGAGTGATCCGAATGTAGCCATTGTCTAAGACGTCTGCAACTTTAATATTTACGGCTTCATGTGGACTCAAACCGCAATCGCAATATAAATAGAGGAGACACAATTTTGAAAGAGCACGAAAACGACCGTATCCAGATAATTTAACATCATTTACGGATTTTGTAGCAATTGATAGGAGTTTTTGCCAATCCCCCTCAGATAGGATTGGAGGATAGCCTCTATCAGTCCTAATCCTGTGTATGTTTATTTCCTTGCCTAAAAAACTAAAATAGCTTTTTAATGCTGCGATATATGTGTTCAGGCTGGAAGGGTTGTTGGTATTTTTCTGATTTAAGATAAATTTATTCGATAACTCTGAAGTTGGTTCCTGCTCACCCAAGAATCCTTTGAAATGTTTTATTGCATGCAGGTAGGTTCTGCGCGTTGCTTCCGTTTTCGGGCCTTTTCCAATAATACTGTTTTTCAGGAAGAAATCGAATTGTTTTAGGTCTTGAGATAAATTATCATGTATGCTTTGGGTCGTATTATCTGCTTCATTTCCGCTCGTGGCAATTGAAATTGGCATTTCAAACCCCGCTGATGGCTTCCATCCTGGTTTTTTATAGACAGATACTATGAGAGGTGTTGCACCCAGCATTAAATCTTGGTAGGGTTTAGGTTCACTCCAATTTTCATATCCTGATTTGTTAGGTGTGCCATTGGAAACTCCAACAGTTCGTCTGTATTCTAACTTGATTTCCTCACCATCTATCACGAGTTTGATTTCCACAGATTATTCCTTCGATCTATGATGTTGAATCCCGAAGGCTTTCAAAACACTAATTTTCAGCTTTTCTAAGCTGACTTCCTGTGAGTGTTCAATTTGCTCGGCACCTCGGCTATCCCTGATAATACACATATCTACGCCGCCACCCACAGTGGTCTGTACTTCGGAAACAAGGGTGAACAATGGAGCTATTACTTTGATTGATTCGTCAACCGAAAGGCTACCATCGACAAGCAATAATTCTACAAGAGGGCGTCCATAAGAACTTCCTGAACCAAGGCACGCCCATGGAACTTCAGACAACCCGGCCCCAAAGATCGTGTAAAGCTTTGCATCATCTTTTTCTATGTTTTCAAGCCCGGTTAATACGTAGCCAAACGGTTCTTCTACTCTGTCTTTATAATAACTAACCAATTCATTCACTACTCCAGCGGTAACTTCTACAACATCAAACAGAGTAATAGGGGTCTCTTGGATATGGATTTCATTTATTTTTCTATCTATCAAGATGCGCGCTTCGTTGAGGACGGCATCATCCCCGGCACCGGCTAATACTATTCCACAATTTAATTTGAATAACTTGTTCGTTTCCGGACCTTTTTCACATCGAGCCAAGCGTCTACGATCAGCAGCCAAAATAACCCCATCATTGCATCGCGTTCCGATAATGAGTGTCATTATTTGCCTCCCAAAAGGTTTACTAGGCCTTTCCATTAATCTTTGCAGAGGAAAATTGAAGTGTCATATTTTTACAAGGAGGAATAATTATATCAAATCATAACCTTCTCTTCCGGATGGCCTTTTAACTTGCCGCGTCAAAAGCGGTCATTTTTACGGCTTCCCCTAGCTTGAGTGTGATTTCTCCGTTCATAATCGTTATCGAGAATGGAATATCCTCTGATTTTACTTTTCTGATGAGTTCCTCAAGTATCTTTAGTTGTTTATGAGCTAGCCTCTCAATTGTAAGCGTGGTCAACCCTTTTACGCTGTCATCCCTTATCTCCCAATAACCCCTACCATGTCTCCGCACTTTGCCTTTCTTTTGCAATCTATCAAGGTCAAATCTAATACAGCCGGGCCACCACTGATAGCCTGATGGCGTCACCCGTGCGATCTCAGCCGATGTGAGCTGGAGAGCAAATCTCGCCAGAACCCTCTTTATAAGCAACCCGGTCTTTAATGGCTTCCCTTCCTTCGTTAACTCATCAAGCAACGCATCCTCTCTATCACCGATTGGAATTAGACTTGAAATGGACATCATTTCCTCCTGTTTCATATTATGTCCTAATACAATAACATGTTCGAGTGCAAAATACAACTGTAAGTCACATGGTTGCCCAACATACAATCAAATTGCTAATCTTCAAACGATTGCACCTTATCGTCTCATGGACATGAATTTAGGACATATCTGATTTTTATATTTGTTAGGAAACGGAGTCCGTAAAAATGAGCCTTGGCCAAAGGATAAGACTAAAAAGGGAAGGTCTTAAAATCACGCAAGAGCAATTAGCAAAAGCTTCGGGATTGACGTCTCAATATATTTCTATAATAGAGCAGGACAAAAGATCTCCTGCTCTACCTGCGCTTACCAAAATAGCGAGCGAACTCGGCGTTAGCATTGATTATCTTGTTACTGGTAAAGAAGGAACCACTTCGGATTTAATACCAACCATTAAAGCCGACAAGACACTGGATTTAGAAGTGAGGAGGTCACTTATTACACTTGTTCGTGCTTTGAGGGAAAAAAATATGGAAAAGCGATAGAACATTCCACAATTTTGCCTTTCTCTCCGTAATGATTTCACTGGCCCAAACCTTGGGATCTCCTGCCGGATGCCCAAGATAAATCATGAATTTGATTGGCTCATTCAATTAGGCGAGACCATTTCCTATACCATTTACACATTTTAAGCTTCTGCGCTTGAGGTAACGGACAATACCTGCAACGAGATGGTCTTTTCTTAACAGTGAGAGGACATCCTTTCGCAACGCCCATGTCTTGCATCTCCTATTCAAATCAAGAGTTGGTTCGCATACGAGTCTTGCAAAGTTATAGAGCTTGTTTTTTTATTATACCTGATAAAGCTTTCTGAGTATTACCAACCAAATTTGTCAATCTGCATCTATCTTACATACATCAGAGAAGTGGAGTCATAGATATATGTGATAAATTGCACGAAATAATAATTAGGATATCTGTTTCGTGGTAACCTAATCATCTGGTTTAATTCGAGTCCCTTCAGCCGATAATCTCGCTCGTAGTGCGGTGTACCGGTGCTGCACCCGGCTATTCCTGATAGCCATGGCGATGGCCCGTTTGCTTCCAACCAACACCACCAGTTTCTTCGCCCGGGTTATCGCGGTGTAGAGGAGATTACGCTGCAGCATGATATAGTGCTGGGGCAGAATCGGTATCACCACCGCCGGATACTCGCTGCCCTGGGATTTGTGGATGGAAATGGCATAGGCCAATACCAGCTCGTCAAGTTGGCTCCAGTTATATTCGATCACCCTATCTTCATATTTGACGGCGATTGTTTGCTCCTCAGTTTCAATCCTAATGACCCGGCCGATGTCGCCGTTGAAGACTTCCTTCTCATAGTTGTTGGTTATCTGCATTACTTTGTCGTTGATGCGGAAGCACCTTCCTCCCCGGATTACTTCCTTACTCGTGAGGTTGAGCAGCATCTGCAGTTCGGCATTCAGGTTAGCGACGCCAACTATACCTTTATGCATGGGCGTCATCACCTGGATGTCATCAAAGGGATTGAACCGAAAGGCACGAGGCAGCCTGCGCGCACAGAGGTCCTTTATTACCTCCAGCGCCTTTTCGGGGTCGTCTCTCTCAATGAAGAAGAAATCGGACTTCTTCCCCGCTGGCGGCTTCACTACAGGGAATTCCCCGCGGTTTACCCGGTGGGCGTTGACTACGATCATGCTTTCCTGCGCCTGCCTGAATACCTCGGTCAACTTCACTGTCTCGATTCTGCCTGAAGCAATGATGTCCTTAAGCACATTCCCCGGGCCTACCGATGGAAGCTGGTCTATATCCCCAACCAGCAGCAACGTGGCCGTTGGAGGAATCGCTTTGAGGAGATGATTCATTAGCAGGATATCCACCATGGACGCCTCATCAATGATGACCAGGTCCGCTTCTAACTGGTTTTCATCGTTTCGCTTGAAACCTCCCTCGCTGGGGCTATATTCCAGCAGGCGGTGAATTGTTTTAGCTTCCCGGCCGGTAACCTCGGCGAGCCGTCTCGCTGCCCTGCCGGTGGGCGAGGCCAGGAGGATGTGCTGTCCCTTTCTCTCCAGTATCCTGATAATACCGTTGAGCAGGGTTGTCTTGCCGGTACCAGGCCCGCCGGTGAGGACCAGCACTTTGCTGCTAATCGCTTTTCTAATGGCTTCCTTTTGCATTTCGGCCAGATCTATCCCGATAGCCGGCTGCACCCACTGAATAGCCTTTTCCACGTCTATCTGAATAAGTTGCTTCGGGGAGCCTACCAGGGTCTTTAATCTTCGGGCGACATTGACCTCGGCGATGTGGAGCGATGTGAGGTAGACTGCCCTTTCTTCCGGCTGTTCTTCAACCACTATCCGATGTTGCTCCACGAGCGTAGCCAGGGCGGTCTCCAATATATCCTGGTTCAACTCCAGCAACGACGCCGCGGCGTCTATAAGCTTGTCGTAAGGGTAGTAAACATGACCTTCGTCAACCAGCTCACTGAGCACATGGATAATGCCGGCCTCGGCCCTTATCTGAGAGCCGGGATCGATGCCCATATTCCGGGCAATTCTATCAGCCGTCTTGAAACCGATGCCGCTGATGTCCAGCGCCAGCCGGTAGGGATTCGCCTTGACTATCGAGACGGACTTGTCCCCATAAGCCTTGTATATCTTCACCGCATAGGTGGAGCTGACACCATGGCCCTGGAGAAATACCATGACCTCGTGCACCTCTTTTTGCTCCTGCCAGGCCTTGCCAATCCTTTCAGACCTTATGGAGCCGATTCCGTCCACTTCGAGCAATCTCTCCGACTTACCCTCGATGATATCCAATGTCTCCAATCCAAACACGGCGACTATTCTCTTGGCCATAATGGGGCCGATACCCTTGACCAGTCCTGAGCCGAGGTATTTCTCGATACCGGTTATAGTAGCGGGCAGTACCGACAGACAGCTTTCCACCCGGAACTGTCTACCGAATTTGGTGTCAACAACCCACTCGCCTTTCAGTCTCAGCGTCTCGCCGGGGTTAGGGCAAGGCATGCTGCCCACGATGGTGACCAGATCCGGGTTTCTGGTCACCTGAAGCCTGGCCACGGTGTAATTGTTTTCTTCGTTGAAGTAGACTATTCTCTCGAGGATGCCCTCGATGGTGGAATATTCTCTTATCGTGGTGCTGCTGCTTTGAAGATTACGTCTCATCTCATAAACACTATATCAGACAGGATGGTATTTTTAGAAATAAGGTTGGGGGGGACAGGGGCGGATTCCTAGCGATTAACAATTTCGGCTGCACGAAAAGATGGAAAGTGCAGAGGTGTAAAATACTCTAATAAACCCGGCACATCTTGATCAACGATTAATTACTTTTCCTAATGTGCCCTTTTCTTCTTAACGGTACCCTGCGAAGAGGTGTCTATGCGACCCTTCAAATTTGATACTTCGGCTTCCAAGGATGAAATACGCTCACTCAATTTATCGTATTGTTTTAATACATGTTGGAGCATTATCGCTTCCATGGGGGGAGATGGTTCTTCTATTAACCTGTCGTTCCTCCCGAAGCGTCTTCTCTCCATTCCACCTGCGCCAACATGTCCTCTGAATGACGGCCAATGGTCTCGCATCGTGCGCCAAATATTAACGACCATCGGAACTAGGCTGACCATAGAAGCTACGGCTCCAATGGCATAGAGAATTTCAAGCCCAGTTTCATGTTCTACTATGATAATGGAGTTATCATCGGCATCCGTGAGTTTCCAAGCTTTACCCTGATAATCACCTTTGATTTCCATAACTATCAACGGGGCAAGCTCTCCTACCAACTCCCTATAGTCTTGGGAACCGGTCGGATCCTTGAACTTCAGCGATTCGATATCGTGATGAGAAGCGGTGTTAAGCTCCACCGCAGCCGCTCGAAATTTAGTTAGAAAGGTCCTTGTTCTCCAATCTTGTTGATTCACATTTACCACCTCAGCTTTTGGTATGGCTATTATACACCCGAAGGAGCTTCCAGGCAAAGGAGATGGCTGCAGTTGATGTAAAGCTGGCGAAGGCACAGTATAGCGGTTGCTAAATTTGACTCTAGGGGTTCAGGGGTCAAAGTTAAAGAAAAATATCAAGCAGCCAAACGTGTATACTTCTTATATCATATGTTGGGTTAACCGGGGTTCGAACTGTCCAATCTGGCTTAATGTGCAGCAAGACCTGGAAGTTTAAATCTAACTTCCTAGAGCGGATTATACGGAAAAAAGAAGTTTCAGGCTGACTTTCAGCATTCATAAATCTGGTGGTTCGATTCTGCGTAGTTTCTTCGAAATGGGTCAAAAGCGTTGACACTCAATACTGCCTCATCATATGATATATCCGCTTGTAGAATAAGTATAGAAAAATGTTCGGCAGGAAGATATGACCCACGACGATATTGGAGACATTCTGAGAAAGTTTTATGAAGTGTATGGACGACCTGGCGAGGGGCCACCACCGAGCCTCAATGTAAGTCAACTCTTCCAGAGTCCAACTTTCGACCAATCGGAACTTAACTTGTTACGGGAGGCATTGGGGGATAGTAATCTTCGGCGACAATTCGTCGCCTGTCAGAGAATCCTTGAAGACTTGGCAACGCGCCTGACCGGTGAAGAGTTGCTTCGGGATCTCTCAGGTATAAGTCTCTCCCGTCTAGAATTCGAAGAACTTTACAGCCGGGAGCTGTGGTTCTCCCTCGTTGCGACCCTGGATAGACGTGACGGAACCCTCCCGCTTACGCCATTTGATGAACGAGTCGATTTACCTTTGCCCGTGAAGGTCCAGATGACTGTTCAAGGATCTCTGGTGATGCGACTGTACATCGCGCTCGTTTGCGTGAGGGAAGGGGTCCTTAACAATCTCATTTCCCAGGGTGCTCGTGACGGAAGCCGTTGCTGCCAGCAGATTCGCAGCCTGCTGAGCTCCGATTATGTGCGTCGCATTCGGAATGCGCTTTCACATGGCACGTTCTCTTCCTGCATCGCTGGATTTATCTTTCGCGACGATAATGGTGCGGTCGCAGCAACTCCAGGCTTTCTCGACTGGCTGAGCACATGGCTTATGCTGATTAATCTGCAAGCGATGGCCTCTTCGCTGAACTAGATATTAAACGTCGGCTTTATATAAATAAAAACATAACACGACGAATTGTTTAGTTATAGAAAATCTGGTTCATTAGACGGGGAAGTTCGAGTAGGGTCGAACTCCATCTGATACATTGATTGTTCGTTTCTCTTTTTTACTTGAAACATTGACCCTGCTGGCCCGTTATTTGGTCTCTTGTTCGCAATTTGATAGCTTAAATCGCGGTCAGACTTGACACGTTCACCTTACTTAAATATGATTTGAAATAAAGTAGGGATTGATTTTCTTGAACGTTCACCAATTTGTTTCGAAGTGGCAACCCATAGAACTATCGGAAATAGCTGTTGCTCAGAGCCACTTTATAGATGTATGCGCGCTTATTGGACACCCAGCACCAACGGACGTGGATCCAAAAGGTGAATTCTTCACCTTTGAAGTGATCACTGATAAAGTGGGCGGTAACCGAGGTAGAGCTGACGCGTGGTATAAAGGCAGATTTATTTGGGAGTACAAGCGTCCGGGATCCAACTTAAGTAAAGCCTACGACCAGCTTCTCCTCTACCGAGAGTCTCTCGGCAATCCGCCACTACTCATCACATCCGACACCCATGACATATTCATCCACACCAATTTCACTAATACTATTAAAAAGACCTATAAGATTGACTTCGATATTCTTATGGGAGGCCAAGGCCTTACCCTCTTAAGGCGAGCCTTTTTTGAACCAGATTCTTTCAAGCCCGCCGAAACAAAGGAGCAAGTTACCGAGGCAACAGCCAATACATTCATAAATGTTGCCAATATCCTGCAACAATGGACTCAAGCCAATAACTCAAACGAAGATACAGAAAGACTCGCCCATTTCATAATTCGGGTACTCTTTACCCTATTTGCGGAAGATATGGGATTGCTTCCTGATGACCTGTTCACTCAACTTGTGGACCAGTATAAACAGACAACCACCGCACAATTGACCGACTTCGCAGCCAGTTTGAGACAATTATTCGGTACAATGCGTGATGGGGGACTTTTCGGCTTTTACCGCGTTAACCATTTTGATGGCGGTCTATTCGATGATGACTATGTGCCTGATATGCCTACTGATATAATCCATGCCCTTAGACAAGCGTGTTCCCAGGATTGGTCGAATATCGATCCAAGTATATTCGGTGCTCTTTTCGAGCGAATCATAGACCAATCAAAGAGGTCCCAACTTGGTCTTCACTACACGAGTAAACAAGATATTATGCTACTTGTAGAGCCAACTATCATGGAACCACTAAGAAACGAATGGGCCTTTATAAAACAAAAGGTGAGACATAATCTCCAAGCTAATAATGAGCTTGCCTACTCTGACCTCAAAGGTTTCTCGGATCGTCTGTCCGAGCTCAAGATCCTTGATCCCGCTTGTGGGAGCGGAAACTTTCTTTATGTATCGCTTCAGCAATTGTTAGACCTACAAAAGGAAGTCATTACTTTTGCGTTGCAGGCTGGCCTTCCTGATATCCCCCTTACAGTTAATCCTGCTCAACTGTACGGTATAGAGACTAACCCATACGCATATGAATTGGCGCAAATCACTGTCTGGATCGGTTATCTGCAGTGGCGGTTTGATAACGGTTTTAGGGATATCCCTCAGCCAATTCTCCGCGTTCTGCATAATATCCAACATCGCGATGCTATCCTTACCCAAATCGACGGTAAACCATCGGAACCAGAATGGCCTGCGGCAGATTACATAGTCGGGAACCCACCTTTTTTAGGAAGCCGAAAAATGCGGCCCGAACTAGGAGATGCATACTGTGATGCCTTGTTACAAGTCTACCGGACACGCATCCGTGGACTTCCTGACCTTGTCTGTTACTGGTTCGACAAAGCCGCTAACCTAGTAGCATGTGGACAAACCAACAGGGTTGGGTTGATTGCCACACAAGCGATCCGTGGTGGCAACAATCGTCAGGTGCTCCAACACATCAAAAACATAGGCGACATCTTCTTAGCTTGGAGCGATAGGGAATGGATATTGGATGGTGCCACGGTCCATGTTTCAATAATAGGTTTCGCTTCTGGACGCGAATCAGTAAAAGTACTAGATGGTCAGACAGTATCCGATATTAATTCGGACCTAACCTCGGGCGTTGACTTAACAGCCGTTTCCCAACTAAAAGAAAATCATGGTATATCATTTCAAGGAGTCATCCTTCGTGGCCCGTTCGAAATTACCGGCGTACAAGCCAGACGCATGCTCAATTCGCAGGACAATCCGAATGGACGACCCAACAGTGACGTGATACGTGTCAGAAGGACTGGGCGCGATGTTCTACACAATACTGCCGACTCCTTCATAGTGGATTTTGGGGTTGACATGACAATCCAGCAAGCTTCCGAATACGTTTTGCCTTTCGAACACATCAAGAACTCGGTACTTCCTATGCGTGCAAACACGAAACAAAGCGCTTCTATCAATAATTGGTGGTTGCACTGGAACCCGCGTCCAGAGATGAGGCGAGCTTTGTTAAAATTAAACCGCTACATCGCAACCCCCAGAATTGCAAAACATCGAATATTTGTATGGCTCGATGCGTCCATCCTTCCCGACGCTCAACTAGTTGTTTTTGCACGTTCTGATGACTATTTCTTCGGTGTCTTGCACTCACGTCCCCATGAGATTTGGGCACGCGGTACAGGGACACAGTTAAGAGACGCTGAAAGTGGCTTCCGCTATACTTCAACAACGACCTTCCAGACCTATCCCTTACCTTGGTCTCCGGGGCAAGAACCTCCATTAAAAGACAACGCCTACCTTCAAATTTCCACTGCTGCAAGAAACCTAAATGATTTTCGTGAGCATTGGCTACATCCTGAGGGGGTTGGCGTTACTTTCTCCGAACGTGTAGCGAAACAACGCACCCTCAACACCCTTTATAATGCGCTTGAATACTATCGGCGAAACGTCAAAGGAAAAACACGACAGCCATCAGATTGGACCAAGACTGTTAACTCAATCGCATCTATCGATGATATTGAAGAGCTTGATTATCTCCATACCCAATTGGATATTGCAGTAATTTCGGCGTATGGATGGCCCCCTGGCATAACGGACCAAGACTTGCTTTCTCAACTCTACTCGCTCAATAAGAACCGTGCTATACGCACTGGAGTTCAGACGGAGGTGCCCTTGAATGACGATCAGCAGTGAATTGCACATTCAAACAGTCAATAGCAAAGGCACAATGCTTTCGATAATTACGCGAGCCGCCTCCTCAGGTAGATATAATAAGCTTATAGTTTTGGTTGCCTATGCCACCAGATTAGGCTGTGATACTCTCATCGCAGCCCTCAAGGAGACATGCAAGAACTGGGTCTCGATAGATAAGCAGTGGATTATCTCTCTCGACTTTGGTCACACACAACCAGAGGCTCTAGAAATTCTTGCTCAACTTCCTAAATCATCCGTATTCATTCCGAATGCCAACCTAGTTCTCAATTCAAAGCTAAAACCTCCGATTCGCTTCCACCCAAAGTTGTACTATTTTCAATCTGCTTCAGACCCGAATAAAGTTGCCATAGTATCCGGCTCATGTAACCTTACTAAGGGCGGACTATACTCGAATACTGAACAGGCAACGATTACAGTACTTCATCCTGTTCGTGCTGCATTGACTCCCGAAAGCATAGCTCATCTTCAAGCTACGCAAGCCATTATTGAAAACGTTTGCTCGGCTGCTGACCCGCTAACGAAGAAAATATTGGACAAATATCGCCTTCTTTGGCGGCCTAGCTATCTGCCTCCAGTTGAAAAACTCCCATCTAGTACTTTTATCGCCCCCAACCCCTCGATTGACAGGAACAAAGCCTTAGCTTTATCGTCGGCTACTAATTTTTGGGTTCGAGTCACTAAAAAAGTAGTTCAAAATCTTGGACCAGACCGACCAGGGAACCAGATTGATATGCAGCGTGGATCAAGGGTCTTCTTTGGATTCAACGTGGCCAATGTCCCACTAAACACCGTTCTAGGGTCCGTTACTGTAAGATTTGAGAATCTGGGTTCTCTTCAACATCTCCGCTTCGGTAACAACGGTATGGACAAAATAACACTGCCCCCTCTCATGGCACCTCGGACTTATGCCAAGCACACTCTACTTTTTCACCGATCTCCTAAAGGGCACTTTGACCTCAAAATCGGTACTTCTCAAAGCACAGATGAATGGAGACAACTATCGGCTCTTCAGAACACCCTTTATAGAATGAAAGGTGGAAGAGAGTTCGGGGTATTCGAGTAATTTTTTCTGAATGTTACTCCGCCTCTTTATGATATTACATCTGGACTCCTTTTTAGGGGGTAGGTCAGGCATTTTTACTGGCTACATACGGCCCGATTACCAAAAGAGTATTTGACCTAGGCAACAATTGCTTATTTTGTTACCCAACATTTCTGACAATTGTTATTCCGGTAGCTGATTACGCCACTGCTTTCCTGTATACTCGCGACACCCACCAGAGAGTTACGATAGCTAAAACCACCATTACAAAGAATGCCAGCCCGACCGTAGCGTTAATAATGCCACCGTTCGCCAACACTCTATCATCCTCGACAACGTAATAAAGAGGATTAAAGTGGGCAATGACCTGCATCCAAGTCGGTGCCAGGGACAAAGGCAGCAGGACGCCGGAAAGAAGCAGGATAGGGAGGTTAATGCCGGTAATGATAGCAGAAAAACTGCTGATGTCTTTGTTAATAAGGGCGATTGCGATGGAAAAAGCGCCTGTAATTATTACTAGGAGAGCCAGCAGCACAAATGAGACCAGTAAACCGGGTATATGCGCATTAAAACCAAAGGGCACCGCCACAGCTATGAGAATAGCGACAAAAATAAATAGCCAGGCGATATCCGAAAGGATCGGGCTTATTAACAAGGCGTACCGGCTCACCGGCGTGACCCTGAAACGTTCGATTAGTCCATCCCTCAAATCGAAAATTGTCTGGTATCCTTCGCTGCTGCCGTTACCGAAGGCCAAAAAAGCTAACATACCCGGTAAAAATACATCCAGGACGTTACTGGTCGGGAACCCCGGCCCGCCCGCCAGCTTCTGGAGCAAAGGAGTATATAACGCTAAATATAGTAAAGGCGTTGAAAGTCCCACGATCAACCATGTAGGATTACGCAAAGATTGAATGAAGTTACGTTTAAACAGCAAAGCAATATCTCGAAATGATTTCATATTGACTCTCCATTTTCTTTACTATTCGGGCCGGCATCTCGGAGCGAACGGCCAGTCTTGCGTAAAAAAACATCATCCAGCGTCGGCTCAGATAAGGCGATTGTTTTCGCGGCGATATTTTCTTTGTCGAGTAAGCGTAACAGTTCCGGCAGGGCTGCCGCTCCGTCTTTAACATACAGGTGTACATGTTCCGCTTCGATAGTAGCCTCACGCACGTATAGCTGTTGTCGGAAAATTCCGGCAGCTTTCTCGATTATCTCAACATCATCCTTAAAACTGAAAATAACGCTATCTCCGGCAATTTGCTGCTTGAGCTCTCTGGATGTGCCTTCAGCTACGATCTTGCCATAGTCCATGATGGCCAGCCGGTCTGACAGGGTATCGGCTTCTTCCAGGTAATGTGTTGTTAGAAAGATGGTGGTACCGGAGTCACGGAGTTTACGGATTTGCACCCACAAGTTAGCCCGGTTTTGTGGGTCGAGGCCGGTAGTAGGCTCATCGAGAAAAAGGACTTCCGGACGGTGCATGATACCGAGCGCGACTTCAAGACGGCGTCTTTGTCCGCCGGAATAAGTGCTCCCTTTACGGTCGGCGAAGTCTCTTAGATCCAATACATCGATAACTTCTTCGGTACGTTTTTTCACCTCGAATGAACTCATTCCATTGAGGCGTCCCTGTAGCACTAAATCTTCCCGGCCGGTAGCCAGGCGGTCGGCCCCGCCAAGTTGACCGACATAGCCCACATGCTGGCGTACTTTTGAAGGTTCCCTCCGGACATCGATACCCGCAACCATAGCTTCACCACTCTCAATTGGCAGCAGTGTCGCCAGCATGCGGAGAGTAGTAGTCTTACCGGCGCCATTTGGGCCCAGAAAACCAAATATTTCACCCTTTTCCACATCCAGGTCCAAGCTATCGACAGCTTTGACTTTTTTACCAAATACCTTGGTCAATTTTTTAGTTGAAATGATGCTGTTCATACGTTCTCCATTATCTATTCCTTAAATCTTGAAAAGCCGGTAACATGTTCCCGGATATCCAAGGGTAGTGAAAGGCAAATATTGCCTTGATTTACTCGGATTGTCTAGTCGCCAAACGGCATACAAGACTCACATTCATTGATAACTTGGATTGTGTTCATGTTGAGGACACTTGTACTAAGTATATCAATTGGTGTCAAAATAATAGAGAGAGAATTTACATATTAGGTAGATAGTGAGACTTAATGGCTGGTTTAAAAGTGACTATGTTTGCAGGGATTCTCTTATATTCTCGAAAATTCTCTCAATTTCTTTAGTGAATAGGCAAGAACCCCCTGCGCTCTTGGCGCAGGGATGAATTGCCAAAAAGGCGCATATAGTATAATGGCGGTGTGTCAAAAGATCTAGAAAGCGATATATGGCATTGGTATCACAATGTATCTGAGCCATATTATCACATACAAATAACGGTAAAGTATCGAAAAGCGTTAATGAAGGCCGATACGGAGAGGGTGATACTGGAGACGGTAAAGAATATCAAGGAAAGATATGCAATAGAAGTCTCACATGTGGGGTTCGATAAAAACCATGTGCATTTACTTTGTAAATTTCTGCCAAAATATTCTGGGGGACAAGTAATCAGGTTAATAAAATCGGTAACCGCGAGAGAAATATTCAAGCAAGTACCCGAGATAAAGAAGGAATTGTGGGGAGGGGAGTTTTGGAGGGACGGTTATTATTTTGCGACGGTAAGTGGTAGAGGGGACAGACAAATAATCGAGAAGTACATCGAGAAACAGGGGAGAGCAGAGGATATCAGGCAATTGAAGCTATTCGAATTATGAAGAGGTTCCGTCAATAGGTGTGTAAATGTCAGGCGACGGCAAGTATCTCCTCCTGTTTGATTTCTCCCGGGCCCAGGCTTTCGATACCCAGGTAAACTTCCTGTAATATCTCCGGTGCATCCAGCTTTCTGAATCGCTGCTCGGCAATCAAAAGCATCTTCCAGGTTACTGCCGTAGCGTTGGCCACTTTCTTAAAGCGCTTGGCCGCATCGGTCCGCAGTCTCAGAGCGGCGAAGGGCGATTCGACCGGGTTGGTGGTTCGAAGATGCTTCCAGTGCTCCTTCGGGAACCGATAAAAGGTCACCATCCGCTCCCAGTCATGCTCTAGTGCCGCGGCGGCCCGGTCATAGCCTTCTTTCCGGCACCAGCGGACGAAGTGGTCGCGCTTAACTTCGGCTTCCTCGCGGTCTGCCGAGTACACAATTCCCTGTAATTCATTCTTAGCATTGCCTTGTGCCTTCTTCGGTAACTTATCCAGCACGTTTCGCACTTTGTGATTCCAGCAACGCTGCTCCAGCGCATCGGGAAAGACAGCATTCAAGGCTCCCCAGATGCCCAGGTGACCATCGCCCACTACCAGCCGGGGACAGTTCAGACCGCGTCCTTTGAGGGAACGCAACAGGTCGGACCAGCTTTCGGTAGATTCGCGATACCCGGGCTCCACCGCCAGGATCACCTTCCGCCCATCGCTTAATGCGCCGATCACCACCAGCAGCGCCGCCTTAGTTTTCTCCAGACCAGCCTTGATGTATACTCCGTCAACCCACATGTAGACCAGTCTCAGACCTTTGAGACTGCGCCGCCGCCACTCTTCCCATTCAGCTTGCCAGCTCTCCTTGAGTCGGGCTATCGTACTGGCGGAGATGGGCGCCTCTTCTCCCAACAGACCCCGTAGCGCCAGGTCAAAATCACCTTGCGCCAGACCGTGCAGGTAAAGCTGTGGTAAAAGCTGATTTACCTCTTTCGTCCTTCTGGCGAACAACGGCAATACCCGGCTCTTGAAACGCTCCGCCAGACCTCTGACCCTGGGCCGGCGCACGGTAATGGTCCCACAGCCCAGCGTTAGCCTTCGCCGCTTGCCGTAGCCATTCCGGTACGCCCGCGAAGCATCCAGTCCCTCGCGCCGCTCGGACTTGCCGCGCCCCAACAGCTCTGTTATTTCATCTTCCAGTAGAGCCTGGATGAATTCCCTCACCTTCACCCGCACCATCTCTTCGAGATAATCCCAGACTTCACTTGACGACTCCGGCTTCCCTGTGGTTTGCTTTCCCATGGTGGTGGGTACCCTCCTTCTGTTTGTTTCATCACTAACAGAAAGGGTACTCGCTGCCGCTAACTATTTCCACACTTTTTGATGATACCTCATTATGAAAGGTAAGACGCCCTGTGCTCTTGGCACAGGGCAGTTCACAATATTCTTTTTCAAGAATAGGCTATATCATTATTCTTTTTAGGAATAAAAGAGACTTTATCACAACGAAACGCTATCGTCGGATTCTCCAGATTACATATTTCACCCCATACAAGATACATTTTTACGTAACTAAAGCTCATATATAGCAATTTGTAATTATTTATGCTTTTCATTATCAAGAACGTTGTTCTTTTTATGGATTTCGATTCAGGGTGTGTTGCTACCATGCCCAATAGCTAATGTCCTAATTTCTTTTTCGGAGTGTCGGGCTTATACCAAACACGTACGTTTCTAATTGGCCGGAATATAGAGGATATGGTATTCACTCACTAATGTCTTTCAGAGCGGTTCAAGATTTATACGGATACCTTTTCATTGGACTTCAAGTAAATTGTTCACCTAACATCTGTTGCACGAAATAGCTTTTGCTATTTGTCTACACCCAACAATTCTCGGAAATGTGTAATTACAGGTAACGTCACGTCACTAAAGTCATTTTCTAACCTTTATCTCGAATGAAAAGATGATTTTTGGCCAGCTAAACGCATGTGAACCTCCACATATTTATACTTTGGTAATAAATTCTGAATTTAGCGTGTCTTTTATTTTTCTCATTTTCATTTTTCTAATCATAATTATTGTTTTCTTAACCAAAATTTAATGGCGTCTTAAATCTTTCCTAACTTTTTGATATTTAAACTGTTATAAGCAATAGAATTGTTAGAAAATTTGAAAGTGAAGAAGTTAACATTTCTCTTTTTGATGTTGATCTTGAGTCTGATAGCGCTTCTAGCTTGCCGTTCAGTAAATTCAACCTCAACTAATATATCAACGGCTACTTTAATATCTTCAACGACCTCAATCGTATTTATTACTCCTTTCACTTCTTCAGCTAAATTGGTCCCTATTTTTCCGCTTATGATTAGCAAATCGGCAGACCACCAGATTGATGATGCTATGGCAACCTTTCGAAGTGGGTTTGCCTGTAAATCTGAAAGGTAGTTGCTTTATCAACTTATTACTACAGGGCTCAACTTAACAATTCTCCATATTTTCTATCTTTGCTAAAAATAGGTCATTATCAAGGGAACTTTTAAGCGTTTTTTTACGTAACATTTTATAGAAGAGGTGCTTCGATGGACGAAAAATGGACTCAGGTGTCTGAGAGCGAAGTGATTAAAAAATGTCAGGAAGGTGACCGGGAAGCATTCCGGTTTCTCGTGGAATGGTATCGAGATATCCTTTACGGAACAGCATTCTTGATGACGAGGGATAAGGTGGTAACCGAAGACCAGGTTCAAGAAGCATTCATTTCCGCCTGGAAGAATATCCGAAGTTTTCACCTGGGAAGTCCGATGAAACCTTGGATAGTTCGTATTCTGGTGAATAAGGTGCTTAGCTACCGTAGGAACAATTCAATAGCCTTTACATCTCTTAACGCAAATTTAATTATTGAAACTGCTACCTGCGATGCGACGGAAGATGTAGAACGGCACGAACAACTTGAGCAAGCCCTCAACCATCTTTCCGAGGAGCAGCGCCAGGTCATATTACTGCGTTATTTTACCGGTCTTTCGCTGGAGGAGACCTCGTCTGTTCTTGGGCGACTGCCTGGCACTATAAAGTCTCAAACACACCGGGCGCTCGAACAACTTAAATACTCGATTAACCGCTAGAACCATTTAAAAGGAGGATAAAAGTATGAACAGTGGAAAGCATGATTCCAATGATATTGAAACAAGATTGCACAACTATTTTCAGAAACTGTCCGGCTTATTAAAAGCCGATCAAAACCTGTGGTTAAGACTGAAAACCCGGCTGGGCGAACAAAATACTCAAGTTGATGCTGAAACCATAAAGACGAAATTTATCCGTTGGTTTACCGGGCCTCGCTTGGTTATCGTTTCCACATCCATCGCGGTAATTCTGATATTGATAACCGTTGGTTCGGTTTGGCTGGCTTCACCGCATACACGCAATGCCCCTGCCTCACCGGGATTAACCAACGAATTGAATAATGGCGCTAATCCACCGACAACTACACGGTTTACTGTGACAGACTCGACCCCCAGTCAAGGTCCCTTTATTATTCCCGGGACTACTATGACTACGATAGCGATACCGGCACCTACTCAAATTATTGTTCCGGGTACTACTTCTCTTCCCCCTCCTGCTGGGACGACGGGATTGCATCCCGCAGCTACTACCGCAACAGTTCCGGCCACAACGCAGACCGCCGCTCCGACAACTAGTGGCTCTGGTTCCGCCGCAAACTCTTATGACTTAGATACGATTCAGCAGGATGTAATCTATGAAGCTGATGTTTCCGTCACCGTGGATTCTGTAGCGACGGCATTAACTCAGGTGCAGACCATAGCCGAAAGCATGGGAGGTATGGTGGGCAGTATGTCCAGTACTGAGGGACAAGACCAGCAGCAGGCGACGATAACGATTCGCGTCCCTCAGGACCAATTTTTGACCGCATTGAGTCGATTAGCGGGTCTGGGAACCATTCAAAGCCAGCAGGTAACCAGTCAGGATGTGACCGAACAATTTATTGATTTACAGGCGCGTCTCAAAAGCGCGCAGTTGGAGGAGCAAAGCTTTCAGGCGCTGCTGGACAAGGCTAATACAGTTGATGATATTCTTACAATTCAAGAGCAACTGACTCAAATACAGACCCAAATAGAAGACTTGCAAGGCCAAATCGATTATACACAGCACCGTATAGACTTGGCGACGATAAACGTCACGTTGAACGTGCCGACGAAAAATGTGGGGCAACCTCCTTCCGGCTCTTTAACGGTCCTGGTGCCGGATGTTGAAAGCACTTTAGCTTCCGTGAAACAACTGGTAGCCTCGGTCAAAGGAATAGTCGATAGTGATAGTATTTCTTTAGATAATGGCAAGGAAAGCGCCTATCTTTCATTGCGTGTCTATCGGTAAGACTTCGACCAGGTAATAGCCGATATCGAAAAGGAAGGAAAAACCCAGGAAAAGACAATCCAAGAGACCGCAGCACCGCAAGAAGATCTAATTTCTCCAGAGAGTAATCTCCCTCCTCCGGATGCCGTTATTACTTTAAGTCTATTTGAAGCGCAGGTTTCTCAACCGCAGGTATCTGGTTTTTGGACAGCCGGCAATACTGCCGCCATAACAATTACCGGTATTGTGGTTATCATTGCTGTTTTAGTCTTCCTGCGTATGGCTTATCGAGCGGGGCTTCTAAAGCAAAAGAAACCTTAAAAAAATGACATCGGGTAAGAATTATTGACCGGTAATGAATGCTGCATAAGGTCAATAATTTTAAATAATCAGTTGCATCTGCAAACAGGGAGGATGGCGGATGACATTTAAAAATATCATCGGAAAATATGGCATAATAGCGCTAATCCTTCTAGTGCTGCTCGTAATGCTGTTCATGCCGCCATCAATGTCGCTGGCATCAAGTTCAAGTGTCAGTGCCGTACCCTCAACTTCAGAGGTATTTCCCGGAGACAATTTCGATGTATCGATAAGAGTAAGCACTGATGTGCCGACACAGGGAGTCCAGTTTGGCCTTAGCTGGGACCCTGACAAGATCCAGTGCAATGGAGCAGAGGAGGGAGGGTTTTACAGAGACTTTGCACAATCTCATCCAGGCATGGGCGAAACGATTTTACCCGATAATCCTGAATGGGACAACAATTCAGGGAAATTTCCTCTCGGTTTTTCCTTTATAGGCATTGTTTTGATGGGAGGATTGGATAAAACGGGCAATATACCGTGTCCCGCCGGGGTTGGAGATGTCTATGTTTTTCATATGTCAGCTAAGTCCGGGGCCAGTGGCACCGCCAACTTTACTTTATCTAAGGTAATCCTTATAGATAACGACGATAACCCTTTGAATGTTGCAGTAAACTACGGACAGATAACAATAATATGGACCGGCAATACTAACTTGAATAACAATACTGAACCTTCAAATTTAGAAGAAAACAACGGGCAGAATACGATAGTTGCCGCAAGCAATACTAGCATTAAGGTCATAGCTATTGCCTGTAGCGTGATTATCGTGACTTTATTACTCTTTTTGGGATTAGCTTATAAATTAGGCCTCTTGCGGAAAAGAGAATTTTAATTAATTGAAGGAGTCACTAATTTTAAATATCCAGAAAGTCCAAATATTTAATCTGATAATTGAACAAATATGGAAAAAGCAAAATTCCCGTTCTTTATCGTTCGGGATAACAAACACTCATTATGTTTAGCCAGTTAAGGAATGCCCGTTTTTATCGCGCTTATTACTTTCTTTGGATACCTATCAGGTAGGGTATGACGGCGTGCTTTCCGTTTCTCTTATTACCTCCGAAATAGCTTGGGTTTCTGCTTTTTGGTGAATTTCCTTATCTCAATTAAATGTTTGTATGCATGACACTCGTAGCCATCCTGTAAATAATATAAGAAGCAAAACTGGGATAATAGCGAATCATGTAGGTCAACCTGGATGCTTGCAGACATACATAATGAAAACTCTCCAAAAGAAAGCATGGTCGTCCCGCTGGACGGCTCTAAATTAGCTGAGGTAGCTCTACCATACGCAGAGGAATTAGGTGCACGAACAGGTAGCGATATTATTTTGCTGTCGGTTCTTGAGGTCGCTGACACCGAGGATATGACTTACCTCCGGAGAATAATAGATGTCACCAAGTACCATGTTAAGAAATATCTGGTGATATCTGGGAGTAAAGAAGTTAACGTTTGTGCAACAACTCGCGTTGGCAATCCGGCCGAGGCAATCGTAGATTTTGCTTGTAAATGGGACCAAAAACTGATTGTCATGGCTACTCATGGTCGGTCTGGCATTGGACGCTGGGCATTGGGAAGTGTCGCCGATAAGGTAGTGAGAACTCCCACAAATTTGCCAATCATACTTATTAGAGGTAAGAAGGCACATCCAGATTTGCGCTACAAGCGCCTTTTTAGGAGGGTCCTTGTGCCACTTGACGGCTCAATACCCAGCGAAGCTGTGATTCCCTATATTGGCAAGCTTGCCTTAAAGCTCCAGATGGAGCTAACCCTATTGCAGGTCGTGCAACAGGTCAATCACAATAAGGTAGACGCTGAATCCTACCTGCAAACTCAATGTGCCGAACTGGAACAGCTAGGTATAGCGGCGAATTACAGGGTACAAGTTGGCTCTCCGGCAGACAAGATTATTGACCTTGCCGATGAACTAGCGGTTGACCTGGTAGCCATGTCCACTCGTGGAAGAACTAGCAGCCCGCTTTGGACTATTGGGAGCGTCGCCCATAAGGTCCTGCTAGGGGGAAGCACACCTCTGTTATTATTGAAGTTGAAGTAGGAAGTCCCCATCGCTATAATGCGAGGCACAAGTAACAACTGGAGATGTCGTGACTGTAGGGTGTTCATGATGTTACTTAATCGAAGCTAGCGCAGCCAATATTCCAGAGTTGTGAAGATAAAAATTACCATCTTTCAAAGTAGTTTTTTGTCTCTTTAAATTGAGGATAATCCCTCTCATTATTTGGTAGGGTACAACCATTACACATATCGTTTTCGCATATATACTGATTTTAAGATTTATTAATATCAAGATATATTCTTTATAAAAAAATCTAAAATATTAAAAAGTAAATAAAATAAAATGCCTCTTCTATTCCAAGTTATTTTGGGAGGCTTTTGTGAAAAACTCTAACCTAACCGATAAAAATGAAACGGTGAATAAGTCCGTATTAACGTCTTCCAGCCCTAAAGATTCAGTACCTTACGAGAGGGTTAATGACCTTGGCCTCGCCATTTTATATCACTCGCAGAGCGTCTTTTATATCGTTCAGGACGGTAAATTTCAATCTTTTTCCCCTCACCTTCTAAAATCCACCGGATTTAGCTATGAAGAATTACAAAAAATAAATTCGTTGGATTTGGTCCATCCTGAAGACCGCGAGATGGTTAGGGAAAACGCCATCAAGATGCTTAAGGGCGAACGGTCTGCCCCTTATGAATTCAGATTACTGAATAAAGATAAAAAAATAAAGTACGTAAGGGAAACAGTAACTTCTATCACCTATGCCGGAAACAGGGCAACATTAGGAAACTGGGTCAACCTGACGGAATACCGGCAAGTGGAATCCGACTTGAACATCTCAGAAGAAAATTATCGTAATTTTTTTGATAATTTAAATGACGCGGCTATCCTTGCCGATACCGAGACCGGAATAATTGTTGAAGCTAACAAGCAAGCTTCTAATTTGCTAGGTAGAAGCCATGACGAGATAGTAGGGTTGCATCAGTCTCAAATACATCCCCCAGACCAAGTAGAAAAATTTAAAGAGTTGTTCCGTAAACATTCTTCTCAAAGCATTTTCTTCAATGAAGATGGCATAATCATCAATAAATATGGCGATTTAATACCGGTAACGATAAGCACTTCTTTTTCTGAAATGCACGGTAAACGTTATATCCTGTGTATTTTCCATGATACTTCAAACCGAAAACGTGCCGAATTGGCTCTAAAAGAATCTGAAGAATTGTTTTCCAAGGCCTTCAATGCCATCCCGGAAACCCTGACCATCGCCCGTTTTCGTGATGGAGCACTTATTGTTGTTAACGATAATTATTGCAGCCATAGTGGACTTGATCGTAGCGCTATAATAGGCCGCACCGCAGTGGAATTGGGCTTGTGGGATCAATTTAATAAGCATGACCTCGTAATGGAAGAACTGCAAAACAAAAACAGTATGGGAAATATGGAAATCGCGATAAAAACAAAATCCGGTGAAACTAATACAGTGCTGATATCGGCAGAAAAATTTAACATTAATGGTGAAACATGCGTTTTAACCCTCGGCAAAGACATCACTGAGCGTAAAAGGGCGGAAGAGGCACTGAAAGAAAGCGAGGAGGAATTCCGTAACATTATCGAACACGGTAATGATAGCATACTCTTTCTTCAGAACGGGAAGATTATTTACTCCAACTCTAAGATATCGGAAATGTTCGGCTATGCCATGAAGGAAGTTAAAGGGAAATCATTCCTTGATTTTATCGCGCCGGAAGATAAGAAAAAGGCATGGGAATCATACACCCGAAGAATCCGCGGCGATAAGGTGCCCGAAAAATACGAGCTTACCTTATTAGCGAAAGACGGTAGAAAGGTAAATGTCGAGATAAGCGCTAGCCTTTTTACATATCACGGGGATATAGCCAATATGGCGATTATTCGTGATATCACCGAGCGCAAGCAAGCAATAGAAGTGCTGCAAGAATCGGAAGCCAAATTCAAAAATCTTGCAGAACAGTCGCCAAATATGATTTTTATCAATCAGAATGGGCACATCGTATATGCCAATAAGAAATGTGAAGATGTTATAGGATACACGAAGGAAGCTCTCTATTCCCCCGACTTTAACTTTCTCACGTTAATTGCACCGAAGTACAGAGGCGTCATTGAGAAAAACTTCAAAAGGCATATGGAGAACGCTGAAAATCCTCCCACCGAGTATTCGATAGTCACCAAAGCTGGTAAAGAAATTGAGTGTATACTCAACACCAAGCTCATAAGTTACAATGATGGAACAGCTATTCTCGGCACGGCAACAGATATCAACGAGCGTAAACGCGTTGAAGAAGCTCTTCGGGAGTCAGAGGAGAAGTTAACTACTGTCTTTCAGACCAGCCCGGATTGTATTGCACTTGTCAAGGTAGGAGATAATAAATTCATTGACGTAAATGATGCCTTCGTGAAACTAAATGGATATTCTCGCGAAGAAGTAATCGGTCATACGGCAACCGAGGTTAACATCTGGGCTAATACGGATGAACGCGATAGAATACTCAAGATTATGAAAGAAACCGGCAGCGTTCATAATGAAAAATGTAATCTTCGTTCGAAAACAGGAGAAATACGTATCGGATTGTTTTCTGCCAAGGTGGTAATTATCCGCGGAGAACCTTATTCTATCGCTGTTACGATTGATATAACCGAACAAACGCGAGTTGAACAAGCCTTGAAAGAATCGGAGGAAAAGTTTTCCGTAACTTTCCGTTCAAGCCCTGAAATGATTGCGGTCACGAACCTAAAAACTGGTAAGTACATAGAAGTTAATGATAGTTTTATTTCAGTTACAGGCTACAGTCGGGAGGAATTAGTCGGCCACGATCTGGGCGAGATAAATATGTTCGTTGACCCGCATGATGCCGAAAAAATGGCTAATATTGTTCAGGAAAAAGGTGGGATCAAGAATCTGGAGTTTAGCTTCCGCATGAAATCCGGTGAAATACGTGTATGGTTATGCTCATCTGAGTCCACGGTGATTAATGGAGATCCTTGTTCAATCGCTGTAGCTACGGATATTACCGAGCGTAAGAAAATAGAAGATGAACTGCATAAATATAAAGAATACCTTGAAGAACTGGTATCACTGAGGACCCAGGAATTGGAAAACTCCAATTCGAAACTGGAGCAGGAACTTACCGAACGGCGGCGGATTGAGGAAGAATTGCAGGATGCTATAAAAAGAGCCGATGCAGCCAATAAGGCAAAGAGTGAATTCCTTGCCCGCATGAGCCATGAAATACGCACGCCTATTCATGGGGTTATGGGAACCCTTGACCTGTTGTGCGATACGAAACTGGAATTGGAGCAACAACAGTATGTAAATATGTCAAAAACATCGGCGGAAAACCTCTTAAATGTCATAAACGACATTTTAGATTTTTCTAAAATCGAAGCTGGAAAACTCGAAATAGACTACAAAGAATTTGAACTTAATGGAATGCTTGAAGATACTCTGGAGGCCATAGCGGTATCAGCCCATAGAAAGGGACTGGAAATTATCCTTCAAATATCCCGAGACGTTCCCTCGAACCTATTAGGTGATGCGACTCGCTTGCGGCAAATTATTATCAATTTGCTTGGCAATGCCGTAAAGTTTACCGAACAGGGTGAAATTCTCTTACGGGTAGAGAATGAATCTAACAATGAGAACGAAGTGGAATTACATTTCAGCGTTAAGGACACTGGCATAGGTATACCGAAGGAAAAAGGCGAGATATTGTTCCAGCCTTTCGAGCAGGTAGATGGGTCCAATCAGCGTAAGTATGGAGGTACGGGTCTAGGCTTGTCGATTAGTAAACAGCTAGTTTCTTTAATGGGCGGACGTATCTGGTTTAAGAGTTGGGAGCGAGAAGGCAGTGTTTTTCATTTCACAGCGAAATTTAAAAAACAGGCTTCCTCAAAACCGATTGAAAATACTCAAGGAATTCCAATGGAGTTACGTGGTACCTCGCTAATGTTAATTGACGACAATGCAACTTACCGCTCCATATTAAAGGATGTGTTAACTGATTGGGGATTCCGGGTAACTGAAATGAACAGTGGCCACGCTGCCATTAAAGAACTTGAGGATGGTACAGGGACTTCTCGAAAATACCGTATCATCCTCCTGGATAAAGAAATGCCCGAAATGAATGGTCTCGATACAGCGAAACGGATAATACAGAACATAAGGCAAGACACCAGTATCGTGATGATGCTTCCTTCGGATAATATCAGCAGTGATTTCACAGCGTGTCAGGAACTTGGTATTTCAAATTTAATCGTTAAACCGATAAAAAAATCAGAGCTCATTGTAACGATTCTTAAGGCGTTAGGACAAGAAACAAAAGGGCAAAAGTCTGGAGGAAAAGTTGCATCGGCAGATTCCTTAACCAACATCATGCCTCGTAAAATTTTGGTAGCTGAAGACAACCCGACTTCCCAGTTGATTGCTAAGAAAATATTGGAGAAAGTCGGCCACACAGTCCAAATAGCAGGAACAGGTATCGAAGTTATTCGTATGCTTAAGGAAGGTAAGTTCGATATTATCCTGATGGATGTTGAAATGCCGGAAATGAGCGGCATTGAGGCGACACGTTTAATCAGGAAAGAAGAGAATATCTCGAAACAGCATATTCCTATTGTCGCCATGACGGCTTATGCCATGAAAGAAGACCGACAGAAGTGTTTGGATGCTGGAATGGATACCTATATATCCAAGCCGGTAAACATAGATGAGCTGCAAAAAATAATTAAAGAATTTTCTTCTACGAATGATAATTTATCCCCGGTGGTAGATATCGAAGCAGCGTATAAATTCGTTGGCGGGCATAAAGAAATCCTCGAAGAGGTTGTCCATGTTTTCTTAGATGAAGATTATCTGGAACAATTGCAGAAGCTCAAAGAAGGTATCGCTAAGCCGGACGCTGAGGCTGTGAAACAGGCCGCGCATTCGATCAAAGGCGCTGTTCGCAGCCTCGGCGGCAAAACCCCCGGCGATACTGCTTTTAAACTTGAAGAGATGGGAAGAAACAATAATCTGGCGGGAGCTGAACAAATCTTGGAACAACTTAAACGGGAGATATCTCAATTTAGTGATTTTTACAAAAAATTCGATTGGGGAAAATAATCTAAAACTTAAAAACTTAAATTAATTACGGAGAAGGACATATGGCAAGGCAGCAAAAGATTCTTATTATTGATGACAATCATTCTCTAGTCCTTGGTGCCCAACTTCTGTTAAAAAAGAATAATTTTGATGTTGTTACGGCATACGATGGGGCTGAGGGATTGGAAAAAGTCATAAAGGAAAAGCCAGATTTGGTTATTCTTGATATCAATATGCCTGTGATGGATGGTTATGAAGTATGCCGGAAATTGCGGAGTAATCCTGATACTGCACGCACATCGATTATCATTTTAAGCTCCAGAGGCGAAGTAGATCCAAACATAAACGCACCGTCTGAAGGATTTAAAGATGTAAATGAAGGCTATGATTTGGGAGCCAATAACTTTTTAACGAAACCGGTTACCGCCCAAGAATTATTGGATGCGGTACAAAATGAATTGTCATTTAGTAATTTCTTGAGTAAGCAGACTTAACTTTTGTCCAAATTGTGTCACCTAACCATTTTAGTAGGGAAAGCATATCAAATAGTGACGATTAATAGGGGATACTTTACATAAATCAATGAATATCACTGAGATATTATCTTAGTCACCATACCATTAAAGATAGATTGATACTTTGGGTTATACCTGAGTTTTACCTGCTATATTGACATTCCAATCTGAGACTGATAAGCTATCTTCAAGAAAGGAGGCAAGGGGTTGCCAGCCTTTCGTGAGTGAATCTCATAAGCCCTTGGTCGGTGGTCCAAATCCACCCGCTACCACCAATTTGCTCTAAGTCCAGTGTTTATCTCCAACAGGGAAGCGGCAATGCGGGACTGGACAGCCGATACAGTTGGATAACCGTAATGATGGTAGTTTAGCTCCCTTTGATTGCTCTACAAATTTTATCGCGCTTCTAACCTGTTCGTTGGTTCCTTTTATGATCAGTATCGTTGCTCCCTCAGCTCCGCCCAAACCACCTGAAGCAATAGGTATTGCCGTAGCGCCGCTCAGCATTTTCACAGCATCTATTTCGGTTACCGTTGTTCCAGCAGGACAAGGAAATAGTCCGGCGGGTAATCCCATACCGTATTCGTACTTAGCTTGCTTGGCTTCTATTGCCGCCTCACGTATAGAGATGGGGATTAGTTTTTCCAGTCCCACCGGGAAAACCAGAGTAAACTTCTTTTTCTTCCATGTTGAAAATATAATACCTAAAGCTCCGCGTTCGCCGCATAAAATACCCACATTACCCTGATAATCCAGGGCGTTTACCCCTTTTATATACACATCGTTAGCTGTCATTTGCTCCATTAATCCCGATGTAGTGTTTTCCGTTATTACCTTTCCCTTCTTTATCGCCCACAACCCTCCGAGCTCTCCCGGGTCGTATTTATCACTTTGAGGAGAATGACCTCCGAGCGCCATTGCCATTTCGACACACATTCCCCTTGGAGTAACCACACCACAGACCCAATGGTTAGTCATAGGTTTCATCCCGATTAGTTCTTCAAAAATGAAGTAAGTACTGCTGCTTGGATGTAGCACAATCATTCCTTCCGCCGCTGCCTGTTTGACCACATCCAATTTGGCAATAGCCTTTGCAATCAGTTTTTTAGACTCTGCCGGTGTAAGTACAACCTGAGCTAACATACGCTCCTCCCGGTACAAAGAATTACTTTAAGTTAGAACATATTATAGCCCTTTTCTTGCAGCAATACGAAAGCTCTTGATACTGGTTTCTTTAGCAACCGGTAATCATACCTTTTAATTTCCGCTAATACAGATGGTTCAAATTAACCCGTTGCCACCGTAAACGTAAATAAAAGGCTCTTGACCATGGACAACCGCCACGAGAGTAAAGCTAAAAAAGGTTGATTCAGACCAAGGGCAATAAGTAGAAATATTCTGGCTGGGCCCCCAACCAGAATATGACAGACAGGGTTCAGTTAACCCTGCAAACCCTCGTGCAGGGTTTCATTTTTGCATTACAAGTTGAAGGAAAAGTTCCGCCCACCGTTAGCTCCAACCCAACAAAAAGTTACGGCGTTAAATATCAACAACTGGATTTATATTTATATATAGTTACTTCTATCTATCTTATTAATCTAGAATAAAAAAATCGGTAAGTAGAAGATCTAAAAACTCGGATATATTGTTAGAAAATTTATCTCCTTTGTACAATGTGATCGGATGATTTTTCCTATTTTTTAGGCTTACCAGGTAAGCTTCCCGGAAATTTCCAGGGGTCTATAATTTTGGGTGCTCCTTCTGCTTTTGGGCCGCCGAACTGGTTTCCATCGATATCGGTCAGTGAAAACTCGGGCGTAAGTAATAACATGACAAATAAGAGCGGTTTGTTAATCTTGCGGAACTCAAGTGGGCAATGGAACGTACCCTTGGGGATAAAAACAATGGTGGGCTCTGTAATTATATACTTTTCCTGTTCTTTTCCGAAATGAAAATCAATTTCGGCATCGAACTCGCTGAAACAGTCCGGTAAATTAGGAGCGAGGAAGCAAAGGTATTCATCCCCAGCATGGACATGGGTTACTCTATCTATAAAGTATGGTTTATAAATAACGTTCCAGCCGAAATTAGCGCAAGCGCCGGCAATCTGGCGGTCGCCAAGGAAACTGAAAGTAGGCCCCGGTATGATATCGGCAGGTAGTATCGATTCTTCTTTAATGTTAGTCGTAAAATATTTGGCATATTTACCTTTGTTCATCTTTAATCTCCTTCGGCTTACTTGTATATATAGAATCCTCGCCCGGTTTTTCTCCCGAGATAACCATCAGCAATCATTTTTTTCAGCAGTTCAGGCGCTTCATATTGCGCCTCCCCGAGCTTCCGGTAAATGCTATCCGCAATATTCAAAAGTGTGTCGAGGCCGATAAGGTCGGCTAAAGCCAGCGGGCCGACCGGATGGTTTAATCCCAGTTTCATGGCCATATCGATATCTTCTCTGTCGGCAATGCCGGATTCCAGCATACGTATCGCATTCAGGATTTGAGGCGTCATGAGGCGGTTGACAATGAAGCCGGGAGAGTCCTTTACGACAACGACCGTTTTGCCTAACGATTGCCCAAACTCTTTACCCGTTTCTATGGTTGATTCACTTGTAACGGGCGTCTTTATGATTTCCATTAACTTCATCGCCGGGACCGGATTGAAAAAGTGCAAGCCTAATATTTTATCCGGACGCTTTGTAACGGAAGTTATTTCTTCAACGGATAAACTGGAAGTGTTGGTAGCCAGTATTGTGTTAGGTGGGCAAATTCTATCCAGTTTCGAGAATATATCTTTCTTTAGTTCCAGATTTTCAACCACCGCTTCGATGACGAGGTCGCAGTTATGAAAATCCTCAATGTTGGTTGTCCCTTTAATGCGGGCCAGCGAAGCCTCTTTTCCCGGCTGCTTGATGTTGTCTTTTTTAACGGCTTTTTCCAGTGATGCCGTAATAGCGGCTAAACCCTTATGTAATAACTCCGGGCTGTTTTCCGATACAAGAACGTTATAGCCGGATTGGGCGCATACCTGGGCGATACCGCTGCCCATCAATCCGCAGCCAATAACCCCTACTTGCTGGATTTTCATGGAGTTTATTTCTTCCGCTCGTAAACGGTTTTGCCGCCGACAATCGTCATATCTACTTTAATGTCCCCGATTTTTTCTTTGGGCACTTGATAGGGGTCATCGGAAAGCACGACAAAGTCCGCCAGCTTTCCGGGTTCGACATTTCCTTTGATATCTTCCTCAAAGCCTATTTTGGCTCCGTTTATCGTGAATATCTCGATCGCCTCGTAGACATCGATTCGCTGCTCTTTAAGCGGATGGTTTACCAGGGCGGAAATGCCTCCCAGAGGACTCATTCTGGTTACGGGGGTATCCGAGCCGCCGGAGACCAGTATTTCTTCATTCATAATCCAGCGGTAGGTATGGGCCCTTTTTACCCGTTCGTCGCCAATCAGCGACCGGTAATAATCCAGGTTCGGGCCTTCGCATACCGTAATGAACATGGGCTGCATACCTAAAGCTACCCCCAGCCTGGCAACCCGCTTTATTTGCTTTGGGGTGACAATTTCGAAGTGCTCAATGCGGTGGCGGTGGTCTTTACGCGGGTACTTTTCCAGGACTTTTTCAAAAGCCCACAGTACCTGGTCGATGGCCCGCTCCGATTCGGCATGGACGGAAATCTGGCAGCCGGCCTTATGCACTTTTTCTACAAAAGCATAAAACTCTTCATCGGTATGGTGCAGCATGCCGAGTGTCGTAGGGTCATCGGTATAGGGCTCATAAAGAGCGGCGGTACGGCCTTCCACCGAGCCGTCGGTCAAATTACAAACGCAAATATGCTCGCCGAGGAATTTACTTTTGAGTACATCGTCAAGCGATGCGGCGCCAAATCCGGGGAATATCATGGGGCGGATGCGCACCGGTATTTTTTTAACGTTTTTCAGGATGAATTCGGCATTTTCCAGGCCTTCTTTAGCAAAGAGGGTGGTGATACCGACCGAGGCGGCTTCTTTGGTTATCAGCATCAAGACTTCCATGGCTTCGTCTTTATCTTCGAAATTGTCCCCAGAGCTTAAAGGGCGGGCAGAAGCTGGGTCCTGCAGCAGGCCGGTAAGCTCGCCTTTGGAATCGACGATGACCCCTTCCTGGCCGGCTTTATATCCGAGTTTGGTCAGGGCCAGGCTGTTGACCTGGGAGAAGTGACCGTCATAATGCTGTATCCAGATAGGGTGTTTGGTTGATATGGCATCCAGTTCTTTCCGGGTGGGATATCTTTTCTCAGCTACCCGCTGGCGGTTATATTCCGGGCAAAAAATCAGGCTGCCTTCTTTGGTTTTGTTTACCTTTTCTTTTATTTTATCTAGGGCCTCTTTCACCGTTTTTACGGTAGATAAATCAACGCCGAGGCGGTTCTTTCCGGTCCCCATCGGGTGAGCGTGGCTATCGATAAAACCGGGCAGGACGGTCTTCCCTTTCAAATCAAGCACTTTAGTAGCTTTGCCGGCATTCGCCTCGACCTCTTTAACGGCTCCTACGGAAACGATTTTATCTCCCTTAATGCCGATGGCTTCCGCCCGCGGTTTCTGGTTGACTACTGTAATGATATTACCTTTAATAATCAGATCCAGATTCTTAGCCATTTACGCCCCCTTTTTTATTAACCCCCGGCTACCACCGGGAAAATGTCGATGATATCTCCATCATTAATCATACTGTCCGCGGTCACCTTACTTCCGTTGATAGCACAAAAGGCTATCGCTTTAGACGGCACTTCAGCTTTAAGTATCGTCAATAACATTTCCAGTTTGATTGATGGTCCTTCAAAAGAGACGGTACAGGAGTTGTCTCTACCACGGGACAGCATTCCATTTAATCTTACGGTTGCACCCGGCATTATTTTAATCCCTCTGAATATTCAGTTGCGCCAATTTTTCCCCGGTAGGTATGCCTCTGGTATCCCAGCCGCGTAAGCGGTAATATTCCTGCAACATGATTTCAAACTGGTCGCGGGGCAACAGCTTTCCGGCCGTAACGCCGGATTTTAGCGTGTCTTTGAAAATGCGCACCGGCAGGGAATCATCGGAAACATTAAATCCCTCTCTCACATTAAAAAGCCTCAGGATGTTCCAGATACGTTCTCCGGCGGTTTCAAGTTCTGCGGCCGGGACATCGCGGCCCAGCAGGCATGACATAATCTGGCTCATTGTATCCAGGCTTAAAGCCCAGAAGTCGCATAAGATGAGCGAGAATTTTATCGCGTTATAGTTCTGCCCGGTCATAACAAGTTGGGCTTTCCCTTCTACCGTAAATGGATTGATTTTCCCGAAGGCTTCATCGGCCACCGGCCAGGCGCTCATGTGGCAGCCGCCGCGGCTGGCGGTAGCGTAAGCCAGCCCCATGGCCCAGGAGCCGCGCGGGTCGTAACCGGGTAACTCCAGCCCTTTGACCTGCATGGCAAATTCTGCGCCGCCGTATTTTTTAGATAATTGTTTCACTCCCAATCCCAATTCCCGTCCGATGCCTTCTCTAAATGCAATCAAACGGGGTATTTTAACAAAGCTTTCCGCATCTCCGAATTTTATACCTAAATCTTTGATGCCTCTTTGCGCCATTTCCATGGCAAAACCGATGACGTTGCCGGTAGAAATCGTATCCAGGCCGAACTCATCGCAATCGGCATTGAACCTGGCGATTGCTTCAAGGTCATCTATGCCGCAGCCGGATCCCGCCAGCGCCAGGGTCTCATATTCCGGCCCCTCGACGCCGCCGCCTTTAAAACGGATGTAATTGCCGCAGCCCAGGGCGCAGGCAAAACAGGCCTTTTTTTCAGGCCTGTAGTCCTGGATTTTCCCCGAGTTAATATCCGGGGCATGTTCGAAGGTCCCGTCCTGATAATTTCTGGTAGGTAAAATCCCGGAAGCATTGCTCATATCAACGAGCATGGGCGTACCGGTCAGATATACCCAGCTATTGGTGTTGGAAAGCGTGTCCTCGCGCGTTATTTTTTTTACCAGTTCCATGAACTGGGGCATATCCGGTACGCGTAAGTCTTTGTTCCCAGAGCAAGTAATGGCTTTTAATTTCTTGGAACCCATGACTGCCCCGATGCCGCCGCGCCCGGCCTGGCGGTCTGATGAGCCGGCGCAGGCAAACGGGATAAGGTTTTCCCCGGCGGGGCCAATGCTTAAAACGGCGGTATCATTACCGTATTTTACCCTGAGACTTTTTTCCGTCTCGCCGATTCCTTTACCCCAGAGGTGTCCTGCATCGTGGATTGTGACTTTATCCTCTATGATTTCCAGATAAACCGGATGTTTGGCCTGCCCTTCGATAATAAGCAGGTCATAACCGGCGAATTTAAGTTTTGAGGCGAAAATCCCGCCGATAGAGGAATCAACAATGGCGCCGGTGGCCGGTGATTTGCTGACGATTGCCAGCTTTCCCGAACAGGATACGATCGTCCCGGTCAGCGGGCCGGTGGCAATGATAACTTTATTATCAGGGGACAGCGCATCCACCCCTTTCGGGATTTCCTCAAAGACGTATTTGGCCGCTAAACCCCGACCCCCGAAGTATTGTTCCGTCCACATTTTGTTCAGCGGTTCTTTACTAACAACCCCGGTGGTTAGATTTACGCGAAGGACCTGCCAGCGGTAACTCATTTAGCACCATCCTCCAGTTGAATAGCCTGGTGGGGGCACCATTCTATACAGCAGGGAGTACCCTGGCAAAAATCGGGGACGGCCGCTTTGCCGCCGTTATCGAGATAGATTATCCCCTGGGGACAGATATCGACGCACTGACCGCACCCGGCGCATGCTTCGTTATCTACAGTTAGCCATTTGCCGTTGAAGGCTATAGCTTCTACCGGGCAGCTTGAAATACAGCTAAGACACAATGTGCAGGACTTAAGCTGCTTTTGGGAGTCGTTCGGTGTTTCAGTTTCGGCGATTTTAAGATGGGATTTCCCGGGGCTAAAGACTCCCTGATGTTTTGCGGAACAGGCAAGCTCGCATATTTTGCATCCGGTACATTTCCCGGCATCAAATATCAGCTTCATAATTCATAACCTGCTCGGAATATTTTTCTAAACTCTGATGCATGCGACCAGGTGGTTAGGTGTAACCTGTCTTAGCTGCGGCAGCTCTTTACTGCAGTCAGGGATTGCCATCCAGCAGCGGGGGTGGAAGGGACAACCGGGCGGAGGATTTAAAGGGCTCGGCACATCTCCCTTGAGAATAATGCGCTCTCTCTTTCTTTCGACTCTGGGGTCAGGAATGGGAATTGCCGAAAGCAATGCCTGTGTGTAGGGCATTAAAGGATTTTCGTAGAGTTCTTTCCAATCGGTAAGTTCTACTATATGCCCAAGATACATGACGGCTATTACATCACTGACATGCCGAACGACAGAGAGGTCATGGGCAATCAGGAGATAGGTCAACCCTAATTTTTTTTGAAGTTCCTGCAACAGATTGATTATCTGTGCCTGGATGGAGACATCCAGCGCTGATATAGGTTCATCACATACCACGAACGATGGACTGCAGGAAAGGGCGCGCGCTATCCCGATACGCTGCCTCTGCCCGCCGCTGAACTCGTGGGGGTAGCGGTTGGTCATCTCCGGGTCTAATCCTACCAGCGTAAACAGTTCTTCGATTTTCTTTCTATATTCAACCTTATCGGAACACAGATGATGGACTTTTAAAGATTCCCCGACAATGCTGCCGGCACTCTGCCTCGGGTCCAAGGAGCCGTACGGGTCTTGGAAGACAAGTTGAATTTTCTGGCGGAGGCTTCTTACCTGGCTCCACGAAAGTCTTGTGATATCCTGGCCATTAAAGATTATGTTCCCGCCGGTAGGCTGGTATATGCGTAAAATGCAACGTCCTACAGTGGTTTTACCGCAGCCGCTTTCTCCTACCAGGCCTACAGTTTCCCCACGGCGGATGGTAAAGCTGACATCATCTACCGCTTTCACATCAGCAATTTTGCGCCGGAAAATACCCTGGGTTACCGGGAAGTACATTTTCAGGTTTTTAATTTCCAAGAGAATATTATCTGCGGACGGTGTCACTTGATTCTCCTCCGATTTCCAGATGACAGCGTGCAAAATGATTATCTCCCACCTGTTTTAATTCAGGGTCGGTTTCTTTATTGCACTGGCTGGCCAGCGAGCAGCGTGGTTTAAAGGCACAGATAGGCGGCATATCAATTAGATTCGGCGGCAAGCCGTTAATAGGAATCAGCTGTCTGCCGCGCTCTTCGTCAAGCCGCGGCACTGATTTTAAGAGTGCGATGGTATATGGATGCCTGGGGTCGTTAAAAACATCATCGGCGGTACCGGACTCAACGATACGGCCGGCATACATCACATAAATTCTCTGGGCATGGCGCGCCACAATACCAAGATTATGCGTGACGATTACCAGCGAATTGTGGTATTTTTCCGTCATTTCCATCATTACTTCGAGTACCTGGGCTTGCGTGGTTACGTCCAGGGCCGTGGTAGGTTCATCGGCGATAACCAGTTTTGGATGACAGGAAAGAGCCATGGCAATCATCGCCCTTTGACGCATACCGCCGCTGAACTGGTGGGGATAATTATTCACGCGTATTTTTGCATCGGGAATTCCGACCTGTTCCAGAAGCTCGATAGCCCGCAGTTTGGCGTCCTGGCGGTTCAGTTTGAGGTGCAATACCAAGGATTCCATGATCTGCTCACCGATGGTAAAAACCGGATTGAAAGAGGTCATAGGTTCCTGGAAAACCATCCCGATTTTACCGCCCCGGATGGCACGTATCTGTTTGCTATCCGCTTTGTTTTTCAGCAGGTCTTCTCCTTCAAATATTACTTCACCCCCGATGATTTCCCCGGGCGGAGTTGCGATTATCTGGGTCACCGCCATCTGGCTGACGGATTTGCCGCAGCCGCTTTCGCCGACCAACCCCACCACTTCCCCTTCGTTAAGATAATAAGACATTCCGTCTACCGCTTTGACGGTACCGGCTGTAGTATTGAAAATGACTTTTAAATTATTTACTTCAAGTAATGGCGCCATAATAAATCTCTGAATTTAAAATTAACTTTTTATATCCTTCCTCTTAACCTGGGATCCAGGGCATCTCTAAGACCATCACCTAGAAGATTGAACGCGAGAACCACAAGCACAATAGCTACACCTGGTGCGATGGAAAGTAATGGGTTAGTAAGTAAATATTGTTCCCCGCCGTTAATCATATTTCCCCAGGTAGCGGTGGGAGGATTAATGCCTATCCCCAGAAAGCTTAACGAAGCTTCAGATAAAATCGCAAACCCCAGGTCCATGGTCACATTGACGAAAAGAGGTGGGAAGACATTGGGGACAAGATGGCGAAACATGATGCGAAGATGACTGTCACCGATAACATTGGCGGCCATGATATAATCATTCTCTTTGGTTGATAAAACTTCGCCGCACATCAAACGGCAATAGGTTGGCATAAAGCCCACGCCCAGGGCAATAAAGACTTTGGCCATGCCGGCCCCCAGCATTGTTGCGATAGCTAGCATAAGTACCAGCGGTGGCAGGGACATCAAGGCGTCCGTGAATCTCATGATAATTGTCTCTATCCAGCCGCCGAAATACCCGGCAAGCAATCCCAGTAACATACCAACGCTGCCAGCTAATGCGACGACGACAAAACCAACAATGACCGCAATCCTGGAACCATATATCAACCTGCTTAATTCATCGCGCCCCAACTGGTCAGTGCCCAGCAAATGGTGCCACGAAGGTTGCTGTAATGATTCGGCAAGACTTACTTTGTTGGGGTTATAAGGTGCTATAAGGGAAGCGAATATCGCAACGATGAAAAGTAAAATAATCACAACCATACCGAAGATGACCAGCCACCGACTAAACATGACGCGGAAAAAACGCCGGGTCTCACTGATATGGGCTGATGATACTCTGGCTGGTTTTAAAGCTGCACTGGTTTCAACCATATATTATACCCTTGCCGAACACTATTATTTGAACCTTATTCTTGGGTCAATCCATCCGTAAGCGATGTCTACCAGCAGGTTGGCCAGGCAAACTGAAATACCTACAACTAAAACACCAGCCTGCACAATCAAATAATCTTTATCCAGTGAAGCACGAACCAAAAGGCGTCCTACCCCCGGAATGTTGAAGACCGTTTCGGTCAATACTTCACCACCGAGCAAGAAAGCCAAAGCCATACCGATTAGCGTTACAACAGGAATCAAGGCGTTTCTTAAAGCATGTTTGTAGAGCACAATTTGCTGGCTCAGACCTTTAGACGTTGCCGTCCGGACATAATCTTGGCGTATCGTCTCTAACATGCTGGACCTGGTCTGACGTACGATAACGGCGACATTTGGTATGGTCATTGCGATTACTGGCATGACCAATTGCCGCATACTTTCCACGAAATTAGTGAACGGTGAAGTAAACCCTTGAATGGGAAGCCAGCCGAGTTTCAGACCGAATATATAGATTCCCACGATACCTAACCAGAACGTTGGGATAGCGACAGCGGTATTTGCAAACAGACTAATGAAAGAATCCAACATGCTGCCGCGTTTTACCGCGCTGATAACGCCCGCGATTATGCCCAGGATTGTACTCAAGATGAGAGCAAGCATAGTTAAATACACAGTGATAGGTAGTCTTTCTTTAAGCAGTTGGCCGACATCTTCATGATAAATGATTGATTGGCCAAAACTTCCGTGTAAAATTCCGCCTATCCAGCGGAAATATTGCACCGTAACAGGTTGATCCAACCCTAACTGATGTCTTAAAGCTGCCTGTGCGGCTGCGGTGGCATGTGAGCCGAGTATCTGGATAACAGGGTCACCTGGAATAATATGCAGCAACAGGAAGGAGATAATCGTAACCAGGAAGACCACGATTATTGCCTGTATGATTCGCCGTATGATAAAACTGGTCAATTTATGTTTCTTTCAAGCCTGGAGCGCTTGTTATCACTCTCCAAGAGGTCTCGATATTTTGATTTGCATATAAGGATGCGCCGGGAATGGTCTTTAATCTGTGATTTCCCGGCGCTCTTTGTTATTCGGCTTGCTAGAATTAGTTAATTGTATACCTCATCATTAATCGTTGTTAAACTTAAATACAGCCTAATGTTCTATCCATGCGTCAGCGTAGGTAAATCCTTCCGCAAAATTTGGATCATGCACCTTATTAGATAAAGCGCTAATCACGGGATGGGTTAATAACGGAGTTATCGTACAATATTTATCTACGGTCAGGGAATCAAGCACCCAAGCCTCCTGCTGTTTTGTGACGTTATCGGTAGCAGTCATCATGTTGTTAATAGCCGCCTCCACGTCATCAGGGTGGATGATAGTATTAGAGTAACCAATCCCGGCTGCTTTGGATAAGAAGAAACGCCCAATGACGCCAAGCTCGGGATCTCCTACCATATCGCCGATGAATAACCCGTTAGTCCAGCCGCTGCCAAACATCATTTGACCATACTTTCCTACATCCAATACCTGCACGGTAGCCTGTATGCCGATGTCAGCTAAGTTACTCTGGATGGCGGTCGCCGTATCCGTAAAATACTTTTTCTGGCCGGCAATAGATAGTTGTGCTGAATCCATTTCCATAATGGGCTTCGGCAAGTAGTTCTTTGGCTTTATTTGGATCGTAAGGGTAACCCTTTACATTCGGACTATTTGTCCAGCATTCTGGACTATTCATGCCATTGGTCACTTCGGCGTAACCGTTGAAAATATATTTCACGATCGAATCACGGTCTATTGCATAGCTGATAGCCTGTCTGACCAGGAGATTGGAAAAAGGAGAGCTGGGATTAGCACTGTCACCTGTAATGTTCATGACAGTTCCTTCAACTTGTGGAGCTAAGACGATATTAAATCCACCATTCCCTTGGACCGTCTTTACGTTTGAAGGCAGCAGACCGCCGTAAACATCATCATCGCCTTTTAATAGGGAATCAAGAGCAACCGTGGGGTCGGCGATAATATCGATTTCAACAGTATCCAGGTAAGGCATCCCTTTTTGCCAGTAGCCATCCCACTTCTGGAATACTTTTTTTACATCACGTTGGAATGTGACCAGTTTAAAAGGTCCGGTGCCGCAGGGGTTAGTGCGCGCCCAGTCCAGGCCGTTTTTCTGAAATGCGGTGGGTGAAATCATGGCAGAATCCCAGCACATCTCGCGTAAAAACGAGTTATCCCAGGTACTAAAACTTACTTTGATGGTACTGGCGTCAATTACTTCTATTGAAGAAACATCGACGAAATCCGGGGCGGTGTTCGGGGCCTGTTGTTCTTGGTCGAGGTTCCATTTAACGGCTGTGGCATCACATACGGTGCCATCCTGGAAATTAACACCGCTTCTTAGCTTGAAGGTGACTGTCTTGGCAATGGGGTCTTCGGTGGCTGATTCCGCCAGGAAAGGTACTGGTTGCTGTTGAATAGCATCGTATCGTACCAGTGTTTCGATAACAGGTATGCGTTGAAGCATGTCTTCGGGGCTGTACATTTCCCCTACCATAAAAGATGTCATTTCAGCATCAGAAATAATGCGCAGCGTGCCGCCATATTGGGGTGTAGCTGTTGGTGTAGTGGTAAGTGATGTGGTTGTTGCATTGGCAAGTGAGGTTATTGGTGTAGACGTGGAGAAAGTTGTCGTAGGAGCAGATGGAGTTGTCGTAGGTGTAGATGAAGTTGTACTTGTTGTCGGAGATGTTGTAGCTGTTTGTGTCGTTTGTGAGCAGCCGCTAAGGGCCATCCCAGCAATAAACATCAGGATGAACATAATAATAAGACTTTTCTTAAGCATTAATTTCCTTTCCTCCTTTATTACTAAGCGGACGCGATAACTTTTCCGTAGACCTTGCTAAGTATTTACTATTGAATACAACTAGGTTATTTGGTCAATTTATTAGTCATTTCAAAATTAAATTATCCTATTCCCCAAGTCAATACTTTAAATGGGTGATTGCCGGGGGTTTGAATATACTGACATCTATTATTATTTTCTCTGTTTCTTTGTTTTTAGTTCGTAAGTCCCGCCGGTAACGACGGAGAAATGGAAAATCGGCCTGTCGGCGCGGCGGATAATGAGGGGACAGTGGTTCATGCCGGCCGGGGCAAAGAACATCGTGCTGCGGTTAATGATAAACTGCTGGTCTTCCAGCCACATCTCGACTTCGCCGTTAAGGTTATAAGGGTCGTTGGCATCTCCGCCGAAGAAACCGATAATCTCATCACAGTCATGCTTATGCGCCACCGGGGCATGATTTTGGGGTTTGCAGTACCAGGATACATTCATCTGGAAAGCGCCGGGAACAACGTTTTTGTCCATCCAGAGGACGCGCCTGGCAAATTTTTTATACTGTTCGATAAATTCCGGTTTGAATGCTGGAGCTTTCAGGTCGGTGACGATATATTTACTGTAATCATGCTCCGGTTTCCGGGTCTGTTCTAAATGGTCAAAGTCCCACTGGCCGCTGGTAACCACGGAAAAATGGAAAAGTGGTTTATCTAGGCGATGTACTAAAAGCGGGCAATGTTTCAACCCTGCCGGAACAAAGACCATCGCGGTTTTATCAATGATGAATTTTTGGTCGCCCAGCCACATTTCCACCTCCCCGTGGAGGTTATAAGGGTCATCCGGGTCGTTGCCGAAAAAACCGATGATTTCATTCACGTCATGGGTGTGGGACGGCGGGCTTTTTTCATGGGTATTTACATACCAGGAGCAGTTCATCTGGAAAGCCCCCGGCACAACCTTTTCATCTATCCAGAGAATACGTTTGGCGAAGGTGGCATACTGCTTATTGAATTCCTCGGTGAATGGGGCTTTCAACTCCTGGACGACGTATTTATTATATTTCTTTTCAGGCATCATTATTCTCCTTTATTTGGTCTGCAGGTAGGTACCCCCGGTGACCACGGAAAAATGAAAAATCGGCCTGTCCGCCCGCCGGATAATAAGCGGGCAGTGGTTCATGCCAGCGGGGATAAAAATCATAGCGCTTTTAGTTATAAGGAATTTCTCGTCTTCCAGCCAGAATTCTATTTCACCGCCCAGTTCATAAGGGTTATTCGAATCGTTACTGAAAAAGCCGATAATTTCATCAACATCATGTTTATGTGGCTTTCCCTCATGGGTGGCCGGATTTAAATACCAGGAGCAATTCATCTGAAATGCCCCCGGCACTACGTTTTTATCCATCCACAGGATACGTTTGGCGTATTTTTTATACGCTTCGACGAATTCCGGTCGGAAAGCAGGGGTCTTTAAGTCGGTGACAACATATTTACCGTATTTTGAAACGGGCATAATTTTCTCCTTTTATGATATTTTCCGATATCCTTAAAGAATACGCATTTTCTCCAGGTCTTTATTCAATTGCCCGCGAAAATCCGGGTGGGCGATGGCGATAAACTGTTTTGCCCTTTCCCTGATACTTTTGCCGCGCAAATTGGCAATTCCATATTCGGTCACAATATAATGGACATCACAGCGGGAAGTTGTTACCACCGCGCCCGGATCAAGCCTCGGCACAATTCTGGAATATTTACCCCCGCCGGCTGTAGATGGAAAAGCCAGGATGGATTTCCCGCCTTTCGACCTCGCCGCACCTCTGACGAAATCGACCTGCCCGCCGACGCCGCTGAACTGTGTCGGGCCGATAGTATCCGAAGCCACCTGGCCCAGAAGGTCAACCTGAAGGCAGGAGTTAATCGATACCACTTTATCATTTTGGCCGATAACATAAGGGTCATTGGTGTAGTTGACCGGATGCATCTCGACCGACGGGTTATCGTGAACAAAGTCATATAATTTTCTTGTCCCCATGAGGAAATTGGCCACCAGCTTGCCCGGTTGTGGATGTTTTTTCGGGCGCCGTTAATGACCCCTTTTTGGACGAGGTCGACGACGCCGTCGGCAAACATTTCCGTATGGATACCGAGGTCTTTTTTCTCTTCCAGGAAGGGCAATACGGCGTCGGGGATAGCGCCGATACCCAGTTGCAGACAGGCGCCGTCTTCAATCAATTCGGCACAATACCGGCCGATATCCATTTCCGCTGTTATTTTAGCCACATATTGCTCTTTTTCCAGGCTGGTAGTTCCGGTTTTTTCGCGTCCGAGTTCCAGCAGCGGCTCATGGTATTCGACAATATAGTCGAGCCTGGAAACGTGAATAAAGGCATCGCCACGAGTCCTCGGCATTTGCTCATTAATCTGGGCGATAATGATTTTCGAAGCTTCGGCGGCCGGCTTGGTATAATCCACCGAAATACCGAAACTGCAATAGCCCTCATCATCCGGCGGGGATAATTGGCACATGGTGACATCAACAGGAAGAGTCCCATCGGTGAATAGACCGCGGGAATCTCATGGAAGAAACATGGCGTATATTTTGCCCATCCCTCCATTCACGGCCTCCCGGCTGTTGACGCCGACAAAAAAAGAGTTATGAATAAAATGCCTCCGCATTTCCCGGCCGCAATATGGTGCCGGGCTCAATGATACCATATGCACAATTTCAACATTTTCATAAGCGTCTTTATTTGCAACCATCGCTTTGACCAGGTGCTGGGGCTGTCCGTAGGCATGGCCGACGACCACCCGGTTGCCGGATTTTATAGCTTTAACGGCTTCTTCGGCGGTGGTCAGCCTTTTTTTATATTCTTCTTTCCAGTGCATATAAAATCTCCTCCTCCAATTGTATGGAGAAACTAAATTCGATGCCGCATAGTCTTTTTGCGGCGTTCTTCATCCGTCCGAGATTGCTTTCCCGGGTAATCATGATTTTCTGAGCTTCCGGCGAACCGGCCCCGTGCAGCGATTCGGTCAGATAACATACCGCGCCTGTTCCCAGAGTGATATTTTCAATCAGCCTTAGGGCTCGCATGCGGTCTTCCGCTTTCACACCCTTCTACGCCTTTGAGATACTTGCCGACAAATTTACCTATTTGGGGTTTTTCAGGTCTTTTTCAGAGGGCATAGTCACCAGCGAACCGCCGGCAATTTCCTGCGCCAGCCGGCTGATTTCATATGGAAACCTGGTGACATTTAATTTGGATACATTAGCCCATAACGTATTGACAAAATACGTCCCGGAAGGTTCTTGATGGCCTTCATGGGCGCAGGCCAGACTGCAGCACATCATGGTCTCATTAAGATGGATCATTTCCGTAATTTTATTGCGGACATGGGAAGCCTTGGCGATACCCTGGTATTCGGCTACCAGCTGGCTGGCGCCGATTAAGACATCGCCGATGCCGGACTTGCAGGCGTAGCTCTGGCGATGATAAGCGGCAAACTTTTCCACAAAATCCGCCGCGAATTCATATTCCTTGTACATGAATATCCGTTCCCAGGGGACAAACACATCGTCGAAAATGACCATGCATTCCTGGCCGCTATAAAGAACATTGCCGGTGTCTATATCGCCGCCTTCGGATTTTCTCGTATCACAGGACTGCCGGCCGTAGATGTAAATGATTCCCTTCGTATCGCTCGGTAAGGCAAATGAAATAGCGTAGTCCTTATCTTCTTCCCGCATCGCCCGGGTCGGCATGCAAATAATCTCATGGGAATTTGCCGCTCCCGTCTGGTGCAGCTTGTTGCCGCGGACGATAATGCCGTCTTTTCTTTCTTTTACGACATGGAGGTACTGGTCCGGGTCGGCCTGTTCGGCCGGGCGGAGGCTTCTATCGCCTTTAGCGTCCGTCATCGCGCCGCAGCAGGTCAGGTCTTCATCCTGCACATACCATAAATAATTTAAAAAACGCTGGTAATATCCCGTTTTGTATTTCTTATCGATATTATAAGTTATGATGGATAGGGCGTTTAGCGCATCCATGCCGACACAACGCTGGAAACACGAGCCGGTATAAGCTCCCAAGCCCCCGCTCCATTTTTGATTTAGCGACCAGGTCGGCGGTATTGCGATGGATATGGCAGAACCGGTTTATCTTTTTACCGGTCAGGTGGGATTTAACCGTCATGATTTCGCGGTATTCCGGGTCTTCCGCCATTTCATAAGTCGCGGCCACGCATTCTACTGAAGGCCGGATGATGGGGTGGTCGACGAAATTATCTGACCTTCTCGCCTAAAAGATAAATTTCAAGATTAAGCTTGTGGAGGCTGTCGATATATTCTTGTTTTGTTTTCATTTTAATGTTTCCTCCCGCCGCCGGATGGAAATATATCTACCAGGCTTTTTGCCAGATGCCGCGTACATCATCCAAGTGTCAGGTTTTTGAGATTATTGGCCAGCAGTCTGGTGACGTCCATCGTCGCTACCGCCATCCCTTCCAGCGCTTCTTTGGGGATATTCAGGTCCCGCAGACGGCCGGGGATGCCGATATCTTTGATGAGTTTTTTCACGGCGTTTATTCCTGCGTTAGCCGCCTCGATCGGTGTTAGATTTTTTACCTGTTCCCCCAGGACTTCAGCTATAAAAGCATACCTGGTAGGATTGGCCGTTAAATTGCATTCCATGACATAAGGAAGGAGAAGTCCGTTTGCCATGCCGTGGCTCACGTGGAAGCGCGCCCCGAGGGGGTAAGCAAGGGCGTGCACCGCCGCAACACCGGAGTTGCCGAAGGCGATTCCTGCTAACATCGCTCCTTCAGACATGGCATTCCGGGCTTTTTTATCCGAACCATCGCTTAACAACAGCTTTCAGGTTTCCGGATATCAGTTGCATGGCTTTTATGGCGATAGCGTCCGTAAAACTGCTGGCTTTAAGGGAAGTGTAGCACTCAATCGTGTGTACCAATGCATCAATGCCGGAGGCGGCCGTAACACCGCGCGGGCAACCGTAGGTGAGAACCGGGTCTACCAGCGCCACCCTGGCGAACAAATAATTGCTTATCATGCCTACCTTGAGTTCTTTTTCGGTATCGCTGAAGATGGCGATATTGGTTGTCTCGCTCCCGGTGCCCGGCCGTTGTCGGTATTGCAATAACAGGAATGCCTGGTCCTGGAATTTTATCGGTGCCGATATAGTTTTGCCCTTCGCCGCCATGGGCTAGTAATACCGATAGGCCTTTAGCCGTATCGATGCTTGAGCCTCCCCCCAGCCCCACAATAATTTCGTAGTTGCCATTTCTCAATGCTCGGGCGGCTTTATTCAGGCCGGTTATCGAAGGTTCCGGTTCCGCTTCGGAGAAAATATCTACGCCGTCATTTTTGATAGCTGTTCCTTGACTGGCTGTGCCATACCGGATTTGAAAATACCCGGGTCGGTCACGATGAGTGCTTTTTTAGCTCTCATTTTCTCTACTTCGCCTGCCAAGGGTGCTCAGGACACCTTCTCCGAAACGGATTATCTGCGGCAGACTGATTTGACAGGAGACAGCTTTATTCGGCGCTGTCATGTTTTGCCTCCTTGCTTACCATTTATTCAGGTAGGGTAGTTAAGGATAAATGCCCCTCAATTGAAGGGCTGAATCAAGCCGTTTCACCGCCAGCATATAGGCGGCGTCCCTCATATTTACTTTTTGTTGCAAGCTCAGATTCATGACCTCGTTAAAGGCATTGGTCATGACTATTTCCAGTTGCTGGTTAACCTGCTGTTCGCTCCAGAAGAAAGACTGCAGCCCCTGCACCCATTCGAAGTAAGAGACAACTACGCCCTCCGGAGTTTGCCAGGATATCGGGTATGACAAAAACACCCTTTATCATTCAGGATGGCATCCCCTTCAGGTGTTGTCGGCGCATTGGCGCCTTCGATAATCATTTTTGCCTGTATGCTGTCGGCATTATCGGCGCGGATGGTGTTCTCCAAAGCGGCCGGCAGCAGAATATCACATTTCATACTCAAGAGTTCGCTATTGGTAATAGAATCGCAGCCGGGGAAATTAATGACCGAGCCGGTTTCCCTGGTATGTTTAAGAAGTTTGTCAATATCTAGTCCTTTGGAATTATATACGCCGCCCATGACATCGCTGACGGCGATAATTTTACACCTTTTCTCCGCCAGGATTTTTGCCGCGTTGCCGCCTACATTACCAAAACCCTGCACTGCTACCGTCGCGTTTTCGATGTTAATACCCGAATGTTTTGCCGCCAGCAGGGTACATATCATGCAGCCCCGCCCAGTTGCTTCAAAACGGCCGAGGCTTCCGCCTACTTCAACGGGCTTGCCGGTGACTACCCCCAGCACTGAATAGCCTTTGTTCATACTGTAAGTGTCCATTATCCAGGCCATGATGCGTGGGTTGGTGCCGACATCCGGCGCCGGTATATCTTTTTCCGGGCCTATCAGGCTGGATATTTCACTAGCGTAGCGGCGGGTCATTCTTTCGAGTTCATTATCTGAAAGCGTTTTAGGGTCACATAAGACGGCTCCCTTGGCTCCGCCATAGGGTATGTTAACGACGGCGGCTTTCAGGGTCATTAAGCCCGCTAGAGTCCTAACTTCATCCAGGTTTACGTCTGGGTGAAAACGTATCCCGCCTTTGAACGGACCTCTCGTATCGTTGTGCTGTACCCGGTAACCGGTAAATATTTTTATGGAGCCATTATCCATCTTTACAGGAAAATGGACGGTGGATTCCCGCTTGCATTCCTTTAGCATCAATACACATGCCTGGCATACGGGAAGATGATTGCATGTAGCATCTATTCGTTCCTGGAAAATTTTGAATTGATTAGTTGAAACTTCTTTAGTCTGTATCATGGCGACCCCTGCATTATTGTGAATAATTTGATTCACACGAATTTAAGATACAATTACCAAAAACGTAGTATTTACCATCTTGAAATTTCGCTTTCGTATATATAAAATATGTGTGCTCCTCCCCGGATTAATCAATAGTTAAAATGGGGTATTCAAAAGGTCACAAAAACCCTTTAAAGTGTGTAGTATAATATTAGGGATAATATATCATGTACAATTTAAGCAGAAATGATCTTGAAGAAATTTTAAAATTTGTCAATTTCTGCATGACCAATATCAAAACGGGTAATGTGGATCCTAAAGACCTGTTGACAGAGATGCTTGGAATATTCCGTTCCTATGATGCGGAGTTTTTCCCTTCTAACCAGAGTCTAAACGGCGTGGATTTGTCGAAATCTTTCAGCATCAAAGAAGGCAGGGCGGATCTGGTAAAATATGTTAATCACTACTGGCGTTATGATCCTCTTTATTCAGCTCAATTTAACCTGCAACCAGTCAACCGTGTCTTTAAAACTGACGATGTAATTTCATATTCACAGATTAAAAAACTAGATTATTACCGGGAGTATCTCCAGCATATTAACTGGTTTGGCGAATTGGTCATTCGCCTGTGTAATGATGAATGGATTCTGGGGAACGATGTCCATCTCCCGGTCGCCGAAACAACCATACTTCGATCATAGCCGATGTCCAGAAAGCCGAATTCTTGTTGCCTTATCTGATCAATACCTTCGAAGCTACCATGTTTTTTTCCAAAATCAACGGGGAGCGTAAGGCATTTGAACAATGGTTGGAATCAAGACCGGAAGGGGTAATTCTGTTAGATAATAAATTACGCCCGGTATATTACAATAACAAGGCCAAACGAATGTGTCGCCCCTTGTCTGATATAAAGCCAGAATCATTAATTAAATATCAAGACGCGGATATTACACTACCTAAATCAATCACCGAAGATTGTAAGAAGATTGCCGATTCTCATGATAGCAGCCATTCCTTTCCCAGTAACCGGATTATTAATACAAAAACTGGAGATAAGTATTACATAAGATACACCTTAATTAATCAACTCTGTCAGGAAATATTCTTGCCTTATTTCATTATTCATATGAATGATTTAACCAAAAACGAAGATGAACCGGGGGTAGTTTTATTAAAGGATTATGGGTTGAGCGAGCAGGAAGAAAAAATAGCCCAATATACGGGGTCAGGACTTACAAATAAAGAAATTGGTAAAAAGCTCGGTATCAGCCAATTTACGGTCCAAAGTCATCTCAGAAATATCTTCGAGAAAACAGGCATTAAAAGACGTTCTCAACTCGCAAACTTAATTAAATAATTATATCCTCGATAATGATTAACACTGATTTTTCCGGTCATTTCCCTCGTTAATCCTCCAATTCAACTATTGATTTTTTTAATGGCTGGGCATTTTAATTTAAGGGAGGGGTAATTCAATTAACGCTTGATGTTCAAGGAGGGACTTATCACGAATACTCATAAATTTACGATTCTGCCATTGAGCAGTCAAAAAAATATCTGGAATTTATCGCTAAAGATGAGCTTACCGATAAAGAAAAAGATTGGGTTGTCAGTGAATCGGTAAAAGGATTCACCGAAAACGTTAATCCGGGTTTTCTTAAATACCGGAAATCGGTTTCTTCGGATTATACGGCTGTGGAATGGACGGATTCCGGGGCCAGTTTTACTGATGTATACGGAAAAGCTTATATTGATTGTCTTGGCGGCTATGGTATTTTTAATGTCGGTCACCGTCATCCTAAAGTGGTAGAAGCAGTGACGAACCAGTTGAAACGCCAGGCACTGCATAGCCAGGAACTTTTGGACCCGTTGCGGGCGATGTTGGCCAGATTGTTGGCGATGATTACTCCCGGAGATTTGCAATATTGTTTTTTCACCAATAGCGGTACGGAATCGGTGGAAGGGGCGTTGAAGCTGGCGCGTCTGCACACGAAACGCTCCGGGATAATTTCCACCATCGGCGCATTCCATGGAAAGTCCCTGGGATCCTTGAGCGCCACATCTAAGTCGATTTTCCGCGAACCTTTCCTGCCGCTGGTGCCCGGTTTCCGGCATGTTCCTTATGGCGATGCTAGAGTCCTGGAAGCAGAAATAGCTAGTGCCAAATATACGGGTGAAGATATCGGCGCGGTAATTCTAGAACCGATCCAGGGAGAAGGCGGAGTAATTATTCCTCCAGATGATTATTTCCCGAAAGTCAGGGAAATATGCGACCGTTACGGTGTTCTCCTCATCGTCGATGAAGTACAGACCGGACTGGGACGGACCGGAAAAATGTTCGGTATTGATCATTATGGCGTAAAACCGGATATTATGTGCCTGGCCAAGCCGCTCGGGGGAGGGGTGATGCCTATTGGCGCTTTTATCTCTACCGAAGAAATCTGGCAGGAAATGATGCCGAATCCATTCATACATACTACTACTTTCGGGGGTAACCCGATTGCCTGTGCCGCGGCTATTGCTGCAATTAATGTGACCATGGAAGAGAAGCTGCCGGAACAAGCCGCCGAAAAAGGCGCTTATTTTATCCCGAAACTTACCGACCTGATGGGTAAATATAAAAATATTTGCCAGGAAGCGCGCGGACGCGGTTTAATGATTGGCATGGAATTCACTTCTAACGAAGCCGGTTACGAGGTAGCAAAGGGCCTGTTTGAAAACGGAATTTTGGTTGCCGGTACGCTTATAAACTCAAAGACGATACGTATTGAGCCGCCACTAGTAATTTCCAAAGCTGAACTGGATAAGGTATTGGAAGTATTAAATAAAGTCTTCGCCGATGTATCGAAGAAATTCAGCGTTAAACCGAACCATTCAAATAAGCCGAACCACTCAAAAAGGGTAGAGGTACACTAGTTGAAGTCTGAATGGCCGTGGGGAGCTTCGTCTGCTCCCGGACCGAAGAAGCCGACGTATTCATCCTGGGGATTCCCTTCGATGGGGCTGTCAGCAACGAAAAAGGGGCAGCGGCTGCCCCGGACCGTTTGCGGGAATTATCCAGGATATTGCCCCTTGCCACCGAAGAAGGCGCGTTATTTAGTAATTTAAAAATCCGTGATGAGGGCAATGTCCCGGTGCGTTTGAATTGGGATCAATATTTCGCAGAAGTAGAAAAACGGGCTTTCAGTTTAATCGACCAGAATAAATTTTGCCTATTTTCTAGGTGGTGACCATTCGGTTTCAATACCGCTTGAAAGTGCTTTTGCCCGAGCGCATGCCAGTGTAGAATATCGGTATTATTCACATGGATGCCCATTGTGACCTCGCCGATGAGTATGATGGTCACAAATGGTCGCATGCTTGTACGCAGCGCCGGGCTTTGGAACTGGCTAATGTAAAGCCGGATAACCTGACATTGGTAGGTATCCGCTCTTTTATGGAAGATGAACTGGAATTCCTTCATAACTACCCTTCAGTCCGTGTAATTAAAGCCAGGGAAATATATCAGCACGGTCTGGAATATGCTTTTAAAAAGATAAGTGAACGCTATCAAAATTGCCGAACTGTTTACCTTTCCCTTGATATCGATATCCTTGATCCTGGATATGCTCCCGGTACAGGCACTCCCGAGGGCGGTGGTTTGAGTACGAGGGAGTTAATAGAACTGGTCAGGAAGATAATAGCCAATCTTCCGGTAAAAGCCGCAGATATCGTAGAAGTTTCCCCGCCGCTTGATATATCGAATATCACCTCCTGGGCGGCGCTTAAGGTAATGTATGAGATATTCGGGGAACTAAATAACCGAAAGACAGGAAAGAAATCTTAGGTGAATCTTAATATTAAGGAAGGCTTAAATGGCTAACGGTCTTGATCTTATTATCAAAGGTAATATCATTACTGTAGTCAATCAAAAACCCCGGGCGGAGGCTATCGGCATTAAGAACGAGAAAATCGTATCCGTAGGTACGGTAAAGGAGGTCGAGGAAGGTGCAGGAAAAAACACCGAAGTACTTGACCTGAAAGGTAAAACCATCCTGCCCGGGTTTATGGACAGCCACGCCCATGCTATGGGTACGGGGAAAAACCGCCTTGGCGTTGATTTATCTTCAGTAAAAACAGTTAAAGAAGCTCTGGAAAAGATTACGGGAAAGAGTAAAGAAGACACCGCCGAGGGTAATCTTGTTTATTGCCCGGAATATAACCGCCAGCATGTAACAGAAAAACGGTACCCTACAAGGAAAGAACTGGATAATATTTCTACTAAACATCCCATCTGGATACAGCATTATGACGGTCACTTTTCTCAAGTTAATAGTATGGCACTTAACATACTCGGGTATGCAGCAGGCAGGAAGGAGTCATGGTTGATGCCAAGGGAGAGCTGACCGGCCTGTATAAAGGACCCCGCTTCCGCCCGCGCCTTAAGCTCCGGAGATGACTTTTCTGACCAAACTGAGGCCATAAAAGCTTTGATGCTCGTTAGCCAAAGAAGCCGCTTCGGTAGGCATCACAACCCTTTTTGCCAAGGAAAGCCTGGAAAATGCTGAAATTATCTTTAAAAATATTAAAAAAATACCCGTACGTATCCGATCCGATGGTAATGCCGGGGTTTGGCACCGAACGCTAGATAACGTCTCAATAGTAAATATCCTTGGTAAACATATCTGTGTAGTGCAATTTAACTGATGGTTCTGTTGATGCACACACCGCTGCATTGTATGAGCCCTATACAGACGACCCAACGACACTCGGTATGCTTTATCATACCGACGAAGAGTTTTATACGTTTATTGAAAAAGTACATAAAGCCGGCTGCCAGATTTCTGTCCATGCCGAATCGGAGCGGTGCATCGACCAGACCCTCTGGGCATATGAAAAAGTCCTAGAGAAATACCCCCGCAAGGACCACCGCCACCGCATCGAGCATTTTGAACTTGTCACTCCAATAAGCAAATTAAAAAGGCGTGGGGCTCGGGGTTGCCCTAGCCATGCAGCCCATGTTATGACCGTTTGCGAAGAACCTGGATATTACCGGTGCATTTTCGGGGAAGAGAGAATAAAAAGGTCTCACACTTATCGCTCCATTCTGAACGAAGGAACACTGGTGTCGGGTGGGTCGGATTCACCGGTTACCAAGGATGAACCCCTTGAGGGTATTCATGCCCTGGTTAACCATCCATTAAAGAACAGCGTATCGATGTCTATGAGGCAATTGAGATTTTTACGATTAATAATGCTAAAATAGGCTTTGAAGAAGATATTAAAGGCAGTATCGAAGCAGGGAAACTGGCGGATTTTGTCGTATTGTCTGATGACCCATATCGGGTCCCCACGGAGAAAATCGGGATATCAAAGTTGAAATGACCATTGTCGGCGGCAAGGTCGTATATAAAAAGTAACACTAACTTATTCTTCCTTTTTACTCTTAATGTACGACATATTTCTACGGATATAATTTTTATTTTGGCGCGGGAGAGTTTAAATGGCTAATAACCTGGATCTTATTATCAAAGGTAACATCATAACTGTCATCAATCAGAAACCCCGGGCGGAAGCCATCGGCGTCAAAGGGGAGAAGATCGTTTCTGTGGGAACGTTGAAAGAGGTCGAGGCGGATGCCGGGAAAAGCACTAAAGTCCTGGATTTGATAGGTAACACAGTTCTGCCCGGTTTCATTGATACTCATGCTCACCCTATGGGCCAGGGCAGAAACCGCATGGGCGTAGATTTATCCACTGTTACATCCATTGCCGAAACGCTGAGTAAAGTCAGGCAAAGGGTAAAAACTACCCCGGAAGGGAAATGGGTCTTCTGCCCGGCTTATAATCGCCTTTACGTGAAAGAAAAAAGGTTCCCAACGTTAAAAGAGCTCGATGATATTTCTACCAGGCATCTAATTTCCATCCAGCATGTTGACGGCCATTTTTCCCAGCTTAACAGCGCTTCTCTCAAGTTTTTAAAGCTGGAGGCGGGCATGCCCGGCGTGGTTACCGGTCCTGACGGAAAGCCTACCGGGCTTATCGAGGACCCGGCTTCCGGTAAGACCCTGGAAATCATCGGGGCTTTAACTACCAATGATGAAAAGATGACGGCCTTGAAACTAGTTACCGATGAAGCGGTTTCGGTCGGCATTACCACTCTTTTTGCCAAGGAACCTCTTGAAACACAGGAATTCATCAGGGAAAACCTCAAGAAAATCCCGGTGCGCATCCATCCCATGGTCATGGGCGCTACCAGGGGGATTTTAATGCTGGAAAAGATTATGAAAGCGGATTTCCTGCGGCGATCACGTTTGCGTTGCTACCGCCGCCGATGGCTCCATCGAGGCCCATACCGCTGCTTTATTTGAGCCTTTTCCAATGCCCCGGATACGCTGGGGATGTTGGTCTTCAGCGATGAGCAGCTTTATGATTTTGTTGAAAAATCGCATAAAGCCGGTTTCCAGGTATCCATCCATGCAGAGTCAGAAAGGTGCATTGAGCAGGTCCTGTGGGCCTATGAAAAAGTGCTGGAGAAATACCCCCGCAAAGACCACCGCCACCGCATCGAGCATTATGAAGTACCTTCCATAAAACAGATTAAAAGGGCTGCCAGGCTGGGGGTCGTTCTGGCCATGCAGCCCACCTTTATCCCATCCTGTGAAGGTCCCAACCTGGATTATTATCGCGCGATACTGGGGGAAGAAAGATTAAAGAGGGCAAATGCTTTCCGTTCCATCCTGGACGAAGAAATAATCGTTTCCGGGGGTTCGGATACACCTGTAACGCGCATGAATCCTTTGTTAGGAATCCATTATTGTGTTAATCACCCCCTGATAGAGCAGCGCATCGATATTTATGAAGCCATTGAGATGTTCACCATAAACGGGGCGAAAACTGGTTTTGAAGAAGATATTAAAGGGAGCATCGAGCCCGGAAAACTGGCGGACTTTGTCGTCCTGTCCGATGACCCGTATCGTATCCCCAAGGACAAGATAAAAGATATTAATGTTGAGATGACTATTGTAGGCGGAAAAACCGTTTATCAAAGGAAGTAGCCTGTTTAAAAGGAATATTTATCATGAATAAAGGCAAGAAACCCGGTGAAAAAAGAGAATTGCCCGGTATTAAGTCAGCAGAACTCCTTAAGTTAAGAAACCGGTATGTACCACGCGGCGTTTTTCAAATAGCCCCCGTTTTTATTGAAAAAGGCAAAGGAGCTATTGTCACCGACGTCGATAGCCATGAATATATCGATTTTTGTGCCGGGATATCTACGTTAAGTATCGGGCACAGTAATGAAGAAGTTATTTCAGTAATCAAAGAGCAGGCAGAAAAGCATTTGCATACCTGTTTTCACGTATTGATGTATGAATCATACGTTAAGCTGGCGCAAAAGCTGGCGGAAATTACGCCGGGAGACTTCGATAAACAAGTGTTACTGGCTAACAGCGGTGCTGAAGCCGTGGAAAACGCGGTTAAAATCGCTCGACGTTATACCGGAAAACGGGGCATCATTGCTTTCGAGAACGCTTTTCACGGCCGGACGGCCATGGCGATGGGCCTTACCAGCCAGGTAAAGAATTATAAATACGGCTTCGGTCCCTTTGATCCTCACATCAACGTTTTCCTTATGCCTATAGCTACCGGGCGCCTTTTGGCGTTGGCCCGGATGAATATGCTGAATACTGCGTTCCGGAAAATAGAAGACAGCTTCAGGACGCACACCCCGGCGGAAGAGACGGCAGCTATCATTGTAGAGCCTGTACTTGGGGAGGGGGGCTTTGTAGTGCCTCCCCCGGCATTTATTACGGGTCTGCGTAAAATATGCGATAAGTATAAAATCTTATTGATCGCCGATGAAGTACAGTCCGGCATGGGCCGCACCGGAAAAATGTGGGCGATTGAACATTTTGGCGTAGCCCCTGATATTTTGCTGTCGGCCAAAGGATTGGGCGGAGGTCTCGTGATATCGGCTGTTATCGGGAAAAAAGAAGTGATGGACTCGGTTGACAGCGGCGGCATAGGGGGGACTTTCGGGGGCAATCCTCTTTCCTGTGCAGCTGCTTTAAAAACGATAGAAGTGATTGAGAATAATAAGCTCCTGGTCAGGGCGGGCCACCTTGGTAAAATTGCGGCCGCCAGACTTAATGAAATGAAGCAAAAATATGACCTTATTGGAGATGTCCGGGGACTTGGTTGTATGATTGGCGTGGAACTGGTCAAAAATCAGAAGACAAAGGAGCCGGCTTCGGATGAGACCAGTAAAATACAGAAAAAATGTCATGAACGCGGTCTATTAATAATGTCCTGCGGTGCATTACATAATGTTTTCCGTTTGATGTTCCCTCTGGTCATTGCGGAAAAGGAACTTGAAACAGGATTAAATATTTTTGAAGATGCTTTAAAAGATGCCGCAAGCTAAACGGAAAAACCTGCCGCATTTCATTATTGTTCTTATCAAAAATATTTATTGTTGATATTTCTTTTCGTAGTTTTTTGTCAGTGCGAAGTTGTAAAACACAAAAGGCTTATCAACCTTAGTAAAAACCAATGGGCAATGCCATAATCCTGCCGGGATAAACACTGTCGCAAAGGATTTAAGCACGTGTTTTTCTAATTTGATCCCATCCACGCTTAGAGTCATTTCCACTTCCCCTCTTAGGTCGAGCATATTATTGGGGTCCCCACCCAGGAAGCACAGGAATTGGTCGAAATCATGGAAATGAGGCTCGCTTTCATCTGTATAAGGCTGCATGATACATTTCCAGCTCATGTGAAAACCTAAGTTGCCGTAATCTTCAGCGCTTTTTAAAAATGGAATAGGGGCGGTGACCTGTGGATGGCGGGAAGGTCGTGTTGTATTAGTTTTGATGTACTTGGCTGTTACCAGTTTTTCCACTTTATTTCCTCCTTGAAAGCCGGGAAATATCTGAATTTTCTTCAGTCAGTCTTAATTTACGGTGAACTGATGTCATGTTCAATAGTTGAAACCAGCTATTAAGTTATGTTAGATATGTTAGTAACTCTAAAACATTAAAATTGTATTATCGAACCTAGATCATAATTCACTATGTTGTGCGATGGTAACAAAAGTCCATAATGTGCGGGCCTATTGAGAAAAATGAAATATTTAAAACTTGGGAATAGTCTTTAGCTCACTACTTTTTTGCTAACATTTTGCTAACGGATGAAAACACACCAGGCGGTAAAAGAGGGTATTTTAGCTTCAGGCGCGATTTTTAACAACTTACCATAAAACGCCATTTCAAATGTAATAACACTGTTCGGAATAACTAACGCTAGATCCGAAGACCGATGCTCTGGTCAGCTGAGCTACAGGCGCATGAAGCTAAATTGTTATTTAATTATTGATGAAAAACCTCTCCAAAAACATCCTAATTATGCTGTATTCTTACTGGCCCGCCAAACTTTTTACAACCGCGATTATCTTTGAGCAAACCCGGTTAACAATCCGAAAAATAAAAAAATCCGGTTTCATTAATTTTCTGGTAAGGAGCGGGTATCGTAGAGGGTTGAGAACTTCAGCATTTCCAGATCACTGTTGGTACAGAAACCAGCATTTTAAAAATACGCATTAGAAGGGCTTAGACTGAAATTCGCCACATTATGACCTTTTACAAGTAAAAAACATTCTTTCACCAGCCTCAATTTTAAACAAAATCATAACTTAAATTTAACATTCCTCTAAATAATCGAAAACAAACTTCTAGCATCGCCGGCTTATCATTCAAATAGAGCGACTTAATTGAATTCACGCTATGCTCATCGATGATTAAAATTACCGCCAGACAGGCGCAAGGCGTCAATGAATAGAAAAAAATTTAAGGAGAGTATGAACAAAATAAATAATTTATTAAGAAAAACCAGGATAGTAGTCGCAGTCTTAATGGTCATCGCAGTCGTGGTTGGGCTTTTGGGTGCATCTACTGCTTCTGCTCAGGGATCATGGCACTGGGGCAATCCTCAAAACCAGTATAAACCATGGTCATTCGGCGTGATTTCCGATACGCAGTGGACAGTTGCGGACGACGGTTATAATCCCAACACCGTAGCGGCTAACATCATTAAGCAAATCGACCAGCAATTCATTAATGCCGGCGTCAAGCTTGTTGTGGCGGTAGGTGACCAGGTTGATATGGGGAGCCAGGTCAATATCGATACCCGCGCCTTGTACGCCCAGGACCTGTATAATGCCGGCATCGGCTTTTATCCTCTCCGCGGTAATCATGAAGCAGCTGAGGACCCGAACTATCACAATTCCGGGATGGAACTGCGTTACTCTTTCCCTCAGATCGGCACCGGGATAAACAATAACACTCCGTCCGATATTACCACGTCTTTAATTCCTGCAACTGACCTGGCTAACAATCCGCCAGCTAAAAAATCCGGGAGCA
>CAWCLJ010000005.1:0-65309 GCA_963796365.1 uncultured Chloroflexia bacterium
TCAATTTACCAGGTATTCAAACGTAAAATCAAGAAGAAGATGGATGTTGTTCTGACCGATAACAAAGTTTTGGGCCGGATATTGAAGATGACCACGGGTCTTCACGGCTCAGTTGTGCTAGAGGGTATTTCTAAACAGGAGACGATATGGCGCAAAACAATCTATCCATAGTGATGCCGGTTTATAACGAGAAGAACACCATTTTGAAAATTATCGATAAGGTGCTTAAGCTCGATATTGTAAAGGAGCTGGTAGTCGTGGACGATTATTCAACGGACGGGACGCGTGATATATTGAAAAACGCTAAGTTCGACGGCCGGGTGAAGATATATTATCACGACAGGAACATGGGAAAGGGCGCGGCTCTACGCACCGGGTTTGGACATGTGAGCGGGGATGTCGTAGCCGTGCAGGACGCGGACCTGGAATATGACCCTAATGAGTTCGGCCAGATGATAAAGCCTATCGATGAAGGATTGGCGGATGTAGTTTATGAAAGCGTATTCCGCCCTTGAACGGTCCCCTCGTATCATTGTGTTGTACCCGGTAACCGGTAAACATTCTTACCAGACCGTTATCCATCTTCACCGGAAAATGAACGGTGGATTCACGCTTACATTCCTTCAGCATTAAGACACATGCCTGGCATACTGGCAAATGACTACATGTAGCATCTATCCGTTCCTGGAAGATTTCAAATTGGTTCTTTTCTCCATTATTATTTTGAATCATTACAGCCTCTGTAACTACTTAAATTTACCGGACAATTTGTACAAAACAGCTACAAACAGTAAAAAGGTAATGATTGCCCACTTGAAATTATGGTTTACTATATATAAAATATTTGTGCTCACAGGCAGATTATTCAATAGTTGAAATGGGCTATTAAAAAAGGGTAACGTATTAGTTAGAATTGGCATGGTTTAATATCGAGGAAAATATGCCATGGACAACCTGAACAGACACGACCTTGAAGAAGTATTGAAACTTGTCACTTTCTGCATGACCCATATCAAAAAGGGTAATGTGGACCCTAAAGATTTGCTTGCCGAAATGCTCAAAGTTTTTCGTTCCTATGATGCCGAGTACTTCCCCTCCACCCAGTTCCTGAACGGCGCGGATTTATCTAACGTTTTCAGTATCAGAGAAGGTAAAGACGACCAGAAAAAATACTTAGACCATTATTGGCGTTATGACCCGCTTTTCCCCGCCCAATTCAGCCCGGAGCCAGTCAATCGGGTTTTTAAAACCGATGATGTAATTCCATATGCGCAATTGAAAAAACTAGATTATTACCAGGAATATCTGCAGCATATCAACTGGCTGGGCGAACTGGTTATACGCGTCTGTGATGAAAATGGTTTCTGGGGAACGATGTCTCTCTCCCGCTCCCCGAAACAGCCGTATTTTGACCATACCGATGTCCAAAAAGCCGAAATATTATTGCCGTACCTGATTAATACCTTTGAAGCCACCATGTTTTTTACCAAGATTAACGGCGAACGCCTGGCTTTTGAACAGTGGCTGGAATCAAAGCCGGAGGGAATCGTTCTTTTAGATGCGAAAGTACGCCCGATATTTTTTAACAATAAAGCCAAACAAATATGCGCCCCTTTATCGGGTTTAAAGACGGAATCCCTGGTTAATCGTCAAACGACCGATCTTGCTTTACCCCGCTCGATTGTTGAAGACTGTCAGCACCTCGTTGAAACACATGATACCCAATCATGCTTATTCCATAACCGCATCATAAACACGAAAAACGGTGATAGGTTTTACATAAAGTACACGCTGATTAATCAGCCTTTAAAGGCCGGTGTTTTGCCTTATCTCCTGGTGCATATTAACGATTTGTCCAGGGGCGAAGAGGAAACCGGCGTGGTTTTAATTAAGGACTACGGTTTGAGCGAACGGGAGCAAAAAATCGCTCAATATACCGGGCTGGGACTGACAAATAAAGAAATCGGTAAAAAGCTTGGCATCAGCCAGTTTACGGTCCAGAGCCACCTCCGCAATATTTTTGAGAAAACGGGCATAAAACGGCGGTCGCAACTCGCTAATTTAGTAAAATAGTTATACCCCCGGTCTTAAATAACCTTTTTTTGCGTCATTTCCCCCCGTTAATCCTCCAATTCAACTATTGTTTTTTTTAATGGCTGGATTTCTAATTTGAGAGGAGGAGTACTTCAAGAACGCTTGATATTCAGGGAGGGACTTATCACGAATACTCACAACATCTACAATTCAGCCATCGAGCAATCGAAAAAATATCTTGAATTCATCGCTAAAAACGAGCTTACGGATAAAGAGAAAGAATGGGTTGTCAATGAATCGGTAAAAGGGTTCACCGAAAACGTTAATCCGGGTTTTCTTAAATACCGCAAGTCAGTTTCTTCGGACTATAAAGCCGTGGAGTGGAAGGACTCCGGCGCCAGTTTTACAGATATATACGGGAAGGTCTTTATAGATTGTCTCGGCGGCTACGGTATTTTTAATGTCGGGCACCGCCATCCTAAGGTCGTTGAAGCAGTCGAAAACCAGTTAAAACACCAGGCGCTGCACAGCCAGGAGCTTTTAGACCCGCTGCGTGCAATGTTGGCTCAATTATTGGCCATGATAACTCCGGGAGATCTGCAATATTGCTTTTTCACCAACAGCGGTACCGAATCGGTAGAAGGAGCATTGAAGCTGGCGCGTTTACATACTAAACATACGGGGATTATTTCAACCATCGGGGCGTTCCATGGAAAATCTCTTGGTTCGTTGAGCGCCACGTCTAAGTCCATTTTCCGCGAACCATTCCTGCCGCTGGTGCCCGGTTTCCGCCATGTTGCTTATGGGGACGCCAGGGTTTTGGAAGCAGAGATATCCAGTGCTAAGTTCACCGGTGACGATATCGCTGCGGTAATACTGGAACCCATCCAGGGGGAGGGCGGAGTTATCATTCCCCCGGATGATTATTTCCCGCAGGTCAGAGAAATTTGCGACCGTTACGGTGTGCTGTTAATCGTTGATGAAGTACAGACCGGCCTGGGCCGGACAGGTAAGATGTTCGGTGTCGAGCATTACGGCGTAAAGCCGGATATTATGTGCCTCGCCAAGCCGCTTGGAGGCGGTGTCATGCCGATCGGCGCTTTTATCTCTACCAAGGAAATCTGGCAGGAAATGATACCGAACCCGTTTATACATACGACTACCTTTGGCGGCAATCCGCTTGCCTGCGCCGCGGCTATCGCGTCAATTAATGTAACGCTTGAAGAAAAGCTGCCGGAGCAGGCTGCCGAAAAAGGCGCCTATTTTATCCCGAAGCTTATCGACTTGATGGGTAAATACAAGAATATTTGCCAGGAAGCACGTGGGCGAGGTTTAATGATAGGCATGGAATTTACCTCCAACGAGGCCGGTTATGAAGTCGCCAAAGGACTATTTGAAAACGGCATTCTGGTTGCCGGTACGCTTATTAACTCCAAAACGATACGTATCGAGCCGCCGCTGGTTATAAGCAAAACGGACCTTGACACGGTGTTGGAAGTACTGAACAAAGTCCTGTCCGATGTATCGAAAAAATTCAACGCCAAACCGAACCATTCCAGTAAGCCGAACCACTCAAAAAGGGTAGAGGTACACTGATTGAAGTCTGAACTGTCGTGGGGAGCCTCGTCGCCTTCCGGGAAAGAAGAAGCTGACGTATTCATCCTGGGGATTCCTTTTGATGGGGCAGTCAGCAATAAAAAGGGGGCCGCCGTTGCCCCCGACCATTTGCGGGAATTTTCCCGGATATTGCCCCTTGCCGCCGAAGAAGGCGCGTTATTCAGTGATTTAAAAATCCGTGATGAAGGTAATGTCCCGGTTCATTTGAATTGGGAATACTACTTCTCGGAGGTAAATAAGCGGGCCTTCAGCCTGATCAACCGTAATAAGTTCTGCCTTTTCCTGGGGGGCGACCATTCGGTTTCGATACCGCTTGAAAGCGCCTTTGCCCGGGCCCATACCGGCGAAAATATAGGGATTATTCACCTGGATGCCCATTGCGACCTGGCGGACGAATATGACGGGCACAAATGGTCGCATGCCTGTACGCAGCGCCGCGCTTTAGAACTGGTTAATGTAAAGCCCGAGAACCTTACCCTGATAGGCATCCGCTCCTTTATGGAAGATGAACTGGAATTCCTTAATGAACACCCTGGCATCCTCGTAATAAATGCCAGGGAAATATATAAAAATGGTTTAGAATATACCTTTAAAAAGATAAATGAACGATATCAAAATTGCAAGACCATCTATCTTTCCCTTGATATCGATATCCTGGACCCGGCATATGCTCCTGGTACGGGCACTCCCGAGGGCGGTGGTTTGAGCACGCGGGAATTAATGGAGCTGGTCAGAGAAATAATCGCCCATTTAGCCGTCAAAGCCGCGGACATCGTGGAGGTTTCACCGCCGCTTGATTCGTCGGATATCACGTCCTGGGCGGCGCTTAAGGTAATGTATGAGATATTTGGTGAACTAAATAATCGAAAACAAGAAAGAAATCCTGGGTGAGTCTTAATATTGAGGAAAGTTTAAATGGTTAATGGTCTTGATCTCATTATCAAGGGTAATATCATTACCGTCGTCAACCAGCAACCGCGGGCGGAAGCCATTGGCATCAATGGTGAGAAAATTGTTTCCGTGGGGACAGTAGGAGAGGTTAAGGCGGATGCCGGGCAAGCTACCAAAATCCTTGATTTGAAAGGTAAAAGTATTGTGCCCGGGTTTATGGATAGCCATGCGCACATCATGGGTACGGGGAAGAACCGGCTCGGCGTCGATTTATCTTCCGCCGCCACGGTAAAGGAAGTCCTCGAAAAGATCCGGGAAAGGGCGAAGAAGACCCAGGAAGACAAATTGATTTTTTGCCCGGATTATAATCGCACGCATGTCAAAGAGAAGCGATATCCCACTAGGGAAGAACTGGATAGCGTTTCGACGAAACACCCCATCTGGATACAGCATTATGACGGTCATTTCTCCATGGTCAACAGCCTGGCACTGGAAAAACTGGGCTTTACCGCGGGCGTGGAGGGTGTGGAAACTGATGCTAAAGGCGGGCTTACGGGTCTGATACAGGACCCGGCTTCCGCCCGCCCTTTAAGTTCCGGTGACCACTTTTCCGATGAAGCTGAAGCGATGGAAGCCCTGCTGCTCGTAACAAAAGAAGCCGCTTCGGTCGGCATCACCACCCTCTTCGCCAAAGAGAGCCTGGAAAACGCCGAATTCATCCTGAAAAACGTAAAAAAAATACCAATCCGAATTCGTCCGATGGTGTTTCCTGGATTTGGTTCCGCAACACTAGAAGACGTAATCAATAGTAAAATTCTCGGCAAGCACATTTGCGTATGCAATTTGACCGACGGTTCTGTCGATGCCCACACCGCTGCTTTATATGAGCCGTATACCAACGACCCATCAACTCTTGGCATGCTTTATCATACCGATGATGATTTTTATAAATTAATCGAGACGATACACAAAGCCGGTTGCCAGATTTCAATTCACGCTGAATCGGATCGTTCCATTGACCAGACTCTCTGGGCGTATGAAAAAGCTCTGGAGAAATACCCCCGTAAAGACCACCGCCACCGCATCGAGCATTTCGAACTGGTTACCATGAAGCACATTAAAAAGGCAGTCAGGCTAGGCGTCGCTCTGGCCGTGCAGCCGGCGTTTTTGACCGTTTGTGAAAACCTGGTAGATTACCGGCCGCTTTTTGGGGAAGAAAGAATTAAAAGATTTCACCCTTATCGTTCCATCCTGGATGAAGGCGCGCTTGTTGCGGGCGGGTCGGATTCGCCGGTTACCAGGATTAATCCGCTTGAAGGTATTCATGCCCTGGTCAATCACGTTATCAAAGAGCAGCGCATCGATGTCCATGAGGCTATCGAGATTTTTACTATCAATAACGCCATTATAGGCTTTGAGGAAGACATTAAAGGCAGCATCGAGCCCGGAAAACTGGCTGATTTTGCTGTATTATCTGAAGACCCGTATAAAGTTCCCAAAGAAAAGATACGGGACATCAAAGTCGAAATGACTATCGTTGGCGGCAAAGTAGTATATAAAAAATCACGTTGACCATATTCTTCCTTTTAAATCTTGAAGTAAAAAAATATTCTCCAGACGCAGTTGCTATTTTGATATAGGAGAGAAATTAAATGGCTAAAATTCTTGATCTCATTATCAAGGGTAATATCATCACCGTCGTCAATCAGAAACCCCGGGCGGAAGCCATTGGCATCAAGGGTGAGAAAATTGTTTCCGTTGGCACCGCAAAAGAAGTCGAGGTGGATGCCGGTAAAGCCACCCAGGTCCTTGATTTAAAAGGCAAGACCATCCTGCCCGGCTTTATAGACACTCATGCCCATCCCATGGGCCAAGGCAGAAACCGCATGGGGGTAGATTTATCCGGCGTCACATCAATTGCCGAGACCCTGAATAAGGTTAAGCAAAGGGTCAAGGTCACCCCGGAAGGGAAGTGGGTTTTTTGCCCGGCTTATAATCGCCTTATTGTAAAAGAAAAAAGGTTCCCCACACTGAAAGAGCTCGATGATATCTCTACCAAACATCTTATTTCCATCCAGCATGTTGACGGACATTTTTCCCAGCTTAACAGCGCTTCCCTTAAGTTTTTGAAGCTGGAAGCGGGCATGCCCGGCGTGGTTACCGGCCCTGATGGAAAGCCTACCGGGCTTATCGAGGACCCGGCTTCCGGTAAAACCCTGGAAATTATCGGGGCTTTAACCAACGATGATGAACGAATGACGGCCCTGAAACTTGTCACCGAAGAAGCCGCTTCGGTCGGTATTACGACGCTTTTTGCCAAGGAGCCTCTTGAAACCCAGGAATTTATCTTTAAAAACCTCAAAAATATCCCGGTGCGTATTCACCCGATGGTCATGGGCGCTACCAGAGGGGTATTAGTCCTGGAAAAAATTATGAAAGCGGATTTCTTGGGCGACCATGTTTGCGTGGCTACCGCCGCCGATGGTTCTATCGAAGCTCACACTGCCGCTTTGTTTGAGCCTTATACCAACGCCCCGGAAACGCAGGGCATGCTGGTCTTCAGCGATGAAGAGCTTTATAACTTTGTTGAGAGGTCACATAAAGCCGGTTTCCAGATATCCATTCATGCCGAATCGGAAAGGTGCATTGAGCAGGTGCTCTGGGCTTATGAAAAAGTGTTGGAGAAATACCCCCGCAAAGACCACCGCCACCGCATCGAGCATTTTGAAGTTCCTTCCATAAAACAGATTAAAAGGGTAGCCAGACTGGGCGTTGTCCTGGCCATGCAGCCCGCCTTTATTCCGTACTGTGAAGGGCCCAATCTTGAATACTATCGCGCTATACTGGGGGAGAAAAGATTAAAGAGAGCAAATGCCTTCCGTTCCATCCTGGATGAAGAAATAATTGTTTCCGGAGGTTCGGATACACCAGTTACGCGTATGAATCCTTTGCTCGGAATCCACTATTGTGTTAATCACCCTCTAACAGATCAGCAAATCGATATTTATGAAGCTATCGAGATGTTTACCATAAACGGGGCGAAAACGGGTTTTGAAGAGGATATTAAAGGCAGCATCGAACCCGGAAAACTGGCGGACTTTGTCGTCTTGTCTGATGATCCGTATCGTGTTCCCAAAGAAAAGATAAAGGAAATAAAAGTAGAGATGACGCTGGTAGGCGGGAAAGTCGTTTATCTAAGAAAGTAGCATATATAAAAGGAATATTTATCATGGATAATGGTAAAAAACCCGGCGAAAAGAGAGAATTGCCCGGCGTTAAGTCGGCGGAGCTTCTCAAGTTAAGAAACCAGTATGTGCCGCGCGGTGTTTTTCAAATTGCGCCTGTTTTTGTTGAAAAAGGAAAAGGGGCTATTGTCACCGACGTTGACGGACATGAATATATCGATTTTTGTGCCGGCATATCCACATTAAGCATCGGACATTGTAACGAGGAAGTTAATTCGGCTGTTAAAGAACAAATGAAAAAACACCTGCATACTTGCTTTCACGTTCTGATGTATGAATCATACGTTAAGCTGGCGCGAAAACTGGCGGAAATTACGCCGGGCGATTTCAATAAGCAGGTCTTACTGGCTAACAGCGGCGCCGAGGCGGTGGAAAACGCCGTTAAAATCGCCCGCCGCTATACTGGCAAACGCGGTATTATCGCTTTCGAGAACGCTTTTCACGGCCGGACCTCCATGGCGATGGGACTTACCAGCCAGGTGAAGTATTATAAATTCGGCTTTGGCCCCTTTGACCCCCACATTCAAAGGTTTCCTTATGCATATAGCTACCGGGCGCCTTTTGGCGTCGCGCCGGATGAATATGCGGAATATTGTGTCTGGAAAATAGAAGACAGCTTCAGGACACACATCCCGGCGGAAGAGACGGCAGCCATCATCGTAGAGCCTGTACTTGGGGAGGGAGGCTTTGTGGTGCCTCCCACGGCATTTATTACGGGCCTGCGTAAAATATGCGATAAGTATAAAATCCTCTTGATTGCCGATGAAGTTCAGTCTGGTATGGGCCGCACCGGAAAAATGTGGGCAATTGAGCATTTTGGCGTGGTCCCTGATATTTTACTGTCGGCTAAAGGACTGGGTGGAGGGCTGGTGATATCGGCCGTTATCGGGAAAAAAGAAGTGATGGACTCTGTTGACAGTGGGGGAATAGGGGGGACCTTCGGTGGTAATCCGCTTTCCTGTGTCGCCGCTCTAAAGACGATTGAAGTGATTGAGAATAATAATCTCCTGGCCAGCGCTGCCAACCTTGGCAAAATCGCTACCGGCCGGCTCAATGAAATGAAGCAAAAATATGGGCTTATCGGAGACGTCCGCGGGCTTGGCTGTATGATTGGGGTGGAACTGGTCAAAAACCGCAAGACGAAGGAACCGGCCTCGGATGAGACCAGCCAAATCCAGAAAAAGTGTCTTGACCATGGTTTATTAATAATGTCCTGCGGCTCGTTACATAATGTTTTCCGTTTAATGTTCCCGCTGGTCATCACGGAAAAAGAACTTGAAACAGGTTTGGATATCTTTGAAGATGCTATTAAAGAAGTGACGGGCTAAAGAGGTAAAATCTGCCACTTCAATCGTTTGCTGTTTTTTTGTATTAGTTATTTGGGAAACCTCTGAAAAAGGTGTCCATCCGCCTCAGGCGGACTCTGACGGGGGGCTGATTCAGACTTATTCAGTGTTTCCTTAGGTATTATTGATATTTCTTTTCGTAGTTTTTTGTCAGCGCGAAATTATAAAATACGAACGGTCTCTCGACCTTCGTAAAAACCAGTGGGCAATGCCATAATCCGGCCGGGATAAACACTGTCGCAAAGGATTTAAGCACGTGTTTTTCTAGTTTAATCCCATCTACGCTTAAAGTCATTTCCACCTCTCCGCCTAGGTCAAGCATGTTATTGGGGTCTCCACCCAGGAAGCATAAGAATTGGTTAAAATCATGGAAATGCGGTTCGCTTTCATCGGTATATGGTACGGTGATACATTTCCAACTCATATGCAGCCCGAGATTCCCATAATCCTCCGAGCTTTTTAAAAACGGGATCGGCGCTTTGACTTGTTCATGACGGGAGGGGCGGGTGGTATTGACTCTGACATATTTGGCGGTTACCAGTTCTGCCACTTTACATTCTCCTTCAAAATGGATAAACATAGAAGTTTTCTTTGGTCATTGCTAATTTACTGCGAGATTAAGTTCAAGTCAATAGTTGAAACTTGCTATTGAATTATCTTAGATATGTTATTAACTCTAAATCGTTAAAATTGTAGTATGTAGTGCGATGTTAACAAAAGTCCATTGTGCGTCCTAAACCTCTTTAACTTAAAACTCAAACAGTTCACATACCGGATAAAAAAACAGGCTTAACGCCCCGGGTTTTAATTAGGTTTTACCCACTAACTTGACAATCTATTTTGAGATTGATAAGCTCTCCTTAAGAAAGTAGGCAAGGGGTTGCCGGCCTTTCGAGAGCGAACCTCATAAGCCCTTGGTCGGTGGTCCAAATCCACCCGCTACCACCAATCATCTCGCTAAATTCACCATCTTTGACTTGCCTGGTTTTTTTACCGGCTTAAATCTTTCCTCTCATCCCCGCCCTCGATTTGTTTCCTTTGACAAGGGCTTAAATCTACCCGTTACAACCAAACTATTTTTTCACAGGTCTCTTTGGTTTTGATTCGAAGAGTTTTACCACTCTTTCTTTTAAATAACGCCGTACGTAAGAATTAACCGTACCATCAGGATAAACGATACGGTTCCCGATAAGAGGTTTCATCTTGTTCTCTAAAACGTAATCAGCGACTGAAATATCTCCTTTTTCTTTTAATTCACTGAGAGAGTACTTCGTATTCCGCCAAAGCCACTCCCAAATGTCCTTTTCAGAGTCGCTGGTCAATGGAGCTAATTCATCTACGCATTTCACATCGATATTTGTCCAGGCGATGATAATTTTTATAAGCTCTGGATTGTCTGCAACAAGTAGTACTACTTCGGGCTTCTCGTTCTGTTTAAAATACACTAGTTTTTCTGCAAATATAGTTTCTGGCATATATTTCCCTCTATAAAACGCAATTGCAACGCCCTATATTACTTTCAATTCCGCTGCTTTTCCATAATTTATCTTCTTCGAGGCATAAAGCAATTTCGAGGCTAGGTCGCAGTCCTTGAGCAACTTTGATAATATTCTTATACATTTCAGCCCTAAGGGAGGTGAAGTATCGGTTTCTGCCGTCTGGTGATTCCGCTTTCTCTAAATTTATCGAGATCGTATTGTCCGAGCCTAATTTGGTTTCCATCAATGCCCGCGCTGCTTTATAGTTACATATACCACCGAGAGTAAGTCGCTGTAATGGTATGGTATCGATAAGATGCCGAACGAATGTTGAATATACGCCCTGCCACCCTTTTATGGGTATAATAGGCATTATCACCGCGCGGACGGGATACCCGGCTGAAGCAGCCTTATGCATTGCTTCAATTCGTTCTTCAATACTAGGGACATTTTCTTCAAATAATTCACTCACTTCTGGTGGATTTAAACTCCATGAAAGAATCGTGTGTTCTTTATGTTCCAATTCGAGTAATCGATCGATGTTGGTGCTCTTTGTAAGGAGTGTAAAACGTGCAAAAGGGTGCTCTGCAAAAAACGGCACTATAACGGTGGAATAAGCAGTGAAGGGGTCAAGCGCTAAAGCATCTTGCAATTTGCCTAAATAAAAAGCAGTAGACTTCCCAAGCCTTAAAGCGATATTGTTGATCTCCTCCAACATCTCCGGCAGGTTTACGTATATTTTTACGGTAGGAGAGAACTTGACCCCATGCGTCCCGGCAAGGTAACAATATTTACAACCATACGGGCAAAAACCATAAGGTGAAAAGTGCCAGTAGTTGGGACAAGTGTTACCCTCTTCCTGGCTGAATCGAACAGCGCTTTTAAGTTCACCGAAAACAAGTGTTTTCTTGCCCAAGTTATGTAGAGTGAGGGAATCACTTTCGTTTAGCTCTATACGGTTATGAGGTACATTAAAGCATTTAGTAATCTCGGCTTCAGGATAAACCCCGCAGATACTCTCAACGAATGTTTGTCGTTCTGGAGTGGATAGGCTGCCTTTGGCAAGAAAAATCCGGGATACCTGAAAACAATCAGGACGAACTGGCTTATAATCAGTAGGGAGAGTATGAGTTGATTTTTTTAAAAGGTTCATTTGACGTTCATCGTTCTTCATGAATATTTAACTGCCTTATCACCGGTTAGTTTCTCCCAGCGTTCTATAATGACGTCACAATAGGCCGGGTTTATTTCCGTTAAATAGGCCCTTCTGGATGCTTTTTCCGCAGCAATTAGCGTTGTTCCTGAACCGCCAAATGGCTCGAAAACTCTGGCTTCACTGCCGCTATATGCCTGTATCGAACGATACGGGATTTCTACGGGACAAACTGCAGGGTGCCTGAATTGCTTCATCTGATTTGTTACTGCCGGTATCTCCCAGACATCGGTATGATATTTGGACATATAATCCCGACCTTCTCTCGTCATTCTTGGCATATCACCGGGCTTCTGATAAACCAGTAAAGCTTCCCATTCAAATGCAGGGTAATAGTACGAATTACCTTGAATGTGAAAGTTTCTCGGTATCGCGTAATTCGCGCCTGACTTTTTCCATATTATATTGTCCAGATATTGAAATCTACTTTCTTCAAAAAGCCTGGAGTGGTGACTAACATGATCATGATGAGTGCTGCATCCATTAGCAATATTCCACATGCAAATACTTCCTGCTTTGAGAATGTCATGGCAGTTTTGGATGATTTTTCGCATATCTTCAAGATAGGTCGTGTATTCATCCCAATGTGAATAATCTCTCTGATTAAAATAGGGGGGTCCACCAAAAACATGATCAATAACTTTACCTTCAATAAGCCGCTTTATTGACTCATTATTCTTTGAATCACCGCAAAGTAACCGATGGTTCCCTAAAATATAAAGGTCACCAAATCGAGTTGTGACAGAAGCATTATCAATATCGGGTATAGTGTTTTCGTTATCCTCTCCGTTCAAAATAAATCGTCTTATTTCCTCGTCGCTAAAGCCCATACTGTTAATATCTATATCTTCTGACTGTAATTCTTCCAATAACTCCCTCAACTTTAGGAAATCCCAATCAGCAATTTCAGCGGTTTTGTTATCGGCAATAGCAAAGGCCCGGCGTTTAGAATCGGTCATTTCAATCATGATTACGGGAACTTTCTCTAAACCAAGTTTTTGTGCAGCTTTCCAGCGTGTATGGCCGGCTATAATGGTCATGTTCTGGTCGCATAGAATGGGTACATTAAAGCCAAAAGAGCGGATACTTTCTGCCACTGCATCTACGGCTTGGCCGTATTTTCTTGGGTTGTCATCCCATGGAGACAATTTTTGAATTTCCAATTCCTGGACTTGAAGCATAACAACATCCTATCTTTACTGACGATCATCTGGCATGGTGTGAGAACACTTGTTCTAATTTTGTCATTATAACATGTGTAACTTTAGGACGCAATAGTATCTTGTCACATTTTGGGAAAATTGTGTCTTGTCCTTTTCCAGGACTTGATCTAGAAGCAAAAAAGGAGTTTCTGTATGATTGTTAAGACTTGGTAATGTTAAGACGATCAAAAACAGCCAGTTTATCTAAATATGACCTGATAACTCGTAGTGATGTTGTCTTGATCTTCCTTTAGTTCTGACCTACACTCGCGCAACTCAGGGAAAAGGAGGATTTGCATGAAAAAGAGATATTTTTCAAGAAAGGAGCCAATCCATCATAAGCCCTTGGTCGGTGGTCCAAATCCACCCGCTACCACCATAATCCCACTAAAGAGCAATAAAATATACTATTTGCCTCTCCAATAATCTCTTCTTTAAAAAATCTTAACTAACATTGTGCCTGTAAGTTGATCGCGCTGTCTTGGAAATTATTTTGTTTTTTGAGCTTGATTAATTACCACGCATTGGCATAACCCCCCTGAGCAATTTCAGTGTCAGCACCCTTGTAACGTTTATAAGAATGAGTAAAGATATCGTTAAAAAGGTTATCAGTGAAATAACCGGAAGAAAGTGTATTTAGTTGGAGAAGGGAAAGAATATGGTGAGTAGTTAATGGAATCATGACTGCTTTGGCTATTAAAAATAACACTCAAATTCGAAAGCATCAAGCTATACACGGACACATGAAGTTTCTCATTAACGCGGTAGGTAAACTGGACCTGCAATCGTGCCTGCCGCATATTGTAGAATCAAATTCGTTAAAGAACCGTATCGCGCTTTATCGTTCGTCGCTTTATGATTTAAAGGAAGCTATACAACGTGATATCGAGTTAGACAAGCTGGTTTTTCCGGGTAACCCTTTACTGAAAAATATTTTAAAGGAAAATCAGCAAATCCTTGAACAGATAAATAATGCAACAATGTTGGCTGAAAATGCCCTTAACAACAAAATGATCCGGGAAGAGTTAAATGTTATTTTGGTGAAAATTAATTTGGCCGTTAATACGATATGCGAAACTATAAAATTGAATATGATCGAGGAAGATGTATTAGCGAAAAAGCCCCAACACATGTAATAGTTCTAAATCGGCGGTTTAAATCCCTTTGCTCTCCCAAAAATCCTGGTTTAGTTACTATTTCTATGTGTAATCAAATCCACCTGCTGCCATCTTTAACTCCCATGCTGTTTCTATTAGAACCAGCCACTCAAACCTGATAAAATAGTCACGTCAGGTCACTACTCGGGAAATCGCTTATCTCAACAGGAGGTAATCCTATGTTATACAAGAACCGTTCCTGGTACAAACTCGCCGGATTATTCCTGATTCCCGTACTGGTAATGCTATTGCTTACAGGCTGCAGCGGGGGTGGCAAGGTAACATCCCAGGTCCAGGCGCCTCCGAAATACAGCAATGTGACGCCGCAATCACTGGCGCCGCACAACACCAATGTTATTACCGCCGGCGCGGGTGCCGGCGGGACGATATCGCCCTCCGGGATGGTAGTTGTCCCGGTACATACCGATAAGACGTTTACCATCACCCCCGCCGATGGCTACAAAATTACCGATGTCCAGGTGGACGGCAAATCCGCCGGAGCGCTGAATACTTACACCTTTAAAGACGTTTTTGCCGACCATACTATCTCCGCGTCATTCGATAAGGCTGATAAAGTAAAGTACACGATTACAGCGATAGCTGGCGCCGGCGGCTCAATATCGCCATCCGGGACGGTGGTCGTAGATGCGCATTCCAGTCAGGATTTTTCCATTACCCCTGATGACGGCTATAAGGTCATTGACGTCCAGGTTGACGGAAAGTCAGTTGGAGGGGTTACTAGCGGTTTAACCATTAATGATATTACCGCCAACCATTCGATATCAGTCGTTTTTGCCGCGCTAAATCCCACGACTCCGGCCGGCCCTTCATCTTCCTATGATGGCACCTACCAGGGGACTTTGAAGTATACCTACCGGCTTTACAAAAGCGTTGACTCCCTGGGCAATCCTTTCTGGGGAGAGTGGAAAACCGGCACTCTAAATCTCTCGATTACTTTAAAAACAACTGACATTGAAACGGATGTCGTCACGGCCGTGGTCACGCAGGTTAGCTGCAGCGAGGCGGGGTTCGGGGCTACCGGTAACGGCGTCGCGCCTTTGAACGTGAGCGATGAAAAATCATCGCTTGCGTACCTGCCGACCAACCCTCCCATCACGAATTCCGATTTGTCCATTACCATCACTTTCCCGAACGGCGCTACCCTTAATCTCTGGGATGTGAATGCCAGCGCCGATGAAAGCACCCTTTACAATAACACTCCGGATACCGCCACCGGGGCGTGGAATGCTTTTGGCGTCCCCTCCGGCGATTTTCAATATATCGATAACCCGCCGGCCGATAGCGGGTCGGAGTTCAAGTTTGAAAGTTGGAGTCTCTCCAGGATAACCACCCCCGTTACCGTTTGGGGAATCGGGCCTATTAATTAAGGCGGGCGCTAACTTGAAGCATATAGTCAGGAGGAGATGGAATGAACAAAAAAGCACTTTCCCTGAACTTTATGCACTGCATGGAAAGATTTGCGACACAGATTTACCGCACGCAAAAATCATCCTTTAAAGACGACCTGATTTCCCGTCAGTTAATTGACGCCTCGGAAAATGAAAAGACCCATGTCGAAAAGTTAAAAACGCGGATAAAAACATTGAAATATAATGTCTATCCGTTCGGGTTTTTATTTCAATCGGCCGGAGCTGGCCTGGCTGTTGTGGCCCGGCTTTCCGGCAAGCGTAACCTTTTTAAAGCCGATACCTTTGTGGAAAACCGGGCGGTGAAGGACTATAACGGATTTATTAATACCATCGCCTTTGACGCCGATACCGTTGCAATGCTGCGGGGAATTATCGCGGAAGAGGAAGTCCATATCGCGAATTGGAAGAAAGCCGTAGCTATGCTCGGGAAAGCCGGAACGCCGGCGGCCTGAACCGGTCTTTCCCTGTTTCGACCCTCCCGCAGCCGCCGCCTGTTTGGACTACCAGGCAAGGAATTATCGGTCAGGCTGGTTATTTGGGTGGGGAAACATTTTTAAGTTTTTCTGAAGCCGGCTCGCCGCCGACACCCCAGTGCGTTTTAGGGATTTCGTAAACGATTACTTCCACGGCGTTTTCCGGGACCCCTAAATCCACCATGACATCGGTTATCCCGCGTATCATTTGCTTGACCTTGTCTTTTCCCACGCCTTCCCAAAAATCAACGCGAACAATAGGCATTTTTTCGCCTCCCGGTCAAATTTATTAGTTAGATTCTAAGTATATCTCTCTGAATGAAATAGGTCAATGTTATATTCTTAAGTTCTGACTAGGATGAGACAGGAGGCCGCGAGTGTACCGGTTTAAAAGCAGAATCTAATCCTGAAATCTATGCAGTTATACCTGCCTGGCGGGTCTTGCCCATTTTCCGCATGACCTCATTCTTGATGCCGTAATGAATACAATGGCTGGGGCAGACGGTAACGCAGGCGGGTTTGGCGCCGCGGACCAGCCGGTTGACGCACAAGTCGCATTTCAAAGCTATTTTCTTTGACTCGTCGAACTGCATTACGCCGTACGGGCAGGCCGCGACACAGTTCTTGCAGCCGTTACATAGTTCCATGTTGATGATGGCGATGCCGTCTTCATTGATACTTATGGCTTTTACCGGGCATGATTCTCGGCAGGCGGGTTGCTCGCAATGAACACAAAAGGCTAACTTGTATCTTAGCTGCAGCTTTCCGTCGATTTGCCGCGGGCCGTCTGGATAAACGCGGATTAATCTCGGGCCGACCGGCAGGTTGTGTTCCTGTTTGCAGGCTATCTCACAGGCGTAGCACCCTACGCAATTAACCGTATTGACACCCAGGGTCAGTTTCATGAAATCAGCTCCTTGTTCAAGTCCACCTCACCCTCACGCGTTCAGCTTCGCTTAGGGCAGGCTCTTAATCCTCTCCCCTCAAGGGCGAGGAATCCTTCGATAAGCTCAGGATGAGCGGGGAAGGGATTTTTCACTTACCGTTTTTTCACTTGTCACTTCCTTGATACTTGCTTGTCCTCCGAAGCTTTACCGCAGGAGGATTACTTGATAGTTGGCACTTAATTATGAGGCCGGATACACTTTGCACATCAATACTCTAAGGTTGTCGGCGCCCATCGCCGCATCGTATCCGGCAGGGTCGTTGTCCGTCAGCATGTTGATATTAGATATGTCCCAGCCATGGCCGGGGGTTTTCATTTCCGGGAACCACCAGCCGTACTGGGCGGCTATAACTCTTTTATCTACCCCGGTTGTAAGGACCGCCCGCTGTTTGATTTTGCCGCGCGGGCTTTCGATAAAGACCCATTGGCCGTCCTTGATGCCCAGCTTTTCGGCGGTTTCCGGATGGATTTCTACGATGGGGTCCGGGAATATCTCGCGCAGCCAGGGAATCATGCGGTGTTCCGAAGTATAGAAAGCCGGGGACCTGGCGCCGGTTATCAGGATAAACGGATATTGCTTCGTCATTTCCGGTTTGCTTACCGGGCTTTCCGGTGTTTCGCGGTAGTCCGGCAGCGGGTCGTAACCCCACTTTTCCATAATCGTCGAATAAAGCTCTACCTTTTTGGTCGGAGTAGGGAAACCATCTTTTTCAAACTGGCGGTATTTTTGCGAGACTTTATAAAATTCGAGTTTCCGGAATTCCTTCCAGGTAATACCCATCGGTTTAAGGATAAAATCGAGGTCGCCTTCCACCGTTTCAAACCACTGCTCCCTCTGCCCCAGTCTCTTGCCGAGCTCCAGGAACATTTGATGGTCCGACCAGCATTCGCCGACCTCGATAATTCTGGTGCGGGGATAAATATAATTCTGGCGTTTCCAGTAATCCCCGATGTCTTCCATTTCCAGCCAGGTCGCGGCCGGCAATACTATATCGGCGAGTTCTGCCGTCGGTGTCAGGAAGAAATCGGCCACCACCAGGAAATCCACCTTTTTCAGCGCCCGGTAGACCTCATCTGAATTTGACCGTGTGATGATGGGGTTTGAGCCGTGAATTTGCAGTGCTTTTATCGGGTAAGGTTTCCCGGTTAAAATAGCGTCCCACACCACCTTCGGGGTGATAACCGCGATTCTGTCGGCCAGTTTGTAAGTATCGCCGCCGAGCCGCTTGGCTTTCTGCTCTGGCGACAGGTCGCGGTGGGCGGCGAACCAGCTTACGGGCAGCCACGGCGGCGGCGCCGGAGCGACATTGCCCCCGGGAACATCCAGGTTGCCGGTTATCGCCATAAGAGCCACCAGCGCGCGGACGCTGTCGGTGCAGTTGATGTTCTGCTCGATGGCGCATCCCCACTGGATGGCAGCGGGCTTGGTGCGCGCATAAAGCCGGGCGGCTTCCTTTATCTTTTCCGCCGGGACCCAGGTAATTTCCTCCACCTTTTTCAGCGGGTATTGGTTGGTCCTTTCGACGAATTTTTCCCAGCCGTGAACATGTTTGCTAACGAATTTCTTGTCGTAAAGTTCTTCATGGATAATGACATTGGCCATGCCCATCGCCAGGGCGGCGTCCGTCCCCGGCCGGAGCTGCAGCCAGACATCGGCCCGGCCAGCCAGGTAGGTGAGTTTAGGGTCAACGACGATTAGCTTTGCCCCACCGGCCAGCGACCGGCTTAAATTTTCGCCGGTGTATTCATCCCCGTTGCTGATAACGACATTGTTTCCCCAGACCACCACGCACCCTGGGTTGTTATCGTAATCGCACAGGGTCATCCGGCCGTTGATAATGCCGCTGGTGGCGATTCTCGGGCCGTAGCACATATGCCCGGAAGTAAGCACGTTAGGCGTCCCCAGCAGGTTGGCAAAACGGTACAAAAAGCCTTCGTAGTTCCGGCCGGTCCCGTAGCCCAGCGCTATGGCTTCGGCCCCAAAGTCCTTTTTGATTTCTTTGTATTTCGCGGCAATGGTATCCAGGGCTTCATCCCAGGAAATTTTTTGCCACTTGCCTTCGCCGCGCTCTCCGGCGCGTTTCAACGGGTGCGTCAGGCGGTCCGGGTGGTAAACCAGTTGCAGGAACGCCAGCCCCCGGCTGCACATGGTGCCGTGGTTGGTGGGAAAATCGGGGTTGCCTTCGATGCTGGTGGCGCGCCCGTCTTTGACGTGGACCAAAACGCCGCAGCCGCCGTGGCATCCGCGGCAATTACTTTTAAATACTTGTTCCATATAGAATCACCCTTGAATTAAACTGAATTGAATTCCTTTTGAGAAATATTTCTTTTATCTTAGCATAATGCGTAGGTATTGTCAATAAAAACATTCAAATGCTTATTAATAATGGAATATATTACGCAAAAGAATGAATAATAGAGAATAATATGTGAATTGAAAGAATTAAACGGAAAGCAAAACTGTGAAATAATCTGTTTCGCGCACTGCCGCGATAAAAAAGTGTTGGTCTGGTATTTTCAGGAACAAGGAATCCGGATGAATATCCTTGTAATATCCCCCTTGTAAAGGGGGACAAGGGGTTTATTATCAATCCTTAGCAACAAACCTGACGTGCAGGTTTTTAAATCCCGACCTCAATCCATGACCATCTCTCCGTTGACAGAGAGATGGCAATCAATAATGTTTCATTCAAGAGACTCCATTGTCCCCCTCCTTGCCCGTAGTATATTGCCCCTGCTCCCTTCTTCCTGTTAACCTCTCCCTTGACGGGAGAGGAAACGGGCAAAAGCGAGGGTGAATTAAACCGGGGAGTGAGACAAAGTAGGTGGGGTCGGGATTTAAAAAAACATGCATATGGGGTTATTTAATTGGTATCCTCAGGCTTCAACTTTGAGTTTCTACCATTTTTATGGGTTTTATGACGGATAACAGGAGTAGCCCGGCCGCCCCCATGACGGCGCAAACGAGAAACGCCATCTTATAATCACCGAGAACATCGAACATATAACCGGCGATGAACGGCCCCACCGCGCCTCCGATTGTCCAGGCCAGTGAAATCGTCCCGTATATCAAGCCGTGTGAGTTCTTTCCGAAAAGGCTGGCGAGCAAGGGCGACTCGGATGTCCCCATGCCTCCCAGCCCGATGCCGAAGACGATGGCAAAGACGTATAACATCCAGACCTGTCTGGAAGGTACGAGCCAGAAGAGCGATGCCGTCATGAGGGCAATGCCGATGATAAAGGCTTTCCGGTTGCCGATTTTATCCCCCAGAAAACCTCCCAGCAGGAAATTGCCGATAAGCCCTATGCCTCCGCTGATTGCCAGGATATTCGCCGCGGTCACTGATGAGATGCCCAGGTTAATGGCGTGCGGCACGATATGGACGATAACTGCGAAACCTGAAAAACCGACACAAAAAAATGCCAGGGCAACCAGCCAGTATTGGGAAGTCCGCACGGCCTGGTTAAGTTTGAAACTCTTGTTCTCCGGTCCGGAATCCGGTTTTAGCCGGGTAGACTCATTATTAATCACCCGGCTTGCCCGGCTCGGCTCGCGTTTCATGAATTGGGCTAATATCACTATCGTTGTCAGGGTTACCGCCCCGATGATGACGCACGACCAGCGCCAGCCGCGGTCCGCAATCATGCGGCTGATGATTAAAGGCGCGATAAACTGACCGACCGTCACTCCGGAGACGACAATCGCCGTCATCAGGCCCCTTTTCCGGTTAAACCACTTTATTATCGGTGATAACAGGGGTATCCAGGACCCTCCCATGCCCATCCCGACAATCAAGCCGTAAGAAAGATATAGCTGCCATAGCGCCGTAATCCGGGATAACAATATATATCCCAGGCCCAAAAAAAGACCGGAGAACGTTACTACGAACCGGGGGCCGTACCTGTCGGAGAGCCACCCCATGGCAATTCCCATTATTCCGCTTATAACCGAGGAAAGCGAATAAGCGCCGGAAATCATCGCCCGCGTCCACCTGAATTCATTGATCAGAGGGTCGATGAAAATCCCGAATACTACGTAGATGCCCTGTGACATCATCATGACGAAAAAAGCTATCGCCACGATGACATATCCGTAGAAAAACTTGGATTCGGTTCTATCGGTTTGGCGTATTTCCCCGTCCGTCATCAAAAACCCCCGGGATTGGCTTCAGAACAACTATATCATAACTCAATAATAAAAATGCATGAGGCGGGGATATCTGGACAAACCCCTCGCCTCACGTTTTATTTTTAATAATTCGCTTTTTCGAAAATAATCGAAATATTTATAACTGGTTTCAGGTGAATATTATCGGTAATTACATGTATTCGCCGCGGGGGCCGGCCGCTTCCGGCCAATCGAACCTGGGTTTAATCCCTTCGTCTTCATAACCGGCGTCCATGAAAATCATATGGTTCCAGTCTTTTTGAGGTATCATGTCCCGACGGGCTTTTTCCGTGTGCACCTGGGATTGATTGACGGTCACGATCATGAACGGCCGGGTTACCTTTTTGATTGTCCAGGGGCCGTGCGGGAAGTTGGCCGGCAGGCAGATAATCGTAGACCGGGTGACAATGTGTTTTTCCATCTCCGGTCCCATGCACATCTCGACTTCAGCGCCCAGGTCCCAGGGGTTGTCTGGGTCGGTCCCCAGGTGGATGAACAGCTCGGGGTATTTGTGCTCATGCGGGCCGTGGGATACAATGCCCCATTTATCTTTGCCGTAGGCGTCGTACGGTTTCTCACCGACCCAGAAGACCATGTAGTTATTGCACCCTGGGAAGGTCTGGCCGTTCAGGAACCCGATGGTCGCGTAGGGCCGGTGCGCCTGGACTTTGGGGTCTACTCCGGATATGAATAGATTGTCATATTTGCCTTTTTTCGTCGCCATTTTTTGAATCCTCCTTTTGGATTTCTTACAGTATCGCACAACGACTAAAGCCTTGTCATTTTTGTTCGCATCCGCAAAACATAAGTTCAAATCCGCCCGCTGTCCCTGACATCACTGTTTTCCTGGAAAGCATCGGCCATTCCTTCTTTCCTTGCGGATTTGCTTTGGTTTTCATTTATTACTTATAATCAACATACGTTTCCCTTGAGAGCGATAGGGTAGATAACGATGAAAACATGGCTTTGCACCAACTTGGCCAACTATTTAGGCCCCCAGCAGGGCCCCGCCCGGCTTTACGCCTATCTCAAAAAGCAGGGCATCGATGTTTCTTTCAAAGATTTTAACAAGGACGCGTATTTTACGCTGCTATCCCCTGAATACCTGGGAAAGACCCTGGAAAAGCTGACCGACCGGGTCGATTCCGCCAAGCGGAGCCGGTTTTTACGGGAAGATATTGGGTCTTTATTGGTCCATAGTTCAAACCGGGTCTTGAAACAGCTCTTGGCTGAAGGAATCATGATGGACAGCCGGTGGCACCGTTTTGTAAAAAACAGCGGTATCATAAAACAACCCCTGGCCTGGTTTATCAGCCAAAACATCAAATACGATAATATTCTTTATGCTCTTATTAGTGAGCAAAAGTTCTTTATTTCCGAAGTAGACAAAGCCAATAACATCCTCGATAAAGAGTTTTTTAATCTTAAACCGGACGATTTTATTGCCCGTTTCTGCACGCTTTTATGCGGCAAGGCGGTTATCGATGCCGCTTACTTTCCGGCCCAGCTTGATTTTGGCCTGGGATTGCATGGGACGGCCTACAGCCCCTCGGTAAAAGATATCTTGACCGCCATGTATGATGAAAAACATAATTTCCTTTTACCTTATTTCCAGGGAAAAATTGTGCCGCAAATAACACAGGAGCGTCCCGGTATCGTCGGCATCTCGATTTCCCACCCCTCCGAATTTTTTCCCGCGTTCACCCTGGCCGGTCTGATAAAACGCCATGCCCCGGAAGCCCACATTTGCCTGGGCGGCGCGGCGGTTACGGAGATTAATTACCGTATCATGAAAAACCCGCCGCTCTGGGACTATTTTGACAGCCTGATATCCGGCCCGGGAGAGGTCTCTTTTAGCGGGCTCGTCGATACTCTCCAATCGGGCGGGAGTTTGGTTAAAGTGCCGAATTTGATTTATAAGGAAAAAGGCGCTTTAAAAGCCAGTGAAGCGTCCCATGAATTCGATATTAACGATGCCTGCACGCCGGAATACGTTAACTTAAGGCCGGGCAGCGGCATCCCCCTCGAAACGTCCAGCGGCTGCTGCTGGGGCAAATGTATCTTTTGTTATTACCCGAAGCAGGGCACCGCCAGCCCCGATGCCGTGCAGCAGAAAAAGCGCGTCCGGAAAATCGAGCTGGTGCTGGAAGACATCCGTAAATTGAGAGATAATTATCATCCCGTTTATATCGGGATTACGGATTCCTGTGTGCCGCCTGCCAGGTTGATGCAGATTTGCGAACAGAACCTGCAAAGTGAGAAAAAGGTCAATTTTTCCGCCTTTATCCGTTTTGAAAAAGAGTTAAAGTCGCTGGAATTCTGTGAGAAGCTCGCGGCGGGCGGGTTCCTGGGCGGCCAGGTCGGTCTTGAATCGGGTTCGCAGCGCGTCAACGAGATTATCAATAAAGGCGTTGATATTAACGATGCCGTGATAATTCTGAAGAATTTTTATAAAGCCGGCATTTTGATACACTTGTATACAATGCTCGGCCTGCCAGGAGAAAAACCGGAAGAAGGGGAAATGACTTATAATTTCCTGAAGCGGTACCGCCGCCTTTTAACGATGAACTGGCAGGTGTATTCGCTCTATGTCCTGGAACAGAGTCCGTTGAACTTAAGGGCCGCCGAATTCGGAATTCATGCTAAGCCTCTCCCTGATGAATACCTGACCGAATTTATGTTTTATACCGTAGAAGAGGGGCTGTCACAAGAAGAAAGTACTGCTAAAACGGTTCTTTTTGATGAAAAACTCAAGCGATTCCTGCACCCGTTGAACAAAATTATGGATATCGAATCGGTAAAATTATTCCTCTCGGTGCAAAAATCGAAAGGCATTAGACCTGAAAAAATCAGGCATTTAAAGACGACGATTTAATGGTGGTTTGTGCTGACCTTAGTTATTCAATCGGTATGACTTCGCCGCATTTTGGGCATTTTATCGTTGTCCGGTAATAGGCCTGGTATTCAGCGATAGCCCCTCCTTCGGGGAAAACTGAATAACGGACGCCGATGTTTTTCTTAGCTTCTTTTATCGCTCTTTTTTTCGCTTCCTCAAGCGTGCCAAGGAAATCAAGCCTTGTCCGGGTCTTGTCACCTCCAAAATGTTTGGTTTCAATTATCTCATACCCTTTTTCTTCTGCCGTCATTTTTGACCTCCGTTACAGCCCTTTGGGCAATATTATATCATCTAATGTCTATAATCAGTTTCTTCGCCCGGTTCATGCGCGTGAGGTTTCCCTGCTTGACCGGTTCCACCGGGGCTAAATCCAGCACGCCGTCATCCATATTTTTTCTCACGACCGGATCCATTAAAAGTTTGTCGCTGATGGTCTTCCCGGCGGTCTCGCTGTATTCATTGACTTCAACTTTAAACGTAAGAATATCTTTCTTTCCCGCTTTCCCGAAGGTTGCCTGGTAGTCGCTGATATCCAGCGGCACGTCCTGCCAGGCGGAAAAACGCGTTATTAAGCTCTTCCGGCGCTGAAAAACCTTTTTGATGGATTGAGAAAGACGGCTAAAAACCGGGATATTGAATTTTTCTTTTTTGCAGGTTCTTTTTCAGTCATTTTAATCTGATAATAAATTGCTCTATAACAATCGTAATATAACCAATCCCGGAATATTGCTGCAATGCATCTGTCCTTTTTGCCATTTAACCGGCCGGAGTTTATAATTTCACGTGTAAAGATGGTCAAAAAGGGGGCCGCCGATGCCGGAACATAAACCCACATACGATGAAGCTTTATCGCTTCTTAAGGAATTTAATCGGAGTGAAAGTCTTTTAAAGCACGCCTATGCCGTCGAAGGTGTTATGCGCTTCATGGCGCGGAAAAGAGGGGAGGATGAGGAGAAGTGGGGGATTGTCGGGCTGGTGCACGACCTCGATTATGAACGCTTCCCGGAGCAGCACTGCGTAAAAACACGGGAGATTTTAACGGAACGCGGCTGGCCGGAAGAATATATCAGGGCGGTCGTTTCTCACGGCTGGGGTATCTGCAGCGATATTGAGCCAAAAACGGACATGGAAAAGATGCTTTATACTATCGATGAGCTTACCGGCCTGATTACCGCGGCCGCCCTGGTAAGGCCTTCCAAAAGCGTCTCGGATATGGAAGCTAAATCGGTCATGAAAAAGTGGAAGGATAAAGCCTTTGCCGCCGGCGTAAACCGTTCCGTTATTGAAAAAGGCACGGCGATGCTGGGGATAGAACTAAACCAGCTGGTTACCGATGCCATAGTGGGAATGCGTGAGGTCAAAGACCGCATCGGGCTTTAGGGTCGGAACTGTCACTGCCGTAATAATTTTAGTCTTCAAGGCGTCGCGGCGTTGGCGGGAGTTGCTCTGGCTAGAGCTTCTAATCTTGTTTTTGTTGCGCCTCGTCTTGCCTGTCTCAAACGCCAGATAAGCAGTCCCAGGCTGGCGCCGGCAATGGCGACATAAGAAGGAATGACCGTCCAGTAGCTGCTGGCGGAACTGGCAAAGTCCCACAAGCTGTGCAGCGCCGCCGCGATTAAGTAAAAAACTATCACTATCGGGCTGAATACCTTGCCGGTACGTTCCCTTTGCCTCCAGAGCGCGGCGGTTATCATGCCCGTCCAGGCCGCATGGCCGGCCGGGGAGAGCAGGCCGCGGATAAGTATCGTCTCATCGAGCGCGTTGATGCCGCCTCGCGAAGTGACGAGCGCTACCAGCTCATAGCCCATCGATTCGAGCGCCGCAAAAGCCATTCCTGTTGCCACACCGAAAAGAAGGCCGTCCATTTCTGACCGGAAGCGCTTGCGCATGATGATATAGATAGCGACCGGTACAATGAGCTTACAAAATTCTTCGATAGGTCCAACCCAGAAAAGGCTCGTTAGCGAATTACCGGTCAGCGTGACGGATTCCAGTGTCCCTGCCGCCAGCGTCCCGATAAGCCCTCCCAGTATGCCGCACATAAGCAGCGTGGGAATAATAGAACCCTGGTGTGTATCCAGGTCATACTGGGTATCCTGCTGGTAAAAATAGGCGATAAAAGCTATCGGTATTAGAAAGGCGCCGATTACTATAGTAGTCGGGAAAAACAGGACATTTTGAGTAAACCTTAAACTGATATCGGCCAGCCCCCATAGGACCAGCCCAATGATAAATATCTGGAACCAGCGGTTTTTTACAAATGCCGTCATCAATCCCTCCTCACCTATACCAACCCTCTCAAATTATTTGTTTATTGTACATCCGTGAATAAACTTATTCTATATAGTTTTATATAGATTTTAGCGCTTCTTTTCCCGTAACCTGGATGGCCTTTATCCTTTCCCGGAGGGGTGGATGGGAGTAATTAAGAAAAACATAAAAAGGGTGCGGTGTCAAGTTTGAAAGGTTCGCGGCGGATAATTTCTTTAAAGCGGTTACCATGTTGCCCGGCTCGCTGGCGGTTTCCGCGGCAAAACGGTCGGCCTCATATTCGTGCCGGCGGGAGATTATCTGCATGATGATGGATAGTACCAGTTCTACCGGCGTGTACAGCAGGCCGAAGAAAAGCAGTCCGGCATAAATCGATTGCTGGTCCATATAAAAGGCGGTGTATAGTCCCGCGCTACCGAGAAAAACCCGCAGCAAAAAGAAAATCAGACCCATGTGCAGGATACTGATGACCATTCCCTGCTGTATGTGCTTCTTTTTGTAATGCCCGATTTCATGAGCCAGTACGCTAACCATTTCCGGCGTCGTTTGCTGTGCTATGAGCGTATCGAAAAGCGCAATGCGCTTATTGCGCCCGAACCCCGTAAAGAAAGCGTTGGATTTGCTCGAACGTTTGGAACCATCCATCACAAAAACATTTTTAATCGGGAAATTAACGGATGAAGCATATTTGAAAATCGCGTCTCTGAGTTCGCCCGGTGCCATTGGCGTAAATTTATTGAATAACGGCATTATCCAGGTCGGCGCAATGTATTGCATCGCGAAAGACACGATAACTATGCCTGCCCAGCAGTAAAACCAGGCATTAAGTCCTACATACTGGAATAGTGCCAGGACGCCGGCCAGAATTGCGCCGCCCAATATTAACGTCAGTCCCAGCCCCTTGAGCTGGTCGGCGATAAAAGTACGCGGCGTCATCCGGTTAAACCTGTAGCGTTGTTCGATGACGAATATGGCATAAATATCGAAAGGAAGTGTCAGTATGGAGTATGCGAAAAATATAATGCCGATGTAAAGCAGCCCGTTAACGAGCGGGATAAATCCCCACCCCCGGACAATCTGGTCGAACCAATTAAAGCCGTGAGCGAACCAGAAAACCAGCAGGACCAGCAATGTAAAAGTGCTGGTCACGAAGCCGAAACGCGTGGTCGTGCGCAGGTATTCCTGGGACTTGCGGTATTCTTCCGGTTTATATATCCCCTGCAGGTCGGGCGGCAGTTCCAGTTTTAAAGCTTTTAAATTCAGCAGGTTCCCTGTTAACCCTAGGGCATAATCTAGGAGCAGCGCGGCTATTATGATTATCGCAAATACGTTCATATCAAAGATTTGAGATTACATGTGCTTAAACGAAAGGTATAGCTTATTATAGCATTTGTGCCGTACCTTCTTCAGACCGCCGGAACTTTTTTCTCTGCGCTGTCGCTTCCGCGTTGCTGATTATCTTTGACTTATTTTATTTTGCTGAACTCGCTGTCCAGATCTGAAGGGCTTTTATATTCCCGGTTCGGCAACCGGTTCATATACATCATGACCTGGGACGGAGCGCCGTTGGTCTTGGCAAACACGCTTATTTCGTTTTTGTTCGCTGGGTAGTCCAGCCCTGTCAGATAGCCCTGGACGCTCATCGCATGTGTCATTGCTACCGCCGCAGGTTGCATGACGCCCGGCTGAATCATGGCCGGCATTGCCTGCGCCGGCGCGGCCGTCACTTTCCCTTCCGCTTCCAGCGCCCGGCGGTAATCGAATTCCGGTTTGGACATCGTTGTCAGGATAAGGCCGGGAACGCCGAATATCCATCCCGGCGATGGTAATATTGCCAGGATACCGCCGGCCAGCGCCAGTCCCCAGACCGTCCGCATCAGGCCGACAATGCCGCCTGCCAGCGCGATTGCCCCGATGAAGATAAGCGGGCCGCCGGTATAAACCGAACCGTTAACGCTGGTGATGTTAAAGAAACTGTTAAAGTCTGATTGTCTTGTCAGCGCCGCGATGCCGCCTGCCATGTTGATTACCCCGGCGATAATCAGCAGCGCCCCTCCCCATGACGGCATTGGCGTCTTCTTGACGTACATGATATTTTTTTGTTCCATTGCGTAATTATTACCCATAAATAGGCCTCCTCTCCCGGGCTATAATCTATTGTAAGTTGAATCTGGCAGGCTGCCGAATACGGGTTGGTACGTAATCATGGCCTCGCTGTAGAAAACCGGGCCTTGATTTTACCTAAGTTGCTGCTTAAGCATTCTGCGCCAGCTTGAGCAAAGGATAGAAAGCGTGCGATTTGTTGATTTTATTGTGAGTTTTTTATTGCTGAAATATATTGACGCGGAAAAAGACCCGGCGCCCGGTGCGGTTGATAAACCTTAATCTCTTATTTTTTTAGTAATTTCGAGTTTGGAAGGGAATGTCATTGCTAGCCATCACGCTTCGCCCCGGAAAATCCTCTCTAAACGAAGCGCGAGGCGCGGCAATCTCACGCCATGATTTTGTGAAATGTTCCTCTTAACCTGCCGAATCAGCTTGAATCGTGTAACTCTGTTATTAAAAAAAGAGGCGGACATCGATGTCCGCCTCCAATTTTTCCTGGCTTTCAGGATTTATTTATCGAACATGACGACGTTGCGTATTACGTCGCCTTGCTCCATGACATGCATGGCTTCCGGCAACTGGTCGAAAGTATAATGGCCGGAAACAAGCTCATCCAGCTTAAACCTTCCCGCTCTGTAAAGCTCGATAATGCGCGGAATCTCCAGTCTCAAACGTATCGCACCCATCGCGCTTCCGGTAAGTATCTTGCCGCTGCAGAATTCCACCGGCATCCATTCCTTCATCTCTTCGCCGAACCCATGCCCGACGACGACCGTCGTGCCGTTCTTGGCGGACATCTGGAAGGCGTTGCGCAGTACTTCGATGCCGGCCACCGCCGCAATCACGTAGTCCGCTTTGCGTCCGTAGTTTACGTCCATCGCCGCCTTCATCAGGTCTTTTTCTTTCTTGGCGTTGATGGTATAGGTGGCGCCCATTTTCTTGGCCAGCGCCAGTTTCTTTTCGTTGATATCTACCGCGATGATAGGGTAGGCGCCGACGAAAAACGCGCCCTGGATGGCGTTAAGCCCGACTCCGCCGCACCCGTAGACGATAACGCTGCGGTTCGGTTTTACTTTGGCCCGGTTCACTACCGCCCCGTATCCCGCAATAACGCCGCAGCTTATCAGCGCTGCGCGGTCCACCGGCATGTCCTGCGGTATCTTTACCAGGCTGGTTTCCTGCCCGGTGGCGTATTCCGCGAAAGTGGCCATCGTGCCGTACCACTGGTAAATTCGCTTGCCGTCTTTCGTCGTCAGCCGGCCGGGGCTTCTCGTTATAATCGGGTTATTGACGCACTGGTTAAATTCCCCGATTTGGCAGTAATAGCAGTAGCCGCAGGGTTCGGGGATAAGCGAATAGATTACGAGGTCGCCCTTTTTAACGTAGGTCACTCCCTCGCCAACCTCTTCAACGTACCCGCAGGTCTCATGGCCCGCTACCGCCGGCAGCTGGACCGGCCCGTGTTCGCCTTTGACCATGTGAATATCGCTGTGGCAGATTGACGTCGCGGCATTGCGTATCATTACCTCGCCCTTGCCGGGATATTCCAGGTTGACCTCTTCCTTCACCAGCGGTTTTGTGACATCGTAACAAACATATGCTTGGACTTTTTTAACTTTATTAGCCATAAATACCTCCGTGTTTTCAGTACTAGCACCAGTATAGCACTCTAAAAAAATTTTGACACATTCTTATAACGCGGTTCAAATTTAGGGAACCTCTGAAAAAGGAGTCCATCCGCCTTAGGCGGACTCTGGCGGGAGTCTGGGGGTGTCCCCCAGACTCCCAAGTCCCCCAAGAATGGGGGATTTAGGGGGCTGATTAGGACTTATTCAGAGCTTCCTTAGCTGATAACTGTTCATCGAATATCCATTAACTGATAAATTTCACGTGATATTGACAAATGTTCCGTTTTTAACTATAAATATATAATTCCCTGAATTAATTTGTCTTAATAAAGACCGGTGTAACTTAACGGAGTTCAATTTGAAAGCAAATATAGAAAACAGGGGCACATATATCTATATTGAGATAAACGGGCAGCTGAAAAAGGATGATACTGCCAATTATAACGAGGCCAGGCAGCTGGCTTTGGATGCCATGACGCTGGCGGACCAAACGGGTATAGATAAAGTGTTTTGCAATGCCGGGAATTTGTCCGGCGATATACCTTTGTCCGCCCGTTTGTCTTTTAGCCTATTCCTGGCTAATAAAAATATCGAGCTTTTGGTGAGGAAAAAGCGTGTTTTTAAGGTAGCCTTTTTGGCTGAACCGGCGCTTCTTGACCCGGGAAAAATCGGCGTGACCATATTGCGCAACCGCGGCATGAACGTATTGGTTACCTCTGAAATGAATGAAGCTGTCCGGTGGTTGGGAATCGATACCCCGGTTCGCATAGATTAATTTTGACTAAATCTTGATTTCCGGCGGCAGGCTCTTCAGGAAATCTATGGCTTCCTGGGCGGTGGTAACTTTGATTACTTTAATATACTTGGCCATGGCCACGGCATCATCATAGTTTTCCGCCGGTGATAGGAAATATTCGGCGCCCGCCCGCTCCGCCGCTACCACTTTCTGCTGCACTCCGCCGATGGGCCCGACACTCCCGTCCAGGCTGATGGTCCCCGTGCCGGCTATTTTTCTGCCTCCCGTAAGGTCGCCTGGCGTCAGCAGGTCGTATACGCCTAGCGTGAACATCAGCCCGGCGGATGGCCCTCCGTTGACTTTCTGGGCGCTGATACTGGCCGGGAATGGCAGACTGAAGCCGCTGTTGTGCTGTATGATGGAAATACCGATGCGCACCGCTCCTCCGGCTGCCTCCGGTTCCATCGTCGGTACACTTAAGCCTAACGGTTGCCCGTGGCGTTTTACTGTCATCGCGAGGATTGCCTTTTGTTTTAATGAGCTTAAATAATTTGTAAGATTAGCGGTCGTGACGATAGGGATGCCGTTGATATTGGTGATGATATCGTTGGGCTGCAGGACGGTATATGCCGGGCTGGTTGTTAATATGGATACGATGCTGACTCCGTCATTATTCACCGCCGCCTGGTATCCCGCTAGTTTCATCCCGACGATGATGGCGGTGGTTTCACTGTCTAGCAGTTGTTCGTAGCCCTCTTTGGAAACGCTTTGCGCCGATTGATTTTTGGGGACGACATCTTCCTGGGGCACCAGCCTTATGGAATGGTCGATATGGGCGTAGAACCACTCTCCCGAAAGTATCGGCGCCTGGGGTATGACCGTGAGCAGTATAAAGCTGCCGGAAGAGTCATTACGGTACTGCTGTGGCATTTGAATCATTGGTTCGACGGAAGCGGTCGTGCCGGGGGCTTCGAGCCCCTGGTTTAAAGGTGCTAGGCAGATGGTGATTGCCGCTAACGGAAGCAGCAGTAGAAATACTGCCGCCGTTCTTAAAGCGGTGCCGGCGTAACTCCGCCGGACTTTATTTTCTGGGCGGTCCCATTTCCGTCTTTTATAAATCATCCGGCTGATGACGGTTAAAATGCATGTCAGGAAGGTAGCCAGGGATGTTTCTGCGCTGAACCTCGCTTTTTGCGTCATTAAAAAGGTTCCCCACCCCGCCAGCGCGGCGGAAATTCCCCACCCGAGATATGAAGCCAGACGCGTGGCAACCCCCGGTTTCCCTGAAATCCCCCAGGTAACCGCTCTCACGACCCGCCCGCCGTCGAAGGGGAAGGCCGGCGTCAGATTGAGTGCCGTCAGCCCCAGGTTGAAGAACATTAAAAACAGTGTCACCGCGTTAAAATAAGTATTTACCTGCAGATTCCAGAGAAAGTAGCAGATTACCGCGAGGATTCCCTGGACAACCGGCCCCGCCAAGGCGACCAGCGCTTCTTTCCCGGCGCTCGGCGCTGCCGGCTGGTATTGTGCCGGGTCGCCCAGCGGGCTTAAAAATATCTGTTTTGCCGCCTGGCTGCCAACGGCTTTCGCTGTCAGTATATGCGCCAAAGAGTGGAGAACAAGAGACAAAAACATGAGTAAGATGATGAGTATTGAAATTGCCCAGGCCTGGAAGGTTGTCAGTCCCGTTCCCATGATGGGGATGTAAATCGCCGCGATTGCCCATAAGGTAGCCGGGATTAGTGCCAGCATGCTGACATCGAGAGTGATGACAAAGTTTCCCCGCTTCATCGTCAGCCCCCCGGTTACGAATTGCTTTAGCTGGAGGAGGCTATTTTTCAAGGTTTTACCGGTTTCCCTTACCATTTAATGCCTGTTTCCCTTGTTACTACGTGTACCGATACCGGATTATATATGATATCTTAAAAGCTCCGGTTTGACAATGCGGAGAAGCTTCTTTCGCTTGCAGCTTATTATTACCTCATTATTCCGCTAAAAACTATTCGGAAATACCTATTTTCCAACTATAAAAATTATATGAAAAAATTGTTAATAATCCATTTGTTTTTATGGGCGATTTAAAACAAAAATGACCTATAAATTCAGGTGGTGAGTGTTTATCCGTCAACTCTATTTCTCTATTCGTCATTCCCGATCCAGTCAGGAATACAACAGCGGCTTATACTATCTAAGCCTTACCCGCATTCTTGTGAAAGGTAAAAAGAGAAATAGAGAGGATGGGTGAAGCGAAGTGTAACCCACCAGCTGAAAGCTGCCCGCTGAAAGCAGACTGCTGATAGCTGACAGCTAAATGGAGAGGGGGCTAGGGGTTGAGTGTTTGTTTATCTTGGTCTTAAATAAAAACTTGAAGTTACCCTGTTCTTTTTCGACTGAAAAAAGAAGTATAAAAATGTAAGCAATTAAAAGAATAAATATAATAAAAGGCGGGTGGTTAAGGCCACCCGCCGCATTTGATATCCTTTGTAGCTATTTCTTATATGCTTTCTTAAGCGGCTTCATGCTCTCCGGCATTGGCCCGGCTAGTTCCGGCCAGTGCATCGCCGGTTCGATGCCTTCGTCTTCATAGCCGTTATCTACGAAAAGCATTCTCTTCAAATCTTCCTTGGAAACGAGTTCTTTATGGGACTTTTCGCCGCGCTCGGTGGTCTGGTTGATTTCCAGCATCAGGAAAGGCCGTGTGACCTTTAAAATCCGCCACGGAGAATGTACCAGGCCGGCCGGAATACAAATGATGGTTGAACGGTTGAAAACATGTTTTTCCATCTCCGGTCCCAGGTGCATTTCAACTTCCGCGCCAAGATCGAAGGGATTATCCGGGTCGGTGCCCAGGTGGATAAGCAGTTCGGGGTATTTGTGCTCATGCGGCCCGTGCATGATTTCGCCCCATTTACTCGTGCCGTAAGCGCCATAAGGCCTGGTTCCGATCCAGTAAATATTATAGTCGTTGCAATCTTTGAAAGTATTACCGTTCAGGAACCCGATCGCCGCATATGTCCTTTGTTTTTGTATCTCCGGGTTGACCCCCGAGATAAACAGATGGTCGTATTTGCCTTTTTTTGTCGCCATGATGTTTTGACCTCCGAAGTAATTTAATTACTGATTGAGATTATATCATCGTAAATTTATTCTATGCACCTTTTTTGTTTTTTGCGCCATGCGCTTTTTATATCGGCTGATTTTGGCTATTAGAGGCTCTTAAAAGGAGTCCGGAGGACACTTTGGCTGGGGTTCCGGGGGTGTCCCCCGGCCTTCCAATTATCTCCCCCTTTCATAAAGTCGAAGATCCCGATGAATGGAAATGAATCGGGAGGGGATTAAGGGGGTTTTTAACAATCCCGATCTACCAACATTATGTGTAAGTTTTTAAATCCCGATTTCTCTTCCCCCTATCAAGTATGGGACAGGTTATAACTATCTTTCTGTTAGCAGAAAGAGCGATCGAAAATGCCGGAATCGTAATATATTGTCTCCCTCCTTGCCAGCGGGGAGGGAGACCAAGAAGGTGGGGTCGGGATAAAAAATGTTTGCATACGGAATTATTCACTACTCACCCTCACCTTCGATTGGTGGGTTGATTAATACTTGTTTGGTGATTTCTTGGATTAATTATTTAGTAAAAATGATACATCTGATATTCTCCAATCAATTAATAATTATCTGAATAAGTATTCTGTTTGACAGCCATTTTATGGGTTACTACAATATTGCTTGTACCCGTTAACATTCTTGAAGAAGGAATCATGGATAGAAAAGAGCTAAAAGACGCCTATAAGCAGCGGAAAATCACCGGCGGTATTTACCGCGTGACGAATGCCCGCAGCGGCATGTATCTTTTTAATTACGCCCCGGATATCCAGGCCAAGCAGAATGCCTTCGGGTTTTCCGTTTCCTCCGGTGTTGTTTTTGATAACCGCCTGCGCCGGGACTGGGAAGCTTTTGGGGGCGAATCTTTCCGCTTTGAAGTGCTGGAAACGCTGGATAAAAAGAAAGACCAGACCCAGGAACAATTCGTGGAAGATTTAAAGGCCCTCGCGGAAATCTGGGAAGAAAAACTCGACCGCTCAAAGAGATATTAAAAGAAAATCCCAAGCGCTAAATCCTGAACTCTAAACAATATCAAAACTCGAAACCATAACGTAAAAGTTAAAGCTGTTTGTCATTAAGAGCTCGCTGGATACCCCCCAGCTAGGCTGGGGGGAGGAAAGCGAGTTCGCCGAAGGCGAAGCGGTTGATAGGATAGGAAAATCGTGGTATAAAGGTGGGGTGGCAATAAGAAGGACGAAACACGCGGTTTATGAGCTGAAGTATCACCTAGTCTGGGTACCGAAATACCGAGCGCATATATTGGGTGGGGAGGTAACCCAGTACTTAAAAGGAATCTTCAGGCAGATAGCCGAGGAGTATGATTTTCAAATAGAGGCGATGGAGGTAATGGCGGATCATGTACATGTATTTATCGAAGCGCCGCCATCGTACTCGCCATCAGAAATAGTGCAGGTGTTAAAGAGTATATCGGCAAAAGAAGTATTTAAGAAATACCCAAGGATGAGGAAAATAATGTGGAGTGGGAAGATGTGGAACGAGGGTTATTATGTTAGGAGTGTGGGGGATAAAGTAACGAGTGAAGTGATCAAGAAATATATCAAATATCAGAAATATGAAGATAAAGACAGTCAGTTAAGGATGTTCGAAAAGGGGTAGGGAAGGGAGAAGCCCCCCAGCTCTGCTGGGGGGTACGTCACTCCCGATCCAATCGGGAATCCATTTTAGGATTCGGTTAATCATTGCCATACCGTGATGGATCTTCGCTGGAGTTTACACTGAGCTAAGCGAATGTGCGGGGATGACAACTTTTTGAGATTGGGATTTGGTAATTGGAATTTGTTTAGATATTAGAATTTAGAGTTTATCCTTTATTAATCGTTTGCCATATCCTCCGGGTCTTTGCAGAACAGCTTCGTGCTCAAGTATTTTTCTCCCCGGTCCGGTAAAATAACCGCAATCGTCCCGCGGTCGATTTTCCTCGCGATTTCTACTGCGGCGTACATCGCGGCGCCGCTGCTCATCCCCACGAAAATCGCTTCCTGGTGGATGATTTGCCTTGCCATCTCGTAGGCCGCCTCCGTCTCCACCATTATCGTGATGTCTATTTGTTTGGGGTCGTAAATCGCCGGGACAATCGCCTCCTCCATGTTTTTCAGGCCCTGGATATAGTGCCCTTTAACCGGGTGCGCGCAAACGGTCTTGATTTGCCGGTTGTGTTCTTTTAAAGCTCTCCCAACGCCCATGATCGTGCCGGAAGTCCCCAGCGATGAAACGAAATAGTCAATCTTGCCGCCCGTCTGGTTCCAGATTTCTTCTCCCGTCGTCTTGTAATGCGCCAGCTTGTTATATTCGTTCGAGAACTGGTCCGGCATAAAATACTTGTCCGGGTATTTTGCTGCCAGTTCTCTTGCCCTGACGATGGCGCCATCCGTTCCCAGCTTTCCCTCGGTCAGCGTTACCTTTCCCCCGAAGGCCCTTATCATCTGCCTTCTTTCGATTGATACGGCATCGCTCATCACTATTTCGACGTTATAACCCTTGATGGAACCTATCATCGCCAGCGCGACGCCGGTGTTTCCGGATGTCGGTTCGATGATGGTTTTACCCGGCGTTAATTTTCCCTCGGTCTCTGCCTGCTGGATCATGGCCAGCGCAATCCTGTCCTTGATGCTTCCGGTGGGATTATAGCCCTCCAGTTTGGCCCAAATGACCGCGTTTTTATTAGGATTAAGCTTGTTAATCCTTACCATCGGAGTATTCCCGATTAACCGTAAAACATCTTCATACATAGCTGTACCGCTCCAAAAATGAATATGATACTGATACTTACTATAATAGCGTAAATTTGCCCTGTCTTTAAGTGCTGATGCTTATGTGAGGCACTAATTTTTATAGGCATAATTATTAAAACCAAGCTATTCTGGTTTCTTGGCTCGCCTGGTCACGGAGATATATTTTAAGGTATTAATTTCATTTGTCCTTGCGAGCCATTGAGTCCTTTCGCTCCTCTTTCCCGCTCCTGGTGAGCTGGTAGCCTTTACTCCTGACTACCAACTGCGATTAAGGAATATTTAATAAAGAATCAACTATTTCTTTACCGCCCTTATTAATTATTTATCACTTGTCACTTAACAGTTCTTTGTTACTTGATACTTGTCACTTGATACTTCCTTTACGTCCCGCTCCCAATCCTCTATCCCCGTTCCTGTAACCTGAAATTTGTTGACAACTTGTTGCCTCAAGTAATAAATTAACTGTAATGCGTCTCCCGCGCGGTTTTAAACCGGGGAATTATTTAAAAGACAGTCCGGAGGTCAATCTGGCAGGCCTTCGGGGGTGGGGCTCTAACTAATAATTACTAACGTGATGTGCAAGTTTTTATTAGTAGCGACCTTACTTCCTGACCCTCCGTTTACAAGAGAGCAACAGAAAGTGTTGAATTAACAAGATCAGTTGTCTCCCTCCTTGCCAGCGGTGAGAGCCTGCCCTGAGCGGAGTCGAAGGGGAGATAAAATAGGTGGGGTCGGGTAAAATATACAAAAACTTGCACACGGGGTTACTAATTATTCAACCTTTAAATTCGGGGAGGTTTTATGGACAAACAATGGTCGGAAATGACAAAAGAAGAAAAGCGCGAACTCCGTATCCGGGAATCGACCAAACTGCCTCCGGACTTTAAATTCGTTAATGCTAAGGCGGAAAAGCTTTATCACGAAAGATTAAACCGCGAGCTTAAGGCTTCTATGTGTGAAATACCCGACCGCGTTCCCGTCTCCGTCCCCTTCGGCGCGTATCCTCTTTATCATGCCGGCCTGGACTATTACACCGGAATGTATGACTATAAAGCCGCCCGCGATGCCTACAGCAAATTCATGTGGGAATTTTACGACTATATGGACAGCTTTGGCGGTCCGGGGATGGTGTTCTCGGGAAAAGTACTGGATATCCTTGACTATAAGCAGTACTCCTGGCCCGGCCATGGCCTTGGGAAAAACGCCACCACCCACCAGTTCAATGAAAAGCAGTATATCTCCGCCGCCGAATACGACCTGTTCCTGGAAAACCCCGCCGATTTCTTTTTCCGGGTCCTCACCCCGCGGACTATCGGCGCCGCCGATGCCTGGCAGTATTTCCCGCACCTGACTAATCTTAATGGTATGCCCATGCTCCCCGTTTACCCGTTTGTGCGCGCGGAAGTCCGTGAGTCTTTTAAGAAATTCATCGCCGCCGGTGAGGAGCTGGAAAAGCAGATGAAAGAATACCTGCCCTTTAACATGGAATGCCTGGCGGCCGGTTTCCCGATGATGCGGGGCGGCATGGCCAGTGCGCCGTTTGACCTGGTAGCCGATAATTTGCGTGGCACCGCCGGCGTCGCTATCGATATGTACCGCTGCCCTGATAAACTGCTGGAAGCTGTTAACGTCTCCGCGGATATCCATATCAAACGGACGCTGGAAAGCCTGCGGGCCTCGAAGGGAGTTTCGGTCAGCTTCCCCCTTCACAAGGGCGATGATAAATTCATGTCCCGCAAGCAGTTCGAGAAGTTCTACTGGCCGACCCTGAAAAAAATGTGCGATGCTTTAATTGAAGACGGCATCATGGTCAACCTCTTTGCCGAAGGCACGCATAACGACCGCCTCGATTATTATAATGATTTTCCGAAGGGGTGGGTTACCTATATGTTCGACCGCACGGACATGGCGAAGGCCAAGAAGGCGGTAGGTGACAAGTGCTGTATCACCGGCAACGTTCCCGCCTCGCTGGTCATTACCGGCACCCCGAAACAGGTCAAGGACGCCTGCAAGAAGCTTATCGAGGATTGTGCTCCCGGCGGCGGTTACGTGTTGGCCGGCGGCTGCTCCGCTACGGAAGCCAAGAACCCGGATAACTTCAAAGTGTTCATGGAAGCGGCCGTGGAATACGGGACTTATTAGCGTAAAAACCAATAACCAAGATACAAGCATCAACGGCGGCGGGCGAAGAACCCGCCCTTCTCTTTTGTCATTGCGAGCCATTCCCGGAGGGAAGGCGTGGCAATCTCTATTATTGGCTTGCTCCGGTATGAAGATAAAAAGATAGAACCCGGAGTTCGACCCTCCCGCATCTCCATCAGAAACACCAAATACCTGATTGAAAAATAAATTATTAACCCCGTGAGCATGTTTTTTAAAATCCCGACCTCACTGCCCCGTACTTGATACGGGGCAGTCTCTGACCCTCCGTTTACAGAGAGGACAATCGAGAGTGCCGAATTAGCAATATGGATTGTCTCCCTCCTTGCCAGCGGGGAGAGCCTGCCCTGAGCGGAGTCGAAGGGGATCTCAATCAGGTGGGGTCGGATATCAGCCAAAATTACTTGCACATCAGGTTATTAGTTACCGGTATAATGAAGGATTTTACCAGTGAATGTAACGGCAAAAATATCCGATGAAGAAGCACCCCAAATACTGACGATTTCTTCGCTGATGCCACTTTCTATCTTACTCCATCGTTTGCCATCAAAATGTAGTATGACTCCTCCATCACCGCCTACATAGACATTATTTGGAGAATTTCCCCAGACATTAAGGAAGTCACTTTTGACCCCGGTACTAATTTCATGAAGTTTATTTCCATCTTCACTAATAATTCTTGCTTCCATCCCAACGAAATACGCTTGGGTGGGTGAGATTACCCACACCCCTATTAGACTTTTTATAGGATCTTCATCGGTTTGAATTGTTTGCCATTTATTGCCGTCAAAATGAAGTATCGTGGAATAGTCACCGACGATAAAAACATTATTGCCGGAACTACCGGCTATGCTAAGGAGATGGTGATATTGTGGGTTATTTAAGCCGCTATCCATACCTTTCCAACTTTCGCCATCAAAATGAAAAATTGTACCATTAGAACCAACGGTAAAAATATCAGTTGAAGAACTACCCCAAATGCCGGATAAATATGCTGCCTACAGATTAGCTGTCTGGCTCCAGGTGTTACCATTAAAGTGCAGGACAATACCATCGCCTCCGACAACAAAAACATTGGTTGAAGAACTACCCCAGATACCTAAAAGGTCCTTTGTTGTTCCGCTATCCATTTGGCTCCATGACTGCCCGTCATAATGTAATATGAGCCCATTATATCCGATACAATATACGTCTGAAGCAGAACTTCCCCAGATTCTTGAAAGATAGGTATCTTGTGAATACATCACCTGCCATTTTAAGTTCGAAATATTTGAAGCCTCTGAATTATTGTTATCTTCAACCTTTGCGCAGGATGTGGAACCACAAGTTAATGTTAATACCGTTATGATTAAAAGTAAGATATTCTTTGTATTTTTAACCAGCATATTCTCTATTTCCCGCCATTCATTATTGCCTTATCTTAGCACGATTATTATGGCAGTAAAAGAGGAGTATCCTGACAGAGAAGGGATAAGCTTCATTACTGAAAGTAGCCTGGCTAATGTTGCGCCATTCGATGCCTGATAGAATCGGCAAAGAAGAGCCAGTTCAATGAATTTATGACGAAATGTTAGGCAGCGAAGATATCGTAGTTTCTACCCGTTGAAAAAGTATTATAATTAAAGTAGTGCCTACTTCAAATCAAAAAGATTACTATGATGTGCTGGGTGTCAACAGTAACGCCAGCCAGCAGGACATAAAAGAAGCCTACCGTAAGCTGGCTTTCCAGTATCACCCTGATAGGAATAAGGATGACCCGGCTGCCAGCGAAAAAATGAAAGCTTTGAATGAAGCTTATGCCATCCTCTCTGACCCGGTGAAAAGAAGCGAGTACGACTCGCTAAGAGAAAGGTATGGCTCTGCCGCGTACGAGCATTTCCAGCAAGCCCACTCCCGGGAAGATATCTTCACGGGCTCTGATATAGGCCAGATATTCCAGGAATTTTCCCGTTCATTTGGTTTCCGCAGTGCTGATGAGATTTTTAAAGAATACTATGGTTCGGGGTTCCGTAGTTTTGAATACCGGCAGCCTGGTTTCACTTATCGGGGTTACGTTTATAACCCCGGCCAGGCCAACTCGACCGGAACACCCCCGCCGCAAACCTTACCTTTCGCCGGGACGGGTTTCGCCGGAAGGATAATAAAATTCGTTTTAGAGAAGCTCTTAAAAATTCGGTTCCCTGAACGCGGCAAGGACCTGGTCGATGTCCTGAAAGTTTCTCCTGAAACGGTGCGGCAGGGCGGTGAAGTAAAATATCATTATCATGTACACGGAAATGATAAAAACTTGATGGTAAAACTGCCGGCCGGAATAAAGAACGGACAGAAAATCAGGCTTAAAGAAATGGGAATGCCCGGTAAAGCCGGAGGGGCCCCTGGTGACCTGTTATTAAGAGTCAGTATAAAAATTCCTTTATCCCAAAGAGTAAAGGCTTTTTTCAAAACTTAGCTGGATTTATATCAGGATAAGTTCCTTGTTTCCGGGGCAGTTCGTTGTTCCACTGTGTCCACCGGAAACACCAACCCCCCTTCAACTAAACGGGAATCCACTCTCTCTTCTGTCATCCTGAACGTCAGTGAAGGATATCGGAGCAGGGTGGTGTAATCCGTAACCCGTTTCCTTACCCGCTCATGGTGAGCTCATCGCCTGCCCTTGAGCGACCTGTCCCGTATGAACGAAGTGAATCGGGAAGCGAAGGGAACCAGGCTGACAGGGCGTGAGAATCTCAAACATTGGTTTAAGTCAATGATGGATTCCCGACTGGATCGGGAATGACGGGGTCAGGGGATTTGGTTATTGTATTTTGGTGTTTGATTATTTATATTGATGGCTCGCAGTCTTGTAGGGTGGGCAAAATCTTTGTTTCCCCTTTTGCCCGCCAAATCATGTCAGCCCCTGCGTACCTTCCGGTATATCGTACTCCGGCAGCACAGGCGTCCCGCCTGTGCAGGCAGACAGGATGCCTGCCCTGCCGCACTTATTTTTTTGCGTTGTTCCCGCACAGACTGGAATCCATCAATGCTTTGCCTGCTCTTTGTTTTATCTGTAAGCTAAATGCCCCGGTTCCGTAGGGGCAGGTCTGCAACCTGCCCTTTTATCATTGTAGCGTGTGTGCCAACCCGCCAATTCCATACCGGCAAAACCCGGTATCCAGATATTCCCAGGTTAGTACATTTAACCGCTAAATCTGGCACTTTCGGTATCACTGGATTCCGTATTAAGTACCGAAGGGTTTGGGGCGGGACTTTCGTGCTTCGTGCTTCGTATTTCGCGCTTGTTTAGAATTTCTCTTCTCCCTCATCCTTCATCCCTATACTCTATACACTATTTACTAAACACTATTCACTAAACACTATTCTCTATATACTATTCCCAACTTACCATAACTAGTGTAAAAAAGGCCCTTGAGCCTGTGTCGTATCTAAGCTTACCATAATATGTCAAAAAAACGATTTATGCCTGGACCGAGCCTGATTTAACATAATACCCTTAAAAAACGAATCACGCCTGGGTTGAACCTGAAATAACATAATATTCGAATCGAATTGTTCATAGCTGTACCACGCTCAAAATTGACCCCCGTGGTTTCTCTTGACGGCATATCTTAGCACTAATGTTCTACTTCTGTCAATAGCATTTTGTCACAAATTAGCTTTGCCTTAGCTTCAAAATAATTTATCACCTGTCATCCCGAGTGCAACGAAGGATATCGGGGCTGGGAGGTGTAATCCTTAACCAGTTTCATCTCCCCTTGAGGGAAAGGATTAAGAGCCTGCCCCGTACTGCGATACGGGGTGAGGGGAGAACTAATAGCTAGCCGCTTATAACTTATCGCCTTGGCAGGGTAGGGTGGTGTAATGAACTATTTAACATTGGTAGTATTTTTTCCCTTGACGTTCCCTCCCCTTTTACATTACACTCACCTTACACCAAGGCCTTTCAGGAGGAGATATGTATAAGAGAATGCTGGTGGCGCTGGACGGTTCTAAAATTGCCGAAGTCGTTTTCTCTTACGCCCGGGAACTTTCCGGCAGGTTGGGCATGGACCTCGACCTGTTGCATGTCTGTACCGATGAAGAAGCCCCGCAGCTGCCTATGTGCCAGGCCTATATCGAGCACATGGCGGAAACCTTGAAAGCCCAGTCTGAAGAAATCCGCAGCCAGGCTGGCTCCGGGAAAAAGTCGATGAAATCTATCGCGAAAACGGTCGTCGGCTACCCGGCTGAAGAAATATTAAAGTACGCCGATGAAAATAACATCGATACCATCATGCTGGCCACGCACGGCCGTTCCGGCATCCGCCGTTGGGGTCTTGGCAGCGTGGCGGAAAAAGTTATCCATGAGGCCAAAGTCCCCGTCTGGCTCATCCCCGCCGGCCTTCACCAGGATATTCTCTATGATAAAATGCCGCAGCGTTCATTGCTTGTCCCGCTGGACGGCTCCAAACTCGCGGAAGAGGTTATCCCGCATGTCATTGACCTGGCCAAACAGCGCGGCGTAAAGACCACGGTAGCGTTGATTAACGTATCCAAACCGGTGACGGTAAAACTGTCCGCTGAAGACAAAGAACTAATCGGTCAAGATGTTGAGTCCATGCAGACTACCGGCGAGGTGTATCTGAAGAAAATAGCTGGCCGGATCAGAGATGCCGGCCTGGAAACCGAATATGAGCAGCTTGTTGGCGACCCCGCGGAAGAGATTGTCCGGTACGCCGCTGCTTACCAGCCAATGCTGATTGTCATGTCTACCCACGGTCGTTCCGGTTTCAGCCGCTTCGTCTTCGGCAGCGTGACGGAAAACGTGCTGCACCGGCTCCAGAAAACCCCGATGTTCCTCATCAGGTCTTAGCACCGGTAAGCTGTTGAATAGATTGTTACCCTAAGGCGATTGAGGTTGATCCTTTGAGGTTGGAGGCAAGTCGTTCTGCGGCTTTTCTTCGGCCGTTTCGGGTTTTTCCTCTTTTGGTCCATCTTTAGCTTTAGTTTCTGCCGGGGTCTCTTTTTCCGTTTTCTTACCCCCGCGCAGCGCCCGGATGGACTTTTTCCCGGTACTGGTGATGATGTTCGCTACTCTTTTTCCGGGCCCCACTTTTGGTTTTTCCGCGGACTCTTTTATTGATGTATTGGCATTGCGAATGATTTCGTTCGCTTTTTTCTGGGCTTCGAGAATACTCATGGCGGAATTCAAGTCGGCTTCATTCTTGGCCCTTAAAGCCAGGTCAACGGCCTGTTTTTCCGCTTCGTTAACGATTTGCCCCGCCCTCTGGCCGGCGTCCGTAATGAACGCCGCGGCTTTTGCCTCCGCTTCCCCTCCGGACTGTTCCGCTTCTTTGATGATGTTTTCGGCTTCAAAGCGGGCATCGGTGACGATGGTAGCGGCCACGCCTTCCGCTTCGGAAATCGCAATTTGCCCTTCCTGACGGAGTTTTGCCGCTTCCGCGCGCGCATCATCCAGCATGGCGGCAACTTTACCTTCCGCTTCGGCTACTATTTTTCCCGCTGACTGCGCCGCCGAATGTTCCGCCTGGCGAATGATTTCATCTGCTTCCTTTTGCGCATCGGCCAGAATTGTTGCCGCCTTCGCCTCGGATTCGGTCTGGGCTTTTTCAGACAGCTCTTTCAGCGCCGGACCCACCTTGGCCAGCATATCTTCGGCTTTTGCCTTGGCCCTGGCTATTATTTTAGAAGCCTCTGTTTCGGCATCTTTCTTTACCTTCTCTTTGACGAGTAATTCAGCGGCGGCTTTTTCGGCTTCCTGTATGGCTTCTTTGGCTTTTTGCCTGGCCTCGGCGATAATCGCCGAATATTTTTTACTGGCTTCCGCTTTAGCCCTCTCGGTAAGTTCCTCGGCGTCCTGCCTGGCTTTTTGCGTTGTTTCCGCGGCCTCCTGCATGGCGGCGCTGATAGTTTCAGTTGCCTCCAGTTTTGCTTTATTTACAATCTCGGTTGATTCATGACTGGCGCTTGTAAACAGCGCGTCCGCTTCTTTATTCGCTTCGGCAAGAATCGTGTCCGCTTTCGCTTCGGCGTGGCCGGTCTCTTCCGCCGCAGAATGTTTCGCTTGCGTTAGAATGCTATCAGCTTTATCTTTGGCTTCGGTCAGCATGCTCGCCGAGCCGGTCTCGGCTTCCTGCACGATCTTTTCCCGGGAGACCATGTCCTGCGCCGTTTGACGGGCGTCTTCGATTTCCTGTTGGGCTTTTTTCCTGGCTTCTGCGATGATGCCGGCGGCTTTTTCATCGGTCCTGGACAGGGCCTGTTCGACTTCCGCCAGGATTTTGTCTGCCTCCCGTCGGGCTTCTTCGATAATTTCTTCGGCTTTTTGATTGGCGCCGGCGATTATCTCGGCTGAGGCCGCCTCCGCCTGGCTCTTGCTTTCCGCCTGGCTTCTTATGGCATCGGTAATGATTTCGCCGGCCTTCGCTTCCGCCCCGACGCTGGCGTCTTCTATCAATTCCTCGGCGGCTTTATTTGCCTGCCGCACGATGTCATCCGATTTTTTCACCGCATCGGCGATGTCGGCGGCCGCCCTCGCTTCGGCTTCACTCCTCGCTTTGATGATAATGTCCCGCGAAGACTGTTCCGCGTTGTAAACGATGCGCCGTGCTCTTTGCTGGGCATCGATAATGGACATCGTGGCTAACTTTTGGGCCGGTTCGGTATGTTCGGTCGCCGAAGGACCAGTGGGAGCCCGCTGTATATCTGTCTGTGGCGTTGTTTGCGGCGTTTCATCAGGGGCGGCTGGTTTTTCACTTAAAATTAATCTGTGGCAGCGCGGACACCGGTTTCCGAACACCGGACGCCCACATTCCGGGCAGGTGGTTTCTTTTTTCATGTTGTTACGTCTTTTCTATGATTGACTGATATCAGGGATTTATAATCAATTGATTATAGCACGCCGCAATTATCTTGTAGAATTTACGAGTACTGCGGTTAACATTTTCTATGATATGCCGGGGAGTTCTACATTTCTTTCCCGTGATATTTAAAGGAGACCCTGACCTTGGCGCGGTAGGCGATTACCTTCCCTTCGTCAATCTGCATGTCCAGCTCTTCGACCTCGGCGATTCTTAAGTCCTTGAGCGTTTTAGAAGCTGCCTCCACGGCGGCGGAGGCAGCTTTTTCCCACGATTCCGTGCTGGTGCCGATAAGGGTGATTATTTTATAAACGCTGTTTGACATGGCAACCCCCTGTTTCCTTATATCCCGCAATGATTTTACAATTACAAGCTGCTAAAAACAATAACCAAGATATAAGATACAAATTACAAACAAATCTCAAAAATCAAAAGCCTGTCCCGTACCTCGATACGGGGTCAAAAATAGAGTGTAAAAGTTAAATTTTAAATCCCATCCTCTCCCTTTACTAAAGGGAGAGGATGATTAGTCAGACCCTTCACCCTATGGTTATGTTCAATCTTCCCCTCTTTCGTAAAGAGGGGCTAGGGGAGATTTACACTTTTTCCCGCCGCCGGGCAAAAAGCCAGTAAAGATAAAAAGCGATAAGCAGCAGGCAAAACAGTCCGATGAAGACGATGTTCCAAGTCAGTCTCTGCATAAAGCCGAGGGTAACTTTTTCCAGTATAATCGCGAGGAATGCCACCAGCGCCGTCGCGGCCAGCGAACTCAACACCGCCAGGAATAGCGCCATATTGCTGAAATTGCTCACATCCTCGATGTCAGCAGGGGTAATCTGCCTTTCGGCCATGCTGTGACCGGACTGCTTGAAGAACCGCAAATAGTCCAATATCACATATCCGGCGATAGTCAACACGCCGAGCGCCAGCATACTGTTGACACCCAGGCTGGTCGTCAATTCAAAGTTCCACCCGAAGATTTTCGGCCAGTTCACGGTATTGTGGGCCAGCAGTGAGGGCAGTGAAAATATCATTACCAGCCAGATAAATGAGCCGGCGCCCCGGTTGGCCAAAATGATATTTAAAATGCCGAAAGCGGTAATAATGCCCCAGATAATCAGCGGCAAATAGGGCATGAATGCAATTTTGTGCGCTTCGCCGAAATTCCTGACGGCATCATAAGCGGATGAGGCCAGGAAAGCATAAGCCCCGATGCCCCCGAGGGCGGCAATCAGTACCATTTCTGACGACCTTAAAATAGCGGTGGAAGGTCTCATCTCGCTTTCACCTGCCTTAAAAGCGCCGTGCTGAAATTTTCTTTCCGCGGGTTCCATTCCAGTAAAGACGCCCCCATCCGCCGTATCTGTTGGGCCTTCGGTTTTGTCTGGAGCTGCAGCATCACCGCGGAATTATCGTCATATTCGTCCTGGCGGGGGATAACATTATAGCCGGCTGCACTGACCACCATCACCGGCAGTTTACGCCGCCGGCGTCCCCGCAGCGAACGCAGCTTAGCGATGCCGTTAACAATGTTGTTGGTTTCCCTCGCATCCAGCCGTGTCACCACGACACAAAGCGGATTGTAGCCCAGGAGATAGCGGCGGCACTTTTCGATGGCTTCGGGCAACTCGCCATAAACTTTGGAGGTATTCAGGTGTATCAGTTCCCGTGAAATCCTCAAGAACTGTTTTTTCCCGGCATCGGGGTAAAAGAACTTACCGCCGTCGTTGTAAATATACATCCCCACCCGGTAGCCGCGGTCGGTAAAATAAAAAGCCGCGCCGTTGGCGGCTTCCAGGCAGTATTCAAAAGAGTTCTCGATGTCTGTCCCCACCTCCAGGTAGGAAGCCGCGTCCAGGAAAATCCAGACGGACTTTTTCCCTTCGACTTCGTATTCATTTACTAAAGGCCAGAGCTTGCCCTGGGCCGCCTGCCGCGCGGTGGCTTTCCAGTTGATGTTTTTCACCGGGTCGCCGTAGATGTAGTCCCGTATTTCCCGGAAATCGGTGGTCGCCACGCCTATCTTGGCGACATCGATGACGGGGAAGGGAGAGGTGGCGATGCCTTTAACGCCCCTGATACGCCGCAGGTTGAGAATCCTGGGCTGTACCAGCAGCTCTGTGGGTTGTGTTGCCCCGTAGTACGCCTGGGTCAAATTGAGGGCGTGGCGCGTTTCCCATCTTAAAGGCGGCAAGACATAATGCCCGCGTTTCGTGCAGCGAACTTTAAAAGAAAAAGTGAAAGCGTCTTTCCCCCAGCTTTTCCGTCGCATCATGATGTTGTTACCTTCTGCCAGTGAGAAATATTGCGGCAGGTCCTGGTAAAGGGTGACAATACCGAAACCGTCATCAACGGTCACGTCATGGGATATTTCCACTTCATCCCCCTGCCAGATGAGCGGCTTTATTTTATCGGCGCGGATTTCGATTTGACGCGGCGGTTCCGTTAAAAGTCCGGCCAGCAGCAGGCTTAAAGGCACCAGCGCCATCGTCAGGACTACCATGTTACCTAAGACGAGCCCGGCAATCAGCAGCCCGAAAAACAGCGCGATGAATTTTGTGGCGTGGGTGGAAAGCATTTTTTACCTCGGCGAAAAATCCAGCGGAGCGGGGATGCTTTCGACTATTTCCTCGACGATTTTTCGCGGGTTCGTTCCTTCCAGTGATTCTTCGATTTTAAGGATAATACGGTGCGCCAGTGCATCGGTGGTAAACATCTTGATATCATCCGGCGTTACGAAATCCCGCCCGCCAATCAGCGCCGCCGCCCGCGAAACTTTTAGCAAAGATAATCCTCCCCGTGGGCTCGCCCCGATTTCCACCCTCGGGTGTTCCCGTGTCGCCCGGACGATGGAACTTACATAGTCCAGTATTGATTTATCGATGTAAATTTCGTTTTCGACTATCTTTTGCAGCGCCGTAAATTCGGCGTGGGTAATTAACGGCCTTACATCCACGGCGGGGTCGTCTTTTTTCCACTGAATGCGGCGCGTCAAAATTGTGCTTTCATCTTCCAGCGTCTCGGCGTAACCGGTGGACATCTTGAGCATAAAGCGGTCCATCTGCGCTTCCGGCAGGGGATAAGTCCCTTCCTGCTCGATGGGGTTTTGCGTACCCAACACGAAAAACGGTGAGCCTAAAGAATGTGTTTCCCCGTCGATGGTGACCTGCCGTTCCTCCATCGCTTCCAGTAAAGCCGCCTGGGTCTTCGGCGGCGTGCGGTTTACTTCATCGGCCAGCAATACCTGGGTGAATACCGGCCCCAGCACCATCTCGAAGCGGGAGTCCTGCTGCCGCCAGATACGCGTGCCCACGATATCGGCAGGGAGCAGGTCCGGGGTAAACTGTATGCGCGTGTATTTGCAGCCGATGACCCGGGCAAATACCTTGGCCAGCAACGTTTTGCCCAGGCCGGGGTAGTCCTCGAAAAGGACGTGGCCGTTGGATAGGCCCGCCGCTAAAAGCTTCTTCAGCGCGGGTTTGTTCCCCACGAAAACTGCCCCAATGGAATCGATTATTTTTTCGCAGGTCTGTCTGGCATTATCCAGGCTGGTTTTGTTCATAGGCATGCTCCTCAATTGTCCGGTTGGCCGGGTCCAGGATATATTTCAGGTTTATCATTATCTCGCCGAGCACCAGTCGCCGTCTGATCTCGTTCTGTTTCATCACATGCCGCTGTTCCCATCCAAAAGCGAACCATGGCATTTTCGCGTCATGGTAATTAATAATCGGGTGTAGGATGCGCGTTATTTCTTCCGGTGCCGTTTTATTGTTGTGCAGCAGCAGCGTCAGGTAAATCAGTAGGGCGTCACGGCTGCCGAATTCTGTAAATGATTCCTGGATTTCTCTAAGCTGTGGGAAGTCAGCCCCCTGCAAGGTGTTAATAAACTGGACATGCTTTTGCCAGTCTACTTCGTGGACGTCCACGGCGGAGCGGGTCCTGATGCCGTTTTTGATGCCGGAGAAAAGCCGCCACCCAAGGAAGCAGATGATTAGCCATTCCAGTATAACGGCGTATTTAAAATGGGCTACAATCAGCGGGCGGATAAAAAGTATGTAAGTGGCGATTAATGCGCCGGTAAGGAATTTTACTGTTCCGGAGTGCATTAGCCATTGCGAAGCATCGGCGATGAAGGGATTTTTAGAGTTTTTCCCGTAATGCCCTGCGTTCGATAAAGCTAACCCCAACATCCCGGCGAAAATGACCAGCCCGATTTTGCTGAAAACATCCTTTGGGCCGGAGAAAGCGGCCAGAAACTGCCAGGCGCCGGTGCCTGCGAAGAACTGCCCCAGCGAGTTGAAAACAGGGTGAAGGAATTTCTCGGCACCATCTCTCCGGTAGATTTCCGCTATCCTGGTAAAAGTTATCCCCGCGATAAGTAAAACGGTCCAACCTGATGCGCCGGATAAGTCAGCGAGGAACCCTTTAATGTGGGTAAAGAGGATGATATTCGTCAGCTGCTGGATATTATGCAGGAAGAAGAAAAAGAATAAAGCAAAAGCCAGGCCGGTGCAAATTGTGGCGGCTAAAACTGCAAACTGCCGCGATTTATAACCGGGCAGGTATAACAGGCTTATCTTTGAAAAGAAACGGAAAATAAAATAACAGATGAAGGGGGCAACCAGGAAGCTCAAGTCCGCATGTTCGTAAATAATCCCTGCCGGAGAAAACAGCACGACTGCAATCACGCATCCGGTGACCGCGAAAATGAGCGGGCGGACCGCCGGTATGAGACCCGGGCTTGCGGCTTTAGACACCGGCTGCGGTTCCATGTTTTTCTATCTCCAGTTGCGCCAGGTACATTGTTTCATAATGCTGCCGGGCAATAGGGTGCAGACTGTAGTCTGTTTCTTCAAAGCAACTGATAACATCTTCAAGCGCTTTTTCCGGCATGTCTAACTTGGCGTTCAAGACCAGGTATTGTATTTTCCGCGGGGTGAATTCTTCGCTGATTTCAACGCCCATTTGCTTGAAGTCATTTACGGTTTTATCGAAGAGACTAACGATTTCCTCCCGGTAGTCGACAATTCTGATTGGACGGACGGCGGTCGCTTTCTTTTGATTAGACGGGTCCTCATACCTGGCCGCCAGGTTATATTCGCCTTTCGCCGGGAAGGTAAAACGTATTTCAGCTTTACCCTCTTGGCCGGTTTTCGGCCGGGTAAGTATTTCATCGTTGACCGTCACTTCAAGCGGACCGGATATACCGGCGCCGGTCGCTTCTGTTAACCGTAAATCAAGGATTAATTCCTCTCCGATGCCCCATACATCTGGCAGAGGGTCTTTAACTTGCGGCAGGCCGATCGTCAAGATAACCCCGCCGTTAGAGAACTGCCCGTGCGTGATTACTTGAGCCTGCGGCGCCGGATTTTGCAAAATGCCTTTTTCTACCGGCTGCTTTTTCATCCGGCGGTAAATAAACCAGCCTGCTGCGCCTGCCCCGATAACCGCCAGCGCTATCAGGATAAAAGGCCAGGGCGAAAATGCTGCCGCCGCACCGGCAATAATCTTTAACGCGGCATTTGTCCCGTCATAATCGGTGTCCCCGACAAACGTTACTTCAACTCGGTGTTCACCGGCGGTATCGAAAACATAGTTAAAGGCGAAATTACCTTCTTTATCCGTAACGGGTTTAATGTCCGTTGGCAGGTCATCGATGGAAACGTTAAGGGTACGCCCGGTCAATCCCTGCCCGTTTATTCCTTCCGTGAGTTGCCCGGTTATTTTTACCGGTTTTTTGGCAGTGGCTCCACCAGTGGCAAGCGTCATCACCGCCGGGGCGGACACCCGGATATTTACTTCCTGACTGGTGGCCAGGAAGTAATCGCTGCCTGCAAAATTTACCGTCATAGAGTAACTGCCTGGTTCTGTCATATCTTTTTCCCAGCTAAAATGGCCGGCATTATCAGTCATAATACTGGCGACCTGAATATTGTTAAGCGATATCCTTAGCGTTTGCCCCGCCACCGCCTCCCCGAACTTTCCGGAGAGCGAGCCGGTGATGTTTAGTGTGTTCCCGGTCTTTATCCGGACAGGTGCGTTCAGGTCGATAACGGTGCCGGAAACTACTTTAAGGTTGGGGTCGCTCCAGGACTCGCTGTAGCGGCTGCTCGGAAGGCTGTGAGCGAATATCTGGTATTGCCCCACCGTCATATCCCCGGGTATGACCGCCTGTATCGTAAAATAGCCGTCCGATACGATGCCTTCGCCGACCACGGTCGCACCGGTTGCGTCTTTGGTTTTGTTGACCAGGATTTCCACCAGCACCCCGTCGGCAGATTGCCCGGTGTCTGTCCGGACCGCACCGGTAACAGTAAATACATCACCTTTGGCGGCCGTGGCATCCGCTTTCATAATTACGGTCTTTGTCGGCGTCAGGGGAGTGTCGATGCCGGCTGTCGCATCGAAGTTGTACCATCCCAGGTCTTTGAATTTGACTTCGGCCCAGGCGTGGGCCTGATCGGTGTAGACTTCCTGCGGGTCCGCCTGGGGTGTAATATGGAACCCGCCGACCAGTCTTGCCGGAATACCGGCCGCCCGGCAGAGGATAACGAATGCCGAATTGAAGTTGGTGCAGACGCCGCTTTTTTCGTTGAAGAGGAACCAGTCATTGGGTTCCTGTCCCGGCGGCGCCGGCTCAAAATTGAAATCGTATTTGTAATTGGTTTTCAGATAATCTTCTATCGCTTTGGCCTGCAGGAACGGCGACTTGATGCCGCTGGTGATATTATCGGCAAGCTGGTATGTCCTCGCCGTGATATTGTCAGGGAGCTGTAAGTACTCCTGGGATGGGTCCAGGACAGCATTCGCCAGGGTGTTATTGCTGAAAGCGTAATGGACGGTCTGAAACTCGTATTCCTGCGGAAATTGTTTATCTGTCAGGAAAGTCGAATCATCCGGGGAATACAATAACGTCTCCGAAGAGTTGATGCTCAGGGGATAAAGCGATGTGGGGACTGCTACCTTGACGCCGGCGATGTCCGCCAGGGCGGTGACGTTGATGCTATCGGTCAATGTATGGTCCGGAGTGATGCCGGAAGGCAGCGCGGGTTCCCCATCATATTTGACATAATCAGAGGGGTTTTCAGGCGCCCATTCTTTCCCGTCATAATATGAAGAGGTAATGCTTTTCAGGTATTCGGTATTCTTCGCTCCGGTGACCTCTAAAACAGGGTAGTGGACCGGCGTGGTGCCGTTGAGCGATAGCCCGGGGTCGGTCGCTTTGGAAGTATCGAATTTAAGCGAGTCCGGCAGGGAAAGCGATATCTCAGGGGTAATGTTGACCGCCGGCGTGGTTGTCGTATTTTGCGATGGCGGAGGGGTTATAGCAGGGGTATTATTATTTACCAGGGGAGTCGTGGTGGCAGTTGTGGAAGTACTCCCGGTGGGGTTGGCAGTGGACTGGGTGGGTTTGTTAAGGATATCGAGCGCGCCCAGCAGCCCGGCCAGCGCTATTACAAGCACCAGCAAGCTTAGACCCAGTATATAAAAGCGACGCTTTAGCTGGCCCATTTTTAGTCTCGAAATCGTATTGCGTTTAATTCTACCATAACGTACTGCCAATCTCATGAGTGTGCACACCCAACTTTCCGGCGTGGGGGGAGATAAGTATCAAGTAACAAGTACCAAGTGGCAAGGAAGTAGCAAGTGATAAGTGAGAAAACTCGAAGCACTAAATCCGAAGTCAGAAGGAATAACCAATAACCAAGATACAAATTCCAAACAATATTCAATTAACAAATATCAACAGCCAAACGTTTGGCATTTGAGTATTGTGATTTGTTTGGTTATTGTTTTTTGTATCTTGTAATTTCCTCCCGTTTCGCATTTCGTTATTCGTGCTTCGTGCTTACTTTCTATAATCTCAAGATGATATAATAGAATCACAATGGAGTCTTTAAGCAGGGGGTGGAGTTTGACAGAAACGAGTATCAAACATGTAACTGCGGACGGCATGCGTCTGCACTTAAGAAAAGGCAATCCGAGCATGCTCTGGATAAACGGAAGGGACATGCTCCTGCTTAACGAGACCGCCGGCCGGTTCATTGAAGCGTACATCGATGTTATGCAGCGCCATCATGACACCGTGGACAGCGGCATATTCAAGCAGGAAATCGTCAAACAAATGCAGAAAAGCTATCCCTGCGTCCCCGCCGATGTTCTTGTCAGAGACTTTGACAATATCTACGGAAAACTCATCGAAGTTAGCAAAGGCAGCTGCCCCTTGGAAGAAATGGACCTGGAAACCCAGGAGACCGACCCCAAACAGTGGACGGCCCCGCCCCGCGCCGATTTGGCCTTGACTTATAACTGCAATAACAACTGCTATTTTTGCTACACCGGCGGCCCGCGCAAGGTCAACGAGCTGGCTACGAAAGACTGGAAGAAAATTCTGGCTAAATTGTGGGACAGCGGCATACCCCAGGTTGTCTTTACCGGCGGTGAACCGACCATTCGCCCGGACCTGGTTGAGCTCGTTGAACATTCCAAAGAGTTCGTCACCGGGCTGGTGACCAACGGGCGTAAACTGCCGGCGCTTGCCGCGGCGCTGAATAAAGCCTCGCTGGACTATGTGCAGATAAGCTGGGAGTCGCACCTTCCTGACGTCCACGACCGTATGGTCGGTGTTCCGGGCGCCTGGCAGGAAACGAAAGACGGTATCGAGGCATGCTTGAAAAACAATTTAGCGGTTATCACCAATACCACTCTGACCAAAGATAATCTAACGCTTTTTCCGGAACAGGTACGCGCCGGGGCGGCTTTGGGGCTTAAGGAGATGGCCTGCAATACCTTGATTTGCAGCGGCCGTGGTACCTGCAGTAAACAGGAAGCCGGCCTGACCATGGAAGAGTTGAAAAGCGTTTTATCCAAAGCGGTGGATGTCGCCAACGGGATTGGAGTCAAGCTGGAATGGTACACGCCCACCTGCTATAAGCAGTTTAACCCTATGGAGTTCGGCTTTGGCGTTAAGGCCTGCTCCGCCGCGCAATATAATTTGACGATAGAGCCGGACGGCTCGGTAATCCCTTGCCAGTCATGGTTCAAAGACAGGCTGGGCAATATTCTCAGGGATAAATGGGAAGATATCTGGAACAATCCGGTTGCCAAAGGCTTCAGGAACAAAGAGTACCTGAAAGGCAGAAAGGAGTGCGAGGAATGCGAATTTCTTTATCAATGCTACGGTGGCTGTCCGCTGGAATATTAGTCCTTGCAGTTCTGCTGCTGGCGGCAACACCGGTATTTGCGGATACCGGGACTTATAAAATAAACAATTACGTGGTTACGATGGAACCGCAGAATGACGGCCGCGTTTTGATTACGGTCGAACAGCAGTGGCAGGTGTTAAGCGGCGATATCCCTTGGGTGACCGTCGGCCTGCCGAACCAGAATTTCGAGGTAAAAGATTTTAATGGAGATGTCTCGAAGGTATCGGCGGATAACGGTGGAGGCTTTTACGGCGTCCGGGTTGACCTTAATAACGACTTTCAGCCCGGGCAGACTTTTAATATCAAATTCACCGTCCTGCAGGGGCATATCCTGCAAAGAAATACCCAGCAAGGCACATGGAGCGTTCAATATACCCCCGGCTGGTACGACCAGGCGCCTGTCGCACACCTGCAGGTGAATTTTATTTCCCCGGTGAGCTACCAGACTTATAATTCCATCAGCCCTACGCCTGCCGTCAACGGCAACATTCTCACCTGGGAGCGGAATAATATCAATCCCGGCGGCCGTGTGGATATCTCGGTGGAGTCCACGGACGGTTCCTTCCTGACGGCCAACGAACCCAAAACCGGCGGCGGGTTGAGCACGACCTTTTGGGTTGTCATCGGCATTATCGTGGTTGTCGGGCTGCTGATATTCTGGCGCGTCAGCGCGGGTAAAAAAGAACGTGAAGCCTATATCCGGAGCAAAGCGACCGCCATTGAAGCGGAAGCAGAGAAGGACCCGACGAAAAAACAGGCAATAGCAGAGGACTTTAAAGACTACATCGATAAGAAAAAATTACAGCCGGATGCCCAGGGGCGCTATTACGACCCGGCTTACGGAAACTATATGACGCCGTGGATTTGGGCGGCGATTATTTCCAATCAGAACCGCTCGATGATGACGCCGCCGTCATCGAGTTGCGTTTCCCGCCCGAGCTGCGTTTCCTGCGCCTGTGTTTCCTGTGCCTGCGCTTGCGCCTGCGCCTGTGCCGGCGGCGGCGCGGCCGGCTGTTCCCGCAAGACCCTCCACCAGTGCCGCACCTGCACATTGAACAAAGAGAAAACTGCGACGAAGACGGACCGTTAATTAATATCGCCGGACAATAATTTTTACATAGACTGGTCTATCGGGCGGGTTGAAAACCCGCCCTTTTTATAGCTATAAATTATGCTTCATTAACTGTATAATTAGCAGTAGCCAGGGAGGTAGCGTTATGGCAGAGACGGAAAAATATACCATCAAAAGTGAAGATGTCGTTAAGAAAATCAAGGAACTTATCAAAGAAGGAAATGTCCGCCGCGTGCGTTTAATCCATGACGGCAAAACGATATTCGATATTCCTTTGACCGTCGGCGCGGGCCTGGCGGCGGTCGGCATTCTCTGGGCCCCGGTGCTGGCGGCTATCGGCGCTTTCGCGGCGCTGGTATCGGATGTTACTATCGAGGTGGAGAAGGTGGGGGAGAAAAAATAAGGAGTCGTATCTTTCATCATGATTAAGCACGTCGTCATGTGGAAACTGCGGCCGTTCGCCGAAGCCGGCACGGCTGAAGCCAATGCGGAACGCATCAAGGAAGACCTGGAAGGGTTGAAAGACAAGATAAAAGAAATTAAATCCATTGAGATCGGCATCAATAATAAAATCTCCGGGGACTCTTTCGACATCGTGCTTATCGCGGAGTTTGCCGGCGCCGATGACTTTGACGCTTATCTGAATCATCCGGCTCACAAGGAAGTAAGCGATTATATTTCAAAGGTCAGGCTGCTGCGCAAAGTTGTGGATTACGAGGTCTAATCATCATGGAAATGATTTTTATACGGCACGGTGAAACGGAATGGAACGCCAAAGATGTTTTTCGCGGCCGGGCGGATATTCCCCTGGATGAGACCGGCATCAAACAGGCAAAACTGCTTGGTGAGTATCTTAAAGCGGAAAAACTGGACGCCGTCTATTCCGGTCCTTTGCAGCGCGCGGTCAAGACCGCCTGGGCCGTTGCCGCTGCCCATAAACTTAAGGTAAATATTGTTGAAAACCTTAATGATATCGACTGCGGGGAATGGGAAGGCCTCCCGGTGACGGAAGTAAAGGAAAAATACGGGGATATTTATCAGGACTGGCTGGATACGCCGGAGCAGGTCAAGCTCCCAGGCGGTGAAAGCCTGGATGATATTACCGGCCGCGCCCTGTCTTTTGTGCAGGATGCCGTAATGCGCGCCGGGGATGGCAAAATAGCTTTTGTATCCCACCGCGCCGTGATTAAAGTGATTATCTGCGCTTTGCTGCGCCTGGACAACTCCTCTTTCTGGAGCTTTAAAGTGGATAACGGCGGCATCACCCGCTTTGTTTTTGACGGCAACCGCGCGATAATGATAAGCCACAACGATACTTCTTTTCTCAAGATACTTAACCGCCCGGCACTTAAAGATTTTTAATCCCTATACTGGTTTCCCTCTTTCTTCCACTTGTCATTCCCGACCTGCGCGGGAATCCATTTTTGCCTCATCCGCCCACTTTGCGGTCACCTCTCCAAACTCTTTATCTTTTGAACCAATGATTCTTTGTTTGGAGAATGGTTATTAAGAGAAGGGCTTGATAGAAACAGTTGATTCTTTATTAAAATTCCATGATCGGGTTGGTAGTTAGGGGAAAAGGCTACCAACCCCTCTCCGTCAGGCTATTCCCCGTTAAGATTGTCCTTCCAGTTTTTACTTTTTTCTTACCCCTCACCCCTAATCACTAACCGCTCTATAACACTTTTATAACAAATTTTGCACCCATTCTGGCATAACCTTTACATCTTATAGTTATAATTTTATAATGCTATAGGTAAATACGGGGTCAGGGGTGGGTTATGACTATCGAATGGTTACGCGACCTTATTATCGTTATCTTCGGCATTACGGCGATAATTGCGACCATTATCATCGTCATCCTGGCGTTTGTCGTCTACGCCCGCGTCAGGCCTATCTTGAAATCAATAAACAATACCACGAAAACGGTTGAACGTATCGTTTCCAGTGTCGAAGAGGCGGTGGTTAAACCTGTTGCCCAGGTGGCCTCCTTTTTCCAGGGCATCCGCAAGGCGCTGGGCTTTATGAAACGGTTCACCGGACAGGAGGAGGAATAATATGGGTGAAAGAGAAGGCAGCAGCAGCTTTTTTATCGGATTTCTGGTGGGAGTGCTTGCCGGGGCGGCCATTGGTATTCTTTATGCCCCTAAACCCGGTAAAGAGACCCGCGCCATGTTAAAAGAAAAAGCCACCGAGTTTAAAGATAAAGCCAGCGATATGTTATCCCGCGTAACAAAGAAGGATGAAGAATAGGCTTTTTTAATTATCAATAATTCAGGCGATATTTTAACTTTTATATAGCATCCTCTGCTATAATTGGATTATGAGTGATAAGCCCCTTTTAGTCCTTTTCGACGGCAATGCCATCGTCCACCGCGCTTACCATGCATTTGAGGGCACGAAATATCGTGCTGCCCGTCCTCTTACCGTTCCCGGTACCGGCGAGCCGGTTAGCGCTGTTTATGGCTTCACCCAGATGCTCTTGAAAGTCCTCAACGATCTCAAACCTACTCATATCGCCGTCGCTTTTGATAAAAAAGGCCCCACCTTCCGCCATGATATGTCCGTTGATTACAAAGCCAATCGCCCCGCCACGCCGGATGACCTCATCAGCCAGCTCCAGCGCGTCAAACAGCTCGTCAGGACCTTCAACATTCCCCTCTTCGAGCTGGACAAGTTTGAGGCGGATGATGTCCTCGGCACGTTGAGCCGCCAGGCCGCCGAAAAAGGTGTGAATACCGTTATCGTCACCGGCGATGCTGATTCCATGCAGCTTGTCTCCCCGCTCGTGAAGGTTCTTTACCCTAAAGGCGGCGGCTCTCTCGCGGAAGCATCGTTGTTTGATGATGAAATGGTCAAAGGTAAGTTCGGCGTTGGTCCGGAGCATGTTGCGGATTACAAAGCCCTGGTCGGTGATACTTCGGACAATATCAAGGGGGTTCCCGGTATCGGTGAAAAGACCGCGGTTAAGCTTATTACTCAATTCGGCGGTGTTGATGATATATATCTACACATTGAAGAAGTTACGCCGCCGCGGATTAAAGAGATCCTGCAAAACAACGCGGCCGTCGCTCGTGAAAGTTTAACTCTCGCTACTATAGTTACGGATACATCTGTCACTTTGGACATGGACGCCTGTCGTCTGGCGGATTACGACCGCCTCAAAGTAGTGGATTTGTTCCGCGAGTTGGATTTTAAGTCATTGATAGATAAATTACCTGCGGCTGATGGGGATTTTTCCCCCGTCGCGGTAAAATCTGCCCCCCTCCAGGGTGAATATATTACCATAAACGACACAGTAGTGTTGGACGATGTTGTGAACCGGATATCCGCCGCCCGCCTGTTCGCTTTCGATACGGAAACCACCGGCCTTAATGCCATGACCGCCGGAATGGTGGGGATTTCCCTCGCTGTCGAGCCTGGAAAAGCATATTACATTCCGGTAGGACATCAGCCAACTCTCGGCGGTATCCCGCAATTACCGCTGGAACAGGTCATCGCGCGGCTCAAGCCCGTTTTTGAGGATGATAAAATTGCCAAGCTGGGGCATAATGCCAAGTTCGATATGATGGCTCTGGCGGAGCAGGGTATCGCCGTTAAAGGACTTGTTTCGGATACGATGATTGTCGCCCATCTGCTTGGTGAAAGCTCCATCGGTCTCAAGACTTTGGCATTTAGTGAGCTGGGCGTGGAAATGATAAATATCGAATCCCTCATCGGCAAAGGCGCTAAACAAATTACGATGGACCGGGTGGATATCGCTCAGGCCACTGCTTATGCCGCAGCAGATGCAGATATGACCTTCCGGTTGGAACAGGTCCTGAAGCCACAATTGATTGAACGCGGTTTACTAAAACTCTTTACAGATGTCGAAATGCCCCTCGTCCCCATCCTGCTCCTTATGGAACGGAACGGCATAGCGCTGGATACTTCCATCCTTAAAGAGATGTCCGGTGTGCTTGGCGGACAGATCGCCGTGCTGGAAAAACAGATTTATCTGGAAGCTGACCGTGAGTTCAATATCAATTCCCCGGCGCAGCTGGGTGAGGTTTTATTTAGTAAGTTTCAGATCGCAGCGGTCCGTAAGGGCAAAGATAAATATACAACGGAAGCCTCGATTTTGGAGTCTCTGGTTCCGCAATATCCTATTGCTAAATTGGTTCTTGAATACCGCCAGTTGACCAAGATTAAATCCACTTATATCGATGCCTTACCTGAACTCGTCAACCCTAAAACCGGCCGTATCCATACCAGCTTTAATCAGACGCGTACTTCCACCGGACGTCTTTCCTCAACCGACCCCAATATGCAGAACATTCCCGTCCGCGGCGAGTTGGGCGGCCAGGTAAGGCAGGCATTTGTTGCCGCGCCCGGGTATAATTTACTCGCCGGAGATTATTCCCAGATAGACCTCCGCGCCCTTGCCCACCTTTCTAACGATACTGAGCTGGTGCGCGCCTTCCGGCATAATGAAGATATCCACTCCGCCACCGCCTCGCTGATGTTTAACGTTCCACCCGATAAAATTACGAAAGATATGCGCCGCTTTGCCAAAACGATTAACTTCGGGGTGATTTACGGCATGAGTGAATACGGCCTTGAGCAGGCGACCGACCTCTCCCGCCAGGAAGCCGCCCGCTTTATCAAGACCTATTTTGAAAAATACCCCGGCGTGGTCAAATATCTGGATGAGATTAAAGAAAAAGCCCGCAAGGACGGTTATGTAGAAACGCTGCTCGGGCGCCGCCGCTATATCCCTGATATCAACAACCCCAACCGGCAGGTGCGGGAAGGCGCCGAGCGTATGGCTATTAATATGCCGGTGCAGGGAACTTCCGCCGATATCATTAAAGTCGCGATGATTAACCTGTCCCGCGAAATGGAAAAGCTCAAGCTAAAGAGCCGTATGCTTCTTCAGGTTCACGACGAACTTGTCTTTGAAGTGCCGCCGGATGAAGAAGCGGCCATGTGCAAGCTGGTGCCCGAGGTCATGGAATCCGCCATCGCTTTATCGGTGCCTTTAAAAGTAGATACCAAATCCGGTAAAAACTGGGGCGAAATGAAATAAGTTCCCTTCCCATTTCCTCGCCCCTTGCGGGAGAGGATTAAGGTGAGGGGTAAGTACAAATTAAAAACAAAAAACCCTGTGTGGAGATTAGGAGGGGCGATGCCTGAATTACCAGAAGTCGAGACGATTAAAATCGAAATTGGGCCTTATATTATCGGCCGGACAATTAAGAGCGTGGAGATTTTATCGCCGGCTGCCGTCAAACAGCCATCGGTTTCCGAATTTATTAGCAAGGTCACCGGCCGGAAAGTCACCGGCATCACCCGCCGCGGTAAGTACCTGTTCTTTCACCTGGATAAAAACGGCGTTTTGATGATGCATATGAAAATGACGGGCTCTTTACTTGTTAACCCCCAAAATGACCGCTTCACACGGGCTGTTTTACACCTGGATGATGGGACGGATATTCATTTTTCGGATGCCCGTAAATTCGGCAAAATGTGGCTGGAAAATGACGAAAACGCCGTAATGGAAAAACTCGGCCCGGAGCCCCTGGACAAAGACTTTACGGTAAAAAAGCTGGCGGACATTTTAAAGAAACGCCGTACGCCGTTGAAAGCTTTGCTCCTGCAGCAGGAGATAATCTCCGGCATCGGGAATATGTATGCCGATGAAGCTTTATACGATGCGCGGATTCATCCCGCCCGCCCCGCCGATACCCTCACCACGGCACAGGTAAAAAAACTACACGCCTCTATCCGCAAAGTCCTTTTGAAAGGCATTGAAAATAAAGGCGCCAGCGTCCGTGATTATGTCCGCCCCGGCGGCGAGCTGGGACATGCCCATACGGGTTTCCTGGTGGCTCACGGCGCCGGCAATAAGTGCCCCGGCTGCAACGGTACCATCGAACGTATCGTCGTCAGAGGCCGCGGCACTTATCTCTGTCCTAAATGCCAGCCGGAAAAGTAGTTTATTTTCTTTTTAAGTTTGTTCCTCTCCCTTGACGGGAGGGATAAGAGATGCAAACGACGCTGAAAGCGAACCGTTTACATTACAAATTATACTTCATGCCCAAATGCCTGAAAAGAATAAACGGCCTTAAAAATTATTTCACGGCGGTTTTAACTTATCAGTTGCCGGTCTTTATCTGTCACCGGTAAGACCTCAAGGACTCCCCCGGGAATTGGTGCCTGTACCCGGAAAAAGGCGCTTGCCTTAACTCCAGTGGCGTCGGACACCTCCATCTTTAGTAAATACGATCCAGGCACCAAATATCCTTGTGGCACACCTTTCCTGGTCATGGCTATGGGGATGGCGATACAAGCACCGCCTTTATTCCGATCAATTTCTTCCAGGGCTTTATCGATGGGAAAGGTAGTAATGTTTACCGGGCCTGAGGTGACCGGAGTCTCGGTCTGGACGGATTGTTTTGGGGCGAAAACCAGATCCCAGCTACGATGTTTACCCGGCGTGATATTTATAGGTGTCGCACTGTCCCGCTGTAAGGTGTACGCTTCATCAACCGGATTTAGGTAGAAAGGTCCCCTTGAGCCGGTATAGGTGTAGCCGGAAATCATGACTGCTGTAGCTAAGCAGTCCTTCGCCGTGGATAGTCCGGTGTTTAAGCAGCGGGGACAAGCAACCTGCCAGATCTCGCCATTGATGGTCTTAGGCCCAAGGTCTTCAAGACTTTTCAGATCAAACTCGATATATAACGCTGGCTGCCCAAGAGAGTTACCCGCAGGGAGATTTTGTTCACGGCACCAAGCTAGCCACTGCCGGAATATATTTTGAACGTAAGATGCGGTTGCTGAATAACTCGTTGCTTCCGCGATTTCTTTGGCTTTGGCATCATCAAGTTTTATAAGTTTTTCACGTTCAAACCTGGAAACAGTGTCATAAGCGCGGTATAACGTGTTCCGGTTTCTTTCGGGTAAACGTAAGATTAGGTCCTTACGCCCTTTAACTGCTCGGACGATTTCAAAAACGACCAGTAACTCTTCTGTGGTTAACGGATTAATTCTTGCACCGGCTCTATCCAAGGGCATCCTTCCTTTAATCAACTTCTAGTTTATCACAGGTGTGCATGAATTCTAAACATTTTCTTAATGCCGTGCACCGGCAAAAGTTATTCCATAGAAGTGTGGTACGTAAAAACCAAGAAGATTTTTCAGTAGTACTAGTTCCAAGCACAGCCGCCGATGCCGGCGAACGCTTGCGGCTAGCCTTTCAGCTCATTTTGAAAACGGTGGCAACCGGCGAGAAAAACGCCGACCCGCCGGCAACTACCAGGAATGATGACGACATACTGGTCGCCGATACTTCAATGAAGAAAACAAAAAGAAAAGGACAAAATCGAAGCTGCCATGAATAAGACGTATTTGGAGAGCGATGAGATAAAGGCACTGGAAGAAGCTGCCACCAATCTAAGAGACAGGTTATTGATCCGATTACTATTCCATCTCGGGTGCCGAATCAGTGAAGCTTTGGCTTTAAAAGTTGGGGATATCGATTTCGCTCATGGTACGGTAACCATCTTGCACCTCAAGCTGAGGGTAAAGTTAACCTGCCCTTCCTGCGGGGCATCAGTAGCGTTAAGCCATGATTATTGTCCCAAATGCGGAGGAAAAATAAATGGAAGTGCGTAAAGAAGAGGAACATCGACGCCAAAGGGTAATACCCATCGATAGCAAGACTCTTGAAATGCTTCGGGAATACATCGAGCGAGGTGGTCCTGTTACTAAGGATGGGAAGACTCTTATCTTCGGCATCAATAGACATAGAGCCTGGCAAATTGTTCGAGAATGCGCCGAAAAAGCCGGCTTGCCCAAGCTAGTTAATCCTGAGACAGGAAAAATCCATAGTGTTAGTCCACATAAGCTTAGAGATGCCTTTGCTGTCCATGCGGTAAAGCTTAATGACAGTGGAGATGGATTAAGAATGCTGCAGGAGCATTTAGGTCACGCCAGCTTCAACACGACCGCGAGATATCGAAAAGTGGCTGGTGAAGAATTAAAAACTTGGTACGGAAAACTCTGGGAAAATTCCGATGGTGCTCGAACCTCTAAAACCTAAGAGAGGCGGTTTTCTCCGCCCTTTCGGCTGCGGTATATTTATCCGCGATTTTCTTTTAGGGCTTGGCCCATACGAATCACCAAAGATAGACCCGGATATCGGTGCGCCTCAAGCCGAGATGTTCCACCACTACAAAATAGCTCTGATGCGAACCACGGCGCTCGATAGAGCAACCAGAGCCGAAGAGAAGTTGGCCAGGCGGGATAATCGCCCCATCAACCCCGACAACATAGAAAATCTTACCGAGATATTTTTGGCCGGTATGCCCTACAAAGCACATGGCTGCCGTTCCCACAGTTTCAATAGTTACTTTTCAACCATCAAGAAGCTAAGGTGGGTAGAAGCTACCGGAAGGGAAGAGCCATCGGCCTTCCAGGAGCATTACCCCGCCGGCCAGCCACGCAAGTATTTCAAGCTAACCCAAGCTGGCCTAAATGCGAGTGACGATGACTGGGTGAATCCGCAGCGTGCGCTCTACGGACGGCGTTAAAGCGATAACTGGCTTGTTCCACAAACCACAAACTATAAATCTCTAAAATCCCTCATTTTTCGAGACCTATCTACAGACCCCTTTGCCATCATGTAAATATAGGTTCATTTTGAAATATCACTTTGCTTCCTTTTGTTCAATACTGAATGTGGAATATCGATGCACTTTAAAAACTGAATATGACAGAGCCTTGACCTGAACGCTTGCCTTGAAAGAGAGGTAAGTGTGTACACAATTACAGGATGCCCGCAGGATGATAATCCTCTATCCTATCAGAGGTTAAACGGCGAGTGGCTTATCTGGTATGAAGTAGCTCACCGATTCGAGCGTAAAGTACCTCTTATAGATAGAGAGGATATCCGGCATAACATAATCTTAGAATTAGCCCTGGCACGCCGTAGGATGACCGATAAGCCCTTTAGTCCGGCATTTATGTATCGAGTTGCCTCTTACGTTATCGCCGACTACTGGCGCAAGGTAAGCCGTAAGCCTACCATCTTTAGCATTGACCGTGAGCATGATACTGGCGATTCTACGGGCCTTGCCGACACCATCATTGATGATAACGCCATTGATATAACGGCATGGCTAGATGCTAAGACATGGTTACTTGGCTGTCCTAATAGGCTTATCCAGATTGCCATGAAAAGAGTAAACAAGATACCACTTGATAGAAAAGACCAGAAGTACCTTGAAAGGTTCAGGATACAGGAACGGCAAAGATTATTAAACTATGTCGCAAATTG